>OY970343.1:0-2288003 GCA_963717525.1 uncultured Methanoregulaceae archaeon
ACCTGTTGCTCACGGCCGGATGATTTTCCGGAAGCTTCAGCTCATGACCCGAACTTTTTTGGAAATAACACACTGTTAACTGTGAACAATTCAAAAATGAAAGATGATTAGGATATGGAGTTTGTTATTTCAAAAAGCTACAACTTTTAGAGTAAATCTTATTCCTGTTAAATTCCTGTTTAAAGGCGAATTTCATAAAAATGTTAATTAAGATTTAGTTATTGAATTTGCCTCGGCATATTGAACTTGATTGTCTGGTATTAGGTATATTTCATTATTTTTTTGTTTAGAAGTATTTAAACAAGTGACGTAATAATAACCATCTCGATGCATAATTAGTAATAAGGTCTCATTTGTATTCGGTAATAGTTGTGTACTCTCATTTGTAAAACTAAATTTTAATTGATGAAGGAGTGTCTCCTTTAATAAATTCCGTTCCTTCATATTCACCTAAAAACATTGAAAATAATCCACAGATGAGTAAAATTGTTACAATCATAGATATTTTGTCTAACAGATGTCCCATTCCACAGGGCTTCCCAAAAAGAAACACCAATCCCAGAATATATTAGATATAACAATATCGTGCCCACCCCAAAACAAATTGAGAATATGCTAAAAAGGTTGATGATAAGTCAGATCTATCAGAGGTTATTCCCCAATATCCGATTACCAAACCAGCTGCCAGTATGGGAAAATTTGAAAAAAAAGCAATACTTTTCATAAACCGTTTAGAAAGATTTTTGCTCGGCATAAGCCCCATTAAACATAGACATATTACAAGAATTACAATCAGAATAGGGCCGAACCCATTAATTATGTAATAATCTAAATTCAAATTTAACAAGTTTTGTTCAATACCAATTGCTCTAAAATAGCTTTTGAAAATACGCAATAGTTGAAAAATATAATCCTGCGGTTATTAGTGGAATAAATACCAAAAGGTCATCATTCGAAATAGTCTCTTTGGTAGAATGTTGACTCTCTTCATCAAGCAAAATAATCACTTATCGATGGATTATATCTATGGGATGAAAAAACTTTCATATCCTCTCTCGTAATTTGGTAAAATAGGGGTGGTTCGGTTTCGCATTTTCAATTTTTTGATTAAATATGCAAACTAAGTGAAATCAACCACAAACTCAGGTTGTAAATCAGTCCCCTCTTCTTTCCATGTGGTCATGAAGTCAGAAAACCGAGATGTTTGTAACTCTGTCCTTTGCCATTCGATTTCAGTTTCTTCAGTGTCGTCAAATATTTCTTCGGCCTCGCATTTTCTCATAATTACGGTGAGGTTTTTAGATGACCCCCACAATCTCCAATCGTTATCCCAGACACTACGTTTCCCTATGGGACTCCCTACCAGACATCCCCTAATCCGGGCCCAAATTGAGCCCCAATCCCCCCTTGACCAATCAAAAAGAAGCCCGTATCGGGCTCCGTTTCAAAATAACCCCAAATCAGCCTTATTTTAGCAATCGGACGAAATAAAACGTTCACGTATTGCGATTTTAAGGGCCAATTTAGGTCCGGTTGGGTTTTGGCCGATGATGAAAAAAGAGGCCGTTCAAAGGGCTTCTATGAGGCTCTAAAGGGCATTATATGGGGTTCAATTTAGGCTTATTTTGGCAAAATAATGGATGTATGCTCTCGGAATTTCGACGGATGCAATCTGACGATTTTACGGGCTTGGATTTGCCGCTAAACGGAGATTTGGTCAAGGTTCTCAACGACGGGGAGTCCCTTCCGGGGGTAGTCAGACGGATTGCCAGATGAATAATGCACAAGGACTCCCCGCCTCAGGGCCCCTCCGGAGCACTGCGGGCCAGGGAGGTTTTTGTTCTGGAGTAAAAAATCATGAGTCACCCCCACGATATTCGTCAACTTTCTGAGGAACTGGCGTCGGATGCCGGAGCCCCCGGTTCTGGAAACGATATAAAAAAGTGAAAATTTACGTCTTCTCCTCAAGCATCGGCTTCAGGAACTCCCCGGTGTAACTCTTCCTGGTACACCAGCCTCGCCGGGTTCAACGCCGGCGCTGCTGCGATCCTCGCCGCAGGAAACCTCAACACTTCACATGAGGGGATCCCGGCAAAAAGCGTCTGGTTCATTACCCATGAGAGGGGAGATGGATGATAAGGTACAGGTACTGCATTCCCCTGCCGGGGATTGCGTGAACAGACCATGCAAACAAAATGGATCCTCCTGATGGCACTCGTGATCATCGCCGGTATCGTTGTTGTCCTCCCGCTTCTTGCCCCGGGAATAACACCTTCAGGTATCGTGCAGGACGGCCAGGCCACCGCGGGAGATGCCTTCATGCTGGTAAACCAGTCCGGGATTGCCCTCACCCTGTATGACGATGCCCTTGCTGCAAACCCGGGCGATCCCGTCCTGTTAAAAAAGAAAGCCGAGGCCCTGATAGGATCCGGGCAAACAGGGGAGGCCGAACAGATCTACCAGCAGCTGCTTTCCCAGTACCCCAATGACCCGGCAGTCCTCGTCCGGATGGGGGATTTCTCCTACTGGAACGGAGATTACACCGGGGCGATCTCCTATTACGATACGGCGCTCTCGATCCAGCCAAAGAACGCACAGATTCTGCTGCGGGACGGGGATGCCTGCCTCATGCTCGCCGTCACGCAATACCAGGAACAGCATGCCGTCTTCCTCGATTCCTTGGACTCCTACCGGAAAGCACTGGACGAGTATGCACAGGCGGAAAAGCTCGACCCCCGGCTCTCAGCGGTGGTCTCGGCCCGGACGCTCGCAGCTGACCAGTACGAGGCGAGCGGTGATGAGCAGAGCCTCATTGCCACGCTTCGGGCGTCTGCATAAGGGGCCGCTGCGACCTTTCCCGCCAGCGCCGTGAGCCCTGCCCGGGTACCGGAAATACCCGTCTGTGTCTGGCCGGACCGATGGCCTGATCACCCGGGACAGCCAAAGGAAAATATCCATGAAAATCCTGTTCTGCGCCGAGGCTTTTCCCGAGGCACGCACGAGGCTTGCCGCACTCCTGCCGGACGATGAGATCCTCGCCTTCCCGCCCGAAAAACTCGGCGCCCACATCGCAGAGGCTGACGTGGTCGTGCCGCTCGTGAGCCGGGTGGACGAGACCCTCATCCGGCAGGGAACGTTCGGGCTTATCCAGCAGTACGGGGTCGGGCTCGAAACCGTGGACATCGACGCAGCCACACGAAACGGCGTCATGGTCGCACGTATCCCGAGCGAAGAGTCCGGCAACGCTGCTTCGGTCGCCGAGCATGCGATCCTTCTCATGCTCATGCTCTCCCGGCGGTGGAACCAGATCGCACAAACACGGGAACAGGGCACCAGGGTCGCGTGGGGGTCGCCGGCCGGCCAGGCGATGCTCGGGAAAACCGTCTGCATCCTCGGCCTCGGCGGGGTAGGAAGGGAACTGGCCCGCCGTCTCTCCGGCTTCAGGGTCAGGATCGTTACCGTGGACGACCATCCCGGCCGGACCGTGCCCGGGGTGGAGATCGCCCGCTCGTATCCCCTCGAACAGCTCGCCGGGGCACTTGCGGAAGCCGATTATGTGGCACTCTGCATCAACTACACCCCGGACCGGTTCCACCTCATCGGCGCTTCGGAGATTGCCGCAATGAAGAAAGGTGTGTTCATCGTCAACGTGGCCCGGGGAGGACTTCTCGATCCGGATGCCCTGCTTTCCGCACTCAGGGCCGGGCAGGTCGCCGGCGCCGGGCTCGACGTCTTCTGGGACGAACCCGTGGACATGGCACACCCGGTCTTTCGTGAGAACGTGATCGCTACGCCGCATATCGCCGGAGTCACGGACGTCTCGTACGAGAGCATCGCCAAGGCGTTCGCGGAGAACATGAAGCGGTACGCTGCAGGAGAAAAGCCCCTGTACCTCGCCAATGCGCCCGCCCGGCTGAGAGCGGCGGGATCGGGCCGGAACGCACGCTGACGGCAGAACAACCCGGGTCACAGGACCGTTGAATCTCCGGCGGGGGACTGGATGGTTCCCGGCCCGTTTTTTATCGCCACCGTGGGGAACAAATCCATATCCCTTCCCGTACCCACAGTACCGTATGCCATCTCCCATGGTCGGACGGAAATTCGGTGTCGGCGCGATCACCGCACCTGACCCTGCGAACGTGAAGGGCACCCGGGTGGTCGGGATCTCCGGATCGAGCTGGCAGGAGCCGGGAATGTCTAAGTCAGAACGCCTGCTCATCGAGGCACTCGACCGGTGCACCGCGCTCGGCTGCGAAACGAAGTTTATCCGGCTTAAAGACCTCAAAATCTACGATTGCGAGGGCAATTACTCGGAGAACGCGGAGTACTGCACCTATCCCTGCCAGTCGACGATGAAGTACGAGGACGACGAGATGGACAAGGTCTATTCGGCCATCCTTGACTGCGACGTCCTCTTCCTTGCCACCCCCATACGGTGGAACAATCACTCGGCGCTCATCCAGAAGTTTGTCGAGCGGATGAACTGTATCGAGAACCAGTACTCGTGGTTCGGCAACCGGATGATCAAAAACAAGGTCGTAGGGCTCATCATCATCGGGCACGTGGACGGCATGCAGCACGTAGCGGGAAACCTCCTGAATTTCTTTGCATGGCTGGGTTTCCACAGCCCCGAGGTTTCGATCGCCTCGTGGGTGGGGGAGAACAACGAGGATACCACGCGGGACTGGGAGCAGATCACCAAAAACCAGTACACGCAGGAAGACCTCACCGATATGGTGTACAGCTCTCTGCGCCTCGCCTGCAGCCTCAGACGGGAGATCTGACCTGACCGCCAGCAACGCCGGGCAGCCGGGAAAAAGGGTGGGTGGATTGATCTCTTAAGGCGACTGAGTGACGGTTGAATTCCACTGGTGCCAGTGTGGCCGGGTCGAACTGGTCACGGTGCCCGGATGGGTTTCAAAAAACGACTTAAGCCACGCGTTAACCGTTGCGGTGTCGTTATTCTGGAGTGCGGTCTGGACTGAGCTTACATCGACCCCCTTGTTCTGCAGGCTGGTGATAAATGACTGGAGATGCGCCTGTTGTGCTGTTGCATTGACCTTAAAACCGGCACCACTGTGCATATAGGTGGCATTGCCAAATGCCCCCGGGTGTGCTTCCCTGTACGACGTGAGCCATGAGTTCACTGTGGCCATGTCGTTATTCTGAAGCGCGGTCTGGACTGAGCTTACATCAACTCCCTTGTTCTGCAGGCTGGTGATGAATAACTGGAGATGCGCCTGTTGTGAAGTCTACGTTGACCGTAAAGCCATTGCCCCTCTGCATATGGGTGGTATTGCCAAATGTCCCCGGGTGTGCTTCAAAGTACCGATTTGAGCCACGCGTTCACTGTCGCGGTGTCGTTATTCTGGAGTGCAGTCTGTACTGTGCTTACGTCAACTCCCTGATTCTGAAGCTGCGTGATGAACGATTCTGTCATCGCGGACCGCTGGGTACTGTTGAAGGCAAAATGGTGCCCTGTACCATGCCCGTGCACCGCGGTACTGGTGCCGGATGGCCATGATACCGCTGATGCGCTGACAGGGCTTACCCCGAGTCCGAGGATAACGAGGGCAAGAAGAAGGACTGCGATGCTCCCTGCCAGTGTTTTTGGTGTTTTCATAGTGTGAGTCTCCTGTGGTTGCGTGCAGATGTGGTATGTATGGCCAACATCTTGTATAGTTTATTTTACATTTTGTAATATAAACGTTCTGTTTCCGATAAAAAGGAAATGTTAACCGCCATACCCGGATCTTCACCGTGTTGTCTGCACACAGAGAACGGTTATGAGACGTAAAATTTTTTGGTGCGATCACGAATGATACGGATTGAATGGAGATAAAAAGGGATATCAGAGGAGTTTTGATCCGGCCGTCGCCCCGGGTTTGCATTCGAAGACATCGGTGATCCTGACGATAAGGAGCGAGCGCGCAGGCAGGGCCGGGTTCTTCTTGTTGAGCTTTGCCTTCATCTCCTCGGTACTCCTTGCCGCTTGTCTTGATGGTGACATGCCCCTTGATCTGGAAACACCCTTTGATCTCGGCGCCCCAGACATAGACTGCGATCTTCGGGTTGGCCCTGAGGTTTTCCAGTGTCTTGTTCATGAAATTGTCCGTGATCCAGATCGTATCATCGCTGACAAGCTCGACAACCCCTATCGGGATGACGTTGGGGGTGCCGTCCTTCGATGCGGTCGCGACCGGGAAGATCTTCATCTTCAGGAAGGCTTCCTTCATCTCTGCGGTTAATCTGGCCATACTGAATGCACCGATCTCTTCCTCTGCGCCCGGTTCGTATATACCTTAGTGCGGGGAACCCGTACCGGTAGAGGGACTTGACCCGGGCGAAACGGTTTTACCCTCCTGCCGGCAAGTAACTGGATCACGTGAAGATCATGACCCGCCCATTCCAGTCCTACGAGGATGCCGTCGCCTTCCACGGCCACTCCTGCCCCGGTCTTGCACTCGGTTACCGCGCCGTCAGGCACGCTCTTGTCCTCCTCCATGCAGAGCGATCCGGGGACGAGGACCTGGTTGCCATTGTGGAGAACGATGCCTGCGGGGTCGATGCTGTCCAGGCCATCGCCGGGTGTTCCGTCGGCAAAGGGAACCTGATCCTCCGGGACTTGGGCAAGCACGCGTACACGTTCATCAACCGCAGGACCGGTTCGGCGGTCCGGCTCGTCCAGCGCAGCGAACCCCTGATGGAACGCCTCGATCCGGCAGCATCGGCGCTGCGCGGGAAAGTGATGGCCGGGAAAGCCACGCCGAGCGAGATGCAGGAGTTCCACGAGAGACAGGCCGCCGTCATTGAAAAGATCCTCACGATCCCGATCGGCGACCTTTTCACCGGGAAAGAGGCGCGATCGGAAGTCCCCGAACGGGCCCGGATCTCCCCATCGGTGCCATGCACCATCTGCGGCGAGATGGTGGCCGAACACCGTGCCCGGGTTAAAAACGGTAAGATAGTCTGCATCCCCTGCGCCGGGGAATACAGCCGGGGCTGGTAACGGTTTTCACCCGCTCCATAGGGCTAAATTCTGGTGCCTTTATCTGATCACCGGGTCCAGGTACTTTAGAGTAAGGAGATGCCAGATGGGCGCAATGGACGGTATCCAGGGGATGGTTGCAGCATATCTTGCCTCCCCCAGCGGGCAGCAGGCCATACGTTCTTTCCTCTCGTCCCCTCAGGGAAAAGAGGTAATCGATGCATACCTTTCGAGACCTGAAGGCCAGCAGATGGCCAGGCTTCTTCTCACGCGGGCTCTGGACCGCCTCGACATTCCCGAGCCGGTGAAAGATCAGATCCGCACGGCCCTTGCGGAGACACAGGCCTGATCGGATCGTCCCTTTTTCCACTGTCTCCGGGAAGCTCCCGGTCACAGTAGTACCAATCGGCTTTTACCTCCCTGCATCACATTTTCCTCTCATATTCTGCAGTCCCGGGCACTCCCGGGCGTGTTTTTATGACATCACCCGACCTCTCCCCACCCCTCCGCAACACGTACCTGCCCGGCGAGATCACTGCCCTGTGCGATGCGGCTGTAAGCGCAGCCACCGCGGCACTCGACCGGATCGCAGCCCTGCTGCCCGGTGAACGGACCACCGATAACACGCTGCTTGCGTTTGAAACTGCCATGGCGGATTTTTCCGACAGCACCCTGCCCCTGACCCTCATGGGCTACGTATATCCAGACCATTCTGTCGCCGCGGAGGGGTCGGCCGCGGAGGAGAAGTCAGGAAAATTTGCCATCAGCGTCTTTACCCGCCGGGACCTCCATGATGCGATACGCGAGGCAGTCCCGCGGAACCCGGCAGAAGCCCGGCTCAAAAAAGAGACCCTCCGGCAGTTCAGAAAGAACGGTCTTGACCTCGCGGACGATGGCCTTCTCCGGGTCCGGGCCTTAAAGAAGCAGATCACGCAGCTTGAGGTCAGGTTCTCGGCCAACCTCAACAACGATATGAGCGCGGTCGTTTTCTCCGCACAGGATCTCGATGGCGTTCCTGCAGAAGCACTCGCCACGTTTGCGCGGACCGGGGACGGCCTTTACCGGGTCACGACCAAGTACCCGGATTACATCCCGGTAATGCAGAACGCGAAGAACGCTGCGACCCGCAAACGGCTGTATGCTGCGTTTGTCAACCGCCAGGCAGGTCCGAATACGACACTCCTCGAAGAGGCGATACGGGTGCGGCAGGAGTGCGCCCGGGAACTGGGCTATGCGAGCTGGGCGGATTACCGTCTCGACGGCCGGATGGCAAAAGACACCACCACCGTGTGCTCCTTCCTTAACGGGCTCAAGGAACCGGTAAAGGAGAAGATCCGGTCTGACCTTACTTCGCTGCTTTCCCTCAAACAGGAACTGGAGCCGGGAGCCGACCGGGTCGAGCCCTGGGATCTTGCGGTCCTCACCGAGCAGGAGCGGAAACGGAAGTTCGCGCTTGACAACGAGGAGATCCGGAAGTACTTCCCGTTCGATCGGGTCCTGCAGGGAATGTTCGAGCTGTTCGGTCCGCTCTTCGGTGTCAGGTTCTCCGGAGTACCAAAAACCCCGGTCTGGGCACCGGGTATCCGGCTGATCCGCATTTCTGATCAGGATAATGACCGGACGATCGCGTACCTCTATCTTGACATGTTCCCCCGGGACGGGAAGTACGGGCACATGATGATGTCGCCCCTGATCGCAGGCAGGGCAAGAGACGGCGGGTACACGGTGCCGGTCACCGCCATCGTGGGGAACTTCCGGGCGCCCTCAGAAAATATCCCGTCGCTCCTGACCCATGATGATGTCGAGGGGCTTTTCCACGAGCTCGGCCACGCGCTCCACGGATGTCTCACCCGGGCGCCCTACGCGAGCCTTTCGGGTTCGAGTGTTGAGTGGGACTTTGTCGAGACCCCATCACAGGCACTGGAGAACTGGGCATGGGAACCCGCGGTCCTTGATGCCATCTCCGGGCACTATGCGAACCCAATGGAAAAACTTCCGGCCCCGCTCCGCGATCGTATCATCGCCGCACGGGACCTTGGCGCCGGGTTGCGGTACACCCGGATGCTCGTGATCTCGACCGAGGACATGGCGTTCCACACCGCTGACGGGCCGGTCGATGTAACCGCGACAGCCGACCGGATCTACCAGGAGCTCATGGGCATCCCGCCTCTTCCCGGGGGCCACGAGCCGGCGACTATCGGCCATTTCATGGGCGGGTACGATGCCGGGTATTACAGTTACCTCTGGGCGGAGGTGTACGCCCTCAACGTCTTTGCCCGGTTCAAAAAGGACGGGCTTTTCAACGCCGCAACCGGTGCCGCATACCGGCACTGGATCCTCGGACAAGGGAACATGCAGGACGGAAAGGCGCTCCTTATCGGTTTCCTCGGAAAAGAGCCCGGTATGGACGTCTTCTACGAGCGGCTGAACATCCGCCCGCCCCATCCGGGTACACCCCTGTGAAGGGTGCATGTTCCTGAAGCGTTCCGCTTATCTTCCCCGCGCCCCAATCATGTGAATGTGACGCACGAGCCGCCGGTAAAAAAGATCCTCTACTGGTGCGACCGGTGCAACGTCCCGCTGATAGGACGGACCTGCGCCTGCGGTGCGGATGGCAGGGAGATCGAACTCCTCCAGCCGTACGACGTACGGCCGGCGCTTGCCGCGGATATGGCACTTATAAAAAACCTCATCCGCGAACGGTTCGGGAACGTCCCGGTCCAGACGGTCCTCCTCCTCAACAAGACCGGAGGCGTGGACCGGGCAGACCTCGTGATCGCCCACGGCCACCGGTTTGGCTGGCTCTCCTTTGACCCGGTGACGCGGAAGTACTCGTTTGATCTCTCCCCGGAGGCACTCCCGTACATTCTCAAGCACATAACAACCGGGATCCTCGACCTCGAGACCGGCATTGAGCACGGGCAGGGGCAGGGACGGATGGGGGGCAAGAAGTTCCGGCTCAAAACTCCCCACCCTGACGGGACTGCGATCGTGAAGCTCAAAAACCGGTTCGGCACCGGGACCGTCAGGGACGGCCAGGTCCGGGTCCGGGAGCTCGCCCCGGTCGAGCCCCGCACCGGGAAGAACCCGGACTGGGCGCAGGTTGTCCAGCAGAACCGTTACCACCTGAAAAACCTCGAACGCAACGCCGTCCGCATGATCAGGCAGCATGTCCATGATCGCCCGGTGTGCAACGTCTCGTTCTCGGGAGGCAAAGACAGCACCGCGGTGCTCACCCTGGCAAAGAAAGCCGGGGTCACTGACGCGTTCTTTCTCGATACTGGTATCGAATTCCCCGAGACGGTCGCCTTTGTGAGATCACAGGGTGTTCCCGTAATAGAAAAGGCCGGGGACTTCTTTGCCGCGGCAGAGAAGGCCGGGCCCCCGGGAAAGGACAACCGGTGGTGCTGCAGACTCCTGAAACTCCGGCCGCTCAAGCTCCACCTTGCGGAGGTCGGTCCCTGTGTCACGGTGCAGGGCAACCGGTGGTACGAGTCGTGGAACCGTGCATCGCTTGAAGAGACCAGCCAGAACCCCGCAAACCCGCTCCAGCTCAACATCTCCCCGATACGGAACTGGCGGGCTCTCGAGGTTTTTCTCTACCTCTGGTGGCAGAAGGCCGAAATTAACCCACTCTATGAACGGGGTATCGAGAGGATCGGGTGTTATGTCTGCCCGTCCATGCTCGAAAGCGAGTACCGAGGATCTCCGGGCCATGCACCCGGACTATGCCCGGCGCTGGGACGCGTTCCTTTCGGCCTACGCAAAAAAGAGAGGGCTGCCCGATGCGTTCCACAGATGGGGGCTCTGGCGCTGGAAGGCGCTGCCGCCCAAGATGCGGGAGCTTTGCCGTGACCGGGGGATCCCGGTGCGGGACGATTACACCCTTCAGGCTGAACCGCCGGCAGGACGGGAAGAAACGGTTGAAATAGCAGGAGAAAGAACCATGGAACCGGATATGGCAGCACAGGAGACCGGGGGGTATGATGTCGATGCGATCCGCAGGGACTTCCCTATTCTCGCCGATATCATCTACCTTGACAATGCCGCGACCAGTTTCTCTCCCGAACCCGTCATCGCTGCGATGGTCGAGTTCGAGCACCGGTACCGGGCAAACGTGGGGCGGGGCGTCCACCGGCTCACGAGCATAGCAAGCCATCGGTACTGGCACGCCCACGAGAAGGTGGCAGAGTTCATCGGGGGGAAAAACGGTGTCACCGTTTTTACGAAAAACACTACCGAATCGGTGAACATGGTCGCCCAGGGCCTTGTCTGGAAGACCGGCGACCGGGTCATCACCACCATCCTCGAACACCACTCAAATCTCCTCCCCTGGCGCCGGCTCGCCCGCCAGGGCGTCGCCACGGATAGTATCGGCATCAGCCCGGATTATACGCTTGACCTTGCCGCGCTGGAGCGGGCGATCACGGAATCCACCCGGCTCGTGGCCGTCACGCAGGCGTCAAACGTGCTCGGAGTGGTAACGCCCGTCAGGGAAATTGCCAGAATCTGCCACGGCCGGGGCGTGCTCCTCCTCGTTGACGGGGCGCAGGCCGTCCCGCACCTGCCGGTGGACGTAGAGGAACTCGGGTGCGATTTCTACTGTTTCTCGGGCCACAAGATGGCCGGGCCGACCGGGACCGGCGTGCTCTGGATGAAGGAGCCCTGCATAGAGCCGTTGGTGCTGGGCGGCGGCATGGTCGAGACGGTCACTGCTGACGGGTACACGCCGGCGCAGGGTTACCAGCAGTACGAGGCGGGTACGCCCAATATCGCGGGGGGTATCGGCCTTGGCGTCGCGGTAGACTACCTCCAGGCGATCGGGATGGAACAGATCCACCGGTACGAGACAGATCTCACCAGCCGGCTGATCGAGATGCTTTCAAAGAACGACCGGGTCCGCGTGTATGCTCCCAAAGACCCGGCGCACCGGATCGGGGTCGTCTCCTTTACGGTCGATGGTTTCCACCCCCACGAAGTAGCCCAGCAGATCGACGAGGCGGCAGACATCATGGTGACGATCCGGCCACCACTGCTGCCAGCCGCTCGTAGAAAGCCTTGGTCTTCCTGGCGGGACCGTGCGGGCCAGCCTTGCATTCTATAACACCCGGCAGGAGATTGACCTGCTCGTGGCAACGCTCGACGAGTTGACCCGGTGAAGGTGGAGGAAAGCACATTTTTTTGACTCTGTAATCATTATTTGTCTGCCTCCGATGACACTCTTGGGGGCTGCCGCCCCCGCCGCTCGGGCATCCCCCGGTTGCGATGATGATGTATTACCTATACGCATAAGTATCAGGGTTTTTTTACGTGGGTAATATGGAGGCATCGTGCTGCGCCCCGTCCCCCCCGGGGACTGGCGATGCAAGAGGGGGCAAAAAGCCGTGAAGGAAATTTTCCACAGGTATCGCTGTTCTTACCTCCCTGCCCACGGTTTATTACACCTCCCGCCCCAGATGACTATACGAATCCGCACTGAGCAGACCCGTGCGGGAACTCCGGGTGATACCCTATGGACAACCAGGTCTTCTCTGACATTTTTGCCCGGGCGAGGGAGCAGCACCCCCTCGTCCACCACATCACCAATTACGTGACCGTAAACGACTGTGCCAACATCACCATCTGTGCCGGGGGCGCACCGGTGATGGCGGACGCCGGCGAGGAGGCAGGGGAGATGGCAGGCTTTGCCGGCGCCCTTGTCCTCAACATCGGGACGCTTAACCCCGGGATCATCGAGAGCATGATCCTCGCCGGGAGGGTGGCTAACGAGCGCAAGATCCCGATCATCCTTGACCCGGTCGGGGCAGGAGCGACCCGTTCCGGACAGAGAGCACCCGGCGCCTTCTCGATGAACTGACCATTGCCATCATCAAGGGAAACGCCGGGGAGATAGGCGTGCTTGCGGGAGCTGAAGCGAAGGTGCGGGGTGTCGATTCAGCGGGGATCAACGGCGATCCGGTAGTCATCACCAGAACGTTTGCACGCGACACCGGGATCACGGTCGTGATGAGCGGGGCAACCGATATTGTCACGGATGGGAAACGGGTCATTCTGGTGAAGAACGGCCACCCGATGATGGGCCGGATCTCGGGGACCGGCTGCATGGCCACCTCGGTGACCGGGGTCTGCGCAGCGGTTGAGGGCGACAGGGTGATGGCAGCGGCAACTGCCCTTGCCGCGTTCGGGCTTGCCGGGGAGCGGGCAGCGGCACGAAGCCGGGGCCCCGGTTCCTTCAAGCCGGCGCTCTTCGATGCGATGGCAGCACTCACCCCAGAAGATGTTCTCGCGGGTGCACGGGTAACATCCATGTGAAAAAGGTATGAACCTCGATCTCAACGTTATCACAGATGAAGCGATCGCCTCCGGACGTACCCACGCGGAGATCGCCCGCCTTGCCTGCGCAGGAGGCGCCGATGCGATCCAGCTCCGGGACAAGTGCTGCGGGATGCGGGAGCTCTGCCGCACCGGCCGGGAGATCCGTGCGATCACGAAAGAGACCGGGGCGCTCTTTATCGTGAACGACCGGCTGGACGTTGCCCTTGCCTGCGGGGCGGACGGCGTCCACCTCGGGCAGGACGACCTCCGCGTGGAGGTGGCACGGCAGCTGGCACCACGCCCCTTCGTGATTGGCGCCTCGGTTGGAAACGTGGACGAGGCGGTTATCGCAGAAGAAGCCGGGGCAGATTACGTAGCCGTGAGCCCGGTCTTTTCCACAGCGTCCAAGGACAATGCCGGCCCCGGCCTTGGGCTTGCAGCACTGCGGGAGATCCGGGCGGTGGTAACGATACCGGTGATTGCCATCGGGGGGGTCAGCAGGGAGAACGTGGGCGAGGTGATAAGGGCGGGTGCTGATGGAGTCGCCGTAATCTCTGCGGTGGTCGGGCAGCCGGACATCACGGCCGCCGCCCGTGATCTCAAAGACCGGATCGCAGCCGCACAACGGGAGCGACTGCGATGACGTCAGGTTCGCCACGGTTCGTGCTCCACGAGCATTTCTCGCAGCACCATCATTTTGACTTCCGCCTGGAGCGTGACGGAATGCTCGCGAGCTGGGCTGTCCCCAAAGGGCTGCCGGCGACGCCCGGCGAACGCCGGCTTGCCATTCAGGTAGAGAATCATCCCCTCTCCTACAGGGACTTCGAGGGCACGATCCCGGAAGGGGAGTACGGAGCAGGCGAAGTGAAGATCGCCGATGCAGGCACATATGAGACCCTCGCATGGACCAGCGAACGCATCGAGGTCGTGCTCCACGGGAAGCAGTTCTCCGGGAAGTACGTGATCCTACGGTTTAAAAAATCCGGGGAGAAGAACTGGATAATTCTGAAGGGAAAAGAGGGATGATCAGCAGCACCGGGACAGGGCACGCCGCATCTTCCGGGATCCCGGTCATAACTGCAAGAATATTGGCAGTTATCGCCGGGTCTTTTTAGTTTTCCCGTAGATAAGAACGTATGAAGTACCCAACCCTTGTCATCCTCATCGTGGGTATCGCGGCTATCGTTGCGGCCGGGTGCACCGCAACCTCCCCCGCCACCCCGCAGAATGCCACTGCGTTGCCATCCGGGACGGTTTTGGTTGCGATCCGCCCCGACATCACGCATTACACCGTGTTCATGTCATCTGCCCCGGGTATTGGGCTCTCCCCCAATATCACCGGCCCGCCCCCGTCCGGGAACCTTACCTATGTATGGAAGACCGACTACGGCCATTTCCTTGGCTGGAGCACCCCGGATTACACTGTCAGGGAACTGGGCACGACCGTAACGGGCAATGTGACAAAGGTGTACTGGACGTATGACGGCACGAACACAAGCGTTTCCCGACCGCCGGTGCATATTACGCTCGATGTTATAGACCCTGCCTCCGGTGCCACGCTCGGGAATGCGGAACAGACGATCGGCTGGGATGCGAATGGTATGGCAGTGATCGGGTAACCATTTAAAAAATACAGGCAAAAAGAGAAGCCGCCGGAGGGCAGCCCGGTCGCTGGGTGAAATCCGCTTCATTCCAGCTTTTTTTCATGAAATCCTCCCCAAATTGGGTTAGAATCCAAATACGCGCGGTACCCTGATAAATCTTTTGAATGTCTGTACAGACATGAGGCTACGAGGATGAAAGATCCGGTAAAAATTCCGTGCCGTTGTCGTTTTGTTAAAAACTCGCTATCTAGGACATTGACACCCCCGGGGCGCCGCTGGCCACCGGGATCTCGGCCTCGCTTGGGGTCTTCTCGGGAAAGATTGCGCTTTCAAGCGGCCACGCGATCGAGCTTGCAAAAGACGCTCCGGTCATTCTCGTGCGGCAGACCGCAACTCCCGATGATATTGGCGGCATCCAATCATCTGGCGGCCTCCTCACGGTCCGGAAAGCGGGCCCTCAAAAAAACAGCTTTTTTTGTCCTTTTTTCTGCAACCGGGCAGGCACCGCCTCAGGACCGGTCCCCGGCACGACGCCAGGCACACGGGGGTACCGTGATCCAAAAACAGGCCCCCTCGCCGGGCGTTCCGGTCTCGCGAATCGTAATCCCCGAGATCCCGAGAATCTCCCGGGCCAAGAAAAGGCCCTGCCCGGTATTTTTCCCATAGCCGGAGGCAAAGATCTGCTCCTTTTCCGCATCTGGAATCCCCGTGCCGTTGTCGGCACAGGTGAGAATGAGGGCCGTCCCCTCCAATCGGGCAGAAAAGGTGATCCGGGAGAGGGTTCTCCCGTACCGGAGGGCGTTGTCGATAAGGTTATAGAAGACCTTCTCGAGCATGGCGTCTGCGAAGACCTCGAAGCCCTCGTCAGCCATCACGGATACGGTCACCGGCCCGCAGGCCGCGGAGGCTGCGGCCCGCAACACCACGGCGTGCACGTTCTGCCACTGCGGGGCATGCACCCCGATGTTCTGGTAATCGCGGGTAAATGTGATCTGCTGCTGGATTCGGCGTGTGCTGTCCTTGATACCGGAAAGGAGGTGGCCGGTCTCTTCCGGATCGGAGAGCCGGGAGAGGGCCATGTCCTCTAGGCCGAGCAGCCCGGTGATCGTGTTGAGGATGTCGTGGCGGATGATGTTGTTTAAGAGGTTAAGTTTCCGGTTTGCAAGCCGGAGCGCATCGCTCACCCGACGCAGCTCCGCAAGCGTAAGATCGCGCTCCATCATCTCGAACGCAAACGAGAGATCGTCGGTGAGCTCCTGCAGGAGCGCCAGCTCCCGGTCGTTGAAGAAGTTGCATTCCGCCGCGTAAAACCGCATGGCCCCCACGACCGTGCTTCCGTTCCTGATGGGAAACGCGGCGGACGAGCAGTAGCCGCGCCGGGTCGCTTCCACCCGGAAGTCCTCCATCCGGGAGTCAGACGGGATGTCGTTGCAGATCAACGGCCTGCTCTCCCGGATGCAGGAGCCGGTCAGGCCCATGCCCTGCGGCACGTTATCGGTGGTGATGGAGAGCAGGCTCAGGTACCCTGCCTCGTACCCGGAGGCAGCAACCGGCCTGACCTCCCGGGTGACAGGGTCCACAAGACCTATCCATGCCATAAGAAACTTCCCCTCCTCAACTGCGATCCGGCAGGCCTCGTCAAGGAGTGCCTGCCGGTCCCGGATATGGATGATCGCCCGGTTGGTCCGGGAGATCACCGAGTACAGGCGATTGAGGTGGAGGACTGTCTCCTGGGCCCGCCTCTTCTCCACGGTGCTCCGGACTGCATGGATCAGCTCGGTGAACTGGGACTTGAGGATCGCCGCCTTTCTGGAGGTAGCGGTCCGCCCCGGAGTTGAGGGCCTCCATGGCCACCTCCTCCCGCCCCCGGCCGGTGAAGATGATTAAGGGGAGCACCGGGTACCGGGCACGGACGGCCTTCAAAAATTCGATCCCGTCCATGCCCGGCATCTGGTAGTCCGAGATCACGACGTCCCAGGATGCGTCCCGGAGTTTTTTTAGGCCTTCCCCTGCCGAGGAGGCTGTATCGACCCGGATGCTGCCCGACTTTTCAAGAAAGAGCTTGCCGATTTCGAGCTGGTCGGGATCATCATCTACGTAGAGGGCTGAGATCATGGGTCACGGGATCCGGGAAGCGCAGTGATGAATTCTTTCCCCTGTGTGAATTTAAGGATTATGATACGCCTGCCGTCGGCATCTCGTGTTATTCACGGGGGGCCGGCAGGAATGTGAAGGTGCCGTTGCGATGCCCTGCCGTCATGCCCGGTGAAGGTTATGAGGGGGAATACCGGTTTTCCCTTCCGGCATCAGGATCTCGAAGCGTGCTCCCTTCCCCGGTTCCCCGATCTCGCGGATCGTCGTGCCAGCTCTGTCAAGTTCTTCGGCAGGTTGTCATTTTTCTTCGGAGTGTTAACTTTCAGAAATGCCGACAACTTGACAGAACCAATTTTCAATAGACCTGGTGTTATCAAGCAATGCTCAGGTGAAATCATGAAATTTGGGATGGCACCAAAAAATGGCCCGAAAATTGGTCCAACTTTCAGTACCTGCATACCGACGTGAACAATAAGGAGAACTGCTAATAGCACTGGAAATCAAAAAACAATACCTGTTTGGGGTCTGAGTTTTCAGGATACAAGAATAAGATGATAACAATCGATTTTTTTAAAGTACATGGATTATAACTATATTTAACTATTGAGTGTCTGCACAAAAATATATAAATATCAGGGGCCAGAATGATAAATGTATACGGTAATTCAGGATGAAAACAGGTTACGGTTGGATTGAAATCGATGCGGTCCGATACGACCATGACATCATCGTTCACCGGGATCGTTCAGTTGAGAAAAGATCCAAGAAAAAATCCCGGAAATATCGTGATTTCTTTAACCACACTCCTCTCACAGATAGCGAGCTTGCATTTCTCGATAAAGAAAAGCCCGATATTGTCTATATTGGAACCGGACAATTCGGAGATCTTCCTATCACATCGGAAGCCCTGCTGGTCTTGGCGAAGTTCAAGTCAATTATTCGGCCGACGCCGGAGATCATGAATTTTTTCTCCTCCGAATATCGTTCATTCGCAGCGATTCTCCATGTGAAGTGCTAGGAGTTTTTGTAAACGAAACGCACCTGAATCTTCCCGGTGCCTTGATATGGTTGAAAAAGGTTTCACAAACTCATACCAACAGTTATTTAATAGGAATAACCCAATCGGGGTTATAAATAACTCAGTGATATCGTTACTGATAAGGTAGCCGGGAACAAAAAGACCCGGACTGCTCTGGCGAATTCATGAACAGGGAGATTTAGAATGGCAAAGAAAGGTGCAGATAAAGATCTCAAAGATCTCAAGAAGAAGATCGGAAAAGTTCCGAAATTCTTTAAGGAACTCATGGAAAAAGACCCCGAAATGTTCAAGCTCGTGATGAAGTTTGAACAACATATCTGGGACGACGGGGCGCTCTCACGAAAGACCAAAAAATTGATCGCGATTGCGATCGCCGCGGCCCTGCGCGACCAGCACGCTGTCTACGCTCAGATGGGCGGTGCAGCTGAGCTGGGCGTCACAAAAGAGGAGATCGAAGAAGCGCTCAGGGTTGCCTTCCTGCTTTCGGGCATGCCCGGCATATGTATATGGCAAAGCCCAGATGGATGAAGTGATGAAATAAGACAGGGAGTTGTCCGTAATCCGAATATACTGGACTTCAGCACTTGGTTATCATTTTTTTATCCAGTTAAAAATTACATAAAGGTTGTGTTTCACTATGGATCTCTTCGTTCTCCGGCATGGGAAGGCGGGGCAGTCTTCTGATGGTCCCGATGATAGTGCACGGGTGCTCACGACCGAGGGCAGAAGCGAGATACGGAAAGTGGCACGATGGCTGCGGTCGAGAAAAATCCGGTTTGACGTCATTGCCACGAGCCCGCTGACCCGGGCTCATCAGACAGCGGAAATTGTTGCCCGGTCGATCGACCAAAAAGACCGGCTCGAAATCTGGGATGATCTTGCGCCCGGTGGCGATCCTGATACCGTTTGCTATCATGCCGCACAGTATGGCAAAGATGCGTTGATCCTCATTATCGGACACGAACCGGCGTTATCCCGTCTCGTCGGCCGAATTATTACTGGAGGGAGTTCGGCCTCTCTAGTCCTCGTCAAAGGAGGTCTGGCAAAAATCCGAAACTATTCGTTCAACGAACGGCCGTCCGGTGACCTTCAATGGCTGCTCACGCCCCGGCAAATGAAGGAAAAGCGTTAGGGTATAGTGTAAGTTTATTCACTTCTTGGCTCATGCTCCGAGGATGCTTGCAGTTAGTAAGCCCGGCCTGTGAGCTCGCATGCTCATCTGGTGGCGTTACTGATAGGAGGGGGAATCAATTTATGTCAATGAAAGGAAGTGCATCAACCTCTCGATAGAGAGATCAACCCTTTTTTTGTTCCCTCTCATGCTCCATTTTATCCGCGAAATCCAAATTCAGGCAGAGACAATCACGTCGATAGATCGTTCACTGTTTTTCTTCCTCGCAGCTGCCTGCTCGATCCGGGCGTAATTTCTCAGGATACCGGTCAGCGTATCGTATAATTCCTGGTTCTTAGTGAGAAACAGAAACATGACCGTGTTGTCAGCGATTATAACCGGGGCAGCACCTGTTAGCGTTAAAACATCAGCAAATTTCCTTTTCGGCTCATCCGGGGCTGGCGGCCGCCGACGCTGATAGTGCTGGTAAATCATGAGAATTGATTCGTCATCGAGTTGGTCATAAAATTTTTTCAGTTCAGAAAAAGATAGGTGTTTTTCTGTAAAATTTTTCTCCTTGATCCCCGTATCCGGATCGATAAAAATCAATGCGGCTGTGGGAAAATTTTCGTAAATACCTCCGAAATACTCATCGCGTTTCTGTTTTGAGAAGATCTCGCTTTTTTCGATTCGTATCCGGACTTTCTTTTTATTGATATCTGTCTTGAGTTCCTTGATGTAACTTTTCAATTCATCGTAATAGTGGTCGACTTCTTCCGTTCTCCTGAGCCGCCTGAAACAGGCAATCAGGTCGGTGTTCCGGCAACCGGGATTTCCTTTGAAATTTGGATCATATTTTGTCAGCATGGGAACGATAACGATACGATCGATCCTGCCTCTGAATCCTTTGACGAGGGACGTGATAAGATCGTACTTAAACAGGTCCCTGGTATCGCCAAAATATTTCGCATTCATCTCTCAATCCCTACATGTGGATAGAGAACGGGAGCGTAAAAAAGGTATGGTTCCGATGCCCGTTGGGTTGTGTCTGCGGTTAATGATCCGTTTTCATTTCGGTAATATCTTCGAATCAACTGCCAACGTATGGGGCATTTCAACTGATAGAATTTTTTTCGGAAGCTAGGTTTTAAAAGCAGAACGACCACCTCATTGAATCGGCGGGAACTGGGGTTCTTCTGCGGGAAATCAAACCTCCTGCTTAACGGAGTAACCAGTGCCGAATATCGTGTAGCCGCCAAACGCGAGGGAGATGCCGCGAAGAGAAAATATATATATATTCTCTAAATTAAGTATATATTTAATCTCAAAACTCTATTCACATGGTACAAGCTGTTGAGCACTGGACGGAAACGACGCATTTTGACCTTACCGATATCGCGGCGCTTCATATGGGGCTGTCCTGCACCCAGCGTGAAATCCTCTGTCGAAATATAATGGTACCCGACCGGTGGGGTATGCTTGACAAGATACGGCATTATATGCCCCTCTGCTCTGTCTTTGCAGGTGAGCTGACACGGGATGCAATCCGCACCGTAAAAGGTGCTCCCCGTGAGACGATCGGGCTGGAGAAACTCGGTTACGCGATGCACTTCCTGCAGGATGCAGGAAATCCATGGCATGCCCGCCCACTCCTGCCATCGTGCCAGAAAAATCACTCCGTTTATGAAGACTATGTCGCACGGAATATGAGGACGGGATTTTGCTTCCGTCACGCACTTATGAATAGACCAGACAAAGGGATCATTCATCCCCAGTTTACGCAGCGGATCGGAGATGGCGCTGCGCACCTTGCCCGGCAGGCAGTACAACACTTCCCGTTTCTCGATGCCTGCATCCGGACCGACCCGTCGTGGCAGGAGAGCGAAGAGGTTGCGCAAGTAACCCTCTCCCTCCTGAGCGCGTGCCTGCAGATGTGCGAAACCCAGATCCATTCATTTTCAATCCGGGCGGAATCGCAGATATTACGGCCTATTCGCTTGCCGGTCGCGGTGACTTGGACATTTCTTGGATCTGATGAACGGAGACTTACAACATGACAATCCGGTGGGCCGGTGCGTAATTACGGATAAGGATGGTTATTGATGGGATCGGTATTTGTATCACCCTTGAACTGGGGGCTGGGTCATGCGTCGCGGGATGTGCCCATCATTCGCGAGCTGCTCCATCAGAGGCATGAGGTCACCGTAGGTGCCAGCGGAAACGCGCTCGCATTCCTGAAAAAAGAGTGCCCTGAATGCAGGTTTATCCAGTTCGAGGATTACCCGATTCCCCACAATAACGGGAGGATCTTTTTACCGACTTATACGGCGTATATCCCCACTCTTATCGATGCCTACCTTTCGGAACGTAAAAAAGCAGTGAAAATATTCTCACAAAACACATTTGATCTCATCATCAGTGATTCCCGTTCAGGTGTCTATTCAGAAAAGGTACCCTCAATCCAGATAACACACCAGCTGCATCAGAGCCTGCCGCTGATTGCGTGGCCGCTCGAACTGCTTGGGGTTTACATACAGGCTGACGCTTTTTCCAAGTTTGCCAGGATCGTAGTGCCCGATAATCCACCGGAACGGGGAGCGCTCGCGGGAAAACTCTCCCGCTCCCTTGTTCCTGCACTTCGTGAGCAGATCTACTATTGCGGGATAGTAGCAAGTGTCAGAAAAGAGCCAGTGAAAAGGGATATCGATTACCTGATCGTCATCTCGGGGATGGAACCCCAGCGTACAGCGCTTGAAAAGATCCTCATGCGGCAGATCCCGCACCTACCGGGAAGGAAAGTAGTCCTGCTCGGAAAGCCTGCCGCCGACCAGATCAGGACACTGGAGGATGGGACCGTGATCTACTCTTTTGTCTCCAGTGAGGAAAAATCCCTGCTCATTTCACGGGCGCGGTTTATTATCTGTCGTTCCGGGTATACCACGATGATGGATATCGCTGAGGCGGGGCTGAAAAGCGGGCTCTTTATCCCGACACCGGGCCAATGGGAACAGGAGTATCTCTCCCGGTATTATGAGGACGAGGGGTGGTTTTTCTCCCGGAGCCAGTATGGTCTCCGGCTCTCCCGGGACATCCCCCTGGCAGCCGGTTTCTCCGGGTTTCCCGCTATGACCACAACCGAAGAGAACGTCCGCCGGCTGTACCGGAAGGTGTTATCAGAATATCTCTGACAGGGGTGTAACAAGGATGCAGACAAGTTTCCATGAAAGCAATCTTCAGGACCTGAACAGTGGAGAGCCGGTGGCTCTTGTCTCTCACACGATGGACAAACTCGCTCTTATTTGGAGCATCGGCATCGGCATCGGGTACGCGTTTCTGGTGTCATTTATCTGCTGGATCGGGTACAGGTGTTTTCTCATCTATAATGCATACCAGGCAGGAAATTTTCCGTTCATAGTTACGGAAATCAAGATGGACCTGCTTATCAGTGCCATTTATTTTGGTATTGCGATAATCCTCCGGAAAAAAGGATATATCTGAAACCAGGGAAGCGGGAAAGGTTCAGCAGTCATACGTTTCTCAACTCTCATCGGCCAATCGTCCGGTCTTTTGCATGATATTCCCGATATATAATGTTCAGGGGGGGGGGAAGTAAAAATATATATTTTTCCAACAAAACTATATAGTTAAGAGATAATATATTGGGTAGGAAGAGTGGAGCGTGTTTACTACTTCCTGGAGCGATTCCCGTGATCGGTTCATACAGAATCCACAATGAGCAGATAAAAAAAGTTGAGCAGAGCTTGAAAGCACCCTACCTGCGTCATCGAGTTGACCCTTGCATTCACGAAAATTCGGGCATAGTGATGATGCAGATAAATCGACCGGAAAATATCGCCCCTGTCCAGCGGCAAAAATCTTGTAACTATGATAGGGATCTGCGACAGGATCCCCCCAATCTGCCTCCGTCCCCATGTTCTGCAACGAGGTGTCTCCGATGCAACACCCGAATACACGAGATGGATTATCTCTATACGAAAAAGACCGGCTTATGTATTCCCTGCTGGGAAGAACAGGTGACATGACATGGCGATAAAGAAAAAGAAAACAAAAAAAGCCTCAGCACCGGAAAAATACATCTTCCCCCAATCGTCAGTTACACCGAACCGGCCATGGCTTCCCAATCGTGCCGGCGTCGGCAAATCCGTCGGGGCTCTGCTGGGCCGGGTGAAATCATATATTATACCTGGCAAAACTGCAGAAGCATGACAAACTGATCCCAGATAGCAACGCCACTAAAAGCAGAAATGTTATTCCATCCTCCATAAAGTCGGGTGATTGAAGCCGGATCCATCCCCGGGGTGCATCCCAAAAAGAGCTCCCCGACCGACTATTTTCGATTTCCGGTAAACGGGGATTTTATTTCCCGGCAGGTTTCCGGTGGAGTGACTGATTTTCTTCGACGATGTAGTTGATCACGTTCTCGGAAATATCCGCGGCGTACTCTCCAGACCTGCGGATGCTCTCCGAGATGTAGCTGATCGAGATTGCCGCCATAGTCTCCTGCCTGAACGCCATGTTGCTGATATCGCCACAGATATGCTCCAGCGCCGAGACCGACTCGATGGTCTTGTGGGCCTCACGGATATCGGCATTGAAAAACGAGATAATACTCTTGTCAAAGATCTGCATGGACAGGACGCTCGCCTTCTTTAACGCTGCCACGATCTTCGGGTCGAGGTCGGCATCCAGCACCGGCTGGGCATTCTCGGCAATCCGTACGGCGTGATCGCCGATTCGTTCGATGATCTTGCTGATCAGATGGTAGTACATGGCCATGCCGACCGAGACCTCCATCTTCCGGGAGAGGGAGGGGTTCTGCATGATCATGTTGGTCTGGCGGGCGATCAGCCAGTTGAGCCGGTCCGAGTCCATGTCCCGGTTGATCACGTCGGCGGCGAGGGTCTGGTTGTGCGTCTCGAGCGATGCGATGGCATCCTCATGCATGTTCCTGACAATGACAAACATTCTCTTGATGGTGTTGTCAAACGGCATCTCGGCCGGGTTGAGGAGGTCTTTTATCAGGATGAGCGTATCGGTCTCCTCGACAACCTCCTGCCCGATGGTCATCTGGGTGAAGTCCCGGACAACGGTTCGGACAAACGGCGGAAACCGCTGCTTCGAACTGATACGGATCGTCGTAAACCCGGTGATGTAAGTTCCGATCAGGATCCGGAAGAGAAATGAGGGGTCGGTGATATGCCCGATATCGACCTCTTTGACCCGCTGGATTGGATCATCGGTGGTTTTTTTCGTGACGAGCAACGTGCCGTCAGGCTGTGCAATCATCCCGACGGGGTCATTCTTCTTGATTCGCAATTCCTGGACCCAGTCTTTGGGCAGCGTAACAACAAACGATGACCCCCCGGTCATCTGTACCCGGCGTATTTCCATCTTGTTTTCACCTCACGAATAGAGTGATATGATAAATATACTTGACTCTGTTCTCTTTTTTCTTGTATATATATATGCATAGTTTATGTCGAAAAACTGTATATGAACTTGGGATAATATTCTGATTAAGTATCAAAAGCGGTGAATACACAGGAGCAGATATGAGAAGCGATACAGTGATTTTTATCTGCTCTTTCAATTCTGTCAGATCGCCCATCGCAGAAGGGTTTCTCCGGCAGAGAGAGCGGGGGCGGTATACAGTTTGTTCTGCTGGTATCGCACCAATACGGGTACGCCCCAGCGCTGTCAGGGTCATGCAGGAGATGAAGATCGATATTTCGGGCCATATCCCTGCTTCGTTGTACCATTACCGGACCCAGGATTTCGATTACGTTGTTACGCTCTGCGATAATGTCCGCGCAGCAGCCGAAGAAGTGTTACCGGGCGGGGACAGGTTTTTTCACAGGAACTTTGTCAGCCCCCAGGAAATCGGGAAAACACCGGAGGAAACCCTCGCGGACTACCGGACATTGCGGGATGAGATCGCGTTATGGTTGGACGAGATTTTTCCGGCAGCAACGCAAGATCCAGATAAAAACAACGGGAAAAAGAATATGGATTGCACCGCAACTCAGCAAGCGTCCGGGCAAGGACAATCTTAGATGAATACTGGAATGGACGGGACCGCAGAAAGGAGACATGCATGACCTATACATCGTCATCGAATATGATCGATCTGGATGGTCCGCTTATCCAGATATTTCTGGGATTTCTGCTCGCTATCATCGGATGTGTACTCATGATCAGCGCACCGGGATACTCGGAGGTATCCTATCTCCTGTTCCTAATTGCCGGTGTCTTGGTTGCCCTCTCCATGATCTTCCTTACCGGGGGCTGAAACTGTGGTGGAATAGAGGACATAAAATAAATATATACTAATGCGTGATAACTATTTAGATTACATATGACTGGACTCCCCTTGCGATCAATTCATTCCGATCGCTGAGATCGATGCCGATGAGGAAACTATGTTTCGACTGACAGCAAAAGTGACAACAAACCCGATAAACCAAAGCGGGATAATTGCCGGTGCGATAGGTGGAGAGTCCATCGTCCTTGTGGTTCTGGTCAATACCCTTCTCCTCAGGGCATTCGCACAGGGTAATCTCCCCCCTTCGGACCCGAAGGTTATTGCGTGGAACGCCGTCTACCCTTTTCTTATTATAGCGATCTTTGAGGGGTGGGGCGTGTTTGCCGCGTGGCTCTGTACAGCCTCGATAAGAACCAGGAACGAGGCCTTCATAAGCGGATTTATTGCCGGCATCGTGATAGGGATCCTTCTCGAGGTTATGTGGGTGGCACAGCTCACAAGCCTGATCTCACACCAGGTTATCCCGTACTCCGGTATAGCTGCCGGATACGGAAACACTCTTGTTACCATCGCGGCTCTGGTTATTTTTGTTCTTCTGGGTGGGATACTTTCCGGGTTTGGTTCATATATATTCTACCTGTTCATGTCATCACCGGAGGCCCAGGCAACGGTATAATCTGGGCCGTCATGACACGGCGGCCAAACCGACGTAGCAGCAGCATATTATCGTCGGTGCAGGACTATATAGAAATTATTTTAAGTATATACTACGAGTACAAACTATGTGCTTATGTCTCAAGCCCTACCGGCACAACACCAGTCATTGCCTTGATGATCAGATCCCTCCCGGAGATACTGCAATACAGGAGCAATTGCCCAAAGGATCCGATATGATGACAGATAACCAGGGTTTAACCTACAGGGCAGTCAGGAACTGTGACCTCGACCGGTTTAGTGTCAAGTGATCCGGGAGCGTGATGCCCTTATGTATTGCCAGGTAGAACCGCTTGATCTGCTGCCCTCAAGGCAGAATGTCCTTCTATGCACCCTCGACCGTTTTCATTCCAACGACGGAACTTTTGGACCACTCCATCCCGATGATCTCAAAGGACTGCGCGACTGGATCCATGCAAAGCATGTTGAAGAGAGAGAGACCAGAGAAAGTTATCTCCGGAGATATTCCGCTCCTTGGAGAGTAGGATAACCGAGGGCTTTTGAATACGCAGGCAGAACATATCCTAAAAAAGTCTGTGGGGGATTTGCGTGGTGCAAATCAATGAAACGCGTCAAGAAGACTCTTCTTCTTGATACTCTATAATTTGCACATAATCTCTATAAATATGTTTCGATGACTATGGCAGCAGAAACGGACAGTTTTGAAAAGTTTTTTGAGATGTACAAGCGTTTCTGCTACACGTTTGGCCGTTCCTTTGATCGCACCCCCAACCGCGATATTATCAAACTGATTTACCAGGCCGATCTCGAAATGACGCCAGGAATGTTCACGTCCCTGTGGATCGTAACGACCATTCTTGTCGGCTTTGTGATGATAATGATCGCATCCATCCTTTTCCTGCTCCCCCAAAGCCCCTTTGCGATACCCAATCCCGCACCCTTTATCCTGCTCTTCGCGCTGATCGGTTCTGCTGCGATTGCGATTGGCTTTCCTTTTTACCTGCAAAACCAGATCGAGAACAAGAAACGGGACATAGACACCCAGATTCCCTATGCCCTTGCATTCATGTCGATCCTTGCCAGTTCCGGTGCAACACCGCTGGATATTATCAGGAGGATTGCACGGGAAGAGTACGGACAGATCTCCAACGAGTTTCGCAAGGTACTGTTCAGGGTAGATGTCCTTGGAGAGGATGTGGTCACTGCGATGAACGGCCTGGTACAGAATACGCCATCTGACATGTTCCGGGATATCTGCATCGATATGACCAACATCATCTATGGTGGAGGCGGACTGAAATCCTATCTTGAGACCAAGTCAAAAGAGCTCATGGCCATCCGGCGCCAGACCTATAAGGAATTCGTGGAGTCCCTTGCCGTATTCGGCGAAGGTTACCTTGGAGGAGTGGTGATGACAATCACCCTCGCTGTGCTGGGTGTTGTTATCTCCGGTGCACTGGGCATCCAGCTGGGGCCGTTTTCCGCGCATGATATGTTCAACTACCTGATCTACCTGCTGATCCCGCTCATCAACGTGGTATTCCTTCAGATGCTGGCTGTGAAATATTCGACAACTCCCTGATCCGCTATGCAAACACCCGCCAAGGACACCCCGGTTCATAAAAAGATGGACGAGCTCCACGAGATTATCGAGCGGATATGGATCAAGTACAACCCACCGCGGGAACTTTTCACCATTGCCATTCCGGTCGCGGTTGCACTCCTGGTTGTGCTCGCTGCATTTTTAATGGGATATACAATCCATACAACGGAAAAGCAGCAGGCTACAACCACCAGTGCCAAAGAACAGGCGCTGCAGGCATACCTTGCGCAGGTGAATGCCGAGAACGGCAATGCCACCGGAACAGTCGCTTCCGCTATACCATCAGCACCTGCCGCACCGACCATGGGGCTTGACGAGGTGATGGTCTTTGCCCTGATCATAGCCATCCTCCCGTACTCCATTGACATAACGCTCCAGAAACGGTCGACCCGGAAAAAAGAGGAACTCTATACCGAGTTCCTGTTTAAGCTCTCTGAGCTGATGCGGGGGGGGCTCGATCCCATCAAGGCAGTAAAAGAACTCTCCAAGACCGATCTTGGCGTTCTCACCCCACATATCCGCGTCGCAGCGACCTCCATGACATTCGGGAAGTCGTTTGAGGAAGCGATGAAAGCGATGTCTGCTTCACTCCATTCGGAACTGATCACGCGGTACACCATGCTCGTCGTCCAGGCCTCGTATTCAGGGGGATCGGTTGCCGATCTTATCCTCAAGGCATCCGAGGACATGCGGAGTATCATCTCGATCGAGCGGGAGAAAGAGGGGAATCTTCACCAGTACGTAATGATCTTCTACTTTGCCCAGGCAATCATCATTTTTATCGTCTATATTCTGACAACAAGCCTCCTCCCGTTCGTCCAGCAGCTGGGCGCCACGCAGATGTTTGGCAAAACGGATATCGGCGATATCGATTTTGCCCGGGGATTCTTCCATATGATCATCCTCAACTCCATATTCGGGGGCCTGATCATCGGGAAGATCAGCGAAGGCGAGGCGCGGTACGGGCTCAAGCACGTGGTTGTGCTCGTGGCCGTAGGTTACATTGCGTGTGCCCTCTTCATCCTTCCTCCGCCGGTCACACAGATCGGGCCAAAGGTCAATATTACGGTGGTATCTGGAGATCAACAGGAAGGAGTTCAATCTTTGCCGCTCGTAAATCCAATCGTTTTCCAACTTACAGACACTGCCGGTAATCCCGTGAATAGTACTTCTGTTACATTCAACATAGTGCCGGGAGGGTTGGTAAATCCGGTTTCAGATATCTCGAATAATAATGGCCAAGTCCAGACGAAAGTAATCTTGGGAAATGTTTCGGGAACCTACTTTATAACAGCAACGGCAAATGGGAACTCTGCAAAGGCGACTGCGAACGCAGCATCCGGAGGAGGATAACCCTTGTTAAAACAGGCATATTATATTTTGTGTCTCCTTATTGGCATACTAGTATTTGTCAGTATTGCCGGCTGCGCAACATCCCTGCACCCACAGCTGAATTCGACGATTGAGAAATCTACGGATGCATTACCAGATCCTGAAACAGGTCTCCAGGAGTGGATGACTGCGATAAATGCCAAAAATATCAATCGTTTGTATACTCTTTCGCCTGATCAGATTCGGGAGCAGGTAACCCTGGAACAATTCACCAAAGATAATACCGAAAATTACCTTCTCCAGCCAGGATATGTTTTTATTGGTTATACTATCCTTAACAAAACCGTTAATCAGACAACAGCAACTATCACTGCACAATTGAATTTGCAGGTGTCAGCATCCCAGAATTTGAATCAAACGAAAGTATTTCCTGTAATCTATAAGTTTTTCCTGGTTTTTGAAGAGGGAGAATGGAAAATCTGGAACATTCCTCTTTCATAATCATTTATAGGTTATTGTACTGTAAAGGATAGTCGGAAAAACCACTAATCCTCAGAATCAGACACCCTGCACAAAATGATGGCAGTTCGGGCAGACCCAGCCGACTGGTATCATCTCCCCGTTTTGTGCAGCAGAAAATGTCTGGATCATGGGGGTTTTGCACGGGCAGATCGGCCTGTTTGCGGCTGCCTGCTGTTCCATGAATGAGTCGAGCTTGCGTTTCTTGTACAGGGCACTCTCTATGCCGGCAAAAAGTTCCCGGGTGTTTATCGGCTTGACGAGATACCCACTCGCCTCGGTCTGGACCACGCGCCGGATTGTCTCATCATCGCTGAACGCGGTGAGGAAAATGATCGGCGTTTCGTACAGTCCTTTGATCTTGTAAGCGGCCTCAATCCCATCCATCTCTCCCTGGAGATGGATGTCCATGAGAATGACGTCCGGATACTGCTCTCCGGTAAGAGTGAGAGCCTCTTCGCCGCTCATAGCTATACCGACCACAACATACCCGATTCGCCTGAGTGTCTCCTCAAGGGTCATGGCAACAAGCCCTTCATCTTCTACGATAAGGATCCTTTTTTCAGCAGGGTTTGCAGGATTTTTCATCATGGTTTTCGCTAGTATTATTTCGGCAGGAGACTATATTTAGTTGTCTTTAATATAGAGAGAAGACACAATATATTTATTCGAGGGGGCAAGATGAGCGATCCGATCCCCACCTGTTTCCCGCTGGAGGGCGAGGTCAACCCGTTCGTGCAGATCCCCGAGGATCCCGGGCTTATGCGCGTTCTGATCCTTATCATAGCCGCCGCTACGATAGTTGTCGCTGCCCTCAGTCTGGCATATGGGATCGGGGATCTTTACCAGTACCTCTTTCTGCTGCCGATTGTGATAACGGCCTATTTCTTTCCCCGGTACGGGATCGCCACTTCTGCAGTCATGGGGCTCACGCTGGTTCTGCTCAATGTCGTCTTTTTAGGGGACAACCTGCATGTGCTCTCGCTTGCGTGCTTCACATTCGCAGTGTTTCTGGGAATTGGGGGGATCGTCACGATGCTCTCGGAGAACATCTCCGGACTGAAAAAAAGGTACCAGGACATCTTTGCAATGTCCGAGGCGGGAATGATCATCTTTGACCGGGATACCGGCCACATTACCGAGGCAAATCCCAGTTTCCTTAAACCATTGGGCTATGCCTCAACCCGATGTGGGATCCCCGCTTTCTGCAATCTTTTTGAACGCCCGGAGCAGTACCACGAGCTGATCCGTGAGGTTATTGCAGGAGGAAGAGTTACCGACAGGAAATGCCTTCTGAAAGCATCGTCAGGGACCCTGCGGCAGTTCCAGATTTCAGCGTGTACGTTCTTCGGCCCGTTTATTCTCTGCACGTTCACGGACATCACCGAGCGTATACAGTACGAGGATACCCTGCGGCAGTCGCTGGCAGAAAAAGAGATCCTGCTCAAGGAAGTGCACCACCGGGTTAAGAACAACATGCAGGTGATCATGAGCCTTCTCGAGCTGAATGCGCTTAAGGCAGAAAATGAGCGTGAACGCTTCCAGTATGCCGAGATGCAGGGGAGGGTCATGACCATGGCCCTGATTCATGAGAAACTCTACCAGTCCCCGATCGCCGGTTCGATTAACGCTCAGGAGTATTTTTCAGATCTTTTAAAAAATATTGTTTCTGCTTCTGCGACGCCGGACGTACAATGTGTTGTCAAGGCATCGGGAATCTTTCTTGATATTGACCAGGCTATTCCCTGCGGGCTCATTATCAATGAGCTTGCAACCAATTCACTGAAATACGCATTCCGGGAAACAGCCGGGTCAGAGCTCCACCTGATTCTTGGAGCTGGCGGCGACGACGTTTGCACACTGGTATTTTTCGATAATGGTTCCGGCCTCCCCCTGTCGTACAAGATTGCCGATTCAGAAACCCTGGGGATCAGGCTGATCCATATGCTGGTGCGACAGCTTAAAGGGGAGATCATTATGACAAATCACGATGGCACTCACGTTCGCATACAATTCCCTCTCAACAACCGTGACCGTGAATTGCACTCCGTTGCCTGTGCCCAGATCGCAGAACAGACCACCATTTCCCGATGGGCGTGATCATCCGGGATATCTAGGAATGATCCCTGACGTGTTACTGAGGAGGCTTTGGCACTTTCACCAGCAATGACGCCATTCCTTCATACCAGAATTCTCCCCCATCCGGGGTTACAACCGGTTCAACTAAATATTACTATAGAGTCTAAATAAGAAATGATGATATGATCTCAAAAAAATAGTAATGCTCCCAGGTTTACCGATGAAAGTCCGCACACGTTCCCGCTTGATTCTTGCTGCAATGGCTTTTGTTTTTTTGATCGTCCTCAGTTTCATCACCCAGTTTATCATCCTCGATTCATTTCGGACAATAGAAAAACAGCAGATGACTGCAAACGTTGAGAGGGTACTTTCAAATCTCAATAATCAGGAAACGTCAGTTGCCGCCACATGCAGGGACTGGGCCGGCCGTGACGATACGTATGCTTTTGCAGGAGAGTCCGGTTCTCCGGGGGCTTCCGGCACCTTCAATCAGCCGCGTTTGCTGGGAACCCTTGACATCGATTACCTGCTCATCTACGATACCTCGGGAGACATGATATTTTCCCAAGGGGCCCTGAACGCAGACGGAATTCCGGAAGTTGTCCCGGCTCAGCTTGAGGAGATCATCAGCAACAGCATTATTCCGCCGGGTATGCCCACCGGGGTATCAGGGCGTCATGGGGTATCGTTTCTCAATGGTGAGCCGGTCATTCTTGCCGGTTACTCTATCCGGGGAAGCAATCAATCGGCACCTTCGCGGGGCACCTTGGTGATGGTCCGGGCTCTGAACAGCCATAGGATTGGAGATATGGAAAGCGTTCTCCAGATTCCGGATTTTGCCCTGGTGCCAGCTTCACCGGTTACAGGTATCGATGGATACAGTGACACAGACATACAAAAAATGAGAAAAGGCGAGATCATAAGCGAACCGGTCAACAGCAGCCAGATGGGAGGTACGGCAATGATCACCGGCATTGAAGACAAGCCGACCTTCCTGATGCTCCAGGTGTTCACTGATCGTACGGTGTATACCGATGTACAAACGTCGATCCTGATCGTTGCGGCTTCGATTGTCCTCTTAAGTGCCGTTTTTATCATCGCGGTGCAGTTTTTATTGCAGCGATTTGTCCTCGGGCCACTCAGTGCCCTTGATGAGGATATAAAAACCATCGGTGAGTCCGGGGATCTTTCCCGCCGCATCCCTGAAAAAGGGGACGAGGAGATCATATCCGTTACCCGCGCCTTAAACCAGATGCTCGCAGATCTTGAAGAAAAAAGGGCTGAACTCTTTGCCGCCCGCAGCGAACTTGCCAAGCGTAATCTGGACCTTGAGGAATTTAACCGGAAAGCAAACCTGTATCTGGATATTTATCTTGATGTGATCACGTACGAGATACTGAATGCCATGATGGGCCTGAGAGGGTATGCGGAGTATCTCAAGGACACGGCTCGTGAAAATGAAAAAAAATTCCTCAAAAAGATCATCGATCTGGCCCAGAAAAGCAGCAACGTGATCCGCAATATCGAGACGATCAGCCGCATTTACAAGATGCAACCCGGTGTTGTTGCCATCAATCTCGAAGAAATCGTAAAAAAAGAGATGGCTGCCCGCCAAAACGTTCATATCACACTTGAAGGATGCGACCGCATGGTACGTGCCAATGATATGCTCGGTGTCGTCTTTGATAACCTGTTTTCAAATAGTCTCAAGTTTGGCGGATCTGGAGTATCTATTAACGTCTCTGCCAGGGACGTTGGGGAAGGGACGCTTGAAATATCGGTCGCCGACAACGGGCCCGGGATCTCCGATGAGATGAAGCCGGGGGTCTTCGACCGGTTCGCCAAGGACACCAAAACCCGAAGCAGTTATGGCCTTGGGCTCCATATCGTCAAAATGCTGGTGGAAGGATATGGGGGAAAAGTATGGGCTGAAGATCGGATACCGGGAGATTCGTCATCCGGCGTTGTGATACGCTTCACGCTGCGGCTGGCTGAATGACGGCGGTGTTGTTTTCATATTTTCCCGGTACCTCTGTTGTTGATGAAAAAGGGATAACTTTATCCATGCCGCTCACGGGTATCGATCAGGAACCCCTCATCACCGATCGTGAAAGGCAGCATCTTTTCAGAAAGTAGGGTTCCCCGCATCTTGGGAATATTGAGATAACGCTTGAGCTTGTCTCCCTCGGGAACGGTGGTGACCTGAATGACCCCGTCTGCCATCGCATGTAAAAGCGCCTCGTGCCGTTCGGGGAGAACACCGCGATCCACAAGCAGGAGGAAAACGCGGCCGTTTTTTGCTGCAGTTATGATGCGGGAGATCCCCTCGCGGAGATCGGAGAGCGGTGTATCGAGGAAATAGAGAGAAAACTGGTCAACGATCACCAGATCCCCGTTACCATGGAGGGTGAGAAGATCGAGGAGCGCTCCCGGGGTTGTCCCGTGTATCTCTTCAATATGAAATCCCTTTGCGGGTAAAATTCTCAGGAGTTTCATCTCACTGCGGATATCGTCTGAGGGCCGGGGCGTGAGGTAGGAGACGTCCTTTCCGTCAGCTGCCGTTTCAGCGGCAATATACTGGGCATATACAGATTTGACAAGCCCCGTACCTTCTTCAATCAGGATCACGCTCTTTTCCGGAAAATTATCCATGCCATGAACGGGTGCCATCACCTATCGTTTGCTTGTTCCCTCTCATAAGTGCTTTCCAGCCCGGTGTTGGAATTCCTATAAATCGGGTCCGCAGAAAAAAGTTTTACCCAGGCAAACAAAAAAATTTCCCCTTAATCCCTTATGATACCCCCCAAGTGCCCTTAAAATCATTTATTTTTTACAGAAAGATTATATAATAAATTTACCAAATATAGTGTATCCCCCACAGAGATCCACTCCGAACAGGGCGAGTATTTGTAATGCAACCATCATGCAGAAGACCATCCCAGCCCTTTTCAGGCGCATCTATGATACGCCGGCATGCGTTGCCATTATCCCGTCATTTGCGGTAATTATCGATTATGCCCTCACCTTTTTTCTCGCGGGAAATACCGGAATGATCCTTCAGTGGGAGGCAAGCCCTCTCGTACGGTTTGCCGTGGCGCATAACAGTATGGCGATCTATCTACTGGCCATCGTTGTATTCTACTATGTCGCTGCGTACGCGGTCCTCCACATCCTTCGGCCCACCGCCTATTACCGGTATGGCGTAGGACTGGTGTTACTGGTGAGCCTGACACATGTACTTGGAGGTCTGTCATGGCAGTTCAAAACTGCAGGGTATTCCAACAGTATTGTGGCCCTCTCATTTCTCTCCATTATTATTGCGATCTGCCTGTTTGGATATACCATCTTCCGGCAGGTTCATTCCTCAACATGAATCTCCACTACGATTAACTGGGCAGAATCCGACATATTGTAATCTCTATATAAATCAGATATGGCTATATTTTAAATTCAAAAAGAATATATCCTGCTCAGGACAGAATACTTCGTGGGCAGATAGTGCGGGCAATGTTAGGGAGACGGACTCATACTGAGAAGGAAGTGAAATAACCCGTGAGCAGAACACGAACAAACCCGGAAAGAATCAATCATACAATCATTCCCGCCGCTGCCTGTCTCACGCTCCTTACAGCAGGAAGCCTGTCGATTTACGGGAACTTCGATCTCATTCTCCCGTTTATTATATCTATCATTACCGTTTGCATCCTTTATCTGGTTATCATGATGGTTTGTCACGCAAAAGACGCTATTATAACATCATAAATTCCGTTTTTGTGTTCTCTGAATATTCCATCTGTTTTTCTGTAGAGAGTGATTCGACATTTCAGGGCAAATTCGTCATTATCTGAAGACAAATAATAAAATGCCGATACAAAGACCATCCCTGTATTTACACAAATTATAGTATTGGTTTCGAGGAGGGGAGGTTCAGGCAGTCATCATCCGTGCGCAATGATAAGCAGTTTGTCCGAATACATGAGCCAGAAGAGGTTCACCGTGAACGCAAGCATGTAAGGGATGCAGGCGACCTGGACAATCCGCGTGCCTAGTCCCGGGTAGTTGCGTTCCATGACATTTGCAACAAGGATGGTAAAAAGGGCAAACATCAGTTTAACGCCGAGATGGAGGAAGGGCTGGTGCACGATATAGGCCATGAAAGGATTTGCTTCTGTTGCCGCTCCTGCCCCCGCACCTTTCCAGAGAAGGAGAGTGGTGGAGAGTACGTCAAAGATGACAAGGAATGTTAAAAAGATCATCCACTGGCTGTCTATAGTAATGTCATCCGGAAATACCGTTTGGATAACGGATTGAATGCTAGTGGGCCGGGTTTTGCACTGCATCACAGGATGAATACTCCGGACAACAACTCGTTATCTGCATATCTCCCCTTCTCCTATAAATAGATAGTTCCCTTTCCTCAATAAAAATAAAAAATCATTATTCCATATCTTTTTAATATAGAGATTGTATCTTAAGTATAGATACCGGTACACGAACAGACCGTATCTTTCCTCTCCCCCCCAGGTCGTGCGGCTGTGAACCTGATAATCCTGAAATACGGCATCCTTATCGGGGCTCTCCTTGCAACTACGCTGTATGTTTCCCCTGCTTTAAACCCGCTGTCCACTCCGTCAGGAGATCAGAACAGCACCGAAATCGATGCGCAGTCGATCTTTGCGTTCGGTTCGCAGGTGTTTTATAAGGAGGTTTCAAAGCCCGGGAACGAGTATATGCAGACCAGCGTGCAGGGCTATTCGAAAAATCTGGTCCCGTCAGATGCTGACAACCAGGCCTACGCCTCATCCTGGCAGGCCGGGGTTGCTGACTTTGTAGCGGGTTACAACCAATGTACTTCCGCCCTCTTTGATCTTGCCTCAGTGCCATCGATGCAGACTGCGAAGGAGAAAATGGCGGTATGCGATGAGTTTGCGAACGGTGAGAGCGAGATGACCCGGGGACGGGGAGAGTTCGCTTTAGCAAAGGGCAGTGCGTCGCCGGCGACAGACTCGGGGTTTACCATCGCCATGGTGCTGGAACAGGTCGATGAGATCATCCAGAGCTCGGATGACGCGGACACAGCCTGTATGAGGGCGGTTCTCGCCGATCATAACCATGATTCAGCGGGATTTTCAGCGAGCCTCAAAGATGCACAGAGTGCGGTGCAGGACATGCAGCACGTGTATCCCGAGCTGAAAGTGCTGAGCAGTGATTTTACCTGAGTTATGGACCCTAAAGGAGATGCAACAGATGAAAATGAAGAGAAATGCCAGACACCACAACACCCCAGACCTGAAAGAACAGGTGATATGCGTATGAAATTACCCGATCCCAGAAGAATGCTTATTGACGACCGGCCGATAAGCGATGAAGAGTTCAGGACCCAGAACCTTGTATACGTGATCTCAGCGGCAGTGATGATGATCGCAGGACCGCTTTTTATCTATCACGGGTTCAATCTCCTCCCATGGCCGTATACGGCAAAGTGGGGGGCACTTTCAATCGCCATCGGGTTCTTTGTCCTCATCTTCGGGTTCAGCCTTTGGCAGGATCGTCAGGTGCAGATCCTCCAGCGGATGTACACGAGAGATGCCGCAGAGATGAAGCAGATTCTCAGGGAACTGAAAGGTGAAGGAAAACAATAAGGAGGCTGGATATGCAGGTGCCGTCTTGCTTCGCCCGGGGCACTCCGGGGAAAGGAGTACTCATGGATAACGTCTGGCATATCCGGATACTACCGGGGATGGACCGTTACCGTTTTGTGATCACCCCCATGTTTCCGGTACCGGGAAAAAACTGGGGTGCAACATGCTGACCATCCTTTCCTGGAACGTCAATGGTCTCAGGGGGTGTTATGACCGGAAACATTTCCTGCCTGTCTTCAGGCACAACCCGGAGATCGTCTGCGTGCAGGAGACCAAAGCCCCGGAGGAGAAGCTCCCGGAGAAGGTGCGGAACCTGTATGGGTACCATACCTATTTTTCTGCGGTGCCGGCAGGGAGCACCACCGGGGTCGGGCTCTTTACCAGGCACCAGCCGCTTTCGGTACACTACGGTTTTGGCAACCCGGTTTTTGACAATAAGGGGCGGGTTCTTGTTGCCGATTATGGCAGGTTTGTGCTGCTCAATATCTCTTTCCCGCTTGGGATCAAGCCGATGGGAAACCTCGACAACAAGCTGAAATTTTACGATGCGTTTCTCCTGTACGTAAGGTCGCTCTGCGAAGAGGGCCGGGCGGTGATCATCTGTGGAGATTTCAACGTGGCGCATACTGACCGGGATCTCTACAACCCACCCAAAAAGCCGGTCCGGCAGGTTGGTATCTCCCCGGAAGAGCGTGGCAAGATCGACCAGTTGGTCGGTCTGGGATTTACCGATACGTTCCGGATCTTTCACGAGGACGCCGGCCACTACACCCGGTGGCCGTTCCAGAACAACTCCCGTGAACGGAACTTCGGCTGGCGCATCGATTACTGTTTCGTCAGCAACGCGCTGCAGCCGTACGTGTCCGATGCGGCAATCCTGCCGGCAATAATGGGATCAGATCACTGCCCGGTGATGCTGGAGCTAAACCTGCCGGATACCGAGACATCCCCGCAACCAACGAAAGCATTGTCCTGATGCGGGACCAGGCAAGAGAGCCAATGAATAAATGACGCACATTAAGGCCGGCACACCAGAACCTCAGGGAAAGGGGGGGAGGGGGGTGTCTCCCACCCCCCTCCTCTTCTTTTTTTCAAGTGGGGGGTACCCTCCCCCTCATATGCCGGATCAACAGGGGGTCACCCCCCTCCCCCCCCTGCCGGCCTGCATGGGGGATCATCCCCATGACTTAAAGGAGGGACCCGAAAGCATCAGCTCTATCTGAGTGGTGGGCCTTGGGCCTCACGCGTCTGGAGGTATCGTAATACCAGTCACCGGGCCGGACAATCCAGCCCGGATGAGTATGATTAAAAATTATCACTGTCCGCGATAACTCCATGGAATATTTCATAATAGGGAATATAGCTGATGAGGTGATTGCCAATAGAGTTTTTGAGATAATTCAATATAACAATGAAACCAATATATACCTGAGTCTTGGATGTACCACCTATGGAAAAGTTGCGAACTTCGGAAATAATGTCGTTCTCCTTTGACAGGGCATATCAAGTCCTGAAGGAAAAGGGCCCTGCACGGGTTATTTCAGGCACCGGTGCTGAATACACGATCGAAGCATCTGCCATGACCAAAGGTAAGCTCCCCGCTGTACCTGTTATCCGGGTACAACCCAGGAGCGGGTTCAAGTATATCCGCTATACTTACATCCATGCGGATTGCTGGGGAAATGACGTGACGTGCCAAGGCAGCCGGGTCGAAGACATATACCGGGGTAAAGACAACATCTACCGCTGGCTCGAAGAGAATACCCGGGACAATCCCGATACTGTTCCGAAAAAGAGATAATCCTTTTCATAATTCCATTGCAAAAAGTTCAGTTCTCCCGGTTTTTCCAAAAAAAGCTCGTGAACATGTCTGAACCGGGGATATCAGTGAGACTGGGGTAACATGAAGACGGATGAAATGCACACACGAAGAATCCCTGTGAGGGAGCGAACATGACACATCTGCCGAATCGCATGACTGACGCGGCCTATGAAAAAGCCCTCCGGGAGGCAGGAAAAGAGGTGTCCGTTTTCAAAGCTGAGCTTCTTCGTGCACAATCCGCGTGGGACAACACCTCTGCCAGAAAATGCGGGGTCCGGGGATACCTCGCAACCTGGCTGCAGCTCCGGAAATCTGCATGGCAGCTGCGAAAGAAACAAGCCCATCTCAATTTCCTCCTTGAGTTCAAACGGGAGCGGAATAAGGACTGAACCTGGCAGCCTGAACTGTTCCATACATCCAGACTGGAAGACAAACGCAGCCCCCTCCTTCCCGGAACCGGCAAACCACAATGACCACCACACTACTGATAAAAACCTTCTCCGGTCTGGAACGCAGCAGTTCCCTACCAAGCCGGGACAAAGATCGACGGAGACCAGTGCGTCCCTATACCCTATTGCGATCACTATATTGAAAAGCCTTATATCTATATCAAAAACGCTAAAAATATATAGTCCTGGGTCGATACTCTGATTGGTGAATTGACATCTGTGGGGGATGAATGAACTTCACCGCAAGAACTCCGTGGCAAATCCATTAGTCTCTACAAATTTTTCAAAAATCCCATCCACGAACACCAAAGGTGAAAACAGCAATGTACGCAAACATGAAACGCATGAACAATGAGATGGCAGTCTCACCGATTGTTGCGACGCTCGTCCTTATCGTCGTCGCCGTCATCGGTGCAGTTGCCGTAGGTACCATTATGGGTACCTTCTCAACCCAAGTATCGAAACAGGCATCCGCTTCTCAGGCCGCATCTGCATCATCAACTGAGATTCTCATCGCCGGCTCGACCACGCTCCTCCCGGCTGAGCTTAACCTCCAGACCGACTACCAGAAGGCCAACCCCGGCTACCAGCTGAACGTCCAGGGTGGCGGCTCGGGCGCCGGTGTGGCATCAGTAGCAGAGGGAATCTCTGACATCGGTGCAGCATCCTCGGCAAGCACGATTACAGGCGCTCAGACGGCAAACCCGAACAACCCTGCCTACCAGAACCTCTACTACACCATGATCGGTGGCCGTGGCGTCGTCTTCATTCAGGATGCAAGCATGATAGCAGACCCGAGTAATGTTGTTAGCACTGCAGACCTGAACGCTGCATACCTCGATGCAAGCGGCAACGGCGGCAAGACCACTGCTGTAACTACTAACCTCACCCACATCGGCACGACAATGGAACAGCGCGAAGCAGGTTCCGGCACGATGTCAACCGCATTCGGCTGGATTGGCGGCAGCGCAAAGGGTAACACATCCACCGGTTACAACAACCTTCCGACCCAGAACGGAAACGCAGCAATGCTCGCAGCAGTCCAGGCAGGAACCTCGACTGCCCCGGTCATCGGCTTCGTTGACGCAGGCTATGCATTCACCGGCTCAGTGACCAGCAACGTCACCGCATCGGGTATCTCGGTTATGGGCGTTGTAGATGGAACTCAGACAGCAGCATATGTTCCGACCCACGCCAACATCAAGGCAGCACTCAAGGACTGGGTCAAGGGCAACTCTCAGGGAACCAACTACCCCCAGAAGCTCACCGGCGGTCTCTACTGGATCACCGCGGGAACTGTACCCACCCAGTCGGTCAACGGTATTATCACAGCCCCAGGTACCAGCGCAGCCAGCTCAGTTGTTACCAACCTGATCACCTTCGCCCAGTCCCCGGGTGAGGCAACCGCGTTCAACAACGCCGGCATGTACTCGCTCTACGACTTTGCACCGACCAGCTAAGCTAACAACTCAAACCACATTTTTTTCTTTTTTACAATGAACGAAAAGACCGATCTCCACGAAGTACTCTTTCTTTCCTGTGCCGTGGTGACCGCGTTAAGTGTCATCGTAATCATCGGGTACATTATTTACGCTGCCTCGCCGGTTCTCGAGCGCGAGGGGCTCGGTTTTATCTTCGGATCGACGTGGGACTATACATCTCACCAGTTTGGTATCTGGTCGTTTATCGTCGCAACTCTGATGGTAACCGTCGCCACTATTGTACTCGCTGTCCCGCTGGGCCTTGCAACCGCACTCTTTCTCTCGGAATGGGCCCCGCCGTGGCTCGACCAAGTGCTCAGTACGCTCATCGAACTGCTGGTGGGAATACCGTCTGTCGTATACGGTATCTTCGGCTTTTTTGTCCTGCGGAGTTATTTCAATGATTTCATCAACCCGTTCATAGGAAATACACTTGGTTTCATTCCCCTCTTCAGGTATGACAATAACAACGGGATAGGCTTCCCGCTGGCAGCCACTGTCCTTGCCATCATGATCCTGCCGACCATCGTCGCCCTCTCGCGGGAGGCGATGCGCGGGGTGCCCGTGGAGCTGCGTGAAGGGTCGGCTGCGCTTGGATCGACGCAGTGGGAGACCATCCGGCACCTTGTTCTTCCGGCATCCCTCTCCGGGATCATCACCGGCCTGATCCTGGGCATCATGCGTGCGATGGGAGAGACCATGGCAGTCGCGATGCTTGTAGGTAATGTGGGCGCCACCCCGGCATCGTTTTTCAATCTGGGTGAACCGATGACCGCCAAAATTCTCCTGGATATCGGATATTATATCGTAGAGCCCGAAGGCCGGAGCGCGCTCTTTGCCATCGGTGCTGTCCTTATGGTCATGGAGATAGGGTTTGTGATCGCGATCCATATCATCAGTGACCGGCTGAAAAAACGAATGGAAGGCGCCACGTGAACCTCCGGAATCTCAAAGGGACAATCATGATGGCAATCTGCGGAGCTGCCGCGCTCTTTGCCGCAGCCATGCTTCTCTATATCCTCGTGGTTATCTTCCTGAAAGGAGTGGCATCCCTGAACCCGCATTTCATCCTGTTCTCTGAGATCAATACCGGGTTGGGGCTCGGGACCGGGGTCGGGAACGCCATTGCCGGCACTATTCTTCTCGCGGTCATATCCACTATCCTTGCAATCCCCTTGGGAGTGGGGACTGCAATCTATCTCAGGAAATATGCTTCCGACAACCAGTTAACCCGGTTCCTGCGGCTGATGATCGAGGTTCTCTCAGGCACCCCTTCGATCGTACTGGGGATTTTCGGCGTCGCCGTCCTTGTTATCTATCTCAAGCCCATTACCGGGGGAGAATCCCTCATCGCAGGAGCCATTGCACTTGGCGTCCTGATCATCCCGGTGATCGAACGCTCAACAGAGGAGGCACTTTCGCGCGTGCCCTGCGAACTGGAAGAGGGCAGCTATGCACTCGGCGCAACCAAATGGCTAACAGTCCGGAATATCGTCATTCCTTATGCCCTTTCGGGTATCATCGTCGGGGCCATCCTTGGATTCGGCAGGGCTGCGGAAGAATCGGCCGTCGTTCTCCTGACCGCGGGATATTCCCAGTACATGCCGCAATTCAGGATCGCAGTCAACCCGAACTTTTTACTCGGGATTAAGATATATCCGCTCAATGATCTCGTCGGATCACTACCGGTATTCCTGTACACATCCTATGAAAATTCCAATGTCTTTCCCGTATCCTCCATTTTTGCTGCCGGCTTTATCCTCATCGTCATCGTATTGTTCATCAATCTCTCGGCAAAGGCCATCCTTTTCTATGCCACAGCAAAGACACATGGGCATCAAGGTGACCTTCTGTCTTCGTTTTGCGGATCTATTTCAGACCGGTTCCTCGGGAAACAACCCAAAGCATTACCTTCATATTCCGATGTAATAGATCCTGCACCCCCGGATGAAAAAAACACGAAAAAAGAAGATCCTGTTAGTGCCTCAATGCCTCCTCAAATTCGCCCGGTAGACCTTTCGTGGATAGACACAGATCCGTTAATTGATGAACCATCTTCGGGGGAGACAGAAACTCCCGAGCCCGCCCCACCTGCTGCCGAACCCCCAAAACCAGCCCCCAGGCCAACAAGAATAACGATCCGCTCGGTTGGGACCGGCATTGTACGGCTCATTAACGCAATCCGCGAAAAAGTTCGCATGGTGGTACATGACAACCTGCAAAAGAAAACACCTGTAGATGCAGCTAAGGTTCGTGGCACTGCGGATCGTGCTGGATCTCTTCGGAAGACACAGTCGTTCAGTCCCTGGATGATAATAGGCCCAGTCCGCTCCTTCCTTCTTACGTTTGCCCCATTCGCACTGGTCGCAGTAATCCTGCTGGTTCTCACCATCATGCTGCCCCCCCTCTCACCAGTTGGATCGAATGGGCCGGCCTGCTGACCGTTCCCATCATGGCCCTCATCCTGTGTTTGATCGGGACGGTAAGTGCCCTTTTTCTGGTGCGGAACAGTACGCTCTTCCTGCTTCGGCACCAGAAGGGCCGAATGGGGAACCGGCGTGCCGAATTCGCCGGGATCGCGGTGGGATTCTGCATGGTTCTTATCGGGGCATTCATCTTTTCCGCCCATATCTTTTCACCCGTTCCATCACTCCAGTCCCCGGGTTCAGAAGCACCCGCAGAAAATGGAATATTCAGTTACTTCACACCGTCAGGAAACGGTGGGATATCTGCAATCATGTCATTGATACAGGACAACAGCCTGTTAGGCTTCCTCCACGGATCAGGATCTGCAGCCGCCAACTCCACAGCCTCATCCAACCGGGGCGCACAACTGGCAGCGTTTCTGGCTTCAGAAGAAACACCGGCCGAAGTAACCCCCCAGAGCACCCTGGCAGCACTCCAGCCCTCTCCTGCTCCGTCTTCCTCTGCCCAAGCCATCTCCTCAGTCCCTCCCTCCGTTCCGGTCAAAAACGCACTCGATCTCGGCGAGTCCTATTGGTACGGCGATAACAGCCGCCCATGCCTTGCCACCGTCTACAATGTAACCGTCCTCCCGTTCTATTTCTACTGGGATATGGACTGGAACCGGTTCGTTCAGGTAACACCGGTTTCGAGCGGCGACACGTTCCTTGTTGTTTTCATCCGCATCGAAGACACCGGAAATATGAGTGCCATCGTGCCGCCGGCAACCAGTTTTGTCGTCACCTATAACGGCCAAACCTATTCCAATGAGCCGTATTTCGATCAGTCAGTCCTTGACCCGGACGAAATTACTTATTATACCGCAAATTTCAACGCCCTGCCCTACCAGTGGATCCGGGAGATCGGGCAGCAGAAGCGGGATTATGCCTTCCTGACCGGCTACAATGTCTTCGGGCAGAACCAGACCGTGATCTCTAACTATACCAACAGCGCAAACGCCCCCCCGACACCGCCCGATACGAATGGCCAGGGGTATTTCATCAAGCCCGGGCGCAGCAACGCCATCGACGGCTACCTTATCTACGAAGTCCCCGATGCTGTTGCAGCGGATCTCCGGGACACGTATGTCCAGGTCTCCTTCAACAGTTTCAGCGCGACGCAATGGAGGCTGGGAAAATGAGAATGCCGGGCTTTCTTATAAAAAGTTCACTGGTCCGCTGAAATGAGCTGGTGGCATCGAAATTGTGGATATGATGCAGCCTCTTGGACGAACCACCCGATGTAGAAACATAGAACTCTATATTCTCAATTCAAAAGATATATTTTAACCAGAAGCGTAATCATTTGACAAATACCGGATTTTCAAAAACTGCATATGAGATCATGGGGGTTAACGTATGGCACATTGGGAACAGTATTTCACGCAAGGGATGGTTCCGATTCCATGCGGGATGGTCTGTTTTTGAGGATCCACCAATGAAAATAAAAATTCCCTTCGACAGGAAAAGGATCCGCTTACCCCGTATCAAAAAACAGGCCCGTATCCCTCTTGTTATCGGAGCGATTATCATCCTCTTCGCACTCGGTACGTATTTCCATCTCCTGCCGAGTATCGGGAGTCTTGCGCACCTGTTCGAACCCAAGGTTACCACAGATCCGCTTCAGTCCCTGGGAGATGCAGCTACGCCTCTCAGCGCAGACCTTGCAAAACCCCTTATCGCTGACTTTCTGGCTTCTCCCGGGTACCAGTCCGATCCGCTCTCCGTGCAGTTCTTCGATATGAGCCGGGTACTCCGGGGACATGGCACTGGGATTTTGGCGACAACGTAACTTCGGATCTCCAGAATCCGGTTCATGAGTACGCGGGCCCGGACATATATAATGCCACCCTGACCGTAAGCCGGGGAGATGGCACCCAAAAAACAATAACCGCATATGATGTGCTGGATACCCGGCAGGCCGCTGAATCTCAGATGCTGGTCGATACCATCCGCACCGGAAGCATAAAAAAAGGTTCGTTTTTATCCTTTGTATCGACAGCCAGCAACTCTTCTGTGACCGTGAACGGTGCCCGGGTGCAGTTGCCGGCAGGATCGCTGGTGAAGATCCGTGCCAATGCGGACACCACCGGGACCCTCTCCCTGCGCGGCAGCAACATTCTGGGCTGTAGTCTTGCCGATGCTACCCTCTTTATGAACGGCACACAGGCTGCCCGGGGCATTTTTTCCGACTGCTTCATCCCGTCAGTACAGAGTTATCATGCAAACCTCACTTTTGCTATCGAGCCCACCTACGGGGAGGTCCGGGAGATCTTGGTAAACGGCAACGAAGTCCTTGCCGGGCCACAGAATTCCTACATCGTCGTTTCTGAGGATTCGCAAAATCCCGGAAAGGATCTGACAGTTGTTGCAGTCCCCGGATACTATGAGGGGAGTGCGTCCCGTTACTCCATATCGCCCGCATTGATCGCCAGTTTCGTCACTGCTTCTTCCTTAGAAGGCAGCGCCCCCCTCAATGTCTCGTTTCTGGATCGCTCGGCCGGCTCACCGGATTCATGGTTATGGGATTTCGGGGATGGCACCAGTTCCCAGGAACAGAATCCTACACACCTTTATGGCTCCCCGGGATCCTACGATGTCTCTCTGACCGTGAAAAACGAGGACCAGACCGATAGCACCGCACTCCAGAACGCGGTAATTGTCACGCCTCCCCGGGTCGTCGCTAACTTTACTGCTAGTCCGCTCACCGGCCCGGAGCCCCTCACCGTCAGGTTTACCGATCAATCCACCGGGTTCCCGACATCGTGGAACTGGACCTTCCAGGAAACCTCGTGGAATATGACCTTCTATAACACCGGCAGCACTATTTATGACACCTCTACAAACCAGAATCCTACAGAAACCTTCACAGATCCTGGCACCTATGACGTCTGGTTGACGGTCAACAACGTCTACGGCAGCAGCGACATAATCAGGCCAGGGTATGTCGTCGTTACTTCACCCTACAATATTTCGACCGATGATATCCTTGTCAAGACCGGAAAACCCGGCTATATCGAACAGGATTCAAGCGTCCAGTTTATCGTGAGCAACACACCGGCGGCCATCACCATCAACGGGACCTACTATGATCTGCCGAAAGGTGCGGTTGTACGGATCGTAGCCGGGAGCGACCAGCAAGGCGATATCACCATCGACAGCAACCGGATCCTCAAATTTGCCTTCCCGGACATGGCAGTCTACATGAACGGTAATCTCCTTGCCGGTGGGAGGATCGACAGCATCTATATCCCGTACATGATGCAGTTCCAGACCGGCCTGACCTATTATTTCTCGCCCAATTCGGCCCAGACATATGAGGCCATCAATGGGCAGCAGTACCTTTCCGATTTGGACAATGCCTGGATCCGTATCTACGACCTAGGTATAAACAAACAGGGAACACTCTCCCTGATTTCAGGCAAAAACACAACCTATATCGAAGGGGCCGATAACCAGACGGTTCAGGACTGGATTCTCCAGTGAGATGGATCCGCCTAAGACTATGCTAGGAAAGTTCTGTCAGCAATGTCGGGCTTTCGCAAAGAGTGGTGTGAACGCAGCCACATTTTTCGATCGAATATACATCCGATCCCTGCATACGCTTTTGGATGAATTTATCAGAAACAAACGTTTGAACCGGAACTGTGCGATGCACGTGATACCGTACAGGAAAACCTTCCATGAAACCGGAATTTAAAAAAATGTAATAAAAATCACTGGCGCTGCTGCAGGAGATGCGCCATTGCCGTAATATTTGAGAGCGCGTCATCCCCATCTTCAAGAGAGGATAATCCCAAGGCCTTCGCATCCATGGCGGCAGTGCGCAGCGAGTCATCCCGGAAATCCGGATCATCTACGGACAGATATCCGGTGAGATCCCGGTTATAATCAACGAAGTGCTGTTGTGCGTTGCTCATATCGATGGAATAGATTTTCATCTCCTGTGCCAGCAGGCCGGTGAGCTGGAGGGAGTCCGGATCATTCCCGAACGTAAGGGATGAGGTGGCGGATGAAAACGTATCGGTTGCAGATCCCAGTACGGCACTAGCAGCACCCCATTGGCCGATTGCCTGCTGGTCAGCTGCCACATCTCGCCGCAGTGCAACTGGATCGGAAGAGGGGGCGGCAGTGTCGCGGTTATAAGCATCAACGGTATTTCCGATTTGGGTGAGAGCGGAACTGACCTGGCTGTAATAGGTACCCTGCTGATCTGCCCAGGAATTATAGTCCTGGATGACTACTGTTGTATTATGGGTATCACTCATCCGGGGAGTGGTACACCCGGCGGCTAACAGTGTGCACCCGACCAGAAAAAGGAGCAGGAAAAACCCACTGGATCGTTCCATCATCACTAACTATAGGGATGGCTTTTTCTTCAATCTTTCGTCTATTTTTAAAATTTATTTCTTACTCGCAAAGACCATACCCATAAATAATGATAATCGATAATAGAATAATTTAAGACTATAGTAAATCAAATAAAAATATGTATAAACTGGGAACGGTTATCTGTCTCTTCGTCGTTATGCTGGTCTGGGCATGCGGCTGTACTTCCGTTCCCGCGTCAGGTACCGCACAGGCGGGACCGTCTGTGGCGACACCCACGCTGCCGGCGATGTATGTTGCCGGGGAAACGACACTCACGGCAGGGAGTGCCACGATCACATCGACGCCGATACCGGCGAACGCAACAGCCGCAAATATCGTTGGCGCACAAGTGAACACAACCCTCACGGAAGTTACGATAGCCTGCACGGGGCAAACCTGTACCAGCGGCACAACCAATAGTACCATATCCGGTTCCAGCACTACCACGGTGAGTGCCCCGGTGAGCGCCATTGCCGCCAACGTGACCATGGCATATGTCAAACAAAACCCGGACGTTGCAATCCAGTTTACCGACTCCTCTTCAAACACCCCTCCGTATTCATGGATGTGGAGCTGGCGGCCGGCGGCAAACCTGACCTACGAGAGTGACCCGAGCATCGTTCTCGTCTTTAACCAGTATGGGAACTACATGGTAACCCGGAGTGTTTCAAACAGCGTGGGAACCTCAAGTTCATCAACAAATGTCTCCGTCTGTCCCCTTGTAGCCTCCTTTACCACAAACCAGACCACCGGCCCGGTACCACTCTCCGTCAGGTTCACCGACACTTCGACCGATCAGCCCGTCTCTTGGCTCTGGAACTTCGGCGATGGGAGTGCCTCGACCTTACAGAACCCGGTGCATACGTTTACCGTATCGGGTACGTTTACCGTGAGACTTGATGCAACAAACAGCCTGGGCTCCTGCTGGAATACGACCGGGATCTCGGTATCATCACTGGCAGCATCTTTTACCCAGAATCAGACTACCGGCCTTGTCCCGCTCGCTGTCCAGTTCACCGACACTTCGACCGATCAGCCCGTCTCCTGGCTCTGGAACTTCGGTGATGGGAGTGCCTCGACCTTACAGAACCCGGTGCACACATATACGACTGCAGGTGTATACCTGGTCAACCTCAGCGCATCCAACGGGTATGACGGCATGATGAGTGCGCAGCCAGTAAAGATCACGATCTGGTCCCTTCCCACCGCTTCTTTCACAGCAAGCCCGGTAACCGGGATGCCGGGAACCTCCGTGCTTTTCAGTGACCAGAGCACCGGCTTTCCCTCCCCAGCATTCTGGTATTGGGACTTTGGCGACGGGTACACCAGCAGCCAGCAGAATCCCTCGCACCAGTATGTTAATGCCGGGACATACAATGTCAGCCATTCAGCAACAAATGCGCAGGGCATCACGTGGCTGAACAAGACCGCTTACATCACCATATCATGACACCCAAACCCTTGTCAGGCCGGCTTTCATCATTGTTCAGCACCGGAGGAGAGCCAGACGCTTCCCGACCGGACACTGATGCAGATGATACGCTATCCTCTGACGGCGTGCAAAAAGAAGATCACGGAACCGACGAACCTGACCTTGGAGACAAAGGGATTGGCCGCCAGCCGGAAAACCGGCGACCCGGTTCACGGATACAGAAGTTTTTCCTGTACTTCATTGAACCGGAACTGAAGCCGGAACAGCTACCTGATGTCTCCCGTACACAGGTAAAGAAACCACGGGAAAAAAAGCCTTCCGTTCCTGTCAAAGAGAGGATCAGGGAACAGCTGGCCTCCCTGAGAAAATTGGGCCTGAAAATATCCCTCTATTTCATAGAACCCGTTGAAGAGGAGACAACGGGCATACAGGCCGAAGAGGTGCAGGCACTTCCGGAAACTGCAGCTGAAACCCTCCCTTCCATACCGGATCAGGCCAACCTTGCGCTGTCTGTTACCGATGTGGTTCAGGCACCTGACAAACAGGTTCCCCCTCCCTCATTCATGCAGAGAATCCGGTCACTTTTGGCGTCCCCGGAACAGAAGGAGATCCAGACGCTCGATTTCGATCCGGGTGTCCTTGACACCCCCTCCCTTGAAGGATCGCTGCGCGATGTCAATATCACCTACCTGATCGATCCCCCTTACCAATACGTCCATATCGAGTACAACAAAAAAGAGGGGTCTTTGATATATGATGTAGTCGAGCCGCAGCTCTCCGAGGATGAGAAGGTCGCTCTCGATATTATCGAGCGGGCCTTTGAGAAACTGGTGAGCACCAACCTCGAAATTATTGAAGGTGATCGGCGGACTGAATACCTCCGGGAACGGTTCTACTCACTGGTCAACATCTTCGGGCTCAAACTCTCGGAACACCAGAAAGAGAGGATGTTTTTTACCCTCAAAAGGCAGTATCTCGGCTACAGCCGCATCGACACCCTGATGAAGGACAAGTATATCGAGGATATCAGCTGCAACGGTTCGGATATCTTCCTGTACGTCCAGCACCGTATCTATGGCTCAATCCGTACCAATGTGAAATTCGGGGAGGTCGAGCTCAACAACTTCGTCCTGAAGCTGGCACAAGTCGGCGGCAGGCATATCTCGCTCCTCCAGCCCATCCGTGACGTTTCGCTGCCGGACGGGAGCCGGGGGAACCTGACCCTCGGCGGAGAGGTAACCAGAAAAGGATCGACATTTACCATCCGTAAATTCCGTGCAAACCCCATCTCGCCCATCGAAATGATGGACTACCACTCTGTCGATGCGATGGAGCTTGCATACCTATGGATCCTGATGGAATACAAGCGCTCGATCCTCGTCTCAGGGGGGACGGCGACCGGGAAGACCACGTTTTTAAACGTGTTGTGCAGTTTCATTCCTCCCGAGTACAAGATCGTCTCCATCGAGGACACAGCAGAACTTAACCTAATGCACCCTAACTGGATTCAGTCCATCACCCGGGCCGGGTTCGGTAGTACCAGCGGTGGAGAGTCTGTATCTGGGTTGAGTGGTGTGTCGGCAAAAACCCCCGGGGATATCTCGCTCTACGACCTGCTCGTCGCGGCACTGCGACAGCGCCCCGAGTTCATCATCGTAGGGGAGGTGCGGGGGAGCGAAGCGTTTACGCTCTTCCAGGCAATTGCCGTAGGGCATGCGGCTCTTGGGACTATCCACGCCGGTTCCATGGACGAGCTTCTCGCCCGCGTGGAGTCTAACCCTATGAATGTCCCACGAAGCCTCTTCTCCAACCTCGATGTGGTGATCTTTCCCATGCATATCAAGAAAGGGGAGCGGAGCATGCGGCGTTTGTCAAATATCATCGAGATGCTGGAACTCGACCGGGATTCAGGAGATCTTATCACGAATACGGCTTTCAAATGGCTCCCTGATGTCGATGAGTTCCAGTTCCAGGGCCGGAGTTTCCTCTTTGACAAGATCCGGGACACCCACGGGGTAAGTAAAGATCTCCTCAACCAGGAGCTCAAAGACCGGACAGCATTCCTGCGTGGCCTGCAGAAAGCAGGGATCCGGGAGTATAATGCGGTGACTGAACAGATCCGGGCATATTACCGGGATAAACCGGCTGTGATGAAGCAGGTCGAGGGTTCATCGGAAATTGTAGGGTAGTGCCCTTTTTTGGGACTCGTTTTCAATTTTTTCTCGCCTTGCTGAAAGAACGGTTCATGCTCTCAAAAAGGAGAGAAGAAGTTTTGCCCTTCTTTTCCCGTGTGGCTTGACCGATACGCAACAGGTGCAATCCCTTATGTACGATCTTAATTAATTAGGAGGTATTCGCAACCGCCAGCTCGATGGGAGATAATTGCCCTGAGACGATCTTAATCGTGCCGTTACCGCTCATGACCTCTACACTGTCGTTTCCATTGGGATCTGTCATTCCCTCATACTTACTCAGAGTCAAATCCCCGAACTGGTTGTACTCCACGATATAGTTCACGGATAAGTTGGATACGCCAATACCGTGAATATCTTTGATGGTGACATTCACCCACCCCGGTACAACAGGAACGGCATACAAATTGGCCGGGGGAAAACTGCGGATCGGCTGGAATACTGATATAATTTGATGTTGCCATCATACCTGTGTTGTCGGTGACCGTGAGGTTCACGCAGAACGGCCCTATACTTGGAGGGTTATACCGGGTAACTTTCCCTGTTGAATAATTTGCGGGGTTTGTAAGGGTGCCGCCACAGTTACCTCCTGCAGGAGACGCATCCACGATGCTCCAGTTCCATAGATTAATGGTGTTATCCGAGGTGGATTGCGAACCATCCAGTACCAGCACATCGCGTTGCAATTCTCCGAGATTTTCTGTAGCGATACTGGACTGGATAACAGGGTTAGGGGATTTATAGGTTTGTTCGAAGAAGTTATTGAGTGATGTCATGATCATGATCTTGATCTGAGCATTGGTGCCGATGAACAATGGGGAATTTGGAAAGCCATTGGTAAAATTGATCTGAATTTCCTGACTCTGGGTTCCGGGGATGTCCAGGTTGAAGGTACCCAGAGAGGATTGGTTATACGTTTGTTGTTGCGGTTGGCCATTGAGTGTTGCATTGATCACGGTAATATTACTGACATATTGGGCGTTGCTTGATCCGGAGCTTGATACGGCAATGGCGACAATATCAACATCGTCAGTATTCAGGTTCACCAGGTGAAGAGTAACCGAACTCCAGTTTCCCGAATTTGTAATGTTATACGGGGTCTGGTTCCAGACGGTAGGATCGTTTTGGAAACTCACGCTGGAGAACTGGACACTCTCGGCTTTTACCGCCGCGAGATGTGATTGCTGAGTCATCTCGGCTTTCTGCATCTGCGAGACCATGAGAGCAAGGGCGGCAGCGGCAGTCACTGTGATCAGGATCAGGAGGAGGGTCCCGATGATAACAGAAACACCCTGATCATTGTGCGGCCGGGTCATGGAATATCACCGGAATATTCGTCATCCTCGGATAAATTACTTGCCTATTTTTTATATATCTGACTATACTATATGTCTATATCTCTATATTTATTCTAAAGGGCGTCAACGCTTTGTTTATGACATAGGCTGGAACAACACTGCAGGTCTTCTTGTAGGAATTCTGTATTATTATGATTCGTACTTCTAGGAAATTCCTGAAATTGACATAAGTCAAGCGCCAAAATTATTTGATATGCAATATAACGATCCCACTGATAATACCTCTCTAACTTGGGAATATAATCTTCCTAGATAGCATGATAGTTCGGATATGCTTTTGCGATTACGGCTGATGGCGAATTTTTCATTTCGGAGGAATTTGTATATCAACCGCAGACGCAACAGAACCGCAATTTTTCATATATCTTTTTTTGTAAAGCGAGCACAGAAACCCATCCAAAAGAGAGAGTTGTTTCGTGATGAAGATCATTTTGGCTTGCACGTTGTATGATGCGATGTGCTGAACGCTTCTTTCAATATTGGGTAAATCTCCGTCTTCCAGTTAGATTGGTTGGAGGAAAAATACATGGGCCTTCCGCAGGCAGGACAAGGAACATTGAACCGTCTTTCAGTTGCCAATACTTTGTTTAGTTCTTCAAGCTCGTGTATTTTTTTTACCAGTGCAGATGTTTCCCGATTGGGATCCATCATGTCGTGAACAAAATGAGTCATCCACGTTGAAAGAGGTATGTCGGAAGCCTTTATGATCGCGTCCAGCTTTTCCTTATCTCCTTTTTTCAGTCTGAATGTAATTGAAGGATTATTCATACGATATTTTTTTTGCGACGGGAACTCCTTTCCTTTCATAATCAGGCTCCGGAAATCAGACAACCGATCTGTATCCAGCAATCTATACAGAAATCATTACGACAGTCGACAGGACAATCTGTATGGCAATCTGTATGGCAATCTGAATGGAAATCGATATATGACAATCTGCACCCGGACAGCGCGTATTTGGAGCGCTCACTGATGACACAGGTATAGACCTGAAGTACTTCGGTAATGACCACTGTTGTCCGTAGTGCTCCTATGGTCAAAATTGCACGAGAAAGACTCGGATCTCTACGTCCGGATATGGTCCTGAACCGTTCTATACGAATACTATGCAATACCAGATTTCGGATTTTTTCTTCTAACATTGTCAAACCACTTTCAATGGGTAAAAGAGGAATATTCTACGGTCCCTCACTGGTCTGGTCTGTTTGACTTGCACGGCGAGGAGTACGCCTTCCTGACAGAGTACATGATTTTCCCCCCTTTTCCACCGTGGTATCCCTTTTGATCGGGGTATCCTGGTTTTCTGCCGATGGGTCAGCGACGGAACATCGTGGATCATTACATTTCTTTAGACGACGGAACCGTTCCTTCGTATCTTTAAGGTCAGACGGTTCCTTTTGGACGACAGGAATTTCGTCACCCCTTAGATTAGGGTTACCAGTGGAGTCAAGGACTTTAAAGAAATCCTGTCCGTCGATTTGTACCCTGCGTACGTTCACCGTTTCGTACTCCCCGTGTACGTCATCGCTGGAACCATCAGAAGACGGCTTTACTGTCTCTGGCATTGAGTGAACAGGTTGGGTTGTATTTGGGGATGCTTCCGAATCCGCTCCCTTTTCCGGAGAACCTGACTTCGGGATTATCTGACAGCTCAACATGGTTGGATCTTTCGGGTCCAACGGTTTACACCGAAGTGAAATTTCCTTGTTGTCTTGGTTTTCATCCATGATGCTTACCTCTTATGGAGCTGGGGGGAGTGTGGATTCGGGTGTCGTCATTAGATACTGATCAGAAATTCTCCAGCGTACAGGCCAATGCTTGTCAAGCTTCACGAGGACACCGTCGGCGCGCAGTTTCGCAAACGCTTTCGGATCGATATGGCATTCCTCAAGAGCCTGCCGGAAATAAAATTCCGAACTACCGAATCGTTGTTTAAGTGCCGCAAGTGTCTCCCTGGACAAAAATGCGAATCCACGTAGCGCTGTTGACATATCTACTTGCCCCCAGCTCGCTTCGATGACTTTCTGCCGGCGGCAGAAGGGGGTGTGGTTTCGATAAGGTCCCACCGGCCGTCGCGGATGTATTGCTCCGCGATCATGCGGTGTATTTCGGGAAGGTGTGCCATTTGTTCCCGGCTTACTTTCCTTCGCGGAATGCACTTACCCAATACAATACACCGGAAGACAATCGTTGTGTATAATTTAAAGGCTGTTCTGGTCGCTATTTGACCAATGCGTTCGTTATAGCGGTTTTATCTAAACAGAACAGTGAAAACCTGTATTGTGTACTAAACAGGTTTAAATAAAATCTGTTGGCTACGTATCATTTGACTGAGCAGATTGGATCTGGAGATGTTCGTATGACAAAGGATGGAACTAATGCCCCCTCTTGTAACACCAATGCAAAGCAAATTGGGTCTGAAAGGGCACGCGCGCCGACCGAAACGCCCCAAAAGGATTATTTTGAAGTTTATATTGAGATCATCACCACCCTTCTGAAGAATGAAGTACGTTCCGAAACTGAAATTGCCGACGATTGTGGTTATGCAAAAGAGGGTAAGGACAAATGTGCACACGTTCATCGCCAAATTAACAAACTCGTTTCGAAGTGGAATTACATTGAGTACAGTGACGGGCCACGACCGGGGTATCGGATCCGACGGGATCTTGAAACAATCTGCCATATTTACGATGATAAACACTATGAATCGATCCGCCCGGATTTTCAGGAGTCCCCCTGGTTAACGGATCTCATCAATGGGATATACCTGCCGGAGTACCGGGGTGATGGCGAATTTCTTGAAGACCTGAAAAAGATGCTGAAAACATCCCGGTGGATGTTTGAATGGTATCTCCGGAATACTACGCATGCTCATCACACCGCAACCCTTGGCGAGATCCTGGGGCCTTCCATCCCCGTGGAAAAGACGCCGGGCATCAACGAGCCCCTCCTTGAATGGCTGACGAGAAAATGTGTATTCTACGACCAGTTTATTTCCTGCATGTGGTTAGAGTATGACGGAGCGTTGAAGTCAAAGACCCTCCCGGAAGAGACTCTTCGGATCTTCGATGAGATGAAGCAGAAGTCGGCACAGGGTAAACTCAAGGCAATAAATTACATCCTGTCGTTTGCGATCACGCAGAATCTTGCACAGTGCGCCGATGTCATAAGGGATAACGATGGTCAGGTCCCCCTGTTCTTCGAAGATCTCGTGAAAAATTTCAATAAAATTGCCGAGCATATGAGCTCGGACAATATAGATCAGGAGTCTCTTATGATGGCGGCAAAGGAAATGGGCGACCTCTATAATAGAATAAGTAAGTCGTTAGGTGACAGCTCACCCCTTAATTCGGTATCAGGAGTGATCAAAGGTATCGGGCCGAAGTCGAAAATTATCATGGAACAATCTGTAAAAGGGAGTGAGAAAAAATTAGGTGCCGGCAACAAGTTTCTGGCGGGCGAGACCCATAATCATCTTGTATTCCGGCAACTTCTCGATATCCCGTCTCAGCCGCTCCACGCTCAACCGTGCCTCTTCGGTCAACGGCTCTCCGCAGGTCGAGCAGAACTCGAAGGTCGGCGGATTGACGGTGTTGCAGTTGGCGCACTGCCGGATCTCCATGGCGACTGATCGCTTCTCCTCCGATCGCCGGATACCGTGTTTTTCGAGAACCTCGTTATCAGTGTCGTTGTCGACCAGATGGAGGTAGCTTGAGAACATCAGGGTATCGAGGTTGCCCCACATCGTCTTCTTGACGATCGACTCGCTGTATCCCTGCCGGATCATGGCGGTGACGCGGCTGTGCCGGAACAGGTGCGGCGTGACTTTTTTCCGGATACCCGCCCGGCGAGCTATCTTCTTGAGTTGCACGGCGATGGCAGCATACTGGACCGGCAGCCGCCGGTTGGATACGAAGACCAAGGCGTCAGGCGTGACCTGGAATGGAAAATCGTTCTTCCACTGTATGAGGTACTGGGTTGCCGACACGAGCCGGATGTACCGCGGGGCCCCGGTCTTCTCGTCGACGTTGATGACTGTGCCGTAATCGTCGAATTTTACCTGCGCCCAAGTCAGCTGGCCTAACTCCTGGACCCTGAAACCTCCTTCATATAACGTCGAAATAATCGCCCTGTCCCGGGACGTCTGGCACGCGTCGATCATGGCCCGGACCTCGTCTTCTGTCAGCATCTGGCCGGCGGTCTTGGTCATCCGGTCCGCTTTGGGAGCCCTAATCCCCTCAATCTTGTCGGCCGGCACGGACGAATATCCGTTCGCCCTAAGCCAGCGGAAGAACCGCTTGAGCAGGGTCAGGTGGTCTTTCAGGGTGTTCTGTTTATAGGGTATCCCCATATCGCCGTGCCGCGCCTCCCGCAGAGCCTCGATCCCCCGATAGAGGTCGGCCACGGTGTCTGTTCGGAACGGCCCGATGTACTGCCGCCACGACACCAGGATATAGGTGAGTTTGTTGGCCCGCGAGACCCCGATGCCACCGGTAACCTTGATCTCCGCAATAAAGTCCCGGATCAACCGGGCATCATCGGCGGTGAGCTGGCCGGCCTGGAGGGCATTATCGATCGAATGCTCGGCATATACACTCTTCGCGTTATGAAACGGCCGTGCGTGCCGGTTAGGTGCCTGTTGAGTGCGTATCATTGTCCCGGCACTTCGGTTACCGAAGTTAGGGAAAAACTTATCCTGAGAACCTGCCTGAGAAACGAATTTTGCAGGGAATTCAACCTGCGCGATAGAAGCCGCCGGAGGGACTTGAACCCTCGACCTGCTGATTACGAATCAGCCGCTATGCCGCTAAGCCACGGCGGCGCACTGCCTCACAATATCGACCTGTGCGCTAATAAAATCTGTGCTTGGCCGGATAATGTCAGAATCTAAGAATACCCGCGGAGTGTCGTTACGCTGTCGGGGGCATGGGGCTCTTTTGCCGGCGAGATCGTCCCGAACTTCCCTTCGTAGTCGGCAACGGTCTTCTGGAGCACGGCGAGCAGGTTCTTTGCATGCGCCGGCGTGATGGAGACGATCGCCTTTGCCCGCGCCTGGTTGACCTGCGGGAGCTGGTGGAGGAAGACAAACGTGAATTCGTCATCCTTGTATGCAATCTGGATCATGTTGCTGTATACGGGATCCAGCGTTGGGGGGATATTGACGGATATTTCCTGTCCGGTCATACTGATCCGTTAGCCGTTTCTGGTATGAATAGTTGGTCACCCGCCTTGTGCACGAACCCGTTGTTTCCCATAAGTATATGTGGCTGTTTTTCCTCGATTCTTTAGAGGAATTATTCTGGCGGATCAGGAGAGGCATGTCACGATCTCTGACCTGGTGCGGGTGCATGCCTGCCCGGTCCGGTTTTACTACGAGAAAAACGAACCGGTCACCGAATCGGACCGGTACGCAATCTGCAAGCAGCTCTCGTACCATCTTGGCCATCCCCTTGAAGCCGATGCCATCTGGGACGAGGTTCTCGCTGTCCGCCCGAAAACCGACCCGGCACTCAGGGAATTCCTGGACACGTGCATTGCTTCCTGCAACAAACCCGGGTGGACACCGGCGGCCCAGACCGACGTAACGGTGGTCTCGAAAAAACACGGGATCGCGGGCATGATCGACCGGGTGGCGGAGGACGGGACGTTCTCTATCGTGAGGGCGGCCGGTGCGATGCCTTTTGGCACCTACGCGGCAGACCGGCTCCGGATCGCGGGCATCGCGTTCTGCCTCGAAGAGATGACCGGAAAGGAGGTGGAAGGAGGCCACGTGGAGTATATCCCCGATGGCATATCCCGGTACCACGCGGTCCAGCCCCGGGACCGGCGCCAGCTCCTCGCGACGCTCCACAGGCTCCGGGCTATTCACCGGGGCGAGGCGCCCTCACACCCGCTCAACGCCCCCTGCAACCGGTGCACGTATAAAGTGCGGTGCGAGGAGAGCGGCGGACACCGGCTGAGCGAGCTGCTGTGAGAGGGGCACACCTTTGTTGCCCGGACATAAGGGTAGGTAAAAGGGGATCACCCCCATCCCCATTACCGCTCTGGAGGTTACGCGCCGGCATCAAAATGCATGAACCAATCCCCTTCAAGAAGGGTTTTGAATCCCCGACACAAACGTACTACGCAATCTCTCCGCACGACCGCACCGGTCTTCCGGATCCCGGCAGGAATGAACATGACCCTCGCGAAAGGCTGTACTCTCTGTTACCAGGGCGCAAAGATGGTGCTCTTTGTTACGGGACGCTGCCGCCGCTCCTGCTGGTACTGCCCGCTTTCGAGCGAGCGGAAAGGAAAGGACGTGGTCTTTGCAAACGAGCGCCGGATCGAGGCCCCGGAAGAGGCAGTTTCTCTCGCTGAACGCATGAGCGCACTCGGGACCGGCATCACCGGTGGCGAACCGCTTCTCTGTATCGACCGGGTGAATGAATACAGTAAAGCCCTCAAGGATCATTTCGGGAAAGAGCACCATATCCACCTCTACACGGCGCAGGCCCCGACAAAACCCGAGCTGGAACAGCTCGCCGGCCTTGTAGACGAGATCCGGCTTCACCCTCCCCGCGAGTGCTGGGATCATATCACTGATACGGACTATATTGCCTCTGCAAAAAATGCCAAGGAGATGGGCTTTGACATTGGCATCGAGGTCCCGGCCCTTCCCGGCCTTGAACTGCTCATCCCTGCCCTCCCGTACCTGGATTTCCTCAATATCAACGAGCTCGAATGGGGCGAGACCAACGCCGGTGAGATGCGGGAGCGCGGCCACGAACTGGCCGACGGGGTACACAACGCTGTCAGCGGGGCCCGCGACTGGGCGGACGAACTTCTTAATCACGGCAAGGTCCACTGGTGCGCCTCGTCGTTCAAGGACTCGGTGCAGCTCCGGGAGCGCCTGAAGCGCATCGCGGAGAACACCGCCCGGCCCTTCGATGAGGTGACCGATGACGGGACCATCGTCTACGGCGTGCTGGATCTCCATCCCGGCACCCGGGATGCTGTCGTCGCCCGGTGCAGGACATTTCTCACCGAGGATGAGTTCTCTGACTGCGGTGACCGGGTCGAGACCGCATGGTGGCTGCTCGAAGAAGTACAGGGACAGGATCCCCGGGAAAAAATCGGTGGTCGAGCGCTACCCCGATGGCGGCATGGTTGTCGAGGTGACGCCGCTGTGAATGTCCGCGGGCTTCTTGAACCGCTCTACGAGCGGTATCTCCTGATGCAGTGCCCGCAGATCCCTGTGCACATCGCCATTATCCAGGACGGCAACCGGCGGTTTGCAAAAGAGACGGGCATCAAGACCGCGGACGGGCACCGGGCCGGGGCGGACAAGACCGAGGAGATGCTGGACTGGGCCCACGACCTGGGCATACGGTACATCACCATTTATTCGTTCTCTACGGAAAATTTCAACCGTACTGAAGAGGAAATCCGGGAGCTCTTCCGGCTTTTCAAGGAGAAATTCATCCGCACCATCTCCGATGAACGGGTGCACCGGTACCGGATCCGCATCCAGATGGTCGGCGACCGGTCGCTTCTTCCCGAAGATCTGCGGATAGCCATCGAGGCCGCTGAGGAGGCGACGAAGAATTACGACGGGTTCACCCTGAGTGTTGCGCTCGCATACGGGGGGAGAAACGAGATCGTCCTTGCCGCCCGGGAGATCGTTACCGCCGTCCGCGAGGGAACGATCGCTCCGGAGTCCATCGACCTCCAGATGGTTGAATCCCATCTCCATGAAGGAAAGGAGATCCCGCCGGTCGATCTCATCATCCGGACCGGGAACCAGTACCGCACCTCCAACTTCCTGCCCTGGCTGGCAAACGGACATGAATCCGCGGTCTACTTCTGTGCCCCGTACTGGCCTCTCTTCCGGAAGATCGACCTGCTCCGTGCCATACGGATTTACGACCAGCGGCTGAGTGCCAGAACTCGTTAAACCGGCCCTCACGCTCAAGCAGTTCTGCGTTCAGTTTCGTGTACGATATTTCCCGGAACATACCAGAGGGAATAGGTGAACGTATGGGTGCGGGTAAGACTGCAGGACCCGGCTGGCAGCAGGTGCCGGTTCTGCTACGGTCCGATATCGTGACAGCAGCAGAGAAAAAACAACTGGATCTGAGCGAAGAATGCAACCGGGCGCTTGCAAAGCGACTGGAGATAGACTACCGGCCGCTCCAGAAGAGCCCCTCCCCGGGAACCCCGCGGGTGATCGTCGCGACGGATACCGCACCGGCCAGATGTACGGCCCCGGCAGCGCCGCCGGTCATCAATGCCGAGGATCCCACGGTGCCGGCGAAAGTTCTCAGGGAGAAAAAAGAGAGGAAATCCCCGGGAGTGGCAAAACCGCAGGAACCGACCCCATCGCGCCCGGCAATCCCCGTCCCTTCTACGGCAGCAGCAGCTGCGAAACCTTCGTCAAAGACCCGGGCAAAGGGCAGGAAAGGGGATGCCATACAGCGGTTCGTGAGCACCCGGATCGTCCGGGAGGCCGAAGAGAGTCCTGACGCTATCGTCGCAAAAGACGAACTCTACCAACGGTTTGAACGCTGGTGCCGGGACCAGGATTACGATACTATCCCGGAACGGCGCGTGTTTTCTGTGGCCCTCAAGAACAAGTACGCCTTTGCCGAGAGGACCGTGGGTGGGACCGCGAGCTGGGTCAGTATCCGGATAAAATAGTTTTTTACTTCCCGAACCGGCGTATCCGGGACTGGTAGTCACGCAGTACCCTCAGGAAGTCCACGCGCCGGAAATACTTCCAGTTGATATCGGAGAAGAAGAGTTCCGAGTAGACCGACTGCCAGATCAGGAAATCAGTCAGGTGGTCGCCGCCGGTCTTGACCACGATGTCCGGGTCGTACCGGAAGGTCAGGCAGGATTCGAGTGTTTTCTCATCGATCTCCGATGGCGGGATACCGTTCTCTGCCAGCCTGCGGATGCAGTCCGTGATCTCCTCCCGCCCGCTTTTCCCTATGGCGACTACGACCTCGAGACCGGTACCCGAGATCTCCCTCGTGGTGCCGTGGTGCAGCACGAGCCGGGCAACCGATGAGATCTTTTTTATTTCCGGGAGGGCATGGGCGAGCTCGTCCGGGGAGAGCTGAGTGATGTGGAACGTCAGGCCTTGGATGGCGGATGGTGTCTGTGCAGCTGCCTGCGTGGGCCGGTGTGCAAGGATTGTATTTAACCCGGTGCACCATCCGGTCACCTCGAGACACTTTCCCGGTTCAGCGGCCAGGTCAGCACTGCTGATCATGAAACAGATATGCCGGGGGAGGTCCTGTATCTGCGAGAGAAGCATCCGCTCGTAGAGCCAGTAGAACATCTGACCTAATCGTAGGGCAGCCAAGGTTATGAGGATTTACTCTGCCATTCCGGTTTACCCGGGATGTGCGTTCCGCTCTTCAGCTGCGGGGCCGGCGTCCGGCAAAAGCACTTATAAACCTTCTTGTGAAATGATCAGACAACAGATGTACTCCTATAAGACTGGTATCCCCCAGATCGATCAGGCGACCGGGGGTTTTGATGCGGGGACGAACCTCCTGATTCTGGCACCGTCTCTCAGCTATGCAGAAGCACTCGCGTACAGCCTGATACGCCCTCTGCCCGGGGAGTATGCTATCATGTTATCCACAAACGAGCGTGCCTCGGAGGTGATCGACCAGTTCAAGTCCGCCGGGGCCGACAAGCAATTCGTCGGCGTGATCGACGCGATCACCAAAAGTTCGACGCCGGCAGTCTCCGACACCGAGCGGTTCATGTTTGTCACGAACCCCACCGACCTGACCGGGATCGGCATCAAATTCTCCCACATGGTCGAGATGATTTTTGACGGGACATTCTCCGGGAAAGAGACCGGGCTTTTCCCGCCCCCGATCCGGTTCTGCATCAACTCGGTCTCGACCCTTCTTATGTACCGCAAGCTTGAGGTGCTGTACCAGTTCCTCCACGTGATGACGGCAAAACTCAAGAAGGTCGAGGGCTTTGGGGTCTACATTCTCAACTGCGAGGCATTTGACGAGAAGACGGTTTCTTTAATCAAGCAGCTTATGACGATCGTGATAGAAGTCAAGGTCGAACGATCGGACAACTACTTCCGGGTGATGGGGATCCGTGGGGTAAACGCGGACTGGCACAAGTTCACGATCAGCAAGGGACAGGTGGTACTGGCATTATGATTTCGACCGGGATGTTTGGGATCGACGATATGTTGGGTGGAGGGATACCTGATGGCAGCCGGGTTCTCTATAGCCTTGAGCCCGGGGTTGACGGGCAGCTCTTCATGATCTCGACACTGTACGCGGCGCTCGAAAAAAGGCAGTCGTGCCTTGTGATCATCCCGCATACGACCGTCGATGCATTTATGCATGACGTCGGTCATCTCCGGGGAAAAACCATTCGGGCAAAGGAGCATAAGATCGCCTTCCTGGACAGTGTTGACCGCGAACGGATACAGCGCAGCGCTGTCTCCGGCAAAGCGGCGGAACGGGAATGGCGGGCCCGGATTCAAAAACTCTGCACCGAAAACAAGGTGGAGGTCATCTTCGGGTATTTCGATATTATCTACGAGGATTTCGGCCTGGAAAAAGGACTTTCGCTGCTTTCCGGATCCTGCCCCCCCGACGCCACCATCATTATCGAGCACCTGAACTTCGGAGGAGATAAACTTCTTGAGTCGCTTGCAGTCAGGAAATCCTTTGACCTTATCCTCGCGATCAAGTCCTCGTTCAGGCCCCTGCCGCACTTCAATTACTTCACCATCCTGTACACATCGTGGTCGAACCAGCTTCGCCGTTCGGTACCCTTCCTTGTGAGGAGCGGCCGCATCGTTCCCTACATTCCCAAGATCGTGGTGACAGGTCCGCCGGAATCCGGGAAGTCCCGGTTTGTGGCAAGTGCCACGGAGCTGGGGATGTCTGTCGACAGGACCGGCCTTGACGGCGACGTGACGACGGTTGCCATGGACTTCGGGTGGCTGCACTGGCAGGATTTCGACATCACGCTCTACGGTACTCCCGGGCAGCCCCGGTTCGACCCGATGCTGCCGGTCATCTTGAATAATGCGATGGGTGTTGTATTACTGGTGGATGCCACGAACCACGATCAACTCGCCCGGGGCCGACACCTCTATAAACTCATCACCCGGATGCATGTGCCGATCATCGTTGCGGCGAATAAAAAGGACCTGCCGGGCGTGATGAGCGAGGAGGAGATCCGGAAAGGGATCGGCACAGGGAAGAACGTCCCGGTCCTATTGATATCCTCGCACCAGAAAGATGAAGTACGCGCCGTCCTGGAATCGCTGGTGGACTCGATCACCCGGTTCATCTACTGATACAGCGGCGGGTCCGCCCACGACCATTCCGGGGTACCTGCTGCTCCACGCCCGGACACACGAAAAAAGACATGCTTACCTTTATCGGCCTTGGCCTCTACGACAAAAACGATATCTCGGAGAAAGGGCTTTCCTTCATCAGGAGTGCAGACCACGTCTTTCTTGAGGGATACACGTCCCGGCTCATGGGGACAACACGGGAAGAGCTCGAAGCATTCTACCAAAAACCCGTAAGGCTTCTCATGCGGGCAGACGTGGAGCAGCACCCGGGCGAGCTGCTTGACTGCGCAGCGCGGGGAAACACGGTCTTTCTTTGTGCCGGTGACCCGATGGTCTCGACGACCCATGCGGACTTAAGGATCCGGGCGGCAGACCGGGGCATTCCCACCGCAATCATTCACGGGTCATCGGTTGTAAGCGCGGTCTGCGGGCTCTCGGGGCTCCAAAACTACCGGTTCGGCAAGTCCTGCTCGGTGCCGTTCCCGCAGGCACACTGGTCGCCGACATCGCCTTTGGACGTTATTGCAGAAAACCGGGCGCTCCGGCTGCATACGCTGGTGTACCTCGATATCCAGGACGGGCGTTACATGACCGCAAACGAGGGTATCGGCCTGCTTGAAGGGATGGCACGAAAAAAACAGGTGACAATCCCTCTCTACATCGGCATTGCCCGGGCCGGATCCGATGCACCGGTCGTGCGGGCCGGTACTGCCGACGCTCTTTGCTCCATGGATTTCGGCCCTCCCCTGCACGTACTGGTAGTCCCCGGGGAGCTCCACGATATGGAGCGTCAGTACCTTGAGAGGTTTGCCGGCCTATGTTGATCGGCGCGTGCGGGACGCTCCTCTCCCGCGAACTGGATGCCGTTGCCATGGCCCCCCCGGAGGGCACGCCGCTTGCGGCGCTTGCCGGCACCACGAAAGGCATGGCACGTGCCTACGCAGACGATGGTGCCACGTTCTTTGCCGGCGGGGATCTGGTCAATGCGCTGGCCGCGTATTATTACGGTTTTGGCTGGCTGCACTTCGGTCTCGCATACGGCCTGCTCTCCCTTCCGGGAAAAAAGCCGGCCTGTCCTTTTGGGGGGTCAAAAGAAGCACTCTCCCCGGCACATGCTGCGCAGCTCGACGAGAAGACCCGGAGGTATGCGAGACTGCTCGATACCGCATGCACCTCGGTGGCTACTGCCCCGGAACCTGAAACGGCAGGCGCCTGGTTTGCCCGGCGCGTCATCCTGGTTGGCACCTGCTACGCGCGGGGCGGGAGGTGCAGCCTTGCCGGGGGAGCTGAGGAGGAGGCTCTTGGCCGGTTCAGCTACGGCCACGGGTGGCTGGATGCGGGAGCCCGGGCCGGACTGCTCACGGTCACGGGAAACCGGGAGCTGTTTACTCTCTGAAAACAAGCGCGTTCCCTGAAGGGAATATCACCTGACGAAATCCTGAATAAAAAGTGTTTATACTATGCCTCATAACCTTTTAAGATAAAACAGGCAGGACGCGCTGCCGGGACAAAAACCATGGAGCGATCGCAGAAGAAATGGCTGTATATTTCCATCAGTTTCTCCCTTGCGGTCCTTATCATTATCCTGTACCTTACCATCAATGCAAATACCATCCAGTATCTCAAAAAGATCAATCCCTGGTTTTTCAGCTCTCGCTTTCCTCACCCATATCCTGACGATGTGCTTCTGGGCGATGCGGGTCAAGAAGATGTCCGGATCGCTCGGGTACCCGATCAAATTCTTCTATTCGCTCAACCTCGTTTTTGCAAACCTCCTCGCCGCGGCTGTCACCCCGGCACAGGCAGGCGGCGAACCGGTCCGGGTGCACGAGCTCTACAAGGCAAATGTCCCGCTCGGTGATGCAACAGCGGTCGTGATCATGGAGCGTGTGTTGGACGGTATCGCCCTTGCCTGCCTTGCCGCGTTTGCGATGTTTGCCCTTTCCGAGCAATGGCATAGTCTTGGGGCGATCTCGGATGTCATGATCTATATCACGTGGATCTTTGTGGCCGGCTGTCTCTTCCTCTTCTACCTTGCCATCCGGAGGCCTGACGTGATGAAACGGGTGGCCGACCGGGCCGCACGCTTCTTTACCCGGAAATGGGAACCGGCCCGCGTCACGGTTATCCTAGAACGGATCGATGCGGAGATCGCAAACTTCCATGCCGCCGTGCTGAGGTTCGTTAGGACTGCAAAATCCGGGCTGGCTTGGGGCATGCTCTTTACCCTCCTCTACTGGGTTTCGGAGATCGTAACGGCATCCCTGATCCTCATGGGTCTCGGGCAGCCGCCCCTCTTCTTTGAGTCGTTTGTGATCCAGCTCATCCTCGCCATCTTAATGATGCTGCCCCTGACACCGGGCAGCTCCGGCATCGCCGAGGCCGGGGCAACCTCTATGTACGCCCTCTTCCTCCCTTACTCCATCTTGGGTATTTTTGTTGTCATCTGGCGGATCGTGCTGTATTACTTCAATATCGCCCTCGGGGTCGTCGCCAGCCTCATCATCGTCCGGCGCGAGTCGGAAAACAGGTAACCGCGCGGGACTATCCGAAGGCAGACCTCTACTCTTATCATACGGCAGGGTGATCTCTTGACCGGACATGCAGCAGGTCAGGTGCGAGGTCAGGGGAGTCTTTGTGGCCATTAACGACGCGGCTACCGTACCTGTGGTAGTGCTGACTGACCGTGCAGGACGCCGCCTGCCAATCTTTGTCGGACTGTGGGAAGCGGTCTCCATAAACAGTGCACAGAACAAGGAGGTGCCTCCCCGCCCGTTCACGCACGACCTGTTCCTGGATCTCATGGGAAAATTTGCAATCTCCGTCCGTCAGCTTGATATCGACAGTGTCGAAGAAGGGGTGTACTACGCGCACCTCGTGCTTTCCTCCGGGGGCCGTACAGAATTCCTTGACTGTCGGCCAAGCGACGGAATTGCGGTGGCCCTGCGCGCCAATGCGCCTGTCTTTGTGGATGAAGCACTGCTCGCTGCCGCGGGACAGGAGGAAAGTATCTCCTCCATGGTCGAGATCTCAGCGTTTCTCCAGAAGTAGGGGATACATACCCGATCGATCACCCGGCAGATCTTCACTTTCGCCGGTGCTCAAGCTCGCGGATGACCTCTTCCAAGTCAACGTCCGCGGCCCGGAGCGCGACAAGGATATGGAACAAGAGGTCGGCTGCCTCTTCGGTTGTCCGCTCCGGCACCCTGTTTTTTACGGCGATGATGAACTCGGTGGACTCTTCGCCCACTTTCTCTAGGACCTTGTCGATCCCTTTCTTGTCCCGCAGCAGCCGGCTGGTGTAGGACCCTTCGTCCGGGTGTGCCGCCCGCTCGCAGATGATCTCCCAGAGTTCCCGGATCACCCGGGGGTCGACCGTGCCCTCTCCTTGCGGCTTCATGCTTCCTCCTGCACGAGCAGTACTTCCCCGATCTCAAGACCGCAGAAACGCCTGCAGAGGATGCGCGCCTTCTCAATATTGCAGCCGGCCTTCCCGATCGCGATGCCGAGATCGCTTTTTTTGTTCACCAGCACGTTGACCGGGCTGTCATCAGCGCCATGTTCGACATCGACGACCCCGGCAGGTTTGAAGATGTTGGCGATGAACACGCCCGGGTCCTCGGCATATTCGACCATCTCGATGCGCCGGCCCAGCACATTCTGGAGCCTCTTTATATTGTCGCCTTTCTTTCCAATCGCAAGTCCCATGTCGCCCTGCCGGATCACGTAGATCACCCGGTCGAACCGGTCATCGATCACACAGTCGAGGGCTGTTGCCCGTGTGAGGATCCGCAGCTCTTCTATGTACCTTCGTTCCTTAAAGCCGATATTGCGCTCCATATCAAAATCAATCCTATTGTATCCGCAATTTTGCCGATATTCGATGCTTGGATATATCTGCTGGCCCGGCAGGCCGGGTGCATGTATGCGTGATTATGAAATAATCACACGCTGCTTGTGTAAAAAAGTTTGGAAAAAGATCGGGGTGGTAACCTGACGGGATATCAGGCGATCGTATACGTGATCGATACCTGGGCAGTGACCGTTATATCCCCGGACTGGATCGGTGTCGGGGCAGCCGCCATTTTTCCTGACGCTGCTGCGGTCGTATCATAATTGCCGTAGACCACCGGGGTGTACCCCTGGGTGATATCTGCTGCCTGGGTCCCGGTTATAGTCACGTTGAGGGCTGCAGCGACGGCATTTGCATCGGCTCTGGCGTTTCCGACTGCCTGGGTAAGTGCCTGGCCCCGGAGCGCCTGCGCCTTTTCGTCCGAGAAGAGGAACTGGATGGAGTTCACCTGGTTTGCCCCGGCGTTTACTGCCGTATCGATGACCTGCCCGGTCGTGTTGGTGTCCATGAGGGTGACCTGGAGGGTGTTTGTCACCTGGTAGGTTTTGACCGTCCCGGAAAAGATGCTGCCTGAGTCCTGCTGGTAGACCGGCGTGATCGAATACCCGGTGGTCTTAATCTCGTCACGGGGAACCCCTGATGCAGCGAGCGCATCCATGACGTTGTTCATCGCAAGAGCGTTGTTTGACTGTGCGATCCTGACATCCGCGTTTTCGGTCTGGACCGCAAAATTGATCTGCACCCGGTCCGGGTACCTGTAACCGATCCGCTACCGCTGACCTGTATGACATGGTCGTTTGTGGAATCCGCTGCTGCACAGCCAATCAGTGCCAGGGTGAGGACCACCAGGGCGAAGGTGAGTACTGCCGTTTTTCTCATGGTATATCCGACCGGGTATTGGAGAACGGGGCGATTAAATATTGCTTTGACTGCGAAATTGTTCGCAATTATCAGGAAAAAACCGGTGAATGAACCCAGATACAGCTGAAAGGAGAATGATCCCCCAAAGTAACATGTGCCGGCAGAGTGTATAGTACAGGCGATAGAGCATGGGAGCAACAATCGTCGAGAAGATCTTCTCACGGAAATGTGGCAGCGATATCAGGGCAGGCGAAGTGGTCATGACGCCCATTGACGGGGCCATGATCCATGATATTACCGGCCCGCTTGCCATCCAGAAGTTCTCCGAGATGGGAGGCGAGCACGTCTTCGATCCAAAGCGTGTCATCATGCTCTTTGACCACCAGATACCGGCAGACTCCCTTGAAGCGGCAAAAATCCACAAGTATATGCGTAAATTTGCCGCAGAGCAGGGCATCCACAACTACGATATCAACGAAGGGGTCTGCCACCAGGTGGTCCTGGAGAAGGGACGGGCAGCGCCCGGCGAGATCATTGTCGGGGCCGACTCCCACACCTGCATGTACGGTGCTGTCGGGGCATTTGCGACCGGCATAGGTTCGACCGATATGGGTTTCGCGCTCAAGTTCGGCGCCCTCTACTTCAAGGTGCCGGAGACGATCCGGGCCGAAGTGTCAGGAAAGTTCCGGAAGCGTGTCGGGGCAAAGGACCTGATCCTTGCAATTGCAGCCGATATCGGGGCCGATGGTGCGACCTACCAGGCGATCGAATTCACGGGAAAAACCATCGCAAAAATGGACATGCCCGGCCGGATGACCTGCTGCAACATGGCTATCGAGATGGGGGCAAAGGCCGGCATTGTCCCGCCCGACAAGGTCACGTGGGCGTACATGAAAGGTCGCAGGAAGATAAAGCCGTTCGATCTTGCGAGCGACGACAATGCGAAGTTTGCAGAGAAGCGGACGTACAACGTCTCGGATCTTGAACCACAGGTCGCTGTCCCCCACAATGTCGATCAGGGAGTACCGGTCAGCAAGGTTGCCGGGACCCGTATTGACCAGGTCTTTATCGGCTCGTGCACAAACGGGCGTTACGAGGATCTCGCCGAGGCGGCAGAAGTACTGGGCAAAAAGAAGTTTGATTCGGGGACCCGGGTGCTCATCATCCCCGCCTCCCGTGATGAGTATCTCAAAGCGCTCGAAAACGGGCTTATAGAACGGTTCGTGAAGGCGGGAGCCCTTGTTGAGGCTCCCTGCTGCGGGCCCTGCATGGGCGGATCATTTGGCCTGCTCGCGCCCGGCGAAGTCTCGCTTTCCACCTCGAACCGGAACTTCAGAGGCCGGCAGGGCAGCACCGATGCGTTGGTGTATCTCTGTTCTGCGGCTACCGCAGCGGCGAGCGCTATGAAAGGTGAGATCACCGATCCGCGGGAGGTGTGACCATGCCGGCAAGGATGACCTCAATGGAAAAGACCATGATCGTTGACCTGACCCCCCGGACAAAAAACATGCAGGTCTGGAAGTTTGGAGACAATGTCGATACCGATGCGATCATCCCGGGACGGTTTCTTACGATCAACAATCCCGACGAGCTGGCAAAGCACGCCTTTGAGGGCACCCGGGACGAGTTCGCAAGGAAAGTAAAAGACGGCGATGTGGTTGTTGGTGGGAAGAACTTCGGGTGCGGTTCCTCGCGCGAACACGCGCCGCTCGCGCTTCTCGGTGCAGGTGTCCACGTGGTGCTGGCACAATCGTTTGCCCGCATCTTTTTCCGGAATGCCATCAATGTCGGGGTACTTCCGGTGGTCTGCCATGATACGGATAAAATTGCAGACGGTACGAAGATTACGCTCGATCTCAAAGAGGGATACGCAGAGATTGACGGCACAAAACTCGCCATCGAGCCGGTGCCCCCGTTCATGCAGGGCATCATTGATGCCGGGGGCCTTGTGGAGTATGCGAGAAACTTAAAGGAGGTGCCGGTATGTACAAAGTCGCGGCAATAGGCGGTGACGGTATCGGCCCGGAGATTGTTGCAGAAGGAAAGAAGGTGCTCGAAGCCGCAGGTGAGCGGTTCAACTTCGGGATCGACTGGACGGATTTCGACATCGGGGCAGACCGGTATCTTGCGACTAAAAAACTCCTCAATGAGGATGATCTTGCAGAACTCAAAAAGTTCAAGGCGATCTATTTCGGCGCCATCGGCGATCCCCGGGTTCCGCCGGGCATCCTCGAGAAGGGAATCCTGCTTGCGCTCCGGTTCTCCTTTGACGAGTACGTGAACCTGCGGCCGATCAAGCTGCTGGAAGGCGTCGAGACGCCGCTTGCGAATAAGAGTCCCGCGGATATCGATTTTGTGGTCATTCGGGAGAATACCGAGGATTTCTACGTCGGCATCGGCTCACGCTTTAGAAAGCACCAGAAGATCGAACTTGAGGTAGCCCGGGAGCTTTACAACGTGAAGTTCGGCCTGGACATAGACAGCGATGCCGAGGAACTGGCCTACCAGATCGGCGTTGTGACCCGGGAAGGATCGCGCCGGGTCCAGACCTATGCGTTCGAGCTCGCAGAGAAGCGCGGGAAAAAACTGACCTCGGTGGACAAGGCAAATGTCCTCTCCGACGTGTACGGCCTCTGGCGCGATGTCTTTACTGAGACCGCAAAGAAGTACCCCGGTGTCGCCACGGAATTCAATTTCGTCGATGCGGTCACGATGTGGTTTGTCAAGAACCCCGAGTGGTTCGATGTCGTGGTCACGCCCAATATGTTCGGCGATATCATTACCGATCTCGGCGCGATGATCCAAGGCGGCCTCGGGCTTGCCCCGGGCGGCAACATCAACCCGAAGGGCACGTCGATGTTCGAACCGATCCACGGGTCGGCACCGAAATACAAGGGAATGGATGTTGCAAACCCGATAGCGACGATCTGGGCAGGATCTCTTCTCCTGGATCACCTCGGCGAACGCGAAGCCGCTGCAGCGGTGGTGTCTGCCATTGAAAAGAGCATCAGGGATGGCATCGTGACAAAAGATCTCGGCGGGACCGCGGGAACGAAAAAGGTGGGCAGTTATATCGCGGACAGCGTGCGCCGCGGCTGATCCGGTCACTCGCTTCTCTTTTGTATTTTGTTATGCACTCCGCAAAAGATCATGGCACCCATGACGAGCTCGATGCCCTGACCTCCGCATTAGTAGGTTATTTTTACCTTGCCGGCGAGCTGTGAGGCGATCGGGAACGCGACGGAAGGATACCTGATCCTTCAAAATCCCTCAGGTATCCTTGACAGGTAAGGCCGGGAAAGGATCGCTGCAATCACGACTTTGGCGAGCTGTGCCCCGCTCCTGATCGGCTGATGGTCGATAATGTACTAGTGCGAAAATAAGGAAAAACACAAAAGAAAAACATCGATGTCTACTGAAGGTTATCCGGGATATCGAGCGGGACATCTCCTTCGTCTTCAGATTTTTTGGGGGAGAAAATGGATTTGAGCGCGGCAAAAGGCCCTCCATTGTTTTCATCGGCCGGATCCCTCCCGTTCTTTTTTCTGTCCCCGTAATTTTTCAGGAGAATTTCAGCCTCGATCAGCCCTTCTTCGACTTTTTTCTTTTCCGTCACGTCCACGAGGTACCCGGCGATAGCGACGGTCTGCCTGTTCTTTATCACCGGGATTTCGTTGACCTCAACCCAGACCGTTGAATTGTTGCGGCCGTAAAATTCCAGGCGGTATGGCGGTTCGCGCCTCCCGGAGGAGATCGCTTTTAAGGTCCTTTCCAGTCCCTTTGCATTGAGCGGGTTATCGGTCAGGTAATCGGTCCACAGTCGTTTACCCGAGCGGGAACCTGCCCCGAGAATCGCCCGGATCCGGGGACTTACATAGTGCAGGGTATGATCGGAACTGTGCGTGAAATACATCTCCTTACCGCTTTCGAGGAGGAGCATCAGTTCCTCATCCCGCTTCCTGATTGCCCGGTGCTCCCTTTGAAGCCGTGTGATGTCCCGCCCGGTAGCCACTATCGCGATTACGCCTCCGTTGCCATCGGTAATCGATCGGGCCGACCAGCTGATGCAGCGTGGCCCCCTCGGTGACGAGATCCATTGTTCCACCTGGCATGCATAGGGTGGCCGGAAGAGTCCGGTCATCTGGGTGGCCATAACTTCGGAATACCGCTGATCAGTTGCAGGCATAAAGACGCTGCCGGAGAGTTCCTCCCGTGTCTTTCCCAGTGCATCGCAGTATGCCGTGTTGACAAACAGGAGGCGTCCCTCGGGACTGAACTTGACCAGCATGTCCTGCTGGTGCTCCACCAGTTCCTCATAGGGGGGATCATCGCAGGTATCCATACCGTGGCTCCGTTACGGTGAGGGAGACAGCGCCGGCCTAAAAAAGACCCCCATCACTCAGTACACGTTTCCTTTGTGGACTATTAATGTTGCATATCATCTGCGCTATACCGCTCTGGAACTACCGTGGAGGAGTAAAAAAATGAGAGGGGGGATACGAGAGGCGTGCGCGAATGTCAGACCCGTACGCCAATCTGCTGCTGGCCGGAGAGCCTGCGGTCTTTCCATGCGGGTGATGCGGGCTGATCAGGGATCCGTGCGATGGTGGCGAGCCGCTCCCTCCCGTAGATGACCGACCTGATGGCAAGGAGTGAAACTGTGAAGTTCCCTGCCTCGAAGAGTTCAAGGTTGAGGGCTTTACCGGATGCCGACACCTGTGCGAGGCCGCAGGTCGCCCCAAGGTAATAGTTCCACTCGCGGACGAGTGTCTCCACCTGGACAACAACCTGCCGGCCGGAGATCCCCTTTGCCAGATCCGCGAGCCGGATCGCATACCGGGCGCCCATGATGTGCAGTTCCACGACCTCATGGAGCTTGCCGTCATGGTCGATTGCCCGGTATCCTGTCCGCCGGATATAACCTGCTTTCTGCATCATACACGACCACCTTCTGTCGTAGTAGTGCGTCTTTACCGACCGGTATATAAGCCGGGGCCGTGCGCGGGGTGAAAGTGAAAGAAGAGACGGGCACCCCTCTTTTTCCGGCCGATAATATCGTTGCCTGATAACCGGCACCTGGGTACTTACACAGTTTTGTCCATGCAGGCGTTCAGGACATCTTCGACAAAATGGAGCGTGCCACCTGTACCTGCAAGTGGGGGATGTGCAAGCCTGACCTGTCCGCGGAGCGGGGGGATGATCCCGACAAAGGCACGGTCGGCGCACAGGGTGCGTTCGAACGAGGATCCTATCACGAGATCCGGTGCGACCTCCGCGATCGTTCGGCCGACCTCTTCAAGTCCCGCCAGTTTCTCAACCTTGCAGTGCACGCCCGTTTGTGCCGGGGGGTCGTTGCGCGTACCGATGGCAAGGATCTCCGCATCGAGATACCGTTGCAGGGTGTCAGCGGCAAAGAGAGCATACGCAGCGCCGGCAAAGACCGCAACCCCGGGCGGGTCGTACCGGCGGAGGAACTTGTCGCACGCATGGATCACCCGCTCCTCCTGCTTATCGAGTTCGGCCAAAACCGGGCCCATGTCAGCACCGTTATACGCCACGGCAAGCCTCTCACAGGTGGCGCGGAGCGCCGGTATCCCGAGAGTTCCGCCAATGTATCTTCCCGACCCCAGATCCAAAATCCTCGTTTGTACCAACCGTCAGCGGGGACGCGTGTCCCGCCATCCCGGCTAGGTCCCGGCAGAACACCGTTCCCACGGGGATGCCGGCACAGTGCAGCAGCCGGGAGATCTCCTGTATGTTTCCCTCGTAAAAAGGGTCCGAAAGAGAGACACCATCAATATTGACTCCCGGTCGCTCCGAGTCGATCGCCGGGGAAAGCACAGCGAGAGCCGCCCGGTACCCGGCCTCCATCTCCCCGGCAAACCCGGGGCTGTCGACAACAATAATGTCCTTTTCGTCAACCATCGATTTTATGTCCTCCCCAAGGGCGGAAGGAACACAGGTGGTGATTACGGCTATCCGGCCTCCCCTGCCGGAAAGATCGCCGATCACCTCACGAAGCCGGTCACCTGACCCGAAAATCACCTCGTTTTCGAGGATGAATGTACTGTGCAGGGGGGCGTGGAGGAGGGTCGCCGGATAATAATAGCACCCGCTCGACCCGTGGATGACAACCGTGATCCCTTCAAACCCGGCAAGGCAGGCTGCTGCCCCGGTCATGGCGCAGGGCCACAGGGGAGTCCCGCACTCAGGCATGGAGTGCCCTCCTCCATCGGTGAAGCATCCGCCGCACGCCGGTAATACCAATCGGCGGCGTCACGGGCACGGGCACCGGGCGTCCGGTTGAGGTGATGTCGAGCCGGAGGGCCTGTGCAATATCCTGTGCCACCCGGCCGCCTTCCGGATCGGGGGGATGCGGGAAAAAGGAGACCCCCAGACCCGCAATGTCCGCAAAATCGTCAAGGGTCTCCTGCCGGAGTGCATGTTCCTCATCCAACGCATGCCGGGGGTCGATCCCGCTGGCACCGGCAACAGATTCAAGAAATGCGATGGTTCCGGAGATCCCCACAGGATATCCCGGAATATAAGGGGTCCCAAAGCGCTCCCTGAGGTGTTCTCCGACAGGAATTAGGGAAGGATCCCGGAGCACGTTGAGCCAGGCAGCCCCCAGTGATGCTATCTGCCTGGTGGTAACGTCATGGACAAACCGGACATTCACGGAGAGGCCAAGCAGGGTGAGTAGCCGGGAGACCTCGGCGAAATTCTCATCAACCTCGTATTCGAGGTTTTTCTCCCCGATGATATTCACCCTTCCGTTTCCCGTGGCCGGCTCTGCAAGCCCGGCAAGGGCAACAAGCGCATTGTTGACGCCGGTCTGGAACGATCCTCCGAGGAAGCCGGCGGTCGGGACAACGATAACCGGCACCCCGGCCTTTGAACCGCAGACCATCCCGACATCGTCGCCAATGGTATCCACGATACAGGTAGAGAGCACAAAAACAGCCCCGGGATCGCGTGCGATCACCTGATCGAGTGTATGGTCAAGCGCCCCCTCGCCGCCGAAGATCACATCGGTCTCCGAGAGCCCGGTCGAAACAAGGGGGGGCAGGGAGACATGGTCATTATCGAGGCTTGTCGCGTGCAGGAGGGAAAAATTGTGATGTGTACATCCCGCCGGACCGTGTACGACCGTGATCGCATCGCAGACATGGGTGGTCACCGACAGTGCGCCGGTGAGGGTGCAGCCGGCAGATCTACATAAATTCGATGGCGAGGGCCTCAAGGTCATCAATCTCGAGCGGGGTGGGGATGGTAAACCGGGTATTCTCCATCACCCGGGCGGCAAGATCCCGGTATACCGTTGCCTGCGCTGAAGCAGGCTCGTATTCGATCACTGTTTTACGGTTCAGCTCGGCGAGCTGCACGGTACGGTCCCGTGGGATGAACTGGACAAGGTGGCTGTTAACCCGGCGGGCAAATTCGGCCACCAGCTCCTCCTCCTTCGGCTGGTTCTTTGCGTTGCAGATAACACCGGCAAGCCGGCACCTGCTTTTCGGCCGGGAACTGAGGCGCTGGATCGCCTTGCAGATGTTATTGGCCGCGTACAGGGACATGAGTTCTCCCGAGGTCACGAGATAAACTTCCTGCGCGTACCCCTCCCTCATCGGCATGGCAAAGCCGCCGCAGACCACGTCACCCAGCACATCGTAGACGATCACGTCGCCTGTGAGCGTCCCGAACTTCTCCAAAAGCTGGAAGGTGGCGATGATCCCCCGGCCGGCGCAGCCGACGCCGGGCTCCGGCCCCCCGGCCTCGACGCAGCGGACCCCGTTAAAACCGGTATAGACTACATCGGCGGGTGATACCGATTCAGCACCCTGCTCGCGCACCAGGTCCATCACGGTCGGGATCAGCCGTCCCTGCATCAGCATGCGGGTGCTGTCGCGCTTGGGATCGCAGCCTATCTGGAGGATATCGTACCCTGCAAGCGAGAGGGCAGCGGAAAGGTTTGCCGATGTCGTGGACTTTCCGATACCGCCTTTTCCGTACAGGGCGATCTGTTTCATCACCGTACTATGGGCCGGTAGTTTATATTAGATCTTCTGAAGTTAACAAAAGTAGATTTGCGTTTATGGCCCGCATGCGCTGGTCGGAGCCCCGGAACAGCGGCGAAAATCGATAAAAAGAGAGATGAACCGGGTTATGCCTTGTTGGTCCAGAGCCCGTGGACGCTGCAGAATTCCCGGGCTTTCACGTTTGTATCATTGATCGGGAACTCTGCTTCAGGTTTCTCGCCGGGTTTGAGCCATCTGATATACGCATTGTCGCCGTAACGGACCTCGATCCACTGGATGTAGTGCTTCTCTTCCATCGGGTGGGGCACGGAACCGACTTTCACAAGAATTCCTTTTGCAGTCTTCTCTATCACCGGCACATGCTTCTCCTTGCCCTGGTCAGTGGTCTTTTCCTGCTGGAGGACCATCGGCTTCCCGCAGCACACCATCGTACCGCCGGATGCTCCGACTACCATCACGGTGTTCCCGCAGACCTCGCACTTGTAAACCTCGAAGAGTTTTGTCATATCGGCTGCTCCTTTTCTTACACGATGTTAATCTCTTTATGCTTCTTTAAGATTTCGTCGGCAAGCCGGTCAAGGGCCTGCATCGTCTCTTCACCGGGTTCGCCCAGTACCATGACCGGCGGGATCAGCTCGATTTTGATATGATCCAGCATCTTAGTGATCGTCTCGACGCTCTTGCCACCCCACCCATAGGAACCGATGACGGAGGCAAACCGGGTCTTGGGCCGGAGGGTGTTCGTGAGGTATGTCGCGGAGACAACAGACGGGTGCGGGCCGAAGAGGACGGTCGGGGTAGCGATCACGACCGTGGCCGCGTCGACAAGGGCGAGAGCAAGTTCGCCGATGTCTGTCCGGGTGAGGTTAAAGGGTTTCACAACGATCCCCCGGGTGATGAGCGCCCCGGTGAGGTGATCCACCATCTTTGCGGTGCTGCCATGCATCGAAACGTACGGGATGACCACCTCGTTTCTGACCGTATCCGATACCCAGTCCGCGTACGCGTCGAGGATAAACTGCGGATTCTTGTTGACCGGGCCATGGCTGGGTGCGATCATCGTTGGTGAGAGGGCCCTTACTTTCTCCACGTAGCCTTTGATGCTCCCGCGGAACGGCATCATGATCTCCGCATAATACCTTTTTGCCGAACGGCATGCCCATGCTTCATCCGTGATAAACAATTCAGTTGTGGCAGCGTGGAATCCGAACAGGTCACAGGGGAAGAGGATCTTATCCTCGACGAGGAACGTGATCTGGGTCTCGGGCCAGTGCGTCCATGGCGTAATGAAGAACCGGAGCGTCCGGTCGCCGAGTGACAGTGTCTCCCCGTCCACTATCCCCTTAAAGCGTTCCTGAGGGACATGCAGCAGGGCAACAAGGAGATCCCGGCACTTGGCATTCGTGACCACCTGTGCTTCCGGGTAGAACTCCAGGATCATCGGAAGTGAACCGGAGTGGTCCTGCTCGGCATGGTTGATCACGACATAATCGATGCGTTCCACGCCTAGTTTCACGAGGTTTGAGATCAGATCGTATTCCTTCGAGGGATCGACCGTATCGATAAGGGCAGTCTTCCCGCTGCCCTTGATAAGGTACGCGTTGTAACTCGTCCCTTCCGGCAGCGGGATCAGCTCATCAAAGATCCGCCGGTCAACATCAAAAGCCCCGACAGAATGTACCTCCAGAAACAAGTTCACGGGAGACCATAATAACCACCAGCATTTAACCGGCTGTGTTAAACTGGTTTTTCGGCACAACAGGCCGGCCATATCCAGTCTTACTTGCCGGACGTCATCCTCGAGACCGGCCTGCTTTCCTTAAAGCGGCTCGCGTTTTGGGGTTAGGGACAGGACAGATTATGCATAGGTACCGGTCCACTAAAACCATATTCTCTCCTGACAGGTAGATGTAGAGTACCGCAGGGAATAACCGTTTCGATAGTGCTCACGAAGGGTTATTGTGCTGTTTTCCTAGGGAATAATGCCCCATACAGGAAGACCGGAGTTCAAAAGGACGATCTGCAGATTGGCATAGCAGATAATCAGCATCAGGATCAGGCACGGGACCATAAAGAATGCAGAAGTCACCGCAGATCGCAGGCTCTGTACAAGTGTGCAGACCATCACGGCGACGACCATCACCATGATGACGAACGCAAAGAAGAGTGCCTGAAGGAAGAAGAAGGAACCAAACCAGAGTAAAAATACGATAAGTGTGAACACAAAGAGATGTAATGCTGCCCTGACTTCGTTATGGTTGAGCCCGGCGTTCCATATGGAATACAGCGAGAGGCCTAGGAGACAGAAGATGATAATGATTGCATAAAAGACAATAAGGTTTGAGGGAAGAAAATCGGGCTTTTTCAGGCTGGAGTACCACCCGGGTATCGACGTAGTGAAGAGATAAAGAGCCACATACCCCGGAATAAGACATGCTACAAGGGATGCAATAAGCCTGCCGTAATGATGCTCTTTTTTCATTGTATGAGCGGTATATTGCTCCCGGAGGGGTATAAAGATTATGAATCTTGTCATGGGCAGATCGTCCTTCCTGCCGATGAGAGATCAGGTAAAAACGGGGTCTGTTACCGGTTATCACCTTCATGCACCTCCTCTACGAAGAAACCGGGAGATCATCCTCGCGTGAGGTGCCCGGAGGTCTTCTTCAGGATTCAGCTGGAGGTACGGCACATGGACCGGGTGCAGGGATCGCCCCAAGTTTGTGTAACGGCCTGAAAAAAATTATGATGTGGCGTTGTTGATGGTAAACGACGAAGTCAGTGATCCAGTCGTACCGTCAGAAGTTATAACCTGGACATTATATACTCCCGGGGTTGCCGAATCAGGTATTGCGAGGGTGCAGCTGATCGAGGTTGACCCGCTAACTGCGGGGTTTGTACAGGGAATCTGCGTCAACCCGTCAGAGGAAACCAGGTTCACCAGTTGTGCATTTGTAAAGGTCTGTCCATTAAGGGTCAGGGTATATGAAGATCCAGGGTTTCCGCTCGTGGGAGTGATACTGCTGATAGTCGGTGACGCAAGACCGATGGTAAATGCGCTCATAAGTGACATGGATTGCCCATCAGGATTGATGACCTGGATATTTGCCGGGCCTGCATTCAGGCCAGCTAGGTTAACGGAACAGGTAATCTGCGTGGAGGTTACCGAAACGCCTGAGGCTGTGACCGGCTGGAGCCCCGGCTGGATCAGGCGGACCGTTGCCCCGTTCACGAAGTTGCTCCCGGTAATAGTAAGGGAAACACTCGTACCGATCGCGCCGGTTGTGGGGGATACCGTGGACGCGATCGGCCCGTTGCCCGAGGGGGTGGTCGTCACCGCGGTGGGGACGGTTGGGGTTGCGTAGGTGACCGATGCGACAGAGACCTGGGTGAGTAAGACCGGATATAATTTCTCCGTATCGATACGGGTGTCAGTTGTTGTTATTCCCGTTTCTTGGCTCCATGTGCCGTCAGAATTTTTCTCAACCAGCACACGCCCGTACAGGTCACTGGTAGAATCATAGGATGTGATAAGCCAGATGAGCGATGACGCGTTATTTGTAACAATATCCCCGGCTGAGTATTTTGCCCGGCCGGTGTGGCAGGGACGGTAGCGGTCTTTGTGGCGGTACTCTGGCTTGAACAGCCGGCGAGAAGTACACACACGATAAGAAGCAGACCCAGCAGGAGTCCGTAACAAGATTTTGCTGTCATGACATTACGTTCTGCGCACAGAAGGATAAAAATTTGGTTTGGCAGAACTGCAGCCTGCCATGCCAGTTAACCTGCATCTCTCATCAGGTTATACTCCCTTTTATCGTGCCCTGGATGCGGTTTTAAGCGTCCGGGCAAGCACGTGTTCCTTTACCCGGCTATTTTTCCGGCAGCACGATGGTTGTATAGTGGCGGGAGAAGTGCCAATGTACTATTATGAGGACAACCGTGACCACAATCCCGCAGAGAATTACGACCGGGCTGATCGGGCCGAGATACGCCGGATCGATACGGGCGTTCAGGAAGACAACGAGACCTGAGGTGACCACAATAATGGTCGCATAGACATCACGGACGGCAAAGAAAAAGAATGCAGCTATGCAGCCGGCCACAAAAAACCCGGTAAAGACTCCCGGAAGTCCGGGCCGGCAAACAGGATCGACAGGGAGAGGGCAAAGATGAGTGCCGTTATCACTACCCCGGTAATGACAGAGACTATCACACCCTCGCTGCGGAAATAGGCCTGGACATGGGTCCCGACGAGCACCCAGCAGATCATCACTGTTGCGATAGCTATAGGGAGAAGGAGCATGAAGAGCGTGGCGCACTCCACCCGGTTAAGGCCCTCTATACCCGGCGTGCCCGTGATGATAAAGAAGGCATACCCGGCAAGGGCAGTGAGGCTGACGGCAGCCACCGTGCGGCGTGCTGACCGGAAACCGATCTGGAACATGTTGACGGCCCCCGAAAGGAACGCAGCCCGTATCCGCACGATGGGTACAATGATACCTACAAGGATTCCGGCAAGGACGGTGTAGAGCACAAGACCCGGAACACTTGCCTGCTGGAAGAGGCGGGTGGTTCCGGCAAGCAGGTAATTTTCCAGCAGCCAGATAAGGACAATAACAAGGGGGGTAAGGACCAGGGTCACCAGGGAAGAATACCGGGAACCCTGCTGTGATCCTGTCGCGTCGTCTGTTCTGGTTTCGTCCATGTGCCCATTCCCGTCGCGGCCCCCGGTCATGTGACATCATTACCCGTGACGCCGGGCCGATACCGTGCCGGGATAATCGTCACTTCGCAGCTTCAAAAAGGTCACGGATCCGGCGCGTACGGTCCTCGGGTGCGAGATCCCGGGTCGGATACCGGTCGTCGAAGGTGGGGAAGGCCCGCTCGTAAAACACCCCGAGCGCGATGGGGGCGTCGCGGTTATAGTCCCATTCCCGTGCTTTTGCACACGCCTTCTCAAAATCAGCGGTATCGTGACCGGCAAGGTCGTACACCCGGGACTGGTAGTAATCGGTCATGTTAAAGAAGCTCGCGCAGATCTGGAGGACATCGATAAAGGCAAAACCCTTGTGGGCAATTCCCTGGTGGATCAGCTGCGCCAGCTGTGGCATCTTTTTCGTGTATCCCCGCGCGATGTAGGTGGCTCCACCTGCAAGCATCAGTTCCAGGGGGTTGAACGGGTACTCGGTCGTTCCTGCCGGGGTGGATTTTCCCCTGAACCCCAGGGGAGACGTGGGGGTGTACTGCCCGGTAGTGAGGCCATAGACCCGGTTGTTGTGGACGATCATCGTGATATCGATATTTCTCTTTGCGGCAAAGATCAGGTGGTCGAGACCCTCGGCGTACGCATCCCCGTCTCCTGCGCAACAGATGACCGTCAGCCTGGGATTGGCAAGCTTGATCCCCGTCGCCACCGGGATCGTCCGCCCGTGGAGCGTATAGACCGAATTGATGGCGAGGTAATCGGCCATCTTCGCATGGCACCCGATCCCCGTAACCAGCACCACGTCGTCCAGGGACCCGCCCTCTTTTTCGAGGCCGGCAAGGAGGTCCTTGAGCGTATGCTGGAGGGCGAAGTTGCCGCAGCCGGGACACCAGGTGTTCTGCGCAGGAGTGATCAGGTTCCGGGTCATGGGGTGATCACCTCCTGCACCCGTCGGGCCAGTTCTTCAGGAGTGAAGGGGCGGCCATCATATTTGAGGATCGTTGCCTCAGCCCCCACGCCGTGCTCCCGGGCAAGTGCAGCGAGCTGCCCGGTGGCATTTTCCTCGACAGCAATCAGGTGCTTCACCCCGTGGCATGCAGCAGAAAACTGCTGGTCCGGGAAGGGGAAGAGCACCACGGGCTGGATAACCCGCAGCCCAAGCCGCGCTGCCATTTCGTCGCAGGCATTGCGGACCGAGCCCCAGCAGAGGAGGGCGGTCGTGGCATCGGCTGTGCCCCGGACGCTGACACACGGGTACTGGTTCAGCTCATCCCTGAGTCCCGTCTCCTTTCTCCGGCGTTTCTCGGTCATCCGGGTAACCAGTGCCGCGTCCTCGGTGGTAATCCCGTCCTCGTCATGTGCATAGCTGTTCACCTTGACCACCGCGTCTTTCCTGCCCGGGAAAGCGAGGGAGGAGATTCCTGTTGGGGTATCGAGGTACCTCCGGTAGGGACCTTCCCCGTCCCAGAGCACGGGAGTTGGGGCCGGCAGAGCACCGAGTTTTTCGTAATCGAGGCTGTAGGTTCCTTCAGAAAGGGTCTTGTCGGCGAGCACGAATGCCGGAATCTGGTATTTCCATGAAAGGTGGATCGCAGCGGTCGACCAGAGATATGCCTCACCGGGATCGGCAGGTGCTACGACAAGCCGGGGAAACTCGCCCTGCCCGGCATGCAGGACGAACCGGAGATCCGCCTGGCCGGTGTAGGTTGGGAGGCCGGTTGACGGCCCTGTTCTCTGGGAGACCACGATCACGATCGGGATCTCGGCCATACCAGCAAACGACACCCCTTCGGTCATCAGGCAGAACCCGCCTCCCGATGTCCCGACCGCTGTTTTTGCCCCGGCGGTCGCGCTCCCGAGGCCCATCAGGATGACAGCGATCTCGTTCTCCGGGTGGATCACCTTCATTCCGAAACGCTCCGCATTCCCCGCAAGGAAGTGGAGCAGGGTTGAGGCCGGCGTCATCGGGTAGGCAATATACGCAGAAAGGCCGCCGGCGACAAGGCCAAGCCCGATCGCCTCGTTGCCGGAGAACAGGCTGTGCGCCGGGCCGGGAATCGCCGGTACCGGCCGGGCGGTCTGTACCTGGTCATACGCCCTCTTCGCAACCCTGATGTTCTCGTCTGCCGCCTTTGGCATATGCCGGTGGAACACTTCCGCGACGATCTCCCAGGAAATGCCTGCAGATTTTGCAAAAGCTCCGATCATCGCCGAGTTCCCGGTGATGGGTGGCGCGGATTCCTCCTTTATGATGGCATTTACGGAAACGGTCTGGCCGCGTGGCAGTGATTTTACCTGGTCCGCGTTTGCCACTACGGTGCAATCCGGGCAGTGCGGGAGGTGCAGGGTGACGGTCTCCTGGTTGAGTGCCACAAGGTAATCGATACGGTCGTTGTATGCACCGACGGGTGTATCCGCCGCACGTATAAGGGCAAAATTGTGGCCCCCGCGGATGAGCGATGGGTAATCGGTATACATATAGACATAATAGCCGAGATGGTTGAAGAGCTGGGCAACCAGTGCCCCGGCGTTGTTGATCCCGTCACCGGCCCTGCCGCCTACGAGCACGGATACTTCCTTCATAGAGATTCCCTTCACATCTCTGGTGTTTCCGGGAACGGTATATAGGTTGGGATAGGTGCGATCTTCGGGATTATTTGTCTTTAAAAAAAGCGTTAATTCTTCTGGATCATGCTCTCAAGCAGCGTTTTCATCTCGTTGATCCGGTAGGGTTTGGTGAGCCTGCCGGAAAAGCCATAATTTGCATAATCCTGCATGACAGGGTCATTGGTATATCCGCTTGACACGATGGCCTTGACGCCGGGATCATAGCTGCGGAGTTTCTCCACGGTCTCCCGGCCGCCCATCCCTTCGGGAATGGTGAGGTCGATAATGACAAGATCAAACGGCCGGCCCGCCTCATTTTCCTGTCTGTACAGCCCGATCGCTGCTCCCCCCTCTTTTGCAAAGGCAGCATCGTACCCGAGGAACCGGAGAACCTCCCGGGAAACATCAAGAATGATCTCCTCATCATCCATCAGGAGCACCTTTCCTTTACCTGCCATTCTTTTCTCCTCTCGTGTAATACTTCACCGAGGCGTACTATATAGTTTCCCCCGTCGCAGGTGCGTGGACCGCCGGGACCGGCAGGGATCCTGCCCCTCCTTCACTGGCCGGGAAGGCAGATCGGGCCGGAGTACCGGTACGCTTCATCGTTATTTTGCTTTTTTCAGTGCCCGCAGCCGTGCGGCCTCTTCTGCATCCTGTACCCGCAGGAGGAAGGTCCCGTGGCAGGGCTTGGTGTACGGGAAGATGACAAAATCCCCGTCAAGGCCGACCGCGATAGGGGGGACACCAATAGTATGGACATCAAATATCTTGAATCCCGGTTCGACATCGATCGATTCGGAAAAATGACTTTTGATATACTCCCGGCATTCCTTGAAGGACGCGTCGCGGATCAGGATCTCGTAATTGAGCGCTTCTACGCAGCCCATGGTGCCACCTCGTCGATCGCTTTTTTCAGCGGCAGGGGATTGTGCACGGCCTTTGCCGCAATTTTTGTACAGGGGAAGGTGATCTGGCCAACCAGATCTTCCTGATGCTCGCCATAGATCAGGACAAAAAGGCGTGCTTTGGAGATTGCAGCCATCGTTGCCGCGTAGCTGATCCCTGCATCGTTGTGGATGAACACAAAACACTGGTCAAAATCCCGTTTCTTCTCGACGATTTGGGCGACAACCCGGTCAAGGTCCGTAACCTCCCCCAGGTAGTGCCGGTCGGGATCGGCAACGAAAAGCAGGGTGTTTGCCGCCTTGTTCCCGGCGATTATCGGGGTTATTCCCGAGGATTTGAGCCGGCTTATCAGGGTACAGCGCGATACTTGTCTGCACGGGCACCTGCGGGCACCCCAGAACGAGAAGGGCAGTTTTCGAAGAGTGGGTATCTGGTTCCATGACCGGCACCGGTTATTTATACAGCTATTTTCGCCCGAGGCAATAATCCTGTGTATCCTTCCCCATCGAACCTCATGAGGGGAACGGATCAGGGGGTGTCACCGGTTTCCTTCCGTACCCAGTCGAGATACGGTGTATACCCCGAGGTCACCGGGACCACGATAATCTCCGGGACCTCGTAGGAGTGCATTGACCGGAGGGCGGCAACCGCCGCATCCGCACGGGCTTTTGTGGTCTTTGCGATCAGCAGGTGCTCGGGTTCCCGGCAGACATTCCCTTTCCACCGGTACGTGGACCGGGCCGGGAGAATACTGACGCAGGCCACCAGCCTGCGGCTCACCAGTTCCTCTGCCAGTACCGCTGCATTATCCGGTGCTGCCGTGCAGAGGATCATCACGATATCCGTTGCCATGCCTGCCATCTTCCCGGGATCCCGCTGGTCCCCCTCATGCCACCGGTTCGCTCGCACCCGATATTAAAGATCCCTCCTGTTCTGTCCTTCCGGTATCCCCTTTTGATCGTTAATTACTAGAGCCTGCGACTCGAACGTATACTACCTATGTACTCAACACGCATGAGCAATCTCCCGCCGTATCTTTTTGCACGGATTGACGAGATGAAAGCAGAGCAGCAAAAAAAAGGTGTTGATATCATTGACCTGGGTGTTGGCGATCCGGATCTCCCTACGCCACCGCATATCGTTGCCGCTCTCTGTGCCGCAGCGCAGGACCCACATAACCACCATTATCCCTCGTACGCCGGATTGCCAGCCTACCGGGAGGCAGTTGCCGGCTGGTACCACCAGAGATTTGGGGTGAAACTCGATGCCTCAAAGGAGACCCTCGCCCTGATGGGCTCCAAGGACGGGATCACCCATATCGGGGAAGCGTTCGTGAACCCGGGTGATTACGTGCTTGCCCCGAGCCCCGGGTACCCGGGTATTCGACCGGCACCCTGTTTGCCGAAGGTAAAGTCCACGAGATGCCGCTTTTACGGCAGAACCATTTCCTCCCGGTTCTTGACGATATACCAAAGAAGATCGTGCGCTCTGCAAAGCTCCTGTTCATCAATTACCCCAATAATCCCACCGCCGCCGTGGCACCGCTCTCGTTCTATCGCGAGGTGGTGGATTTTGCCGCGGACAACAATATTGTCGTGGTCTCGGACAACCCCTACTCGGAAGTTGCGTTTGAAGGCTACCTCGCCCCGTCATTTCTGGAGGCACAAGGGGCAACGGAAGTCGGGGTCGAGATGCACTCGCTCTCCAAGACCTACAACATGACCGGCTGGCGTATCGGGATGGCAGTGGGAAACGCTGAGATCCTCTCCGGTCTTGGCCGGGTCAAGACCAATGTCGACTCCGGGGTCTTCAACGCCGTCCAGTATGCCGCGATCGCTGCGCTCTCGGGCCCGCAGGATTGTGTCAGAGAGGCCTGCGCCACCTACCAGGAGCGCCGGGACGTGCTGGTGTCCGGGCTCCGCGAGCTGGGCTTTGATGTTCCTCTCCCGAAAGCAACCTTCTATGTCTGGGTGCCGGTCAAAGACTGCATGTCCTTTGCGGCAAAACTCCTCAACGAGGCCGGCATCGTGGTGACGCCAGGCATCGGCTTTGGCTCTGCGGGAGAGGGCTACGTGCGGTTTGCGATTACCCGTCCGGTAGAGCGGATCAAAGAGGCCATCGGGCGCATGCGGAGGCTATCCTTGTGAAACTCCCCCCGCATCTCACGATACGAAACGGGCATCTCCATGTCGGCGGCCATGACTGTGTCTCCCTATCAGAAAAATACGGTACCCCGCTCTACGTCACGAGCGAGGACCGGATCTGCGACCATTTCAGGGCATACCAGCAGGCTCTCTCCTCACGGTACCCGAACGTCCAGGTGCTCTTTGCGGCAAAGGCAAACGGCAATCTCGCGGTGATGAGGGCACTGGCACAGCTGGGTGCCGGGGCAGATGTCTTCTCCGGCGGCGAACTCGCGCTTGCCCGTGAGGCCGGCATGCCGGCAAAAAAACTGCTCTTCAACGGCAGTTCAAAGACGAAGAGCGACCTTGCGCTTGCCGTGCAGCATGGCGTGAAAGTCTCGGTCGACTCCCTTGACGAGCTTCACCAGCTCGACGCGGTGGCACGGGAGGCCAAAAAAGTCGCTGAGATCTCGTTCCGGGTCAACCCTGCGCTCGAAGTTCCGACCCACCCGAAGATAGCAACCGGTCTTGCCACAAGCAAGTTCGGGATCCCCCATGGCCAGATCCCGGCCGCATATAAGGAGGCCCTCTCCTGCAAACACGTCAGACCGGTCGGTATTCACTGCCATATCGGGTCGCAGATCCTTGACGTGGAGCCGTTTGCACGGGCCGCAAAAGTGATGGTCAGGATCGCACAGGAGCTCGCCGGGATGGGCGTGAAGCTCGAGTTCCTCGATCTCGGCGGCGGCCTTGGCGTCCCCTACCATCACGATACCGACCCGGCGCCGACACCGGAGGACTACGCAAACGCGGTTATGCCGGTCTTCCTTGCCGGGATCAAAGCGGCCGGGATAACGCCGGAGCTCTGGGTCGAGCCGGGCCGGTACCTTGTCGCCGATTCGACGGTAATCCTCACCCGGGTCAACTCGACAAAGACCGCACACAAGCGGTTTGCAAACGTGGACGCCGGTTTCAACCTGCTCATCCGGCCTGCGATGTACGATGCCTATCACGAAGTGATTGTGGCGAACCGTGCTGACGCCCCCCTGACAACCGAATATACCGTCACCGGGCCCATCTGCGAGACCGGCGATATCCTTGCTGCCGACCGGAAGCTGCCGGAACTTGCCGCGGGCGACCTGATCGCGGTGCTGGATGCCGGGGCTTATGGGTATGCCATGTCCTCGCAGTACAACGGACGTCCCCGTTGCCCTGAAGTGCTGGTCCACGGGAACGAAACCGCGCTCATGCGTCGCGGCGAGACCCTTGCAGACCTGACCAGTACCATGGTGCACCCGCCCTGGCAGCGGTAAGAAGGGAGGCCGCCCGTGGTACTCTTCCACTACGCGCTTGTCGATGACCTTATCACCCCGGAAGAGTTCGAACGGCGCGTGGAGGAAAAGATCGACGAGTGCGGGGATCTCCTCGATGAGCCGACCGCTGCGATGCTCGTGGTCGGGGCGCTTGGAAGGCAGCACGTTAAGATCCGGGCCCTTTCCGGGAAATCCAGTCTGTTCTGCTTTTTTGCCCGGGTGATCGACAAGACCGAGCCCAGAGAGTTCGACCGCAGGGACGGGGAGAAGGGCTGGGTCGCGACACTTCTGGTGGGCGATGAGACCGGGACCACCCGGGTCGTGCTCTGGGACGAGAGGGCAGGCGCTGTGCTCGAGATCGCGATCGGCGACGTACTGGAAGTGATCGGGAGGCACCCGGGGAAGAACATGCGGGAGATCTACGCGCTTGCCTTACGCAAAGCCAGCTGCGAGATCACATGCACCGCGACTGCCGGCGGGAACGCGGCAGGACTGTCCACCGAACCAGTCGATCTCGATGTGATCCTGGTCGGTATGGATGCACCCCGCACATTTACCCGCCGCGACGGGACGACCGGGGAGATGATGGAGTGCGTGATCGGCGATGCAGAGGGTACGGCCCGCGTTGTTGCGTGGGTGCCGGACCTGCTCCGGGATATCCCCGCCGGGAGCACGATCCACATCACGGGTGCAAAACCTGACCGCCGCTCAGAGGGCCGGGCCTACTGCATCGACGAGACCTGCACGGTTAGCCGTTCCGATACCCTTGTCACGATCCCCTTTGCTGCGCTCGCATCGGTCAGCGATACCGGCACGTACTCCGTGCGGGGCGAGGTGAAGGCAGTGCAGGAACCCCGGTCGTTTACTTCCCGGGACGGGACGGCTTCGTGGGTGCGGAATATCCGCATCGGAGACGGCGATGAGGAACTCAAAGTCGTTCTCTGGGGAGAGAAGGCGCTGGTGCCGGTGCTGCCCGGCGATCGTGTCGAGATCTTCCATGCGGCGGCAAAACCCGGCCGGTTCGGGGGCATCGAGCTCGGGGTGGGCCGGGGAAGTGTCCTGCGGATACCGCACGAAGAATCCCGGGCGATCACGTTTACCGGGACGATTATTCCCGGGAACGGGTGCACGTTTATCGACGATGGAACAGAGCGGTTCCTTGTCACCGGGGACCTTCCGGCCGGGCATGATGTACGGATCACGGGAGTGCTGTGCGGGAGCCGCATCATCCCGGAGGTCGTGGAACCGGCAGATAAAGACCCGGATCAGGTGGCAGCCCGCCTCGCCGCCCTTGCCGCCCGGCTGGATACCCCGGCACCGCCATAAGATCACTTTCACCCTGCGCACGGCCCCGGGTTATATGGGTGGTGTTAAAATGTTGTTGTGCCATAGGAGATGTACAAGAAATGGCTGACAAAGCACTGGATATAGAAGATTTACCCGGCGTCGGACCAAGCACTGCCGACAAGCTTCGCGAAGCAGGCTACCTTTCCGTCGAGAGCATCGCAACTGCCTCACCTGCAGAACTCTCCGAGATCACCGAGATCTCAGAGTCCACAGCGAAGAAGATCATCAAGGCGGCCCGCGAATCCGCAGATATCGGCGGTTTCAAGACCGGAAAAGACATTTTCGAGCAGAGAAAGGACATCAGGAAGCTCTCGTTCCGGGTCCCGGAGCTCGACGCGCTCCTCGGTGGCGGCCTGGAAACCCAAGCGATCACCGAGATGTACGGTGAGTTTGGTTCCGGTAAAAGCCAGATCGTCCACCAGATGGCAGTCAACGTCCAGCTGCCCGAAGAGCAGGGCGGCCTTAATGGCAGTGTGATCTATATCGATACCGAGAACACGTTCCGCCCCGAGCGTATCGAGCAGATGGTCAAGGGTCTTGGCATCGATGACATCCCGGATTCCCAGGAGTTCCTGGACAATATCCATATCGCCCGGGCTCACACGTCCGATCACCAGATGCTTCTCGTGGAGAACTCCCGGGATCTCGCAAACGAACTCAAATCCAGCGATAAGCCGGTAAAACTCTTCATTATCGATTCGCTCACCGCCCATTTCCGGTCCGAGTACGCAGGCCGGGTACGCTTGCCGCACGGCAGCAGAAACTGAACCGGCACATGCACGATCTCTTCAAGCTCATCGATGAACACAACGCCGTCGGGCTTGTCACGAACCAGGTCATGTCCAACCCCGCTGTGTTCTTTGGCGATCCGACAAAACCCATCGGGGGGAATATCGTTGGCCACACGGCAACCTTCCGGCTCTACCTCAGGAAGAGCAAGGCCGGCAAACGTATCGCCCGTCTCGTGGACAGCCCCAACCTTCCCGAGGGAGAAGCACCATTCATGGTTGAAGAGGCGGGACTCAAACCGTGCTGAAGGCGATCCTGACAGATGTTGACGGAACTATAACGGACCCCGCCCGCAGGATAGACACCGGGGCGATCGAGGTTATCCGATCGCTTGTAGATGACGGGGTCGAGGTTGTCCTTGCGAGCGGGAATACCTCCTGTTTCATGGATGCCCTTTGCAAAACGATAGGCACCGGGGGGTCATTTATTGCGGAGAACGGGGGTGTATACCGTGTCGGGTACACCGGTACCCTCCGCCTCGACGGCGATCAGGGTGTCTGCCGCACCGCTCTTGAAACCGTGCAGGCCCATTACCGGAAGAAGGGGATCGAACTGGAACTCTACAACCCCACGTACCGGTATACAGATCTTGCCTTTGCCCGGACCGTGCCGGCTGAAGAGGTACTGCAGGTGCTCGCCGGCCAACCGGTACAGGTGATCGACACCGGGTTTGCCATCCATCTCCAGTCAGAAGGTGTCAGCAAGGGGACCGCCCTTCTTGCGCTCGCAGATGACCTGGACCTCTCCCCAAAAGACTTTTTTGCTATCGGTGACGGGATCAACGATGTCCAGATGCTTCAATGGGCCGGCCGGGGCGTGACGATAGCGAATGCCCACCCGGCAACAAAAACGGCGGCATCCGATGTTATGGAAGAAGCGTACGGGAAGGGCTTTGTACAAGCCACAAAAAAGTATAGGTCTTATTTTCGGGCAATGTAGCGATCGACGACGATATAGTCCTTGATATCCTTTACCGATTCGAAGGGGATGACCAGCAGGTTACCGTCTTCCAGGGCGTAACCGTCGGTGACAAAGGACTGGTCCGGGTGGACGATCAGGTCGAGGACCTGCCCGGAATCGAAATCGACCCTGAGGTTTTTGAGCGTCCCGATGAGCTTGCCATCGTTGCTCATTATCTTTTTACGCGAGAGGCTGCGGGCAAATGTACGAGTCATAAAAAAAATGACGATGTATTAATATTTAAAGTGTTCTGAAATGGCGGGGCATAACAGGTTATTTTGAGAATTTAATCCGACTTTTTCGTTCTTTTTTGCGCGCGGCCTGTATACGCAAACGCAGCCTCTCCTGTGCCGGGACAATTCCGCTTTGGGAACGGGAGAGATCAGAGCGAGGGAAAGACCCGGATGATATCAGACTGGGTGAGGATCCCGACCGGCTTCCCGTTCTCGGTCACTACCAGCCGCCCGATCTCGCGTTCCTTGAAGCGCCGGATCACATCGAAGAGCTTGATATCCGACGGTGCCTGGACCACGTCACGGGTCATAACCGACGGGAGAGTGGTGTCGAGGGGCAGGTCGTGGTCGAGCGCTTTTGCAATATCGCCCATGGTGACGATGCCGGCAAGGTAGTCCCCGTCGAGGACCGGTGCCCCGTGGATGCGTTCCCGGTGGAAGAGGGCAACGGCATCCCGGATCGTCTGGGTACTGGCGAGCGTCTTGAGCGGGGTGCTCATGTATGCCTTGATCGGCTGTTTGGGAAGTGAGATCATCTCCGATGTGGCGATGAGAAGCGACTGCTTGGACTCGTCTTTCCCAAAGACCTCCCCCCGGATCATGAGCTTGTTTACCGGGGTCGGGCCGATCGTGATCCTGTCACCGATCTCGAAGATCTTGGCACTGCCGATGAGCTTGATGACCGCGTGGCAGATGTCCGGGTGGCAGAGCGTGGTAAAATCGATCTCCTGCACGTGAGCCCCTTTGATCTTCTCGCCGTCACGGCTGATAGGGACATCGTAGTCCCCCTCGGAGATATTCAGGTTGAGCTCATTGTAGGCGAGCTGGGTGGGGATGTACCCTCCTTTCGGGCCGGGGACACCGTCCACGAGGCCGACCGCTTTGAGGGACTGCATCTGGTTCCTGACCGTGCCCGGGTTCCTCTGGATCATATCCGCGATCTCCTCACCCTTGATGGAATGGGACTGCTGGTGGTAAAGGGTGATGAGGGTGATGAGGATATCCTTCTGGATCAGGGACAGCTCCATAACGATAAGACGTATCACACTCTATGAATATATAGGTTGGAGTTTTGTGGAATTCGAACGTATGCCTACCGTGCCCACCGCCGATGAGATCCTTGACCGGAGTTTCCGCCGTGCAGCAAAGAAGATGAAAGAGAAACTCAACAAGGACCGGGCAAACGAGGAGTTTGTGCGGGCCGTCGGTGCAGCTATCCACGACCGGCTGGTCTACATCATCCGGGGATTCCCCGAGTTTGAGAAGATCCCGCCGTTTTACCGTGAGATGGCAGAGATCCTCTACGGGGTCGATAACATCAAGCAGTCCCTCGGGGCGGTCGGCTGGGCGGCCAAGCATACCAAGATGGTAGGCCACGAGATAGCCATACAGTCCCGGCGATCCACGGAAACCCTCGTGCTCCGGAAACGAGCGGTCGCACGCCTCGCCTCCATGGTCCACCAGATCGATAAGGATCTGCTGTTCTTAAACAAGGTACGGAACACCCTGCGGAAGCTGCCCCATGTCGAGGATGCGTTCACGGTCGTGATCGCGGGATACCCCAACGTGGGCAAGTCCTCGTTCATCCGGCTTGTTTCATCGGCGACACCCGAGATCGCGTCCTACCCATTCACGACAAAAGGCGTGATCGTCGGGCTCCGGGAGCAGGGACGGGACCGGATCCAGTTCGTGGATACGCCGGGGATCCTCGACCGGCCTGCAGACGAGAGAAACCCGATCGAGCGGCAGGCCCTTTCCGCGATAATGAACGTGGCAAGCGTGATCCTCTTCATCCTCGACCCGTCCGAGCACTGCGGGTACCCGATGGAGATGCAGCTGCGCCTCCTTGATGAGGTAAAAGGCATGGTGAACGTACCGCTCGTGGTCGTGGCAAACAAGTCCGATCTCAGGGTGCAGGAAGGCTTCCGTGCCATGTCCACCGAGACCAAAGACGGGGTGAATGCGGTGCTCGAAGAGCTCCTCAGCCACCGCCCGGCCTGGCTTGCCTCACGCAAAGCCAATGAGAGCCCAGCCGATAAAAAACCCGAGGATAGTCCCGCCGTTTAAAGGCGGGAGACCGGCCTGCGGGCGTCCTGACATGACAAAGTGGAGCAGGACAACAAGGCCGGCGATGGAGCCGATCATCGCCCCGAGCGCCGGCAGGTTGAAGAGTCCGAAATATTTTACCCCACCGGTGAAGACGTTTGCAGAGACGACGAGCACCGAGGGCATGATCATGTCGCCCATGCCGATGATAAACGCGGACCGCTCCCCGCCGTCACCCAGTTTCCCGATTCCCTCTTTGATGAACGAGTAATCCCGCTTTTTGGGGATGACAAAGAGGATCGGCGTTTTCAAATCGATGACGCCTTCGGCAAGGGTGATCATATGTTTGGTCTTGTAGACCGAGATCGCGTCGTAGACCGCGAGGATTACGAGCAGCACGATGACCGGGATAGTGCCCAGCGAGACACCGAAGATGGAGGCGACACCGGCCGCAAGGAGGATCCCGAGGGCGTCTATGACGTACCACTCCGGGTATTTGTACAAAAGCACCGTCGCTGCCACGGCGAGTGCCAGCATGGCCGCGATCTCTGCATCCCCCGGCCCGACAAACAGCGGCACGATTGCGGCAAAGGTGTAGACAAATGTAAGAAAAATGGAGAGCCCGATCACCCATGCAATCACGTTCTTCTTGCCGTACCTGATCAGTACGAGGAGAAAGGCCGTAAAACCGAGGAGGATTGCAATAAAGATGAGCGGATCGGCGAGGGACTGGGGGTCCTGGAACGCGGCAAGGCCGGCGGCCTGGACCGGGAGCGAGAGGGCGAGGGAACCCAGTTCCACGATGACAAGGATCGCGGGCATCACAAGGAACGGGATGTATTTCTTTACGTCGCTGGTATCCATGATGGTGTCTCCGGAGGGATAGTTAGCTTAATGATGTGCGCTCTCATCATCTAAAAGCATGGACATTCCCGAGTATCTCCCCGACATCCTGCTCACGGCCATCATGGTGATTTCGACCATCTTTCTCATCCTGCGGTTCTGGCAGGACGTTACCATTGCCATTGCCGCCGCCCTCATGATGCTTGCGCTGGGCGGGCTTTTCCTGTCCCTCCAGATCAAGGTGCGGAACCTCGAAACGAACGTGATCACCCGGGAGCGCATGCTGCGCTCGAACCTTGAGGAGATCTCCACCCGCATGACCCAGAAATACGACCAGACCACCAACCACCTGGACGAGCTTGTCGGCGAGTTCTCGAAACGGGTGTACAAATAAGAGTCCGGGCTGCCAGACGGTACGGCAGGAGATAACGGGCCATGGGTGTCGCACTCCGGGATATCATCGCAGACTACAAGACGCCGGTTACCTGGGAGGGTCTTTCCGGGGTGGCTGCGGTCGATGCGAACAACGCGCTCTACCAGTTTTTGACCATCATCCGGCAGCCTGACGGGACGCCGCTGATGGACCATCACGGGAGGGTGACTTCGCACCTCTCGGGGATCCTCTTCCGGATGGTCAACTTCCTTGAGAAAGGGATAAAGCCGGTCTTTGTCTTTGACGGGAAACCCCCCGAGCTCAAGGAGGCGACGATTGCCGTGCGCCGGAAGAGCCGGGACGAGGCCGGGGAGAAGTGGAAGGAGGCCATCGAGCGTGGCGACGAGGAGGAGGCGTACAAACAGGCCCGGTCCTCGACCCGGGTGGACGAGACGATCCTTAAGACCTCCCGGGAACTGCTCGACCTGATGGGCATCCCGTATGTCCAGGCCGCCGGGGAAGGGGAGGCGCAGGCCGCGTTTATGGTGCAGCAGGCCGAAGCCCGGTTCGCGGTCTCGCAGGACTACGACACGCTGCTCTTTGGTACGCCCACGCTCGTGCGGAACCTCACCGTGAGCGGGAAGCGCAAGATCCGGGGCCGGGTCATCTCCGTCAGCCCGGAACGGGTGGTGCTTGCCGATGTGCTCGCCGGCCTGCACCTGACCCGGGAGCAGCTGATCCAGGTGGGGATCCTTGTCGGGACAGACTTCAACCCGGGTGCCGAAGGCGTGGGAGCGAAGACGGCCCTGAAGATCGTGCAGAAGGGTGAATTTGCGGCAAAACTCGCGGAGAAATGCCCGGGGTTTGACCCGGAGCCGGTGATGGAGCTCTTCCTGCGCCCGCCGGTGACGACCGGGTATACGCTTGCGTGGAGTCACCCGGACGTAGAAGGGATCAAACGGATGCTCTGCGACGGGTACGATTTTGCCGTGGAAAGGGTCGACGCGGCGCTCGAACGGTACACGGTAAAATCCGGGCAGAAGACGCTTGAGAGCTGGTTCTGAGATCCTGGTGCGCCTGCGGTTGATGCCCCCCTTCACTTTGTTGGAATTCTCCCATCAACCGCCACCGTACCAGCCCCGGATTTTACAAAGAGTTAATATAGCACAATTTTCCTTTTACCATTATGGCGATACATGATAAATTAAAAGACGATTATGAAGTCATAAAAAGCGACATTATAATTCCGCTCTACTGGATAATTGGTTTGATGCTGGTGGTGAGCGGCTATATTCTCATTACATCGGCATCACCCAACGTTGAGGGTGGTTTTGCCTGTATGGCGTTAGGATTTGTTCTCGTTATTATTGGTCTGAACAAATTCTCCAATGCCGAATCAAAAAAGAAAATGGCTGAAATCCAGCACACCCTCAATAAAATGGAAAAAGACCTCCAGGAACTCAAAGGCAGGCAGTAGGGGATTTAACGAAGGGTAACGGAACTTTTTAGGCTTTGATTGTTCCTTCTGCATCTGCCATCTGCCCTCACCGGCAGATCTCCGCGGGTTCGTTCTTGGGTTCGAATCCGGATGCTCGCATGGAGGGAGTGGGATATATGGTATTCCCAAAAAATGCCACTCTTGTAATAATTGCTGCACATGATAGCAACGGCTCTGCAATTGCGGAGCGCTCATTTTACTTTCACATCGCGTTATCATCCTTTTATGGTAATTAAAAAATTAGAATAATACTAGCGGAGGGATTATGGAGATATTTCATGAGATGAAAAAATATCAAACAAACAAATCAGGAAATATTACTCAAATGTCCATCCCATTAAAGCCAAATGACGATGGAATGGTTGGAAGAGAATGTCCGAATACAGATTGCATTTTAAAATATTTTCAGATCGGACAATCGATTCCAGACGAATTCTTGAAAAATGGAAACAATCTGTCAGATAGCAATATTACCTGTCCCTATTGCGGTCATGTCGATCATTTTCAAAAGTTCCATTCTGAAGATCATAAAAAATGGATTGAATCAATGATACATCGGGACATGGCAATAACAATCCAAAATATGCTTCAAAATACTGTGAAAGGATTCAAATCTTCGTCAAATTCTGGATTTTCATGTTCAATGTCGTTTAAACCGGGGCCCTTGCCAAATGTGCGTTATTATACAGAAGAAAAGTTGAAACGAAAAGTAATCTGTGATAACTGCGGGTTCCAATATGCAGTCTATGGAATATCATTTCATTGTCCGTTTTGCGGAAAAGGGAATTTACAGATCCATCTTACCCGAAATGTGGAAATCACTCGTGTTTTGATCGAAGAGAGCATAAAATTACAGTCGGAACAAATGGATGTTGCCCAAAGAATGATTGGAAATGCTTTAGAGGATGTCGTTGGCATCTTTGAAGGATTTCATAAAAACATTTATGTTTACGGGATTCATCACAAATTTTCAAAAGAGGATGCCGACAAAAAAGAAGAGCGGATTAAGGTAACATTTCAGCGACTAGATGGCGCACAAAAACTTATGCTAACTGATCTGCAATATGACATTTTCTCAAGTATTTCTAATGAGGATAGATTATTTCTTGAAGAACAATTCCTAAAAAGGCATGTTTTAACTCATAACCTAGGGCTTGTTGATGAAAAATATCTCGAAAAAGCAAATTACTATTCGAAACAGGGTTCTGAACTGGAAATTTTACCGGCAGATGTTTCACGCGCTTTAGAAATTGTCACCTCAATTGTTGGGAGAACTTCTCAACATATCATTATAGAAAAATAATTTTTATATCCCCTCCTTTCAGCACATCGCGAGTAACCGCCTAACCGCCCCCGTCGTAATGTTGATCTCGCCGAACTTTCGTATCCGGGTCTTGATCCGCTGGAAGGTCTTGCGATCAACCCCGGATTTTTCTGCATCGCATTGCCACATCAACGAATATATTCCATTTATCCAACCTCTCCCTGACATTTTTTCAAAAGGAGGGGCGGGGGTACCCCCCTGTTGGCCCGGCACATGGGGGGGAGGGTACCCCTCACCTAGAAAAAAGAAGGGAGGGGGGGTGGCGGTCACCCCCCTCCCTCCCTTGTCCGCATCCGGCTCCTTTTCTGCATGGCCGAAACCGGTGGTTCGCGTGGAATTGCCGGCGTGAATTGTGGAGTTTGCGTTTTTGGGGGATTATCATTTGATTGCCCGGCTGGGGACCTGAGGGGGAGGGGGTACCCCCTAGTTGCCCGGACACATGGGGGGGAGGGTACCCCCCACTTGAAAAAAAGAAGAGAGGGGGGGTGGGGACCACCCCCCTCCCCCCCATGCGGGCAAAGGCCAGCCCGGATCCTGCACGTGAACTCATTTTCTGCCAGGTGCAGAACGGGATAAGAAAAAAGAGGAAAGGATGCGGTACCGGGCGCTTACCCGCTCACTCCGGGGTTGCCTCGATCACGAGGCTGAAGGTGTCAGCAGCGGATGATGCGCCTTCCCACGGGCGCATATAGGTCGCTTTGAAGGTGTAGGTACCTACGGTGTCCGGCGCAAGGATCCATTCATGGTAGCCGCCCGCCCCGATCAGGGTGGTGTTGGGGGGGTAGTAGGTGTCAGAGATGACCGAAAGACCCTTCGAAGCAGTTGCGTTCCACATGTACCCGGTTGTCGGGTTCTCGTTCAGGCTGACCAGCACCCGCTCGCTGGCCGGGACCGTCAGGATATCCCCGTTTGAGCTGCTGTTCACAAGGATGGTCGTTACCGAAGCACTGGTGGAAACCGGTGTGACCGCTGTGCTTGCTGCAGGAACGGTGACAACCGCATTGGCAGTCGCTGCCGGTACGCCGGCCGGCGTGACCGTGGAAGGTGCGGAATTTTCAGTGCATCCTGCCATGAGTGCGGCTGCGAGGATAAAAATGCAGCCGATGGCAGTGATCAGGTAAGTTGTTTTCATGCAGGTCACCTGTTGAATATACACAATTTTTGCGGGAATTTTAATAAATCTGGCGTTAACTACGATTTTTTTTGCAGTCATCCGCCGGATCCGCACCGGATCGATCTGCCTTTTAGCCTCGTGTGCACAACCTATCAGCGATTACATGAAACCGGGCCCGGAGGACAGGGGAGATGGGGGAGCATCAGCCTCAAAAGAGCAGACGGTCGTATTCAGCCTCCTCTGCGACATCGCCCTTTGGCTGCCGGAGATCGCGGCGGTCGTCCTCTCCGGCTCCGTCACCCTTTTTGCGGATGTCCTCAAAGACGGAAACGAGATCCTCGCCACCGCCTTTGCCCTTATTATCCTTTTAAAGATGAAAAACGGGGCGGGTTTCACCTACGATTACGGTATGGGAAAGTTCGAGACCTTCACCCGGAGCGCCACCGGGGCCGTCATGCTCGTCTCCATCTTCATCATCTTCCTTACCGCATTCAACCGGATCTTCACTCCCGAAACACTCCAGCCGACTGGTGCGTTCATCGCTGTCCCGCTCATGATCCTCTCTGCTGTCATCGACACGTTCCTCTGGCAGAAGAACTACCGGATCTCCCTTACCGACCCCTCGCCCATCATGGAAGCCCAGTGGCGGCTCCGGCGGGCAAAAGCCTTTGCCGACATCGCGGTCCTCCTCTCCCTGGTCCTCTCCTTTGCCCTTATCGCATACACCTGGGCGGTCTATATCGACCCGGTGGTATCGTTTATCATCATCGGGTTCCTGCTCATCGCAGGTTTCCGGGAGATATCCTCCTCGCTCCCCGATCTCTTCGACAAGACCCTTGAAGAGGAACTCCAGATCGTGATCTTAAAGGAACTCTCCGCGTTCTTTAACGAATACGAAGGGTTCTACGGTGTCCGATCGAGGCGTTCCGGCAGCAAGATCTATATCGACATCTTCCTTGGTTTCGATCAGGAGCGGAAGATGGGCACGGTGCAGGACACCAGCGACCGGCTCAGGACCTCTCTTGAAGGGAAGATCCCCGGCAGCATCGTCTCCATCGTCCCCACGAGCGAACGATCTGCACCCGTCTGCCACCGGTAAACCGCCCCGGTCCGGATCATTATCCCCGGGCGCTCAACAGAAGTGTCTTTTTTTATGGAAATTGTTTAATAACGTACACGACAACCCGATCGTATCGAGTGTGCACTTCCTGTGATCCATATTCTTTGCATTGACGATGAACCAGCCCTGCTCGATCTCACGCGGTTGTTTCTCGAGAAGACCGGTGAATTCAGCGTCAACCCGGTCGTTTCCGCGGAGGAGGCGCTCGCGCTCCTCGCGGATCACCACTTCGATGTCATCGTCTCCGATTACCAGATGCCGGGAATGAACGGGATCACGTTTTTACAGCAGATCAGGCGTTCGGGGATTACCGTCCCGTTCATCATCTTCACCGGAAAAGGACGGGAAGAGGTTGTGATCGAGGCTATCAACAGCGGTGCCGACTCCTATCTCCAGAAAGGGGGCAATCCCCGGGCCCAGTTTGCCGAACTTGCGGAGAAGATCCGCCAGATGGTCAGGAGGTCGCGTGCCGAACGCGCACTCCGGGAGGCCGAGGCACGGTACCGGGCGATCTTCCAGAATGCATCTGATATCATACGGATTATCGACCGTGATGGCAGGATCGCGTGGGACTCCCCCTCCTCGTCAAAGATCCTCGGGTATCCTCCCGGTTCGTTAAACGGGAAGGACCCGCTGGACTATATCCATCCCGACGACCGGGATCGTATCAGGTCCGATCTTGCCGCCGTCCGCGAGGACAGAAATTCCGGGTTCCCGTCAGAATTCCGCGTGCGCAGGGCAGACGGAAGTTATCTCTGGGTCGAATCGATCGCTTCCAACCTTACCGGTGTGGAGGGCGTGGACGGTATTGTGGCCACCACCCGGCCGATCGCAGAACGGAAAGAAGCCGAGGAGCGACAGAAAAGGAACCACGAGGAAGTGTCCGCCGCGTTCGAACAGCTGACCGCAACCGAGGAAGAGCTGCGCCAGAACTACAACGAGCTCGCCATGAGCGAACACCGGCGTGCAGAGACAGAGCAGATGGTCCGGGCCTCGGAGGCGTTCCTGAAATGCGTGATCGCCGATGTCCGGGAAGGCATTATCGCCTTTGATTCCGGCCTCCACGTCACCCTCTGGAACCCTTTTATGGAAGAGCTGACCGGGATCCCTCCCGCCGATGTCATCGGAAAAGACCTGTGTACCTGTTTTCCTCAGCTGAAAAATAACGGGATCCCCGGCACGATTGCGCGTGCGCTCGCAGGAGAGACGGTGGAGACCCCCGATATCGAGCTCACCCTGAGCATAAAAAAGAAAGAGACGATCTTTGTACGGGGCATCGTCTCCCCCCTCAGGAGCCATGAGGGATCGGTTATAGGGGTCATCGGGGTTGTCCAGGATATCTCCGCGCGCAAGAACGCCGAGCTTGCGCTGCTCTCGGCCACCCGGGATCTCCACGAGAGCGAGGAAAAGTACCGGAATGTCTTTGAAGCAAAGAACGATCCCCTTATCCTTGCCGATGCAGAGACCCGGGCCATCCTCGATCTTAACCCGGCCGCATCCGAACTGTACGGGTATTCCCGTGAGGAGATGCTCGGGATGGTGTTACTGGACCTTTCTGCCGAACCGGAGAAGACAAAGGAGGCACTTGACCGGAAGGTCCCCCGGGTCGCCCTCCGGTATCACCGCAAAAAAGACGGCCTGGTCTTTCCCGCCGACATCGCGCTTGCCTACTTCACCCTCAAGGGACGGTCGGTCCTTATTCTCTCGATCCGAGACCTGACCGGGGTCCAGCAGATAGGCGATGCCCTGAGGATTGCAAACGTCAAGCTCAACCTCATGATCGGGGTGACCCGGCACGACGTACTCAACTCGCTTACCGTGCTCATTGCGTACAACGGCTTTCTCAGGGAACGGGAACTCGATGACCCGACCCGGGATCTTCTGGAGAAGCAGGAAAAAGCCCTGCTTGCGATCCGCAACCAGATCGAGTTCACCCGTTCCTATGATGATCTCGGGGTCAAGTCCCCGCTCTGGCAACACATCGGGAATACGGCAGCGCGGGCTTACGCCCAGTTCATCAATACAATCTCGTTTACCTGTGAGGCCGGTGACCTTGAGATCTACGCGGACCCGATGCTTGAGAAAGTGTTCTACAACCTCTTCGATAACGCGTTCCGGTACGGTGAAGGGGTCACGAAAGTCAGGCTCTCCGGGGCCATTGACGGGACAGACCTCCTCCTCTATTTTGAGGACAACGGGATCGGTATTGTGGAGAACGAGAAGACGCGGATCTTCTCCCGGGGCATCGGCAAGAACACCGGGCTCGGCCTCTTCCTGACCCGGGAGATCCTTGCTATCACCCGGATCGGGATTTCAGAGACCGGGGAGTACCGGAAAGGGGCACGTTTTACGCTCCGGGTGCCCCGGGGTGCGTACCGGCTGATGAAATGACCGCCCGGCCCGTGTCTGTCGGGCATGGCAAAGGGTATTTTTGCGGGGTGTCTTATGAGTCCGCAATCCCGGCAGCGTAATGGTGCGATCTCTGGTGGACGCTCCCGATAAGCGACTTCTCGAAGCACTCATCCTCGCTGACCGGGCGGGAGATGTACCCGAGGGCATGGAGCGTCCGGGCAAATTTCATGGTGGATGCGATATATTCTGGCGGCAGTGCGGCACAGTACTTTGGTGAGATGCGATAGGTGTCCAGGACGAATGCTGCATCCACCATGCCGGTCGTCTCTGCCACAATCCGGGCACAGGTGGCGGGATCATGGCGGATCCATTCGCAGGCGGCCTCGTGGGCGGTCAGGAACCGGGTGAGCAGGTCGCGCTTATTGAGCATCTCCCGCATGACGACGATCCCGTAACTCGGGTTGAACGGCCAGAGCTGATCGGGCGGCACTGCGAGCCGGGCGTTCCCGTACCGACGTGCTGTTGTTGCAAGCGCCGGCGTCCCGGCAGCTGCCGCAATCTCCCCGTTTAACAGGGCATCGGGAAGGAAATCGGCCCAGGGGTAATTACGCACCGTGATATCCATTCTTTTGTTTTCCTTAAGCAGATCATTGACGATCACGTCATGAATGGATCCCTTCGGCGGCGTTCCTATGGCCTTGCCGGACAGCTGGGAGAGGAACTCCTGCATGCTGCCGCATTCACCGAGGGTCCGGGTGGTCCTGCCTGCGATCATGACCGTGCCCTCGATGTGGCCCCCCGCGATGCAGGCGAGCTTCAGCCCCCGGTCTATCCCGATGATGACCGGGGGGAGGCCGATATATCCGAGATCAAGCGTGCTGGCCTGCATGGCGTTGATGATGTCCGGCCCCGAGGGAAAGAGTGTCCACGTAGCGTGAATATTCTGCTCCTGGAGGAGGCCGGATCCCCGGAGCAGGAAGGCGGTATGGTACAGGGTGGAGAGGTGGCCGATCCTGATCGTTTCCTGCGCCATGGTTCACCCGACCTTTTTGAGCACTGCAGTGATCGCCTCGTCAACGCAGGAGAGTTCGGGGCGGAGCATCCCGACCGGCACGTCCACGATCTTCTCTACTATCGAAGCAAGGATCGGGGCGCAGATGATCCCCGACGCCCCGTCCTTCTCCGCCCGGGCAGCCGCAACGATGCATTCTTCGAGAGAGTGGGCGGAGTAGCCCCTGACGGCAAATTTCTGCCCTCTGGATTCCACTTCCCGGGTTGTAAAGGAGTCGAGCAGGAACTTGGCCGCGATCACCGCGATGAACCGGTGGCGTTCCGGCTCAAGGACGGCGACGATCTTTTTCACGGTCGAGAGCCGGGGGTCCCGCTCCCCCAGCGTCACCTTGTACAGCGTCGAGGCCGGGATACCGGTCTGCTCTGCGAGCTCCTTTACCGTCATGTTCCTGCGCTCCAGTTCCTCGTTTAACGCTGTGGTAAAATCGGTCTCGAAGATCCTTTTTGAGAACATATTATCCTTTAAGTGGTGTTTTAAAGGTTATAATTATTACTATAAGGTTAATTTATTTGCAAAATAGGAAAAATATTTGAACCGGCCAACCCATGATCCTGCGATGTACAGCGATCAAACCTACGAACTGACGGTGCTCCCCGGCACTACCCGGGACGGGGAAAAGGAAGGATTTGACCGGATCGTGATCCGCCCGGGCGACACCCTCTCGATCGTAGGGCCGACCGGCTCGGGGAAATCCGCGTTCATCAACGATATCGAGGTCCTTGCGCAGGAAGATACGGTGACAGGACGCAGCATCCTTGTCAACGGGGAGGAGCCCCTGGAAGACCTCGTGCGCGACCCGGCAAAAAAGCCCATCGCGCTCATCACCCAGAACACCCGGGTCATTGCGGATCTTTCCGTTGCCCGGTTCCTCGCGCTTCACCTGCAGGCCCGGGATACCGGTGCCGATTCCCTGATCGCCGGCACCATAGCGCTTGCAAACGAGTTTACCGGGGAGAAGATTGCCGGGTCCATGCGGATGACCGGGCTCTCGGGCGGCCAGACCCGGTCGCTTCTTATCGCTGATGCGATCCTTATCGGCCAGACACCAATCCTGCTCCTCGATGAAGTGGAAAACGCCGGCATCAACAAGGAACGGGTCATTTCCTGCCTGCGGGAATACAAGAAAGCCGTGATCTTCGTCACGCACGATCCCTATATCGCGCTCATTTCCGACCGGCGGATCGTGATGAAGAACGGTGCCGTGACCGCCGTTCTCGAACCCGACGGCTCTGAGTGCGATATTATCGGAACTGTGTCCGGTATGGATGCGTTCCTGTGGGATCTCCGGGAGAAGATCCGCAGTGGGGAGCTGGTCAGCAATCCTGAAAAAACCCAGGCAGCTCCCAAAAAGACTGGTATTACGGCATGAGACTCGTGATTGTCGCCGGCCCGCCAAGCGCCGGCAAAACCGCGGTCATCCGCCAGATCATCAGGAAATTTGTGAAGACTGACACACCTGCGTACCTTAAGATCGATGTCGTGAAAGCGTTCGAGGACGAGGAACTCCGCGAGGAATTCGGCATTCCCACACGGAAGGTCTATTCCGGCGACCTCTGCCCCGACCATATGGGCATCATGGTGCTCAGGGACGCGATCACATGGGCAGAGGGGATCGGGGCCGGCATGCTCATTATCGAGAGCGCCGGGCTCTGTCTCCGGTGTACACCGTACACGACGCAGGCGTTTGGCATTGCTGTGCTCCCCGCAGTATCCGGCAGCAACGCCCCGCTCAAAATGGCGCCCCTGATCGCCCTTGCTGATGCGGCGGTCGTCACCAAGACCGACCTTATTTCGCAGGCAGAAAAAGAGGTGTTCCGGGAGTGTATCCGGAGCGTTGTCCCGAAGATCGACATAATAGAAACCAATGCTGTGCAGGGTACAGGTCTTCGCTACCTGCTCCAGGCCATCAGCAGGTATCCCGGGATCAGCGATTTGGAGACCATCGCGCTGCGGGGCACGCCGCCGCTTGGGGTCTGCACCATCTGCATCGGTAAAAAAGAGATCGGCTGGCAGCACCATTTTGGCGTGATCCGGCCTCTCGCGGAGGCTGACAATCTCTACCGGGGAGACTAACCGCCATGGCATGGGATCCCCCCGGCAAGGATTGCGGCTCGTGCGGCCTTCCTGCCTGCAGTGAGTTTGTAAGGGCAGTAAAAAAAGGTGACAAGGCTGAGACCGACTGCCCGTTTTATACCGTGGAGCAATGCGCTTCATGTGCGCCTGCCCGGTACTCAGGAACTGACGTGACCGGGGCTAAATATGACTTTATCATCCATGCCTTTCCCGGCGAACCGTCGGCCCGCAAGTTCATCGTGCCGTTCCGGGCTGACCTCGTGGAGAAGTGGGATATCCGGCCGGGTGCGCTTGTCACCGGCCGCCCCGCCGGGCCCGGGTGCCCGGTTTACCACGCGCTCCGTGTCCTCTCTGCCAACCCGGTCACCGGGGTGCTCGCGTGCCATACGGTCGGGCCTCTTGTGGCACGCAGGGAAAAGGCGTTTGACGTGCAGGCCTACCATGTCCACGCATTCGAGGGTATTGCGGAGACTATCCTGCGCCCCCCTACCCTTGGCCTGCGGCAGCGTTTCCTCCCGGGCTACTGCATGATGGATCTGTCCCACACGGCAGTCGTCAACATGGTCTTAAAGAAAAAAGACGGCGTGCATGTGAGAGTAGAGGACATCCGTATCCAGTGAGCGTTGTATGATTCCGAAATACCGCATCCGGTGTGTCAGTGGGGGGGAGATTGTTCCCGATATGGCCTCCCTGTCCTGCCCGGCCGGCCATGATTCCCTCCTGCGCACCGAGTATAGCCGCCGCAGGTTACAGCCTGCACCTCAGAGCGGGATCTTCCGGTACCTCTGCTGGCTGCCGGTGACCCGCCCGCTGCTGCCCTCAGGAGGCCCGGTGACGTTTACGAGCGCCGCGTTCTCCCGCGAGCTTGGCCTTCCCCGGTTAGCCATCTCATTTTCCGGGTACTTCCCGGAACAACATGCCTCCCTTACCACCGGTTCATTCAAGGAACTCGAGGCCCTGCCTACCCTGCAACGGCTCTGGGAACTGGGAAAGAAAATCCCGGTGATCGCCTCTGCGGGAAACACCGGCCGGGCCTTTGCCGGGCTCTCGGCTCAGGTACAAAAAGCCGGTGGTGGTAGTGGTGCCAAAGGATGCCGTCTCCCGTCTCTGGACGACCACTCCTGCACATGATGTCTTCCTTGTGGCAGTTAAAGGGGACTACACGGATGCAATCGCCGTGAGCACTGCGCTTGCTGCTGTCCCCGGGTGCGTGCCCGAAGGCGGGGCAAGGAACGTTGCACGCCGTGACGGGATGGGCACCGTGATGCTCGATGCGGCAGTCACGCTGGGCAGAATACCTGATCACTATTTCCAGGCAGTCGGGAGCGGGACAGGAGCTATTGCCGCATGGGAGGCGGCGATCCGGCTCATCGGGGACGGCAGGTACGGCACGGCTCTCCCCCGCCTCCACCTCGCCCAGAACAAACCCTTCACCCCGATGTTCTCAGCATGGCAGCAGCGTCGCCGGAGTATTAACCCGGAGCTTGATATGCCGGATGCACAAAATGCCATACAGGAAGTCATGTCCCCGGTCCTTACCAACCGCAACCCTCCCTACGGTATTGCAGGAGGGCTCTTTGACGCCCTGCAGGCAACGGACGGGTGGATGTATGCAGTATCGAACGAGGAGGGAAGGAAGGCGATGCAGCTCATCCGGGACACTGTGGGGATCGATCCCGACCCGGCAGCGGCAGTCGCCACCGCGGCGCTCATGCAGGCAGCAGAAACCGGGGCCGTTGGCCCGGACGATTATATCCTTCTCAACATCACGGGAGGAGGATACGAGAGGATCCGGGAGGATTATACCCTCTCTCCCGTAGAAGTGTCAGCCACGGTAACTCCTGACGAGCCCCGCGACAGGATTATTGCAGAACTAAAAAAGTGGGTGGCACACTATGGATGAAGACCAGATCATTGACGAACTCAGAAAACAGGGGATCGATCTTGTCAGCTCGGTTCCCTGCGACCGGGCAAAGGGCCTCTTTTTCAGGCTGCCCGAAAAATTCCGGCATATCGGCCTTACCCGGGAAGAGGATGGCGTGGGCATATCGGCGGGGGCGTACCTTGCCGGAGCCCGGCCGGCGATTGCCCTCCAGAGTTCTGGTCTCGGGAACATGCTCAACGCGATCCTCTCCCTCACGGTGACCTTCGGCCTCCCGCTCCCGATCCTTGCGAGCTGGCGGGGGTGCGAAGGGGAGAAGATCCCGGCCCAGATCCCGTTCAACCGCCCGCTTCCCGCTATCCTTTCCGCAGCCGGCATTGCCTGCAGGGAAGTCTCCGGCCCCGATGCGCCACAGGAGATTGGTGAAGCGGTCGCGGCGGCATATAAAAACCGGGCCCCTCAGGTCATCCTTCTACGGCCGGAGTGCCTTACCGAGACCGGCTGCAGTGCACCATTTCAGCCGGCATCCACCCGGCCGTTTTCCCTTTGCTACGAGAGGAACTGGCGGCCTCCCACGATGACCCGGTACGACGCGATACAGGCCATCACGGGAAGTGTGCAGGACGAAGTGCTGGTCGCAAATATCGGCGTTCCCTCAAAGGAGCTCTACACGGCCCGGGACCGGCCGGAGAACTTCTACATGCTGGGCAGTTACACGCAGGCATCCGCGATCGGCCTTGGCATCGCCACAGCACGGCCGGACAAAAAAGTGATCGTGATTGACGGTGACGGGAGCCTGCTTGGCTCTGCGATCCTGCCGGTGATTGCAGCAGCGGGCCCGAAAAACCTCACGATAGCCTGCCTTGACAACGGCGTCTTTGGCAGCACCGGCAACCAGCCGAGGCCAGGGCAGGATACTGCGGACCTCGCACTCATGGCGCTCGGGGCTGGATTTGTGCATTCCACAACCGTGCATGAACCAGGGGAACTCGAAGATGCGCTGGCCTCTCGGAAAAGTGACGGGCCGGCATTCATCCACGCCCGCATCCGCCCCGGAAATAGCGACGTGCCCAATATCCCCTTGTCCCCGTCACAGATCCGGGAACGGTTCATGGCCGCGCTTCTGTGACCGGCTCCAGAATTATGGGGCCTGATCGGAAAAGAGCGGGGAAAAAGAGATCTTCTCCTGATCTTTTTAAAATATTGTCAGAGCAGGGGATCAGGAAGTTCCGTGCCGTAGACCGGAAGTTTTGATCCTGATACGAGCACCGGCCGGTCTGACCGGGCGATCTTGTCGAGGATGAGCTGCCTGCCCCGTTTTGTGAGCGCAAAGACCGGGACCGCTGTGCCTGCCTGCAGGAGCGCCCGGGCCCCCGCGATCTGCCAGATCCATTTCGAAGCGCAGGCTGTCACGATATCTGCTACCCCGACAATCTGTTCGGCATCTGCCTCGGTAATGCCACTCATATGCACTCCGAAGATGAATGTTTCCGGGAACTGATCCCGGATTGCGGTTGCCGTTTCCGCGGAGGCAACCGTCACCGCGACACGGGAAAATCCCTTCTTGTACGCCCGGGCGACGCCGAGCACCGGGTCGACCGTTGCATGTGCCCGGTCGAGGACAAACCCTCCCTCCTTCTCGATCCTGTCCATCTCCTCTTTGATCGGCGAGGTGCTCACGAGTCCGGACATCCTGCCGCCGATCCCCTGGACCATTTCCGGGGTAGTCACAATCACGGTTCCCGCACCGTCGCTGGCGAGGACTGCGGCATCAAGGGTCCCGGAAAGGATACCGGAACTGATCAGTTCAGACGCGCCAAATCCCACAAAATCCACAGTGCTGCTGATCTTCCGGTGCGGCCGGCACATGCCCCACGAATGTATCCGGTGCTCAATGTTTGCCTTGACCGCTTCCGGGGTGATCTCGTTCACCGGCAGGGCAAATTTTTTTGCAAGCGGGCACTGGCGAAGCCGGGAGACCGAGACTTCGGCTACGTTCCCGTTTTTTATGATGATCTTCGAACGTCCCACCGCTTCTATTACGTGAATGTCTTCCTCATTTTCGGACATGGAATATTCCTCTTTTCTCCTTTGTCATATACGGAAAATCAACCCATCCTTTTCTTCCGGGAGAGGTGCCGCAGATATCATGTTCAGAACAAAGCCATGCTTGCTTAGGTGTGCTATGAAAACCGGGGAATAATAACCTCATGTACTCTGGCAATCATCGTTACAGCGCGAGCATCCGTTCTATCGCATCACGGGCACGGACTGCAGTCTCTTTCGGAACCGTGATCCTGGGCCTGAGCGTGACCAGTGCGTCGCGGACGTGTGCAAGGGTGGTCTTCTTCATGTTCACGCAGACGGCCTTCTCCGAGAGCGGGTAACAGTGCTTTCCCGGGCACTCTTTTGCAAGCCGGTGCAGGATGCCGATCTCGGTACCTATGATAAACTCGGTTCCGGGTGCAGCTTTGACGTGGCTGACGATCCCCGATGTGCTCGCGACGTGATCCGCACGGTCGATGACTTCAGGCCGGCACTCCGGATGGACGAGGACAACGGCGCCCGGGTGCACCTGTTTTGCCCGGGCAACATCGTCCGGGGTGTAGCGGTCGTGGACCAGGCAGAAGCCTTCCCACGGTAACACCGTCTTTTTGGTGAAGCGCGCCACGTACTGCCCGAGGTTTTTATCCGGGACAAAGATCACCTCATCCTCCGAAACTGCGTTGACTACCTTAACTGCGTTTGCCGAGGTACAGCAGATGTCGCTCTCCGCTTTGACGTCGGCAGTCGTGTTCACGTAGCAGACGACTGCTGCGCCCGGGTGACGGGTGCGGGCGAACCGGAGCTCGTCTGCGGTCACCATCCCTGCCATGGGGCAGCAGGCATCGATCGCGGGCAGCAGGACCGTTTTTTCCGGGGCAAGAATGGCGGCGGTTTCCGCCATGAAATCGACCCCGCAGAAGACGATAACATTGCCGGCCATCGCCGCCGCAGCACGGGCCAGCTCCAGCGAATCGCCGGTGATATCAGCGATGTCCTGCACCTCGGGCCGCTGGTAGTTGTGCGCAAGGATGATCGCGTTTCTCTTCTTCTTAAGGTGCAGGATCTCATCCTGCAGCATACTTGCGTCCTGCATCGGCAAACCCACGTGTGTTTGTATCGTAGTAGTGTGTCGCGGTGCATCAAAAAGTCGCTGGCGGGGCCCTTGCCGTACCGGGATGTTTATGCACCGGGGATTCCTATCTTCTATCGACGACCATGAAAGTAATCCTGCCGGATCAGGGCATCCGGGTGATGGAGCACGGCCCCGGAACGGTCGCGGCGCTCCTGCACGAGCTCGGTATCAACACTCTGGAAGTGATGGTGGCCCGTAACGGCACCCTTGTCCCCGAGCAGGCAGCAATCGGCGGGGATGACGAGATCAGGGTCATCCGGATCGCGCACGGGGGATAGGCCGGTGAAGCACCCTGCTGCGCCCGTTGATGTCCCGGCCTGTTCCTGCTGCGGGGAACCGGCGGTCATATACCAGCCGGTAAGCCGGCGCCATCTCTGCGGCATTCACCTTGTACGTGATGTGGAAAAGCGGGTTGCATCGACCATAAATGAGGCCGGGCAGATCCATGCGGGCGACCGGATCGCAGTGGCATTAAGCGGGGGAAAGGACAGGTACAGCGCTCCTTGTCATCCTTTCCCGGCTCCTGCCCGCGTGGCCGGGCGCGGATCTCGTTGCCATCACTGTGGATGAGGGGATTGCCGGGTACCGCACTGACACCATACGGGCAGCAGAGGCCCTGACAGGACGGCTTGGGGTGGACCACCGCATCGTCTCCTTCCGTGACCTTGTCGGCGCCGACCTCGATACCCTGCTTGCGGGACGCGAGACAGAGGCCTGCACCATCTGCGGCATCCTGCGCAAAAAAGCACTCACGGATGCAGCCCGTACAGCCGGGGCGACCGCGATCGCCACCGGCCACAACCTCGATGACGAGGCCCAGTCAGTGCTGATGAACGCTTTCCGGGGGATCTTCCCCGGCTCGTCAGGAACACCGGTACCGGCCGGTCGGCCCTGTTCCTCCCGAGGATCAAACCCCTTGCTGCTGTAACGGAGAAGGAGATCGCGGCCTATCTTTTTGTGCAGGGTCTTTTTTCCGTGCTGCCAGAATGCCCGTACACGAGATACGCACTGCGTGCCGAAGTACGGAGCCTGCTTGCAGGATTGGAGGACCGGCATCCCGGGACGATGCAGCATCTCGCGGACAACAAAAAAAGTATCGAACGGTACTGTGCGGGGACACCGGTCATGGAATCCCTGCACCACTGCCGGGAGTGCGGCGACCCCTGCTCCGGCGAAATCTGCCAGGTCTGCCGGCTCCGGCACTCACTGGGAAAGTGAAGGGGCGCCCTGTACCCGTTCAGGGTGAGTGTAGATAATCATCTTCGCGCTGCGGACAAACCCGACAATGCATACCCCGGTCTGCTCTGCGATGGTGACGGCAAGGGTCGTCGTCGCACCGCGTGATATCATCACCGGGATGTTTGCGATCAGGCACTTGCGCACCATCTCGGATGATACGCGGCCGGAGCAGATGGCAAACGTCTTTGAGAGATCGATCTTATTTTTCAGGCCGTACCCGATCACGCGGTCAAGCGCGTTATGCCTCCCGATATCCTCGGAACGGGTGATGATACCGTCTTTTGATGCGAGCCCGACGACGTGGATACCACCGGTGATAGTGTGCAGTTCGGATTCGAGCACTTCCCTGGTGGTTGCACTGAGCAGGTCAGGAGTGACAGACAGGTCCGAGGTGATTCTGGGAAGTTTTTCGGTGTCGATAAAGGATGCAGCCCCCCCGCACCCGGAGAGGATCGTCTTTTTCGGGCCAAGCACCTTGAAGAGATTTTTGGTGATCACGCTGATCCGGTTTTTCTCGATCCTGATGGACTCGATCTCGTCGGCGCTTTTGATGATTTGTTCGGTAAACAGGTAGCCGGTGACAAAATCCTCAAGTCCGGTCGGGCTCATCATTGCGGTCATCGCATGCCTGCCGTTCACGAACAATGCCTCAGGAACCTCTTCGATGACCTCATGGGTACCGGTTTTTGCGGTCTGGCCTTCCATTTTTATGCAGGGCAGGTTCTTGAACATCGGTACCGTCATAAATGTCACCAGGCAGGGAGCGATCAGGATCTTTTGCGGGCAGGTGGGAGCACTTCGTCCATGCTCCCTGTCCGGTACCCCTCCAGATCGAGGGTTACATAGGAGAACCCGAGTGCACGAAGGGCACCTGTCACCGCAGCATGCATATCCAGTAATGCGTGCATCTCCTCTTTAGGCACTTCGATGCGGGCAACCTTCCCGTGGACCCTGACACGCGCCTGCACGAACCCTTTTCCGTGCAGGAATGCCTCGGCCCCCTCGACCATGTGGAGTTTTTCCCGGGTTATCGGATCGCCGTAGGGGATGCGGGAGGAGAGGCAGGCCGCCGATGGTTTGTCCCAGAAAGACAATCCCTCGTCCCGTGCAATCTCCCGGATATCGTTTTTGGTGAGGCCGGCATCGAGAAACGGATGAATAATTCCCTCTTCAGTACTTGCGGCAAGGCCGGGCCGGTGTTCCCCGGTATCCGAGACGTTGATGCCATCTGCAACACAGGCAAAACCCAGTTCCTGTGCCCGCCGTTTGAGCACAGCAGCAGAGTTCTTTTTGCACCAGTAACAGCGTTTAGCGGGGTTCTTTGCGAACCGATCATCATCCATCATACTGACGGGAAGGATCTCCAGCTCAAGGTTATACTTCCGGGCAATGAGCCGCGCCTCATCGATCGCTTCCCGCGGGACGACCGGGCTGTCGAGAAGGACGCACCGGGTCCTGTCCCCGAGTGCTTCCCGGGCAAGCACCGCGAGCAGGCTGCTGTCCACGCCGCCGGAGAAAGCAACGAGCAGGGATCCGTGCCCAGCGAGTGAATCGAGCAGGAGTTTTCGGCGGGCAGGGATTTCCATGGTGTGCACACGACCTTTTTAGAGACGCATCATTATCTGCGTGTTTTTATGAATGATTTTCGGGAGATACTCATTGAGATTACCGTGATCCGTTCCCGGTTCAGGACCCTCCGGGCTGTCGCCGGTAATTTTGTTTTCAAGCAGAAAGAAGTTTTGTTGATATATCATTGCATCAATTATCATTTCAAACGGTGTTTATTTATACAATCCTGGTTCCGGCGATGGATTTCATCAGAGCATATACGGGTAAACCGCCGGAAAATGTCCCGGAATACAGCCGGCCGCGAGCAGGGATCTACCCGTTGGCTGCGGTAATAAGGTATGCCGGAAAGAGATCAACAGAAAGCCGGCATACATGATAACCTTGAGCGTTAGAAATATTAACAATTGTGAACATACAGGTACTGTGGTTAACCATGAGTGATCGTCTTTGCTGTAACCAGCAGTAACGAAAAACGTGTACAGAATATTGGGCACCTGCCGCCATCGGCAAAACTGGTGTATACCGTCCTCAGGGCCAACAGCCCGATGACTCAGAAAGATATTGTCCGGGAATCCTATCTTCCCGAACGTACTGTCCGTTACGCGCTCTCCCGTCTCAGGGAGGAGAAGGTTCTGATCGTACATCTCTCCCTTGCCGATGCACGGCAGAGCCTGTACCGGCTTTCGGTGCGGGAAAACGAACCGGCTGCCATGGCGGCCTGAATCGTCCCTTTTTCACTTTTCGCCGGTTCACGAAGGAATCCATTGTTGCAGGAATGCCGCCGGAAACGATATTCTTCCTCTTCGCGGAGTCAGGACCCGGCTCCTGAACAAAAATTACTGTGGGGAATATATTTTGCGCGCGAAATGCGTTCTCTGCATACAATTAAGTGCCAGAGTACCTGACATTTCCCTCGGAAACCAGGATCGGGAAAATCCTGCCGATGTCAGAACATATAAATATTCACGATTGTTATCTTGTATAGTCAAAATCACAATCGTGAATACGCACAACAAGCCAGTGTGGCGGAGTGGTTACGCGGTTGACTGCAGATCAACTACACCCCGGTTCAATTCCGGGCGCTGGCTCTGCACATAAAAAAGGTGACACACCATGAGTATCCGAATCCAGAAAACATTCGAAGCACTCTTTGCTTTCGAAGAGATCCGCGGGCTCTTCCGCGAGTCCCTGCCAACCGGCTTTGACCCTGCGGAGGAGGCAGCGTTCCTGCAGAAGATTGCTGAAGTAAAGGCAATCCTTGCCGATCTCGAGGCAGGCACCGGCTCACCGAAGGTCACAAAGATTGCCGGCTCTATCGACCTGCGGACCCGGGAAGAGGAGTCCATCAACATCCAGCCGATCCAGGCAGCAGGCCGGCTGACCACGGAGGCGAGGAAGGCCCTCATCTCCTACGGTGACGGTTACTCGACGTGTGACGCCTGCCGGAAGCCGTTCCGGCTGGACAAGATCTCCCAGCCGGGCATAGCGGAGTTCCATGCTGACCTTGCGAAGTTCGTCAACATGGACCAGGCCCGGGTCGTTCCCGGTGCACGCCGGGGGTTCCAGGCAGTTGCAGGCACGCTCGTGAACAAGGGGGACAGTGTGGTAGTCTCGGCGCTCGCCCACTATACCGAGTTCCTGGCCGTGGAAAATGCCGGTGGGGTCGTAAAGGAAGTGCCGCTCGACGACAAAAATATCGTGACTGGCGAGGCAACGGCACAGAAGATCGAAGAGGTCAAACGGGAGACCGGAAAACTCTCGGTGCTCGTCATGATCGACCACTTCGACTACCAGTTTGCAAACGAGCACGAAATCAGCGAAATCGGAAAAGTCGCCCACCAGTACGACATCCCCTTCCTCTACAACGGGGCATACACGGTCGGCGTCCGGCCGGTCGACGGCAAGAAGATCGGGGCAGACTTTGTCGTCGGCTCCGGACACAAGAGTATGGCATCGGTCGCGCCGTCCGGGGTACTTGCAATGACCGATGAATGGGTGCCAAAGGCACTCCGCACCACCGCGATGGTCGGCGACCTCACCAAACGGAAGTTTGGCATCAAGGAAGTGGAAATGCTCGGCTGCACGCTGATGGGAGGGACCCTGCTCTCGATGATGGCATCGTTCCCCGCAGTAAAGGAACGGGTGCTCCACTGGGATGAACAGGTGAAGCGCTCCAACTACTTCATCGACCGGCTCCTGAAAATTGAGGGGAGCAGGGTGCTCTCCGAGTACCCGCGTAAGCACACGCTCACCAAAGTCGACACCACGGGAAGCTTTGACACGGTCGCACAGACCCACAAGCGCCGCGGCTTCTACTTCAGCGACGAGCTGTCGTCCCGCGGGATTGTCGGCGAATTTGCCGGGGCAACCCGGACCTGGAAACTGAACACCTACGGCCTGTCCGAAAAGCAGATCCGCTACCTTGCCGAGGCCTTTACCGGGATCGCAGAGAAATACGGGATCCCTGTTGCGCCGTAACGCCGGTTACCCGGTGTAATTATGCAATCCAGCGGATTTCTCAACGTAAAATGAAACCGATATTTCAGGTATCCCCGCAGGAATCAACCCGTTATATGAAATCCAGAGAAGCAACAAGCAAAGAAAAAAATCCTGTATAAAAGACCGCAGAGAAACCAGCCATGTCAACAAAGAAGATTCATCTTGGAACCCTCGCCCTCCACGCAGGGCAGGTACCGGACCCGACCACCGGGTCACGGACTGTACCGATCTACCAGACCTCCTCCTACGTGTTCAGGAACACGGAACATGCAGCCAACCTCTTTGGCCTGCGCGAGCTCGGGAACATCTACACCCGGCTCATGAACCCGACGACCGATGTGTTCGAGAAGCGCATCACCGCCATCGAGGGAGGAACCGGGGCGATCGCGACGGCATCGGGCCAGGCCGCGATCACCTACGCGCTCCTCAACATCACCCGGCCCGGGGACGAGATCGTCTCGGCCGACAACCTGTACGGGGGCACCTACGAGCTCTTCCACCACACGTTCCCGAAGCTGGGACGCCATGTCGTCTTCGTGGACTCCTCCCGGCCCGAGGAGTTCAAGAAGGCAATCACTGAAAAGACCCGTTCCGTCTACGCAGAGACCGTAGGCAACCCGAAACTCGACACGCCCGACTTCGAGGCAATCTCAAAAATTGCCCACGACCACGGCATACCGCTGGTCGTCGATAACACCACCGGTATTGGCCTTGTCCGCCCGATCGACCATGGTGCCGATATCGTTGTCCACTCGGCGACCAAGTACATCGGCGGCCACGGCAACTCCATCGGCGGGGTCATTGTCGATTCCGGGAAGTTTGCCTGGAACAACGGCAAGTTCCCCGAGTTCACGGAACCCGATCCGGGCTACCATGGTCTGAAGTACTGGGACGCGTTCGGGAACTTCCCGGGCCTCGGGAACGTTGCCTTTGTCTTCAAGATCCGGGTCTCCCTCATGAGGGATACCGGCGCGGTCTTAAGCCCGTTCAATGCCTGGCTCTTCCTTATCGGCCTTGAGACCCTCCACCTGCGGGTCCCCCGGCACTCGGAGAACGCGTTCGCTGTTGCGAAGTTCCTCAAAGGTCACCCGAAAGTCGCCTGGGTCAACTACCCTGGCCTGCCGGAACACCCGAGCCACGAGCTGACCAAAAAATACCTCCACGGCGGCTTTGGGCCCCTCGTCGGCGTCGGCATAAAGGGAGGAGAGACGGCAAGCAGGAAGTTCATCGACTCCTTAAAGCTCTTCTCCAACCTCGCAAACATCGGCGACTCAAAGAGCCTTGTAATCCACCCGGCAAGCACGACCCACCAGCAGCTTACCGTTGAGGAACAGGCCAAGACCGGTGTCACCCCGGACTTCGTCCGGCTCTCGATCGGCACCGAGGATATCGAGGATATCATCGAAGACCTTAATCAGGCCCTTCTCCAAGTCTAGGATATGAGTATGCTCCGTGGTTCGCTCGGTATTGTCACAACCGGATACGCAGACCTCCCCGGCCCCTTCACGTTAGAGAGCGGGGCAGTCCTGCCTAAGGTGACCATCGCCTACGAGACCTACGGCAGGCTCAATAAAGAGAAGAGCAATGCGATCCTCATCTGCCACGCCCTCTCGGGCGACGCCCACATAGCCGGGTTCCACGAAGGAGAAGAGAAACCCGGGTGGTGGGACGCGGTGGTCGGGCCGGGTAAGGCCTTTGACACCGAGCGCTATTTTGTCATCTGCAGCAACGTGATCGGGGGGTGCAAGGGCTCGACCGGCCCTTCATCCATAAACCCCGACACCCTAAAACCCTACGGCGCAACCTTCCCGGTGGTGACCATCCGCGATATGGTCAACGCCCAGAAAGGTCTTATCGATGTTCTTGGCATTCCCGAACTCTACGCGGTTGCCGGCGGATCGATGGGCGGCATGCAGGCGCTCCAGTGGACCGTCTCGTACCCGGACCTGGTAAAAAAGGCGATCATCATAGCCGCGACCGGGTACTCGACGCCCCAGCAGATCGCGTTCAATGAGGTCGGCAGGAAGGCGATCATCTCGGATCCCGACTGGAACAAAGGAGACTATTACGGGAAGGAGATCCCCTCCCACGGCCTCGCGCTGGCCCGGATGGTCGGCCACATCACGTACCTCTCCGATGAGTCGATGCATACGAAGTTCGGGAGGGCCCTCCAGGGAAAAGACCGGGTCGGATTTGATTTCTCCACCGAGTTTGCCATCGAGAGCTACCTCCACCACCAGGGGGATACGTTCACGAAAAGGTTCGATGCGAACTCGTACCTCTACATCACCAAGGCCATCGATTACTTCGACCTCACCCGGGAGGGATCCCTTACCACCGGCCTTGCGGCGGCAAAGGCAGCGTTCTTTGTTATCTCCGTTACCTCGGACTGGCTCTACCCGCCCTACCAATCGCAGGAGATCGTGACGGCGCTTACCGCAAACGAGCGCGAGGTGCACTACTGCGAGATCCGGTCCAATTACGGCCACGACGCATTCCTGCTCGAATCCGGCCAGATCAATTACCTGATCACGAGGTTCCTCTCCCATACAGTCGTTGGCGACGTGATGATCCGCGACGTCGAGTGTATCGAGGAGGGGACGACGATTGCGGTCACCGCCCGGCGGATGATCAAGTGCAGTGTCAACCACCTGCCGGTCCTTTCCGCTAGCGGCCAGCTCGTGGGGATCGTAACGTCCTGGGACATTGCAAAGGCAGTTGCGTCCAACTTCCTGTGGCTCGACGAGATCATGAGCCGCAGCGTGGTCACGACCACCGAGAACGAGCCCGTGGACGAGGCTGCCCGGAAGATGGAGGCGCACTCGATCTCCGCGCTGCCGGTCATCGATCCCGAATCGCACGTAATCGGGCTTATCACGAGCGATGCCATCAGCATGCTCGTCGGCAGGCAGAACCCGTGATCTTCACCACACACTAACAACAAGACTGAAATCGATTATTGGACAGGGGAAATGGACATGACAAAGAAATGGCTGGTCAGGTATTCCGAGATCTTCTTAAAATCGGACCCGGTGCGCCGGCAGTGGGAACGCGTCCTGATCAATAACATCAGGCAGCAGATGCCGGACACAAAGATCAAGAGCGAGCGGGGCCGGATCTGGCTCACCGGTGAGGTTGACCCCACAAAACTCCGGCATGTCTTCGGGATCGTATCATTTTCCGAGGTCGAACACGTGCCCCGTGACGTACCGCTGGAATCGGCGGTGGTGGAATACGGCAGGACCCACGGCCTGCCTGCCGCAAAGACGTTTGCGCTCAAAATAAAACGAGTGGGCAGGCACAGTTTCTCCTCGAACGACAAGGCAATAGAGCTTGGTGACGTGGTCAGGAAGGCCTTCCCGCACCTCAAAGTGAACCTCGCCACTCCCGATGTGGAGATCCATGTCGAGATCCGGCAGGACGAGTGCTACCTGTACGATACCGTGATCAAGGGGGCAGGAGGTCTCCCGCTCGGCGTGGAAGGGACACTTGTGGCCCTTGTCTCGGGAGGGATCGATTCGCCCGTTGCGGCGTACATGATGATGAAGCGGGGCTGCAAAATTGTCCCGATCTTTGTCGCGCTCGACACCTTCCTTGACGAGACCGTGCTTGCCCGGGCCGAGCGGGTCGTAGAAGTGCTCCGGCAGTACCAGCCCGATATCCAGCTCCGGGTGATCCACGATTCCTACCTTGCCGCAGCAAAAAAGGAGCTGATCCGGAACCGGCAGGAGAAGTATACCTGTCTCTTCTGCAAGCGCCGGATGTACCGGATTGCCCAGGCCATCGCACTGGAAGTCGGGGCAAAGGGCATCGTGAACGGCGAATCGCTCGGGCAGGTGGCCAGCCAGACCCTCGATAATCTTGTTGTCCTCTCCGATGCGGCGGAGATCCCGGTCTACCGCCCCCTCATCGGGTTTGACAAGGCGGATGCGATTGTACTTGCCCGCGAGATCGGGACCTACGAGGAGTCCACCAGTAAGGCAACGGGCTGCATGGCGGTGCCCACGGGACCGTCCACGAAGGCCCAGCTCGCGGAGATCCAGGAGATGGAGCGGCATATGGATTCGACGAAGATGCCACTGCCGGTGTGATAATTTTCCGGAATCCTCAGCTCATGACCCGAACTTTTTTAGAAATGTTCAGATCCCGGGCTGTTCTTTTTTCGGAAAAACCGGTAACGTTAATAAACATTTTTTGAAAAGTTCGATAACATTGGTAAACAATTTGAGAAAAGTCCTATAACCTCATTGAACATTTTTGAAAAACGCACTATGATTAGTGAGGCCTTTTAGAGAGAGGCAACTCATTAATTTCCCAGACGATAATGGCTGTTTGTGATAGGCGTTAAGATATCCATCACTGACTCGAATTCCAATTCAGAGCCGATGCAGATTACCTGCTCACCCTGTAGGGTATCCTTGAGGAAGTCTATGAGAGAAGTTCTGTGCAAAATATCGAGATGGGAAAATGGACTGTCCAGGATGAGCGGCAGCTGACATTTTGTAGATTTTCTTAATCCAGCCAGAAGAGACAGCCAAAGAACAATCCGGTCTCCTGTCGACAACGTGGGCAAACAATCGTAATTATCGCGTTTCAAATGAAAGATCCCATTCTCATCAAATTCAATCGAAAAGTCAGAATCTGTATATTTTCTCTTGAGGGCGGTCCATACCGCTCCTGAAACAATCTCAATTATTTTCTCGTTAGAGATTTTTGAAATTTTCGATCCAAACGTGACTATATTTTCTATCAGGTTTGTTGGGTTCTGCTCTCCATTCCAAAGATAGAGGAGATCTGATTCACGGGGAAGTTCATAGTCACCATCAACCCACAGGGATTTTCGCAATTCTTTAACCGCGCGCACGTCGGAAAAAAGTGAAATATCTTCATTTAACCATGAATATTCGCACGTTCTCTCAATCTTCAGCCTTACGTCGGAATTTGCTTCAGAGAGGAACACCTGAACCGAAACTTCGACTTTTTGATGATTCTTCAACGATTTTAACAACTGATGGTTTATGAGAGATGGATCCTGTGTCGAGATATCCTGATTACCCTGACTAAAAGCCCACCGCAATGCATCCACGATAGTAGTTTTACCTGAACCACACGGCCCTTCTATGATATTAACAAATTTTTCAGGAGAATGCCCAAGAACAATCTCGTTTTTTCCGAGGAACGACCTAAAATTGTTTATAACAATCTCATCAATTATCAGGGATGGGCATGTTAAATCCATAATTTCTACTCTCCGAACGTCTAACGTTTTTCCGAATTTGGCGTTTCGATTAATATCTTTTATGGTACAGCCGGTCCGGCGATCCGGCCCCGGATTTCAGCCGGAATCTCCCGGTGAATTTCTCCGACGTATATCCGGGAAGTGTTGAAAAATGTGTCCTCTAGGATTATCCTAGAGGACTTCTTTTAATTCCTATTAAAGGAATAACGTAAAATCTAAAATTTTAGAGAGATCTCTGCCTAGAGAATCGCTGGAAAATCGAACCGGAAACCGGGCGGGACATTGAGCCCCTCAACTTATCAAATCCTATCGCTCGGATCCAGTTTGCGGCCTGTATTTTTCCCGCGGTTTAGGATGTATGGAACTTTTCAAAAATGAGAGATGAACTGAGGCTGATACTCCACTGCCTGTCATGAAATCCGCGGCATTATCAGAACTCCCTCATTATCTTTATCGCACAAAATTCCCCGCACATTGTGCATTCCGCCTCACCATCAGATAACTCGCGCGCCCTCCCGGGATCCATGGAACACCGGATCTGGCCTTCGCGATCGAGCGCTGCCCGTAGTTCAGAGACAGTTTTATCCACAGCGTCACGGCCGTATTTTACCGTATCACCAATATGGGCTGCAATCCGGAAAGCAATGAGCCCTTCTTTTACCGCAGCCGGTGTGGGAAGGCCGAGGTGTTCGGCAGGAGTTATATAACAGAGATAATCAGCTCCGGCAGCACTTGCGGCACTCCCACCGCACGCCCCGGCAATATGGTCGTAACCAATGGCAATATCTGTGGGCAATGGTCCGGCAACAAAAAGCGGGAATGGGGACAATCTCTTTTGATACTTGATATATGACAGGATACGGTCACTCCGGATATGACCGCCGCATCCTTCGATGATAACCTGAACCCCTCTTGCCAGCGCCCGGTGTGCGAGTACAATATTCTGGCGGATCTCGGCAACCTGCATTTTGTCTCTCCGGTCATGGATACACCCGCTCCGTGCGGTGTTTCCGAGTGAAAGGACAATATCGTGCTTCCGGCATATCGACAGGACTTCATCAAAATGCTCCACGAACGGGTTCTCGCACTGGTGAATGAGCATAAATGCGCTGGTGATCGAACCGCCTTTGGATACCATGCCGAGCACCCGGTTCTTTTTCCGGAATCCGTCGAGCATCTCTCTGCTGACGCAATGGACAACAACGGAACTTATCCCCGCCTCTGCCTGCTTCCGGAGAGTCGTAAGGATATCGCCGGAAGTCATCTCCTTAAGGCCATTTTCGACAACAGCCTGGTATACCGGGACGGTTGTAATGGGAAGCGTGGTAACAGAACATATCTCCCCCCGGATTGCATCGATGTCACCGCCCATCGAGAGATCGCTTATCGTGTCAGCGCCAAATTCCTCCGCGATCCGGGCCTTCTTGATCTCATCGCCGACATTTATCTTCCCTGTAGAAGTACCGAGATTGACGTTGATCTTGGTACTGAGACCCCTGCCGATTCCTACCAGCCGGTCACCGCGTTGCATGATCACCGTGCTGCCATCGGCTATCTGCCGGCAGAGGGTCGCGGAATTCACACCTTCCTTCTCTGCAACCAGCCGCACCTGTGGGGTAATTATCCCTGTTCTTGCATGCTCAATCAGTGTTTTCATCGTGCACTCGTTCCGGAATATCCGGTTAGTTGTGGGGGTTCAAAGGATATGGATTCTGACTTTTATGTCCGCACCGGATCTTCTAACAGTACCGATATGGATACAACCAGAATTGACCAAAAACACTTGTCATGAATCAATAAATAATTGGCTTTGTAGAAGACCTTCCTTCTCCGAAGTAAACAACTGACCTCAAAAAGTTAAGGTACGGTGTATCCCTACCTTTTATGCAAATAAAAGGAAATATCGTGTTATTCAGTTCTGGAACCAATACAATTTACATCTGAAAATTATTGATAATAATTAATCTTACTTCAGATGGGGAACTCGAAGAAGAATGGGATTGAGGAAGCCTAGATATATGATGGGTAGGCGAGAATACGCTTGAATAAGTAATGTGATACTTACAGGGATAATATCCGGTTTTTCCTGTTACGGGTATTAAGTTTTTCAATCAGAAGTCGAATTTTGGATAAATTTCCTGCATTTTGACCCCTTGCAGAGGTATGCTTTACATTAATATTATTAAAATAGAGAGTAACATTTATCGGTATATATACTGAATCATTTCACACTTAATTGCTGAGGAAATTATGAAATTCGATGAAGCTTGTATTGGATCGGGCTTAATGGAAGCCATCACAGTTGGTTTATACGGTAATAATCTGAATTGTTTAAGAGAATATATTCAGAACGGAATAGATGAAGATGCGAAGAATATCGAATTATTTTTTGAAAATGGCGATCAGGATTTCGTAATAAAAGATGATGGAAATGGGATGAATCGCACTAAATTAATCAGCGCATTAAGTATTGGAATATCAGAAAAAACTGAACCTGATATAGGATGGAGAGGAATAGGAATTTGGAGCGGAGTTCCGGTCTCAAAGAAGATCGTAATTATCACAAAATCGAGAAACAAGCCTATATTAAAGATAGAAATTGATAATGATGTAATACGGAAAGAAATTCCACTCAAAAAACCACTTTTAGACGTTTTAACCAAAGCGACAACTGATATTGAGGAATTAAAGCCTGGCAAAGATGACTCGTTAGCAAACTCTCATTACACGATTATCCGATTAGAATCAATTTTGCATACGCAAAAAAGTATTTTTGTTAAAAAGGAGATTAAAAAATATTTAGCCCGAGTAATCCCCATCCCATTTAATGAAGAAACATTTCTTTTTGCACCTGAGATAAATAAATTATTGAAAGATTCGAATGTAAAATTCCCTCTTGTTAATGTTACTTTCCAAGGAGAGAAAATTTTTAGATTCCCAGAGAGAAGCGATATATTTTTCGAAAAAATTTCAAAAAAAGAGTTTAAAATAGAAGGGGAAGTCGTGGCGATAGGCTGGTTTATCACCCACAAAGAAAATGGGGTTCTTAAAGATCCAAATGGTGGTATAATTTTCAAAAAGAAGGGATTCACTATCGGAGATAAACACTTAGTCCACAAACAATTTGAAGGGCATTATGCTCAATGGCAATACGGAGAAATCCACATAATTTCAAATGAATTGAAAGAAGATACTGCTAGAAATAATTTTGAAAATACTTCTCCGAAACTTGATCCCTTTCTTGAAGATGTTGGCGCATTCGTTGGACAATTGCATTTACAGAATCAATATCAATCGGCACGTGTCGTAACTAAAGATTTAGCAAGAACTCAAAAATATATCGAAAAGGAGGATTTCAGCAGTGCCAAGGAAAAGATAAAAGAAATCACTGGCCGATTGGCAGAAAGGAGGAGTTATCCAGGAGATGATTCATTAAAAGAAATGAAATCGGTGCTGGATTCAGAATCCACCCAAAATAAAGAAGAATTGACAGAAATCAAAAAGGAACTCGTTGGACAGACGCCGAGTTTGAAAGAAGCAAAAATATCCCATCGTGAATCAACAATTATGAGTTTGCCGAAGCCAGTTAGGGATCATATCCCCAAAACAAGGAAAAAAGGAAAGCTCGATCTTCAGAGTAGTTTAACAGATTCTATTAGAGATAAATTGAAAGAACAAACTGCATCCTCATCCAATGAAATTCATGAGTTAACTAGAGAGGCTTTTGGATGGGATATAATAAAAGCATCCAATAAACCTCCCCTCCTTACAATAGATCCTACATACAATAATCAAAACCAGCAGGATTCTAGGTGTAGAGTGCCACAATTAATGTCCGATTTGTTGACAGAGTTTATGTCCGCTTGATAGACATTTTCTGTTTTTATTAAAATTAATTTCGTTGTGATAGACTGATGTCGGAGTCATCCAGTTCAGGATCTCCTGCTTTCTCCAGTTGTTGTACTGGTGGTCGAAGGACCAGAGTTCCCGTTTGAAGTGGCTTAACGAATAGAATTCCTTGAGGGCAATGAGTTCCTGATAGAGAGTCTTGTGATACCGTTCAATCTTGCCACGGCCACGCGGGTTGTACGGCCGGCCGAAGATCAGTTTGATACCGTTTTTCTGTGCTTCAGCTTTGAAGACTTTTGAGACAAACTGTTTCCCATTATCGAGATAAATTTCACGAGGGATTCGTCCGGTGCGGAGCGCCCAGCGAAGAGCGTTGACCGCTGATGCAGCATCTTTGTGAAGATAGACCTTGCTTTTCACCCGATACCGGGAGCAGTCATCAGTAAAACCGGTGACATAGACCTTGCCGACACCCCGGATACGAAACTGGAACGTATCACCCTGCCACATGCTGTCAACGTGACGACGTTGGAATCGTTTGCCGGCTGGCTGAGGTTTTGCTTTGACACGAATGAGAAGTCCATGCTTTTTGAGGATACGATGGACTGTCCTCCAGGAACAGGCCAGATCAAACTGGTACTTGATACGACGGGCGCCCCATGCAGGATATTTCTCTTTGAGCCGGATAATTCGTCGTTCCAGTGACGGAGATATTGCCCGAGGGGATCGTTTCGGCCCGGTCTTTTTGGGTCGCAACCCATCCACCAGGTCTTCACGATGGGCCTTGGCCCAGCGTCTCACCGTCCTTTCGGAGATGCTATACGTCTCTCCGATCTCTCGTGCGCTTCGTATTCCTTCTTCATAGAATACGACTGATTTGGTTCTGATTTCCATGGTCGCTTTCACCCGCAAGCACCTCTTCGGTGCTCTTGAAAGCGGACATAAATACTGTCACTGTTTTAGGACAGAAACTCTGGCACTATACAACTATCTTTTGAGAATTGTTTTTAATTTGTTGAGCACTATGAATTACCCCAGGTAAAATATTCTTTCTATATTCATCAATCATTTTTTTTCTTGCATCAATTAGATCCATCACACACCATTTATTTTCTGTCATTTCTTTTTGTTATTACGGAAGATAAAGTAGACTCTCACATTCCTTTTATTTGCATAAACAGAAAAAGACAATTTATTATTAGTAACTCCATAAATTCTCTATTTTAATCTGAATTAAAATATTTGTAAATCATGAAAATGGGGCTATCCCCTTGACTCTATCGCACAAAAGAGTTCAGTTCCTCTAAAATTCCGATATGGTGAAATTATTATCTTGAATTCATTTTCTTCTTTGGGTTATCTTAAAGAAAATACATGTCACGGCGATACCTGCCAAAGCCGAGGTGAAGGATAATGGCGTCGTAGGTGTTCCGGTCGTAACGGGTAGTGTTGGATTTACTCGCCAAAATGCATCCGGGATTGTTGAATTTGTTGGATTCAACGGGATTATTATAGCGAAAGTCTGATTATCAATAGTCACGTTCTCCATCCCCCAATCTCTTGATACGGATGTAATTACATTCGAGGAAAATGTCGTGTCTGGTCCTAAAATGGGTATTATCAGAGAGTCGGTCTGATTATCAGCACTCACATCAACTATTGCGATACCGCTTGTTTCGGGGATAATAGTGGTGGAATTTGTGCCATCCATTAATGTCCCGTATAACGGTTCGAGTCTGACATTCCCTTCCGGGGCTTCAAAAACAACAGGTATATCTGGCGGTTTGAAATACGTCAAATTAATATAACTACCGTCAGAAGCGTAGAATAGATCAGCTCGGATTGCATTCTGTTGGTTTGGGTACAAATAACTGGAGGAAGTTATCCGCAGCTCCAGCCACGGGGTATAGTTGGCAGTGTAATCGGTTGACATTTCAGAGAAATGCGAAGATGGGTTATCATTCGAACCCCACCAGTTATACCGTGCATCAACTGGGGCCCATGCGTAAATGGCCGTCCCTCTATCATCATTCACGAGTCTGCTGGTTAGAATAAATACGGAAGCCCCATCGGAACCTCCTATGTCTGCAATAGCGCCCCCGCGCCCCCCGTTTTCTACCGAACAGTTTTCAATAGTTGAGGAAAATATGGCAATCTCACCTCGTGCGCCAATTGCACCTCCGCCGCTATTTTTTTCGGATACTCCGGCTGTGCAGTTTGTAAAAGTCGAAGAGGTTATGTCAAGACTGTCTCCATTCACGGGGAGCGGGGGTTCTGAGGAGATCGCACCTCCGCCTCCTTGGGCGATGCAATCTGATATGGTTGAAGAATTAACCACAGTATAATTGGTGGAGTCAATGGCTCCTCCTTGACCTGATGAACAACCTGTTATGAGTGAGGAGATGATATTGGCCTCGCTGCCAATAAATTCAATGCCTCCGCCGGCGATCGTTGCTGAGCAGTTTGAAATGGTAGATGAGATAATTGTCAACGAACCACTAGAAAAAATCGCCCCACCGCTGTATGAGGTTGAACTGTTCATAATGATACACGAGGTAATGAGAAGAGAACCATCAGAATAAATGGCACCGCCATCAGGAGTATTTGATAGCTGCCCCCCGATAAGGGTCAGGTTATCAAGAGTGAGCGAAATTCCTCTTTGATTATAAAAAATCCTGCCGGTCCCTTGCGCATCAATAAGAGTGTTTTTTGCGTTCCCCCCCACTCCGACATTGGCCCGGATAGTTATGTCTTTTTTAATCGTAACGTTGTTCTCATAATACGTTCCTGGATTCAGTATAATCGTATCACCGGCGTTTGCCCTGGCGATTGTCATATTGATGATGTGAGGCGTACCTGGACTAATAGAAATTTCTGTTGCCGCTATTGGTACGAGAAGGATAATAATTGCAATGACCAGAGCGCAAGGCCAGACAAAATTTCGGAGAAGATTCTGAATGGGACAAAACGGATTAAAAAGAATACTATTGTAAGGTACCTTCGTTAATGGGAGAAATATCACCTGATCTTTTTCTCGAACTGCCACCTGACAATTATTTGAACGCCGACAAAATCGGGAAGACCATTCGTGGATTCTCAATATGTTTAGAGATTTATTTCACAGTATTTATAATGTATCCATCTGATATACAGGAAACGGAACATATCGAGGAATTATATGAACCCTGGTGATTCACCCTCAGGAAACGGATTCATCCACCCAATCCCATTTTGGATTTTTGTCTGTACCGCCCTCGGACTTATCCTTCTTATGGTAGGTCAGGTATCGGCACTAAATTTCAGCCAAACCGGAGGCACCAACGGGTTGGAGGGCAAAGCAGCAGTTGTCAATTATCTTATGAGTTCTAACGGAACCCTTTACGCCGCTACGGGAAACGGTGTTTGGACGTGGGACGGCTCGTCATGGTCTGAAGTGGGAGGATCTTCCGGGCTGACTGGCTATGCTCTCGTCGTTAACCAACTAGTTAGTTCAAATGGACTTCTCTATGCCGCGACAGCCGGGAGCGGAGTCTGGGCATGGGACGGCTCTTTGTGGTCCCAAGTCGGCGGCCCTCAGGGACTACCTGGAATGTCGTCAAGTGTCAATTGTCTTCTCATTTTTAAAGGAACTCTTTATGCAGGAACATGGAACGATGTATGGGCCTGGAACGGAGCTTCATGGTCGTTAGTAGATAAAGTTGGATCTTCCCCGAGCACCAGGACATTGTATAATGTCATTAGTTTGGTTGATAAGGATGGGACCATCTATGCAGGGACGGATAACGGCGTATGGATGTGGGACGACTCATCTTGGGAAACTGTTGGAAACACATCTCTAGCTGTGCATGACGGATCTGAAATTTCCAATCTTTACGTTTCCGATGGCACTCTTTATGCGTCAACATTCGGGGGCGTTTTATCCTGGGATGGCACGTCTTGGAATAAGGTTGGTAGCTTCACCGGGTCAATAGCAAACCCGCTTACTATCTTTCAACTGAGCAGTTCTCAAGGAAATCTTTACGCGGGAACAACTTATGGTGTATATGAATGGGACGGATCATCTTGGTCCTCAATTAGCGAATTTAACGGGAATAAAACGATTGATCCATCTATTTTGGCGAGTTCGTTCGGGGTGAATTTAACAACTGCTCCAACGACATTCAGGAATCAAACCTTGATTTCTAGCATATTGATTACACCAGACGGGATTTTGTATGCTGGAGTTGCGGGAGGTGGGGTTTGGGCTGCTCCTCTTCAGACTCTGAATCAAACCGCCGTTAATCATGAACCAATATCCAATAATACAACAGAACCGACAACCGCTGAGGGGACCGGAGCTGTCCCAAATCAAATGACGACTGCTACCGCTGCACCCGTCCCTCTTCAGATTCCCCTTGCCGGAATTGGCACAGTGATAGTTTTATCAATGATCGCGAAAAGAAGAAAATAAAATTTTCAAGAAGTTTCATTCACTATTTGCCGAAGTTTAATATGCATTAAAATTTTAAATTGGGATGAAAAGAAATTTCCTATAAATTTTTTCCATTAATCTGAATTAAAAGAATGACGATACGATCCACCCATATTTTCCTTTTATTTGCATAAAAGGCAAGCAGAATTTTTGACTTCATAGAAAAAGCTCAATCGGTATACTGTTGCGTTTACGGTCAGTGATCGATTTTTTACTGCACATCGGCGAGCCGGTACGTCCCCTTCGGCACGAGGATCTCAAAGCGTGCTCCCTTGCCCGGTTTACCGGTCTCACGGATTGTGATTTTGGAGATAGCAAGAATTTCCCGGGACAGGGCCAGACCGAGCCCGGTGTTCTTCCCAAAACCCCAATCGAAGATATGCCCCTTATCCTCGCCAAGGATGCCTTCACCATCGTCCTCACACACCACGATATAAACGCCATCGACTTCCTCAGCAAAGAACTGGATGGTGGTAATCTTCCTGCCATACCGTACTGCATTCTCAATCAGGTTGTAAAATACCTTAAAAATCAGCGGATCAGCAAATAATTCTATTCCGGCAGATAGATCGTTTTTCACCTGGATATTTCCGAGTGAGGCTTGCTTTGCTGCAGTATCCACAAGAGTGCGTATATCCTGCCATGCAGGAGCAGTTTCTCCTATTATAGTATATGTTTTCGCGAACAGACTTATAGAGGAAATACGAGTACTTACCTGCTTGATCCACGTGAAATACTTCTCAAGAGCTGGATCCGGGATCTTCTCGTGAAGTAATTCAACAAATCCATTCAAAGCCAGAATCTGATTGTCGATGTCATGCCGCGTGATGTTGGTAAGGAGGGCAAGCTTCCTGTTCGCCTGCCGAAGCGCCTCCTCCGCTCGCTTGCGCTCGGTGATGTCAATGATGATGCCCCGAAGCCCGGTGATCCTGCCATTCACGACAATCGGTGACGAGTAGATGGTGACGGGAAACGTGCTCCCGTCTTTCCGCAGGGCCAGATATTCACCTGTATGTTCCGTTCCTCCCTTTCCTTCAATCATGGTGCGGAAATCCACCGAGACCCGTTTCAGGTCATCGGGAGCAATCATCTGCCAGATGGTAAGCCCATGCGTGAAATCATCCTCTCTATACCCGAATCGTTCGAATGCAGTGTGGTTCGAGTACGTCAGGTTACCCTCTGTGTCCGCTTCATAGACAACCTGGGGCAGGAGGTCTGCAAGCTCGCGGAATCGATTCTCGCTCTCCCGCAACGCCCCCTCTGCCTGTTCCCGTTCGGTAAGGTCCCGGATCGACTCGATCGCACCGATGACCTCATCTTGCCGGTTGTAAAGCGGGCTTGCTTTGCCCATAAGCGTGACCGGTTTTCCCTGAGGACGAGGAAGGGTTGTTTCGGCGATCAGGACATCCTTCCTGTGAATGATATGGGTATATTTTTTGGCGATGATCTCGTCGGATTCATAGATCAGATTGATAAGTATTGGTTGCCGTTGCCCGTAGAACGGGATTGCGTACTCGTAATCTCCCTTCCCCAGCATCGCCGCGGCCGAAACCCCTGTCATCTCTTCAATGGCCCGGTTCCAGCTATTACTACGCCCTTGGTATCGATTGCAAAGGTTGCGTCAGGCAGGAAGTTGATGATATCCGCTTCCCGGCGCTCAAGGTCCCGGATACTGATTTCCGCCTTTCTCTGCTGGACAGCTTGTCGGATCTGGTGCGCGAGCTCGGTGAACTGTGACTTAGGTTCACCACCCTTCTGGAGGTAAAAGTCAGCGCCTTCATTTAATGCCTGGATGGCAATCTCTTCACGTCCTCGTCCGGTGAAAAGGATGAACGGGATGGTATTTCCCGAAGTTCTTACCTTCTTTAAAAATTCGATTCCATCCATGTCCGGCATCTGGTAATCGGAGATGATCGCAGCATATGGCCGCTTCACGAGCATACCGATCGCCTCTTTGGCAGAGGTTGCGGTATCCACGCTGAACTCACCGCTCAGCTCCATGTAGAGCTTGGTTAGGTCAAGCAGGGAATCTTCATCATCAACATAAAGAAGATTATACAAAATACGACATCCGTAATTGGCAGCATAGGGTATTTTCCTTTCTGCGGTTATTATACGTTTTTTTAATCTTTAGATTCTATAAAATCAAACCTTATCGGCAGCTTTCCGAAACCGTCTGATGGACTCTCAGACGTTGGCGTTGGCTTTCAGCGGCAGGGACAGGATTGAGGAAGGGCAAGAATAATCGGTGTCCCGTTTACAAAAGACTTTTACAATGTGTAATGTCGGCCATCAGTCACCAACCGCAACATCATCAGAATGGGAAATCCCAACAAATGCGGATATCTTTGGTATTGATCCGGAAAAAAGAAGGGCTGGATGGGATTCGTGATCACCCGAGCGGTGCGACCGTGCTTTTGTACATTTCGTTGAGCACCTGCGCAAGACCCGTGTAGATCGCAGAGAGCCCACAGATGATACCTATGTAGCCTGCGGTCACCACGATCGTCCCGTTCCCTGTTGCTTCCCCGAGTGCGAGAAGGAAGAACAGGATGGTCAGCGTGCCAAAGACTACCTGGAGGGCCCGGTTCGCTCTCAGGGTCCCGATGAACATGACCGCCGTGAACAGACCCCACATAAAGAGGTACGCTGCCATTGCATTTCCTGAACTCGCATCGGCAAGTCCCATCTTCGGAAGGACGAGCAGGCCGACCAGAGTGAGCCAGAACACCCCATAAGAGGTAAACGCCGTTGCCCCGAACGTATTGTTCTTCTTCCACTCCTGGATACCTGCGATGATCTGTGCGAGGCCACCGTAGAAGATCCCCATAGCAAGGATCATCGATCCCAGTTCGATGAACCCGGCATTGTGCAGGTTCAAGAGAACGGTGGTCATGCCGAATCCCAGCAGGCCCAGAGGCGCGGGATTGGCAGTCAGGTCGAGGTTTTTCACGTTCGTTACGATTTCATTTGCATTCATAGTTCTTCAGTTCCTTTTTTTGTTGAGTGGTTTTACATCCGTATCCGTTGTTTCACCGGTTCCGGGAGTCTATTCTTCCAACGTTGAGATATCGCCGGGGTCCATACCCAGCTCCTTTGCCTTAAGGACCCGGCGCATGATCTTGCCGCTGCGGGTCTTAGGGAGCTTGTCGACAAACTCGATCTCATGGGGGACTGCGATGGGCCCCAGTGTCATCCTTACGTGATAGATCAGATCCTGCATGAGCTTGTCACCGGGTTTGTTCCCGACTCTCAGGATGACAAATGCCTTGATGGAGTTCCCTTTCACCGGGTCGGGTTTGCCAATCACCGCGGCCTCAGCAACGGCACTGTGGGAAACGAGGGCGCTTTCTACTTCTGCGGTCCCGATATTATGGCCGGCAACGATGATGATATCGTCGGCACGACCGAGCACCATGATATACCCGTCCCTGCCCTTTACTGCAAGGTCACCTGCTGCATAAACCCCGTCGATGGTCTCCCAGTATTTCCGGTACCGCTCGTCGTTTTTATAAACGGTGCGGAACATTGCCGGCCAAGGTGCCTTGATCGCAAGGAAGCCACCGGTGCCCGGTGGTACGGAATTTCCTTCCTTGTCCACGACATCGGCAATGACACCCGGTACAGCTTTTCCAGCAAACCCGGGTCGCATAGGCTCCCCTACCATGGTGGTGATCATATGCATTCCTGTCTCCGTCTGCCACCAGGTATCGACGATCGGGCACCGGTCCTTCCCTATGGCATGGTGGTACCACACGAATGCCTCGGGGTTCAGGGGTTCACCGACAGACCCGATGATCCGCAGGGAATGCAGGTCGTACCTGTCCGGCCACTCCTCTCCCATCTTCATGAACATCCTGATTGCAGTCGGCGCGGTATAGAAAACATTGATCTTCTGCTCCTCGATCAGTTTCCACCAGATGCCCGGATCCGGGTAATCGGGCGTCATCTCGGTCACAAACACCGTGGCCCCGACAGCGAGCGGGCCGTAGACGATGTCAGCTGTGGCCGGTGATCCAACCGGGATCTGCTGTACACCAGTAGATGTCATTCTCTTTGAGATCGAAGACGAATTTGGTCGTGTAGTAGGTGCCCACCATATAGCCCGCGCTCGTGTGCACGATGCCCTTGGGCGTCCCGGTGGAACCGCTGGTATACAGCATGAACAAAGGGTCTTCTGCATCCATCACTTCCGGCTTGCATTCTGACGGCATACCCTCCATGAGGCCATAGAAATCTTTCTCGAAATCCGCCCTGATCTCGACCGGGGGCTCTTTTCTCCTCCGGTAGATGATGAGGTGCTCGACACTTGGGGCGTTGAGGATCGACTCCTGGACTGTCGTAATAAGCGGGATCGCCTTCCCCCTGCGGATGGAGATATCCGCAGTTATGACGACCTTTGCCTCTGCTTCCCGGATACGCAGGTTCAGGGCAGTCACACCGAATCCGGCGAAGACTACGCTGTGGATGGCCCCAATACGTGCACATGCCAGCATTGCAATGATCTGTTCAGGTACCATGGGCATGTAGATACAGACCCGATCACCTTTCTTCACGCCGATCTTCCTGAGGCCATTTGCAAAGCGGCTCACTTCTGAAAGAAGTTTCTGGTACGTGTAGATTCTCTCCGCACCCTCTTCTCCCTGCCAGAGGAGCGCAACCTTGTTGCGCCGGTGGTTCTTTACATGGCGATCGAGGCAGTTCGCTGTTATGTTCAGTTTTGCATTGACGAACCATCTCGCATAGGGATACTTCCATTCCTTTACGGCATCCCATGGCCGGATCCAGTCAAGTTCCCGTGCAATCCTGTCCCAGAATCCATCAGGATCGGCCAGGAAAGCCTGGTACGCGGTCTCGTAGTCACCCAGCCAGGAATCCGCTTTGTATTCCGGACCGGGCGTATAACGGACATCGCTCTCAACCAGTTTGACATCAAAGTCTTCGGTCATACGTTCTCCTATTCTACATTATTAATCATGTTAAAAGTACTATTTATAACTGTCGAAAAGAAGTTCGGCAATTGCCGATTCTCTAGGATGGGTTTATCATAAAGCCAAGGTTGAAATCGTGGGAAAATCCGTCTCTATAGTGTCAGGAGGATTACGGAAATGTGATAAAAATAAAACCCGAATCATCCTACCACTTCCCGACAGGTATCGCTTCCGGATCCTAAGCCAAAAGACCAGTATGCAGGCCCTCGTGCGGCACCAACATCCCGGCATGGTTTTTTACGGCGGGGATGCGGCCACCAATCAGTAATATCCCTGATGGATTCGATTGCCCCAGTGATCTGGTGGGTCTGGTCATAAAACGGAGAAGCCTTCAGCCATAGGATCCGCTCCTTACATTCCAGCCGGTCCAAGAGTGTCTCCGCCGTAAAGGTACATTCATACTTATGGAGGTGGCGGTACAGCTTGCGCACTTCCGGATCATCGTTAAAGATGAGATCAACGAGAAGCGGACGGTTCTTCCCGTATATGGCAACCGAACACTCGTAATTCGTTTTCCCTACAATGTCGCTTGTTTTAACACCGGTCATCTCCTCGATGGCGCAGTTCCAGGCGATAACTCTTCCCTCGCTGTCCACAACAAACGTCGGATCGGGAAGAAAATTGATGATATCCGCAAATCTCTGGTTGCTTTCCCTGAGGACACGTTCTGCCTTTTTTCGCTCGGATATATCGGTAGCGATAGTGATGATCACTTCCCGGTCGCCCCACCGGACGACCCTGGCGTGGATTTCAAGAGGGATGTGCCGGCCATCCTTGTGGCAATAAAGAACCTCGTACGTTACCTCTTCTCCATTCCTGATCTCCTTTATCCGTTCCGCAATATTGTCTGCAGACCCGGGGATATTGATCCGGCTGCTGTCCAGTTCAAGGAACTCTGCAAGCGAATACCCGAGAAGATTAAGGTTTTTCTTATTCGAGTACAGGACCTTCCCTCTGAAATCGTACACAACAATAGCAGCCGGTGAGGCATCGACCAGATCGGCAAGAAGAGCGTTTTCTTCTTCTGCCATCATCCCGTCTGTCCGATCTTCAAACTCAACAAGAATTCCTTTGTCGCCCCAGCTAAATACCAGTGGAATTATCCGGATTTGAAACGCCTTCCATTCTTTCCCGACCGGGATCCATGTATTCACGACACTCTTGATTCCTGACAGTCCCTTTCGCGCGGGATCGCGGATACGGTCAAACAGGTCGGCGCCGATGGAGGTTGCAGCGATATTTTTGTGTTTGAGATCCTCTATCGCGATCCCGAACATCTGGGAAAATGAATCGCTGATGTCTCGGACAATAGAGAACTCATCGAGAATGAGAAGAAGATCTGAGGATTGGCTGAGAATCTGATCGACCGGGAGCCTTTTTGAGAGAGTGAATACCTTTGCCGGGCCGGTCTTTCTCATATCCACATGGCCGGCGACAAAGAGCGAGCTGAGATACTTAGTCGTTGTTATCCGGCTCAGGCCTGTCTTTTTGGAAATTTCCTCGATAGTAAGCCCTTTTTGCACATCCTTCAAAAGGCCAATGATATCCCGACAGTGGTTCTCGTCCAAGGTAATCCCCGCCTCAAATAATGCCATCTCTGATTTCGGGACGGAAATCCACTTTAAGAGAAATAATCGTCATGCCCCCCACAACGAATGCATTTGATAACTAAATGTACAAGTCTTTATATATATAATATGCCATTTTCATTAAACAGTGAAGCATTGAAGGGAATACCGGGGATGTGATTGCACGAGAACAAAGAAGGTGACGTATTTTACGGAGGAGGAGGAAGAACTTGGCAGTCTTTTCATGCAGATTGGCATAAAAAAGAACGCGGCAAAAGTGCTGGTATTTTTAGCCAATAGTTCAGAAGCGACCTCCCATGCGATTGAGCGGGGGACAGACCTGCGCCAACCCGAAGTTAGTCTCGCCATGCGTTACCTGATGGATCAGGGTTGGATCATGAGCTGGGAGAGCAAGGCCGAGAGCAAGGGACGACCGGTCAAGATCTACGCGCTTGCAAAGCCCATCGCAAATATCATGGATTGTATCGAAAAGGAGAATAACGAAAAAGCCACCAATCAGCTCAAACTCATCAAGGAATTACGGGATTACCTTCATTAATCCTCAAACAACAGAGACGTGTTTTCTGGTTATTTATTTCTACCAAAACCGGACTTTTAATTGTTATAAAAGGAAAACTTGGCAATCAGCATCTTTTCATTTAATTTCTATTAAAGGAACAACGCAATATCTAAAATTTTGAGAGATTCCTCCCCGGAAAATTACCGGAAAAATCCGACCCGGGAATCTGATCAGGACATCGACAACCGCAGACGCATCAGAATCCTAAAGGAGGGGGAAAAGAATGGAAATTCAGAGAGTGTATTAACCGAAAAAATTCATTTTTTCATAACCGACCAGAGTCAGTTTTTCATTGATTATTTTCTCTGTGAATGGTTTGTATCCACGTCGTTTATAGAACACATCGTTTCTTTTGCTTTCCCGGCCGGTGAATAATTCAAATCTCTTAATGTGGGGAAAACTTTGTTCAATGCTCGTTAGAAGTAATGAACCAATCCCACGATTCTGGTAATCCGGGTGGACTATTAATTTTTTTATTAAACAGGTTCCCTCATGTACTTCCGCTCGAATTGACCCGACAATCTGTTTATCAATTTCAGCTTTTAGAACGTGAGTATGCCGGAATTCATCCCGGATATCAATAATATCTTGTTTTAACGGAGGAATTGAATAATCATCGATCAGTGCAGCTTCGCTTAGGAATGCGATCTTCTGAAGTTCAAGGATGGATTCGAGATCTTCGGATGATGCGACAGATATGCAAATATCTTGCACGGTATGGATTTTGTTCATCAGGTAACCTATGGTGAAATTATTTCTTATCTTATCCTGCCATTCATTGATGAAACTATCGCCATGATTTTCCGTTTATGTAAATAAAAGGAAAATAGGGCAAAAACCTACAAATTCTTGTTAATTAAGCAGATTGACAGAATATTTCATTCAATCTTCTGGAATTTATTCGGAGTGATATTGTCAACGTTCTCCATTGGGTTCTGTAAAGTATTGGCAGCTATTGAAGTTCGATACTTCTATGCGGGAAACTGAACTGCCGACACCTTGACAGAACCTTATCTCGCAGCATTAATAATGAGACACGTCGCAGTTCAATTTAATCTTTTCCGGCACACACTGACAGACATGGCGGGATCATCCTGTGGAAAGCGCGGGGACGTTCAGCCGAAAGAAGAGGATGCATGACCCAGAGGATGCCACTTAGATACGGTTTGGTTATAGTTCTGCTTTTGATCGCGGCAGTGGGGCAGATGGCATCCGTGGGAGCTGCGGTTATTCCTATTGATACCACCTACCCCGGAGGGATCACTGCGGCGGTCTCCGCTGCGGGGAGTGGAGGTACGGTTATCCTTGCGCCGGGCACCTACGAAGAGCACGCTATTTCTGTCGGGAATTCAGTTACCATTGAAGCCAATGCCTCACTCGGAGGAAACGAGGATAACACCATTATCGATGCACAGCACCTTGACAGGATCTTTTCGGTAGCGGGCAGTTACACGCTGGTAATCGACAACCTGACACTGGAGAATGGCCAGGTCCCCAGTGGCTTCTCCGGTGGTAATGGTGGCGCCGTTGATGCAGGTAACGGCGGCAGTGTAACGGTGACCTCCTCCTCCATTACCGCATGCCAGGCAGGAGACGCCACCGGCAGTCCCGGAAATGGCGGTGATGGCGGTGCCATTTTTGCAACAGGTGGTGTATCAGTGACCTCCTCCTCCATCACCGCATGCCGGGCGGGAGATGCCCGCAACAATGGCGGCAATGGCGGCGATGGCGGTGCCATTTTTGCAGCAGGGAGTGTGTCGGTGACCTCCTCCACCTTCACCGGGTGCCGGGCGGGAGATGCCAGTGGCAGTCCCGGCCATAACGGCAATGGCGGCGATGGCGGTGCCATCTTCACACAGACCGGAACGGTCAGCATCACCAACGCCACAATTACCGGATGCCGGGCGGGAGATGCGGTCTTCGGTCCAGGCATAGATGGATCCGGCGGTGCCATCACCACCCACGGGGGCCAGATTACGTTCAGCCGTCTACTGGATAACAGCGCACACGGAGGTGCAAATGAAATTAGCGGCCCGGTCACAGCAACCGACGACTGGTGGGGGAGCAACAACGGCCCGTCGCCATCGTCAGATTTCAATAACGGTGCTTCTGCGGGGACGTGGCTGGTGCTAGGAGCGACCGCGTCGCCGTTATCCCTTACCGCAGCGCAGGCGTCCCAGATAACCGCCAACCTCACCTTTAACAACACCGGGTCTAACCTGGCATCTTTTGGCACGGTCCCAGACGGCATCCCGGTTGCCTTTGGGTTGGTCAGCGATTCCGGAACCTTCTCCCCCGTGACCGGGAGCACTTCGGCCGGGATAAATATGACCGAGTTCTCTCCCAGCTCGGCGGGTCTCGCAAATGTGAGTATCACTGTAGACAGCCAGACGGTCTACATGGATTTCACGGTAACCGCTGCTCCAACCGCGACCCCCACATCCTTCAGCTCCGGTGGCGGTGCAGCCCGGCTGGATTACTGGGCCAACACCGGCGGTTCCAGCGAGCCGGGGTATACCGGCCCTGCTGTCACACCTATCATGAAAAATCCAACCATGGCACCTACGGTTCAACCCTCGGTAGTCCATACGCTTGAACCTTCATACCCCTCAACCACGCTGCCACCGTTACCCACAAATACGCCCCGGGCTGGCCTTGATATTCTACCCGTTCTCGGAGCACTTGGCCTGTGTTGCGGGATTTTCTTCCTGTTCCGGAAGAAAGGGAATTAATCTTTTTCTCAATAGAGTGTCTTAAACGAGAGGGAGTGATGGCATTTGTCGAAACTTCCTAGAGGATTTCCTACTAAAATAAGGAATTCTACAGAGCCGATTTTTAATTGTTATTAACGGAATTAAGTACAATTTTTAAGTACGGATGTCCTGTTTTATGTAAATAAAAGGAAAAAGATAGATTTTATCGTAATGAAAATTTGTCCTATACTTAAAAATAACTACTAACGGTGCTGTCAAGTCTGCTGGAGGTAAGATATAGCTCTTCGATGGAGCTGTTATCATAACTCCCGAAGACTGACAGCACCTTCTTGATCTCATAAGTCAGCGAGGCATCGTCAATATTCAAATTATCGGTCTAACCATAATTAGAGCTTCTATAGGATGATATCGAATATAACTATCAATCATCTCACCAGTTTCTAGATCCTTAATAGGATGTGGTTTGTATGCGGGAATCGCCTCGTGTATTTCTTGCACATAACCAAAAGATAACTTTGCAATGATTTTGTACGGTTTGCTATTCTCCGCTCTATACAAAAATTCACATAAGTCATCTTCAGCGTACAGATTTTTTAAAACACTATAAGCTCTAACGGAATCGTCATTTGGTTCTATTATTTTTATTCTCCGTTGAACTGATGCACCGTATGTCAATTTTAATGCGCGACAAATTTTTTGGTCAATCGCAAATGGTGAATTTGTGAATTCAATGATTAATTCAATTTCTGTTCCATCCAGTCTTTTTGGCATAACCCAAAATTTCTTAATTATTTCGATTGTTGTTTTATCATCAGATAATGGTTCTAATTTGTCTTGATCAATAGCAATATCTTTCTCTCTCATCAATCGAACAAGGTCCCTCTCAATTTTATTTGCCAAATCGTCAGGGGTGGTAAATTTTTCTACAGTATGGGTATCCCCCAAATATTTCTTAAATTCTTGTAATTTTTTTGCATTTTCATTTTTGTCGACGTGAACTGGAGAGATGAGTGCCTTATCTTCATCAATAACATAGATTAGAGTTTCAATGTTTTCCTTTAATGCAGTTTCATATTCAATTTGAACGAAGGATTTACCGCTTTCGGAATCGATAGACCCATATCGCATTCCAAGAATCCCAATAAATATATTGCTTTTTTTTACCTCTTCTACACAGGTTTGAATAGGCTCCGTGGTCCTTGCTCCGAATATTTCCATCCCATTGATCCCAAGTTTTAATTTATCTAACAAATTTGAGACAGCTTTTCGATATGGAATTAAATCGGTATATGTAGAGCTCACAAAAATTGGAATGTATTGTTTAGCTGATGAAATACAACATCCTCCTAATATCTTTTTAGATCGGTCGTACTTATTTTACTTTTTATTAGTTTTCTTGGTATTGGTGCGTTATCGTAATTTAAAGAAAATGATATCGTCGTAATCGACACCTTTCTGATATTGCAAGAGTCACGACGACGCACCAGAATCCTTCATGTCAAGTTTATTAATATGTTCAAAAAGTCGAACGGGCGCATCATGCAACCTGACTGATTACTTTCACTTTTCATGGAACGTGTATAGTTATCAGAAAGCGCCATAGAGAATTTTTAACCTTATGGGACGAGGATGATAACATGAAACGCGATTGAGATTTGGTAAGAAAAATACTGTTACTGTTGGAAGAGAAAACATGACCTATAATTACGATGCCGATAATTGAGGGATATTCCTCAGATCAGGTAGGTTATCATGCGTATCTTACGAAAATGAATGGCCTCATCGAAGCTGCTGAGGTTACATCACACGAAAGTTCAGTACCATCGGCAATTCCTTACGAATTGACCTCGAAGGGGTACGATTTTCTTGACGCTTGCCGCAATGAAACTGTATGGAACAAAGCAAAAGAGAAACTGAAATCAATGGCTAGCGATGTTTCTTTTGAAGTTATGAAAGCGTTACTCGTCGGAATAGCAAGTAAAATGTTAGGGATCTGAAAGATATTATTGACCGGCTGATTTTTTTGAATCATATTTATAATATCGAATAAACAAGTGATTTTCTATTATGGATCAATATGTAGAGCTAAAAGAAAAAATTCAACTATTCATCGAAGAAGCATTACCAATCTCCGAGAAAACCGCATATAAAGATAATTATGCCATTCCGCAATATCATATAGAGACGAAAGGAACTAATAATTTAATTTCGTGCCATTATAGTGATATACTATGGAATGACGAAAAATTAATGGGGGATATAACTGTTCTCAGCGGGTTGAAAACGTACAAAGATGCATTAGACTTATGTAAAAAAACCAAAGGATCTGAAATATTAAATAACAAAATGATTTCAGGGCTTGGATTAGGACGTGGAATGTCTTATATTTACATGCCTTATCAGTTTTTAATGTCAATGCTATTTAACGAAAGAAGTTACAATTTTCGACAAGAAATTTTTGACAGAATTTTTTCCGATTTTATGACTATTGTTTCTGAGGATCACTTTTCGAATGCGCGTATAATTGTTCCACTTATTGGTTTTAACATGGCAGAGGAAGTTATAGAATTAGAAAAAGGAAAACGAATCCGAAAAGTGAACCTTGATGAGGTAGTTAATCTCTTAAACAGATTTACAAATTTAAATTGTTATTATACTACATATCCCCCAGAGCAATTCACATATGTTTTAGAAATTGACTTTAAGATTAATTGGAGAATTGAAGATTTTGGAGTTTCTACGTCGCTGAAAGATGCTCAAAAAGATTCAGCCGCTATTTTTATTATGAGAATGAAAATTAATGAAGAACTAATGATATTAAGAGCTTTAACAAAATCCTGTGTTTCCGTAAAGAATTTTTGTACTGATTATCAAGGTTGGCTATCGAATAATTATCAAGGAGGGTTTGCTAATGGTTATCATTGCTTTCCATGGAGTTTGCCGAAATTTTCATCTCCTTCGACTTCAAGCATGCAGTATATAGAATATCGCAAAAAATATCTAAATTTGCCGGAAAACGCATCTAAACACAAAATATTTTTTGCAATGCGGAAATTGGCATTCGGATTAGAAAAGTTATATGGATGTGACGAAATTTTTGATACTATTTCTGGATTGGAAGGACTTTTAGTTCCACCAATAACCAACGGAAAACCAACTCCTCAAAAACCAATGAAATGTATTAATGCTGTATCATCAATACTTACTGGGAAAATTCAAGATATTGCCGCTCTTAGAAAAGATTTAGAAAAGGCATATGATTTTAGAAATGATGTTGCGCATGGGGATTTTACTTTAGATGACCCGGATTTAGATTTTACCTATGATAAAGAAATTTCCAAAACGATTTGCCGAATTCGAAAATATCGTCAAATTACCAGAAATTCATTACATGAAGCAATTAAAAGTTGTATAGATAATCCATCCCTTATCCCTTAACTTTTAGCATAATATCCATCCCGTATAAGGCCTTCATATCTTAGTTCTATTAGTAGATCTCATAAAAAACAGTCTAGAGTACTCTGGGTTCTGTGACGTTGTCGGAATCTTTAAATAGTCAACAGTGGTGTGCCACGACGATATCATTATTATTAAGCCCCGTTAACGCAACAGCATCCTTTCCTTTTATTTGCATAAAAACGACTCATTCTGTGTTGACTGGAAATATAAGGTCGGGATGTTTTCGGTTAATTCCAATTAAAATTGCCCTGACAAGTTCTATTGTAGCTACAAGACATTAAAACGGTCAACATTGAGGGGTCATGACGAGGCATTTTGTTGGTTTCTCGTTAACGCGACATCACCATTTTAAAATTTTTAATGCTATTTTAATTTTTAAAGCCATTATACTTTAAAAATATAAAACACAAGATTTTTATTATTGAATTATAATACATCTTATCATAGTCCCAAGAAAATCATATTTCGGTACAGTCATTGAAGAGAATTTGGAAAATGGAGAGGTGGGCTCCCCGATCCTGAAAATCAGATGAACCCCTCTTGCTCGAAGGCATGAACTAATCCTCTTCTGATATTGAAGAATTATCTGGTCATGCCCTGAAAAACAGCACTGGAGACAATGAAAAGATGAAATTATTGAAATCTTGCGTAATACTGCTCGCGATAGTACTTGCAGTTATCGTAATAGCACCGATAGTGTATGCCGTAAATTACCCGGGTCCTTCAGTGACGCTCACTGACGCACAAGTGGCAGCACTTGATGTAAATACCATCCAATTGCCACAACTTCATTTCGATAATTCGCAAGCAAAAGTGATTGTCAATGCTGAGCTCAATCCTGTCGAAACTACACAGTCAACTCAAGTTACCTCGATGGCAGTGTCATCCCAAAGCACTTCGGGTTCAACAGCCCCGGTTGGCGCAATTATTTATCATTCGCAGGGAGGAGTAACAAGCGTATTTGATTCGAATGGCAATCAGCTGTTTGCTACAAACGACGCCACCGCGGCACTCGTTGCAACTCCAAACGGTGAAGCTCCTGCAACATTTGTCCATGAGATTCCTTCCGGCTCCATTGTAAAATATGGAACGAATGGAACGTTTGTTTTCTACAATAGTCAATTGATATTAACTCTCGTGAATGAGGGGGGATCTAATTTAGTAAATGAAAATTCCATTGCCGTTCCCTCAGCTGTGTCAGTTCCCGTATCTAGTTGCGGTAATTTAAACGGCAATAATTATATAGGCTGGATCGAAGATGCAGAAACCAGTGCCAGTGCTCCAACATCATTGACCAGATTTGAAGCGACGTGGAAAGCGCCTGAACAAACACCTAATACCACGGAATCGCAGGCTGGACCTCTTGCTATATTTAATGGGATTCAGAATGCGAGCACAGGCGTTACAGATGGGATTATGCAACCGGTCCTCAGTTGGGACTATATTCCAAAGGACTTTCCTACCACACCCCGCCTATATTACACAGGCGCTGCTTGGGATTTTCACACACCCAATTCTGGAGAAGATTCCCTCCATTCCACCCCGATATCGGTTTCCCCCGGAGATACTGTTCGTGGAACTATGGAGTGGAGTCCGTACCTCAAAACGTGGATTATTCAATTTAGTGACATAAATAACGGAAGGACAACTGAATTTCATTCAAACAGATTTACGACAACCAATCTTCAGTTGTTTATGGCTGTTGAAGCCTCGCAACAAGGGGTAATAATAAATCCAACTCCAACTGTCCCTAGTTTAAACAATGGATTGACCGGATCTATTCAGCTTCAATAATATCATTATACAAAACAATGGGCAATCAGTTCCGGTCATATTTTCCCCGGATATTTGTTCATTAGCAACGCAACATTTTAACAGTTTAAATGTCGTTATTAATCCAACCCCATTGAGCGTTTCGCTCATTACCCAACCGATTTCCTATACAATCACCGCAACAGCAAACTTCAATGGAGCGATTAGTCCCTCTGGATCTGTTATAGTAGTGGATGGAGCAAGTCAGACCTTCACTATCACGGCAAATCAGTGGTATGTGATCGATGATGTCGAAGTTGATGGAACCTCTGTTGGCGGATCTGACCTGCAAACGTTTTCATATACGATACCCGATGTAACAGAAGATCATATGATCCATGCGTCGTTCAAACGTGCACAAATCTACACGATAACACCAAATGCCGGATCTGGCGGTTCTATCACGCCGTCAACCACAGTCAGAGTTCGACAGGGTCAAAGTCAGACGTTCACGATAACACCAGACACCGGTTACGCTATTGAGGATGTCCAGATTGACGCGGGAACTCCTAATGCCATAGACGCCGGGGCTACAAGCAGTTACACATTTCCCAATGTACAAGCAGACCAAACCATCAGCGCCACCTTTATTCCTACCTATACGATAACACCAAGTGCCGGATCTGGCGGTTCTATCACGCCGTCAACAGCAGTCAGGGTTCAACAGGGTCAAAGTCAGACGTTCACGATAACACCAGACACCGGTTACGCTATTGAGGATGTCCAGATTGACGCGGGAACTTCTAACGCTATAGACGCCGGCGCTGTAAGCAGTTACACATTTCCCAATGTACAAGCAGACCACACCATCAGTGCCACGTTCATTCCTACCTATACGATAACACCAAGTGCCGGATCGGACGGTACTATCACGCCGTCAACAGCAGTTACGGTTCGACAGGGTCAAAGTCAGACGTTCACGATAACACCAGACACCGGTTACGCTATTGAGGATGTCCAGATTGACGCGGGAACTCCTAATGCCATAGACGCCGGGGCTACAAGCAGTTACACATTTCCCAATGTACAAGCAGACCAAACCATCAGCGCCACTTTTAATCTGATTCAACCCAATAATCCGATGACGTGGGACTGGTCTTCGCAAGGTTGGGGTAACTGGCAGTACACCTGGACAGTGTCAGGAACGCAGACTGGGCCCAATTCCCCATTAGGTCCCGAGATCGATAATGGCGTTGGCGTGTTTGGAACAAACACCAATCTTCTGGCCGGTTCGACTGAGTCTGATGTTACGAATACCTTTACCGATCCTACCGGCACCGGATGGAATACCCTCATATTCAACGGGGCGCTTGGTGCGAGTGATGTTCCCGGTGGGCGATGGATGACGATTACCGTTAATGGCCAGGAGGTGTTTGGCGCAACAGAATTACAGACACCACCAGGGGATGCCGATCAGCCGTTTACGATTGTTGCATCATTCCCCCAGACTTCTTCAGCAATGGTTACCCTCTCCCAAGGGCAAGATCCTGCCTGGGGGCCAGATTTCCCGATGTATTGCAATAGTTTAACTATTGGCGAAGAAAACACCCAACAAATGAGTACTATGACTGCACTTGTGTCAAAGCCGAAGATCACCTTCACTATACCGGACGGTAGTGAATGGAGTGGAAATAAGACGACCTCTAAAGTCGGAGCTTGAAAGGAGGATACATCGAGCGAGATAGATACCTTCAACGACAATATGGGATAAATGAGCACCTCCCTTTTCGATAGATAAATTCATGAAGATAAGGAAGGACGATTTACAATACTTACTCCACAAATAGCAAAAAAGTCTGCTGAATATGAAAAGAGGAAACCATGTTTAATAATTCGTTGACGATCCTTCTGCTAGTCTCCTGCATTCTTATTTCAGGATGCGTTTTCACTCCCTCAGTCAACAATCTTTCAACCAATGTATCGATTAATCAATTCACCCTTAACGAGTCAGTCTCAGGAAACGTAACCCCAATTATTCCTCCAATCCCTGGAGACTTTCCTGTTTATATCAGTGAAAAATATATCAACAACGGTTCTGGGACTATTGTCATGAATTATTCTGAGATCGTTGCTCATGACTATACTAATATTCCGGTTTCGCCAAGGTTTCCCGGTGGAAAACTTGCACCATTTTGTGGGTATTCAGGTAATCTTTCTAAAATCTCCGAGATTGCTATGAATGATAACCGAACTCAAAAAATTCTCAAGGATGGTGGGATAATTGAGGATGTGAATGTATACGCCGCTCAACAAATGCTAACACATAATGAAAATCCTTGCGATGGTCTATATTTAGCTCTATATATTAATATTTACATCAGTCAAACAAAGGTCATTGTGGTGAATGAGAGCGCGATGAATGTTGTTGATATAGAAACATTATAAAATAGCGAGAGACGGGTGTTGATATTGGCGGAGGTATTTCCTTTGAGTCACGATAACGCATCAGAATCGCACGGTATATTGCTATTCACCCATTCAAGATTCTAATATAACGCTCTGGAGGTAATACTGATCCTCCCCATGGTTTCCAAAGAGAAAGAGATTCATATGTTAATAATTCGTTGACGATCCTTCTGCTAGTCTCCTGCATTCTTATTTCAGGATGCGTTTTCACTCCCTCAGTCAACAATCTTTCAACCAATGTATCGATTAATCAATCCGCACTTAACAAGTCAGTCTCAGGAAACCTAACCCCAATTATTCCTCCAATCCCAAGAGACTTTCCTGTTTATATCAGTGAAAAATACATCGACAACGGTTCTGGCACTATTGTCATGAATTATTCTGAGATCGTTGCTCATGACTATACTGATATTCCGGTTTCACCAGAGTTTGTTAATCCTCATGCTCCTTTTTGTGGATACTCGGGTAATTCCTCCGATTTTTCCGAGATCGCTATGAACGATTACCGCGTTCAAAACATACTCAGAGGTGGTGGAATAATTGAGGATATAGATGAATGGGTAATTTTTCGAAGCCATTTATTTTTCGCGCACCAGAACCCTTTCCTTTAATAACAATTAAAAATGTCTTGGCAAGTTCTGTTGTAGGGGTAGTATATTAAACGGTCAACATTTGGGGTCATGTTGAAGGTCATTTTATTGGATCTCGTTAACGCATCATCGCCCATTAAAATTTTTAATGTAATTATAATTTTAATATGTTGTTATAACGTTAAAATAAAAAACACAATATTTTTATTTATCCATTTACAAACCATTCTCTTGCCAGTCCTAGACAAATCAAAGTTTGGTAGTGTCGTTCAAACAGAATTGAAAAAACAGAGAGACGGGTTCACCAGTCCTGAACGTCAGATGAACCCTTCTTGCCCAAGGCATGAATCAATACTCTTCAGACAATGAAGAATTTTCTGGTCATGCCTCTAAAAAGCAACACCGGAGGTAATGATTGACATGAAATTGGTAGATTGAGGAGTTATACTTCTTGTATTGATTCTTGTGACCATTTTTGTAGTGCCCGGGGTGGGGGCAACCCAGAACAACCCAACTCCTGACAACGGGATATGTGATAACAATCACGGTCAAGGATGTGCCGTCAAGCAGCCTTATCCGCCATGTGACAACGATCAAAACAATCACTATTGTGATTGGCATGCGGATGATAGCTGGTGTAAAAATCACGGACAAGGTAAAAATTTTGTCAGTGTCAAAAACGCAACCGTTGCTGCATCATATCTCGTGGGCGAAATATCCAATGAACAATCGACTGATTACACAGATTGGAATGGGGCAACAGTAGTAGAAAATACGACATATTACGATGTGAATGGCGTTGAATCCGCGTACTCGTTCGATGTCATTGTCAACGGCCAATATGATGGATATATCATGGTCTCTGCAACTCGGGATAATTTTCCCATCCTCGAATTCTCAAAAGGAATTACCCCGGACAAAGATCCAGGGACTCTCATTAATGCAGAGAAACTGGCTCAAACTCAAATAAAAGATCCCAGAGAAGTTTTGGGCGAAGGGCAGCCAATTTATCTCGGCGCAACATTCTTCGATATGGCATATCCGGTAGAACTCAATAATACAAGATCCGGCCCGCAACCAATCCCTGATGACCAAATACTGGTTGATCTCATTAGGGGGGCCATTGCAGAACAAACACCAGAACAACTAAACGCAACCGAAAGACAAGAACTGGCGCAAATACAGCAGCAGAATATTGCCGAAGCAAACTCCGAATGGAATGCTCTTGATACTGCAGGAAATTCCAATTCCGGTTCAACCACATCTATGAATGCAAATTCCGTAAAAGCAAATGTTGCAGTAATCGGGGGTGGTGGTCAGCCCACTAATTCCAATCCTATAGTCGGTGTTCCGGCGTATTTATGGAGATATGGTTGTGCCCCAACTTCCACAGCTATGGTCTTGGGATATTGGGAGAACCAAGGATTGACAGAATTACCCGCTGTTACCGATACTACTTACGGAAATCCATTAAATGTTGACTTAGCAGAGGTTATGGGTACAGACATTGTGGAGTCGGGATATTGGTGGGATTGTATACTCAATCCCTTGGATAAAAATTGTGGTGGCACATCGCCTGAGGGGATATCTACAGGAATAACAGATATTTTAAGTAATAACCTTATCAGTGGATGGTCACAATCATCAAACTTTGAACATGTTGAAGGTTACAGTGGCGATATAAATGAGATAAATAATGGATATCCGTTCCTCCTTAGTCTGGATGGAGGGGGTGCTCCTGTGGGGAGCACTACAAGCTATGGACAACATGTTATTGCCGTCATCGGTTACGATTCTTCTGAGAACACTTTAATAGTTGATGATACATTTCATACTGTTCCGGTCGAGATAAGGTATGGTAATTGGCAGAATGCAATGTATTATAAAATCGAACATGGGGGTGATTATACGATCATCGCAAGTGCAGGACCTGGAGGTAATATTTATCCTTCTGGTTCTCAATTAGTTGTGCCAGATTTTAGTCAATCTTTCAGTATCGTTCCGAACACGGGTTACGTTATTCAAAATGTTGAAACGGATAATGATGTAGACCATGGGCCTATAGTTATTTACACCTTTAGCAATGTAGTGGCAGATCATTCCATCAGCGCTACATTCACACCTATTACCTATACCATCAGCGCCAGCGCAGGAACGGGGGGTAGTATCACTCCCTCCGGATCTGTTAGTGTTCCGTTTGACGGAAGTCAAACGTTCACCATTACGCCAGCCTCCGGTTACGTTATCAGCGATGTCCAAGTTGATGCGGGAACCCCTGAGTTTGTAGATGCTGGGGCTGCAAGCAGTTACACCTTTAGCAATGTAATTGCAAGCCATACCATCAGTGCCACATTCCAGCAGATCCCCACCACCTACTCCTCGTCATGGGACTGGTCATCACAAGGTTGGGGTAACTGGCTGTTCAATTGGTCGGTATCAGGAGATCAAACAGGCCCCAATTCTGCGTTAGGTCCCGAAATCGGTAACGGTGAAGGCGTATTTGGCACAAATACCAATCTCCTTGCCGGTTCGACTCAGTCAACTGTCACGAATACCTTCATCGATCCGACCGGAGTCGGATGGAATACCCTCACATTCAGTGGTGCGCTTGGTCCGAGTGACGTCCCCGGCGGACGTTGGATGACGATTACCGTCAATGGTCAGCAGGTATTTGGCGCAACAGAATTAGATACGCCACCGGGAGATTCCGGTCAACCGTTCACGATTACTGCCTCATTCCCGCAAACATCTTCCGCTTTAATTACCATCTCTCAGGGGCAGGATCCCGCGTGGGGTCCAGATTTCCCGATGTATTGCGATAATTTGGCACTGAGTAATGAAAACACTCAAGAAGCAAACACAATGACCGCTCAGGTGTCAAGTCCGAAAACAACCTTCACTATCCCTGATGGGAGCGAATGGGCCGGAAACACGACGAATTCCTCTATCAAAACCTGAAAAGAATGTAAATAGACCGAAGTGAATAACGTCACTTGAATAAAGGATCCAATTAATCCTTTTTCAATCAGTCTGACCGGTAGATGAGATATGAAAACGCGAAGGTATTTTGGATTTCGTGGTGTCAGCACAGGATATACCCGGCGAGCTGTAAAATTATTCCTTGGCTTCTTCCTGCTGATCCTGCTTCTAATCCCGACTGCATCAGCGCAGGATATGATGTTCCGATACGACGCCAGTCGGTACTGGAGATTACAGTCCAGTCGCCGGCACGACAGGCACCACGATATCGCAGATCTGGAGTTATGCGACCGGAAACGCTGTGTTTTCTGGCCCGACGATAGCGAATGGTGTCGTATATATCGGAAGTTTTGATGACAAGGTATACGCGCTGAATGCTTCTACCGGGCTGCAGCTCTGGAATTTTACGAATGGAGGTGATTCGCATTCCAGCCCTGCGGTAGCGAACGGCGTGGTGTATGTCGGGAGTGGGAATTACAACGTATACGCACTGAACGCTTCTACCGGCATGAAACTTTGGAATTATACGACCGGAAGCACTGTGGCATCCAGCCCTGCGGTAGCGAACGGCGTGGTATATGTCGGGAGCGAGGATCACAACGTATACGCACTGAACGCTTCTACCGGCATGAAACTTTGGAATTATACGACCGGAAGCACTGTGGCATCCAGCCCTGCGGTAGCGAACGGCGTGGTGTATGTCGGGAGCGAGGATCACAACGTATACGCACTGAACGCTTCTACCGGCATGAAACTTTGGAATTATACGACCGGAAGCACTGTGGCATCCAGCCCTGCGGTAGCGAACGGTGTTGTATATATCGGGGACGGGAATGGAAAAGTATATGCGCTGAACGCCTCCACCGGGACGCAGATCTGGAATTATACGACTGAAAACTCTGAGTATTATGAGTATATCACCAGCCCTGCGGTAGCGAACGGCGTGGTGTATGTCGGAAGTGATGATGGCAAGGTATATGCGCTGAACGCCTCCACCGGGACGCAGATCTGGAATTATACGACTGAAAACTCTGAGTATTATGAGTATATCACCAGCCCTGCGGTAGCGAACGGCGTGGTGTATGTCGGAAGTGATGATGGCAAGGTATATGCGCTGAATGCTTCTACCGGGCTGCAGCTCTGGAACTATGCAACCGGAACATTTGTAAGTTCCGACCCGGCGGTAGTGAACGGCGTTGTATATATCGGGGACGGGAATGGAAAAGTATACGCGCTCAACACCAGGGTCCCAAATGCAATCTCCCCCATAATATATATTGTTTTTTTTGCATTTATCGTGCTTCTTTGTGTGTATTTTGCTTATCAGATTGTAAAAAAAAGGAGGAGAAGGGTGCTGATAAGTTCGCGGGACGATTGAACCGGATGCAAATCCATCAGATATTCCTCAAGAAATCTGGTTCTGATAAGTTAGCGTTGTTGACCGATTTTTCATATCGTTAAAATTATCCTGTCGACCACCGAAGTAACAAGACCTATAACCTCCTTTAACTGTTATCGCCCGGACCCGGTTTACGGGCCAGATTTTTCTGGCGGTTTTCCCGATATAAAATTCTCTAAAGTTTTGGATATTACACATTCCTTTAATAGGAATTCAAGGAAAAACACAGTCCAAGAGATCCATATACCCTAAAATAAGATCATTTTTGAGTGGGGAATAGAGAATATCGAATTTCTAGACCTTCGAATTTTCCGGTGAGTTAATACGATTTGTTGGAGGAGACGGTTTTCGGGTTTTACATTCTCCATGACCCCATGTGCTAAATGCCTCTTTCAATTTGGGGTAAATTTTTGTTTTCCAGTTTGAATGCTTGGATGATAACGTCAAAGGTTTTCCACAAATGGAGCAGGGGACAATAAATTTTTCTTCATTCTCTAATTCCTTGTTCTTTGTTTCTAATTCGAGTGCATATTCTCGAAAATTATCACATTTATTTGCCAATTTCGATGTTTCCTCATTGAGGTCCATCTTTTCATGAATAAAATCAGTCATCCACTGTGAAAGCGGTTTACCTGATGCCGCAATAATCGAATCAAGCCGTTGTTTATCTTCTTTCTTCACCCTGAATGTTGTCGAAGGATTATTCTCCCGATACTTGATTTGAGAAGGGTACTCCTCTTTCTTTGTCTCTTTTTTCATACTGGGCCTTCCGAATGCTCAAGGTGACTTTACATATCATACTATAAAATGCCACTAGAAATCTATACTGCAATCTATCGGAGAATCTAGATGGAAATCTGTATGAGAATCTATGCGTAGCAATCTATACTTTGAGCATAAAATTTTGCATGCTCGATTTGGAGTATTATAGAGACAGAAAACCACCTCGTTCATAACACGTAGTTGTCCATGGTTCTCCCACTCTTTCGGAGTGTAAGGAAAGATTCAGATTATAACATCCAAAAGGTACTAAACCATAATATCCCTCACTGGAGAGTGCCTGGTGACCTGCATTGAGCGCTTGAAAGGGTAAATGATTATTTTCTGAAGACCAGCAGGATAGTAAAAAATTATGTTTTCTTTGATTTTTTCTTTGATGCCAACAGCGTTGCTGCTATTCTCCCGCCTTCTGCAATTGATTCGTCTTCTTGTTTTCTCATATCCTCAGACATCAGGTCTCTCTTCTGGTAATCGAGAGTGTCCACGATATCTGCAAGCAGGTGAAGTTCTTCTTTCAGGGTGTCAATCTGTTCAGTTTGTGCTTTCAATTCAGCGATCTGCGCGGTTTGTTCTTTCAATGCGGCAATTTCATCCGCTTGCTTCTTTACGACTTCCCTCAGCTGATCCTTTTCTATCAGGAGAGAAAGCATCTGGGAGTTAGCTTTGTTCTGATCGTCTTTGACGGCGAGGAGTTCTTTCTTCGTGCTTGTGGCACTTTCCCGGATCTCCCGGATGGCCTCAATGTAAAGTGTATGTTCGCCCTTGAGGTATTCTTCCTTGAGTTGAGCGACGGTGTACCGGCGGTAGTTCCCCGTTAAGTAGCCGGCGTGACCTGCAAGACACTCCGCAATTTCCTTCGATACGGCGAGAGAAAGCTGAGACAGAAAAAATTTTCGAAGCTGATGAACGTGATGGGTTGATCGCAAGGTATTGGGATCTACGGCGTTCTTTCCGAATACTGCGATTACGGCCTCCCGGAAAAGTTCGTTCACGGTGTTCCCGCTAAATGGGAATAACCTGGGGTCGTTGATGTCCTTCGGCGTCGTTCGGTTTTTTAATCCGGTTCCCTTGTTCGCAACCGATGCGAGATATGCCGCGCGGATCTTCATCCATTCCCGTACTGCAGCGGTTGCTTCACTGGAAATAAACGTGATCCGGCCTTCCCCATTTTTTGTCTTTCCGTGTTCTGTCTTTGCTCGGATCTTGAGCACCGCAGGTATTGAGGTGAGATCCACATCATCGCACCGGATTTGAAGTAGTTCCCCGACGCGCATTCCCCCGGACGCTAAACAAAGGATCAGAGCTTTCCCCTTAATGTCCGTGTGCTGAATGAGGTTACGGATCGTTTCCGTGTCCATGTCATCTTCCATAGTCATGACCCCACCCTTCGGGAGCTGGTTCTTGAGCTGCTTGATTTGCTTATCCGTGAAGGTTACATCACACAACCGGAGAAATGAATGAATCGTGTTGAACGTTTGAAGGGCAGACAATCCCGGTTTGTCTTTCTGCGTAACCTGGATAAACTTCTTGAAATCGGTGTGGTAATCCCTGCCTTCATTGAAGTACTTCTCTACATATTCCCCGCAGTGCTCCCTTGTTGCCTCGGGGTAGATGAATCCCATGTACTGCGAGATTGCCGTGCGGTACCCCTTTATCGGTACTCTTTGACTTGTTTCCAAGGTCGTCAAAGAATTGGTCCAACCTTGTCATTGTGGCCATACTTTAGCATGATACGTCTGAATATAAAAAGTACTCCCTAGATTTAGGGAGACTTTTTTGAAAATCTTCAGCTGCTGAATCATACATTTTCCGGAATTTTCAGATCATGACCCGTTCTTTTTAGGAATCTTAAGCTGCCGGACTCTTGACCCATCATTGTCCAGTGCAGGAAGGAGATCGATTATCTCCGCGACATGAAGCCCGGTTATCGCAGTTCCGGAAGATGATCCTGAAGTGTGGTGGGGAAAAATCAGGCCGTCTTTATCGGCTGCAGCGGGTCTCTTCCCGGAACAGGGGAGGGATCAGAGCGGCTTGTCCGCTATAGTGATCCCCGCCGCCACCATCCGCTCGCGGATCAGGTCCGCAACCGCGAACTGCTTTTGTGCCCGCAGTTCCGCCCGGATTTCATGGAGGACGCTCAGTGGGGCACTTGTCTCCTTTAGGAAATTGATCCCGAGGATCTCCCCGTATCCCCTGAGTGCCTCAAGGTCCCCGCTTCCCGCGAGTTTCTGGATCGCCGCAAGGGCCATGGGCGTATTGAGATCGGATTCCATAGCCTTGACGAAGGCTTTACGTCCCTCCGCATCGGCCCCTTTGTCTTGGGTCGCAATCGCCCGGATATGGTCGAGCCCCTTTGCTGCATTCGCTAATCCATCATCGGTGGCCTGGAGCGGGGACCGGTAATGGGAGAGGAGGATGAAATACCGCAGAACATCCTTGTTCCAGGCCTTGAGCGCATCCCGGATTGTAATGAAGTTCCCGAGCGATTTTGACATCTTTTCGCCTTTTACCGTGAGAAATCCCGTGTGCACCCAGTACCCGGACCATCGGGTGCTTCCCTTCCAGTGACTCCATCTGGGCGATCTCTGCCTCATGGTGGGGGAAGATCAGGTCAAGACCGCCGCCATGGATGTCGTACTGCTGCCCGAAGTACTTCTCGGATATTGCCGTGTCTTCGATATGCCACCCGGGCCTGCCCCTGCCCCAGGGAGAGTCCCAGGTGTACTCACCGGTACTCCCCGAGTTTCCAGAGCGCGAAATCCAGCGGGTTGTGTTTTGTTGCATCGGTAACGCGGCTGACCCGTAGTGCACGTTCCTGCCCCGACAGTTCCCCGTTGTGTTCGAACGTATCGAGATTGAAATAGACCCCGGACTCCGTGACGTAGGCCACCTCTTTTTCGATGAGGCGCCGGACCTGTCCGATGATCTCCGGGATGTGGGTCGTGGCCCGGGCATAGTAACTGACAGCGTCTATCCCAAGGGACTTCATGTCCCGGAGGTATTCGGCCTCGAACCTCCGTGCAAGGGTGGACTGGGATATGCCGTCTTCCTTTGCACGGTTGATGATCTTGTCGTCCACGTCCGTGATGTTCTGGAGGTAGAATACCTCTTTTCCGGTCCACCGGAGGTACTTTGCAAGCACGTCGAAGACCACGTAGGTCCGGGCATGACCCAGGTGCGAATAATCATAGACAGTCGGACCACAGACAAAGAGTGCCACCCGGCCCGGGTGAAGGGTTTCGAGCGGCTCAACGGTCCGTGACAAGGTGCTGTACAGTTCCATAACGATCATCCCCTGGTTATCTGACGCCGGCGGGTGGAGTCGAACCCCCAGACATTCGCTTTGCAGGCGAAGGCATTAACCGTTCTGCCACACCGGCCCAATGTTCGTTTCTGTGATGTGATACTATCCCCTGCACTCCCGGGTACTGTGGGATGAGAAGTAAAAATTATCGGACCGGGGAACCGGATGATTTCCCGGGATCACAGCAGGTGCGTGCTGTGCTGCATGAGGCGATATTCTCCGTAAGGATCACGACAGCCCTGTGGTACAGCCGTGGATCCGGGAGGATATGAGGACGTGAAATCAGGATATAATTCTCACGGACACATACCAGGGACTGCAGATCGTCCGCGGGTTATGCGGTGTACGGTCATTAATGCGCCGATCCTGGTTCGCGCCGGAGGCGTACAGGTACTGCCCGGAGCTCCGGATACCGCTGAGCCATTCCACCGGCCTTCCCGGCAGGATGCCGGCAGAGGACCCGGCAGCACCGGGTACATCCGGGCCGGCCCCGTGTCCAGCGATATTCGCGTGGTGTGTGTTCATGGCTGTTGTCCTGTTCACTACGGTGAACAACAAAGTTAGGGCATGCAGGCTCTTATATCCTGATTTTGTGTCATGTTTTGCCGCAAGATATGTATCTTCCTGCAGGAATGGGATCACAGAGCATTGGATCAGGAAGATGTTTTTTGCCGGAAACCAAGGTATAATAACAGGCTCCGGACAATTAACAATTGTGAACTTCCGGGTCCCAACGGTTCGTGAGGGGAAATCCCGGATTCATGAAGGGAACAGCATGGCAAAAATATATGATAATATCACGGCAACCATCGGCAACACCCCGCTTGTACGGCTGAACCGCCTTCCCGGTGGTGCAGGTGCAACAGTGCTTGCAAAGCTTGAGTCATTCAACCCGTTGAGCAGTGTCAAGGACCGGATCGGTGTTGCAATGCTCGACGAGGCTGAAAAGCGCGGGTTGATCAAAAAGGATACGATCATTCTCGAACCAACGAGCGGCAACACCGGTGTGGCGCTTGCGTTCGTGAGTGCGGCCCGGGGATACAAGCTGACGCTGGTTATGCCGGAGACCATGAGTGTCGAGCGGAGGAGACTCGCAAAAGCATTCGGGGCAGAGCTGGTGCTTACACCGGGTGCTGAAGGGATGAAAGGGGCTGTTGCCCGGGCCGAGAAGATGGCAGCCGAGAACCCGAAGTACTTTTACATTCCCCAGCAGTTCAACAACCTGGCGAACCCTGCCATCCACCGGAAGACCACCGCCGAAGAGATATGGCGGGACACGGACGGGAAGGTCGATATTCTCGTTGCCGGTGTGGGGACGGGAGGAACGATCACCGGCATCGCAGATGTCATCAAGAAGAAAAAACCCTCGTTTCAGGCAATAGCCGTCGAACCCGATGCATCGCCGGTCCTCTCCGGCGGGTCTCCCGGCCCCCACCGGATCCAGGGAATCGGCGCGGGCTTTGTCCCGGCAGTGCTCCAGCGCGAGCTCGTGGACGAGATCATCCGTGTCAAAAACGAGGATGCATTCGAGACGACACGGAGACTTGCAAAAGGGGAGGGCATCCTCGCAGGGATCTCCAGTGGCGCTGCGACCTACGCGGCACTTGCGGTGGCAGCACGCCCGGAGAACAAGGGCAAGACCATTGTCGTTATCCTGCCGGATACCGGTGAACGCTACCTGAGTATTCCTGACCTGTTTGTGGAATAAGTGAGAGAACCATGGTTTTTGACCGCCTACGGGAAGACATACGGGCAATCTTTTCCCGGGACCCCGCCGCCCGCTCCACGCTTGAGATCCTCGTCTGCTACCCGGGGCTCCACGCCCTCTGGTTCCACCGGAGGGCCCACTGGCTCCAGGCCCACAACCTGAAATTCTGGGCCCGGTTTGTCTCCCATATCAGCAGGTTCCTTACGGGAATTGAGATCCATCCCGGAGCCGTGATCGGCCGGCGGGTGGTCATCGACCACGGGATGGGGGTCGTTATCGGCGAGACAGCGGAGGTGGGAAACGACGTCCTCATCTACATGGGGGTGGTGCTGGGCGGTACTGCACTCGAGAATGTCAAGCGCCACCCGACTATAGAGGACGGTGTGATCCTTGGTTCAGGCGCCATCGTCCTTGGTCCCATCCGGATTGGCAAGGGCGCAAAGGTCGGTGCCGGGTCAGTCGTGGTCCGGTCTGTCCCGCCCGGCGCGACGGTTGTCGGTGTCCCGGGTAGGATCGCCGGCCCGGAGCATAGCTCTGCGGTAGAAACCATCGAAGAAGTCATGCCTGACCCGATGCTCCGGGTGGTGAGCCGGCTGCTGGACCGGCAGAACCAGCTTGAAGAGCGGCTCCGCGCCTTTGAGCAGGTGCAGCCCGGCCCAATCTCTCCCGCAGCCCGGCAGGAGATTGTCTGTGAGAACGAGATCCGTGAAGCGTTGAGGGAAGTCATTGATCCCGAGGTAGGTATCGATATCGTAGACCTCGGGCTTATCAAGGAGATACGGGTGAAGGGCGACAGCGTGGAGATTGACATGGTTCTCACCTGCAAAGCCTGCCCGCTCTCCGATCACCTCTCCGGACAGGTGCAGCGCAGGGTACTGGGGGTCTGCGGTATCGGGCACGTGACCGTGAACGTGCTTGACGAGCCATGGAACTGGGACCGGTTTGTGAAACAGCGGGGAAACCTTAAACAGGTCTGATTTCAGCCCTCGTCCGCCATTGTACGCCATACGTAGTGGCATCAGGACGGGAAGATCATTTCGTGATCAAATATTTTTGCCGCGTATAGTATCTCATCGGTATCCTTGCCGCGAAAGGCGATTTGGGCAGGGGCTTTGTAGGTTCCCACCCTCTCCTGGTCTTCGGTCTGGATCCGAAAACAGCAATCGACCCGGGAGAGAATTATGGATCCAGAGAAAATGCTTTTTAAAAAGCCAGGAAAACAAACAGAACCCAATATTAAGTGCCGCACCTGCGGCTCTCCGTGCTGCTCCCGCACTGGTACTCCTCACCCTCACGGAGCTGGTGGCAGATATCGCAGGTGCGCTGCACGAGGTTTATGCCCTTTCCCTCTTTTAAATCCCGGGCAAGCTGTTCTATTGACTGCTTCACATCGTTCTCGAACTCGATACGGTAACCGCGTTTCCCGGAGAGATACTGGGAGACCGCTGAAGGTGCAATTTCCAGCATCCGTGCTGCTTCGACCTGCGACACGCCACATTTCACGAGCTCCACCGCTATAGCTGCACGGATCGCCGGCAGTACATCCCATACGATCTTCTGGCAGGGGGCTTCCATTATATCACAACCTTTAAGTTATCACAATTGTTACATAATAGATTGTATTCACAATTGTGAATTTGCTGCGGAACCTTAAAAAAGTACCCCAAATGCATCGTTCACGCGGGAGCTTGAATGGAATACGAACCAATCCTGCCCAAAAAGGCCGCCCGCATCTTCAGGATAACAAAAGAATAATCAGACGATAAGCGCACATATTCACGTAAAGACAAGGAAAGAGAGCATGGGAAAACCGCGTATCATCTACATGGACCATTCCGCAACGACCTACACAAAAGAGGAGGTTGTCGATGCAATGCTTCCCTACTTCACCCGGCACTTTGGCAACCCTTCGTCCATCTACGGTATCGCACGCGAATCAAAGACTGCCATCGATACGGCCCGGGCCCAGGTGGCAAAAGCAATCGGGGCACAACCCGATGAGATCTATTTCACCTCGTGCGGAAGTGAATCCGACAACTGGGCGATAAAAGGCGTTGCGTACGCCAACCGGAAGCGGGGCAACCATATCATCACCACAAAGATCGAGCACCATGCCGTCCTCCATACCTGCCAGTTCCTCGAAAAAGAGGGATTTATCGTAACGTACCTCCCGGTGGACCAGTACGGTCGTGTCGATCCGGCAGACCTTGAAAAAGCCATCACCGATAAGACGATCCTCGTCTCGATCATGTACGCGAACAACGAGATTGGCACTATCGAACCGATCCGCGAACTCGCGGCGATCGCACAGAAGCACAAGGTGTACTTCCACACCGACGCGGTCCAGGCGATCGGGAATGTCCCTATTGACGTGAAGGCGCAGAATATCGACCTGCTCTCACTTTCTGCCCACAAGTTCTATGGCCCCAAGGGGGTCGGGGCGCTCTATATCAGGAACGGCGTCCGTATCGAGAACCTGATCCACGGCGGTGGCCAGGAACGGAAGAAGCGGGCCGGTACCGAGAACATTGCCGGGATTGTCGGGTGCGGGAAGGCTATCGAACTTGCTACGGCCGATATTGAGGGCCATAATGCCCGGATCCGGGCGATGCGCGACCGGCTCTTAAAAGGCGTTCTTGCGAAGATCCCGAATGCCCGTCTCAACGGCCACCCGACAGAACGTCTGGCAGGGAACTTCAACGTCAGTTTCGAATTCATTGAAGGGGAATCGATGCTCCTGTGGCTGGATGACGAGGGTATCTGCGCTTCGACCGGCAGCGCCTGCACGTCCGGTTCGCTCGAACCTTCGCACGTGCTGCTCGCTACCGGCCTTCCCGTGGAGATCTCGCACGGCTCGCTGCGGCTGACGCTCGGCGATGCCAACACCGACGAGGATGTCGATATCGTGCTTGAGGTACTGCCGAAAGTGGTATCCCGCCTGCGGGATATGTCTCCCCTGTACCAGAAAGCAGCAAAGGATGGAGGATGCAATGTATAGCGAAACCGTGATGGATCACTTCAAAAACCCGCGCAACGTAGGGGAGATCGAGAACCCGGATGGCGTCGGCGAAGTCGGGAACCCGGTCTGCGGCGATATCATGAAGATCTTTTTGAAGATCGAGAACAACATTGTTGTCGATGCGAAGTTCAAGACCTTTGGCTGCGGGGCGGCAATTGCATCGAGCAGCATGGCCACCGAACTGGTGCGGGGAAAGAGTCTTGAAGAGGCATGGCAGCTCTCCAACAAGGCAGTGGCCGAGGCGCTCGACGGCCTGCCCCCGATAAAAATGCACTGCTCGGTGCTTGCAGAAGAGGGCATCCATAAGGCAATCAACGATTACCGCATCAGGCACGGCCTCGAACCGTGGCAGGAAACATCCGCCCATTCCCACGATCACGGTGAAGAAACTGAGTGCCAGCAGTAGGGTGACATCCATCGTATCAGATCCGGTCAGCCAGGTGAAACAGATGCTTTCTGAACGCGAACGAGAACGATATAAACGCCAGATGATGCTCTTTGGCGACGAAGGGCAGGAACGTCTTAAAAAGGCCCATATCTTTATTGCCGGGGCCGGGGGGCTTGGCTCGCCGGTCTCGATCTACCTTGCGGTCGCCGGAGTGGGCACCCTCACGGTGGTGGACAAGGATGTCGTGGAACTGACCAATCTCAACCGGCAGATCCTGCACTACGACCGGGATATCGGCCGGAAGAAGACCGCATCGGCTGAAGAAAAACTCAGGGCGATCAATCCTGATATTATCGTTAAGGTGATCGACACCACTATCGAAGAATCCAATGGTGCACAGCTCGTGGGCAGTGCGGATGGTATTGTCGATGCGATGGACAACTACCCGACCCGGTACCTCCTCAACGATATCGCACAGGAAAAGAAGATCCCGCTCTTCCATGGCGCGATACGGGGGTTCTACGGTCAGGCAACGACTATCCTCCCGGAAAAGACCGCGTGCCTGCGCTGTATCTTTCCCTGTGCCCCCCCGAAAGAAGTGTTCCCCGTGGTCGGGGTGACACCGGGATTCATCGGGATGATCCAGGTAAATGAAGTGCTCAAGTACCTGCTTGGTACAGGGGATCTCCTTGCAAATCGTCTCCTGATCTGGGATGGGATGACAGCGCACGCGGAAGAAATTGCTGTGATAAAAAACCCGGCCTGCATATCATGCGGAACAGGGCATGCGTCAAAGAATGCATCTGCGGTAAAAGCAAAGAATGTGCACGAGAGGAAGAAAAAATGACGGTCAGGATACGGTTTTTCGCCCGGTTCCGGGAACTGCTCGGGACAGATATCGTGGTCGATGCGAAGGAAGGTACGGTGCTCTCCGGGCTGGTAAAGGATGTGGCCGGAAAGAACAAGGAAGGGTACGATGCGATCTTCGATGAGAAAGGCATCTTCCGCGAGTTTGTCATCATAATGCAGAATGGCAAGCGGGTGGAAACGACCGCTGCGGGGACGACCCGGGTTGCAGACGGCGACGAGATCGCGGTATTCCCCCCGGTTGCGGGCGGGTAAAACGCAGTGGTGCGGCCATGATTGCGATCCAAACGGAAGACGTTGATATCGGGAAACTGATAACCGGGGCAAAGAAGCAGGGAACCGGTGCGATCGTTGTCTTTGACGGGATCGTCAGGGACGATGATATCCGCGAGATGGAACTGGAGGCGTACGGTGAGGTTGCAGTGCCCGAACTTGAGAAGATTGCATCAGAGGCAAAAGAGACCTACAACCTCCTCTCCGTCGATATCATCCACCGGATCGGCCGCCTTGCCATCGGAGAGAACATCCTTGTCATCGTCGTGAGCGCAGGGCACCGCACAGGAGGCGTACGAAGGCTCACGGTTTATCATCGAGGCGATCAAGGCCGGTGTCCCGATCTGGAAAAAGGAGCTGCGCCGGGACGGGGATCGCTGGGTGCCCGGCGAGCACCGGCACGGGTCCGGACACGAAAAGCTGACCGGTGTGGCCCCTGTGTAAATCCTGTTTTTTGTCAGGCCACTCTCTTTTCCGTGAGTTTCCGGTACATCTCCTCGCCCACGCATTCCCGGGCATGTTTGCACCACTGCACGCACGATGCGATATCGTTGTAGATCACAAACCCGCACTTACTGCATTTTACCGAAATGTCGTTGGAAAAGATCTCGACTTCCTCACCGCACTGCGGGCACTTCTTGATCGCAAGCGTTGGTGTCCGTACATTGGCCGCGCCGGGACAGTGATCGAACATGGTACACTTCCTCTGACATATGTTGTTTTCCCGGCACATGAACCGGATGGATCAGACAATGGCCTGGACCGGAACGTCAGTGCGATAAGCAGCATCGTGGAATCTCTGCTCCTCCGGCAGTAACACGGAATCATGTGCCATCCAAAGATGTATGAGCGCCTGCGGCAAAGATTCCGGCAGATTATGGCCGCAAAGCAGTTTCTTTCAACGGTAAAATACGTGGCCGGCACAAAACCATCCTTCCTGCTTTCCGAGATTGCGGCCTACCTCGACGAACCATTGACCGTGGGGCAGATGTACGCGGCGCTCCGGCCGCATCTTGCCGGGCTCGGGCTTACCGTACAAAAGACCGGTGAAGACTACACGATCTCGCGGCTGCTGCCATCCCCTCCCTATATCCTGAACCCTGCCGAGGAAAAGCGCATTGATGCATACCTTTCCCTCGACTCCATGCCCTCGGTTCTTGAAACGGCCATCGAGCAGTATATCACCCGAAAAACCGGCAAAGACTGGTCTGATCCGGTCATCCTCGAACGGCTCCGCCGTGCGATCGTCGCCCAGAAGGATGATTACTGGAAACCGGCGGGCAAACGGTCGCTCCAGTACACGAAAGGCTATTCGGTTCTCGGCTACCTTGCGTACCATTTCCCGGTCTACTTCATGCAGACCCGGCACCTGCTTGCGCAGCTCGCCCGTGACGGCCTGCTGAAACAGGAGATGACGATCCTCGATCTCGGCACCGGGCCGGGTGTCATCCCCCTTGCCATTGAGGATTTCTGGATGTGCCTGGACACGGCAAAGGCCACAGTCTGTTCGGTAGAACGCTCAAAAGAGCACATCGAGGCGTTTGGTGCTCTTGCCACGAGCATCGCCACAACTAATAACCAGGTGACAATAGAGCCCCCGCGGGAAGCGGATATCACCTCACCCCGGGACGTGCCGCTCCCTGACAGCGTCGACCTGATGATCTTCTCCAACATGCTCAACGAACTGGCCGGCCTGCCGGTCGCGGCTCGTGCGGATATCGTCATGGAATATGTAAAACGGCTCGCACCTGACGGCACGGTCCTCATCATCGAACCCGCGGAAGAGGCGACTTCCACCGGCCTGCGTGTCCTTGCCCTTGCGTTAAAGAAGCGGGGACTCTCGATCTATGCGCCCTGCACATTTGTCTGGGGCACGAACTGCACGCCGGACCGGTGCTGGAGTTTCCAGACTGCCCCCTCCCTCCGGCCCACCCGGATCATGAACACGCTTGCAGCATGCAATGAGCCGTTCCGGTACGTGAACACCGATATCAAGTACAGTTACGTGATGCTGCGGAAGGACGGGGAGGTACGTACCTCCTGCACCATCCCAAAGGATATGAAAGCACTGCGGCTTTCCAAAGTACACCTCAACGTGGGAAAACGGATCACGGTGGTGGCAGCGAAGATGTCCGAGGATCTTGGCGATAAGGAGACCCATATATTCAGGCTCTGCGACGGTTCGGCGGAAAAGCCGGTGTATGCGGTGCTGCCCGCGTTCCATATTATGCCGTCCAACCGGGAGCTGGGATCTTCGCCGTACGGGACCGTGCTTGAGATCCGGAACGTGCTGGTGCGGTATAACCCGGCGCACGATGCGTATAACCTGCTGGTGAACCGGGATTCGGGGGTAACCCCCTTCCCTCTGAGTAGGGAGATCTGATAAAAAAATAAGATGATTCGGAAGGACAAGGACTGTCCCTTCGATCAAAAGATGTTTTTCAATTGGCTAAAAACAATTGTTTTCACTAGGGTCGACGGCAGTCTGTGGCTGAAATTTTCTTTCTGCTATATCAACCGGCCACTATCTGAGATTAATAATATTTGAGGATGACAATACCGGAGCCGCCAGTTGCCCCTCTAACGGACGTCGCCCCACTACCGCCACCGCCGCCACCCGTGTTTGTTGTGCCGGGAGTTGGTGTAGCAGTATTAAGAGCACCTGCGCCACCGCCACCGGAACCTCCAGAGCCGCCAGATCCTCCACCCGAAGCAGCTCCACCACCGCCTCCACCACCATACGTCACCGATGAACCGGATATATTCGATGAGACGCCGGCGCCACCAGATCCGGCAGTAGTACCGCTGCGAGTACCACCAGTACCTCCAGCTCCTCCACCACCGCCGCCATAAGTGCGCGAGCTGTATGATCCCAAACCACCATTATTTCCTTGACCAGCGGTGCCCGAGCCGACAGTACCTGCAGTATGCGCACCATTGGATAATGTGGAGGAACCGCCACCGGAACCTCCAGTTACTCCGTTCGTTGTGGCGGCAGTGGTACTAGAGGTACCGCCGCCACCGCCGCCGGTTGCTGTAATAGATGCAAATACAGAGTTGCCTCCACTTGAACCTTGAGCGGTTGTCCCCCCTGCTCCACCGGCACCAACAGTTACCGCATAAGAACTGGATAATCCTGTTAATGTGCTGGTGAGGACTCCGCCAGCGCCTCCGCCTCCACCTAAACCCCCTCCACCACCGCCTCCTGCTACTACAAGATATTGGACGGTAGTGGCACCTGAGGGTACTGTCGATGTGCCTGATGAGGTGAACGTCTGGATGATATAGTAATCGTATACGTTAGTCCCGGTAGCGCTGCCACCAGCGGTGGTAATAACAACGTTTGCTAACCCGGCTGAACCTGATGGCGAAGACGCCGGAGTTACCGCAGTGAGTGTCGTACTGCTACTTACAGAGACACTGGTTGCCGCTGTACCATCAATGGTTACAGTGGTCGCTCCGGTAACAAAGTTTGTCCCGGTGATCGTTACGCTTGTTCCACCTGATGAAGGGCCGGTTGCGGGTGAGATACTGACGAATGTCGGGGCGACCACGTAGGTGTATGCTCCTGTCCCGGTAGCGCTGCCACCGGCGGTAGTTACGACAACGTTAACGACCCCGGCCGAACCTGATGGAGTGATCGCGGTGAGTGTAGTACTACTGCTTACGGAGATGCTGGTCGCGGCGTTACCTCCAATGGAAACACTGGTTGCCCCGATAACGAAGTTCGTCCCGGTGATAGTTACTGACTGGCCTCCTGCCAAAGGACCGGCCGCCGGTAAGATGCTGACGAAGGTCGGGGCTACGATGTAGGTGTATGCGTTGGTACCGGTTGCGCTTCCTCCGGGAGTGGTAACAACAACGTTAACAACCCCGGCCCCATGGGCTGGTGTGGTTGCTGTGATTGAAGTGTCATTGTTTACTGTGAATGACGCTGATGTACCCCCAATGGTCACTACTGTGGCACCTGTAAAGGCTGTCCCGGTGATCGTTACAGCTTGGCCGCCTGCTAACGGACCGGCTGAAGGAGTGATGCTGGTAAAGGTCGGGACGATAACTGCAAAGGAAGCAGAGATGTTATGTACTGCCTGGACGTTCGTGAACGTATAACTCGTTATCGCTCCCTGTGACACCAAATCGACGGAAACACCGGAAATGGAATATCCGGTATTCGGGGTAATATTAAAGGTCTGGTTGCCGCCAAAGGCCACATTCACAGAACCGTTCGGGGTGATCGTACCACCGGTTCCCGCCGATGCTGTGATCGTGTAGGTGTTGATCGCAAAGGAAGCGGCAATGGTATGATTTGCTGTTATATTTGTGAATGTATACGTTGAGACGCTGCCCACAGAAGAATTATCGACCAGTACACTGGTAATGGAGTACCCTAAATTCGGTGTAATAGTGAAGGTCTGATTACTGCCATAATTCACGTTCACAGATCCTGACGGGGATATTGAGCCATCGATTCCCGCGGATGCCGTAATCGTGTAGGTATTGATAGCAAAGGATGCAGAGATGTTATGTGCTGCCTGAACGTTCGTGAACGTATACGATGAAACGCTGCCCACTGAAAAACCATCGACAAGGACACCAGCTATAGAATATCCATAGTTCGGTGTAATGGTAAACGGCTGGCTGGCCCCGCTCATAACGGAGACTGTGCCAGACGGGGAGATACCACCGCCAGCCGACGCAGATGCATTTATATTGTAATATATTGTCGGTGTGGGAGTGGGGGTAACAGTAATGCTTCCAATAGCGGAGAGCATCCCGAAATAGGAAGCTGCAATAACAACCGGTGAACCCCCACCAGTATAAACGATCTGTACACTTGAAGGGGGGGTAGTTCCGGGTTTGGTATACGTAATGAGGTCACCAATCGACCATGCGGAAGGGGAACCTGTTTTATTGATACCTGATGTCACATCAGTACCGTCGACCAGGATCTCATACGTCCCGTTTGATAGCGCATCCCCTCCGTTATGCTTGATGTACACAATCTGGCTCTGGTTTGAGATGAGGGCACTGAGTGCCGGGATCTTCTGCGCCTGGGGATGGGACAGGACGGCAACGGCAATAATCGATCCCGCAAGGACGACGATCGAGATCAAGAGGACGGTTCCGATGACTTCGGACGCCGCGTGTTCCCGGTTCCTGCCCAAACTTCTCATGTACTCCCCAGACTCTGCACACTGACCGAAAGATTCGCTGTTTTTCCGGAGAGGGTAATGTGCGGGTTACCATCGTTTACCCCGTATAAATAAATATAACTCCCGGTCGTGGTATTGCCTGCAGTATAATATGTGGTCGGGATCCCCCCCGTCTGGTTTGCCGCCGCGTTCAGGTAGGCTGCCCACATGATGGCAGCATTCGGGTCCGATGTGGTGATATTGATGCTTGCATTCCAGGTATTGGGATTTACCGGTGCATAGGGGAGACTGCCTGCATCGGGTTTCAGGGAGGTTGATACCTGCGCCGGGCTGCTGCCACCAAGTACACCCGAATCTGAGGGGTCGTATGCGATCGCTACAATATTTACGGTAATGTTTCCATTCCCATTGTTCGCAAAGGTTATCTCCGGCGGGAGTTTGTACGTGATCCCGTCAATCTGGGAGAGGAACACCCCCCCCATCTGGTAATAATATGACTGGGGAATCCAGTAATTGTTATTGGTGCTGTATTCAAGCGAACCGAGGGGTACAGAATAGGTGTAGTTTGACTGGAACTGATAGGCATACTGGGCGGTTATAGTTGGAGAAGTAAGTGTCCCGTTTGTCAAAAAGGTCATTTTTGAAGGATACGTCATGAACGATTGTAATCCATAAGCCGAATCAAGGAGGTTGACAGAATAGGCTGTATTTGGATTAATATTGGAATAAACAACAGCCCGGTTCAGGGTTGTAACGCCATTTTTCACCACGGTGACCGTAATATCTGATCCAGAACAACCGGGTATAAATGACGAATTTACGTAACCTCCTGTATTTATATTGCTCAGGCAATCGGCAATATCCGGGGTAACATTGACAGTGGTGTTCCAACCACTTCCCATGATTTGGACACTCCCTGGAGTTTGGTAATTCCAGGATGCATTTGTAGTTGAGATATTTATCAACAGGCTCGATGGAGCATTGGAATAAGTCTGCGTTGTGGGAATCGGTATTGGGCCAACCGATGTCATCGAAGTCGAGTTGCTGATATAAGAGTTCGACGAGACCGTGAAAATTTCCGGTGTTATTGTTCGCTGGTTGATTACGAGTGCTCCGCTTGACCCGACTGGCTGTAGGACCGGAATGATACTGGTGCTTCCCTGCGCAGTCTGGCCGGCGGTGCCAAGCGGGAAGGTGGTACTTATCGAGAGCCCGGTCTGCTGGTTTGTCACGAGCGAATCGATACCGATCTTGTAACTGACAAACTGATCGTTAATGGCACTCATATGATTGATCTCGTTTTCGCGGCCCTGTACCGGTACGCCATAGACCAGGTACAGGGAGAATGCAACCATAATGATCCCGATGATAAGGACAAACCCGATTACTTCAGAAAGAGCCTGTTCCCTGCAGGACCCCGCAGTACCACGTCTCATGTTCAGATTATCCGTTTATGGCTTGGTTTATAAAGTTGTTAGTGTCCGTTTTTTGCGCTGCGTTGTAATATCAGGAATAATTCCTGAGAAATCCGTAGCCTCCGGACCGTGAGGTATCAGGTTGTTATGATCTCTCTACCATGATGGCCCGAACCGGCCCGGGACCTGAGGGGGAGGGGGGTGACCCCCCTGTTGGCCCGGCACATGGGAGGAGGGTACCCCCCCACGTGAAAAAAAGAAGGGAGGGGGGTAGGGATCACCCCCCTCCCCCCAGGCGCCGGAAAACTCAGGTTCCTGCATGGGGTCGACCGGCATTTCGCGTGGAATTATCGTCACGCGTTACTTTCACTCTGCCCGCACCCGCACCTTTAAGGAAGTTCCCGTAAACGGTATGGAGCACAAAAAAAGGAAGTGAAAACGCATGAATGCGCAAAGAATCGAGTCCGGTACACCCGAAGGGGAGGCGCTGGGGTTTGTCGAATCCCTCTATTCCGGCTGGCTTGAACTGAGGGAGAACCACCGGCTCTACCTTCATTTCATCATTTCCCGGAACAAAAACGGCGGTAATACCCAGGCTTTGATCCGGCAGTGGCTTGTGCAGGGGTATGATGTACGGGTAGTGATGCCCCGGCCCATCATGCAGCACATCCTCGATAAATTACATTTTGTCCCGGCGGTGGAGTCCCTGCCTGAATGGTATGACGAAATTGTTGAATGCTGGCGCAGGCCAAAGGCGTGGCTGCTGCCCGCCTTGCCTGATGAGGAGGCAGGCGCAGGAAACCGGATAAAGGCCCCTGGGAATGCTGACGGGCGCAGGGGATAACGAGCCGTGCGAGATAAGAGCCGGTGATTTTTTCCGCCCTTACAGAAGTGCCGGGTCCAGCGCTCCCCTCCCCTCATCCATGAATCCGGGAAAAAACAAGTATAAGAAGTTTATAAAGGGAAGATCAGATTTACTCAGCAGGATATTGACATGGCAAAAACCGCAAAAAAAGGTTCCGATACTGCACGGGATGCCTCCCATGAAGATGTCTTCAGGAACTTTGAGAAGATGAAAAACCCGTCACTCCCCGATCAGCGTCTTTGATACGATATATTCCCCTTTTGCCTCGCGGGTCGTCCCGACAATGAGCCAGCGTTCTGTTCCGTGCTGCTCTATGACGCCGCAGGCTTCGATCGTCTCCCCTGCAAGAGCCTGACCGCTGTACGTATGGGTAAACGAGAGGACCCTGCTCACCGATTCGTGTTCCACGTTATACACCGCCGGGTTGTCAAACGCACGTGAGGCATCGGTCACCTTTGCGACGATCGTTTCCTTCCCGAGGATCTCTCCTCTGCCGGCAGGGACTCCCTCAAGGTTATCGTAGGATCGCGTGTATAGGATATCAAAATAGGTGCCCTCGATCTGGCCCCGATTCCCTTTCCGCTGTTCGTGGAGCACAAAGACTTCATACGGGATACCGGGTTTGCGTTTCTCGTACACCTTGCGCCACATCTCCGGGGACATGCCCTCGATTTTACCCCCGGCAATACCCTTCCTGACGAGCTCCTGCGCGGCAAACCAGTGCCTGCCGTATATTACCACGTCGATATCCGAACTCTCGTTTTCAAGCCCGCAAAGGAGCGACCCGGTGCAGCCGACCGCACCCGGCGGCAGCCGGAACAGGTCGAGCAGCCGTCTGACCCGGTCGTGCGATGCTGCGATGCGGGAGATCTCCTGATCCGGTTTTAGGACCCGGCGCACATCTCCGACGGGAATGCGCTGGACAAGTCCTGCATAGGCCGGTTTTTCGCGTGCAATCCGCGCATAGGCCTCCTCGAAATCGTATTTACGGTACCGCTGGCCGGACCGGCCGATCCGCTCCCCCCCGGTCTCCGGGACATAGCGGAGCACGCACCCGACATTTCGTTCGTTGTCGTAGGCAGAGACCGCATAGATCCACCCATCGGGGTCTGCAACAAAATCGCGGAGGCGGATCGGGAGCATGAAGACGACCTCGGTATCAGCAGGACCGGAGAAATGCCTCGATAGCTTCTGCATCTGTGCCGCGGCGGATAATGGATTTTTGGGTAAGATCGATGACCGTGCTGGGTGTCCCGGCAAGCCTCCCCCCATCGATGAGAAGATCGCGGGGCACCGTGCACTCTTCCGGGGTCTGTGGATCTTTTCCTCCCGAGAGGTTCGCGCTCGTGGCGGTTATGGGTGCATCAAATCGTTCGATGATCTGGAGGGCCACCCCGTGGGCCGGGATGCGGATGCCGATCATTCCTGTACCCCCGGTCAGGATCCCCGGGATCGTCCTCCGTGCCGGCACCACCACCGTCACCGGCCCGGGCAGGAATTTTTCAATAAACTCCTCCATCGCGCTGTCGATGTGGGAGACTGCAGCAAGCATCTCGAAATCAGAGACAGCAATGGAGATCGGCTTTGCGAGATCCCGCTTCTTTGCCTCGTAGACTTTCTCTATGGCCTCGTCAGAAAAGGCGTCGGCCCCAATGCCATAGAGCGTATCGGTCGGATAGACAATAAGGCCGTCATGCATCAGCACCGAGACGGCCCTCTCGATAATATCCATTAAAATTCCCTGCCGCGGATCCGGTTTATATCGAATACCGCTTTGCTGCTCACCTGCATGACAGCAAACACTCCCGCCTGGATCGGGTCGGTGACAACCAGATCTGCGTGCTCGGGTACGGTGCCCACCATCTTGAGCGCGATGACCGGGATACCGGCCTCACGGACACGGTCGACCGCGTTTGAGATCTCACCTCCCATGATTGACCCGGCAAGCACAAGGATAGACGCACGGGGGAGACGCGAGACGGCATCGACCGCGAGGGCCAGCGTCCTTTCGCCGACAAGGGGGATGGTATCAACAGAGATCCGCTCGCCGCGGATATTGTGCCGGTCGGCTTCGTTGACGGCGCCAAGCGCTACCTGGGCAACCTGTGCCCCGCCTCCGATGATGATCACCCGTGAACCGAAGATATCCCCAAAAGGCTGGAAGTTTTTCACGTCCCGGACAGACTTTATCGCTTCAAGATCGCGCACCAGCTGTTCGCGGTCGGGGCCCGGTTCGTATTCAATGTAGAGTTCTCCCATCCCTGCATAAGGGCCGGAATCGAAGATCTCTTGGTTAACCATGAGGATGTTTGCCCCGTGTTCGGCAATCACCGTCGCGATATCCCGCAGAACGCCTCGGGTGTTCTCTGCTATGATCCGCATCGCACAGCGTTCGGTTTCTGTTTCCATAACACCGGATGCGATAGCCGGGGATCGAACCCGGGTTAGAAGCTTGGGAAGCTCCTGTCCTGCCGCTAGACTACTATCGCTTGTAAATACCGCTCTATGATATTGCCTTATTTCGAAGATAAATATAGTGTTCCCTCAAAAGCCGGGCTGGTTTCTGGTCGATATTTTTATGAACGGCGGTGGAGCATACTATGAATACATTGCATGTGAATGTTTTCGCACCGGTTCCTGTAACAGGGCAAACATCCTCATAATCAGAACTACATAATCACTCACCGGAGATAAAATCCATGAAACCACAATGTATTTTCCTGACACTTATGCTGGCTGTGGCAGTCATCATCCTGGCGTGCCCGGCACAGGCGGATTCAGGGACACCAGGAGTACTCTACCAGAGTAATTTTGTCACCGATCCCCACTGGACGACCAACAACCCCTCGTCAGATTACTGGGATCCGACCGAGGAAATGTACCATTTCGCTATTCAGCCCAGTACCGGGAATTATGCGTACTCATCTCCCATCAACTACAACGGCGGATCGTTCACCCTGGAATATGATGTCATCATTGAGCAGATGGATCCTGGCGCAACATTCCGGATGGGCTTTACCAGTGACAATATGGACTTCAACAAAGGCCCCAACGTGATAACTGCGTTCACTAACTCAAAGTATGGCATGATCATGATCCTTCATACCGTCACCCAGAGTGCCATTCAAACAGAGGTTACCAGTGATACGTCCTCATATGGGGGACCGACGGTCACGTACCAGTCTGAATACCACCTATCATGTCAAAGCTGATTACAACAACGATACGAATATCGTCACCGAAACCGTCACCAACAAACAGACCGGTCAGCTGCTCTGGAGTTACTATACGCCCTCCCCGTCCCCTCTCAAGGGTATGAACCGGGTCTATCTCGGCAATGTCGGCGATTATGGCACGATGGGCATATATGCCGTCGGGTGGATCGATAACGTTCAGCTCATGGTACCGGCCTCCGCGACCCCGGCAACCCCGACCCCGCTGCCCATCTCGTCCCAACCTACGTATGCCATTAACCAGACAACAATGGTGAGCACGCTTGCGACCTATACTCCCATCCCGACCGTTACCCATAAATCCCCGTTGTCCGAAATGATCGCGTTTGCGGCGCTTGGGATCATCGGAGTCATTGTTGTCGCGCGTTCTGCGAATAAGAAGAGATGAAGATGGTTCATGAGGTGCTCTGGCAACAACCAGCGCCTCCCCCGTAATTTTCTTTTTCCGTATCATTGGTCCGTATGATCCGGTTTTCCCGGAATAATATTGATGGCAGGATCTGTTACCTGAGCCACCGCATCGGGCAATTTTATTTTAGTAAAAAGGCGGGCTCGCTGATTGTTCCGTATGGTACCAGAACTTCGTTTTGAGATCCAAAATGCGATGGGGATCCTTAACTCCCTCATCCGGCACAGACCGGCTCAGGAAAGTTCACTGGTGAGCTTGTGAATCGCGATCGGTGTCTGGTGATTTTTACGGGAACCAAAAAAAAAAGAGTATGGGGTGGTTTTCCTAATGAAGCCTGGAGGATGTGCATCAGGGTTTTCCCGGCCGGATGGCTGCATGCTTTTTGCGCCTCTTCCGGGCATGTGTGGATATTTCTGCTCAAATGCCTGTCAGACCGTCCGTTCCGCTCTCCATGGGTGGTTTACCGGATATCCGGAAATGGTTGCAGGTGTTGTGGTCAGTCGTTCGTACGGGTGCGTGGCGGGGCCGGATGCAAGGCCCGGTTGCGCAAGGTATGCGTCACTGCCAGCCGGGGCCTGCCCTGAGCCTCCGCCGGCAGTTACCTGCCCAACCGGGATCATGTCACCGGTTTTTGCAGCACCCACAGGATGTACCAGGAGGCCGATCATGAGCAGGAGCATTGCCGTTCCCATCAGGATCTTTCCGGTATCCATGCGAGTGCCTCCGTTTTGTTCTGTTCATGGGTCGGTGACACGCCGAAATGCTTCCCGGGTATCACCTGATCTCATAGTTACATGCAGAGCCACATATATTGCCCCCATGATGACGGTTAGTCAATTGAACCTGCTGGTTACATGGTAGTTACGAAAAGTACAGCCCTTACAGAGGCATGTGATTGCATGCAGTACGTGCATAGGGTTATAGGACGGCAAAGCGACGTACCTCTCAGGAAGAATATGGACCCTGCAGACAAATCTCCTACCATTGTCGTTGAGGATACGGAGGATTCTCTTGATGAACTCTCAGAATACCTGGACGTGCTTTCCAGCAGCGCCCGGCTCAGGATTGTGAAATTCCTCGAAAAGAAGCCCCGCGACGCGCGGGCGATCTCCCACGAGATCGAGACCAGCTACGAAAATACCAAAAAGCACCTTGACAAGCTCATGAGCATCGGGGTGATAAAAAAAGAGGCGGGCCTCGGGTCCCCCACATCCAAAGGAATTCATCCGGTCTGGCAGTATTCCCTTGTCCCGGGGGGCCTGGAATCCATCATACGGAACCTCGGGCTTTTCTCCAACACACGGGTTCAGATCATCGGTGGGGAGATCTCACGGAGACTGGAATCGGTCAAAAACACGCTCTCCAAGGAAGTCCTCGGGAACGTTCCTGCCGTCATTGTCCTTGGCGGGTATGATGATGGCAGGACATTCCTGTTGAGGAATGACGGTGTGCGGGTTGGACGCAGCGATCCGGAGCGTCCTGCAGGTGCGACCGGAGACGGGGATGTCGAGATCTCCGGGACGTATACTGCGGTAACCCGGATCTCAAAACCACATGGAAAATTTATCCAGAAAAAAGACGGGTGGTATTATGAAGACGCCGGGAGTACTGGCGGATCGGTACTGAACAACGCGCGGCTGGAACGCAACGTGCCCACCGCTGTCCACGATGGCGATCTGCTCGAGCTTGCCAAAGGAGCGGGCGGGGCAAGGCTTCTGTTAATTATCCCAAAAAACCCATAACCTCTGTAATCATGGTGAGCGGGCATGCCGGTGCTTCCTTTTGCCCCTTGCCATAACAGATGAATACGAATATGATCCAGAAAACCGTTACCCCGATCATGATGCGCCCTTCGGCCCTGGCCTTTTTCTGCTGTGCAACCGTGCTGCTCATGAGTGCGGCCTGCGTGCCTCCGGTATCCGGGGCACAATATGTCGTTGCACCCTCGGGGGGAAGTTTTACCAGCATCCAGAATGCGGTCACGTGGGCCTCCCCTCTTGATACTATTATCGTGTGGAGCGGGACGTACCCGGGCACGGTCAAAATTGACAAGAAGATCACGCTTCTCGGTCTGGACACCGGCGCGGGGGCGCCGGTCATTGACCCGGGAAATAAGGGGGCAGCTCTCGAAATTGATGCTGATGGGTGTACAGTCGAGGGTTTTACTATCCAGAACAGTGCGACAGCAAGCGGGATTCTTGTCACTTCTAACGGAAATACGATCGAAAATAATACGCTCACCGGCAACGCGGTGGGAATCCAGATCTCTTCTTCAGACAGCAATTCCATTACCGGTAACAGCATCACGGGCAGCAGTCGTGCAGGCATTGTGCTCAGGAATGCAAAAAATAACCTGATAGAAGGAAACCGGGTGACACAAAACACCCTTGGGATATCGATCGACGACCTCTCTACCGCCAACACGATAACTTACAACACATTCTCCAATACCGAGAACGTCCTTTCGCGGGGTTCCGATCAGCAATGGGAATCGCCGTCTTTTCTCTCCTATGTCTATATGGGGCGGTCCTTTACCGGAAGGCTGGGAAATTACTGGAGCGATTACCGGGGCAGTGACCAGAACTCCGATGGTATCGGGGATACACCATATGTGGTGAGATCAGGGTTAATCCCCACGTCTGGAACTGCGGTCATCCCGAATGAGGTCGACCCTGCACCCCTGATGGATCCCATTGATTATTATCTGCAGATCCGGCCTGCGGTGTCAGGAACAGGCACAACACCTGTCCCGACCCCTCTCCCGGTGACAGCCCCGACCGGGCAGGGAACGTCACCTGCGGGTGCCGGATCCCCGGCCACAGGCGAGCGGGGACTGGTCACGCTTGTGGTGCTGATCCTGCTGATCTGTATCATCGGTGCTGGTGGGGTGCTCTTTATCCGGTCCCGTACAAACCGCGAGGGGCAGGTTCCTGACGCTCTGTCAGCGTCCGGAGATACGAACCCTCGTCCGGTGCCGGACCTGCGTGAAAAAGAAAAATCGCCGGGGAATAATCAGCAGTCTCAGGAGATCAGTGCAGAGGTAACCTCCCCCACCCTTGAGACCGAAATAGTTCCCGCACCAAGGGAAACTCCGCCGGCAGCAGGGCCCAAATGTTATTTTCCTCCCGAGCTCGAGAGCCGGTACGGGGATATCAGGCATATCGGCCGCGGGGGGGTGGCGCATGTCTTTGCCGCACACCGCAAATCGGATAACCTGCTGGTCGCCGTCAAGATCCCCATCAGTTTTGACGAAGTGACCGGCAAATGTTTCTTAAACGAGATCGCCGCATGGCAGACGCTCCGGCACAAAAATATCGTCGAGGTGCTCGAGGTTAACATCCTCCCCGTTCCCTATGTCGAGATGGAGTACGTGCCTGGATCGCTTGAATCGGTGGCAAAACCCCTGCCGGTTTGGAAGGCTGTGCACCTGGTGCACGGTATCGCAGACGGCCTCGCGTACGCCCATGCCCATGGCATCATCCACCGCGACATCAAGCCGCACAACATCCTCGTAACCGGTGATTTTGTCCCGAAGATTACGGACTGGGGCATGAGCAAGGTTATCGCCACCACGATGGAGAAATCAAGCGTCGCCGGGTTTTCCCTCTCGTATGCCGCACCGGAGCAGGTGTCACCGGCCGAGTTCGGGAGGACGGACGTCCGTACCGATATCTACCAGCTGGGGGCACTCTTTTACGAACTGGTCACCGGATCGATACCGTTTGGAGGGGAGAGTATTGTGGAGGTCGGAAATGCGATTGTCAGGGAAGAACCGATACCCCCGACCGAATATAATCCCGATGCGGAGGCCGTTGAGAAGATCATCCTGAAATGCCTCGCCAAGAATCCCGCGGACCGATACCAGACTGCCGGCGAGCTGCTGGATGCGCTGTCCCGCTATCTCGATGAGGATGATGAGTAAGGAATTACGGTTGGTTTAGTATGGCGGATAAACCAAAAACCTATGAACCTGCGACCTGCGGTCATTGCGGCGGAATCGGGTGCACCTACTGCAACAAAACGGGAACCGTTCTCGTGCAGTCGCCCAAAAAGGCCTGTCCTGAGTGCGAAGGGGTCGGCTGTCTCTACTGCGGGTTTACCGGGTGGTCACACCCGAAAGGCAAGTACGACTAATACAGACTCACCGGAAGGCTCCCTCGATCCGGTGAGGAAGCACGCATTCCTCAAAACGTTTCAGGAAATACCGGTCGGTCATGCCGGCAACAAAATCCCGGGCAAGCCCGGCCGGAGAAGTTTCACGCAGGTAGTCCCGGCTGACCCAGGGAGCCTCGGTAAAGTCCGTAAAAATTTTCGAGCTGTGCCGGTCTGCTTCAATATCGGCGAGATAGGTCGAAAACAGGACGCGGTACATGGTCCTGATCTTCTCCCGCTCCGCGGTCAGTTTCGGGTTGTTGTAAATATGGTCCCGCGAGAATGCGCGGAGGGTGGCAAGCGCGTGTTCGACCTCGCTGCTATAAGAAACAAAACATTCGTTGTCCGCATCGCTGTTGTCCAGCAGGTCATGGATTAGGGTATCGATGATAGTACGGTTGTCGGCCCCGAGGACCTTCCGGCATTCACGGGGTATCTCTGCCAGACCTTTGATAAGGCCTACCTCCTGCGCGTCCTGGAGATCGCGCCCGATGAAGGCGATCGTGTCAGCGAATTTCACGATGCACCCTTCCAGGGTCATGGGAGGCCCGGCCCGATTCCCTTTCTCGTTTGCCCCGATTTTCCGGTCAAACGCCGGCCAGTCCGGACAGGGTTCCGGGGAGATACGGAGATCATCGGCCTCGCCGTTGTGGCAGAGGATCCCGTCCAGCACCTGCATGGTCAGGTCCTGGTCCTCGATCCGGTCAAGGGACCTTACGCTCTGAACGTTATGGAAAAATTTCCCGAGGCCGTGTTCTTCGCAGAGATCCGAGAGGCAGGATTCGCCGAAGTGGCCGTACGGGATGTGGCCGATGTCGTGCCCGAGCGCGATCGCCTCAATCAGGTCCTCGTTGAGGCGCAGGCACCGGCCGATTGTGCGTGCGATCTTCGAGACGAGCTGGACATGAATCACCCGGTGGGTGATGTGATCGTTCTCCACAAGGTAAAAGACCTGGGTCTTGTCGATGTACCGTGTGTATGCCCGCGTATGGATGATCCGGTCCGCATCCCGTGAATACGGTGTGCGGATATCTGCCGGTTTCCGGTTCTTCCGCCGCAGTGCCTGGTCGGTCCGTGATGCATGGGAGGATAGCAGGGCTTCGCGTTCGCGGGTATACCGGTGGATCGCCGGGTTGCGGCGCTCTTCACGGTGCTCACCCTGTCGTACCATACACATTGTCAATTCTTTGGAGGGGGGCGGCATTAAGGCTGACGACCCGTTTGTGCATTTATCTCCCGTAGGTCACAAAGGTCTCGCCGAACTGGACAACATGCCCGCCCATGGCCTGTACCATCTGCGCTTTTGTGGCACCGGGTGCGAGATCGATTTCGGTGTCCAGCCCGTAGATCTTGAAGAAATACCGGTGTGTCTGCCCGTGGGGAGGGCAGGGACCGGAATACCCGATCGTCCCGAAACTGTTGGTCCCCTGGACTGCCCGGATCGGAAAGGTGACCTCAGGATCTTTTGGTATCTTTTCGGGTATGAATCTGACCAGTTCTATATTCCACGCAATCCAGTGGACAAATCCTCCGCCACCCGGTGCATCAGGATCGGTGCAGATGATGGCAAGACATTTCGAGCGCCCGACGTTCACTCCCCCAACCTCAATCTCGGGCGATTTGTCCTCACCATCACAGGTGTATGCGCTCGGCAGGTCCTTGACAGAGATCCGTATGCTTAATGATTCCATATGCTCTTCACATCCCTGCATGCATCATGAACGGCGCGACTCATAAAAATTCTGTTCATACCTACCTGTGGTGAACATTATAGTTTACAAGGACGTTCCGGCCTTCCTTGTATGAAGTGCCGGATTACCCCTGCCTCCTGTACCCGTGCTGTTGCCTGCTCCACATATTTATTGTCTCACAAGGAGAATGTTAGAGGAAAGAAGTACCTTTACGTACTCCAGAGGCAACCCATGGAAAAGAAACCTGCCGGCACCCTGCCGGAGAAACCTACCAAAGAATCCTGCTCCCACGAATGCTCCAGCTGTGCAACGGCGGGAACCTGTTCTGACGTGAAAGCCGGCCTCCCGCCCAAGGCGGACATTGACGTAAAGCACGTTATTTTAGTCCTCTCGGGAAAAGGGGGGGTGGGAAAATCGACCGTATCCGTGAACCTTGCGTACGCGCTCTCCAGCCACGGCTACAAAGTCGGGCTCCTGGACCTTGATATGCATGGTCCCAACATTCCCAAGATGCTCGGGATCGAGGATCACAAGCTCTCCACGATCGGGAACATGATAGAACCGGTCCATGTCACCGGGGCGCTCTCGGTGATATCCATGGCCTTCCTCCTGCCCGACACGAGCACGCCGATCATCTGGCGTGGACCCATGAAGATGGCAGCGATCAACCAGTTCCTCACCGAAGTCAACTGGGGATCCCTGGACTATCTTGTCGTGGATCTCCCCCCGGGTACCGGTGACGAGGCACTCACGATTGCACAACTCGCACCCAATGTGCGTGGTGCCGTTATCGTAACTACTCCCCAGGATGTTGCCACGCTGGACTCGAAAAAGGCCATAAAATTTGTGGAAAAACTCGGCCTGCCGGTCCTCGGCGTCATCGAGAACATGAGCGGGATGATCTGCCCCCACTGCGGACAGGAGATCGATCTTTTCGGCAAAGGCGGAGGCAGAAAGATTGCTGATGAGCTCTCGGTACCGTTCCTTGGAGCCATTCCCATCGATATAGATATGCGCAAGGCCGGCGATGAAGGCCGCCCGTTCATCATCCGGCGGGGTGACAGTCCAACATGGGCGAGCGTGGACAAAATCATGGAAGAGCTCATAAAAGTCGTCGAGGGATAAGCCGGTATGGACTACCTGCGGATCCTCTCCGGAAAAGCCGCACCTCTCCCCATCTATGAGCCGGTCATCGCCTGCCTGGAAAACCCCCAGGCATTTCCCGATCTTCTGGAACCCGTATACCGGCAGGCGATGAAACTCGACGATGAAACGCTCGACCAGTTCCGTTTTGCGCTCCTTCGCCTCCAGCTCTATGCGGACATCCACAGGAACGAGGATCTGGAGAAAGCCATGCATATCCGTTACGTATCGCAGGTGCTTGAGAAGGTCATCTTCGGTACCCTGGTCATGGAACCGCAGGAACCCGAAGCCTCCTGATCATTTCCCGTACCACAAAGCTCTTATCGGCGTGAATGTGTACGGATGATACCTATAAGTGCCCCTCCGGCACATGTATAATCCAGCAAACAACAGAACCCTACAATCTTCTTTCTTCTTTCAGGTTGAATGCGCGAAGAGAACAAAAACGAAAAGATACCCATGACATCACGCATGCATGCCCCCCACACCACCTGCCCGGGCTGTCAGGAAGAGGTTTTTCTTGATGAGTTAGTGGGCGGCAAATGCCCGCTGTGCGGCTGTTCACTGGAAGAATTCGAAGAGTCCATCGGCGAGTACGAGGGCATTCTCGATCGCTCCGACCTTTCATGGCTGATTTTCAATTATTTTGTCTTCAAAAAATTCGTCGATCTGGGTGTTCCGCCCTCGCAGATCATGGATTTTATCTCCAGTTACGAGGAGAACGCAGAGAAACCCCGGGAAGAGTGGACCAAAACGGAGTTCTCCCTGGAACTCCCGATGGGGATACCCGACAGGATCCGACCCAAGCGGTGCGCAAAATGCAACCGGCTCTTTGTGAGGGGCGGACGAAAGCAGATTATTGGTGATATGCGCTCCACCTTAGTGCATATCCAGTATGTATGCAACCGCTGCTGATATCCCGCACCTCTTTTTTATTTCATTCATCATCCGGTTTTATTCAGTGACCGGTGGTCTGGAAGTTCCCGCACGGGACGCATACGGGTTATAACAGGATATAATCCAGTATGGGGATATACTAACGCTCATTTCCGCAACGAGACCAGCATGATGATCCCGATAATTGCAAGAGCGGCACCGCTGATGAGCAGGGGGAGGAGGACACCATAGGGAGTCATCCCGGCCGGCAGCTCAGGCTGAGGGATAAACGTGGAGTTGCCCGCAATCAGGTATTCCCGAACCGTGAGTTGTGCGGATGCACTGCCTTGCGTGGTGTATTTTTGCTCTCCAACCGTCACGTTATATATCCCCGCTGGCAGGCCGGGTTCCTCGAGCGAATAGGTCCACTGGTTGGAATTGGAGCCTTCCACCACCGGGATGGTTTGTGAGGTTATCAGATCGCCGGATGTCGCATTTCTGACAGAAACCTGAAGCTGATCTTCGGGCCCGACGTTTGTGGTCCCGGTGATCAGCAGAGACTCACCGGTTGTCTGGTCGGGCAGGTTACCGGCGTCGTTCACCCGATTGAAATGCACGGCCGGCTCCTCAACGTAAAAATAATATGGGGTAAAGATATCGTCAACGTCAGGCCGTACCGAAGCATTGAGAATGATGGCGGCTACCGGGCTGATGTCCACGGGAAAAGATGATATTGCGCCGATGTTGGCAATGACTTTTCCCCGATCGGTAATGCGCATGCTGCCATCGTTCCAGAGCAGCGGGCCGATCTCAAAACTCCTGTCCGAACCCGGATCCTGGATCAGGAATGCATACTCTCCCGCGGAAAACCGCGTCGTCTCTTCCGGTTTGATAATGAAGGTATAATTTCCCTTTTTATCCGGGGCGATCGTTTTTGTTGCAAAATAGTTCTGCCCGAGTATCCAGAGGGTTATCGAACCATTCACTGCACCTGTACCCGAGAGAGTTACGGTATCCGCCTTCACAATAGTACCGGGACCACTGGTCACGGCAGTAAGCGCGGCAGATGCCGGCAGACCCAGCACTACCAACAGTACAAGCAGGGTTACGACCGTGGTTCCTGGTTTCATATATGCCTCTGGTACTTCCGGGATGTGCCACCCGGTATTTTGATCGCTTGTGTAAATAGGGGAGTATTCTCTTTTAACATTAACGCCCGGAGCCCCTCTGAACGCTTCGGGAGTTTCCCTGTGATCCCTCGCCGAAAGGCGTAAAAATAGTTTAGTATGTCCTGCCAACAAGGGTTGCCTTGCCCGGCTTGTTACAGATAATGCAGGGTCCGTCTGTGGCTTCGATGTAGTCAGACCGTACCTCGGTTCCAAGAAGGCTCGAGTTCGCTTTCTCCTCGATGGCATCCCCGCACGCCCGATCCCGGCACCAGTGGACAACCGCAACTTTCCCGTCATTAAGGGCTGCGTTCAGGGCATCAACAGAATGTACCGTACAAAGGCGGGATTTCATGTGCTCCTCGGCTTTTGCCTGGATCTCCCCGGTAATATCTCCAAGTACCCGTATGACATCACCGGCCGCAGTTGCAAGGGATATCGCGGTCTTCTCCCTGGTTCGTTTGACTGCCATCGCTTTTCCGGCATCGAGATCCCGTGGCCCCAGCTCAAGCCTGAGCGGTACGCCCCGGAGTTCCCACCAGTAGTATTTTGCTCCGGGGCGCATGTCCCGGCTATCCATCATCACCCGGAAGCCAGCCGCCTCAAGGTCCGTTTTGAGTTTTTCTGCGGCTGCGAGTACGTCATCACGGCGTTTCCCGATGGTGATCGGAACAATAACAGCCTGGAATGTTGCGACAGCAGGAGGGAGGATCAGGCCCTTATCATCTCCATGAACGGAAATCAGCGCTGCGATACAGCGCTCCGAGATCCCGTAACAGGTCTGGTACGCAACTTTCTGCTCCCCGTTTTTATCCTCGTACAGGATTGCAAACGTGCGGGAGAAGTGGTCGCCGAGATGGTGGACGGTGCCGATCTGGAGGGTTTTACCGTTCGGCATGATCGTGTCAACCGCGATCGTATAATCAGCCCCGGGAAACTTGTCCCAGTCGGGGCGTTTCGAGATGATGATCGGGATGCAGAGGCTCCGGTAAAATTCGCGGGTGAGCGCGATCTCGGATTCCACCTGTGCTTCGGCCTCGTCCCAGCTCGCGTGGACGGTGTGCGATTCCATGAACGAGGTGATCTCGCGGAGACGGATCAGCGGCCGGGTCTGCTTGGTTTCGTACCGGAAGGTATTCACAACCTGGTAGATCTTTATGGGGAGATCGGCATGGGAACGTACCCAGAGGGCAAACATCGGGTAGATTGCCGTTTCGCTTGTGGGCCGAAGCGCCAGTTTCACATCAAGCGGCGTCGTGCCCCCGTGGGTGACCCAGTAGACCTCGTTCTCGAACCCCTTGATATGCTCGGCCTCTTTCATGAACTCCTGTTCCGGGATCAACAGGGGGAATAGTGTTTCCTTGTGATCCCGGTCGAGCAGTTCGCGCAGGAGCTGGTACACAAATTTGCGGATCGCAAACCCGTACGGGAACCAGACATAGAGCCCTTTTACCGGATAGCGGACGTCCATGATCTCCGCACGCCATAAAAGTTCGTTGTACCATTCGGAAAAATCCGCTTTTTTTGGCAGGGCGCCCGCATCCTCGTCCATAAAAACCCCTTAAGCTACTATCTGTATGATTGCCGGCGTAATAAATGACTCGACCACTGCTGCGACGGCGATCAGGGGAAGCACGTACAGGAGAAAGAGCCGGGCCAGGCGCCCCGCATCGGCCGCGGTATCAGCTGCCCCGTACCATTCTGCGATCAGTGACTGCGCCATGCAGAACCCGAGCGCAGAGGCGATAATGAAGGCAGGTACTTCAAAGATCCCGTGGGGGACAATGGCGGCGGCAATAAAAAGTGCGGAATGTCCCTTGCTGATGATCTCGGTGACCGCACCGATCACAATCCCGTTCAGGCTCAGGATAACCAGCGTCAGTATGCCAAAGGTGGCCCCCCCGAGGAAGAGCAGGATACAGGCTTCAAGGTTGTTTGCGAAGATCTTCAGGCACATATCAACAGGATTTTGAATGGTGATCTGTCCGGCGATCTCTTTCTGGAACAGGGAGAGCAACTCGTTACCGATCGCGGGATTGTGTACCGTCCCGATCCACCCTACGATCATGGAGATGATAAAAAGGAGGATCGTGACCGTGGTGGTCGTGCCAAGCAGGGAACGCTCAGAAAGTGGCGATACACCCGGATCAGACATAAAGGACCATCCGGATCATGTCGCGCACACCCGGGGCAAGGCCGACCACGATCATCGCCAGAAGCACCAGGTGCCAGAAGGCCGGGTTGGCCTCCTTGCGGTAGAGCTGCATGATATAGATGGCCGGGAAGAGGATGACCAGCTTGAGCGGGTACATGACAAATGCGGTACCGGTCATCGCGATCAGGTTTGACCCTACCACGTGCTGCTCTATGTAATGAACGGCAGGGTGAAAGGTAAGCCCGTAACTGGTGGCACTGGCGTCCAGCATCTGCCCGAAGATGAGCGCAATATAGAGCGGATCCCGCACATATTCCCAGGAGAGGACATACCTCATGCAGCCCCAGACCAGCACCGAAGCAGTGACCGCCATGAGCAGGATCACCGCAAGGATGAAGAGATCGACATGGCCGTGGGCCATCCCCCAGGAAAGCAGGATAAGCGAAACGACAAAGACCGCCATGCAGCCGATGAATGCATAGAATGACAGGAAGTCTTTTATAAGCCCATTTTTCTTCAGGGTGCCCCCGATAAAGATCATCCCGAGCGTAAAGAAGAACAGTACGAAATAGATGGGAGGGGTGACAATCAGGTACTGCCAGTCGCCTGTCACCATGCCGGCATCCTGGATCACCCGGAGCACGCCGCCGAGCACTACGTAAGGCAGCGTGGCAAGAAGAAACGAGGAATCAAGTTTTATCCCGTGCTCTGAAAGCCATGTAGAATTCGAGAACCACCGGTATAACAAATAAACGCCGATAATGAGAATGACCGCATAGGTGAGTGTCTCGACAATATTGTAGGGCTCGCCATACTTCACGGGATCGATGTAGTATTTGTATATGAAATCACTAATCATTCATAATCCGGATGAGCCCAAATACTATAAAATTACTTAAAGAGAAGGTCTTTGACAAGTCCAAATGGATGCAGTTACCCCGGGATGTGGTGATCGGCCACGATGTCCTTGGCCAGATTATACCGGTCTGCACAGATCTCAAAATGGGCAGGTCAGCCCTCCTGATCTCTGGTAAAAATACGATGGAGCGTGCCGGAAAAACCGTCCGGGACCTGCTCCTTCAATCGGGAACTGTGAATGTTTTTATTGCAGAGGAGATCAGCCCGGAGATCATTGCGAAAGCGGAGCGGATCGCAGAGGGAATGGACTTTGTGGTCGGTGTCGGCGGAGGGCGTGTGATCGATACGGCAAAGATTGTGTCATACAACGTCGACCGCCAGTTTATTTCTGTACCGACCGCTGCATCCCATGATGGCATCGCGTCGGCCCGGGCGTCAGTTCCCACAGGGGAGGGTAATGTCTCGCTTGAAGCACATCCGCCATCAGCTATTATTGCGGACACAGGCATCATCGCATCCGCGCCACACCGGCTTCTTGCCGCAGGCTGTGCAGATGTGATCTCCAATTATACAGCGATCCTTGACTGGGAGATGGCCCACCGGATCAAGGGCGAACCCATGAGTGAATACGCGGTTGCGCTTTCGAAGATGACCGCTGAAATCCTTGTCAGGAATGCCGATCTCATAAAACCGAACCAGGAACAGTCGGCATGGTTTGTGACAAAAGCGCTTGTATCGAGCGGTGTCGCAATGAGCATCGCGGGTTCGTCGCGGCCTGCAAGCGGCGGGGAGCACAAGTTCTCCCATGCCATTGACCGGCTTGCCCCGGGGAAAGCGCTGCATGGGGAGAGCTGTGGGATCGGTACGATCATCTCGATGTACCTCCATGGCGGCGACTGGCGGGGGATCCGTGAATCGCTCCGGACGATTGGTGCCCCGGTGACACCGGCGGATGTGGGCATCCCTGACGAGATCGCGGTTGAGGCGCTTTTGATGGCAAAGACTATCCGCCCGGAACGCTTTACCATCTTTGATATGGGCATCACAAAAGAATCTGCAGAAAAGCTCGTCCAGATGCTCTACGTGGAATGATCCAGAATAATCACATGAAACGTGCAGGAATGGAGCCATGGCTGAGACAAAAACCAAAGTGACCCTCGTGGGAACGGTGCTTGCAAAACCCGGCATCGAGTTCGTCTATGAAGGAGAATCCCCCGGGTGCGAAACATGCAAGGTCAAAAAAGCGTGCAACAATCTGAACAGGGGCCACCGGTACCGGATCGTTACGGTCCGAAGCACACACCACGAATGTGCGGTTCACCTCAATGGGGCGACGGCAGTCGAGGTAATGGAGGCACCGGTAACCATGCTCATTTCTGCCGACATGGCGATGGTTAACTCGAAGATAAAAGTGGAATTCTCCTGCAACAAGACGGACTGCAGGAGTTATCCTCTCTGCCGACCGGACGGTGTGGTCGAGGGAGAAAAATATGTCATCGCCGATGTGCTGGGCAATGCGTCCGATATCTGCGGTAAAGGCCGTGCACTGAAGCTTGTCGAGATCAGACCCGCGTAAGTGATCGGCCGGATTTTCCCGTCAGCTATACGCCTGTTTTTTATCAAGCCGCACATCCCAGAGTGCATCCGCAAGCCGGAGAAGATCCTCCCTGTCTTCGAGTACCTGTAGTCCACCGCTCCGGGGCGGTATCGATCCCCCAGCACGATCCTGCAAGCGCACCGCAGCACGCCCCGACCGTGTCCGCATCCCCCCCAAGATTTACTGCCGAAAGGAGTGCATTTTCAAACGTGCGGGCGGTCATGAAACAATAAAGGGCCGCATGCGAACACTGCACCGCATCAAGCGAGGGAACGGGCCTGTACCGTTCATAACTCCCCAGCACCGCGAGCACCTCTACGTCCTGACACCGCGAGCGGGCATGTACGAATGCCCGTTTCCTTGTGGCACCCCGGCACAGGTCGGCTGCCATCATGGTCATCCACGCGGAGCAATGGGCGGCGACCGTATCGTAATGGGTGAGCCGGGAACATTCCATGCTGATCCCGTAGGCTATATCAGCTGGATAATAAATGCCAATGGGGAAGCCCCGCATCACGCTCCCATTCGTCCGGCTTCCGTGATGGCGCCGGTGAACGAGCCATGCAGCCCGGTGCGGTGGGGTGCCGGAACTGATCAGGCTGAAGAATGCAGAAGATGTCGGGCCGTACCATTCCGGCCGCTCCCGGTACCCGGAAAGAAATCTCGTTACGATGTCGGATGGCTGAAAACCCCTGCATGCAAGAAGGGATTCTGCGACCGCACGTGCCTGCAGGGTATCATCCGTGTACTGGCCGGCCTTCCGGAAATGGCGCCCTCCGGGCCGCATATTTGTCACCCAGACTTCAGGCTGGGGAGATCCTTCCAAGGGCGCACCCAACGCGTCCCCAATTGCGAGTCCAGCAAGCAATCCCCTTGGGTGAATGTATTCTCTTATAAATCTCACCAAAAAGGTATATCTGTCGTACAGAAAAATTAACTTTTCAGAGAAGGCGATAGTGTGCAAAAAGAAGAGTTACTGCATCTCCATATGCTGATGGTACACATCAGGAAGTATTACGAGAACACCACGAACGAAGAAATAGAAACCGAACGCTATGATGCGCTCGAAATATCGCCAGTCCATATTCACAAAGATAAAAAAGCCCATAAAGATGCTCTTCTCACCCTGGGTGAAGAGGTCGTGACCCATATAAGCGGACACCACCGCGTTCATGTGGTGAACTATTCTCCTGAGACTGCAACTGCCCCTACTCAGCAAGTCGCAGTCGAACATTAAGTCATGGATGAGGCTCTTGCAATCCGGGAGATCATCTCCCGCATCCTCTCCCTGCCGCCCGGTAACAGCGGGATTGCAGCAGTAAAGGTTGAGATCTGCCGGAGGTACCGGCTGGGTGCTGTTCCCAAGAATTCAGCGATACTTGCCGCTGCCACCCCGGAAGAACGGGAATCCCTGCGCCGTGCCCTGCTGGTCAAGCCCACCCGTACTCTTTCTGGTGTCGCGCCGGTCGCGGTCATGACCTCGCCCTATCCATGCCCGCACGGCAAGTGCCTGCCCTGCCCGGGCGGGCCTTCCCACCCGTTCAGCTCGCCGCAGAGTTACACAGGTGAGGAACCGGCGGCAAAGCGGGCCCGGGAGCATGGCTACGATCCATTCGCCCAGGTCCACGCCCGGCTCGGGCAGTTCGAGACGCTGGGGCACCGGGTCGAGAAGGTGGAACTGATCGTGATGGGCGGAACGATGACTGCCCGCCCGATCGAGTACCAGTATGAGTTTGTTGCCCGGTGCATTGAAGCGATGAATGTGTACCCGGAAGATACACCGGCAGCAGCAGTGCCTTCCGTTGAGGCGGTCGAAGCCGCAAATGAAACTGCGGATGTCCGGTGCGTCGGGATCACGTTTGAGACGCGCCCGGACTGGTGCAGGAAAGAGCACATCGACCGGATGCTCGATCTCAGGTGTCACCAAGGTGGAGCTGGGCGTCCAGCACCTTGACGATGCGATCCTTGCCTTTAATCGCCGGGGGTGCACCGTTGCAGATACTGTCGAGGCAAACCGGCTCCTGCGGGACGCCGGGATCAAGGTCGGGTTCCACATGATGCCCAACCTGCCGCATTCGACTATCGCAGCGGATAAGGAGATGTTTGAAACCCTCTTTTCCGATCCCCGGTTCAAACCGGATTTTTTAAAGATCTACCCGACGCTTGTCACCCCGGGCTCCGAGATCGAGGAACTCTGGGAACTCAGGAGGTATGCTCCGTACGATGAGGAGGATCTCATCGATCTTATAGCGTACGTAAAAACACTTATACCGGAGTACACGCGGCTCTCGCGGGTGCAGCGCGACATCCCGGCCAAACTGATCGTGGCCGGGTCCCGGCATTCCAACTTCCGGCAGCTGGCCCAGAACCGGCTTGCCGCGCAGGGCCGGCACTGCCGATGCATCCGGTGCCGGGAGATTGGCCGGCTCCCCTCGGCAATCGAAGCGGAGATGCGGGTGACCACGTACGAGTGCTGCGGCGGCATGGAACATTTCATATCCGCAGTCTCGGGAGACTCGCTGATCGGGTTTGCCCGGCTCCGGTTCCCCTCGTCCGAATTCCGTCCCGAGATATCCGGTGCCGCCCTTCTTCGCGAGCTCCATGTCTACGGGAGCCTTGTCCCGGTGGGTCTTGATGCTGCACAGCAGGAGGAGTGGCAGCACCGGAATTTCGGGAAAATACTCCTCTCACGTGCCGAGGAGATCGCAAAAGCATCAGGGTTCAGGCGCATGGCGATCATGAGCGGCATCGGTGTCCGCCCCTACTACCGGAGACAGGGATATGAGCGCAGGGGCCCCTATATGGTAAAGGAGATGCCATGAACCCGGCAACCACGGAGTTTGTACGGCAGCGGTTTACGGACTATTACCGGAAGGCATTGCTTGTCTCCCCGTCATCGCTTGCGCAGCGGGAATGGGGTTTTGTCCTTTTTAACCCGGGAGCTGCCGAGATGAGGATGCGCCGGCATATCGCATTCTCCGAACGCGCGGAGCTCTTCGATTACATCAAAAATCTCGTCCCCTCGCATATCTATTACTCGAGCGCATACTACGAGAAACCGGATGCACCCACCATGGCTGAAAAGGGCTGGTGCGGCGCCGATCTGATCTTCGATCTCGACGCGGATCATATCGTCAAAGGGCCTTACGACCAGATGCTCTCCCGAGTCAAGATCGAGACAGAGAAACTGCTTGCCATGCTCACCGAAGAACTGGGGATCGATCCAAAACAGATTGAGCTGGTCTTTTCCGGTGGGCGTGGATACCATGTGCATGTACGGGATCTCGCTTTCCGCGGGTGGGGGAGCGCTGAGCGGCGGGAACTGATCGATTACATCTGCGGCATCGGGATCGATCCCGCCGTATTGCTGAACGGATCATCATCGCCCGGGTGGCCTGCCAGGTTCCGCAGCGCGCTGACCGGGTATATGACATGGCTGGGGAGCCTTAGCGAGGAAGAGGCAATGACCTATCTTACTTCCCTTGAGGGGGTGGGAAAAGAATCGGCGGCCGGGTTTTTGAAAAAGCGCGAGGAGATGATCGCCGGCCTCCACGGGGAGGTTGACCCGACTTTGCTCAAGGACCGGGTCATAAAGGCGGTGGTGAACGAGACCCAAGGCGAGTTCCGGAAGCGGCTCAATGAAGAGGCTGCGCTTGCAGATGAGCCGGTCACTACGGACATCAAGCGCCTGATCCGGATGCCAACATCCCTCCATGGCGGCAGTGGGATGCGGGTGCAGTCACTTGAGATGCGGGATCTTCCCGGTTTTGACCCGCTGGTGGATGCTGTGGTCTTTTCATCCCGTGATGTGCGGGTGGACGCCCGGTTCCCGCTTGCCATGCCAATGCTGGGAAGCACTTATCAGATCCAAAAAGGGATCTCTACAGTACCCTGAGGCCGTGGCAGTCTTCCTCTGCTGCCGCGGCATCGCGGAAATTGTATAAAACTATCCCTTACCTCGAGTGCCTGCCATGGGATTTGATGATCTGCGCAGCATCCTGCTCACCGAACGCGAAACCGGCAAACTGGTCCAGATATCCCCGGATATTTTCGACCGCACCCATGTAGAGATCGCAGCACTTCTCAAGAAGGTCTATGCGGTTGAGGACCCGCTCTCCGATGAGGCCCGGGCGCTCATCGAAGAAACGATCGCGATGAAAGAGACAATGCACGAGCTCTTCTCTATCCGCTCACGCAAGATCCTCGCTCTCGCCCTCATGCATGCGGAGGGTAATTACTATGACCGGGAGGAGGTCAAGAGGATGCTGCCGGCCGAGCACGGGATGTTTGACCGAGTGGCGGCCGGCCTCCTTGAATGCCAGGATACCCTGCTCCACAACGCAAAACAGCCCCTTGTGCCTTCACCAAAGGCAGCCCCTGCAGTCATCGAGGTAGCAGAAAATGACGGGGAAGTACATGATGAAGAATATCTGTCCGGTGAGGAGCAGTCAGTCTCCCAATCTCCCGCCGCACCCACTCTCACCCCGCCTTACCTGCTGGTGCGGGTGCTTGAGGGGATGGATACGTTCATGGGTGTTGATGGGAGGATCTATGGGCTTGCCAAAGGGGACATCGTCACGCTTCCCGAGCGAAACGCATCTGTCCTTTCCGACCGGAACCTTGTCTGTCCCGTCTCCCTCCCGACCGGAAAATAACCGGAATTTTTTTTAGATACTCTGCCCCAAAATCCCGAACGGCCGGCATAAGTGTCTGGAATTTCTTGTTCGGATCTTTCAGGAAGGCCGGCCTATCCTAATCTTTTTAACATCCCGGCACCAAAACCTAAACACTCTTCGCCACGATGAGAATTGCAACACGATTTGGACAACGGCGACAATCCTGTACTGCCGGTGAACCCATATCTTAAATATGAACCTTAGCCAATAATATTGGGATTCAATATCCAGTACATTCGGTGAAAACATCATGAAGATGCCAGTGAAATTCAAAACCTACTGTCCTTTTTGCAGGAATCACCAGATCCATGAGGTGGAGAAGGTCAAGAAAAGCAAGACAACCGGCCTCCACTGGATCGACCGCCAGAAGGAACGCAGAGGAAAAGTGGGCAACATGGGCAAGTTCTCGAAAGTCCCTGGTGGCGACAAGCCCACAAAGAAGATTAACGTCAGGTACCGCTGCACAACGTGTGGGAAAGCACACCTGCGCAAAGGCTACCGGGTCGCGAAGTTTGAGTTGACGGAGTGAGAAACATGGTACGTGAAGCACGAGCGAACCGGAGCAGTTTTTTAAAGGTAAAGTGCCCGGACTGCGATAACGAGCAGACGGTCTTTTCTAAGGCGAGCACGACCGTAAAATGTGTTGTCTGCGGACGCGATCTCGCGACACCGGCGGGCGGAAAAGCGAACTTAAAGGCTGAGATCATCTCAGAGTTCAAGTGAGCCATCACATGCCGGACAGGGACAGGGAATGGCCACAGGAATCGGAACTGGTAGTTTGTACCGTAGAAAACGTCAAGGATTTTGTCGCGTTCGTATCGCTTGACGAATACGGTGGCAGGCAGGGACTCATCCCCATCTCTGAAATTGCAACCGGGTGGATAAAGTATATCCGTGACCACATCCGCGAGGGCCAGAAAATTGTCTGCAAGGTCCTCAATGTCGACCGGAACCGGGGTCACATCGATCTTTCTTTAAAGGATGTCAACGAGCACCAGCGCCGCGAGAAGATCCGCGAGTGGAAGAACGAGTCCAAGGCGCGCAAGTGGATCGGCTTTGTCGCAGAGAAGTCCGGTGAACCCGCAACGGCGATAGAAGATGCAATCCTCGATAAGTATGGCGAGCTGTATGCGGTGTTTGAAGATGTCGTCACCGACAGCGATGCGACGATCAGGAAGCTGGGGCTCTCCAAAAAGGCCGGCGAAGCACTGATTCATATCGCTCACGAGAGCGTCAAGATCCCCAAGGTTGAAGTAACCGGCCAGCTGGTCCTGATGTCTGCAGAACCTGACGGAGTTATGGTGATACGCAATGCCTTAAAAAAGGCAAGCGAAGCCAAGACTGCCGGAGCAGACATCGAGTCTGCTGTACCTGGGCGCACCGATCTACCGAATCAAGGTGACAGCATCCGATTACAAGAAAGCCGAAAAAGCGCTTGAAAAAGCAGCCAACGCCGCTGTTTCTGTCCTTGAAAAGGCAGGCGGCGAAGGCAAACTCATAAAGAAACCCAAGTCCGGGAAGAGCCAATGAGCGGAAGAATCCGACGCTGCAGCACAGATCATATCTATACCCTTTCTCTGCAGTGTCCCGTGTGCGGTCAGCCAACATCAGTCGCCCACCCGGCACGTTTTTCGGTACAGGACCGTTTCGGCAGGTACCGGAGGATAGCAAAGGACAAGGCTGCGCAATGATCGACGATATCAGTATCCGGTACTGCGATACTTTTGATAAGGCCCTTACTGACCCGATCCTGATCGGGGGTCTGCCTGGTATCGGGCAGGTAGGAAAACTTGTTGCAGAGTACATGATCCACATGCTCGGCGCGGAAAAAGTCGGGGAGATCCACGCGATCTATCTCCCTCCGCAGGTTATAATTGAGGAAAACGGTGTCGCCAGGCTGCCACGCAACGAGATCTACCTTTATAAGGCGGCGAATCGGCATCTTGTTTTTCTGGTCGGCGATTTCCAGAGCACTTCAAACGAGGGGCACTACCTTATGACGGATGCATATCTTGATATCGCCGTGGAACTGGGGGTAAAACGCATCTACACGCTCGGGGGGTTTGGCGTCGGCCACCTCGTCTATACACCCCGGGTTTTTGGCGCCACGAACCGTGTAGAGCTCAAGGCTGAAATAATGGATGCGGGCGTGACATTTGACCGCGATGAGCCGGGCGGTGGGATCTTAGGCGCGGCCGGTCTCCTCCTTGGAATGGGGAGCATGAGAGGGATCGATGCCATCTGCCTGATGGGCGAGACGAGCGGGTATGTCGTCGATCCTATGAGCGCCGCAAGCGTTCTTACGGCTCTCTCAAAACTTATCGCGGTGCCTGTCGATCCCACCCAGCTTAATGACCGTGCAGCTGAGATGGAAAAGGTCGTGCAGAGACTCCTCGAAAACGCACAGAGCCAGCACGATGAAGAGCTGAGCTATATCGGCTGACGATCCTTTTTTGCTCCGTCTGACCGCACCGATCTCTTCTTTCACCGGCACGCGTGCTTATCTTACCCTCTCTGCTGCGATTCATATCAGTTTGTTTTATAAACCTATGCTGTCCTGATTATACATTGCATAAATATACTAGCGCTGGTGCCCCCGTATGCTCTCCGTAATGGTTGTCGATGATGATCCCGCAATCCTTGATGTCACCCGGCTCGTACTGGAGCGTTCGCACGAGATCTCCGTCCGGCCGGTCAGCTCGTCCCGGGAAGCTCTTGACGTGCTCCAGAAGAGCAGTTTTGATGCTATCGTCCTCGATTACGATCTGCCGGAGATCAACGGCATTGAATTCTTAAAGATCATCCGGGGCAAAGGGGACGTGACCCCGGTTATTATCTTCACCGGTGTCGGCAGGGAAAATGCCGCAATCGCCGCACTCAACAACGGTGCCAACTTCTTCCTGAAAAAAGGCGAGAATATGGAGATGCCGTTTATCGAACTGCGACGGATGATCCGGCACGCGGTTGAGCAGCGGTTCATGGGAAAGGCCAAAGGCCTGTCCCGGAAGATCGTCTTTGATTTGGTCAACTTCTCTCTTGACGCCGAGTTCGCTATCGATCCCGAGGGAAATGTCCTTGCATGGAACAGGACCATGGAGCAGTTGACCGGTGTCCCTTCGCAGACGTTACTGGATAAAGGAAATTCCGCCTATGCAGAGCCTTTTTTTGGCAAACGACAGAAAATGCTCATTGACATGGTCTTCTTCTCTGAGGATGCCATACGGAAAGCCCGGTACATGGTCATCAACAGGGAGAAGAACGGTCCCGCGGTAGCGGTCACCCGGGCACGAAAGGCGGACGGGACGGAATGGACGCTCTGGATGAAGGCGACCCCGCTCTTCGATAACCACGGTGAGTTTATCGCAGCTGCATGTATTGTACGGGATGTCACCACCACGTTCAAAGATGTCAGTATAGAAGAGGAATCGCCGGTCGCGGCCTCCTCGACTCCTTCGGCTGCAGAAGGCGAGGCTGCTTCGTTGGGCGGCAGTTTTATCAACCGGATCCTTGGCAAAGCGATGGTGCAGTACAAGGAAGGCGTCAACCTCTACGCCCGCAACCGGAATTACCGGGGGGCCATCGAAGCGTTCGAACGGGCGATCGAGATTGACCCGAAACTCCCCTATGTCTGGAACGACCGGGGTATCTGTATTCGGACGCTGGGGGATTATGATGAGGCGCTCAAGTCGTTCCTGCGTGCGGTGGAACTGGCCCCGGGGAATGTCGAGATCCTGTACGAGCTTGGGGAGACTCTCGAACAGATGGGCGTCCTGCAGATGAACAACAAGTATCTTGAAGCGGCAGTGGAGACCTTCAAGATGGTGGTCAGTCTCCTGCCCAACAACATGGATTCCTGGAACCATATCGGCATCTGCTTAAAGGAACTGGGGAGACCTGAGGAGTCGAAGTTCTATTTTGACCGGTCCCGGGATATCCGGCTCTGGAAGAAGGATACACCCGTTCCGAGGAAACGAAACGAGTATCTCTGATTATAAGGTACCTCGGGTGCGGGAAAATTCCGGGAACCCGGAAGCGCATCCCTCTTATATATTTGCACGGCGTAATCAGGAAGGAAATCATGCTTGCAAATGCCGATTTGCATATCCATTCGCCTTTTTCGATGGCAGTCTCCGGCGCGATGCGTCCGGAAAAACTTCTTATCGCGTCTAAAGTCAAAGGCCTGCATGTACTTGGCACCGGTGACGCCATGCACCCGGCTTGGCAACAGGAATGGAAACCGTTCCTTGAAAATATGCAGGAGATCTGCGTTGTCCCGACTGGGGAGATCGAGGACGATCACCGGGTCCATCATCTGGTCCTTGCCGAGGAGTTCGGCCAATTTGACCAGCTCCGCGATCTTCTTGCGCCAAAAAGCAGGAGTATCGGAACGAACGGCCGCCCCCACGTGTACCTTTCCGGGGAAATCATCGCAGAGCATGCGCATGAGGTCGGGGCCCTCATCGGCCCGGCCCATGCGTTTACTCCATGGACCGCGCTCTTTGCGTACCATGATTCGGTTGCCGGCTGTTATGGCGACGAAAAGATCGACCTTCTCGAACTGGGACTCTCAGCGGACAGCTCCTATGGTGCCAGTATCCCGGATCTATCGGGAGTCCCTTTTCTCTCAAACTCAGATGCCCACAGCCCGCAGCTGGAGAAGATCGGCCGCGAGTTCAACCGGATACAGGTTTCCGGCCACCTGTCAGTACGCAATGTACTTGACTGCATCAGGGCCGGCGAGATCACGATGAATGCCGGTTTTTTCCCGGAAGAAGGGAAGTACAACCGTACTGCCTGCGTCCGCTGTTTTACCCAGTACTCCCTTGAAGAGGCGCAGCAGCACAACTGGCGCTGCCCCGCCGATGGCGGCCTCATCAAGAAGGGTGTCTCTGACCGGGCCCGTGAACTTTCACGCGGTACACCCGGGCCGCGCCCGCCCTACCTCCACATCGTCCCGCTCGGGCAGATTATTCAGACCCTTGAAGGCGCCTCGTCTCCCCATACGAAGAAATGCCGGGCGATCTACGATGCGTTCATCATGGCGTTCGAAAACGAGATTGATATCCTCGTCTCGGCCCCGCTTCCCGAGATCCGGGCAGTTCATCCCGGGGTCGCAGATGCGATCTCGGCCTTGCGGGAAAACCGCGTGATCCTCCACCCCGGCGGCGGGGGAAAGTTCGGCACGTTCTCTCTTAAATGATTTTTTCAAATGCGTTCGCCATTCCGCACCGGACGAGAGGGGATCCTGTAAAAAAGATGGTGGGGTTACATATCGAAGTAGAGGTGGAACTCCCACGGGTGGGGGCGGAGACGGATAGCGTCGATCTCTGCCCGTTTGTACTCGATCCAGACATCGATGACATCCGGCGTGAATACGCCGCCTTCGAGCAGGAACTTGTGGTCTGCTTCCAGGGCATCGATGGCCTGTTCGAGTGAACCAGGTACTGTCGGGATCTTCTTTGCTGCCTTGCTCTCGAGCTCGTAGGTGTTTCCTTCGAACGGCTGGCCGGGATCGATCTTCTTTTTGACACCATCGATACCTGCCATCAACAGTGCTGAGAACGAAAGGTAAGGGTTACACATCGGATCCGGCGGCCGGAACTCGATCCGTTTTGACTTAGGGTTCTCCGAGTACATCGGGATACGGACTGCGGCCGACCGGTTCCTCAGGGAGTACACGAGGTTGACCGGCGCCTCGTAGCCTGGCACGAGACGCTTGTAGGAGTTGGTGGACGGGGCACAGAACGCCATGAGCGCATTCGCGTGCTTGAGGAGACCGCCGATGTAATGCTTCGCGGTCTGGCTGATCATCCCATAGCCCTTCGCATCAAAGAACAGGTTCTTGCCATTCTTCCAGATCGACTGGTGGGTGTGCATACCAGACCCGTTATCGCCAAAGAGCGGCTTTGGCATAAACGTCGCCACCATGCCGAACTGCAGGGCCATGTTCTTGACGATATATTTGTACATCATACAGTTGTCCGCCATTTTTACGAGCGGGCTGTACCTCATATCGATCTCATTCTGGCCGGCGGTCGCCACTTCGTGGTGGTGCACCTCGACCGGAATTCCCGTCTCGATCATCTTGTTGATGATGTGGCTCCTGACGTCCTGAAGCGAGTCATGCGGGGGCACCGGGAAATAGCCCTCCTTGTGGCGCGGCTTGTATCCGAGATTGGGCTGTTCGTCGCGCCCCGAGTTCCAGATACCCTCAACCGAGTCCACCGAGTAGAATCCCTGGTTGACGGTCTGGGAGTACCTGACGTCATCGAAAAGGAAGAACTCGTACTCCGGTCCCCAGAAACTTTCATCAGCAATGCCGGTCGCTTTGAGGTACTGCTCTGCTTTCTGGGCGATATACCGCGGGTCACGGGTATATGCAACCTTTGTCACCGGGTCAAAGACGTTGCAGATGATGGAAAGAGTGGGGACTTCACAGACCGGGTCAGCGACTGCTGTCGAAGCGTCCGGATGCAGTATCATGTCCGATTCCTGGATTTTCTGGAATCCCCGGATCGATGAACCATCAAATCCGATCCCTTCGGCCCAGATGCCGGCATGAGGATCGGCATCCTTGACGAGCTCTGATGCCGGTATGGAGAAATGCTGCCAGAGGCCCGGCAGGTCATTGAACTTAAAATCAACGATCCGGATATTCTTCTTTTTGATAAGAGTACTAATCGAGCTGATCTGGTCTTTTGTCACGCCCGCCATCCTGGTGCTCTTGCTCTTTTGAACCATGTAGTCACCTGTTCCTACCGGCAGGCATGTGCAAGCATGATTGAATAGTCCATACCCTCGTGAGACTCACGCGCGATACCTGCAGGCAATAGGAAGAGTATTTCCTACTAATAATATTTAAACATAGGTTGTTGTTTTTCCCGCCCGTTCTCCCGGATCCATAAACGCGATCCTGCCGCCCGATGCCGTCATCGTGGCTCCGGGTACATGCAGTTCGTCCTGCCCGTGGCTGTCCGTAAAGATTAATGAAACCGGCCTCCAACATATTCTCCAGAATGCTTAACGTACACCGGGATGTCTGCGGGTATTGCGGATGCTGTGTGTCAGTCTGCCCCGAAGGTGCACTTGAACTGATCGACGCATACCTTTCTGTTGAAGAGAACTGTACGAGCTGCGGTATCTGCGCCAAGGTCTGTCCTCTTGGTGCGCTGGAGGTCGTGCATGAAAAGTAAATACGAAGTCCTCGTTGTCGGTGGCGGTCCTGCCGGCGCGCTTGCTGCCCGGACTGCGGCAGAGAAAGGGCTCTCGGTCTGCCTTGTGGAAAAGCGTCCCGCGATCGGTGCTCCCGTCCGCTGTGCCGAAGGAATTGGTAAGGAGGCACTCGCTGAGTTCATTGCACCCGATCCACGCTGGATCTCCGCAGAGATGACCGGTGCGGGCATTGTTGCACCCGATGGTTTTGAGATGACGCTTGAGTCCTCCCTGGCCGGCGGTAAAGTCGGGTACATCCTCGACCGCAAGGTCTTTGACCGGGAACTGGTCTGGCAGGCAGCAGATGCCGGGGCGGATGTCTATGTCAAGACCCGGGCCTCCGCACCGATCATGCACGAGGGCCGGCTCAAGGGAGCGCAGGTCGAGTACTGCGGTAATTCGGCAAAGGTCATGGCCGATGTCGTGATCGCGGCCGATGGTGTTGAGTCGAAGTTTGGCAAGTGGTGCGGCATCGACACAACCGTCCCGGTAAGAGAGATCATGAGCTCGGTGCAGTATGTCATGACCGATATCGACATCAACCCGCATGCCACGATCTTCTACCTGGGTAACGAGGTTGCACCCGAAGGGTACCTCTGGGTCTTCCCCAAGGGAAAACGGGCTGCAAATGTTGGTATCGGCATCTCCGGCAGGAAGAGTGGCAAGGGGCACCGGGCCAAGGACTACCTTGACCGGTTCGTGAAGCAGAAGTTCCCGCATGGCAAAACTATAGAATGCATCGTTGGCGGGGTCTCGGTCTGCCGGCCACTGGAATGCACGGTCGCAGACCACCTGATGCTCGTGGGCGACGCGGCACGGGTGGTTGACCCGCTCACGGGCGGCGGCATTTACAACGCAATGTACACCGGCAGGCTCGCGGCAGAGGTCGCGGCAGACTGTATCGCAAAAGGCGACCTGTCCAAGAAAGCGCTGATGGTCTACGACCAGGAATGGCGAGCATCCAAGATGGGAAAGAGCATCGAGCGCAACTACCATATCAAGGAATACCTGATCAAGCAGCCGGATGAAAAACTCAACGCCATCATCCATTCGGTCTCGAAGCTCGACTTAAAAGAGTTCTCGACACTTACATTAATAAAAGAGTTATTGAAAGTTAACCCGAAACTGCTCGTGGAGCTCGGGGCGCTTGCCGCCTCACTCCGCTGATTTTTTCAACTGTTTGTTAAGAAGCCGCTGGCAGTCCTCCGCTGCTTCTTTCTTTGCCGGTTACCAGCATCGCCATTGAAATAATTTGTGTATAAACCTTTATACTGTGATCTGCGGGGTTGACGAAGCCGGAAAAGGTTCGGTCTTGGGGCCTATGGTGGTTGCTGCGGTAGGAGTTCGATCCGCAGATATTTTTTCCGATCTTGGCGTTAAGGATTCAAAGCAACTTGCGATACAGGAGAGGGAACGGCTTTTTGTTCTCATCAAAAAACGCTGCAGGGTTGCCACAGTCGTGATTCCTGCTGAGGAGATTGATTCTCTACGGTGCGAGATGACGATGAACTCCTGTGTCGCCCGGGCCCACGCAGAAGTCATCCAAAAACTTGCCCCCAGAACCGCGTATGTCGATGCCTGCGATGTCAACCCGTTCCGGTACGCGGAGACGGTCCGAAGCCATCTTATAGTTCCCTGCGAGATCGTATCCGAGCACCACGCTGATAGTACATACCCCGTAGTCTCAGCTGCAAGCATCATTGCAAAAGTTACCCGCGACCGGGAGATCGCAAAACTCGCAAAAAAATACGGTACTATCGGGAGCGGTTACCCCTCCGACCCTGTGACCATCGCGTACCTTTCCGCGTATATTGACGAGCATCACTCGCCCCCGCCCATTGCCCGGAGAAGCTGGAAGACGGTGAGCGCGATGCTTGCAAAAAAATCTCAGAGCAACCTCTCTGCTTTTTTCTAGGAACCGTGGTGCAATTTTTCATTGAATGCCTCACCATTGCCTTAATGTGGTTATCCAGTCCATGAAGTACAGATGGACTGGCTCCTTATCCTGATTGCCCTTGTGGCAATCTACGCCATCTCTGCGTATTTTATCTATAGGAAAAAACTCTGGACCGATCACATTATCTTCTACGGCCCGATTATGGCGATCAAGACCGCCCGGGTAAAATTTTTCGATAAATTCACGGCGGTACGGAGCTTTTTTAAGGTCTACGGCACAGTCGGGGTCATCGTAGTTATCATTGTCTCGGTCTTCATGACCGTGATGCTTTTTGTCTCGATCCGTTATACACTGATTGTCAGGCCGGAGCCGACCGGGATCTACGAGCCCCAGAATATCCTTCTGCTCCCGGGGATCAACGACTACGTCCCGTCCACCTTTGCGGTCTGGTTTGCGTTCTTTTTAACAATCGTGGTCCACGAGTTCGGCCATGCGATCCTCTGCCGGGTGGAAGAGATCAAAGTCAAAGGAATGGGCGTACTCCTTGCCGTGATCCCGATCGGCTTTTTTGTCGAACCTGATGAGGAAGAACTCGAAAAGACCAAAGGTATGCCCAAGGTGCGGATGTTCGGTGCCGGGATCACCAACAACCTTGTCGTGGGCTTCTCCTGTTTCGTACTGCTGATCCTGCTTTTTGGCATAGTAGTGCCGGCTACCCAGCCGGCGATCCATGGGATTTACCAGGGATATCCGGCGGACAATGCAAGTGTACCGCAGGGCTCCGTGGTGACCGCCATCAACGGAATTCCGGTTGCAAGCCGGGCAGATGTCTCTACGCTTCTCAATACGACAAAGCCCGGGGATAAGATCACCCTTACTGCGGAGAAAGGCGGGGTGTCGTCCGATTACACACTCACGCTTGCTCCATGGCCGGCGGAGTATGGTACCAACCAGACGAGCGGGTTCATGGGAGTTGAGTATTATGACGGGGGCGCGGTAAAGGAGGCCGTCGGGACGATGCTTTCCCCGGTCGGTTTCTTTGAATTTTTGATCGTTCCCTTTGCAAGCGGTGACGGGCTGCAGTACCTGCGCATACTCGCGTTCGATTCTCCGGACACCACGTACTATCAGGTGCCATTTGCCGGGTTCTGGGACGTGATCCACCTCCTCTTCTGGTGTGCGTGGATCAACATCAACGTGGGACTCTTCAACGCGATCCCGATGATCCCGCTGGACGGCGGCTACATCCTCAAGGAAGGGGTGGACCGGCTGCTTGACCGGCGTGGGCTTATAAAATATTCCGGGTACGTGGTCGGAGCGGTCAGCTACGTGATGATAGTTGTCCTGATATCCCTCATCCTTCTGCCATACCTGCTACACATGTGAGTGCCGAAAAAAACCGGTCTTATTTTTCCATTGCCTTCCACAATGTCACTCAATGGTCTGCCGGTAACGAAAAACATGTTTAATTTTTTTAATCTCCAAAATGCGCGTTTATAGTGCTATTTTGATATTTCTTAAAAACAAGTTCAAATGCATTTCCGCGGCAGATCGGTTCAGGGATCGATGATTATCCCTTCCCCTTTTCCGGGTTGGTGGAGGGCGGCTGATAAGAACTTTTTATACCGGTTAAAATGGGTATTTTTTAAAAATAATCGTTTAAATCCGTGCCAGCTGGTTCGTGAATTGTTCGGTACAGCAGTATCTCAAAAAAGGCGTTATCTGGCCCTCCTAATCACGAATCCCTGCCACCAACTTTGCACGTGCATATTCGGCAGGATCGATCCCCCGGGACTGGTTTACCACCGATTCTAGGGCCACTGGCGCGATCCGGTTTCCCCGGACTCCGACCATGCAACCGAAGTTTCTGGTGTGGATCTGGTCTACTGCCGCTATCCCGAGGCGGGTGGCAAGGATCCGGTCCTGGGCAGTCGGGCTCCCCCCCCGTTGGACGTGACCGAGCACGGTCACCCGCGTTTCGATCCCCATCCTCCGTTCCAGTTCTTTTCCCAGAAAATTTCCGATACCGACAAATTTTTCGTGGCCGCATTCATCCCGGTCGCATTCCGGTATTGTTGTGCCGGCAATATCCTCGTGGCGCGTCCCCTCGGCCACGACAACAATCGAGAATTTTTTCCCTGCACGATGCCGTGCATCGAGGGACTGGCAGATCTCCTCCATGGATACGCGCACTTCCGGCACGAGAATCTGATCTGCACCTCCGGCCATGCCGGCCGCAAGCGCGATCCGGCCGGACCTGCGCCCCATCACTTCGAGTACCATGATCCGGTGATGAGATTCTGCGGTGGTATGGAGACGGTCGATGGCCTCGGTGACCGTAGAGACCGCCGTGTCAAATCCTATGGTGACATCAGTCCCGAAAATATCGTTATCTATTGTCTTGGGGATCCCCACCAGAGGGACACCCCGGGATGATACTTCGTGTGCGGCGCGGAGTGTGCCATCGCCTCCGATAACCACGAGGGCATCGATGCCCTGCGTACTAATCGTACGCTTGAGGGATTTGATATCGTCGGAATTTTTCAACGGGTCGGTGCGGGAGGACCCAAGGATCGTCCCTCCCCACGAGATTATCCCGGAGATTGCATGATCCGAAAGCGGTACGGTATCGTTTGTGATAAGGCCCTGCCACCCGTTCCGTATCCCAATGACTTTCAATCCGCTTGCGATCCCGCTGCGCACGACCGCCCGAATTGCCGCATTGAGGCCGGGGCAGTCCCCTCCCCCGGTCAACACGCCGATTTTTCCTGTCATGACCCTCCTCACTGTGCTGGTATGTGCATTTCGCAGGAGAATATAATGATATTTTGTATACAGCCACAGGCTCCGGCTTGCGGATTATACCGGGAACATCGCGGTTACATGAGTTCCTGATGCAGGGTCTTCCTATGTAATGAACGACAATGGGGTGCCGTTATTCTTTCAGGGTGGAGAAGGGGGGAAGAAAAGAGCGCCCAGTACCGGTACTCCTTCCCGGTAATCTTATTCCCGGAGCAACGCGATCTTGGACCCGACCGGGACACCGGCTTCATGCGCGACTGGCTGGCATTTTGCCGCCATCAGGAACGCAACGGGAGGGAGGTCATCCCGTTCAAAAAGAGATTCAAAATTTGCCATTCCTTTTGCGATGACAGACCGTACAGTGTGAAAGGGCGTCTTTGAGGGCGGGCGTTGCCTTTTCAGGATAGATCCCGATCTCGGCGCTCTCGCAGTTTGTGGTGAGACAATCGACAATACGGTCAAGCCCGAGCATTCTCGCATCATCAAGGGTCGCATCGTTGAGCGCCGGCCGGGCCTTTACTGCGAGCGTGACATGGGAGCCCCGGGATTTCAGGAACTGGATCAGGAGCCGGTCAAAGACGATCTCCCCGCAGTTGTCACTGAGGTAGACAACCCTTCCTGTCAGCGGGAGGATCCGTTCAGTGTCATCGATCACCAGCCCTTTTGCGAATTCCTGCCGGAAGAATGTGGAAAAATTGGTTGTTACCGTATGCCCCTTGACGCCGTAATCAAACGTATTCCCGATCACCGAGGCAAGTACAAAGTCCCGGAAGCTGGAAATGCGGGGCCTGACTTCCCTGCACACGGCGATTGCTTCTGCATTTCCCTGATCCTTGAGCTCCCGGAACGGATCAGGAGTGTTGAGCATCTCGTACGCTTGACGATGGACGTGGCTTGCGATCTGGGGATGGCTTAACTGAGTATTTTTCAAAGATAAAAGAAGATGGCGGCAGGAGTCCATGGTCCGTTGTGTCGTCAGGGAATCGGCCCCGGCCAGCCTGCACTCGAGCTGTACCCGGGAGATAAGGCAATCGATGCATGAGTCCGTAATCTTCACGGTACAACACCACAAAAACAAAGTTTGAAAATGGGGCCATCGCGATTTGAACGCGAGTCAGAAGACCCCCAGTCTCCTAGGATGGCCAGGCTACCCTATGGCCCCGCGGTCTTACTATTCGCTCATATTCCATATCTATCTTGTTATCCAAGAAAAAGAGAATCATTATTATCCCTTGTGGGGGGGGGGTCGATCCTTAGAGGTTGCTGCGCTTGAACTCCTCGACCTTCTGGATCAGGCTGTCAAGCTCATGATCTGTGATCTTAATCTTTCCTTCGATAGCATTGATCTCGGTCAGGAGCTGCCGGATACGGACATACATCAGGTACATGATGAACTGCTGGACAACGATCACTGCGCCGAATAATACCACCATGTAACTTTCAAATGCCATGTGTTCATTCCCGGCGTCCGGGCCCTTCTGATATACGGCTCTGCAATCCGCCTACAACCCGCAGCACGTTCTCCTGTCTTGTAAGGCAGGTACAGTGTTTTTCTTCTTTTCCTATAACAGAATTTCCCTTCACCGGCCCGGATAATGAAAAATCCCGGGGCTGTGAAATCCTGCGTGAGGCCATTTGTACGACTGTCCCACCAACTGCGATTATCCCACCCCGCTTACTGGTGTAAAAAAACCGGGATTTTTATCGGGCCCGGTTTAATTACGGCAGAAGCGGGGTACACATTCTCCGGAACCAGTAGAGCTGGCGTTACTTTCCCGGTAAAGGGATAAATTGACCCGAAATAAAAAAGATATGTATATATGGTGTCACCAGTTATTATGAAATACAGCGGATAGTGCGCCACAGGAGCCACGGGCATGCTAAAGGATAAAATTGCGGCATTTGTCGAAAAAATACGAGCGGTCGAAGGGGTGACCGCATGCGCCCTTGTTTCACGTGATGGCATCATTGCCGGGAAATATTTTGACCGTGATCTTAACGAACCATGGTTTGGCGCTCTCGCTGCCACTATTCTTGCATCCGCTGAGTCGGCAGGAAATCTTATCGGCATGAAATCCCTCGGGACTGTCTCGATCTTCGGGGCAGATTCATCCATTCTTATCATGGGCGCAGGGGAGCATTTCCTTGTCGCCGCGCTCATAAAAGGCGGCGCACAGCAAAAAGATGCGTGTTTGCGGATTCATGCCCTCGCTGCAGAAATTGGGCAGGTGATGTAATTGTATACAATTCTTGTAGTGGATGACAGTCCCTTTATTGTCGATGTCTTTGTCACGATGCTTGAACGGGGGGGATACCGCACCGTGGCCGCATATGGCGGTGAGGAGTGTCTGGGGATCCTGAAAACCGTGACTCCGGATCTCATCCTCCTTGATATCATGATGGAGCCGATGGACGGATGGGAGACGCTGGAGAAGATCAAGGAGAACCCGGCGACGAAGGATATCCCCGTGCTCATGCTCACGGCAAAACAGCTGACCCCAACAGAGGCGGAGGAATATGGAATCTTTATCGAGGATTACGTCCTCAAGCCCATCACTCACCGTGAGCTTTACGATGCGATCGAGCATGTGCTCGGCCGGCGGCAGACCCTCAGGACCGACATGGACCGGGCCCGGCAATCCGGGGTTGATTTTGATATTGTCAACGAATACGCCCTGCTCTCGAAAAGCATTGATGTCAATAAACGCCTGATGAAGATCCTCGAAACGACCTACAATTTTAATGATTCAAAAATCCGGATCAGCGATGATATCTCACGGGCGTTAAAAAACATGGATACCAACATCAAGTTCCAGGAAGCCCGGCTCCTGCAAATTAAAGGAGAACTGGCCGGGAAGATCCAGTGAGGGTTCACGCTGGGGGACAAAGAGCAACACCAATAAACATTTGAATAATATTGCCCCCATCTAATAGTTATACGGCATTGGCTCCCTGCGCCTTTGGTAATTGATGTACCCTGCATGTAAATCCACGGATGATGGAGATTTTGTATGAATGCGACTATCCTGATTGTTGACGATAGCCCGTTCATCGTGGATGGACTTGCGGCTATTCTTTCCCGTAAAGAGTACACACCCGTCTGTGCCAATGGTGGGGAAGAATGTCTTTCGATCCTCAAGACCGTGACTCCGGATCTTATCCTCCTTGACATCATGATGGAGCCGATGGACGGGTGGGAGACCCTTGAAAAGATCCGGGAGAACCCGGCCACAAAAGATATCCCGGTCCTGATGTTCTCGGCAAAGAAGATCACTCCTGCCGAAGCCCGGGAGCACAGCATGAGCATCGATGACTTTGTCTCAAAACCGGTAAGCCCCTCGCAGCTTCTTGAATCGATCCAACGGATTTTCTCCCGCAGGAACGAACTCCTGCTGGAACGGCTTGCTGCACAGGACAAAGGTATTGACGCGGCGATGATCGATGAATATACTGCTCTCCGCAAAAATATCGAGGTCGACCGGAACCTGCTTGCAGTGCTGCGTGCATCGAGCGGGATGGACGTTCCCGGCCGCAATGTCCCCCATGAGGATGTCGATGCGATCCGGAACCTGGAAGATAAGGTATACAAAGAGAAACAGCGGTTGCAAGAGATCCACATCCTGCTCGAAAAAATGCCCGAACTCATGCAGGGAAATTGAGTCCAGATAATTAGAGGTAACATTTAAATATTTTTCTTGCATTGTTATAATGCTGTACATCTTATTCCCGGGGTTCGTAACTCAGTTCGGTAGAGCGCCTGGCTTTTAACCAGGTGGTCGGGGGTTCAAATCCCTCCGGGCCCGTTACCACGACCAATCGTGGATTTTTTGCGGTGATGCATCTGAGAGGCAATCGTTTCAACTTTAAGGGGGTTTTTCATTGAGCACCAAACTGAATGTGTTGAGCCACGTAATGGTGCCGGATCACCAGCTCATGAGCGAGGAGGAGGTATCAGCGCTGCTCTCCCGTTACCATATTACTACGGAACAATTACCAAAAATCTACCATGACGATCCTGCTGTAAAAGCGATCGACGCAAAAGTCGATGACGTTATACGGATTATCCGGAAGAGTCATACCGCCGGCAGGGCCGAAGCGTACCGACTTGTTATCAGGAGACCCAAAAAATAAGGGCCGGGGTTGGTCTATCTGATTGACAGAAGCGTTTTATCGAGGGCATACTTTGCACGGGAGCATGTTGCGCGCCACCAGCTTGACTCCTTTAATTATTTCCTGACAGAAAATCTTCAGAAAGTGGTCAATGAACAGAAGATCATCGAGACCGACATCGAGAACCGGGGCAGGAACAATGATCCGGTCTGGGTCGAACTCGGCAATATCGAAGTAAAAAAACCACTCGTGCGTGAGGCAGACGGATCGCAGGGCGAACTGTATCCGAGCGAAGCGCGCCTGCGCAACCTCACCTATGCGGCTCCGATCCAGCTCGGTTTGACGCTTGTGCATGGGGAGGACCGGCAGGAGCCGATCGTCACGACCATCGGGCAGCTGCCCATCATGGTCGGGTCGGTCGCCTGCAATCTGTACGGCATGAGCGATGATGAGCGCGTCTCACACGGGGAGGACGCGTTTGACCCGGGCGCTTATTTCATTGTGAATGGTACCGAGCGCGTGCTCATGACCCTTGAGGATCTTGCCTCAAACAAGATCATGACCGAGTTCACCGAGCGATACAACGAGCGTATCTACGTTGCAAAAGTATTCTCGCAGTTCCGGGGATACCGTGCGCTCGTGGTTGTCGAACGCAACAAGAAGAACCTCCTTGAGGTTTCGTTCCCCTCTGTCGCCGGGCACCTGAAATTCGTCGACCTGATGCGTGCACTGGGCATGACCAACGACCAGGAGGTCGTGAACGCGGTCTCAACAGATGAGGATATCCTCACCTTCATGATGCAGAACCTCGAAGAGAGCGAATGCGACTCTGTCGAGGGTGGCGTCATGTACGTGGGGAAGAAACTCGCCCCCAACCAGACCAAGGATTACCAGAAGAAACGCGCCGAGTTCGTACTTGACAACTACCTGCTCCCGCATCTCAACTATGCGCTGCCCGGCGACCCTCAAGGAAGGCGACGAGGGCTATGCTGAGGCAGTCGCCTCTGTCCGGCTCGCAAAGGCCCACTTCCTCGGCCGCATGGCCGAGGCCTGTTTCGATCTTGTCCTGAACAAGCGCAGGATCGATGACAAGGATCATTACTCCAACAAGAGGCTCAAGCTTGCGGGCGACCTCATGGAGGATCTCTTCCGTATTTCGCTCAACCGTCTGACCCGGGACATCAAGTACCAGCTCGAGCGGGCGAGCATGCGGCACCGCGACCTTTCGATTGCAACGGCAGTGAGGGCCGATGTGCTCACAGAAAGGCTGCTCCACCCGCTTGCCACCGGTAACTGGGTGGGCGGGAGGACCGGTGTCTCCCAGCTTCTTGACCGGGTCGATCACATGGCCGTACTCTCGCACCTGCGCCGCGTCATCTCCCCACTCTCGCGTTCCCAGCCTCATTTCGAGGCCCGTGACCTGCACCCGACCCAGTGGGGCCGGATCTGCCCGAGCGAAACTCCTGAAGGGCCGAACTGCGGCCTCGTGAAAAACTTCGCGCAGATGGTCGAGATCAGCAAGGGTGTCAACGATGAAGAGGAGATCATGCGCATCCTGCATTCTCTCGATGTCGAGCACATCCGGGGTGAGGCAAAATGAAGAAGTCACGCGTATTCGTTGACGGGGCCCTGATTGGCCTTGTCGACGATCCTAAAACCCTTGTCGATAATATTCGTTCCATGCGCCGGCAGGGGGCCATCTCGTCCGAGGTCAATGTCTCGTTCAAGGACTTCAACGGCGATGTGGTTCTCCTCACCGACCGCGGCCGTGCACGCCGTCCCCTGATCGTCCTCAAAGACGGCAAGACCCTTATCAGTGACGAGGATATCAAGAAACTCGCTAAAGGTGAGATTGACTTCTCACATTTCGTGCAGCGGGGTCTGATCGAGTTCGTAGATGCCGAGGAAGAAGAAGACCTCTTCATTGCCATGAACCCTGCCAATATCACGCCGGCACACACACACCTCGAGATCGACCCCTCGCTGATCCTTGGGATCGGTGCGGCGCACGTCCCGTTCCCGGAGCACAATGCAAGTCCGCGTGTGACGATGGGTGCAGGGATGGTCAAGCAGGCGCTCGGGTTTGGCGCGGCAAACATGAAGCTCCGTCCCGATACCCGGGGCCACCTGCTTCACTATGTACAAAAGCCGCTCACCCATACCCAGACATCAGAGCTCATCGGGTCGGACGACAGGCCTGCCGGGCAGAACTTCGTGGTTGCCATCCTCTCGTATGAAGGCTATAACATCGAAGATGCGCTCATCTTCAACAAGGCCTCGATCGACCGGGGTCTCGGGCGCTCGCACTTTTTCAGGACTTACGAAGGCGAAGAGCGCCGGTACCCGGGCGGCCAGATCGACCGGATAGAAGTGCCGGATGAGGACGTAAGCGGTGCCCACGGTGCGGAGTCGTACAAGAACCTCGATGAGGACGGCGTGATTAACCCCGAAACGATCGTCGCGGAAAAAGATGTCCTGATAGGGAAGACCTCGCCGCCACGTTTTCTCGAAGAACCCTCCGGCGAGCTCATTGCCGTAGAGAAGCGCCGCGACACGTCGGTCACGATGCGCAGTAACGAGCATGGCATCGTGGACACGGTCATTATCACCGAAGGCGAGAACAGCTCGCGTCTCGTCAAGGTACGGACCCGCGACCTGCGGGTGCCGGAGATCGGTGACAAGTTCGCGTCAAGGCACGGGCAGAAAGGGGTCATCGGCCTCATCTCAAACCAGGAGGACATGCCCTTTACCGAGAGCGGGCTCTCGCCCGATCTCGTCATCAACCCCCACGCGATCCCGAGCCGCATGACCATCGGGCACATGCTCGAGATGATCGGCGGCAAGGTCGGGGCACTCGAAGGCCGGCGCATCAACGGCACCGCATTTTCCGGCGAGAGCGAGGCCGACCTCCGCGCATCGCTCAAGAGCCTCGGGTACTCGCACACCGGCCGTGAAGTGATGTACGATGGTATCACCGGCAAAGCGTTCAAGGCTGATATCTACATCGGCGTGATCTACTACCAGAAACTGTACCATATGGTTTCCTCCAAGATGCACGCCCGGTCCCGTGGGCCGGTACAGGTGCTTACCCGCCAACCGACCGAAGGCCGTGCCCGTGAAGGAGGTCTTCGGTTCGGTGAGATGGAGCGTGATGTCATGATCGGCCACGGTGCCGCCATGGCCTTGAAGGAGCGGCTGCTCGACGAATCGGACAAGGTCCAGGAATATGTCTGTGCCCACTGCGGGATGGTGGCGATGCTTGACCGCAAGCGTAACATGACCCGGTGCCTTGCCTGCGGCAATGAGACCGATATCTACCCGGTCGAGATGAGCTACGCATTCAAGCTCCTGCTGGATGAGATGAAGAGCATGGGGATAGCACCCCGCCTGAGATTAGAGGACGTCGTATAGGAGGTGCGTCATGCCAAGCCCAAAGAGAATTGGAAAAATCGAATTCGGATTGCTGTCTCCCAAGGAGATACGGGAGATGAGTGTCAGGAAGATCATCTGGGCGGATACCTACGATGATGACGGCTTCCCGTACCCGCAGGGGCTTATGGACCTCAACCTCGGTGTCATCGACCCGGGGCTCCGGTGCAAGACCTGTGACCAGAAGGCAAGCGACTGCCCGGGGCATTTCGGGCATATCGAGTCTGCAAAACCGGTCATCCATGTCGGCTACACGCGGCTGATAAGAAAACTCCTGCGTGTCACCTGCCGGTCCTGCGGCCGGGTGCTTCTCTCCCCGGATGAAGTCGAGAAGGTAGTCGGGACAGACGAGGACCTGACAGGCGACCAGATCTCGGAAAAGGACGTCAAAAAGGAGCGAATCTGCCCGCACTGTGGCGAGCAGCAGCTTAAGATCAACTTCGAGAAGCCGACCACGTTCTCTGAAGTGATGATCGAGGACGGCAAGAAGGTTGAGCACAAGCTTACACCCGCCGATATCCGCGCACGCCTCGAAAAGATCCCGGACGAGGATTTGGTCCCGCTCGGCATCAACCCGAAAGTCGCCCGGCCTGAGTGGACGATTCTCACCGTGCTCCCGGTACCGCCGGTCACGATGCGACCGTCCATTATCCTTGAGAACGGACAGCGATCGGAGGACGACCTTACCCACAAGCTCGTGGATATCATCCGCATCAACCAGCGCTTCAAGGAGAACCAGGACGCTGGGGCACCCCAGTTGATCATCGAAGACCTCTGGGAACTCCTTCAGTACCACGTCACTACCTATCTTGACAATGAGGTCGCCGGTTGCCCGCCGGCCCGCCACCGCAGCGGCCGGCCGTTAAAGACCCTTTCCCAGCGGCTCAAGGGAAAGGACGGCCGGTTCCGTGGTTCGCTCTCTGGTAAACGTGTGAACTTCTCCTCCCGTACCGTCATCTCCCCCGACCCCAACCTCTCGGTGATGGAAGTAGGCGTCCCGCGTGCGGTCGCTAACGAGATGACGATTCCTGTTCGGGTCACCCCGTACAACATCGAAGAACTCAAGCAGATTGCACGGAATGGCCCGGTACGGCCCGATGTCAATGCACCATGTGGTGCAAACTATGTTATTCGCCCGGACAACCGCCGCCTCCGGCTGGGTGCGGACAACCTTGACACGGTTGCCGACATGATCGAACCAGGCTACACGGTTGAACGCCAGCTCCGCGATGGCGACATCGTGCTCTTCAACCGTCAGCCTTCGCTGCACCGGATGAGCATCATGGCTCACCGGATCAAGGTTATGGAAGGCAGGACCTTCCGCCTCAACCCCGCTGTATGCCCTCCCTACAACGCCGACTTCGACGGTGATGAAATGAACCTCCATGTCCCCCAGACCGAGGAGGCCCGGGCAGAGGCATCTATCCTCTGTTCTGTCCATGAAAACATCCTGTCTCCCCGTTTCGGTGGCCCGATCATCGGCGGCATCCACGACCACATATCGGGCATATTCATGCTGACCCACGATATGCGCTGGTTCACCAAGGAGGAGGCGCTTTATCTCTTAAAGCCGGTCAAGATCGAGCACATGCCCCCGGCCGGCAAGACCGAGAACGGCATCGAGTACCTGGAGCAACAAACAGGTCTTCTCGCAGATCCTCCCGACAGCGCTCAACATGGTCTTCAAGGCCAGCTCCTGCCAGAACTGCGATACCTGCAAGAAGGAACTCTGCGAACGCGACGCTTACGTCCGGATCATCGAAGGCAAGCTCGAGTCGGGGACGATCGACAAGAAAGCGATCGGTGCATTCGACGGGCAGATTGTCAACCGCATCATCCGGCAGTACGGCATGCGGCGGGCGGCGGAGTTCATCGACCAAGTGACCAAACTCTCTATCCGCGGGATCATGATCGACGGTTTCTCGTTTGGTATCGATGACGAAGATCTCTCCAAGACCGAGTACGGCCAGATCGACGATGTCCTCAATAACGCAGCGATCGACGTCACCCGCAGGATCAAGATCTACGAGGACGGCCAGCTTGAGCCGATGCCCGGGCGTACCGTTGAGGAAACCCTTGAAATGCAGATCATGCAGGTACTCGGTAAAGCCCGTGACCAGACCGGCCAGATCGCTGGCCGCCACCTCGGTCTCGGGAACAGCGCTGTCGTGATGGCAGTCTCCGGTGCCCGTGGCTCGATGCTGAACCTGACCCAGATGGCCGGTTGTATCGGCCAGCAGTCCGTCCGTGGTGAGCGTATCGTCCGTGGGTATGACGACCGCACCCTTCCCCATTTCAAAAAGGGCGACCGTGGTTCCGATGCCCATGGCTTCATCGCGCACAGCTACAAGGGCGGTCTCAACCCGACCGAGTTCTTCTTCCATGCAATCGGTGGCCGTGAAGGTCTGGTGGATACGGCAGTCCGTACGTCCCAGAGCGGGTACCTCCAGCGCCGGATGATAAACGCGCTGCAGGACCTCAAAGTCGCCTACGATGGTACGGTCCGGACTACCGGTGGACGGATCATCCAGTTCCAGTACGGCGAAGACAGCACCGACCCCACCAAGAGTGCATTCGGGGACCCGGTCGATGTCAAAGGCATTGTCGAAGCCGTTCTCAAAGAGGAGGTCTGAAAATCATGGTTGCTGACAAGTACAACAAAAAAATCGAGGCAGCAGATCTCCCGCAGAAGACCAAGGACCAACTGCGCACGTTCCTTGAAGGCAAGGAGATTACCGATGCGCAGTTTAAGGAAATCCTTGATCGCGTCGTCAAGGAATATCTCTCAACCCGTATCGAGGCTTGCGAGGCAGTCGGCGTGATCGCCGCGCAGTCGATCGGTGAACCGGGCACCCAGATGACGATGCGAACCTTCCACTACGCTGGTGTGGCTGAGATCAACGTAACGCTGGGCCTGCCCCGTCTCATCGAGATCATGGATGCAAGGAAAGAGCCCAGCACCCCGACCATGACGGTTTACCTCGAACCCGAGTACGGCGTCGATCGGGACAGGGCTCGTGAGGTCAGCTGGCAGATTGAGGCGGCCCCGCTCCATGAGTTCGGGGACATCACCACCGACATGGAGAACATGCAAGTGGTCGTTCACCTCAATACCAAGGTCTGCGAAAAGCGCAAGATCTCCCCCGCGGAGATTATGGAAGTTGCGCCGAAAAAGATCCGTGACCGCCGTCACTATCGCGACTTCGAGCACGATATCGATGAGGCAAAGGCGACACTTATCTTCACGCCCAAGGACCGGGAGAGCTACCAGAACCTCTTCCAGCTTGCCGAGCATGTGCGCAATGTCATCGTGCAGGGCATTGATGACATCCTCCGTGTCGTCGTCAGGAAAGAGACCGGGGAGTATATACTTTATACTGAGGGATCCAACCTAAAAGATGTCTTTGACGTTGCCGGTGTGGACACCACACGGACCCGCACCAACAACATCAGTGAGATCGCCCAGGTACTCGGTATCGAAGCGGCAAGAAACGCGATCATCCACGAGGCCCAGTCGACCTTAAACGAACAGGGTATCCTCGTGGATGTCCGTCACATCATGCTCGTTGCTGACATGATGTGCATGGAAGGCGAAGTCAAGCAGATCGGCCGTCACGGTATTGCCGGGGAGAAGGAGAGTGTCCTGTCCCGTGCAGCATTCGAAGTGACGGTAAACCACCTGCTGGATGCCGCGGTCGCAAACGAAACCGATGAACTGAGCGGTGTCACTGAGAATGTTATCGTCGGCCAGCCGATCCAGCTCGGCACCGGCGATGTCAGGCTTGTGGCCGTCAAACAACGTGATAACTAACGACAAAACCAAAAATAACCAACCAAATTTAAGGAGAATTGCAGATGGATTTTAATGCTTCATTAAGAAGAGCGATCAAGACCGGAAATGTCATTCTCGGTCAGAACAACACGGAAAAATGCATAAAAGAGGGCAAGGCCCAGATGGTCGTCGTGGCGGCAAACTGCCCGGAGAACTTTAAAAACCAGCTTGGCAGCTATGAAAACCTCTTCATCCATACGTTTGAGGGTTCAAGCGTGGCGCTCGGCAAAGCCTGTGGTAAACCGTTCATGGTGAGCACGCTCGCCATTGTCAGCCCCGGCGAGTCAGATATTCTCTCCCTGAAGAGGACGGCATGATATGGTCGAAGTCAAGCTGACCGAAGACTGCATGCGCCTGATCTCCCAGTTCGAGTCGCTGACCGGGGCAGGAAGCCGCGACTGTGTCATCGATGAAAGGAACGAGAGACTCATCTTTGTCGTCAACCCCGGGGACATGGGGCTTGCGATCGGCAAAAAGGGTGCGTCCATCAAGAAGGCGTCCGAAGTGATGGGAAAGAAGATCGAGGTTGTTGAGTATAACAGCAACCCCGAGCAGTTCCTGAAAAACTGTTTCCTCCCGGCACAGGTGACCAGTATCGTCTTTACCGGTGAACCGGGTGCACAGGCAGCCACGGTTGAAGTCCGTGACGAGGACCGGGGCATTGCTATCGGTAAAGATGGCAAGAATATCTTCAAGGCAAAGAAACTGGCCCTGCGTCAGCACAACATCGTGGACGTGCAGATCCTCCAGAAGCCGGCGGACAGCGAAGAATCCGCTGCCATGCAGTAACCTCCTTTTTTCGTGGTAACCCGTTTTTCGGTCATATCCCCACCAGTCGCTATCGGCTTTGGCCAGTTAAGGATCGTATCCCTTCATTTGTTACGGGGAAAAAGAGAACGACGGGCCTGGGGGGATTTGAACCCCCGACATCCGGGTTAGAAGCCCGGCGCTATGTCCAAGCTAAGCCACAAGCCCACGTGGTGCCTCTTAGATTCGTGTTCCGGGCTAATTAATCTGTGTCATGACCCGGTGAGTTTCTGATCACTCCTTATTGCCGGGGCCTGAAGGGCCGCATCCCGCTCAGTCAACGAGTTTGTGTAATAAAAAAGAAAACCGGTGTGAGATACCTGCATGACCTTCAACCGGCATGATAGCATGAGGACTTGAGCACTTCTACCTGGGTAGGATCACAGAGACCTTTATGGAAAACTCCTTTTACCAACGACGAGGAGCAGTATTTCACCTGAACCCGGGCTGACATTCGTTCCCGTTCCTCGTAATAAACGCCCTGTGAGTACTCCACGATCCGTTTCATGGAGATCACTGACGAGAGAAGATCGACGCAGATCCCGGTGTCCCCCGGGCCTAGGTCTTCGATATCGGTTGAGGTCATGAAGATACGGACCTTGGGCCCGGGTTCGACACCGGCGATTGTTACAATGTTATGGGTACTCTGAAGTTCGATGGTGCGGGGTCTCCCCGACCGGAGATCCCGGATCACTTCTGGCGATATTCCGGTTAACGCAGCGCACTTCATAAGGTCACCCGTACATCGGCAGATCTTTTTTCGGCGTCGTGTCATCTGCGGACTGCTGAACTTCCTCGGAGATCCGGTGCATGCTCTGCTCGATCTCCTCGGCCTGCTCAAGGAGTGGCTTGACATCGAGACCGAGGTTGTACATCTTGTTGAGCACCTCGATGGTCGCCGCGGACGAGCGCGGATCCGGAGCGTTTACGGTCTCCCCAAGGAGGCCAAACCCCGGGATGCCCCGGATCTTGCATCCTGTCAGGATACTGGATGCTATACCAGAAATGCTCCCGATGGGAAGCACGAGCGTATGATCCTGGATCCGCTGGAGTGCATCAGTTGTCGTCGCCACGCCAAACACGCGCTTCTCCGATTCGTTGGTGACGATGCCGGCGATAGTGAGTACCTCCTTCGGCTTGTACTGGACGAGCCAGTCAAGGATGCCGGTCGAGATCTCGTAGCAGATCATGGGGTGGATAGGGATATCGGCAACGATGGCGGTGATATCGTTTTTCATGTACAGCCGTACGGGATCGTTTATCACGCCTTTGTTCATCATGGCAAGGGGGGGAAAGTACCGGGAGGTCATGGTGCCAACAAGCTCGAACTCGAGCTGGTCGACCATGTACTGGAGCGCAATCGTGCCGACAAGCCCGCTCCCGGGAAACCCCATCAGCACCGCAGCGCCCTCTCCGGGTGGCGGATTTGCAAAAATCGTGAGGTCATGCGATGAGTCTGTCGTCATTAAGTTAACATACACGCACTACCTAAAAAAATAGTATGCAGGAGTACTCCATCAAAAGAGGCCTGACAAAAGATCTCGATCAAAGAATTGTCGCTGAACTCAGGAACTGTTTCGAGGTAGAACCGGAAAAAATCGCAAACTCATACCGGATCCGGTTCGGGGCCCTGAAAAAGCTGGAGGCGACACCCGGTGCCGGGGGAAAGACCCTTCGCGTAAATACCGAGTCTGATACAGCGGCAAGCGACGAGGTCATTATCGACACGAATAAAAGATTCAGGAAATTCCTGGACGCGGCGACTGGATTCTCCACCAAGGAACGGGTGAAGCGGGCAAAGAGCGTAGAAGGAGAATAACCTTCCACCCCCCCGCTTTTTGCTGCCGGAGGTTTCCCGGGTGGCACGTTGCCGATGCGTATGATAACTTTTCTGTGCGATCATTGTGGGAAGTGCTGTACCAGTCTTGGGGCATATATCAGGATCGAGCGACAGCTCTCGGAGCAGGATTATTACTGCAAAAATGGCATCACCGGCGAGATATTCCCGGTGCATGTAGCACCGGAATTTGCCGGTGAAATCGACGAGGACTTTACATCAGGTACCGCTGGTTCCCGACAGGGCTGCATCTTCCTGCGCAGGAACCCGGCAGGCCCGGGCTTTGTCTGTGCAATCTACCCGACCCGGCCCCGGCTCTGCCGGGAGTTCCGGTGTTACCACATGGTGATCTTCAATGCCCGGAGCGAGCCAGTGGGCCGGATGGTCGGGAGAGCGGATATCCAGACTGCCGATCCCGTGCTTGCCCGGATCTGGAACGATGAGGTCAAACCCCTGCCCAGCCCGGCAACTCCCTGCTGTGATCCAGCATGGTTGGAACGGGTCCGCGCGATCCTTACAGCGCATGGGTACCGGGAGGAGCCGGTGGGGTAAGGTTGGTGAAAAAAGTGTTCACCAGACAGCTGGCGTAACGGTGGATTCATTTTAAAATTTAATGAGGGCTCCCCGCCTCAGGGCCCCTCGCGGGGCACGGCGGGGCGAGGGAGGAGGTCTGCACAATTTTCCGGGAAAGCAAGAGTGCGAACCGCTTCTGCCCCGCGAAGCGGGGGACCATCACAACCCGCCAAAGCCCCATTTTGCCGACGTGCGGGGCTTGCGATGCGCCCCGCGGAAGGGCGGCGGTGGTGGCGACGGGCGTTTGTCGGTTTGTGTCAAGGACTTCAGCGAGTGGTTGTCGCCTGCTCCATCGGTCTGGTTAATAGAGATAAAAAAGAAAAAATTACTCAATCACAATCGCTGGTTTGAACGGCAGGGCTGTTGCTCCCTTGGCGTGCTCGCTCGATTCCGCATCAGCGATATGGACCGGCACGCTAAATTCGTGTTCGAGGAAAGCCTGTGCTGCTTCGAAGACCGCACGTTCATTCACCGATTCCTCTGCGAGCGGTGCGACCACCTGCGGGGGCAGGCGGTGGATGAGGGTGGTACACTGTTTTGCTGCATCAGTGGCCTCTTTGCCCCGCTTCTTCATCTCATCGTCCTTCATGATCTCCTTGATTACGGTATTACGGTCGGTCGAACGGGCGATTGTCCTGAAGATCTCGTGCTTCCACTCCGGCGCGAGCACGATGGTGATCGATTTGGGCGTGATCTGGATCAGCTTCCTGATCGACTCGATGTCCTCCACCGTCCGGGCGAGGAGTTCCTCGGCAAGCTCTATCCTGGTGTTGACCAGTTTCTCATCCGCTACCGGCCACTCTGCAAACGAGACCAGGTCCTTGCTGCCCATCTCCTTCCAGAGATGTTCGGCGGTAAAGGGGATAAACGGCGCAAGGAGCCGGGTCCAGACTGAGCAGAGGGTTGCAAGCTCCCTGCTCCCGTCGCAGCCCTCGGGCAGCCGGCGCCGGTACCATTTCAGGTCGGTCTCGATCCCGAACGAGGCCTCCTGGAGTGCCTGACGGGTCTGGAAGTTTTCCAGGACCGCGGTCATCTTTGCGATGTGCTCCTGGAGCCGGCTGATCAGCCAGCGGTCGATATCCTGCGGCTCGCCGCCGGCGTCCTGGATCTCCATGACTGTTGAGTAGAACCGCTCGATCTGCTTTTTCGTGGAGAGCACCAGTTCGTTTCTCCAGTCAAAGTCCTGCCAGGGCTCGGCGCTGCCGGTTAAAAACATCCTGACCGTGTCGGCGCCGAACTCGCTGACCGCATCTTCAAGGAGGAAGACGTTGCCTTTCGAGGACGACATCTTGGCGCCGTTTAAGAGGCCCATGCCAAAGACGACCATACCTTTCGGGAGCTTGTCTTTCGGGAAGATGGTGACGTGGTGAAAGATCTGGAAGGTGAGGTGGTTGGAGATGAGGTCCTTTGCCGAGAACCGGAAGTCGTACGGGTACCAGGTACAGGAACTCTTCCCGCATCGCGTCCAGTTTCTTCTTTTCGGGCAGATCCGGGGACTTCTTCCCGAGGAATATATAGTCGAAGACTGCAGGGGTGAGGAGTTTCGGGTCGATCTCACGGATTTTGTGGGCAATGGTATAATAAGCCATATAGACCGTCGAGTCGGAGAGCGGCTCGATCAGCTGGGCCGGGTCCCACGGGAACCGTGTACCAAGGCCGACACGCCGGGTGCAGGCCCAGTCCTTGAGCCAGCCGACCGTCCGGTCGAACTCAGCACGGACCTCGGGCGGGACGAGCGCCATGTCTTTGAGGTGGTCACCTGCCTGCTGCTTCCATGCAGGATCGCTGTACTTCAGGAACCACTGGTCGTGGAGGATCTTGACTTTGACTTTGTTCCCGCACCGGCATATGACCGGACGGGTGTCAAACTCGTACATGACGACCGAATGGTACTTGTCGCACATCTCCTGCGCAACTTCCTCCCGTGCGACCCTGACGGGCTGTCCGCCATACTTCCCGAAAAGTTTTCCCTTCGAGAACTCTGCTGAGTAGATTTCTTGGGTGAGGGTGTCCATCCGGCTGTCCATCTGGTGTCGGATGCCGGCGCGCTCGACAGCGTCCTGCGCGGGAACTTCCCCGTACCCTTCGACCTTGATCAGCGGGATCGGTTTGATCTGCGTGTATTTTCCCTGCTGCTGGAGATCGCGGAGCGCGATGTAATCGAACGGTGCGTGTGCGGGCACACTCATAACCATCCCGGTTGCCATGTCGGGGTCGACAAAGTCGGCCGGGAGGATCGGGACGGTACCGCAGAGCGGGTGGGTGACGGTCTTGTCTACGAGGTCCTTTCCTTCGATCTCTTCTTGTACCTCGACCGTGTGGTCCTGCAGCACGAGTTTTTCTGCTGCTTCCTTCGAGACGATCCATGGCTTTCCGTCAACGAGCGCCCTGACATACGTCACATTCGGGTTCGCCCAGAGGTTGGTGACCCCGTGGATCGTCTCGGGCCTGAGGGTGGCGGTGGGAATGAACGCGTCACCGTAGTGGAACATGACAAGCGTGAACTTGATCACCTCAGCCTTGTCCCCCTCGAGAAGGTCGTGGTCGCCGACCGGGTTGTCATCGACCGTGCAGTACCGGACTGGGTGGGCCCCTTTAATCACGTGACCGGCCTCGTACAGGTGCTTCCACTGCCACTCGACGAACTTGCTGTAGGTCGGGTCGACCGTGATAAAGCGACGGCGCCAGTCAATCGAGAGACCGCACGAGGTCATTACGCGCTGGTACTCCGCAGCAAAATGCTTGACGATCGTCAGCGGTTCGGTAAATTCCGCAAGCACGTCCTGCGGGACCTTGTAGAGGTCGCGGTACAGGTGGATAGTCTTTGGGTCGTTCCGTGCGATCCTTTTCGAGATGCCGACGACCGGTGCACCCGTGACATGGAATGCCATGGGAAAAAGCACCTGCCTGCCCCGCATCCGCCAGAACCGTGCGATCACATCGGGGACGATGTAAGTGCGGCCGTGGCCGACATGCATGGCGCCGCTCGGGTACGGGAACGCGACCGTCAGGTAAAATTTTTCACGATCTGAGGGGTTGGACTCAAACGCTCGTGCCCACTGGTCATGTGCTTCTTTTTCAAACTTGCCCAGGTCAAATTCGCTCAAAACCCTTCACCTTCTCCTCTCATTATGGGAATTTCTGCATTATATTACTCCGGTCATACCGGCCTCAGCTTGATGCTCTCGTTATTCTGGTACCGCCGGATCATTTCCTGCGCTATACTTGAGTTCTTGGCAAGGCTGATCTCGCCGTTCTCGTTAACGGTTGCGGTGAAGAGGTACTCCTTGCCGGCAAAGACGTCCACGATCTTGCCGCTCTGGTCCGGGGCGATTATCATGAGCTGTTTCTTATCGGTCTGGATTTTGATCCCGCCGCCAAGGGAAATCTCGCCCTCGGTTTTCACCGCCGGCTGGGCATGCTGCCGTTCAAGATCTGACCGGGGCTTGATGTCGATACCGATGCCGATCTTGTTGACAATGGCCGAGACGTTCTTGCCGCCCTTGCCGATAGCTGCCGGGACATCCTTGTCATCGATGTATACAACCGCCTTGGTGTCGCTGATCATTTCGACATCGACGGCACCGTCCGTGTATCTCCCGATCTCGCGTTGGATCTCTTTCTCGTTAAGTTTCCAGCCGGGGCGATCTTCCGACGGTGCACGGGGGGTTGCGTCGGGGATGGATGCGAGGGAACTGCCCGGTCTGCTGGCCGGAGAGACCGGCTGGCCGCCGTTTTGGGACAAGGGTGCCTTTGCAACGGGCGCGGCAGGTGCTGCCGGGATACCGGTGAGCACCGGCATGACGATGGTCTGGCCGTCGTACCTGAAGACATCGAGCACAAGGCTGCCGGTCTCGGAGTCGGTCACGGTGGTCACGGGCCGGATGTGCATCTCGTTTCCCATGCCCTCGGGTACCTTTATGGTAAAACCGACATCGTAGATCTTCGTGACGACACCTTTTTCCAGGAACACGATGGTGTTGATGATCTGCGAGAGAACGGAGAAGTCCTCACGGTCGGAGAAGCGCTGGAGTGCGTCTTGGACGCTGTTTGCATGGATGACCCCGACCATGCCAAGGCCGGCAAGCCGCATGTCAGCAAAGACCGTAAAGTCCTCGTTCTTGCGCAACTCATCGAAGATGACAAAGTCCGGGCGAACCAGCAGGAGTACGTCAGCGGTGTTTGACATGCTGCCATCGAGCGTGGTGTACTGCGTGATCTGGTCGGGTACCTGGAGTTCGCGGGGCGCCTCCATGGTCTTGACGACATACCCGCTGTCGGAGAGGTACGTCGCGATTCCCTGGGCAAGGGTGGTCTTTCCTGCACCGGGAGAGCCGGCGATGATGAGGCCTCTCTGGTTGGAGATAATCCGTTTCTTGATGACATCTGCCTTTGCGTAGTTGTCAAGGGTCACGTCAACAATGGGGCGGACTGCGGTGATCTCCATGCCGTCCGAGAACGGCCGGCGGGCGATCGCGATGCGCAGGGAACCGATCTGGACGACAGTGATCCCGCGTTTCTCGATCTCGATAAATCCGTCGGGATCCCGTTTTGCCCGTTCGAGGATCTCCTGCGCGAGGTTGCGGAGCTCGTACTCGCTGACCGGCTGGTCGCGGATCTTCACGAGTTTCATGTCGTTGATGGTGCCCTTCTTTGCTGCAGGCGGGACCCGCTCTTTGAGGTAGACGGCGATCGTATGCTCGTCAAAGAACTGGTCGATCCCAAGAGGGACAAAATCAGTGATCTGGGGTTTGAGGTAGATGACGTCGAGCCCTTTTGCCCGCGCCACCTCGGCCTGCACGTTGTCGCTGGTGATGAACCGTGCAGCATTCTCAATGGCGATGTTTCGTATCATCGCGTCGATCTCGCCGCCACTTGCGAGCTTGACCTGCTCGAGCGTGGGGCGGATGCCGGAGAACTTAAGTTCGATGGTCTTTTCCTCGGCCATCTTGCAGAGCGACTGGAGCTCATTGAGGCCCGAGAACCCGATCTCGCGCCCGTTATTTGCCTGGGCTTCGAGTTCTGCAATGACTGCCTCGGGGACGATTATTGTGGCTCCTTTGTATTCACCGGCTTTTATCATCGAGGTTATGCGCCCGTCGATGAGGACGCTTGTATCTGGTACCAGTATCATAAAATATTCTTCCTCCCATATAGTATGGTGTTGTATACTATTTGTTCAACGAATGGGTACGTTGATAGATAAAGATATGCGGCGTTGGGGTTTATAAGGGGTTCGGGGGAGAGGGAAGACAGAATAATCCTCTTGTTCCGGTGAGTCAGGAATACCGTTTCTAAAATATATATTGAAATTATTTTGACGTTCAGGTTCAAAGTATCTCCGGAATCGTGCATTGCCTCCCGATGCGGAACATTTTCCCAATCGGTATACACGAATGAGCATCATAAAGTACACCGCCCGACCCCCTCACCCCCTACCCTGCTTTCTGCGCACAACCTGATACCCATTTTAGTCCTTCCGTCTCCACTCTAACGTCACAATGTTTCAGGAAAAGGATCAGGTCTGTGATCACAAATCATAGCCACATGTGTGATGGTTTCCTATAAGTACACCATCCGACCCCCTCCTATGCCTGAAAAAAATAAGAGTAAATTTCACCATTTTTACGATGAAAAAATGAAGAATTTTCAGGAAATATCAAAGGATGGGGTCGGACGGTGTACTCTGATGGGGGCATCCGGGGCCGCATCACGACCAGGTGTGAACCCCTTCATCTGTCCCACGATGGGTGACATGGATAACTAGTTTTTCTCCTCCTTCTCCCCCCTGTTCACTGCAAATTTTTTTTCACTCATCGCCAGCATTATGGTGGCAAAAGAGGGAAGATCCTTTCATACACTAAAAGGAGGTGAGCGAGTATGTTTGACTGGACTGCGTTCCTTAACATTATCATCGCGATTCTCCAGGCCATTGTCCATGTACTGCCCGCAGCATAACGGGCATACGGGATCGTGGGGAACCGGATGGGTACTTCCTCCTCCGGTTATTCGCGGGCAGGTATGAGGATGACAACCTCTCCTGCAAACTACCTTTCTCTTTCTCCTGTCTCCGGGAGATCACCACGCGTGCTGGTGAGCGTCGGTGCCAGTATGATTGGCCCCGGTCTTATGATCGTCCTGAAAGAAGCACTATTCACCATCCGGAATAAAAAAAGAAAATTCAATAAGCATGGCCAGCTGAGGTATTTAATCCTCAGAAACGAAAGGCATGCATCTCACGGTACCGTTTTTTAACGTGACACATACCGTGGGCCGCAAAAAAGTTGTAAAGGTCAGAAACGGGCGGTGAGAATGTACGACAATAAAACGATGTCCCACGTGTAAGATGGACAACCCGGCGATCTACGACCGTTGCTTAAACTGCGGCACGCCCCTCCCCGAAATCACACATCCGGGAATGGACCGGTACCTCCTCCCGGCGATCATCGTGGTCATGGTAGTTCTTGTCACCGGTTTCCTGATTATCCCCGCGCTCCACATCTCCATGGCGAGCGGAAGGGACCTTTCAACGGCGATAAACGGAGTTTCGGCAACTCCGACTCCGGTCCCCGAATATCAGATCAACCAGCCAGCCCGCGTTGGGGACCTCCAGGTCACCGTCACGGACACACGTCCCGGGGTGAATCAGTTCAACGACAAACGGTTTTACACGGTGACCCTGTCAGTACAGAATTTTAATTCCAACGACACATATACCCTCTCCGCAACCGATTTTACCCTTGCTGACGCCAGGGAAAACTATTATAGTTCTCTTGGGATCCAGTCGAAGCCCTCGTACGATGTACTCCCTGGTACAACCGGTGTGGTGGATCTGGTCTACATCGTCCCGCTGAGTGCGGACAAGTTGCGACTGCTGTATACGTTCCCGGCTTCCACCGCAGCGCCCGGACAAAGCCAGACCGAAGTTGCCTTTGTCCTGTAATGCCGGGCGCCAGGCACCGGCGATGAGGGGCATCTGTCCTAAAGATATATCGCATTTCTCCCTTGCGTGAGCCGGAAAAACAACAATGAACCTTTAATATCCGGTAACGAACCTTACTCCATGCATGTCCGATCCGGTACTGTGATCCTGGTGGCCGGCGTACTCATTCTGATGGTCGCGCTTCTCTTTGCCGCGGGCTGTTCCGGTTCGACCCCGCCATCCCCTCCCCCAACACCGGTCTATACCCCACAGACGACGATCCTTATCGGGAGCGCCGGTGTCAATCCCCAGATCCTCGTAGTCAGCCGTGGGGTGACGGTCACGTGGCTCAACCTCGATATGGGGGTTCACATTATCACCTCTGATGCCGCAGATCCCGATGCGTTCACCTCACCTCCCCTTACTACCAACCACCGGTACCAGTTCACGTTCACCATTCCGGGGACGTACGGATACCACAGCACGGATAACCCGACGATAAAGGGGACGGTTATCGTCCAATGATGACCGGAAAACAAAAAAAATGAACGTGTTCTTTTTCCGCTCTTGTGATAAGGGGATTCTTACATCCACTCTTCTCATGTGTCCCGGACAGGGACCATCTACTTGATCTCGATCCTCTCGCCGGTCTCCATGTACTGGACATTCTCGGCCATCTTGCAGGCGTGATCGGCGCAGCGCTCCAGGTAACGGGCGATGATAATATAGTATGTTGCCTGCGTGATGGTTTTGGGATTCTCCATCATGTACGTGATCGCTTCGCGGAAGATGGAGTGGCGTAAAGCGTCGATTGCGTCGTCCCGTGCCGAAAAACCTTCGAGTTTTTTTATGTTCTCGGTCTCGTAGGCGGTGATAGCATCGTCGATCATCGCGAGCACGTACTCTGACATGAGGGGAATACTCATCATGTTTGCTATATGGGGCCTTCCGGAAATTTCCTTTACGATCTTTGCCGTCGACTTACCATATCTCCCGACCCGTTCTGATGCGGCGATGACCTTGAGGGAGCAGACGATTAGCCGCATGTCTTTTGCGACCGGTTGGTTCAGGGCAATCAGCTGGTAGCAGTTCTCCTCGAGCGCAACCGTCTTCTCCCGGAGCTGATCTTTCCTGGTTAATACCGTGGCCGCAAGCGCGGCATCCTGGTTGATGAACGCCTCCTGCGAATCCTGCAGCATCGAGAAGGCATACCGGGCCATCCCCGAGACCGCTTTTTTGAGGTCTTTGAGTTCCGTGTGAAATTTGTCCGTCATCTTCTCTCCTTACCCGAACCGGCCGGTGATATAATTCTCGGTCAGGTCTTCTTTCGGGTGTTCGAAAATGTTTGTGGTCTTGTCAAACTCGATCAGCTTGCCAAGGTACATGAACCCGGTGTAGTCACTGACACGGGCTGCCTGCTGCATATTGTGCGTGACAATAATGACCGTGTATTCCTCCTTGAGCATCTCGATGAGGTTCTCGATCTTTGCCGTTGCGATAGGATCGAGCGCAGAGCAGGGTTCGTCCATGAGGATCACTTCGGGTCCGACGGCAAGGGTGCGCGCGATGCAGAGCCGCTGCTGCTGGCCACCAGAGAGACCAAGGGCGGAATCGTTGAGCCGGTCCCGGACTTCGTCCCAGAGTGCGGCGTGGCGCAGGCTCTTTTCCACGATTGTGTCCAGTTCCTTCCGGTCATTGATCCCGTGGACCCGGGGGCCGTATGCGACATTCTCGTACACAGACTTGGGGAAAGGATTGGGCCGCTGGAAGACCATGCCGACCCGTTTTCGCAAGCCCACCACATCCATGCCGTTACAGAGCATGTCCTCGCGATCAAGGAGTAGTTCACCGGTGATCCTGACATGGCTGATGAGATCGTTCATCCGGTTGAAACACCGGAGCAGCGTTGATTTCCCGCACCCGGATGGCCCGATCAGTGCGGTGGTCTTCTTCTTTTCAATCTCCATGGTGATATCCTGGAGTGCATGTTTCTCGTTATACCAGAGATTGAGGTTTTTCGTTGCAATAACAGTTGAATCGGACATTGATTATCCCCGTGTCTTTTTTGCATAATGGTTCCGGATCACGATCGCGACCGCGTAGAACGCCACGACCAGCATCAGGAGGACGAGCGCTGTCCCGTACTTGTTGGTCGAGGAGCCAGGTACATTGGTCGAGAGGATAAAGAGTTGGTACGGCAGTGCCATCACCGGTTGGAAGAGCGAGGTGGGCAGGAACCGCGTCGAAAAGACGACCGCGACAAACATGATCGGTGCAGTTTCGCCTGCCGCCCTGCCGATGGAAAGAATTGCGCCGGTTACGATCCCCGGGACTGCGGGTGGGATGACTACGTTACGGATCGTCTGCCACTGGGTTGCCCCAAGCGCGAGGCTGCCTTCGCGGAGGGATTGCGGAATATTCTTAAGAGACTCTTCCGTGGTACGGATCACAGTTGGCAGCACCATCAGCGCAAGGGTAATCATACCGGCTAAGAGAGAGACCCCGATGTCAAGGAAGAGCACAAGGAATGCAAAGCCAAAGAGGCCAAAGACGATTGAGGGTGTCCCGTTGAGGAGGTCGACACCGGTCCGGATCAGTTTTGTGATCCTCCCTTCCCTGGTATATTCGACAAGATAGACCGCAGCCCCGACACCCAAGGGGAGCGCAATCAGGATTGCGCCGGCGACAAGGTACAGGGTACCGACAATCGCCGGGAAGATCCCGCCACTCCTGCCAAGATTCGTCGGCGGCTGCGTCAGGAACTCCCACGAGATCGCCGGCAGGCCGTTTATAATGATATAGCCGAGGATGATCGCAAGGATGGCAAGTACCGCAACAGCGGCCGCAACGACACAGCCAAAGGCGAAAAGCTCGATATGGCGCCGCGAGATCCGGTTCCTGCCATAATGCCAGACTGCTGCCACAAGGATGATGATGAGCGATGCCTCCCAGAGACTGATGGCAAGGAACAGGAGCGCAATGAAAACAAGGACAGCGATCCGGGAATAGGGAAGAAGTTTCTCCTTGATCGCAAGAGAGCCGGGATATGAAGCCATGACCGTTTTGCCCTGCCTGCGGTTCTCCCCTCCCGGAGACGCGAGAGGATAGCAACCGCGCTCAGGTTGATAATGAGCGTGATGATGAGGAGTACCACCGCTACACCGAAGAGCGCATGGTAGTGCTCGCTTCCGATTGCCACGTCGCCTGTCTCGATACCAAGGGTACCGGTCAGGGTACGGACTGACGAGAGCATGTTCCAGATCGGGTTAGGAATGATCGCAGTATTGCCGGTCACCATGATGACCGCCATGGTCTCCCCAATAGCACGACCAATACCGAGGATGATCGCCGCCGCGATCCCGGAAAGGGCCGCCGGGACAATGACCCGGCTTATCGTCTGCCAGCGGGTAGCCCCGGTCGCAAGGGACCCTTCCCGGTATTCGATGGGAACCGAGCTGATCGCATCCTCGGAGACACTGATAATCGTGGGAAGTGTCATGATCCCAAGAAGAATCGACCCGGCAAGCCAGGTCTGCCCGCTGGGAATGTTGAACGCGATGCGGATGAAGGTGCTCAGGACGATCATACCGAAAAACCCGTACACGACCGACGGGATGCCTGCAAGCAGTTCGGTAGCCGGCTTCAGGATGCTTTTTATCCGGGGAGAAGCGAGTTCAGAGATATAGATTGCACAGCCAAGAGAAAGCGGGACGGCAAAGACCATGGCGCCTAAAGTAACAAGGAGCGTGTCGATGATGAGAGCGGATATCCCATATTGGGGCACTACCTGGGCCGGAGCCCAGGTTGGCCCGAAGAGGAAATTGAGTACTCCCACGGTTTCGAAGATGGAGTAACCGTCCCGGAACAAGAAGAGCAGGATGAATGCAACGACGATGACTGCAAAGAAGGCTGTGAATAAGAATACGGACCTGACGAATTTCTCCTTTAGACGGAGGACAATAACCGTGCTACCCGGGGATTTCCCGGCAGAACATTCAGGATGTGTAATGGTGTAATCGCCTCCCTTTAGGTAAAAAAGTGAGATTTGGGATAATCCCCTTCAGCCTGTTCAGGGCGACATACCCTTGAGCTACAACAATCTGTTGGCCGGACGGGCTGAGGAGGAAATTGATGTAATCCGCGGTGAGACCGGTGGGCTGACCGTTCGTGATCATATAGAGGTCACGGTGAATCGGGTAGGTCTTGTCCTTGACGGTTGCAACAGTCGGGGCAATCAGGGTACCGTTTGCCAGCTGGATCGGGAGTGCCTTCACCGTGTTATCGAGGTAACCAATGGAGATGTACCCGATTGCATTGGGCGTCTGGGCGACTTCCTGGAGGACTGCACCGTTTGAGTTGTCCTCGTGCATGGACATGGAGTCGTTTGTGTTCAGCATCACGGACTGATCAAAGTAGGTACGGGTACCGGAGGAACTGTCACGGCCAACGAGTACGATCTGGTTGTTAGAGTTTGCCACTCCTGCCCCGGGGATGGATGACCACGAGGTGATGCTCCCGTTGTAGATCGCCTTGACCTGGTCAAGGTTGATCGATTGGATCGAGTTTGCCGGGTTGACGATGATCGCAATGCCATCGTGGGCAATCGTGATGATATTCATGTTGCTGTCCTGTGCCATCTGGGCTGCTGAGACACTGGCAGAACTCATACCGATATCCACTTTCTGGTTGATGATCGCCTGGATACCCACGCCCGATCCACCGCCGGAGACCTGGATGTTTGCCTCAGGGTGGGCCTGCTCATAGGCATCGGCAACAGCCTGTGCGATAGGCAGGACCGTGGTCGAACCGGTCAGGGTCAGGGTCTCAGTCTGGGCAGCAGTTGTTGGGGCGGCAGATCCGGCCTGGGTTGCTGCTGCCGTCGCGGAAGTAGTTGAAGGAACCGTGGTTGTTGATCCGTTGCTGGTACACCCGGCAACAAGAAGCGATACGATAATCAATGCCGAGAGGCATGCTGTTACCAGGAGATATGAACTCTGTTGGGCTTTCATGGTGTTCATCCATGAGATTATCCCGAGTTCATATACAATTTTTCGACATAGAATATACAGATATATATGCAAACAAGACTAACATAGAGTCAAGCATATTTATCATATCACTCTATTCGTGAGGTGGAATTAAGATGGAAATACGCCGGGTACAGATGACCGGGGGGTCATCATTTGTTGTCACGCTGCCCAAAGACTGGGTCCAGGAGATGCGGATCAAGAAGAACGATCCCGTCGGGTTGATTGCGCAGCCTGACGGTACGCTGCTCGTTACGAAAAAAACCACCGATGATCCGATCCAGCGGGTCAAGGAGATCGACATCGGGCATATCACGGATCCCTCATTTCTTTTCCGGATCCTGATCGGAACTTACATCACCGGGTTTACCGCGATCCGTATCATTTCTAAACAGCGGTTTCCGCCGTTTGTCCGGACCGTTGTCCGGGACTTCACCCAGATGACCATCGGGCAGGAAGTCGTCGAAGAGACGGACTCCCTCATCATGATAAAAGATCTTCTCAACCCGGCCGAGATGCCGTTTGACAACACCATCAAGAGAATGTTTGTCATTGTCAGGAACATGCACGAGGATGCCATCGCATCGCTCGAGACGCACAACCAGACCCTCGCCGCCGACGTGATCAACCGGGATATGGACTCGGACCGGCTCAACTGGCTGATCGCCCGCCAGACCAATATGATCATGCAGAACCCCTCCCTCTCCCGGAAGATGGAGGTCTCGGTCGGTATGGCCATGTACTACCACCTGATCAGCAAGATCATCGAGCGGATTGGCGATCACGCGGTACGGATTGCCGAGAATGCCCAGCCGGTGCTGGATGCCGACCTCGACCCGAAGATCGTGGCGGCGTTAAAGAAAGCGAGCGTCCTGTCCATGCAGATCTTTGACAAGAGTATCATCTCGTTTTTCAATGCCGATATCCGTGAGGCCCACAAGACCATCGAGTCGGTCTCGGCGCTGGAGCACATCTGCGGGGATATCAGCAACATGGCGTTCAGGCAGGAGACGATGGCGGCAATCTCGATCAGCTACATCTCGGAGAGCATCCGCAGGTCTGGAGAGTACGCCGCGGATATTTGCGAGAACGTGATCAACTATATCGTCGAGGAAGACCGGTCACTCCACCGGAAGCCTTCCGGGAAATAATCCCCCGCCGCCGGTTTTTTTTAAAACCTTTAAACCGCATTGCGGGCTCATGGCAATCGTGAATGCGATGGTTACTCCTTTTTGGGGCAGGTACAGGACGAATCGCACTGGCTGCACCCTTCAGGGCAGGGTTCGATATGAATCGTCAATTTTGCCCGGGGATACTCCACGAGCAGATCGGATTCGAGATGATCGGCGAGATCATGGGACCGGGTGACCGAGATCTCCCCGGGTACAACAAGGTGGAACTCGATAAAGATATCCGGGCCGGACCGCCGCGACCGGAAGCCGTGGAACCCGTAGGTACTCGCCCGCATGTGCGCAGATGATCGCCTTGATCCTTTCCTCATCCTGCGGGGGAAGGGAATGGTCGATGATATCGGCAAACGATCGCCTCAGGAGATCGGCGGCTGCATGCAGGATCACGAGACCGACCCCGATGGCAATGAGCGGGTCCAGAATAGTATAGCCGGTGATATGGATCAGGATCAAACCGGCAAAAACCCCCAGCGAGGTGTAGATATCCGTCCGCAGGTGCCAGGCGTCACTTTCGAGGGCGATGGACTCGGTTTCCTTTGCCACCTTCATAAGGCGCGAGGAGACATACCAGTTGGCGAGCACGGATATGCCCATCACCGCGATACCAAAGGAGAGCAACCCGGGTGAAAACTCCTGTATCGGCCCGATAAGCAGCCGCAGCAGGGCTTCGGCAATAATGATGATCGCCGCACCAAAGATGAGCAGGGCCTCGACGAGACCGGAAACATCCTCGAATTTCCCGTGCCCGAACGAGTGGCCGGCATCGGGAGGCTCAGCGGATTTTTTCACCGAAAAAAAAGCGATGACCGCCGCGAGCAGGTCCATTGAAGAATGGATGGCCTCGGAGATGATGCTCACCGAGCCGATAGCAAAACCCACACCGAATTTCAGGATCACAAGGCCGGTGTTGGAGATGACCGAGAGGTGAGCGGTCTGGACTTTCACCCGGTTGGATTCTGCCTGTCTGGGATCCTGGTTCATGTACATTCTCTCATGGTGGCCTGCGATACAGAAGATCAATTCAAAAAACGACCGGCGCCGGCATGTCAGTGCCCGGTCTTTCCGTACACTTTTTCCGGATCAAAGACCTTATTGCTGATGATAGTCCCGTCGATGGTCCGGAAAAAACAGCTGCGGTACCCGGTATGGCAGGCAGCACCGGTCTGCTCAACCTCGTAGATGAGGCAGTCCTCGTCACAGTCCACAAGGATCCGAAGAACCTTCTGGAAATGCCCGCTCTCCTCTCCTTTCTTCCAGAGTTTTTTGCGGCTCCTGCTGTAGTAATGGGCAAAGCCTGTGGCCGTGGTAAGGTGAACTGCCTCCTCGTTTGCATACGCCATCATGAGGACGTCCCGTGTCTTTTTGTCCTGAACGATCACCGGGATCAGTCCCCCTTCAGGGTACTTGAGGGAGAGCATGTCATGCACCTCCAGTGACGAATTTCATGATAGTGAACAGGAAGTCGCCAAAAAGGACGGCAGTAATAAGTCCCGCCGTGATCGGGAGGATGAACGGGACTGCATAGGAGATCCAGACGTTTCCTGCTTTTTTGTAGATCCCCAACTCTTTTTCAAACTCTTCGGGGTGTTCCCGGAGATCCTTGGTATACACCCTGCCCTCATCGGAACGCATCCGGCGCAGGGAATCCCAGAACCCTATAAATTTCCGCCCGATGTTGCCGTTTTTCTCCTCGACAAAATCTTCCATCACAAAGCCCCAGGCCTGCTGAATGTTGTCTCCTTTCACAGGGAAGCCGAAGAACATGTACTGGAGCGGGGCACGGTTCTTCTTTACTGTATTGATGATGAAAATACCCACTGGCGCCACCAGGTTGAGGATCAACGCATTGATCAGAACTGAGAACGACAGGAAATATCCCCCTAAAGGAGGGGTGCTAAGAAGAGGGATTATGGGAAATGTTGGTATGCAGAAGGCAATAAAGATGAGTGCCCACGCGTCGGCACCGCCGAACAGGTGCATCTGCCCGAAGATATAAAAGACGCCACAGAATATGGCAGTAAATGCCATATAGATGCCGAACCCACCCCAGCCGCCGCTGCCAATCATATAGAACGACGCAATCGCGAGAATGATAACCACGAGCACGAAATACCAGCGGCTCAGCACCTCTTCAACATTCGATTCCCGCCGGGCGTCTTTTTTCGCCTGTTTTGCCTTGAGCCTGCGTTCAGGCTGTTTTGTGAATTCCCGGTAGGAGACATACCCGATTAATCCGGCGAACATCACGTACCATGGTATGAGCTGGGTCTCGGGCAGTTTTCCCGTGGAAATGGCCGGTATAATAAACCAGGATATGGCGGGGAGGGCAAGGACGACTGCCAGGTACGGGAGCCGGAACGGGTCCCGGCCTCGTGGTTGTCGAGGTAATCAGCATACAGGAAACTGGCTATCAGGGCGATATAACCGACAATGAGGCTGATATTTCCGGTCTGCTGGTAGAAGAATACCATGCTCGCGGCGATCCCGACAATGAGCATCGGGTACCACGTCCTGAAAGGAACGCGCCGGTCCCTGATATCCAGGTACGATGCATAGATAAGGGTAACAAGAACGGCAACGGCCGAGATCACCATCGGGTAAAATATCATAAGCAGGTTTACCGTTATATCTCCTACAACTTATGCGTGGCGATGACCCCCTGTACAGGGGCGCGTTCTGGATTGGGGGGCGGGAAATCTCCCGGTCATGGGACGGAGAGGGATCAGGTGTCCGGTTATCCGCGTGGAGATACCTTTGCAAATATATAATACACCGGTTGTGAATACATGATTGAGGGTAATTTAAGAACGATTCGGGGAAGAAGCCTCATGTTCCCGCCCCGGATTGTACAAACGAGGATTATTTCATGGATCTGCAGGAGCTTCTGGACAATATCCTGAAGGGATCGAAGTACCTGGGCACGTTTACCCTTGCCGATATGCTCATGTTTGCATCATCCCGTCACCTGCATGCCCTTGCCGTGGCAAAAGAGGAAAACCGCCAGTTTTACCTTGCTTTCCTTAACGGTGAACCTGAAGGGGCAATCTATATAGATACCGAGGGAGCGCTTTTTGGCGACAATGCGGTCGTATATATCCGTGAGGGCAGGCAGTATGTCCTCTGCGATGTGAAACAGGAGATCATCGATGCCCTTGCCATGGGATGCCGGATCTTTGAAAAGGGGCATATCCGGAAAAATATTACCTATTCGGTGCCGGAAATAGGGAAAAAAAGCAAGGGGATCGGGGTGGTCAGCGTGGCCGTCCTCCGGGAAAAAAACCCGCAGAACGGCGTGCGTGTATCTATCAGGAAAGACGGCAAGATCGTGGGCAGCGATGTTACCACAGGTAACGGGGAGGTCAGTTTCCGGGTGATGTACGGGGACTATACCTGTCTTGTTCAGGACCGGTCCCAGGTCGTGACGCATTTTACGATAACCTTTGACGAATCCCATACGGCCCATATCCTGGATCTTTAATGACCGTCTGGACCTGATGTGGCGTTTCATCTTTTTTTTACTTACCGTCGGAACTCCCGCCCGGAACCAAGACGAAATCCTTTAATTATATAATAGCAGACTGATCGCTCATGAAGATCGGACGAGAAGACTTCGAGGCGCTCATCAAGGGTGAGAAGGACATCACCCCTTATATCGAGCTTGACACAGTGGCAGGTTCCTACTCGGTTTTCGGGGTGAAAACGGCGAGCAACCCCAATTACCTGATAAAAGCCATCTACGAGATGTATGAGGGACACCTGAACAAGAAACTGGCTGTGAAGGCAGTACGTAAGCTGTTCCGGTCGGTTGGCCTGGGATCCCTTGGCCTGTACAATCTCCTGAAAAAATTCGGTATCGAACTGTCACCTGCAGATTTCCTCCTTTTAGTCTTCAAGCTCCAGCACCAGCAGGGATGGGGTGCCCCGTTCGAACTCATCGAGCAGAGTGAGAAGAGGATTGTCCTGCGCACAAAACATACCTTCGAGTCGGAGATCCTAAAAGACTGGAAGATACCGGTCTGCGGAGTTCACATGGGATGGATCGAAGGGGTAATGATGGCTGTAACCGGTAAGAACTGGTACTGTCTTGAACGCAAGTGCGTGGCAAACGGCGACGACTGCTGCGAGTTTGTTGTCGACCAGGTAGACCCCAGCTGGAAGTTCAAGGCACAGGCCGTGGTCAAAGGCGATTCTGCAATTACCGAATTTATCGACCACCGGCCTGTGGAGGGGACGATCAAGCTGATCGATGACCCGGTGGTTATGATGCCGAGGTTTGTCTTCACGTCGATGATGAACTCCCTTAAAAAGACGATGGGCGAAATGCCGGCGGGCGGGGTGAACTACCGGGCCTACATGGATATGGGTAAGGAGAACGTCGAACACTACAAGAAGATGGGTGTCACCCAGCCAAACACGCTCTCTGATATGGCGTTTACCTTTTATTCCCAGATGGGCTGGTTCCACCTGGTCAAGAGCGAATGGAACGAGGCGAAGAAGGAAAAGACCATTACTCTGGAACATACGGTTGAATCCGAGGCGTTCGGGAATACCGGAAAGAATGTCTGCTACTGTACGGCCGGTCTCCTCGCCGGGATTATCGAGGGATCGTTTGGGATCAAGGTACAGTGCCGTGAAATCAAATGCCGTTCGAAGGGAGACGAGTTCTGCGTCTTTACGGTTACCAACAAGGCTGAATAAACCGCGGAGGCAGCTCATGTGCGGCCTACACCGGCCTGCTCCCTGTTTTTCCCGCCCCTTGTTGCAGTCTTCCTGCCCGGGGATGGGAGAGACAGATTTTTTTGACTCTTTTTCTCATTGGGAGAGATGCACCGGGTGACAAACAGGAGCCGCGAAAGATTTTTATAAAAAAGAAAAATCTATCTTTAAATACTCTTATCTCGTATTGTTAAAACGGAATATTCATCCCGGTGAAAGCCATGGCCTCGCCAGTCCAGATCCTGATTGTGGAAGATGATGAGATCATCTCCAACCTCATTGGCGTGATCCTTGAAAAGAAAGGATATGCCGTTGCCGGCAAGGTTACGACTGGCGAAGATGCCATTATGAAGGCTGCAGAATATCAGCCGGATCTTGTCCTCATGGATATCAGTCTTGCCGGCACGCTGGATGGCATTACCGCAGCGCAATACGTTTACTCTATCTTTCGCATCCCGGTGATCTTTCTGACCGGCCAGTGCGACGATTCAATACTCGCCCGGGCAAAGGCTGCAGAACCGTACGGATTCATTCTCAAGCCTTTTACCTCAAACGAGATCGTATCAAACATCGAGATCGCCTTATACAACCACAGCATGCGCAAACGGTATTTTGACAAGGCCGCCCTGTGGGATATGAAGAAGATCATGGCTGCCCTCGAATCGGTGATCATAACAGACATCAAAGGCCGTATCATTTTCTTAAACCCGTATTCCTGCAGGCTGCTGGATGTCCTGGAGAAGGATGCGCTGGCACAACCTCTCCGGAAGGTGCTAATCCTCGTAAACAAGCAGACCGGGGAACGGATCAACGACCCGGCACTAGATGTACTCCGTGACAGAATTGCAGTCAGTTATGATCTCAATACGGTCGTTGTGTCGCTCGCGAACAAGAAACGGTTCGTCGCTCTCACGGCACGCCCGGTGAAAGACGACAAGAACGACATGATCGGTGTGTCAGTTCAGATTCGTGAAAAGACCCTGACCGAGATCAAGATGGCAGAAAAGGTCTGATACAATCCCCGTTTTCTCATCCTGAAATAAAAATTATAAAAAGGATAGTTATTTTTTATCTGATTTCTTTTTGAAGAGTGCCTTTGAGAACCGGTCGATAAAGCCTTCACGGGGCACCTTGGCCGGGGTGTCCTCCTTATACGCCACGCCAATGAGATCTGACGCAATCCGGTGGATTGCCTTTGATGCGGGTGAATCCGGGTAGGTAACTACAATGGGAGAACGCGCGGCTGCGGCTCTTCTCACGTTAGTATCCTCCGGGATAATTCCAAGAACTTTTACCCCGAGTACTTTTTCCATCTTACGGGAGATGACGTCGCTCTTGTCCTGGTCGACACGGTTGATGATGGATCCAAGGACATGTCCTCCGACAACTTCTGTCAGGATCTTCGTCTTGAGTGCATCGACAATAGACGACAATTCGGGATTGACCACGAGGATAACTTCGTCGGCCACGGCAAGCGGTACGACACCATCCTTGCTGATCCCGGCAGGTGCATCGATCAAAAGGAATTCGCACCTTTTTACAATTTCAGAGAGAACGTCCCGGATCTTGTCCGGATCTGCCTGCTGGAAGCCCTGGAGAGAGATGCCGCTCGGGATGACCTTGAGTCCGCCCGGTCCCGGGTAGATCCCATCCTCGATATTATTTTTTCCGGCAAGAATTTCGTGCAGGGTTACCGGTGCATCCTGCAATCCCAGAATCAGGCCGACATTTGCCATGCCGATATCGGCATCCATAAGGTAGGTTTCCTTTCCCAGTTTGGCAAGCATCGTTCCGAGATTGACAGAAACGGTGGTTTTACCTGTACCTCCTTTTCCGGATGCAATTGTGTATACCTTAACCATCAAACACCTGTTGTCGTCCTGCTTATTATTATCCTCTGCAATTATACGTATTGTGGAATATTTTATTTATGTGTTTCATATTCGTGTTATATCCACCAGTTTAAAATATCTTTTGTCTCTCGTACCATATCAGGATCGGGTTCCTGCACGAGAAGATCCTTTGTCTTAGCTATTCCCACCAGAAAGGATCCCTTGTGCTCAAAGCCAAACAGCATGACTCCTGGGGGTCGAGGCTGCACATTTTCCGCATACATCCCGGCGTATCGTGCAACCGCATCAGCGGAAGGTGTTTTTTGAGATGATGCGAGCAGCAGGCCATCGGAAGTGGCAAGGGTAATTTCGTCCAGTGAGTATTTTTCCGCAAGAGCCGCAAGACTCGCCCTGAGATCCGCACTTCCCTTGAGACAGTCGATCTCCTTTGGCCGGGGAGCGGATACAAAGACCGTATCCTGATCGAAAGAGCCGTCCGGGGCGTTTAACGGGATTTTCTGTACTCTCAGGGGAGTCCGGGACGGGTCGAGGGAAATTTTACGGGGATGGCCCTTTGCCCCGGACCGTAATTTTATGAGGACGAGTGCGGCTGCAATGCAAAAAATGACTGCAATAGCCACGCCAAGGAGCAGAATTGTATCATCGATACCAAAGAGAATCGACATCTTCCCGGCACCTTCAGGTTTTTAGTCCTTGTCCATCAGGTGGTCAAGGCGGAGATGTTTTACCATCGTTTTGCATTCATCCCTGATCTTATCGGTTACCTGGTCGAGGTTCATTGAATTCAGTGTGTCCAGATCATTCTCAAAATCTGTTTTTCCGGTCTCTTTTACCGGAGCTTCCGGTTCTTTTGGCCCCGGTCTTTTATCTGCCCGGAATGATGGAGGGGGAACGGTGACAGGATTTTTCGGGCCAGCGAGGGACCGGGGGGTCTTTTCCGGTGAACGTGCCACAAGTTTTGATACTTCTTCGCTTGGGGGGGCCGGGGTTGCTCCCTGTGACGGGCTGGTTTTTTTTGCCATTACGTGGGGAGCTGTGGGTGGCGGGGGATGTACCGCTTTCTGGGGGGGGGAGGTTCGCGGGGGGCTTTTATGACCTTCTCGGACTTGTTGAATTCCAATGATAACTGAATCTGAGCCTCATCCAGGGTCGAGAGCGCAGCATCAATGGCCTCGCCCGCATTGGACATAAGGAGGCTTTCGAGTGCGGCATCACCCTTGGACGTGGTGTACTCTGCAAGAATACACTTTCCAGATTTCAGCACAAGTGTGCAGATGCCCTCCCGGCATGAAATGCTGCAGATCCCGGAGAAACGGCTCCGCTCAAGTTCAGCGAGGAGGTCTCCGGCCTTCTGGTTCTTCTGGATCTCGCGGAATGTACCGCGGGGCAGTTGCATGATCTCTCTAATGATTGCATTCCAGTATATAGTTTCTTTTCTGGCACCCGGAATTGTTATTCCCCCTGTAACCAGAGGTACAAATACCAGCCCCTGTCAGTAACCGGCCTTTTTACCTGGGCACTACATGGTCCTGTTGAAACTCTTCGCTATCGACATCGTTATTGGCGGAGAGGACCCTGCCTGAAAACGGTGTGAACTGGTCTTACCATTTTCTGCTAAAAAAAATCCGGGGAAATATTTTTCGGGACCGGAAAGAAGAGGTCACCTCATATCTGGCACGTGGATGTACATCCCGCTCTTTTTTTGCTGCCGACAGGTCTGCCCACCCGGATCGCGATTTTTCCGGGGAAATCCCGGCCCGCTGTTTTTGCAGGACAGTCTCTTGCCAGGCTTTTTTATTTCAACGCGTCAGGTTTGCACTGACTTTTCGCTCATAGGAGTTTTCTTGGGTGCTCTCATCCCTGCCTTTGTGGGGCCGGGGCTCTAATGGCTTTATTTTTTGTTTTTGTGGATTATACCAGCACATTCTCCGGAAAAATACCCCAATCTATTAATAGAAAAAAGACAAGAAAGTCACAATTATTAAATGGGTGAGATTGTGGTGATGCTCAAGCCGTTGTTAGAGGAGTTTCTGAGAGTTGAAGGGGTATCTGCTGCAGTGGTGGTAGGAAGAGACGGGTTCGTGATCGAAAGCGCAGTGTCCGGCAAGGTAGATATCGAGGCGCTTGGCGCTATGGCCTCAACCGGCCTTGGAACATCCGAAGCGATGGGGAATACTTTGGGGAAAGGCGAGCTCTCCCAGATGCTTGTTGAACTGGAAAAAGGGCCTATTATTCTGGCCCCCCTGTCTGCGGATGAACTGATTGCGCTGGTGGCAGATACAACAGCAAATATCGGCAGGATTCGTTATGAATTAAAGAAGAACAAGGAAAGAATCGTCGCGGCTCTCTAGATCCATTATTTATCGGGCTATTTTTATGAAACTGCCGGCAGGGACACAGGGGGGTGTCGTTCTCGATCCGAAGAATGAGGATATGGTTGAGCACCTCAGGACATTCCGGGGTGCTATCGAGATTGATACCGGCCGGGGAAAGGGATTTATCCTCATGCGTAACGGCGAACTGGTTGCTGCATACTTCGAGGACAAAGACGGTGTTTACCGGGGGGGCGCTGCGGTACGATGTATCATGGCCACCCCGGAGAGTAACAGGAGCGAGCACCAGCAGAATTTTGTCATGAGATCTGTACAATGAGGAGGATTACGCAGAAGCGCTGGACATGTGCACTCAGGACAGTCTCTTTATCGGGAATGCTTTGCCGGTGCATGACGCAGCTCCTTATCCTCCAAAGAGCCCCGGTGCATCCAGGTCTCCTTCCTGCATCGTAAATGAATCAACCCTTGGCAAGATCATGAGTCAGCCGGGGGTTGTTGCAGTTTCTGCATTCTATGAAGGATTTCCGGTCCTCTCCCTGGGAGAAGCGGATTTTGAGCATGTGGCAGCTAGGGCCGAGGATTTTCTTCGGGCCGGAACCGGGATAGCCCAGGATATGAACCTCGGTCAGCCCGGCCAGATAATCCTCGAAACAGCAGAGAACAAATTTATTATCGTTCCCTGCGGAGACCTTTTTCTCTGTATTATCACCCGTGCAGATGCCCAGCTCGGTCTCATGCGGGTCCTGATCAGGAGCATCCAGAACGAAGTGGGGCGTGAAACATGACCGGCCCGGTGCGGTTTATAGGGGAAGGTTTTTCCAGCATTGTGTCAGAGAATACATATAGTCCGAGATAAGAAGAATCTTTTATAAAAATACCGGGAGCGGTTAACACCAGACAGGGGGATGTTCAGATTGAAATCACATGATGATGATGAAGTCCATGACGATATAAGCACCCTTCTTAAAAAAATCCGGGGTATACAGGCACCGGAAGACGAATCGGCCGGGCCTGTTGTGGCACCACCCCCTGAAAAGAAGCCCGGGGGGAGGAATCTGATGCAGGAAGCGCTGGTGATTTTTCCGCTCTTATAAAAAAACTTGGCGTGAATAACATCGGTACACCTTTTGGGGCTGAGCCGGAACCTGCCCCCGCCAAGGATACAGCTCCCCCCGGTAAATCCCCCCTTCAAGGGGAAAAACCCGACAGTCTTTGATGACCTGCTTGAAGATCTTCCTCCATCAAAACCGTTCCGGAATCTCCTGCGCTGAGCAGCGATGATGTACGCGTAGCGCTGGGTAAGATCATGGGACAGACTGAACCTGCCCCTGCGCCCTCCACGCCTCCCGGAGAAAAACCCGTACCTCCGGCAACTGAACCCCCTAAGGAACAAACAGTTGAAATCGTTGAAGAAGATCCCCACGCACACCGGGCTTCTGAATTCTTCAAGAAAAAAAAGGCAGCAAAAAAAGGAACCGAACCCTTACCTGTTGAAGATATCGCGGTGAGCGATACGGACGAGCGGATCATCTCCGCAGACCAGATTTCCGAGTTTTCGGGACTGATCCTCCCCAAGGGAGCCACCTTCCAGATTGACGAGATTAACCTTCATGGCAGGGTAAATGCTTTCGGGAGCACCGGCACCGGTACCCTCCCCCCGGAACTTGCTGATATCTGGAAGCGGGAATTTTCGACCGCCGAATTCAAGGATTTCGAATCCGAGCTGACCCTTGAAAAGGAAAAACCAGACCAGGGTACGGCAAAGAAGTCCAGATTTGCCGCTCTTTTCAGTGCCATACGATCAGAAACCGTCGACTATGATCCCAAACTGCATGGACCTTTGGTAGATCTCTCCTTTGATTCAAAACCCGGTGTCGAAGTGATGGAGATGTACCCGGTAAATGAACCCTTTGCCTATGTCCGGGTCATCTATGACCATGCTACCCATGAATATACCTATCAGGTTATCGAACCTGTCCTATCAGAACCTGAAAAAGACCTGCTGAAAGAATTAAAAGAGCGCCTCTTTGAGACGCTTGATATCAATACCAAGGATATATCAAAGGACGAAGCCCGGATTCAGCTCAGGCATTCTGTCGATGATATCCTTGCCGATTTTGGGATAAAGCTCAACCCGGTCCAGCGTGAGAAGATCCTCTATAATATGCATAAGGATTTCCTGGGGGACGGCCTGATCGATGCGATCATGCATGACAAGTACATCGAGGATATCTCCTGCGACGGGGTCAACACACCTCTCTTTGCCTTCCATGCCAGTTACGAATCGATGAAGACCACTCTGATGTACCACAATGCAGAGGAGCTCGACTCGTTTGTCACAAAACTCGCCCAGCGTGCCGGCAAGTACATCTCTATTGCCGAACCTATCCTCGATGCCACCATGACCGATGGCTCCCGTATCCAGATGACCCTCGGGCAGGAAGTGACCGCCCATGGATCCACCTTCACCATCCGTAAGTTCAAGGACGAACCGATCACCCCGACCGATCTCATCGAGTGGCACACGTTTGCCCCCCTTTCGGTTGCATACATCTGGCTTGCGGTCGAGAATGGGAAATCTGCAATCTTCGCCGGGGGAACGGCATCCGGTAAGACCACGTCGTTAAACGCGATCTCCCTTTTCATCCCCCCGATGGCGAAGATTGTCAGCCTCGAAGATACCCGTGAAGTGAAGCTCCCCCACCCCAACTGGATCCCTAGTGTAACGCGGGACTCATTTGATACGGCAGGACGCGGGGAGATTAACATGTACGAACTCCTCCGTGCCGCGATGCGGCAGCGGCCTGAGTATATCATTGTCGGGGAAGTCCGTGGCAAGGAATGCCAGACGCTCTTCCAGGCGATGAGCACCGGCCATGTCACGTACTCCACGATCCACGCGGATTCGGTATCGAGTGTCGTCCACCGTATCGAGAACCCCCCTATGGATGTTCCGCGGAACATGCTCTCGGCACTCGATATCGTCTGTATCCAGGTACAGGCCCGGATGGGTGGAAAACGGATCCGGCGGAACAAACAGATTGTCGAGATCCTCGATATCGACCCGCGGACCAACGAACTGATCACAAACGAGGTCTTCAAGTGGCGGTCGGCGACCGATGAGATCACTTACTCGGGGAAGTCCTATATCCTTGAAGATATCATGGAGTCGCGGGGCTGGAACGAAAACCGGATGCGGGAAGAACTCAAACGCCGGCAGGAAGTGCTTGAGTGGATGCGCCTCAAGAAGATCCGGCATTACAAGGATGTTGCCAAGATCCTTATCTCGTATTACCGGGAACCCGAAGTGGTTGTCGAGCGTGTAAGGAAGGACCTGTATGAATAGCTTTGAACGATTCTGTTTCAACCTTCTGGGCATGCGGATGAAGGCGAGGCGTGAGCAGTACTCCCAGCTCCGGAACGACCTCATCTCTGCCCGGCTCAAAACCCCGTTTGAGGTGTATATCTCCACGGCAGTGGTCAGCTCCATCATCGTAGGTCTGGTCGCTGCGCTCGGATTGGGTCTTGTTACCTGGTTTTTAAAGATCCCCAACCTTATTCACTACAAAGGGGAGGTTCCGGCAACGATGCTCTTCCTCAACCAGTACGGTCTTTTGCTGGGGACCATTTTTGCCGTCGTCTTCTCCCTGCTGGTATTCGGAGGGATAACGTATGCGATCTTTATTGTGTATCCCTCGGTCGAAGCCGGAAACCGGCGCCGGAATATCGATGCAAGCCTTCCCTATGCGATCAACTATATTACATCCATGTCCACCGCCGGTATTACCCCGGCAGAGATCTTCCGCCTGCTGGGGGACAGCCCGATCTATGGTGAGAGCTCCGTGGAAGCACGGTATATCGCACGGGAGATCGACATCTTCGGGCGGGATCTTATTGATTCGCTCAGGATTGTCTCTTCGAGTACTCCCTCCCATCGGATGAAGGAGTTTTTACAGGGTGCGATGGCCAGTATTTCCAGTGGCGGTAACCTCACGGACTATTTCCGTACCAAGGCGAACCAGTACGCTCTGGAGAACCGCCAAACCCAGAAACTATTCCTGGATACGCTTGCGCTGATCTCAGAATCGTACGTGACGGCGATGGTGGCCGGCACGCTTTTTTTGATCATCCTTCAGTCGATCATGTCCGTCATTGGCGGAGATTCAAAGCCGATATTTCTCTATGTCGTCATCTATCTCATGATCCCCTTCGGCACAATGATGTTTATTATCATGATCAGTTCCATGACCCCGGAGACCTGATATGGCATTTAACGACAGATTAAAGGGCATTATCGGAAAAGAGAAGGATCCCCGCGAACAACCCCCCCCACTCCCCCGCAACGAGTTGGATTCGGTTGAAAAAGAACTGAATGATATCACCGGGAAACTGGAGGCTGAACGGAAGAGCCAAGAAGGAATGGCACGGTTCTTAAAGCACCCGCTCAAAGTTCTGGTAGAGAAACCCGAAAATATCCTTATTGTCTGCATCCCGCTCTCATTGATCGTCTTTATCGGCGGATTTGTCTCGATGGTGAAGATGTATGGTATCCAGGTGCTTTTTAACTCAACCGTTATCGATGATTTTGCGATACTGGCGATCCTTATCTCTATAATTCCCGTTTCAGTTCTCGATTTCAGGGAACAGACCCGAGTAAAAAATCTCGAGAACGCACTCCCCAACTTCTTCCGTGACCTGGCGGGTATGAATGATTCCGGTATGACCCTGCCCAACGCCGTTCACCTTGTCGCTGGCGCAGAATATGGTACCCTGACCCCCCATATACGGAAACTGGACAACGAGATGTCGTGGGGCGTCGGTTTCGTGGAGGGTATGTACCGGTTCGGGAAGGGCTTGGGCACACCGTTAGCCAACCGGAGTGTCGATCTGATCGCTAAGGCCAGTAAAGCCGGTGGGGATATCAGCGAAGTGCTCCGTGCAGCAGCAAATGATACTTTCGAGGTGGTCAACCTTGCACAGGAACGCCGGAATAACATGTTTATCTACGTGATCATCGTGATAGTCTCGTGGGCAGTTTTTATGTTTGTTATCGCGGTCCTCGTGAGTTCCTTTTTAAGTACCATGGCCACCGCGGGCACGGCGGCACAGATGACGGCAGCGAGCAGCAAGTTCATGGGACGCATCGATCTCCCGGCGTACAAACGGTTGTTCACCCATGCAGCGATGATCCAGGGCTTTTTTTCCGGGCTCTGCGCCGGCCAGATGGGTGAAGGGCGGGTTGTTGCCGGTCTCAAATATTCGGCAATTATGCTGATCATATCGTGGGTTGTCTTCCGCTTCTTCATCTGATTTTTTTATTTTTTATCTTCTCCCATGCGGCTGGCTGCACCAGTAAAAGCCTGAACCGTTCACTTTTTCCGGTAGAGTATCTACAGGAAGGCCAGTGCCGGGGAACAAGGTAATCCGAAAAGACTAAAAAGAGAATAAAAGGAGGGAATCAGGATATATTTTCAGTGCTGTATCCTTTCAGGGAGAGGAGTTCCTTTACCCGGTCGCGGTGGTTACCCTGAAGTTCGATCGAGTTCCCTTTCACCGTTCCGCCACAGGCAAGTTTTCCTTTCATGAATTTTGAAAGATCTTCGAGGTCAATATCCGTCGGATCGAGGCCTTCTATAACCGTGACCTCTTTTCCGTAACGGCGTTTGTTGACTTTGACATTGATCCTCTGCTGTTCCTTTGCTACCTCCTCACAGATACAAAGTTCCTTGGGAAGTCCACACGTCGGGCAAATGCCACCAATCATTACAGCTATTTTTAAGTTCTGGTTATTTATTACTTGGCATTGTCCGGACGGTAAAACGGCGTTTATCGCATATTCCGGCACGTATCCGTTTTATGTGGGGGCATTCAAATGAATGAGTATGCCGCTCATGGTCGTGGGGACTTCGTCGCATGTGGGAAAAAGCATAACGGTGGCGGCGATCTGCCGGTGCCTGGTGCACCGGGGAATAAGCGTAGCACCGTTCAAGTCCCAGAACATGAGCCTGAACTCGTTTGTGACCGCAGATGGGGGCGAAATCGGGATAGCACAGGCAATGCAGGCCTGGGCTGCCCGGCTCTCCCCTACGACCGACATGAACCCGGTGCTGCTCAAGCCGAAAGGTGACTGCGTCTCGCAGGTGGTGCTTTTCGGCCATCCCTATAAGGACGTCCCCATCGCGGAGTACTATGCAGAAACGCCCTTCCTTCTATCAGAGGCGGTGGCCGCGTTTGGGCGGCTTATGCAGGAGTACGGCCAGGTTGTTGCCGAAGGTGCCGGGGGAGCAGCCGAGGTCAATCTGTATGACCGTGATATCGCAAATACGCTGCTTGCAGAGGCCCTCAAAATTCCCCTGATCCTCGTGGCTGATATTGAGAGAGGGGGTGTATTTGCCCAGGTCTATGGTACCCTGAAACTGCTGCCGGAACCGATCCGGCCACTCGTCCGGGGCATCATTATCAATAAATTCCGGGGCGATCCTGCCATCTTTGAAAGCGGAATCCGGATCATCGAGGATCTCACCGGGATTCCGGTGCTCGGCGTTGTGCCGTACTTCTCGATCCCTCTTCCCAGCGAAGACTCCCTCTCGATCGCAGACAAGGTTCACCGGGATCTCCCGGTCCGTATCGCGGTGATCCGTTTCCCCCATGTATCCAATTTCACGGACTTCGAGCTCCTCGAACAGTACGCATCGGTGGAGTACGTGCCCTGCGGGGTGCCCCTTGCCGGCTACGACTGCATCATTCTTCCCGGCACCAAGAACACGATCGACGATCTTGCTGCGCTGAGAGCAGCCGGCATGGACCGCGAACTGCTGGCTGCACAGGAAAACGGGGTTCCCGTCATCGGTATCTGCGGGGGGTACCAGATGCTCGGGAAGACCCTCGTGGACGAGGGGTTTGAGTCCAAAGCCGGCGTGTATCCCGGTCTTGGCCTGCTCGACTGCACCACCCGGTTCGCCTCGTACTCCAAGAACACCACGCAGGTTCGCCGCCGGGCAGCACCGGTGCCCCCGATCCTGTCATCCATGGGTGAGGTGACCGGCTGACGAGATCCACATGGGGGTGACGAAACCGGGTCTCGATCGCGAGGCATTCTCCGGTGACGGCCGGGTAAACGCTGACGGCCTTGTCTTTGGTACCTACATGCATGGGCTCTTCCTCAATCCGGCCGCAGCAAATGCGCTGCTCGCCTACTTGTCCGGGAAAAAAGGTCTGCCGTACACCCCGATTCCTGCCGAAGGTTCGGATCCCTACGACATGCTTGCGTGCCTGTTCGAGGAACATGTCGACATGGAAGCGATCATAACCATTCTGAACGAATAACCGGAGCCAATTCAGGCAGGGGCGAAAAAGCAGATCGCCTTTTCACCCGATGAGGCTCGTGATGCTATGGAAGCCCTCTCCCTGTCGGTCCGCACACCGGACGGCCTGTACAGCAGAGAGATCCACCTCGCCGGTTACCCGGCATTTCACGCAGTAAGCCAGTGACGGGGATTTCACGTACTGGCCCTTTACCCTGAATTCCCGGCAGTGGATGCAGAACCGGCAGTGGTCGACCGGTTCCCGTTTGTCCGGTAAGCATTGCACCGTGCCACCTTTTACCTCAAGCTCCTGGTACGCGTCAGATCCCATTCTGCATCCTCTCCTTACTCAGAGTTTCTCGGGCACTATACTTAAAACAATTCAACGCCAACGTTTGAACCATGAAGGTGTGTATCATGTGCGGGGGCGAAGGAACGCGCCTGCGCCCCCTCACATTCGAACGTCCCAAGCCCTGTATCCCGATTGTCAACCGCCCCTCTATCCAGCACCTCGTCTCACATCTCTCCAACCTGGGATTTCGCGAAGTGGTGATGACCCTTGGGTACATGGGAAAGGATATAGAGGCGGCGCTTGGCGACGGCTCGTTGTTTGGCGTCGACATCACCTATGTCCACGAGAAGACCAAGCTCGGCACTGCAGGCAGCGTACGAAACGCGAAGAAATATCTCGACGGCCAGGATTTCCTTGTTGTCGGCGGCGATCATGTGACGGACCTCAACGTCCTTGATTTCTACCGCACCCACCAGAAGGAGAAGGCGATGATCACCATCGGGCTCATCTCAATAGATGACCCGGGTGAATATGGTATCGCCGAGATCGATATCAACTATGAAATAAAGCGGTTCAAGGAGAAGCCTGCACCCGGCGAAATATTTTCCAATCTTGCCAGTACCGGGATGTATGTCTGCAACCCGGAGATCTTCGATCACATCCCGGCAGGAAAAAAGTTTGACTTTGCACGGGATCTCTTCCCGCACCTGATGGAAGAGGGAAAATCTCTCAAGGGCTGGCTGGCCAGCGGGAACTGGACCGATGTGGGAAGCCCGCACTCCCTTCGCCAGGCGGAGCGGTGGAAATTGCAGGACATCGCGATCACCGATATCATCGGCGACCTTACCATGCACGGCGCCCGGGTGCAGGGCCCGGTTCAGCTTGGCGACTCGATCACGCTGGGGAAAAACACCCGGGTTATCGGGCCGGTGGCGATCGGCCCGGGGACGACCATCGGGAACAACGTGCTGATCGGCCCCTACACCAGCATCGGCGAACGGTGCATCATCCGGAACAACGCAAAGATCTTCTCCTCATCGCTCTACAACCGGGCAATCATCGGGGCAAGCACCACGATCTCGGGAAGCATTATCGACAACGACACCCATATAGGTGAAGGCTGCAGCATCGAGAACGATACCGTGATCGGCCCCCGGGTTGTTTTACGGAACAACGTGGTGGTCCATTCGAAGACCCGGGTCTGGCCCGAGGTCGTGATCAGTGAGGGAACCATCGTAAAAGAGCATATACTCAACGACAAATTCGATCTCCGGTGTGAGGGATCGTAAAAACAGGTAACCTTTTTATTGCCGTTTTACCAGCCGGTGCGTGATTGCCACGAGCGGGTGGCGGGCGTAATCCAGCACCTGCACGTCATCAAGAGTTTTCAGGTTCATCGTATTTGCGGTCCGCTCCATCCCTAACTCGATATCATCGCTGATCTCAATAATATACGCGTCAAGTGCCGTGATGCCAAGCCTCTTTGCGGCAACCGCACGGTGGTGGCCGTCCACGAGGATCGTCCGGCCCGGCCGGCGCACCACGATGATGGGTTCGGCAAGCCCTTTCTTTATTTCGTATATCCGGCCTTCGAGTTCGTCTTCGTAGATCTTGGACTGGGTGGGAAGGAGGTCCTTTATGGGGACGATCCCCCGGTTGAGCGCCGGGTCGACGCCGTAGAGCTTTTTGAGCGTCGTCATGAAATTAAAAACTTTCTCCGGGGAGACGTGCTCGATCTGCGAGCGGATCACATCGGAATTGGAGATGATCCCGAGCAGGTGGTTTTTCTCGTCCACGACCGGGAGTTTCTGGATGCCGCTCCGGAAGATCACCCGGGCGGCATCGGTGATGTCCATCTCGGGATCTGCAACAATCAGTTCGCCGGACATGGCCTGGGCAATCGTCTCCCCGGGCTTTACAAAGAGAAGGTCGCGGGCGGCGATGTATCCGACCACCTCGTCCTTGTCAAGGACCGGGAAGCCGTCGTGTTTGGTCTGCTGGATCTTCTCAATAACCGCTTCCACCGTCCCATGGAGATCCACGCTGACAACATCATAGGTCATATAGTCCTTGACCTTTTTCTTGTCCATCCGTACAGCTTCCGGCGCCCGTGACTTTAAAGGAATCGGTAAAAAAGCAGAAGAGGGTAGCAGGGGTTTATTCGATTGCGATGGAGCTCACTGCGGGGCGCCGGAAGCATTCCGCCCCCCACATTGGGCCAATCGTTTGAATTACAAATGACACCTTCCTTGCCCCGCCGTGCCTCGCGAGGGCCCTGAGGGGAGCCCTTGCGCTCTTTTCCCATGATCGTGGCGCACAAAAGCAGGCTAGAACGTGGATAACTACAACGGATCGAGCCTTCCTGAAAACGAAAAAAAGTCCCGCCACTATAACCTCCTTACCTCCCTTTTATCTCTTTTTCCTCCTCTTCCTTCAGGTGCTTGTTTTCTACATACCGGTCAGCCACGAGGAGGGCCACACTTGCCACAGCAAAAACAAGTGCCCCCTGTTTGGTGTATTGTCTGATCACTGCAATCAGGGCCGTGATAATTACTGCATAGAGTAGGGTGTTTGTTACATGCCGTTTGTACCTGTATTTCATCCTGTTTCACCACGTTTTCATTCTCCATTCTCCATTATAAATGAACTTCCTCTGCCTGATATGATTCAATCAGTGGTTTGAGGATCATGCTAATCTCTTCTTACACGTTCAAGGCCGGACCGGTCCCGCCCATCCATACGCGGGGGGGTGACCTCCACCTGCACGGGCAAAGGGGGTGGCGGGTGCTGCCGGTTTCCGGAAAAAGTAGGGAAGGGTGTACCCCCCACCTTCATCCCCCTCCAGCCCCTTCATCGCCCGGGCCGGCCGTCGGAGACTGGCCCGGGTTAGTTAGTTGTACATTTGACTATCAATTGTACATCTGATTATCAGATGTACATCTGACAACCTGGACCCACATCTGCGGTTATGAAGGGGAGGGGGGAGGTCTACCCCCCTTTTCATCAGGGACAGCCCTGCATGCTTCTCCCCTCCCGGTCGGTATGACCGCTCAACCCCGTTCTTCATCGTATCAGAATAGTTTATGACCGTTCAACATGGATTAAATAAGGAGGATTTTAGGAATGGGCACAAAAAAAAAGGCAGAGAAATCGAAGAAGTTATGGATAAAAGTACTTGCAGTCGTTGCCGGTATATTTTTTGCTGCAGTTATGGTGTTGTCAGCGATGGGATCAAGCTGGATCACCTCATTTGCCGTGATCAAGCCCGGTGATGTGGCGGTCGTGGATTACACCCTGCGGGATGCGCAGGGAACCCCGATTATGACCTCAAACCAGCAGTTATACACGCAGCTCGCCAGCCAGGGCTCCGGGGTCCTGTACTCCAAGCAACTGACGATCACGGCAAACCAGTCCCTTGCCACCGGGGTATTCCCTGTACAGTTCTATACCTCGTCAACCGGCTGGTCGACCCAGAACCAGTTCGCCCTGTTTTCCACTGAATACAATGCTATCAGCTCGGGTATCGTGGGTCTTAAGGCCAACAGCCAGAAAACGATCTCCCTGTCAACAGCCAAACCCATGACCCAGTTCTGGTCAGCAGACCAGCTGGCAGCCAGTAACATGAGCCTTTCATCGGTCCAGATTGGCGAGCTCATCGCCCTTGGCGTTTCCAGCAGCGCCAATGCGGCGCAGGCAAACTCTACTGAGCCAGCCTATGTCAGGATCGGCGAAGTGTCTAACAAGACACCGGATGGCATCACCATCGATTTCTCCTATCCTAGTGTTGACGTTACCGTTGTATCGATCAACCAGGCATCGAGCTGATCCCCTTTTTTTGATTTTTTCCCGATGCAATGGTGTCGTACCCCGACCTCATTACTGCCGGGCTGAGGTATTTACCGGTAAAGGTTTGGAAAGATTACCAGATAAGTGGTGACTCTTGTTGTTTTCCCGTTCCGACCCGCCCCGATTACCAATGCCGGGCATCTGGCAGAGCTATAAAAAAGACCTATGACCGGAACCCGTAGATACGCTTGATCCGGTGGGCGATCGTCTTCCAGCCCTCTTTTCTCATCAGCGGGCCGTCACGCAGCTTGATATGGGAGAGGGTGAACCGTTTCCCGTCGACCACGTACTTCTCGCCGACCACAAACTCATCCTCTCCCTCGCATTCCTTATAGAGCGGGATCGTCTTCCTGCCATCATGGACGGAGATCTTCACGACAACACGGTCGATGGTCCTCGTCCAGAGAGTAGTAATCTCTCTGACCTTCGCACGCGGCAGCCTTTTTCCCCCACACTCGATCGCTGTAACTTCAACACCGTAGGCCTCGTCCCCGCATTCCGCGACCAGATGATCGTCAAGGAAACATTCATCTTCAGGGTCAAATTCTATGGTACCGGTCAGGGAAGTTCCTTCACGGGAAACAATCGTCTTTATCACCAGCATTTCAGGTTCCTTCTCCCAAGGGATCCGGTGGTGGTGACCGCATGCGGTACACCGGACGAGGCGGTCGCGGGACTCAGAAAGAACCTCGTGCTCGGTCTCTTCCCTGCACTCGGGACACAAAACGGTGATAAACATTGAATATGATTGGCAACCCTCACATGATAAAGCATGGAGGCGCAGGAAATTATCCGGTGCCGGGGGCATCCCCACGTCCTTGGTACCCACCAGACGACATTTGAGGTGACCCGCGGGGAGCAACTCACCCACAACGGTAACTGTATCATCGGCATCGGTGCCGACAAGGGCTGCGCCGGCCTCTCTGCTGCCTTCAGAAAAATACTTGCCCACGATGACGCGGTCCTTGTGACGCGGCTTTCTACCGGGGAGGTCGAAATCGAGGTGCGATCCCGCGGATCGGCACACCTGACTCTCGATCACCCGGCCGATCTGGTCTGGCGGCGCAGCACGTTTACCTGCGGGAGAACTATCGGCATCTGCTCAAACCAGGTCGCCGCAACGCTGCCGCGGGAACTGATCGCCCGGCTCCGGAACGGGGACGAGATGACCGTCATCTTGACCGTTACGCGTCCCGGCTGAGCGTCGTAATCTTTTCTTCAGCGTCGGCAAGCAGGGTTTCGCACTGCTTCACGAGCACTGCGCCCTGTTCGTAGAGCTTCATGCTCTCGTCAAGACTCGTGCCGCCGTCCTCGATCTTTGCAATGATCTGCCGTAACTGCTCGATCTTTTCTTCATAGGTTTCCGTCATGCTCCACACGCTCCGCCACGACCCGGCTCCTGCCATCGTAAAACCGCAGGTCCAGCCGGTCGTCTTTTCTCACGGTATTCACTGATCTCACCACGATACCCTCTTTTTCCGCCACGCAGTACCCCCGGGCGAGCACCGCACGCGGGCTTCTCCCTTCCAGTGCCGTCTTCATCTCCGCAAGTACGAGGCGGTCGCGTTCGATCCGGGTCGCCAGCGCCCGTTCGAGCCGGTCAGAGAGATCTGCCGTGGCCTGCCTTTTCTCTCCAATCCTGCGACAGAACCGCTGCGGGCGGAGACGATCCCGGAGATCAGCGACCTCTTTTAGGGCCCCTGATATGCGGGCAAGCAGGGTTGCACTCAGCTGGCACCGGAGATCCGCAAGCGCGATCCGGAGATCTTTTCTGTCAGGTACCACCAGCTCGGCCGCCGCAGAGGGGGTGGGCGCCCGCATATCGGCGGCAAGATCAGCGAGTGTTACATCCACCTCGTGACCGATGGCCGAGACGACCGGAACCGGGCAGGCCACAATTGCCCGCACGACATCGGGATGGTTGAAGGAAAAGAGATCCTCGAAACTCCCGCCACCCCGGGCAATAATCACCACGTCAACGTGCGCTGCTACACGTTCGATCGCCCGCGCAATATTAACGTGCGCATCTTCGCCCTGGACTGCGGTGGGAGATATGACGATCTCTACCGGGAAACGACGGGCAATGACGGTACGGATATCGTGGATGACCGCCCCGGTCTCCGAGGTGACCACGCCCACCCGTGCGGGAAAGGGCGGCAGCGGGCGTTTGCGCTCCGCGGCAAAACATCCCTCCGCAGCGAGATCCTTTTTCCACCTCTCGACAAGCAGGTACTTCTCCCCGGCGCCCCCCCGGGTCATCTTTTTGACCTGCAACTGGTAGGCTCCCGCCGGCGGGTACACCCGTACCGAACCGGTGACGACGACCTCCATGCCGTCCTCCGGCGCAAAGGAAAGCCGGTCCGCATCAGACCGCCACATGACACACCTGATGACCGCCGCCGTGCTCCCGCCGCCTTTCTCAGAGAGGGAAAAATACCGGTGGCCCCGGCTGTGGTGCTTGTAGTTGGTGACTTCGCCCAGTACCCTGATGTCCTGCAACTGCCGGTCATCAAGAAGGCGTTCGATGATACCACTGATCTCCCGGACCGTGAGCGGACTATCCGGTACCACGGGCATTTCCGGCCGTTCCTGCATTTCTGAAGGCTCGGTGCGGTAAAACCAGTCCATGAAGGAAATATTATGCATAAAGCGCTTATCAATTAGTATTATCATGACCGCCTATGGTGTTTCGAGCATGTTCTTCCATGAATATACCTCCGGGGAGATCTTCTCGAATATTTCAAAAGCGGGCCTTGACGGGATCGAGTACTGGCTGGAAACCCCGCACTTCTGGCTACGCGATCTCCCGTCTGAGGAGGTGATTGCCTGCCGGAGGGCACACCCGGAGATCTCCACGTTTTCCGTCCATACCCCGGTTCTCGACCTCAATCCCTGTTCCATTAATCCTGATGTCGCGGAAATCTCGGTTGCTTATGCCGTCCGGTCGCTCGAAATGGCGCAGGCACTCGGGGCCGGCGTCCTCACCGTCCACCCGGGCCGGCGAACAGCAAAACGCCCCCCGGGCGATGCGGATCGCGCCCGGTTCGACCACTATATTGCAGCGCTCCGCGAGGCCGCCCTTAAGGATACGGTCACCGTTGCCATCGAGAACATGGAACCTGCCGTCAATTCCCTCATCTGCACACCCGAGCGGATGAGGGAGGTGCTCGATGCAGAACCGTGGCTCCGGTTCACGCTCGACACCTCCCATGCACTTGCGTCATCTGAAGGGACCGTGATGGAATATATCGACCTCTGCGGGGACCGGCTCGCGAACGTGCACCTCAGCCGGGCCGGTAACGGCCGGCTCCATCTCCCGCTGGACCACAGCCAGGTGATCGCCCGAATCCTTGAATCGCTCCGTGACCACCACTACCGGGGCGCCCTGATGCTTGAGATCGATGACCTCAATTTCCCAAAACCGCTTCCGGCGGAGGAAAAGTGCGCAATCCTTGCACAAGATCTCTCGTTTATGAGGAAATGCATGGAACCGGACTAACCCCTGCCTGCCGCCGTCCGTTGGTTTTATTAAATCTCATCCCCCATATCTGCTCTGGATAACGACTATGAACCAAAGGTGCTGGCGTGCTTGTGCACGGCGTGAAAGAGGATGATTGAGGACTTTTTTTATCTTCTGCTCTTTATCATCTGCATCCTGCTCTCCGCGTTTTTTTCCAGCTCGGAAGTCGCCCTGATCTCGATCACCCGGGCGAGGGTGCGGACGCTTGCAAACGACAACAAGCCCGGCGCTGCAGCCCTTGCCACGTTAAAGGAAAATCCTGATCACTTCCTGATTACCATTCTCATCGGGAATACGATCGTCAACATTGCCGCTGCCGCTATCGCCACCGCGATTGCGATCAGCACCTTTGGCAGCATCGGTGTCGGGATCGCCACAGGGGTCGTGGTGATCATCCTGCTGGTCTTTGGTGAGATCGGCCCGAAGATCTACGCAACCCGTGCCCCGGATACCTTCCCACGGACCATCGCCCCTATCATCCTCTTCCTCTCTCGCATCCTGTCCCCGGTCATCTGGGTTGTCGAGCGGGTAAGCCCGTCCCTCGGTGTCGGGAAGGATGCCGCCGAACCCGCGGTGACGGAGGATGAGATCAAGGAATGGATTGACGTGGGTAAGGAAGAGGGGACCATCGAGCAGGATGAAAAAGACATGCTGTACTCGGTGCTTGAATTCGGGGACACGACAGCACGGGAGATCATGACGCCCCGCGTTGATGTTACCCTCATGGAGGACACCACGGAGATCGGTGAGGCGATCCGGATCTTCAACGAGACCGGCTTCTCCCGGATCCCGATCTACCACGGGCAGATCGATAACATCACCGGCGTCCTTAACGTAAAAGACGTCTTTTCTGCGATGGTCTCGAAGAGGAAAGACATTTCTATAAGAGAGATCATGTATGACCCGACCTTCGTGCCGGAGACGAAGAAGATCGACGACCTCTTAAAGGAGCTCCAGGTCCACCGGGTGCAGATTGCGATCGTCATCGACGAGTACAGCAGTTTTGTCGGCATTGTCACGGTTGAGGACATCCTTGAAGAACTTGTCGGCGACATCAGGGACGAGTACGACCGGGAGGAACCCGACGTGCAGAAAATCGCGGAGGGGGTGTTTGTGCTTGACGCCCAGATGTGGGTCGACGATATCAACGATGAGCTCGGTCTCCGGCTGCCCATGGACGAATCGTACGAGACGGTCGGAGGCCTTTTGATCGACCGGCTCGGCCACCTCCCGCAGCACCCCGGGGAGAAGGTGGAGATCGAGGCGGGGAGGATCACCCTTGTGGTCATGCAGATGCACGGCCGGCGCATCGTCAAGGTCAAATGCATCGTCCGCCCGGAAACAGAGAGTGGCGGGGGAGAACCCCGGTAACAGAGGAACCATGGCAAAACGGATCGTAGTGGTCGCATCGGGACGGGGTTCGAACTTCCAGGCTGTCATTGAAGCCCTGCAGAGAGGTATGATCCCGGCCGCCTGCGTGGCGCTGGTCACCGACAACCCGAAAGCGTACGCGATCGAGCGGGCGGAGGCTGCCGGCATCCCGGTTATCGTTGTCGTTTATGCAGCGTCTGCCTCCCGCGAATCCTACGAGCAGGCGCTCCTTTGTGCACTCCAGGAGGCCCGGCCCGATCTTATCGTTCTTGCCGGTTACATGCGTATTGTCGGGCAGGCGATCGTGCGGGAGTATGCCAGGAAAATGATCAACATCCACCCGGCGCTCCTCCCCAGCTTCGCCGGCCTCCACGCCCAGCGGCAGGCCCTCCTGCACGGGGTAAAGGTCACCGGGTGTACCGTTCACTTCGTAGACGAGAGTCTTGACGGTGGCCCCATCATCCTCCAGCGCTGCGTCCGGGTGATGGATGACGACGACGAGGACACCCTCGCCCAGCGCATCCTCATCCAGGAGCATATCGCGCTCCCTGAGGCAGTCCGGCTCTTCTGCGAGGACCAGCTTACTATAGTAGGAAGAAAAGTCCGGATCCGGCAGTAAGGACTGGTACCGGGACTTCCGGGGGCCTCCCTTACGCCCCTTCCCTTTAATACCCCGGGCGCTGATAGTATGACACCTGCAGGGTACGCGTTGACCATGAAGGATAAGAAACGCCCCCCCTCCATAAAACCCCTGGCACGGGAGCGTATTGCGGTGCTCTTTTCCCAGGCGGAGAAAGTCTACCACGAGCATCCCGGGTACAGCAACCGGTATGTCGCCCTTGCCCGGAAGATCTCCATGCGCGAGCGTGTCAGGATCGAACCCGTATTCCGGCACCGGTTCTGTCACCACTGCTACCGGTACATGGTGCCGGGAGCGAACATGCGGGTGCGGGTGCACCACGGGTGGGTGGCAGTCACCTGCCTTGAATGCAGGAAAACGACCCGGTACCGGGTGGAGAGATCCCATGACCACAAAGACTGATCCCGCGATGCAGGACCTCAAACCGACGGTCTGGATAGGAAAACAGGGCTGCACGGAAGCCGCGATCGAAGAGATCGTTGCCCATCTCAAGAAACGCACGGTCATCAAGGTAAAATGGCTCCAGAATACGGAGGTCGACCCGGAATCGGTGGCGGCCTCGGCTGGAGCCGCGCTCGTCGGGGTGCGGGGAAAGACCATGGTGCTTGCACAACGCGGGAAAAAAGAGAAAAAATAAGCCGTTTTTTGTATTGGGATACCGGGTGCCGGTATCTCGAAATATATAAAAACCTCGCTTACCAATAACATAAGACTGTTATTTAATTTTAAAAACAGTGAGGACTAGTCATGACGACCGTATATGATGTCCCGGCAGATCACCTCATCAGGAAGGTTGCCGAGGAGCTCAGGAAGCGGCAGGAGATCAAGCCGCCGGTATGGGCTGCCTTTGCAAAGACCGGGGTACACAAGGAGATGCCTCCCGAAGACCCCGACTGGTGGTTTATCCGGGCAGCAGCAGTGCTGAGACGCGTCTATGTCGACGGCCCCTTGGGCGTCGAGAGGATGCGGAGTTTCTATGGAGGGAACAAGAACCGCGGCTCAAAACCGAATGCTTTCCGGAAGGGCAGCGGCTCGATTCTCCGAAAAGCCCTCCAGCAGCTTGAGGCTGCAGGCCTTGTCATCCATGATAAGACCGGCCGCAGGGTTTCCCCTGCCCGGCATGGCGTTCCTGGACAACATGGCACAGGAGGTCCTTGCCCACCCGCCGGCACCAGTCCCGAAGAGGGTAAAGCCGGTTGCCGAAGAGCCCAAGAAGACCGAGGCAAAGAAGGGCAAAGGCGACAAGGCAGCAAAGGCCGAGAAGTCCGACGATGCAAAAGGCGAGAAGAAGCCTGCCGCAAAGAAGGGCGAAGGCAAGAAGGCTGAAAAGCCTGAAGGCCATAAAGAGAAAGCTGAAGGCAAGAAGCCTGAAGCATAAATGCGGTGATGATCCATGGGAGACGACGAGCTGAGTGAGATCCGGAAGAGAAGGATGGCACAACTCCAGCAGCAGGCAGGCCAGCAGCAGGAGGAACTCGAACAACAGCAGCGTCTCAAGCAGCAGATGCAGATGGTACTGATGCAGATCCTCGAGCCTGATGCCCGGGAACGCCTGAACACCATCAAGCTCACCAAACCGGACTTCGCAGCTGCCGTGGAACAGCAGCTGGTGATGCTTGCCCAGAGCGGGCGCCTCCAGCAAAAGATCACCGATGCACAGTTAAAAGAGCTGCTCCGGCAGCTTGCGCCGGCAAAACGGGATTACTCGATCACCAGAAAGTGATGAAAGCAGGAGTGCTCTACAGCGGCGGGAAGGATAGTTCCCTTGCAGCGATCATGCTGGGTACGTATTACGAGGTTGAACTCAACACCTTTGTGTTCGACCCCGCCCGCCTAATCCCGACAATAGAGAATGCCGCACAGGCGCTGGGGTTTCCTTTGAGAAAACGGGTATTTCCCGAAGGTATGGCAGAAGAGATGGCAGAGATGGTAATTTCGTGCGGGTATCCCAACGATGCGATCAACCGCATCCACCAGACTGCCATCGGGACCCTTGCCGGTGAGTACAAGGTCGTTGGCGACGGCACCCGGTTTGATGACCGGGTCCCGATGCTCACCAGGGCGCAGGTGCAGAGCATCTGCGGCAGGACCGGGAGCACGTACGTGCGCCCGCTCCTCGGCTACATGCGATCCGAAGTCGACCGGCTGGTTGACCGGCTCCTCCTCGTAGAGTACGGGGAGACCGGGACGATCGAAAACGGCGATTACGAATCCGAGATCAGGGCGGCGATCCGTGCCCGCGGAGTTGATCCCGCTGCCCTCTTTCCCCCTCACCACGAGCAGTCGCTTGTCGTGGGAAAAAAGAAGTGCACAAACAACTAGGTGAAGAACATGAGCAAGCTCAGCAAAGGAAGGAAGATCCGGCTCGCCAAGGCATGCGACCAGAACCGGCGCGTGCCCCAGTGGGTCATGATCAGGACGAAAAGAGCCGTCGTTTCGCACCCGAAGAGACGTAACTGGCGCAGAAGCACGTTGAAGGTGTGAGATCAATGGCAGAACAGATGCAGGAACATGTCTACATCATCCCCCTGCGGGATGCACGCAGAATGCCCCGGTGGAAGCGGGCGAACGGCGCGATCAAGGATATCCGCAAATACCTCGCGAAGCACATGAAGACCGAGGATGTCAAGCTTGACAAGACCATCAACGAGAAGGTGTGGAGCCGGGGGGCCGAGAAACCGCCATCAAAGATCCGTGTCCGCGCCATGAAGATGGAAGACGGGCAGGTCCAGGCTGAACTTGCCCCGGAATCGTAAGCATATGGAACGCACGACTAACTTTGCCGGGGACCCCAATATCGGGGTTTTTGCCCGGGTAGCAGGCGATATCGCGGTTATCCCGCCGGAAGCCACACCGGAGTTCCGGGACGCGCTCAAAGAGGCGCTCACCGTGGAACTGGTTGCGACGACCATCCAGGGCAGCTCGATCATCGGGTCGCTTGTCGCAGGGAACAGCCGGGGCCTCGTCATCTCCGGCCTCGCGACCGATGACGAAATTGCGGTGCTTGAAAAGCACCGGAAGGTCATGCTGCTTTGGGAGACGATGAATGCGGCGGGAAACGTGATCATGGTAAATGATACGTTTGCCGCGGTGCACCCGGACCTTCCTGTTGATATCGCCGCAGCGATCGGGGAATTCCTGGATGTCGAGGTAATCCACCTCACGCTTGGGGGTGTGCGGACGATCGGAATGGCCGGTGTCGCCACGAACAAGGGCGTGATTGTGCACCCGAATGCGACCGCGCAGCAGATTGCGCAGATCGAAGCGGTGGCAAAGGTACCGGTCGGTACTGGCACGATCAACATGGGCAGCGGCCTTATCGGTACCGGCCTACTCGTGAACGACACGGGATATATTGCCGGCAACGCGACGAGCGGGTTTGAACTTGGCAGGATCGAGGACATATTTGGATTTCTGGAGTGAGAGTTATGGCAGAGCAGAAGTTTGAAGTGAAAGGAACCTTTTTGATGGGCGAAGACTGGATGCCCTACACGAAAGTGATTGAGGCGCCCAACGAGAAGCAGGCCGAGGAACGCACGTTTGCGGTCATCGGCAGCAAGCACAACCTCAAGAGACGCTACATCAAGATCTCCGGTGTTACACCGGTAAAAAGCAACTAAATCTTTTTCTTTCTCCGAAAATCCGGTGGAATCCACCGGGAGATTCGGGTATTTGGGCTTAAACCCAAGTCGGTAACGAACCCTGCCACTCAAGCAGAGAACGCTCTTGGGGGCTGTCGCCCCCGCCGCGTGGGCATCCCCCACTACGAGAGATTACGCGCAAAACGCCTGTCGGGTTTTGCGCTGGCGAGTATGGTTATAAATGGCTCCCAGATGACCCTTCATGGGTGAAGACAGGTAATTGATCCGCCGACGGGGAGCCCTTCGGGGGCGGCGGCATCATCTTTATGGGAAGTAAAGGAGTCGGCCCCCCATCTTCATGACCGTTTTTGAATCCTTATTCAGATCATCCCCGGCCCGCTCCCGCCCGATCCATCCTGGTAATCCGGGTGGATCTCCGGCCGTACCACGAATGCCAGTACAAGGATGATGAGACCCAGCACAAACGAGCCAAGGAATGCGAGATCGAAGCCTGCCGTGGCCACCCTGATCTGCAGGTCGACCGGGGATTGCAGCGTCACGTTGTGGTTTGTGGCGATCGTAAGAATCCCCCACAGGAAGATCAGGTTGAACATCGCTATCCCGAGGGTGAGGGGGACGAAGCGTTCGAGGCTGGTAAGGCTCGAGATCATGCCCTGCTTCGCCTTTGACACCGAGTTCATCACCATGTTCGATACCGGGGTGATGACAAGGCCAAGACCAAGGCCGATGAGCACCAGGCAGAGGACGACATACAGCACCGGCGTATCGGGATGGAGCTGCATGATGAAGAAATAGCCGCCGGTAAGGAGGACACCGGCCGCGATGCAGAGCAGCCGGGGACCGGCCCGGTTGAAGAGGATGCCGGCGAGGATGCCTGCCCCCATCATTGCAAAGGAGAGTGAGGTCAGGATAAGGCCAGCGGTGGAGGTGTCGTAAGCGCTGACATATTTCAGGTAAAATGGCAGGAGATAATTGATCCCGGAAAAGCTGAAAAAGACAAGCGAGAGCAGGAGGTTGGTGGCGAGGAAGTTCCTGTTTTTAAAGAGTGAAAAGTCGAGGAGCGGGTCGGCTATCCGGCATTCGTGCCAGACAAACCATCCCAGCGTGACCAGGGCGAGAAGGGCAAGGCCGAGGATGACCGGAGAGGTCCAGCCCATCGTCTCCCCTTCTGAGACGACGAAGAGCAGGGAGGCAAGGCCGCAGAAGATGAGCATGGCGCCGGCCCGGTCAAACCCGGCGAGTGATCCCGTGGTGACAGATGCCGGTATCACCCGTGCGCCAAGGAGAACCGCCCCTATCCCCACCGGCACATTGATGAAAAAGATCCAGTGCCACGAGAGGTACTGGGTCAGGACACCGCCGATAGTCGGCCCGAGCGCCGTCCCCAGGCCGGCAAGGGTCATGACGATCCCCATGGCCTTTCCCCTCTCCTCCATCGGGATGTAGGCAGTGACCATGGCCGGCGCGATCGCGCAGATCATCGCGCCGCCGACCGCCTGGATTATGCGTGAGCCGACCAGCACGGTGAGCGAATCGAACATGTCAGGCAGGATGCCGCAGGCGAGCGAGCCGAGGGTGAAGATGACAAACCCGGTCAGGAATATCCGTTTGAACCCGATAATATCGGATATTTTCCCAAAGACCAGCACGCAGCCGGCCATCACGAGGAGATAGGCAGTTGCGACCCAGCTTACGGTGGTCGATGATACGTGGAATGCTTCCGAGATGGTTGGCAGGGCGATGTTGACGATCGTGCCATCGAGTCCGGACATGAACGTGGCAAGCGAGATGGAGAAGACAAGAAGGAAGAAGCCGGACCGGGCGGCGCCTGTACCATGATCACTCATGGAGGGATGTTACTGCCCATAAGTGATGAGAATTGCGGTTTGTCGCCATGAATTGCCCCTGTACCGTTCAGGTTCACGATGGGGAAGCAGTTGTTCAGGAGGGGCGCCGGAAAAGCGCCCTATAATGATGTATTTATGCTCCCTGCAGACAAACATATCAGAAAGACCCAGTTACCCGCAGAACAGAAGGGGAGGCAGGAATCTTGGCAGCAGCACAACCCATGGACCAGCGCGAAATCGAGACGCTCCAGTACTACTTAAAAGAATACGGACAGCAGGCCGAGGTCTTTGCCGGCCAGCTCGAGCTTATGGAGAACGGGCGCATGGAGGCGTTTGCCGCGATCGAAGCGCTTGGGGCACTTGTTGCTACGGATGACGACACCGTCCTCCTCCAGATCGGCGGAGGGGCAAGCCTCCGGGCGAAGATTCTCGAACCGGAGAAAGTCCTCCTCAATATCGGCTCCGATGTCATCGTGGAGAAGACAAACGCGGATGCGATCGAGTACCTGAAAGACCGGATCACCGAGATGGAAGCTTCGCAGAAGAAGGTTGCCGAGGCGTTAGACAAACTCCGCGCCCAGATGAACGAGATCGCAAAACGGCTCGAACAGGGATACCGGCAGGCATCTGCATCAGAAAGCCCAACCCCCCGCCGCCACGATCACGAAGATCACGACGAAGAATAAGCGAAGGAACCCTCAAATATGTTTTCGGGTCTCAGGGAACGGCTGCAGGCTGCACGCGACCGGCTTGGCGCCAGCATCGGGGCAGCAGCGGAAGCAGCCCTGCCGGTGGCGCCGGCTGAACAGGCTGCCCCCGGAAAAACCGGTGACACCCCTCTGGCTGCAGGTCCGGCAAAGAACCCGACACTTGCCGACAAGGTAAAGATCCTCATCATCGACCGTGAACTGGTTGTTTCTGAAAAGGACGTTTCCGAGGCCCTCGGGGAACTGGAGATGACATTGCTCGAAAGCGACGTTGCTCTGCCGGTTGCCGATGCGCTTATCGCAGACATCCGCACCGGCCTCGTGGGAAAACACCGCAAAATCGGGGAATCTGTGGACGCACTTGTTGTCAGGGCTCTCAAGTCTGCCCTGCTCAAGGTGCTCGGCTCGGGCTTTGACCTGTCGGCCTATATCAAAACCCACGAGCGGCCGGTCAAGATCCTCTTTACCGGGGTGAACGGGACCGGGCAAGACCACGACAGTCGCAAAGATCGGGGCATACCTCAAGAAGCAGGGTTTCTCGGTCGTGATCGGGGCCGGCGACACCTACCGGGCCGGGGCCATCGAGCAGATAGGAGTACATGCAGAACGGCTGGGCATCAAGATTATCGAGCACAAAGCCGGTGCCGACCCGTCGGCGGTGCTCTTTGATACCGTGCAGTACGCACAGGCCCATAAGACCGACGTAGTACTTGCGGATACCGCCGGCCGGTTCCATACCAAAGCAAACCTCATGAGCCAGCTCGACAAGATACGGCGCGTGATGAAGCCCGACCTCATCGTTTATGTCGACGAAGCAGTGGCGGGAAACGATGCGGTAGTCCGGGCAGCAGAGTTTGACCGGACCGTCGGGGCCGATGCCATCGTGCTCACCAAGGCCGACATGGACTCCCGGGGCGGGGCAGCGATCTCGATCGCCCACACCATCGGAAAACCTCTGCTCTTTCTCGGCACAGGGCAGGCCTACGAGGATATTATTCCGTTCGAACCCACGGTAATCGTCGACGAACTTCTCGGCGGTGCTGCCTGATGATGGACAGTCTCTCTGACGCCCTCAAGGACGCCCTCAAGAAACTCGCCGGGAAAGCCGTAGTCGACCGTGCAGCAGTCGACGAGCTCGTCAAGAACCTCCAGCGGGCGCTTCTCTCGGCTGATGTGAACGTCAAGCTGGTGATGGAACTCTCAAAAGCGATCCGCTCCCGGTCGCTTGACGAGGAAGTGCCGAAAAACACCAATGTCCGCGAACACGTCCTCCGCATCGTCTACCAGGAACTGGTCCGGCTTGTCTATGCCTCGGCAGATGTAAAACTCGAGCCGCAGGTCATCCTGATGGCCGGCCTCCAGGGAAGCGGCAAGACAACGACCACGGCAAAGATCGCCCGCTACTTCCAGAAGAAGGGCATGAAAGTCGGGGTGATCTGCGCCGATACCTTCCGTCCCGGTGCCTACAACCAGCTTGCTACCCTCTGTGCGAAGATCAATGTGCCCTGCATCGGCGACCCGAAAGCCACCGATGCCCGGAAGATCGTAAAAGAGGGCCTCGTTGCCGTCAAAGACCAGGAGATCATCATCGTTGATACCCAGGGCCGCCACGCGCTGGAGCCCGACCTGATCCAGGAGATCATCGACCTCAACGCGATCACGAAGGCCACCCACCGCTGGCTCGTGATCGATGCCGCGCTCGGCCAGCAGGCGAGCGAGCAGGCACGCCGGTTCCATGAAGCGATCGGGATCGACGGCGTGATCATCACCAAGATGGACGGCACGGCAAAAGGCGGGGGAGCACTCTCTGCCGTGGCCGAGACCAAGAGCGGGATCGTCTTTATCGGCGCAGGGGAGACGATCGAGAACCTCGAACGCTTCGATGCAAACGGCTTTATCTCCCGGCTCCTCGGGATGGGCGATCTGCAGGCCCTCTACGAGAAAGTCCAGGAAGCCCAGGTGTCAAACGAGGTTGACATGGAAGCGATGATGAAGGGCCACTTCACCCTTCGCGACATGTACAAGCAGCTCGAAGCCCTCAACAAGATGGGCCCCTTGAAACAGATCATGAACATGCTCCCGATGGGGAACATGCAGCTCCCCGAGGGTGTCTACGATGTGACGAGCACCAAGATGGTGCGGTACCGGATCCTCATGGACTCGATGACGCCCCAGGAGCTCGACGATCCCGGCATCATCTCCAGTTCCCGGATGCAGCGGATCGCCCGGGGGCCGGCGGGACCCCTGAAGAAGTCAGGGAACTTCTGAAATATTACAAGATGATGCACAAGACCCTCAAGGGTCTGCGGGGCGCCGGCGGCGGAAAATTCAACATGCAGCGCCTGATGAAACGCTTCTCCGGAATGCAGTGAGATGACCTCGTTTGCCATAGTCGGGCATCTTGCCCGCACGGACGGGGATTTTTCCTTGAACGATCTCCCCGGGGCAGGACGTATGGACGTGCTCTGCCGGTGCGTGAACGCATCGCTCTTCCTCTCCCACGACCTGCGCCGAGACGCAGACTGTTACCTTGTCCTCCTCGGAGGTCCTAAGGCACCAAAGACCGTGCTCTTCCGGGGGGGCGAACTTCGCTCGCTCTCCCCCGATGAACGGAGTGCCGGGGCGCTTGTCAAAAAAGCGCTCTCCATTCCCTGCGGGAGCGAGTTCCGCGAAGCTGCGCCCGGGGTGTACGTAAGGAATGGCGGCCTTGAACGCCTCTTTACGGAACACGCGTTTGCCGTGCTGGACGAGAAGGGCACCGATATCAGAATGGTCCCGGCCGTGCCGGAGGCATTCCTGCTCTCGGATCACCAGAACTTTTCCGATGCCGAGGAAGCGCTCGTAAAAGATGCACCCCGGTATTCGGTGGGGCCGGTCTGCCTGCATGCAGATCATACGATTACGGTCATCTCAAATGAGATCGATCGGAGGAAGAACGGATGGAAATAAACGAACAGGTCGAAAAGATCCTCGCCTACGGAGACTGCTGCGATCACTGCCTGGGACGGTTCTTTGGCAAACGCTCGCACGGTCTTGGTGACGATGAACGGGGCCGGGGCCTCAGGATAGCACGGGCGCTGGCCTCAAACCAGCCGTACGAACGCTTCTCCGGCATCTGCTGGGTCTGCGGGAATTTCTTTGACGCGGTACCGGAATGGGCACAAAAAGTGGTAGCCGCGATGGAGGGGTTCGAGTACTCGACCTTCCTTGTCGGCTGCCGGGTCCCCCCGCTTATCGCAGAGAACGAGGAGATGGTCTGGAGCGACCTCTCCCTTGGCGATCCCGAGCCGTTCAAGTCCGAGGTGAACCGCGAGGTGGGAAAGGCGGTATCGGCATTAACGGGAAAGACCGTAGACTTCAAAAAACCAGATATCATCGCCCTGCTCGACCCGGCATCCGGCATGGTCGACATCCAGGTCAACTCCGTATTCTTCTACGGGAGGTACCAGAAGTTCGAGCGTGGTATCCCCCAGACCCACTGGAACTGCCGGGCCTGCAAGGGAGCAGGCTGCGAAAAGTGCAACTATACCGGCAAGCAGTACCTGGACTCGGTGGAAGAGCTGATCGGCAGGCCGGCTATTGAGGCATTCGACGCGGAAGATGCGGTGCTGCACGGCGCTGGCAGGGAGGATATCGATGCCCGCTGTGTAGGAACAGGCCGGCCGTTCATCCTTGAGATCGTTGCCCCGAAAAAGCGTTCAATCGACCTTGCCGCCCTCGAAGCAGAGATCAACAGGAGTGCAGATGGAAGGGTTGCGGTTGCCCTTTCGCACTGGAGCGACCGATCTGATGTGGAAACCCTTAAATCAAGTAAAGCGCATAAAAAATACAGGATCCTGGTCGAGGTTGAAGGGCAATTATCTGCGGGAGAACTCGCAAATGCCCTGAAAACCTTAAAGGGCGTCACAATACAGCAGCGCACGCCCGTACGGGTCGCCCACCGGAGAGCTGATAAGATCCGGGAGCGTAAAGTCCTCGATATCGAGTTCGTAGGGGAACAGGATGGAAAGTTCATCCTTGAAGTCCTGGGCGAAGCCGGCCTCTACATCAAGGAACTCGTATCAGGCGATCAGGGAAGGACCATCCCGAGTCTTGCCGAGATCCTGCAGCGATCGGCGCACGTCACCAGCCTTGATGTCGTGCAGGTAGAAGGACCACAGGAGGGAGATTAACAATGGCACACCACAATGGACCAAGAAAGAAAACACGGTATAAGTTCAAGAAAGAATTGAGACAGCGCGGGCTGCCGCCGGTCACCTCCGTCATCCAGCAGTTCGAGGTCGGCGAGAAGGTACATATCGTTGTGAACTCAAGCATCCAGAAAGGCATGCCGCACCGCCGGTTCCACGGGCTCACGGGCACCGTGATCGGAAAAAGGGGCCGGGCATGGATGCTCTCCATTCACGACGGCAATGCGGAAAAAACGGTCATTGCGCGACCGCAACATCTAAAAGCGCAAAAGTAAACTCAATTGTCTAGGTGATTGGCATGAAAGTGAAGGGTATTATTAGCGAAGAGAAGGTTACGCTCCCTGAACTCCGCGCCGCTCTTATGGGCGTGGAATCAGAGAGAATTGCTGCCGAAAAGGAGTTGTCCTACGAGTTCAGGCGCAGCATGGATCATGCCAATCAGTCTTGCCAAGACCACGCCTGAAAAATCCAAAGAGCTGGTGGAGAAACTCCTCAAGCTCGAGAAGATGAAGCCGGAGATCGCCTACCGTATAGCAAATATCATGCCCAAGAGCCGGGACGAAGTTCGGGCGATCTTCGCAAAGGAGCGTTTCACGCTCGCTCCTGAAGAGATTGATTCCATCATCGACCTGGTCATGGCACACTTCTGAGGTGTTTTGCATGAAGGCCGAGAAAAAAGAGGTCAACGCGATCGTACTGGATGTGCTCATGAAAGGGCACGCCGAGGATCCCCGGCCCCAGTTCAAGCGGGAACCAGTTGTCCAGGCAATGGGGCTTGAACAGTTCAAGCTGCTTGAACTGATCCCCAAACCCGGCGTGGTCATCAATCTCCACGACAAGGTCTATATCGGGGACTCCGAGAGGGACAGGATCGAACGCGTGAAGCGCCGGATCAGCTACGAGGAGCTGACCCCGACCGCAAAGGGAGAACTGCCGTTCATGATCGAGCAGATCGTGACCGAGCGGGAACAGGATTTTGTCACGTTCTTTAACAAGGCGATCTCGATCACGCCCAAGCTCCACATGCTGCACCTGCTGCCCGGTATCGGGAAGAAACTGATGTGGGAGGTGCTGGAATCCCGGAACAAAAAGCCGTTCGAGAGTTTCGCGGATATATCCACACGGATCAAGTCGATCCCCCACCCGGAGAAGATGATCCAGGCCCGGATCCTTGAAGAACTGCAGGAAAAGGACGTCAAATACCACCTCTTCACCACGAAATGAAAGCCCGTCACGACCAGCACTTCCTTATCGACAAGAACGCAATACACCGGATCGCGGATCTTGAAGACGTGAAGGGAAAGACGGTACTTGAGGTTGGGCCGGGGAACGGGGCCCTGACCCGAGCCCTGCTCGACCGGGGTGCCCTTGTCCACGCGGTGGAGCTTGACGGTATCCTCTGCGAAGGACTGGCAGATCTTTTCTCTGAAGAGATCCAGAAAGGAACGCTCACGATCACGCATGGGGATGCGACCCGGTGCGACCTCCTGCCGTTTGAGATGGTAGTCTCCAACCTCCCCTACTCGGTCTCATCGAAGATCACCTTCCGGCTCCTCGATATCGGTTTCGCGGTGGCCGTGCTGATGTTTCAGGAAGAGTTTGCCCGGCGCATGGCAGCCCCGGCAGGCACGAAAGACTGCGGGCGGCTCTCGATCATGGTGCAGACCTATGCCGCCGTGCAGCAGTGTTTCACGCTGCCTCCCACCTGCTTCTCGCCCAAGCCCCAGGTGCACTCGATGGTGGTGAAGATCTTCCCCCGCCCTCCGATCTTTGGGGTCAGTGACAAAAAGCGGTACGCGGACGTGGTGCGGGCGCTCTTTACCCACCGGAGAAAGACGGTGCGAAACGGCCTCAGGGGATCATCGGGTATTCTTGATCCCGGATGGGCAAAGCGCGTTATTGACGCACTGCCGGGCGAAATTCTCCAGAGCCGGCCGGAAGAGCTGTACCTCGAGGATTTTGCGACGATTGCGAATTTTACGTAAATCTTTGTAAGCGCTGTCTTTTTGGGGGTCTGTCCTCCCAAATGCACACCATTATACCTCTTTTTGGTGATCCCCCCCGGTTTGCCCGTGGTATCCTGATCACTCCTGCGATGAAAAGGGGGAATGGGTACACGGCAACCGATGTGCGTCTGACGGATATTATCAGTTTTTACAGGGTGTTGTGTGCGGTATTTCGCTATGGATCTCCACCTCATCGCGGGCAGGGGTTCCCTCTATAAATTGCCGGCAGGTTTATAGAATGCAGCATAAAGAAAAATCGGGATTACTAGGTTATCATGACTTAAAAACCGGATCCGGGGTCATATCCGGGGATAATTTTTCTTAAACCGGGCAATTTTTGCCGTCGCCTCGATCATTGATGGCGTGTTGTGATTACCAAGCGGGGGATCAGGGCTCTTTCCTGCTCCCGCCAAGGATCTTTCTTGTTGTTGAGATGATCCACCGCCGGTTCAGGAACAGGTGGAAGAAGACGAAAAGCCCAAGGAGAATACCGGACCAGTCATGGAGGTTAGAGATCAATGCCTCGGGAAGGATCACGGTATCCAACCCGGTCAGCTGCAACAGTACGGTATATTTCAGAAGCCCGGTGATAAAACAGATCGCAAAGGTGATCCCCATGAGGAGATCTACCAGCCATTTTACTTTGACCCAGTCCATCTGATCTTCCCTTTCCCCTGTTCCCTCATATTGGTTTGTACAGGTACAACAGGCAGAGGCAATCCCTTTTTCCCCCCGCCGCCCTACACTTCCTGTCATGCCCTATGATCCTGCGCAGGTATACCAACCCGAGGCCGACACGTTTCTGCTCCTTGAGGTTGTACTGGCTGAAGTAAGGCCCGGGGATCGGGTGCTGGAGATCGGCACCGGCTCCGGTCGGGTTGCCGCGGCACTCGTACAGGACTGTGATGTCGTGGTAACCGACATCAATCCTCATGCGACATTCTGCGCACGGGAGAAAGGACTGGATGCAGTGCGAACCAATCTCTTCTCCGGCCTTCGGGGCAGGTTTGATCTTATCCTCTTCAACCCCCCGTACCTCCCCACACAGCCGGACGAGCGGATCGATGACTGGCTGGAATATGCGCTTGACGGCGGCGCGACCGGTCGGATTGTCATTGAGCGGTGTGCTGCATCTATCGGCGATGTGCTTGCCCCGGGGGGAGGATCCTCCTTCTGGTCTCCTCGCTCACCGGGCTTTCAGAAGTGAGGGAGATATTTGCCGGCCGCGGTTTTCTGGCTGAGGTGGTACGGCAGCAGGTTGTGGAGGACGAGGAACTTTTCGTGCTCCGGATCACCAGGAGAGAAATCTAACTTCTCAGCCAGAGGATGAGCACAACTACATTTATTGCTGGAATGAGGCCAATCATCGCGATCCCCGGCAGGAACCAGCTGCTGTCGAAGAGCAGGTACGCAGCCCAAAGCAGTCCTGTGCAGGAGAGCAGGAAGAAGAAAACGAACTGGCGCAGACTATACATGGATTCCTTTACTGTATGCCGTGCCGGTTAGTAGCCTTTTTGTTTTTGCTATTTGATCAGGGGCATCAGCTCTCCCGCACCCCAGGCGATCAAAACTATGTAAGGAAAAACCGGCGGTATATCAAGCAGATTTTCCAACTATTTCCCGTGTGACCCGCCCCATTCGCGCAGGTAATCCCATGGACACAAAAACAACCGACGACATCCCCTGCCGCCTTCGCCGGGTCGCCCCTCTGGTAACAACAGTCCTGTTTCCGGACGCCCGGTGAACAAAACAGAGCCCCTGGAGTTTTAAGACGCCGGAAGGTTATACAATCAGCCGGCGGCGCATCAGGTTGATCGAGATGATGCAGAAGATGATCGTGGCGATGATTATCCATGCGATATTCAGGGGGAGCAGCGCTCCGATGGATGGAAGAGTGGCCATCCGCATGAGCGCCACAAGGTGGGTGAGCGGGAAGATCGCGAGGGCGACATACTGGAGGATCGCCGGGAGAATGCTGAGGGGGAAGAAGGTGCCCGAGAAGAGCATCATCGGCGTGATGAGCAGGAACGACGGGTAGTTGAGCGTGTCGATGCTTGGGGTGATTGCGGTAAAGCACATCGCAAGGCCGGCAAACGTGAGCCCGCCGAGGAACGCGAGCGGGATGGCTAAAAGCGAGAAGGGGAGCGAGATGACCCCGAACACCGCAAGCACCGGGAGCATGATCGTAACCGAGATCACGCTCCGGGTGGCACCCCAGAGGAGCTCTCCCGCGATCACGTCTTCTATCGAGAGCGGTGTCGCGATGATCGCATCGAAACTCTTCTGGTAGTACATCCGCACGTAAGATCCGTAGGTGCACTCGAAGAAAGCGGAGTTCATGACCGAGATTGCAAGGACGGCCGGGGCAATATAATCGATATACGGCACTCCGTTGATAGCACCGACATACGTCCCGATCCCAAGGCCGATGGCAGTCAGGTACAGAAGCGCCTCAATAAACGGCGGGAAGAAGTTCACTTTCCAGGTTTTGAAAAAGACATCGAGGTTGCGCTGCCAGACCTTTCCGGCGCGACGGGTAATCCGAGGAAAAGACAAGATGGACGGCATCTTACTCCCTCAGGGTTCTTCCGGTCAGTTTCAGGAAGACATCCTCAAGCGTCGCCGGCCTGGTGCTCACCCTGCTTGTTTTACACCGGTCAAGCAGGGTCTTTGCAAGTTCCCGCGATGCATCCGTCGCTACCTGTACCTGGTTGCCGAGGCTTTCGTAAGGTACGCCCAGTTCCGCAAGGCAGGCCGTAACCTCGGGCGTGTTATCCATCTCGATGATCTCGTTTCCGACATGGTCCCGGACAAGATCGGCCGGATTTCCCTCGACAAGGAACGTCCCGTGGTCCATGATCACCAGCCGGTCGCAGAGCCGAGCAGCCTCGTCGAGATAATGCGTGGTAAGGACAATGGTATTTCCCTGCGCCCGGAGAAGCCGGAGGCGGTCCCAGATCAGGTGACGTGCCTGCGGGTCGAGGCCGATGGTCGGCTCGTCGAGGATGAGCAGGTCCGGGTTGTTGATGAGCGCCCGGGCGAGGATGAGCCGGCGTTTCATGCCCCCGGAGAGCTTGTCGATGGCGGTGTTGCGTTTCTCGGTGAGCGCCACAAACACGAGCAGATTCTCCACCCGCCTTTCTGCCTCGGCCGTTGGAATATCGAAGTACCGGGCATAGGTGAGAAGGTTTCCTGCACACGTGAAGTCCGGGTCGAGGTTGGTCTCCTGCGGGACAACGCCGATCCGCTGTTTGATCCCGGCAGGGTTTATATCCGGATCCATGCCGAATACCCGTAACGTTCCTGATGTGCGGGGGGAGACACATTCGATCATCCGCATGGTGGTGGTTTTTCCTGCCCCGTTTGGCCCGAGGAAACCGAAGATCTCCCCTTTTTTCACGGAAAACCGGATATGGCTGACTGCAACTATCTCGTTGAAGGTCTTGGTCAGGTCGTCGGCTTCGATGATACCCGGCATCCATTCTCCTCCGTATCCCTCAGTTCATCGCGTATCCATAAAATTCTCTTTGCTCCAGAAGCGATCACGGGGTGTACTGCAGGCGCGGTAAATATCAGAATGCCATTGATGGGGTTTCTTCGCTTTTCACGAGAACAATACCGGCGATAAGGACCGCGAGCAGTGCCACGGTGGCAAACATCTGGATCGCATCGGTGGTCGCCACATTATAAACAAGGATATGCCGCACCATGCCGGTGAGGCCGGCGATCAAAAGTGCCCGCACCTCAACATGCTTGGTCCGGAAATAGACCGTGACCGTCTCGAAGAGCACGATGATGGTGATGGTGAGGAGCAGGGCGTAGATCACCCCAACAAGACCGTCTGCAAAATCGTGCGTGATGATCATGGTGCCAATCTGCTGGGCCGCATCGTAGACCGAGAAGACCGCGACGATCGTGAGCATGGCAGCGACGATGATGTACATCGCCAGCGGGACCAGGGAGAAGAACCTGATGATATACTCAAGGCCGGGCTGGTGTGCCGGTACATTTGCAACGGGGGTATTTTCTGGCATGGTATATACACCTGAACAGGTATAGTAGGTAGACTATACGGGATTAAAAAATAATAGGCCGGTGTAGTTCCTGCCCCTTATTATCCCTTTTTCCGGATGCGGTCGATGGCCCGTGCTGCAGCCTCCCGGACTGTCTCAAAGGGATCTGCTGCTGCACCGGTGAGCGCACCGACTGCCCGGTGGTCGCCGAGCCTGCCCAGCACCTCTGCCGCCCCGGCCCGGATCCGGTCGTCCTTGTCGGCAAGACACCCGGTAAGGGGCAGGACCGCACGGCGGTCTTTCAGCCTCCCAAGCGCCACAATCGCCCCTGCCCGGACGCCGGGATCTTTGTCGGCCAGCGCCGCGATGAGTCCCGGTACGGCCCGGTCGTCGTCCAGCCTCCCGAGTGCCTGCGCCACTTCCCGGCGGACAGCCGGGTGGGCGTCACCCAGAGCCAGAACAAGCGGCATGACCGCTGACGGGTTGCCGGATCGGCCGAGCCGGGCTGCGGCGTCGCGCCGAACCTTTATGGTGGGTGAGCCCAATGCCGCAATCAGGGAGGTAAGTTCAGTCATGACAGGGACCGTTTCCGGTCTTTTCGGATCAGCGATCGCATTCTCCGCCGGACTCGTATGCGGCGATCACTTTCTTTGCCATTTCCGGCGAGATCCTGTCATGGACGAGTTTTACAAGCGCTTCTGCGTCCTCGGTCTCGAGGCAACCGAGCCCCTCTTCACCGGTCAGGATCTTTTCCGTGATATACGCCAGTTCCTCATCGGAAAGCCGGCTGATCCGCCCGGTAAAATCCTCGGCACTTTCTGCAAAATGGTTGGAGACCGGCGGCAGGATCGCGTGGAACTGGTGCCCTGAGCCGCCGCAGGTGAGATCCCCGCATTCAGGAGCGAGTTTTTTTAAGATTGCAATGTCCTTTTCGCTGAGTTCGCGTGCCATGGTTCACCATCCGTCGTGAAATGTATTTTTTGGAAGATCACGATGAGCCTTTTTCGCTCACCTGCCGGAAACATGTAAAAAAAAGACTGGTGATCAGAAGTATTTATTGATCCAGTTTTTAATCCCTGCAATAATGCCTGTTCCGCTCCCGGACGAAGATTTCCTCTGGGGGGACCGGATCGGCTGGGACTGGGGGCGGCTGGCCTGGACGGGAGGCGGGTGGGAAATCGTCCGCCGCTGGGCCGGTTCTGACCGTTCGGGGACGTCCCGGATCGTGCTGTGCGGTTCCTCTGCTTCGGGTTCAAACCCCCATGAGAAACCGACCTTGTATGCATTCTCGTTCTGGCGGATCCAGTTTGCGGCTGCCATATATCCCCGGTCTTCCGCCCGTTTTACCGTGTCCTGTGTGTCCAGTGTAAAATGGATCTCGCGTTCAAGAGCGACCAGCTCTTCATATACATTGCCTGGGACCTTGATCTTCTCCCTGCTCATAGTACTTCACATAGGGATATGCAGGGATACGATATTTAATGCTTCCTCATAAAAATGCGCAGATACGCGTTTAATCCACAAACCGGGTAAAAAAAAGAGCGTTAAATGCCTTATGCCCGATCCCTGCAGAAGGTTTGATGTCCGCGCCCGCAGATGATTAGTTGTTCCGTGCAAGCCCGGTATCCGGGTTGCCCGCGGGGTGTCTCATGGCAACAGTTGTTTTTGTGGATGATGATTTTCGGCGGATGCCCCGTGCGGATATGGCAAAACTCCAGAGGATTATTGCATCCGGCAAATCCGGCGTGCACAAGGTGTCGTTCAAAGACCGGGAGATCAACGTGGAGATTAAAAAACAGGGCGACAAGGTCCTTGTCAGGATCTCCCATATAATTTAAATACCCTTGGTGGATAGGCTCTTGTGTCATCACAATATTTATACGTATAGCGAATGTAAAATAAAAGTGACATAATGGAATGATGGGTGTATAAAAATTATGCCGGGGAGGAAAGTGCTTTATTTTACCGAGAAGGAAGAGGAGTTTACGAACCTCCTTATCACCGTAGGGCTTCCGAGAATCGTGGCAAAAGTGCTGGTGTTCCTTGCAAACACCCGTGAAGCGTCATCCCGTGATATCGAGCGGGGGGCCGATCTCCGCCAGCCGGAGGTGAGCCTCGCGATGCACTATCTCCAGGCACAGGGCTGGATAGAAAGCCGGGCAGGACAAGACAGAAGCGATCGGCAGGCCGCAGAACCTCTTTGCCCTCTCCCGGTCGATCTCCGAGATCATCGGCCACATCCAGAAAGAAAAGGAGAGCGAGATCCGGAGAAAGATGGCCTTGGCGCAAAAGATCCGCAGTTACGTGGCCTAGGTTTTTTTTAGGATATCCTGAATCTTTTTCTTCAAAGGCCGGCTTACCTGTCCCGGGTTACTGGCCGGATTCGTGCTCCGCAGAGTACAGCAGCGCTTTTACCAGAAAATAGGCGAGCACGGCGGCGATGCAGAGAAGGGCAAATGCAAGCAGGATCCGCTCATGCGGCGGAATCACCAGGGACAGGTATGCATGGTTTGCCAGCATCAAAGAGTCATCTTCCTGACGGTTGTTTCTGTGATTTTTTACAGTTTCCATCCATAAAAACGTGTTGCTGGCAGCAGAAGATCCTGCTGCTAATTAAGAAAAAGGGGCTGAAAAATCCCGGCCTTACTTCCCGTGGTATTTCTTTCCGGCCGAGAACGCCTTCTCAATCTCTTTACCCACGCCGAAATAGGTGGCCTGTGCGTAAATGAGCGGGTTAATTTTTGCAATGTCTGGTTTTTTGTCGGTCAGGCAGGACGGATCGGCATGGATCTCCTCAATTTCCCCGACATACAGGATGTGGCTCCCGCACTCCATGGACTTGAACAGCCGGCACTCGATGTTGACCGGGCATTCCTCCGCGAGGGGGGCGGTCCTGAGCCTGCCATAGAACGACTGGAATACCCCGGATTTGTCTGCCTGCGAACCGGAGACAAGGCCGCAGTGGTCGGTCTCGACTACCTGGCGTGCGGAGGGAATATTCAGGCTGAATGTCTTGTTCTCCTCGATCCCTTTTGCGGTGTACCTGACCTTGTTGATCGCAACACAGATCATCGGGGGCGACATGCAGGCGACCGTGGCCCATGCAGCGGTCATGTAGTTCGCTTTCCCCTTCACGTTTGCGCCCACGAGAACGGTGGGCATGACACTCATGTACGGCATCGGGCCGACGGTTACCTTCTCCATCTCGTATTCACCGGTTTCCGGTTCGCAAGGGAGGGGTTTAAGGATATCCCTGCCAGCGGGGTCGTGACCACAGGCATGTCTTTCTGGCCGGGCCCTGCCGGAAAAAGGGCTCATGAGAAAAGATCTGTTCTTGTCCATTGTTCAGTTCTGGGGAATGCACTGATTTCGCCGGGGAGCAAAAAATGTCTTATCATTTTCATCGTTTTTTTGCAAGAACCAGGATCGCAAGAGCGGCAAGGACAGGTATCCATGAAAATCCCGGTTCCGGGGCCGGTGTGGTGGCGGGGCCGGATTCATTCCCGGAAAACGCTGGTACGCTCCCTGTGGTAAGTGTCGCGACGAATGTTGTATTCTCCAGTACTGGCTGAACGGTGGTATTCTCACCTCCTTCTGCGCTGACCTGAGTTGCCGCGGACTGGTTGGCCGGCACGGTAAACTGATCCCGTGAAAAACCGTACACGTTTGAACTGTCGACCGCCACAACCAAAGAGCCGTCCCCGCTCACGGCTACCGACCGGGATTTACCGGGTTTTCGGTTGTTGCCTCTCCAAGCAGCGTGCCCTGCCGGTTGTATATATGGATCTGGTTATCGATACTCCCTGTCGCAATGGTGGATCCGTCATCGGAAATGCCTACGCTTGTTACCCAGTACCCGGCCTTTCCTGTCCAGAGGAGGTTGCCGTCCCGGTCTACGGCAATGACGGTGGAATCATCCCGCCCGGCAACAATCGTCGATCCGTCCCCTGAGTACGCAAGGGAGATGATATTCCCGCCGGGAAATACCCGGTCCCAGAGGAGGGTGCCGCTGCCGTGGTACATCCGTATGTGGTTACCGTTGGGGATTACAATCCCGGTGCCATCACCGGATATCGCAACCGCCGCGGGATTGATTGAGTTGTCGTACCAGTTCGGGACATAACTCAGGTTGAAGCTTCTCAATGCCTGTACGGTGCAGACAATGATCTGGTCTTTTACCGGGGAGATTTTAATGTCCTGGACGGTCTCTGTGGTATTCTTCCCCAGGCCGGAACCGGAATTATACCAGGACTGGACGTACGTTCCCCCGCCGGCTACGATTATCCCCGCGTCCGGCGAGATGGATAACGCAGTAACGGTATCGCCAAGCGACTGCTGCCAGAGAAGGACCCCCTGCCCGGAGATGAGGCGCACGATCTGGCCCTGGGCCGCAATGATATACCCTCCATCTCCGCTGATGTCGAGAGGGGATCCAGCCCAGCCTGCCCAGAGTTTCTGCCCTGAGGGAGAGATTGCGATCAACTGGTCCCCCCCGGCAATGATGATCGATCCGTTGTGCGCTACCGCCACTGTGGACAACGTCTCACCCGGATTTGCGGGAATCGTCCAGAGCGGAGCAACTGCCTGTACGGCCGGTATGAATATGCAGAACAGGACGAGGATCCAGAGAAGCCGCGTTGGGGAGAGTGTGGACATTCCGATCAATGAACCGATGGTCAGTATCGGTTAAGAAGTCTCGCATCTGGCTTTGAATCCTGATATTAAATCAGACCGGCAACGGGGGTGGGGGGTCGGGCGGTGTCTTTCAATTATACGGTGTAAAAAAGGATCCAGGCCGGGGAAATACCGATGCCTTCCGTTTCATTTTGGCTGGACAGGGTATTCCCGGGTTCGTGGCGGGAAATGCCCGTTTTGGTTGTCGATAAAACCACCCGACAAGAATCTCACCGGTTAAAAAGGATGGGGATAAAAAGGCCGCCCGACCCCGGAAAAAGAGGGCGTGAATGAGGTTAATGAGAATTGGAGTTTTCCGAAGCGCTCTCCTGTACAACTTTCCGGAGCAACGTGCGGAATTCCTCATCATGTTGCGCGAGGTTGAAGAAGATGCTTCTCATCGTTTCCGGCAACCGCTCGTTGTTCATGTCATAGAACTGGCAATAATAGGCGCATGCGTCAATGATCACGTCCTCGCGGTTCAGGTACTTGAGCTTCGCAATGGTATCCAGCTTATCGACCAGCGCGGTGGGGATCTTCAACGAGACCGCAGTTTCGTCATAATCCATGATTTGAACTGTTCACTGTGAGGTTATGAAACTATTGCCGTGAGGGAAGGGAACCGGGCCGATCCTGCATACCTGTGGGAAGCGCACAGTTCTCCCCGCCCAAGGAGACCGGTAATGCCGTGTAGGAACCCGTATATCCGATGAGTGTTTTTTAACATCATGGATGATGCTCAGACCTGGTTCAAAGAGGGTGTGGCACTGTACGAGAAAGGCGATTACCGTCGTGCCACAGCGGCATTTGACAAGGCAATCGCCATCGATCCCACCATGGCGGAAGTGTGGAACAACCGGGGGCTTTCTTTGATCCAGACCGGTGACTACCAGGATGCCCTCAAGTCCATCAATAAGGCATTATCCATCAATCCGTATTACGAAAATGCGAGGAAAGCAAAGAGGATCGTTCTTGGACTTGTAAAAGAACCGGGGACTGCTGATGGTGCATCAGGAGGATCAGCAGGGTTCCGCCAGCCACCGGTGCCTTCAGCACCGGAAGGGAAGAGCTCCCGGGGCCTGACGATAGCCATTGTCGCGATTCTTGTTATCGCGGCGTGCGGGATGGTGATCGTGAAGGATATGCAGGGTACGGGCAGCATCCTGCCGTTTGCGACCCCGACGCCGACACCTGCCCCGACTCCCGTACCGACCCCGTTACCGACAGTTACCCCTGTCCCGACACCCACGGTGCCGGTGGTACCAGCATCCGGGGTCTGGGTGGAGATTACCTACGACCAGTACTACTCGGGATCCGTGGGAACGCCCAGCACCCAGCAGCAGCTCTCCGGGAGCCTGCAGATGAAACCGAACACCGGGACCCAGTTCTACCAGATCCCTCAAAATGACGGATTTATTACTGCATCGGTAAGAAAGAACGATGGGTCCGGCGATAACCTGACCGTCAGTATCTACGTGGATGGAACGCTGGTCAAGACTACTTCAACAACAACACCCTATGGTGTCCTGGATGTCACAGCAGTCCTTCCACCAACCGGGGCGTCGCCCGTTGTTAACAATTCGGGATCCATAAACCTCCCGGCAGGCACCGGGGCATGACCCCTCCGGAGGTCTCGTTTCTCTACCAGAACAAGGGTGGGAGTGGCCGATCCTGCTAATGGGAGGGGGCGCTCATTTTCCGGAATCCCCAGCACGTGACCCGAACATTTTTAAAAATTATCAGCAACAGAGTGAGACATTTTCCGGAATCCTCCACTGCCCGGCCGGACTTTTTCCTGTACTGGCGCAGGGTTCGTCCGGTCTCCGACGGTGTTTTTGATTATTATTGGTGGGTTGGCCGGTTTTGGTGCTAAACCGTATCGATCTTTTTTTGGAATCCTCAGCACCAGACCCGGACTTTTTCGGAAATTGTGGGGTCGGGCTGTATGCTCAGAATTGTGTGATGGGGATATCGTAGGGGCTGTCGCCCTCACACCCCCACGCGAGCAGAGCCGCCGCCCCCGACGAGACAATTACCGGAGAATCACGACACCGGTAATCTGCCCAGCGAGGGCATGGCGAGGCGCCCGAGTGACTCCCTGCAGAGCAGGGAGGGGGTGAATCGCTAAACGGAAGAGTTGGGTGAAGAGGAATCTTGTGATGATGGAACGCCGTTCCAGGTACTTAAAGCTAAATCAGATTTGGATTATTTGTGTCATGAAGGATGTATAACAAAACAGTTCACATATAATTCGCAATCTATTTTACCTCTCGAAAGAGAAATTACATCGAACTCAGAGAGAAACCGCATGCCGCAAGCCGATACGATATCCATATTATGTGTCGATGACGAGCCTCTCTTCCTTGACGCCTTCTCGCAAAAACTTGGACAGGAGGATGGGTTTTCTATCGTCTCAGTGTCTAACGCAGCAGAAGCGCTGCGAAGCATCGAATCCAGTCATTTTGATGCCATTGTTTCGGACTATGCCATGCCGGAAATGGATGGCCTCGCACTGCTCCGGGAGATCCGGGCACGTGGTTACAAGACGGTCTTTGTGATGATGACTGCTAAACGGCTAGCCCACATTGCTATCGATTCGATAAATGCCGGCGCTGACTATTATTTCCAGAAGGGTGCAAATGTAGCCGAGGACTTTCCCAAGCTTGTCGATTTCATACGGAATACCGTCCCTGAGCGGAGCGCCGGAAGGCAAGTGCCGGAACAGGACCGGTTCTACCAGTCGATGATCGAAAGCGTAAATGATATCATCTGTCGTGTCGCTCCTGATGGCACGTTTCGTTTCGCGAACGAAGCAGGTCTCAGTTTCTTCAAATCATCTCTCAACGATATGCCGGCAGGTAATTTCTTTTCTTTTATTCCCGAGAGCGAACGCAAAGGCGTTCTCCTCGGTCTGCAGAAGCTCTCCTCTTCACAGCCCGATGTCCTCATGGAACACCATATGGTGGGACTCGATGGAAAATCTGCTCTGTTACAGTTGAAGTACCACGCGCTTTTCACCGGCGGCAAGATTGCGGAATACCAGATCTCCGGCAGGAGCACCGAGGGATTGGTCCGTATCGGCCGCCCGGAACATATGGCAGAAGTCGCGCAGGTATCGAAGGCGCCACCAGCACCTGCTCCTGCACCAAAACAGGAAGAAAAAGTCCAGTGGAGTGGACTCGTGGAGAGCATCCAGTCCATCGACACGCCTGTCTTTGCCGTTGACAAGAATGGATGTATTATTGCATGGAACCGCGGGCTCGAAGAGCTGACGGGGATCCCTGCATCAGCGATGATTGGAAAAGGGAACAGTGCATACGCCATCCCCTTTTATGGCAAAGCAGTTCCGATGCTCATCGACCATATTATCCGGCCGTCCATGACCTCTGGTGCCGACGTCAAGAAAATTGGGGATACCTATATCGGTGACATGGAACAGGTCGTTATAAAGGGGAAACCGATGTTGTTATGGGGTAAGGGCTCCCCGGTTTTCGATGCAAACGGCAAGCTTATCGCAGCCATCGAGGCAGTTACTATAGGCGAACCCCCAAAAGGTGGAGTAGGAAAGGAAGAGTACCTTGGGGGTATATCGAGCCTTTCGCTTAAAGTTTCCGGAGAAGGAGTTGGTGGTGCAATCGCCGGGGCGATCGGCTCGTCGTCCGGGGGGTACGGCGTTTATGCCACCAATAAGCGAGTAATTATCATCCGCAACCCCGACCTTAATCCCGAGACTGGTCAAGGGGTCCAGTTCAGCACGTTCATGATTGAAGAACTCTTTGGGTCAGTCGGGGATATACGCCAGAAATCTATCGATGATCTCGAGAAATTGAAGATCTTTGAGGCAGAGAAATACGCAATAACGAGAATCGAACTGAAAAAACCGGTTCTGCTCTCCGGGTACCTGCATATCACGGCCGAGAACAATAGCTCCTTCAGGATCTATATTGATCACAAGAAGACATATGGCCACATTGAGCAGCTGATGAAATCGTTCCTCCCAGAAAAACTTCAGATCGATTGAGAGATTCTGGATTCCAGTTCTGTGCTGGTGCTTCTGCAATTGTACTGCAAACCCTTTTGAATGGAACGTCTAGCGCTCGCCGCACATGCTGCCAAACCGGTCATACGATCATCAGAACCTTTTGTTTGAAACTTTTTATAATACATTTGAGTTCAAGAGCACCGCATGAAGTTACTTTCGGAAGTACTGGGTCTTGACAAATAGACTATTTTTGTTATATCAGTGAAGGATTTCAAAATAGAGCATTACACCATCGGTCTAGGAGTGCTGCTAAGGGGATTCGAACCCCTGTCGCGAGCGTGAGAGGCTCGCATGATTGGCCGGTCTACACTATAGCAGCGTAATTGCCCACTAACATGGGCGATGGAGTTACTTAAAGTTTATCAGCCTTGCACCCGCCTTTTCAGGAGAGACGCAAACGAAGACTTACTTGGAAAGAGGGGCGATACAGCCAGTCTTTTCTTTATCCGGCCGTGCCCGGTTATTGGTGCTGTTCGGCTGCCGGTGCTTCCCCATAAACAAGTATATCCCGAACGGGCATCGATTAATATAAGAAATGGCTGGTAGTCTTGAAGAGCAGATAGCCGAGCTGGAAGCAGAGCTGACAAAGACTCCGTACAACAAGGCTACCTCCAAGCACATCGGGCGGATCAAGGCGAAGATGGCAAAACTTCGCGACGAAGCGGTCTTCCGTGCGATGAAGTCCGGCGGGGGCGGGGAAGGCTACTCGGTCAAGAAGTCCGGCGATGCGACTGCCGTTCTTGTCGGTTTCCCGTCTACGGGTAAATCCACGCTCCTCAACAAGCTCACCGGTACCGAGAGTGCGGTCGCCGCATATGCGTTTACCACGCTCACCGTGGTGCCCGGCGCCCTCGAACACAAGGGTGCGAAGATCCAGCTGCTCGATATCCCGGGACTTATCGCCGGCGCCGCTATGGGCAAGGGGCGCGGCAAGGAAGTCATCGGCGTCGTGCGGAGCGCCGACATCATCATCATCCTCGTGGACGTTTTCAACGGCAAACACGTCAACGTCCTCATCAAGGAGCTCTACGATGCGGGCATCCGGATCAACGTGCCAAAGCCCGATATCACCATCAAGAAGACCTCGGTGGGCGGTATCCGTCTCTCGGCGGTCGGGACACTCGACCTCGATATCGAGGACGTGCGGTCGATCCTCTCCGAGAGCAAGATGATGAACGCCGAAATCCTGATCCGCGGCAACGCGACCCAGGAAGACCTCATCGATGCGGTTCAGGGAAACCGTGTCTACGTGCCGGCGTTCATCGCGGTCAACAAGGTTGATCTCATTGACAAGGAGACCTATCTTGATATCGAGCACGACATCAAGGACCGGTACGGTACTTCGCCCCTCATGATCTCCGCCCATTCCGGGTACCACATGGAGGAACTCAAGGATGCGATCTACGACTGCCTCGGGTTCATGCGCATCTACCTCAAGCCCCAGAGCGGTGACGCCGATCTCGAAGAGCCGCTGATCATCAGGATCGGGAGCACGGTCGAGACGGTCTGTACCAAGCTCCACCGGGACTTCGTGCGCCGGTTCCGGTATGCCCGGATCTGGGGGAAGTCCGTGAAGCACGGCGGCCAGCGGGTGGGCCTGTCGCACAAGCTGCTCGATGGCGATATCCTCACCATCATCATCGAACACTAACTTATTTCTTCATCAAAGGAGGGACAGCGATTCCCGGAATGGTGTGCCAAGAGACACTCCGGGCCGCCTTTCTGTTTATGATCCGGCCATCCTTTTCTATTCCGGTAATCGTTCACGTTCCTGCGATTTCCACGGATCCCGGATGATCCCAAGGAGCACTTGGAGCGGGGCGTCGGTCTTTATCCCGGTCCCGGAGAAGTGGGTCCGGCTTGCGCCAAAGCCCGCGGAACGCAATCGCTCCAGCACCGTATCAACCGGGGGTGGCGAAACGGCAAGCGACCGGGCGAGGAGATGGTAATCATAGTGGCTGGAGAGGGGGAGTTCTTCCCGGCAGGTATCCAGGAGTTTTGCGAGATCCTTTTTTGTCCCGAGTTCAGTGCCGGCAAGCCGGTCCTGCATCTGCACCAGGATCTTATCGGAGAAAAGTTTTCCCAGGTACAGCGGTCCTATCGGGCGGAGCGGTTCGTCGCAGTACGGGCAGGTGGCGGATGCAGGTACCATCCCGGGCTGTTCCTCGCGGTAGGCACAGGACGGGCACTGCATCACAAACCCGATCCGGGCAATGGTCCGGTCTGCAGCCTGGGCACCCCGGGTGAGCATGAGGTTAAGGCGTACAAAGTGCTCCCGGGCAAAGCAGAAGAGCGGTTCAATTCCCCGGTCGTATTTCATCGTTTCCCTGACAACAAAACCAAGGAGGATACGGAGCCCCACCTCGGCGTGGTAGCCGGTGTTCGCCGGGCGTGCGAAGTACCGGCGGATACCAGCCTGGAGGTGCGCCCCGCAGAGCGGGGCAGTATCCGTTGCAGTTACGAGAAGGAACCTGCGACACCCCCGGATACCGGCATCGATAAAGGGCGCCGGAGTCCCGAACGGGTCGATATCGACCGCATCGAAGGACTGCTCGTAGAGCAGCGAGCATGCGTCCCGGCAGGTGACAGTGATCGGAAGCCCGGATCGTGCGACGTTCTGCAGGATCAGAGGAATCGCCTCAGGGTCCTTGTCGTTGATGGTGACCGGGACCCCGCACTCGTTTGCCACCCGGAGTCCCCGGACACCGGTTGCCCCCATGGAATCGAGGTAATCGGAGGGTTTGAGTACCGAGAGGAGGAGGACCGTGGCGTCACGGTTGATCTCCATGCGCCGGTTGAAAAAGACCGGGGCCGTGCCGGGCGGGAATTGTTCCCGGTTGTCCTGGACCGGGACAAAAAACGTTGTTGTTCCTTCCGTTGCCGCGATAACGTCCATTGCGGGAGAGATGTTGAAGCGCGTAAAACTTATACATATTCCCCTGCAATTGGTATGAGCAGTGGGCGAGTGGCTTAGTCCGGATAGAGCGTTAGCCTCCTAAGCTAATGGTCGGGGGTTCAAATCCCCCCTCGCCCGTCTACGCGATAGTATTTTCCTGTTCGATCGCTTCCCTCCCCTCCCCGCTGTATTGGCATAATCTTTTTTTTTAATAAAAAACAGAAATATCCGGTATCACAACAAGAGGCGAATTGTGAAAACGGGTATTCTTTGTACGATCGCAATGCTTGGCATCATCAGCCTGATCTTTGTTGCCGGCTGCACAACCAGTACCCCCCCAACCTCGGGAACCCACGATTCTGCATATACCTCCGGCACCGGTAACGTTCCACCCGGCCAGGACACAATCGCCATGCTGGTGAACGGGACGTGCTCCTTCAATGCCTCAGTGTACCAGATCACGGCGAGTTCGTCCTCCTCCGGCAACCATAGGATAGATGTCTATGTTACGGCAACAAACACCGGGACCTCCCCGGTCCAGCTGCGGTGGTTCAGCACCATTACGACTGCTGATGGCGCTTCATTTGGTGGCCCGTGGGTCTCTCATGGAGGGTACGGGGCAGAGACAGATCCCATCATGCCGGGAGGCTCGGAGACACCGCGGGATTACGTCACGATCGATTCCGACCAGGCGTACCAAGCATTACGTAGGGGAGCAACGCTCCGGGTCGATTTTGTCACCGAACCTTCCGGGAACGAGTCCCCGGTCAGTTTCTCAACCACGTGGACGCTGAATCCTGCAGACTTCACCTGACCCATTTCACCCGATTTTTTCTTTTCCGGTTCTTTGGTGTCGGCAAAATCCCTCTCACCGTGGCACGCAGGTTAATATCAGAACGGCCCGATACCGGATCCTGCGTATGGGCCTTGCAGGATTTTTCAGGATCACCCGCCCGGCAAATTCGGTCATAGCCGGGCTTGCGGCGATTGTCGCATACCTTATCGCCACCGGTACGCTGGTGAACGGTGTCCTCCTGCTCATGGCCGTTGTCATCCTCATCACCGCCGCCGGGAACGTGATCAACGATTATTTTGACGCGGAGATCGACGCCATCAACCGGCCGGAGCGTCCCATCCCCTCAGGTGCGATGAGCAGAAACGCAGCACTGGTCTGGGCCGGTATTCTGTTCATCCTCGGCCTCGCGGCCTGCATGTTCACGACACCACTCTGCCTTGGTATCGCGCTCTTCAATGCCCTTCTTCTCGTCGTTTACGCGGCCCGGCTCAAAAGCACGCCTCTCCTGGGGAATATAGCAGTCGCGTATCTTTCCGCAAGCATCTTCCTCTTTGGCGGGGCGTTTGCCGGATGGCACTTGCTTGTCCAGGTACTCCCGATCGCTGTCATCACCTTCCTTGCGATGCTGGCCCGGGAACTCCTGAAAGATGCGGAGGACATCGAGGGGGACCGGGCCGGTGGTGCGGACACCCTGCCCATCCGGATCGGTGTACAAAAAACCGCTCTTCTCGCCTTTATCTGTGCTGCAGCAGCGGTCACCGCGAGCGTGTTTCCGTATTCCTGGTGGGGTGTGTGGTATCTCCCCGGTATCGCCCTTGTCGATGTTATCATCATCGGTGCGGCCGTAAAGGCACTTGGCAGCACGGATCCCGGCAGCCTGAAAGTGACCGGCTCGACAACACTTCTCAAGATCGGGATGTTTGCGTCCCTCGTGGTCTTTACGCTCTCTGCCGTTCTTTTATGAAGAGGGGCAAACGCACGGGTGACAGGCTTTGCACTTAATGTCACCTTTTGACCAGACTTTAGGTGCAGACGCAAGACTTTAGGTGCAAGAATGAAATCCTTGCACTATGGTAATAATCACCAAAGAAGGTGTTGATGGTAAGGTTTGTTCAACCTGCCATGTTTGGAAACCACTATCAGAGTTCCCAACAGATCCGACTCATGGACCCAAACAAGGATTTAGACATTGTAGTTGTAGAGCATGTCATAGAGAAAAAAGCAGAGCACAGAGGCAAAACAAGTAAGGATTATTTGTGAAGGAAACTAGGTTCGATTCCGTTTTCAAACATTTCGTGAATCACGACCGTCAAATTATATGCGATGATCTTTGCCAATAATTCGTTTATCTGCGCGATTTGATTTTTTGACTTGAGAGTTTCCCCGAACTTCCGCTTTATCGCCGCATTGGTGGATTCCACATTACTGCGCTTGTGGTAGTGCTCCATGAACTCCTCGCGGTTCAACTGGAAGAAGTAATACATCTTGTTCCATAATGGAGAACCCCTTGTTTTGCACCTAGCATGTTTCTTGAATGGGATATACGCAACGCCGCCAACAGCGCCTGCCGCTTCAAAATTGTCACGCGATGAATACGCACGGTCGGCGGAAATTTCACAAATGTTAAAGTTCTTTGAGAGATCTTCCACGAGCGGTTTAAAATGTGGTGAGTCGTTGTCGTTAGTAGTGGATATTTCTATACCGGTAACGATGTTGGTCTTAACACCGGTTGCCATGTGTGCCTTTAACCACCGGTGTTCTTTTTTCTGACCGTGCTTCATTCCACAGTATGCGCCAAATGTTGTTGTCCTGAATCCAGTAGAATCTATTGCAAAATCAGTTTCAAGTCCGGCAACCGGTAACGCAGACAATGTAACCAATTCATGAAGTATCGGGGTTATTTCAGCATCGTTGAAGAGTTTAGATGGCGCGTTAAAGTGCGGCGCGTGGTCAATCTGTTGCTTATCTACTGCGTTTTGAAACAAGGTGTGCGCTCTGCGGCTGGACAACTGCGAATACACTTTTTGTATCGCACAGAAAAGGGATTCGCTAAGTGGCAGGCGCGGCCTTCCCATAGCCTGCTCTGGTTCAGGAATGGCTTTTACCAAGTCCTTTAACAGAGCGTCAAACAGCCTAATCTCTTCTGTCTGCGCGGCGTTGTACGCACTCCATGCCTGAGCATAGGTTAGGTGCATCTTCTCAGTAACCGTGCCTTTCGGTGTGTCTCTCTGTACTTCAAGATAAAAGCGGGTTGCCAGTATGTGTTTACACGGTAGACCACGCTTAACGAAGTCGGGGCAGGTGCAGGTCATTCCCTTATCGGTAGCTTTTACCTCGTAGACTCCGTGGCCGGTTTGGGATTTTACGGTATATGAGTGGTCGTCTACTTTCTTGATCTGCCCATTCTTTTCTACGATTGCTTTTCCTCTTTCTTCCCTTGTGGTTGTTAGTTGCTCCATTTTATTTACCTCTTTATTTACCAATAATATTTATGCCGTCAGACTACATAAACTTATTGGTAAATAAAATGGTAAATTAAAAGGTAAGAAAAAGTATAAATAAAAAGGCACCAGAATGGTAAATATGCCCAGAAATTCAAAGGCAGATGAATCTATGTTAAACCGAGCAACAAGCAAAGGTGGATCTTTACGAACCACAATACCGGCTTTTATTGTATCCTCATATGGATTGAAAGAAGGTGGTAAAATACGCTGGGTACTTGAAAACGGAAAAATTGTTGTTGAACCACAACATCCTGAAAAGTAAATATTAAGGTAAATAATGTGCCAATAGAAAGATTTAAGATCCCTGAGTCTATACATACATATGGATGCCTAGGTTCGCTGGGCTCTACTGAAGAAAATTAACGGGCACGGCGGGGATCGAACCCGCACCAGCAAGATTAGCAGTCTCGTACACTGTCCATTATGCTACGTGCCCACAGTGGTTTGGGGCGTGTGGTGGGAATCGAACCCGCAGTCCGGCTTTACAAGAGGAGGACCCCGACCTTCGGGACACACGCCACTAATTACTTGTCCATTTGGGACCACCTCGCCTCTTCTACATAGGGCTTATTCATCAAATTCAACACCCTTGCGTTTGAGATCCTTTATCATCTTCTTTACAAGACTCTCTGCGAATTTTGCAGTAAGATCATCAGTAACCACCACGACATGTCCCCTATACTCGACTTTTCCCGGGTCGGGGGCTTGCTCTTCAACCGCATGTGTTTGCAGAGGTGCTGCCGTAGTTCCCTCATTCCCGTTCCCTAATGCATGTTGGCTACTATTGTCTGGTTGTGTATTTTGTGTGGGGGCAGTGTGCGCAGGCTCCACGGTAAACGTACTTGGTATATGAAGCGTGAGCTTGCGAACAAACGGTTGCCTAGAGGAATAAGGCGGATTTTTTGTAATACATTGGATATCGGCATTATATGCTGACCAGAGATTATCCAAGGAGTCGGTGTCAATATTAATGAGTGATGGGATTGACCTTACTGTCTTATCGAACAGTGCCTTATCGGGGGTTTTGCCGATGGTGGCAATTAATTGTTTCCACAACGGGGATCTGTTTACCGCAGCCTCTATAGCTGAAGATCGATGAGGGCCGTCTGATAGGATCGCTTTTCCCCGATCCGTTAACACATAGGTTCCGTTTTTTGTCTGCTGAATAAACCCATAGAGTTCCATATCCCGCAATTTATCGCGGGCACTTGTGATCTTTATTTTTGTTGTCTCCATGAATTTATCACGAGTGAGACCGGCGTTGAACCCCTCGCTGATTTCCCTAATTGTATCTGCACAAATCCCGACTCGTGTATATATTATGGGGGCGTCCCCGTACCTGTCCATATGATCAAATCCTTGTGATCAATTGGTATGCTGTTTGGGAATATAGCGCTTTGGGTTGGTGTGTGTTACGTGGCGCAGTGTGAAAGTGAAAATGTGGTGTGCATATCATTTTTGGATGGCTATACTTTAGGTGCAAGTTTCATACTTTGGGTGCAAATGGGGGTTTAAGTGCAAAGCCCGGGTGACAACAACCTTTATGCACAAGGTCGTGCCTCAACTACTTTGATACGCACATGGCAAACGTCATCCAGAAAGGCAGCACGTATTATGCACCAAAAGGGGCGTATTACGAAGGAAATGTCCGGATTGACGGTGATTTTATCGTGCCCGCACGGACCCATTTCTGGGGACGGCTCGTGGTGACCGGCAAACTCGAACTGGGCATGAAGTCGAGCGTTGCTCTCGATGTTGAATGCGGGAGCGCGGTCATCGGGAGCCATGCCCGGATAAAAGGGCCGCTCGTGGCAGCCGGGGATGTGAGCCTCCTCGATCACTGCGTAATTTATTCTGTTGCGGCGGGGGGGAAAGTCATCATCAGGCCCGATGTCCGCGTCGGGGACGTGACCAGCAGCGATGCGATCATTGTCCACGGCAAGATAAAGAGCGGGAAATTAACCGGCAAGAGCATGAAGGTCCTCGGGAACTGATGCCGGATCCAACCCCAATGTCGCCACGTCGTATACATCCTGCCAGCTGACCAGCGTCTCCACGCAGCCTTCCTTTAACGTTACCACGCCCATCGCGACGAGACCAATCTTGTCGGCCATATCGATCCCTTCCTTGACCTCGGTCAGGCAGCCGACGCCGATGATCGCCTTGGGATGGTATTTTTTGACCATCCTTTTGATAAACGACGACCCCGGGATGATGAAGACCCGGTATCCCAGTTTTTCGAGGAGGATCCGGGCCTCGCCCACGGTACACTGCCCGCAGTTCACGCATTTGAGCCCTTCCGGGGTGAGATGGGCCGGGCACTTTGCCGATCTCAGGCACTGGGGGAAAAAGGCCGCACGCTCTGATATGGGTACCCGGGAGAATGCACTCGTGTTCATCGTATTATGGATCTTGATAAGGAACGTGAGCATCTCCCGGTCCTCAAGGCCGAGGAGCCGGAAGAATGCCTTCATAAATCCTTCAAGAAAGACGAGGCCTGCCTTGATGAGCCGGGGAAAATACAGGTGCCCTTTTTTTATTGAGTACAGGGAGATGACGACAAGGACAAACGATGCGAGGAGTACCCCGATGATGAAGAGAACGGTCACTTCCCCGATGATATACATCAGGGCGTGCCACTGGCTGAGATCGATATCCATGAGGGTCATGTCAGTTTACGGTTTATTTTTGGGTTCCGGGCGGGATAAGAGTGTGTTGATATCAAAGGGCGGCCTGACAACACCCTGTTCGGTGATGATTGCGCTGACAAGTTTCATGGGGGTCGCATCGAACGCGTAGTTCACTACCGGGACACCATCAGGGATCAGGATCCGGTTTCCCACGATCGCGAGCTCATCGCGCCCCCGTTCCTCGATTGTAACCTCGTGCTCTGTCCGGGTGGCATCGAATGTGGAGAGCGGGGCTGCCACATAGAACGGGATGCTGTGGTGGCGGGCGCAGACAGCGTGCATGTAGGTGCCGATCTTGTTGAAGACGGCATCTCTGGTGATCCGGTCAGCGCCGACGATCACGGCGTCGATTTTTCCGGTGCGCATGAGGTGCGCTGCCGTGGAGTCGGTGATGACCGTGACATCGATCCCGTCGCGGGCGAGCTCCCACGCAGTGAGCCGGGCGCCCTGGAGGAGCGGGCGGGTCTCGCACGCTATCACACTGACCTTTTTCCCCTCTTCCACGGCCGACCGGATCACGCCAAGCGCCGTCCCCCACGAGGAGCAGGCGAGCGCACCCGCGTTACAGTGGGTGAGCACGGTGCACCGGTCCGGGAGGAGGGTTGCCCCGTTCTCCCCTATGGCATGGCAGCAGCGGGTATCCTCATCCGCGATTGCACGTGCCTCATCAAGTGCGGTAGTTTTGGCAGAGGTTACATCGGTTTCAACCAGAAACCGGGCAAGCACCCGGTCGACCCCCCAGCTCAGGTTGACAGCGGTCGGCCTGCTCTCCCGGATGCGCCCGGCTTCGTGCTGCACGGCACGGGAAAACTCCCCGAACGATCGTCCGGTACAGGTAAATGCAGCAAGGGCGACCCCGAACCCCCCGGCAACGCCGAGTACCGGGGCCCCCCGGATCTCCAGCCTCTGGATCGCCGCAATGAGCCGGTCGACGCTCGTGCACCCCGCGATGGCATACTCGGTGGGAAGCAGCGTCTGGTCGATGTACCGGATGCCGCAGAGCGACTCGTCCCACCAGAGCGTTAACGTATCCTTCACCGGGATCGCGCCCTTGGCTCCCTTTTTATTCTTTGACCCCGCGAATGCCCGCATCGCGGCTGCTCCTCCCGAGGCAACGCTGTCGGGGATGTCTCTGGGCGAGACCGCGGCACCGGCAACAAAGATCCCCGGCCGGATCGTTCCTGTTGTGTCCAATGCATCGTGCACCGACCGGATGAATCCGGTCTCTTCAATGGGGAGGCCAAGTTTTCCCGCGAGTGCCGCAGTCGCGTCCGTTGGCTGTATGCCGACCGAGAGCACCACAAGGCCCGGGCGCAGGGTCTCAACTTCCCCGGTCTCCGTGTTCTCTACCCGGAACTGCATGCCGGTCCCGTTTTTGTCTGCCTGAACATCGGAGGGTATCCCCCTCATGAACCGGACGCCAACATTCTTTGCCCGCTCGTAGTATTCCTCGTATCCCTTGCCGTAGGCACGGACGTCCATGTAGAAGATCGTAACCGCGATTGCCGGGTACTTTTCTTTGATGAGCATCGCGTTCTTTATCGCCTGCATGCAGCAGACACAGGAACACCAGGGCCGGCAGAGCGATGTGTCACGCGAACCGACGCACTGGATAAAGACGACGCTCTCCGGCTCTTTTCCGTCACTCAGGCGACCGATCTTTCCTCCGGTTGGCCCGCTTGCGTTGATCATCCGTTCCAGTTCGAGGCTCGTGACTACATCGGGGAATTTCAGGTACCCGAGCGGGCTCTTTTTCCGGGCATCGAAGACCTCATATCCGGTAGCGATAATGATGGCTGAGGCCTCGATAACGGTCTCCTTTTCCGTATCCTCGTGCAGGATCGCCTGGGGCCCGCAGGCATCGTAACAGAGCCCGCATTCGATGCAGTGTTCCGCGTCTTTTACCACCCGGTCGGGGACCGCCTGCTGGTGGGGTTTATAGATCGCTTTCCTGACCCCGACCCCGGCATCGAACCGGTTGTAGACCTCGACCGGGCAGATCTGGATGCAGTCACCACAACCGGTGCACGCCACCATATCGATGTAACGCGGGTGTTCGCGGACGGTAACCCGGAAGTGCCCTGCGTCGCCCTCAACGCGTTCCACCTCGGACAGGGTGTGGATCCGGATATTTTCGTGCCGCTGGACATCCACCATCTTGGGGGAGAGGATGCACATGGAACAGTCGTTTGTGGGAAACGTCTTGTCGAGCTGTGCCATGTGGCCTCCGATGGTGGGCTCCCGCTCGATCAGGTGGACGACGACGCCGTGGTTTGCGAGATCGAGCGCGGCTTGGATCCCGGAGACGCCGGCCCCGATGACGACCACATCACCCATGGGCGTATTCCCCGGCAAGCCTGACGTAGGACTGGGCATTCTGGACAATGTGTTCACGCTGGGCCGGGGTGGTTTCTTTGAGCACCTTTCCGGGCACACCGAGCACGACCGAGCCGGGCGGTACCTTCATGCCTTCTGTCACGACCGCTCCTGCACCAATGAGGGAGTCCTCCCCTACGACAGCACCGTTCAGCACGATCGCACCCATGCCGACCAGCACCCGGTCCCGGATCGTGCAGCCGTGGAGGATCGCACCGTGCCCCACAGACACGTCGCACCCCAGCGTGGTCGGGAACCCGGCGCTGGTATGGACGACGCAGTTGTCCTGGACATTCGACCGGTCGCCAATGGCAATCCGGTCCTTGTCTGCCCGGATCACCGCCCCAAACCAGATGCCGATATCCTTTCCCAAGGTAACCCTGCCGATCACCGTTGCATTGGGAGCGCACCAGAGTGGTGTGCCTGCGATCTTCCCGTCCATATCCATAATACCATAGGAACTTAACGTACAGACAGTATGAAGGTTATGGTAGGGGGTACCTTCGACCCCTTGCACGACGGCCACAAGCGCCTTCTGACCCGGTCGTTCGAACTTGCCGGGCCCGAGGGGCAGGTCGTGATCGGGCTGACGACGGACCCGTTTGCGAGCAGGAAGACGCATCCGATCCATCCATTCAGCGAACGAAAAGCCGATCTTGAAGCGTTCATCGCCGCTGTCATCACCACGCAGGCTGCACAAAAAAAATATGCCACGCACTGGGAGATCGAGCCACTCGGGGACCGGTTTGGTTCGGCGCTTGATGCCGATTTTGACGCGATCGTGGTCTCCGAGGAAACGCTGCCGGTTGCGGTCGAGATCAACCGTCTGCGGCGCGAGCGCAAGCTGCCCAAGGTGGATATCCACCAGATCACCTGTGTGCTCGCCGAGGATGGCCGCTGGATCTCATCCACACGCATATGGCGCGGCGAGATCGACGTCCACGGCCACCTGATCCGCACAGCGTCACCGGAATAAAAAAAGGCACGCGCAAGGTGTGCCGGGCGGTGTTTCCCACATTGCCCCGTTATATGATGAAGTTCGTCAGGTCTTTTGTGATCACCGAATCGCAGTAGATGCAGCGCAGGCCTTTCCCGTCCGGCAGCACCGCAAACCTGCTCTTGATCGGCTCGTTCGTGCGGGTGATGCAGCCGGGATTGGGGCAACGCACGCTTCCCACGATCAGGACCGGGATCTCGACGCCTTGTTTTTCGCAGACCTTGAAGTTCCTGACGATATTGATGGTCGCCCGGGGGGAGATGAGCGCGATCCGGTCGACCTCTTCTTTTGAGAGCTCGCGGTTGGAGATCTTGACAATGTCCTTCTTTCCCATGTTCCTGCTGGGTACGTTGGTCGCAATCGAGAGCGTTTCCGTGGTTGACCCGACTATCCCGAGGATCTTGATCACGTTGAGCGCTTCCCCGCCATCGATGTGGTCGATCACAGTGCCGTTTTTAATCCGCCGTATGAGGAGACCTTTCCCGTCATCGTCGCTGGATTCGGCAGGAGCGATATGCTTCATCTCATCACGTCCAGCAGCATGGCCATTCTCACGGGCACACCGTTCTTCGACTGCTCGAAGTATCGGGCATGAGGCGAGGCATCCAGGCGCGGGTCGATCTCGTCCACCCTCGGGAGCGGGTGCAGGACGATCAGGTGCTCCTTTGCCCCGGCAAGGAGTTCGGGGGTGATCCGGTAGCTGGACGCGACGTTGAAGTACGAGGTCGAGTCCGGGAAGCGCTCCCTCTGGATCCTCGTGACATAGAGGACGTCCACTTCACCGATCACCTCACCGATATCGGTGTGGCTTATGATCTCCATTCCCTTTTCCGCGAGGCCTGCAGCAAGGGCAGGAGGCAGTTCGAGCCCGGGCGGGGAGATTGTATGGAGCCGGACACCGTAGAGAGAGAGGGCAGAAGCAAGCGAGTGAGCCGTCCTCCCGTACCTCAGGTCTCCCACGAGCGCGACATCTATCCCGTCGATAGGCATCGATTGCCTGATGGTATAGAGGTCAAGGAGCGTCTGCGAGGGGTGCTGGCCGGCGCCGTCACCGGCGTTTATGACGGGTACGGTCGCAAATTCTGCGGCGAGCCGGGCCGCACCCTCTTTCGGGTGGCGGATGACGATCGCGTCCGCGTACCCGCTCACCACCCGGATCGTGTCGGCAAGAGTCTCGCCCTTTGCCATCGAGCACGCCTCGACGCTGCTCACCGAGATGGAGCTCCCGCCAAGGCGTGCCATCGCGGATTCAAAGGACATCCGTGTCCGGGTGCTGGGTTCAAAAAAGAGGACGGCAAGGATCTTGCTGTTGAGGGCGTTATTATCGTATGTGTTCTTCCCGATCTGTTGTGCGTGATCCAGCAGCCGGTCGATTGCGCTGCGGTCAAAATCCCCGATGGATATGATGTGATGCGTGGCAACTCCTCCCGCGCGGTGTTTCCTTCAAATTATATGCACGTTCCGCCCTAATGTACCTATCTTCACGGGCCCGGGCCTCTAGGAAGGGAGCAAACGACGGCTGGCGACAAAAATGATATTATCTGATTGTTGCCCAAGTAACTAGAGAGATATACGTTTATTTTTCAAGGGACGTGAGCCATGCAGATACCTGTAGCGCGGCCGGTGATTGGTCCGGATGAGGTGGCGGCCGTATCGGATGTGCTGATGTCCGGTATGCTGGCACAGGGGGAGAGGGTTGCCGAGTTCGAGCAGAAGTTTGCCGCGTACTGCGGCACCGCCCATGCGGTAGCAGTCAACAACGGGACTGCCGCCCTCCATGCGGCCTTGCTTGCGTGTGGTATTGGTTACGGAGACGAGGTGATAGTGCCGGCCTTCTCGTTTATTGCGACCGTGACCGCAGTCTCGATGTGCGGCGCCCGACCGGTCTTTGCCGATGTGGACGAGGAGACCTTCAATATCCGCCCTGATCAGGTGAAAGAACGCATCACGCCAAAGACAAAAGCAGTCATCGGTGTCCACCTCTTCGGCCAGCCGTTCGATGTCGAACCTGTACAGGAGACCTGCGAGGCGAACAATCTTGTGCTCATCGAGGACGCGGCACAGGCCCACGGCGCCTTGTACCATGGCGCCAAAGTGGGCAATTTCGGCCGTGCCGGGTGCTTCTCGTTCTATGCCACCAAAAACATGATCACCGGGGAGGGCGGGATGATCACCACAAGCGACAAGCCCACTGCAGACCGGCTCCGCCTTCTTGTCAACCACGGCCAGAGCGAGAAGTACCTCCACACCGTGCTTGGCTATAACTACCGGATGACCGATATCTCTGCTGCGATCGGGATTGTCCAGCTCAAAAAACTGGACAAGTTCAACCTGCGCCGGAGAAAGAACGCGGAGTACTATGCGGCAAACCTTTCGGCAAAGGGGCTTGTAAAGCCGAAGGTTGCCGGGAACGTGCAGCACGTGTACCACCAGTATGTCGTCAGGCTTACGGAAGAGTTCCCGCTCTCCCGGACAGCATTTATGGAGTATCTCAAGGCAAAAGGGATAGGGTCGGCGGTTCACTACCCCCTACCGATCCACCGCCAGCCCCTGTACGCACCGGTAGCAGAACCCGATCCCTGCCCGGTGGCAACCCGTCTTGCAGCGACCGTGCTCTCCCTGCCGGTGCACCCGTCGCTTGACACAAAGGACCTCGCCTATATCTGCGAGACAATCAATAAGGTGAAATAACATGGATGTCGGGGTTATTGGTGTCGGGACGATGGGAAGAAACCACGTCAGGGTCTATTCAGAATTAAAAACCGTAAACCATCTCGGGGTCTGCGATATGAACGCAGAGGCTGCCGCAACGATTGGGAAGCAGCATGGCGCGACAGTGTACCCTTCGGTCGAAGAACTTCTCCGGCATGTTGATGGGGTGAGCATCTGCGTCCCGACCCCGTTCCACGCGAAGGTCGCAGGCCAGGTCTTTGCGGCAAAAAAACATACATTTATCGAAAAACCGATCTGCGCAACGGCGGCAGAGGCACGCACGCTCATGACCGGTGCCCCAAAAGGGATCACCATCGGCGTGGGGCACATCGAGCGCTTCAACCCGATAGTCGCAGAGATAAAAAAGATCGTGACAAAACCCTTGTATATCGAGATGAAAAGGCACAACCCGGCATCGGCCCGGGTGACGGGAAGCTCCGTGGTCGAGGACCTGATGATCCACGATATCGATATTATCATCAATGTGTTCTTCCCGAATCCCTGCCACATCTATTCCGTGGGAAATGCCGACCTGTGCAGCGTGCTCATGGAGTGCGGGGGCGTGCCTGTTGCGCTCTCGGCAAGCCGTAAGGCCTCAAAGAAGATCCGGATGATCTATATTGAGGAGGAGGACTTCACGGTTGAAGGTGACTTCATGAGCCAGGAGGTCACGATCTACCGGAAGCCCGGCCGGTACCAGTTCGAGAACGAGCGGTACGTGCAGGAGAACATCATCGAGAAGGTGATGGTTAACAAGGTCGAACCTTTGAAGGTGGAGCTTGCGACTTTCATTGATTGTGCACAGAAGCATATACCCTTCCCGGTCACACCGGAACAGGCGATCCGCAACCTCGTGGTCAGTGAGCAGATCCGGGCCGGTTTTGCGACCAGAGCACCGGTATGACGCTCGATGCACTGATAAAAAAACGGGGTCCGATCCGGAAAATCGGCGTGATCGGTATGGGATATGTCGGTATCCCGGCCGCCGCTCTCTTTGCCGACTCCCCGAAATTCGAGCACGTGTACGGCTTCCAGCGGGACTCGCCTTCTTCGGGATACAAGATCGCGATGCTCAACCGGGGCGAAAGCCCGCTCAAAGGGGAGGAGCCGGGGCTTGAGGCGCTGCTCAAAAAGGTCGTCGGGGTTCACAAGTTCGAGTGCACGGCCGATTTTTCCAAAATAGCAGGTCTTGACGCGGTGACCCTCTCCATCCAGACCCCGTTTCTGGACAAGGACGACCTTATTCCCGATTTTTCGGCGTTGTACGAAGGGATCCGGAACGTGGGCCGCAATATGAGGCCCGGGATGCTTGTGGTCCTTGAATCCACGATCACCCCGGGCACGACCATCGGCCCGGCCCGGGCGATGCTCGAAGAGGAGTCGGACCTTATTGCGGGCGTGGACTTTGCACTTGCCCACGCCCCCGAGCGGGTGATGGTGGGCCGGTTGATCAGGAATATCCGGGAGCACGACCGGGTCGTGGGCGGGATCGACCCGGCCAGTACAGCCCGGGCAGCCGAACTCTATTCACCGTTACTGACGGTCGGGAAGGTGATCCCGATGACCGCAACGGCCGCCGAGGTCACCAAGACCGCCGAGAACACCTTCCGCGACCTCCAGATCGCGGCAGCAAATGAACTGGCGCTCTATTGTGAGGCGATGGGAGTCAATTTCTACGATGTGAGGGGCGGAATCGACAGCCTCAAAGGCGAGGGGATCACCCGGGCGATGCTCTGGCCCGGGGCCGGGGTGGGCGGCCATTGCCTGACAAAAGACACCTACCACCTCGAACGCGGTGTGAAGCAGCTGGGAAAGGACATTCTCGACTACCCCGAAAAAGAACCCTCTCTCTTTGTGCTTGCCCGCACCATCAACGACTTCATGCCACGGCACATGCTCCGGCTTACATCAGATGGCCTTGCCCGGGCAGGTACTCCGATAAGAGGGGCAAAGATCGCACTCCTTGGCTGGGCATTCCTTGCCAATTCCGACGATACGAGGAACACCCCCTCCGGACCGTTCCGCGATTACCTGATCGCCGCCGGGACTACGGTCACCGTCCATGACCCCCACGTCGGGCATGCCCCGGGCCTGAGCCTGACCCCCTCGCATGAGGAGGCTATCCGGGGAGCGGATGCCGTGGTCGTCTTTGCCGGCCACCGCCAGTACCGCTCGCTCGACCCACGGCAGGTCAAGGCTTTGACCAGAAAGGAGCACCCGGTCATTGTGGATGGCAGGAATATCATCGACCCTGATGCCTGGATCGGCGCCGGGTTCATCTACAAAGGGATCGGGCGGGGTGACAAGAACAACCATCCCATAAAAGATTAATTCCCCGGCAGGGATACGTGGCCAGCCACCGGGGCCGGGTTTTCCGTGCCCGTTTTATTTCCTTGCGATCGTGATGTACCCTGAGTGGCTCACGCTCGTTGAGGGCCGGGTCCCGCGTTTTGACCGGGTCATCTCGCGCTCGATCAACTCATGGGTGTGGACCTCGGGGAAGCGTGCCTGCGCCGCGTCCACCACGATTGCCATCTGTTCCAGAAACGGTGTGTAGCAGGCAAGGTAGCCCCCCGCACGGAGGTGGTCATAGGCGAATGCCACATGTTCAGTTGCGATCTGCAGGTCGAGGTGGATCACGTCATAGATGCCTTCAGCGGTGAGAACATCGGCGGCTACTGCTTCCACGTTGTCGAGTTTGGCCTCTTTGATGTTTTTTAGAGCCAGCGCGGAGAAATCAGGCCTGATTTCGTATGTCTTCACGTGCGCTGCGATCCCGCCAAAATAGATTGCCGCGATCCCGCTGCCCGTCCCCGCATCGAGAACCTCGTCGCTCCGGTTCATGCCGGTGTACGCGATCACGAGGCCGATATCCTTAGGGAGCATCGGGGCGCCGGAGCGCTTGCCATGCACGAAAAAGTCCGTGGGCCGGGGAATGCGGAGCACGAACTGTGCCCCGGTGTGGGTGGTAAATACATCGCCCGGCGCTGCCCCCACCAGCTGGGCAAGATCGAGCTGGCCCTTATCGGTCGAAAGCGTGCCCGGGCCTGCCCGGATAAAAAATTCCCGCCCCTCACCGACCAAAAGGACACGGTCGCCGGTTTCAATCATGGCGAGGAGAGTTTCACGATCGCTTCTGCAATATCGCCTTTGGTCGCGACAAGGGCTTCCTTTGCCTTCTCGACCGGCACCTGCGCCTGTTCGGCGACCATGGCAATATCCTCAGGCAGGAATCTCAACGGCTGTCTCTTCAAAGTGCGGCTTACCGGTGATCTGGTAGGTCGTGACACCCTGCATGGTCATCTCCGTCACTTCGGAGGGGCCAAACACCCAGTTGCCTTTCGGCGTCTTTATGACAATACTCTGGACGTCTTCAATCGTCTCGACCTGCATGCCGAGCTTCTTCATCATCGCCTTCATCTGCCGTGGATTGATGTTTCCCGGAAGCATTCTTCGCACTCCCCTGCCGTACTCTTACCGCTGCACCGTAATTAAATGCAATCATCTCCGCTCCTGAAAGGAGCGCAGCGCCGCAGGCAACGAGCCGATCGCCGCCCGCGACCACCAGCACGTCATCCCCCGCGCGGATCTGCGGGTCGGCCGCGACCACGTGTTTTGAAAACGCGTTCTTTCCCTGCGCCACAAACTCTGCCACATCGTCACGGATCACGACCCGGTAGCCGGGTGTCGGGAGGATCGCATGAAGCCGGCGTGCCCCCTCCATCCCGAGCGTGAGCCTGCCGTCCGAGGCCCGGATCGTTGCAAGCCGCACGCCCCCGAACAGGATCTGCCGGACACGTCCCGTCGTCGAGAGGAGGAATTCGCAGCCCTCGGGAAAGAGCCCGGTTCCCACAAGGCTCCCGAACTGGTAGTCAGCAATCGCCTGCACCCTGCGAAGCGAACTGTTCTCCGAGTATCCTGTTGACACGGTTGACAAACTCCTGTTCTGCGGATTTGGGGATAAACGCTCCGGCCGCGATCTTGTGCCCCCCGCCCCCGCCGCCGTACTCAGCCGAGGCATCGCTGATAGCCTTCTGGAGGTCGATCCCCTTTTCAATGATCCGTTCGGTTGTGCGCATCGAGATCTTGGTGAGGTTCTTGTCCTCGGGAACTTCGCACATGATCAGGATGGGTTTTTTACTGTTTAACTTCGAGAGCGCCATACCCGCGCCGATACCCACGATGGTATCCGGGAACTTCCCCCCGACGTGGAGGTACTGGACGTTCTCGAGTTCGGTGACTCCTGTTTCGATAATGTACTGGAGCAGATTTCGTATGATCGCACGGTGGTTGCCGAGCATGTGTTCAGCCTCCCGGTAGGCCGTGCCCCGGTCTCCTTTGAGGATCGCACTCCCGACCGCCGGTTTTGTCCACCGGCCGCAGGCATTGAGGAGCGTTGCGTACTCCTGAGCGTTCCGCAGCGGTGTCCGCGGGATCTCGTCCGGGAACCGGTAGGTCTCTGCGAGGAGCCGGTCCACGCTCTCGCCGTTAGCGATCAGCTGCTCGGCCAGCGCGGACGTTATCGTGCGCCGGTACTCATCGGAGAGTTCCTCCCAGACATACCAGCGCCCGTCCGGGGTCTGCTGGACAATGCCCAGCTTTTTCAGGAACTGCCGTGCCCCCTCGGGGTTGTTGCTGATCCCTTTGATGAACGGGTCGTCGTTATAGGCAAGCGAGAGGTGGACCGGCCGGGTCGCGGTGCCGTAGCAGTTGAGGTCTTTTTTGCAGACCTTCACCGACCGGTGCCGGACACCGTCCTCCACAATCAGGTCGCGGGCCGGGCCGACCAGCCCGCAGGTCTCCCGGGCCATCATGTCCCCGACATTCCCGATCACCGCGATCTTCGCGAGGTCGATGTTTGCTTCGTCCATCTGCTTTGCGATGAGATAGGAGACACCGGCAGCGCTCATCTTCGTGTACCCGTACGGGAGGCAGTTGACCTGCGGATACGTGACATCGCCGGGCTGGCTGACATGGTGGTCGACAATCAGCACATCCTTCTCTTTGAGCCCCCGCCCGGCAAGGAGATTCTGCTGGCCGGCACCGAGATCCGTGAATACCTTGAACGACTCATCATCAGGCACCTGCGGCATGGTGAGCGGTTCAAGCTGCCGGACAAAAACGGAACGGACACAAATCCCGTGGCGGGAGATGGCCTGTGAGAGGATCGCTTCACTGGAGATGCCATCCGCATCGATGTGGGAGATGATGGTTATCTCGTGCGCAGCCGTGATCTGCTCGGCAGCCGCCTTCACATCATCGTTAAAACCCATTACCTATTATTTATGGAGTCAATACAGATGAAGTGTGTCATATGTTTGACCTGTCATCCTGTGCAGAAGAGTTCCTTGAGGACGGGATCATCACTCATGAGCGGATGCGTGCGGTGGATGCAAACGCGCAGGCGCTTGGGGTGACCGGCCTCCAGCTGATGGAGAGCGCGGGGAAGGCCCTTGCGGCATCCGTTCTAGCACTTCGCCCAAAAGTCGTGCTTATCCTCTGCGGCCGGGGCAACAACGGGGGTGACGGCATGGTTGCGGCCCGGTACCTCCAGCGCGGGGTGGACACCACGGTCTGGTATCTTGATAACGGCACGCGTACTCCTTCCTGTGCTCACCAGCTTGCGGCACTCAAAGGCTGCCGGGTGACGCTCCACCCGTTTGTATCCACTGATGACCTCCGGATCCTTGCCCCCTGCATTGGTGAAGCGGATGTGATCGTTGACGCCCTGCTCGGGACCGGGGCAGCAGGAACGCTTAAAGAACCGCTGGCGACCTGCGTGGAGATGGCCAACACGTCACGGGCAAAAATTATTGCGGCAGACGTGCCCTCTCCTGGTATGCGGGCTGACCGGATCTGCGCGTTCCACCGGCCCAAGGTAAAGGGATCGGATATTATCGATATCGGGATCCCCTTCGGGGCAGAAGTCTGCACCGGGCCGGGAGAGCTGACGCTTATCCCGGTACGGAGCAGGACCAGCCACAAGGGTGTAGGAGGCGAAGTGCTCGTGATCGGCGGCGGGCCGTACCAGGGTGCCCCCTACCTTGCCGGCCTCGGGGCATTGCGGGCCGGGGCGGACATCGTCAGGATCGCATCGCCGGTCTTTGAGCCGGTACCGGACCTTATCTACGAACGCCTGTTCGGGGATCGGATCGGGGAGGAGCACACGGAACGGCTCATCGCGCTCGCTGAGCATGCGGACGTGGTGGTCTGCGGGAACGGGCTTGGCCTGGAGAGCCACGGGGTGGTGCTCGCGGTTGCCCCCTATTGTAAAAAGGTGGTCTTCGATGCCGATGCTCTCCGGCTGCCGCTCCCGAAAGCAGCACAGGAGACGCTGTACACCCCGCATGCCGGTGAGTTTGCCCGGATCGCGGGCAGGTATCCGATTCCCGGTGATGCAGCCGATGCATGCGGCAGGGCCCGGGCAGCAAAACTGTCGGCAAAGGATCTGGGGGCTACAATCCTCCTCAAAGGGCCGGTGGATATCATCACGGACGGACGCCGGGTCAGGTTTAACCGGACCGGTGATCCGGCTATGAGCGTTGGCGGGACCGGGGATGTGCTGGCCGGTGTCTGCGGCGCCCTCCTCTGCCACCTCCCGGCCTTCGAGGCGGCCTGCATCGCTGCGTACGTGACCGGCCGGGCTGGGGAGCGCGTGGCAGAAAAGAGGGGAGAGGGCATGCTTGCCTCTGATCTTGTGGACCGCATCCCGGAAGAGCTGTTCAGGAGGCATACATAATGGTGAAATTTACCCATATTTCGGATGGCAGGGCACAGATGGTGGATATCAGCGCGAAGTCCGACGTCGTGCGCGAAGCGGTGGCTACCGGGAAGATCTACCTTCGGCCGGCCACCCTCGCGGCGATCCGTGAGGGGATCGTTGTCAAGGGAAACGTGCTTGCCACGGCCCGGGTGGCTGCCACCCTCGCGGTAAAAGAGACGGCCCGGATAATCCCGATGTGCCACACCATCCAGCTTGGCGCAATCGCGGTTGACTTTAAGGAAGGCGACGGGTTTATCGAAGCGGTTGTCAGGGCAAAATCTACGGGCAAGACCGGGGTCGAGATGGAGGCCCTGACCGGTGTCTCGGTCGCGCTCCTCACCATCTGGGACATGGTCAAATCCGCAGAAAAAGACGAAAACGGCCAGTACCCGGTCACACGGATCGAAGGTATCCGTGTTGTGGAAAAGAAGAAGGGGAAGTAAATCACATCCTCTTCGATGATTTTTTAATTAATAACGCTCTTGGGGGCTAAAGCCCCCGCCGCTGTGGCATCCCACGGCACGATGCTCTACACGCAAAACGCCTCGTCGGGTTTTGCGCTAGCTATTACCTGTTTATCAGGACAAAACAGGTAATGAGGCCGCCGCGGGGGCGCCCCTTCGGGGGCGGCGGCAGGCCGTTACAGGGAAACTTAAACAACAACTCTTGTTTAAAGAGTCCCGTGCAGCGCCGCGTACTTTAATACCCTCCCTGTCCAATTCTATAGAACTACGGGATCCGTCCCGTTCTAAAGGAATGTAGCCCGCGATGGGCCGAACCTTGAGGTGTTATAACAGATGGTAAAATCGATGTATGCGTATGTCAGGGATGCGTGGGCGAGACCTGACAAGTCCGAAGTAAAAGCCATGCTCTGGGACCGGATGCAGGAGTGGCGCCGCGAAGGCAGTGTCACCCGTATCGAACGTCCGACCCGTATCGACCGCGCCCGCTCTCTCGGGTACAAGGCCAAGCAGGGGATTGCAGTTGTCCGGGTCCATGTTCGCCGCGGTGGCCGCCGCAGTTCCCGGTACGTCCGGGCCCGCCGGTCCGCACGTATGGGTAAGAACCGGAGCACGCCGGGAAAAAGCATCCAGCGGATCGCCGAGGAACGCGCATCCGGCCGGTACCCGAACATGGAAGTGCTCAATTGGTACTGGGTCGGCCAGGATGGCAAGCTGAAGTACTACGAAGTTATCCTCGTTGACGGTCACCACCCCTCGATCCGGAGCGACAAGAACCTCGCATGGCTTGCAAACCCGACCCACCGTGGCCGTGCAGAGCGGGGCAAAACCTCGGCAGGCCGGAAGGGCCGTGGCATGAGGACCCGGGGCCGGGGTACCGAGAAGACCCGCCCGAGCATCCGCTCCCATGCCAACCAGGGCAAATAATCTTATCCTTTTTTCCCGCTAAGGGTATCTTCATGAAGATCACCGATGCCTGTGTCTATCCCTATCCTGCCGGTGATTCCTCCATCCGCAGGCTCGCGCTCGAGGCGCGCTCGTGCGGGTATGACAGCATCGTGGTACCAGAGACTTCTGCCGCCGGGATCTGTGGCGTTACCGTGATCCCAGGCACGTTCCTTGCCGGTATCCCTGCAAAGGATGTCCAGAACCGGATAAAAAAAAGCAGGGGAAGCGGTGCAGTCGTGTCCGTGCAGATGGGGGACAACGGCTTTAACCGTGCCGTGGCCGGGACAAACGGCGTCCATATCATACGAGGCATCGGTGCGGCTGACAAGCGTGCGTTCGATCACGTGGTGGCCAGGATCGCCGCGGAGAACATCACAGCCATTGATATCGACCTATCGCCGCTCATCTCCGGGCGCGGGCACCCCCGGCAGAAAGCGATCCACCGCTATCTCGATCTTATGGTCCTACACCGCAGGTTCGAATTCCCGCTCACCATCTCCTCATCGGCCAGGTCTGTTCTTGGCCTGCGGGCCGTGCGTGAGGTCAGCCGGCCTCTGCTCGCTTTTTGGCATGGATGAGACCGATGTCCGTGAAGCGTTGGCCGGTGTCGGACGGGCAACCGAACCACGTGAGAGCATCGTAAAGGTGATCCCATGAGTATACGCCCCCCCACGCTCCGGGAAAAAAGGCGGTACCTGCTCGCCCGGATCGACCCGGCCGGTACAAACCCCGAGGCAAAAGACCTGTACTACGCGGTATACGAGGCCGTAGTCTCGCTCTTCGGGGACATGGCAGCAGCCGCGATGCAACCATCGGTACTTGCGGTGGAAGAGGGAAACGTGATCCTGCGCTGCCGCAGGGGTGCCGAACGGGAGTTTGCCATCGCGCTCTCAACACTAACGACCTGCCGGGATATCCCGGTTGCCCTTCGTATCCGTGCGGTCTCTGGAACCATCGAGAGCCTGCGGGAGCGGATCGCAGTGTTCTCACCGCAGGAAACATCAGCTGCCGGGCAGGATAGTATACCCACAGATGACGGAAAGTGCGGGACCCCACAGTACCAGTTTGGTTCCATCCCGGTCGAGATAGTCGTGTGCCACGGTCACAAGGTTGATGCATTAGAAAAGGGATTTAAAAATACACGCCGATTGTTCTTAACAACAGAAGATCTGGAGATTATCCATGCAACCACAATATCAGATGGGCTATGACCGGGCGATCACCGTTTTCTCGCCTGACGGCAGGTTATACCAGGTGGAATATGCCCGGGAAGCGGTAAAGCGCGGAACCACGGCAGTCGGAATCAAGGCGGAGGGAGGGATCGTGCTTATCGTCGATAAGCGTGTCAGTTCCAAGCTTCTTGAATCATCGTCTATCGAGAAGATCTTTAAGATAGACGATCACATCGGGGTCGCCTCATCGGGTCTTGTTGGGGATGCGCGGGCCCTCGTGGACCGGGCGCGGATCGAATGCCAGATCAACCGGGTCTCCTACGATGAGCGGATTGAAGTCGAGGCTTTGGCAAAGAAGCTCTGCGACCACATGCAGACCCTCACCCAGTATGGCGGCATCCGCCCGTACGGCACGGCCCTCCTGATAGCCGGGGTGAGTGACGGTGAATGCCGGCTTTTCGAGACCGACCCGTCCGGCACACTCCTTGAATATAAGGCGACCGGGATCGGCATCGGCAGGCCGGCGGCCATGAAGGTCTTTGAAGAAGAATACACCCCGGCCCTTCCGATCAAGGATGCCATCCTCCTCGGGCTCAAGGCGCTGCACTCGGCAACCGAAGGCAAGTTCGACGTTGACACCGTGGAGATCGGGATCGTCGAATGCAGCACGGCGACGTTCAAGAAGATGACCAAGGAAGAAGTCGCATCGTACGTCGGTCAGTTTAAACAGTGATCCGGTATGATCTCTCTTGAGCAGGCAGTGGTAGCCCGGCTTGAAAGCCACGGGGAAAAGTTCGAAATCCTAGTCGAACCCCACCTTGCAGCACGTATACGACAAGGCGAGAACATCAATATCGAGGACGCCGTGGCTGCCTTAAACGTGTTCGGGAATTCGTCAAAAGCCACCCGGGCATCCGAGGAATCGCTGGAAAAGGTCTTCCACACCACGGATTTTGCGACGGTGGCAAAGAAGATCATCGAAAAAGGCGAGATCCACCTGACCGCCGACCAGCGTAGGGAAATGACCGAGGAAAAGCGCCGCAAGGTGATCAATTTTATTGCACGGAATGCGGTCAATCCCCAGACCGGCCACCCGCACCCGCCAACGCGGATTGAGATGGCGATGGAAGAGGCCCGGGTCAATATCGATCCCTTCAAGCATGTCGAAGAACAGGTGAAAGAAGTCGTCAAGGCGCTCCGGCCGATCCTGCCCATCCGGTTCGAGGAACTCCGGCTTGCCGTGAGGATCCCGGCCGATAACGCCGCCCGCGCATACGGGGACATTGCGGCGGCAAGCACCATGGAGAAAGACGAGTGGCAGAAAGATGGCTCATGGGTCTGCGTCGTGCGGATCCCGGCCGGCATCCAGGGCGAGTTTTATGATCTCGTCAACAAGATCAGCAAAGGCGAAGGACAGGTAAAGATCCTCAATCAAGTATATTAATTGCGAGGACAAATATAGAAAGTCAATTCGGTGGATACCTATCATGGCAAGCTCGGAAAACTCAGCAAAAGGAAAAGTAACCGGTAGTGCAGGGCGTTTTGGCTGCAGGTATGGAAGATTCGTGCGCAAGCGTGTTGCCGAGATGGAGAAGATCTCACGGGCAGATCACCGGTGCCCGAAGTGCGACACAATATCGGTACAGCGCCGGGGTACAGGCATCTGGGAGTGCCGGAAATGCGGGTACAAATTCGCCGGCGGTGCATACCAGCCTGAGACCCCGGCCCTTCGTGTCGCCCTCCGTGCTATCGACCGCACCAGCGTCGTTGAAGAGAAAACTCATTAAACTGGACCTGCAATGGCAAGTACCTACAAATGCGCACGGTGCAAACAGAAGGTGGAGATCGACGTTAACGTCCGGTGTCCCTACTGTGGCCACCGCATCCTGTTCAAGGAACGCGGTGCAGCAATAAAAGAGCTCAAAGCCTTGTAAAGATCCGGAGCCGGTTACCCGGCAGTCCCCTTTTTTATTCTTGTTTTTCCAATACCTTGACGAGGTAATCCTGTGCCGCAGCATGAAGCCATGTTTCGTTTTACAACCGATTACGCAGACCAGATCTACCGGTCGCTCCTTCCTGAGCTTCAGGATGAAGTGAACCCACGGTCGGCGACCTGCTGCTGGGTCGAGGGAACCGACACGCTGGTCCTGCGGGTCGAGGCGCAGGACATCGCAGCGCTGCGTGCGGCGCTCAATATGTTCCTGCGACTGGTCAGCATTGCTGACGAGATGCAGCAGATCTCCTCATAAGAATCTCATCGCCGTCCTCATGCTATCCTGATGCCGGTGCGGGGCCTGCCGCCGGCAAATGGATGCGGAATCATTTTTATTGCTGGCAGATGAACCTAGATACGGAAGATACGATCATGCAAAACATATCCCCCAAAGTCCAGAACCAGTTCGCGATGCTCCAGCAGGTTCAGCAGCAGCTCCAGACCGTCCTTTCGCAGAAGACCCAGTACGAGATGGCGGTCCGCGAGGCCAAGCGCGCCGAAGAAGAGGTCAAGGATACTGCCGATGATACCCCCATGTTCATGAGCATCGGGACGGTCATGGTGCAGAAGAAGAAGGACTACGTCTCCGGGAAACTTGCCGAGAAGGTGGAGACGCTTGAGCTCAGGATCAAGTCCCTTGAGAAACAGGAGACGATGCTGCAGACCAAGTTCGAGCAGCTCCAGGCACAGATCAAGGCCGCACTCGAGGGCAAGAGTGCCCCGAATGCAGCATAACCTTTTTTAAAACGTTCCTAGCGGATTAGAATACCCCCCACAGTATCGGCTGGCCGGGTGTCGATCCGTTTTCCTCGTTCCTGTAAAAAACAGCAGGTTTAGTCCCTGCTGGTCAGGTTGATCGCGTTTACCAGCGCATCGACAGAGGCGAGCACGATATCGTCGCCGCTGCCGCTAGCATCGTAGATGTGCCCATGCTCGTCCTCTACTGCGATCGTCACATGGCAGATCGCGTCCGAACCGCCGCTGATAGCTTCAATATGGAACTCGGTCAGCTGGATCCGGGCCGGGATGATCCCCACGATCGCCTTGAGCGCTGCGTCCACGGGGCCGTTTCCTACACTGGAGAAAACATGCTCGGTTCCGTTGACCTGCGCCCGAACGCTCGCCGTCGGGATAACGTGGTTACCGGTCATGATCGCGATATCGTCAAGCCGGAAGACCTTTTTCCCGGCAGCGATCCCCATAACGCTCTCGGCGATCTCGTAGAGATCGGCATCGGTCATCCGTTTTCCCCTGCTTGCGATTGCCTTGACCCTTTCTACGATCTCATCAAGCTGCGCATCGCCGGGTTCGATATGAGCATCTATGAGCATCTGGCGCACCGCATGCCTGCCCACGTGTTTACCAAGCGTCAGCCGGCGCCGGTGCCCGACCATCTCGGGGGTCATGATGCCGGGCTCGAACGTCTCGGAGCACTTGAGGACTCCCTGGGTGTGGATACCACTCTCGTGCGAGAAGACGTTCTCCCCGACCACCGGCTGGGTGGGGGGATACCGATTCCCGAAAACCGGGACACAAGCCGCGAGGTCTCTACGAGGCGCTCCTTCTTAATCCCGGTACGGATACCGTAGATCGACTCCATGATCATCACCGTCTGGGCGAGGTCGGCGTTGCCGGCCCGTTCCCCAAGGCCGTTGACGGTCACCTGCACCTGCGAAGCGCCGGCTTCCACCGCAGCGATCGTGTTTGCCACCGCAAGACCGAAGTCGTTGTGGCAGTGGACATCGAGCGGGCAGTCGACCTCGCGGGAGAGCCTGCCCATCAGGGTCTTCATCCCCGAAGGAGAGATGACGCCTACGGTATCCGGGATGTTGATGATCGTTGCTCCTGCCCGTGCAGCGGTGCGACAGACCTCGACAAGGTAATCGCCATCCGTCCGCGTCGCGTCCATGGGCGAGAACATGCACATGGTCAACATGATCCCGGGCGTACCGGATAATCTCTTCGGTGATCGAAAGCACCTGCTCCCGGGTCTTGTTGATCGTGTTCTCCCGCTGGATGTCCGAGGTTGGGATGAAGACATGGATCATGTCGACATCACAGTCAATGCAGGCATCTACATCGGCTTTGACCGATCGGGCGAGACCGCATATGTTTGCCTCAAGGCCGAGCTTCCTGATGGCGGCCACCGTCTCTTTCTCGGCGGCCGACGATGCAGGGAACCCTGCCTCGATCGTATGGACACCGATGGCCGAGAGCTGACGGGCAATCTCGATCTTCTGTTCAAACGTGAATGCTATCCCCGGGGTCTGTTCTCCGTCCCGGAGCGTGGTATCAAAAACGGTCACGTCTTCATGCGCACGGCTGTCCGTGAAGAAGACGATCCCCCGCAAAATCCTTGCGAGCCATGATCATTCATACGGCCCCGGATTATTTAAAGAAACCCTGCACCACGTTTTGTACCCTGTCGTTTTTGCGCCTAAACCGGGAGATCTTACGATATGTTTAATAGGAAACTATCCCTACATTATTAGGCAGTGCCCCGCCTTAACTCAGCCTGGTAGAGTGCGCGGCTGTAGTATGGTTTGCCGGTATCCGGCAACTGCGCGGCTACCGCGATGTCCCCGGTCCGAATCCGGGAGGCGGGATATTACTGTAAAAAATGCCCAGGTAGTGTAGCGGCCTATCATGATTGCCTGTCACGCAATCGACTCGGATTCGAATTCCGACCTGGGCGTACGTTTCTCGGGTAGGAAGCCCGGCTGACCCTCAACGTCCGCCGGCCACATCCGCCAGCTTTTTGAATACGCCGGGGCACCCGACCGGCATGGAACCAAAAAACGTCCGTCAGCACGCACCCACCACACGGGATCGGGCGTTCCACATTCTGAAGCCGAATGCATACAGAAGCGCCTCGAAATTGCATACGAGGCTAAGTGGATTAAATACGCCGACTGGATGCATATCAAGAATTACATCGAAGAACGGAGGGTAGTAGCAAACATCCAGGAACCCCGGGCCTTCAAGATCATGTCTGTCCTCGTGAACTGGCGACGGTTCATCGGGCCGTTTGAACTGAACACGGCAGATGACATCTACCAGGGGATTGCCAAGAGGAAATCGACCCTTTACCGTGGCAAGCCAATCAAACAGAACACACTCAGGGATTACATCACGTTCCTGAAACGGTTTTATCACTGGCTGATCGAGAACAAGTATTCGAGGATACCATGGGATAAGATCAAGGTAATCAAGCCTCCCGGGGCTGACACCATGGCCACAACCGCTGAGGATCTGCTCACCGAGCAGGAGGTACTGGCCATGATCGATGCCTGCAGGAACTCCCGGGACCGGGCCCTTATAGGCGTTGGGTACGAGGGGGCTTTCCGGGCTATCGAATTGGCCACCCTCGAATGGCAGGCGGTAAAATTCGATCCGCTCGGCGTCGTGATCAACACCAACAAGAAAACAGAGAAGTCGCGGTACATCCGGCTCGTCTCCTCGGTCCCGCTATTCGCTGCCTGGAAACGGGATTACCCGTACGAACCGACCGGCGAGAACCTCGTGTTCATCACCCGCCAGAATAAGCCGCTCGAACACGGCCAGTTTACGGCGCAGCTCAAGAAGATTGCCCGTCGGGCCGGTATCAGGAAGCGGATACATTTCCACCTCTTCCGGGACAGCCGGGTCACCCACCTGCTCCAGCAGCATTGCAGCGAGGCAGTGGTCAAGCAGATGTGCTGGGGCAGCCAGTCAACCAAAATGCTGGGAAATTATGCCCACCTCAGCAGCGTGGATGTCGATAACGAGGTATCCGGTTACATGGCATTGAGCGCCCCGAACAGTCCACTAAGTCCCTGATGACAGCCATCCAGTGCTCCAACTGCCAGGCCATCTGTGAACCCGGTACGCGGTACTGTGGGGTATGCGGTATGCCGTTGACAGGTACAGGAAGAGCAGACCCTGGGGCAGATCGTAAAGAAGATCGAACGGCACCCGGTATACCAGTCCTTGATCGAAGACGTGAAGAAGCGTGCCAGTGAGCTGGTGGCCGCATAAGGCTGATCCGGGAAATCCCCTTTTTTAAATGTTATATATCCATGAGTTTATCTGATTCTTAATTATGATTTAATCCCCATATCTTCATATATGCCTAAAAATAAAGTTTTATATAGAAGTTATAATCAATTTTTATAATCGATATGAGTAATGAAAATTTCCTTTAACAGAGTGTTAAAGGAAAAATAACCTCTTTTGGCGGTTTTGTTCCATTTCACATCTAAAAACTAATATTTAAAAATAATGCAAAAAGTATTTCATGTAGACATGTGAACAAAAGCTGCGAAAAAGGGGGTTAAAATTTTGAAAGCGGATCGGGAAACCATCACCTTCGAACAATTCAAAGCGCTACCGTCGGACCTGCATCGCGAGGTCGTAAAGATCCTTCTTCGTCGGGGTGAATGGGTTTTGAAAGACGATGCCGGGCTTGCCGATCTGGTTGGGATAGAGTTACGGGGGAAGTCCTGATGGGTACGACACTTCGCGGCATGGGTGCCGATAAAAAAATCCTAGTTCTGGCTATCTTCAAAACATTTGGATATCGCGTTTTTACTTATCGAGAGGTAAGTGCCCTTCCGGAATTTGACCATGCGACATTTTTCCGTCTGTATGCGGACAAGATGATCCTTTGGGCTTCAAAAAGCAAACCTCTCCGCTACCGTCTTGGAACACAATACTCACGAAGAACACGCGGTTTCGAACCGGTATTGCCCTCCGGTCGATCCTGTCAGGTAGATTCTCAAAATGTTGTGTATATAAGTGGACAACGGTGTCAGGTCGAAGGGGGGGAGACCGTGTAACTATGACGCGTTATCCCAACTGCAGAGGTCTGGGAAACGACAGTTGAACTCGCTGGCTGCTGCGGGAATCAGTGAGTAAAACAATCAAAAAGAGGTGTTCAAACGATGGTGAAAATCGATGTTGGGGGGTCCCAATCAAGGCCAGCAACTGTCCCGGTACCCCCAAGGAAATCTCGTCTGCTTCCGGACAGAGATGTACCGCCGCAGACAAACGTTCCCTCAACGGGTACAAAAAACGGATGTACCTCATGGAGTGCGATGAGGACGTGGCTACCGGTAAAACGAATTACTGTAGAAGAATTCCCATCTACGATGAACCCATCCCGGGGACGGTACCCGACAGCCCGGGCAAAGCCCCGGAAGTGTCCCCAGGTGTCCCTCGCAAGGCAACCGCAAATGGTGAGTGTACATTCGGCTGTGTGTGACCTTTCACGACGGTTACCGAGACGGTTGGGACAAAGCACATCTCAAAAGGCTGATGGAGAGGAGGAACCGAAAAAAGACAAATTTTTTTGAGTATACTACCGTTTAACTACAAACTCATAAAGAACATTACGAGGATAAAATTGGAAATCTATATTGGTACAAGTGATCTACGCAATTCATCATCAGTATAAATACAATAAAAATATCGATAAGCATCAGCCTATTGAGGGAGTGCCCAAAAGAGCGCATAATATAAAGGAGATGTAAAATGGTGAAAGAAAACGACGAATTCGAATCTGGGGACCTTTGGTACCTGGTGATTGGCGTATTCCCCGATGTTAATATGGTGCAGACTATCGAACACCCTACCAAAAACAGTCATCCGAATAAACGGGACTATGTCTATTGGCCCATAAAACAGGCAGATGACCTGATTAATAAGGATTAACCTCGTCGAACATCGTTGTGAATATCAATATGAAATAGAGGGGCAGTACTAACGGGACCTCCCAAAACAATTCCCCCAAAAAACCTAGACGGCCGGCTTCCCGCTCTTATGAGATTCACCCAACCCCTCCAGCTCCCTACAAATCACCGCAAACTCCCCCACACTGCCCCCCCCGGCACCGCTGCATACAATATAGGCCCAGCGCGTAACCAGGGGGCCAAAACAGGGATTCTTTTCGATCCGGTATACAATTCCTTATCAGAACATCAGATCTGCCCACAGAAACGCATGGTGGGGGTTCCCTGTCATATCTGTACAATCAATGCTGTGCTATCAGACATGCTAGTAAATCCCGGGCACAATGAAGGCACAGATCAGTAAATTACTGTACCCGGTCCTATGGGGCCCATGTTGTCATACGTGGTATGCCTCGTCTTTTAGGAAAGATGACCGTCCAAAATAGGAATTGGGCCAACTAAAAAGAATTAGACATTAACAATTCCAGGTCGATTAACATGTCTTGATAGACGAGACTGGATATCAACTAATAATTGATGACGAATTTGGCACAATGGTTTTTTCCTATGTTTGAGGGAATAGTTTCTTTTATTATTTTTAAATTCCTCAAATTCTGCCGTCATTAAATATCTGAAGTCAAATACAAGTTTGTACCTTTTCAGATTATATTCAATTATAGGAGATTTACATGAAGAATCGCCTGTTTTAATTTTATTGGAAAATTCTTCCGGCCATAAGAATCCCAATAAAAATCTGTGTTTTTTCCATTTTTTATTAGCATAATCACATGTTGGAGTTGCTTCAAGGATTATTTTTTTTACTTTGCGTAATAGCTGATTTCGTTTAGGATAGGTTTCTAATTCTCCATTGAATAAATCATCAACTTTTAGAGGAAAATTTCTTCGGGAAAATTCATACAACGTTCCCGGTTGGGGAAAATCTGCTGTCTCGGAAATTGAAAGCAGCAACATTGAATTTATTTTCCCTCGGGTTTTTTTATCAATAACAGATTCTCTCAAATCAGATAGATTTAAAATTGTTTTAAGATTTATCCCGGCAGAGTTGAATTCCGGTGAAGATATTTTTTTTTCAAAAACATCTGTCAAGGCATAATTAATCGTAATCAGTGCATTCTGAATCATTTCATTGCTATCTTCAATATTCAGATGGTTAGCCAATTGTGCAAAAGAAAGAGCGTAAAATATTTCACAGATATTCTTATCCCATTTAGTACTTGGCTTTGATAGGGATGAAATACTAGCAACCATCTCTCCTGCACAATAGTGTGCAATATTTTCCCAGAGTGTCAGAATCTGAAAAGCGCTGGATTTTTTTAATTCTCTTGAAATATTTTCTTCAAGCTGGGCGAGATTACAAGTTTTTCGTTTGTTTCTCGTTTCAAAACACTTGGATTTTTCTAGGTCCAAGAAAAAAATGGGCCGGTTTTTTTTAATTTTTGTTTTAAGCTTTTTTAACAAATCCGCATGTTTTGTCCACCCAATTATCATATATGGACCATTATCAGATGAAATAATTCGATTTAATATTCCAATCGCGGTAGAAATTTTTGTTTCATCTGGTTGACCAATTGTTCCGAGCTCAATATCTAAAAAAACAATTCTTATCCCTGATAGAGGTTTATCGGGTAGTTGTTCAATTTCACTTGAAAAATATGTTGAGGGGATACCCTTTTTTGATAATGTTTCTATTAATGGGTAGGCTTCTTTTTTATTGTCATCAATAACAACAACTCTGCCGCTTTGTGAAATATTCATGTATTTCCCTCATTTTTAAAGGCTAATGCAACAATTGCTCCATTCTTGAATTCATCCGGAACTGAAAAATCGCCCAGATCAGGGAAAATCAATAATCCTCCATGGACTTCCATAATTTCTTTCGCAATATGCAATCCCAGTCCCATTCCGTCAGGTTTGCCTGATACGAATGGTTTGGTAATTTCTTCAGTAGGCAAACCAAAACCCGGGCCGTTGTCTGCAATAATTATTGAAAGATATCCAGGCAAATCATTGGAAAGGCTGATATAGATTTTTTTATTTTTAATGTTACCATATTCCAACCACCAGATAGAATTATCCAGAATATTCAAAATTGAACCGATAATGAGATTTCTTGCAACTTTACAGTCAGAATCTTCATTAAAATTCTTATAATCACGGGAAATTTCAATTTTATGAGATTCCAAGCGGAATTCAATATTAAAAATTGCTTGCTCAATCAGATTTTTCAAATTCTGTTTTTTCTTATCTGATTTTTTAATAATCAGACTATAACCTTCGATTAAATCTGCCAAATGTTTAATAAGCGTAGTAATTTTATTCGAGGGTTTTTCCGTCTTGATTACTTCATTTAATTCTGATATTATTTTGTCAATTTCGTGAATGACAATGCTTAAACTTAAACCCGCTCCTGCACTTCTTAAGAGTGTTTCACTGATAAAATTATAATCGTCATTTATTCTTTTGAGATATACTTTAATTTCCTCTCTAACGGATTCTTCTTTAATTTGTTCATCAACAATTTTATTTAATTCTTCCAAGTTTGAAATGACCGGTTTTGATTTTGGATTTGATCCATAAAAGGTTCGTAATTTTTCTTTATCAATACCTCTTAGCGTTTCTACAAGACTTAGAACGTAAAGGATAGATTGCGCAAATGTAAAATACGCATCATTTTCAATAAATCCTTCTCTGTTGGTTTTTTCAATCAAATCAGAACTTTTTTCCCGGTCGAGTTCGATTGCACTGATAATTAAATTATTACTGACTCTTTTCGTTGGAATATTGACTCTGCGGATATCAAGGGAAAGCCAATCATTCCCTTCCTCACCATAATCATATACTCTGATTCCGTCGCGATAAACACGGATCCCTCCGTTATTATCTAAAAATTCCTTTAATCCTTTTTTGTCTTGAACACCAAGGGCAAGAATTTTTGGTTGTCTGTCAAAAATATAGCCCTCAAACTTGATTGTACCTATTTGATATTTCCCTAAATCAATGGGCTCTTGTGATTTATCTACCATCCTTAAAAGTTTTGAAATATGCTCATCATCCTCTTTTACTGTATGAGGCTCTAATTTCTTCATCGCTTTCAAGGGAGTAAAATTATAATTGAATTTTTTTATATAATTACCTTCAATTTCAACATTAAATCTGAATAATGCATTTTCCTTAAAGTTTTTAATAGTCAAAAGGCCTTTCAGCCAATCCTCTTTGTCAACATTAAACTTTGGTTTAAAGGAATCGGGCGAATCAAATGGCGAACAGATTGAAGTTATTGCTCTGGAGACTTCTCTGACTTTTCCTCGGTTCCACGGGGTTCGGAATTTTTTGATGATAATTTTTGTTCCGGTATTCTCTCCAGTAAAGATTTCCGGATCACGCTCAAAAATTGAAATTGTTACATCATCCAAATAGTCAGGCACCCCAAATTTTTTTTCCCAGTCAAAACTTAAAAAAATCTCGGGATTATCTTTTTTTCTTGTAATCAATTCGATTAAATTGCCTAATTTATGGGCTCCAAAGCGGCCTATGCCTTTCTCTCCAAGAGGTAATCTGTGATATTTGGGCGTACGTTCTTTTTTATCGAATAATTTTTGTTTATAATCGTTTCCAGGTTCCATCCATATTGTCTCAATTGTATTCAAATCCATACCAGATCCATCATCTTCAATGATGATTTCCCCTTTTTCTGGAAACTCAGGATTTTTCATAAAAATATTGGCATAAGATGCGTCAGCATCATAAGAATTTTTCACAAGTTCGAGTAAGGCAATACTCTCATTTTTGATTAATTGATCGCCTAATTGAAGGAGGATTCGTGCCTTTGGTTTGAATTTCAATTCTTTCGGCATAGAAGCATCGCCATAATACTTTTGCAATCAATGCTTGCTTTCATAGTAAGTATTATTTCGCATTCAAATCTGGAAGAGAGGAGTTATATTTAGGAAATTTGAATTGCTAATATATATGTCCGATGTCCTCACTCAGGAACAGCGGAAACTCAACATGTCCCACATACGGGCAAAAAACACCGGGCCTGAGGTAAAACTCCGGAAACTGCTCTTTGCGAAAGGATTCAGAGGATACCGGATTCACTTTGATCTCCTTGGTAAACCCGACATCGTATTCACAAAAAAGAAAATAGCCATTTTTATAGATGGCTGTTTCTGGCATAAATGCCCGGTCTGCTTTCAGGAGCCGGAGACCCGAAAAGAGTTCTGGATGAAGAAGATTCAGTCCAATATTGATCGCGATAAAAAAGTCAATGAACAGTTAAAATCAGAGGGCTGGACAATAATCCGGATCTGGGAACATGATGTCAGAAAAAAACCGGATGATGCTATAAAAAAGATAACAGAAACTCTGGAAAAAACTAGTAAAAAGTGAATTAATTGTAAATCTTTTCCAATTCTCGCAATACAGATTTCCCGATTGCTTTTGCGAGCAATGGCGGGACGGCATTTCCAACCTGCCGGAACTGCTCTGTTCTCGGGCCCTCAAAGAAGAAATTATCCGGGAATGACTGGCAGCGGGCGGCCTCCCTGACGGTAAAGGATCTGCATTGTTCAATGTCAGGATGGATAAAATAATGGCCATCTTTTGAGAGATGTGCAGTAACGGTTGATGCTGGTTTTTCCCGCCACTGGACTTTGAACCGATCAACAAATTTGTCGTTATTTTTCTTTTTATGTTCAGGTGCGAGATCGGATCTTTCCGAAAGCAAATCTTTCAATGTGGCGGATTTGCCGGTATTTTGACAATATTCAATAAAAAACCGGTATCGATCAAGATCCGATTGCATATGAGCCCGGGCAAAATGATTAACCACACCCGGAGAATTCTTCCGCATTTTTTTCTGATAGACAGTACGCGGTTCATTTTCCGGATATTCGGAGTAAAAACGATTATTCCCATAACCGGGTTTAAGTTCCGGTAAATCACCGATCGCATCTTCTACGGTAATTTGCAGATTTTTCGGTTTTTTCTTCCTTTGTAATTTTTCGTACATTCTGAAAATCCCAGGGTTTTTTTCTTCCAGGCCTTCTTTGAAACCTATCAGAATCAGCCGTCTTCTGGTTTGAGGTACTCCAAAATTAACGCTGTTGAGGATATAATGATGAGGGTTTTCCGTTACTTTGTCGAGAGGGGGAATAATCGTGTATGATGGTGAAAGATCGGAAAAATCCTTAAGTAGTTTCTGAAAAATTTTCTGCCCTCCGGTGGTAGCAGAAAACAGACCAGGTACGTTTTCATAGATGAATACATCCGGCTTAAAATGTCTGAGGAGCTCGAAGATAATGCCGGTAGAGGAAATTCTTTTTTTCGATATCCTCCTTTTTTTTCTCGTCCAGATCCTTCATCACCCAAGCTCTGTTGATTATTGAGTAAGGCTGGCATGGCGGCCCCCCCAAAAACACATTGATCGAATGAGGTGGGTTATGAAAATGTACACTATTTTCAATTTGCTGTATCACCGATTGTATTGATTCATCGGAAAGTGTTACTTCAATTACCCGGTGATTTACAGCATCGCGTATATCGGGAAAGTCTGAATAAATCTGCTCTGGGGATATGTTGCCCTTCACATATTCGTTGTAAATCGGGATTTTGTGTCTGTTTTTCAACTCAAAAAAAATCTGACGAGTCCGAAGTGTCTGACAAGCAGACTCATTCATCTCAACCTGGGCGATGGTTCCAAAACCTGCCTGATGAAATCCCTCACTGATCCCTCCGCAACCCGCAAACAGATCGACGGTAAAAAACTTGGGCTTCATCTGGGATTCAGAATACTATTCTCTTTAAAATTATTAAAAGCCCTGGTGTAAACGAGAGGTCAGAATATATATGCTGTGGAAAAATATATAGAAATCCATGACATCTTTTCGGGATAGTCAGCCCGACTGGAAATTTAAACCCAAAGCAAAAGATGACATGGCAGTTGATCCTTTTCAGGATGAATTTTTCAAGACAGAATCCGTAGGCGGGTTTTCTCATGCCCTTTTGCGGGAAACGATTCAGAACTCCCTTGACGCAAAAGCCGGAGGTAGTTCAGAGGTCAGGATTTGTATCTCTGTTTTCCGGAGTAATCCTCCTATATATGATGAAAAATACCGCGCATTTTTCAGCGGCCTTAATGAACACCTGAATGCATCGAATAGCGGTCTGATTGACCGCCCCGATCCGAATGCATCCTTGGATTTTCTGGTGATCGAGGATTTCAATACAACCGGTCTGGAAGGTGACCCGCTACTCGCCGATAATCCGGAAGACGAAAGCGCCCGGGAAAATTTCTTTTATTTCTGGAGAAATTACGGCCGATCCGGAAAATCCGGAAGCGAACGGGGTCGATGGGGTCTGGGTAAAACCGTCTTTAGTGCAGTGTCGAAAATTAATACCTTCTTCGGCCTTACAGTCAGGCAGAGTGATCAGCGCTCCCTTCTCATGGGGCAGTCGGTACTCAAGATCCATGGCATTGAAAACAAATCATTTCTGCCTTACGGAGGTTTTGGTTCATTCGGTGATTCACAGGGAGAACAGTTTTTTCCAATACCGATTGGGGATCCGGAACTGATCCGTCAATTTTCAGAAACATTTCATGTCTCCCGGACAACAGAACCCGGATTTTCCATTGTCATTCCTTTTCCGTACGAGGACATATCTTTAAAATCACTGAAGACCGGCCTAATCAAGCAGTTTTTTTATCCGATTATATCAGGAGATCTGTCCGTTACTATTCAGGAAAACGGCAGCAGTATCGATCTGAATAGGGACAGCGTCAACCCCCTCATTACAAACGGATCTTTTCTGACCTCAGATTTTGATGGTGAAATCGAGGATGTTAATCTGATTAAACTCTTCAGTTTCGCAAAGACGGCCATCAATCTGGAGGAGGAGGAGTATGTCTACCTGAATCCACCGGACGACCTGAATGTTCTTCCTGCATGGCATGACAGCCTGTTTGAGGGCATTTCTCTGACAAACCTCAGAAAAAATTTGATCAGTGCGATGTTATCGGTTTTAAGATCCCGATAAAAGTCCAAAGGACCGGTCATCAGCCGCGACTAAACTGGTTCCGGGCATTCGTCCATCGCGATGGGACACTGAACAGCGCTGAAAATTATTTCATACGCGAGGGTATCAGAATCAGCAGTATCATCTCATTCCGGGATCGGGGGATCAGAGGGATGGTTGTTATCGATGAAGGAGAACTGACCACACTGATAGGTGACGCAGAAAATCCCGCCCATACGGAATGGCAGAAAGACTCATCGAAATTCCGGAATAAATACAAACATGGTGCCAAGACACTCGATTTTGTCAAGGCAAGTTTAAGAGAAATTATACGGCGACTGATGAGGCCGCCGGTTGGCGTAGATACTGAAGCTCTTAAGGATGTATTCTATTTCGATCTAACACAGAATGTGACAACAGAAGAAAAACCCCAAAAGGCCCGTGACAAGAAAGAAAAGGGGGAAAAACCCGGGGATGGGCCGGACGTGGATGTTGAATCCAGAGTAAAATCGATTTTCCTCTCCAAAATTTCGGGAGGTGTTCGGGTTTCTCATAACCCGGTATCTGAAAAACCCGTTTCATCGATAGAAATCAGATTTGCCTATGGTGTAAGAAAAGGGAACCCGTTTACAAAGTACCAGAGGCCCGATTTTAATCTGGCGGATAAAACGATAACAATCGGAGGATCCGGATTTGAACTAATCAGCGCTTCTGAAAATATATTGAGAGCTGACATCACCAGTCAGGATTTCGAGATTACCATCGCCGGTTTTGACGAACTGCGGGATTTGATTGTCAGTTCAAAATGTTATGAGGTGTCGGAATGATCCGGAAATTCAATTATACCGGACGAAAGAAAATTGAGAAAAGTAATATTCACATACGGCTTATCAGGGACACGACACCCTATCCGTATTTTGACATGAAAATAAGTATCAGCCCTGAAGATTTTCCGGAAGATTCTGAATTGTTTGTTGAGGCCTATGATCGTACGTCGTTTATGCGCTTTAAGTGTGGAACCCTGAAGAATCCGCAATATCCGGAAGATCGCCATCTTACCGAAATTCACAGGTACTGACTCGATAATGTTCCGGGTCAAAATAGTGGATCCCTCAGCCCAGCACGGCAAAATTCTGGGTGTCGCAGACCGCATTTCATCTGTTGGAGAAAGTCAGGAGGACACAAAGCACATTACCTTGTTACCCGTCACATATGACGATATCGGGAAAGAAATCTGGAAACTGGATTTCCGGGATATCGGGCCGGTTTTGGTTCTGAATAATAAAATTGAATCCGTGCCTGTGACAGAACTGGTAAGATCAAACGAGTTATTTTTCAGCCTTGTATATCCACCGGTACTTCGGGAGATTCTTGTCCGGATACTGGTTATTGATGATGCATTTGAAGAGGAGGATCCGGAAGCATGGCAGAATCTCTGGCTGGCATTTGTGGAAAGCCTGCAGGATGTTCCCAAAATCACTGGAACATATGAATTTGAAAATTCATCATCAAACCAAGATTATTTTCTGAAATGGATTGACAGTGATGTTATTCCGGCGTTCTGCAGGAAGTATTCGGTAAAAGAAAAATTTGAAACTGACATCGGGAGGCTCTGAATGGTACGAATTCGTGAACTCAATGATGCCGGTATTGAGAAATTCAAATATTACCTAGCAGCAATGCGGGAAACCGGTGAATCGGAAACGTCGCTTCCGGAGCTGCTTTCTGATGAAACCTATACGAGTCTGATTCCCAATAAAATCGAGATCGAAGTCGGCAATTTTGCAACAAAGTACGAAATTGCCCGGTATCTTCATGAAAAAGTATCAAAAATTATGCCGGATAAGCGGTACCGGAATGTCGGAATGTGGACATGGCTTGCAGTATTCTATTTCGATTTACTTTGTCCGGCTGACAAGAACGGGAACAGGAAGATTGGAGAAGACTCCAGATATATTCTGAACGGCGATGAATGGGACAGAATCTTCCGTCATCTACTGGCGGGACCAGTGATGATATTTGATCTGCACCGAGAACACTCAATTATTCTTCTCTATAATCCTGTTGATGAAACGGGAGATTTTCTTGCCCAGCTGACGGGTCGCCAGGATTTCGGCAGGAATAGATGTATCATTGAGGTTGCTAAAATCCTGTATTTTGATCCTGTAAAAAAGAAGCCAAAACGCGGCACCGTTCTCAAAGAACACAGACCCGGGACACTCCGGCGTTTTGTTGATGTTCTGCAGCAGTTGGATCTTACCTACGATCTGTATTCAATATCAAGTGAGGAACTCATCCGGTTATTACCATCTGAATTCAAGTCGCAGAATTATCTCTCAAAAAAGCAGGCAGTTATAAAGGAAGATTGATTATTCTTTCCCCGATCACCTGAAATGCGTCGAGGGGGAGCCGGAGCCAAGCCCACGCGGCACGGGGGCGAAAGCCCCCATTTGAGCGTCTCCCCCTCCCCAAAATACGCCCGTAAAATCGCCCGATAGATCTCGTTTGCGTTCGGCCGGGGAAACAGGTATACTCAAAGAAACAGGGTGGGCCAAAAATGTTAACGGCCAAGGCGCTTCCTGGCGGGTGGCCCGAAGGACGGCGAAGACTCCAAGGACTCTACCAGCGGCGCAGCGGAGCGGGTTATGTCGCATTCGACGATCAAAAGAAGATGAATTAATCGGGCCTATGATCTTCGTTTTTTTATTGTTTTGGCGGAAAGAGTGAGCTGGGAAAAGGGGTGTAGTACAATTAGGAGAACTACGGTGATTTTACCCGAACCAGCGTGATCCAGAAACGACCCGCATTTCAACCAAAGAATTCAATAAATTCTGATGATTTTTTGGAATATAAGCCCACGCGTATTTCAGGTGCGGTCAAATGGAATATACGCCCGGGCGGATCCTGAATTGGCAGAGACTGTTTTTACGTCGTTGAATGTGCAGTTACAGCGCGTCCAAAATGACATTTCCCAGCTCCGCGCGCGCGCTTTTGAAATGCAATACAAACAGAATCCCGGAGTCGGATTGCATATCTTTATTATTGATCGCGTCGATCATGTGATCTGAACCCAAGGAGGTTCAATTTTGACAAACGAAGGTTGGAAAACTGAGAATTCCGACCCGAGAAAAATGCACCCGACCTGGGCGTTCTTTCATTTTCTTTAGAATATTTCTCAATGTAACTGGTTGTCGTATACGACAACACGGGATTAGACCTGTGTTTTTCCCCGGGAATTCCCTTTTCTGACAGAAGTTGGCATATTATAAACATACATCCTGTTTTTCCCGGACCGTCAATCATATCCTTATCTTACATAATGTCACTCACTCTTTTCGATCACATTTATTGCATATAATAAAAAACCCAATGTTGTGCAGTCATCTCGAAGAAATCATGATGCAGCCTCCCCGGCTCTTGGTATCCTCCTGATGCTTGCAATCACGCTCATCCTTGCGGTACTTGTCCTGTTGATGTTCCATCTGCCGTACCTCTATGACTCTTCTATTCCCGCAATCTTCAAGATAACAAATATCCGGCATACTAACGAACACGGGGCGCTGAATTATGACAGTTATATGGTGGTGATGAATACCGGCACGACAGGGTACAGGAACGCGAATCTCTATGCGATGACCTACCGGAACGGGATAAACCTTGACTGTCGGATCGAGACATTAAACGGGCATGATTTCATCCCGACACATCACTTTAAGATCCAGACCATGGGAGGGCCTGGATCGCGGGGAACCATTTGGAATCCCATCGAGCTCATCTTCATCGATTTCAAAGACGGAACCTTTCACCCGGGGGATCTCGTCACTTTCGACGTGTATGATAATTCTACAAAACAGATCATCTCACGCCACACGTATACGGCATAAACCATTGAAAAAAGGATGATCGGATCGGCCCAGGCCTTTCACTCATCGAGCCGTTTGAACACGCCTTTCTTGCATTTGACGATCTTGCAGAGCGGGCAGATCCATGTATTCGGCAAATCCTCAAACGGGACACCCGGTGGGATGCCCTGTGTTTTATCCCCTTTGGCCGGATCATAGATATAGTGGCATTCGAGACATACCCAGCGGGCAAGTTTTTCCGTCTGTTGGGTCATTTACGTACCTCGGATAATTCGATTTAATCATTCTACGTTGTCAGATATGAAATCTCCTGAAAGGGCAGGAGAGAATCCCTTTTTCTCCCCCCTGCTTACCGGGCAAAATCGTGTGCGGCCCGGGCCGAGAGCCGTGCGACCCGGAGGGGTTCGGGGATCTTTCCTTCGTGGGTGAACGCCATGCAGAGCCTGCCGGCATCCGCTGGGTCAAGGCCCCAGCTGCGGAGATACACGGTCTGCCCGTCCGGGAGGATATGGGAGACGCGATCGCCCAGGCGCCGGTATGCATCCAGCCGTGCAGTGTCCCCGGGAAAATGGTGGCAGATGTCGCCGTCCAGCCCTGCGGACTCTTCGTATGTCACGCAGATGACCGGCAGACCCGTGCATTTATGCACTCGTTCGGCATCGATTATGTTAAAAAAGGCGATCACGCAGCCCGAGAGGAAGATCACGTTGATGTCCCGGCGATCAAGGGTTTGGACGATTGCAAGGACTCCCTCAGTTGCGTCCATGCCGCCCACCGCCACGCGGGAAAAAGCACACCCGTCGATGATGAGATCCTTGCGCATCACGATCCCGGCAAGCGTTGAATGCTCCCGGCCGGAGTAACTCTCCGCGATGCCGAGAGCACGGAGGCCTTTTTTCGGGATATGCATAGAAGCACTTATGACAAACCCGTTAAAAATACTATACCAATGAAATTCAACAAAGATGAGGTCTGCATCCTTATCCCCACGCTCAACGAGAGCCTGAGCATCGGCCCGGTGATAAAAGAGTTCCGCACCCTGGGCTACAACCACATCCTGGTCATCGATGGCAAGAGCTCGGACAATACCGTGAAAAATGCACGGGAGGCCGGGGCCGTTGTCCGGACTCAGTCCGGCAAGGGTAAGGGGAACGCGATCATCGAAGCGTTCGAGATTATTGAGGAGCCCTATATCCTGATGGTGGATGGCGACGGGACATACTCGGCAAAGGATGCGGAAAAGATGCTCACCCCGCTCTTTTTGGGGTTCGACCAGGTGATCGGTGACCGGCTCATCAATGCAGAAGAAGGATCGTTCTCACACATCAACCTCTTCGGCAACCACCTGCTCAACCTCTTTTTCAAGCTCGCCCACAGCCGGGACCTCCACGATATCCTCTCCGGGTACCGGGCGTTCACAAAACTGTCCATCCAGCAGATGAACCTCAAGGAGACCGGCTTTGAGATCGAGACCGAGATGTCTGTTGAAGCGGTACGGAACGGCCAGCGGATCATGGTAGTTCCCATCCGATATTCCCGCCGCCCGGGAACACCGACCAAACTCTCCCCCTTCCATGACGGGATCCGGATCATTACCACAATCTACCGCCTTGCCCGGGTCAACAACCCGCTCTTTTATTTTGGCATCATGGGCATTTTTACGGCCATCCTGGGGATTCTTACCGGCATATACGTCACTATAGAATGGCTGCACGGGATCCAACATATCCCGCTGACGATTCTTACCGTGCTTCTCATCGTCGTCGGTATCGAGATCTTCATGTTTGGGATGATCTCGGATATGCTGCTCGTCTTCCACCGGGAAATTATCCGTGAGATCCAGCTGAACCAGCCGCCCCGGCAGCAGAAGTAATCCCTGCCGTCATTTTCTTTTACTTTTTTTCCACATTCATGGTCTCATGCCGGCCCTTATTTCAAAAACAGCAGGACCCCCATCCTCCTTATACTTGACGAGGGGGTACCCCGCCCGTTATCATGATCGGCCATCCCGACCTTCAAAAAAGCCGGTAGCCCCCTACCCCCCACCTTGTGGTCCGCCAAAAAATGATCGGACCGATCAATTTCGAAATTGGTCGGGGTAACCATCCATGTTCCCGTATCACTGCATGTTTTTCCACTGGACCTTCAGATGAAACAAGGTGATCGGTCCGATCGTATACAAAATCGATCGGTTCGACCACTATCAGATTTGATTGGGGCGACCATCAGAGCACGCGGATCAGGGGTAGTCCCCTCCCACACCCCATGTGGTTCGCAAAAAAATGATCGAACCGATCGATCACCCCTACCCCCTATTCATATGGGAGAGGACCCGGTTCCTAAAAAAAATATCTGGCCCGGTCTATGAGAGGCTAAAAAAATCCGGTTACCTGCCAGGTTTTAGCGGAACATCTTCCTGAATGCAAGGACCCTGCAGGCATGTTCGGCAAGGGAGGTGAGCTGGAAGGCCTCATCCAGCGTTGCTCCTCCGGCAAAGGTCCCGTGCCCCTGGGCAATAACCAGTTTGTGATGCTGCATCATGCCCGCTACTGCATCCGCAAGCCTCTGGGTTCCGGGCACTCCCGCGATCACGGGGATGAGCGGGCAAAACATGATCCCTTCGCTGTCCAGTGGCCGGATCTCGTCTGATACAAGCGAGGCGGCAACAGCATACGGGGGATGAGCATGCACGATTGCCTTGTATGCGGTCTTTTTATAGACCGCAAGATGGACACGGTACTCGCTCGAGGCGTCTTTTGGGACCTCCCCGCTGAAGGGTACAAACACGGGATCTCCCGGATCATCGAGGTAGGCCCCGGTTCGCTTGACAAAAAATCCTTTCTCCCCGTCCCGCACGCTGATATTCCCGAAGTTCCCGCCGACCAGATGTTCGGCAAACAACCGTCTTCCTATCCGTTCAAAGCCATAATCCTGCATCCTTTGCACCTCTTTTTCGTACACCACTCTTTAGCGTATTCAACGATATGGGCATGGGTCTGGTGGTAAACGTGGGGATCCTCTGCAAGAATACTCTCAAAGAGTGGTTTGAGCCCTGAGCGGTGTGTGGTGATGCCGCCGCACCGCGCAAGGCGTTCGGTATAAGAATCAATGACAAAGCTGGCCGGGCAAACCCGTAGCAGAGGATACTATCCGCAGTCTCTTCGCCGATCCCGTTCACACCGAGCAACCCTTCACGGAGTTCCTCTGTCGGTATAGTATCCATGACGGACACCCCGCCGCAGGTGTCTGTGACAAACGCAGCGAGCACCTTGAGCCGGCGTGCCTTTATCCGGTAAAACCCGGTGCACCGGATAGCTGACTCGATATCGGGAAGGTCCGCTGCACAGAGAGCAGACAGGGAACAGAGGTTGCGTTCTTTGAGCAGCCGAAGTGCCTGTTCCACGTTCTCCCACCGTGTTTGCTGGGTGAGAATCGCTCCGATCATCACCTCGTCAGTATCCCCCGGCCACCAGGGAATCTCCCCGAACCGGCGTTTGAGGATACCAACAATTTTTTTTGCCAAAGCGGCGTTTTCAGCGGAACTGGATGCCGACATCCCGCATCCTGTTGTACCGTGCGATATTGAGCACCAGTGGTGTGAGCGATTCGATCTGCGGTGAAACGGCAAGCGGCCCGGCGTTGAAGGCCTGGAGTTTCGAGATCCGGTTCACGATCCCCATCACCTGCTGTTTTGCCTCCTCATCGTCACCGCATACCGGTACCGAGTACGCCAGCTCCTCGTCCAGCGCCTTCCACCGGTTGGCGGCAATGGTGTTGAACGCACAGCAGAGCCTTGCCTCTTTTGGCAGGAGTTTTTGTATCAGTAGCGCTGCAGACCCTTCCGGCGGGGGGACAAAAACAAAGTGATCCTTCTTCTCCATCGGGTTGACCGGGCTTATGACTATCTTTTCCTCAAACCCATGCAAAGTCGAGAGTGTTGGGACTACGTGCCGGAACGGGATCGCGAGGATGACCACTTCAGCCCTGTCCACGGCGTCCTGGTTGGTGACGCCGCACAGGGAACATTCCTGCCCCCGGTTTTTCAGGGTCTCCCGGGTTATCGTGCAGCTTGCCTCGGCCTTGTCCTGCTCCCGCGAGCCAACCACCAGGTCAAAAACCGGGGAGAGGCGCATGGCCATGCCTTCCCCGATATCCCCGGTCCCGCCGACAATGCCGATCTTCACTTATCCCACCAGCGGCCGGAGCAGGTTTTCGAGCGTGGCGGCATCGGTGACGCCTTCCATGGTCTGGACGACCTTCCCGTCCTTTTCGATAATAAGGGTCGGGACTACGCGGATCCCGTATTTTTCCGCAAGATCCATGTGCTCGTCGACGTCTACTTTTTTTATCTCAATGGCGTCGCCCAGTTTCTTTGCCAGCTCTTCGATGATCGGCGTCTGCATACGGCAGGGACCGCACCATGTGGCAAAAAAGTCGTACAGAACGGGTTTTGTCATAGAATCATACCCGGTAGAGTAGTCGGTCAAAAAAAAAGATAAATCTATGGTATTGTTATTCGGAGAGGATATCCATGATGATCCTGCCGTAGGCCGGCCGGGTCACCAGCACACCAATGATGACACCCATCATGGTGATGATGGCAAATCCCTTGAGGGTGGAAAGATCCATGAGCGCGAGCGGAAGCATCGCAATCAGCACGGTTGCTGCCGCGATCACGATGATGGTGAGCGCACGGGCAAGCCTCTTTAAGTAAATATTCGGCGAGGGTACGAGCCCTTCATGCAGGATTTCATCGGTGATCACGACCAGCTGGTCGATACCTGTCCCAAGTACGGCAATAAGCCCGGCAACGGTCGGGAGATCCATCTGGAACTGGATGACACTGATGAACCCGAGCAGGATCACGATCTCGGATGCGTTGATCAGCACCATGGGGAGCACGATCCTCGGCTCGCGGTAGCGGTAGAAGATCACAAACGCGACCATGATGAGCGCAAGGATGCCTGCGATCAGGCACATCTCCATGTAGTGCTGGCCAAGGGATGCCGATGTCGAACCCGACCCTGCAATATCCACGTCCACCGGCAGCGCACCTGCCCTGAGCTGGATCTCAAGGTTTGTTGCCTGCTGCTCACCGGATGTCCCTGATCCGGTGGAGGCGAACAGCTGGGTTGTGGGTTCGCTCTGGAGCGATCCTGCCAGTGCCTGGGACAGCGGCGCTGAGTACACGCTCTGGTTGTCGAGCAGCATGGTGAGCTTGTGGTCGGCCGGGTCGGTGGTTGCACCGTACGTGATGGCTGCGTTCTGAAAGGTGGCAGCACCATCTGAACTCAGGGTAAACCCGACGCCCCAGTTCCCGCTGCCGGCCGGTGACTGGCTGGGTACCGCGACGCTGGTAATCGAATCACCGTAGAGGACGTGCTCGGTCTGGTTACCGGTTGTCTGGATACGGATCTCGAATTTGCCCTGCTTTCCGACGATCTGCTGGGCTTGGTTCATGTCGACGCCGGCCATCTCCACGCGGACGTACTGGGTGACGCCGTTCAAACCCGTGATAGTATTAACTTTTGCATCCTTGGTGCCCATCGAGTTTATCTTATCTACAAGGATCTGCTTTACGAGGTCAGCCGTAGTCGCTGATATGCCGGGCTGGTACGAGACTACCGTCCCATCTTCTGCCGCAAAGTAGGGCTGAAGCTCAGCCTGCGTGTAGGATTTCCGGATCTCGAGATGGTTGGCATCGACCTGGACGACATCCGTATCGAGACTCTTGGAGAGGTTGGCAACAAAGGTATCGACCGGCTCTGTCGTTGTGAACCCCACCACCTCGGCCTTGAACTCGAGCTGGATCCAGGATCCCTGCTGGAAATCGAGGCCGTACTGGAGGTTCGTCGTTAAATTGCCGTTGCTGTCGAAGTGCGGGTAGATAGCGATGACCGAAAGGACCAACAGGACGATCAGGACGAGAACCCTCCAGTCACTGAAGAGATCCTTGATCCGCTCCTGTTTCATTTCCCGCCTCCCTTGAGGACGTACCATTTCAGGATGCCGACATTCGTGAGCCAGGTGTTGAGGATATCAAAGATAAGGCCCATCAGAAGGACCGCGGAGATCTCTTCAACTACCACGACCTGTCCGGCCCAGGATACGATGAGCAGTACGGTGACCGCAGCAATGGTTGTCGAGGTCATGATGATACCGGTACGGAAAGCCCCCGTCAGCTTATCGTTGAGTTTTCCCTGCCGTTTGAGCACCCGTGTGGTAAGCAGGATGTCGCTGTCCACGGAATAACCGATAAGCATGAGCAGTGCCGCGGTAGTGCCGAGCGAAAGCTGGATGCCAACGACGTTCATCATGGCAGCGGTCATGGCCATGTCAGCAAAGGCCGAGAGGACGACCGCACAGGACGGGACGAAGGTCCTAAACGAAACAAAGACCACGATTGCCATGCCGATAAAGGCTATGATGATGGCGATAAAGGCCTGGTCCTGCAAGGTTTTCCCGAAGGATTCACCGATCTGGTCGATCTGGGCATCAGGGTATTTGCTTGCGACCAGTGCAGTCAGGCTCTGGTACTGCGCGTCGCTCATCGTCCCAAACGTGATGAACTTCCCGTTGTTCAACCCCGCACTGACGCTCACGAGCGGATAGCCGGCAAATTCCGACTGGATCTGGGCGGCAGTATCAGAAGTGATCACCGTTACGGCTGTCCCCCCGGAGAAATCGATCCCCGGTGTGACCGGCATCCCCACCGTAACCGTAACATATGCAAGCACCACCAGCGATATGGCCAGCAGCACCATCGGGATTATCACCAGTTGTTTTGGTGAATATTTTTCGATGTTGTAATGGAATAATCCCATGGTATAATCATCTGTTCATGAACGATTAAATAATTACCAGATGGCAGGTGACGCTTCCACTCCCGTTTATCCTGGCACAGCTCTGTTACCAGAACTCATTTCGCAGAATATCTCTGTACCCGACCGGAATGGCGGGATTTCCGAACAGGCTTTTTAAAACGGAAAAAAGCAAAAATTATATATGGAAAAAGCCGTGACACTAACGCATGAGATCTCAGTTTGAGGTCGAACGAATGATTGAGGGGCGGCTTAAGTCGTATCTCTCCCGGGATAAAACCGGCATCCGTCGCGAAGTGCTCCGGATCCTTTTGCGGATCCGGCAGACAACCATTGCAGATATTCTTGCAGGTCTCCGGGAACAGTTCACGGTTTCATTCCACGCGATCGCATCGATGGTCGGCATCATCGCCTCCCGGATCGGCATCCTGAAAGTCAGCAGGAATACCGGGGGAGTTACGACCTATGAACTCAGGGAGAAGTATGCATCCATGGTTGTGCGGCTCGTAGGCGCATGAGCATTTCCCTCACATTAACCATAACCGTTTTTACCAACCCTTCACAATATTACCGGCATAATGCCCGGTCATCCTTCTGATCCTTCCGGCGTTTCCCGGATCGCTATTGCACCCGATGTCATAACCTATATCGAAAAGAGGAACTGCGATTTCCGCATCTGTACATCCTGCGGAGGGCCGATCCTTCTTCCCGTGAATATAAAGCCCCCCAAAAAAAGCGATGTCCTTCTCCAGGCAGCGCGCCATACCATCTATATCTCCATCCACCAGGTGAGGTTCCTCGATGAAATCCGGGCCGATATGATCCCGTTCTTTGAAGATGGGTCGGAAGGGCTTGCAGAACGATGAGTTACGAAGAGCTCTCCCATACTGCAGATGTGAATATACGGGCCCGTGCCCCCACCCTGGATGCACTTTTCGGGGAAGCTTTCCAGGCGCTGATGCAGGTGATGTACGGGGAAGACCGAGGTGGCGGGACATCAAGGACGCTTGATATCAGTGCGCCGGATCTGGAATCGCTTATATGCGAGTTCCTCTCGGAAGCGCTCTATGTCTCTGAAGTAGAGGGGCTGGTCTTCCGGCAGGCTGACGTGCATATCGACGGCATGCAGATCCACGCTATCCTTGACGGAGAACCGTTCGATCCGGCCCGGCATAATAAAGGAACGGAAGTAAAAGGTATCTCATATTCGGGCATGTCCATCCAGAGAGACGCCAAAGGATATATGCTGGATATCTTATTTGATGTATAGCGGAGAAACGAGAATGCCAGAAGGTGTGATACGGGCCGGTCCTGACGAATGGGAGATACCGGTCGGCTATGTGCCCGGTATGCGGGTACCGGGAAGGTTTTTCCTTTCCGATGCACTCGCGGCAATCCTCGAGCCGGGTGCCGTGCAGCAGCTGGCAAACGTCGCCACTCTTCCCGGTATCGTCCGGTATTCACTGGGCATGCCGGACCTCCACTGGGGCTACGGGTTTCCTATCGGTGGCGTCGCTGCGTTCTCCCTTGACGAGGGTGTCATCTCCCCCGGTGGAGTTGGCTTTGACATAAACTGCGGGGTCAGGCTCTTTATGACGCCACTTGTGCGATCGGATATCAAAAAGCCCCGCGAGCTTTTTGAATCCCTGTACCATGCCGTGCCGACCGGTGTCGGGGCAAAGAGTTCCGCAAAACTTACCCCGGCTGCGCTCTCGGCCATAATGGAGAAGGGGGCGCGCTGGGCGGTGGACGCCGGCTATGGTCTCGAGCGTGACCTTGTCCGGTGCGAGGAGGGTGGTGTCATGAAACAGGCCGACATCCGTGCGGTCTCGGCAAAGGCCCGGGTCCGGGGGATCCCTCAGGGAGGGACGCTCGGGTCGGGTAACCATTTTCTCGAACTCCAGGAAGTCAGTGAGATCTACGATGAAGCTGCGGCCGCAGCATTTGGTCTCGTGAAGGGCCGGGTCTGCTGCATGATCCACTGCGGCTCACGGGGGCTAGGCCACCAGGTCTGCACCGATCATCTCAAGGTCATCGAGGAAGCAACAAAAAAGTACCATATCCCGCTTCCGGACCGCCAGCTTGCCTGCGCCCGGCCGGATCACCGGAGGGTACTGCCTATTTCGGCGCGATGGCAGCAGCGGCGAATTATGCATGGGCCAACCGCCAGATGATCCTGCATGCGGCGCGCCGGGAATTTGTCCGGATGTTTGGCATTGAATACGAGAGCATGCCGCTTGTCTATGATGTCGCCCACAACGTAGCGAAGATCGAAGAGCATACGGTTGAAGGCCACAGGGCCCGGCTCCTCGTGCACCGCAAGGGTGCCACACGATCATTCGGGCCCGGCGCCCGGACCTTCCGGGTGACCTTGCTGTGATCGGCCAGCCGGTGATCATCCCCGGCAGCATGGGGACGTCTTCATACGTCCTCAAAGGGACCGCAACGGCGATGGAGCGCACGTTTGGCAGCACCTGTCACGGATCGGGCCGGGTCATGAGCCGGTCGCAGGCAAAAAAGAAGCTGACCGGAAAAGAGGTGTCAGATCGTCTTCTCAGCCAAGGCATCATCGTCCGGGCGCCCAATGAAGCGGCGATAGCCGATGAAGCGCCGGAGGTGTACAAGCCCAGCAGCGAGGTGGTACAGGTAGTCCACGATGCCGGCCTCTCCACCCTCGTCGCCCGGCTCTCCCCGATAGGAGTGATCAAGGGGTGAGCTGCCGGGCGGGATTTGTCTGGGAGACACCCCAGCATTTTGTCCGCTACATCGAGGACTGCGGTATTCCCTGCGAGCTCGTCACCCCGTACATGCTCGCCGCCCCGTTCTTCCGCGGCTCATTCTCCTGCCTTATCATTCCCACCGGTTTTGCAAACCCGGCCTATTGCCGGCTGCTTCCGGCCCTCCGGGCATCGTCCGACCGCATACAAAAATTCGTGGAGAATGGCGGGAACCTCCTTGTCTTCGGGGCTGCCATCGATCGGCCGGATGTGTATGACTGGCTGCCATTTCCGGTTACTTACCGGCACGAGGTTTTTCCCCGGGAAATTACGTGCGGGGCATATGAGCTCGGTGCGGCGCTCATAGTGGATTATGATCCCACCTGCATCGAATGCGACGGCTCGTTTCCGTCTCATGGAGGGACTACGGCCGGGTCCTGTGGGGATTCGCCGGTGATTATCGAGAAAACCGTGGGGAAGGGAAATGTGATCGTGACCAGCGTCCACGAGTATCCCTCCCGTGCGTTTGTCAAAAAATTCTGCTGTCCGGGCACGCAAACCTTATTCTAGCAGGAATAATACCAGATTGATAAGAGGTATGTCCGATGGACCGTTACACATTTTGCGAAACTGCGGAGGCAGCAGATCTTGAACCGGTGGTTCTTGCCATCCATGAGATCATCCACCGCCTGCCGGTGACGGCGAAATCGTTGCAGAAGCCCGGTATCCGGATCGAGGATGGCCGGGTGATCGACCGCAATTATACGGGACCGGTGCTCGAACAGGCCATCGCGTCGAACAAGGTGATCAAGACTACGCCGGAGAAGGGTGCGTATAAAGGAGTGCCGGTAACGGTCGCCCCTATCCGGGACCACGAGGGGAAGGTGATCGGCGCCCTCGGCGTTGTCGATGTCACCGGTATCTTCGATCTCGCCACGCTGATGGAGCACCAGTCCGCGATCCTCAAGCAGGTCTGCGGAAAGGACCCCTGCCCGCTGCCGGAAGAGGCCAGCAATTCCAGGAGGTGATCCTCACGCCCGATTCTGCATTCAAGGTCATGGCGGTCCTCGAGAAAGCAGATGGCCCGATATCGGGAGAAGCCATCAGCAACGAGCTGGGGATCACCCGTTCTGCCGTCTGGAAGCATATCAACGAGCTGCGCATGATGGGATACGATATCTCGTCGTCACAGAAAGAAGGGTACCGGCTTACGCGCATGAGCAACAAGCTGCTCCCATACGAGATCCACAAGAAACTCCATACTAAGTTTATCGGTAAGAAGATGCGGTACCTGGAGAATACCCCATCGACCATCTGGGCGGGAAAACAGCTCTGCGCTGAGGGCGATGTGGAGAAGATGCACGGAATGGTGATCATCGCCGAGGAGCAGACCGGGGGCATCGGCCGGATGGGAAGGGCGTGGGTCTCGCCCAGCGGTGGGATCTGGATTACGATCGTGTTAAAGCCCCACATCCCGATCGATCACGTTTTCATGATCACGATGGCCGGTTCGGTTGCCGTGGCACGGGCGATCCGGAAGGAGTTCTCCCTCGGTGCCCTGATCAAGTGGCCGAACGATATCTTCATAGGGAACAAGAAAGTTGCCGGGCTGCTCCTCGAGCTCGCGGCGGAAGCCGATATCGTGCACTACTGTCTGCTCGGGATGGGTATCGATGCAAACGTCCCGCTCAGCCAGTTCTCCCCAGAACTGCAGAACAATATTACTTCTCTCTCCGCAGAGCTTGGCCACGAGGTGGACCGGGCGTCGTTTCTGGCACGGATTTTAAAAGAATTCGAGAGCCAGTACCTCCTTGTCGAGAGCGGGGAATACGATACCATTATCCGGGAATGGAAAAGCGCTTCCTGCACGCTCGAACACCGGGTGGATATCCGGACCCTCAAGAACAGTTTCTCCGGTGAGGCCGTGGACATCGACGAGTTCGGTGCGCTCATCATCAGAAAGGACAACGGCAAGCTCGAGCGCGTGATCGCCGGCGACTGTTTCCACCAGTAAGCGCTGCTTTTTTATCGTCAACCACCATTTTTTTAATGGTTGACGATGTTTGGCGATCTCCGGCGCTCACGCCGTGTTGCATATACTGCGGCGTTTATCGGCCTTATCACTCTGGGAGGGTGGATCTCCGTCCCGTTTGTTCCGGTGCCGCTCACCCTCCAGACATTTTTTGTGCTGCTCGCGGCTGCAGTAATGAAGCGTGAGGCCGTTATCCCGGTCGCACTCTATGTGCTTCTTGGCACACTCGGGCTGCCTGTCTTCCACAATGGTGTCGCCGGATTTGGCGTCCTGCTCGGATCCACCGGGGGATATCTCGCCGGGTTTATCCCGGCGGCCCTCATCGCCGGAATTGCATATGAGTCAGGTGCATCAGCGCTCCATATCGCGGGTCTTGCCGGTGCTGCCTTACTCATCCTTCTCTGCGGCGTGGCATGGTTGATCGGTTCTACTGGAATGGCGCCGGCCGCCGCGTTCATCCTCGGGATGGCGGTCTTTCTTCCCGGTGAGGCGGCCAAGGCCGGCGCTGTGTACATGATCGAGCGGCAACTGCCATGATCACCATCGATGCACTCCGGTACCGGCACCTCGCCATCGATACCCTCACCATACCTCCGGGGATCACCTCCGTAATCGGCCCAAACGGGAGCGGCAAGAGTACTTTTCTGAAGCTCTGCGCAGGTATCGCAGAACCGGAGGGCGGCACCGTGTTCGTGGACGATCAGACCCCCCGGCAGACCGGCATCGGGTACGTGAACGAGTTCCCGGACCGGAACATCCTTTTTTCGACCGTAAAGGACGAACTCGCCTCACCGTTGCGCTTCCGGTTTACTCCCTGCACAGAGACCGACCGTTCAGTCCGTAACTGTGCGGAGACGCTGGGGATTGGTTACCTGCTGGACCGGCGGATGCAGGACATGAGCGGGGGAGAGAAGGTGCTTGTCGCATTTGCCGCTGCATGTATTGGCCGGCCCCGTGTACTTGTGCTCGATGAATGTGATTCGCACCTTGATGCAGATCGGTGCGCGTGGCTGGAGGGGGCGCTCAGGGCATCGGGCGCCATGTACGTGATCCGGTGCACGCAGCAGATGGAGACCGCGGCGACAAGTGACCTGCTGCTCTATCTCGAAAAAGGCCAGGTGCTGCACGCAGGGTCGCCGGCCGGGGTCTTTTCCCGGCTATCTGATACGTCCTTTTATCCGCTCTCGTGGAGGTGCCGGGCATGAGGGTTCTCTTCGATCACGGTACTGCATCCCGACAGTCATGGTCTCTTGAGGCGGACGGAATTTTCACCCCGGGCATTCACCTTGTGAGCGGCGATGTCGGAAGCGGGAAGTCTACGCTTGCCCTTATGATGGCCGGCCTGCACACGCCGGGGAGTGGCAGGGTAATCCGGGAGGAGATCCACAGCACGATGCTCTCCTTCCAGTTCCCCGAATTTCATGTCACTGGGCTCTCGGTGTCCGAGGAATGCACATCGTGGGGCCTTGAACCGGTGACCGCAATCCGGCAGGCAGGGATCGATGTACTGCCGGAGGCGCCGGCCCTGTCGCTCTCCCGGGGGGAGCTCAAGCGCCTGCACCTTGCTTGCGTCTTCTCCCGCAACTATGACCTGCTGCTGCTCGATGAACCGTTCTCATCGCTGGACTGCCCGGGCAAGGAACAGGTCTGCCGGCAGATCAGCGAGAGGTCCGGGGGCATCACCGTGATCTTCACCCACGAACAGAGTATTTTTCCCGCAATCGATCACATCTGGGAGATTTCCAGCGGAAGACTGGTTGACTGCGGCACAGTGCCAGACGCGCTCATGCAATGGCAGCATGCGCCTCTGCTGGTCAAACGGTTGGTAACGGCTGGCAGGATTCCACGATCTATAACGCCGGAAGGGCTCCGGGAGGCAGCATGCAGGACCCGAGGATAAGGCTTGCCTGTGCATTCCTGCTTTCGATTGCGGCCTTCATCAGTATTGCCGGGGCAATCGCAGCCTTTCTCTGGTGGCTGGTTTTTACTTCAAGGTGGAAGAGCATCCGGCACTTCAGGGCGATGCTTGCGACGCTTCTTTTGTTTGTACTCGTCGCGGCAGTCATGGTCTTTACCGGGACAAACGGCCTTTCGTATCTCACCCGGATGACCGCGATCCTCCTTGTTGGTACCTGGGTGTATGCGGATTCCCGCCCGGGGACTTCCTCGCCACAGGAACCTGGCTGTGCGGAACGCGGATGGGGTTCGAACTGGGGATGATCGCCGAGATGGCCATGGGGGTGGCACAGGGACTCACCGATGATTTTTCCCGGATCCGGATCGCGATGGCGCAGAAAGAGCAGCCATGGGGAATCCGCAGGATCCTGCCCGCAGGCCGTATTCTCATCTGGGATGCGCTGCGACGTGCGGATGATACCGCCGAGCTCCTTGCCATGCGGGGCTATCGCGGTGGGGGGACGATCTGCACGCGGTTCTCCCCGCAGGCTCCCGAGATCGTGGCCGGTGCCTGTGCCACGGCCGCGCTCGTTTTTGCGTGTTTCCTCCGTTAGTGAATTTTTTATACTTACCCGGTGAAGTTTTGAGAGGCTAATTATATAACCGGAGCCCCTGAGGTTTCCCATGTGTGCCGCCGTTTCCAGCAAAGTTCTCATCACCGATACCACCCTTCGTGACGCCCACCAGTCACTCATTGCCACCCGGCTCCGCACCGAAGACATGATCCCGCTTGCACGCGAGATTGACGCGTGCGGTTTTTTTTCGCTGAGGCATGGGGCGGGGCCACATTCGATACCTGCATACGGTTCCTCAATGATGATCCCTGGGACCGGCTCCGGGCGCTCAAGACAGAGCTGAAACACACGCCGATCCAGATGCTGCTCCGCGGCCAGAACCTGGTCGGGTACCGCCACTATTCTGATGATGTGGTCGATCGTTTTGTCGATGCCTCCTACAAGAACGGCGTGGACATCTTCCGTGTCTTTGATGCGCTCAACGATATCCGGAACATGAAACGCTCGATGGAGCAGGTAAAAAAGGCCGGGGCGCACCTCCAGGGCACTATTTCCTATACCACGAGCCCGGTCCACAGCACGAAGATGTTTATCGAGATGGCAAAAGAGCTGGCTGCGCTCGACTGCGACTCCATCTGCATCAAGGATATGGCAGGGCTCATCATGCCCGAGGCTGCACGGGAACTGATCGGCGGGATCAAAAAGGCGGTCGATATCCGGGTCTGTCTCCATTCCCATTCCACGAGCGGGATTGCGCCTATGAGTTACCAGGCGGCGATCGAGGCCGGCGTGGATATCCTCGATACTGCCATGTCGCCGTTTGCGATGGGGACATCGCAGCCACCGACCGAGAGCGTGGTTGCCTCCCTTGCCGGGACGCCCCGGGATACCGGGATCGACCTGCTCAAACTCCGGACCGTCAGGAATACCTGCATGCAGATCCGCGAGAAGTACGCGGGGCTCGTGAGCCCGATCTCGGAGAGGGTGGACAGCAACGTGCTCATCTACCAGCTGCCCGGCGGCATGATCAGCAACCTTGTTTCGCAGCTGGTGGAGCAGGACGCACTCAACCGGCTTGACGAGGTGTTCGCCGAGATCCCCCGGGTGAGAAAAGACCTCGGTTACCCGCCGCTTGTGACGCCCACGAGCCAGATCGTGGGGACGCAGGCGGTCCTGAATGTTCTCGTGAACGGCAAGCGGTACGCGAACGTGACCAAAGAGGTTAAGGATTACGTGCGGGGGCTGTATGGCCGCTCGCCGGCGCCGGTCAGTGCCGAGATCCGTCACCAGATTATCGGTGACGAGATCCCGATCGACTGCCGGCCTGCCGATATGCTTGAACCCTCCTACGAGCGCATGAAGGCAGAGGCGGAAAAAGCGGGCCTCGTAAAAAAAGAGGAAGATGTCCTCACCTATATTATGTACCCGGCCATCGCACCGGCGTTTTTGAAGGGCGAGCGCCAGCCCGAGCCGATCCCGGGAAAACAGCCGACCGCACAGCCCGCTGCCGCAGCCGGGGGCATACCGGACCAGATGGAGGTTGAAGTGGACGGCGAGGTCTTCTCCGTGCGCATCGTGTCGGTCGGCGGGAACCAGGTACAGGTGGCCCAGGCGACACCCCAGAAAGCGCCGCGGGGCGAGATCGCCGGCGGGATCCGGAGCAATATGCAGGGCATGGTGCTCCAGGTCATGGTTAATCGGGGGGCGACCGTGAAGAAAGGTGATACCCTCATCGTCCTTGAGGCGATGAAGATGGAGAACCCCATCCACAGCCCGGTGGACGGCAAGGTCACCGAGATTTTTGTTGATACCGGCGATGTCGTCCAGAATGGCGATGTCCTGCTGGTGGTGCAATGAAATTTTTTGAGAAGATCCTGATCGCCAACCGGGGCGAGATCGCGATCCGGGTCATGCGTGCCTGCCGGGAACTCGACATCGATACGGTGGCAATCTATTCCGAGGTGGACAAAAACGCCCTCCATGTGAAATATGCCGACGAGGCCTTCCCGGTGGGAGAGGCGCACCCGTCAAAGAGCTACCTCAACATGGACCGGATTGTCGACATCGCAAAAATGAGTGGTGCCGAGGCGATCCACCCGGGGTACGGTTTCCTTGCGGAGAACTACCGGTTTGCGAAGCTCTGCGCTGACGAAGGCGTGATCTTCATTGGGCCCAAGTCAAAGACCATTCAGGCCATGGGCTCCAAGATAGGGAGCAAGCAGATGATGAAAAAGGCCGGTGTGCCGGTGCTCGCGGGGACCGATGACGGTATCCGCGATATCGATACGGCAAAAAAGGTGGCAGCAGAGATCGGCTACCCGGTGATCGTCAAGGCAAGCGCTGGCGGCGGTGGTATCGGGATGCAGATCGTCACCGATGAGACCGCACTCGAAGAGGCGATCACCGGGAGCATGCGGATAGCACAGTCCGCGTTTGGCGATCCCACCGTCTTTATCGAGAAATACCTCGTCAAGCCACGGCATATCGAGTTCCAGGTGCTCGCCGATGAGCACGGCCACGCGGTCCACCTCTTTGACCGCGAGTGCTCCATCCAGCGCCGGCACCAGAAGCTGATCGAGGAGGCCCCCTCGGCGATTATGACTGATCGAGCTCCGGGCGCGCATGTCTGCTGCGGCGCTCAAGGTGGCGGAAGTATCAGACTACACAAACGCCGGCTCGGTCGAGTTCCTGTACAGCAACGGGAACTTTTACTTCATGGAGATGAACACCCGGCTGCAGGTCGAGCATACCATCACCGAGTTCATCACGGGGATCGATCTTGTCAAACAGCAGATCGCCATTGCCGCCGGGGAGTCCCTGCCCTTTGACCAACAGGACATCTCGATCCGGGGCCACGCGATAGAGTGCCGGATCAACGCGGAGGATCCGCTCAACAATTTTGCCGCGGACCCGGGCAAGATCCTCCGGTACCGCTCTCCGGGCGGTCCCGGTATCCGGGTGGACAGCGGCATCCACATGGGGTACATGATCCCGCCCAACTACGATTCGATGATAGCAAAACTCTGCGCATGGGACAGTACCCGGCCCGAGGTTATCATGAGGATGCGCCGCGCGATCTCGGAGTACATCATCCTCGGGATCAGGACCACGCTCCCGCTCCATTACGCGATCATGAACAACCAGCAGTTCATCGAGGGCAACACCCATACCCACTTCCTGCAGGAGGAGCATATCATAAAGACGCTCGAACGGTACAAGACCGATGAGGAGGCACGGATGCAGACGCTTGCCGGTTCGTTCTCACAAGGCAACAAAGTGGCCGCGATCACGGCCGCGGTGAACGTGTACCTCCAGCAGAAAAAAGGCTGATACGTGCGTATCTTTCGTATCAGAACCTTTAAGAGTTTTTACGGTGTTGTAATTATGCACTTTCGTGCTGCGGTGGCCTAGCTGGTTAGGGCGCCAGACTCATAGGGTTTACTCCATGCACCACTCTTCGTGCGTGAGAACTTTGGGATATCTGGAGATCGTGGGATCGTAACCCACCCGCAGCATCTTTTGTCTTCTTTTGGTGACGGCATTTTCATGTGTGGTCTTCTTGGTTTTTGTACCGGTTGCTCTCCTTCATGTGATTTGATTATGCATCGGGCGATCCGGGGAATGTGGTGTACACTACATAGCCTTTTCAGGATTACCCTTATTTCATGCTCCTTTTTGCTCTGTAGAAAACCTTTTTTTAAGAGATATAGCCCCCCTTATGCCAGCCCTGCCCCCAAAGGGGACGGGGGCGTGAGTGATGCTCTTGTATTACCCGCACAAGAAACATCCCCCTCTTTGCATCTCTGTGTTGCAGGTACTACGGCACTATCGCAACCGGGGGATGCAAGGCGGCGGGGACTTTAGTCCCCAGGAGCGAAACTTATCAATCTCATTTCAGGATTTCTTCGGAGCTCTCCTTTCTGATGATAATATATCCCCGGAATGTCATTTTGTCGTGGATCCTGCGGATTCTTTCCTTCCGTCCGGGGATATATTTATGTGCCGCGTGAGCGCACAGGAATAATCAGAAGAGGTACTCAGATGATTCTCTTGACTGCAGTTGTCGGACTTATCCAGTTGATCGTCGCGGTCATTCTTGCGGCGGTGGCACTCTATATCGGGTTCTCTGTCTTTGGCAGGATCACCGGGGATATAGACGAGCAGCAGGAACTTGCAAAAGGGAATGTCGCATTCGGCATTGTCGTTGCTGCAATCTTTGTCGCCATTGCCGTGGTTGTCCAGTCCGGTATCACCGGTATTGCGGTCGGCGTCAGCAAGGCTTCGGCAGCCGGGCTGATGTCCGTGGACGGGCTGACGATAATCGGTATCGCGATCATCCAGCTGGTGCTGGGTGTCATCCTTGCCATCGTAGCAATCTATCTCGCCCTGACCGTCCTTGACAAGCTCGCCACCGGCCTCCACCAATTCGAGGAACTCAAGAAAGGCAACATAGCGGTTGCACTCGAGATGGCCGGCGTCATCATTGCGGTTGCCCTGATCATCCAGTCCGGTATTGTCGGCATCACGGCAGCGCTGGGCTGATCTGCCTCACTTTTTATCCGGTAATGTTCCGGTCTCGAGCCGGGCTTCACGTTTTTTCCCATAATCTTTGACGGTAATCCTCTTATCACCGAATGTCCCGGTCGAATACGGGAGGTCATGCAGGGAAGAACCAGCCTATTTCCCGTGCAGGTTGATCAGCCGGATCAGCTCGGAGAAGCCTTCCAATTCCATCGCAAGCACCTCACGGCGGTTCATGCCCATGCTCGTCTCGGCATCTGCCGTGAGCTGGTCCGGTCCCCGGACCACTTCACGGTCTGTCCCGTCCCGGCTCAGAATCTTTTGTGCTTCTGCATCGTAAACGAATGCCCGGCCCGGGATGATGACCGCTGGTTGTAGGTGTGAAGGATCAATCTCTCTGAGATCGTCCTCCGTAATAAGGCAGGCGATCTCCTTTTGCACCGGGATCACGGGGGCGGTTGCCCCGCGTGCCGATAAAATCTCGCTGATAAAGGGTGCGGCTACGGAGCCGGTGATGACCGACGCTTTGCGCTGGACCCGGGGGAGTTTTTTCAGGAGCGCCGGTTCGTGCAGGATCGCGAACGGCGATCCGATCTCCGGGTCCCAGAGCGGTGTGCCGGAGATCTTCATTTTGAATGTACTGTTCAGGTCGCTGACCAGATCCCGGAACGATTCTACGGACTGCACTGTCTGGTCTTTGAGGACCGGCGCGTTTTCGAGGATGAGCCCCTGCTCTGTGGCATTCGCAAACCGCATGAGGATGAGCCCTTTCGCCCCGCGTTCTTCGAGCCACGCGCAGGTATGTTCGAGCACCTCGCCGTCGTTTACCCCGGGCAGCACAACCGCTGCGGCATAGACATCTGCAGCGCCGCAAAGCCGTTCGAGGATAGCAAGCGAAGCGTCGGGAGTCGGGTCATGCATCCACCGCTTCCGCAGGGCCGGATCTGCGGCAAAGACGGTAAATGAGCACTCGGCAAGGCCGTTATCGATGAGAAGGTCGGCGATCTTTACGTCGTCCCAGCCCTTGCCGCTGGTGTACCCGATATGGAGTGGCGCTCCTGTTGCACCAAGCAGCTCGATGAGATCCGTAAACTTCGGGTAGCAGCTGGGGTCACCGCCGCCGCTGATCGTGATCCGGTCGAGATCCCCGGTCTTTGTCTGGAGGGCGGCGAGGGTCTCCTGTGCGATGGTCCGCAGGTCCTTGAAGCCTGCATATTCCTCACGGACGCCCTTGGTGCAGTAGTCGCATCCTTTCTTGAAGGGAAGGCAGTACCGGCACCCGAATGCCCGGGAGGTCTTTACACGTTTGAAGTAGCAGTACTCGCAGAACCCCCGGCAGTCCACCCCTGCCCGTCCTCCGATATCCACCGTGAGCTGAGCCATTTGCTGGTACATTACTCATCCCGGTGCGTATAATGCATTTGGAATTGCACAGTAAGGTCGATGTTCGCGTCGTTCATGCGGCAGGTATCCAAAGATTACTTTTGTTTCCCGGGAAAGTTCAACAGACGGGAAAATCCGAAAACCAGCACCACATTTTTTACCCCTCGCGGTCTATTGTATATGGCGCCTCAGTGGCTTAGCTGGCAGAGCGGCTGACTTGTAATCAGCAGGTCCCGTGTTCAAATCACGGCTGGGGCTTTGTCCGATTTCTATTTGGATCTTATTTTACCTTTTTTCACTGATTGCTCTGGTTTAAACCCCGGGATGGATGATATTTCGATGATCGAAGATAGTGTTGATGTTGTTGGCAGATTTGGGTCGTTTAAACCCGCTCATCTGATGCGATAAAAAATCCCCCCTCACCATTTTAGAGATTAATGTTCTTTCCCATCAGTGAGGGAGCATACCTCAAAGGAAACTGACGAGTGAAAAGGGGCATGGCAGAATCTCTTCGCTTTATCGGATACCGGTCAAAAGAGTATCTATAAAGCCAATGATGCAAAAAAATCAATTCCAGAATGAATGTCTCCTTTCCAATGACGCATGGGGATGGACAACAGGAGTAGTCAGGAGGATAAAGCATCCCTGCAGACACATTGTCCCTGGTATGTGAAGGGCTGACCAAGATCTATGCGGGGAATCCCGTCCCGGCCCTGAACTCCGTCAGCTTCACCCTTCCCACCCGGGGCGTATTCGTCCTCATCGGGAGGAATGGTTCGGGGAAGACCACACTGGTCCGCATCCTGGCCACCAACCTCGAGGCTACCGCAGGAACCGCCACGCTCAACGGCATTGACGTGATGTCGGAACCGGATCAAATCCGGGAGCGGATCGCCATCGTGCCCCAGGAGGCCCGGCCCATCCCCTGGATGACTCCCCTGCAGTCAGTGCTCTCCTATCTCCCTGGCGGGGGCTTCCTATACCGAAGCGAAGCAAAAGGCCTGCGAGGTGCTGGACCGACTTAAGTTCGGTAAATACTGCAGTCTATTTGAGTGCTGTACCGTGAGATTGAAGAAAGGTGATGATGATGCCTGAAACATGGCACAAAAGTCTGATCCTGGTGACTCATCAACAATTGCAGACCATCTCCCGTTGAGTTAAGCTCAGAAAAGATGGGGTGCTCAAGAACGATGCAAGTTATACATGGAAAAATTGCCAACAAGCAGAATTCCTGTAACTGAAGAAATTTGGGAATCTCTATCGAGAACTAAGGATAACCGGGCTCAAACGTACTGATCTCTCTCCTGTCGGAACATGATTGCATTACAGACAGGAGCATCGATTTTCTGGCCCATCTCGAAGAAGCTCCAACGAAAACCGCTGGGAAGATTTATGACCTTGGATGAGAGTCTGCCAACGAACTCAAAATCGGGAAAAAAACTCTCAGAAGAATATCTATGGCGATGATTTTGCCTTTTCAAAATCCATAAGGCGAAGGCCTCTAATATCTGGAGTGCTGCTGCTTGTTTTATAGCTTCGACTAACAGGCAACAACGCTCTCCACAAACGAGCGCATCTCCAGGTATCGCCGAAAAATTCAGCGAACAGATCTACGGTTTTCTCCACTATCCCTGTTGGAACGATCCTATCACCTACATCCCCCTTCGCCTTCCGCTATCTGGCCTACCTCTCCCCTACCACTGTATGCGGCTGCATGTCAGGGCGATGCGGGTACACTGTCCCTTTCTTTGACCACTTCACAACGACTGGACTGTCTTATCGCCGTCACGATAGCGCTTCCGACTGGCCAAGACCAAGGCGATGGTGGAGGTATTTCTAGAATGGTTACGATGGAAGCGCCATTGAACAAAAAATTGGAATTATTCACAATCACTGTTGGGGCTTTTTTGTTTTCCCGGATGGAAGAATCCTTGCAGGATCTCCGGGCGACAATATGGTGTGGCATGCATTTTCCCAATGATCTCCATCTGTCGACTGCGTTTATTCACTCCGGTAACCATGCCTTCTCTGCTGAGCAACAGGCGCTGGCGTCCTTTTTTCACTTCTCTGCCGAAATCGGATCCAATAGTCCGCAGGTGCTCCCATAATTTCCCGGTAATGGTGCTGGTTTTCCCGCAATTCAAATAATAATATTTATATGGGGCAAAGGGAAATAATCAGTTTATACAGTGTCATATCCGGCAGCGGATATGGGTATTGGAGTGTTTTGTATGGTATTTACCAGAAAAAATGAAGAAGCAGTATCACCGGTCATCGGCGTCATCCTGATGGTCGCCATCACCGTGATCCTCGCAGCGGTCATCGCTGCATTCGTGTTCGGCATGGCCGGGAATATCCAGAAGACCAAAGTCGTTGCGGCGACGATTGCAAGGCCCAATGCAGTCTTGTGTCATTGTGACCTACCAGGGTGGTCAGGATGCAGGGACCTGGGTGGTATTACTTCACCGTAGATGGAGCAAATGCTACAATTCAACCGGCGGCACCTGACAGCAACACTATTATCGGATCGGAATCAATAGTATTGATACTGATGCGGACGCCCGGCTATTTACCTGTCGGGGCAACATACTGTATCTTAAACGCGCCCATAAAAACCACGTAGTGGCGGTTGGGGATTTCACTGATGGAACCACTCAGGTTATTGTTGATACCACCATCTAATCTTTTTTTCATCCACATTCGTTTCTGTTTATTGTTACCGATGTACGTTCTCCCCCATGGGGCCACGATCACATCTCGTTCTCTCTGCATTATTTTCCGGGAACGCTGACGTGCTATCCCTGTTCTGTGACCGTAACTCTGAGAAAACGCTTAGCCCCGTATGCGGGACGATCGAAAAGATCTGGTGCATACCTGTCGGTCCTCTGCGAAAGTATTCGCAAAAATTCCCGAATGTTCCGGAAAACCCGGCCCGACAGGAAAGCATTTTGCCCGCCCGGTTCTTTTCAATGAAGAGAAAAAAAGTCCGGGACCGGGCACTACGCAGCCGGGATCGCAAAGGAGCCAGCATGAAAGGAAAACAACCGGAAAATCTCCGCACCGCATGGATCGACTGCGCACACCGGATGGGATATTTCTGCGCAGAAAACAACGAGACCTCATTGCCCTTTGACGGCCTGATGTACCGCGACGCGGTCGTGGTGGCCGTGAAACTCAAAAAGGTCCGGTACAGCCCCGGCGAAGATTTCCACCTGGAGAAAAAATTCCCGGGCGAGGTTCGGGCACTCCGTACCCTCCCTCTCCCTTCCACCGTGGCCCGCGAGCTCTGGCTCCGGACCCAGGACGAGCGGGAGTGTCTTTGGGGTTGCGGGGGGCATCGCACGGGGACAGGGAGATAAACCCCGCCACGTATCGCCCGGCTCTGTTTGCCGGGAAAGATACGGGCCGCATGCGAAAGAATTGTAGAGGGAAATCTCAAAAAACCCCTTTGGCCTAGAGTATTTTTTGGCAGATCGAACGGGGGCGTATGGCAAAATGAAAAAAACACGTCATTCAGAAACCTTGTGAGAACATACGATGTCCGGGATATCTAGTATTCAAAATTTTTCTTTTTTCCGACAGTGATAATTTCGATGAGAAGCATATCGTGATAGATATAGAATGTCGCCCGGTATTCCCCGATACGGATTCGGTACCGTGGTGCAATCTTCGGGCTATCCCTGACTTTTACCACATCGTGCCGGAGATTCGGGTGTGCGGCAAACTCTTCTAATTTCAGCTCAATGTGGATACGGTCATTTTGGGGGATCTTTGCAAGGTCTTTCTCCGCCTTTCGTGACACCTTGATCTGATACACAAAATCACGAAGTCCTGGACTCGATCACTTTATCATCTCCGAGTTCTCTCATAATTTCCCGGAGCGGGCGGACACGACCGGCCTTGATATCAGCGATCCCTTCTTCCATCGCTTCGATCTCTTCCGGCGTCAAGGGCTCATCATCATACGCAGCTTCAGCTAAACGACGGACCACATCATCGTAGGTCTCACGCGGATTCAGTTTCAGATCGTCAAGGAGCGCCTTGGTATCGGTTCGCATTCTCACAGAGGTTACCTGGGGCATATGCTGATGTATATGTGTGTATATGCTGATAAGGATATTCTTTCTGGCTAATGGCGAGGTTAATCTCTGATCTCCGACAAGGTGAACAGATTCAGAATTCGGCCGGTGTTCCCGGTATGCTTTCCCGGCATTGATCTGTTTCTGGATCCAAGTGGCGATTTTCCTGCCCATCTGTTTTTTTATTTTAAATCCCTGTGACTTAAGAGGTATTACCTGTTGTCCGGGGCCCCGTGTTTATGGAAAGGCGCGGAGTCCATCCTGCAAGAAAAGAAAAAAAATTGAACCTGAATACGCCGTACTGAGGGAGCCAGGCAAACCCGGCCCTACAGGAAAGCATTTTGCTCGCCCGGTTGTTCTTTAGAGAATACAAAAATCCGGGACCGTTACTACGCAACCGGGATCGCAAAGGAACCCGCATGAAAGGAAAACAACCGGAGAATCTCCGTACCTCATGGATCGATTGCGCACACCGGATGGGATATTTCTGCGCGGAGAACAACGAGACCTCATTGCCCTTTGACGGCCTGATGTACCGCGACGCGGTCGTGGTGGCCGTGAAACTCAAAAAAGTCCGGTACAGCCCGGGAGAGGATTTCATCCTAGAGAAAAAATTCCCGGACGAGGTTGCGGCGCTCCGTACCCTCCCTCTCCCTTCCACCGTGGCCCGCGAGATCTGGCTCCGTACCCAGAACGAGCGGGCGTTCCGTCGGTTCTACGTAATGGGAGACACCACCGCCGAGATCGAGGAACTTACGTGGGAGGGTTACCGGAACCCCCATTACAGGGAGGCGTACTGGAAGAAGGCGCCGTACCGGATCAATATCCTGTTCGGAAAGGAGGGGAAGGGAGAGAATGGATCTCCAAAAACCCCGTAAAATGCCCGGATTGGCAAACGGACGATCCCGTTTTCATGCTGGAGTGGAAATGATGTCCACGCCGATGAAAGATCCTGTTTTATCGGGGTATTTTTGGGAAAGAAGATATATTCGGGGTTTTTAAACCTGCAATACCGGGCCGTTTTAACGCCCCCTTTTTTGGGAAGGGGCTTTTGGCCATCTGTCCCTGCCGGAGCCTGCCGGAGGGCTGCTTTGACTGTTGTCCGGATCCCGCTCATCTCCCTGTCTGACAGTCTCCCCGTTCAGGTTTCATTTATCCCGGGAAAGTATTTCCAGACAATCCACCCCGTTCACTTTTTCCTTGTCGGTCGTTGAAAAAGAAACCATACCCAGTTCCTCTTCACCATATTCCCGGGATGTTGTTCCCCCCCTTCATATATCAGAATACCTTTAATGATACAAAATCGTAAATAATAGTGTTTTATGTCTGATTCAACGGAATCCATGAATTTTGAGTTTAATCTCCGGACGAATGCAAAATTCGGAGCCGGGAAAGCAACACAACTTTCCCGATTTTTGAAGGAACTGTCACTTTCCCGTCCTGGTGTGATTGTCGATGGCGGGATCGCAGGGCTGCCCTATACAAAAAAAGTCATTGAAGGGCTGGTGAACGATCCGGATCTTTGCGTAAAAGTCTGGACCTACGATCTCAACCACGAGCCTGACTATGATTCCCTGGATCGGATCAAACGGCACTTTACCGATGCCGGGAAAAAAGCCCTTGTGGACTGCTTTATCGGGATTGGCGGGGGAAGCGTTATCGATTTTGCCAAGGGGCTGTCAACGGTTCTGGTGAACCCGGGCAATGCCGTGGAGTATAAGGGATTCCCGACAAGCATCAATCCATCGCTTCCCACCATTGCTCTTCCCACAACTGCAGGTACCGGCAGCGAGGTAACCTACAATGCCGTGTTTACGGACAATTCGAAAATGAAAAAACTCGGGATAAATACCCGGAACAATTACCCGGTGCTTGCCGTTCTCGACCCCCTGTTCACGGTGAACAGCCCGCGATCGGTCACGGTCTCATCCGGATGGACGCGCTTGTACATACTCTTGAAAGCTATGCAGCGGTTCAATCGAATCCCCTGAACCGGATTTTTTCAAGGGAGGCCTTCCGCGTATTATTCAAAAACCTCTCCCTTGTTACCGACCACCCGGAGGATACGGGGATCCGGGCGCAGTTACAGTATGGGGCCTACCTTGCCGGAATCTCCCTTATCAATTCGGGCTCCGGCCCTTCAGGGGCGCTCTCGTATCCTCTTGGAGTTCATTTCAAGGTCCCCCACGGCATTGCCGGTGCGGTGTTCCTTCCGCATGTCATCCGGCATAATGTGGAAGCCGGGTATGATTACAGCGAACTCTATAACCTTATCGAAGGCGCAGATCATACCCTGTCCGGATCGATGAAAAACAAGATCTTTGCAGACAGGATAAATGGACTCTGTAAAAAACTTGAGGTTCCCGGGAACCTGAGGGTTTTCGGGGTCACAAAAGATACAGTACATCTTCTGGTAGATGAGATCGATTCGCTGGATCGGGCATTTGCCCAGAATCCGGTCCCATTTACTGTTGAAGACGGGAAAAAATTGGTTTTAAATATGGTCTAAGCAAAAAGGGGGAATTTCTATGCCAGGATGGGAACTTATCGGTGAAGAAGAACGGGCCGCAGTGAACGAGGTATTTGACCATGGCGGGGTATTATACCGTTATGGCTGGGCAGACAAGCGCGGGAATATCTACCGGGTGGATAACTTCGAACGGGCATTTGCAGAAAAGATGAATATCCGACATGCCCTGGCACTCTGTTCGGGAACTGCATCTCTTATTGCCGCTTTAAAAGCAATGGGCATCTCGCCCGGGGATGAAGTGATCACCCAGAGCCACACTTTCATTGCCACCGTTGAAGCGATACGGGAAGTCGGAGCTGTACCGATCATAGCGGATGTCGATCGTTCGCTCAACATGGATCCCGCAGACTTCGAGAGGAAAATTACCAAAAAGACAAAAGCGGTAATTCCCGTCCATATGATGGGTGTTGCTGCCCGTATGGATGAGATCCTCTCCATCGCCCGGTCGCATAATATTCAGGTCCTCGAAGATAATGCCCAGTCCTGTGGTGGGACCTATCGCGGGAAGATGCTTGGAACACTCGGCGATGCCGGCATTACCAGTTTTGATTTTGGCAAGGTTCTGACCACTGGCGAAGGCGGGATGCTCATCACCGATAACGAGCACATTTTCAGGCGTGCACGGGAATACTCGGATCATGGGCATGAACTCAATCCGGGATTTCCCCGGGGCGAGGACACCCGGACGATCAGCGGCGTGAATTTTAAAATGACCGAGCTGCAGGGTGCAATCGGCCTTGTCCAGCTCAGGAAGATGGATTCCATTATCGCCCGCCAGCGGGAAAACAAAATGAAGATAAAAAAGGCCCTGTCAGATATCGATGGCATCACGTTCCGTGATATATCGAACCCTGAGGGTGATACCGGTGACAGTGTAATCTTCTTCTTTTCCGGTCGTTCCGAGGCAAAAAAATTTATGAAACTCTGGACCGCCAAAGGATTCGGGACAAAAAATCTCCCCGACGCGATCAACTGGCATTTTGCAGGCACATGGGATCATATATTCCGGGACTATGATCGGTACGCAGGAAAAGACCTGAGCACACTTTTTGCCCAGTCTGACGATCTGCTGAAGGCGGGCAATTGCCCTCCCGATCTTTGTGAATATGCCGGATACACAAATCGAGACAATTGTGACCGCAGTCCATGACTGCATAAAAAAGATGTGAAACGATGATACTCGGTGTAACCCCGGCCCGTGGCGGAAGCAAAGGAATTCCCAAAAAAAATATCCGCCCGGTCGCGGGAAAGCCTCTCATTGCCTGGACCATTAAGGCTGCACAGGAATCGGAATGCCTTGACCGGTTTGTTGTATCAACAGAAGATCCCGAAATCGCGTCTGTATGCAGCCAATGGAATGCGGAAGTACTGGATCGTCCGGCGGCATTGGCTTCAGATACAGCAACCACCCTTTCTGTATTACAGGACGTCCTTACAAGGATCGATGCAGACACGGTAGTGCTCCTCCAGTGCACATCCCCGGTCCGTGATCCCGGCCTCATCGACAGGTGCATCCGCAAATTCCGGGACACCCATGCAGATTCCCTGGCGACAGGTTACCTGTGCGATCTCTTCGAGTGGGGGACATATTCAGCCCGAAGACAGGATCTGAAACCGTTTTTCCACGATGACGGGAATGTGTATGTTATATCCGCAGACAACATCCGTAACGGGGACTTGTTTGCCGGCCACAGGGAGATGGTTCTCACCGAACGGGAATGTAATTTTGAGATCGATACGGAATTTGATCTCTGGCTAAACGAACAGATTCTTACGGAACGGAACTCTCCTGATAAGAGCAGACCTCCCAAAAAGAATACAATCGGATAATGGCGGGATCCAATGATACGAAAAAGGAAAATGCATGTGAACCAATGAAGGCATTTTCATAAAAGCAAGCATTCTATAAGCAGGATGAACACAGTTTCTTGAGGGGAGATGAATAAGCAGGTACGGAATCACACGGGGATGGCAATGTATGCTTTTCTGACAGCCTGCAGGGGGTTAAGGTGGCAGATGCATCCTACTGAAGGAAGATCTACTGTGATTGCACCCGGATAAAACGCAGTTCGTTTTTTGAGGCCGCATTATGAGAAAAATATCCATCGGAAATAAAAAAATCGGGACCGGCGAACCCTGTTTTATAATTGCCGAGGCCGGGGTCAACCATAACGGGAGTCTGGACCGTGCAAAAAAATTAATTGATGCTGCCTGCGAATCGGGAGCAGATGCGGTAAAATTCCAGACGTTTTCGGCTGACCAAATCGCTTCACGGGCTGCACGGAAAGCAGACTATCAGATGAGGACAACGGATAGTGAAGAATCACAGGTACGCAATGCTGAAAAAACTGGAACTTCCTCCGGGAATCTTTTCCAATCCTCGCGGAATATGCAAAAGAGAAGGGTATCGTCTTCCTTTCATCCCCCCTTTGATTGCGTGAGCGTTGATATCCTCGAAGAGGCCGGGGTGGATGCGTATAAAATCCCTTCCGGCGAGATCACGAATATCCCCCTCCTCCGGTATATTGCCGGTAAGAAAAAACCCATAATCCTTTCAACCGGTATGGCGGAGATCGATGAGATTGCCCGGGCTGTAGACCTTTTCCGGAATGCCGGATACGGGATCTTATCCTTCTCCACTGTGTTACCAGTTACCCGGCTCCGCCCGAAACCCTGAATTTACAGGTAATAAAGACACTCAGGAGAACGTTTGGCCTGCCGGTGGGATTTTCAGATCACTCTCCGGGTGTTCTTGCTGCCGTGATCGCCCGGGTCCTGGGTGCCTGTGTCATCGAGAAACACTTTACTCTCGATAAAAACCTGCCGGTATCCGATCACCAGGCCTCCCTTGAGCCTGATGAACTGGCCGCAATGGTTGCTGCAGTCCGTATGACCGATCTATCGCTCGGCGATGGCAAAAAGAACATTATTCCGGGAGAACAGGCAATAAAAAGCATTGCCCGCAAAAGTCTCGTGGCGCGGGTGGATATCCCGGCAAATGCCATAATTACACCGGAATTGATTGATGTGAAACGACCGGGCACGGAAATTCCCGCCGGGGGACTTTGACAGAGTAATCGGTATGATTGCCAGGCAACGGATCCCTGGTGATACCGTTCTGACATGGGAAGATTCTGAGATGAAAAGGAAGATCGTTTACATCAGCGGGACACGGGCAGATTACGGCCTGATGCGATCGGTTCTTTTCAAGATCCGATCCTCTCCGGAGTTTGACCTGGTTGTTGTGGTAACCGGTATGCACCTTATGGCGGAGTTCGGGAATTCCGTTGATGAAATTATAAATGATGGCTTCACGATAACCCGTATCGACATTTTCCCGGAGAAGGATACAAGGGATGCTACGCCGATCTTCATTGGAAAATTTCTTGCGATGTTATCCCGGGAACTACAAAAGCACGAGCCGGACCTCATCCTGCTCCTGGGCGACCGGGGCGAGATGCTTGCCGGAGCGATTGCAGGCACCTATCTCGGCATACCTGTTGCACATCTCCACGGGGGAGAAATATCCTCCACTGTCGATGAACCGGTCTGGCATGCCATTACGAAGCTTTCCAATATCCATATGGCCGCGACACAAAAAAGTGCGGAACGAATTATACGCATGGGCGAAGATCCACGCCATGTTTATATGGTGGGGGCGCCAGGTCTTGCCGCGATCATTGGAAAAACATATACCCCTGAGGAGGAACTGCAGGAAGAAATACCGGATTGACCCGGAGAACCGTTCATTATCTGTATCCAGCACCCGGTATCCGCGGAGGTGGAGGCTGCACCGGAACAGATGCGAGAGACTCTCGAGGCGATCAGGGAAACTGGCTGCCGGACTATCGTCGTTTTCCCGAATGCCGATGCAGGGGGACAGAGAATGATTTCCGTCATCCGGGAATATGAGTCGATTCCCTTTGTTTCGACAGACCCGGAACCTTCCCCACTCTGATTATCTGGGCCTCTTGAGCATGGCCTCGGTGCTGGTCGGGAACTCCAGCAGTGGTATTATCGAAGCAGCATCGTTTCATATACCCGTGGTGAATATCGGGACACGCCAGGCTGGGCGGGAGAGGGCATCCAATGTGATCGATGCTGGCTACGATCGCCGGGAAATTTCGATCGGTATTCGTCGATCGTTTGAGGACAGGGAATTTTTAACCGCTGTCCGTGATTGCACAAATCCGTATGGTGATGGAAAAGCGCCGGATAAAATTCTTGCCGTTTTGAAGGAATTCCCCTTTGGGCATTTCGATACCCAGAAACACCTGCTCTATTCATAACCGGTCAGGCCCGTGAGCGGGATCTCCCCCATTGTCCAATATAAGGACAAACACCGCTCATATTACCGGTTCTGACCATCTAAAGAAGTTTTTATAATAAAAAAACGAACCTACTACTATATTCATGAGATTTAAAAACTGGGTTCCACCCGTCATTGAGGAAAGAGTATTGACCCAGTACAACTGGTTAGTACAGAACAAAGATAATTTCCACTTGGGATATGCAACGGACATTGGAGCTTTTACCTATATCAATGCTCAATTTGGTGTGACGCTGGAAGACTTCGTTCAGATAGGGTCCCATTGTTCGATTTATTCCGTATCGACGATAGACGACAAACGGGGCCCGGTCCTGTTGAGGAGAAACTCAAGAATCGGTACCCATTCGACGGTCATGCCTGATGTTACTATCGGAAGAAATTCCATTGTGGGACTCACAGTTTTGTGAACCAGAACATTCCGGATAATGTTATTGCATTCGGAGTCCCTGCACGGGTGGTACAGACCTTTGATGAACGATGAGATTAGAAAGACTGAGGAGGAAACTGTATGAGCTGGAAGATTCCACTGTTCAAAATCTATACTGATAACGATGACGTCCAAAAGGTAACAGAGATTATAAAATCCGGTATGAATTGGGCCACCGGTTCCAATGTCAATCTTCTCGAAGACAAAATTGCCGCATATGTGGGCACGAAATATGCAGTGACATTTAATTCAGGCACGTCCGCCCTTCATGCAGCCCTTGCCTCGCACCAGATTCCGAAAGGCTCCGAAGTGATTGTGCCATCATTTACCTTTATTGCGACAGCCAATGCACCAAAATTCCTCGGGGCAACCCCCGTTTTCGCGGATATCGAAGAACGTACCTACGGGCTTTCACCGGATGACGTCGTTGACAAAATAACCAAAAAAACTTCCGCTGTCATGCCCGTCCATATCGGTGGATGCCCGTCCGGATCAAAGAACTGCAGCAGATAGCAGAAGACAAAAAACTTCTCCTGATCGAAGATGCTGCCGAGTCGCTCGGGGCCCGCATCGGGGATAAAAAAGTCGGGACATTCGGGAATTCTGCGATGTTCAGTTTTTGTGCACCAAAAGTGGTTACTACGGGAGAGGGTGGTGTAACCGTTACCGATTCACGGGACGTGTATGAGCGTCTGAAAATGTTCCGGTCCCACGGTCGTGCCGATACCAAGGACTATTTTTCCACGAATGAGTACCTGGATTATATCTCTTTAGGGTATAATTTCCGGATGTCGAATATCATTGCCGCCCTTGGCATTGCCCAAATGGACAAGATAGACAAGATTATCGAAATGCGTCGCCGGAATGCCGATTATCTCACCGGGAAGCTTGAAAATATCAAAGAGATCAAAACCCCGTCTGCTCCCAAAGGGTATATCACCTTTTTCAGATGTACACGATTGAAGCTGCACATCGGGATGAACTCATGAATTTCCTTGGAGAAGAGGGGATCATGGCAAAGGTCTATTTCGTGCCGGTCCACACTTCCCATTATTATAAGGAAGTACTCAAGATGAGACCACATATTCCGGTGACCGAACAGGTAGCATCGAAAGTCCTCACACTTCCGATGTATCCGGGACTGACCACCGAAGAAATGGACTTTATGGCCGAAAAAATCACCGAGTTCTACGAGAGGAAACATTAATGGAAGAGAGAACGATCCTTATCACAGGAGGATCGGGATTTGTCGGCAGGCACATGGCAAAGAAGTTCAGCGATATGGGATACAATGTCAGGATATTCGATATCGCTGAACCAAAATACCCGCTTGACAAAAATACCGAATTTATTAAAGGGGACATTTTTAATATCGATTCGATCACCGCTGCCATTAACGATGTCAGCACAGTGATTCATCTGGTGGGTCTGGCCGACGCCGGTGTGGCCCAGAAAAACCCCATGAAAAGTTTCCAGCTCAATATTCTTTCACTCCAGAATATCCTTGAGGCCTGCCGTATCTGCGGCAACAAAAAAATAATATTCCCGTCTTCAGCTGCTGTGTACGGTATCACTGAAGATCTGCCCATTAAGGAAAATTTCCCCGTTTCACCGACGAATATCTATTCAGCACATAAAGTCATCTGCGAGAAGATGGTCCAGGCATACCAGAAGAATTACGGTGTGAATTATGTTGTACTGAGGTTTTTTAATGTGTACGGGAAAGGCAACGAAGGGGTAATCGGTATCTTCCTCGATAAGGCAAAGAAAGGAGAGACCATTGAAAGTTTCGGTCCGTTCCAGTATCGGGACTTTATTTATGCCGGGGAAGTCGCGAATGCCGTATATATGGCCGTCGCCCATGACAAGGCAACAAACCGTATTATCAATATCGGTTCAGGTAAAGGGATACAAATACGGGAGATCCTGAACCTCGTATGCGAACTTTATCCTCATGCAAAATGGATTGAGAAAAAAGTCTGATTTCACCATGTATGATTCGATCGCGGATATAACGCTTGCAAAGATCCTCTTGGATTTTAACCCGGACTCATCGTTTGGCTTCTTCAGGAAGGTTGTCGAAAGCGAGATGAATACCTGACCTTCTGGTCCGGGTGGCATTCATCTATCGGATCCGGTGGTATCCCGGAATAAGGTCTGCAGTATGATAAAAAATATCGTTTTTTTCGTCGAATCGCCATTGAGTAAAAGGGATTTCGACCGTTTTGGTATCCAGATTCTGCGGAATGAGGGCTTTGATGTGAACATCTGGTATTTTAAACCTTATTCTCTTAACAGGTTTCATTCGATCCCCGAAATACAGGATCTGGTTCATGATGATAGGTTACAGATATTCGAACGAAAAAGTGATGTTCTCAAATGTATTTCAGTCTTGAAGGATTCGGATCTGGTCGTGTGCCTCCTGAGTTTCGATTATCACAATCTCTTCGTTTATCAAGCCTCTTTCACGCAAGAGGTCTTGGTATTGCGTCTGGCAGGCAGTTTCCCTCCCTGTTTCAATCAATACTGACATACCGAGTGGTTTTTTCTTCAGAAAAATCCTGAAAAAAATCGGGGAGATGAAAATACGGACAATCCATTATCATTTCATGACCAACTTGCTTAAAAAACATTACCGGTTGCTTGGGGTGCGTCCGGCATCCATCGCTCTCCTTGCCGGACAGAGGTCTGATGACGTGCATTTCTATCCGATTGGTGTAAATACCAAAAAAATCTGGCTGCACCTATTGGATTACGACATCTACCTGAAGTATCGTGAGGAGGGTCCCGATCTGACTCTCGGCCGGTATGCAGTGTTTCTGGATGAGTATATCCCGTTTCATCCGGATTATCAGTCTATGGGTGTTGAACCGCCAGCGTCTGCTGATGAATATTACCCGAAGTTATGTACTTTTTTTGAATTTATCGAAAAGAAGTTTGATCTTCGCGTGATCGTCGCAGCTCATCCGCGATCAAATTATGACCTAACAAAAAAATATTTTGGAGACCGGCAGGTTATTAAGGGAAAAACGACTCAACTTGTCAAAGATTCTGTATTCGTAATTGCACATGCGAGTACCTCTGTCGATTTTGCGGTTTTATTCAAAAAGCCTCTTATGTTTATTACAACGGCAGCAATTTCCTGTCAGCAGATGGGTCTGTATCCATATGGGGGGTACATCTGCACAATGGCAGCAGCATTCCGGAAAGTTCCCGTTACTATTGATAACATGGGAAGCGTGGACTGGAACAAGGAGATGACTGTTGACGATGCTATTTATCAGGAGTATCAGAATGCCTATATAAAAAAGAATGGAACCCCCGAGCTGCCGTTCTGGAAAATATTTGCAGACTATATCCGCAAAATGTAAAACGATAATGCAAAGCCTCTTTTCGTTGCGCCCTCTTTTTCCTGTTAATAAAACACACTACCACTCATCAACCGTATTTTGAAGAAGGCATGAAAAAGCGTAAACACCAGAATGGATTGGATATAATAACAGGATAAATTTCAAGCATTGTTCCGCCAGTTGTCCTATCATTTAATTTGTTTTTAATCCAATACAGACCATGGATCTTATCCCGGTTTCCCGCCCCTCTCTGGGGGAAGAGGAACTTGCATCGGTCAGGACTGTCTTTGACTCCGGCTGGCTGGGGCTTGGTGCCCAGGTTTTGGAATTCGAGCAAAATCTTCAGAAATTCCTCGGGGCAAAGCACGTGGTCTGCACGAATACCGGGACAACTGCTCTTCACCTGGCTCTGGATGTATTAGGTATCGGGAAAGGCGACGAAGTCATCGTCCCCTCATTCACGTTCGTTGCCACGATTCAGGCAATAACCGCAACCGGGGCCACACCGGTATTCTGTGACATCCATGCAGATGACCTGAATATGGACGCCGGTGACGTCCGGAAAAAGATCACCAGAAGGACAAAAGTGATCTTACCGGTCCATTACCGGGGCATTCCGTGCGATATGGATGCGATTCATGCCTTGGTAAAGGAGCGCAACATTACGGTTGTCGAGGATGCAGCCCATGCATTTGGATCCTCGTACAAAGGGAAAAAAATTGGCTCTTTCAGAAACATCGCCTGCTTCAGTTTTGATCCAATCAAAAATATTACGTGCGGGGAAGGCGGGGCTGTGGTTTTCCAGGATGATGCACTTCTCGAGAAGGTCCAGCAGAAAAGGATTCTTGGAATAGATAAGGACACGTGGAGCAGGTACCGTAATGAACGGAGCTGGTTCTACGATGTTGTTACCCAAGGCTACCGGTATCATATGAGCAATATCAATGCGGCAATCGGCCTTGTCCAGCTGGGAAAATTTGAAAAAATGAACCGGAGGAAAATAGAGGTTGCAAAACAGTACGATGCCGCGTTTGAAAACGTGGAAAATGTTACCCTCCTGAAAAATGACGGGTACCGGGAGATTGGTCTCTTTGTCTATATTCTCAGGATAAAATCCCGGAGGAATGAACTGATGGATTTTCTGGGGAAACAGGGAGTTGCGAGCGGGATCCATTACATACCGAGCCATGTCTTCTCATTTTACCGGAAAGAAGGCATTCATCTCCCGGTAACCGAACAGATCTACGGTGAGATTCTGACGCTGCCGCTCTTCCCCGACATTACGGACAGTCAGGTGAATCAGGTCATCGATACCGTCACGGCAGGGATGTCAGGCCGGTGACAGTACCCTTTTCCATGACAGATTCCGCACCAGATACAAATCCTCTCGTGAGCGTGATTATCCCGGTATATAACGGTCAGCGTTATATTGCGGAGACGATTGATTCCGTTATCTCCCAGACTATGGAGCACTGGGAGATCATCGCGGTAAACGACGGGTCGACTGACGGCAGTTCTTCCATTCTTGAGAAATATGCCGGGAAGATGCCCGGCCGGATCCGCCCTGTAACCGTCGAGAATGGGGGAGTCAGCAGGGCCCGTAACAAAGGGGCGGCGCTCGCACGGGGAAAATACCTCGCGTTTCTCGACCAGGACGACCTGTGGGCACCCGGGAAACTCCGGAGCCAGGTTGACTTTCTGGACCGGAACGAAGGCGTCGGAATTGTATTCTCGAATGAGACTCTGATCGATGAGAACGGTAGAATCACACGGAAGTGCGTACTCAGGCTCGGATCACACCAGCGTGGTCCGGTCTTTGAAAACCTGCTCTTCGGTAATTTTATTCCGGTTTCTTCGGTAATGGTAAGAAAGGACCTGTTTTGCAGGGCTGGAGGATTTGATCCAAAGTTCTCCCTTGCCGAGGACTTCGATCTCCTGTTAAGAATTTCACGGGAAGTCCCTGTAGATTACATCGATGAACCCCTGCTCTTTTACCGTGAGCACAGAGAGAGCGGCACCTCTACGAAAATTGATCGCATCACTTCCGAAGCGTTAGAAATACTCAGGTCATGGCGGGAGAAAGACCCTTCAGTTTTCAGGAAGCATTTCCTGAAATACCAGAAATTCCGGATGAATTTTGCTGTACTGAAGTGCAAGGTAGTGCTGAAGAGATGGTTTTCCTGGAGCAGGAGCCGGTAAAATCAGAGGAGCGGTTTCCACCACCATTCGTTCTGTTTATACCATTCGACAGTCCTGTCCATTGACTCTTCAAATGAATACGATGGAGCCCATCCGAGTTTCCTGATCTTTTCTGTGGCAATCGAATACCGGAAGTCATGCCCCGCCCGGTCCGGGACGAAGGTGATGAGATCCTCATCCATGGTAAGGGTTTTGAGGACGATTTTTGCAATCTCGAGGTTGGTTTTTTCATTCCCGGCACCGATGTTGTAGATCCCGCCGGGACTTCCTTTTTCGTATGCAGTCTCAATCCCCGTGCAGTTATCGTCGACGTACAGCCAGTCCCGCACATTAAGTCCTGTACCGTAGAGTGGCAGGGGCTGGCGGGAGAGGGCTTTCAGGATGAGGACCGGGATCAATTTCTCAGGGAATTGATAAGGGCCGAAATTATTAGAACTCCGTGTGGTGATGACCGGCAGGCCGTAGGTCTTATAATAGGATTGTGCGAGATGCTCTGCTGCCGCCTTGCTCGCCGAATAGGGCGATGAAGGATCCAGCACATCCGTTTCATGGAAGGATCCTGAAGGTATACTGCCATACACTTCGTCAGTACCTGATCTGGATAAACCGGGAAACCTCTCGATTCATTGCATAGTTCAGGAGATTACAGGTACCCAGTACGTCGGTCCTGACAAAAAGATCGGGTTCGGTGATCGACCGGTCCACGTGTGTTTCCGCTGCAAAATTGAACACAACATCGCATGCACCAGCCTTTTCGAGATCTTCCATCCGGCAGATATCACCGTGGATGAAAGTGATGGCATCCAGTACGTCCCGGAGGTTTTCCCTCCTTCCTGCATAGGTGAGCTTGTCCAGGATAACGATCTCGTCATCGGGATATTTTCGTGCGAGGAGGCGTACGAAGTTGGATCCGATGAACCCGGCTCCGCCGGTTACTAAAAACCTCATGATTACCTACCCGTGCTTTTTTCCCGGGGCGAGAATCCAGTCGTACGGGATATCGGGAGTATCCGGTGGCAGGCGGTATTCATCGGGCTGTTTATAGTCATAGGGTTCTGTCGGGATGCTGATGATGAGTGATTCTTCTGCCGAGATGCATTTCCAGCCATGGTAAACCCCGGGCGGGATCGAGAGCAGGAGGGGGTTATGATCGCCCATGAAAAACTCCGACAATTCCTTAAACGTGGGTGATTCCGCCCGGCCATCGTAAAGCACCGTTTTGATCATACCATGTACGCAACAGATCATATCCGTCTGCTTCCGGTGATAATGCCATGCTTTGACCACGCCGGGATAATTCGTGGTAAGGTATACCTGGCCGAATCCCTGGAACAGGGACTCATCCTTCCGCATGATCTCCATGAGCCGGCCGCGTTCATCCGGGATGGAGCTGAGTTTTTTTGCAACAACACCGTGAATCATAAGAACACCTGTGAACCGTCCCCGAGGACGAATGATTTCCCCTGTTTTGCCGGGTCCTGCTTTTTCAGGATAACGTTCTTGCCAATAAGGCTGTCGGACATGCTGTCGACATGGTCGATAATCCCCCCTTCCATCACGATCGAATTGCTGATATGTGATGCAGTAATGTGTGATGTATCGCCAATACTCGTGAACGGCCCGATCGTACTTCCGGAGATTATGCAATCCTTCCCGATGACGACGGGTCCGGTGATAATGGAATTGTCCCGGATGAACGTATTTTTTCCGATCTTCACCGCCCCCGTAATTGTCCCGGATTCCAGGATGCCGGCATTATCGGTTTCGATCAGATCAAGAATGAGCCGGTTTGCCTCGAGGATATCTTCCGTCCTCCCGGTATCCTTCCACCAGCCCTGTACCATACCGTACCGCACATTATAACCGTTCTCAATCAGCCAGTGGAGGGCATCCGTAATCTCAAGTTCTCCCCGCCACGAGGGTGTTATATTTTCTATCGCTTCAAAAATGCGGGGAGTCAGACCATAAATGCCTACTACAGAAAGGTTGCTTGGGGGATTTTTTGGTTTTTCCACGAGCTTGACAATAATTTTTTTCTGTTCATCAACCAGTGCCACCCCATATTGCCGGGGATCTTCAACCTCGGTCAGGAGAATGCTCGCATCCACGTTCGAATCGGCAAAATCCCGGATGAAATCAGCACTCCCCCCCTTAAGGAGGTTGTCGCCGAGGTACATGATAAAATTATTATTTCCGATAAAGTCCCGGGAAATTTTTACCGCATGGGCAAGGCCACGGGGGGCATCCTGGACAATAAAATCGATTCGTGCATCCCATTCTGCACTCCTGACGGTCTCCATAACCTGCTCTTTGTTTGGACCTACAATAATTGCAATATCGTGAATTCCTGCATTGATGAGATCTTCAATACAATAAAACAGGATGGGTTTATTTGCAACCGGGATGAGCTGCTTCTGCTGGGAATAGGTAATCGGACGCAGGCGGGTGCCGTGACCCCCGGAGAGAATTAAACCTTTCATTGAAAAATAATATGTTATCGGAAACCTATAAACGTACTTACCATAGAATTGGCTCAGAAATTTATGAAACAATTATTACGTCCAAAGCTCTTTGAGCTCTGGGATTATGGAGTTGAATATACATGAAAAATAATGAATTAATCATCGCAATTTCACCGAATACAATATCAGAGCGGGACTTTATGGCAAAGGCCCGTCCTGTAAAATGGGTATATTTTGGAAAAAATTATCTCTCTAAAATTGCGTTTAAAAACACCCTTAACGATATATTTTCAGAGGTGGATATATCAAGACCGCTTGATAAAGTTGCAGATGAGATCCGATCAGACCATGTCAGGTGGATTGACGGAATCAGTCAGACCTACGGCGCAGAACTTGAATGGTGGTTTGGAAATATCGCATCAAGGAATATCTATCAAAGCGATTTATTCCAGTACTGCTGTTATCTCGTCCTTTTAGAAAAAATATGGAAAGACCAGAATACACGACCTTCACTTATTGTGGTTGACTCTCCCGGTCTTGCATTAGCAATAAAGCATTGGGGTCAGGAAAGGAAGATCCCCCTCTCTATGCGTGGATACCATAAAATTTACTCAAAAAATTTTTTCAGTTCTGTCAGATTTACCTTGAGATGGCTCGATTTTGTCATCGTAATGATTATGAGAAAAATTGCATCGGTTGTTATCAATAAAAACAACATAATAGAGAAATCGCATTCTTGTGGCATGGTTATGGTTAGTACCTTTGTGCATGATTCAAGTTTCACAGATTCAGGTAATTTTAACGATCGATATCTCCCCTACCTTTATGAATATATTAAAAAAAACAACAAAAGTGTCCTGATCCACCCTATTTTTCATGGGTTCCGGTACAATTTTTTTACCATTTTTAAAAAAATTTCCCGGAGTACTGATGATTTTGTTATCCAGGAAAAATACTTAAAATTGTCGGATTATTTTCACGCATGGATTTATCCGATCTATTTTTTAAAACAAAAAATAGTTGTCCCTCGTTTTCATGAATTTGATTTGACAAATATTATCAATGAAGATCAGATGAACGTAGATATTCAAAATATGCTCCAGGCAATATTGACATTCCGGTTGATTCAAAAATTAAAAATACATGATTTAAAGCTAAATTTATTCATTGAATGGTATGAGAATCAGACCCTGAACAGGGGAATTGAAGCCGGACTGCACAAAACGTTTCCAGGAGTGAAAACAATTGGTGCGCAGATTTTACTTCATTGTCCAAATTTTTTTAGTTTGTCTCCCTCCCCTTCAGAAGTTAGAGCAGGAATAGTGCCTGATGTTCTTCTAACAACAAGCTGTTACCAATGTGGCCTTGCGAGAGCATTCGACCCATCAATTCAATGCATTCCCGCCGCCTCCCTACGGTATGCACATGTATTTAGTGAAGAAAAAAAATCTGCTGTTGTAAGTTATTCGGATAAAAAATTTGTCCTTTTACTTACATCATTTAATTATGATGAAACTATCGAACTGCTGCAAATGGTAACGGGAATACTGAAAGATCTTGATGACAATATAAATATTTATATCAAGTTTCATCCGGATATCAGAACAGAAGAATTTCTAAACAAGTATCCAGTAATCCGAAGGGATCACCGTTATATGATATTTAATGGATCACTATCGGATGGAATTCGAGACGCCTCTACCGTTATATCCAATGGTTCGGGTTCTATCGTGGAAGCAATCGCGAAGGGAACACCGGCAATTTTTGTGGGGAATCAGAATAAACTTACCATAAATCCGTTATCCGGAATTACGTCACCCCTTTTTACTGTTTGCTATTCCAGTGATGAAGTACTCGCGGCATTATCGAAATATCTCAATTTATCCGATATTGAACGAATTGAATACCGCAATCTGGGGAAATCAATACGGGATATTTTTTTCTTACCTGTAAATGACGACACACTTTCTCCCTTTTTAGCACCATAAAAGGCATTTTATCTATAAAGAGAACAAAGAGTTGAACGGTTTAATGACAAAACAGCAATCTCTTCTCTATCTCATCAGACTCCTCAAATCACCGTACCTGATAGGATTTTACCGGGGTCATGCTCACCTGACCGATGTACAGGTCGACAGGATTGGTGAACTTTTTTTCTCTCATGACCTCGAACTTCAGGCCCGGGTAGTCAGAAACTACGAAGACAGGTTCGCAAATCTGGTAGGTAATGGATACAGTTGCAGTTTTGCTTCCGGGAGAATGGCATTTTTTTCCCTGATGCAGTCACGTGGTATTGGTACAGGAGATGAGGTGATTATTCCCGGATTTACCTGTTCAGTGGTAGCAAACGCAATCTTGAGGATCGGTGCAAAACCTGTCTATTCTGACATCGACCCTGATACTCTGGGATCAGATGCCTCTGCCATTGAGCGCTGTATTACATCGCATACCAAGATGATTGTGGCCCAGCACTCATTCGGGATACCCTGTAACATCGATGAAATCGCAGATCTGGCGAAGTCAAAAGGAATATTTCTTGTTGAGGACTCAGCTCTTGCGCTGGATTCGAGGATTCATGGCAAACCCGTTGGCACCTGGGGAGATGCTGCGTTTTTTTCAACAGATCACAGCAAACCTCTGAACACGATCATCGGGGGGATGCTGTATACGCCGGATAAAGATATTTTCGAAAATGTGAAACGAACGATGGGAAACATACCGGATCTCTCTGAACGACATCAGAAAAACCTTTACCGGCGGTTCATCTACGAACGAAAAAATTACGTTCCCTCCCGATATCCGCGGTCAATTATCCGGGAGAGTATCCGTGATTCCCTGGGAAGATTTTTCGGGAACCCCCCGGTTTTTCTAGAACGTGATTATTCCACCCCGTCTTCAGATCCTTCCGCATATCCGTATCCTGCAAGAATGCCCGCATTTCTCGCACAATTAGGGCTTTTTGAGATAGAACGATGGAAAGATGAGAAAAACAAAAGGAAAATGCTGCTCCGTAAGTACCTTAACAATGCTGAAATTGCGCGGGATCGGATCCGGATTCCGGATGCCTATCATGATCCGGAGAAAGAGATCGTCCCGCTTCGGTTTATTTTCAGATCTCCGCACGCGGATCTGTTAAGAAATAAATTTAAGCATTACATAGACGTGAAGGCAATGTGGTTCCTCGAACCACTGGTCTGTTGCCCTGAAGGTCCTCATATTTTGGGGTACCGGAATGGTGACTGTACCAATGCTGAATCGGTCTGCTCTGATATTTTGAACATGCCCTGCGTTTTACCCGAAGGTTGGGACAAACGCGCAGTTTCCGTCTTTCATGATATTTTATCAGCTAGCAAATAAAGAATATTGGTGAAAAATCAGTGGTGGAGCACCAGTTCGATGAAGAGTTCAATTCCCGTTGCAATAACTATCCGTTCATTCAATCTTTCAGGTCCTGCTTTTAAAAAACTGGAAGAAAATTGTACCTTGTCTTTCATCAATAAAACCGGCGAACGGTTATCCGAAACGGATTTGATGAAAGCATTGGCAAATGTTCAGGGAGTAATTGCCGGCACAGAAATCTTCTCCCGCCGGGTCATCGATCAGTGCAACAGTCTGAAGGTGATCTCACGTGTTGGGGTAGGGATCGATTCGATCGATCTGGGGGCGGCACAGGAGAAGGGGATCCGAATAGTCACAACACCCGATTCACCCGTCCAATCCGTTGCAGAGCATACCCTGGCACTGGCCCTTTGCGTACTGAAAAACATCCCTCGGTATAACGAGCAGATGCGGAAGAAGAATCATGCAGTTACTGCCGGTACCCTCCTCTCTGAAAAAACGGTCGGAATCGCCGGAATGGGAAGGATCGGGACACGAGTTGCAGAGCTGTTTGAATGTCTCGGTTGCCACATCTTCTTTTATGATCCGATGGTTACACGACAGACCCCTTCGGCATGGAAACGGGTGGATTCAATCGAAGATCTGGTGGAATGTTCTGATATTGTAAGCATTCATGCCACACCGCAAGCTGATGGCTCACCACTGATTGATGCCAACGTGCTGTCACATGCGAACGGAATTACCCTTATTAATACAGCACGGGGAACATTAATTGACGAACAATCACTTATATCTGCGTTATCATCAGGAAAGGTGAAGGCGGCGGCCCTAGACGTGTTCCCCTCAGAACCCTACTCAGGGGGGCTCCTTTCATTCCCTCAGGTCATTGCAACACCGCATGTTGCTTCCAATACCGTTAAATCACGTCTGCAGATGGAGATGGAGTCAGTGAATAACCTCATAAAATCGCTGAAGGATGCAGGTTTATGAAAGCGCTGGTCACCGGGGGATCCGGATTTCTCGGGCATCATATTGTCAAAGAACTGGTAAAACACCGTATTGAGACCGTTATCTACGATCTCAATGAACCATCAGGGGTTCCGGCTGAAGGAAATATTCGTTCGCTTTGTAAATATGTCAAGGGAGATGTACTTGACTACGAAAAAATCACTGAGGCCATGAAGGGGTGCGATTATGTCTTCCATACTGCTGCAATCGCAGATGTAGATCAGGCACGGAAAATCCCCCGAAAAACAATGGAAGTGAATGTCATCGGCACGACCAACTGCCTTGAGGCAGCAAAGGAATTGGACGTACGAGCGTTTTCTCTTCGCAAGCACGGTCTATGTCTCTGGCAATCGGGGGTCATTTTACCGTCTCTCAAAACAGACATGTGAATCATTGTGCAAGACGTACCATGAAGAGTTCGGAGTTGAATATACGATTCTTCGTTACGGAAGCCTGTATGGCAGGGAACCGAACCATTGGAACTTCATTTATGGCGTGTGCAAATCCCTGTTGACTACCGGCGAATTCAATTATTCGAGCTCCTCGGATGCGGTCCGGGAATATATTCACATCAGTGATGCAGCGCGAGAGACAGCACGAATTGCGGACGATCAGCAGTTTGCCAATAAGGCAGTCCTGATCACCGGTCACCAGAGAATGAAAATGGGTGAATTTTTTGATATGGTTCAGGAAATCCTCGGGAAGGAGATCAAAATTCATTACGCACCTTCCGATAACAGTCCACATTATATAATAACTCCTTACTCTTTCGAGATTGATGTCCCGGTCCGAATAAATCTCTCAACCTACATTGATATCAGCGAGGGAATACTGGACTGCCTCAAAGAAGTTCAGAAAGAACTCGATCAGAGAAAATGTGATTTTTTGTCGGAAATAAAATAGAACGGGAGTCATCCGGATTTTCAGGATCGGGGATACCTGCTCATCAGAGTATCATTTTCCATGCATTTCTTCACAAATTCTAAATCGTCAGGAGTGTCGACACTGTAAGTGCGGTGATCAGACATCACCATTTTCACTTTATCGCCGTGCTCAAGAACTCTGAGCATATCAACAGATTCGATTATTTCCAGTGGCGTGGGTGCCATGTTGTTGAATTGCAGGAGGAAATCTCTTCTGAAAGGGATAATACACACCTGTTTGAGCATGGGTACCTGCAGCGCTCCTTTTTCCTTGAGGGAATGGGTTCACGAGAAAAGTATAGTGCAAAACTCTTTTGATCGACAACAACTTTCACTTCGTTGGGATCCTCATGCTCTTCTGGAGTGTCGAGCCGGGACATAAGGTTTACTACCTGAATTTCCGGGTCGTTCCTGCATGGGGCCGATCGCATCGTCAATCATAGGGGATCAATCATCGGCTCATCACCTTGAATCATGACCACGATATCGATTTTTTTATTATAATTTCTTTCAATCTTTTGCATCGCTTCCGCAGCACGATCGGAAGCCCGTTCATGTGACGCAAGTGTCATAATTGCTGGGGCACCGATCATTTCGGCATATTTCATGATTTCATCGTCACAAGTCGCGATGAATACTTCGCTGAGGAGACCTGACATTTTACTCCGGTAGTATACATGGCCGATCATCGGGATGCCATGAATTTTTGCGAGTGGCTTACCCGGGAATCGCGACGATGCCATCCTTGCTGGGATGATACCGATAATATGCATAGAAAACATTTGTTTTAATAACAAAAAATTGTTGGGGGGATTGATTATCCGTTTTCACTCTTTTGCGTAACGAACTACATGGTGGGATTCTTCCTATTAGAAAGATCGAATCCATGCCAAGACCGATGAACGTGAAACCTGTGGCCCGTTTTTCCTGAAGTTCATGTTTTGAAGGATGGACAATATGTATACCTAAAGCAACCGATGATTTCTTCACTTGATTGATGATCAATTGAATAGCATTCTTGAATTTAGGGTGATCGAATTTTCCGGGAACCCAAGAGAACCGGATAGATCATATGGTCCGATAATAATCGCATCAATGCCAGGCACTTGGAGGATCTCATCGAGGTTTTTCAGAGCATCAATGTGTTCGATTTGGATGACTACAATGCTGCGATTGTTGATCGTCTGAACATATTCGTCAAAGTTAAGACCGAAATTGTGTGCCCTCCCAAGGCCAAAACTCCTTTTCCCCAAGGGAGGGTATTTGACTGCATTCACCGCCATTTCGGGCTTCTTCGGCAGTGTTAACCATCGGGACTATTACTCCTGCCGGCCCCGGCATCCATCACCCTGCGTATTGTGCTATCATCGTTACCTTGTAACCGAACAAGCGGAATCGTGCCGCAACAATCTATTACCTGAATTAGTCTATAAACCGTTTCAAGATCAATCAATCCGTGTTCAAGATCAATTGCTAACCAATCGAATCCGGACCGGGCCATAATTTCCGTTGTAAAAACATTGGGAATCTGGATCCAGCTTCCAAAGGTCATTTTTTTTTCAGAGATATCGTTTTTTACTTTTTTAATATCCATAATTTAGAGTAGTATGTACGCAACATAATAATAAATCGCAATTCTCCGGATTTCCCGTGGATCGTGTCACAGTTAAAGGGAAACCCTACATCCGGCCAACGTGGATTTAGGGACATATAAATAATAAACACTCATAGGTTTTATTACCGGTGGAAGGTAAAATGGGCACGACTTTTTCCCGATTTTTTGCATTATCCTGCAATGAAAAAATTCGTTTTGCCGTTTATTTTTTATGCAATTTTTATCACGATATGATATATTCGATAATAAACCTGATCAATATTATCCGTCTCCGATCGTCCGGGGTAATGGTCGGGAAAGGATTTTCTTGGGCAGGCACGCTTCCCGAGAAGAGACGGGACTGCTGCGATACTGATTCTGATGGCGATATACATATCGGAAAGAACTGCTGGATCGGCATGAATACTGTCATCCTTAAGGGAGTGACTATCGGTTACAACAGCATTATCGGTGCGGGGAGTGTTGTCAACTCGGATATTCCCGCGAGATTTGCTTGCTGCGGGTTACCCGCAAAAGTCGTAAAAAAATATCATCGTGGTGAACTGACATAAAGGAAGAAGCGATTGGAGAATCTTTATAATGATTACTCGCGATCGCAGAGAATGATGTGAAAACATTTTTTTTAGCCTCATTCCGGTACGTTCCCTGCCCTGCGTGCGGAGCGACCGAACGCTCGTTACCGGTTCTGGAAAATGGGATTTGATTACGAGGAATGCAATGCATGCGGAACGTTATATGTCAACCCGCGTCCCCCGCTGGAAGCATTCCAGCGTTATTACAGCGATTCCCCTTCGGTAAACTTCTGGGCTACACACTTCTACCGTGAGACCGAAGAGGCCCGCCGGATTAAACTAGTAAGGCCGAAAGACGATGTATTGAAAAAATCAAGACAATACTCGGGAAAGCCACAGGGTGGGTCTGTCATTCTTGATATTCGTTCGGATATGGTGTCCTGTGCGAGGAACTTATCCGCATCCTGCCGGCGCGATGCACAGTTGCCGGAATTGAACCGTCCCTTGCGCTTGCGAAGGTCTGCCGGGAAAAAGGGATCACAACCATCCAGAAACAGATGGAGGATGTTGATCCTGCCGACCTTCCCGGGGGAGCCGTAGTTGCAGCCATATCTTTTGAGCTGCTGGAGCAACAGCACAATCCCCCCAACTGAAAGCATGCCACCGGGTACTTCCAAAAGGGGCGCTCCTTATCCCGAAAACTCTGAAAGGCAGTTTTGATTTGCTGGTCCTCGGGTCCCGATTCAAACCATTAATCCCCCACACGATATAATCTTTATTAACGCATAATGATTTAACATTGCTTCTGGAACGTGATCGATTGTTGTGAAGTGACTACCCCGGGAAAATCATGACGTTGACATTGCAGCAAAACAGACGACAGATGTGAAGGATTGCTTTATCAGGAGCATCCTTTCTTCGGATACCGCAACACGTGAAGCATTCCAGGCAGTTCTTGCCTCTACCGGTCTTTCATCCCATATGATGGTTGTTGCAAGAAAACGGTAGCCTTCATTTGTTCACCTAATATCTTCAAAATTGATGGCATTATATCCGATTCTCCGTTATTAAAAATGATTAAATCCTAGTCAAATTATTAATCCCCTAAACGACCCTTTAATATAAAAATAAGATTTCTTCTCTTTGAAATCTTTGAGAGAAATACGAAATTATTTCTTTATTGATCTGATCGATTGATTTTTTCATCTAGGTCCAATAATTTATTGATAAGTCCAAACATCCTTATTTTATCATAATATCCTGTTCCTATTCCCGTATAATTTGTTTTTTGGGTTTACAGGGATTGCCCACAGCCATAACATTTTCTGGAATAACTATTGTAACGATGCTACCACCAAAAACTGAACCCGAACCGATTGTCACGTTGGGGAGAACTACACAATTGGCGGCTATCCATACGTTATCGTAAATTACAATTTTCCCGGAAATGTGCCCTGTTCTTTTGACATAGTCATGATTGGATGCCCTTATAACGAGTTCATGCCGAAGAAACATTGTTACCGAAAATGATCTCTCCACCATGAGATGCCATCATAACATTATGATTAAAGAAAGATTGCATCAGAATAATGTTCTCACAAGTTTCACCATCGACCGAATAGGCATTCATGAGAAAAATTTCATGCTCACACCGATAAAATCAAGTCGGTAGTTCCAGTAAATGCGTTTAATACGATCGAACATGGTAACTTCCTCTTCTTTGGTTAGCTTTTGATATTCATCTGATCTAAAGAACTAATATAATATCGCTGCGAGATCGCGTTCCAGTGATATCCAGCCATCAATTGCTGACCCTCTTGTTAGGATGAATACCGTCGGGTAAATATGTGTATATTAATGGCATCGAATTCCCATTATCAAGGATGGAATCCAATGAATCATACATTTTCACATAAAAAATACTCCTGCTATCAAGGGCAGATTCAAGAGATTGTATGCTCGCAGTCTGGTTCTCTAAAGTATAACTTAAATACCCCGAACGTTTCGTGAGAATTGGAATACATGGAATTGGGATAGTCCCATTTTATTTGACAAAATTGTAGATTATCAAATAATCATCGAAAATTTCGTGTTTGTTCTGATACTGAATAGTTTCGATACCATTCGTAAAATGAAAAAAAAAAATCTCATCTTTCGGAATAATGTATTTGATATTTGCCGCCCCATTGTCCTATATATCCATCATAGTTTTGAATATAAACCGGGAAGAAATTGCCGGGTCATCTGGGAAATATAACTGTCTGATCCATCTGGGTTCAGCCCCTCAACACCTGTGGCTCGGGTGATGCTGTCACCATAAGCGTAAAAATCAATCTTGTTATACTCAAGAATATCGACTTGGCTTTCCAGATTATCAATTCTTGTCTCTTGGTTGTCAACAATTACCCACACATAGCCGTGTTGCATTCGTATGTCTTAAGTGATGAAGCGAGTCACCATTTTGCTGCTCGATCTGAATGATCTGGTATTGCTGGAAACAGATCATGATTGCCAGAAGGATTGCAATGACTGAAATGAGGATAATGATTGTTTATTTTTTCTGAGATCAAAAACATCACGCACCATATACAGATTAAAAAGAATTGTTCTTTTAACCCAAAAAAAGTTGCTAGATTAGAGGAACCGTTTATCCACTTTGGCCAACCCGTTTATGATCTCTCATCAAATTAATAGAGCCCCTATAGAGCAAAAACAAATCCCTCAAATGATTTAACATAGTATACCGAACATATCTGTGGAAATCGGAATGATTTCGATAATAATCTTGGACTTCGACGGCGTCATTCTCGAATCAGTTTCAGTAAAAACCGAGGCGTTCCGGACACTCTTCTCCTTTGCACCTGAATATGTTGAGGAAATCGTACAGTTCCATAAAGACAACGGCGGAATGTCCCGGTTTGACAAATTCCGATATATCTTCGATCATATCCTGAAGAGAGAACTTGATCCGGATACATTTAATGCGCTTTCAGAGAAATTTTCCATCCTCGTGTTTCAGGGTGTTGTAAATGCCCCGTTTGTACCTGGTGCCAGGGAGTTCCTTGAACACTGGTATGCTACAATCCCGTTGTATATCGTATCTGCAACACCGGAGCCGGAACTCAGGGAGATCGTTCAGAAACGCAACCTCACGCTCTTCTTCAGGAATGTGTATGGTGCACCAAGGAAAAAAGCCGAATGTATCAGTGAAATTTACACCACTTCCGGAATGCCGGCATCAGATATACTGTTCGTGGGGGATGCCCTCAACGATCTGGCAGCGGCGCGGGCATCTGGAGTAAAGTTCATCGGCAGGGTTGCAGCGGGGGAGATAAATATATTCAGAAACTGTCATGGCGTAGAGAGAGTCATAAAGGATTTAAACGAACTCTCCGAATTTCTCGAGGTTAGCGTATGATCATCCCGATTTCATATCCTTTGAATGCTGACTCCCCGTTATATCCTGGTACACCGCCAATAAAAATAAATCCGGAAAAATCCATTGCAAAGGGGGATTCTGCAAATACCAGTGTCATTTCAACATCCAGCCATGCAGGCACACACGTAGATGTGCCCCGTCATTTTTGTGAGAGTGGTTTTTCAGTCAGGGATGTTTTTCAGCGCGTGAATTCTTATTCGCCGGTATATTGTATTGATCTTCCCGTTACAGGGGAGGAATCGATCCGGCCTGAGGATCTGGATGAAAAACTTGCCGGCAAAGAAGATGCCATAGTGCTCCTTATCAGGACAGGAACCGGTGAATTGCGGGATTCAGATCCCCGGACTTATGCAACTACACATCCCTGGGTACATCCCGGGATCGCTCCTTTCCTCCGCAGCAGGTGTCCGCACCTTCGCATAGTAGGAATTGATACGATATCGATATCAACACCATCACACCGGCAGGAGGGCAGAGAAAGCCACCGTGCATTCTTGTGCGATGAGGCACCCATATTATTACTGGAAGATGCAGACCTTTCATTGGTAACTTCCAACAATAAATTCACACTGATATTATTCCCATGGCTTATCGGAGATCTTGATGGTGTTCCGGTCACAGCATTCCTCACAATAAACCCCTGTTAAAATACTGACAGTCCGGAGCCGGAAATGTCTGAAAAAGAACTTGAAGTCCAGCGTCATGGCACGATGTATCTCATATCATCAATAGGAATCACCCTTGTCGGGTTCCTTGCCACGATGTTTTATGCACACTGGATTGGACCGGGTGTCTTGGGACAGTATTTCTTATTTCTTTCCTGTTTTGCTATTGCAAGTCTGTTCACGGATCTGGGGATTGGATATGCGGCAACTTACCGTATCTGTGAGGGAAAGGACCCGGATGAATTTTTTTCCGCAAGTATTGTATTAAGGGTATCACTCTGGCTTATCGTCGCAGTGGTCATGCTGGTGTTCCACAATTATTTCGGAACACTTGATCAGACAGGTCTGCTCTGGATTCTTATCGCTGTGCTGGGAATTTCGACACTGGTCTCGTCCTGTGGTACCGCCATTGGCGCCAGCAACCGGCTGGGTCTTGCCGCATCGGTCAGTCTGATACAAAACATTACCCAGATTGTCATCCAGGTTATCGCTGTTTTTCTCGGATTTAAGGTGTACGGCCTGATTGGAGGCCTTTTCGCCGGGCTGTTAACGGAAATCGTTATCGAAATAAAATATATTGACTACCAGTTGAAAAAATTCCACTGGTCCCATGTTAAGAGTATTTTCTCTTTTTCCAGCTGGGCGTTCCTGTCAACCTTTTGCACCACCCTCTTCGACAATACGAACCCGCTTATTATCGCATATTTCATGCCCATCTCCGATGTAGGAGTTTTCGGGGTGTGCTGGACGTTTACTGTATTCGCATTGTTCGTAAGCACTGCTCTCTGTAATACCTTATTTGTAAAAGTGAGCAGGTGGAGATCGGCTGGCGACTGGGATGCCATCACTATCGCTCTTTCCCGGGCAACATCGTATTCTCTCATCCTTGCCATTCCCATGTTAATCGGTGGTGCGATTTTGGGAGGGCATCTATTATATTACGTGTATGGTGCCTCATTTGCAATAGGTGCAACTGCACTTGTGATTATAATAGGGGCCAGGGTTGTGCAATCTGTGTTGCTACTTTATTCGAATTTTTTAATGGCAACAGATCATGTAAAACACCAGTTCTTCGGGCTTTTTACCGGAGTCATTGTAAATATCCTTCTGGCGTGCATTTTAATACCGGTATGGGGATTGCCGGGAGCGGCAGTCGCATCGCTTTCCAATGCAATGGTAAGCGCGATCATCTGCAGGCATTATCTTCGTAAGGTTATCCTGATTCAGATCGAGATGAAAACTATCCGGGATATCCTCATCTCAACGGGAATTATGGCCATAATCATTCTTCCTGTGGATTTATTCCTGAACCAGAGCCTCCTGGCTACTGCAGCAATGGTTGGTCTTGGTGCCATCATATACCTGGCAGTACTTTTCATAATTAATTCACAGATACGCGAAGATGTCCTTAAAACAGTAAAAATCCGGTGGATATCCTGAAAAAGTGAGAGAAAACAACACGGCATACCAGATTATAAAATATAAAATACATGAAACCGTCGGGGAAAATGGTGACTATAGTATAACGGTATTATCTATGCTCCTCCTTCTCATCACTCATGGTCGAAAAACCCACACCCGGCGCTGGGCGAAGGTGAACGGATTTACAGCGCAGTTAACTTAGGCTGATGATAAAGACGACAAACCAGCTGTTGAATTGAAGGTGATTGGAGTTCACAACGCATTCTGTCGATCTTTTACTGTGCCGAAAGGGAGAACACCTTCGCCCAGCGTTCAAGAGCAAACAGGTTCCAGACAAGGAGTGGGGAACGACCTGATGTAGGCGTTCTCAGATCTGCCAATAATTTTGTCAGTTTTGCCGGAGTGACCACGTTCCTGCAGAACGAGCCGTCCTCGAGAGTCTGCGTGGCCACTTCCCGCATCTCTCCTGTCATCCATGCCTTGTAGGGGACACCGAATCCTTTTTTTGGCCGGGCAAATATTTCCGGGGGGACAATCCCCTCTAACGCCTTTCGCCAGATATATTTCTCGGTTTTTTCGCGTATTTTGAACTCCGGGGGGATTGAAAATGCAAAGGAGATCAATTCTTTATCCAGGATGGGCACTCGTTCTTCCACGGAATTTGCCATGGTTGCCTTGTCTGCCTTCATCAGGTAGAGATCTGGCAGATGGTTTCTGCAGTCGAATGCGAGCATCCGGTTGAGGGGACTGGTTACACCCTCGGGCTCAACGATCGGGGTTTTCCATCCCGGACAGTCCGTGTTCCCCAGCCAGCGGAGTTCGTCAGAGGTAATGCCGGTAATCTGCCAGGAATATTGTTGCGCACGTTCAAGTGTTTCCTGGCCGAGGTAATGCGCATAAACAAAAGTGTCGTTGTGCGCCGGGTTACCGGCTCCGGGGAATGCTGAAATGAGCCTGTTGATGGCCTGTCGTGGGAATTTTGGAAGTGAAAACCACCGCTGCCATGCAAGCCCGGCGCGGTAACTGGAATACCCCCCGAACAGCTCGTCCGATCCTTCTCCGGCCAGTACCACTTTTACAAACCTCTTGGCAGCCTGCGACAGGTAGTAATTTGCAATAATTGCCGCGTCACCGAGGGGCTCATCGAAATGCCAGGTAATCCGGTCAAAGTCACGGATTACCTCCGGAACCGAGATCCTGACCTCGTGATGTGCGGTGTCAAGGGTATCCGATAATGTGCGAGCATAATCGCTGTCTGGATTATCATCCCCGAAGCAGGCTGTAAACGTATGAAATTCATAATCTACCATCGGCCGGGCAAGTGCTGTGATGCCGCTTGAATCGATTCCGCCGGAGAGGAATGATCCGATAGGAACATCGGCGGCCATCATCCGGAGCCGGGTCGATTCAGTGAGAAGGGCCAAAAGGCGTTTGATGCAGTAATCTTCGGTATAATTCTCAATGGATTCGTGTATGGTCCAGTACCGGTGAAAGGAGCACTGTTTTGTTTCCAGCGACAATATCATACCGGTGCCGGGGGGACCTGGTAAATACCCTCAATTAATGTTTGCGAACCGGGAACGTACTGATTTTTGAGATATCCGCACAGGGCGGATCCGGATACACGGATGGGAATTTTCAATCCGGAAAATGCTGTAAGTATCGCTTTTATTTCAGACGCAAAAATAAGCTGTTTCCCGTCCCATGAATAATAAAGAGGCTTTTTTCCGATCGGGTCCCGGGCGAGAAGGATCTGTTTTTTCTTTTGATCATAGAGTGCGAACGCAAACATTCCCCGCAGCTGGTTCAGGAAACTTGGACCGGATTCCTCATATGCATGGACAAGGACCTCAGTATCAGTCTGCGATGAGAAGGTATGGCAGTGAGCGAGCTGCTCCCTGATTTCCTCAAAATTGTATATTTCTCCATTATAGGTGATCCAGATCGTCCCGTCTTCATTCGAAAGAGGTTGTTTTCCCCGAGCCGACAGATCAATGATAGAGAGCCTCGTGTGTCCCAGGGTGACTACATCATCGGAAAAACGTCCACGCCCGTCAGGCCCGCGATGGTTCAGGGTATCCATCATACGGGTTATGAGAGCATCATCCTCAAACCCACAAAACCCGCAGATCCCGCACATCCTCGCTTCTCCTCTGGGACAAACCGGGAATTCCCACTGTTTGTCATTGACGATGCGTTACCGGGCGTGATATATCCGTAATGACAGCAACGTCTTACATAGATGAGAGATGGCATACTATAAAACGTATTTTTACCAGTATCGCGAATATAGAATGATGAAACCCGGGAGTGCCAGATGAAATATATTGTCACCGGCGGTGCGGGCTTTATCGGCTCACATATCGCGGAATACCTGTGCAGGAGGGGCGATGAAGTTATTATTTTTGACGACCTGTTCAGTGGCAGGCACGAAAATATCCGCGACCTCCTTGAGGAGAAAAATGTCACGTTCGTTGAGGGGGGTGTAACCGATCCTGACCTGCTGAAAAAAACTTTTTCCGGTGCGTATGGTATTTTTCATGAAGCGGCAATTGCATCGGTGCCGCGGTCCATAAAAAATCCCCTTGCCACACATGAGGCAAACATAACAGGCACGCTTAATGTTCTTATCGCAGCACGGGAGTGTGGAGTGAAAAAAGTGGTCTTTGCGTCCTCCTCCTCAGTTTATGGTGATACCCCGACCCTCCCTAAAAAGGAAGAGATGAAACCAAACCCGATATCCCCGTATGCCGTATCAAAGCTGGCAGGGGAATATTACTGCCGTGTTTTTTCATCAGTATACAATATCCCGACGGTCTGCCTGCGGTATTTCAACGTGTTCGGGCCCCGGCAGGACCCCAATTCTGAATATGCTGCAGTAATTCCCAGGTTCATTTTACGTATTCTCAATAATCAGCCACCGGTAATTTATGGAGATGGAAATCAGACACGCGATTTCACGTACGTGGCAGATGTAGTCCAGGCAAATATTCTGGGGATGGATCGAAATATTGAGGGCGTGTTTAACATTGCCTATGGCAGCCGTATCTCCCTTAATGAACTGGCTGCAACATTATTGGAACTTGCAGATGTTGATCTTACTCCGGTTTTTGAACCTCCGAGGACAGGTGATGTCAGGCATTCACTGGCCGACATCTGTTCTGCCCGTTCTTTATTAGGCTACACGCCAAAATACACAGTCACATCCGGGTTACAGGAGACATTACAATGGTACCAGAACCAATAAAGACCCCCACGATCTGTATCGTCGGCCTGGGGTATGTCGGCTATCCCCTCGCTGAGGCATTTTCCCATCACCTCCCAACTATAGGTTTCGATATCGATAAAGCCCGGGTTGAATATGTCTGTAGCCAGGGTTCCCTGATCCGGGCCACGACGGATCCCTCCCGGATTCGAGAGGCAGATTACATCATGATCTGCGTTCCCACCCCGGTACTGAAAAACAAACAACCGGATCTGGCGCCTGTCCGGAATGCTGCGGCGGTTATCGGGAAGAACTTGAAAAAAGGAGCAACAGTAATACTGGAATCAACGGTGTATCCCGGGGTAACGGAGGATATCGTAAAACCCATTCTTGAAACAGAATCCGGATTCCACTGTGGTAAGGATTTCAGGATTGGATACTCCCCGGAAAGGATCAACCCGGGTGACAAGGAGCATGAATTATCCGCTATAACCAAAATTGTCGCTGGCATGGATGCAGATACCCTTAATGATCTTGAAGGCATTTATGGGCTAGTTACCCACGTATATCGCGCAAAAAATATCCGGACTGCTGAGGCAGCGAAGGTTATTGAGAACATCCAGCGGGATCTCAACATCTCCCTTATGAATGAGCTCAGCATTATCTTCAGTCGTATTGGTATCGAAACTGCTGATGTACTGGAAGCAGACCGGCACGAAATGGAATTTTCTCAGGTTCAGGCCCGGTCTTGTTGGCGGACACTGTATCCCGGTCGACCCCTATTATCTGGTCATGTGCGCTCAGGAAGCGGGGTATCATCCTCAGGTCATCCTCGCCGGGCGGGCCATCAATGACTCGATGCCCAAGTATGTGGCAGAAATGACCATAAAAGCGCTTAATTCTGTGGAGAAAGTAATAAAGGGATCGAAAGTGCTGATCATGGGGCTCACTTATAAAGAAAATGTTCCCGATATCCGCGAATCCCCGGCAGAAGAAATTGTTCATGAACTAAAAGAATATGGTGTGGATGTGTATGGGTACGACCCGCTCCTTGCTCCAGCCGTGATCAGTAAATTCGGAGCGTTTCCCGTTACCGACCTTACGGTAAAAACTGATGCAGTGATTGTAACGGTAGCTCACGATGCATTCAGGAAAATGCGTGTTGGCGACCTCCGGAGCCTGATGGGAGACCGACCGGTTCTCATCGATGTCCGCGGTATGATAAAACGCACGGATGCAGAGCGTGAAGGAATCTATTACCTGACCTTGTGAAGGGAGACAATATAAAAATGAATTGGACGTTTCTTTATGGTTCGTTCATTGAATTTACTTGTTTTTAAGGAGTTCCTGATGAATTTCAATCAGGCGCCGGATAAGTAAATCATCATTATAATGCGAGATCATCTCACATCTCCCTTTTTTACCCATCGTTTTTCGCTCACTTTCGTGTTCTTTCATCCAGGAAATTGCCTGACTCAGTGCCTGAGAGTTCTGAGGAGGTATCAGCAGTCCAGTCTCATGGTGATGGACAATTTCCGGGGTTCCACCAACATTAGTTGCGATCATAGGAACTTCACATGAAAGACTTTCCATAATGAAGTTGGAAAGACCTTCTGTATAGGAGGGCAACAATGAAACATCTGCAGCATTAATCAGGGAAGGGATCGTATCCGGGGATAACTCACCGAGGTACCTGCAGTTATCGGGATGGGGAGGGACATTTCCCGGTCCGGCAAGTACAAAAAGGGAATCAGGATGATCATGTGCCGCCGAAATAATTTCGTGAATCCCTTTCCATGGATGAAGCCGACCGACATATAAAAAAAGAGGTTTATCTAACGGCAGATCAAACTTTTTTTTTGACAAGACAGGATCTTCAGGTTTAAAATGATCAGTGTTAACGCCACTACTTATGGCAGTAATCTTTTCTGGAACAGCGCCCAGTTCAATAAGCCTTTCACGAATTTCCTGACTTGCGGTAATGATATGATCTGCCCGTCGTATCATTGAACGAGTAACTAACCGGTTCAGTTTGTTGGCGAAAGGGTATATCCGGCCATCGTCACCATGGAATTTCAGCACCAAAGGTCTATCTCGCTTTAAAAGGGCCGGTATGATACTGCTATGGGGGATGTAATGTGCCTGTAAAATATCAATATCCGGTTTTAAGGCAAGATTAATGCTTTTTGCATAAAACGGGACATACCCGGATATTTTTGGGGAAGTCTTTACCGCCTTTTTTACGACAATTCTATTGTCTTCGAGTTTTTTTACCATTCTCCAGATAAATATCCCCCGTAAATCATCCGCCGAAGTGGGATACATATTGGCAAAAAGTCCAAGAGTATAGGAATCCATGATAATCCTAGATCACTCCCATCTCGCTCAACCGTGCCGGCAAATACTTCTTTGTCACAAAATCCAGCCCCCTCGCCGCAAATGCCTGCTGTTCTGACTTGAGACCCAGTTCGAGCTGTAAATGGATCTGCTTCTTCCAGTACTCGGTCGCAAACCGTGGATCGGTCAGCTCGGCATTCAGGGCCTCGACATCCTTGTCGGATAATTTGTCGGATGGCAGGTTGTAGTCCCGGATATCGCTGGGCTGAAGCCCGAGGAACTGCGCTTTCGGGGTCGCGAGCAGCTCGGAGAGGTGCGCACTCTTGATGGCTCCGTAGGCCACCGAAGCGTAAATCCGGTACGACCACGGGTCCCCATCGGTAAAGACCAGGATCGGCAGGTTCCAGGTCTGGCTTATCCGGTTGAGCAGCCTGCGTGTTGACCGGGCCGGCTGGCCCTTGAGATGAAGGAGAATCGCGTTGTGCTCCTCGTCAAATCCGTTCTCAATAAGCCGGTCGTACATACCACCGGTCTCCATCGCGATGACAAATTTCGCATCGTGATCAACCAGCTCAAGATTCTCCACGTTGTTCGGGATAGAATACCCGGCTGATCCCACGTCGTCCTGGCAGTGGATCAACTTGAGGCCCCGCCGGGTCGGCTCCCGGATCCGCATCGGGCCGTAGACACTTGCACCGTTTTCCTCGGGCCGGAGGTGGAAGCCTTCCCGGGGTACATCGGAGATGATCTCGAGGTCTTCCACAAGGAAGTTGCTCTCGTCCTGCGCGCCGAATTTCGCCCGCTTCCATCCCTCAGAGATGTAATACATCTCCCTGAGTGTCGAGGAGCGGTTCTCGATGAGCTGCTGCTTGACAAAACCGATCACGTAGGCCATTTTGAGGAGATGCGTCGCACTCTTCGCGGTTGCCGCTGTCCGGAGGCTCTCCTTGTCCCCGTACTTCCAGACCTCGCTTGTATCATCGTACTCAATATTGTACTTCGTGCGGGTGGGAAGTGAGATGGACGGAATTTCCCCTCCTTTCATCTGGTCGTACCAGGAAGACGCGATCGCCATGAGCGCCTTCATCGAGCGTGCGTCGAGTTCCTCTTTAGACATCGAGATCCACCACCATCTTCTTGTTGTCCTCTATGCCCCGGATGTCGAGCATGCCGCCGCCTTTCCCGGCATACGTGACGCGCCACACGGTCTGCCTGGGGACCGCCACCTTCCAGACTTTCGTAAACTGCCCGTCCATCTCGGTCGAGAATGCGGGTGGCATGTCAGCCCCGGCCGCGTTGTCCGCGGAGATATCGTAGACCGAGAGCTCGGCATCGGTCCCGGTATAATTGTTCAATTCGATCGTGACCCTGCCGTCCCGTGTCCACTTCTTTGCGATCAGCTTGCGCATCAATCGGCCTTCTATTGGCGTGGTATCCACAACCGGCTTTTCCACGATCTCGCTCACCTTTGCCGCGATCTCTGGGATGACCGCACAGACCGCCCGGGCCCTGTCCTCGGCGAGCTTGTTCCGGTCCCTCCGCGAGAGAAACGTCTTGAGCTCCCGGCCAAGGTCCTGTAACGCGAGCACGATCTCCTTTTCGATCTCCGGGATGCCTGCGATTGCATCCTTGCTCTCGCTCGTAAAGGGCACGTTGGTGGAGGCGACGTGGACAAGGATCAGGACCGGGCCCATGGGAAGGCCCTGCTGGGAGATGGTGTACGACTTCCAGTTAACGTTTGCGACGCATTCGGTGATCGCGCATGCGCCCTGCTGGTACATGAGAGGGACCCGGTTTGCAAACCTGAGGATCATCGCGTTTCCCTCGGGCTGGAGCCTGCCGCCGTATCCTATCGCCGCCTCGACCACGAACGGATGGCCGGAGTAGACCGAGCTCGGGCGGGTACGGGCGGAAACAAAGTCCATCTGGAACTCCTTGTCAAGCCCGCGCCGGATCAGTTCCTCTCCAATAGGCGAGAGGCACTGGGTTGTCGGCGGGGCGGGCACGGCGACCACCTGCATCGCCGCGAGCAGGTTTTTGAGTTCCTCTGCAGAGAGTCCCTGCACTTTTGCGGTTGGCTTAAGCCCGGCCCGGTTGCACATCTCCTGCGCGGTCTTTTTTCCCACCCGGGAGAATCCGTTCACGAGGAAATCGATCAGTTTCCCGTCGCTTGCTGCGGCCATCCTTTTCGAGCTGCCCGAACTCGATCCCGTGCGGGTGGGGCTGGATCGCCACCGGGCACGCGATCACCTCCTGGCTCACGCGCTCGAACGTGAACGACTCGTCTTCCAGCTCCACCCGGAACCGGGCGTGGGGGTTGACGACCGAGGTGTACTTGAGATATTCGAGCAGCTTCTTCTTGGCCGACATCGTGCTCTTGAACTCGATCTGGACCCGGGTCCCGTGGATCCGGTCCCACTCAAAGGGCTGCTGGGAGATGATGTCGGGCTCGTTTGTCTCGATTTTTATCTGGATCTCGAACCGGTGCGCCAGCTCTTTGGCTCCGGTGCGCGAGATGACAACCGTGGCAAGGCCGCTTGTCAGCTGCGCGTAGAGCACGGCAGCGGAGATCCCGATCCCCTGCTGGCCCCGGGTCTGCCGGATCTGGTGGAACCGTGAGCCGTACAGGAGTTTCCCGAAGACGAAGGGGACCTGTGCGGGGACGATGCCGGGGCCGTTGTCCTCCACGATGATCCTGAAGATCTCAGGTCCCGTCTTTTTGATGCTGATGTAGATGTCGGGGAGCACCTGCGCTTCCTCACAGGCGTCAAGGGCGTTGTCCACCGCTTCCTTGATGGTGGTAATCACGCCCCTTGTAGGGGAGTCAAATCCCAACAGGTGCTTGTTCTTCTCGAAAAATTCCGCGACACTGATGCTGCGCTGCTGCTTTGCGAGTTCCTCAGCGAGCACCATGCGCCTTCACCTCGGCGATCGCCGCGGCCGGGTCAAGCGTTGTCTGCTCGCCCGAGTGGAGGTTTTTGAGGGTAACCTGGCCGGCTTCCGCTTCCCTCTTGCCTATAACTGCTGCAAAGTCCGCAGACCTGGACGCGTGGGCGAGCTGGGCCCCAAGGCTGCGGCCCATCAGGTCCATCTCCGCCCGGATCCCGGCGGCCCTGAACGCCCGGCCGACCGCGAGCGCAAAGCTGCGCCCCTCGTCCGTGCAGACAATACCGACCACGGTATCTTTTGCAGGCGCAACCTCACCCAGCGATACCATCACCCGGTCAAAGCCGATTGCAAAACCGGCGGATGCGACATCGTCGCCGCCAAAAAGGTGCGCGAGCCGGTACGCCCCGCCGCCCACGATCTGGTTCTCCGCGCCGAGGTTGTGGGCAAAGCCCTCGAAGACCATGCCGGTGTAGTAATCCAATCCCCGGACGATCCCGAAGTTGAGCGAGTACACAATCCCGGCGTCGTCGAGGATCCCGGTCATCTGCTCCACTCGCTCTTTTTCGAGAATCGTCCCGGCGATCTCGAAGGCCTCCGGGAGCGTGCGGCAGGCCACGAGCGCGGTTAAGGATTCACCGAGATCGGCTTTACCCATGTCTGCGAGCGTGACCGTCAAACCCTCGAAATCCTTCTTATCGAGATGCGCCATCACCCGTCGCTGGCCTGTGGGTTCGAGATCTTTGAGGAGATTTTTCATGAACGCGAGATGGCCCACCTTGAGGTCCCATGTAATCCCGGTTGCGTTAAGCGCCTCAGCGGCAAGCATGATCACTTCAGCATCTGCCATCGCGGTGTCGGCCCCGATCAGCTCCGCGCCGAACTGCCAGAACTGGCGGTACCGCCCCTTCTGCGGACGCTCGTACCGGAAGCAGTCGGCAAAGTAGCACCAGCGCAGTGGTTTCGGCGCGACCCTGGCCTCGTTGATGTACATCCGGATAACCGCAGCCGTGATCTCGGGGCGCAGGGCAAGACTCCTTCCACCCTTGTCCTCGAAGACATACATCTCCTGTATGATCCCCTCGCCCGACCGGAGCGTGAAGAGATCGAGATCCTCGAACTCGGGAGTGCAGACTTCCCGGTATCCGAAGCGGCGCACCGCCTCGCGCATCTTTGATTCGATATTGCGTCGCGCTTCCATCTCTTCGGGAAGGAAATCCCGTGTGCCTCGTGGTTTCTGGATCATGCCTGGTAAAATCCCTTATCTGTGTATTTCTCGCCGCACCATTATTTTTTGTCCGGCACGCGCCGTTCTGCGCTGCCCAGCAGGCGCACAAGCGTACTTTCCATACCTGTCCATATTTTTTCCCGCGCTATCCTGCCCTGCAGGTACAGGGCAGCGAGAATGAGGCCGAGGCCCAGCAGTTCGAAGGTATCCCCGGCGATGGCGCACAGGACGCCAAATGTGCCCAGTGCCCCGTACAATACACCGTGGTATGCCGCCTTCCGGTACCCGGGGAGGCCGGTCCGGAAGAAGATCCGCGCGTCGCGCAGCCAGAGCAGGATTACGACCGCGCCGCCAAAATATGCGACATAGAGCAGGTACGACATGGCAATGAACTAACTTATAATACGCCTCTCCATATCTGTATTATCACATCATGCGTGCAAACCCGGTGCTCTCGGCCGTTCTGGAACGGTACAAAAAAGGCGAGATCCCGCTCGATCTGGCAGCGCAGGAGATCGAAGGGCTCCGTATGGAGCGGGTCGGGGATTTCGCCTGCCTCGATCTCGGACGTGCAGTCCGGTGCGGGATGCCGGAGGTTGTGCTCGCCGAAGGCAAGGAACCGGCACACCTTGCGGAGATCGCCATCCGGCATGCAGAGGCTGCCGGCCGCTGCGTTGTCACGCGCGTGACCCCGGCGCAGGCCTCTGCCGTTCAGGACCGGTGTGTGGGTAAAGGGATCACCGCCGAATACCGGGACATGGCCCGGGTGCTCGTGCTTTCGACCGGGGCCGCGCCGGAACCGACCGGCGGGATTGTTGCCATAATAACAGCCGGGACCTCTGACATCGGGGTTGCGGAGGAGGCGAAGATCATCGCTGAGGAGATGGGCTGCGTGGTCCGGACCGCGTACGATGTCGGGGCAGCCGGTATCCACCGGTTGTTCCCGGCGCTCAAACCACTGCTCGAAGCCGACGTCTTTGTTGTCTGCGCAGGCCGGGAAGGCACGCTCCCGGCGGTAGTCGCCGGCCTCGTGGACAAGCCGGTGCTTGGCGTCCCGGTCAGCACCGGCTACGGGTACATGGGCAAGGGGCGGGCGGCACTCGCGAGCATGCTCCAGTCCTGCTCGGTCATCGCGGTCGTCAACATCGATGCGGGATTTACGGCCGGGGCTTTTGCAGCACGGATCGCAAACGGGGGAAGAAAAGAATGAAGCGGGGATTTTATGTGGGCAGGTTCCAGCCCTACCACAACGGTCACCAGGCGGTACTGACCGAGCTTGCGCGGACGTGCGATGAGATCATTATCGGCGTCGGGAGCGCGCAGCTCTCCCACACGACGGAAAACCCGTATACGGCTGGCGAACGCGTGCTGATGATTACCCGTGCACTCACCGGCCTCGGGTGTCCCTACTATGTCATCCCGATCGAGGATGTACAGAGGAACGCGCTCTGGGCTGCGCATGTAATGTCGATGACGCCGCCATTCGATACCTGCTATTCCTCAAACCCGCTCGTCGTCAGGCTCTTCTGTGAGGCCGGCGTGGATGTGCAGTCCCCGGCGATGTACGAACGTGATCGCCACAGCGGCACCGAGATCCGGCGCCGGATGCTTGGTGGCGAAGAGTGGGAGTACCTCGTGCCCCCGGCGGTTGTGACCGTGATCCGCGAAATCGACGGCGTGGAACGGCTGCGCCAGATCGCACGTGACGACCAGTGACCACGAACCATTTCTTTGTGTACGAGCTAACCTATTCCGAAATACCACGCGTCCCGTAGGGACCGTCTCTGAGGATCGCTATGCTGAAATTTCTCAAATCCCTCATGAGCCCGGGGGCCGGCACCCACGTGACCCTGGCGGAAAGTGAGGTCATATCATGGCTGGCCGAACGGGAGAAGAGTGCGCGTGCCACCTTGCACGTCAAGGTAGAGGAACCGATGCGCACGATAAGGAATGCCGCAGCCAGCCTCCAGCTGACGGTCAACACCCTTCAGGGTGCCGACCAGGACCCCGCGACGCACCCGAGGATCAAGAGCATCGCAAAAAACTCGCTGCCCCTCTTTCTCCGGTCTATGAACTATTCGCTTGCAAAAGAGTTGCCGGATGACCCTGAGGAGTTTTATGAGGCGGCAGTCGAATGCGTCAAGGGCTGCCTGAATGCCGTCCGCGGCCAGGGCCGCTACCTGATGGTCGCTTTCCCGGAAGAGATGAAGGATATCAAGGCAGGTATTGATGCAATCGGCCGGGAGATCAACGTGATGACAAAAGCCATCGGCCGGTTCAAGGAAGAGTCCTCCCGGATTGCGGCGGCACGCAGCGCATCCGGGGCGCTCTCCGATGCGAGGCAGGACCGGGAGCGCTCGTTTGCAAAGGAGGAGCGGATCAAAGAACGCATCGCCGGGAACACCGGGCGCCTTGATGCCATTGCCGCCGATATCGCCCGGCTCTCAGCCGATGAATCACTCCTCGCGCTCGATGCCGGGCGTGCCCGGTGCGCCGGGCTCGTAAAAGAGCGCGACGATCTCCTGCGGCACTATGCATCGCTGACCATGACCGCATCGCATGTCTTCCGGAAAGCCGAGAAGATCGCCATCCGCAGGCAGCTTGCAAAGGAAGTCCGCATCCTTAAAGCGGCCATGGATCTTCTTTCCCACCACGAGGTCGCTACCGCGGAGTCGATTGCGAAAGCCCTTGATGCTGCGTGCCCCGCAGTGCAGAAGATGATCGGTAATGGCGATATTATCCTCAAAAACAAAGACGAGCGTGCGGTCTTTTCTGATACGGCAGCATTTTCCGGGGAGGTGAGCGGACTGTGCACGCAGTACTCCGGGGTTGCCAACCGCTGCCGCGAAGAAGAGGAGAGCCTTCAATCCCACCCGGTGCAGTTGCAGTTACGATCTCTTGAACGCGAGAAAGAGCAGCTCGAAACCATGCATGCCCGTGAAGAGCAGGAGCACCGCGACCTGCTCGTCGCACGAAAAGAACTTGAAGATGCCATCCCCCTCCTCCAGGAGGAACTCGCAAAAAAATTGGGAGAGATGAGGGGGGAGACGGTGCAACTTCAGGCGAACGAACCGGTGCGAGGGTAAGGCACCGGCACGATCCTGTCGATGATGAGATTTTTCCTTTTTATGTGAACAAGTCTTCTGTATCTTCAATGATCAATTCAAGGCTGTCCTGGGTAATGTCGTTTGTAACACTCCAGCCTGGTGTGCCTGCGCCCGGAACGTGCCGGGCCGGATCTGCCCGTTCGTTTTGGGATATCCCGCCTGCTTCCCTCACTTACGGGCCTCCGTTCCGGCAAAATCCCCCAGTTCGCTCTGGCCACCCGGGAAGGCATCCGACCAGCCATAGCATTCTCGGAGCATCTGCGCAATCACATCGCTGAAGGTCATGTTGCCACGCTTGAGCGTCAGCAAAGCCTCATACACCTCGGGATCAATCCGGATCGATCGTCCCTCGCCTGCACGAGGCATAATTACCACTCTGTGGTAACTATATATAAAACTATCTTAGAAATCGCGACCGGGTTTTTAAACAATCACCAAAATCTCGGGAAATTAGGGATTTCTGGTACCTGCGTGTGTCCACCCGGCACGATCCCGAATGGTGCTTTTTGCCGGACTATGCAAACGGGGCGCCGCACCGGCTCGTGCAGGTAAGCCTGATGTAGGAAAAGGCGGTGTCGTCTACGTAGGCAAATTCCGGGCGGTCACCGTGGCAGCCCCCTACCCGGAAGAGTGTCGGCATGTCCAAAGGGATGCGTGCTACTTCAATTTTGCTGCCGGGAACCGCGGGCTCTTCTTCCAGGACGTACCGGATCAGGTGCTCGTTGATCCCGCTCAAGGTTTTACGGCAGCAGACATGTGTGTGCTGGTGGCCGCAGACCAGAAACGAGAGGCCGCGCTTTTCAAGAGCGTCAAAGGCCATCGATGCCGTGTAATGGTAGCCGGTGAAGGAGTCTCCCGCTGTATGGGAGAGCCGCTGCCAGCATTTGAGCCGGAGCGTCTGGGTGCCGAGATCGAGTGGCCCGCCGTGGACAAAGAGTATGCTGCGGTCCACCCATTCCATAGGCATGTCAGTAAACATCCCGAGGAGCGGCGAACCGCGCAGTTGCTCGTGCCGGAAGGTGCTGATCTCGTCGCTTCCCGAAACCGGCACGCCATTGAGGAACGCATGGTCGTGGTTACCGATCACGGATACGAGCCGGTATTTTTTGGCGAGATCGTAGATGAGTTCGAGCGCAGACTGCGGGCAGTTGCCCCGGTGCAGGAGGTCCCCGAGGTTAACCAGGGTATCGACCGGGCCAAAGCGCTGGGAAAATGACGGGTCCCGGATATACGCTGCCATGATGCCGAGAGCATCTGCATCGGCATGCACATCGGAAAAGACAACCGTGCCCATAGATCAGTGGAACCATATAGATCGTTTATCCTCTTATAAACCCGTGATGCTCCGGGTTCGATCAATAAAGTTCACGATCAGAAAGTAACGGTTATGTCTGGTTTACGCACATGTACTATGCAGCAGCCAGAAAAGCGCATTATACGCTCTCGCAGCATACCAGATACCAAGGAGTTACCCATGGAGAAATTCCTCAAGGATTATATTGAACATGTGAGGCCCGTCTTTGGCCGGATACCGGAACAGACCGCACACGTTATCGCGTCAGCGTTCTTCTCGTTCAAGTTTGAACTGTACCCAAAGACCCTCCGGGAATGCACGACTGCCCTCTCGCAGGTCCCCGAAGGCGACGGTAGCGCAACGCTGGAGAAAGCGCTCTCGATCGTAAACGCGTATGCAGTCGCGTACGGGAATGCGCAGGTCCGGCCTGAGACCGTTCCCGCATTTGACGATTCCGATCGGGCGTACCTTGCCGTCAACCTTCCCCCTGAGGTAAACGAGGACCCGCTGACGCTCGCTCTTGACAACGCCCTCCTCCTCCTCTACGCGGTGGCGGTGATTTCCTCCCCCGACGATGAACAGGCGCTCGAGGAGCACCGGAAGTACCTGGTAACGATGCTCGAAACGTACAAACGGGCGCTGGGCCTGGTATAAGGGGGGATGCTCCCGGCCCGGAAATCCGGTCTCATTCCATCTCCGGAATTACTCTTTTTTACGTGGTGGTCCCTTTCGGGATAACGTGCGCTGCTGGACCGGCTTTCAGATCTCCTCGGCGATTATACCAAAAAAGTACGTAAACGGCCCTTTTTTTAAAATGAAAACCCGGAGTAAAAAATATGTTAGTACTTGTACCATCGTCCCTTGCTGTCGAACTCACCGGTCACCTGCTGGAGGGGTACGGCCGGGCTTCCGATGAGGGCCCGGTAGAAGCAGGCCTTGTAGGCCAGAAGGAGCGGCACAATGAAGAGGACGGCAAGGAAGATGACCGCTGCAGTGACCCATATCCCATCCGGGCCGATCATGCCGATCAGCTGTTGCGGGGTTATGGCGGCAAACTGGGTCTCATTGTACTGCGCGAGGGGTGCAAGATTCTCGAAGAGCAGCCCTTCCCATATAATGGCGAATACGAAAAAGTCTGCAAACGCCAGCACGCAGCAGGCAATAAGAAAGCCCAGTACCGCGCCCACATGGCCGGCGACCACGCCGATACTGCGGCGCAGTGAGTCAAAGACCTTAAGGTCCTCAAACACCGCGGCCGTGTCGCAGAAGAAGGTTAAAAAGAGCGTCGGGATCATGACAAGTACCGCGAGTGTACCCATAACCCCGTAATCCGCAGATCCTCCCTCGGTAAAGATGGTCACGATAGTGATCACGACAAAGACGAGCAGGAGCACACAGGAGATCACGATCCACGGGAGCAGCACCCGGAAATAGTAGTGCACTCCTTCCCGCACCATCGCGCCGGCCCCGGTCCCGTTCTTTTTTATCTGGCCAAACGTGCCGGCCACAAAGAGGACCATCACGAGGCAGGCAATGATAACAAGCCGGCTGGTAAAGAACGTTCCTGAGATGTTGTACAGGATCCAGAGGATCGCGCCAAGCAGCCCCGCGACGAGACCGGGTATCCACAGGGCCGGTGTCCGCCCAATTGCACGGATCGCTTCCTGCAACTCCTTAAGGACCATGGGTCACCGGACCCGGGGCATGGCCACGATTTCCCGTACCTGGAGATCGAAGAAGCTTGCCGTGTAGGCCGGGCGGATCACGCAGACGGTATCCGCACCGCTTGCGGTCCCGCCGACTGCCACGACTTCATTGTCGATCCCGACTGCACCCTGGTCAGCGGCGATCAGCACGCACTCGACCGCAACCTTGAGGCCGACCGCGACAATACGGCGCAGAGCCTCGGCGATCGCCTCTGTCCGGGATGCGCCGCCGACCTTGGGGGACCGGGACAGTGCCCGTTCGAGGCCGGAGAGGGCGTGGGTACCGGTCACGATCTTCACACCCTGCATCCGGAGCTCCTGAGCGGTCGTTTCGGAGAACTCCCATTCGCCGGGCTTTACAAACCCCATCACGTGGGTAACAACCACAAGGGAGAGGCCGGTACCCTTCATCGCGTCAAAGAAGACCTGCGCGGTCTTCCCGGAGCTGCTCGCGACAACGATAGTTCCAAGGCCGAGTTCCTGTGCCCGTTCAATGGCAAAGCGGGCTGCATCAGCGGTGTTTGCCGGGCCCGGTTTTTCAAAATAATAGCAGGTTTTTGCGGTAAATGCCATAAGTACCTTTTAATAAGCAGCCATGAAAAACTTTGTCAGATTCTAATAAGGACATTACCAGAGTGTTCCCGCGGAGCCGGCACAGCCGTTCTGCCGGAGCCCAGATATCCTGACCTTTGAGGAGATACGATGATCACCCTCGCGCTTGCAGGTAAACCAAACTGCGGAAAGTCGACCTTTTTCAAGGCGGCCACCATGGCGAATGCAGAGATCGCCAACTACCCATTTACGACCATCAACCCCAACTTCGGCGTTGCGTGCGTGCGCACCACCTGTCCCTGTCGGGGCCTTGACCTCACCTGCAACCACTGCGTGGATGGTGTCCGGTTTGTCGCCATCAACCTCATCGACGTCGCCGGGCTGGTACCTGATGCACACAAGGGCAAGGGTCTCGGGAACCAGTTCCTCGATCACCTCCGGCAGGCCGATGCTATCCTCCATGTCATCGACGCAAGCGGCGGGACCGACAGCGAAGGAAACCCGGTGGGTGCGGGAAACCACGACCCGGCAGAGGACGTGAAGTTCCTCGAGTACGAGATGACGATGTGGGTGTACGGGATCCTCGAGAAGCACTGGTCCCGGCTCTCGCGCCAGGCCTCGGTCAAGACATTTTCCATCCACCAGGGCATCGCTGAGGTCTTCACGGGCCTTGGGATCACTCCCGAGGATGTTCATGAAGCAGAACTCCTCCTCAAAATCGATCTCGTCCACGCACAGATGGAGAGCCTGGTGCCGTTCTGCGCTCAGATGGTCAGGATCTCAAAGCCGATGCTTGTGGTCGGGAACAAGATTGACGAGACGCCCGAGGCCCTGCGGGAGAAACTCGCCGCACAGAAAGTCTCGTTTGTGAGTGCCGCATCTGAACTTGCCCTGCGCAATGCCGCAACGGCAAAAGTGATCAAATACCTGCCGGGCGACAAGGAATTTCGGGTTACCGAAGGTGTCACCCTCTCTGCGCCGCAGAAGGCGGGCCTGGCAAAGATCGCCGAAGTCATGAAGAAGAACAACGGGACTGGCGTGCAGGATACGATCAACCGGGCAGTTTTTGAACTCCTCGATCGGATTGTCATCTACCCGGTGGAGGACGAGCACAAGTTCTGCAACAAGCAGGGCGATGTATTGCCGGATGCGTTCCTGATGAAGAAAGGTTCGACACCGCACGACCTCGCGTTCCAGGTCCACACCGATATCGGGAAAGGATTCCTGTACGCGATCGATGCCCGCACCAAGATGCGGATCAAGGAGAACCATCTCCTTAAGGACGGGGACATCATCAAGATCGTGAGTGCCGCGAAGTGACCGCCGGCGGGTCGCCGGGTGTGACAGGTGTCATCCATTTGTCAGACAACCGCGCCGCTCCTGCGCACAATTTGCCCTTTTTTTCGTGATTTTGGCCTGATTTGGCCCCCTTTTACCACAAACCTTATAACATGACGCTGTGTATAGGGGAATTACCCGAGAAGGGACAGGAGGTGAATCCATGGGAGGAGAAATCTACCAGGCCCAGGTGATCCGGAACTTCTTTGACACCATCACCGGCACGGACAGGAACCTGACACGCATTTACATGTGTGTCATGAGCCTTGCAAAGCTCCGCATGGAGTCCCCGGAAAAGATGGCGTCCCTGCTTGACCAACTCAGGAAGAGCAAGATCAAAAAGGAGCTCTCGATCGATATCCTCGATTATGTCTGCGATGCGGCAAACGATCTCGAGCTCGCGAGCGTCCAGACCGCGTTCGGTGTCAAGGACATCAAGGATGTAGCACAGGACTTCAACGCAGTCAGCCTTGACAGCCTGTAATTTTTTTTGTTTTTTTTATTTCAAGCCCCGAACCCGGGCATGGTGTTTTTTTAAAAATCCCTTCATCAGGTTTACTATTTGGTAAAAATATTTCCCCCTATGGTACATCGTGATGTACATTGCCGCTTTTGAAGGGATACCCCCCGCAGCTTGCTAGTGATTAAAAAAGAAAAAAAAGCCCTGTAGAAACCTTTTTTTAAGAGGTACGACCCCCCTTACGCCAGCCCTGCCCCCAAAGGGGGGCGGGGGCGTAAGCGATGCCTTTGTATTACCTGTACAAGAAGCATCCATCTTTCCATCTTTGTGTTGCAGGTACTGAAGGCACTGTCGCAACCGGGGATGATGAAGCGGCGGGGGCTTTAGCCCCCTAGGAGTATACTTCCAAATCTCACTTCAGGGGTTCTACGGAGTCAAAGAAAAACTTTCTTGCCCCGCCGTGCCCCGGAGGGGCCCTGAGGCGGGGGACATTCGTTTATCTTAATCAAATTTGTTGCAGCCAGGTCCAGATCTCATCCTGTTAAACCAGTATGCACTCTTTCACCACACTATACCGTGCGTCACAAAGATCCAGTACAGCGCAACCGCAAAGAGCCCGCCACCCAGTGTCGCAAGGAAATTTGTTCCTGCATTGCCCAGAAATCCCTTGTTTTCCAGAACCGCCCCGACCAGGCTGTCAAGGTTGGTCCCCACAAATCCCGTGATCGTGCAGATGACCATCATCCATGGGGTGATGACGTGGAGGCCGAGCGCCACGAGCGAGACAACAAAACTCCCGCCGAGCGCGACCAGTTCGCCGGTTATCGTGATGCCGCCGTTTGTCCCGATCGGAACCCGGCGCAGCGTTGTTATCATGTACGGGATCCCGCCGGTCACCCCGATCTCGCTCGCCATCGTATCTGCCGCAGCAGTCGCCACGCTACCGACGTACATCACGATGAAGACCGGCTGGACAAAGACACCATACAGCACGGCCGCCGCACACGCGATGATCCCGTTTGCAAAGACATTCCTGTACCCCCGTGCCCCGCTCTTGCCCTGCTCGACACCGATCCTCTTTTTGTACTCGAACTTGTACCGGGTGCAGAGCGATCCAAGGATAAAGAATGTGAGCATGACCAGGAACCACGTGGGGTCGGCAAAGACGAGCAGAATGATCCCGACCAGTGCCGTTGAAAAGAGCCCCGAGAGATCCGCCGTTTTGAACCGGAACGCGAAGTACCCGAACACAAAGGCGATAAAGACCGCGATGATCACGATCTCGATATTGGCTGTGTAATTGAGTTCCTCGATCAGGTACATCGTCATCGCGATCCCGATCCCTTCAAGGACAAGCGAATCCTCGAAACGCAGGAGGATCACTTTCAGGAGGACTGCGGCGATGATCCCGAAGATGACCATGAGAAACGCCTCCTCATGGAGGTAGACCATAACGAGCATCCCCGCCCAGGCTGTAGTGATAATGTAGTAAAAGTAGGTGTTGAGGTCGTCGGCCCCGGACTGGAAGACGAGTTCTCCAAGCGAGATCATCGCAAGGGTCGTTGCGAGGACCACGAACGGGAGAAGGTTGACCGCGTAGAGTCCGGACAGGATGCAGAAGACGTACGCGAGGTATTTCGTGCCAAAGAAACGCCAGAGAACGAGGGAGAAAAGGATGATGATAAGGGCCATAAGCCACGGCGGCTGCACGTATGGGCCGGCCAGGATGGCACACCCGGCGAGCGCTGCTGCGTATCCCAGTCCCCGCTGCTTTGCCATTGGGGGAGATATTTGTTTTCAGATGAGAAGAGTCTTATCGTTTTTTTATCGTCCGGCTGTGACCGCTCCCTTATGGACAGGCAACAGGGACGATCACTATATTTTATAAAACGACCTATCCGGTACGGAATGGTTTCCTCTGACGAACTGCCCAAAAATTATGATTTTGCCGTGGTGGAGGAGCGCTGGCGGGAGAGCTGGCGCGACGAGGACCACTATTTTGATCGAAACTCAACAAAGCCGCAGTTTGTGATCGATACGCCCCCGCCCTATCCCACGGGCAATTTCCATATCGGCAATGCACTGAACTGGTGTTATATCGACTTTTTCGCCCGGTACAAGCGGATGAAGGGCTATAACGTGATGTTCCCGCAGGGCTGGGACTGCCACGGCCTTCCCACCGAGGTAAAAGTCGAGGAACTCAACCATATCACCAAAAACGATGTCTCACGGGAGGAGTTCCGGAAGATGTGCCGGGAGCTCACGGAGAAGAATATAGAGCAGATGCGCCTGACGCTCCGGCGCATGGCATTCTCCACGGACTGGTCTAACGAGTACATCACGATGATGCCGGAATATTACAAGAAGACCCAGCTCTCGTTTTTGAGGATGCAGAAATCCGGCTACATCTACCAGGACGAACACCCGGTCAACTACTGCACCCGGTGTGAGACGGCTATCGCGTTTGCCGAGGTCACCTACGAGGACCGCGAAACGCAGCTCAACTTCTTTGATTTCGACGGCGTGGAGATTGCGACCACCCGGCGGAGTACTCGCTGCCTGCGTCGCGGTCGCGGTCCACCCGGCCGACGACCGATACCACCGGCTGAAGGGAAAATCCCTCACGGTGCCGCTTTTCGGCCACGCCGTCCCGGTCGTTCAGGATGAGGCAGTCGACCCGGCGTTCGGGTCGGGTGCGGTCATGATCTGTACGTTTGGGGACAAGCAGGATGTCCACTGGTGGAAACAGCACAACCTCCCGCTCAGGAAAGCCATCGACCGCACCGGAAAGATGACGGATGTCTGCCAGAAGTACACCGGTCTTTCCACCGCCGAGTGCAGGAAGGCGGTCCTCGCGGATATGAAAGCGGATGGGATCCTCAAAAAGCAGGAGAGCCTGTCGCAGCGCGTCGGAACCTGCTGGCGCTGTAAGACGCCGATCGAGATCCTCTCCAACCGGCAATGGTTCATCCGGATCAGGCAAAAGGAGATCCGGGACGCGGCCCACCAGATCACATGGTACCCCCGGCACATGTTGCTCCGGATGGAGAACTGGATCGACCAGATGGAGTGGGACTGGTGTATCTCCCGGCAGCGGATCTTTGCGACCCCGATACCGGTCTGGTTCTGTGCGAAATGCGGCGAGATGGTCCTGCCTGACGAGAAAGACCTCCCCTGTGATCCGACGCTCACCCAGCCAAAGCACCCCTGCCCGAAGTGCGGCGGGAACGAATTTTTGGGCGAGGAGGACGTGCTCGATACCTGGATGGACTCGTCCATATCCGTCCTCAACGTCACCGGCTGGGATGGATCCGGCATGCCGAAGATCTTCCCTGCGCAGATCCGCCCGCAGGGCCACGATATCATCCGGACCTGGGCGTTCTATTCGATCCTGCGCTCGGTGGCGCTCACCGGGAGCAAGCCCTGGGACCAGATCCTCGTCAACGGCATGGTGCTGGGCGAGGACGGTTTCAAGATGAGCAAGAGCCGGGGCAACGTGATAGTTCCCGAAGAGCTTGTGGGACGGTACGGCGCGGATGCCCTCAGGCAGTGGGCAGCAACCGGCGCCGCGATGGGCTCCGATATCATGTTCTCCTGGAACGACGTGATCGCCGCATCACGGTTCCAGACCAAGATGTGGAACATCGCCCGGTTTGCGCTGATCCAGTTCGGGAAGGAGGGGATAGACGAGGACGCCAAGGTTACCGCACTCGCCGACCGGTGGCTGCTAGCCCGGCTCTCGGACACGGTGGCGTCGGTCAGCGCCTCGATGGAGAACTACGAGTTCGATGAGGCGCTCAAAAGCATCCGGGAATTTGCATGGGACGTGCTCGCCGACAATTACATTGAGCTCGCGAAAGGCCGGCTCTATGCCGGAGGCGCGTCAAGGAAGAGTGCCTGCCGCGTCCTGTATGCGGCGTACGATGCGCTCTGCCGGATGCTTGCGCCGTTTGTCCCGTACTTTGCAGAGGAGTGCTACTCCTACCTCAACAAGGGGAGCGTGCACAAGCAGCCATGGGTTGCGTTCACCTTCGATGACCCTGCGGCCCGGGCTGAAGGTGACCTCCTCGTGAACGTGGTCGCCGGGGTGCGCAAGTACAAGCATGACCATGGTATGGCCTTGAATGCGCCGCTTGGGAAAGTCACCGTGTACTCCCCGCACACTGCAGGCGACGAGGGCGACACGGCCCGCACCTTAAACGCGGACGTCCACTGGAGGACCGACAAGGCCCACCTCGACCGGATAGTCGCCGGCATCGACTTCAACCGTGCCGTTGTCGGCCCGACATTCAGGAAGGATGCCGGTGCCTTTATGGAAGCGGTAAAAGCACTCTCCCCGGAAGAGCTGGCGCACCCGCCAAAGACCATAAAAGTGAACGGGAAGGATCTCGCGATCCCCGAAAATGCGTTTGCGGCGAATTATTCCTACATGGAAGAGGGCGCGCAGGTCGACGTGATCACGGTCGGCGACGTGATCGTGACGATTGCGACAAAGGAATAATTTTTTTTTAATTTGGTATTGAGGGTTTGTTGAGTACCTCACGGAGCGATGGCTCCCCGCCTCAGGGCCCCTCGCGGGGCACGGCGGGGCAGGTGAGTGTCCGGGCTTTGTTGCCCTGATCCGCCGCGGCTCGGTGGACGTGAAAGTTGTCAGTGAGATTTTGAGGAAGGAGATTGAGAAGATGCTCTCCTCTCAGAAGTGAGGGAAGAAGTCCCTTTTCTCTCCTTTTTTTTGTATTTTCGGATTTTTTGATTTTCGCTGTTTCCCATTTTTGGATATTTCAGAAGTGCGTGCTCTTGGGGGCTAAAGCCCCCGCCGCACGGGCATCCCCCCATTGCGATGACCGTATCGGGAAAACAGTCCAGTGGGCTTCACGCTTATAGAAAATTTTTCAGAACAAAACGCAACCAATTTAATATTTATTCAACTATTCTTTAAATAATGCGCAAAAGAAAACTTACAAACCGTGAAGTAAACTCAATAATTGCAATAGTTATCTTTTTAGTTCAACTACCGGTTAGAATTTATTTCATTATTCGAGATTTATTAGATAAACTTCTTTTAACCCCAACTGCATATAAGAGAAAAAAATTACTTCTTCAACAATCAGATTTGGATTGGATAAAACGACAGAATATTCATTATATGAGTGGTACAGAATTCGAATTGTATCTAAAGAGAATCTTTGAAAATTTAGGATATTCTGTCAATCTCACGTCTCAAACGAATGATCAGGGGGCTGACTTGATAATTCATAATCCTGACGAGTTTGTTGCAGTTCAGGCAAAAAGATATAATAAAAATGTGGGGAACAAAGCCGTCCAGGAGGTGGTTGCAGCAGTGAATTATTATCGGACAAACAGAGGGATGGTAGTAACTAATTCAAGTTTCACAAAATCCGCATACGATCTTGCGTATGCTAATAATATCGAACTTATTGATGGACAACAACTTAATTTCCTGATTTTAAGGATGGAGAATGAAATTAATAACAAAATAAAAGAAAATCTCAGCAATCATTGTCCACAATGTGATCAAATCATCAACGACAAAACATCAAAGTATTGTTTACACTGTGGTGCTAATTTAAAAAAATAAACGCGCTATTGCTTTAACATATTATTTGATATTTGGCCCCACTTTTCATAATCTCCCGTCCAGATGCCGAATTATTTCTGATACTAACTAAACAGTAAAATGTGGGGAGTGTTTGATAAAAATTAAGATTGTTTCCTTATTATTAGAATTCCTGCGCCAATCGCCAAAATACCAAATTCAATCCCGATTGGCGACTTTTGGGTAGGTGTATTGATTGGAATTGATGTGAATGCCTTTATTGTCGTGGCAGTCGGTCGGGGAGTATAATGAAATCCTGTGGGGGTGGCTGTCACCGTTTGAGTAGAAGAAGAATCTGGCAGGGTTGTTTGTGCGGTTACGCTCGTTGTTGAAATGGCTGTTGTCCCGGTTTGATTTGGTGTAAGTGTTTGGGCTGTTGTTGTTCCGGGAGCGAGGGGGGAGAGAACGGTAATTGTTGAAGTGGCAGGATTCGTTGGATTGCAGGTAGTGGAACTCGAAGCCTGCATTGTAACGGTATATACGCCAGAAATAGTGTAGTTGTGTGATGGATTCTTTTGATTCGATCCTGTCCCATCACCAAAATTCCAGCTCCAGATTGTTGGATTATTCGATGATGTGTCAATAAAATCCACGCTCAATGGTGCCGGCCCACTGGTTGGTGTGGCAGTGAAAGAAGAATCTGGATCTGAAGGGGCAGTTATTACGATGTTATTTGTGGTGGACGCTGTGTAGACGGAGGTATATGGTGTCATGCCACCATAATTTCCCGTTATGTAGAATCCATTATACACGGTTAATGTTACAGGAAATGTTCTAGTACCTCCATTGCAGGGTTTAGTGTATGTATATGTTGGGTTTTGCAATGTCGAAACACCCGAACCATCCCCGAAAGACCATGACCAGCGGTTTATAGGACACGTTAGAGACGTTGAAGTATCTGTAAACTGGACGGTTAATGGAACTGTGCCGGATGAAGGAGTTGTAGTAAAACTTGCACTCAATGGAGTTGTGGGAGGGGTTACAGTCACCGTTTGACTAGTAGTTGAAGATTGAGATCCATTATTGATAGTTAAACTGACTGTGTGTGTTCCAGTATTTATGAACACAGAAGGATTCTGGAAATGGGATGAATAATCCCCAGTATTTCCATTATTTCCGAAAGACCATTGCCAAGAGCCAGGATTTCCTGAAGATGTGTCCGTGAATTGTATTTGATTACCGCATACTGAGGTCCAAGTAAAACTCGCAGAAAGGGGAGAGGCCTCACCGATCTGAACGACTCCAATCATCAATAATAAAAGAACCAAAACGATTTTTTTCACACTACATCAACACATGTCTCTTATACATCCAGCCAGATATTCAATTTTTTCAATTAACTTTCAGATTTGGAAAGATCGGTTTATACCCTGCCGTTCAGTGATACGTTCTGTATACTCCTGTAATACGTACAAACTCACCCGCCCCCTATCGGGGGTTGGCGCGACGCCGGGTCTGGTCGCGCTTGGGCAAGGATGTGTTTGGGAAAAACGATTCTAAAAATTTCCAGAGTCCTGGATAAGAGACTGATCCGCCGCGGGGGCGTCCCTTCGGGGGCGGCGGCACTCATCGCTTGTGGGGGTATGGGGGCATTAGCCCCCATCTTCTGAATCTGCCAAAATCTGATGCATTATGTACTGCTCACTAGCTGAGGATTCCGGAATAACGTATTGTTAACTGGGAATATTGCACAAATGGACGTAGGGTAAAATATGACATTTATTTTTCAAAAATGACACACTTTTAACTATAAATATAATAATAAAGATTGGAATATTTTCGACTTGGATTAGCGTTGCTATGGATTTACATCTAGTTCTGATTTGTGTTGATTGAAAAAATCAACCCATCTTTTAACACATTGCGTCGCGACATCAAAAGCATCGAATTCTTGTCCTGAATCGGATTTAATATACCATTTTCTGATTACCGGAGGATTTGGTTGAAATAAATCCAAATGAACCTCAGTTCGCATTGATGTTTCTTCACCAAAACGAGAATGAGTTAAATCAAGATGTTTCGCTCCATTGCAGATGTCTGCACACAATTTTAAACAATCATTTTGATCGATATAATCTTCGACAACTCTATTCAAATGGGTATTAGAAATATCATTTTTTATCCAATCTTTTAGGTGATAACAACTCATGAAAAATGCTAATACATCATCAAATTGACCTTCAAAAGACGCATCTTTTTGAGTACCTCCGTTTATTTCTTTAAAACGATCATACCAACGAAATACTCTATAAAGTTGGTCAATGCAAAGTTGTCCTTTTGGTAAATTTCTTAATTGCGTCATAATTTTCAAAAATAACCATTGTTAACTGTGACTATCCCGAAAAATATATTTTCTTAATCCTACGCCCCAATCCATCAAGGTCTGGGAATAATGTAAATTCGTCCATATTTGCCATCTTTAAAAATTTTATCGCGTCGGGAATGACATCTTTTGGTATATCAAATCGTTTGATGACATCGGTTGAGTAAATTTTATCTAACGGACTCAAATTAGAACCATGCACTGTAAAAAAACTGTTCTGAGCCGTTATACGAGGATGACTTTTTACAGGAAATATTGCGATAGGATTTTCAAATGCCTTTTTCTCGAATTCACGTGTTATAAACATTTTCTTATAATCAAGTACCTGTCCTTCCTCCATACTGATAATTCGCGGTTTTTTCACAGATTTTATATTTAACATTTTAGGGTTCATTATCCACACGCAGGGTGTTTTAGTTTCATCATAATTGCGTAATGCAAAATATAGCGCGACCGCAAAACTTCCCGTCCAATCAAGAAGCCTTGTCGGGATTCCATGATGCTGCATTTCATAAAGTACTTCCCACGAATCTTTCACACAGTTTGAATGAAAATTCGAGGAATTGCTCACAAAATCATAATATACAGTCATTTCCCGATCTTTTGAAGACTGAAGATCGCAAGAAATGCCTATGTCTCTAAATAAAGCGGGCAACAAGGTATGAGATTTTTTTGATAAACCTCGAAAAAATGGGGAATGACATCCATTAGTTTTATCGTTAAAAAGCCGATCAATTTCTTCGATTATTTCGGAATGGAAATCTGCCCAAGACATTTTTTTAACCTCAATTGATACATAATCGTTTCAGAATAATATACTTTCAACTTTGAAATTGTTGTCTTGAACAGCATCAATTCTGTGACTTATTCTATATTCGCCTAGGAGCCTTCAGACGTTCCATTCTGAATAAGTCTATAGTAGCCGAGAGCCCTTGTTGTGGGGGAGACCCCCCTCCCCCCGCCCCCGATCTAAGATACACTAATCCGGCCCCAGATTAAACCCGGATTGCCCTTTTCCGGATCCAATCGGAGCCCAAATTGGGCTCCGTTTTAAAACGAGCCCAAATCAGCCGTATTTTGAAAAACGGACAAAATATATCGTTCGTATAAACGCGTTTTTCGGGCCGATCTTGTATCAAACAGGCACTTGGTGGATCCCGAAAAAAGATGCCAAAAGAACGCTTTTGTGAGGCTGTTAAAGGCATTATATCGGGCTCAATTTCGGCTTATTTTGGCAAACAAATCGATTTATTGGCGTCATTTCCACGCGAACCGAAACAATCGGTTTTACGGGTGTATTTTCGGGAGATGTCAGGATTTTTCCCGGTTCGTCCGCTTTTTCTTTGCGTTCGTGCCCGGCTTCAGGGCCGTGCTATCATCGAGAATTTTCCGGACTCCCCGCTTTAACACCGGTAAATCCTGCCGTATGGTCTCATACACCGCTTCATAGTCCACGCCAAAATAGTGGTGGATGAGTTTGTCGCGCATCCCGGCCGTTGCCTTCCAGGGAATATCCGGGGCGTCCTTACGCAATTGCGGCGAGACATTTTTTGCCGCCTCGCCAATAATGGAGAGCATTCGTTCGATCCCCGCGCGTTCGAGCGGATGGTCTTTGAGCTCTTCAGCAGAAGAGATGTTTTTCCCAAATTTTTCGATATGGGAAATTGCATCAAGGATATGATGGAGGTACGCCGGATCTTCCGGTTTCATCCATAGATCACCACTTCGTCCCGGTGGATTGAGGAGGAAAGGTACGGGCTGACCGATTTTTCCGTAACAAGATCGACCGGTACCTTGACGGATTTTGCTATTTCATCCTCGATCTGGACCAGCTGGATAAGGCTTTTTGGACGGGCAAACCGGACAAGGATGTCGATATCGCTTTTTTTGCCGGCCTCTCCCCGGGCATAGGAACCAAAGATGGCGATCCGTTCAGCATCGTACTTTTTTAGTATCGTAACGATGCGATCCCGAATTTCTTTTTTGATCCTGCGTGCCGCCATACCCTGACCCCCACCGTTTCGTTTTTGTAATTGATTAGTATTATTGCCGGCCCTTCATCAGTCTTTTGCCGGGCCCATGTAATCTGCTGACAGGCCACCCCACCCATCATCATGATCGGTCCCCCGGCCTCCAAAAAAACCGGGCACCTCCCTCCCCCCTACCCCCCGCACCGCAAAAAAAATGATCGGACCGATCAATTTCAAAATTGGTCGGGGCGACCCTTCATGTTCCAGTTTTTCGGCCCGTATTTCCACTGGAGTTTCAGATGAAACGGGGTGGTCGATCCGATCGTTTTCAAAACCGGTCGGTCCGGCCAATTTCAGAAATGATCGGGGCGACCCTTCACGCACGCAGATCTGAGGTAGCCCCCCTCCCCCCTACCCTCCACACCACAAAAAAATCGATCGGACCGATCAAATTCAGAATCGGCCGGGGCGACCCAGTTACCCGCCAAAAAGATCGCTTGTGTTGCCGGGCACTTCCAAAAGAGATTGAGTCACGAGCCGGCAATTATCGGGATACAACCGATTAACCATCAGGGGCACTCAAGATACCTGTCCCTCGCCCAGCGAGAGCCCGACGAGGCGCCCGAGCGACCCCCGAAGGGGGTGGGCTCTCTCGTTAATATCTAAAAAAAGAATCCCATTAATTCAGTACAGGGAGATTTCCCGGATTATTTCCTCTTCCGTTTCCCTCCCTCCACCACAACCAGCCGGATCGCGTCGGCGACAAACCGGGCAATCTCCTCTTTTTCCAGCATGGCATCAACAACGACAAACCGGCCCGGTTCTGCCCGGGCAAACTCCAGGTACCGGTCCTGGACTTTTTCGAGGATTTCGCGCCGCTCGAAATGCTCCCGCCCGGTCTTTCCTTCGAGGCGTGCAAGCGCGTCGTCAACCGGGATTGCAAGGAGGAAGGTCTTGTCCGGCACAATCGACCAGCCGTTGTGCATCGCCCGCAGCCATCCCTCCGGGTCGGGGATGGTGCCTTCGAGCGTGACCGACTGGTAGGCGAACCGGCTGTCCGAGTACCGGTCGGAGATCACCAGTTTTTTGTGGGCGAGCGCCGGGCGCACCACGGTTGCAAGGTGGGCGGCGTGATCGGCGACAAAGAGCGTGGCCTCGGTGACGGGATCGAGCTGCTCGGCAACCGCCCGCCGTACCGCCTCGCCCACCCATGTCGCCCCCGGTTCACGGGTGAAGACCGGGTCGAGATCGGCGAGCTTTTCCCTGAGGGCATCGAGCAGCGTGCTCTTCCCGGTGCCATCGATTCCTTCGAGCGTGACTAGCACCAGCATCCCCTCCGGATCCACTCGGCAGGGACAGCCCCCTTGTGGAGGGCAGTTGCGATAATGGCGCCGTCAAAGCCGGCGTCTTTTATGGTGTCGAGATCGGCGACAGATGCAACTCCCCCTCCATACAGCAGCCGGCCCGGATACGCAGACCGCCACGCTTCGAGCGGGCCGGTGCCGGCGCCGATCCCGTTTTCGGTCCCCACAAACCCGAGGTTCAGGATGATGCAGCCCTCGAAGTTCCAGCCCCGGGCTGACCGGAGCACGGTCTCCGGCGAATCCCCGGTCGGGATCACTTTGCCGTTCACAACGTCCACGCTCAGGTACCCCCCGTTGTACCGGGAAAGATCCGCAAGGCTCGTCTCGGTCCCGATAATATTTTCAATATTTGGCCCGGCGAGCAGGTCAGCTGGCGACCGCGTTCCCCGGTCCACGTAGCAGCGATCGACAAGGCAGGCACATTCCTGGATAAGCCTGTCGTGGTTGCCGGTCCCCTCGATCCGGTCGAGATCGGCGATATAGAGAAATTTTGGTGCGACGGCTTTCACAAAACCTGTTGGCTCTGCCGTCGGAGAAAGTCCCCAATCCAGCGGTTTGTAGGTCGCACGCATCCCGGATTTTCCGTGTACGACTTTATTGCGCCGCAAATCCAACGCGAGCACGAGTTCCATCGACAACCCAAAACCACTATTAGGATAAAAGATCATTAAAGTTTATGCAATTGTTGGTCAGCCCCAGCTCTATTTCCGAGGCTCACTGTTCTATCGCTGCCGATATCATCGACGTCAAAAAACCGTCAGAGGGCTCGCTTGGCGCCAATTTTCCCTGGGTGATCCGGGAGATCAAGTCGTTCGCGAAAAAACCCGTGAGTGCAGCCATCGGGGATTTCCCGTATAAGCCGGGCGGCGCCTCCCTTGCTGCCTATGGGGCTGCCTGCGCCGGGGCTGACTATGTCAAGATTGGGCTTGCCTTTGCCGGTAAAGACCGGGCCCGCGATGTGATCGCGGCGGTCACCAAAGCCGTCAAGGACGAGTTCCCTGAGAAATTCGTCGTTATTGCCGGGTATTCCGATTACGAAAGGATGGGTTCGATCTCCCCCTTTGAGATCGCTCCACTTACTGCCGCGTGTGGGGCTGATTACGTGATGGTGGACACCGGGATCAAGGACGGGCGGAGCACCTTCTCCTTCATGGACGAAGCGACGCTCATCCGGTTCACTGAAGGCAACCGGGCGCTGGGTCTGGGCACGGCCCTTGCCGGCTCGCTTGTGTTTGCCGATATCGATGCCCTGAAACGGATCAACCCGGAGATCATCGGTGTCCGGGGGATGGTCTGCGGTGGCGACCGGAATGCGACCATCCGCGAAGATCTCGTGAAGACAGCACTGGCGAAGATACGCTCGTAAAAAAAATCAGGTGTGCAATGTACCTCAACAAACTGGATGTTCCCCTCTCCCTCACGTTCGATGACGTGTTGCTGGAACCACTGGAATCCTGGATCGAACCCGCCGAGACCGATACGCGGACCCGATTTTCCAAAAACATCGGGCTGAATATCCCCCTTGTCTCGTCTGCGATGGACACGGTGACCGAGTCGACGATGGCGATCGCCCTTGCCCGCGAGGGTGGTATCGGTGTGATCCACCGGAACATGACCGCCGAGCATGAACTCCAGCAGGTCAATTTCGTCAAGCAGGCCGAGGAGCTTATCGAGCGCGATGTGCTGTACGTCGAGGAAACGGCAACGGTCTCCGATGCCGAGAAACTGATGAACCAGTACAGCATCGGCGGCGTGCCGGTCATCGGGAAAGGAAAGATCATCGGGATCGTCTCCCGCCGGGATGTGCGGGCGATCGTCTCCCGTCGAGGCGAGGAGAGCATCAGGACGATCATGACCAAAAAACCGATCACGGCCGGCGAGGACATCACGCCGGAAAAAGCGCTCGAAGTGATGTACACCAACAAGGTCGAGCGGCTTCCGGTCGCAGACAGCAAGGGCCGGCTGATCGGGATCATCACGATGCAGGACATCCTCGAAAAAAGGCAGTACCCGCGTGCGACCCGGGACAAGAAGGGCAACCTGCAGGTGGCAGCAGCGGTCGGGCCGTTTGATTTCACCCGGGCGACCCTCCTTGACGCTCACGGCGTGGACGCGCTCGTGGTCGACTGCGCCCACGGCCACAACATGAAGGTGGTCGAGGCGGTGAAAAACATCAAGGGCAGCGTCAGCGCGGATGTGATCGCGGGAAATATTGCCACAACAGCCGCGGCTGAGGCGCTCCTGGATGCCGGTGTCGATGGCATCAAGGTGGGCATCGGCCCGGGCTCGATCTGCACGACCCGGATTGTGGCGGGCACCGGCGTCCCGCAGATAACCGCGATCGCGCAGGTCGCCGAGAGTGCGTCCCCGGCCGATGTCCCGGTCATCGCCGATGGTGGTGTGCGGTACTCGGGCGACGTAGCAAAAGCGATCGCTGCCGGGGCAGATACCGTGATGATGGGGAGCATGTTTGCCGGTACCGATGAGGCGCCGGGCAAGGTGATCACGATCAAGGGCCGGCGCTACAAGCAGTACCGGGGCATGGGGTCGCTCGGCGTCATGAGCCTGGGCCAGTCCAGCGACCGGTACTTCCAGAAAAAGGGGATCGGGAGCACGAAGTTTGTGCCTGAAGGTGTCGAGGGGGTTACCCCCTACGTCGGGCACGTGGGCGAGGTGATCTACCAGCTCGTAGGTGGCCTGAAGTCCGCGATGGGCTACTCGGGCGCCTCCACGATTGATGATATGCACAAGAAGACCCGGTTTATCCGGATCACGAACGCCGGTATGACCGAGAGCCACCCGCACAACATCCTGATCACTGACGAAGCGCCGAACTACCGGCTCTTCGAATAACTTTTTTTATTCGTTTCCTGCCGCTATCCAGTACATAAAATAGAACAGCAGGGATAGTACCGTGTATCCCCAAACGGGAGATGAATTACATGGCAAACGAGAAATTATACACGCTTCCCAAGCTGCCGTACGACTATGCGGCGCTCGAACCATTTATCTCAAAGGAGCAGCTCACCCTGCACCACACGAAACACCACCAGGCATACGTGACCGGTGCAAACGCGATCTTTGAGAAACTGGATAAGGCACGAAAAGAGAAGGCGGACCTCGATCTCAAGGCGACGTTAAAGGAGCTCTCGTTCCATATCGGGGGCTACCGTCTCCACAACACCTTCTGGGAGAACCTGGCACCGGCTGGCAAAGGTGGCGGCGGGCTGCCGAAAGGGGAACTTGCAAAGGCAATCGATGAGGAGTTCGGTTCGTTTGAGCGGTTCAAAAAGGAGTTTACCACAGCGGCATCCAGTGTCGAGGGCTCCGGCTGGGCGGTCCTTACGGCAAGCACAACCACACCCCGGCTCCTGATCAACCAGATCGAGAAGCACAACGTGAATGTCTACCCGGGATTCCGGATCCTCCTTGTGCTCGATGTCTGGGAGCACGCGTACTACCTGGACTACAAGAACGACCGGGCAAAATATATCGAGGCATTCTGGAACCTCGTGAACTGGGACGCGGTGAACAGGCAGTTTATCACGCACCTGAAAAAATAATAAACCCTGTTAAATTCACTTTTTTATTTTGGCACAGCTGCTGCCGGTTACAAAAATTTTCCAAAAAGAAGAAAATATGGGGGGTATGGGTTTTGCGTGATGCAATTTATGCAACCATCTGTTTTGCCCGGAACCGGTTCCGGACCTTTTCGGAAAAATATTTTCCGACTGCGCTTGAACTCATGAGATCCGCGTAGACTTTTGAAGGTACGCCCGAATACTGGTAAACAAGTCCTGAGTGAAATTCGATCTCCATGTTTTTCATGGCGTCATCATATCCCACGGAGCGGAGAATACAGGATTTAACGGGCTTTCTTTCCAAAAGCATCACCATTATAGTATGAGTGCCCCGGATGCTTAACGGTTTTTATAAAACAGGAAAGATGTGCTGCGGCGGGAGATGTTAAAATCAATCTGCGGGAGTGATCAGCGTGACACAGCGGCCGGCAAACGGTTTTTCCCTTAGTAAAAATTCCCGGTACATCTCAAGGGGGGAGGGGGGTGCCCCCTACCCCCCCTCACTTCTTTTTTCCAAGTGGGGGGTACCCTCCCCCCCATGTGCCGGGCCAGCAGGGGGTACCCCCTCTCCCTCAGGTCCCCGGCCGGGCAACCGGATGATAATCCCCTAAAAATGCAAACCTTACTCCTCACGCCGGAGATTCCATGCGAAATACAGGTTTTTGTTATGCAGAAAAGGAGCCTGTTGCCCGCATGGGGAGGGAGGGGGGAATCCCCTACCCCCCCTCACCTCATTTTTTGAACAGGGGCCTACCCCCCTCCCCCTGCCGGCCCGCAAAGGGGATCACCCCCACCCATGATTTTTGTGAGAGGCCTCCCATGACCCTGGTCTCTTTCATTTTCAAAAGTCCCGGGCTGTCGCCGATTTTACCGGACCAAAAAAGCGAAGAGAATTACAACACCGACGCAGTAAACCCGAATTCATACAGCAGGATTACGATAACAACGAGGAGTAAGCCAAAACAGATTATGACAATGTTCCTGTTTCGTTCTGATGTGGTGTCCAGCCATTGTAAAATCCCGACCATACTCTTCCTCAGGTGATCCATTCAGATTTTAATTGAATATAATTTGCCCTGCCCTACAACGCACCAGAACTGTTTTAGGTGTGAGCGATGCGGTCACGAATGGGTCAAGCGAGTGGAGGACGATCCGAGAGTATGCCCAAAATGTAAGAGTCCCTATTGGGATGTACCGAGGAAAAAATAGTTACAATTTTAATTCGGTTTGTATATCTCGCCTCATATCTTCTGGTGTTTTGAACGAATTTTTAAGTTCAGATATTTTCGGTTTTTTGTGCCCCTTCATTTGAACAAAAAACGCATCAAGATCCTTGTAATACATAAATTGCCAACCATATTTGTTGATTTCTTCGTTAAATTTGCGTTCATGAAGTTTCCTATTTAAAAGTGGTTTTCGTTCTTCCGGAATGACAATTATACGAGTTAAATCATCCACATCAAGATTAGATCCACGATCAATAACTTCGCTTATGCCAGTTGTGTTTTCGACTTCAAATTCATATTTGGGGGTCTTTCCTTCGAGCCAAATAACATCAATTTCTCTCACTCTATCTGGATTTTCATTATCAAATGGTAACTCTTTAACTCTATACCCCTCTAAGTCAGCAATGACGGTATATCCAAATCTCTCTCCGATTTTGATTAAATAATCAACCATTGTATTGTGCTGGCTCATCCGTATCGATACCGATTGCTTCAATATCCATTTTTTATCTTTAGTTTTTTCAGCATAATCTTCCAAAACTTCATTTATTGTCGTAGTTTCGGGTGTTAAGGAGTTTGGAAACATTTTATAAACTTCTTTAAGTATGTCATCAAAACCAAGTTTGATTTCACGATTTAATGTTGATATAACAACTTTTTCAACTCGCTCTTTTAAAGGAACCCTATCAATGTATGGAACAACCGAGGGGTTGGCAAACCATAATTTGTTATTAACGAGGACAAATTCTTCACCCATATGTTTGTTGAGTACGTCGTCAATTGATTGTGAGGCTGAAAAAAGGAATCCCTCTTTTTTCAATAAATCGTAAATAAGTGAGTAACTATTTATTATTAACGAATATTCAGTTGGTTGTCCTCGTTCAGCAATGATCTTTTTAACAGCTTGAATAACAACCCTTTCAAATGTAATCTCATCGGGTTGTTTAATTTTTAATGTGTCGCGCGGTTCCAAAGGTTTTCGAAACCTTATGTAATAGTCCCCAAATGCACTGCCATAAGGAGCGAGCTGTGCCTTAGAAGATTTCTTTGCGGGATGTTGATAAACAATTTTTTCAGAGTCAAAACCGGCTAAAATTGCAGATCTAAATATATCATTATAAATTTCCATTTTGGTGTTGTTAAACGTTACAGTCAAATATTTTCCGGGTTTTAAAACTCTATAAATTTCTCGGAATGCCTTAGCAAGGTGAGTGTAGTAAGCTTTGTTGTTTTTATCTCGTCTTAAAGGACTGTCGCTAATACAAATTTCATCGGCAAGATCTGATTTGAAACCCAACCACGATGCATAAATTAAATTGAGTTCTAAATATGGTACACTATCCCCATACGGAGGATCTGTGAACACATAATCCACGGAATTTTCCTTTAATTCGGGTATTGAATTAAGCTCAGTGGCGGAATGATTAAAAATTTTAAATGCATCTTTCGAGTATTTTGATGACAGTAATTTATTAGATTCCTTTTTACCTGAAACGAGTTTTTTAAATTTGTTCTCGAAAAACCGCCATACGTTCATCTCATATCTATTGGCTGGTATCCAAAAACCTCTTACTTTCCAACCCGGTCCTTGTCCGGGTGTGTAAACCAGTAATTTTGAAGCTTGGGGGAGCGCGGCAGAAAATGCAAATTTTATCATATTTCGATTGAGTTCGTCCTCAATCTTGTTAATTCCGTTATAAAGAATTGAAAGTGCTATAAGGTTCCGTTTACTAAATAAGTCGCTGACTTTTTCCCCTCTTGAAACATTCACCCGACTGTTCCAAATAAGTTCGTTATCTGGATACCAATAAGGTACATCTGTCTCTTCTATTGTTGAGATTGTTTTTCTATCAGCATTTGTTAAGTCCTTTAACCCTTTGTGTTCGCAAACCGGGTTATTACACTCGTAGACAATCTTTGTTGGTTTATTATTTGCATATATGAGTGAATGTATTGTAGCAGATTTACCGCATTCTGGGCATATTGTTTTAAAATACTTTAAAATCTCATCTTTTACATCGTCTTTTAAGGCATCAAATGCTTCTTGCAAACTATCTATATCAACAGGTAAAGCGGTCATTAATGCAATAAAATTCCCTACGGGATCCAGATCGACGGCAATCGCTTTCCTCCCCAATCTAAGGGCCTCTATGGCTGTCACACCCGAACCCGAAAAAGGATCAAGAACTGTGTCTCCCTCTTTTGAATAACGTTCAATATAAGCTGCTACTATATTATCCGGCTTTCTTGCCCAGTATTTGTGGATATTTATACATCGGAGGATGAAGTCTCGCAACTAAAGCCGAATCAAGATGGGAAATATCATCATTTTCATCATTCATTTAGATCACTATGTCTTGTTGTATAATTTGAGATCTCAATAAATGAAAAACCAATTGTTTTGAGACCCGCGATGCAACAGCGCGATCCCAAAACCCAAAAGTCCCTACAACGCAACAGAACCCCCTGTAGCTTCCTTTATACATTTGCATCACTAACATCAAGTGAATATGGAGGATCTCGCAGAATTCGCCCGGTTGCTCGATATCCTCGGGAACCGGAACCGGCGCCGCATCATCGGCCTCCTGCGGCAGAAGCCCTGCTTTGTCACCGAGATATCAGAGACGCTGATGATCTCGCCCAAGGCGGTTATCGACCACCTCCAGCTCATGGAGCGGGAGGAGATCCTCTCCTGCCAGATGGACGACCGCCGGCGCAAGTATTACTATCTCGCAAACGACATCCTCGTCGACGTTACCCTGCACAGCCTCCAGAGCGCCATGATCGGGCATGATGAGACGGGAAAGAACGCGGAGAACGAGCGGACCCGGCAGGCAGTCGTCATGCTCGCAAAGATGGTCCAGGCGCACGACCAGCTGGTAGCCCACCTCGAACAGCTCAACCATGACATCGACACGAAACTTGCCGATCTTGCCCGCAACCATAACGATTTATTCAGGAGCGAACGAGAACTATCTGTAGCAGTTGCCCTCTCCCACGAACCCCTGGCTCCGGACGAACTCCGGGAGGTTACCGGGTGCACACCGGATGAACTCGAACCGGTGCTTGCAGAGTTTGTAAAGAGGGGAATTGTATCGAGAACAAAGAACCGGATTACACTCAGAGGAATCCATGCTGACCAATCCCAATAATCCCTACGATGAAGTGTTTGGGAACCTCTCGAAGATCGTCGAGGAGATCGTGCGTAACATGCCTGAGGCCGAACACGCCCGTGTCATCGGGTATACCATCGTGACCCGGCAAGTCCCCGGCGAGCCCGGGATCTTCACCGGCGGGGCAAACAGCGGCGACGACGACATCCCGTACGAGGTGCTTGAGTCAGATACCCATATCTTTGTCACCGCTGCGATCCCTCACAATGCCCAGTATGCCCCCTATGCGGATATCCAGACAAACGTGGTCCGGATCTGTATCGATGACCACTCCACGACCATCGAACTTGACAAGCCCATCGATGTCATCCACAGCATGTACCGGGTGCACCGCGGCGTGATGGACATCACGCTCCGGAAGGTCCCGGACTACCGGTAATCTTCCCTTTTTCAGCCCTCTCGCATTTTTTTACCGGTTTTTATTGCTCTGGAGTAAACCCGGTCGGTCCATTTCCGTTTCTTGTACGTCCCTGTCGGTACTGTGCCGGGCAGATGCCAAAAACCACGCTTGAAAAAAGTTATGCCTTTGCCGGGATATCCGACGGTATCAACGGGCTGATCGCTTTCCTGCCGGGCCGGTACTCGCGGAACTGCCGGAGCGAGACGGTGAGGTCCCGGGTGAACGCGAAGTACCCGATCTGCGTATTCCGGCAGAGGTTCATTGCCATATCCATGAGACCTCGGGGATCGGGCCGGGCCTCGCCCAGCCAGATGTGGAAAATGTTCCCCCCGTCCACGATCGGGAAAAAGACGTTCTCGATCTCCATGCGTCTGGTGAGCGGGACATCGGCGCCCGGCGCCACATGCGTCCCGTTCGTATAGTAGATCGGGAGATCCCGGGTATTCCCGAGGTTTTCGAGCGCGTAATCGAGGTCACCCTTGATCACCTTCACGGCAAAATCGTGGTATCGCTTGTCAATAAGATCCGCGACCGCAAAGCGCTGGCCGGTTGTCTCGGCAGGGGTCCGGGCAAGAGCAAGGGTCATGTTGTTCTTTTCCGAGAGTTTCCTTGCGTAGAGTTCCATCTCGGTCATCGCACGGACAGCGAGCTTGAACGCTGCCTTGGACTCGTGGGTCTGCTTGCCCGTATGGTGCTGGACCATCTCGTTGACCCCCACCACGCCGATGGTGTACACGAGGCCTTCAAGATCGACCGCTATCGCCCCGCGTTCGCCGGTATTGGGATCTTTCGGGCGTTGCATCGCAAACGGCATCCTGCCGCTCGCCCGGATATTGTCCATCCACCGGCGCTTGATCCTGAAGAGTTCGACCGACACGTCCATGAGCGAACGGAGTTCGGCAAAGAGCCGCTCGTCGCTTCCCTGCGCCTTGTAGGCCGCACGCGGGCAGTTGACCGAGACCACCTGCCACGAGCCCATCGAGAAGTGCAGGCCCTCGTCAAAGACCAGTTTTTTACCGAAATCCGAATCCTTGTCAGCGACCGCCGAGAACTGGTAGGCGCAGCACTGGTAGCAGGAGATCCCCTTTCCCGCACCCCGGTATGCCGGGAGCTGGTTGTCGTAGTACGGCGTCCCGAACTTGGACGCGAGCTCGAAGGTCATGAGGTACAGGTCACGGAAGGTGGGAAGATCCGGGTGAGCCCGGTTGAACTCCTCGCGCTCGCTCATGAAATCCGGCTCGATGCTGATCTCGGGTTTGGGGAAGTTGAATGGCTTGCCCCAGTAATCGCCTTCGATCATCACTTCCATGAGCCCCTTGAAGAGCAGCCGGACTTCCCGCTCGAACTCGCCGTACGTGCGTCGCGGCGCCTGCTTCCCGTCCCAGACCTTCCCTTTGTAGACACAGGGCTTGTCCTGCCAGAGTGCCGGGACACCGGGCGAGAGCTGGACCGACGAGAAGACGAGCTGGCCGCCCCGTGCGACCATCATCTGTGTCATCTCGTAGACAAACATCTGCATGTTCTGTTTGATCTCCTCGTAGGACATACCCTCCATGTACGGCGCAAGGAAGGTGAGGAAATTATAGTAGCCCTGCCCGCCGGCAAAATTCGTCTGGGCGCTCCCGAGTGCTTTTACCGCATGGAGGATGGCAACCTCCGCCCGTTTTGCCGGGCCGGCGACCGATGCCTTTGTCCCGTTCCCGTCCGGCATGAGTCCGTAGTAGAAGAAGTACCGCAGGTCCCAGTCCTGGCAGAACGGGCGCGTCCCGAAATATTCGAGGTCGTGGATGTGCATCTCGCCGGAGAGGTGGTGATCGGCAAGATCCGGGGGAAGCTGGAGCAGGTACTGCTCCTTTGAGATCTTGTCCGCTTTTTTCTTGTGGCTTGTCTCGGCGTTCTCCTGGAGGTTTGCGTTGTCGTGCGCCTCAAAGCCCTTGCCCACGTCGATCTGGTGCGCATCGTAGACCGGTGTCCCGACCCGGGTGCAGACGTTCCTGTACTGCAGCATCCCCTTTTCAAGGAGCGTGATATTCATGATCTCCCGGATGAGCGGGCCCGAGAGGGACTTTATGCCAAGGGAAAGAATACGCTGTTCGACCAGCCGTGCGATATCCTGTGCGGTTGCCTCGTCTGCGCCTTCGTACCCGTAGAACGCCTCGACGAGCTTTGTCTCTTTTTTGATCTGTTCGGCGATCCGGTTCCGGTCCCACTCGATAATGTGGCCGTCGGTTGTCCGGACGAAAGGCAGGGCCGGGGAAAAACTGCCGTCAAGGGTCTGCTGCAGGGTTTCCCGTCGCGTCATCATGCACCCGAGAGTATCACGCCGAGTTTGTTCTCGTCCAGCGTCCCGCCCGGGAAAAGGTCGCTTGTTGTGTAGAAATCGTCGCCCCTCTGGAGGACGGGCGCCTCGTTGACAAAGACACTGTTCACCCGGAGCTCGGTGAGGGCCTCGGCAGTTGACAGGTCGCGCTCGGAAAATGCATATCCGCCTTTTTTTAAGGCATTCTTGAGCATCACGCAGTGCGGACAGGTTTCCAGGGTATACACAATCAACGGCACGGTGTTCGGCATAAAAAGCACCCTCTGTTATCTAGCACTACGCATTTTGGGGATAAAAAAATCGTGGTTTAGTACCTTCTGCACGGTCCCTGTACCGGGCCTTTTTTAGCGATTACCATTTGTAGGTGAATGGACAATGAGTACTTTAATGGTCAGGGCGTTTTTGGCATTCGAACTGTCCCCTGAAATGAGACAGCAGCTGGCAGGTACGCAGGCCGTATTGCACGGGTGCCATGCCCGGCTCACGTTTGTCGATCCTGCCATAATCCACATCACGGTGAAGTTTCTTGGCGAGGTGGACGAAAAGAAGATGCCGCAGCTGATTGCAGCGATCAGGACCGTGAAGTCCGCGCCGTTCCCGGTGGCCGGCCGCCGTATTGAGGTCAACAACCCCAAAAACCCGCATACGGTCTGGTGTGCCATTGAGGATGGCGGGAAGGGGTGGGAGGTCTTTTCTGCAGTGGAAGCCGCACTTGCACCGCTCGGGTTTCCCCGCGAGACCCGGAGCTTTACTCCGCACGCGACGATTGCCCGGGTCAGGGAATCCGATCCCTTGCTTTTCCGGTGTCTTGACGAGCTGAAAAACGTGCCCTGCGGCAGCTGCACGATAGCCGGGCTGAAACTCAAGAAAAGCACGCTCACGGCCCGGGGCCCGGTGTACGAGGATCTCTGTGAGGTGGCATGGTGAGCGGGCCGGGCACAGAAACCGGCAGGCTCCCGCTTGAGGAGAAGATCCTCATGGAGCAGCTCCGGCCGTCCGCTGAGGAGCGGGATTATATTGCCGGTGTCGCACACCGGCTGCTTGCGGCGATTGCCAAAAGCGGGAAGGCGGAGGGGATGGTGGTCGGCTCCATTGCCCGGAATACGTGGGTGAAAGGCGACCGGGACCTCGATGTCTTCCTGCTCTTTCCTCCGGATATGCCCCGCGAGACGCTTGAAGCCGAGGGCCTGGCACTTGCCCGGAGCATTGCGCGGAAATTTACGACGAACTTCTGTGAGAAGTATGCCGAGCACCCGTACATCAACGCGACGATCGATTCCATCGATGTCGACATCGTACCCTGCTACAATGTGGCGAGCGCGGCAAAGATCCAGAGCGCGGTCGACCGGACCCCGTTCCATACCCGGTACATTACGGATAAGATTAACGGCCTGACCGATGACGTGCTCCTGTTGAAGCAGTTTGCAAAGGCCGGGGGGATCTACGGCTCCGACCAGATGACCGAAGGGTTCTCGGGGTATCTCTGCGAGCTTTTAATCCTCCACTACGGCGGGTTTGGCCCCCTTCTTGCCGCAGCGTCCGAGTGGGGCCCGCACCTTAAAATCGATATCGGGCATCACGCGGCAAAGGAATTTAACGAGCCGCTGATCGTGATCGACCCGGTCGATCCCCGGCGGAACGTGGCGGCTGCACTTTCCATCGACCGGATGGCGGAGTTCGTGGAACTTGCCCGGGGCTACCGGGAGGCGCCATCGGCAGCGTTCTTTGCGCTGCCCAGAGAACGTCCCTGCTGCCCGAAGGACCTTTCTGCACTGCTTGCATCGCGGGGCACGTCGCTGTACGCGGTGACATTTGCGACCCCGCCCTTCATCGAGGAGATCGTGGTTCCCCAGCTGAAACGGAGCACGGGTGCGATCTGCGACCTGCTTGCCCGGAGCGGGTTCGTGGTGCATCATGCCCATTACCGGATGGGAACTGGGCGGTGTATGCTCCTCTTCGAGTTACTGGTCGATGAGCTCCCGCCCATCCGGCGTCACGAAGGTCCCCCGGTCTGGAACCAGGTTAACGCAGAAAAGTTCCGGGAGAAGTACCGGGACGCTTCCCTTCCCGGGCCGTTTATCGAGAACGGGCGGTACATCATGGAAGTGCCCCGGGAATTTGTGCGTGTATCCGATCTTCTCACATCCCCGGCGCTATTAAACGTGGGTGTCGGCCGGCACGTCCGGGCATCCCTCGCAAAAGACTGGTGCGTGTTTGAAGGCGCGGACTGCTGGCAGGAGGAGTTTGCGGCCTTCATTGCCGGGTTCTTTGCCCGGAGATCGCCGCTGGTGAGGATCGAGCGGGACAGGGTGGACCAGAGATAAACCGGGTTGTAAAAGGGGTGGTATCCGGACCCGGGTTTATCCACCTTTCACCCGGGAGAATGTGTCAAAGGGGATCTTCGCAATAGCGGCTCTCCGGCCCTTTGCCCCCTACAATTACCCGTCCGGAAATAAGGTCCCCGTACAGGCCCGCTATTGTGCAGGTTTGAGTGGCCTTATTTTTGACCTGTTTTGAAAAATATGAGCATATCACCGTTTTTTCCGTGGGCGTGGACAGCATTTCCCGTGGAACCGGAAATCGGGATCCCCGGATCGGCAATCCGGGCCCGAATTAGGCTTATTTTACCTACGCTTTTCCGGGTGGGCTGCCGGTGGTGGGAAGCTAAAAGAAGGGGATGTTTTGGGGGGATTATCGGGAAATGAAACGGCAGGGGAAACGGTTTATCCCCTGCAAAAGAAAATCCGGTCCGTAATCGTGTGGAGCATAGTGTCGGGCCCGACCCGGCTGAAGAGGAAAAAGAGATGTATGGATCCATGGACCGTTTTAGATCCCCTTGGATCCCCGTTCCCCGGTCCTGACCCGGATCGAGTCCTCGACCGGGAGCACGAAGATCTGGCCGTCGCCAACCTTGCCGGTGTATGCCGCTTTCCTGATGATCTCGATTACCTTTTCCGCTGCATCGTCAGCAATGACAATCTCCAGCTCGCGCTTGGGAATCAGGTCGACGACATACTCGGCACCCCGGTACTGCTGCTTGATCCCCTTCTGGACACCCCGCCCCTCGACATCGAAGATCGTCATCGCCCCAAATCCTGCGTTATCCAGTCCTGCCTTGACGTCCTCAAATTTCTCGGGCCGTATCATTGCCTTGATCATCTTCATGGTATTCACCTGCCGGGAAACGGGGCGGCTCTCGCTGTCCCTGCTCCCGGTTTTCCGGTAGTATAGAATGAGGAAGGCTTCCTTTAAAAGAATTCGCGAATTTGGGGAGGAAACGATGTGCCAGGGTGGGATACGATGGGAAGGTTGGATTTTTCAGGTCATAAATAACCAAAAGGGAATTCGCATCCCGGATACCTGAGGCCTCCTCTCCTGGACAAATGCAAGGTACCGGTGATGATCATCGCGGAAAAAAGAGTAAAGAGAGCCGATTACGCTTTTTTCAGGATATCAGGATAATATTTTGTCAGCGCCTGCAGTGCCCTTTCCTTATGGACGTATGCCGGGTACCAGACGGTGAAAACGATAGCGAGGACCATGAACACCCATTTCAGGTTATCCCAGAAAACAAGACTTGGGGAAGGATATGCCAGCAGGACAGCATCCACGCCAAAGCCCAGGGTGAAGGCGAGTGCCCACACCGCCGTTATGATATAATTGACCCGCATGAATGAGGGGCTGTTCGCCCGCTCGGGTTCTACCCCTTCTCTTGAATACTGGAGGGTGAAGGGAAAACGGAACAGGATGGTAGCCCAGCAGACAATCGCAAGGATCAGCATCGAGAGTGCCGCAAGGTAATATGCGATATAATACTGCTGTAGTCCCACGATAAGGATAAAGAAGACTATGAAGAATAGCATGGTAACCACGGACAGGATATACCCTTTGATCAGTTGCCGGTAACTCGTCAAAACGGTAAGCACGATACCGATAATAAATGCGAGGAGCAGGCTTACCAGGGGATTGCCCAGCGGGGCTTCGGCAACAAGGGCAAAAGCGATCCATGGCACGAATGCCAGAAAGAGCGATATCAGGTTCATTATACCCTGAAAGTATGGTTTTTTGAAAGATAACTTTATTGAAATATTAATTGCCCCCGATCACATCTCAAACCATCGCGAGTGTCTGGTGGGGGCAGCCGGGATTCAGTGAGGGACCTGTACGCCAGTGACTGTTCCCGCAGACCGTCCGGCGCTGTTACCTTTGGGGCTGGCGGCGGATTTTTACGATCGGAAGAATGTGCAATTCAGCTGCACCAATGTATGGGATCAATCATTCACCGGGTATGGTTTAAAAAAATAAAAAAAAATTATTTTTTCGCGTTCTTTTTGATCTTGGCCGCGGCGAGCTTCTCGATCGCTGCGGTATCAACACCCGGCCCGCTCACCAGTCTCTTGTTCCGCATGGCGCTCTCTACAAATCCCTTCCCGGTGTCATTCCGGATGACAAGCGTCGTATATCCTGCCTGGCTGCCGACTGCCCCGGCCGAGAGGTCAGCGGAGAGCGACGAGAAATCCGTGCAGATCCGGCAGCCCGGCCGGATCGTGTCCTCAAGATCAGCAAGCGGGACGGAGAGATGGGAATCGTCCTGCTTTAAGATATCGAGCTTGCCCTTCACGTCCAGTTTTTTTATCTCGTGCGGGGCGATCTTGTACTTCTTTTCGAGTTTCCCGTGCACGAGCCCTGCATAGTCAAAGGTCTCCGTGCAGAAGAGGCCAATCACCAGCCGGATCGCTTTTGCGTACGGGCGGAGGAGATCGTTGTCGCTCGCCCGGATCCGGGCGGCCGCCTGGACTGCGCAGGGAACGCCGATCACCGCAATCTTCGTGTACTTACGGGTGACCGCAGCCTCCTTGAGTGCCGCAAGGAGCGGCACCCACCAGCTGTACCGGCTGCCGGCCTCATGGATGAGGACATCGGACTTCGTGATGACTGCAGACGACGGTTTGAGGGTCCAGGGATCCTCGGTCACCGTGACGACGGCATCGATCAGGCCCAGGTCCAGGGCGTTTGCAAGGATTGCCGTCACCGCACCACCGCTCTGCCGGTGCGGGATCTCAAAGGCCGCTTTTGCAGAGAGCAGTTCGAGGTAGGTACCGAGCGTTCCGGCCGGCTGGTCGCCGGTCCGGGGGCAGACCGCGTAACACGCCCCGCAGGGGACACTGTCGGTCGCCTGCTTGCAGTAGCCGTTGCTTCTCGGGCTTACCACCATCTCCCCTTCCGCAAAGGAGAGGGCATCGGCCGGGCAGACGGCGACGCAGGCACCGCAGCCCGAGCATTTCTTCTCATCCCAGACCTCGCTTTTCAAATCGAGATAACTCTTTTCTGCCATCGCCATCACTCCGGTGTATATTTGTTTCCAAACGGCCGTGCGCTCGAAGCGGCGATCCGGGAGTACGATGCTGAGACAAGCGGCTCTGCATCGATCCCGAACGTCTTTGCAAAATCCTCGATGATGGGCCGTATCATCGCCACCTGCTCAGCAGTTGCCGGCAGCTGCCGCGCGCCAACCCCGAGGTTCTTATCCTCGACCGTTCCGCGCACAAAGATCTCGCCGCCGTGGATGCCGCTCCCGACGCCGCGTTCTGCGACCGGTGCCTGACCGTTTAAGCCAAGGACTATCAGGAGTCCCCCTGCCATATATTCGCCGAGAAACGCACGGGCGGAACCGCCGACCACCAGGATCGGGCGCTTCTCCATATACTGCTTCATATGAATGCCGCCCCGGTACCCGATGCTGTCCCGGACATATACCCGGCCGCCCCGCATGCTGTGGGCGGTCGCATCACCGGCACTCCCGTGGATGATCACCTTGCCTTGGTTCATCGTGTTGCCCGGCGCATGATCGGCGTTCCCGTGGACGACGACGGTCGGGCCGCTCATGAACATCGCAAGGTCGCCGCCCGGGACACCATTCACCGTGATCGTCACGCCGTCCCCCCTGAGCCCGTCAGCGATAAAGCGCTGGCCGAGCACGTTATCGATTACGATCTCCTTTACGCCATCGCAGATTGCTTTCCGGACCTGCTGGTTGAGCGGAGTGTAGTGCAGCTCCTTTGCGTCGATATGGACTGCTGCCATCGCTCCTACGCCCCCACGGACTTTACATCCAGCACCCTGAGCAGCCCCTCGTCCAGCATATAGCCTCGGAGCCGGTCGCGGTTGCCCCGCAGGCTCTCGATGCTGTTGATGCCGGCGGCACCCATCAGTTCTGCGATCTCTTCGGTCCACGCGTGGATCAGGTTTGCCACCTGCACCGCGTTTGTCTCGGGGTCCAGCCTCTTCGTGAGCTCCGGTTTCTGGGTCGCGATCCCCCACGCGCAGGTGCCCCGGTTGCAGGTACCGCAGACCCGGCAGCCCATCGCAACGAGCGCTGATGTGCCGATGTAGACGGCGTCAGCGCCAAGGCAGATGATCTTCGCGATATCGGCACTCTCCCGGATCCCGCCGCTTGCGATGATCGAGACCTCGTTTCTGATTCCCTGCGAGCGCAGCTTTGCGTCCGTGCTTGCAACAGCGGCCTCGACCGGGATGCCCACGTGGTCGCGGAAGACACGGGGTGCTGCACCCGTGCCGCCCCGGAACCCGTCGATTACTACGGCATCGGCACCAGAGCGTGCGATCCCGGCCGCGATCGCCGCCGAGTTGTGGACCGCGGCGATCTTCACAAAGACGGGTTTCTTCCACTCGGTCGCTTCCTTGAGGCTGTGCACGAGCTGTTTTAAGTCCTCGATACTGTAGATATCGTGGTGTGGCGCCGGGCTGATCGCGTCGCTCCCCTCGGGGATCATCCGCGTACTGGAGACTTCGGCATTCACTTTTTCTCCGGGCAGGTGTCCACCGATCCCCGGCTTTGCGCCCTGGCCGATCTTGATCTCGATCGCGGCCCCGCGTTCAAGGTAGTTGATGTCGACGCCGAACCGCCCTGATGCAACCTGCACGATGATATGGCTCTGGTACGGGTAGAGCGACTCGTGGAGCCCGCCTTCTCCGGTCCCCATGAATGTCCCCATTTTGGTTACTGCCTTTGCAAGAGCGGTCTGGGCATTCAGGCTGATCGCACCGTAACTCATGTGGCCTATCATGATGGGTGTCTCGAGCTTGAGATTCGGGGCGAGTCTTGTGAGGAGGTCCGTATCGCCGTTGGGGTATTCCTTTACGGAAAGTGCCGCAGGCTTTTTGCCGATATAGGTCCGCAGCTCCATGGGCTCGCGGAGCGGGTCGATCGAGGGGTTGGTAACCTGGCATGCATCAAGAACGAGCCGGTCGAAGATCATCGGGTAGGGAAGGACGTTTCCCATCCCGGCTATGATGATCTTCCCGGTCTTCGCCTGGTTGAATACAGCCTCGCGGATCTCGCGGGTCCAGACCGGGTGGCTCCGGTAATCGGTGGGCTTCTCGTAGATACTGATCGCATCGCGCGGGCAGAAGGCAAGGCAGCGGTGGCAGGCCACGCAGTTCCGGGAGTTGACATCGATTTTGGTGTCCTCTTTACGGAACACGCCGTACGAGCAGTTCTCGACACAGCGACCGCAGTTCATGCAACGCTCGGTGTCAAGCTCGACCTTGAAGCGGAGCGGGATGCTGCCGATGCTCATGCGACGACCCTCCCGATCACCGGCTCGCCGGCTTTCGGCATACTGACCTCACCGATCTCCGGTACTATCCTCCGGATCGCTGCTTCTTCGCTGGAGATGTAGAGCCGGTCTTCATGTTCCCCGGCAACCAGCGGCCTCAGCTTGATCCGGTCGGTGAACCCGAGCAGTGTATCAGATGTTGCAACGCAGATCGCAAACGGGCCATTCATGAGCGCAGGGCCGTAGGTAAGCCGGAGCGCCCGGTTGAGCTCCTGCTCTTTTGCGGGCATCGCATCGATCTCATCCCAGAATGGCGGGGCAAGGGCACGCATTGCTAGTTTCTCGGAGAGACCGTGCTTTCGCACCAGCAGGTCGATCAGGTACGCCACGACTTCGGTGTCGGTGAACATCGTGCACTCGTACCCGTAACTCTCGATATAGCGCTGGTTGGTCCCGTACGAGGTGATCTCCCCGTTGTGGACAACGCTCCAGTCAAGGAGGTTGAAGGGGTGCGCCCCGCCCCACCAGCCGGCGGTGTTTGTCGGGTACCGGTTGTGGGCGAGCCAGAGGTATCCTTCGTAGTCCTGGATCCGGTAGAGATTGGCGACCTGCTCAGGCCATCCTGAAGCCTTGAACACACCCATGTTCTTTCCCGACGAAAAGATCAGGCTGCCTTTGTGTGCGGTATTGACCCGCATGACCAGACGCATGACAATATCGTCCGCGGTGGTATGAGGTTCCTGGGCACGGCTGATATCGGGCTTGAAAAAAAAACGCCACGGTGTATGAACTTTTTTTATCCCTGCCTCGTAGATTGGTATTGGCTCGTCATGGACGATCCGCCCCCATTCCTCGAGTTCCTTGACAAGAGCCGGCTTGTTCTCCCTTACGTTGTCAAAGAAGACATGGAGGGCGTAGGCGTCCTTATACTCCGGGTAAATGCCGTAGGCTGCATAGCCGGCCCCTTCGCCGTTTCCCCGCTCATTCATCAGCGCGAGCGATTCTCGTATCTTACTGCCGTCCATGCACTGGCGGCGTTTATCGATGACACCGATAATTCCACACATTTTCTATCACAGTCGGGATGTCTGGTTACCTAATGAATGCCCGGCCGGCAGACCGCCTTCCGGGAAATTGAAACGTATAGTATTGGTACGTTCCCTGAATTGAATGTAAGCATTCTCCTCATGAAGTTAGTTAAGAAAATATAAATGTAATTGGTTGGAAAATTAATTCCATTATGTCTGCGGACGTATCCAAATTGCTCAAAAAGATCGAGGCGGATGATGTAAAATTTATCCGGCTCCAGTTCACCGATGTGCTGGGGATGCCCAAGAACGCGGCCATCCCGGCTGCCCAGGCCGAGAAATCGTTAACTGAAGGTACCTGGTTTGACGGGTCATCGATCGAAGGATTTACGAGGATTGAAGAGTCGGATATGCTCCTCAAGGCAGACCCGGCATCGTATGCAACTATCCCATGGAGACCGCAGGAAGGCAAGGTCGCCCGGTTCATGTGCGACGTGTACACCTACGGGAACAAGCCCTTCGAAGGCGACCCCCGGTACGTGCTCAAGAAAGTCATGGCCGATGCGGCAAAGATGGGATATGTCTTTAACACCGGCCCCGAGCTTGAGTTCTTCCTCTTTAACCTCGTCGACGGCAAGCCGACCACGCAATTCGTCGATCAGGGGTGCTATTTCGATCTAGCTCCCCAGGACAAGGCGGAAGACGTGCGCCGCGACATCGTCCTTGCGCTCAACAGTATGGGCTTTGAGATCGAGATGTCCCATCATGAGGTTGCCGCAAGCCAGCACGAGATCGATTTCAAGTACGCAGATGCGGTTACGACTGCAGACCGGGTTATGACGTTCAAGTTTGCGACCAAGGCCATTGCGCTCAAGTACGGCCTGCATGCTTCGTTCATGGCAAAGCCGCTCGCCGGTATCAACGGGAGTGGCATGCATACCCACGGATCGCTTGCAAAGAACGGGAAGAATGCATTTTACGATGCAAACGCTCCCGATGGAATTTCCGATATCGCCCTCTATTATATCGGCGGTCTCTTAAAGCATGCTAAGGCGATCACCCGGGTGGCAAACCCGACGATCAACTCATACAAGCGCCTTGTCCCCGGTTACGAGGCCCCCTGTTACATCTCATGGAGCACCACCAACCGGTCTGCCCTTATCCGGGTGCCGGCCGCCCGTGGCAACAGCACCCGTGCCGAGTTCCGCAGCCCGGACCCGATGTGCAACCCGTATCTTACCTTCGCATGCATGCTCGCTGCCGGTCTAGATGGTGTCAAAAACAAGATCATGCCGCCTGATGCGACCAACACCAACATCTACCACCTGAGCGCAAAAGAGCGCAAGAAGATGAAGATCGATATGCTGCCCGGCAGCCTCGCCGAATCTCACCAGTACCTGATGAAGGACCAGGTGCTCTGTGACGCGCTCGGCCCGCACATCCTTGAAACCCTGACTACAATTGCAGAAGCAGAGACCGATGCCTTCCGTCTTGCGGTTCACCCGTGGGAACTGGACCGGTACCTCGCAACCTACTAATCTGAAAATATTAATCTAAAAATTTTTCCCGCATGTCGGGACAGGCTGGACTTTTTATCCGGTAACTGCCCGTCGCCCGTCTGGATCCTGGGAAAAGATAAAGGTAGGAAACGGCAGGATCTACTGCCGCATGCCATACAGGTTCACCCCATCGCACGCCGGGGTGTGCATGCTGTATCCGGGGTGCTTCCTGCCTTGTTCCATCGTTGGATCCTGATGGGCCCTCACACAAGTTACAGGAGAAAAAAATATGGCTCTGGATACCGGTGTTACAACCTGGCTCATGGTCTCGGCGCTGCTTGTCATGCTGATGACCCCGGGTGTCGGGTTCTTTTATGGCGGACTTGTTCGAAAGAAGAATTTTATCTCGATGATCGCCCTCTCCTTTCTGGTACTGGCGCTCACGAGTATCCAGTGGATCCTGGTCGGGTACTCGCTTGCGTTTGGATCTGATATAGGTGGAGTCATCGGCAGTCTCCAGTACCTGGGGCTTTCCGGTGTGAGTGCCAGTGCAGGCACAGCTGCCTACCCGCCGCTGGTCTACATGGTCTTCCAGCTCTTCTTTGCCTCAGTTACACTGACCATCGTGACCTCTGCAGTCGCAGAGAGGGTCAAACTGACGTCATTTATCGTATTTGCACTCATCTGGCTGACCGTTGTGTACTGCCCGCTTGCACATTGGGCATGGGGTGGCGGCTGGGCGCAGCAGATGGGGCTGATCGACTTTGCGGGCGGGACGGTTGTAGAGATCTGCTCGGGATTTGCCGCACTTGCGTTGGCCCTTGTGATAGGGAAAAGGGCCGGCTTTGGCGAGTACTCTATGGAACCTCATAACATCCCGATTGCACTCCTGGGTGCGGCCCTGCTCTGGTTCGGCTGGTTCGGTTTTAATGCCGGCAGCGCCCTTGCGGTGAACGGGAGTACGGTCACTGCCTTTGTGAACACGAACACCGCCGCAGCCGCCGGTGCGCTCGCGTGGATGTTTACCAGCTGGTATCTCGGCAAACCCAGTTCGCTGGGAATGGTGAGTGGTGCGATCGCCGGAATGGTGGCGATCACGCCGGCCGCCGGTTTTGTTACACCCATGGTGGCTATCCTGATCGGAGCAGTCGCCGGCGTGCTCTGCTTTGGTATGATGCTTCTCCGGATCAGCAAACAGCTTGATGAGAGCCTGGACGCGTGGGCGATCCACGGCATGGGCGGGGTCTGGGGGACGCTTGCAACCGGCCTCTTTGCGGCAGCAGCGGTAGCCGGATTTTCCGGGTTCTTCGAGGGTAATACCCACCAGTTGGTGGCAAACACGGTGGGTGCCATTGCGGCTGTGATCTATGCCTTTGTCATGACCTACCTCCTCGCGGTCATTATCGATCGCATCATGGGTCTGCGGGTTACGCCCGACGAAGAGTACGTCGGGCTCGACATCTGCCATCATGGGGAACGGGCATAACGATCATACTTTTTTTGTATAGTTGACAGGACAACGATAGTACAATCAGGAATCCTGATTCCGGATCGCGTCCCGTTACATTAAAAATAACAATATTTATAAGCACAGGAATAGAACTTCCTTCCTACAATCTTAGTGAGTATTTCAGCATGGAGAGGATCCCTTTGATACAGGACAGCCAGATCGCATACGTGATGCCGGACTTTCTTCCCGGACTCTGTCACCGGTGTTCTGCTGAGCCCCTGTGCCCGGGAGATGATCCGTTGCAGCCCCGTAACCACTGCGTTACATGGTTCGCGGCATGCATAGTCTGTTTCATTACAGGTAAACAGGTGAATTAAATGGTTATGGATTCTGGAGCAATTGCATGGGTGCTCGCCTCGACGGCGCTGGTCATGATCATGACGCCGGGAGTTGGGTTCTTCTATGGTGGTCTTGTACGGAAGAAAAACTTCATCGATATGATCACGCTCTCATTTGTGGCCTTTGCCCTCGTGAGCATCCAGTGGGTGCTGATCGGGTACAGTTTGGCATTCGGACCGGATGTCGGCGGGTTTATCGGCAACCTCAGTAACGTTGGCCTGAACGGTGTAAGTATGAACAGTGCCGGCCCGTACAGCGCAATTATACCGGGAATGTTGTACATGGTGTTCCAGCTCGTGTTTGCCACCGTTACGATGGCGATTGTCACGTCTGGTTTTGCTGAGCGTATAAAGTTCAGTTCATACCTGGTCTTTGCACTGCTCTGGACCACGATCGTTTACGACCCGCTTGCCCACTGGGTGTGGGGCGGTGGCTGGACATCACAGTTCGGCTCGATCGATTTCGCCGGCGGAACTGTCGTACATATCAGTTCAGGGTTTGCCGCGCTGGCGCTGGCGCTCGTGATCGGTAAACGGGTCGGGTACGGCAAGTACGCGATGGAACCGGCCAACATCCCGTGGTCGATCCTTGGTGCCGTACTCCTCTGGTTCGGCTGGTTCGGGTTTAACGCAGGAAGCGCTGTCGCCGCAAACGGTCTTGCAGTCAACGCCTTTGTCACTACGAACACCGCAACAGCCATGGCGGCAATGGCATGGCTTCTTGTCTCATGGGCACACGGGGGCAAGCCGAGCTCGCTTGGGTTCATCAGTGGTGCAGTGGCCGGACTTGTCGCCATCACGCCGGCAGCCGGGTACGTAACCCCAATGTCTGCGATTGTAATTGGTGCAGTAGCCGGTGTAATGTGCTACTTTATCATGCTCTGGCGGCAGGGCAGGGGTATCGATGAGAGCCTCGATGCATGGGCGGTCCACGGCATGGGCGGCCTGTGGGGTGCACTCGCAACCGGTATCTTTGCATCTGCAGCCGTCAACGGCGCCTCGGGACTGATCGAGGGTAACGTCCACCAGTTCATTGCCCAGATCGTCGGAGCCGGGTCAGCAGTCATCTACGCGTTCGTAGTCACGTACATTCTTGCAGTCATCGTGGACAAAACGATTGGGCTGCGCGTGACCGAGGAAGAAGAATATGTAGGGCTTGACATCTCCCAGCATGGAGAGCGGGCTCAAGGATAATCCGGGTGATTACCATGAAAATGATAATTGCAATCATCAAACCTGAACGATTCGAGTTCGTAAAAAAGGCGCTTGAAGACAAAGGGTATATCAGCATGACGATCACCGAGGTCAAAGGCCGGGGCGCACAGAAGGGAATCACCCTTGAATACCGCGGCGGCAAGATGATTGTCGACCTCCTGCCAAAAGTCAAACTCGAGATCGTTATTCACGACAAGGATGTTGATGATCTGATCGCGACCCTGACAGGGGCGGCCCGGACGGGAAAGATCGGCGACGGAAAGATCTTCGTTGTGCCGGTCGAGAAATCCATACGGATCAGGACCGGTGATATGGAGTCTTAAAAAGGAGAATACGTGCCGAAATATCATCCAGCCACAACGTACAGTAATATCTGATCAGAAGAGCAGGGATTTTTTTCCCCTGCCTTCTTTTTAAAAAAATGGTACCGTCAGCCACCTGTTTCAGGCTTGACGGACCGGGATTTTTTCATTCTCATCCAGGAGCACACGCAGTTTCTTTTCGATGTGGGGCGAGATATGGAAATGACCCGGCAGGGTAAAGGCCCCGGTGTCGTACTTCTGCGCTTCTTCCATATCCTCGTCAGATATGCCGTACTTCCCGTGGTCGACAATCTCGTGGAAAAAGATTTTTCCGCTCCCGGGAATGATCCTGCACAGGCAGAGTTGTTCGGAATCTCCTGCATGGATATAAAAAAACGATCTCCCAATCATCGACTTGCGGTAGTTCTGGATCTGTTCAAGAATCGCCTCATATTCCGGTGCGGATCCATCTGCCATGGCATACCTCGGCAGCGGCTCTTCTATGGTCATCATCCTCTGGTCGGTCATCGATTTTTATCCCCTCCCCTCGCTCACCCTCCGGCTATCGCTTACCGGAAGATAGGTGGAAATATATTGCTTTCATATATATACTTATGCCAACCCCGGTCTGGCTTGGTTTAATCGGCCGGACTTTTGCAGATTGTTATTTAGCCTGCCGGTGAAAAACTAAGGTAATCTATCATGATCCCGTGGCTGAACTCGAATTTTAAAAATTTTAAACCCACGGCAGCCATTGCGCTCAACGCCACACGGCACATGAACACAATCGAGCGCAAAAAACTGTTCTCTCCCGATATCGAGCCCATGCGGACTGCCGAAGGGCGCTGGTTTGAGGCGATCGTGTACGAGATGTTCCTGGAGATCTCGCAGAAATCTCCCCTCATCAGGTACCTCGCGCGCAAGGGCGCCGATGCGCCGCATGCCGGCGCCCAGGCATACCTTGGCCAGAACGGCATTTTTTACTCCAAGTACGGGGACATCACCTTCCGGGGAAACGGGCAGGATCTTGCGGAGTTCGACCTCATTCTCGTGGATGCCAAGGACCGTGTCGCATTTGGCGAAGTGGTGACTTCTCCGGCCGACCTCAAAGAGTTCGAGGTTGAGATCGCGTTTAAGAAACGACTGCTTGGGTACCTCTACGGTCAGGAGCATGTCTCATTCCTGCTGATCTCTTCCTTTGACATCTCAAACTATTCGGTAGTAAAACGTCTTGCAAAAGATCCGGACAACGCGATCATCCACACGAGTTCCTGCGAGCAGATCAAGGCGCTCGTCAAACACTACCGCCCACGGATCCTGTACACAAAACCCGCTAACCATCCCAAACTGATCCGGGCCACCGATATCCCCATTCGGCATCCGATCGATTACCGGAACTGCCACGACGAGTTCCGGAACCGGATTTTCTCTGACCTCACACGGGGTAGGGGGAAAAAGGATCTCGTACCGTCCACTGAGTCGGAGGCGCTCGTCAAGAAAATCCTTTACGGTGCCCTGTATCCCCACGCAATCAAGGCGATCTGCGAACAGTACGGCCTTGTGGTCAGGGGCCGGCGCGTGGAATACGGTGAGTTTTTCAAATACTTTTCAAAGGCGATTATCGCGACCGATCTCCCCGGTTTTGAGCTGATTATCTACCTCCGGTCACGGGAGAAGAAGGAGTACCTTAAGATGGTGCAGACAAAGGAAGGCCACTTCCGGTTCGAACGTCCGACACCGTCCCGGGTGGGCTTTTTCCTCTGGATAGAGTCGCTCCAGCCCACGCTTGGGACCAAGATCTCCCTTGAGATCCTCAAAACATTCAGTGTACGGGAGCCGGTAAAAAAGTAGATTCGGGCTGTAGAAATCCTGAAATGAGATTTGTAAGGACGCTCTTGGGGGCTAAAGACCCCGCTGCTTTGGCATCCCCCGGTTGCGATAGTGCTGTCATACCTGCAACACAAAGAGGGAAAGATGGATGCTTCTGGTGCAGGTAATACAAAGGCATCGCTTACGCCCCCGCCCCTTTGGGGGCGGGGCTGGCGTAAGGGGGGCTGTATCTCTTAAAAAAAAGGTTTTCTACAGAGCAGATTTTCCCGCTCTTACTGGCGATGTAACGTACCTGTACCTGCCGGTTTAGTCCAGCAGCGTGGCCATGGCTTCGTCGTACCGTGCTTCCATGACGTACGGGATGCCCGAGATTTCGGAAGATTCGGTGGTCAGCGCCATCAGGTCGCCACGGGAGATAGTGGAGAGCCGGAAGTTGCGGCTGCCTGCCATGAGCTGCTGGAGACCGGTCCTGAATTTCTGCGCGTATGTATAGATCCCTACGGCGCCCATCGGGATCTCCTTGACCCGTGAGCCATATTTTTCTTTCAGTTCCTCGTAGCAGACAAAGATCTCGTCGACAGGTACCGCCGTACTTGGAGACCGACTTTGGCAGATCCCCGGCCTGCAGCCATTTTTCGATATTTTTCCCGACCATGCCGGGGATCATCAGGCCCCTGCCCATGCAGACTGCCTTAAAGTACGGGCTGCCCATCGCAAGTGCCTTGAATACGCCGGGTTCATCCGAGAATCCGCCGGCCATGGCGAGGTCCGGGACCCTCATACCCTTCTTCTCCAGCTCTCTGCAGAAACGGTACGCAAGCGACTGAAGGTAGAACGTCGGGATACCCCACTCGTTCATCATCGGCCACGGGCTCATGCCGGTCCCGCCGGGAGCGCCATCGATGGTTAAAAGATCGATCTTCGCCTCGGAAGAGTAGCGCAGCGCCATCGCAAGCTCGACCATGGAGTACGCCCCCGTCTTTAAGGTGACACGCTTGAACCCGATGTCCCGCAGCCGGTCGATCTCGTCAAGGAACCCCTCCCTGGTGACAAAGCCGAGACGGGAATGGCGTTCGAACTCCTTGAGGGCACCGGCCCGAAACGCGGCCTGGTTCTCTTTTGCGGTCGGGTCGGGAAGCACGATGTAGCCCCGGTTTTTGAGTTCGATAGCCCGTTCAAGGGACGTGACCTTGATTTCTCCCCCGATGCATTTTGCACCCTGTCCCCACTTGAGCTCGATGGTGTCCAGGTTGTGCTTGCTTGCGACGTACTCCGCGGTCCCGAGCCGGGTGTCTTCGACATTCATCTGGACAAGGATCTCCCCGTAGCCTTCGCTGAATTTCCTATAGGTGGTAATCCGCCGGTCCATCTCCGGGGATTCGCTCACCTTTCCTTTCGCATCAAGTTTGAGCGCAGGGTCGACACCACAGACATTCTCCCCGCAGACGAGCGTGATACCAGCAATGGCGGCACCGACTGCAAAGTGTTCCCAGTTGACCCGTGCAATTTCCGTGGACCCGAGAGCCCCGGTAAAGATCGGGAGGCGCATCTTTACTTTCCTGTCCCAGCCATATTCGGTGCCGGTATCCACGGTAGAGAAGACCGCTGTATCCGGGCCGACGTTACTGCCTTCGGGCAGGCCTTTCGCGCCCACGGCGTATCCCTGGATATTGAGGTGGGAGTAATCGACCGGATAGTTCTTGTCGGCTCCTGCCGTGACTCCGCCAAACGGGCCGGGATACAGGACCTCCCTGCCCCGGAATGACGAAAGCCAAATCTCGCAGACTGCCTTTACATCCGTCTATGCACCGGGTACAGATGCCGGAACACGGAACGACGCTCCGCGAGCGGTTGACGGTACCTGTTGCTTCATTTGCATTGGGTTGTCTCAGATTCATGAATTCACTCCTTATGTTTGAGAGTGGAATGGTGTGGTGCGGATCTCATGCGCTTTTGGCACAGGACCGGCAACCCGGAAATGGTTTGAGCGCGATCGCCTCAACCTAGTGGACGTTTCCTATAAGGGGGTAATAAACACTTGGATCTATTCTCAATTTTTGCAATTTTTATCCAAAAAACCTGATTTTTTGTTAGGTTATACTGACATTTTTCAGAAAATCGATCAATTTTATTCAAAATGAGGTGGAAATCTGCGATTTCGTGATCCTGACTTCCGGCCCCGGTCACAGGATCGGTGCACCCGTCACAAAATACAACACAAGTAAGATCACCGGCTGGTGAATGAGATAGATCAGAAGCGAGTGCCTGCCCAGGAAGGTTACCGGGGCAATCGCCTGCTCGGGGAGTTTCGGGAGCGCCCACCGTCGCACTCCCCCGGGATAGGCAAACTCCCCGAAGGCAAGCCCGATCAGCACGAGGCCCATCCACGGGAAGATGGGCGTATAATCAACGCTCTGGAACGTCAGCGGGTGGATGCCAAAGACCAGGAGCCCCATCGGGCCGGGGATAGTTGCGAGGATCCACCCGAGAGCGATAAAGATGATCCCGATCACCGCGTTCCAGGTACGGAACCGGAAGAAGAGCGGCGAGAGCATGACCGCGACCCCGATCAGGTGGAGGATACCGAAGATGACGTACCCTTGCTGCAGGTACCACCAGGTGGCAACGGTGACAAGGAGACCGCAGCAGAAGATCCCGCCGCCCCGGAGGAGGAACTTCTGCACGAGCGCCCGGCCTTGGAGCCGGTTCGCAGCACGGGCATGGCTGATCGAGAGCGATACCCCGACAATAAGCAGGAAGAGCGAGGCAGTGGCATAGGCAAAGTACCTCCAGAAGCCATCCATGACATCGAACGGTACGATCCGGAAAAACGTGAGATCAAATATGGTGTGAAAAAGGATCATCATCAGGATGGCGATTCCCCGGAGGAGATCGATCTCGGGGTATCGTGCCGGGCCGCTCATGAGTACCTGGTACAATCGATGCCGGGTTCTGATATGTGTTTGGAAAGATTTGCTGCCGGGGTTGGTATACCCGTTTTTATACCGCTGAACACATGAGATTCAGTCGGAGAGAGATTCTTAAAACGTATGAGGGAAATTTCAATTGAAGAAGAGATTTGACCCTGAAGGGGAAATGCGAGGGATGGGATTCGAACCCAAGAACTCCTGCGAGACCAGGCCCTGAACCTGGCGCCGTTGACCTGGCTTGGCTACCCTCGCGCCTGTATAGATTATGTTCCCGGTTTAATAAAGGTAAGGGGAAATTGTAAGGGTGAACTTATGCCTTCTTCCCGTTGTTGGTCTCACTCTGGTACTTCTTCATTTCGCGTTCACGCAGTTCGTTTCTCCGGATCTTACCGGAAATGTTCTTGGGCAGCGAGTCCACAAACTCAATGGCACGCGGGATATTTGTACGGTGCGGTGACCTTCTTTACATGGTTCTGGATCTCCCGTCCGAGCGCTTCCGACGGGGTAAAACCCGGTTTCAGGATGATAAAGGCCTTGACAATAAGCCCGCGAATCTCGTCGGGTGAACCGACCACAGCCGCTTCCTGGACTGAGGGATGTTCGATGAGTGCACTCTCCACCTCGAAAGGCCCGATCCGGTACCGGAGGCCTTTATCACGTCGTCGTCACGACCGATGAACCAGAGGTAGCCGTCCTCGTCGCGGTATGCCTTGTCGCCGGTATAGTACCAGTCGCCGATAAATGACTTCCTGTTGTCCTCGGGGTTGTTCAGGTATTCCCGGAACATGCCCACCGGTCGCGGGTTGACCCTGATCGCGATCTTTCCTTCCTGATGGACACCGACTTCTATCCCGTTGTCATCATGCAGCTCGATGTGCCACCCGGGGGAGGGTTTCCCCATGGACCCGAACTTGGGGGTCATGCCGGGGAACGTGCCCACGCAGAGCACCGTCTCTGTCTGGCCGTACCCCTCGTAGATGGTCAGGCCGGTTGCGTCTTTCCAGGCCTTGATCACTTCGGGATTGAGTGGTTCTCCCGCACTAACGCAGTGCCGGAGTTCGGTAAAGTCGAACTTATCGAGGTCGGCAAGGATCAGCATCCGGTAGATGGTCGGCGGGCAGCAGAAGGTAGAGATGCCATACTTCTCAATCAGTGGGAGGAGCTCGGTGGCATTGAATTTTCCGCGAATATCATAGACAAAGATCGCGGCCCCCTCGATCCACTGTCCGTAGAACTTGCCCCAGGCACTCTTGGCCCAGCCGGTGTCGGAGTTCGTGAAGTGAAGGTCGTTTGAATGGACATCGTGCCAGAACCGGACCGTGACGATATGCCCCAGCGGGTAACTCTGGTCATGGAGCACCATCTTGGGCTCCCCGGTTGTACCGGAAGTAAAGAAGATCACGCAGCGGGTCGGTGCTCCGGGTCTTTTTCGCCCCCGGTATGTTTACGATCTTTGTAGAGACCGGCGCCGGGTAGTCCATCTCTACCGGGTAACTGATCCAGCCGTCGCGCTTGCCATCGATCAGCATCTTGCAGGTGAGCGAGGGGCATTCCTTTGCAATTGCATCGATCTTGTCGGCGTGCTCCGAGCTCGTGATCACCATCTTGATATCTGCGAGGTTGATCCGGTATTTCAGGTCTTTTGGGGTGAGCATGGTGGGGGCCGGGCAGTATACTGCACCACGCTTGATCAGTGCAAGGGTAAACGTCCACCATTCCGGTACCCGCGGAAGCATGATCAGGGCCCGCTCTCCCTTGTTGAGCCCGTACTTGATCAGCATGTTCACGATCTGGTTGGACATCAACTTTAATTCCCGGAACGTGAATTTCTTCTCTTCCCCTTTCTGGTTCACCCAGATCATGGCGAGTTTGTTCCGGTCACGGTCTGCCCATGCATCGATCACATCAAACCCGAAGTTAAAGTATTCCGGGACATCGATCCGGAAATTGCGGTAGGTCTCTTCGTAATCGCCGATATTGTGGTGGTCGGGGGGATATACCGGGCTGACGAAAGGGAGAATCGGTGTACCTGCTGAAGGTGCACCACCGGTACCGGCACCTGACGCCGCACTGGTACCTGCGATCCGGTCTGAACAGGCTTCGCTGATCCAGTCCGAGCGTGAAATCTTTCGTTGTTCGCATGCCTTGTCGATACGGGTAGACAGGGTATTGTCCATGGATATTGAATACCGCACCATACCAGTGCTGTTTGCTGGTGCACTTTATCAGGGTTTTGCTTTTTTGGTGCACCATTGCCCGTCCTAAAGGGAAAATCCTGTGATTATGAGATATTGATATTTCATGGTGTCTGTACCGTGGTATTTGTGGAACCCCCGTTGTTGCTTTGTACCAGGTAAAAATTCGGTGTTCCTGAATAACGTGAGGGTAATTCCGGTACGTGCCGGAAAATTCTGGTGCATGTCCCGGCCGGTTTCAGGTGTACCGGATCATTCTAACCGGTTTTTGCAGCCGGTATTTCCGATGCAATGCCGGATCTCTTCGACCGTCAATGGTTACATCCTAGAAAAAAAATTATGCTGGAACGGCTTTCTTTCGCTTACCTGAACTCCCGGTACTTCCGCAGCTCCCGCTCGCGGAGCTCTGCCCGCCGGATCTTGCCGGAGTGAGTCTTCGGTAGTTCGGTGACAAACTCTATGGCCCGGGGTACTTGTACGGCGCTGTCGTACGTTTCACGTAACCCTTGATCTCTTTGATAAGCGTCTCTGATGGCTCGTATCCCTTGTTTAAGACAACGAATGCCTTCACAATCAGGCCCCTGATCCGGTCCGGTGCTCCTACGACTGCGGCTTCCTGCACGGCCGGGTGCTCGAGCAATGCGCTCTCGACCTCAAATGGCCCGATCCGGTAGCCGGATGACTTGATCACGTCGTCATCCCGGCCGACGAACCAGAAGAACCCCTCTTCGTCCCGGTAGGCTTTGTCACCCGTGTAGTACCATCCGTTGACAAACGCTTTTTTGTTCTCATCAGGGTTGTCAAGGTACTCCACGAAAAGGCCCGGGGGAGGGGGGTTGCAGGAGATCGCGATCCTGCCCTCCTCGCGGCCGCCGACCGGCCGCCCCTCGTCATCATGGATCTCCACGTCCCAGCAAGGCGAGGGCTTCCCCATGGAGCCTGGCCGCACTTCAAGGCATGGGAATTCGGCGACGCAGCAGCAGGTCTCGCTCTGGCCATAGCCTTCCCGGATAGCGAGGCCGGTTCCTTCCTTCCAGACCCGGATCACCTCGGGGTTGAGCGGCTCGCCAGCACTGGTGCAGTGCCGGAGAGATGAGAGGTCGAATTTGTCAAGGTCCGCGAGGATCAGCATCCGGTAGACCGTAGGCGGGCAGCAGAACGTCGTGATCTGGTACCTTTCAAGGAGCGGGAGTATCTCGGTTGCGTTGAACTTTCCGGTAAAGTTGTACACGAAGAGGCATGCCCCCTCTATCCACTGCCCGAAGATCTTGCCCCACCCGCATTTTGCCCAGCCGGTATCGGTGACCGTGAAGTGGAGATCGTTGTGCCGGATATCCTGCCAGAACCGGGCGGTGATGATCTGGCCGAGTGGATGATCGTGGTTGTGGAGCACCATCTTTGGCTCCCCCACGGTGCCGGAGGTGAAGTAGATCAGCATCGGGTCAGAACTTTTCGTGCGGTGCTCCTCAGGATTAGATACAGAACGGTGCGAGACCGGCGCCGGGTAGAGGAGCTGGTACGGCCAGCTTGCCCAGCCCTTGAGCTCGCCATCCACCACAAACCGGCAGGCAAGGGTCGGGCACTCGTTGCAGATCTCCTCCACCTTGCCGGCATTTTCGAGATCGGTGATGATCATCCGGAATTTGCCCTTGTTGACCCGGTACTTGATATCCCGGGGGGTGAGCATGGTCGGGCAGGGGCAGAAGACAGCGCCCAGCTTGATGAGGGCGACCACGAAGATCCACCACTCGGGGATCCGGGGCAGCATGATGAGGACACGATCTCCCTTGTTGATCCCGTACTTCAGAAGGACGTTTGCCGCCTGGTTGGAGAGGTTGGACATATCAAGGAAACTGAACTTTTTCTCTTCGCCGTGCTGGTTTGCCCAGATCATGGCGAGCTTATTCCGGTCCTTCTTTGCCCACGCATCGACCACGTCAAAGCCGAAATTGAAGTACTCGGGGACCTCAATCTTAAACGTCGCCTTTGCCAGATCGTAATCTTCCATGTTATGCTGGTCTTCGCCCATAAAAATCAGCCTTGATAATGCCGGAATATTGACGATGTTTCCATTTCAATCTGTCTTTTGGCTCTTCTGAACCAAGCGTAAAGCCCTGCCGGTTTTTTAATCCTGCGTCCGTCTCCGTCAGAGGTGAGAACAGGGACATAAAGATTCTCCATTAGTATTATGATTGGACAGACTGCATAGTATACAGGATGGCTGACAAACGGTACGATTCATTAAAAATTGAGAATGTCGTGGCTTCAGGAGTCATCGCCGAGTCCATAGACCTCAACGAGGTATCCAGCAAGATCAAGAGCTGCGAGCTCAATACCAAAAGGTTCCCCGGTGCTGTCTATCGCATCGAGAACCCGAAGATCGCATCCCTGATTTTTTCCTCGGGCAAAGTTGTGCTTACTGGTATCCGCGATGACAAAGCATTAAAAGACGGCCTTGCCATTATTATCAAGTCCCTCAAGGAAGCGGGCGTCAAGACGCTGGACAAGCCCCGGGTTGCAATCACCAATATCGTCTGCTCTTATGATATCGGCAAGTACATCAACCTCAACAAGGTCGTTGTCACCCTCAATCTCGAGAACATCGAGTACGAACCCGAGCAGTTCCCGGGCCTTGTGTACCGGATCAAGGACCCAAAAATTGTCGCACTCCTCTTCTCTTCGGGAAAGATCATCTTAACCGGCGGGAAAAACCTCGAAGATATCAAAAAAGGCCTCGACTTCCTCGAACAGAAACTTGAAAGCATTATGTAAATACCGATGCCCGTACCTGGTACCGCGATCTTTTTTCCTGAAACATTTTTCCCATTTTCAGAAAAATCCTGCAGCTCCTGCCATGCCCTCAAGTTTCACCGGACCCTGTAACGGCAGTCCCTTGGGACATCCAATCCTCTCTTCATTCCGTCTCCCACCCTCACGTTCTCTTTATAAAGGGGGTTCAGCCGGACCTGCATTCATCCACGATCAGCTTTCCGACGGAGAGTATTTGGGAGGGATCTGTGCCCGGGAAGTTCCAGTGGAAACAGTGCCAACACCCGACATAATTTCTGATAAAAATCAGTATTTTGTTAAACGGGCCGTTTTAATGAGGAAAAAACCGTGCAATTTAGCGGCGTTCTTTTAATCACGAAAAAATGAAAAGAGAAAAGGCTATGCGAAGCTCCGGAAGGCTTTAAAATGCATCCATGGCCGAAAAATAACAGGGGTCCTGTAGTCGGAAAGGGTGGCCCTTTTTTTGGGAAATTGTACGTCATCCGCGACCCAAACCCTATCAGGATTGCAGGAACGGTCATCCGGTTGAAGAGATACACTGTTTTTACCGAAAATCTCCCACACTGACCGATGGGAATTATCCACGGATACGATCACTGTAGATTTTTCCTCTGTCCCTGACGTGTATCCTTACGACCAGTACCGGTGCGTCTGGATAAAGTTCCGCTCGGCCTTGAGGATCTCGCGGTAAAAGGCATCATCTTCGGCAAGTGTGGCAAGGATCCGTGATGCGTTCTCAGGACCCACGCCCCGGGCCGAGAGTGCAATCACCGCTTTTTTCCCGCTCGACAGCACAATGTTTGCGTTCCGGAGGAGGCGCTGCTCGACGACTCTCTCCTCCTCGTTTTTCTTCTTCTTCGAGACGAGTTCGTAAGAGTCTGCCTCGTACGGTTTGAGCGCAGCAATCAGGCGGGCGCCGCACTTCGGGCATTGGGGGAGCTCCGGCACCCGGGCGACTACTGTGCGGCTCTTCCAGTTCCGGCAGTTCATGCAGGCAAGTACGACCTCGTCCTGTTCGAGCCTTCGTTTCAGGGTCGCAAGCACGGCCTGGTCAGCGGTTGGCGGCGGGATCTGGTCCCGGGAGGAGAGGATCCCCTCCGCTCCGATGATCGAGTGGGGCCCGATGGCAACCTCGATCTCACCTGCTTTGATGAGACTTATTATATGCGCTGCAGCATCAACGTCCATGTATCCCGACAGCAGCTCGCGGTATGCTTCCCGCTGGACAACCGTGTTATCGAAATAGTCGAGCAGCCGCTGGATGCTTATTTTTTCATAATCGGCATCCGGGTCGATCGCACCAAATTTTTTTGCGATCTGGACCAGTTTCCACTTAAAGAGCGCGGTGCGCTTGAGGGCAAGCTTGAGGATGCCGGGCATGTGGGCGGGTTCAAGGGACAAAAGGAAGTCGCGGACGTCTGCGGCCCGGACCTCGGAGGGGAGACGCAGCAGGATCCGGTACGCGTCCAGTTCGATTCCCACCGTCGACCCGTACCGTGCCGAGATCAGGATCGAAAGCACCCGGCCCAGCGCCTCATTTGCCTTGTGGCCGGCGCAGACGTTGCAGACCACGCCATCGTCGATGTTCTCAAATGTGATGAGCCGGTCGGTCGGAATTTTGCACCGGTTCTTTTCCATCTCGGAGAGGATATGGGAAGCAAAAACGATGCTCTCTTTTTCCCTGGTGTACTGCGCCGTAGTGCGCTCGCGCCGGATCGCCCCGGCTTCACGTGCGACCGCAAAGGGGACCGGGATCTGTTCGCCTTCCCATGAAGGGAGCTCACCTATCGCTTTCTTGGCGGGTTCTACCGTAAGCCTCCCGTCATTTATTTCCAGGACCCTCCAGAGCTGTCCCTTGGTGATGAACACCGCCCCGGTGTGTACCCAGCCGACCACGAACGATTCATCGAGTGTGCCCACGGTCCGCCGCGAGACCATGTCAAAGACCGGGATCTTGCGCTCGTCATGGATCATCGAGAGGTTGCCCGAGAGGTACCGCCGGGCCCGTGCGGTAGTGATAATCCGGCTGCCGTCAATCCGGATGAGCCGGTGTTCCTCGAGCTGGGTGCAGACATCATCGAGGAGCGTGCCGGAGTTTGTAAAAAGGGAGGTGCGCTCCACGATCGTCCGGATCCGGGACCGCTCGATCTCGCCGTATTCCACGGCCATGGCCGCAACCTGATTGGCGAGTACGTCCGCCGCGTCTGCATCCGGAACAACCGGCTCGATCTCGTTTGCCTGCGCCCGCCTGGAGATCACAAGGGACTCCAACAGGTCGTCAAAACCGGTGGCGAGGATTGTGCCCCGGGAGATGGTGTTGAGCTGGTGACCGGCGCGTCCCACCCGCTGCACCAGCCGGGCGACCTCGCGGGGGGAGCCGAACTGGATCACGTGGTCGACCCTTCCGATATCAATCCCGAGTTCCATGGAAGAGGTACAGATGAGGGTACGGATCTCGCCTTTCTTGAACCGGTCCTCGGCGTCGATGCGGATTTCTTTTGAGAGCGAACCGTGGTGGACCTCAACGTCTCCCCGGGCATACAGTGCGTGACCGAGGGCCTCGGCGGTCACCCGGGTGTTGACAAAAACAAGCGTCGAACCCTCCCGGTCGAGCGCACGTTCGAGCGCCTGTACCTGGTGTTTGAAGTTGTCCCCGACAAAACTGACCGAAATATCCAGTTGTTTTGCCACCGGCACCTGCACGATCTCGCAGGGTCTCGCCCCGCAGAGGAAATTTGCGATTGTCTCCGGGTTCCCGACCGTTGCAGAAAGCCCGATTCGCTGGAATTCGCCGGCATACTCCGCGAGCCGTTCGAGTGCGATGGCGAGCTGCGCTCCTCTCTTGCTCGCAGCCATCTCGTGGATCTCATCGATTATCACAAAATGTACGTGTTCGAGATGCTTGCGCAGCCTTTTACCCATAAATAATGCCTGGAGCGTCTCCGGAGTGGTGATGAGGAGATCTGGCGGGGAAAGTGCCTGCTTCCTGCGCTCTCCCAGGGGGGTATCCCCGTGACGGACACCTACGCTCAGGCCCAGCTCCCGGCACCACCACTCCATCCTCGCAAGGATATCCCGGTTAAGGGAGCGCAAGGGAGTAACGTAGATCGCCTTGAACCCTCCCCCGGCAGGCATTTTGAGAAGGGCATCAAAGACCGGGAACATCGCGCTCTCGGTCTTGCCGGTGCCGGTCGGGGCGATCAGGACGAGATTCTTCTTTTGTAAGATAAGGGGGATTGCCTGCTCCTGTGCAGGGGAGAGCCGGGTGAACCCCCGTTTTCTGATACACGAGCGGACGTGGTCACCGAGCAGTTCAAGTGCCATGGCGATCCTTCCTCGTTTTCTCATTCACATTATCGTCGTCAAGCAGCATCGAGAGAGGCCCGATATATGTCCCGTCGGCAAGAATGACCTCCGCGCCATCCTGCTTCATGCACCGCGAGATAGGTGAGAACGGGTCACGGGAAATTTTGACAATATCGTACCCGGCAATTTCGTTGAACGCGGGCACGAACAAGACCCTGTCAGGCCCCCCGCCCTCCACTGTTTTGAGGCCGAGCGCCGGTGCATCGATCGTCGCCCGCAGGTAGGCCGGTGCCACAAGAGAGCAGCCCACATGGTCGCGCAGGCTCACCTGCGGGTGGTGGTGGCCCATGACAAGGAGATGGCCGCCAAGGTCCGGGGCCGGGTAGGTATGACCGTGGAGGTATGCAATGCCGTCGATAACCGCGCCCTCCTTTGGCTGGAGTTCCCCTTCCTGAAGGAACCGTTCGATACCGATGTCGTGGTTTCCCGGGAAGACAAGGATCGGGATGCGGCGCCGGATTGAATCAAGGATGCCCGGGATCTCTGTCCACTCCTGCCGGGTGAGCGAAGGGATGCTGTGCTTGATATCCCCAAGGAGGACAAGCCGGTCCGGCTCCGTCGCATCCAGGGTCTGCATGATCCTTGAGAGACGCTCCCTGCTATGGCTCCTGAAATGCATGCCATGGGCGGCAAGGTCGGCCTCGATCCCGAAATGGAGATCGGCAATGATGAGCAGGCGCTCGGTGTTCTCGATCACAAGCGCCGGGCCGTCCCTGACAAACTCCATCCTCATAACGGTTTGACGTATCCTTTCTGGGGCTGGTAACAGTCATCGCTGGTTACCAGGCTTTCGATTGCGGCAAGCACCGCTGCCTGCGTGTACCCCTGTGAACCTGCCTTCTCGATTACATCCTGTACGGCAACTCCGCGGGGGCCGCTTTCGGCGCAAATGATCTCCATCACCGCTGCGCTGATATCGGCCTCTGCGGCCGGCGGTGCTTCGGGACTGGTACTTACGCTGGTAAGCGCACCATCGATTATCGTGACCATGCCGCGGAGCTGCTCCCGGGTGAGACCGTAGTGCCGGATAACGCGGGTCGCCCGGGCATCGCTGGTATCCCCATCAAGAGCTGCAAGAAGCCGTTCGATCCGGGCGAGTGTCATGTCCGCTGCCGTTACGATCCACCGGTTGCGGGTGGCCTTGTCAATAACCCGGACGTACTCTGGCCTGACCGAGACTGCCCAGCTCCCGTTCTTCTTATACAACTGTGCGATCCCTGTCACTGCGACAAAGGATGGCACCGGGATCGCACGGAGCTGTTCAGCCACTGCCCCCCGCCGGCCTCCCGTGACCAGATCGAACGCACCGGTCGGGTCAGCAAGACGGCAGAACAGGACATCGGTGACTTCAGTGACTTCGGTCAGCGCACCGCAGAGATAGAGCGACCGGCACCAGGCCCCGCCCGGGGTCACGACCCACGCCGAGCTTTCGGAACCTTCGTCAGGCACGGCAAAGGTTGCCTCTCGAAAATCTCCGGCAAAAACGCGGGCTGCACCTTCCATGGTTGTGATAAGTACTTGCAAAAGAGAGGTATTCAAGGTATAGGCATTGATAAACGGCCCGGGAATGCGGGATAGCCGGCGAAGAGGAGGAAAATAATCCTGAAAAAGGAATTATATCAGGGGTGTTTCAGGGTCGAGTCGAGTGCCGACGCGTTCGCGTACGCTGCATCCGCTTCTGCGCTTCTTCCCAGCGCATTCAGGGCGTTTGCCTTGTTGTAATATGCGATGGCCCGCAGGGTGGTCAGGTTTCCGGGCGCGTTGATCGCTACATCAGCCGCATCAATCGCCTCGTTGTAACGGCCCAATTCGACGAGAATCCCTGCCCGGTTCGACTGGATCAGTGGAGTGAGAGAACTGACGTTCTCTGCAAGTGCAGCATCGGCATCTGAAAGAGCGTCCTGGTAATTCCCGGCGTTTGCCAGATCGACACTCTTTGAGGTACAATGCCCCTGCCGATGTAAATGGGGAAGTCTCATTTGCTGATGTATTTACCGTTGCTTCCGGCCCCCATGGCCCCTGCTTTGTCAGGACAAGACCGGCAATAATCGCGATGCAAATTACAAGGACAATCCCGATCGCGAGGATATACGCTCTCGGGATCCTTCTTTTGATTTTTTCCTCAGATTGTGCGTTTTTCTTACGGCTCATAAGCGTACTAAATGGGGGAGAGGGACGATTAATACTTCCGTCTCATCGCAACCACACAGGCCGCGATGCCGAGGCTCACGATAGCGAGACCTTCGGGCAGGGGGGTAAAGGTCGTCTTTTTCGGGACGACGGTCGCGGTCGGTTCTGTGGTTGCCTGTCCTGTCGGGATCGTTGCCGCCGTGGTTATCGTCACCGTACCGGCCTGTGCGGTCAGGGTTGGTATTACTGTCGTCGGCGTGGGGTACGCAGCTGAAATAAAGGTGACTGTCTTGTCCCCGCTTGTTACCGTGCCGACAGCGGCGATCTGGTCGTAACTGCTGCTCATGCCATTGAGGTTCTGCGTAACATCAAAAGTGTAGGTACCTGGCGGATACACGCTGCTGCCGTCTGTGCTCTTTGCGTCCCGGTCCCATGCCTGCCCGTTTGTCCAGAAATACGGTGAGGATGTGATTATCGGATCGCTGTCAAACGGGATGATCTGGGTTGTCGGGTTGCCTATATTTCCGGTAAGGATCTGGGGTATGTTCATTCCCTGGGGGGACGTGAGCGTGACTGTAAAAAAGCCGTCTGAAGGGTTATAATAGGGGCGTGAGGTGTAATTGAGCGCCATGTACAGGTTCGTATCGATCCGGTACGTGATGTTTGCTGACATCGGCACCGATTGGCCGGTGATATCCGTATTGGTATCCGTGTTCCAGACCAAGAGATTGATCTGGGGCTGGTACACGGTAAAGACCGGGATATCCGGTTTTGTGTCGTGCGTATACCAGGTGCCGGTACACCCGGAAAAAATTGCGGGATCTATATAAAACGAGGTTGCATCGCCGGATATCGTGACGGTCTTCGAAGGGTTCTGGCTCATGTCAGCACCCGCCGGCCACCACGCAATCACGGAATGCCCGTTCAGGCCTGAAGAGATGTCCATGTTGCGCTCGCCGATAAAGACCGGTGCACCGGCAGCAATCTTTGCCAGGCTTGCCTGGGAGGGTACGAGGATAAAGAACATAAGCAGGAGAAAAACAAGAGAAATTCGGCTTGATAACATGAAAAGTAATTTCAAAACTCTTATGATAAAGATTATGACATTCTAGTAATTGAAAAAAGGACCATTTTCGGATCTGGAGAAAAGTACCCGGATATACCGGGCTCTTTCTTGCAGGAAAAATCAACTAGTCCAAAGACAATCTAGTCAGTACCAAAATGGATGATGCGCATGGATGAGACCCACACCATCTGGATAGAGAAATACCGGCCGGCCAGGCTCGCCGATATTGTCGGTCAGGACGATATTGTTGAACGGCTCTCATCCTATGTAAAGTCCGGCAACCTCCCGCACCTCCTTTTTACCGGAAGTGCCGGTGTGGGAAAGACAACTGCGGCAGTCACCCTTGCCCGGGAGTTTTTCGGGTCATCGTGGCGGATGAACTTCCGCGAGCTTAACGCGTCTGACGAGCGCGGTATCGATGTGGTGCGTAACCAGATCAAGGAGTTCGCCAGAACCCGGCCCGCCGGGGAGGAAGCATTCAAGATCCTGTTCCTCGATGAAGCCGATGCGCTCACGACCGATGCGCAGGCCGCATTGCGCAGGACGATGGAGAGCTATGCAAAGACCTGCCGGTTCATCCTCTCCTGCAACTATTCCTCGAAAATTATCGACCCTATCCAGAGCCGGTGTGCGATCTACCGGTTCCGTCCGCTCGCCCCTCAGGCAGTAAAAGAGGAGATCGCCCGAATCGCGGCAAAGGAACACCTGACCGTGACGCCCGGTGCGATGGACGCGATGGTCTATATCGCGCAGGGCGACATGCGTAAGGCCATCAACGCCCTGCAGGGTGCGGCAATCATCAGCACAACGATCGAGGCCCCTATGGTGTACGCGATCACCTCCAACGCCCGGCCGGATGAGATTGAGGAGCTCCTGAATCTCGCGCTTGCCGGTGATTTTGACGGGGCCGAATCCCTCCTGATGCAGCCTGCTGCGCGAGCGGGGGATCGCCCCGAACGAACTGATCAACCAGTGTTACCGGGCGCTCGTGAAACGCAGGATGGACCGGGCGCTCAAGGTGGAACTGATCGATGCCCTCGGGGAAACCGACTTCCGGCTCTCTGAGGGGGCAAGCAGCGACATCCAGATAGAGGCGTTGATCGCCCGGTTTGTTCTTGCAAGCACCCGGAAGCGGTGAGGCGAACCATGGAAAAGGCACCCGAACTGCACCAGGGCGATCGAACCGACGACTGGGGCAGGTTTTTAAAAAGCCGGTACAAGAAGGAACTCGGCGAGATCTCGCGTCTCTACCCTCATAAAAGGTCCCTTCTCATCGATTACCGGCAGATCGAGCGGTTCGGGAAGGCCGGCATCATCCTTGCCGATGAACTGCTGGAGAACCCCGGCAAGGTGCTTGAGGATGTCTGGGACGCGATCAAAAACAACCAGCTGATCCGGGCAAAAGACGGTAAAGAGCCAAAGGGCGTCAATATCCGGTTCACGAACCTTCCCCGGAAGACTGCCATCCGTGAGATCCGGTCCGATGATATCAACATGTTTGTCTCTGTCGAGGGCATTCTCCGGAAAACTACTGAAGTGCGCCCACGAATCGTGGAAGCGGTCTTCAAGTGCCCGGCCGGCCACTTCACAAAAAAGATCCAGAAGTACGGTAAGTTCATCGAGCCGGATGGCTGCGCAACAGATGGCTGCACGTTCAAGAAACTGGATCTGGTACCCAAGCGCTCCACCTTTGTCGACTCTCAGAAACTCAGGGTCCAGGAATCCCCCGAGGGGCTGCGGGGGGGCGAACAGCCGCAGACGCTTGATATCGATGTGACCGACGATCTCACGGGCATGGTCGCGCCGGGAGACCGGGTCGTCATCAACGGCATTCTCCGGTCCATGCAGCGGATCGTGAGAGGCGAAAAAAGCACGGTCTTTGATATTTTTCTGGAATGCAATTCGATTGAGATCGCAGAAAAGGAGTTCGAAGAGGTTGAGATTGACGAAAAGGCAGAGGATGAGATCAGGAAGCTTTCCTGTGACCCGATGATCTACCGGATGTGTACCCACTCGATCGCCCCCACGATTTACGGTAATGAGGATGTCAAGGAAGCGATTACTCTCCAGCTCTTCGGGGGTATTGCCAAGGAGATGCCGGACGGGACGCATCTTCGGGGCGATATCCACGTGCTCCTGATAGGTGATCCCGGTATCGCAAAAAGCCAGCTGTTGCGCTACGTCGTGAAGTGCTCGCCGCGCGCGATCTATACGAGCGGACAGTCGTCGACATCAGCTGGCCTCACGGCGACCGCGGTCAAGGACGAGTTTGGGGAAGGACGCTGGACGCTTGAGGCAGGAGCCCTGGTACTCGCTGACATGGGTGTCGCCGCAGTCGATGAGATGGATAAGATGCAAAAAGAGGACCGGTCCGCCCTTCATGAAGCGATGGAGCAGCAGACTATCAGTGTTGCAAAGGCAGGCATAACGGCGACGCTCAAGTCCCGGTGCGCCCTTCTTGGCGCGGCCAACCCGAAGTACGGGCGTTTCGATATGTATGGCGATATCGCCGACCAGATCAACATGCCCCCGTCGCTCCTCTCCCGTTTCGACCTGATCTTCATCATGACCGACCAGCCGGAGCAGAAACGGGACCTGGCAATCGCCGAGCATATCCTCAAGGCGCACGCCATCGGGGAGCTCATCGTCCAGCACAAAAAGACGCCGATCCCCGGGGTCACGCAGGAGTATATCGACCAGCAGCTCAAGCCAGTCATGCCGGATATCGAACCCTCGCTTTTCAGGAAGTACGTCGCGTACTCCAAGCGCACCTGTTTTCCGATCCTCTCGGCTGAGGCAAAGGAGGCGCTTGTCGGTTACTACCTCAAGCTCAGGGGGATTGCTGAGCCCAACAAGCCGGTGCCTGTGACCGCCCGCCAGCTCGAGGCGCTTGTACGGCTTGCGGAGGCAAGCGCCCGGATCCGGCTTTCGGACAAGATAGAAGCGGGCGACGCGGAGCGTGTGATCCATATCGTGGACGCGTGCCTGCGCCAGATTGCCTACGATGCAAAGACCGGTAACTTTGATATTGACAAGGTGGCGACCGGCATATCCAAGGAAAAGCGCGACATTGTCCGGGTGATCAAAGACGCGATCCGGGACATCGGCGGGGAAGGCCGGCGCGCCGCCATCGAGCAGGTGATCGAGGCGGTCGCCGCCAAAGGTTTTGGGCAGGACAAGGTGCGGGAAGGGATCGATATGCTCCTGCGGCATGGCGAGGCCATGGAGCCAAAGCAGGGCATTATCCAGCTGATATGAGGTGAGCGCACGTGAGACCGTCACAGGAATCCGGGCAATGCAAGTGATCGCGAACGGGCCATCTTCGAGGCCGGGATCAAGCTCGGGGCACTCTACCACCAGTGGGTGGGAACGCCCATTTCACAGGAATCGGCGGCAAGTGTGGAGTCGGCGATTGAAAAAGCCGTGATCCTCCAGCCCTTTGTCGAGGAAATCACGGTAAAGCTCAACTGCACGCTGATGCAAAAGAATGTATTCGGGTACAGCGAACTCTCCGGTTTGATGTTTGATGTGGAGATCGTGACCCGGGTGGGCTTTTGTACTGCCGGGCCGCTCTTGCGCCGGAGAATGGCTACCCCCTTATGAGAATCCTCGAGTGCCATGAGATCACGACTCTTTCCAATTACTGACGATCATATCCATTTCGACCCGGTGAACGGGCGGGGGATTGACGCAGCAAAGGATTTCCTGCACGCGGGAGGGACGCATATCTTCCTTGTCTCAAAACCCTCGTGGTCGCTTGGGATCACACCGGCCTCTGGCACCGATTATGCACAGGTCTTTGACGAAACCCTTCGTATTGCCGGGCTGATACGGGAGACGGGCCTTGTGGTGTTCCCTGTCCTTGGGATCCACCCAGCGGAGATCAGCCGGCTTACGGAACGCATGCCCCTTGCAGATGCCGCCGGCGTTATGAAAGGCGGCCTTGAATGTGCTGCAGGTTATGTCAGGGATGGCCGGGCCGTGGCGCTCAAGAGCGGGCGGCCGCATTACGAGGTAAGCTCCGAGGTGCTTGCAGCGTCAAACGATGTGCTGTTCCATGCACTCGGGCTTGCTGCTGGATACCGGTGCGCCCTCCAGATCCACGCGGAGAGCGGGCCGTGTGCCGATATCGTTGATATGGCCAGGGTTGCAGGTATGACGGTTGAACGCGTGGTCAAGCACTACGGCTCACCAGAGACACCGCTCCACCCCTCGCTTGTAGCCCGTCACGAGGCAGTGCCGGTCCTTGCGCGTGAGCACCGGCCCTTTACCATGGAGAGCGATTTCATGGATGAAAACTCGCGGCCCGGCGCTGTGACGGGCCCGAAATCCGTCCCCCGGATCACAAAGAAACTCCTCGAATCGGGCGTGATCAACGAGGAGGACTGCTGGCGTATCCACGGCGAGACCATAGAGAAAGTCTATGGCGTCCGCATCACGCTGTAGAACGGGGTATCTTCCCATCTTTTATCTGGTGGCTCGGCAAAACAACTGATCAATGTATCTCAAAATCCACCGGTTGCCCGGAACGGGTGACGTGGTTGCGGTCTGCGACCGCGAACTGCTCAATATGACCATAACTGACGGCGATCTCAAAGTAACCGTATCTGAATATTTCTACGGCACCACTCCCGTGGACGAAGCAGCAGTCATCGAAGCCCTGAGCAGGGGCGACAACGTCAATCTTATTGGAGAACGCTCGGTTGGCGTTGCGGTAAAACTGGGACTTATAGCCCGGGCGGACTGTATTATGGTCGGCAGCGTCCCGCATGCCCAGATCTACCAGCTATGACCACGATCAGGGATCGGTTCTGCCCGAAATGCGGCAGGCCTGCGGAGACGGACGGCCTCTGTATGATATGCCGTGCGGCAGAGACCCCGTGGGCCGCATGCGATACGCGGGTTGCACGTACCCACTGCCCCAGCTGCGGTGCGACAAAGCAGGTGAACACCTGGACGGATACGGAACGTGAGCAGGCGGAGATCGCGCCCGACCTTGCACGGAGTGCGGTGCACTTCCACCCTAATGTGAAGAAACGCTCGATTGCCGTGGAAGTGCGGGATATCAGCCCCAACCGGTCCCGGGCCTACCTCACGATCACCGGTACCCTGTACGGGCTTTCCATGGAGAAGACCTGCACGGTCGAACTGGTCTGGCACAAGGAGCAGTGCGACCGGTGCAACCGGATCACCGGTAGTTACTACGAGGGGATCGTGCAGGTCCGTGCGGACCAACGCGATTTAAGCCCGTTTGAACTGCAATCGGCAGCAGCCATTGCAACCCAGATCGAGGAATCCCTTATTGCCGGGGGCGAGCGCCTCTCGTTTATCTCCGATATGACCGAGAGCAGGGATGGCCTTGACATCACCGTCGGCTCACAGCATATCGGCCTTTTGATCGTTCAGGGTATAACGGCGCAGTTTGGGGGACGGTACACAACGCACCCGAAACTTGTGGGTGAGAAAAACGGGCGACAGCTTTTCCGTATCACGTATCTTGTCCGCCTGCCCCGGTACCAGCGGCATGACGTGGTCAGACTCGGCCGGGTCTACGCCGAAGTGGAGCAGGTGGACTCCCGGCATGTGCGGGTTTTCGACCTGTCTGAGGGAAGGAGCCGTTCAATAAAAGAGGATGAGATCCTCAGGAGGATTGGCAATGCGCGGAATGCGCAGCCGGCGTTTGTCGCGTATATTGCTGGCGGGATGATGGGCATCCTCGACCCGGAGACCGGCGTGACAAAGGAATACCCGAAAAAGCCCTGGCAGACGATTGTTGCCGGGGAGAACGTGCAGGTGCTCCGTGACGGGGACATCCTTGTCGTTATGAGGTAACATTCCGGGGCATTATGCGAGCACGAGCAGTCCGGACGGATCAGCTTGCGGGGGTCCGCAATGCTGCATGGGTCGATACGACCCGGCACCCCTACGTGACCGGGGAGATCGCATGGGTGCCGGTCCGGGAGGGTCTCCTGTTCGATTGCGAGATCCCGGAACGTCACGAATACAGCGGCCGCGGCTATTTTATGCTTGGCGATGCGGCGGTCATCCACGGGAACCGGCCCACCGATCAGGAAGTTGAGGGGATCGTCCGCTTCCGGCGCCCGCGCGGCGTGCTCTGGATCGAATCGCTCACTGATGTGACCCGGACCCCGGCCACGGAGGTCATGTGGGGCCATGTCGGGGAGGTATGTCACCGGGAGGGCGGATATTCCTACTCTCTTGATCCCCGCAAGGTGATGTTCGCACAAGGCAACCGTGGTGAGAAGGTGAGGATGGCCCGGCTCGTCCGCGAAGGCCATGCGGGTGCGCGGGTGGCGGATATGTTTGCCGGCATCGGCTACTTCACCATCCCGATGGCGGGAAGCGGGGCACAGGTCCATGCAATGGAGATCAACCCGGTCGCCTTTGCGTACCTGGAGCAGAATATTGCAAAGAACGGTCTTACCGGGCAGGGTGAATGCATCCTGCGGGGACTGCCGCACCCTGCTCTCCGGCTTTTATGACCGGGTCGTGATGGGGCATTTCGACGCCGTCAGCATACTGCCTCTAGTCTTCCCTCATGTGGGTGAAGGAAGCGTTATCCACGTGCACAGCATCGGCGAGGCGACAGAAGCGATCCGGGACCTGGTTGAAGGCGCAGGTTTTTCTGCCTCCATCCAGGTACATAAGGTAAAGAAATACCGCCCGCACACATGGCATGTCGTGCAGGATGTGACCCTCTCGTGACCGTACAGACCCTCGCAGGAAAAGAGATCGTGATCGGCGTGACCGGGAGCATCGCCGCTGTCGAAACCGTGAAACTCATCCATGCGTTGCGCAGGAAAGGAGCAGGGGTCCAGCCGGTCATGAGCGCGGCGGCGCTGGGCATTATTCATCCCGATGCTCTCACGTACGCGAGTGGCAGGCAGACGATCACCCGGCTCTCGGGCCTTGTTGAGCATGTGACATACTGTGGCGATGGCGGGACCACCTCGCTTCTTCTTGTTGCGCCCTGCACGGCAAATACCCTCGGGAAGATCGCGTGCGGTATCGATGATACGCCGGTTACGACGTTTGCCACGACTGCGCTTGGCAGTGGGATGCCGGTGCTCGTAGTACCTGCGATGCACCATAGCATGTACCGGCACCCGGCGGTGGTGAGGAACATCAAAACCCTCAAATCGTGGGGCGTTGGCTTCGCGGGCCCGAAGGTCGAAGAGGGGAAGGCAAAGATCGCCGGGATTGATGAGATCGTCCTCCGCTGCGAGCGGGCCGTCCTCGGCAGTCCGCTTGCCGGGAAAAAGGTACTGGTCACGAGCGGTGCCTGCCGCGAACCGGTGGATGACGTGCGGGTGCTGACCACCCGGTCCAGCGGGCAGATGGGGCAGGAGCTTGCGCTCGAAGCATACCGGCTCGGTGCCGATGTCACCGTCGTACACAACAGTTTCCTGCCCTGCGTGGAGAACGTGCCAGTGGAGACTGCAGCGGATATGCGCAGGGCTGTAAACACGTATCTCAAAAAACGGAGTCCCGACCTCTATATCAGCGCTGCGGCCATCTCGGATTTTGCCCCAAAAAAAGTTGAAGGGAAGATAAAAAGCGGGAAACCGCTCGCGCTCGCGCTCTCCCCGCTCCCGAAACTGATCGACAGTGTCCTTGAACATGGTGTGAAGCAGGTTGTCGCCTTTAAGATTGGGAGAACGCCCCTGCCGGAGGCAAAGGCGCTGCTTGACCGCGGCGTTTGGATAGTCGTTACCAATACTCCTAAAAGCATGGGTACGGCCACCGGCTCCTACCGTATCCTGACCGGGAAGACAAAGACAGGCATGCCGGTCTCCGGAACAAAGGAGGAGATTGCCGCCCGGATCTGGCAGGCAACCCTGTCCGGGATGAAAAAGACCGGTGGTCCATGACCGGGCCTGGGTTGCATACCCCCGTGAACATAACTCCTAAAAGAGCCGACGTCCAACCAGATATCACAGGTACCAGACTGCCATGACACCTGCATCCGTGACAGCGTTCTGTCCCGGCCACATCTCCGGATACTTCAGGAGGGTTGACGGACATGATCCGGCAACAACGGGGAGCATTGGTGCCGGCATCGTGATAAACGAGGGAGTGACCGCCACCGTGAGACTTTCCCCCCACTCATCCGTAGTTGTGCGCGTCCGGTCACCGGAAGGCACGGCCCGGGAAATATCCCGTACATCCCCTCCCCTTTCTTTTGCGCTTGACCGTCTGGGTGTAACTGTTGCTGTTGAGACCGTCTGCCGGCTCCCTATCGGCGCCGGTTTCGGCCTCTCTGCCGCGGCGCTCCTCGCCACGCTTTCGGCCACCAACAGGCTTCTGGCCCTCGATCTTGGTGCAGATGCGATCGCAGAACTTGCCCACGAGACCGAGGTAATCTTCCGTACCGGCCTTGGGGATGTTGCTGCATGCCAGGGAGGCGGGCGCGTCGTGCGGACAGGCCCCGGCATCCACGGCACGATCCTCCGCAGTTTCGATCTTGACGCCCCGGTCTGCGCCGTCAGTTTCGGCCCAATCCACACGCCGGATGTGCTTGGCTCTCCCGCACAGATGGCACAAGTGGCTGCGGCATTTCCCCAAAGGCAGCCAAAGAATTTTATGGAATTTTTTGCCTGCTGCAGGGAATTTTCGGCAGGAAGCGGACTTGAAACACCCGCAGTACAGCGGGTCCTTGCCGAATGCGACCGGGCAGGGTATTCCGGCTGCGATGACCATGCTTGGCGACGGGGTATTTGCCTATGGTGAGCGTGCCTGCGATGCGCTTCGTCCCTTCGGCGAGGTATACGGGATGGGTATGGCAGATGCCGGTGTACGGGTGGAGAGTGCCGCATGATCCCCAAAAACCACCCAAGGTACAAATCATTAGTTACCCGGGAGCATCTCGCAGAGAATGCACGATCGGGCATCGTCTCATGGGAGGGTCTGATCTCCCATGGCCGTGGCGAGGCATTCGATTACCTGATTGGGGAAAAGACCAGTGAGAGCGCCCGCCGGGCTGCGAGGACAGCGGCGGCCCTGCTCCGCACTGCGCGGCATCCGGTTATCTCGGTGAACGGCAACACTGCTGTCCTCGCAGCACAAAAGATCGCGCTGCTCCAGAAGGTAAGCGGTGCGCTTGTCGAGGTCAATCTCTTTCACCGTACATCGGAACGAGTGCAGCAGATCGAAACCCTGCTACGGAACGCGGGAGTTGATGTTTTTTCCGGGAACGCGGAGCGCCTGCTTCCACTCTCGCACGACCGGGCATTCTGCCGGCGAGAGGGAATGTATGCTGCAGATGTGGTCCTGGTCCCGCTCGAAGATGGCGACCGGTGCGGCGTCCTGGTCGCAATGGGAAAAAAAGTGATCGCGATCGATCTCAATCCCCTCTCCCGCACCGCAAAGACCGCTACCCTGACCATCGTGGATGACGTGACCCGGGCCCTGCCGCTTATTGCCGAAGCCTGCGCATCGATCACCGATGAAGAGTGCCGCGATCTGATTGCGACGCTGGATAATCCTGCTTTCCTCAGGGAAGCGCGGGACGAGATGGCAGCGAGGTTGTGTCATGCTCTGGACTGAACGCTACCGCCCGGAGCGGCTCGATGATATTGCGGGGCAGGACCAGGTCATCGGACTCCTGTCGTCCTGCGCGGCCTCGGGTACCATCCCACACCTGATGCTTGCCGGCCCGCACGGGACCGGCAAAAGCGCAGCGATACGGTGCTTTGCCGAGCAACTGTATGGTGCGAACTGGGAGGGTAATACTTCGATCTTCCAGACGGCAGACCTCTTCTCGCAGGGAAAGAAACTGCTTGAGGAAGATGAGCGGTATGCCCACCTGTACCAGAAGGGCCAGAGCCTGATTGTGAACTTCAAGTATATCCTGAAATGGTATGCCTCGATGCGCCCGCTTGATGCCGATTTCAAGCTGATGGTCTTTGAAGACGCGCATGCTCTCACCCGCGAGGCCCAGCAGGGGCTTCGCCGGATCATGGAACAGTACAGCCGTACCTGCCGTTTCGTCTTTTCTACCACCAACCAGAGCGCGATCATCCCTGCGATCAGCTCGCGCTGCCTGCCGCTGTTCTTTGCGCCGCTTCCTTCCAGGGTGCTTATCGCACGATTTTCTGCGATCCGGAAACGGGAGGAGCAGGGCACGCGGTTCACCTGTACAAACGATGACCTCGAACTGATCGCAGAGGCAGCGCAGGGAGACATGCGCCGGGGGATCCTGATGCTCCAGGCCGCTTACCAAGCCGGCTCCTGCAACAACCTTGTGAAGATGTCGCAGTCAGAGACCGGAACAGTTGCCGGCTCGGCAATCAGCCTGATCAAGGAAGGGGACCTTAAAGGGGGCATCCGCCAGCTTGAGTCCCTGATGATCGATTATGGTCTCTCGGGCCGGGAGGTCCTCTCTGAGATCCGGACGGTTGCCCTGCGGGAGTACAACCACCCTCTGCTTGCAACCGCCCTTGCCGATACAGACGCCCGTCTTGGGCATGCAAACAACGAATTTGTCCAGATCGACTCCTTTGCAACAGGAATAAAGGAGATATTTCCATGACCCTCGCCAGACGGGAGAAAATTCAGCAGCACTACGATGATATTGCGGATGTATACGATCTTCACTACGACCATCCCCGCGGCAGGTCTTACCATACGCGCATCAGCAGCCACGTGATGGAAGCCCTCCCCACGGGTGGCGTACTTCTTGATATCGGCTGCGGCACCGGCCTCTTTGTCGAAAAGTATCTCCGTCACGGGGGGACGGCTGTTGGTATCGACCTGAGCAGGAATATGATCGAGAGGGCACGCGTCCGGTGCGGATGCTCTGATTTTACCCTCGGGACCGGGGAGTCCATCCCGTTTAGCGATAACACGTTTGATGCTATCTCCAGTCTCCTTGTCTTCAGTTATGTGCGCGATCCGCAGGCCATGCTCAAGGAGGCATATCGGGTGCTGCGCCCGGGCGGTGCGATCTCAATCTGCACGCTCGGGAAGAAACTGCTGACCAGCGGTATTCCGGTTATCTACAGGGTGAGCGAAAAGATCCGGATCCCGCATGTGGTTATGAAGGATTTTGGCGAGCGTTACTATGACGAGGGTGAGATGTATCAACTCTTTAGCGAGGCCGGGTTCTGCGATGTGAAGGTTAACTGGTGCTCGTTTGCCCACATCGACATGGTCGATCCGCTCTTCAACCTCGCGCAGCGGATGGAGCCTTTTATCGAGCGCCGGGTTCCCCAGCTGGCGTATAACATCTGTGTGGACGCGAGAAAACCCAAATCGGGATAGCATTTTCAGAGGAGGGGTACATCTCTCCCCCAACCTTTATCAGCCGCACGGCAGAATTGAATAAGGAGTTTTAGCATATGGGTAAGACAGGTACAACCCTCTGGTCACAGGTTAAAGGTGTCAAGGGCCAGATCCGGCTCGTCCCCAAAAAAGAAGGCGAGCGCAAGAGCCCGGGACCCAACCAGAGATTCAGGTCCAGCGTCAATTTAAAGAAGATCGATCAGGCTGCGGCCGAGGAGCAGCGCGGTGGCCGGGGCGGCGCACGGCGTGGTGGACGAGGAGGACGGGGTGGACGGCGCGGTGGCGACCGGTCCGGCGGCTCGGGCATGAATGAGTCCACGGCAAGTCCGCTCATCCGCAGGCGCATGCGCCGGGCGAAAGTCTCCATGCTGGGCGCAAAGGCGAAGGCCGCGCGGTAATACCGATACTATCCGCCGCTGTGATCAGCGGAATATGACGGGGGCAGGGTCCTGCTCCGTAATGGCCATTTTTTAACTGTTTCAGGAAATCAGTGAAGAACTCTGGTTTTTATCGGAAAGCGTTTGAATCATAATTATCATTTATCTCCAGCGACTATGGTGAGTATGGATCTTCCAACCGCAGTGAAAAGTTACCAGTTTGGAGAACGGGCGAAATCCGAACTGATTGTCGTCTCCCAGCTCTGCTCGGCGCTTACCGGTTTTCCTGACACGCAAAAAAGCGGTGGCAGAAAAATGCTTCTTCTCCTCATGGAGCAGGTCAGGAGCGAGGTGGCCTTTGCTGCAAAGAGCACAGGTGAGAGAGAGTTCGAAAAGGCGATAAATGCCTTGAATGAAGCGATCTCTCTTGTCGAGAGCAACCAGCCCGAGCAGGCCGCAGAGAAGCTTGCCGCGGCCATCAGCGCGTCGACCACCCCGGCGCAGAATGCATGGCAGGTACTCTCCGAACATGGACTCCTCTGATTTTCTGGGGTTCCTTTCGGCCCGGTCTTCGGTGCGGGAATACGAGGAGACCCCGCTTTCCGAAGATGAGATTACGTACATCATGTCCTGTGCCGGTACGGTGCCGAGTGCCGGCAACCTTGAGGCATGGGATGTCGTGGTAGTAACTGATGCCGAGCTACGGCTCGCGCTTGCGGAGGCGGCCTTCGGGCAGGAACATGTTGGAAAAGCCCCCGTGCTCTTCGTGGTCTGCGCCAACTACGTGCGTTCGATGTCTCAGTACGGCGAACGGGGCATCCTCTATGCGGTACAGGATGCAACCATTGCCTGCACGTACATGATGCTCGCCGCCCATGCACGCGGTCTTGCTACCTGCTGGACCGGGGCGTTTGACGAGGATGATGTGAGGGAAATCCTCGGGCTGCCCCCGCACGTACGGCCGCTTGTGATCCTTGCGGCAGGGCATGGCAGGCAGCCGATCCGTCGTGCAGAACGCATGGATATCGGGGAGCACGTCCACCACGATACGTGGTAATGCGAGCAGGAATTTTTCGGGAGGAGAAAACTATGCCGGACTATCTGGTGACACTTGAATCAGCGTGGTACATCAAGGATGCAAAGTCACTTGACGATGCGATCGGGATTGCAATCAGCGAGGCGGGAAAACGGCTCAACCCCTCTGCAAAGTTTGTCGAGGTCGAGGCAGGCATGCTCGCCTGCCCGTTCTGCGACCAGGAACTCTCAAGCGCCATTGTGGTTGCCGATACTGCGCTCGTGGGGCTGGTTCTTGAGATGAAAGTATTCCGGGCCGAGTCAAAGGAGCACGCCGGCCGGATTGCAAAGTCGGTGATCGGGAAAGCACTCCACGAGATCCCCTTAAAACTGCTGGATGTGGAAGAACTATGATCCACGTTGTCGGCCACACCGCGGTCGATCACATCTCAAAGGTTCACCACCTCCCAGAACCGAACCAGTCCACCCATATCACCGACCGGCAGGTTTTTTTCGGCGGCGGAGCAGCCAATATCGCGGCAGGGATAGCAACCCTTGGTGAAGCGGTTACACTCCATTCCTGTGTCGGAGACGATTTTCCCGGGAGCGACTACGAGAAATGGATGGATACGGCAGGCATCCACCGGCAGTTTTTCGAAGTACCCGGGACCCATACGCCGACCGCGTTCATGTTCACCGATGAAGCGGGCAGCCAGATGACGTTCTTTGAATGGGGAGCCTCAAGGGCTTTTGCGACTGCGGAAGCCCCGGCGCTGCCTTTCGTTCACATGGCGACAGCAGATCCCGAGTTTAACTGCCGGGTGGCGCAGAAGAGCGAATTTGTCTCGTTTGACCCGGGGCAGGATGTCTTCTGGTACACAAAGGAGCAGCTCGAATCCATTATCGCTAATACCGACATATTGTTTGCCAACCAGCACGAGGTGCAGCAGATGTGTACGACGCTTGGGGTGACAAAAGAGGAACTTATACACCAGGTCACGATGGCGATCTTCACGATGAGCGGTGACGGGAGTATGCTCTATCGGGGGGGTAAAGAGCATTTCATCCCGGCTGTCACGGTCACGCTCTGCGACCCAACCGGCGCAGGGGACTCGGTACCGGGCCGGGTTCCTCTCCGCGTACGTCCGGGGCTATGCGCCCCTGACCTGCTGCAAAGTCGGGACGGTCACCGCGTCCTATGTTGTAGAGCATGCCGGCTGCCAGACGCACCTGCCCACCTGGACGCAGATGCTTGAACGGTACCGGAAAAACTTCGACACCCTTGAACCGGTGCCGCCAGTGGGGTAAGATGGTGAGTTGGGCGGGAACCGATCGGTCCGGACTGATATTCGGGGGTTTTGCCTGATGGCGATTGCAGGCGACGTCAAGCTTGGGCAGCTCACAAAATATCTCTTCACGGCGCCATCATGGCCGGTCTCGCTCCTTATCCTCATTCTCCTCGGCCTTATCATCGATGGCGCGAGCGCCCGTGCCTGGGTCTACCTCCCGTTCTCGGGTACGCTTGCCTTTACCATCCCGGCTATTGCCGCTTTTCTTTTCACAAAACCGATCATCGAGTATTCCGGCAAGACGATGACCTGGAACCGTTCGGCACTCCTTGCCCTTGCCTGCACGGTCTTTGCGGTCATCATCACCTTCGCCTCGCTTGCCGGGGGATCCGGTTCCTCCCGCTCTTTTACGGGATCTCCCTTGGCTTTGTCTTCGGTCTTCGCCTCTTTGTGCTTGTCGCGATCTCGGATTACCGCCTGCCCCGGATGATCCTGCCGGCCGTTACCCAGAGTGGTGTCGGCGTTATTGCCGGGTTCTTTCTCTTCTCGCCGGAATGGGCATTCTTCGCCATCGTCCTCCATATCGTCTTCGGTCTCGGTTTTGCGATCCTCATCTGGCTGATCGAGCGCCCGCTCTACCGCGCGTTCCACATACGGGGACTCGCGTTTGTCAATGCATTTATCGCCAACATGACGGACGGTTCAAAGGGCATGGAGAACTTCTTCCGCGAGATCGGGGAGGAGATCTTCGTGCCGCAGGTCTGCCTCTTCTTCCGCCGGCAAAAGAAGACCGCCCTCCTCTTTACCGTCCCCAACCTTCACCCCGGCCCGATGGGCGAGATCGGGGGCGGCAACCTGCCCCGGGTCATTCATGACAAGATGGAGGAAGAAACGATGGTCCCCCATGGCTGCGCATCGCACGACTTTAATCTGGTCTCCGAGAGCGAGATCCAAAAAGTGATCGGTGCAATTGAGCGTTCCAGAACGGACCGTATCTATGGACAGGGTGCAACACCGTCCTCCCGGCTCTCCTGCGGCACAGTCCGGATCCTGTACCAGCGGTTTGGCGATTCCATCCTGATGGTTTCGACCCGGTCACCCCAGATGACCGAGGACCTCGATTACTCCATCGGAATGGCGATCATGGCCGAGGGTCATCGCTGGTTCCCGCACGTGGCGTTTGTTGATGCGCACAACTGCATGACTGATCTTTCCTCCGCGGTGCTCCCGGCAACCCTGACCGCGATGGAGTACCAGCGCGGTGCGATCCAGGTAATGGAGGCCGCCAATAAGGCGGAGCTCCATGCATTCTCGGTCGGCTATGCCCGCGAGCACCTTCCCTATTCCCGCGAGCAGGGATTCGGCGATCTCGGCGTGCAGGTGATGGTCGTTGAGACGTGCGGCCAGAAAACCGGCTACGTGCTCTTCGACGGCAACAACATGGCCTCCGGTGTCCGCGAGGTCCTGCTTGAGAAGATCCTTACCCTTGTCGATGCAGCGGAAGTGATGACGACCGATTCGCACGTAGTCAATACGATCACCGGTAAAAACCCGGTCGGCATGGAGATACCGGTAGAAACGTTTCTTCCTGCGGTCCTGCGTACCGTGCAGGCCGCCATCGATGATCTCGGGCCGGCCGAGTGTGCGGCAACCACGGCGCAGTGCGAACACGTGGTTGTCTTTGGATCCAACCGGATCTCGCAGCTTGCAAGCACCGTAAACGCGATGCTGATCTTCGTGGCACCGCTCTCGCTGGCGATGCTGCTTCTGGCGTTCTTCCTCTCGCTTGCAGCGTATGTGCTGATGGTGTGAGGGAGGGGGCGACATCCCCGATTTACCTGATCCGGGCTACGCTCATCCGGGCCCGAATTGAACCCGGATTCACCTTTTCTGGATCCAATCGGAGCCCGTATGGGGCTCCGTTTCAAAATAAGCCTGAATCAGCCTTATTTTGGCAATCGGGCGAATTAAAAGGTTCACATAAACGCGGTTTTCGGGCCGATCACCAGGGAAACGGGCATTTGTTCGATCCCGAAATAAAAGGCTGAAAAACAGCCGCTAAGGCTTGTTTACGGGCATTATACGGTGCTTAATTTGGGCTTATTTTGGCAAATGGGGCAAAATAATCAGTTAGATTTTCCTCCTATGGAATCGGACGGTTTTACGGGCGTATTTTGGGGAGAATCATGAGAAGGATCACATTACGATTCCTCCCCCCTCCTCACAACGCTCGGAGTCGTTTGGGCTTCCTGCCGGACCCTTGCCGGGCAAAGTGTTGTTTTCTCTCATTTGATCCGCCGCGGGGAGGTGCCCCGCCGGGGGCGGCGGAACTCCTCGCTTGTGGGGGTATGGGGATATCAGCCCCCATCTTACGGATCGGCCAAAGCCAGAAACATGCTGCTTGGCTCATTGGCTGAGGATTCCGGAAAAAGAGCGGCTCAGGCAGCGGAAGATTTCGAATAATGTTCAGGTCCAGGGCTGAGAATTTCGGAAAAAGTTCGACCCGGTAACCGGACTTTTTGAAAAAAGTACGGAAACGTTGTTGAACTTTCTCAAAAAAGTCCGGTGAGGTTGCCAGACTTTTTATGAAAAAATAGGTATCCGGATGTGCATTGTATCGTCTGAATCACCCGGACGATCTGCCGGATGTTCCGGAAAAATTCCGGTAACATTATCGAGCTTTTGTAAAAAAGTTCGGCAAGGTTCGTGGATTTTCCGGATAATGTCTGGTAAGGTTATCGAGCTTTTGTAAAAATGACCGGCACGCTTCGTAAATATTTCGGGAAAAGTCCGGCCCGTGGGGTCCCCCGACCTGTTGACCGGCTCGCGGCCGGATCTATTGGGCAGACAGGAGATCACCGTATCCCATAGAGATCCCTGTCACGACGGAAACTCCACCGAATCCCCTGAAAATATTCCCCACATACATAATTTAGCATGATTTATCATCTCTTTTTCAAATCCGGGCCATTTGACCACAAGATATAAAAAAAAAGCGTGCATAATCACGAATAGAGAAAGGAGGAAAAGGAACCAGAGCAGCACATATCGTGTAATGACAGTTTGTACCGCAGGCGAACTTGGGTAGGGAAAGGTGATTGAAGTTCATTTGACCACATACGCACCTGCCCGCTGGATCGGTGTTGACCTCAACACGACCGGCCACGCGGCTGTCGCCGCTGAACCGGACAGCGGGAAAGTCCTGAAACTGGGAAAAAACGTACACTATGTCCGCAGCAACTCCATCAAAAACTGCACGAAACTCTACAGGGAAGGAAAACTCTGGAAACTCAAGAAAGTAAAAAGCCGTGAGCGCAAGGCGTTCAAGGCAGCATTAAACAAAATCTCCCGGCAGATCGTATCCTTCGCGGAATCGCTCGGGTCGGGCATCAAATTTGAAAAACTCTTCTCCAGCCGTTACTCGCACTCCCACGATGCTGGCGGTTTTACCGAGTTCTCGTTCGGGAACGGATCGTTCTTTTCACTCCAGCGCCTCGTGGAAAAAATGGCAGAAAAACGGGGCATTCCCGTCCTCTACGTGAACCCCGCATATACCTCGAAGCGGTGCAGCCGGTGCGGGAGTATCGGGCGGCGGAGCAGGAAAAGATTTGAATGCCCGCACTGCGGCTTTGTCGCCCATGCGGACGTGAATGCCGCCTTCAACATCGCGGTTACCTCGCGCCGGTCTGCCATCCTGGACCTCTGCGGGGAAGAGCAGGAGGACCAGATAAGGCTCACCAAGAAACAGGTGCGACGGCGTGCCCGCGAAGAGATCTTTATACTGCATCCCGGTGTCATGGGAGTTACGGTTCCGGCCCCCTGCGAAAACCTGCTCGCGGTGCTGGAATAGCATCCCCCGGCATCGTCTTTTTTTCCCGTGACTTTAACGACGGCAGGATCCGGATAAAACGGGGAAATGGAGAAAAGATTTCCCCATCAAGATGAAAAGATCTCTCTATGACAGAACATAAGGGACTGCTCTACAGTTTTGCGTTATTCAAGCAGCGGTACACACGAGGAACCTCGTGGACCCAGATCCTTTTGAATTTTGGGATCATCACGGCAAACGCCAAACTTTTCGAGGACTTTTTCTACATTCAATTGGGCCTCACCCTGCCTATGGTCATTGCCCTCGCAGTGCCGTTTTATATCATCATCTGTTATATCATCGGGCACTATGATGAGAAGATTGGGTTCTGGCAGATCGAGAACAACATGAGCTACCGGTTCACCCCCTACTCCGAGGAGATGCTCAATAGTATCCGGGAGATCAAAAAGAAACTGGACAAAGAACCGTAACCGGCATTCATGCCTTTCGTTGGCCGCACAGAGTACTGCGGTTGGTCAGGCTTGTTTACCTGATATCATCCTTATTTTAAAGGATCCCGCCGGCATAGATCCCCGGGGATCTTCATCTCAGCAACGATTTCTCATGCCCCGTCATTCCGGGAGAACAGGGAACCGGCCGATTTGCTTATACCCCGGCTCTCTCATACAATTCAGGAAGACATCTGTAGGGCAGTGCGGGGAGAGCAGAGATGGCAAAACATCCGGGACGTTCTGCCGATCCGGGCCTGATGCCGTTATGACCCCCGGGTGGCAGAACCGCACGACTGCCTGCGAGGGATAGGATGCAGCTGACCGATGAATCACTCAGAAAGATTGCCGCGCTCCAGAGAAACGAGATCACTGAACATCTCATCTACGAAAGAATCGCACAGGTAACCCCGGACTCCCACAACCGCGAAGTCCTGACCCGGATTGCCGGGGAAGAGGTCCAGCACTACAACATCTGGAAGCAGTATACGGGCCGGGATGTCGCTCCCAATCTTCTCCGGGTCTGGTATTACTATCTCATCGCCCGCCTGCTCGGGATGACCTTTGCGATCAAGCTGATGGAGAGCGTGGAGCAGGAGGCGCAGATCGGCGATCCGGCGCTCCTTGCCGAGATCCCTGAGCTGCCGTCTATGCTTTCAAACGAAGCAAAGCATGAACAGGAGCTTATCAATCTGATCGATGAGGAACGGCTGAAATATGTCGGCTCCGTTGTGCTCGGCCTCAATGATGCACTCGTGGAGTTCACCGGCACCCTTGCCGGCCTGACTTTTGCGATTCAGGATTCCCGGATCATTGCGGTGGCCGGCCTGATCACCGGTGTTGCCGCATCGCTGTCCATGGCTGCCTCCGAATATCTCTCGCAGCGGTCTGATGAGACGACCGGCACAAACCCGAAGAAGGCTGCATTCTATACCGGGATGACATATATTGTAACCGTTGCCCTGCTGATCCTTCCCTTCCTTCTCCTGACAAGTCCGTATGTTGCGCTTGTCTTTACCCTTGTGGGGGCGGTTCTCGTCATCTTTGTTTTCACGTTCTACATCTCTGTGGCAAAGGATCTGCCTTTCTGGAAACGCTTTGCCGAGATGGCCGCCATCAGCCTTGGGATTGCGGCAATCTCCTTTGTGATTGGCCTTGTGATCAGGGTCCTGCTGAATGTGAACGTATAAGGGTGCAGACCCCCCGGCACCTGCCCCTTTTTACCACGGTGTTGTGATCCCTCCCTTTCACCGGCCTAGCAATCCCTGACCGGCCGGCAGGAGAAAAAAGAGATGGGCTTTTTACTGATAACAACATTCATGAACACATACGGCAATCCACGCCGACTGCAGCCCTATGAAATCCTCCGCATCCCCGAGAATCGCGCTCTCTGTCAGGGCGAAGATCCTGATCCTCTTTTTGGCACTCTCCTTGGTGGCACTCTCCCTCACGGGCTATTTTGCGTTCTCGGCAATTACCAATGTCGGGTCATACGCCCAGGGGAGCAGCGAGGCACTGGGTAAAGGAGTCGTCAACGACAGCTCTATTGCCCTTCTCTCTCTGGGAGAGGCGTACCTTGTCCGCATATCTGCCGACCAGGCAAATTTCACGGATGCACTTTTTAAAGACACTGATGCGGAGATGGAGATCCTTGATGCACAGACCGCCGAGCTCCAGCGCAACTCCCCGGTCGTCCCCTCAACCCCGGTCTACCCGGCGACTGCCCCCCCCTCCAATCCAAAGGCCGGAGCGGTACTCTTCTTTGCGCCCGGGGCAACGGCGACCCCGGGATCGGACGAGGCCCGCACCCTTGCAGGACTTGCTGATGAGCTTAAAGCAATATATACTTCCGATGGGGATCTGACCAGTGTTTACGTTGCTACCGATTCGGGAATGATGCTCTTCTACCCCGGAGAAGGAAACTTCCCTGCAGGATATGATCCGAGGGTCCGCCAGTGGTTCGTGGAGGCGGAAGCAGAAAAGGATATCATCTGGTCAGATGTCCCGTATGTCGATGCGGACAACCATGGCCTGGTCATGACCTGTTCAGAGGCTGTTCCCAGTCCTGATTATGGCACATGGGTTATAGCCACCGATGTTTCAACAACAACCATCAACGAGAATTTCATCGGTAAGTCTCTTGGTGAAAATGCGTATGCCGTGCTCATCAACAAGGATGGGGATGTTATCAGCCGTCCCGGTCAGTCCGTCGGGAACCTGACCTGGAACGAGCCGTTTAACAAGGAAAATGCCTTCTCAGGAAATGCCTCCGATCTCCGTGCTGTTGCCACAAATATGACTGCCGGAATGACCGGCATCGGAACAGTCCTGTTCAACGGCACGGAGATGTATGTTGCCTACGCACCGGTCAGATCGTTGAACTGGAGCCTTGCAATCTCGCTCCCGGTCAGCCAGATCACGCAGCCGGTTGATGCATTTACCGGCAGGATAGTGGACGCAACCCAGGACACCGGGACGCACATAACGGCCCAGACAGATTGGCTCGAGGAGGTCTTTGCTCTCCTCTTTGTGGCGATCCTGCTCTTCGTTCTCCTCGTATCAGTAGAACTCAGCAGAGTGATCACCCGCCCGGTCCAACGTCTCAAAGAAGGGGCGGCAGCCCTTGGGGGCGGTAACCTGAATTTCCGGGTGGAGATCCGGTCAGGGGATGAGTTCGAGGACCTTGCCCGTTCGTTCAATTCCATGGCCGAAGCGCTCAGGGAGAACATCGAAAATCTCAGAAGGACAACTGCTGAAAAGGAACGCTACTCAAAGGAACTGGAGATTGCACGGTCCATCCAGACCAGCTTCCTGCCCGAAAAAATGCCGGAGATTCCCGGTTTTGACATCTCTGCTATGATGATCCCGGCCATGGAAGTAGGCGGGGACTTTTATGACATTATTCCTGCCGGAGATGGAAAGTGGGCGTTTGTGATTGCCGATGTCTCCGGAAAAGGAGTCAGCGCTGCGCTCTTCATGGCGATGTCCCGGACACTGCTCCGGGCTGGTCTCGAGGGTACGACTGACCTCTTAAAATCGCTCGGTACTGCAAACCGGATGATCACGCAGAATGCACCGTCAAGCATGTTTGTCACGGTGTTTACGGCGCTCCTGGATCCCGCACATCTGACCATTACCTGCATCAACGCTGGCCATAACCCGCCACTCATTATCCGGGGAGAAAGCGGAGAGATCTTATTCTTACGGGAAGGCGGGGTGGCGATGGGTGTCCTTCCCACAATGGAGAATGCGCCGGAGCACGTGTCGCTATTGCCCGGGGATCTTGTGATACTGTACACCGATGGCGTGACGGAAGCATTCGACGCCGGGTATGCGGCATTCGGGGAGGATCGGCTGGTTCGAATCGTGCAGGAGTGCCGTAACCTCCCGGCAGGCAGTGTGAGGGAGAGAATCATATCGGGGATCCGGGCATTTACCGGCCCCGTACCCCCGTCAGATGATATCACCCTTCTGGTGATCCGGGTGTTGTAAGCACCTTAAATTCCGGAGATTCCCTTTCAGTATGCCCTGCCAGAGGGAATCTGAGTGTACTAGATAATAAGAGAACCCTGCCGTAATGCACATCTGGTAAAAAATGCTGAACTCCAACCTCTCCGGTACACAAGGGATCGCGGGATCCTTCTCTCATGTCGGCTGCAGACAAAAAGACGGGCCGCCGGTTTTTAAGGAACCGGAGCCTCTTCTTCCTCTTCTGTTGGCGGGGTAGTCCAGACCTTCCAGCAAAAACCAGCGATAGAACCGATAACAAAGATGACAAGCAGGACAGCGCTGAGGATATTTTCTGCAATATCCGTCCCGACCGGAATATCCATGCCCATCCAGTTATTGAACATGCCGATAAACAGCGCTACAATCAAAAAGAGAATGAACCCAACGATGATTCCAAGGATGACCGCAGATGCAAGCCGCAGAATGCCGGGAGTGGACGTCGTATTATCCATAAAATTCATGGTAAATCAGTCAATAAGAACCTTTTTACCCTCACAATCAGCCGAAAATGTGGTCGGATCTGCAAATTTTGTGGCGGAAGGCCGATATTTATATCACGGCAGGTGTAAAATGCATAGAATAGGAACACCATGAAAAAAAACATCTTCTATCTGATGATCGGTGTTGTCGCACTTGTGCTCCTTGTGATCTTCGGGTATTCAGTTGAAAACTTCACCCCGGTCCTTTTTATGATCGCCTTTGTGATCGGGGTAATTCTTCTTTACCTCGCATATCGCAAGGTGGATGATTTTATTGAAGATGAACGGAGTGCGAGGATCACCGAGAAGGCGGCCATGAGAACACTCCAGGTGTTCTGGGTGTGTTTCTGCGCTTTTTCGATCATGGCGGTGATGAACCTTCTTTATATGCCCCGTTTTTCCCGGGCATTCTGGCTGACTCGCGAGAATGACATTGTACCTCCGGAGTTAATGTCGCTGAAAACGATTGGATATATTCAGTTGGGGCTTCTCTGCCTCATGATCTTCCTGTATGTCGGGTTCAGGATCTACTATGCACGAAAGTTTGGGGACTGGGAGACCGATGAAGAATAAGATCAAGGTGTACCGTGCGATGCAGGATCTCACTCAGGAGGATCTTGCTCAGGCGATTGGGGTAACCCGGCAGACGATCCTTGCCATTGAGAAAGGGAAGTATGTGCCGTCCCTTGATCTTGCCTTCAGGATTTCACGTTATTTTAAGGTGAACATCGAAGAGGTATTCACCTATGAAGAAGGCATACGGACCGTCGATATCGACTGATATGCCGGAAATCCGCGTGGTTTTGGATGGTGCCGGAATCCTGATCTCTCCAAGACCAGCCTGAACTTTTTTAAGCCTTCCCTGTCTTTCTCTTTCTTTGACGATGCGAATGCATCTTTCCGGTTCACTACCATCGCGACGTTTCTCACGTGTTTGATCGAACGCTGACTGATCTCCGGGACAATCCAATCATTCCTGCTATACGGTACTTCCTACCTTTTCTCTTCAACAGTTGAGAAATAGTCAGATGCCCAGATAATAAAGTATAAGTTACAAAATGTCCAATTTATATTACATTAAGTGGAGCGAAGGGCAATACTTCCTCAGACAGGTTTTACAGGGTCCTCACCATGAAAGCACCGGTCATATACTATGCTGCGCTTGTCGTGTTCTGCATTCTGACGTTAGCGGCCGGTACGTTGACACATTGGGTATAGTCCAAGAATGGTGCGCGCCTGTAAGGGTATTTTTCTGTGTACATGGTATCAGGTATTTTCTTTCGTCGTGGTATGTGGCCACTTCATTGCCTCCAGAGAAACTTTTTTATAACCTCCAGTATTAATTAAATTACAATAAGTAAAATATACATTACATAAGGCCGCCCGGGCCAAGCATGGCACAGTCTTAAATGTACAAAATGGTATAGTTTTGAGTGTGCTATCCCCGGTCATGTGGGTTCCCTTACAAAGAAAAAATGGAGGATTATGAAGATTCATACCGCTCTCATCGGAATACTGATGATTTGTTTGATGGTTGGCGCTGCGAGTGCGGCAGGCAGCACGTCGGGTTCGACAAGTACCGGCAGTACTTCCGGAACAAGTTCCGTAAGTGCATCAACGACTGTATCGGCAGAACAGGCCCTGTCGCAGGTCTATGTGAGTTCTGTTACGGTTGACCCCCAGGAATTCTATCCCGGGGACCAGGGAATAATTACCGTTCAGTTGACAAACACCGGTACCCAGGATGTACCATTTGAACATGCAGACATCCTCAACTCCCAGAATGTTTACATTCCCGATGAAACCCTAAATCCCTATCAAGTCCAGACCTATCTCGGGCCCGGAAATACAATGACCTATACTTTCCAGGTTGTTGCAAAACCTCCCGAGGGAATATACTACCCTGTCTTTTCCGTGGCTTCCCAGACTTCCGGAAGTATCATCTACCCCATCGAGGTCCAGGTTGCTTCAACACCGATCCAGGAAGTGATTTCCCTGAGACCGGATAATTTTGCTCTCGACAACACGGACAATGTTAACCTAACCATCACCAACCCCCGGGTCGGTGCCATCAGCAATGTCGAAATAATTCCGTCGGGCACCGGTTTTGGGATCTCTCCTCTCCAGTCCTTCATTGCCTCGATCCCCGGCGGCACATCGGTGAATGTACCGTTTGCCGTTACGCCGTACCAGGACGGGTCAAACGTAACCTTCAGCATCCAGTACAGCAACGGGCAGAATATCCAGAACCCGCACACGGATACCGTGGTCTTGCCGCTCGATATCGGTCCGAGCAAAACTGCAGCATCAACTGACATAAACGATCTTGCACTCACCGTGTCGGATGGGGCGTACCAGCTGACCGGTGATGTGACCAACACGGGGATTACAGATGCAAATGGCATGGTAGTATCTGTCGGGGCACCGGCAACTCCGGTTGAACCTTATTCAACCTATGCGGTAGGGTCCCTTACGTCCAACGACTTTTCCAGTTTCACGCTCACCTTTACCGCCTCCGACCTCTCGGCCATCCCGATCACAACCACGTGGAAGGATGACAATGGCAACACGTTATCCACGGTCCAGACGGTTGATCTGCGGTCCCTTGCCAGTTCGTTAGTGACCAGCTCGCGGAGCAGTGGATCCGGTTCAGGTACTACAGGAGCTACTGGTGTGACAGGCGCGACTGCGGGCTCAGCAGGGGGTTACGCAGGAGCCCGCGGTGGTGGCGGCCTTCTTGGCTTTGGCGGTGGTCGTGGTGGTGGCCTGAGTTCATTCTACCCGGTCATTATCGGTGCTATCGTCCTTATCGCTGCAATTGTACTCTACGTCAAGAGGAAATGGATCCTTGCCAAATTCAGGAAGCAGTGACCTGGTGTCGCATATGAGCGATATGCCACTTATCCGGCTTACTGAGGTCACAAAAACGTACCATCTGGAGAGTGGTGACTTTACTGCGCTCGATCACGTATCTATTGATATAGCGGAGGGAGAGTTTGTGGCGATCATGGGGCCGTCCGGTTCGGGCAAATCAACCATGATGAACCAGCTGGGCATCCTCGATGTCCCGACCTCCGGGGAACTTTATATCGCCGGTGAAAATGTGGCAAAGATGTCAAGCCTCGAACGGACCCATATGCGCCGGGATATTATAGGGTATGTCTTCCAGAAATTTTACCTCATCCCCCTTCTTTCTGCATATGAGAACGTGGAGTACCCGCTCATCCTCAGGTATAAAAAACGGGACACGACAGGACGGGCTGCCGACTATCTCCGTGCGGTGGGCATCGATCCAGATATGGGCGCCCACCGGCCCAACCAGCTTTCCGGCGGGCAGCAGCAGCGCGTGGCCATTGCACGGGCACTGGTCAACGATCCAAAGATCCTTCTCTGCGATGAGCCCACCGGGAACCTTGACAGCAAGACCGGTCTCCAGATCATGCAGATCCTCTGCGACCTGCACCAGAAGGGAAAGACAGTTATCATCGTGACGCATGACCCCCATATAGGTGAGTATGCCCAGCGGACGATCCGGCTTGCTGACGGAAGGGTCGTGGCATCATGAGGGATATCTTCTTTGATCTCTCTGTCAGGAGTGTCCGGCTGAATTTTCTGCGCTCTCTTCTTGCCTCCATCGGTATCGTGATCGGTGTTGTCGCCATCTCCTCGATGGGGATGCTCGGGACCAACATGCAACTCTCGGTAAAAGACCAGCTCTCGGCAGATGTTAATACGGTTATGCTCACCTCTGATGTGGTGAAAATAAATACTGGTCTTGGAGCCGCTCCATCGTCGAGTACTATCGATTCAAGCACCCTCAACGATATCAGGGGGTCTGTAGGTGATAATGATGTGGTGCCGATCCACCATACGAGTACGCAGTTTACTGTTGGCGACCAGAATGGTCGCGGGTCGATCTATGGGCTTGACCCAAGCGATGTTCCCAAGTTTCTTACCATAGCACAAGGGTCGAATATCCGGGGCAGCGATGTGCTCGTGGGCGCGACCATTGCAAGTAACTTCAACCTTGTCGTCGGGAGCACGATCAAGATCGGGCAGAACTGTGCCACCATCTCGAGGCCGGTGGTCAGGGTTGCCGGTATTCTCCAGGCCCGGGGTATTGCAGCCGACGGCGTCAACGTGGATAACGGGATCGTAGCTGACGACACCTGGTATACGAACACATTCGGCGGACTGGACCAGTACGACCAGGTGAACGTGATTGTAGCGGATGTTTCCACCATTAACCAGACCGAGGCGGCAATCAACGCAAAGGTCAACAGGAACAGTGACGTAGTGAGGGTATCCGATGCCAGTTCCCGGTTGTCGACCATCTCGAGTACGCTAGGCACGATCACCACCTTCATCATGGCGATTGGCGGGATCTCGCTCGTGGTCGCTGCAGTAAGCATCTTCAACGTCATGATGATGTCGGTCAAAGAACGAGTGCAGGAGATCGGCATCCTGCTCTCGATCGGGACGGAGAAAGGCGAAGTACGCAGGATGTTTTTGTACGAGGCACTCATCCTCGGTATCATTGGCGCGGTGGTGGGCGGAATCATGAGCTTTATTATAGGGTACTCGGTGGTGAGCGCCATGATCGGCACCACTCAGTACTTCTTCACCCCGGACAGCCTGATCTACATCCCCTATGGTATGATCATCGGTGTGGTTGTCTGCGTGGTATCCGGGATGTATCCCGCGTGGGCGGCCTCGAACATGGACCCGATCGATGCCCTGAGAGCCGATTAGGTTCTCTTATTTTTTTTATTTTCGGTGCGATAGCGCAAAAAAGGGGTACTTTTCCATTTTGCCATTGGCTGGTTTCATGCTGACTAGTGCACCTCCCGTGTGCTATGTTAATGAAGCCCTTCGATCAAGCTTTTCCCGTGCATGATTCATGAACTCAGAAAGAAAAGTTGGATGTATCGGCCTTGGGCACCTGGGCCATACGATCGCACAGCACCTGGCTGAGCAGGGTGTCTCCCTGACTGTATGGAACCGGACGCCGGCGAAGACAGGCGATCTCGGTGTGCCGGTTGCCCGATCTCCCAAAGATCTGGTTGAGCACGTCGATATTGTTATCATTAATCTTTTCGACAGCGATGCCGTGGATGCGGTTATGTCCGGCCCGGACGGGCTTTTCTCTAGTTCCTGTGCAGGAAAGATCATCATCGATACCACGACCAACCATTTCGGCCGGGTGGGTGAGTTTTATGCACGGGCCCTCGAGCACGGTGCAACCTACCTCGAATGCCCGGGTACTGGGGAGCGTGGTGCCCGCATCCCAAGGAAAACTTACAATCCTTGTCAGCGGGGATAAGCCAACCTATGAACAGGTAAAACCGCTGCTTTCCCTTATGGGATCAGCCCTTTTCTACCTCGGAGAACCAGCACTTGCCACAAAGATGAAACTGATCAACAACCTGGTCCTTGGCTCATTCATGGCGGCCTGTGCCGAGGCGGTAGCACTTGGTGAGGCGGCAGGTATCGACCGTGGCGAGGTTATCGATATCCTTCTTTCGGGTGCCGGCAACTCAATGGTACTTGCGGCAAAAAAGGATAAACTCAAAAACGAGGAGTTTTCGGCGCACTTCTCTTCCGCGCTCATCTACAAGGATCTCCACTACCTTCAGGATCTCTGCCGCTCGCTCAACAAACCACTCTTTGTGGGGAGCACGGTAAAAGAACTCTTTGCCATTACCCGGTCAAAAGGCATCGATGACAAGGATTTCTCCGCAATTTACGAGGTCTTCAAAGAGTACTGATCGATCACTTCGGTGATCCTTCAGGGAGATTACTGGCGCAGGAGATCGAATGCCCACCGACTCACAGAGGGTGCCACGTTCCCGCACCGGCGCCGGGTGAGCACCCGGTACCCTGTTTTTTCAAATTCGTGTACCAGTATTTCACTCTGCGCCCGGTTTTTGAAGGTATAGAAATGAAGCATCCCTCCCTCCCTGACCCGTGAGGTGATAAGGCCGAGGATCTCGTCCCTGCCGTACGGTGTCGGGATAATCGCCCGGTCAAACAATTCGGTGGGAAGAACGTTGGGATTGAATGCATCTCCCATGATCACCGTCACCCGGCCTGAAATCCGGTTTTCTTTTATGTTTTTCTCCATCCAATGGCATGCGTCCGGGTTCTGCTCTATGGCAACCACAGAGGCACCCCTAACCGCTGCAGGGATGACAAACGGACCCACGCCACAGAACGGGACAAGCACCCGCTCCCCGGCCTGAACCTGAGTGGTAACTCGCCTGCGCTCGTGGGTAAGACGAGGATTGAAAAAACTCGTGTTCAGGTCAAGGGCGTAGGAGAAACCGTTTTCCTGGTGCGTTGTCACCGTGCTGGTACCGATTATGATCGTGTACTTTGCGGTGCGGAAATCGCCGGCTACGTCCGCACTTTTTTTAACAACAGTCCGGATTGCGAGCCTGTGCTCCAGGATCGCACCCACGATCATTTTCTCGTAGCCTTGGAGGGCTGAAGGAATATTGACGATTGCTATATCGCCGACCACATCGAACCTGCCGGAAAATCCTCGAAGCTTGTCTGCAGGGATCGTTTCGTTGAGATCGTCTATGAGGGTCATGGACAGATCACGGTACACAGCGACCGTGTAAAATCTCTTGTGCGGCGTGCTTCACGATCCTGCCGGGGGGATGAAGTCCCGGGATTAATCGTACAATTCCTTCAATACGGATAAGCACCCCGGTATCCTTAATGGGACACCCACAGCGAGGACGTGTATGAGGGAAAGAAAATCCGGCTTTTCACCGTCCGGCATAGTCTGCCGTGAAGATCTCCGGTTCCACACACGTTCCACACCATACCGGCAGATCCTCGATGTGCCGGAATATCATTTCGATGATATTTTAAAAGAGGATCGTGTCCTCGATATCGGTGCAAATGTGGGTGCATTCTGTCTCCGTGCTGCCCGCCTCTCCCGGCACGTAACCGCAATCGAACCGGTGACGGCTGATCTCCTCGCAGAGAACATTGGCCTCAACCATGCAGATATAAAGGTGATTGCAGGAGCGCTTGGCACCGGGGCACCAGCAGAGATCACATGGGATGAATGCCGGGTGGTATCTCCTACGTACTCTCTTAAGGAAATTACAGAGATTGCCGGTGGCTGCGATTTCCTGAAATGCGATGCCGAGGGAGCGGAGTGGCTGATCCGGCCCCGGGACCTTGAAGGGATCCGGAGAATTGAGATGGAACTTCATGTCCCTCCTATCAGCCCGCCGCCGAATCCCGCGCTGCTGGATTACATCGGTGAACGATACACCTTCTCCATCGACCGCTCACCGGTCTATTCCCTGCTTGGCGTGATGGGTATCCTGCATGCGGTACTGAAATGAATTGATCTATTCCGCAATTTTTTACAGTCTAAAAAAAGTTTGGCAGTATCCTAGTCTTCTATCTGGATCGTTGTCAGTTTTACCGATTCGACCCCTTTCTGGGACATCAATCGCTCTGCGAGTGCCTTGAGCTGTGAACCATCGCCATGCACGAGAATCACTTCCAGGCACCGGTTATGCGTGACATGTGAATGGAGTGAAGCCTTGATGATCTCGTGGAACTCGTGCTGGACATCGGTGATGGTGGTGAGAAGCCCGCGCTGGTCGTGATCGTAGACCATCGTGATCACCCCTTCACGCTCCCCTTTGACATCGGCCATCCACTTGTAGTAGGTGATGTACGTGCGGATAGCATCGCGAATGCCTTCCGACCGGGAGGAATATCCACGGGCGTTGATGATTTCGTCAAACCGGTCGAGCAGATTTTTGGGGAGGGATATCCCGATTCGGGAGAGATCGTTATCAAGGGTCATATAATCAGGTACGTGAATATCATAGCTGCTTCTTTTTTAACTTTTTTAAAAAAATGCGCGATCGGGTAATACTTCGTAAGACCAAATTATGAATCATAAACCATTCTTCTACCTGAGAATCCCATGGGTGTGTAAGCAGCATCCTGTCAGGCAGTCATAATTTTTTTCAAACGTGTTTACTATTTTTAGTTTACAACACCAAAAATAAATTATTTTAACAAAACTTATAATCTTGCAGGAACAATGCAAGTTGATCATTATGGGTGTTGCAACCGATATCATGCAGACGTTTGCCGCAAGGGAGATCCGTTCCCATTTCCGGGAGAGCGAGGGCTGGGAGTGCCGACAGGAGCCGTCACCGGTTCCCGGCTCCATGGCCTTTATTCTCTCCCGCGAGGTGCGGGGGAGAAAAGAGGTCATCCCGCTCGCGGTATGTTATGAGGAGACGCCTTCCCTCTTCCCGCTCGAGTACCTGACCTCGACAATAAACGTGAAAAAGCTGACCGGAAAATACCTGCTCGTCCCAAAAGGGACAGATGTGACCGCACTTCCGGGAGATATCCGGGTGCTTTTTATGGATTCGTTCGGGTTTATTGATGAGCGTCTGGTCTGGCTCACGAAGAAGAAGAACGCAAAGCAGTACCCTCGACCGGAAGCACCTGTCACCTCAGGATCTGCCACACCAGCCTCCGAGCCACATACGGCATAGGCATGGGGCAGGTCTCACTTTTTTTCTTGTCCTTTTGCGAAAGATATATTCCAGCGCTGGCGTGATCGTGGCCTGCCGGGGCACTGGTATAGTCTTTTGCCCGGCACGATCCCATCCGGTACTCAGAATATCTGATCACCGGCACTATGTGGAAAACCCTGGTGGGTTTATGAGCAGCCTGTTGCGAAGATTTCCCGAGAGTTAAAGAAGAACCCCACAAGTATATCCTTGATAATTTAAAAACGAGTGGCGGTGATCGTGTCCGTACAGCAGATGGTTGAGCACCGGACCGCTATGGAGGATGGTAATCATGAGGTGATCATGATCGTACAGTGCGGTTGATTCCGGTGTTAAACGTATTTTATCAACAAATCTGCTGATTCGAGCGAGGTTCTGATATTCCTATTGTTCATGTGTCTGTGTGCATGTGTCCTTTGGGTTTGCGTGCTTTCTCCAAGGGACATCATCTTTATTGATCACCGAAGATTATAATATTTTCCTTTTAACTTTGAATAATATTAAGTACTAATTGTTATCTAATTCCTGAACGACACGAATACAGAATGCAATGGCAAAAGAAGGCGGAATGTTTTCAGAATGATATACAAGCGCATATATCTATGTTACAAGACTGAAGATCTTCTCCGTTCATGAAGCATCATCTCTTAAAATTATATTTGGTGTTTTTTCAAGAATACCAGATTCAGGATCCGGCCATAACCCCTGTGCAGGGGAATTGCGTAAAAAAAAGAAGAAAGATTAGTCAACAGCGATCATGACTTCGCTGGACTTAATCACGGCATATGCCTGTTTACCTACCGCCAGGCCAAGATTAGCAACCGATTTCTTGGTAATAATGGACGTGATCTCCTGGTCTCCGGGAAGCTCAATGACAACTTCGGAGTTGACGCTCCCGGGCGTGATCGCTTTTACGGTGCCTTTCAGGATGTTTCGCGCACTGATCTTCATACGTATCACCACAGGGAACTGGTGTTGTTCTCTATAAGTACTTTATGATGATTCAAACCAGCCCTTCAAGATTTTTCGGAAACCCCATAGTTGCTTTAAATTAATTCAGATTACGGCTCCAAAACGAGTAAATCTCGTGTATTGAATTAAAAGATACTTCATGATGCATGTGAATAACCCGGCTCTCCCCGGCCGGGAAATGATCAGAGGCGATAAAACTGCTGGAAAGTATTTTACATTCTTTCTTATCAATGCACTATTTTCGCTACAATTGTATTAATTGATCAAATAGAATAGAAAATACCAATGCTTTTTAACTACTAGGTATCACTATACATCATAATCGTAACAACATCTTGTGATTATTCCCGGATTCTTCCTGCTTTTAGGGGGGAATACAGGGACTATCGGAATGGAAATCCCATGATACCCGAGTGGATGCAGAAGATCGAAATCGCACCCTGCGCCTGCTGTACCTTCAGTACCGGCAAAAAGAAGGGTTTTGTCCAGAAGGCAATCTCTGACATCTTTACGTTTTTTGAAGAATGCCTGGTAAATGACAGCATTGCGCAGCGCAAAGGTCTGCTGCAGAGCCTGGACCCCCGCGTAAAACTGGTTTCGATGGTTGTCCTTATCTTTGCCGTGGCTATGACCCATGACATCCGGCTCCTTGCAATCGTCTATGTGCTGACATTAATCTGTGCATACCTGAGTAAGGTCGAAATAGGTTTCTTCCTTAAGCGCGTCTGGGTGTTCATCCCGATATTTGCGGGAATCATCATGATCCCGATTCTCTTCAACGTTTTTACGCCCGGCGATGCGCTGGTCACCCTCGCAACCCTGGGCCCGAACGCACACCTTGGCCCGTTTGCACTTCCTCCCGTCATCACCATCACCCGGCAGGGTGTGATGATGGCGGCTCTCTTTGTGCTGCGGGTTGCGACCTGTGTCTCAACGGCCGTCCTCCTTTTCCTCACAACACCCCGGGATCAGCTCTTCAAATCCCTGCGATCACTCAAAGTGCCAAAGGTCTATGTCCTTACAATGGACATGTGCTACCGTTATATTTTCCTCTTTACTGATATGGTCAGGGGGTTTTACACAGCAAAAAAAAGCAGATCCCTCAAAACCCTGCCTTTGGTTGAGGAACAAAAATGGGTGGGCAGCCGTGTCGGCTACACGCTCATAAAGGCATTGAATATGAGCGAGAAGGTGCACGGGGCTATGGTTTCGCGGGGATTTAACGGTGACATCAAGATCATGCACCGGTATGTATTACACCGGAGGGATTACGTGGCATGCGTGAGTGTCATTGCGCTCAGCCTCTTCCTGATGCTTGCCTCCCAGAACCTGATACGAGTGTAACGAGGAGATACGAGGCACACCATGGAACCAATCTTCGATTTGCGTGATGTATCCTACACGTACCTGAGACGGTTCGAAGCGCTCAAAGGTGTGACAGCATCGTTCTATGCCGGCGAACAGGTCGCTATTCTCGGGGCGAACGGGAGCGGCAAATCGACGCTTCTTGCGATCCTGAATGCACTGAGTTACCCCACGTCGGGAGAGTTTTATGCGTTCGGAAACCCGGTAAAAGAAGAAGTGTTCGATACCCTTGAGGACAATGAATTCAATCGTTTCTTCCGGAAAAAAGTCGGCTTTTTATTCCAGAATCCGGATATTCAGCTCTTCTCTTCAACCGTTTTTGACGAGATTGCCTTTGGTCCCCTCCAGCTCGACCTGCCTCCCGATGAAGTACCTGATGAGGACGGAAGAGGTTATTGCAATGCTGGGGATCGAAAACCTCCGGGACCGGGCGCCCCACATGCTGAGCGGAGGCGAGAAAAAGAAGGTCTGTATCGCATCGATCCTGTCCACAAATCCCGATGTCCTGCTCCTTGACGAACCTACCGGGGGTCTTGACCCACGCAGCCAGATCTGGCTGATAGAGCTCATCCAGGATCTTGCGAAGTGCGGTAAGACGATTATTACGGCCACCCATGACCTCAATATTGTCGAACAGATCAGCACCCGTGCCATCGTTGTCGGGGAAGACCATATGATAAAGGCAGATTCTGACTGCGCAGGCGTCATGAGCAACATGGACCTGCTGATATCTGCAAACCTCGTTCACCGGCATATGCACCGCCACGGCAAACTTCTCCACGAACACCTTCATGTCCACTCAAAAGAACATGACCATGTTCACAGCAATGCGTCGTGATGTGCGGAATTCCTGTTCTGCAGGTCCGGAGTTAAGAAAACCTGTAATCCGCGAAATATCCGGATAAAATCCTGACGGCTTTTTTCGTTTGCAAAAATGGTGTTCCCTGTTACTAAAACGCCAGGGCAGGGTTTATACAGCCCATACTCCGAAGAACTGGCCGAGTTTATACAGTACGGTTATCGTGAGGCAGGTTCCGATTATTGCAATGTATATCAGGTTTTTATTTTCCTGAAAGAACGTTGTGACCGCATGGATCATGGCAGGACCTTTTGTGCACAGGTAATTGCCGTTTTTTTGTCTTTTTGCCATGAATGTTCCCTTTCATCAATGATTATGTGCCTGAATTCTCACATCTGCCAGAATTCGTGTACATTTAATCCATCCATAACGTTTTGGGGGGAATAAACCGATTTCTTATCGTCCTTTCCCGGGAGGCGCTGAGAAAGTAAAAATGTATTTTCAATCCGGCAGATTTCAGTCATCCCGTTTAATAACCGCTTTTCCAATCAGATATGCGACTCCGCCAGCGATAAGAACCCCAACAATAGCCGATACATAATAGCCCGGCGTCTGGGTTGGTATGGTTGTGTGGTCTCCCGGCAGATCATAACCGCCTAACGGGGCGCTCCAGAGGCCGGTCATCTGCTGAAGCCCGGCCGGAACATAACCTACTGCCTGCTGGAGTTCATCGGGGCCCCATTCCCCAAAGGCAGTTCCGCTTGCGATTAATCCAATGGGAACAAGTACCATGAGGACAATCAGAGCAATAACGAGAACTCTGAACGTCTTGTCCAGTTTATTGAATTTACCCATAACATCCATACGGTTCACCTCTCCTCACACCGGCGCCGCTCCTTGGCCGGTTTCTGGTTTTGAGTATTTTTCGATCTCAGATTTATAATTAAAGATAACGTCCGGATTGTTTTTCGCGATATAGGCAAATGCCAGACCGGTAACGATCAACTCCACCCAGCAGAAGAAACCAAAATGATCGATCAGCATTGCTGGTACAGTAACGTTGAGCCCGTAAGGCATGTAGAGGGGTACACCAGCTGCAGTGTGTTCCAGAATCGGTTGGATGCCCATCTCAAACCCGGCGACACCGGCAGCGATGCCCAATCCGAAATACCCTCCAATAGCTGCAGCAGCGATCCTCAGGTTTGAGGCAATCGGTGATTTCCCGGCGATGAGTTTATAGATGAAGTAGCCCACGAACGGGATGACGGTGCCCATATTGAAACAGTTTGCCCCAAATGCAGTGATCCCACCATCCCCAAAGACGAGGCACTGGATAAGGAGCGCGACAGAGGTTGTCACGACTGCCGCCCAGGGGCCAAGGATGATTGCAACGAGCGCACTCCCCACCGCATGCCCCGAACTGCCGCCGGGAACAGGCACGTTGAACATCATGATCACAAACGAGAATGCAGCTGCCAGTGCCAGGTACGGCACCTGCCGGGACCGAAGGTTTTTCTGCACCCAGTACCCGGCATACAGCCAGATAGGGATCATAATCAGGTACATGGTGATGAAGGTCGTCGGACCTAGGTATCCATCAGGTATATGCATGTTTTCTCCGGAATAGAATAACCGCTTTTTGTTATAAAAAACTGCCGATTTCGTAGCACTAACTACTACTAAATATTTAAAAATTTCAATTAAATTTTACAAGAGCAAAAAATAGTATATCGTTGTTACTCAGTATATAATGCGAGATTTTACGCCATCAGGATCTCGTATGTTCTGGCCCGGGTTCTGGACCCGGCGATGGCGCAGCAGGTTGTGGGGATGATTACCGGGATAGCGGTATAAAATCGCTCCCCGTTTATCCCACGTAGGAAATACCTGAAATCATGGGGTCTGAACCCTGAAAGGGAATAAGCCCAAATTGGGCTCCTTTTCCGTATTTTGGATCCCGATCTCTTCAGGGGACGCCTGTAAATTGCTTCTTTTCAGTTCGTGTGGAAAATACGCCATATAATTGCTCCGTTTGCCAAAATACGGCTGATTTCGATGTCAGCTATGGGCCATTAAAGACCCTAGAATCGAGGCTATTTTCGCCACCTTGTTTACCCCATCCGGCCCCTGGAAAGGCCGTAAAAAGGCCGAATATGACAATCTTTTTTCTGGGGGGGGGGTCGATGATCATTGATCTTCGGGAAGGATCAAATCGTGGACCTTGTACTCAAGCGGGGTGTTCTCCAGGCGCTTGACAAGATTTGCGGACTCATCGTCCACGATAACGATCGCACACGTGATCCCGTGGTACGCAGCATCGATAACGCCTTCAGATGCCCCAAAGAAGAGGTCAGGGTTCCTGCCAATGGATTTCAGTGCGATCGACGATTCAATCCCGACAGCCGCGACGAGTCCGGCCATGGCAACGATCTTTTTGAGTTTGTCCCTCCTGACTTTGAGAGAACCCCCGCGCTGGATCCGGGTACTATGCAGACATTGATAACTCCCTCGTGGTGATCGATTATTCCGACCACATCAAAAATTCCCACGTCATTGTTCTTCTTTGCATCTGCATAGACCGTTGCGGTCGCCGACCTCGGTTTCTTCCCCGCACAGAGATACCCGTCCTTCATATAAAGACCGATGACGTCCCCCTTTTTCATGTCACCGGCAGCAATTGCAGTCCATACCGAGACATGCTTGATGATGTCGCGCCGGATATGCCGGACATATAATTCTAGGGCAGCTGCGTTCTCCATGACCCATGCCATCCCGGTCTTGGTCACTGCATAATTGCTCCGGCCACTCACGGCTACCATACCTTCGTCCACCAGATCGCGGATATATTCGGAGACGGCCTGCGGTGTCATGCCAATCTTTTCGGCAATCTCCAGCTGGCGTACGGCCGGCTGGCGTTCGGCAATCTCTACAAGGATCTGGAATCGCGAGACATCGCCTTTGTTCCGCATAAGGAAGGGTATGGGTCCCTTTGTATCCTGGGTCAGGCTGCATCAGCTCCGGCGTCTTATGTACCAGGAAAAAGAGTGACGACCGGGAGCTGATTATTCTTTCGGGCGTTCTGATGAGTTGTCGATTTATTTTGGATTTTTCGAGAAGAATGAATATTGGTCATCAACCGTAAATGCATCAGAACCCAACTTAGCAATATTTATTTAGTTATATCAATAAAACATGATCTCGTATTATTATGCATATTATGGAAGGATTCTTACCCTGGCAATGGTGCGTCTTCTGGTACCTTGTATCAGCGCCATTCATCATTTACGGGATTTACCTCTTGAACCGTCAGGTTAAAGCGCAACGTGAAACACTCTCGCTTCTTGCAGTGTCAGGTGCATTTATCTTCCTCCTGTCTTCACTGAAGATGCCATCCCCTGTCGTGGGTAGTTGTTCCCATCCCACGGGGACCGGACTTTCGGTCGTGCTGTTTGGTCCTTTTATCACTGTCGTTCTCAGCCTGATTGTCCTTATATTCCAGGCGCTGTTCATGGCCCACGGCGGGATCACTACGCTTGGCGCGAATGTCTTCTCGATGGGAATTGCCGGGCCGCTTCTCGGGTATGCCGTGTACCGGCTGGGAAAAGCGGTGAACCTAAACATATTCATCAATGTGTTCCTCGTCACGGCAGTCGCGGACCTCTTCACGTATGTTATTACGTCGATCGAGCTCGCTGCAGCATTCCCGGCAACGCACGGCGGCTTTATGGTCTCGTGGGAGACCTTCTTTGCCATCTATGCAGTAACGCAGATCCCCTTAGCGATCCTTGAAGGCGTACTCATTGCCCTCGTGTTCAAGTACATTGTCCAGAGCCGGGGTGATATCCTCGTCAAACTCAAAGTACTCACACCGGAGCAGGTTACTAAAATCATGGAGAGTTTCAAATGACCCTCACATTTTTCATGAAGTACAAACTTGAGATCATCTTTGCGGTTGTCGTCATCGTCTTTGCTGCAGTCTTTCTCATCCAGAATGCCAACATCCAGGCAAACGCCAAACCCGGACAGGAGACCTGGCAGGGTTCTGATGATATGGGCAGCGCTGCAATTGAGGCCACGGGCTATACTCCATGGATACAGCCTCTCTGGACACCCCCCAGCACTGAGGTCGAATCCCTGCTTTTCAGCATCCAGTCCGGCCTCGGGGCGCTCGTGATCGGGTACTTCTTTGGCTATTACCGGGGCAAACGGGATAGCGCGAAAGCTGCATAACCTCTCTTTCATTTATTGACATCTTTGATCCACGATATGGATTCCTTATGAAAATTCTGGAGGACAACCTGGATTACTATGCACAGGCAAATGCCTTACGGGACGTTAACAGCTATCTCAAATTTATCCTTGGAATTGGGGCGATACTGATCTGTGTTGTCTCCCCGGGCCCGGTCGCCCCCCTGTTTATCCTCTTTACCCTTTCAGCGATCACGCTGGTATTCGCAAAAATACCGGTGGGGGTGTACGCAGAACTCCTCTTGATCCCGCTGACATTTGCAGTCTTATCCGTAATTGTAATTCTCTTCCTGAGCGGTGGCGGCGAACCAATCCTGACGTTTTCCATCGCTAACGTCCCGTTGACCGTCACGTCCGGCTCTGCAAATCTCGGATTCCTTGTACTGGTCCGGACCTTTGGCGGGATGTGCGGGCTCTTCTTTATCGCCCTGACCACCCCCATGATCGAGATCTTTTCTGTCATGCACGGGCTGCGCGTCCCGCCGGTGCTTATTGATCTTTCCATGCTGATCTACCATTTCATCTTCGTTTTTATCGGCCAGGCAATCGCTATCCACAACGCCCAGACTATCCGGCATGGGTACACCTCATTTAAACGATCAATCAATTCAATGGCGATGCTCGGTGCCATGCTCTTTATCCGTGCATGGAAAGAGGCTGAAGACCTGATCATCGCGATGGATTCGCGATGCTATGATGGAAAATTGGAACTGCCCGGCCAGCAGAACCCCCCGAAGCCGGTAGCAATTGCGTCTATCGCAGTCTACCTGGGGCTCTGCATTACCGTTGCAGTCATGACGAGCACAATTGTGCCTTTCAGGTGAACGATGACAAACCTGCTCGAATTTGATGATATTCATTATGCCTACCCCAATTGCCGGGAGTCACTTTCCGGTGTCACCTTCTCGATAAAAAAAGGAGCCAGGGTTGCTCTGGTCGGCCCCAATGGTGCCGGGAAGACCACCCTGATGCTAATGTGCAACGGGGTTCTTGAACCCTCGAAGGGGCGTGTGCTTCTCGATGGCAAACCTCTCGCATATGACAGCAGATCGCTTCGGGAGGTGAGGAAAAAAGTCGGTATGGTTTTCCAGAACTCGGATATGCAGCTTTTCGCGCCAACAGTGTACCAGGACGTTGCATTTGGCCCCCTTAATCTCGGTATGACACAGGAGGAGATCCAGTCAGCGGTCGCGAGATCGCTTGCAGCCGTGGGCCTTACCGGATATGAGAAGCGGCCGCCCCACCAGCTGAGCGGCGGTGAGAAGAAACGGGCCGCGATCGCCGGTACCCTTGCCATGGACCCGGAGATCCTGGTTTTTGATGAACCCACCAGTTCACTCGACCCCGCCGGTGCTGCGGACCTCATGGAACTGCTCGACGAGCTCAATGAGAAAGGTGCGACGATTATTATCTCCACGCATGATGTGGAGCTCGCCTACCTCTGGGCGGACCAGATTATCCTCATAAACAAAGGGACTGTGCTTCATGCGGGCACTCCCGAAGAGGTCTTTACGGATCCTGCGCTTGTGACTTCTTCGAACCTCAGGATGCCTGCGGTGCTGGAAGTCTACACGGAGCTCGTCTCGCGGCAGATGGTAGAGAGAACGCAGTCCCCAAAGTCTGTTTTGCAACTGGTCAGCTCACTTGAACAGAATTTCAGTAAACCACAGGTAGACAGGGCCCTTGGGACCATCACAGTCTGTGACGTGGATGCGACCGGGGCTGATGAAATCATGGCATGGATAGCAGACCACCCGGGGTTCAGGTGCGGGGCAATGGGGACCCGGGCGAAGAACATTGCCGAACATGAATCGATAAAACTCGATTTCACCTATGGAGTAATAGACAAAGGAATCCTGCGGGCACTCGTCGGGGAATGTTCGGTCCTCCTCACGCCGGCATCGATGGTGCCGCATGTGTTCCGGCGGGTTGAGACCTACTGCCGGGAGAGCGGCAATACGATTGCCGTTATCTCTATGAGGACTACAAATCGATCCCCCGCAACTGGTATCATGAAGGATGAAGGCAACAAAAATGAACCCTCACTCTGACAATCATAACCACCGCGAAGATAACGACCATGAACATGGCCATTTTCATGGACATCATCATGTTGAAGGCCATGAGAATCATCATGATCATCATGGCCATGGGCATGGCCATATGCACGGCGTTGTCGATCCTTCAATCTTTGCAACCGAACGGGGCATCTGGGCGGTCAAGTGGTCGTTTGTCGGTCTGTTCATTACCGCGATCCTACAGATCGTCGTTGTGTATTATTCTGGGAGTATCGCGCTCCTTGCCGATACCATCCACAATTTCGGGGATGCGCTTACCGCGATTCCGCTCCTGTTTGCATTTCTGCTTTCCTCGCGAAAACCGACCTACCGGTTTACGTACGGGTACGGGCGCGTTGAAGATCTTGCTGGAGTGGCTGTCGTCCTGATGATCCTTATATCCGCGATTGTTGCCGGATATGAATCCATCAACCGGCTTATTCACCCTCAGACCGTGACGTTTCTCTGGGCTGTTGCGATGGCAGCAGTTATCGGGTTTATCGGGAATGAAGCGGTAGCACAGCTCCGTCTCCGCGTGGGAAAGGAGATCGGCAGCGCGGCGCTCGTTGCGGACGGCTACCATGCACGGACGGACGGGTGGACAAGCCTTGCGGTCCTTTTTGGAGCCATCGGGGTTTATCTCGGATTCCCGCTTGCCGATCCGATTATCGGTCTTGCCATTACGATAGCGATATTCTGGATTGTCTGGGATTCGGCAAAGACCATATTCACCCGGCTTCTCGATGGAGTTGACCCGGAAATCCCAAAAGAAATTTTCCATGTCGCACACCACGTCAGCGGCCTCCGTAAAGTTACCGGTGTAAAAGTGAGATGGCTGGGACACCGGCTCCACGCAGAGGTCAGCATCACGGTAGATTCGTCACTTTCCGTTGAGCAGGGGCATACGATTGCAAAAGAAGTCCAGCATGAACTTCTCCATCATCTCAAGTACCTCTCGGATGCAACCGTCCATGTGGATCCCATAACTGAGTCCGGACCAGCGTACCATCATATCGAAGAGCATAGCCATGACGGATTGCCTGCGCATTCGCATTGAACCGGTCAGGACAGAAAAATTGTAATGATGCTATCATGAGATGGAGATAAAAATACCAAAATTTTATGCCGTCAATTATTATTTGCGAACGAACCATCTCGCTGCAGAAAGCCGGAACCGGCATCCATCCGGGGTGGAAAGAATCTTTTTTTTATCCGGGCTCCTGCTCAAATATTGGATCTGAACCCTTTTTTATCCGGGAGATCCTCGATATGACCGGTATCGACATCGAAAAGATCGGCGATCCCAATGCTCTTTGTTTTGAGATCCATATTCCCGGTGGAGGTTACCGGTTTTTCCGAAGAATTTTCTTTAAAGAAAAGGCGCCCGGTCCCCGCCCATTCCCACGCCTGATTTTATGACGGCAGGATTTTAATGTCCCAGCACCAATAATTATTGTGATAATCTCAGGGAATTTTTTACTGATTTTTACGAGGGGGTTTTTCCTTGACTGATACGTACGATGCATCCCACATCACGGTACTTGAAGGGCTCCAGCCGGTACGTGAACGCCCTGCCATGTATATCGGGAGTACCTGATACCCGGGGGCTCCACCACCTTGTGTATGAAGTCGTGGATAATTCCATCGATGAGGCGTTGGCCGGGTTCTGCAACCGTATCAGCGTTGTCATCAACAAAGACGGGTCGCTCTTGGTTGAGGATAACGGCCGGGGGATCCCTGTTGACACGATGGAGAAGAACCACAAGAGTGCACTCGAAGTCGTTCTGACCGTACTCCACGCAGGGGGAAAATTCGACAAGGAGACCTACCAGGTTTCGGGTGGCCTCCACGGTGTCGGCGTTTCTGTGGTGAACGCCCTCTCGAACTGGCTCTCCGCCCGGGTGTACCGGGACGGCAATATCTACGAGATGCGGTTTTCAAAAGGAAAAACCACGTCGGCCCTCACGACCCGGGAAGAGACTCTCACCGAACTTCTCGCACGGTACCAGCAGTGGTATGGTGAGCCGGCACCGTTTGCGAGAGCATCACCTGCATCGGCAGCCTCTTCTTCCGGTGCTATCCTTGGCCAGGTTCCCGTCACGCCTCCCGGCCCTCTTACCGGCCAGCTTGATCTCACAACTGCTACTCACTATCCCAACGGCAACGAGCAGGAAGACCGGGCATCGCTCCTGGCAACCCTCGGGAACAAGCTGACCGGTACCAGGATCCACTTCGTCCCTGATGCTTCGATCTTCGAGACCACCACCTTCGATTATGACGTCCTTTCCCACCGGCTCCGGGAACTTGCGTTCCTCAACGCCGGCCTTACTATCCTCATCACCGATGAGCGGACCGGGGACTCGGCTACGTACTGTTACGCGGGCGGGCTTTCTGAGTTCGTGAAATACTTAAACGAGGGCAACGATGTCCTTCACCCGAATCCCATCTACATCACCAAAAAAGACGCCGAAAACAAGCTCGAACTCGAAGTCGCGATGCAGTACACAACCGGGTATGACGAGAAACTCTACACCTACGTCAACTCGGTCAACACCCGTGAGGGTGGCACCCATCTCGAAGGGTACCGGAGCGCTATCACCCGGGGTATCAACGTCGTCGCGAAGAGGAACGGCATCATCAAGGAGAATGCCCAGATAACGCTCAGGGGCGAGGATGTCCGCGAAGGCTTAACCTCGGTCGTATCGGTCAAGATGGCCAACCCCCAGTTCGAGGGCCAGACCAAGATGCGCCTCGGGAACAGCAGCGTGAAAGGCATTGTCGACTCGCTCGTTTACGCTGCACTCACCGAATACTTCGATGAGAACCCGAACGTGCTGAAGATCATCATCGAGAAGGCACTCTCGGCAGCAAAGGCCCGTGAAGCCGCGAGGAACGCCCGCGAACTCGCACGGCGCAAGAGCTCGCTTGAATCCGCCGGTCTGCCCGGGAAACTCTCGGACTGCTCCGAGCGCGACCCCGCAAAGAGCGAGATCTATATCGTCGAAGGGGACTCTGCCGGTGGCAGCGCAAAGCAGGGCAGGGACCGCAAGTTCCAGGCCATCCTTCCCCTCAGGGGCAAGATCCTCAACGTAGAAAAGGCCGGCGAGCACCAGATCCTGAAAAATGCCGAGATCCAGACGCTGATTAATGCTATCGGCACCGGTGTCGGGGAGAAGTTCGATCCCGAGCGGGCCCGGTATCACCGCATCGTCATCATGACCGATGCAGATGTCGACGGGGCGCACATCCGGACTCTCCTCCTCACGTTCTTCTACCGGTACATGAAGAAACTCATCGAGCTCGGGTACGTGTACATCGCCCAGCCGCCTCTCTTCCGGATCGCGAAAGGAAAGGAGGAGAAGTACGTGTACAAAGAGGCCGAGATGCAGAAGGTCTCCGCCGCTATGGGTGATAAGGGAGTCTCCATCCAGCGGTACAAGGGTCTCGGCGAGATGAATGCCCAGCAGCTCTGGGACACGACCATGGACCCCGAGAACCGGATCTTCCTCAAGGTCTCGATCGAGGATGCGTACGAAGCAGACGAGATGTTCAAGACCCTGATGGGCAAGGACGTGGAGATACGGAAGAATTTCATCATGCGCCATGCAAAGGAGGTGACGAACCTTGACATCTGAAGTCCCGCCTGCAGGCGTCCCCGAAACCCACCGCACCGAGCCGATCAGCATCGAGCAGGAGATGAAGACATCGTTCATCAACTACGCGATGTCGGTCATCATCCAGCGTGCCATTCCTGATGTCCGCGACGGCCTCAAGCCGGTCCACCGCCGCTCGCTCTACGCGATGTGGGACATGGGCAACACGAGCGACAAGCCCACGAAGAAGAGCGCGAGGGTGGTCGGTGACGTGATGGGTAAGTACCACCCGCACGGCGACGCGTCCATCTACGATACCATCGTCAAGATGGCCCAGCCGTTTTCGTACCGGCACCCGCTCGTGCAGGGGCAGGGTAACTTCGGTTCAGTGGACGGAGATGCAGCTGCAGCGAGCAGGTACACCGAAGTCAGGCTCTTCCCGTACGCCGAGGCGCTCCTCGCAGATCTCGATAAGGAGACGGTGGCATTCGTCCCCAACTACGATGAGTCGTTGAAGGAGCCGACTGTACTCCCTTCGAAGATCCCGAACCTCCTCGTCAACGGGACAGATGGGATCGCGGTCGGGATGGCGACGAAGATGCCGCCGCACAACCTCCGCGAGGTCTGCGCCGCGGTCAACCGGTTCCTCGATGAACCGACCGTCCCGGTCGAAGAACTCCTGAGGATCATGCCGGGCCCGGACTTCCCGACCGGCGGCATCCTGATGGGCGTCGAGGGCGTGAAGAATATCTACGCCACCGGCCAAGGCCGGGTCGTGGTCCGCGGTGTCGCCGAGATAGAGGAGTCCGAGGGCGGGAACCGGGGCGACCGGATCATCGTCACCGAGCTCCCCTACCAAGTCAACAAGGCCCAGTGGATCACGGCCATCGCTGACATGGTCAAGGATAAAAAGCTTGACGGGATCAGCGACATCCGCGACGAGTCAGACAAGGATGGAATCCGGGTCGTCTTCGAGCTCCGCAAGGGCACGATCGCGGCGGTCATCCTCAACAACCTGTACCGGTTCACCGCGCTTGAATCCAGTTTCTCTGCATCCAACCTGGCGATTGTGGACGGCGCCCCGAAGATCCTCAGCCTGCCGGCCCTCCTCGGGAACTTTGTGCACCACCGTATTGAAGTCATCCGGCGCAGATCGGAGTTCGATCTCAACAAGTGCCGGGACCGGGTCCACATCTTAAACGGCCTCCTCGCCGCGCTTGCGAGCATTGATAAGATCATCGCGGCGATCCGCGGTTCTGATACCGTGGACAACGCGCGGATTGCACTTATCTCCGGGTTCGGGCTTGATGAACTCCAGGCAAACGCAATCCTCCAGATGCAGCTCCGCAGGCTTGCGGCGCTTGAGCAGCAGAAGATCACGGACGAGAAAGCCGGGCTCGAGGCAGAGATCGCGAGGCTCGAAACGATCCTCGCGAGCGAGGCGAATATCAAGGATGAGATCCGGCGCGAGACTTCCGAGATTGCGCAGAAGTTCGGCGATGCGAGGAGAACGGAGATCGCGCTCGACACGAGCGAGCTCTCCACCGAGGATTTAATCGAGGACAAGACGGTGCTTGTCTCGATCACCACCGCCAACTACATCAAGCGCATGGACCTTGACACCTACCGCAAGCAGCGTCGGGGAGGCCATGGCATCACGGGGATGACCACAAAAGAAGACGATGTCGTGAGCTCGGTCTTTGCGGCGGGGATGAAGGATTATCTCCTCTGTTTCACGAACCTCGGCCGGGTCTACTGGCTCAAGGTCTACCAGATCCCCGAGAGCTCCCGCATCGCGAAGGGCAAACCGATCGTTAACCTCCTCAACTTAAAGGACGAGGTCGTTACCACCGTCATCCCGATCCGGGAGTTCAGGAAGGACCGCTACCTGTTGTTTGCAACGCAGCTCGGGCAGGTCATCAAGATCCCGCATGACGAGTTCTCGAACCCGCGTTCGACCGGGACCAACGCGATCCGGCTGAGAGATAACGACAAGCTTGTCGATGTTATCACTACTGATAACACCAAAGAAGTCGTGCTTTCGACCCGGTTCGGGTACGGCCTCCGGTTCCACGAGGATACCGTGCGGATCGTTGGCCGCGGTGCTTCCGGTGTTATCGGCATGCGGCTGCGGGGCAACGATACTATTGTCGCCCTGACGCTCGTGGAGAAAGACCACCTGCTCACCATCTCCGATGTGGGGTTTGGCAAGAGGACCGAGTTCGACGACTTCCGCGGTCACGGCAGGGCAACGATGGGTGTCAAAAATATGCAGGTCGAGCGTGATGCCGTCGTGATACACTCGCGTGCGGTCTCGGATACCGATGAGATCTTTGTCATGACCGCATCGGGAGTCGTTATCAGGACGCCGGTCAACGATATTCGGATTACCGGCCGTGGCACCAAAGGTGTCAAAATCATGCGCCTTGACGAGAACGACAGGATCATTGGTGTTGCGATTGTGAACCCGGAATCTGACGTTGGCGGGGATCAGGAGTCTCCCGCTCCTGAAGTCCCGTAACCCACCTTTTTTACGGCCCGCCCGTGATGGTATCATAACATTTTTTAAGCTGTCTTTTCCAAGGATGGTCTACGGAATGATTCCTTGACCTCCCCGCACCGCGACCATGCGCTTACTGAACTCTATACGTTCCTGCTGATTGTCCTGCTGATCTGCATCGCGGTAATTATTATCATGAGTGTTTCGACCGGTTTTGTCACGTCCCTGCTTCAGAAACCCCCGACGTTTGCTGTCAGGGCTGCAATCACTACACCCTATGCCGGTAAAAACGTCATATGCCTGTACCACGGGGCAGGGGATCCGGTTGCACTCTCCAGTCTGTCTGCATCAGGGTATTCGAGAGGAATTTTTTTCACTCTTGAATCCCCTGACGGGACCAAAATTGCGGTATCTCCCTCTCCCACCATGACAGGAAATCCGTGGGAGAGCGGGGGAACGGCGATCATCTACTACGACGGCTCCCGTTTCTGGGTGACCGATAATTATACCTTCCCTGCGGCAAAGAACGGGTCAGTGGGGATAGCAGATATGCCTCCCGGGATCTGGGTCATATATATCACGGACCAGCAAACGCAGGTTGTTGTGAACTCCCTTGCAGTAACTGCGTGATATCCCCTATGACACAAAAAACGGTGACACTTATGTTCCGGAAAAGAATCAACATTTCTACCAGCCACGAAGGAGAGATCATCGACATTACTCCAAAGGTGGCTGCTGCCGTCCGCGAGAGCAGGGTTCAGGAAGGGCTGGTCCACCTGTTCGTGCAGCACTCGACTGCAGCGCTGACCACGATCGAGTACCAGCCCGGTGTGCTGACAGATCTCGCCCGGGCGCTGTCCGTTCTTGCACCCGATAATGAAGACTACGCCCACAACGCCAAATGGGGCGATGGCAACGGACGTTCGCATGTCAAGGCTGCCCTCGTGGGTCCTTCTCTTACCGTCCCGATTACAGGCGGGGCACTTGGCTGTGGGACATGGCAGCAGATCGTCCTTCTTGAACTGGATGTAAATGCGGGCCGGGAACGGACGATCATATGCACGGTGACGGGCGAATAAGAATAGGGAGAACCCCACAGCAGTGAGGCCCGGATGTGCCTGCTTTTTTTTAGATCTGCTGGTACGATCTCCGGCATGGAACAAACCCTATTTTATCTTTCCCATGCAACCAGTGATCCATGAGCACGATCCTCCGTCGTCAGATCATCAGGAAATGCAGCAGCATGGATATCCCCCTTGTTGGTTTTGCCCCGGCCGATCGATGGGATAATCCCCCGTTTGAACCCTGGGTGCCGGAGGCGTTCCGGCCTGCATCCCTCTTTCCCGGCACAAGGACCGTGATCGTGATCGGGTTTCCGATCAGCCTGCCGATCATTGATACGGCCCCCTCTATCTGGTACCACGAGCTGTACCGGGTGGTCAATGACATGCTGGACTCCTGCGGTTACCGGCTTGCGATGTTCTTAACCGAAAAAGGCTACCCTTCGGTCTGGGTGCCCCGGGACGGGTACGGGTCGATCGATGTCCTGAAAGAGAAGCCGGTCGCATTCTTCTCGCACCGGCACGCGGCTTTCTGTGCCGGCTTGGGGAATTTCGGGGAAAACAATATGCTCCTGACACCGCAATACGGCCCCCGGGTCAGATTTGCCTCCCTGTTTTCCACGGCCGAACTGCCCGGCGACCCGGTGCTTGATGACCCCCTCTGCATACACTGCAAGCGGTGCGTCTCGATCTGCCCGGTTTCTGCTGTTCCCGGGGGCGGCTACCCGGAGAAGTTAACCGACAAGCATGCCTGTGCAGCCCGGTCGGAAAAACTGAAAAGACGGTATCTTTCCCCGTGCGGGTGCTGCATCAAGGTCTGCCCGGTTGGGAAAGACCGGTCCCAGTACAACCGCGACGATATGAGAATGTACAACAAAAACAGCCCCCTGTCGGAACCGTACCGCCGCATACAGGACCATGTCCGGTCCTACGGGTCGAGGTGAAGATCCATCGCAGGGGTACGCCACCGTCCGGTTTCACCCGGTCTCTGCGGGCGGACCGGCCCGGATGGACCTGAACAGGAAGTACCCGACAATACCGAACGTAATGACTGGTGAAACAAACGCAGGGATCTCAAAACCAAAACTGTCGAGGATCATGATGAAGCCGAGGCAGAAGATCGAGTACATCGCGCCGTTCTTGAGGTACCGGTAGTTCCTGATGGTGTCCACGTTCCTGATCGTGAGCTCCCTGACGATCAATGCCCCGATGCCGTTCCCGATGATAATCAGGGGGACTGCCAGCGTGAAGGCAAAGGCGCCCGTCACCCCGTCGATGGAGAAGGTTGCGTCGATGATTTCCAGGTAGAAGACCTTACTGATATCGGAGAGGTCCCCTGAGACCATCTTCTTTTCCTGCTCCTCGGCACTCTGCCGGAAGCCGTGGACGATGAAGAAGGCGGTCGAGCCGATCACTGCCCCAAATGCCATCAGAGGGTTTCTCCCGAGCGCAAGCCAGACGATGGCCGCAAGGAGGATCGAGACAACGGCAAAGAACCAGACGCCCTTCGTGGAGAAATAGCGTTCGCCCCGGATCCCAAACTCTTTCTCCTCTAAAAAGAGCCAGTGGAAGAAGAGGAAGATAAGGAAGGTGCCACCCCCGACCAGAAGGACGGGTGCCGCCTGAGCGACGGCTGCTGTGACAGCCGGGTCGCTCGAGAAGGTCGCGGTGAGCGCCCCGACCGGCCCCAGTGACGGGGCGGAGATCCAGACAATCAGCCAGGGCAGTATGCCCCGGATCACAAAAACGGCAAAAAGGAGACCCCAGACTAGGAACCAGCGCCGCGCCCTCTGTGACATGGTCGAGAGGACCCCGGCGTTGATGATGGCGTTGTCAATGCTTGTTATCGCCTCAAAGAGGCAAAGCCCCGCGATGGTCAGAAGGATTGAGAGGATCTCCATGGATGAGGATCCGTTGGAGCCGGACCGGTATTAATCTTGGCAAACCCGGCAGGTCATTACGGAATACCCGGGCCATCTCCCGTTAACTCCATGAAGCCGGTACCGGTGCTATTAAAATGACAGCCGGCACATTCCGGGGTACAAAGTGGCCGGGACACATGGTTTTTGACTGCCAGCAATGCGGGGAGTGCTGCAGCCATCTGGGGCTGGTTCACAGCATAGCAGAGGATCGCGGGAATTACGAGTTCGTGGTCTTCAACCGGTACACCAACGAGTCCGATATTGTCACCGTGGATACCGACAAGCACGCTCTCTATGACGACAAGAGCATCTTTGAGAAGCTACCCGAGGCCTGCCCCTTCTTCCGTCACCAGCCGGATTCTGAGAAAGCGTTCTGTACCGTCCACCTGACCCGGCCCGATATCTGCCGGGACTACGGTTGCTGGCGGATGCTTATTGTCTCCCGGACCGGGCTACGGGCGGGCAGGATCATGTTCTCACGGTATCTCTGCTCGGAAGATCCTCTCGTGACCCGGATCTTTGAGGAGTGCATCGATCCTGTTCATGAGCCGGATGACGCACGGTGGGATGATATGGTTATCAGGGTACTGACTGAACGGGGGTACACCGTGAGGAAATAGGTCTGGACCCGGGGCCCCTGCATTGACCCTCCGCGGTGCCTGAACCTGCGAAGGACCTGCGCGGCATCCTCCTCATTATGGATCCCCGTCCCCGGTACCGTTCTGGGATAACGCCCGGTGGCTCGTGCGATCACCCACTATTCTTTTAAAGCCCGGCACGTATAGAAGAAAATAGCAGAATCCACACACTGTGGTGGATCAGTGTTGAACATGACCGTCAGTGTCAGTAACGACGACGATGACGAAGAGGATAAACGGTTCGCGTTTTCTCCTTCTTTTGTAATACCACGCTGCACCCGGAATATCCCCGCAGCGCGTGAGGTTTATGGCCTGTCTTTTTTCCGGTTCAGTTTCCCTGAACCCGGAACCCCCGGCCCCCGGGGCACATCCGCGAGGGTCAAAAGCGAGCTGATCTGCAGATGAACGATAGGTGGGATGATTCCCCGCAGACAGGCATCTGGCCCGTTACTGACCGGAGCGCCACGCCCGGCCCGGCAGACGTGTTTGTCCGGCCCATAATGAAAAGGCGGGCGACTGCCCGGGGAGCGGCCCGGCACACGGAATCGTTACATCTCCCCCAGGCGAAGGAACATGTGATGGCCCGGGACTCGCTTGCGGTCATCAGCCGCGATCATGCATGTCATGTGATCGCGGAGGACTATTCGTACAAGTCCGAGGCGTATTATACCATTCTTGCCCGCGAACTGGCCGGTGACGATATCCGCCCGTCCAGCCGTGCCGTGCTCGATGCATTCGTGGTACCTGTCTGCCTCGAGCGTGCGAAAAACGCGGGTATCCCGGTCGTTGGGTGGGGGATCTCGCAGGCCTACGTCCCGCTTCCGGCCATCCTCTACGGGCTCAACTACTTTGCCACCGCGTCTGATTACTTCGTCGTTCAGAACAATACTCAGGCAAAGGAGGTTATCAGGCATATAACAAACAAGGGGAAGTACCCCTTCTGTTACCAGAAACTCGAAGACACTGCAACGATTACTACCTGCACTGCAGTCTTTGGGCGGACTACGGGGAGCTGTGCGGCGATAGCAGGCTACGCGGAGAAGATTTACGAGATCTTCTCTATTCCGCTCGTGAACATGGTCTTTGTCCGGACCGGGGACGAGTACGCACTCTCCTCACTTACGCCCACGCGCTACACCCGCCTTTCCGAAGGGGAACGGGCTTTCCTCTCCGCGTATCGTGATCACCAGGAGTTCCTATGAGCCGGCTCGGGATATTCGTTGACAGGAAAACCCTCTCCAACGCCGAGCAGCTCAATGCCCTGATCCATTGCAGGGACGTGGCAGAAGGGCTCGGGCATGACGCGGAATTTCTTTTCCCGGTCGATATCAACAAGATCCCGAAAATGGACGCCCTCTTCATCCGGGCCCGGACCGACCCGATGAACATCACGTATGTCGCAGCCCGCATGGCAGAGTTCCACGGCATTCCGGTCATTGACGATGCGAATTCCATCCAGATCTGCGGCGACAAGATCAACATGTACTCCCACCTCCTTAAAAAGAACGTTGCCCTCCCCAAAACGATATTTCTCTCGAAAAACGACCTCTCTGTCGAACGGGTCACTGGGCTCTTCGATACGCTGGGGACACCGCTGATCATCAAGGAACCGTCGACCTCGTTCTCGCAGCGGGTCGAAAAGGTCATGGACATTGCCGGTTTCTTCCGGGTCGCACGGCGTTTTATCAAGTTGTCTGACTGGATCGTCGTCCAGCAGTTCGTGGAGAGCACGTACGACTGGCGGGTGGGTGTGCTCGGGGGAAAATTCCTGTATGCCTGCAAATATACGATCCCGTCACTGACGTTCAAGATACAGGCCTCGGTGAACGGCCATATCGTGTACTGCGGAGTGGAGAGCATGCCTGAGACTGCAGTCCCTCCTCACGTTGTCCAGCTTGGTATTGATGCGGCAAACGCGATAGGCGACGGGTTGTATGGCGTGGATATCAAGAACAACAATGGCGATGCCTGCGTGATAGAGGTCAATGACAACCCGTCGCTCGAGAGCGGCGAGGACGCCTGCTACCCGCAGATCTACGAACAGATCGTCAGTCACCTTTTTGCAGCGTGATCATCTTTGACGGAAAACTGGCTGCTTTGTGCCGAAGCTGTCTGTATGACATGCGGGGGGCACTGCTGCGATGATGCGCATCCCCCGGTAACAAAAAAACGCTGTGACGATCTGATCGCTGCGGAGACCCTCTGGAGACCTCGGTACGCATGACTGTCGGAACAGAGCACGAGTACTCGATTAACGACGAACACTTCACGGCGCTTCCCGTCTCCGACCAGATCATAAAATCAATCTGCGGGAGATTTACCGGCGAGATCCGCTTTGGAGAGGTGAACCTGGGAAAGGAACTCCAGAAGACCGTGCTCGAATTTGTCCCTCGTGTTCCGGCATCCGGCCCGGTTGCCCTGGAGGCGATGCTTGTGCAGGGCATCAGGAAATTCTACCACGTTTTTCCTGATCGCTACCACCTGCTCGGCCTTGGCATGCACCCCACGCTCACGCCCGACCGGGCTGTCGTCTGGGATCATGATGAGGGGGAGTACTACCAGACCTACGACCGGCTTTTCAACATCCGGCAACACGGGTGGCTCAACATCCAGGCGCTCCAGGTCAACCTCTCGTACGCCGGAGAAAAAGACCTGCTCATGCAGTACAACCGGATCCGGACTCTCCTCCCCTATCTTGTAGCGCTTTCGGCATCTTCGCCCATGGTGGAGGGCAGCCTGACCGGGGCCATGGATAACCGGCTCATCTATTACCGGCAAAACCAGAAGGAGATCCCCGGGATCTGCAACGGGATTATCCCGGCCCGGCTCCTCTCGGTTGGGGAGTACAGGAGGGCGCAGGAAGAGGTCTACGCGGAGCTCCGGGCACGGGACGCGGGGATCCTCTGCGAGGAGTGGCTCAATTCGAGCGGGCTTATCATCCGTTTTTCCCGGAACTGTCTTGAGATCAAGGCACTGGACGAGCAGGAGTGCATCCGTTCCGATATGGCGTTTGTGGCACTGGTTGCGGCACTCCTCCGCTGCCCGGTTCTGCCGGTTGAGAGTGATCATGATGGGTTGCTTTCACTCACGGAGACGGCTATCCGGAAAGGTACGGCCGGATTACGGCCGGAACTTGAAGCGCTGTATCGCCGTGCATGGGAGCAGGCGACCGCTGAGGAGCGGCAGTACCTGCCGGTCATTGAAGATCGCATCGCCCGGGGCAGTCTTGCCGAGCGAATCGCGGATCGGTTCCGCAAAGAGAAGGCGATCATACCGATCCTTGAGGATATGGCTCACTGCCTGCGGGCGAACACACCGTACGGGATGGAGTGAATTCTCTTTTCGGGAACAGTCCCGGATTTTTTCTTTTTTGGATTTTGGGAAATGGATCCGGTGTTTCCGGATACATTTATTTTTTCCGGGTTGCGGTGTTTGTTCCGGGAAGGTTGCGGGTCATCGACCCCTCCATCGGGTTCCGCTCGCACTTCAACATAGCACCGGGCAGTACGAACTAGTGATCGTGGCGTACGAGCGTGCGGAGGCGTCATGTGGTTACGCCATCAATTTCTGCCCCCGGGGGTCTTTCGATTCGCTGCGGAACCTGCCCAGTCAGGACAAAGGCGTCCCTTTCTGCCTTGGTCCATCCGATAAACCGTGAAGGGACCTTGACCGGGAACGCCACCTTGGAGGCCGCCGGTCGGGATGCTACCGAGTCTCGCTCGTTATTTTGCTGCACCGTATCGGCATGCTGTCCGGGTTCATCTGAATTTTGCTTCACCGGTGGATGGGTTGGGGGAAGCCCCAACATGGACCGCAAGACGTCATCGATATCCCGCGCCCTGGTTACATTCTTCCGCTCGACAAGAAGCCGGTATACTTCCGCTGATACTTTCAGGTCTTTGATTTCACTCATGGGTTATTCCTTCGCGACATTCCCACGGGGTCTTCACGTATCGGGAAGTGAGATGCGGACCACCATGGCCGTTCTGGATCTTTAAGCAGTTACTGCATAAAGGTCCAGATCGATCTCACCCGGTTTGTTCAACTTTATACCCGCAATTGAGACTGTACCGATTGTGAATCCGTTTTCAGCGGTTCACAAGCATGCGCCATCTTCTGAACAATCAACGCATGCTGGGATTGTGCTTCTTTGTCATGTGGATTCAACTTCAGGACTTTATCGAGTGCGCGGAGTGCCTCAGTATCTTTCTTGAGATGCACAAGAGCCAGACTCTTATTGAACAACGCGTTCGTGAATTGGGGATCGATGTCGGCTGCCTGCCCGAAGGCATTCACCGCATCAATGTATTTTCCTTGTCTGAACCGGATGATGCCGATGTTATTCCAGATAGAGGCGTTGTTGGAATCGGTTCGAATAAGTGTCCGAAATAAGACGAGTGCCTCGTCCAATTGACCCTGTTCGGCGAGTTCGGTTGCCTCATTGAACAGATCGAACGCGTCGGGCATAGTATCGTGTCGTGGTGGGGAAAGATGAAGGTTGCTGAAAAGGTCTGGTACGTGCGAAGATGTATTGTGTTCCCAAGATTTCCTGAGTCGTTGCGGCCCAGAATAAACCCATGGTGGTACGCCCGGAACTGCTCCAGGAGATTGCCTCACGACTAGTGGTACTCACACAGGCGTTCGTTCCAGTGGAACTAAAGGGGTATAAAAATATTTTCAATTTGTCGGATTGGCTTAAAAATCCTCAAAAGAATATGAAATCTAAAATGCGGTGCGATAAAGGGAAATTTTGCTGAGTTCCCTTTATCTAAAACACTTATACACGATAATGAAAATTGATGCGACGAAGTCCATGAGAGACATTGCGCTCACTACCTAATTAACACCTCGAACACCTTTCCATATCAACAAAACCAAAAAAATTCCTTTATTACAGGATGCTTTCGAGCTTCTGTTCGAGGACGTCAAGTCCCTTCTTGACGGCTTCAAGATTTTTGCCACCCGTGAGAATAAGCTTTCCTGAAGAGAAGATCAAAACAACGATCTTGGGATCTTTGATCCGGTATACAAGCCCGGGGAACTGTTCGGGTTCGTACTCGATATTTTCGAGATCGAGAGTGACGACTACCTTGTTGAGATTGATGTATTTACCGAGATCGTAGGAACAGACCATATTGGTTATCGCAACTTTGGGCACTTTGAGGGTTTCAAAACCCGCCTCATTTAATGATTTGATGATGATCGCAAGTCCGTCGGTAAGCGCCTTATTGCTACGAAGGCCGGTCAGCACTATCTTGCCCGTCGAAAAAATCAGGGATGTAATCCTGGGTTCATCGATACGATATACTGCGCCGGGAAACCGTTTCTTATTGAGTTCGCAGTTCTTGACCTTATTTGACAACTCAACAAGATCTATCGAATCGGCGATGACGCCCGACGCAACGATATTCTCAATCTTCAAGGATTCGTATCTTTTATCAGTCATCTCTTCCTTCTATGACGTTCTTTGAAGCATAAGACTAATGGACAATCTTTATGGCATGTCATTTTTGTCCAGTTCGACATTTTCAGTCCTGCCGGATTGAGATAAAAATGGGGATCAGATAATGAGCTCGATACCCAGTTTTTCCGCCAGTTCCTTGTACCGGTTCCGGATGGTGACCTCGGTCACGCCCGCAACTTCCGCTACTTCGCGCTGGGTGCGGCGCTCCCCGCAGAGGATGGTGGCGATGTAAATCGCTGCTGCCGCGACGCCGGTCGGGGCCCTTCCGTTTGTCAGTTCACGCTCGTCGGCCTGCCGGAGGATTTCAACGGCCCGGCTCTGGACTTCTCCCTTGAGTTTGAGGCCCGAGCAAAAGCGGGGCAGATAGTCGATCGGGGAGGTCGGGAGGAGATTTAAACCCAACTCGCGGGAGACGAACCGGTAGGTCCTGCCGATCTCTTTTCTGGATACACGGGACACTTCCGCGATCTCATCGAGTGTTCGGGGCACGCTGCACTGTCGGCAGGCAGCGTAGAGCGCTGCGGCTACAACGCCTTCGATACTCCGGCCGCGAATAAGGTTCTTGTCGGCCGCGTCACGGTAGACCCTAGCTGCGGTCTCACGGATGTTCCGCGGCAGGCCCAGTGCGGAGGCCATACGGTCCATTTCCGAGAGTGCGAACGCAAGGTTCCGCTCGATCGCGTTGCTGACACGGATCCGGCGCTGCCACTTGCGAAGACGGTAGAACTGGGCCCGGTTCTTGGAAGAGATGGCCCTGCCGTAGAAGTCCCGGTTGCGCCAGTCGATCATGGTGGAGAGACCCTTATCGTGGATCGTGAGGGTCATTGGTGCACCGGTACGAGCCCGGTTCGTCCGCTGGTCGGCGTTAAACGCACGCCACTCGGGACCGCGGTCGATGAAATCGTTATCGATCACAAGCCCGCAACTCTGGCAGACCAGTTCTGCCCGCTCATGGTCGTGGACAAGCTGGCGGCTGCCACACTCCGGACAGGCCGTTTCGGTTGCGTTCTCCGCTTTCCTCTCCAGCTCTTTCTGTTTCGTGCGCGATTTGAGCGATTCCCGATCAGACTGGAGAACTTTTAGTTTTTCAATTTCCTGCATCCATATTCCCCTGGTGATTATCTTGTAGTCTGGATTTTTTGGTGCATGGAGCTGGCGTATCCACGGGGAAACCATTACGTTGAGAAGATCTTTTTTTTGGGCAGGACCGTGCATTTCCCCCAGTAGAGGACTGCGGCATAAGGGATCTTGACGTTCCCGAAAAGATGGAGGATCTTGCCGACCGTATTCATCTTCCGGTCGGTTACCTCGCTGTAGTGTTGAGGGTGTTGGGCGGCGTTACACGGTATAATGAGCATCCGTTCACCGATGGTGCTCATTGCCCGTCCAAAAACGTTCACAACAACCTCAATTATAAAATGGTGGTAAATACTTCTGTTATATTTGTACCTGCAACTGTACTGCGTATATACGTTGTGAAAAAGGGTTCTGTAAAATTGTCGGCATCTGATGCATTGTCGGGACTTTTAATTGTTATTAAGGAAAAGAAGAAAAAAATTTAGATACGTGGTCTTACAGCACATCCCGCAAGGCTGCAAGATTCTTTTCCAGTTTGTTGAGGATTTTTTCCCCGGCGTGGTTCTTTTTGCCGGAACTACTCGCACCCGGATTCTTTATAATCTCGTAATTTACAAAAATCCCGCAATCCGTGTCGAGATAAATATTATGACGAATCTGGGCATCCCGGAGATTATCAAAATCGGTGATTCCTTTCTGTGCCAGGATCTCGCGGATACGCTTTACTTTTCCGCGTTCATACGCATTCAGATTCTTTGACCCTTTTGGTCGTCCACGTGGCATGATAAGAAATTAATTAGTTATGAATAAAAATTGTTTCTATTGCAATGAAATTAATTTCAACAAAAACAGAATATTTCTCAAATGAGGACATAATCTCTGTCAACAAAAATGACATTGATTGTGGCATTCTACAATTCAGTAATAATTATGCATAGTGAGGATTTATGAACGATTCTGAATTAGCAAGTATTTTTAAGGATTTACAAAAAAAAGGTCAAATACATCCGAGTAGAGAAATTAAACCATCACCACAACAGCATTGTTCATTTTTTTCTCATGCTCCATTGGATGGAATCCGAGAAATTCTCGTGTCAATTAAATTAAGTTCCTCTTATATAGGATATGACCGTAGAAAAATCGAATTTTTAGATGATAAAACATCAAGATTTGTTCTTCTTCATGAAGAAGGACATATGAGATATTTTATAGATAAACTAGATTGGGATGATAAAAAAATTGACCGAAAATCCATTCAATATACTCCCCAACTTTGGAGAGAGAATGAATTTAAAGCCGATAAATATGCCGCAAGGGGATTTTTAACAATTTATCCAGAAATTGATCCGTGTGAAACGATGCATATGTTATTCGAGGCCACTCGTAAATGTCGCGAAAAACATAAGATTTCTCCACTAACAAAAAAAATTCAGAAATTATGGCGTAAACTTATGTGGGGGGTAGAAGATTATCATCCATCAAACGAAGAAAGAATTAAAAAAATTGAAGAATATCGCGATGAATGGAAAAACATTCGCGCCGTATCCAGCAGACGGGATGGAGATGTACCCGGTATCGGAGCGGGTGAACAGTCCCGCAGCGGATGACGAGCGAGTGATTGAAAGAGTGAGGGGATTGTGATAAACCCGGGGCGCCGGGATTATCCCCCCATCCCGGTAATCACCCCCACCACCTGCTGCGCCATCGGATCCAGAACCCGATCTAGGACTAACCCTGCACAATCCTCATTAACCCGGCCCCGGTAATATTCCCTACAGGAGTACCCTCTCACCATGACACGCACCCTGCTCTCCGAAGCCGAAGGCTACGAACTGCTGAACCACTATGGGATCCCGGTGCCCCGCTACGCGGTCGTCCGGACTGCAGACGAGGCGGGGCCTGCAGCAGAGGAGATTGGTTTCCCGCTGGTGGCAAAGATCGTATCACCGCAGGTCGTCCATAAGAGCGACGCAGGCGGCGTTGTGACCGGCATCGCGTCAGCTGCGGCCGCTCAGGAGGCATTTGCTGCTATTACCGTAAGCGTCCGGGCGGCATATCCCGGTGCCGATATCAGGGGAATCATCCTCGAAAAGCAGCAGGAGGCCGGCCTCGAACTGATTGTCGGGGGAAAAACCGACCCTTCATTTGGGAAAGCGCTCACGATTGGCATGGGTGGCACGCTCGTGGAGCTGATCAGGGACGTCGCGATCCGGCTCCTTCCGGCGAGCGATGATGCGATCCGCTCCATGATCCACAGCCTCCGGGGGTATCCCCTGATCGCCGGGTTCAGGAACAAGACCCCCCGGGATGAGGCTGCACTCCTGGCCATTGCCGGGGCGCTGGGGCGCATGTTCCTCGAACATCCCGAGATCCAGGAGTTCGACATCAACCCGGTCATCCTGTACGGCAAGGGGGGATGCGTGGTGGATGCACGCATCTACACCGATGATTCAGCAGGACTGGTTCAGGGGGAAGCAGAAAGTGTGGCGCTGCCGGACAACCTGTTTACGTTCCGGTCAGTCGCCGTAGTCGGCGCTTCACAGAATCCCGACAAAGTCGGGTACGCCATCTGCCGGAACATGCTCGGTTTTTCCGGCACACTCTACCCGGTCAACCCCAACAGCGCCGCGATCCTGGGAAGGACCGCGTATCCATCGCTTACCGCGATACCGGGGCAGGTGGATGCGGCAGTGGTAGCGATTCCTGCCGCAGGAGTGCCTGCCATCGTAGAAGAGGCAGGGAAAAAGAAGATCCCGCTGGTGATTATTGTCTCGTCCGGTTTCCGCGAGACCGGGCCGGCGGGAAAGGCGCTCGAGGACCAGGTGCTTGCCACCGCACGGAAGTACGGGATCCGGGTCATGGGCCCCAACTGCCTCGGGTTTATGCTCCCAAAGGTAGGAATCAACACGACATTTGACCCGGTCTCCCCCAGGGCCGGTTCCATCGCGTTCATCTCGCAGAGCGGGGCGATCATCACCACGATCGTGGACTGGAGTCTTCCCGAAGAAATCGGATTTTCTGCGGTGATCTCGGTGGGAAACCAACTGGATCTCACCTTCGAAGACTTCATTCAATGGACCGGTACTGATCCTGCCACAAACGCGATCATCCTGTATGTTGAGGAGATCCGTAACGGCCGGCGTTTCATGGATTTTGTGAGCCGCATCACGCCGGTCAAACCCGTGATCGTCATAAAATCGGGGTCGTCAACGATCGGGCAGAAAGCCGCATCATCGCACACGGGTTCCCTCGCCGGCAGTTCTGAGGTATACCTGGCAGCGTTCCGGCAGGCAGGGATGATCCCGGTCCGGTCGATCCGGGAGGCGTTCCAGGTCGCAGAACTCCTCGCATCTGAAGGGTACCCGGCAGGTACGCGGGCGGTCGTAATCTCAAATGCCGGCGGGTTTGCGGTGCTCTCCTCGGATTATGCAGAACGGTTCGGGATCGAACTGGTGGAATTCCCTGATGCCCTTACCCGGGAACTGGACGCAGTGCTCCCCCCCAACTGGAGCCGTGAAAACCCGATTGACATGGTCGGCGATTCCCACCCGGACCAGTATGCAAAGACATTCGATGTGATGATCCGGCACCAGGATCTCTGGGACATTGCATTCGTGATTGCAGTGCCGACGGCAATTTCCAATCCCATCAGGGTGGCAAACGAAGTGATCCGGTTCTCAACGCACACGAAAAAGATGATCGTGGGCTGCATGATTGGCGGGGATTCCATGAAAACACCGCAGAGGATTCTCCGGGAGGCTAAGATCCCCAACTTCCCCGACCTTGAGGATGCGTTCCGTGCCGTGGGAAACATCTGCCGGTACACGTGCCGGAATGCAAATGGCCACCCCGGGTGCCAGAAGGAGCCCCCCAAACCCTGAAGGGTGGACGTCCCGCCGACTCTAACTCACGCCATCCTACCATCATATATACCCGCGGGGTGCACCCTCACGTATGACTCTTCGCCAGCTCCTTGGCCCGGCACTTCTCTTAGTGCTGGTTCTTGCGGTCGCCGGCTGTACCCAGCCGGTACCTCTTCCCGTTCCTTCAACTCCCACCCCAACCGTGGCTGTGACCCCGGCCGCGACAACGACACTCCCGGATTCGGCCACCCCCGAGCCGACAGGGTCCCTGCCCTCCTACTGGAGCGTCAATGTCCAGGCCCAGAGCAACGGCCAGGCAATAAACCCGCAGATCACCATCACCTTCCGGGGCGGTATGGGTCAGAGCCTCATCCCCCGGATCGAACTCAAGGTCACACGGTCCGATGGCGTTGTTGAGACCGGTGAGATGGACCAGCCACTCACCATAGGTCAGAGCGTCACCTTTGCCGCTACCACGGGCTATCAGGACCGGGCCGAGGCATGGGCGATCACCCCGCAGGGAGATGCCGTCAAGATCCTTGACCAGTATGTACCGTTCCGGTCCTATAACTCCTGAAGACCGGTTCCGCGAAAACCGGGGAACCATATATCCATTTTTTAAAATTGCAAGCGATCGAATCGATTATTTTCCGGAATCTTCAGCGTGTGACCCGTACTTTTTTGAGAATTCTCAAGCTGCTGAGCCGGATTTTTTTGGAAATCTTCAGCTGCCAAATCGAACTTTTTCCGGAATTGTCAGCTCCTGACCCGGACTTTTCCGGAAAACTTTGGGCCGGGCAGTAGGCCTTATGATTGTACAATGGGGATATCGTGGGGGCTGTCGCCCCCACACCCCCGTGTGAGGATTGCTTGCCGCCGCCCCCGACGGGGCACCCCCGCGGCGGCACCGTTACGGTTGACGCGGGATGCAGGTAATCTGCCCGAAAGAACCGAGAAGGAGGAGGATTTGCGAATGAGATTGTCCAAATCTTTACTCCAAAATAAGCCCGTAAAACCGTCCGATTCTAGTGAAAATAAAATAGAGCCCGTATAACACCTCTTTTTCCAAAACACTCCAAAATTGAGCCCCATATAATGCCCGTAAACGGCCCATAGACGCGTTCCGGCGGCCTCTTTTTCCGGGATCGATCAAATGCTTGTTTGGCCTGAGATCGGGTCAGGAATCGCGAATATGAGAACCTTTTAATTTGTCCGTTTGCAAAAATACGGCTGATTTGGGCTTATTTTTAAACGGGGCCCATATCGGGCTCCGATTGGATCCTAAAAAGGGGGATCCGGGCTCAATACAGGCCCGGATTAGTGTAACTCAGATCGGGTGAATGGGGGATGCCGGTGCTGTTGGGTTAACGGGACTTAACGAAAATGAAATCGTCGTAACCCGTCGATGTTGACTATTTAAAAGTCCCGACAACGCAACAGAACCCGGAAAAATAAAAAATAGTCTCAAGTGACTCACTTATCAGATCTTTTTTCCCGCGTTCGGGCCGGGGGTGCATTCAAATATCTCGGTGATGGCGAGCACAAGCAGCCCCTTTGCCGGGTACTGGGGGCCTTTTGCTTTGATCTGAGCCCTTTCCTTTTCATAATCGGGCCCGCTTGTCTTTACCGTGACCGACCCCTTGATCTGGAAACAGCGCTTCTTTTCCGGCTCCCAGAAATAGATCGCCATATGGGGATTCTCTTTTACGTTTGCAAGGGTTTTATTCAAGAAGTTGTCGCCCAGCCAGATGGTGTCATCAGACACCAGTTGGACAGAGCCCATCGGTGCGACATTGGGTATGCCGGCCTTTGATGCGGTGGCGATGGCAAAGATCTTGTTCTTTGAAAACACCTCTTTCATCTCTGCGGTTAGTTTAACCATTTATTTCACCTCGGTTGTGCTTCCAGGCGGTTTCTGCCGTCACACTTTCATATAACATTAGTACATTTATGCTTTACGGAGTGGGTGGGCTAGGTCATGATGTTACGCCATCAATTTCTGCCCTTGGGGGTCTTTCGAATCGCTGCGGAACCTGCCCATTCAGGACAAAGGCGTCCCTTTCTGCCTTGGTCCATCCGATGAACCGTGAAGGGACCTTTACCGGGAACGCCACCTTGGAGGCCGCCGGTCGGGATGCTACCGAGTTTCGCTCGTTATTTTGCTGTACCGTATCGGCATTCTGTCCGGGTTCATCTGAATTTTGCTTCACCGGTGAATGGGTCGGTGAAAGCCCCAACATGGACCGCAAGACGTCATCAATGTTCCGCGCCCTGGTTATATTCTTCCGCTCGACAAGAAGCCGGTATACTTCCGCTGATACTTTCAGGTCTTTGATTTCACTCATAGGTTATCCTTCGCGACATTCCCCACAGGGTCTTCACGGATCGGGAAGTGAGGTGCGGATCACATTGGCCCTGAGATCCTTAAGACTCATGCCATGCCACAGGACCACAACCGGTTCAGCGGGCAGATCATGATCGTGATCTGTCACTCACCACGTCAAAATCCGGGAACAGCATCTCAGTGTGGCAATAAATTCAGGTTCAGCCGGGTCGGCTATTGCCTGGACCCGGTACTCCTTGCTTGTCTGTTCACCAGTCATAAGAAACTTCTCAAAGAATTGTCGGATCACATCAGGATCTTTCGGCTTGTACTTGCTTGAAGGCCGGAAAAACCCTGTATTTCGTAACCATCACCCGAAACATGCTCCTTGCATTTGCCTGATAGCTCTGTCGAGTCTTCGGGTGGTTGCATTAAGCCTTCGTCGAGGAAAATATGTCGCCACCCGCAGACTTTACAGAGCCTTACAAATTGCCATTATCATCTGGGAAATCAATGAGTTGCCTCCCTCTAAAAGTCTTTACTAATCATAGTCCGTTTTTCAAAAAAATCTCTTACAGCGTGATCTTCTTTAATATCAGCCCACCTTTGAAGATCGTGATCCCGCCGCCACTCTGGGAGACGACGATGCCCACGGCCTGGGTCACGCTCGTGATCGCGGCAACTGAGTTGTGCCGTGTCCCCATACCCTTGGGGAGCGTCACCCTGCTTGAGTCCACCGTGATGTACCGTCCCGAGGCTTCGATAAACCCGTCACCTGAAACCACGAATGCCCCGTCGAGCTGGGCGAACTCCTTAATATTCTCCTTGAGATCGGGGTTTGTCACCATGCGCATCTCGGGGATATGACCCTCGAAGGCATTGAGCATGATCTGGCGGGACTTGGCAAGCACATTCTTTGTGTCACCAATCAAAAAGGTCGTGCCGACCGCTTTTCCTTCCCTGCCCTCGATCGAGATCTCGGTACAGATATGGAAGACGGAATCAAAGACCTCCTCCCGCACATCGGTATCGGCGACGACCTGGTCTTTCCAGGTATCGGTGCTGATCCGCACCTCTCCGGTCTGTTTCCGGTCGGTGATGTCATGACCGATGCAGAGCACTTCGACGATGTGGCCCTGCTGGTCGCGGATCGCCTTGTTGATCCATGCGATCCAGACGATATCCCCGTTCCTGCGGATATTCTCGCTGACATTGATCGCATACCCTTCAGCGTTGAACCCCAGGTCATTTGCCATCATCGAGAGATCGTGGCTGCCCCGGTTCTTCTCCGGCGCGATCGTCCCGACCACGTTTTTCCCGATGAGTCCGGCTTCGGGGTAATCGAAGAATGCTGCCGCGTAGGTATTGACATAGGTAATGGTGCCCTGCATATCCAGTCGCACGATGATGCTCTGGGCGTTCTTCATCATCTCCCGGTACTTCGCCTCGCTCTCCTTGAGGGCATCCCGCATCTTTTTCTTGTCGGAGATATCGGTGACGACCACCGTGCCGCCTTTCTTCGCATCCAGCGGGTCAAGGAGCCGGGCCTGGAGGGTGCAGGGGATGATACTTCCGCCGGGGCGGACGAGTTCGCAGTCTGCACACCCGTTCCCGAGGACATCCCGGTGGATTTGGAGATCCCGGCAGACCTGCCCGAACTCCTCTTCGGTCCTGAAAAGAGAGCGTACCGGTTTTCCTACGATGGCAGATTCAGGGCCCCCAAGAAGGGCCGCGAGCGGGTGGTTGATCCACTCAATCGTGGCGTTGCGCATCTGGAATATCCCCAGCGGCGTTGCCGAGAGGATCGCGGTCAGCTGGTCGTTCTGCAGTTTAACATCGCGCTCCGATTTTTTGCGCAGTGCTGCCTGCTTGATGAGCGTGACGAGATCTGCCGCCGGCGAACGCAGGTCCGCGGTGCGGGGGAGGATAATCTCCGTGCCATTGCTGACCTCCTCGAATGCCACCCGGCTCTCACCCTTCCGGTGGAAGATGATGACCGGCGTGGGGTTTCCCATGGAACGGAGATAGCGCAAAAATCCGATGCCGTCCATATCGGAGACAAACTCTATCCCGTTGACCGGTGAAACATCCTCGTAACAGACGATAACGTCATAGGCCCGGCTCTTGAGCTTCTCGATCGCCTGCTTGGTGGAGGCCACCGACTCCAGGCGCACCTCGCCGGTTTTTTCAAGGACCGGCCGGAACTGCGCAAGGAAATCGGTATTGTCATCGATAAACAGGACGGATATCATCAGGCACTCGCGAACCGGGGTTTTCACCTGTGGTGTATACTTATGATCTGGATGGTGTTGAAATAAATAGTTGACTCTATGGCGGGGAAATTGCCGATTTGGCGCAATTTACGGCCGGAATACCCGTTGTCCCGAATCAGACGGCCCGGACTGGCAGGGATCTATTCAGTTGAGTCACCAGTCTTCCCCTCGTCAACTCCTTCCACCCCGGTGGAGCCTTCACCGGCACCGAAATCCCCGGTAACAAGCCAGAAACCGGTGACGAGAATGAGCGGGACACCGACAGGAACGGAAGATCCGTGGCCGTTTGCAAGGGTTGGCCCGTACTCTACGATCATGGCGGCAAAAAAGAGCACGCCGCAGGTGACCGTGAGTATTCCCGCGGGCCGTACCAGGCAGGTTGTGCGCCGTACGGCGGCAATGCCAAGAGCGATGACCGCGGCGACGAGAAGAACCGCCCCGGTGATCCAGAGGATGGTCGAGTACGCACTTGAACCCCGCAGGATACCGTCGGCCACATACATGAAATCCTTATGGATGAGGATCAGGCTGTTTCCAAGGTAACTCTGCTGGTACCGGAAAAGGGCCCACTGCACGCCGTGTGCGAGATCGTTGCCGATGACATAGATATTGAGCGGTACAAAAAAGAGCAGGCATTCGCAGATGAGCGGCAGGGTGAGACGGGTCATGAGAGGAAAAACAGATGGTTGTGAAAGATCCCGGGGGATAAGGAAGGACCGGTCACTGGTTACTGCTCCCGACAATGGCAAGCTGGTACATCCAGTCCATTAAGGGGTGGCATTCGTTCACGACGCATTCAAGGTCGCACGCGATGCAGGGGATCAGTTCGTCGCCGGCGAGCAGGTTCTCGGGACAGACCGGCTGCCGTTTTGCCTTGAGGAGATAGGTCTTGATCCCGTCTTTTTTGAAATCAGTACGGTCGATAAGCCCGTTCTCTTCAAGTTTTTTGACGATCCTCGAACATTTCCGGCTGTCAACACCGAGTTCTTTCCAGAGCTCGCTCTGGAGGATGCCCTCGGGGCGTGACTGGATCAGGGTGAATGCTTCGTCTTCAGGTTCCGGCATCGCTGGTTCTTCTCCTTTTACCCTCAGAAGACCGGGGCAATGGTAAGAATATTATTGCCCCGGATGACGACCGTGCCCAGACTTCGCCCGCGCTCGTTGTTGACGAACTCGATCGTCTCGTCCATATGGATATTGAGATACTCGTCTACTGCTACAAGCCGGCCCTGCAGCTTGCGCCCCTCATCCTTGATCTCGACCATGATCTTAGAATCTACGAGGGCAAACACTTTCTTTATTGGCAAAACAATTCCGTTAACCATCTGTCCTGATTTGGGTCGTAAGATAATTAAAGTTTGCGAGTGGATAAAAAAGGAGTATCTCCCGTCTTCGCGGCGGGATTTTATCGCATGTCCCCCCGGTTTCTCGCTGTTTCCGTGAACCTGAACCATCACTCACCGAGGGGTTCCCAGCGCAGTTCCAAGGCTTTTTCGACGGCAGGAAGGGTGGTGTACTCCATCTCCTCACGCGAGAGCCGGTGGGGTTCGAACGGACCCTGCGCACGTATCGTGTCCGCAAGCTTCGTTGCACCGCGCCCTCACCCGGTCGAAACCCGGGATCGTCGAACATGTCGGCAGGACCGATCAGGGTGCCATTAGTGACCTGGAACCCAAGGCAGATGACCCGGGGAGGGCCGTCGAACCGGGTGCAATTGGCATCACAGAGCCCGACCGGCATGAAGGGCCCGTGGTGGGACCCGCGCATCCAGCCTGCGACGAGCACCGGGATGGTAAACGGCTCTATTGCCTCACCCATCGACGGAAAACCATCCTGGGCCCGGACGATCATGACCGGATCATCCTCTCCCATGACCTGGCCAGTCTCCTTGTTCAGGCGCCGGGTGCTTGTCGAGGCAGCGATGGTCCCGTCCTTTTTGAACACGTGCCTGATGATGTACCGTGACGGGGCCCCGACACAGGCAAGCAGGTTGTAACTCTCCTCCGGGCAGGCAAAGCTGCATCTTTCGTTTCCCGACGAGATCGTGCACCTCGAAGACGAAACCCTCATGCAGGGACGGGTCGATGACGAGGCCGGGGGTATTAAAGGGATCGGCAAAGATTTTGTACAGATAGAAGTTCCATGCGCCGGGCCCTGCCTTGTCTGCCATGTAGATAAGGACAGGATCAGATTCCCTCTCCTCGAATTCCATCTCCGCGACACCCGGCCCCATGCCCCGGACATTCCCCGCGAACGCACCGGCAGGCATATCCTGACCGGCTTCGTAGAGTTTGAGGCTTTTTGCAACCTTTGTGCATTCCATAAACACGTTCCCTGCAAGCCGGTGGATCTCTTCGTTGTAGATTCCCCGGGTATGCATCATAATCAGTTCGAGGCTGTCGCCGCAGTGGGTGACAAAGGAATCGGTAAGCAGCTTGCCCCTCTCGGATTTGAGCATCTGCGCCGCAGTTTCGAGCAGCTTGGGGTGGGTGCGGGAATGGCCGGGAAAACTTCCCACATCCGCGTTAATGACGGAGATCGTGGTTCTTGGCATACATGTTCACACTATTGAGATCGCACGAGGATCCTAAAAATGATTGGGGGTGAGGAGGCAGGGGTTTGCACAGCAGGAGATCAGTTCAGGGACTTCCTGATGGCCGACGCGGTGCCGTATGAGCCAAAAGCCCTGAAAAAGACCAGGCTTTCGGCATAGGCCATCGCCTGCATGGCCGTGCTGGTCTCTTCATCGACAGCATAAATCTCTTTGTAAAACACCTTTATGGCGTTCTTGCAATTGCCGTCGAAGATCTGGCTGTCTTTCTTGCCGGGGTTTGCAGGACGGTATTTTTCAAGGGTCCAGTCCACGATGTTCTTGTAGAGAGAAGGCTCGTAAATTTTCAGGATCCCGAACGCCACATCCTGCCAGAAGGTCCCGACATTTCCTTTGATGATGTCGCCCTTGGGGAAGTGCAGGTTGATGAGATCCCGCGGGGTACCGGTGATGCCGTGCTGGGCGATGCCGACAGGGAGGTGGTTGTCCCGCAACGCCTGGGCGATCTCCTTTGTACGGTTGATGTCTATCGAGAGCTGTTCGACCACGTTCCCGTTTGCATCGTACGCGTGTCCGTGAGAGCTGCCATTTGCGATAGCGATCACATGAGGGTAAACATCATTTTCGTTGAGGGCTTTTATGAACCCGACGGCTTCCTCAGGGCGGGTCAGGATCAGCCCCCCGGTGTCTTTCCTGCCGATCTCTCCCACCTCCACTTCGAGGCCGAACTCCTTTCCGTTCATCTTCTGCCGGATGTAGCGGGCAAGGTCAGAGGTGATTGCAATATTCTCTGCGAGCTCCTCCCGGACATTCTTTCCCTGGAAGTTGAAAAGGTGCGAGGCATCGATGGCAAACGAGGTGTACCCGGCTTTGACCTGCGCATCGATCAGCTCCTTTGTTCCCTCTATCTCGGCAGCGTCGCCTTTCTTGATGGAGATATGATCGGCGTGCAGCGCCCAGATGTCACAACCCACGGCTGCTGCTGCCGCGTGCATCTTCTCCGAGAAGACCTGCGGGGTCATGCCGGTGTACCCGCCGGAAAGATCGGATTCGGACCGTGCGAGTTCCATGAAGACCGCAGAGTCGGTGTCTTTTGCCGCCTTAAAAATTCCCTCGGCGACGGTGGCGATACGTACGTTTGCTGCCATAACGATGGCTTTCCGGCCGGTAATTCCTGTCAGGATAGTCGAGCCGGGGATCGGACCAAAGGTGCGTGCGTTCATACTGGTGCTCCCTGTACTTATCCTTCCTTCATACATGTTTCAATCTTTGCGATCTCTTTTTTGCCGCCGATATAGATGGGGGTGACCTGGCCAATTGTTTTCGGCGTGATCCCCCGGTAATCTTTATGCCCGTCGCTCACTGCCCCGCCGGCCTCGCAGATGATCAGCCCCATAGGGTTTGCCTCGTACAGGAGGCGGAGTTTTCCGGACTCCTTTCCCTTGTAGCCGGGGTAGGTAAAGACCCCTCCCTTGTGGAGGATCTGGTGGACGTCGGCGACAAAACAGCCGGAAAACCTGAGCTTGTAGCCATCGCTTTCGAGGCATTCGATCCACCGTGCATGGGGGGCAAGGTAGTCCCTGCGCAGCGCGCCGGGAGAGTGGATCTTCCCCTCGGGGATCCGCAGGTCATGGTGGCGCAGTACAAATTCCCCGTCCTCGCGCTGGACAAATTCGTGGACGCCATGTTTTGTGGTGAAGGTGAGGAGCGTCAGGGGCCCGTACAGGATATAAAGGGCGGCAATCATGCCGGTGCCTTTCTCAAGGACATGGCCGGGGTAGATGCCGATGATGGAGCCGACGCAGAGGTTGACATCAAGAAGTGAAGAGCCATCGAGCGGGTCGATGACAACACCGAACTGGTTCTTTGCGCCGCTGACCTCGATCACCTGGTCCTGCTCTTCGGTTGCGATATACCGGACAAGCCGCGATTCTTTGAGCGCGTGAATGAATACATCATCGGCATACTTGTCAAGGGGCTTCTGGTCTTCCCCGAACATGTTCCGGGTGCCGCAGGCTGCTGTATTCATGCAGGTCGAGAGGAAGCCCTTTTTTACCTCTCCGGCCTGTTCGCTCAGGAAGAGAATGAGCCCGGCGAGGTTCTTCTCCGTCCCCTCTTTAACGAGAAAATCCTTGAGAATCATAGTGTGACTCCTGACACGGCCGCAAACGATTCCTCTCTGGCGGAGCATGGGATTGTCGCAGGCACTGGATTCGTAGTTAGTCCTTTGATCCCGATCTTTATCAGGATTGTTGATCGGCGAACTTAACCAGTTCTCTGGATTGCACGGCAAGAATGGATCGTTCGCAGCCGGGGCCGGCTGTCATGTCGTTGTCATTAAAAAAGGGATAGTCCCGGAAGACTCTCAAAATAGGGATCAGGATTCCGGTTTCAACGGTGTCTCCGCAGGAAGCCAGGCCAATATCCCGTTACTCCCCTCACAAGGTCCGGATGCGGCGCTCATGACCGGGGGCCTCCTTTGTTTTTAATTACCGGCTTTCTTGTCCCGTGCTACTGTGAGTTTCTTTATCGCGTCGGTTCCCGGGATCAGGAATTCGTAAATACCAGCTTTCCTTCTTTCTCATCAACCACGATCACCTTGTCTTTGTTTACTGTTCCTTCCAGGATCATTTTTGATAACTCATTCAGCAGGTTTTTCTGGATCACCCGTTTGATCGGCCGTGCACCGAATTGCGGGTCAAAGCCCTGGGTGGCGATGAACTGGATGGCTTTCTTTGTGGCCCTGAGCCGGATATCGCTCTTCCCGAGCATTTTCTGGACGTTTTCCAGCTGGAGCTCGACAACCTTCTGAATCTCCTCCTTCGTGAGAGGTTTGAACATGATGATCTCATCAATCCGGTTGAGGAATTCGGGACGGATGGTCTTCTTGAGCAGGTCGAACACCTGTTCCCGGGTGCGGTCGAACACCTCGTCACGGTTTTTGTCGGTGACATGCTCCAGGTTTTCCTGGATAATGGGTGACCCGATGTTCGAGGTCATGATGATGATGGTATTCTTGAAATCCACCGTACGGCCCTTGTTGTCGGTCAGGCGGCCGTCGTCAAGAACCTGCAGCAGGATATTGAATACATCCGGGTGGGCTTTCTCGATCTCATCCAACAGAACCACGGAATAGGGCTTTCTCCGGACCGCTTCTGTCAGCTGCCCGCTCTCTTCGTACCCCACATACCCCGGAGGTGCGCCGATCAGCCTTGAAACAGTATGCCGTTCCTGGTATTCCGACATGTCAATACGCACCATGCTGTTCTCGTTGTTGAACAGGAATTCTGCCAGGGCTTTTGCCAGCTCGGTCTTTCCTACACCCGTCGTCCCCAGGAAGATGAAAGAACCGATCGGGCGTTTTGGGTCCTGCAACCCGGCACGGTTCCGGCGGATTGCATCGGAGACTGCCCCGATGGCTTCATCCTGGCCTACGACACGCTTGTGGAGTTCGGCCTCAAGGCTGAGCAGTTTCTCCCGCTCGCTCTGCAGCATCCTGCTCACGGGAATGCCGGTCCAGCGCGCAACCACTTCGGCAATCTGCTCTGCATCTACCTCCTCTTTTACCATCGGGGAATCCTTCTGCAGCGCGGTCAGTTTTTCCTTGAGGCCCTCAATGGTCTTCCCGGTCTCCGGGATACGACCATAGCGGATCTCTGCCACCCTGCCGAGGTCCCCGCTCCGTTCGGCACCTTCGGCCTCGAATTTCAGGTTCTCGATCTCGTTTTTACGCGACTGGATCTGGTCTGCAAGATCTTTTTCCGATTGCCACTTTGCTTCCAGCCGGTTTCGCTCCTCGGTCAGGTTCCCAATCTCAACATTCAGGGTCTTGAGTTTTTTCTCATCCTTCTCACGTTTGAAGGCTTCCATCTCAATTTTCAGCTGCTGGATCCTGCGTTCAATCGTTTCCAGTTCTTCCGGTTTCGAGTTTCTCTCGAGGCGGAGCTTCGCGGCAGCCTCATCGATCAGATCGATAGCCTTGTCGGGAAGGAAGCGGTCGGAGATATAGCGCTGCGAAAGTTCAACGGCAGCAATGATAGCCTCATCTTTGATTTGCACATTATGATGGGTTTCGTATTTTCCTTTGATCCCGCGAAGGATTGAGATGGCATCCACCGTATCCGGCTCATTGACCATCACCGGCTGGAAACGCCGCTCAAGCGCTTTGTCCTTCTCGAAATATTTCTGGTATTCTTTTAAGGTTGTTGCGCCAATGACATGCAATTCTCCCCGTGAAAGCGCGGGTTTCAGGATGTTCGCCGCGTCCATGGCGCCTTCGCTCGCGCCGGCCCCGACCAGGGTATGGATCTCGTCGATGAAGAGGATGATCTCCCCTTCGGCGGATATCACTTCCTTGACGACACTTTTCAGCCTTTCTTCAAATTCTCCCTTGTACTTGGCCCCGGCGATTAGGGCTCCCATATCGAGGGCATAGATCTGCTTGGTCTTCAGGTTATCCGGTACATCCCCGTCGATGATCCGGTGGGCGAGACCTTCGGCAATGGCGGTTTTTCCCACACCCGGTTCCCCGATAAGGATCGGGTTGTTCTTCGTTCGCCTCGAAAGGATCTGCAGCACCCTGCGGATCTCTTCGTCACGACCGATAACCGGATCGAGTTTTCCCTTACGGGCCAGATCATTCAGGTTCCGGGCATATTTTTCCAGGGAGTTATAGGTCTCTTCCGCGGTCGGGCTGTTCACGGTCGAACCTTTCCGCAGCTGGCTGATGGCAGTTCTCAGGTCTTTCTCTGTTACCCCGTTCTCCTTCAGCAGCCGCGAGGTGCTGTCGTTTACTAAAAGAATTCCCAGAAGAAGATGTTCGATGGAGACGAATTCGTCCCTGAATTCCTGGGAAAGCGCGGTAGCTTTATCTAAGGCTTTTGTGGCATCCTTTGAAAGGTGTTGCTCCCCGCCACTGACGTTGGGATAAGCATCGATGATCCTGTCGAGTGCAGGGGTAAAACTATCGAGGTTCACATTCAGTTTTTTGAGGAGGTAAGGAATGACATCCTCGTCAACCAGAAGCATACCTTTGAGTACATGCGAAGTCTCGATGGCCTGGTTCTGTTTTGCCGTTGCAATCTCCATTGCTTTCTGGACGGCTTCCTGTGATTTGATGGTGAATTTGTCGAAATTCATAACGTTTGTCACCCGTTCTTCATTATTCGTAATTTAGTATTGGCTGTTCATTATAGCGCTTCTTCCTGCCAGATAATGTGCCGGCCCGGCGTTTATCAGAAACAGAGGTTGTTACCCTGCGTCTTCGTTATCCAACGCTTCCTGCACGGTCAGGTTTACCCCTTTGTCATCGATTATAATCGTAATACTCATGCGAATGATTTACCATAGGTTAGTATGATATAATATATAAATTATTGTGTTGTCGGTTCTGATAGGTTGGGGGTGGATCAACCGGTTCATCGGTTGGTGATAAGTCACAGTTGGTAATGCACTTATGGATCAGAACTTCAAAATTAGCAATGGATATATTTGCCAAAGAAAAGATTCACCATATGTATCAAAGACACCCCTCCTTCAATCCCCCAGAAGATGAAAACATAAAAATATGGAGATATCTTGATATCCCGAAATTTCTTTGGCTGTTAGAGAGAAAATCGCTATATTTTTCAAGGTCTGATTTACTTGGTGATTCTTTTGAAGGATCTTTACCATCCACACCGGGTCAATTTTTGGTTGATTCGTTATTAAAAAAACAAGCTTCGGAATTGCTGAAGATTGATGAAAAAGATGTACCCCCTCCACCGTCATTTCTTGACATTTGGAGAAAAGTGTGTTATGTGTGCAGTTTCCATATGAACGAACACGAATCGGCAGCCTTGTGGTCAATTTATACTAAAGCAAAACAAGGAGTGGCAATTCAATCAACTTTCAAGAAATTGGTTGATTCTTTTAAGAGTTATTCTATAAATCCCGTTTTTATTGGAACTGTGAAGTACATTGATTATCAATCTGAGATCATTCACGTAGAAGAAAATGCTTTTTTACCATTATTACATAAAAGAAAAAGTTTTGAATACGAAAGGGAAATTAGGGTGGTGATAACTCAGCCAAGTGCGATTTTTGTCGGGGCAACCCCTTATAAAGAATGTGAAAAACACGAGGGGTTAAATGTTCCAATAGATTTAGATTGTTTTATTGAACACATCTATCTTGCTCCCACCACTAAACCGTGGATTAAAGAATTGCTTACATCTATTATGGATAAAAACGGGATCAACAAACCTTTAGATCAATCAAGTCTCGATGCAAATCCTATAATATAAGATTGCCAGGATTCTGGTGCGTTCTCGGCAGATCTAAACTTTAACACTCTGAAGAAAAGTGACAACCTGCCGAAGATTTGACAGAACCCTTTATTGTACTGTCTTGAGAATGACCTTCATCGATACTCCTATCAGTAATTGTCGGCATATAGGGCATACATGTCAGATTATGGCAAGGATCATATTTTCATTTGCCCGCACTGCGAACTCAAGTGGCGCACTACAGAAATCACTTCGAAACTGCATTGTAAGCAATGCAACCGCGATTTCCCGAACCCTTGGGCGGCAGCACCGGCCCTGAAAAAGTAGATCCACCAACACGTTCCTGATGAAACGATATCATGACCTGGTCTCTGCCGGGGGAAATGCACGGTCCAGCCTAAAAAAAGATCTTTTTTTGCTCCTGCTCTGTCGGGGCTTCTCCATGTTCAGGGACATTGGAGAAAAGTTATCGCGTCCCGCCCAACTTGACAAAAACCCACTGCACCACCCCGGAGCGAGAGGCTTTACACCCCCTCTCAACATCCCGGAGGTAAAACGATTTTGAATAAGAAAAAGAGGTGGTGATTTTGTCCCTCACCTACCCGGATGTGTTCTCCGATGATCCTACCAGCTGCATCGGCTCGTTGTGGCAGATAATTTCCCCGCCGCCGGCTTCTTTTACTACGACAACATTTCCGCATATCGTGCACCGGTATATTTCACCGGATTTCTGGACGTTTACCATTGTGATGCCCCCGTATTTTCCGTGCTTTAAAGGCTCTTTTAGTCCCTTTACACGATAAAAGAACCGTTATAGGTTTCGTTCATTTTCAAAATTTGCAAATTCCCTCCATCCCAAAAATTTCTCTTCATGAAACAAGCGAGCACGGGAACGGTAACAAAACACAGAGACGGCACGGGGAGAATCAGACGCCGGAAGGGGGTGTCGAAACTTTTTTAGCGGTCAGGTGGCAACTACTCGCAATGGCAGGTGGCCCGGGGAGACTGGAAGAAACTGCAATCGATGCTCTCACGAGAGTCCACCTCACCCGGCTCGACAAGGTCCTGTACCCGGCGGCCCGGGTCACCAAAGGCGACGTCCTCACGTACTACATCCGGGTGGCGCCGCTCCTGCTCCCGTTTCTCCAGGACCGGCCGCTGACAATGCACCGGTTCCCGGACGGATTCGGGGGAGAGGGGTTCTTTGAGAAGGACGCTCCCGCCGGCACACCGGAGTACGTGGACATCTTCACTCACTTTTCGAAGACAGCAGGGAGGGACGTGCATTTTATTGTCTGCAACAATCTCGATACACTCATCTGGATCGCGAACCTTGCCTCCCTTGAAATCCATATCGCCCTCTCGACTGCAGGTTCATTTGAGTCTCCTGATTTCCTCCTCTTCGATATCGATCCCGAGCCCCCGCTCCGGTTCGATGACGTGATCGATGTTGCACATATCGTGCGGGAGCAGCTGGAAGGTGCCGGGCTGCAGCCGTTTGTCAAGACGTCGGGGAAAAAAGGCGTCCACATCGTAGTGCCGCTCATTTCCGGCTACCGGTTCAGCGAGGCGAGGGAGTTTGCGCACCGGATAGGAAGGGAGATCGCCCGCTCGACCCCGCATGTCGTCTCGGAGTTCCCCCGGTCCCGGGACCCCGGGACGATCTTCATCGATTACCTCCAGAATGCGCACGGCAAGACCATGGTCGCTCCGTACAGTCTCCGGGCTGTCCCCGGCGCAACCGTCTCCGCCCCGCTCCGGTGGGAGGAGCTCCGTCACGGTGCACGTCCCGAAGATTTTAATATAAAGACGATGCTTTCGAGACATGAAGAACCATGGAGGGGAATCCTTGACACCCGGCAGACAATCTGATGCGCCACCCGGGCCGCCTGCCCGGGGGACAAAACATGCTGCCAAAGGTGCGGGGAAAAAACCGGCCCCGTCACCGGCAGTCCCCGGAAAAGACGGAAAGGCAGGAACGCCAGATGACCACGGGAACTCCGGGAAATCCGGCAGGTCGTTCTGGAGCGGGAGCATCACGATCGGGCTCATCAACGTGCCGGTCCAGCTCTACACGATGGTTCGTGACCGGTCCTTCTCGTTCAGGCTGCTCCACCGGGCAGACGGCCAGCCCCTGAAGTACGACCGGGTCTGTACCCGGGACGGCATCGTGGTCCCGTGGGCTGAGACCGTGAAGGGATACGAGGTGCGGAAAGGCGAATTCTTGGTCTTTGAACCTGACGAACTCAAAGCGGTGATGCCCGGGTCCGACCGGAAGATCCGGATCGACAAGTTCGTCTTTTACCTCTCCCTTGACCCGGTCTATTTCGAGAACACCTATCTCCTTGTCCCTGACCGGAGCGAGGAGGCGTACGGCCTGTTGGTCGCTGCCCTGCAGGAACTCGGCCGTGCCGGGGCCGGGACCATCACGCTCCGGACCAAGGAATACCCCGTGGTAGTGCACGTGTACGACGGTGCTTTGGTCCTGACCACCCTCCGGCACGCTGAGGAGGTAACGCAGCCGCACGCGTTTGGGATCCTGCCCGTCCTCGCGGCCCCGAAGGAGAATGAGCTCGCCCTTGCAAAAAAGATCGTAAAAGACCTGTCCGGTGACTTCTCGATCAACGATTACCCGGACCGGTACCGTGAGGCTGTCCTTGCTCTCGTCGACAGGAAACTGGCCGGCGAGAAGATCGTGTACGAGGAGCCGCACCCCGGGGAGGCGAAGGAACTGATGCAGGCATTGCAGGAGACCATCGCCACGCTTGCATGGAAGTGAGGCATGGCCTCCCGTTACCTCCCGATGCTCGCCCGGCCCGCCCCCGCCCCGTTCAGCGGCGATGACTGGCTGTTCGAGATCAAGTGGGACGGCGTGCGGGCGATCGCGACCGTGGACGGGACGCTCTCCCTCCGGAGCAGGAACGGCACGGAACTGGCCGGCCGGTTCCCGGAACTCAACGAGCTCCTGACGCTCGCACCCGGCACAGTGCTCGACGGGGAGATCGTGGTGATGACGGGCGGGAAACCCGATATGCAGGCCCTTCTCCAGAGGTTACAGGCCGGCGTGCCCCGCACCGGCACCACACCGGTCACCTACATCATCTTTGACATCCTCGAACGGGACGGAAAACCCCTGACCGGGCTCCCCCTCTTCTCCGGCGAAAGCAGCTGGAGGCGGCGGTGCAGGAAGGTTCCCATGTCGTCCTCTCCGAACCCGTTGCGGGCCGGGGCGAGGACTATTACCGGGCCGCGGTAGCACAGGGCCTCGAAGGGGTCATGGCAAAACGCAGGGACAGCCGGTACGAGCCCGGTATCCGGAGCGGGATGTGGCTGAAGGTCAGGGCGCAGAAAAGCTGCGACTGCGTGATCGCCGGCTACACACCCGGGCGGGGGATCCGGAAACCGGCCTTTGGGGCACTTCTCCTGGGGTTGTACGAGAACGATCTGCTGGTCCCGGTCGGCAAGGTCGGAACCGGCTTCTCCGCCCGGCTGCTCGGGGAGCTCGCGGAGCAGTTCGCACCGCTCGCGACAGCATTGCCACCGCCCTGGAGCGCCCGTGAGAAGGTCGTCTGGCTGGAACCGGTCCTCGTGTGCGAAGTGGCATACCAGGAAGTGACCCGTGACCGGAAACTGCGGATCCCCCGCTTTCTCCGTCTCCGTTCCGATAAGCCGGCGTCTTCCTGTACGATCGACCAGATCGAAGGCGGGCAATCGCATCCTGCACGAACGGCACCGGCTTCACCCTGGGCACGACCCGATGGCGTGCAACCCGGCCTGAGGAAGTATCATGAAAAACGGAATTTTTCTGTCACCAACGAACCGGAGGGACTACCGGATATGAGCGGGAACAGTTTTGTCATCCAGGAACACCACTCCCACAAGCTGCACTACGATTTGAGGCTGGAGCGGGACGGGGTGCTCGCAAGCTGGGCGGTGCCAAAAGGCGTCCCCCTCGCCGTGGGCGAGAAGCACCTTGCGGTTGCTGTCGAAGATCACCCGCTTGAGTACGGAACGTTCGAGGGCGAGATCCCCAAAGGCCAGTATGGCGCCGGTACGGTCACCATCTGGGACAGCGGGACGTACGAGACAAAACACTGGGACGCAGAGAAGATCGAGTTCACTCTCCACGGCAAACGGCTGGACGGGCCGTACGTGCTCGTGAAGTTCAAACGGGCGGGAAAGAACGAATGGCTGCTGTTCCGGGTGGCGGAGTGAGGGCTTTGTCAAGTCTTCGGGAGTTATGACGAACACTACGTCGAAAAATATATGTCCCCTCCCGATGACTTGACAGAGGCCCCGGGAAAGCCTAGGAGTGTCTGCGGGCACGAGCGAGCACGAGCGATTGCTCGCCTTTTATGTATGAGGATCCGGTCGATCCGATATAATATCCCGGTTTTTCCTGTCAATTTTTGAATCCTCATTCCCTGTCTTTTTTAGTTCTCGTCCAGAAAGCCGTGCATTTCGTTTTATACGAGTAAAAGGAAAGAAAAACCTTTGCAACATTTTCTAAGCTGAAAACCGGAAAATCCGGATCCGGGATCCGGACCGGCCGGATCACAAAAAATATTCCCCAATACAACAAATGAAAAAACAGAATATCAACTAGTACCCAAAACGGACCCGGCTAGGACCGGCAAGATCAATAGGAACGATTCCGATTTATGCGCGTTTTCAGACGTAATCAAAAAACACAGAGTGTAAGCCTTTAAACTCTGTATTTCTCCAAAAAATTTCGGATGAGTATGACAATATTAATGTAAATCGTCTAAAAAGGTTTAGATTTTTGTTTTATTGTCTTTTAATTGGTTTAATAGCTTTTAGTTATTTGTTGTTCCGGTGTTTTTATTTACGTATCTCTAACAATGTAATATTTTTCATTTTACCCAAATATCACACGACAGTTAACACTTCCGTTCATCCCTCACCAAGTTAACAGAATCGTGTGGTCTGTTCTGGCACGTTGTTGGCAGTTCGGCACTCACCAAAATCCCCATTAAAAATCGGCGGGTGATGTAATTGCTGAAAATAAGGGTTGATGGCTATTATCGGTTTCCTTTGCGGCATATTTTTATGGGAAACACTTATCGCATAATTCTAAAAATGAGAGGAAGAGATTAGTTCCTATTCTTTAGGAACAGTAAGATCACGGCGCACAGGCTTATTGCCGCAAGAACTGGGATCACGTCAAGACCAGACTCGGTCGTATTTGTGGTTGTCGCGGTAGCTGTCGTGACATTTGTCGGCAACGGTGTGGTCACGGTTGTCATCACTTGAGTGGGTACAGTTGTAATATTTTCGTTAGTGTTTTCACCTACCCAATAGTCAAGACGTGCGCCACCACCCCCAGAACTACCTCCACCAGAAGATCCCCCCTTCGCCGCAGACACTGGTACCACAACAGTAACCAACGCAATAATCAATAGCAATGCAAGAACCAGACTTAACCGTTTCAGATCCAATCACATCAACTCCTTCATATCAATTTATGTTATTATCCTTGCCAGAGAATAAAAAAGGTTCTACTGGGTTCGTGGTTGATTGATAAGTTTTAGGGCATGTGGTAAGTGACGGTTGGTCTCGCACTTTCACGCCCCGCATGGCCTAGGCTCTAAAACCTGCATCGGCCATTTACTTTTACTGTGGGTCGCACATTTCTATCTATCAGGCAGGGTATCAACGAGATTGCAGGTCGTTAGGCGCGGTCAGACTCGGTGGTTGAAAAACCCCGATCAGAAGTACGGAGAACTTCTTGTTCAATATACCAAAGCGTATTCGAGTGTGGCTTTTGATGGTTCTGTCAAGTTGCCGGGACTTTTAGTAAAAATGATGGGGTGTTGGAGGGCGCAATCTTTTGGTACCCGGTTCTTATCTTTCACTGGCAAAAGCCTCTTTTACGAGGTCTTCCTGTTTTTTTGACAACTTTTCCGGGATCTTCACTATCGTTTTTACCATCAGGTCTCCCCGTTTGTCTGAATTCAGGTACGGCATCCCCTGCTCGCGGAGCCTGAAAAGCGTATGGCTCTGCGTCCCGGGAGGGATCTTCAGGTGCGCTTTACCCGTAATCGTGGGCACCTCTACCTCTCCGCCAAGAAGTGCGGTTTCAAGCCTGATGACCACGGAGCTGTAGAGATCTGCACCTTTGCGGTCGAACGTGCGGTCCGGCCGGATATGGATGACCGCGTACAGGTCACCGGGGGGGCCGTTGTTCTCGCCGGGTTCCCCCTCCCCCGGGATCCTCAGAAACTGTCCGTCTTCCACTCCGCGGGGGACCGAGACCTCGATCTTCCGGGTCTTCTGCACCGACCCCTTTCCTTTGCAGGCCGGACAGGGCTTGTCGATGATCCTTCCCTCTCCCCGGCAGGCCGGACAGACCGAGATATTCATTACCTGGCGGTTGCCGTTTCTCTGGATATTCCTGACCTCGCCGCTCCCCTGGCAGGTCGGGCAGATCCGCATGGAACCCGATTCTGCCCCCGTGCCATGACAGGTCCCACAGGTATAATGATGCGGTACACCGACCGTATTTTTCGTGCCGTGAAATGCATCGGCGAGTGAGATCTCAATCTCGTACCGGAGATCCGCTCCCCCACGCTGGCGGGGACGCGGAGAACCATCGGAATATGCATCGAAAATATCCCCTAGGCCAAAGTCCCGGAAAAGGTCATCGTAGCTGGGCGGTTTATAGCCGGCATAGTCCCCGGGCCGGAAGTCCGCGTGGCCGATCTGGTCGTACTGTGTTTTTTTCTGGGGATCTGAAAGCACTTGGTAGGCCTCGTTGATCTCCTTGAATTTCTCCTCGGCCTCCTTGCTCCCTTTGTTGAGATCCGGATGATACTTCCGTGCAAGCTGCCGGAATGCTTTCTTGATGTCATCCTGCGATGCATCCTTTTTAGCGCCGAGGATCTCGTAATAGTCTTTCTCTGCCATGGTTTTTTTTAAAAAAAGGATTATTTCTCATCCTTTACTTTGAAATCAGCATCGACGACCTTTTCGCCGCCCGGGCCGGTCGTCTCACCCTGGGGAGATTCATTTCCTGCAGGACCTGCCTGCTGCTGGGACTGCGCCTGCTGCCGGGCAGCTTCCGCGTAAACGGCAGACCCGGCCTCCCCGAGAACCTTCTGGAGATTTTCCATTTCTGCCTTGATCTTTGCGGTATCTTTTCCTTCCAGCGCGGTCTTTACCGTAACGATAGCCGCATTCACCTTGTCAATGAGATCGGAACTTATTTTTCCGGCAAGATCGGATTTCGTCTTTTCCGCGGTATAAACCAGGGAGTCCGCCGTATTACGGATCTCGACTTCCTCTTTTCGCCGTTTGTCCTCTTCTTCGAACTGTTGTGCATCATTGACCATCTTTTTTATATCAGATTCTGCCAGCTTGGACGAGGCAGTGATGGTCATCTTCTGCTCTTTACCGGTGCCGAGATCCTTTGCAGATACGTTCAGGATACCTGATGCATCGATATCGAACGAGACTTCGATCTGGGGAACACCGCGGGGTGCCGGGGGAATGCCGACGAGGTTGAACTGCCCGAGGCTCACATTGTCTGCTGCCATGGGACGTTCACCCTGGAGCACATGGATGGTAACTGAGGTCTGGGTATCCGCCGCGGTGGAAAAGATCTGGCTCTTTTTGATCGGAATCGTAGTGTTCCTCTCGATCAACGGGGTCCTCACGCCGCCAAGCGTCTCGAGACCAAGCGTAAGTGGAGTCACATCAAGGAGCACCATATCCTTGATCTCGCCACCTAAGATTGCACCCTGGATTGCCGCTCCGATGGCGACACACTCCATCGGGTCGATTCCCCGCTCCGCCGTCCTCCCGACACGGTCCTCGATGAACTTCTGGACCACGGGCATCCGTGTCGGCCCTCCGACAAGGATCACCTTCTGGATATCATCTTTTTTCAGTTTTGCATCCTTCAGGGCCTGTTCACACGGCTGAATGCAGCGGCTGATAATCGGTTCGATCAGCTGTTCGAGTTTTGCCCGGGTCAGTTTCATGGCGAGATGTTTCGGGCCTGACTGGGTTGCAGAAACATAGGGGAGATTGATCTCGGTTTCTATGACGGTGGATAATTCGATCTTTGCCTTTTCAGCGGCTTCTTTCACCCGGTTGACAGCCATCTTGTCACTCCGGAGATCGATCCCCTCGACTTTTTTGAATTCGTCGGCAATCCAGTCAAAGATTGCATTATCCATATCTGTCCCGCCCAGCTGGGTGTCGCCCGAGGTTGCAAGGACCGTGAACGTCCCGCCGCCGAATTCCATGATGGTCACATCGAGCGTGCCTCCGCCAAGGTCAAAGACTAGGATCTTGTACTCACCGCTGCGGTCAAGGCCGTACGCCATCGATGCTGCCGTGGGTTCATTGACTAGCCTGACAACATCCAGCCCTGCAATTTTGCCTGCGTCCTTGGTAGCCGTTCTCTGGTTGTCGTTGAAGTAGGCGGGAACGGTAATCACGGCCTTGGTCACCGGTTCCCCCAGGAATGCTTCTGCATCCCTTTTTATCTTCTGCAGGATATAGGCAGAGATCTGCTGGGGCGTGTATTCCTTGCCGTATATCTTGTACACGTGATCCGATCCCATCTTCCGTTTTACCGCCGTGACCGTACCTGACGGGTTGCTCACTGCCTGCCGCCGCGCCGGTTCTCCGACGAGAAGCTGACCGTCCGGCGTGAACGCAACGTACGAGGGAAACATCTTACCGGCAACGGTTGCCCCTTCTGCAGAGGGAATAATGGTCGCTTTGCCCCCGAGCATCACCGCGCCTTCACTGTTCGAAGTCCCAAGATCAATTCCGATAATCTTCTCTTTAGCCATTGTTTTCACCTTCATGTTCTCCAACGTTTTCTGCAATCACTACTTTCGATGGTCGGATAACCTTTGATTTCAGCTGGTAGCCCTTTCCGATCTCGTTAACCACCGTATCAGGTTCCCTGGTGCATTGCTCCCTGCACAGTACGTCATGAAAATTCGGATCGAATTTTTTCCCCACGCAGTCTATGGGATGGAGTCCATAACCAGCAAGGATTTTCAAGAGTTTTTTCTGGATCATCAAAACTCCCTCCTTGTTTTTTTCCTTTTCGAGTGACGGGAGCGCTCGTTCGAAATCATCGAGGATGACGAGGAGGTCTTTGATCAGGTCCTCGTTCGCGAGCGCTATGATCGCGCCTTTCTCTTTCTCAGACCATTTGCGATAATTATCAAAATCTGCCTGGAGGTATTTCAGCCGGTTCAGCCGCTCCTCTGCCAGATCTGTTTTCTCATCGAGGTCTTTTTTCAGCCGTTCGATCTCTTCCGTCAGCGATTGTTTTTTCTGCTGAACATCATCGGTGTCCATTGAAACGTCCTTAACTTCTTAATGCTCTTTAACCTTTGCTTAGGGCAGTCCTTCATCGGACCGGCGATGTTTTCTCCAGGTTCCCGAGGGAAAGGTTCAGCCTGGCACTCACCCGCAAGGGAAATGTTTACGATGCTGCACGTGACATCTTTATTGTTCAACGTTTCCTGAAAGGTCAGTTTTACCCCCCTTTGTTCCCGGTCATAATCGTGAATCTCCTTTGAATGATTTACCATAAGTTAGTATGATATAGTATATAAAATGTTGGTATGGGGGGCTATGCATATAAAGTCCCATTTTGACCCGACTTTAGGTGCAGACTTAGACTTATCAGCATCCTTATATTATCATGAGGTAGAACAGGAGATCGATTTTATGACCGGTGATTCGATCACCCCGGACACAACAACAGCGGCACCGGATCAGGGATTCATGAACGGACTTTCCAGTACCGAGGTAACTGACCTCCGGCACCGGTTTGGCTTCAACGATCTCCCTGAAGAAAAGAAACACCCGCTGCTCAAATTCCTTTCCTATTTCTGGGGCCCTATCCCGTGGATGATCGAGGCAGCAGCCATCCTGTCGGCGGCAATTTCGAACTGGGAAGACTTTGCCGTGATTCTCCTCCTTCTGATAACCAATGCGGTTGTCGGATTTCTCCAGGAGAGAAAAGCGGAGAACGCCATTGAACTCTTAAAAAAGCAGCTCGCCCCCAATGCCCGAGTCCTCCGGGACGGGATCTGGCAGGAAATACCGGCTCGCGAACTCGTGCCCGGGGATATCGTCCATATCCGGCTCGGGGATATCGTCCCGGCAGATGCCGTCCTTGGCAAGGGAAAGTATCTCCTTCTCGATGAATCGGCACTGACCGGTGAATCCCTCCCGGTCGAAAAGAAGTCGGGTGATACGGTGTACTCTGGATCCATCGTCCGTCAGGGTGAGATGGATGCAACGGTCACCACAATAGGGGGAAACACCTTTTTTGGCAAGACCGCCCGGCTTGTCCAGGTAAAATCTCCGCGAAGCCACTTCCAGGCCGCCATCGAAAAGATCGGGAATTATCTTATTATTCTCGCTGTTGTGCTGGTCAGCATCATTTTTATTGTCGCACTCATACGGTCTGAATCTTTTGTGGACACACTTCAGTTCGCCCTCATTCTGGTGGTAGCAGCAATTCCTGCGGCACTTCCCGCCGTAATGACCGTGACCATGGCCGTCGGCGCCGTGGCCCTGGCAAAAAAGGAGGCGATTGTCAGCCGGCTTTCTGCTATAGAAGAGATGGCGGGAATGGATATCCTCTGCTCCGATAAGACCGGGACCATCACGCAGAATTCCATTAGCATCGGTGAGATCAGAACTTTTCCTGGGGTTTCCGAACAGGATGTCATTATCGCGGCTGGGCTGGCCTCAAAAAAAGAGAGCAATGATCCTATCGATATGGCAATCATCGAAAAATCCGGATCTGCAACCACTTTCGAAGAACCCGGTACCCAAGGATACGAGGTTATCGATTTTGTGCCATTCGACCCGGACTCAAAATATACAAAGGCGAAGGTCAGGAACGCTGGTGGAACAGTAATTGAAGTGGCAAAGGGTGCTCCTCAGGCAATTGCCTCCCTTGCCGGGAAAGAAGCGGTACTCGGTTCAACGCTGGACGGCTGGATAACGGCATTTGCTGAGAAAGGGTACCGGGCGCTTGGCGTTGGACGGACAATACCGGACGGTACATGGCAGTATCTTGGCCTGATCGGACTTTTCGATCCGCCCCGGGAGGATGCTGCGGCCACGATCGCCGAGGCAAAAAAACGTGGCGTGAACGTGAAAATGGTGACCGGGGATCATGTCGCCATTGCCAAGGAGATCGCCGGAAAGGTAGGTCTTGGCCAGAATATCCTTCCCCGGACTGCGCTGGCTGCCGGTGACGGGGACGAGTCCCGGAAACAGATGGAGTCTGCCGATGGGTTCGCACAGGTTCTCCCTGAAGACAAGTTCCGGATTGTAAAAATCCTCCAGGGTGGCAACCATATTGTCGGGATGACCGGGGACGGTGTGAATGATGCGCCGGCACTTCGGGAGGCAGATGCCGGCATTGCGGTTGCCGGTGCAACAGATGCTGCAAAATCTGCCGCAGATATCGTCCTGACAAGACCCGGGCTCTCGGTTATCATTGATGCGATCGAGAGAAGCCGGGAAATATTCCGGCGGATGGAAAATTATGCGGTCTACCGCATCGCCGAGACGGTCCGGGTCCTGATATTCCTGACTCTTTGTATTGTGCTCCTTAATTTTTACCCGGTTACTGCACTCATGCTGGTTGTGCTCGCTATCCTCAACGATCTTCCCATCATGATGATTGCCTTTGATAATGCACCGGTCGCAGCAAAGCCCGTGCGCTGGCAGATGAACCGTATCCTGACACTCGCATCTATCCTCGGGATCCTCGGTGTGGTTTCAAGTTTTATCCTTCTCTGGGTTGCACGGGAATATTTCCATCTTGATCCCGGCGTCATCCAGACGCTCATTTTCCTCAAGCTTGCTGTTGCCGGCCACATGACGATTTACCTTGCCCGTACCGGCCAGCAGCATTTCTGGGAACGGCCGTTGCCGGCGTTCGCTCTTTTTGGCACTGCAGAAATAACGCAGGTAGCCGCCACTCTGATCGCGATCTACGGTGTTTTCATCATGACGCCCATCGGGTGGTCGCTTGCGCTCATAGTCTGGGGCTATGCACTGGTATGGTTCGTGATCAACGACCAGGTCAAGGTATTGTTGTTCAGGAAGATCCATCCCTATTCGTGATCCGGTTTTTTGGCGGACGGTTTGCCCGGCCACGGTGAGCCGAGGATACTACGGTCGGAAAAATTCACCGGTTCATAATGAGAACACAGAAATAGGTCAGGAAAATAATAAAAAATCCATATCATTATGGCATTTTCGTTCCCTTACGGCTTCACCCCAACAAAACGGATCACCATAATTGCGATAATCATCGGGGTTATTGCCGGTTTCGGCTCCGTTCTTTTTTACGAGGGGCTCAAATGGGGAACAGCATTTTTCATGGGGTACCTTCTGCACTATGCCTACCCGCAGGAAGGCCAGAGCGTTGCCGCGATCAGCCAGTGGTCGGAACCAAATTCGCTCGTCCTTTTAATTCCAATCATGATATTAGGAAGCCTCTTGTCCGGGATCCTTGTCACCCGGCTTGCGCCGGAAGCAGAAGGCGATGGCACCGATGCAGCGTTCAAGGCATTCCACAGCGATGGCAGGATACGGAAACGGATTCCGGTCTTAAAAGCGATCACGTCAATCCTCACGATCTCAACCGGGGGAAGTGCAGGAAGGGAAGGGCCTGCCGCCCAGATCGCGGGAGGTTTTGGATCCCTTGTTGCGGAGATGTTCGGCCTCTCCCCCCGGGAGAGGAGAATTGCACTCGCAACCGGGATCGGGGCAGGGATCGGGACCATATTCAAGGCACCGCTGGGCGGGGCGGTGCTTGCTGCAGAGGTACTCTACACCCGGGACTTTGAATCCGACGCGATCATCCCGGCATTTATTGCATCGGTGATCGGCTATGCAATTTTCGGGTTCTTCGAAGGATATGCGCCCATCTTCTCGCTCAACCCGCTCGCCTGGACCCTCTGGCAGATCCCGCTCTTCATCCTGCTGGGTGTCCTGTGCGCGGCGTTCGGGTTCCTCTTCATCTTTGTTTACTACTGGAGCAACGACCGGTTTATCTCGGTATTCAAAAAGCATGATCTCCCGCAATACTTAAAACCAGTCGCCGGTGCCCTCCTCCTTGGGGGATTTGTTATCGGTCTTGCCCTCATCTCCCCGCAGGCAGAGACGCTCGGCCTTGCCAGCCTTGGAACCAGTTACGGCTTCGACCAGCTCATGTTGTATTCCCTGCTCCCGATTGCAGTTGTACTGATGCTGCCGTTTGCCAAGATCCTTGCAACCTCTCTCACCCTTGGCTCCGGGGGAAGCGGGGGGGTGTTTGCCCCGGGGCTCACCATCGGGGCCGCGGTCGGCGCAGCGCTCGGGGTAACCCTGCACCTGCTCTTCCCGGCGTATGTCCCGGTTGAAACGATCCCGGTCTTTGTGGTTGTTGGCATGATCTCCCTCTTTGGGGCTGTGGCAAAGGCACCTGTTGCCGTTCTGATCATGGTTGTCGAAATGGTGGGGAGCATCACGATCCTGATACCGGCGATGGCCGCGGTCGCCGTCTCCCACCTGCTGACCGGTGAAAAGGGTATCTTCAAGGACCAGGTGCCCACCAAGGCCCAGTCCGGCGCCCACCGGGGGGAGTATGACCACGAAACCCTCGAAGGAATACTGGTCCGGGACGCAATGACACCGGGGGAGGCAGTCGTCACGCTCTCCCCTGCAGATGAGCCGGCAAAAGTCGTCGACCTCATGACAAAAACCGGGCATACCGGTTTTCCCATTGTTGAGAACGGCCGCCTTGTCGGGATTATAACGAACCGGGATGTGAGCGCGCTGCGGGCCGCAGATAAGACGTGCCCAAGCATACATGAGGCCATGACATTCAAGCCGTTTATCATTCATCCGGATGATACCCTTGAGGATGCTCTTGCCATCATGGTCGGCCAGAACTTCGATCACCTTCCGGTAGTCCGGAAGGAAACACCGGATATGCTGGCCGGTTTTCTTACCCGCTCCGATATCCTGAGAACCTACGTTCAGGCAGGTTATCTGGCAGCGTGCCAGAAACAAAAATCTCCATGATAAGGAAGCGAAATAGATTCTGATACGATGACGGGACTTTTCACTTCTCAGGTTCCTTGGTGCACCCTAGGACTTTTTATAAGGGTATGTGACTTCATACCCCCTGAAGTTAATTCACGAAAACTACAATTGTTTAAAAAATAAAATAAAAATATATGGTGGGGACTGAAGAAGCACAATTTTTTATAGAAATATTTGCGAAGCCCACTATTTTTGTAAAACTTAAAAAATCCCTCAGGCGACTGTTTACAAGCAGTTCCGGGATTATCAATATGCGCAATCGCTTAATCAAAGAATATAAACTGCCGTTCACAGAACGCATAAAAATAGATTCTTTGGATTTTGAGGATTCCTGGTCTAAACAGATGATTATCGATCATTTTGATGAGCGTATCAAAACATTACCTGAAGAGATGATACTGGATCTTTATGGGGATTATTTAAAATCAAAAACCATGAAAACCAAATCCGGAAGAGATGCTGTTAACAATTACATCTTGCATTTCCTCGAACTAAGCTATAACCTCGACACTTGGTTCAGTAAAGAAAAAATGGTCGCACGAAGTAAGAAAAAGCGATTCTGATTTTGATTTATTTTACCGCCAGCCCGATCATCGGCTCCCCTCAGGTTGATCGGGATAGTTGCCATCTGTGCCGCCACCATCCAACCGATTCCCTGATGCGGCCGGATATAATTGTAATACGTCAGCATCTTGGCGGCGAACTCATCAGCACCGACAACACTGTCGAAACTACGGGCACCTGGTGCACTCCATGAATGTCCCGGTAAAGTGTTCGGGGATGCTATTTTTCGGCCTGGTTTTTAAATCCTTCAATCGGATATGGGGGCTTTGGATGCATCCCGTAACTTTTGATCTTTACACACGTACTGGTGCATGACGCACCTTAACTAAAAAGAGGTTACTTGGGTGGGGCAGCTTTTGTCTCACATTTCATTGCCATTTTGATCCCAAGTATAATGATCAGGATACCGGCAACATCAAGGAAATATGCTGTGTACATACTCGCGAGTCCGCCCACCAAGAGACAGAGTCCGACTAAAACCAATAATACTGCTGCAATTACTTTACTCATGTTAATGCCTCCAATTCAAACCAGTGGCAGCCCGGAACTTTCACAAGGGAGAAGTTCACAGGACAAGCTACCAGACACGCATATGGATAGTCCTGTAGATAAAGATATGTCCGAATTTTTATATTTGAAAAATCGCGCGAAAGAAAAGAACCGGTGAAGGAAGATGGCATTTCTCTGAAATTTATGGTCATTATTCATAATCAGTCCCCCACGCAGCGACAACCGTATATTTTTTGGTTCGTAAAAACCATATTCGGGTGTCAGTATTGCCCCCTCTTCCCCTCCATGGGGCGGTGCGGCACCGGTCCTTCCAGAAAATCCCGGTGCCCCCTCGCGCTGACCCAGCAGCAGAGGCAGCCCTGATCATTCGGGCCGGACCGGAATAGACGTCCCCTCCCGGTATATCAGCAGGGAAAATTACGCGATGTTCTTCTCGCTGGCCCGGATAATCTCAATGACCTGTTCAAGGATTGCCTGGCCTTCCGCGATCGTTGCAAAATTTTCCGTCGTGATCCCGGTCTGGACCGCCGACATCGCCGTGGTGATATATGCCATCAGGTTTACCGGCAGCGACTCAAAACAGTCTTCAAGATCCATCTTATAGCGTTCCTTATTGATGCGCCGTGCCTCTTTCATGAGACTGGGGTAGTCCATACGCGTACTGTCCTCATCTCTTTTTGAGATGTCCCGGGTATTTATGCGTAGGGGAACGCGATCCCGGGGCGTCCTTGGCCGAAGGTCGTGGACGGGGCAATCCGGGCCGTACCAGGGAGAGGTCTGAGGCAGGGGGGATTGCGACTTGCCATCTCTTCCGGGTTTTGTGGCCCGTGCTCCACCGGTTTATTGTGTCGGACTGGGAGAAAGCGGTCAGGCTGCCGGGTTCTTCCGGACAAATGCTTCAAGCGCCTTGCGGAGTTCAGCGGTGCGTTCCCGGATCACGTCGAAGGATTTTCTTTGCCAGTAAATAAGATCCCGCAGCTCCTCTGCCTGCTTCACAATCCGGGCATCGAGCCTATGCTTTCCTTTCAGGGTACTCAACCTGGTTCACGAGGTTTACTGCCTCGTACAGGATGTCGCGCTTTCCTTTCGCGTACAGGAGATCCCAGGACTTCTGCTCGTGCCGTTCGAAATCCGTACCGTCGAGTGTACCTTTGACTTTCTCAAGCGCGGCGTCGAAATGCCGCCGGGTTATTTTAATGGATTCATCCGGCGTCTCATTGTCCTCCCCGGCACCATGATCGCCGGTCAGCTCATCGATCACGAGAGCCTTGGCTTCCCGTACCAGCCCTTCGAGATCAGCCCCGACAAAGAACCGGGTCTGTGCCGCGAGATCATCGATGTCCACTCCGGGGTCGAGGATACCGTCCAGGCTCCTGAGATAGGTGGCGAGGATAGCTTTCCGTGCCGCCTCGTCGGGTGGTGGGATGTACAGGTGTTTTTCCAGCCGGCCCGGGCGCAGGAGAGCCGGGTCGAGCAGGTCGGGACGATTGGTCGCTCCGATCACAAATACCTCCTTCAATTCTTCGACACCGTCGAGCTCGGTTAAAAACTGGGAAAGGACGCTTTCGGTGACATGCGTAGAGTCGTTTACCGTGCCCCTTTTGGGGAAGAGCGCATCGATCTCGTCAAAGAAGATAATGCAGGGCGCGGACTGCCGCGCCTTCCGGAACGCCTCCCGCACATGCTTTTCTGAATCGCCTACGCCTTTTGCGAGGAGCTCCGGGCCTTTGACCGAGATGAAGTTGAGGTGGCGCTTGCTTGCGATGCCTTTCGCGAGCAGCGTCTTTCCTGTGCCCGGCGGACCAAAGAGCAGGATGCCTTTGGGGGATTTATAACTCAGTTTTTCAAAGATCCGGGGGTACCTGCAGCCGTCCCTCGATAATTTTGATGAGGGTGTCCTTGGTCTCATCGAGGCCCGCGATATCTTCCCACGCGACATCGGGGACCTCGATAAGGACCTCCCGCAGGGCGCTTGGCTGGACGATCTTCCGTGCGGCATCGAAGTCTCCTTTTGTGAGCCTGAGCTGGTCGATCACCTCGTTGGGGATCTCCTTGTCGATGTCGATAAGGGGGATGATCTTCCGTATCGCGTTCATCGCTGCTTCTTTAACAAGAAGCGCGATATCGGCGCCGACAAACCCGAAGGTAGTCTCCGCAAGTGCTACGATATCCACATCCTTTGCCAGGGGCACGCCCCGGGTATGCACCTGGAAGATCTCGAGCCGGCCCTTCTTGTCGGGAATACCGATCTCGATCTCCCGGTCGAACCGCCCGCCCCTCCTGAGTGCCGGGTCGATGGAGTTGGGAAGGTTTGTCGCCGCAATCACGATGACCTGCCCCCGGCCGGCGAGCCCATCCATCAGGGCGAGCAGCTGCGCGACGATCCGGCGCTCCACCTCGCCCTGCACATCCTCGCGTTTCGGAGCGATCGCATCGATCTCATCGATGAAGATGATGGAGGGTGCATTCTCCTCCGCATCGTGGAACTTGTCACGCAGGGCTTTTTCACTGTCCCCGTAAAACTTGCTCATGATCTCAGGGCCCGAGAGCGAAAGGAAGTGGGCATCGACCTCGTTTGCCACAGCTTTTGCGATAAGCGTCTTTCCTGTGCCCGGTGGGCCATAGAAGAGGACACCCTTGGGGGGTTTGATCCCCAGTTTCTCAAAGATCTCCGGGTGGCGCAGCGGGAGCTCGATCATCTCCCGGACCAGCTGGAGTTCCCGTTCGAGCCCCCCGATATCCTCGTACTGGATCGTGGAGATCTCCCGTTTCCCCTCTTCCGGGTTAAAGGGCTCATCCTTGAGCTCGATCTCCGTGTCATCGGATACGATGGCGATGGCCCGGGGGGTGACCCGGACGATGACAAAAGTCACGGAATTGCCGATGATATCGACCCGCAGCGTCTGGCCCTCGACTACCGACCGCCCCCGCAGGACCCGGGAAAGGTACTGCTCTCCCCCCACGAGCCGGGTCGCTTGAGCCGGCTGGATCACCACTTTTGTGGCATATACGGCCTCGGATTTGCGGATCTTCACTTTCTCATCGATGCCGGCATTCGCGTTCGCCCGGATACTCCCGTCGATACGCAGGATGGCAAACCCGATATCCTCGGCAAAGCCCGGCCAGACGATCGCAGCCGCGTGCCGCTTCCCCACGATCTCGATGACGTCCCCGGAGACCAGGTTCAGTTTCTTCATCACGTCGACACTGAGCCTGGCTATGCCACGGCTGGCATCGTTATGCGCCGCCTCTTTGACTGTTACCTCGAAAAAATCCGTCTCTGCCATCAGGGCCCCGTACTCATTCTCATCCCTCTGGTTTGGTGCGGAGACCTATAAAAATACCAGTCAGGACAGCAGGATCCTCAAGGACCGGTGTGGCTGGATGAGTAGCAATAGCTTATTTTTCTAAAAACAATTTTACTTGTTTACATAACAAGCCAGATTTCGTCCATAAATGCAAAACCGAGCCTTTATTTTGTCGTTTTGTGGTACTGGTAAGGTATGAGTATCGTTGGTGATGCCAAACGCGGCATCGTAACAGATGAGATGAAACAGGTCGCACACCAGGAAGGAGTCACCGAGGACTTTGTCCGGCGCAGCGTTGCCGAAGGCCACATCGTGATCCCGGTCTCGCCCTACCGCAAGGTGAAGATCTGCGGCATCGGGGAAGGCCTCCGCACCAAGGTGAACGCCTCGATCGGGACCTCCACCGATATTGTGAATATCCCTGAAGAGATCGAGAAAGCACGGCAGGCCGAGCTTGCGGGCGCTGACACCCTCATGGAACTCTCGACCGGCGGGGACTTTGCCGAGATCAGAAGACAGATCGTCGCCAATACCACGCTCTCCGTGGGGAGTGTCCCGCTGTACCAGGCTTTTATCGAGGCGGTCAAGAAGGACGGCGCAGTCGTCGACATGAAAGAGGACGACCTCTTCCGTATCACGGCAGAGCAGGCAAAACTCGGCACGAACTTCATGGCGATCCATACCGGCATCAACTGGGAGACGGTCAAAAGGCTCCGCAACCAGGGCCGGCATGCCGGGCTCGTCTCCCGGGGCGGCGCGTTCATGACCGCGTGGATGCTCCACAACGAAAAGGAGAACCCGCTCTACTCCGAGTTTGACTACCTTCTGGAGATCATGAAGGAGCACGAGGTCACGCTCTCGATGGGGAACGGCATGCGGGCAGGGGCCATCCACGATGCCACCGACAGGGCAGGCATCCAGGAACTCCTGATCAATGCCGAGCTCGCGGACAAGGCGCATGCGCAGGATGTTCAGGTGATCGTCGAAGGCCCGGGCCACGTGCCGATTGACGAGATCGCCACAAACGTCCAGCTCATGAAGCGGGTCACCAACAACAAGCCGTTCTACATGCTCGGGCCGATCGTGACCGATATCGCGCCGGGCTACGATGACCGGGTCGCCGCTATCGGCGCAGCGATCTCATCATCGCTTGGTGCCGATTTTATCTGCTACGTCACCCCTGCCGAGCACCTTGCGCTTCCCACTCCGGAAGAGGTGTTCGAGGGCGTTATCAGTTCGCGGATCGCCGCCCATGTCGGCGATATGATAAAGCTCAAGAAGACCCGGGCGGCAGACCTCGAGATGGGTCACGCCCGGCGCGACCTCGATTGGGAACGCCAGTTCGCTGTCGCCATGAACCCGGCCCGGGCAAAAGAGATCCGTGCAGAGAGGATGCCGGCCGATACCGATGGCTGCACGATGTGCGGGGACTTCTGCGCCATCAAGATCGTCAACCGGTATTTCAAGTTCTAAGATAATCCTTTTTTTTGACTGTCGTTTCCTGCAGATCGGATCATCTCTCTCCTCAACCACGCATGCTAAATAATCCCGTCTCACAATGATCCCTAACGGTGATGCTATCAGGCTGAATTTTGGTGGTTTTCTCCCGCTCTCGACCGTGGACTGGCGGGGCCGGTCGGTCTGTACCGTCTTTTTCCGGGGCTGCCCGCTCCGGTGCTCGTACTGCCAGAACGCCGCGATCCTGACCGGTGAGGACCTGCGTGACACAGAGGAGATCATCGACCTGATCAAAGGCTCGAAGATCGCAGCGAACGGTGTGGTCTTCTCCGGGGGTGAGCCCACGATGCAGAAGGACGCGCTCCTGGTGCTCGCCCGCGCAGCAAAGGATCTCGGCCTTGTCGTGGGCATCCAGACCAACGGACTCTTCCCCGGTACGCTGGATGCGCTCATCCGGGAGCGGCTTTCAGACCGGATCGCCATCGATTACAAGACACAGTGGGAGGGCTTCTCCTGCGCAGGGAACAGTGCAGGGCTCTCGTCTGCAAATTACCGGAAGAACGTGCGGCAGTCGGTAGAGATCGCAGCCGGTGCGTTCCGGGAAAAACGCCTTCCAGAGTTTGAGATCGTAGTAACCGTATTTTATGAGAATGCGAAATACTTACAGGAGATTTCACGCATGTTCGGCGACATCCCGCTCGTCCTCCAGCAGGGAGAGCATAAGATCCCGATGGTCCCGGGCGGGGTGACCAACGCGTCCGCCTACCTGGCAGAAAAACAGGCCGGCCTCGGGCAGTATACTCCTCTTTCCCTTGCAGAGATCAAAACGATCGCAGACGGGCTCAAGAGGGACGTCCGGATCCGGACCCGGGAGATCGGAGAGATAGTATATAACCGGAGGTATCTCCTGTGAAAGTGATCGGAGTCGTCGGGCTTCCCGCAAGCGGTAAAGGAGAGTTTTCAAAGATAGCGGAGCGCCTGGGGATCCCGGTTGTTGTCATGGGCGACGTGGTACGGAACGCCGTAAAAAAAGCCGGCCTCCCCCCAACCGATGGGAACCTTGGCGCGATGGCCAACCAGCTCCGTTCTGAACGCGGCATGGATGCGATCGCCATTCTCTGCGTGGATACCATCCGGGAGCACAACGCCCCCCTCGTCCTCATCGACGGCATCCGGGGCGATGCTGAAGTCCGGGTCTTCCGGGACAATTTCCCGGGTTTCCGACTCATAGCCATCGAGACTTCGTTTGAAAAAAGGCTTGCACGACTCTGCGAACGCAAACGCAGTGACGACGTGGGATCCGCAAGCGGGCTTGCGACCCGGGACGAGCGCGAGCTCGGATGGGGACTGGGCAACGCCCTGGAACTGGCAGATATCAGGCTCGACAATGACGGCAGCCTCGAAGAGTTTACCAAACGCGTGACAGAGCTGATCCGGAGCATGGAGCGTGATGCATGACCCTTCGCCCGTATTTCTCTTCTTCGGCAAAGGTCTGGGACGATATCAGGTGGGTGTACGACATCGAGGAGGCCGGCTATGCCGGCTGGGAGATCGTCGCTGACGGCAACTACCGGTTCGAGCGGCCCGAAAACCTTGAGAAGATAAAAGAAGTGGTGGCAAGCACCCGGCTGGGCGTCACCGTGCATGCGCCCTACGGGGATCTCAACCTTGCGACCCTCAACGATCCGATCTGGCGCGAGTCCATCCGGCAGATCGAGGTTTGCATCGAAAAGGCAGGGGATCTCACTGACCGGGTCACGATCCACCCCGGTACCTCTCGCCGGCGGGCAAACTCCTTCCCCAGAAAGTCTGGGAACTCCAGAAAGAGGCCCTGCGCCGGATCGGGAAGTGTGCAGTGGAACACGGGGTACTTGCCTGCCTTGAGAACATGATCAGCCAGAAAGAATTCCTCTGCCGGGATGCCGGGGAGCTCATGGGGATGGCCGGCGGGATCGAGGGCATCGGTCTAACGTTCGATTTCGGGCACGCGAACACGGTGGGCAAGGTCCCCGAATTCCTTGCGCAGGTCGGCTCGGCTAACCACATTCATATCCATGACAACCACGGCGTCCTGGATGAACATCTCATGCTCGGTGCCGGGACCATCGACTGGAAGACCGTTGGTGCAGCGATCGCCGCCAGGTACAGCGGTGTGGTCGTGATCGAAGGCCGTTCTGTTGAGGAAGCAAAGAAGAGCCTTGCCGTCTTTTCGGAGTGTTTTGTATGAGCGGTGAGACCCTCCAGGTCTATTTCCTTGGCACGGCAGGGGCGCTCCCCACCCCGGTGCGCAACCCGCCCTGCATCATGATCCGGCGCGGTACCGATACGATCCTCTTTGACTGCGGGGAAGGGGCGCAGCAGCAGATGATGCGGGCGCGGTGCGGGTTTACGGTCGATGCCATCTTCGTGACTCACTGGCACGCGGATCACTTCCTCGGGATCTTCGGCCTTGTCCAGACCATGTCGTTCAACGGCCGCACCGAACCGCTTACCCTCTACGGCCCTGTGTGGGTGCATGAGTGTGTCGAGACCATAAAAAAGATCGGACGGTTCAACCTCAAGTTCCCCCTCGATTCGGTCGAGCTATCGGAGGGATCATGGGTGCGCTTTAACGGTTACACGGTAACCGCGTTTGCCGCAAGCCACGGCCTGCCCGCACTTGGGTATGTGCTCGAAGAGGACCCGCGCCCGGGCCGGTTCGACCGCGAACGGGCCATCGAACTGGGCGTGCCGCCCGGCCCTCTCTTTGGCCGGCTCCAGCGCGGCGAGACGGTCAAGGTGACAAAAGACGGAGAGGAGCGGGAGGTGCTCCCCTCGGACGTGATGGGTGCGCCGCGCCCGGGCCGGAAGATTGTCTACACCGGGGATACGCGCCCGGTGATCCCGGCGCTTCTCTCGTACGGGAAAGAAGCAGATCTCCTCATCCATGACGCGACCTACGATGAGAGCGAGAAGAAGCGTGCCGCCGAGTTCTATCATGCGACCGCAGCGCAGGCCGGTCAGGCAGCCGCCGCCACCGATGCCCGGGTCCTTGCCCTCACCCATATCAGCTCCCGGTACACGGATACCGTAGCTCATGCCGCCGAGGCAAAAGCCGCGTTCTCCGGTACCGTTATCATTCCTGACGACCTGTTTATGCTGGATGTTACGTACCGGAACTGAAGCGGCCGGGGGCTTTTTTGTTCAGAAAACAGGTCAAAGCAATCCTTTTCAGGTCTGACCTGTGGACAGGGAATAATCTGGATATTGTGATGAGGGTGGTAACCTTCGTACTCCCCATTGCGATGAACGCCGCCGCCCCCGACGGGGCGCCCCCGCGGCGGATCAGGAATGATAAAACCGCACTTGCCCCGCCGTGCCCCGAAAGGGCCCTGAGGCGGGGAGGCATCACTTGTCGTAACGAGTCGTTTTTAATTTTTATAATTCGAGAGTGACCCGGATCGGTTTATACCAGTTTCTCAATGGTACTCGTTCTCCTGTTTTTTCGTACAGCTTTTTTTTTACCTGCAATAACAAGTGCCGGAATGACAACTAACATAACCCTCCGGTGACTATTCATGGTACACGCTGGCAATGCTGTGTGCCGGTTAACGAAAAAACGATACAAATACAGAGATAAGTCACATACCATATCGTTTCGTTTCGCCGTGCGTGTGGAGAAAGAACATGGAAAATGATACTCTTGTCTACCGGCTGGCAGCCGGCTGTGACCTGTCCGATGTTGAGGAAGGAAAGACGTACCTCGGCAAGGTGCAGGGTTTTGCCACCTTCGGGATGTTTGTCCAGCTCAACGACCGGATCAAGGGCCTCGTGCATAAGACCAGCATGAAGGCCGAACACAAGGAGAAGGACAGCGTGCTTGTCCGGGTCAGGCAGATCCGGCCCAACGGGAACATCGATCTCGAGGAGCAGCTGATCCAGGTCTACCAGGTCCAGCAGGTCGAGCGCACATCGACTACGGTCAGGATTGCCGACCTTGGCACAAAACAGGGAAAGAGTGTGGCCATCGAGGGAGAGGTTGCCCAGATCAAGCAGACGAGCGGTCCCACCATCTTTACCATTGTCGACGAATCCGGCACCCAGAACGTCGCCGCATTCGTGGAGGCCGGTGTCCGGGCCTATCCCGAAGTGGAACTGAACATGATCGTCAAAGTCATCGGCGAGGTCATGATGCGCAACAACCAGCTCCAGATCGAGGCCGATGCGGTTGCTGCACTGAGCGGTGACGAGGAAGTAACCGTCCGGGCACGGATAAAAAAAGCGCTCGATGCACGTGCCGAGCCCGAGAATATCAGGCCACTCGTGAAAAGCGACGTCCTCGACAGCCTGATGCCCGAGATGCGCAAGGTGGCAAAGATCATCCGGAGAGCGGTCTTCACTGCCCAGCCGATCATCCTCCGGCACCATGCCGATGCCGATGGTATCTGCTCGGCAGTCGCCATCGAGCAGGCAGTGGTCTCGCTCATCCGGGAGTCGGGCGGGGACTTTGACGCCGATTACTACCTCTTCAAGCGTGCCCCGTCAAAGGCACCGTTCTACGAGATCGAGGATATAACCCGGGACCTGGATTTCGCGCTCAAGGACCATGCCCGGTTCGGCCAGAAGATGCCTCTGGTGATCCTCACCGACAACGGTTCCACCGAAGAGGACGAACCGTCCTATAAGATCGCAAGCGTCTACGACATCCCGTTTGTCGTCATCGATCACCATCACCCCGATGCGACCATCGACAAGTACCTCGTCGGGCACGTCAACCCGTACCATGTGGGCGGTGACTTCGGGGTTACAGCCGGGATGCTCGGAACCGAGGTTGCCCGGCTGATCAACCCCCGGGTCGAACCGCTCATCTGGCACCTGCCGGTCGTTGCCGGGGTCGGGGACCGGAGCGAGGCGCCTGAACGGGGCCTCTACCTTGCACTTGTCCGCGACCAGTACCCCGAGCAGGCATGCAAGGACATCGCGCTCGCCCTTGACTATGAGCAGTTCTGGCTCCGGTTCAATGACGGGCGGGAGATCGTCAAGGACGTGCTCGACCTGGTCGGGAACCACGAGCGCCACACCAAGCTCGTCGGTTTGCTGGTCGATGGTGCGAACAGGATGATCGAGGACCAGATGAGCGCCTGCATGCCCCATGTCGCTGCCCGCGTCCTTGAAAACGATGCGAAGCTCTTCTTAATCGACGTGGAGATCCATGCCCACAAGTTTACCTTCCCTCCGCCCGGTAAGACCTCGGGCGAAGTCCATGACAGGCTCTGCAGGCAGAACGAAGGAAAGCCGGTCGTCACGATCGGCTTTGGCCCGGACTTTGCCGTGCTGCGCTCCCGGGGCGTGCACATGAACATCCCCCGCATGGTCCGCGACCTGCACAACGAGATCCCCGGCGGCGGCATCTCCGGCGGCGGGCATCTTGTCGTCGGGAGCATCAAGTTTGTCGAAGGCATGCGCGATGTAGTGCTTGAAGCCCTGATCAAAAAGATCGGCGAGGCCCCGGTCCAGCAGTAAGGGGCATTCTTCTTTTTCCGGTCAAACCCGATCAATGCCCCGGATTTTTAAAAATAATGTGGAATTGGGCCGGATAAAATTCGGCCCGATATTTGAACGATTTAAATAGTTTCTTGTCAGATTTGTGTCACTATTCCCAAAAAAAACCATTAACCTTACCAGTGCTATCAGATATTTATATATACATCGTGATCTATATGCATTCCTAATGCTGAGGCGAAATATGTCAACAGGTAAGAACATTCGTGATAAGTACAACGAAACCCAGCACAAAATCGTTTCCTATCTTCATTCAGGGATAGACAAAGGCAAACACTACTTCAAGTCCAAATATATCGCAAAAGATTTGGGCTTGTCCCCCAAGGAAGTGGGAACGAATATGGCGATCCTTGCCGGTATGTGCAAGGAGTTGTCCATTATCCGGTGGAGTTATTCGAATAGCACGACGTGGATGGTCACGCCCCGTGCTCTGTAAATTTTTTTAATCATCCCCGCCTTCTTTTATTATGCCAAAAACAGAGTTTGAATCATCCATTGAATTTGTTGCTGATATCAATGAGCAGAAGGATTGCCTGATGTCCCAGGATCCGACCCAGGATAATCCCGGCGCTCTCTGGTTCAACATCGATCTTCCCAAGGGACACCAGTTCAAAGCCGGAGACCGTGTACGGGTGATCGTGGAAAAGATCGGGTGATCATCTCTTTTCCTGTGAAGTATATCGCGCTCCCCGTGCAGAGCGTATTTGAGGATCAGGCACCGGATCCGGCTTTTTCATAGTACGAAAACGGTGTTTCCAGGGTGATCCGGAAGGAATCGACATAAGCGACACTGATGATCAGATACATCGAACCTGAGTTCCGTACGACCTTGTACATTGTACCGCCATTCTGGATTTCGGCACCTGTGATGATGGTGCCGGTTTTTGCATCGCAGAGCACCATCCTGAACATCGCGTACTGGGGCTGGCTGGTTGCGGTGACACTGATATTGAGGGCCCATGCGTCGTAGGGCACCGAGAAGACCGTGGTAAGGCCGCCCCGGGAATCCTCGACATACGCAAAGGGAACGGTCGCATTTCCCCGCAGGGGGATATCGGAAGCGCCGAAGGTCTCCATATGGTCGGGGAGATGGATCACCGGGTACGTGTACGGGTTATTCGGTACAGGATCCGGTAGGGTGGCGCCGGAGGCTGGGGGGTAAGATTCACTACGGGGGTTGGTGTGACAGATACCGAGAACATGACCGTTGGCTCCGGGGCTGGAACGTTTGTCGCCTGTACAGCAGGGCCACTCCCTGAAACAGGCAGGAGCGGCGACAGCATGGCCGGGTTTACGATCATAGCGATGAGCAGGATCACCACCAGACCGCCGGCGATGGTAAAAATATCCCCCTTATCCACACGTACTACTGGGATGTTCCTGATAAAAATCGTAATGATCTGCACGATGCAGGTACAAAAACCATGAGTTTTCCCGGCACTTCTTCCCTTTTTTTATCTGCGAGACCGGCACAACGGGGTGGTGGCGGAAATACATTAGTATTCCCATTGTGTATATTGATGCTATGGACGTTCCCGGCCTGCGGACGTGGGTCATGTTTTACCTGATCTCGTTTGTTGTCCTCCTCTGGGCTGCATTTCTTACCGTGAACGGCACGATGCTCTGGGTAAGCCTGATGCTTGTCATCGTGGTCGTCGGTATTAACTTTGCCACTGTCTATAACCAGATAAAAGCCCAGGCCTCGAGAAAAGCCCTGCAGGCTGCGCTTACTAAAGACATCGGGAAAGATACCGAAACCGGGCCGGACGATCGTCAGCGGCACTAAAAAAGGTTGTTCACTCTTTTTTCCGGTAGATCTTCTGGATGGAATTGAACGGTGTAAAGAGCCCCTCTACCTCGCGCCCGAGGTACTCGGTTTTTCCCATGACGTAATACCCGCCGGGCACAAGCGCCGAATGGAACGTCTTTGCGAGCTCGTCTTTCTGTTTCTCGGTAAAATAGATGGTCACGTTCCGGCAGCTGATCATGTCAAGGAACCGCGAGGTCGGCTGGCCGCTCATGAGGTCGTGGGGACGGAACCGGATAATTGACTGGAGGTGTGGCTTTACCTGGTACGTCCCATCAGGGAGCCTGGTGAAATGCCGGTGGATCCGGGCTTCGGAAAGTTTTCCCATCGCTTTTTCCGAATAGATCCCGTCTTTTGCTTTTTTGAGCACGACTTCGTCGATATCGGTGGCAAAGATCTGGCCGGAGAGGGTCTTGTCGGCGGCGTTGATCTCGGAGAGGATCATGGCAAGGGAGTAGGGTTCTTCTCCCGTCGAACAGCCGGCACACCAGATGCGGAGTGTTTTCCTGCCTTTGAAGAGCGCGGGAAATACTTCCTTTCTGAGGAGATCGTACACATCTGCATCCCGGAAGAACTCCGTGACGTTGATAGTGAGCGCATTTCGCAGGTTCTCCAGCTCCGGGGGGTGTTCGCGGAGGTACCTGAGGGTACTCGTCGTACGCCGATGTCCCGGTCGAACGCATGCGGGAGAGCAGCCGCCGTTTTATGTAGTCCTCCTTGTAATTGGAACACTGAATCTTGAGGGTCTGCTCGATATACCGTTTCAGGACCGCAAAACCGTCGTCTTTTTCTGGCGTCATTAAAATGCTCTGCTCTTATGGCTGGTGAATCGGGGGTGGAGAAAAAGGACCGTCTGTCCCCCTCCTTAACACTACCTCTCAGGTGTGGAATTCCTTCATCATGCTGGTGCAGCGCTCCACCATGGTCGAGAGCTCTGCCGAGGCACTGGCAATCTCCTCAGTCGATGCGCTTGTCTCCTCTGCAAGCGCTGCCATGTCCTCCATGCGCTGCTGGTTGTTCCCGGTAGAGGTCCTGACCGATTCGATGCCGGCCATCAGGCCGGAAGTGGCCTGGGCCTGGCTCTCGGTAGCTTTTGTGATCTCGGTGACCCCCTGGGAAACTATGTTTGCCTCGGCGATGATCCTGTTAAGCGATTCGACCGTCATGTTGACACTCTCGATACCGCCCTTGATCTGCTCAAAGGAGTTCTGGATGGATGATGCCGTCATCTCGCTCTTGGTCTGGATGGATCGTATCAGGGTCTCGATCTGGCTACTTGCTTTCTTCGATTCCCCTGCCAGGTTCTTTACTTCGCCGGCGACAACGGCAAACCCCCGCCCGTGCTCTCCTGCCCGTGCAGCCTCGATCGCGGCATTAAGGGCGAGCAGGTTTGTCTGGTTCGCGATATCGGTGATCAGGTTGACGATCTTTGAGATCTGGCGCATCTGTTCATTTAAGCCTGTGATCTCGTTGACGCTCTGCTCTGAGATCTTCTCGACAGCCTGCATCTTGTCTGTTGCGGTCTTTCCGACACCGGCCGCCCGGACCCTTCCTGAGCTGCTTTATCGGCGTGGGTCATGACATCATGGGAGGTGCTTGCGATCTCCTCGATCGAAGCAGAGATGTCGGATATGACCCCGGATATCTTCTCGACACTGGTGAGCTGTTCTTTTGCATTGTCGGTCGCTTTCTGGGAGGAGATGGCCACCTGTTCAGTCGCCTTTGCGATCTCATCGGTACTCCGGATCGTGTCCTGGATGGTCACGTCCAGCTTCTGGATTGCCTGCATCAGTTCGGTTATGACCGAACGGATCGCCACAGCAGATGTATTATAATCCTTTTTGAGCAGCACGAGCGGATCTGCGTCGTCGATGCTGAGCTGGAAGGTGAGGTCACCGGCAGCGATCTTTGCAAGGCCGGTCTGGAGTTCAGCGGCGCTTGCAGAGAGCAGCTCTGCACCGGCCTTTGCCTCCTCCATCATGACCTGGATCTTCTTTTCCTGTTCGCGCCGGGCCGTCACATCGACGTAGACGCATAGGATCGTCGAGATGTTCTGCTGCGCGTCCAGCATGGGTATCCCGTACTGTTCGAGAATGCGCAGCCCTTTCGGGAACTCGATAGTGATCTCCCCGAAACTCCGGGTCTTCCCGGTGAGCACTTTTTTGAGCCCCTCGCCGGTCTGCGAGAGGATCTTGAACTCCCGGGCGTTCATGCCATGCAGTTTCTCCTTTGAGAGTCCGGTGAGGCTGGTATACGCCTCGTTTGCCATGATGATCTTAAAGGACGTGTCCATGAGCATGATGGGCATCGGGTTCTGCATGACGATGATATCCGAACGTTTCTTGAGGGCAGCCACCTCTTCCATCTTCTTTGCGAGGTCCTGCTGGCTGGCACGCTGGCTGGTTACATCGTTGTACACGAGGAGGAGGTGCTCGATCTCGTTTTTGCTGTCCAAAAGCGGCATCACGTACTGTTCGAGAATCCGGGTGCCGCTGGGGAGTTCCACCGTGACTTCGCCGAATGCCCGGCGCTTCTCCCGGATAGCAAGGCCGGCACCCTCGCCTTTCTGTTCGTGGATCTTGACATCACGCAGGTTCATGCCCGTGATCCGGTCGAGGGTATAGCCGCTCATCTGCACATAGGCGGGGTTTGCCGAGATGACCTTAAACGAGCGATCGGTCATTAAAAGGGGGATCGGGTTCTGCTGGACGATTGTCTCAGACATGCGCCGGGCTGCAAGGACCTCCTCCATCTCCTTTCTCTCTTCAGTAATATCGTTATAGACCACGAGGATGCTCTCGATCGCCCCTTTTGCGCCGGGAATGGGTATACCGTACTGCCGGAGCCGCCGGCTGCCTGAGGGGAACTCCACGACAACCTCCCCGGCGGAACGGGTGCCGGTCTCGATGACCTTCTTCAACCCCTCCCCGGTCTGTTCGGCCAGCTTGAAATCGCGCAGCGACATGGACAGCAGCCGGCTCTTCTCGATGCCGGTGAGCGCTACGTACGCATCGTTGACCACCCGGATTTTGAAACCCATGTCCGCGAGCACGATCGGCATCGGGTTCTGCTGGACAATTGTCTCCGATCTGGCCCTGAGCCGTTCGATCTCCTCGTTCTTCTTCCGTCTGGTGGTGAGATCATCGTAGAGTATGACCAGGGACGTGACCTCGCCGGTGCTGTCAAGCACCGGGATACAGGTACTGCTCTAAGGTATGCACACCGGAAGGAAAGGTAACGGTGAGTTCACCGACGGCACGCCGTTTCTGTTCGAGAGCGACCTTCGCATCCTCCCCGGATAGGCTCGTGATGGCAAAATCATGGATATTGGTCGTGAGGATCCTGCTCTCGGGAATCCCGCTCATGGTGACATACGCGGCATTGGCTTCAGTAATATCCAGGGACGGCGTGGCAATGAGCATGGGCACCGGGTTGTTCTTCTCCATGAACTCGAGCCGCCGTTCGAGCACGTTGATCTTCTTCTCGCATTCCACAAGTACTTCCGGCTGCGTTCCTGCCGGCGCCGGGACCCCTGGCGTCGCTGCTGCTATCTTCGATAAGGCAGCATTCACGGCGTCCACGAGCGTCGTATATTCGCTCCCGAAATGCGACGCGTCAAGGGTTTTTACCGCCTTGTTGGCGGCTGCCCCTTTGAGCGCAAGGGCAAGATCCTCGTTTAACCCCCGCACCCGCTCTGCGATCTCATCGGGAGAACTCCGTCCAGCCGGGGCCGGTGCCCCGACGAATAATGCTTTTCGTCCCGGTCGTTGTTCGGTCATACCCTTTCCCCATCCTATTTTTTCTATTAAAAATTTATTCGGTGCTGTGCATGATACCGGCACCCGGGCTGTTCCTAGAGCCGCTGCCCAGATCGGTGATCACTTTTTCCATGTCAAGCCAGATAATGAGATCTTTTTTCTTCTTTTCAGTATCATCTGATGAGACCTTGATGATGCCCTTGACAAACTGGGAGAATTCTGACGAGATCCCGGCGCCGATGTGCTCGATATCAGACTCGGGCACCTGGCGGACGCTGGAGACATCGTCAACGATGATCCCGATATTGTTCCCTTTTGCTGCCTCGGGGACAAGGACAATGATCTTCTGGTTATTCCGCACTTCCTTGTCGGGAAGCGCGAGCAGCGTGTTGAGGTTCATGATGTTAGTGATCTCTCCCCGGAGGTTGATGACCCCGGAGATGAACGGTGGTGCCCGGGGTATGGGAGTGATCGGCATCATCTCCACGATCTCGCGGGCGAGGTTGATGTCCAGTGCATACCGCTCCCCGCCCAGCTCGAACTCCACGACATCGATTGTTCCGGCCATAACTCACCGTATCTTGAACTTGTCGGTCGCAGTCTTGAGCTGTTCTGCCATGGTGGAGAGCTCGGCGGAGGCGCTCGCGATCTCCTCGGTCGATGCACTCGTCTCCTCGGCAAGGGCTGCCATGTCTTCCATGCGCTGCTGGTTCTGGTGGGTGAGGGTATTGGTCTGCTCCATGCCCTGCATCACCCGGTTTGTCGCTTCGGCCTGTGCCTCGGTAGCCTTGGTGATCTCGGTTACGCCCTGCGAGACGACATGTGCTTCCGAGATGATCCGGTTGAGCACGTCGATGGTCTGGTTGACGCTCTCGATACCGGTCTGGATCTCCAGGTAGGAGTTCTTGATCGCTGCCGCGGTCTTCTCGCTGTTGTTCTGGATGGAGCCGATCAACGTCTCGATATTGTTCGTGGCGCTCTTGGACTCCCCGGCGAGGTTGCGCACTTCACCGGCAACAACGGCAAACCCGCGACCGTGCTCCCCTGCACGTGCCGCCTCGATCGCGGCGTTTAAGGCCAGCAGGTTCGTCTGGCTGGAGATATCAGCGATCAGCTTGACGATGTTTGAGATCTCCTTCATGCGGTCGTTGAGTGCCGTGATCTCGGCGACGCTCTCTCCCGAGATCTTCTCCACGGTCTTCATCTTTGCCGTTGCAACCTTGCCCAGTTCTGCGGCCTGGTTGCCCTCGCTTGCAGCCTTCTGGGCATGGGTCATGAGGTCATGGGAGGTGCTTGCGATCTCCTCGATGGAGGCAGAGAGATCAGAGACGTCGCTGCTGACCTTTTCGATCTCGGTGAGCTGTTTTTTTGCCCCTTCTGCGGATTCCTGGGTCGATATCGCCACCTGTTCGGTGGACCTGGAGATCTCCTGCGTGCTCTTACCGGTCTCCGCGGTAGTGAGGTCGAGCTGGTGGGCGGCCTTTGCGATCTCCTCGATCACGGTCTTTATGGAGAGTGCTGCCTTGTTGTAATCTTTCTTCAGGGAGACGAGGGGATCGTTCTCCGCGATCTCTGCCACAAAGGTGAGATCCCCTTCTGCCAGCCGTGACAACCCGGACTCGAGCACGTCGGCACTCCCGGAGAGCGCCTCCGCCTTCTTCTTTGAGTCCTCCATGAGTGTCTGGATCTCCTGTTCCTGCCGGCGCCGCTCGGTGATATCGTTGTATACCACGAGCAGGCTCTCGACTGCGCCGGATTCGTCAAGGAGCGGGATATAATACCAGTCCAGCGTCAGCGTACCGGCGGGGAACTCGATTACGGATTCACCATGCCCGCGCTGCTTGGATGAGATGGTCGCCTCGACACTTACCCCTTTGTTCTTCTTGTACCGGAAGTCCTTCATCGAGATGCGGGCGGCCTCGTCCCGGGAATACCCGGTCAGTTTCAGGAACGCATTGTTCGTCGAGCGGACGGCAAGGTTCGTGTCGATGGTGAAGAGTGCATACGGGTTCTCCTCGATAATGCGGTCGGCCCGTTGCTTGATCTGCTCGGCCTCGGCAATCTTGTCGTGGAGCTCGGTCGTGTCGATCCAGAAATAGAATGCCCCGTCCACTTCGCCGACGGCATCAAGCAGCGGCATCGCCTGGAGGGTCAGGTACTTCTGGGTGCCGTCAGGCCATTTCACCCTGCACTCGCTTACGGCGAGCTTGCGCGTCTCGAAGCATGCATAGACGTGATCCCCGGAGATGACGGTGATATCAAAGTCATACAGCCGCTTTTTCATCAGCTCGTCGCGGGTCCCTCGCCAGAGAGATTCGTATTTTTTATTGATGTTGACGATCGCCCGGTCTTTTTTCAGGATCGCGATTGCAAGCGGGTTGAACTTGATCATCGTATCGGCCCGATGCTTCTTCTCTGCCGTATCTGCTGCCCGTGCTATGAGCCGGTTCACCTGCTGTACCAGAGGCCGCATCTCCGTTTCTGCACGGTTTTCATCGATCCGGGTCTTCAGATCCCCGTCTGCGGCTTTCTTTACTGCCTGTTCCAGTGTTGTTACGTCCATCTCATCACCTCATCTGCAATTATTTTGTATGCGCACCCGGCGCTGCTTTCCGGCGCGATATGCGAGATCGGCATACCACGCTTCTGGGCCTCGTACACCTCGGGAGAATAAGGTACGGTATGCACATCAGAAAACTTCGTTTCGATCCCGGCGAGCATCTCTTTTAAGCGGTCATGCTCTTTTGCATGTTCTTCATGTGCATACTTTTCCTCTTCCGTAAGGACATGGTGCGGAGTAAGGAACGACCGGAGCCAGCTGACAAGGTCACCTTTTTCCGGTTCCCGCGCCTTATCGGCCTCGTCCTCCCCGGCCTCGCCCCAGCGGGAGATGACAGCCATGTCCACGCGGAGTTCTTTTCCAAGGTCCTCTTTGATATCCTTAAAAATAGTAAAGAGCGGGCCCACACCGTTGAGGGCAAAGGATCCGGAATCGAGCGTGACAATGATATGATCAGCGGCTACAAGGCCGTTTATCACAAACTGCCCCATGCTCGGGGGCGTGTCGATAAGGATCAGGTCATAGATCGGTTTCACGGGCAGCAGTGCGTCCCGCAGCACTTCTGCCCGCGAGGCAATCCCATAGAGATAGGGTTCTGCACCGACAAGATCCAGGTTTGACGGTGCAAGATCGATACCGGATTCCGTAGAACAGATGATATCGATCATTTTAACCTGAGGGAACCCCTCTATCCGGCTCATGAAGAGATCATACATGTTCTTCCGGGCCGATTCCGGGAAAACACCGAGGCCAGCTGTCGCATTGGCCTGGGGATCGCAGTCAACCACCAGCACTTTTTTCCCTGCCAGAGAACAGAATCCGGCAATATTCAGGCAGGACGTTGTTTTCCCGGTCCCGCCTTTATGGTGGCAGAACGTGATGGTTGTAATGATATCACCTGACTGAATTTTTATAAAGGTTCCCTTTAATAACTTTGCTTTCCGGAAATTGTCGAGCCGGACTTTGTTTTTTTTATTTTTTTCAGGCTATTAAAGCGTTTTTCCAGTTTCGCGGGTATACGGAGTTTTTCCCAGACAGGGTATAGGTTTTTATGGATAAAGTCTGACAAGAGAAGTATGACCGGACGCTGGTGCCTGCTCGTGGGAGTCTTTCTTGTCCTGTTCCTTTCAGCTGCCGGCTGTACCACCCTCCAAGTCGGGGACGTATCGTACGGGAACGGCAACCTGACTGTGGGGGTTGCAGGACCCGCTAATCCTGTTGATGTCGGGGTCCAGGTAACGGTTTATACGCTGGACCAGTTCGAGCAGCACGAACTGCTTACCACCGGAACCACGGCTACGCTCACCGGGAATGAAAACACCGTAACGATCCCCGTGCAGCTGGAACCGGGCAGCTACAAGATATACGTGTATATCACCCGGAACGGTGAGCGCGAGACTGCCATAATCCGGGACATTACGGTGTGAATGCATGCCAGGTTCGCATGCAGACCTTATACCGGCAGCCCGTGGCACGGAGCCGGCGGATGCTGTCTACCGGAATGCCGAGATCTTCGATGTTTTTTCCTGTACATGGGAGCGTAACGATCTCGCGATAAAATCCGGGACAATTGTCGGGATCGGGCGTTCGTACCGGGGCCTCCGCGAGCGGGATCTTCACGGGAAGTACCTGGTACCGGGCCTGATCGACGCTCACGTCCATATCGAAAGTTCGCTTCTCGCCCCTCCGGAATATGCCCGGCTGGTCGCATCGCATGGGACGACGACCGTGATCGCCGACCCCCACGAGATCGCAAACGTAGCGGGAAAAGACGGGATTGAATACATGCTGGCCGCCGGCGCGGTGCCCCGGTAGACATTCTTTACATGCTTCCATCCTGCGTACCGGCAACCCCCTTTGACATCGGGGGAGCAACACTTGATGCCGGCGCACTCTCCGGTTTCGTAGGCCGGGACGGGATCCTCGGGCTGGGCGAGATGATGAACGTGCCGGGGGTGCTTGCCGGGGATGAGGAGATCACAAGAAAACTTGCGCTGGTGCGCATCCGCGACGGCCACGCGCCGCTCCTCTCCGGCATGGATCTGAATGCCTACATCCTTGCCGGCCCCGACAGCGACCATGAATGTACCACGCGGGAGGAAGCAGCAGAGAAACTCCGGCGCGGGATGTACCTCTTTGTCCGCGAAGGATCGACCGAGAAGAACATCGCGGCGCTCGTCCCTGTTATCACGCCATGCAACGTCTCCCGGTGCAGTTTTTCTACCGATGACTGCCATGCGGATCTGCTTGCCCGGGAAGGCCACATTGACCGGTGTATCAGGAAGGCGATGAGCTGCGGGTTCGAACCTGAACTTGCGATCCGGATGGCGACGCTTTCTCCCGCAGAACGCTTCGGTCTTTCTGATCGCGGGGCGCTTGCCCCGGGTCGGCGGGCAGATTTCTGTATCGTGGACAATCCCTGTACTTTTAGCGTCAGAGAGACGTTCTCGCGCGGGAAGCCGGTAGCGGAATACACCAGTCCCGCAGCTGTCCCCGCCCTTTCGCCGGCAATCCGGTGCACCACGCCCTCGCCGGAACAGATCCGGCTCTCCGGGAAAGGGCATGCGCGGGTCATCGGTCTCGTGCCCGGCCAGATCATCACCGGATCGCTCTTTTTCGACCTCGATGCCTCTCTCCTTCCCGACCTGAAGCGTGACCTGCTCAAGGTCGTGGTCTGCAACCGGTACGGTAGGGGGACGGTCGGCACCGGCATCGCGCACGGTTTCGGGTTCAAAGACGGTGCGATCGCCGCAAGTGTTTCCCACGATGCGCACAACATCATTGCGGCCGGTGCCGGGGACGATTCGATCCTCTCCGCCATCAGCGCAGTAATCCGGGCCGGGGGTGGTATGGCAGCGGTACACGGCAAGGAGGCGACGGTGCTCCCGCTGGACTGTGCCGGGCTTATGTCAACGCTGCCGGCTCACAAGGTTGTGGCAGCGCTGGATGATCTGAGGGCGGTGAGTACAAAAATAGGCGGTATCGCCGATCCATTCATGTATCTCTCGTTCCTTGCGCTCACCGTGATCCCGTCACTCCGGATCACGGACCGCGGGCTCTTTGACGGGATCACGTTCCGGGATGTGCCGGTCTTTTAGTTGACGGGGACCTGCATGCAGAGAGAGATCCCTTTTTTTAGATCCTGTCCGGATCTATGAAGTTCCCCGGCTCCGGAATAATCCCGGTATTTCTCCCGGCAGCATAAGGTTGATATTTTTCTATCACTATCAGTAATTGCATATGCATACCCCCACTCCTGAAGAGCTCCGTTCCCGCCGCGAAACACTGGGGCTCCGCCAGACCGAGATTGCACGAAGGGCAGGGATCAGCCAGTCCATGGTGGCCCGGATCGAAGCGGGCAGCGTCGATCCTCGGGTCAGCACCCTGAATAAAATAATTGCCGTGCTCAACAATGCCGAGCCAAAGAAGATCACCGCCGGCCAGATCATGCATACGCCGGTCCTCTCCGTCCCGCCGCAGGCAAGCATTTCGCAGGCTGTCGAGATCTTCGAAAAGAACAACGTCTCCCAGCTGCCGGTGATCGAACGGGGTGCAACGGTCGGGTGCATCTCCGAATCGGTGATCGTGAAAGCGATCGAGCAGCAGCGCCTCCACCATACGCAGCAGTTCATGGTTAAGGATTTTATGGAGCCCGGTTTTCCCACCGTGCCTCCGGATATGGATGTTGAGACCGTGATAAACATCCTCCAGCAGAACCACGCAGTGCTCGTGACTGAAGGGAGGATCGTGAGAGGTGTGATCACCAAGCATGACCTGATCACGCTTATCGTCTGATCCCGGTACTCTTTCGTTCTTTTTTCCTGTCCTGTCGCCGGGCCGACAGAAAACTTTATTAATGATTATAAAAGAGGAATGCTTGTTGTGGTCGATACCACACCAGAGGGATGTTTCATGGCAGATGAAGAGAAATCAAAAGATATTAGCAATGTGACGATTATCGGAATCGGTGTGGTATTGTTTATTATTATCATCGCAGTCTGGTACCTTTTCCTGAAATAACACGGTTCTCCGTGACTCTTTTATCTCTTTTTTAGAGTTTTGAGACGAGATCCCGGAGCACAGCAACCGGATCCGGGGCTTTGACCACGCTTGAGGCAAGGAGCACGCCGTCCGTCCCCAGGTCCACGGCGATCTTTACGCATTCACCGCTCTGGATGCCGGCACCCGTGAGGACCTTCACCTTCGGGTTCACCGCATGGACCGCCGTGACCGACCGTTTTATGATCTCCGGGTTTGCCTTGGAGACCGAAATCCCGCTCCCGATCAGTTCCGGCGGCTCGATGGCCACATACTCCGGGCCGAGCGCCGCGGCACCGGCGCTGGTGATCTCGTTGTTGGAACAGACCACCGCAGACAGTCTTATGTGCCTGGAGTGCCCGCACCGAGAGCTCGATCTCGGCGAGGGTCAGGCGCCGCTCGGAGTGGTTGACAAGCGATCCTGCGGCCCCTGCAAACCTGATCGCATCGACCGTGACATGGCCGGTCTTTGCCCCGGGCTCGTACCCGTCGACGTGCTGGGCGTACACCGGGATCGTAAAATGATGGCAGAGCGGGTGGAGGTCGATATACCCGGGCGCGATACCGATCACGGCGCCGCTTTCGCGTGCGACCAGCTGTGCGGCAGTGGCGATCTGGTGGGCCCGGTTACCCATGCCTTCCTTATAGGTCTTGAGATTTACCAGTATCAGGGGCGATGTCATCGTCTCTCATTCCTCGTTCTTGAGGTGTTTGCCCCCGGCTCCATTCAACCTTTCGCTCCCGTGGTGGATTTTTTTGTATTACTCTTCCCTTACTCCCCTCGTGTAGTGGCCAGCGGTGATTCCCCCGAGTGCGATCACTTTTGCCCGTTCCCTGAGTGTGGCATACCCGCGGGCAGTACTGGCGGGAGGTTTTGCTGCACGTGCGATGGCATCCCGGTAGATCCGGACCATCTCACCAGCGTAGCCGGGCGTGCGGCCCCGTGCATCGATCACCATGGCATCGACGCCGATCCGCACCAGCTCCGGGACAGCATCGACAAGGCAGGTTTCGGCGGCATTGAAGATATGGCCCCGGCATTCGCCATCGATCCGGACCGGCAGGAGGTGCCCGGTCTCGTCCCGGATCCCATACCACTGGTCACGTGAACAGGGACCAGCGCCCTTCCCGCACAGGCCCGATGGGATAATCAGGCAGTCCTCGGTAACCATCGTCTCGAGGTTTCCCTGCGCGAACACGGCCAGTTCCGGTCTCAGCCCCTGCGACCGCGCCGCACCGGCAAGGAGGGTGATCTCACCGGCAGATAATTCCGGCGAGAGCAGGAGCAGCTTAAAAGACAGCCGGCCCAGCGCCCGGACCGTCTCTGCATTGAAGACGTTGAGTCCCAGTGAACCCGCAAGCGTGATGCCTGGTGCAATCTCCGCCACGGCACCGGCAGTTCCCGGGTTGTCCACCATACACGCGTAAAGGCCTGCCTCGTGCAGCCGGGGCAGGGCCGATCGGATGGCGGAGATTTCGGCCTGCCGGGTGATCCTGGGCAGTTTCCAGATGAGCCGGGCGTTGTGTATCCGGCAGGTCTCAAGGGCAGAGCGGATCGTGTCTACCAGCCTTTCCGCGTCTTTTCCCTCCATGCCAGAACCCGGGGAGACCGGGGGTTCAAAACAGATCGTCCCTGCCCCGGCCCGGGCACCGGCCTCCACGATTCCGGGTGTGTCCGTGTACAGGATGATGCCCATGGCCCGATCAGGGGATTTAAGGGTTCCGGGAAGCGGTAGTGCCTGATTGTGTGCAATAAACCGGTCAAGGCGCTCACGTGCTACCTCTATATCCTCGCTGGAAGGACGAGAGGCAGCCACCAGGGCCTCTTTGGCACGGGCAAAAAACTCCCGCCGTACCCGATTGATCTCACTGACCGGGGCAAAGAGGGTGCCGTCATAACCAAGGGTGAGGCTGGCGATACCAAAGGGCGTCCCCCCGGTCTTTTCCAGCTGTGCGGCAAGTTGTTCTCTCGTGAGCGGGCTGGTCCGGGCTGGTGCGAGCCGAAGATTTCCGGCCTCTTCCACGGTGACTGGTTCTTTACCGGGCGGGTACAGGGTCCCCGCGAGCGTAAGAAGTCCTTCCGGAGTGACCTTCGCCACGATACCGGCCGGCACCGGCTGACGCAGTCCGGGACTTCCCTGCCGGAGGATCTGCCGGGCGCGGGCCGCAAGATCGACCGATGATGTCAGGGAGACCCGGGCACCTTTCTCCACCGGGAGGGGGACGACGAGTTCGATCCCCTCCGGTTTTACGCCGGGTTCGGTGTTGAGAGAAAAGCCCCATTCCGCTTCCGGATTGCCGGGATGGGAGAAGAGGAGCCCGTCCCCGGGATGCAGGGTGACCGCCAGATCCGGGCAGAGGGTTGCCGTGCCTTTCCTGCGGTCGTACCCGGACACGGTCCCGATGAGCAGGCCGCGGTTGTCCGGACGGTCCCTGCCCATGAGGCTCCCTTTGCGGTCCCCGAAGAGGTAGCCCCGGGTGAACCCCCGGTTGAATGCGAGGGCAAGGTCGCGGAGTGCAGCCTCGTCCGGGACAAATGTACCTGCGGCAGCCTCGTCAAGGGCGCGCCGGTAGGTGGAGACCACGATCGCCACGTACTCCGGCGACTTCATCCTGCCCTCGATTTTTAACGATGCGACGGGAGAATCCACGAGCCGGGGGATATCCCGGTACGTGCAGAGGTCTTTTGGCGAGAGGAGATACGGTCCCGGCATCGGTACATCGTGGAGACCGGTCGGCCGGCCATACCGGTCAACCCCGGCGGTGACAAGGGTGTATTTTTTCCGGCACGGCTGGGCGCACATGCCCCGGTTCCCGCTCCGGCCGCCGATCACGGACGAGAGGAGGCACTGGCCTGAATAACTGTAGCAGAGGGCCCCATGCGCGAAGACCTCAAGCCCCATTCCGGTATCCGCAGTCGCCCGGGAGATTGCCTCCATCTCGGAAAGCGGGAGTTCCCGGGCGAGCACCACCCGCGAGAACCCCATGGCATGCGCCCACCGCACCCCCTCAGCGTTGTGGATGGTAAGCTGGGTCGAGGCATGGAGAACAAGGCCCGGTACAATCTCCCGTGCGAGAGCTGCGAGACCGGGGTCCTGCACCAGCACCGCATCAACTCCCGATTCGTACAGCCAGACAAGGTACTCAAGGACATCGGGGAGTTCCCGGTCGTGCACCAGCGTATTGACCGTCACGTACACCTTCACGCCCCGGGCGTGGGCGTACGCGATCGTTTCCGCGATCTCCTCCCCGGAAAAATTCTGCGCGAACTTCCTTGCGCCAAACCGTTTCCCGCTCAGGTAAACCGCATCGGCCCCGGCTGCCACGGCGGCAAAGAACGCCTCCGGGGAACCGGCTGGTGCGAGCAGTTCGGGGATCTTCTTCTTTGGGAGGGCAATCGTGCTTTTTGTCATGGTCGCCTCAGAGCAGGGGGAGGAAATAGTGGATGAACCCGAGCGTGGCAAGCGTAATTGCCGCGGCAGAAACGCAGTACCCGGCCATCGTGATCGCAAACGACCGCCATTTCTGCCACCCGAAAAGCCAGGAGGCCGGGGAACAGAGGTATACACCGATAAGGATCTCTGCAGGGACGAGGCCGTAGATGCCGTACCGCTCAAACATCCATGAACGCGCCGTCATCCTCCGGGTCCAGTCCAGGAAGGCTGCAACGTGTCCCGACGCCGTCCCAATCGCATCGAATATACCAAAGAGGCCAAGGAAGATCCCGGCCTCGACACTGGTGGCAACCGGCACCACATACTGCACCGGCAGGCCAAGCCCTATACCGATCGGTATCGACCCGTCCTCGATGACAAATGCGCTCGCGATAAGGGCACCGGCAGCAACGGGGGAGAGGCCAAGAAGGTATGCAGCGCCAAGCGGCAGGACGAATGCAAGGATAACGCACCATCCAAGCGCACTACAGGCAAGCCTGAGGGTTTTCATGACTGCCGCAGGTTCCATATCCGGTACTAGGGTTTTCACCCGGAAGGGGATAAACGGGTATCCCAGACAACCCGTCCCTGACAGGCCGGGCAGAGCGTATCTTTTTGTGGCCCCGCGACAAATCGTCAGGTACATGCAGATCGTTGCCTGCCTGACGGATCCCGCACAGGCTGCAGCCGCAGAGGCTCAGGGTGCACAGGTGCTCGAGCTCCGCCTTGACCTGATGGAGGGTAACCCGAAAGACCGGGTGCGGCAGTGCAAAGCGATCTCGCGTCTCCCGGTCATCGCCACGCTCCGCTCCGCAGAGGAAGGCGGCCGGTACTTCGGGAGCCCGGAGGAGTGGCAGAAGAAGATCGCGCCGGTTATCCCGCTCGTGGAGTATATTGATGTCGAGCAGCAGTTTGCCCGCATGGCCGGGCCGGTCAAAGCGGCGGGAAAAGGGATCATCGCGTCACATCATACGGCAGGAATGGTGCCGCTCCCTATCCTCTTCGTGCTCGAACAGGAACTCCGGTCGTACGGCGAAATCCCCAAGATTGTTGTCACGCCGGGAAACGAGGAAGACCTCATCGATCTCATCGCCTTTACCCGGGCGGCAAAAAAACCGATCTGCACCGGGGTGATGGGAGCGGCGTTCCGGTACGCCCGTGCCATCCTCCCGCTTTTTGGCTCGGAGTTCGTGTACTGCCATACCGGTGTGCCGACAGCAGTTGGGCAGTATTCCGTAGAAGAGTTTGTTACTCTCGCAAAACTGCTTTCCTGAAATCAAACATATGAAAAAGCCGCTCCCGGGGGCTTTCGCCCCCGCCGCTCGTCCACCCCCCAGATGCGATAGTGCTGTATTACTCATAATCAGGCATGTCCCTGACACAGGAAATACAGAAGCATCGCATGTGAGTCCCGTCCCTCTCGGGAGACGCATTGGCTCAAGAGGGGGGCTGCACAAATTTAAAAACAGGTTTTCTACTAAACAGTTCTTTTCAGTCAACGAGTGAAAAAGAAGATGTTTACGAAGGGGAAAAGCAGCGATCCTCCGTTTGTTTATCTGCACCAAAAAAAAAAAATTACCGGTATTTTTCCTGTTCCAGCATCGTATCGGCAAGAACAAGCGCGAGCATCGCCTCTGCCACCGGGAGGATACGGGGCACGATGCAGGGGTCGTGCCGGCCGCCGACCGTGATCTCCACGGCGTTCCCGTGGATGTCCCGCGTCTGCTGGACCTTTGCGATGGAGGGCGTCGGTTTTACCGCAATGCGCACGACGATATCCTGCCCGGAGGAGATCCCGCCGAGGATACCGCCCGCGTGATTGCTTTTAAAACCGGTGGCGGTCATCGGGTCATTGTTCTCGCTTCCGAACCTCCCTGCGACCGCAAACCCGTCGCCGATCTCCACGCCCTTGACTGCACCGATCCCCATCATGGCGCCGGCAATTGCCGCATCAAGTTTCCCGAAGACCGGGTCGCCGAGGCCTGCCGGGCAGCCGGTTGCGATAATCTCCGCGATCCCGCCGACAGAGTCCCCGGCCGCCTTTGCCGCGAGGATCTCCTGTTCGATCTCCTTTGGTACGGTTTTGCCATGCACGGACATGATCCGGCCGGTGATAGCGATCCCCCGTCCGGCAAGGTACTTCAGTGCCACGGCGCCGGCCGCAACCCGGCCGACAGTCTCCCTGCCCGAGCTCCTGCCACCCCCCCGGTAATCCCGGATACCATACTTTTCCTGGTACGTGAAATCCGCGTGACCGGGCCGGAACTTCTCTTTGATCGCCTCGTAATCCTTCGACTGCGTATCCCTGTTTCTCACCAGCAGCGCTATGGGTGCGCCGGTCGTCATCCCTTCGAACACACCCGAGAGGATCTCGACCGTGTCGGCCTCATCCCGCGCGGATGTCAGAGAAGATGTGCCCGGCCGCCTTCGGTCGAGCAGCGGCTGGATATCAGCCGCCGTTAATGCGAGCCGGGCCGGGCACCCGTCGATGACCGCGCCCACGGCCGGGCCGTGGCTCTCTCCAAAGGTCGTGACTGCAAAATTCCTGCCAAAGGTGTTCATGCCAGTATCTCCCGTATGACGGTATCGGGCACGTCAATCCCGAAGAAGAGCCGGAACTGCTCCCGTGCTTGGTGGATAAAAACCTCGGTACCGATAATGGTTGCGCAGCCGGCTTTCCGTGCTGCGGTGATCAGGGGTGTGACCGGGGGTGTGTACACAAGATCAAATACGGTCATCTCCTTCTTGAGCTGATCGTCCCGGAGCGGGCTTTTCGTGTCCGGCTGCATGCCAACCGGTGTGGCGTTCACAACAAGGTCAGGGTTTGTCCGGTCAAAGTCGTCCCATGCGCCCCACCGGCAGCCGGACCGCTCCGCGAGCGCCCGTGCCTTCTCCGGCGTCCGGTTCAGGATGGTGACCTCCATGCCGAGATCCATAAGGGCATACGCGGCCGCTGCTGCAACCCCACCAGCGCCGAGCAGTACCGCACGGGCACCTTTGTGGCCGGCGAGGGGTTTTTTGATGCCCAGCCAGTCCGTGTTACAGCCGTATGCTTCCCCGCAGGCGAAGACCACCGTGTTTATTGCACCGATCTGCCTGGCCGCGTCATCGATCTCGTCAAGGCAGGCCATCACGTCCTGCTTGAAAGGGATGGTTACCGAGAGCCCTTTCGCATCGATGCTGCGGGCAGTCTCCATGATGGCGCTGATTGACGGGTCCTCGAACCGGGTGTAGTGGCAGTCGAGCTGGTATTTCTCAAAGAGCCGGTTGAAGAGGAGCGGGCTCCTGCTGTGGCCGCAGGGCCAGCCGGCAACTCCGAGGAACCGGGTCCGGGGATCATGGCCGGGACCGGTGAGCAGGGACTGCAGCTGTTCGCGTTCAGGTGCCGGGAGGGGGGTTGCCGCAAACCACTTTGCTGCTGCCTCCCGGACCGGGGCAGGGATCGTCCCGTGTTCCAGCAGGCCGAGGATCCGGCCGGCCGCCTCTTCGTTTGTGGTCCGGCTGGTATCCACGCAGAAGTCTGCCGCTGCGGCATAGTTGTGGCGCCGGCGGGCGATCACCTCTGCGATCTCCTGATCCGCAGGAAGGCTGGTGAGAGGCGGGCGGGGGGCCCGGGCGAGCCTGCGCCTGATGGTCGCGATCTCTGCGGTCAGCAGCACACAGGTACTTTGTGCCCTGAGGTGCTCCATGTTTTTAGGGTCCATGACCACGCCGCCCCCGGTGCCGATCACGATGTCACGGGCAGGGAGCCCGGCGATCGCCTCACGTTCCAGCGTACGGAAGCGCTCCTCATCGTCCTTCCTGAAGATCTCCGGGATCGTGCGACCGCTCTGCTGTTCGATAAGTGCATCGGTATCGAGGAAGGGTACACCCAGCCTGCGGGCGAGCACCGTCCCGATGGCGGTCTTGCCGGTCCCGCGGTAGCCGAAGAGCACGATCCGCCTCATTCCATCACCCCGGCAAGTGCGTCCCAGAAACCGGGATAGGATTTGGCGACGCATTCCGCGCCGGTGATCGAGACCCCGCCGATCCCGAGACCAAGGACGGCAAAGCTCATCGCCATGCGATGGTCGTTTGCCGGGTCGATGGTGCCGCCATGGAGCAGGGCCGGCTGGATGATGATCCGGTCTTCATGGGTATTTACCGTCGCGCCAAGCTGCCGGAGTCGTTCCGCGGTAACGGCAATGCGGTCGCTCTCCTTGTACTTCAGGTGGCCGATGCCGGTGATCACCGAGGGGGTCTTTGCCACCGCTGCCACCATGCAGAGCGTCTGGACCGTGTCGGGAGCCGAGGACATGTCGATGGTGATCCCGGCAAGCTGCCCATCGTGTTCGATCATGACACTGTCATGGGCATAGGTCACCTGGCAGCCCATCCTCACGAGTGCAGAAAGGAAGAACCGGTCGCCCTGCACGGAGTCCGGGGTGAGGCCGGTCACCGTCACTCTGCCGCCACAGATAGCCGCGAGCGCAAAGAAGTACGAGGCCGACGAGTAGTCCCCTTCGATGACGTACGTGCGGCCGGTGTAATGGTTGCAGGTGCTAACCTCGAACCTCCGGTATCCTTCGCGCCGGATAACCGCCCCAAAACCGGTCATGACACCGGTCGTGATGTCGAGGTACGACTGAGATGCGGGAGTTCCCGTGATCTCTAATGAGACCGGGTTTTTCGCGTAGGGGGCGGCCATCAGGACCGAGGATGCGAACTGGCTGCTCACCGATCCGTCTATCGTGGCGCTGCCGCCACGGAGATTGCCGCCGATCGTTACCGGGGGGAACCCGGGCTTTTTTGGAAACCTGATCTCCCCCCCGAGGACTGTAAGCGTGTCGGCAAGCGGCCCGACCGGCCGCTCCTGCATCCGGGCGCTGCCGGTGAGAGTGACCGGGTGATCCGCGAGGAGCGCGGAGGAGGCGAGCAGGCGCAGGGAGGTGCCGGAGTTATTAAGGTCAAGCACCGTGCCCGGGGGGCAGGTGAATGCCCCGTCACATCCTTCCACGATCACACTCCGGTCATTGGTTTTTATATCGGTGCCAATCTTTTCAAGGGCGGCGATCGTGAGTTGTGTGTCGTCGGCCATGAGCGGGTTGACGATGGTACTTGTGCCCTGTGCGAGTGCTGCCGCGATGAGGGCACGGTGCGTGTAACTCTTGGAGGGCGGGGCAGCGACCGTAAGGTCGATACCGCGCCGCAGGGGGAGGGTGACGATCATGGCGGCACCCTGATTTCCGGGTAGCATCCCAGGTTACGGACCGTGGTGATCTCTTTTAGTTCCCGGAGCGCCTCGTCCGTGCACCCGCTGACCGCGTAGTCAAGGAAAAAGACATATTTTCCCATGCCCCTTTTTGACGGCCTTGACTCGATCCGGGTGAGGTTGATCTTCTTCCTGGCAAAGACGCCAAGAAGGTCGTAGAGCAGACCGGCCCGGTCGGTGTCGGTGTCGATCAGGATGCTGCACTTTCCCGCCCGGCAGTCCGGGACGGATGTCTGCGAGATCCTCACAAACCGGGTCGTGTTCTCCGGGTTGTTCTCCACATGTTCAACGATCACCGGGATGTGGTAGATAGCGGCTGCCGAGACCGAGAGGATCGCCCCGGCGTTCGGGGTCTTTTTGGCCTCGATCGCGCTCGACGCGTTGCTGCTCGTATGGATCACCGGCACCTCCCGCCACTGCTCGATCCACCCGCTGCACTGCTCGTGGGTCTGCGGGTGAGCGTAGATCACGCGGATCTTTTCGAGCGGGACAAGGGAAGCGAGGCTATGGTGGATAGGCATGTACATCTCCGCGGTGATCGAGAGGGGGTATTTGGTCAGGCCGTCAAGGGTCTCGCCCACCCCGCCGGCCTCGGAGTTCTCGATCGGGACGATGCCATCTCCCCGCCCGGCTGCTACGCCCGCAAAGATGCTGTGGATGGTCGGCTCGAGAATAACGGGTTCGCACCCGAGCCGGAGCGCGAGCTCGTGGGAGAACGTCCCTTCGGGGCCGAGGGTGATGACGGTCATTTCTTCACCATGCACTCTATCAAAGCGTCGGTGAGCTCCAGCCCGCGTTCGCAGTAGGTGCCGAGATGCCGGGTGTCGCGGGAGAAGAATTCGGCAAACGCTGCAGGATCACCGCCCTGGACGATCTCCGAGAGTTCCCCGGCTGCCGACCGGCACGCAGCGAGCACCCCGGGCACAAACGGGTTTTCCTGGAGTATATCGGCATAGAGCGCCGGGTCCTGAGAGAGAGCCGGCCTACGAGCGAGAGCTCGATCTGGTACACCGGGCTCATGAACGGTCCGGTCTTCCCTATGTCAATGCCCAGCCGTGCGGATGGAGTCAGCCATGCATATCGTGACAAAGTGGGTGAGCCCCTGGACGATGGCCATCATCCGGTCGTGCTCCTCCGGTGTTGCGATCGTGCAGACGGCCCCCTCGTGCAGGAAGATTCCCCTGAGGTCGGAAAGCATCGTCCCGGTTATCCGCGCCGGGCACATGATGATGGTCTGGCGTGCAATGGACGAGAGCGTCGGCCCGAACATCGGGTGGAGCCCGATGACCTGAGCCTCCGACTTAAGCATCGCCGCGACGGGGGCTACCTTGAGCGAGGTAAAATCGCAGAGAACCTGGTCTTTTCCGAGGAGCGGTGCGATCTCACCGATGACCCGCACGGTGTCGCGGATGGGCACAGAGACAATGACGAGATCGCAGGTCTCTGCGATGTCAGCATTCGTTACCGCTGTCGAACGCCCCGAGACTATCATCTCGTAGCCCGCCCGCTCAAAGACCGGGGCGAAGAGCTTTCCCATCTTCCCGGTGCCGCCGATGATGCCTGCCTTCATGTTCACTTCTCGCGTATCGTCTCTTTGACCGGCATGCCAAAGTGCCTGCCGCCTTCGAGCGCACAGCCGAGGATCGTATGTCCCGGCGCAAGGTTCACGACCGAGATCGCACTCCCGTCGGGAGCCACGAGCCGGATCGTCTCTGCGTTCTGGAGGATCAGGCTCGCCTTGGCCCCTCCTCCCTCTGCCTCGACAAGGAGCAGTGGCCGGCGCTCGATTTTCGTCCTGCCTACAATAGCGGAACGGGCGGTGCCCCGGTGGTCGGCCACCAGCACCTGCCCCCCGATGGAGAGATCGGAGAGGTACGCGGTCTTCCCGTCAGGCATCAGGATGTATGCATGCACCGCGCCGGCGTTCACCCGGAACGGGCGGGGCGCGACGTACGGGTTTTCGAGCGTTTCGGCATGCACGAGGAGCATGGCAGACGAGGTGTTCCCCATCAGCATGCCGTCGCCATCGGCAAGCATCGAGCAGGTGTCCACGCAGACCCGGTCGCCCATGCCTACGGGCTGGATCTTTGTGACCGTGAAGGGTATGAGCTGCACGCTTCCGGAGGCGTTTTTTATGAGCGCCGCGACCGCCTTTACGACTGCGGGGTCTGTGGTTTTGAGGAGGATCCCGAACACGCCTTTTTCAAGAACGTGGAGAGCGAGCTCCGCCTCGTGAACGTTCTTTACGGCCGCGACGATCTTGTCCGACTGCGCGACCAGGTTTTCGAGCGGGATGACCGTCCAGTCGCTTGTCGTGACGATGACGATCCGGTTCTTACCCTTCTGTGCCGCCTCGTTCTCGCTTGCCTTGTCGGTGATCGTGCACTCGATCACGTCTTTGCCCGGGAATGCGGTCGCCGTCAGGTGCGACGGTTGTTATCCGCCCGAGTCTTTTAACATCCCCGGCCCGGTCAGCCACGACCGCATCCGCACCGCTCTCGATGGCGGTCGTCACGATCTCCTTGTTCCACGGCCGGGCATCCACCCAGAACTGCTTCATTTATTGCTTCTCCAGCGCTTTCTTCGGGTCGACGTTGTGGTGGACAACGCGGCAGATAGACTGGACAAAGGCCCGGGTATTGTCGCGCTGGAAGGCGTTCCTCCCCATGCAGACCCCGGCACCCCCGGCTGCGATCGATTCGCGGATCATCTCGAGCGATTCAAGGTCGCTGCACTTCTCGCCGCCGGCGACAAAGACCGGCACCGAGCAGGCTTTCGTGATCCGGGCAAAGGCCTCGGCACTTCCCGGGTAACTGGTCTTTATCATGTCAGCGCCGAGCTCTTCTGCCACCCTGACGCACTGCCCGATGGTCTGGGGCGAGGTGGGGTCGATGCCCTTGCCCCGCGGGTAGATCATGACCAGGAGCGGCATGCCCCAGCGGTTGCAGTCCCGGGCGATCTTCGCGCCGGACTCGAGCATCTTCGATTCGTTCGGGGCCCCGAGGTTGATGTGGATGGAGACCGCGTCGGCGCCAAGCGCGATGGCCTCTTCTACGGTGCAGACGAGGACCTTGTCGTTCGGGTCCGGGTTGAGCGAGGTGCTGCCCGAGAGGTGCACGAAAAGCCCGATGTCCCGGCCGTGCCGCCGGTGTCCTCTCTTGACCATGCCCTTGTGGAGGACGATTGCATTTGCCCCGCCCTCGCTCACATCAGTGATGACTTTTGTCATGTCCAGGAGGCCGTCAATCTGGCCCATGGAAAACCCGTGGTCCATGGGAATTATCACGGCCCTCCCTGTGTTCCTGTCGATAATCCGTTCGATCCTGATATCCTTTCCAATCATGATTTCAACCTTATCCATTGAGAATCTTCAGCGCCTCTTCGACGCTCTTGTTCTGGTGCACGATACACGCTGCTGCCCGGACGAACTTGTCCGGCATCCGGTGCTGGAAGGCGTTCCGGCCGATCGAGATCCCGGCCGCACCGCCCGCCATCGCGCCTTCAATCAGTTCCAATGTTGTGCGGTCATCCGTCTTTGAACCTCCGGCGACCACGACCGGCACCGGGCAGCCCCGGGTCACTTCGCGGAAGGACTCGGGATCCCCGGTGTACACGGTTTTCACGATATCGGCCCCGAGCTCGGCTGCCACCCGTGCGGCGAGCTTCACCTGCTCGACATCGTTCTCCTTCTTGATATCTTTGCCCCGCGGGTACATCATCGCGAGGAGCGGCATCCCCCATTCCATGCACTCGACCGCCACGTGCCCGAGGTCCTGGAGCATCCGCGCCTCGGACCCGGCCCCGATATTGACGTGCATCGAGACCGCGTCGGCGCCCATCTTCAGCGCGTTTGTCACCGAGTTTACGAGCACCTTCTCGTTCGGGTCCGGCCCAAGCGAGGTGGATGCCGACAGGTGCAGGATGAGCCCGATGTCGCGGCCACCCTGCCGGTGGCCGAAGAGGGCGAGACCCACGTGGCCGATCACCGCGTTTGCCCCGCCGTCCGCGACCAGGTTCACGGTCTGGCCCATGTCGATCAGGCCGGGGATCGGCCCGTTCGACACCCCGTGATCCATCGGTACGATGACGGTCTTTTTCGTATTACGGTTCATGATTCTTTCCAGACGAATTTCTTTACCTCTCATAACAACAACTCCCCCTCCAGCCCTGATACAACAACCAGACGTGAAGGGAATTACCGGTACCGGGGATAATACCCGAAACCGAAAAAGCCAAAAAAGCCAGAAACGCGATAGCCGATGCTTCTCGCGTTTACGCTTTCAGAAACGGCATTACTGATGCTAAAGATGGGTGCTGCGCTTTCAGAGATAAAGACATTCACGAGGGAAAAAACCCTCACGGGCGCTGTTGCACTCTTCCTGCATGATTATTGGTTGGAGCCGGGGGTATATAATTGTGCGTGCTAAGGAGTAGCATGGTGGGGGGAACCGGCCCATTTTATGGGCCAATCTCTCTTTTTCATATGAATCTCAAAATTTTCATTAGAATGTGAATAGCATTATTAAATTATAATATTATCAAGTAAAATTTTGATTCAAAATCAAAACCAATTAAACAGATTATAGATCTTTCCTTTTACTCCAAAGAAATTTGGCCAATTGAATTCTTCCTTTATTTTTTGAATAATCCGACATATATATCGGTACCATTCGTATCATCTTTTCAAGTATTCTATAGAAAAATTTTTCAGAAATCGATTTGATTATTAATAAAAATAAAAATCCCTTGAAAGTTTCATCTGGCCTAGAACATATTGAAGAATCCCAAATAAACAATCCAATTATTGTATCCTTTTTCTTATCAAAACCCAAGTCACTTAAATCTTCAACATTGATAAATAAATTTTCCATCATTTTTTTTAATAATTCTGCATTTAAAGACAGATAATACAGAATTAAATTAAAAACAGCTGCAATAATACAGAAAATTGCTGAAGTATATGACATCAATTCAGAGAGATGAAAATAAAATGATCCTATGGAAATAATGAATAATGCAGGAATTATGCCTAAAGTAAATATTGCATCAAAATAACCAAAAATACTGCCAGAAATTTCTATGGATTTTCTCAGTCTAATTAAATGAGGTAATGATTTTTTTTGGGGATCAAATTTTTTTATATAATCTCCGCATTCAAAAATTTTACGATAATAGTCGTAATTCGAAGGAGATTTGTATTGCTGTTTTAGAGATTGTGGGGCTTTTAAAACAATGTTGGAGTATAATCGAATAAAATCTGCTCTAACGTTTAATTTCTCTTCAATTCGAAAAATAAAATTACATAGGTATCGATTTAGACGATTAGTACAACTATCACAGTTGGTGTTATAGTCCATCGATTTTGTATTCCTTTTTCAGATAAATAACGATCTCTCCCCGCCTCAGGGCCCCTCTCGGGGCACGGCGGGGCGAGTGCGGTTTACCCTTCCTGATCCGCCGCGGGGGCGCCCCGTCGGGGGCGGCGGCACATCTCTCCCGTGGGGGTGTGGGGGCAACAGCCCCCGCGATACCACAAGCTCCATAGATTCCCGGAACAGTCTGGCCCGCGACCTGGCCATTCCGAAAAAAGCCTGAGCCCCCGGTCTTTCTTACCGGTCCCCGACCACGGCATACACAAACGATGACGTAGTGAGGAGTTCCCGTCCTTCCTTCTTTCTGTTGAAATACAGGCGCCGGTAATCGTTCCCGGGCACAATCCGGAGCCGGGAAAAGCCTCGTGCGCGGAGAAACGCTCCCGGGCCTTCCTTTGGCATCGAAAACAAGATCGGTTCGCCGTGGCGGGCGGTATGTTTCCCGAGATCTTCTCTCATCTCCCGGGATGAGGAATCCGTGTCACCGGTTTCCTCCGGATAATCAAAGAGCACGGCGCTATTTTTGCCGGAATTATTGACCACAAAGGACAGGATCGCATCAATGGCCGGGGGGGTAAGGTACATGATCACGCCTTCCATGACAAAAAGGGTCTTTTTCTCCGGGGAATACCCGGATTCCAAAAGAAGGCTGCCAAAGTCCTGCGTCTCAAAATCAACCGGGACATACACAACATCTTCGGGAAGCCCGCCAAAAATTTCCCGGATCTTCTCTTTTTTTACCTGCTGGGTATCGGGATGATCGAGCTCAAAGACCCGCACGCGGCCCGTAAATTCCTTGATCCGGTACGCCCGGGTATCATACCCCGCACCCAGGATCACCAGCTGGAGAAGCCCGGTCTTTGCCGCAAGCGTGATAACCTCGTCAAAATGCCGGGCCCGTGCAACAACATAATTCCGGAGCCCGGGGAAATGGTTGTCGGTATATTCTGTCAGTTCATCAAGGCGATCGGGATCAATAAACCGGATCGCGTACGGATCGTAGCATACCCGCAGGTCTTGCGGCAGCATCGATTCGGCTGCCCGGAATGCGGCCACCCTCTTAGCAGTCCGGCTGGGCCCGGAGCGGGAGTGGTTACGGGCGGGATCACGGTCTCTCTCTGATCGTTCCATAATAGAGCCATTTTTCCCGGAAGATAATGAGTTTTTTTATTGCGCCCTCCCAAGGGATACATCAAGCCGGGAGCGGCGGCACTCCTCGCTCATGGAGGCATCAGCCCCCCAAAACCGGATAAGGGGGAGAGGGGGTAATTCCCTCTTGAAAAAAAGTAGGGGTGGGGGGCAGGCCCCAGTCAGGTCAGGAAATTAGTATGCCACGAACTCTTGTCGCATACCATACCCCGAATCCGCTTACGATGGCAAAAAGGATGACTATGACTATGGTCAGTGCAGGCTGGCGGTCCGGGTGCGCTATCATATTGATGTATATAGCCAGTCCCTCGATAAGGGAAAGGAGGACAAACATCATTGGTAAGTTATACTTCTTTTGCGTCATGCTCTCTTCACACTTCGATATATACGCTGATTTTAAAGAATTAGGTATCTGTTCCTGCCACAAGGGTTACGATGTAAATTTATTTTACCGTCAGGCAGCAGAGAAGTGTACTCCCCCCCACACCATTTTTATCCCCAGCCCTCGGAAACAATCCTATGAAACTCATCGCATTCAACGGGAGCCCCCGGAAAAAGAGGAACACCGCGACGCTCCTTGAACACGCATGCAAAGGCGCCAAATCAGAAGGGGCAAAGACCGAACTCATCCACTTGTACGACCTGGACTACAAGGGCTGCACCAGCTGCTTTGCCTGCAAGCGGATCGGCGGGAAGAGATACGGGCACTGCGCTGTAAAAGACGATCTCCTGCCGGTCTTTAAAAAAGTCGAAGCAGCGGATGCGATCCTGGTGGGCTCGCCCATCTACTATTCGATCACGACCGGTGAGACCCGGTGCTTCCTCGAACGACTGATGTTCCAATACTCTGTTTACGATAAAGAGCGGTCAACGCTCTTTGGCCGGAAGATCCAGACCGGGTTTATCTACACAGCCGGGGCAAAGGAGGAGATGGTGCGGGAGATGGGCTTTGACCGCAATGCACAGTCTGACCGAAATGGCGATGGCCCGGATCTTCGGGTCGTGCGAGTCGATGTTTGTCACCGATACGCTCCAGTTCGATGATTATTCGAAGTATGTCTCCACGCTCTTTGACCCGGCGGAGAAGAAGAAACACCGGGACGTGCAGTTCCCTAAAGACTGCAAGAAGGCATATGAGCTCGGGGCCCGGCTTGTTCACACAACGGCATGAAATTTTCCGGTGAGGAGTCGCCGCGGAGGAGTCCCTTGGGGGGCGGCTGGACTCCTCGCTTATGGGTGGAGGAGTACTCCATCACTTAATCCTATCCGGGCCCAAATTGGGCCCCGATTGGTATCTGACCATGCCAAAAGAAGCCCGTATCGGGCTCCGTTTTAAAATAAGCCCAAATTAGCCTTATTTTTGCAATCGGACAAATTAAAACGTTCACATAAAGGTGATTTGCGGGCCGTTTTTTGGTCCGGATGGGTTTTCTGTTGATCCTGAAAATAGTGGCCGCTTTAGGGGTCTCTATGGCCCGCTAATGGGCATTATATGGGGCTCAATTTGGGCTTATTTTTGCAAAAGGGGGAATATATGAGCTTTAAATTTCAGGGAAAACAATCGGGCGGTTTTACGGGCGTATTTTTGAGGAGCGCCCCGTCGGGAGCGGCGGCACTCCCCGCTCATGTTCATTGCCGGGCAGTCTCACGGGCCGTTTTTGGCTGAATAAAAAAGATCAGGATCTTGACAGCATAAACTGGTGAACGGACCAAGGCACGAGATAATAGAAGAACACCGTGGCTGCAACGATAAGCAGTATGACGACAGGGATAATAATGGCGAGTGCCGCCTTCCGGGTACTCAGGCTGCCAAGTTCGCGGATACCGTGAACATCGAGAACCAGCGACCAGATCGAAAAGAAAAAACCGATCCATGGGATCCATCCGTATACAAAAAAAGGGGTCATCCCGTACACGATCGCTTTTACGGTCTGCGCAAGCCCGTTCCTCCCGCCGAGGATCCAGACCCAGAGATGGACCCATACACTGAAAAGCAGCGTAAAAACCGTCCCCGCGATAAAGATTGAAATAATAGAAATGATTGATGCCAGCACCATTGCACCTGCCCCGGAAACGAATGATGTTCCAGGCAGGACATGCGTGAAGGACCCGACAATTGCTGCAAAAACGACACTGAGAACGGCGAAAATCAAAAGGAGTGTGGAGAAATAGTGGCTCACGGTCTTTTCTGTATCGTCCCGCGATTCCCGGAATGCCTCACCGGGAGTAGAGAGAAATTTTCTGGCACGTGCGATGCCCGTGTCAAGCATACATGAACCAATGCCAGACAATTATTTAAACAAATGTACGACCCGCTCCTTTGAGAGCCGTGTACTAATTGACACATGATCCGCGGCCCGCAATTGTTGGAGGCGAGGGGTACCCCCTCCCGGGTTAATGTATCGGTCCCGGGATACTTTGTTCCCGCACATCATGTTATACGCTGGCATAACCTATTATTATGTACATAAACGGTTTTGGGCATACATACGATCGCGCCCGATCCTGATGATCGAATACCAGCGATCCATGACCTCCCCGGTGAAATCTTTTTGTAGTAGTGATCGATTAAAAACCAGGCCCTGGTATCTTTTACCCTCTGGTCGAAGCAACATATCAAAGAGCAGACAATGGCGAAACAATTATTAAAATCGGTAGTTATGGGAACACACTCCGGATATATCATCCGGTGGACCTGTCCCGCGTGTTATGCAGACAATGCAATCATCAACAGGACCGCCGGGGAGTTTTTCAAGGAAGCCCGGGATTCCACATGCCGGCAATGCAGGCAGCGCTCAACCATTTCAACACCCCGCCTTCGTAATTAACCGGCATTTCCTTTTTTGATTTTTACGAGCGGAACATCCTGAAAAATACGACCCCTCCCTCATTGCCCCTCCGGGGTTTGTGCGGTTCTCTTTTTCCTGATCCGCCATGGGTCCCCCCTTCATGAGTGTCTTCGTACTATTTCGTCATTGTACACGAACGATGATTCTTATGCCATCCCGGCCGTGTGAAAGCCTTTTGTAGTTTCATCATATAAGAATGAAATCAATACTTGAGTGATCACCATGACCGACAAGAAAGGGCATTTCGATAAGGGGCTATGGGTGGAAGACCCCGTTGCAGCCCCCGCAAAAGAGCAGAGCCAGATCGACGTCCGCCTCGCCGCCGCAACCAAATCGGTTCTCTCCGCGATGGACGATCTCGCAAAGGTCACCCACGATCTCGTGGCAACAGAAGAGGGCAAGAAACATATCGAGAAGACCGTGAATGAGACTACGGTGCAGGTCCGGAAGTCCTTTGACGATATACTCGCCCGGGCCAGGGCCGAGGTGGATAAGGCGAAGGCTGATGTGGAAAAGGTAAAGGCTGAAGTGGAAAAAGCAAAGGCCGATATGACCAAGGCAAAACCCGAAGCGGAAAAGGCGAAGGCCGGCATGGGCAAACCGACCGTGCCAAAAAAGTAAGCGATAGTGGCGAGATCCCCGCATGGGATCTCAGTTTCCTTTTTCCTGTGACCTTTCCCTCATCCTACGTTCTTTTTTATCCACGCAACGTAGTGGTCCATCCAGTTCTGCAGGTAGGCCCTGCTCCCGGCCCCGATGTTTCCAGCATCGTCAAACATGCCCTCCCTCATCTGGAGGTAGGCCTCGGGCTGGCGGAGCACGGCGACATCAAGGTAGGAGAGGACGTTTCGTAAGTGCTGCTGGGCCAGGGCCGTGCCGATGGCACCGGTGGAGACGCCGATGATCCCTGCCGGTTTTCCCGCCCACACACCTTGGCCGGGCGGTCGGGAGCCTTGATCAAGGGCGTTCTTGAGCAGCCCCGGGATCGAACGGTTGTATTCCGGGGAGACGAACAGCAGGCCACTGGCTGCCCTGATCTCGTTTTTCATCCGTACGACCTCCGGGGCCGGGTGCTCATCGTCGTCCTGGTTATACAGCGGCAGGTCGCCGATCCTCACCTGGCGGAAGGAAAATTCCGGCGGTGCCAGCTTCACGATGGCATCGGCAAGTTTCCGGTTGAATGAATCCTTCCGGAGACTTCCGACGATAACGGCAATCTGGTACTGGTTCATGCATCATACCTTCGTGGGGTACGGTATCTGTATTTCCCTGCCCCTTCAAAAAGACATGTGCCCATCCGGCATCTCCAGGCTTTTGAGAGGAATTTTCCGCCGCGATGCTACCACCCCCCCTTGGTATTTTTCTCAAGTGATTTATACCGGTATATGGTATAATTCACTAAACCCGGCTATGTCGCCACTGAACAGGATCCCCGGGGCAGGACCGGTGAATAAACCTCCGGTTACCCGCCACATAATCAGGCCGGAGAGATGGATCTTCTCCGGCCTCCTTCTCGCCCTGGTTCTCGCGCTCGTGTGCGGTCCGGCCCTTGCCCTTCCTGACCCGCCACCGGGCGCCGGTGCCGGGCATTTTGACCAGGGAATTACGGTATACTGGCCGTATCATGCTTCCCTCATGGTAACAGGTTTTATTCTCCTCTTCTCCGGGTTTATTGTCGCACGGTACCACAAGACCAAGAACTGGTTCAAAACGCACGCCCTTCTCCAGGTCTGCGGAGGTGCCTGCATCATCGCCGGCATGGCGGTTGGCGTGTACATGGTCACGCTCTCCGGTTTCCCCCCTCTCCGGAATATTCATGAGATCCTCGGCGTGACGACCGTATTCCTGGTCATCATCGCCCTTGCACTGGGTTACAGCGTCCGGCGGGTTCACACCGCAAAAACTGTTGTCCGTATAAGCCATCGCTGGCTGGGGAGGATTGTGATCGGTCTCATGGCGGTCACCATCGTTCTTGGTATCTACTTTTTGTCTCTCATCCTTCGCCGGTAGGTCGACTGTTGTTTTTTTTATAAATATTGACTCTGTAGCAATCCTCAATGGGATTTGTAAGCACGCTCTTGGGGGCTAAAGCCCCCGCCGCTTTGGCATCCCCCGGTTGCGATAGTGCCGTATTACCTGCAACATAAAGATGGATGTTTCATGTACAGGTAGGTACAAAGGCATCGCGTACTCCCCCGCCCCCTTTGGGGGCAGGACTGACGTAAAGGGGGTTTATCTCAAAAAAAAGGTTTTCTACAGAGCATAAACATTCAAAAAGCGATGGCTGCACCTGACGGGCCACCCTCCCAGATCCGGCGTATTTCCTGAAGTCGGCGGATCTCCCCGGCAGGTTTCCTGTTCATCCCGGGCATTTCACGCGTGGCCGGAGAGCATCCGGTACGCCCGGGCAATCTCTGCCACGCTCCATGCCTGGGCAATGCACCCGTTGGGATGGAATGGCGGGTCGCCATCAAAGATCTCGGATATGTACCCTATCCCCGCCTCCCTCCCATGCAAAAGGATTGGAACGAGGATCTGTGCCGCCCGTTCCCGGGGAACCCCGTTCCGGAGGAGTGCCTCAGCATAATAACCGGTAAGCCAGGGCCAGACACACCCGTTATGATAACTGCTGTCGCCCGTGTACTGTCCCTTGTAATCAGGATCCGACTGCGAAAGCGTGCGGAGCCCGTACGGTGTCAGGAGCGCCCGGGAAATTGTGCCAAGCGCAGTTGCGGCCTGCTCCGGGCTGACGAGACCAAGAGCGATCGCAATCACCTGGTTTGGCCGGACAGAGGAATCGACCGGATCGATCACGTCATACAGGCACTCCCGTTCCTTATTCCAGAACCGCCCGAATGTCCTGCGTGCCGATTCGGAACTGACCGGCACCGGGATCCCCATTGCCTCCGCTTCTGCCAGGGCATGTACCCAGAGAGCATTGACCTCGACCGGTTTCCCCGCACGGGGCGTGAACGGGGTATCCATCCACGTGCTCCCCGGGACAACGGAGATCAGGTCATGGTCCAGCCTGGCAACAGGGGAAGACGGGTATTTTGCCAGAATATTTTCCATTACCGGCTTCATCTTCTCCATGAAGGGATCGTCCCCCCACCGGCGCCGGTACCGGACGAGGGCCTGGATAAACCATAACGAGGCATCGCTGGTGTGATAATTGTCAGGAAACCTGTTGGGGATCACGCCATCCCTGTTCAGAGCGGAAAGCCGCCTGAGCACGGCGCGGGCCTCGTCTCGCATCCCGCGTTCAATGAGCAGGCCGGTAACACTGATGGCCGAATCACGCCCCCATGATTCGCAGAACCAGTGGTAGCCGGCATATATCTCGTCTCCCTGGCAGAATGCATCCGCTGCCCGGTCCAGCCAGCCGGGTATGGCCTGGGGTGACCGTGCACGGGGCGGGTCCGGTGGATCGAGTGCTGCGCCGGTGCAGCGGAACAGGACGGCAGAATTCCTTACCTGTCCCTGGAAAACACCCGGTGAATAGAGATCCTCCACCGGTTCGTACCCCCGTTCGTACTCCCGCTGGTACCAGAGATTCCGGTAGGTGACAGGGCTGGCCTCGTAGGGCAGATCTCCGTGGAAAAAAATCTCTCCCCACCGGAACCCGTCGGGTTCGTTCGTGCAGCCCGGGGCAGGGTCCCTCATGACCCCATGCACCGGCCGGTCGGTGATGAGGGGACGGATCCAAAGGTCGGCATCGCCGGTGATATCGTAGGTCACCGAAAGGCTCCCGTCAAACGTGATCGTCTTTTTTACGATGATGCCATCGATCCAGTAAACCCACGACGGGGGGTATGCCGAAAATGCCGCAAGGTACCGGAGCCCCCCATCGTTCGCTACCCCCTGGTACTGCTGGGAGGAGAGCTGGATCCCGTTCACCCGTTCATCAAGCCCGGCGAGAAGGAGGCGTCCGTCCCTGACAAAAAGCCCGTGGTATTTCCTGGTGTTGCCTCCTACGGTCGAGGAAGCGTACACGTGGTACGATACCAGGAGAAATTCAAGGCTCCGGGCAGTTCCGGGGATCTGGACCTCCCGCCCGTACTGGAACACTCTTGAAGCACTCCTTGTAATTTTTTTAACTGTCGGCAAGTTCCCGGTAGACCATGAGGGTGTTTTCTGCGGCTGTGTCCCAGGTAAAGTGCTCGATCACCCTGCTCCTGCCGTTCCTGCCCATCGTTTCAGCAAGGTCATGGTGCTTCAGGATCGCGATGGTAAACTTTGCAATATCAAGGGGATCGTACGGGTTGATATGGTAGCCGCAGATTCCCTCCCCTGCGGGAATCACCTGCTCGCGGAAACCTGAGGTCCCCCGTGCCCCGACAACGACCGGTTTTCCCATCGACATGGCCTCGGTACAGACAATGCCAAAGGGTTCGTATTTCGAGGGCAGGACAACGACATCGGACGCAGCATAATACAGGATGCGTTCCTCTTCCGGTGCCATCCTGAAATGTAAAATCACGTTCTCTTCAAGATGGTGGTTGTGCACCATATGCACGAGCATCTGCTCCATATCGCCGAGGCCAAGAATGACCAGTTTTGCATCGGGGATCTCTTTTACGATATGGATCATTGCCCGGACAAGGGTGTCGGCTCCTTTCACCCACGTGAGCCGGCCGATGAAAAAGATCATCGGCGAATGCCCGACCCCGATCTTTTCGCGGAACGCCTCGATCTCGCGGGACGTAAACCGTGCGGGATCGTATTTCTTCTCATCGACACCATTGTGGATGACCCGTATCTTCTGCTCCGTGTACCCGTAGCTTACCAGTTCGTCCCTCATGGCATAGCTGACCGTAACGATACGGTCTGCGATGGTGGCGGACAGGTGTTCAATATCCTTGATGGTCGGGGAGCCGGTAGGGTTTCGTCCCTGTTCCGTTGAATGGAAGTGAAAGACAAACGGTACCTTGAGGTTCCTTTTGGCCGTGATGCCGGCAAGCGCCGCGAGCCAGTCGTGGGAGACCAGCAGGTCGTAATGCAGGTTCTCCTTCGGGACGAGGTAATTTACCAGCTTCGATGCAGAAAGCAGGTTGTACAGGAGGGTTTCGGCGAAAAATTCCTGCCCGTTCTCATCCCATGTCTTCACCTCTGCCGGGTTGATAATGGAAATAATATCGGAAACTTTCATCAGCAGTGGGCGGTGGATATCTATGCCCGAACGGATCTCAGATGTCGGATCGCTGCCCGTATTCCGGGAAAAAACAGAGAGTGAATGTCCTCTCCGGACGAACTGGCGGGAGATCTCGTCTGCATACGTCCCGAGGCCCCCCCGGAAAAAGGGAGGGAATTCATCGACGAAATAGGCAATTTTCATGCAACCACCCGGGAATACGTTTCGGTCATCTTCTCGCCGATCGGGCCCCACAGGAACTTGCGGTCGATCTTTTTCCTGCCCCTTTTCCCGAGTGCAACAGCCTGTGAGGGGTCATCAATTACCGTGTTGATCCCCCATGCAAGTGAGTCCGGGGAGGGTTCCACCGTCACTCCATCAACGAATGCATCGATGTTTTCAGAAAGCCCACCCACGTTGGATGCAACAACCCCTTTTTCAGCGCTCCAGGCTTCCAGCAGCACAAGACCGAACGGCTCGTTCCTGCTGGGGATTACCACGAGATCGCAGGCGTTCAGGAGACGGACATACTCAGAATCAGGAACGTACCCCACAAAATTAGCAGGGAGATCCTTTGCCCGCTCCACCAAAAACTGATGCATGTCCCCCTCACCTGCAACGATTAACTTTGCATCCCAGTGATTTTGGCATACGGTTCTCATTGCCTCGATAAGCAGGTCAGGACCTTTCTGGTAGACCAGCCTGCCGATGAAGAGGATGAGCGGGGCGAATGGGTGGATCCCGTATGCCTGCTTTACTTCACCAGCGTCGATCTCAGCGCGGAACTGATGCGGCACCACCCCATTGGGTACCACATCACATTTCCAGTCGGGCACATTATAGAGCTGCATGACCTCGTTTTTGAGTGTTGCTGAAACAGCCGTTACCCGCTTTGCGATGAGGCCCCCGTACCACTCCTTGCCGGAGATCTCCTTAAACTCCCACCAGTCGCCAGACTGGTTTCCGCTCCTGCCGTATTCTGTTGAATGATAGGTAAGAATGGTGTTCCTGTCCTGAAGGATATGGAGCGCCTGTACTGCATGCCAGTCATTAAAATGGAGATAATCAAATTTCCGGCCAGTATCGAACCGGTGAAAATTTTCTACCATCAAAAGACTCATGCTGTTGCAATACTCCACGATGTTGTTGCCCTGGGGCTGGCAGTAATGATAGTGAACACCATTGATCGTCTGGTCCTGAATCCCGCCGCGGGTAAAGAAGTGAACTTCGTGGTGCTGTGCCAGGGTTTCCGCGAGATGGGTTGCAGCCCTTGCCAAGCCTCCCACGCGTTCGGCATAGAGCGATTCCCAGCAGAAAATGGCTATCTTGAGTGACTCCAAAGACATTCCCTCCGTTTAAAAATCAGGTACCCGGGATCCTTTCGTTCTGTACAATCCTTTCATCACGGTATCAGGTTTGCGTTACCCGGGCTGTTCTTCCTCCGGTTCGTGAATCCTTCCCTGATCATCCATTGCAGGGAAAACGGCCGAGTGAGGTCCCCTCAGAGCCCCGGAACCGTCTGATGCTCTCCGGAATGCTTATCAGTGATTTTATGATTCCAAAAGACAGGATATAAAAATGATCGTTCTTTGCAATTTTTGAGAAAGGCACTTTTCTCCTCATACCAGGAAGATTGTGCCCTCAGAACGGATCTGCAACGAACGCCGTTGATGAAAGGATGTCACCAAGCCCGGTTGTTTTCCGGACATTGTGCGAAATGCAGGTGGGGATGACCACCACGATCCGGTCACCGGTCCTGAAAATGCCGGGCGATTCATCCGGACCAAATGCTGTCCGGATATCCGCATATGCCTGAAGGCCTTCCCGTGACAGGACCGGGCCGCTCCCTCCCGCTGCACCGGCTGCCTCCTCGGCAGCAAAGAGGAGGGCATTCCGGGATAATTCCGGCTGCCCGGCCCCGGGTTTCAGGATAAGGATATAATACCCGAAGGTATGCAGGTGGAGCCGGGGCACGCCCGTGGCATGGGCAAGGGCGAGGGCATCATGCACCAGTGCAACCGGGGATGCGGGGAGTACTTCCGGCGGTTTCGGGTCCGGCGCCCCCGGTGCCTGTGTGAACATGACCAGTTCGTGTTCATTGAGCCCGATACTGTCCGTATTTTTAAGGATATGATCGAGCATCATAGAAAGGACCGGGGGTGGCGTCCCGGAAACGCATTCAACGTGTGTCCGCATCCGGGAATGAATGTTCCGGATCCGTAACAGCTGCCTTGCGGCGGTGACAAACTCCTGTTCTGTCCGCAGGTACTGGTAGCCGGACAGGAATGCACGCCGGCATGTGGCGATCTGTTCGAGAAAAGCATCCTCTTTTTCCTCCGGGATGAGGATGGTGGATGGGTCATGGACCGGTGACACGATAAACCGGTTTTTCCGGGGCACAACCCCCTCAGCCACGGGTATGAGGCCCGGGGAAAATTCAAAAATAAGATGGATAATATCGGGATTATCGCCGGTTCCCGGATCGAAGGTCAAAGGAAGGATACCGGCACCCTCCAGCAGAGTTTGCGTATCGGGACCGGCGCCGGGGACAACACAGACCACCGGCGCGGCATTCAGCCTGCGCATCTGGATCGCGGCAATTCCCGCCTGCCCCCCGATAACGAGAGAACCGGTGGTCGAAAAAAAACCGGAAAGAGCCTGGAAAACAGGGGGGTCATCGATAACCATCTCATCGGCTGCGCAATACCGCATCGAATATTTCAGCCGTTCGAGAAGGGCCGCGAAGCCCGGCCCGGTCTGCTGCCGGAGATCACCGAGCAACGCCCGGGTGACCGGGATAGCCCGGTCGATATTTGCATTGAACCCGGTCATGACCGGGCCCGGCTCCGGTCTTTGCAGGGATTTGTACAGGTCCGCCCACGTGCCGGTGTACACAAAAACACCACCTTGTCGCACGCCAGATTAGATGCCGGATGATGATAAAGGTGCTTTAGGGTGTCCTCTCATCTGTCCAGCGGTACTTCCCATAGTATTAACCATGGCTTAATCCAAAATGAACCGGGAGGAAGATTTCGCATATGGCAGACCATAAGGACGGGCTGATGGACAAGTTCCCCCATGTACCTGAACAGTTATCCGGGCTTGTGGATCTGGCATACAATCTCTGGTGGAGCTGGCACCCGGAAGCACGGGTACTCTTTAAGCAGATCAACCAGCAGGCATGGAAAAAAAGCATCCATAATCCGGTGAAGATGCTCCAGGAGATTCCTGCCGAATTCATGGACGCAGTTCTTTCAAATACGGAATATCTCCGTCGTTATGATATCATCATGAACCGTTTTTCCCGGTACATGACCCACAACAACGGGTGGTTCTCAGAGCAATATCCCAAAGGCAGGTCGCTCACCATTGCCTATTTTTCAGCGGAATACGGCCTCCACCACTCGCTGCCGTTTTATGCTGGCGGTCTCGGGTTCCTGGCCGGCGATCACTTAAAGGAGTGCAGCGATCTCGGGGTTCCGCTGGTCGCCGTGGGGTTCATGTACTCCGAAGGGTACCTCCACCAGCACATCCGTCCTGATGGCTGGCAGGATAATATTACCGAAATGCTGGATCGCGATGCAGCGCCCATCACGCGGGTCCTGAACACTTCCGGTGACCAGATGGTGGTACAGGTCCCCTTTATCGAACCCCCGATCCATGTTGCGGTGTGGAAGGTCGCTGTGGGCAAGATCCCGCTCTACCTGCTCGATACCGATATTCCTGCAAATATCCCTGAAAACAGGACCATCTCCCATCGCCTGTACGCAGAGCAGACCGAGCAGCGCTTAAAACAGGAGATAGTACTCGGGATCGGCGGGCGCAAAGTGCTCAGCGATATGGGTATAGATTTTTCGGCCCTCCACCTCAACGAAGGGCACCCGGTGTTTGCGCAGCTGGAGCGGATCCGGGAACGCGTTGCAAAAGGCGTGAGCTTTACTGATGCCATGAATCAGGTGAAGGGGACCGCCGTTTTTACCACCCACACACCGGTTCCTGCCGGGAATGATATTTTCCCCCTCGATCTTATGCGCAAATATTTTTCCGGTTATTACCCGCAGCTGGGTATCGATGAGGAGACCTTTTTTAAGCTCGGGCACCATCCCTGCGATGCGGGCACCGGCTTTAACATGACCGCATTCGCCCTCAAGCTCACCCAGTTCCATAACGGGGTGTCAAAGAAACACGGCACGGTTGCCCGCGAGATGTGGCGCTGCCTGTGGCCGGACCTCCCGGTACAGGATATCCCCATCGATCATATCACAAACGGGGTTCACATTCCGACATGGCTGAACCCCCGGATGGAAATCCTCTATTCAAAGTACTTCAGCACTATTGATCCCCAGTGGCAGATGAACCGGGATAACCCGGAGATCTGGCAGATGGTTGACGAAATTCCGGATAAGGCTCTCTGGGAGGAACATATCTGGCTGAAACAAAAGCTCTTCAACAGGATCCGGGAAAAAAAGCGGATCAAATGGGGAAGCCAGTTAAACGAGCCCGGCAACCTCGTGGCAGAAGGCCTGATGCTCAACCCCTCTGTCCTCACCATCGGGTTTGCCCGCCGTTTTTCTGCCTATAAACGGGCAGACCTGATCTTTCACGACCGGGCCCGTCTCCGGCGGATCCTGACCAATCCCTGGCGTCCGGTGCAGATCATATTCGCCGGGAAAGCGCATCCTGCCGATAACGAGGGGAAAGAAATCCTGCAACGCATATACGAGTTTTCCCAGCAGCCGGAATTTGGTGGCCGGATCGGATTTGTCGAGGATTACGGGGAACAGATGGCCCAGTACCTGGTCCATGGCGTGGATGTCTGGATGAACAATCCCATCCCTCCCATGGAGGCATGCGGGACGAGCGGTATGAAGGCGTCATTAAACGGTGTACTCAACCTGAGTATTCTTGACGGGTGGTGGATTGAGGGGTACAATGGGAAGAATGGCTGGGCCTTTGAAGGTGAGGAGTCTCCGGCATCCCGTGATGCATCAGACGCAGCCGCCCTCTATACCCTGCTTGAAAACGAAGTGGCGCCTCTTTACTACTCTGCCTATCTCGACGGAATACCCCATGGCTGGGTCAAGAAGATGAAAGAGACCATAAAAAGCACCAGTGCGGCATTTTCCGCCCGGCGTATGGTCAAAGAATATGTCACCAGGTACTACCCCTCTCTCCTGGCATGTGCGGAAAACGAGTGCTCCCTCCACTGATTTTTTGATAAAAGGGACAGGAGATACGGGAATAGTGAGGGAAAACAGCCGGGCCGGTTATTTTTAACCTAGGTGAAATTCCAAGGGGCGGGCATTTATGAAGGATGAAGAATACCGGTGCAAAGCCGGCGGGAGATAAAAAGAAAAAAACCGGCTTTGTAGAAATCCTGAAATGAGATTTGTAAGGATGTTCTTTTTGGGCTGCAGCCCCCGCCGCTTTGGCAACCCCTGGTTACGATAATACCGTATTACCTGCAACACAAAAATGGAAAGATGGATGTTTCTTGTGCAGGTAAAACAAAGGCATCGCTTATGCCCCCGCCCCCTTTGGGGACAGGGCTGGCGTAAGGGGGGCTGTATCTCTTAAAAAAAGTTTTCTCCAGAGCAAAAAAATCTGAAAAACCTTTTTTTCAGCATTCATCCAGCATTTTTTTCATCATTTTCATAGTTTCGATCTTGAACTGGAAATGCTTGATCATTCCCTCTTTCATCATGATCTTTCCGTCGATCATGCGCTTCATCATGGTCTTCTTCTGATCATCGTTTAACTTTTCCCACATCTCTGTCATGAGCGTTTCATGCTGCTGCATCATTCCCTGTTCGTGCATGGTGTTTTCAACTCCTGGTTCCGGCAGGCCGGATCGAACGTGTTTTTCTTGGACAGGAAAATAAAATATTGTCCAGCTTTCAGCGGGTGTGACAAAGTTTGAAGTTCCTGCACAGGATCCCTTTTTGTGGGAATACAAAAAGACCATGCATGAGTTATCCGGATCCTTCTTTGTACCAGACTCCCCGGGGAAATATAAAATGGACATACTACCGGGTCATTTCAAAATTTGTAATATGACAAAACGTTTTTTAAGTCCTTAAAAAGGTTTTTATTGTCATATTTATCGATCTATGTACCGGCGGCTGTGCGTCGCTTTTGATATGCGCATCTTTCACGGTACTACCGGTGGTGATACTGGCAGATGAGAAAAGGGAGCAGTAAAAAAACAAAAACGGATCTGCCGGAATCACACGAGTCCCCTGCCCCTGGCGATGATAAGGGTGCCGGTCGTGCGAAATCCAGGCGCACTCCTCCCGGGAAGGAGCAGGCGCTGGAAGCGCTTCAGGAGAGCGAATCAGTCCTGCGCAGTTTCTTTGATTCATCGGGTGCAATGCGGGGCATCGTCGAAGTGATCGCAGAGGATGATGTACGCCATATCACCGATAATGCAGTGACTGCTTCTTTTCTCGGCCTGACACCTGAGGCCATGAAAAACAAACGTGGCTCTGAACTGGGCGAACCGCCTGATATCCTGCGGAAGTGGATTGGCCACTATACCGACAGCCGGAAAAGCGGGAAACCGGAGACATTCGAGTACTTTGACAAGCGGGGGAGACCGGGGGCCTGGCTTCTTGCCACCGTCAGTTACCTGGGGACACCTCCCCACGGGTACCCCCGGTTCGCCTATGTGGTCCTCGATATAACCGAAAGCAAGCGGGCCAAATCTGCCCTCATGGAGAGCGAAGAGCGGATGCGCTTCGCGCTGGAGATCAGCCACACCGGGGCATGGGATCTCGACCTGACAGACCATACCGCCCACCGTTCGCAGGAGCATGACAAAATCTTTGGTTATTCCGGGATTCTCCCCACGTGGACGTACGAAATATTCCTCGATCATGTGCTTCCGGAGGATCGCGCTCTCGTAGATTCGAAGTTCCGCCACGCCGTGAATACAGGGGGCGACTGGAACTTTGAATGCCGGATCCGGCACACTGATGGTGAAATCCGCTGGATCTGGGCGGCCGGCCGGCACCGCACCGGTGGTTCCGGCACGCTGGGAAGGATGATGGGAATCGTTCAGGATATCACCGAACGAAAAGAGGCCGATGAGGCGCTCCGGGAGAGTGAGGAGCGGTTCCGGGTCATTGCTGAGACATCCCCCGTGCTGTTATCGGTGAGCAGTGTATCTGACGGTACGATCCTCTTTACCAACCCTGCCTATGATCGTGCATTCGGATTCCCACCGGGCGAAATTATCGGGATGCCTGCAAAGGAACTGATTTACGATCCCGCCGAACGTGACGCAGTCATCGATATCCTGCATGAGACCGGGGAGATACGGGATCGCGAGGTAAGAGTTATAAGAAAAGACGGGACCCCCTTCTGGGTCTCTATATCGCTCGCCCACATCAGATTCAACGGAAACGAGGCGATCCTGGGAGGTTCAGTTGATGTCACGGATCGCAGGAGTGCGGAAGCGGCGCTGCGCGAGAGTGAGGTACGGTACCGCACTGTAGCAGATTTTACCTATGACTGGGAGTTCTGGATCGATCCTGATGGCCGGTTCATCTACCTTTCACCATCGGCCGAAAAGATCCTGCGCAGGCCGGTTAGCCAGTATACCTCTGCTGAGGCGCTTTTCCGGGATGTAACGCACCCTGACGATCTCTGCACCCTGCTTGCACACACGGCTCATGATATGACCGGGCAGGGTCCCTCTGAAATGGAGTTCCGGATCGTACGCCCGGATGGCGAGGTGCGCTGGATCCAGCATGTATGCCAGCCGATCATTGACGCGGAAGGGAGATTTTTGGGCACGCGGGGTTCGAACAGGGACACCACCGAGCGCAAACAGGCAGAGGAAGCTCTGCAGAAAGCCCGCGACGAACTGGAGAGCCGTGTTGAGGAGCGCACCGCTGAGCTCAGGGAGGCGGTACAATCTGCCGTTACCGAACGCCACCGGCTCTACGATGTTCTTGAGGCGCTCCCTGTGTATGTCTGCCTGCTCGACAAGGACTACCGCATGCCATTTGCCAACAGGTACTTCCGGGAAACCTTTAAGGAACCGCAAGGGCGCCGTTGTTATGACTTCCTTTTCAACCGGAAAAAACCCTGTGAGACCTGCGAGACCTACACCGTCATGAAGACCCGTGCGCCTCATCACTGGTTCTGGACCGGCCCGAACGGCAGGGACTACGATATCTACGACTTCCCCTTCACGGATACCGATGGGTCCTTCATGATACTCGAGATGGGTATAGATATTACAGAACAGAAGAAGGCCGAAGGAGCGCTGAAAAAAGCGAATGCATATAACCGGAGCCTGATCGAGGCGAGCGTCGACCCGCTGGTCACCATCAACCCGGATGGGACTATCAGCGACGTCAACGAAGCAACGATCCGGGTCACCGGTTTTTCCCGGGAGGAACTGATAGGGACCGATTTCTCTGACTATTTCACGGAGCCGGAAAAGGCAAAGGGAGGGTACGAGAAAGTATTCCGTGACGGGTCGGTGACCGACTATGCACTGGAGATCCGGCACAGGAACGGACAGGTGACTCCGGTTCTCTACAACGCGGTCGTGTACCGGGACGCGGCAGGGAATGTCACCGGTGTCTTTGCCGCTGCCCGTGACATCACCGGGCAGAAAAAGGCCGAAGAGGCGATCCAGAAAGCAAACGATCTCCTTGAGAAGCGGGTGAAAGAACGGACCTCAGAACTGGTGCAGTCCAATGCAAATCTCAAAGAAGAAATTTCCCAGCGCAGGCTGGCGGAATCCCTGGTGAAAAAAACCGTATCCGAACTGAATGCAGCCATTGAATCAACAGTCGACGGGATTTATGTCATAGACAGGGCCGGGAAGATCATCCGGTATAACCAGAATTTTGCATCCATGTGGAAGATTCCGGACGAATTGTTGCACAGCGGTGAAGACCGTGCGGTGTCTGGATATCTGAAAACACAGGTAAAAAATCCCGGGTTGTTTAAGGACAGTGATGATGAATATAATCCTCCTAGGGATCGTGAGACCTATGACATGCTGGAACTTAAGGATGGCAGGATTTTTGAACGATATTCAAAACCCCAGAAGATGGACGCTCTGATCATCGGCAGGGTCATGAGTTACCGGGATGTCACCGAACGCCGGCACGCCGAGGAAAAACTGATCGCTTCCCTCCAGGAAAAAGAGACCCTTATCCGGGAGATCCACCACCGGGTCAAAAACAACCTCCAGATCATATCCGGTCTTCTGGATATGACGCGGATGCGGACGTCTGATAGTACAACAAACAGCATCCTGACCGACATGATGCTGAAGATCAAGACCATGGCACAGATCCATACGCGGCTGTACGAGAGCAAACAGTTCGATAAGATCAACATGGGTGTCCAGATCCGGGACCAGGTATCAGACCTGTCCAACATATACGGCCGTACAGGTGCCGAGATCTCCTGCGAGATCGACGCTGGCGATATCTACCTGCCGGTCGACCAGGCCCTCCCCTGCGCTCTCGTGGTAAACGAGATCCTTTCCAATGCATTCAAACATGCGTTCAGGGGGAAAAAGCACGGGAATCTGAGGATTTCCGCAACACAGGCGGACGACCACATCTGTATCATCGTCCATGATGACGGGGTCGGGATCCCCGAAGATCTGGATGTCTACCGGACCACCAGCCTGGGATTCAAACTTATCCGCAGTCTCGTAACGCAGCTGAACGGGTCTGTTTCTATCAGCAGTGCCCATGGCACGGAAGTGACGGTGGAATTCCCTGTCCATACCGGAGGTAAATAACCATGTCAAAGATCCTTGTTGTTGATGATGAAGCGATTATAACAATGCAGCTGGAAGAACGCCTGACCGCGATGGGATATACCGTTGCCGGGATGGCGTCATCGGGTGAGGACGCTATCGAGAAGGCACGGCGGCTTATACCGGACCTGGTGCTCATGGACATTGTCATGCCGGGAAAGATGAACGGTATTGAAGCGGCAAAGACCATTGCCGAACTGGAGATCCCGGTGGTCTTTGTCACGTCATACGCAGACGATGCAATCATCGAGAAAGCAAAGCAGGTCAGGCCCTACGGGTATATTGTAAAACCCTTCAATGAACTGGAGATCAAGGCTGCGATCGAGGTCGCCCTGTTCCGGAAGACTGCGGAACAGGAGCTTCGCAAGGCCGCCCACTCAGCTCAGGAGAAGAGCGCCCGCCATCCGGGAAGTGATGCAGAGGATGATGGCGGCGCGGAATATATTGACCTGCCGGAGATCAAGACGGTCCTTTTAAAAGATATTTTTACCGATATTGTTCTTTTCCTGTATGCCGATCCTACCTTAAAAGAGCCGATATTCAGGTTCGCCCTTGAGGCCGGGCTGAAAAAAAGAGGGCGCAATTTCTTTGCCTATCACCGGTCCACCCTGCAGAAATATTTTTTAAAGGAGATCCAGCACGGGGACCTTTTCATGCGACGGGTAAAGAAGGGCGAGGTGTATCTCCTGCCCGGCATTCTTGAGAAATGTTCAGGATCGTTACCCCGGGACCCGGCGGCCAGCACGCTTCAGGTCCTCTTTGATTTTTCCGAAACGGACGAGTTTTCCGATATTCTCACCGTAAAAGATCTTATTCTCGCAAAGAAGAGCCAGGGAGTACCCCTTTCGGGTATCATTGCCGTGAATATGGCCGATATCGATCACAACCAGATAAAACTGCTCTCCGATGGCATTGCAAAGATCATCATATCCACCGGTAAAGAAACAACCCTTTCTTTTGCCAACCTCTCCTTCCCTTCCGAATCGGTCGCCGTTGTTCCCCAGGCAACCATCGATGATGTCGTGAAAAAGTCGCTTGAACCGGTGGTGCTCTCGCTCCTGGAAAAACCCATATCCGGCTATGATATCGTCCACGAAATCCACAACCGTTATAATGTTCTCATTCCCCAGGCACGGATTTACACGTACCTCTATGATCTTGAACAGAAAGGATACCTCCTGATGAAGACCTCGGGAAAATCAAAACTGTATTCTCCCACAGATTCCGGAAAAAAGTATATTCATAACCGGTTGAACGAGTTCAAGTTTGTTTTCCGGCATATCATGGGAGAGAGTGCCCCTGCCATCACTCCCCCCGAGAAGAAATAACATTTTTTAGTAATTGTAAAATATCAGTCTTCAAAAAGATAATGGGAAAATCCAAGACTCAATCAATTGAAGTTATAAGATTTAAAAGCATGAGGAATTCGCTCTCGGGGGCTAAAGCCCCCGCCGCTCGGGCACCCGAAAACGCTTTTCTTCAGACTAAAAATATACATTTTTCACCACATTGGGGCTGATTGTTGACAATCACCTAATATTTTTTGAAAATTATCTGCTTTCCCGCCAGAATGCCCGAAAAGGACCGGTATCTTTCCTGCCATGAGTGAGTGTCCGGCTCGCTTTTGGGATCAGGAACAGGGATCCTATATGACAAAATATGAAACAATCCCTGAAATATCCGGTAACCTATATGGAGAGGACAAAAGAAAGGAGGGATGTGTGGGTAGGTGATTTACCCACATCAAGGGCAAATGCCATGCCACAAAAATTCAACCCTCATCAATCTTTGAAAAACACCCTGCGGGGAGGAGACCGGATAAGAGAAAGGGGTGGGGAAGCCAACCGTATACGCATCAGAAAATTGTCTGATTAAAAACTGTTTGCAGACAAATCGCTTAGTCCAACAATAATATCTGCCGGTTCCCTGGCAACGGGCAGTGCTGCCGGGGACAAAAAATCCCCACAAACATCCCTCAAACCAGACCGGGTTAAAAAGGCTCCGGCAAAGGACCCTGACAAAAATGAGAGAACGAGATACTTTTCAGGAAGATAGCGGGTTCGATCCGCCGATCAGCAAGTCTTACACTGGCAGGCATATCTACCTCACTATCGATCTCCAGGGGGTGGCGGAAGAACAAATCCGGATAGACCTTGAAAAGACTGCTTTTACCTTATCCATATATGAGAATGAAAAGACGTTCCGGAAAGTGATCCGGATCCCGGAAGGGGTACGGCTATTCAGGAAAAAGTTCTCTGACGGAATACTGGAAATCGTCCTTGAAAAACCGGCGTCCTCCTATTACCGGCGAAGAAACGCCCGTTCTTAATCCCGGTTTTATCGTTATCTCATATTTTGTTTCATAGTTTGCATTTCACAAAAGAGCCTATACCCTCGTATTGATTATTTTCATTCAAAGCGGGGAATGTGCCGTAACGGACCATTATCCCTGTTCTTTATAAGGAGAAAGATCATGGACGAAAACAAATTCTATACCTTACCCAAGCTGCCCTATGATTATGCAGCCCTGAAACCCTTTATTTCTGAAGAACAATTGAAACTGCACCACCAGAAGCATCACCAGGCCTATGTCACCGGTGCAAACGCCATCTATGAGAAACTCGACAAGGTGCGCAAAGAGAACACGGACCTGGACATGAAGGCAACACTCAAGGAGTTGTCGTTCCATCTCGGGGGATTCAGGCTCCACAACCTGTTCTGGGAGAACCTTGCACCTGCGGGAAAAGGCGGAGGCGGGGTACCCAAAGGGGCCCTTGCGGAAGCGATCAACGCGGAGTTCGGGAAATTCGACCGGTTCAAAAAGGAGTTCACTCAGGCTGCAACCAGTGCCGAGGGCTCGGGGTGGGCTGCACTGTCCTTCTGCAGGAAGACCGGGCGCCTTCTCATCATGCAGATAGAGAAACACAACACGAATGTCTTCCCCGGCTATGGTATCCTCATGGTCCTTGACGTCTGGGAGCACGCGTACTATCTCGATTACAAGAATGACCGGGCAAAATTCGTCGATGCCTTCTGGAACATCGTAAACTGGGATGAGATTGGCAAACGGTTTGACCAGATCCGGAAATGAGAAAAAGACCGGGGGAGACACTCCCCGCTATGCCGCGTGCTCCTCGCAGCCCGGGGTATCACCGGAGAACACGGGTGGCCTGACGTATGACTGCGGAGTATGATCTGGTGATTATCGGGAGCGGTGCCGCCGGTGTATCTGCAGCGACAACTGCAGTACATCTCGGTGCCTCCCGTATCGCAGTCGTCGAGCGGGGACCACTCTGGGGTACCTGTGTCAACACCGGGTGCATCCCGAGCAAGTTCCTCCTCACCCTGGCCGGTTATGCCTACTACCGGGGACATGGCCATCCCGGGGTCCATACGGAGAGCCGGCTCGATCTTGAGGAGGTGCTCACTGAAAAAAATGCGCTCCAGGAGAGCCTGAGGGAAAAAAAGCGTGATAACCTGTTCTCCCGGCTGGGTGTCGAGCTTATCGAAGGGGAAGCGAAATTTCTCTCTCCCCATGCACTGCAGGCCGGCACTAGGAAACTCACGTCAAAGCGGTTTATCATCGCAACCGGCTCATCACCTGCGATCCCGCCGGTAGAGGGGATCGGATCTGTTCCGTTCATGACGAGCAGTGAGGCACTCAGCCCGGAACGCATCCCCGGCACGCTCATCATCATCGGGGGGAGAGCGCAGGGCCTTGAGTTCGCCCAGCTCTATGCCCACCTGGGAACCAAAGTCACCGTTCTCCAGAGGAGCCCGAGGATCCTCCTGAGGAGGACCCGGAGATCGCGGACCTGATGGCCGGTTATCTCGCACAGGAGGGTATTGATATCCTTACCGGGGTCGAAATCAGGCGTGCCAAACGATCGGGCGAGGCTGTTGTGATCGTTGCGGGCATCGGCGGAGAGCAGCGGACTCTCTCTGCAGATCGCCTCCTCCTTGCAACCGGACGTTCGCCGAACACACGGGAACTCAACGTCAGCGTTGCAGGAGTGAACACGGGAAAAGACGGTGCAGTCATCGTCGATCCGACCCTGATGACCTCGGCCCCGCACATCTGGGCGGCCGGTGATGTTACCGGGGGACCCATGCTTGAAACGGCAGCAAAGTATGGCGGGGAGATCGCAGCATCAAATGCCCTCCGGGAACTGAAACGATCGTATAACCGCGCCCTCCTCCCCCACGGGATCTTTACCGCGCCGCAGGTTGCGAGTGTGGGGATGACTGAAGAGAGCGCCCGCAGGGCCGGCCTCCAACCGGTATCGCACAGCATCAGCATGGATTCCCTGGCAAAATCCTCGATCGATGGGGATACGCGGGGCATCGTGAAGATTGTTACCGACCGGGGGAGCAGGCGTATCCTGGGGGTCCATATCTGTGCCCCGCTCGCCACCGAGATGATCCAGGAAGGGGTCATTGCTGTGATGAGGTACCTGACTGCAGACGATCTCGCAGAGATCCCGCACATCTTCCCTACTGCCACCGAAGCGCTTGCCGTGTGTGCCCGGGGCCTGCGGGAGCATACCCGGGATCGTCAGGAAGGGTGATTCAGGCCCGTAAAACAGGGCGGGGGGACCGGCATATGCCGGGCACCTCTCATCAGGTGTTCTAAAATCTGGAAACTGCCACAATGGTTATCTAGTATTTTGGGAGAAAGACCCACAACAGTGAAGTGGTTGTATGAAAGCTTGGTTCACGCTTATGGTATTCCTTGTATTGACAGGAGCACTCCTCATTGCCGGGTGTACCCAGAACACGGCACCCGCGCAGGTAACACAGCAGATGACCCCGCTGACTACCCAGACACCCGACACTATCAGGGTTGCTGCAAGCTCGCTTGGGAATATCCTCGTGGATGCGCAGGGGAAAACCCTGTATTATTTTGCCCTTGACGTACCTGCGAGCGGTGCGAGCATGTGCACCGGCTCGTGCGCGGGTATATGGCCGATCTTTTACAGCAGTGCGATTACAGTTTCGCCCCCGCTTATGGCATCCGACTTTTCGTCCTTTGTCCGGGCTGACGGGACGAGCCAGACCACCTACCGGGGATGGCCGCTTTATTATTTCCAGGGAGACACAAACCCGGGCAATGTCTATGGCGAGAATGTGAACAAGGACTGGTTTGCGGTCAAGCCGGACGAAACCGTGATGATTGCCCAGCGTGATACTCTCGGATTATTTCTTACCGACCGGATGGGCAACACGCTGTATTACTTCGCAAAGGACACTCCGGGCACAAGTGCCTGTACGGGTGCCTGCCTTGCAAAATGGCCTGCATTCAGCGCCGGGCCGGTCAATGCCCCATCGGTACCTGGATCCCGCAGATTTCAGTACAATGACCCGGGCTGATGGCACGAACCAGACTACGTTTATGGGAAGACCGCTGTATTACTTCGCGAACGATACAAAACCCGGCGATACAAACGGTGAGGGGTTCAATAACCTCTGGTACGTTGCAAATATCACCGGTACAGTCCCGGTAGCACCGACTCCCGTCCAGACAACTGTAGTCCCGACACAATCCATGATGTCATATGGAGGAGGCTACTAGTCATATCCCGTGGTGCCAGGGAGGATCGTAGCATTTTATTCCCTGTAAGATGGGGGATCTCAATCTTTCTTGCCGGATGGTGATGGCACCGGTGAGTGATGAACCGGGATGTTATCGCGACATTTTATCCGGGCGGGGAAAAAGGATATACCTATTACCCCTCGATGGGATCAGAGAAAAAAGGGAATTTCCCTGTTGGCTGTTCCGGAACCGGCACAGGGATTTTTCACCCCGGCAGGGAGAAAGACCGTCTCATGCCGGTCTCTTTTACCCCACAGCCTTGTAAGGCCCTGGCCGGTTGCCCGGATAAGCCGGCACTTTTAATCGATGGAAATCTTTCCCTTGGGCTCTTTTGTCAGCTTTTTCAGGTGGATTTCCAGTACGCTGTTCTTGAACGTTGCAGATGACGCATTGTCTGTCACCGGTTTGGGGAGGGGCACAATCCTGGTTATCGAGCCAAAACAGCGCTCACGAAGGTAGTATCCCTCTTTTTCATCTTTCTTTTCGCCCTCGCGTTCGCAGGATATCTCAAGTGCCTGCGGAGTTACCAGGTCAAGGGAGATATCCTTTTTTCCCACGCCCGGGATCATGTCCGCAGTCACCACAACTTCGTCGTCTTTCTCGGTGACATCTACATGGAAATCCGGTCGCTGCGCAGGCAGCATCTTATTTCCCGGCCCCCCTGCGGCAGGCAACAACGCCACCGGGCTGGTCGAGTAGATCTCCCGGCTCAGCGCCTCCATGTACTTCCTCATGTCTTCGATCTCATCAAAGACAGACCGGTAATACCATCGAACCATCTTTCACTTTCCATAATTCTTCTTATATCTACCTTGTTTTTGGATTTTTAGGATTCCCGTATCATTTCCGCGAGGTAAGGGATCACTGGTTCTCCGGCCAGTACCCGGCAACCTCTAATCCCTTGACCGTCTGAATATGTTTGCAGGTGGTGTATCAGATTTATCAGGTAATCCGGATTTTGAAACACTTTTTGAAAAGAGCGGCCACGGGTTCCTGCGTAGAATGAACCGGTTTTGTCCTGTACTTTCACGAGAAGATCGCCGGATTAGTTTTTGAGGTCTTCAGGTGTCAGCAATTTCAGCACGGCCTCGATGCCGGAGATCTCACGCCTGATTACCTCTTCGTGAAAATACTGTCTCAGTTTTGATTCGAATTTTAACCGGTTTTTGTGGTTCCAGCCCTTCCCGGGATCGTACTGGCCCTTGAGATAGGTCTGGAATTCAGCGAGGTCCTGCCGGGTCAGCTTCCGTATGAGGGTCTCCCCGTACCTGTTCATCAGGGACTGTTTCATCTCATCAGAGGGGTTTTTTTCCTTGACCATAGCGTCGTACCCCGGAACGTTACACCGTCGAATCTATCCTGTGCTGGTCCGGGTCTTATCCGGTAAATCCCCGGGTGTATGAGAAGGTCGAACACGTTGATCTTCTGGTTTATGAGATCATCATAACTGTAGAAATCCCCGTTGGGATCTCCTGCACCGGACCAGAACACCTGGATCCCGTCCTGGTATTTTTTACTGCTCGCAACCTGCTGCATGGCTCCTCCGCTTTTATCATGGCCGTTTGTGCCCTGCCGGGAGATAATCCCCCGGGGCAAACGCCGGTTCCGGGGGCAATTTTCCTGCAGTGCCCTTTATTGTTTTTTGCGGACACCCGAGTCCTTTTCGTGTGATTTTTTTCAGTCAGACCGGGGATGGGTCCAGTAATGCCGGATGAAATCGGAATATATGCAATTCTCAGAATTACACCGGTTGCAGCCATCCCCCGTGCAATAGATCCCCTCGGGAGAGACCCCGGGATAAGAACATTTTTGAATATTCTCTCTCATTTTCCAGAGGTTACCCGGGATTTTATGGAGAGGATCTCCTGCGACCCATGACCTGCCTGCATTTTCAACCAAGGGAATCGATCTCATCCGTTGAGGGATTAAACAGGAGGATATAAGGGATCTCTCTTAAAAACCAGTTTTTGAAACAAAATCTGAAATAACCGGTCCCCGGGAAAACCCCGCTGATGCCCTGGCCGTTCATGTAAACAACTACAACCGGGGTAAAAAAGGAAAAGAAAATAAGAAACGCTCACCTCAGGGAGAATTTCTCCCCCTGTACGTGATTTTCTGGAATCCGGTATACCGCCCTTTATCCGATCAGTGTTTTAAATGAGTCTTCCACGTCCTCCATGGAATACCCGAGATTAATTAAATCCTGTTTTATGGCGGGGACAAACGAGGGGTCTGGCATTTTTTTTGCATAATCCGCGAGGATACCGGCGATGATTCCGGGTAATTCGGCCCTCCTGCCGCTGTAGATATGCTTTAACAGCAAAAAAAAAGCATTGCGTATCACGTCGCTGCCATATAACTCCGGCTTGCCATCGGTAGATCCGAGAAGTCCCCCCCATATCTCAGCGATATCGTGTTCCCTGCAGAAACGGGAAAATTTCCCGGATACCAGGTAATCGCCCATACCCTGGCGTATCATATGGTCCGCTATGAGCCTGAGTGCTTTGTGCGGGTCCTGTGGCATCGGTATAATGGTTGATCGCCTCTCCTGTATTTACACTCTTCGCACGTTGTCCGGTAAACCCCGCGGTGACCGGCTTTGCCTCGTTTTTGTGTCTTTATTGCTGGGGGAATCGCGAAGGAGGGATCTCCCGGTCATGATATTGTTTCTGGCGGTTCATTGTAAAATAAGATCATTAACCCGAGTATCTTACCCGGGGTGCCGGAATGCAATTGCTGCCGGAAAAAATGTGACAGGTTCCTCTATCATAAGTATTAATAATCCGCATGACCCCTTTGAAGATTATGACCCGGCTGCATTTCTTCGCCTTATCGGATCGGGGTATCAGGACTACCAACAATGATGCTTTCTGTGCTGAAAAGATTGGGAACTATTATGTTTTCGGAGTAGCTGAGGGACAGACTGACCCTGCCTTCGATGACACTGCAAGCGGCATCGCAGTCTCCTCTCTCATGGAGTCTGTAAAAAGCCGGAAAAATTCACCGGCTTTGGCCCTTGCTGCGGCCGTGCACGAGAGTGATGCCCGGATCACTGCGCGTGCTTCAAACTCCCCTGAGAAAACCAGGGATGCTACACACCTGAGTGCCTGCCTCATCGATGATGCCCTGGAATGCACGATTCTCGACACCGGTGAAGGGAATGCCTATCTTATCAGCCGTGATGGCATCCATCTCCCCGGGGAACACGCATTGTCCGGTCAACCGGAAGGGCTGGAGTTCCTCACACGAGGCCACAGCGGTGAGAAGAGACGGGGAGAGATGATCGCTCACACGCTCGGTGAACCGCATGTCCTGACGAAAGCTGACTTTGCCATGGTACCTATCGCGGATCGTTTCCTGCTCCTCAGCACCGGCGGCCTGCATGACTATGTCAAAAAGGAGAGGATTGCGGAAATTGTTCTCCAGAACGGGGAGAATGTAGAGTCATCCTGCCAGTACCTGCTTCAGGAAGCCCTCTCTGCCGGGAGCGAACGGACCATTACCATTGTCCTCGTCCACGGTCACCTCCACTAAAACCCTTTTAACGGCTGCGTTTTTTTTTTTAGTTTTTACAATGCCTGAGAAGGGGCCGGGTTTTACGCTGGATGAGAGAACACGGGCACATTCTGGTATGGATTCTCCATCGCCCTCTCAATGCGGTCATTTTTGGCTGACAATTATTCCCGGAGAGTATTGTTTCAAAGTATGTCTCAAAAGATGATACAAGGGACAAATGCTATAATTCACGATAGTAAGTGCTCATGTGCGGGAGACGGATGGCAGATCTTTGCAGGAATTCAATTCCGGAAGGATCCCCCGGGTCGCCCATCCCCGGGACCGTTACAAAAACAAGGGAAACAGTGGTGCCATGTTAAAACCCGGTGTGTCCCGGGAGCCTGATAAAAAGCCACACAAAGAACCGCCCCCGGCCGAATTATTTCTGGAGAGAAAATGGAGGAGAATGAGAGATTATGATCACCGTAAAGAAAAGGGATGGCCGCAAAGAACCGTTCGCGGCCGAAAAGATCGTGGTGAGTGCGATAAAATCCGGTGCACCTCTTGAGGTTGCACGGACCATCGCCCATGGGATCGAACAGGGTGCAACCGATAGCATCTCCACCCGGGAGATCAAAAACCGGGTGCTCGTGATGCTCAAGGCGAAAAATCCTGAATGGGAGAGGAACTGGATGGTCTTTGATACAGCGGTAAAAAAGCGATCAGAATAAGGTGCACAAGGGAGGAGAGCCGTCTATGCCATACCGGTGGAAAACAAAGGTTGATGTGGATGAAGCCATTGTCGTCATGATGAACGTCCTTGACAAGAACCCGGACCTGCCGAACTGGCTTATTATGACGATCAATGGTTCGATAGCTGATTCAGACAAAAAAATTGTCGGATATTTCTTCGGGGAAGTAAAAAAGCACGTTCCTCAGGCCCTCAAATACTTCGAGTCCCGCGAGTAGGAGGGCACCGGAAAGTGTATTTTTCCTCTGCCCCCTTGCCGACCATAGAGTGAGGGACAGGAAGCGTAAAAAACGGCTGGCAGGCAGCCTGTCGGTTAAATGACGAAGGATCATGCAGGACAAAATTGATGTCGGGATTATAGGGCTGGGCAGCACGGGAACGCTCAGGAAAACGATAGCAGAAAACAACCCTGCACTCAACCTGGTCGCGGTCAGTGATGCCCACCGGCCAAATATCCCCCGGAGGGAAACGTATAGCTATTATGAGGATTACCGGAAGCTCCTGGACTCCGGTGTCGATGCAGTTTTTGTCGCCCCCCAGAATAAATACCGGCCGAAGGTCGCGATCGAGGCCCTGAACCGGGGCATACACGTCTTTTGCGAGATCCCGCCCGGCAGGACGGTACAAGATATGCAGGATATTATCGCTGCAGAAAAAAAGGCCAGGGGTACCGTGCTTGATTTCGGGTTCACCCACCGGTTCCACGATACAGTGGTGAAAGCACAGGAGCTGATAAAAACCGGCACGTACGGGAAAATCCTCTGGATGAAAGGCGTCCACGGCAAATCAGGCGGAAATGATTTTGAGAGCATATGGCGGAGCAACCGGGATTGGGCGGGAGGAGGTATACTGCTCGACCAGGGGATCCACATGGTTGATCTTTTCCGGTTTTTTGCGGGAGATTTTAACGGAGCAAAAAGTTTCGTCACCACCTGTTTCTGGAATATCCCGGTGGAAGACAATGCTTTTGCCCTGTTACGCAACTCCCAAAACCAGGTCGCGATGATCCATGCGTCTTCGACCCACTGGAAAAACCAGTACTCCCTTGAGATCTGTCTTGAGAACGGGTACATCACCATTAAAGGCGACCTCAGCCCGAACGGGGATTACGGGCCCAGAGAAACACTTATCGTCTCATCCCGCCCGACCGGAGATGAGGAACGTGCATCCGGGCTCTCCAAAGAATCGATCACCAGTTTTGATACGGCTGCTTCGTGGGAACGCGAGGTGGACGCATTTGTCGATTGCATCAGCAGCGGCGCAAAGGTACAAAATGGATCCTCTGGCGATGCCCTCCAGGCAATGAAACTTGTCGACCGTATATATCGCAGGGATACGGCCTGGTGGAGCCGGTGGAAATTGTCCGGTACATGACGCATGTTCCGGCAAAACAGCCGGCATGCCAGGTGATCCACAAAAAAGGACCAAAAACAGGAAAAACCGAATTTACCTGCTATATGTCGCGATAGCCTGGCCTCCGTATTGTACCATATGTCCTTCCATAGCCTTTTCAAGGACATCCCGCTTTGACCCTGGTGGAATTCCCAGTATCGCGTCAAGGCCGTACACATTGAAATAATAGGTATGGACCTCACCCTTAGGCGGGCAGGGGCCCCGGTATCCGGTGGTGCCGAAATCATTGGTCCCCTGGACTGCCGTGAAGGGCTCGGTTATCACTGCGGCCCGGGGAATTTTCTCCGGTATGGTCGGCCGGGATTCGAAATCCCAGATCAGCCAGTGGGTGAAGCGTTCAGAAGGCCCGATCCGGTCGTCAATAATGATTGCAAGGTACGGGGAATGGATCCGGTCGATATGGATCACCGGGGATATATCCTCGCCGTCACAGGTATGTTTCCTGGGAAAATCCCCCTTGTCAAAATCGATACTGATGAAAAGGTTCTCGGTCTCCATAATGGTGTAACTCCTGTCCCTCCCTAGGTTTTTTTAAGACAGGGAGGATGAATGACCCTGTATCCTCCTGTCCTTCTATAATCCTATGCCGGAGTTACAAAATCTGTAACATTGTTTGAACGATAAAACCCTCATTTATCCCAAAACTCCTTTTCACCCGGGCATCCCGTAGTGACCCGGTCGTGATTTTTACATCCGGGCTGAGAAAAATTTTTTTGGAGATTTTGTTTTCATTTTCCGGGATCTCCCGATATATTAATGAGGATATTCCTGCTAATTGTCCGCGGAGGAAAATCAGGAATGGCAAAAGTTGATGAGTCCGTGGCAAATCTCGATGTCTGCGGGAGGTTTTGCGGGTCCTGCCCGACCTATGCAGCGAACAATCTGAAAAATGGCAAACCGTCCCTCCTTTTCTGTGGCCGTGGTGGATCCCTCAAGGCCCCGGAAGGGAAGAAGGAAGGATGCAACTGCCCGAAGTGCGGCGTGCATACGCGGTACAGCTCACCGGTGATTACTACTGCATGAAGTGACGTGGCAGTACAGGATATTTCTGGTGTTGTTGTGCGTTTCCGTGACATAACAAAATGGGGGCAGCGTAACGGGAGGTAATGATCGGGCGCACCAGAGAACAGATCCTGGATAGTATACATCATGTGGAATCCGGAGTTTTCCGGACAAAGGGGAAGGGGTATCGCCTACCCCCCTCCCCATCAGGATCGTAAACGGGGCTATCCCCCAACCCTTTCACTAGTTCAATCATCCGCTCATAATCTGTTGCCGCACTACCCACCGCTCCGCACCATCCGGGCACAGGACTACAAAAAACCCGCCATCCCGGATTTCCTTTTTTGGAAATCCCGTCGTTTTACCATGATAAATCCGACAGCTATTACTTAAACATCGCGAATGTACCCATAAACGATAGTTCTCTCCGGGAGAGCAGAGCGGAAGGAAAAATCCGTGGCAACCGAACCTGGATCACTACAGAACGGGATACTCTCCCTGCCCCGGATATAATGCCCGAAAAACGTCTGCTCAGGCGCCTCACCATCGCTTTTGGCCTCATCACGACTGTTATCAGCTTCCTTGCGATTTTCACGGCGCACTTTGGTATCACTCTGTTCAGCAGCGTGAACCAAAATTACCGGACGATGGCATTCAGCGCGGCCCTGATCTGGATCTTCATCGGATCCATGCTCGCATATCAGGCAGCAAAACCGCTCCTGCGGATCTCCAGGCTGGTCGTGCAGGCATTCCTTTCTCTCATCGCAGCCATTGAAGCCATCGAATTTGTTTTCAGTATCCATGGAAGTCATTCTTTCATTGAGACACTCTTTGTCAGGGCAGGGACGGTTGTTCTCGGGCCCACATCCTCACCTATCTCCCCGGTAGCTGCCGGTCTCATAGTTCTCGCGGCAATTGCGCTGGTGTTTGTTCTCCGGGATAAAGGCCTGCCGGCACAATCGATGCGGACAGCAGATGCGATCAGTATCGCCGGGCTTGCGATCTCTGTTATCAGCTTCACCTTTGTCATGAGCTATTTCTATGGCAATCCGTTATTGTATGGAACACAATTCATCCCCATCGCATTCCTGTCAGCGCTCGCCTCCTTCTTCGCCGGGGCAGCCCTTGTCGCTGCCGCCGGCCCCGGCGCAGTCCCGGTCAGGTACATTATCGGTAATTCCACCAGCGCCGGCCTTCTCCGGGTGTTTGTCCCGCTCGTTGCCGGCATTATCCTTATCGAAAATATCGTGTTTGTCGGGCTGTCTTCCTGGTTTGATGTCCGCGATGCGATCCTTCTCTCGACAACTCTGGTGATCTTTATTCTCGCTACCGCTTTTGTGGTGGCAAGGATCTCCGGGAAGATGGGAGGGAGGCTTGAGCGTGCCGAGCAGGAACTGGTCCGGAAAAACGAAGATCTCGGCGCCATGAACGAGGAACTTACCGCAATTGAGGAAGAACTGCGCCAGGCAAACGACGGGCTTCTGGCAAATGAACGCCAACTGCTGCGGAAAAACGAAGATCTCGGCGCCATGAACGAGGAACTCAACGCGGTCAACGAAGAACTCACCGCTGCCCAGGATGAACTTCACCAGAATATCGAAGAACTCAGCCTCCGCGAGGAGGAACTGATCAAAAGCGAGGCAGATCTCAGGGATGCCCTCGCAGAAAAAGAGGTCCTCTTGTCGGAGATCCATCACCGGGTCAAGAACAACCTGACCGCATTCATCTCGTTACTCAGCCTTGGTGGCACCTATGAGGAAAGCGAAGCGGGCCGGGCCCTTAAAAAAGACCTCCAGAACCGGGCCCGGAGCATGGCCCTGATCCACGAGACCCTGTACCAGACCGGGAAATTCTCGAACGTGGATATGGAGGTCTACCTGAATAACCTCGTCAGCCAGATCGCCGGTTCCTACGCAGAACGTTCGAGGATCCGGATCGTTGTCGATGTGCATGAGGTGAACCTCGATATCGCACGTGCCACCACTGCCGGCCTGATCATCAACGAGCTCTTAACCAACTCGTTCAAGTACGCATTCCCGCCGGGGTTCGACTGTATGGCGGTACGGGGAAAACCCTGTACGATCCGGGTCTCGCTTGCCCACGAGGATGGGACGGATGTCCTCACCGTGGCTGATAACGGGTGCGGACTACCGGAGGGATTTGATCCCCTGGCAACGAAATCCCTCGGCCTCAAGCTGGTGACCTTCCTTGCCCGCCACCAGCTTCAGGCGGAGATCGGGATCCGGGCGGAGAGAGGAACAGAATTCAGCTTCCATCTGAAAAATACCGGGGATGAAACATGACGGAGAAAACGGTACTGATAGTTGAAGACGAGGGTCTGATCGCTCTCCACCTGACAGAGACCCTGGAAAACAGGAGATTTGGGATAATCGGCACGGTTCATTCCGGAGAGATGGCACTCCAGGCACTCGAAAAGTCTCCAAAACCCGATCTCATCATAATGGATATCGGGCTTGCAGGATCACTTGACGGAATCGAGACGGCCCGGAAGATTCGGCAGCAGTATACTATCCCGATCATCTTCCTGACTGCATATTCTGATAAGAGCCGGATGGAGAAGGCAAAAGAGCTATCGGCCGTCGAATACCTCATAAAGCCGGTGACCGAAGAGGATCTCCTTACTGCAATCAGGAGAGCACTGGACGGTCCGGCCCCGTAGGCGCCCCTAAAAATGCAACGATGGTCCCCCTCTTGGCAGAATAACACGCAGATATGGCTCCTCTCGTACCAGGAATGAAATGGAGGAAAAGAAGCCGGGCGTGTGGGTTTTCACGCCCGGGAAAACTAAGTGTGTGTAGAGAAGCTCTTCTGACCGCCCTGCTGTGCGGTCGAACCGGTTTAGACCGGGTAACGTTAAAAATCTGTGGTCACTTTCTGTTTTTTGAGACTCTGGTTGGACCCGGTTCCGGTGCGTTCTCCGGATTTTTACCCGTCACCTTGACGGGTTACGATGATGCCATTTTCCGTTAAGGCCGGATAACGCACCTGCACAGCCCCCGCCAGGAACCCCCGTATCGGACCCGTAAAGGTGAACCGCACCGTCAGGTTCCGGTGGAATCCCGAAAGAATGCGCTACTTTTTCCAGACTTCCATGCTGGACATGTTCTTCCCGTGGTAGGTGATCTCGGATGCTGCAAATACCAGGACCACGTAATCGGGGTTGTCCACCGTTTTGAAATACTGCTCAAACATCGGGTTCCAGTATTTCTTTTTGGTTAAAATGTCGTCGTGGACTTTTCCCTTTGCCCTGATTTCCACGTAGGGATCGGAGAACTCTTTTCCCGACCAGATTGCAATGGCAGTCTCGGGGTTCTTCATCAGTCTGCTCAACTTTTCTGGAACTCTTCATGGTGCCGCCCACCAGAATCATGTCAGGGAAGCCGGCCAGTACCATGAAGCGCACCGCGGGCATTTTCCCGTCAAGAGTGGCGACGGCGGCAGGGTGTGGACCGCCCATCACTTCGAGGATCTTCTCCTTGAGTGTCATAATGCCCATGTAAATATTTCATGAATGATAAAAGTTATGATAGGGGAAGACGGTTCCGGGACGGTCAGATGATCCCGCCTTCCTTTACGTCCTGTACTGTTGTTTCAGCGTATGTTTCAAAATCTGTTTTTCAGGAAAGATCCTTTAAAAGTCACCGGTGAATATCCGGCCCGTTGAAGGCCTCTCCCTTTCTGGCGGGGGCACCAAAAAAACAGGAACAGGTGAGATCATGGAGGAAAAAACACTGGAACTCATGAAAAAATTTGAGCAGGATCATGAGGTCTACGTCAGCGCGACCGACAAACTGACCTACTGGATCATCTATGCAAGGATACCGAAAAGCAGGGCACAGGGTGTGCATAACCTGCATGCCGGAAGAAGATATGTCTCCGGACCCAACGAGGAGGGAAATGTTCTGATCCTGCCGGACCCGGATAATTCCGAATCCTATATTGCGGAATCCTGGGGTGCGATGCGAACGATTGACGATTTTGTGAAAAAAGCGCTCCCCCATATCCTGTCAGATAAGGAAGCAGCGGATAATGGAACGGGAGAAGGATGCGGGACCAGCTGCGGCTGATCCCTTCCGGAAAAGCGAAGGTGAATTATGAAACCATTACCTCAATCACAAAAAACTGTCCTTGAGATCCTTGGCACCGGTCGTGAAATGACCCACAAAGAGATCGCAGAAAAGGTGGACTATTCCCCACGGACCGTGCGTTATGCCTTAAAAAAACTCAGGGAAAAGAAACTTCTTATAAAGAAGATGAACCTGCAGGACATGCGCCAGATCATTTACCAGTACCAGATGAATCCGGTAAAGGAAACGGGGGTAGCTGACCACTGATCCGGAGAGGATGGGATCGAGTCTGTTTTGATCGGATCATGGTTTCAAACCTTGTTTCAAAATGTGAGGTTCAGGAAAGATTCTATCATATACCCTGATTCAAGTCAGGATGATAAAGACCACAAATCCCTGTCAAAATCATACGCCGGTATCCAGATTGAATGGTATACTGACGTGGGGAAATTCCCGTAATGAAAAAAGGAGAACGAAAGGAATTGCGGCCGTGTAACGTACGAGCCAATGGGGAGGACGAGAAAACATGCCAGATGTCTGTATTGGATTTGAAGTGCACCAGCCCTTCAGGCTGAACCGGGACTTCTCGCCGGATCCAAAGAAAAAGGAGAAGGATCTGCACGCACTCTATTTTGATGAGCTTAACCGGGAAGTGCTGGAAAGAGTGGCAGAAAAATGCTACCTCCCGGCCACCCGGATCATCCTTGACAAGCTGGACGAGGGATTTCACTGTACGTTCTCCTTTTCCGGAACGCTTATTGAGCAACTGGAGAAGTGGAAACCGGATGTCCTGTCCCTCTTTGACCAGGTTGCCCGGCACAGGAATTCCGAGATCCTCGGGCAGACGTATTACCATAGCATCGCCGGGTGTTTTGGCGATAAATCGGAATTCATGGCGCAGGCCGAAATGCATACCGATCTGATGTACGACCTCTTCAAGATCCGCCCCACCGTCTTTGAGAATACCGAGTTCACGTTTAACAACCAGATCGCGTCCTGCGTAAAAAAGATGGGATATGCCGGGATCTTCACCGAAGGGGTGGACCGGATACTCGACTGGCGCAGCCCGCACCATATTTATTCCTGCAATGATCTGCCCGTTCTCCTCCGCGACATCCAGCTCTCTGATGATATCGCGTTCCGGTTTGGCAACCAAGGCTGGGACAAGTACCCGCTGACGGCGGATACCTATGCCGAATGGATCAGCGGCACATCCGGGGATCTCGTGAACATCTTTCTCGACTATGAAACCTTCGGCGAGCATTTCTGGAAAGAGACCGGGATCTTCAATTTCCTCTCATATCTCCCGGAAGAACTGGAGAAACGGGGAGTCCGGACAACGCTACCCACGGAAGCCCTGGAGAGTTACCCGCCTGTCGGCACGATCGATGTCCAGGACACCATTTCCTGGGCAGACATCGAGAAAGACGCGTCCGCGTGGATGGGAAACGAGCGGCAGCACACGGCATACTCGGCGATCCAGAAAGCAGCCACATTTGCGAAGGGCAAGGCCATCTGGCGGTATCTCCAGACAAGCGATCACTTCTATTACATGGCCTCCAAGTATGGGACCTGTGGCGAAGTCCACAACTACTTCAGCCACCATGAGGCCGATGACGCTTTTAAGATATACATGGCAATCCTTGCCGATTTTGAGAACAGGAACATCCGGTTCATGAAGAACAAACGATCGGCAAAGACACTCCGGACACTGACACCGGAAGAGGCGTTTCACTTTGCATCGCCTTCCGGCCATGTCGGGTATGCAGCATACAGCCTGGACCAGTTCTGCGACCTGCTCCGGGTGGTGCCGGCCGACTCGATTGCGTACCACCAGGAGCGCGGAGACATTGCCCAGTGGATCGAACATGTCCTTTTCGACCAGAAACTGGCCACAGACATCAGTGGCATCACTGACCGGCAGGACCTGATCTCCACCTTAAACGAGCGGAGAAAACTGTTATGGAGTCACTTAACGTAGCATTCTTCTGCTGGGAGTCTCTCTATGCCGAGCGCGTCGGGGGGCTTGCGAGTGCAGCCACCAGGCTTGCAGAGGCCCTTGCAAAGAACCATAACGTGCACTTCTTCACCCGCGGGTGGATGCAGGACCAGGAGATCAACGGCGTCTCGTACCATTACTGCCAGCCCCAGGGAAATAATACCGTGCAGTATTGCGAGAATATGAGCAACCAGATGGTTGATCAGTTCCAGCAGTCTGACCCACAAGAGAAATTCGACATCCTTCATTTCCATGACTGGCACCCGATACCGGCGCTCCACCGGCTGCAGGACCGGGACACCATCCTCACGTTCCATTCCACAGAATACGGCAGGAATGGCAACCAGTATGGTGACTGGTGGGAGTATAAAGAGATCTCCGGCAAGGAATGGTACGGGGGCCTCGTCGCAAAGAAGGTAACCGCGGTTTCTACCGTCATGAAGCACGAGGTGATGCAGCTCTACAATGTTCCGGACTGGAAATGTGATGTTGTCCCTAATGGCATCGTGCCAGAGCAGTACCGGGCCAGTATCGATCCCGGGGACGTGAAGCGGGCATACGGGATCCATCCGTACGCCCCCCTGATCCTTTTTATCGGCAGGCTCGTGTACCAGAAAGGCCCTGACCTGTTTATCGAGGCGTTACGAAAGGTATGCCGTGACCGCTGGGATGCAAAAGTGATCGTGGCCGGGGACGGGGGGATGCGGCAGTATCTCCAGGAGCGGGCACGGGACCTTCCTGTCAATTTTGTCGGGTATATTCCTGACTCGGAGTATATCCGACTCCTGAATGCCTGCGATCTCGTGGTCATCCCCAGCAGGAACGAGCCTTTCGGTCTTGTGCTGCTGGAAGCATGGAGTGCGGAGAAACCGGTGGTTGCCTGTGATGTCGGCGGCCTTTCAGAGAACATCGACACGTTCGTCAACGGTATCAAGGTACAGCCGGAACCGGATTCGCTCGCATGGGGGATCAGCACGATGATCGATGATCCCGTGAATGCGCAGGTGAGGGGACGGCGGGGAAGGACAAAGGTGGACCGGCAGTTCCTCTGGAATCCCATCGCAGACCGGATGACGAACACCTATGCACGTGTGGGAGGGTAATTCATAACCATGCATCGTTCCGGTCGATCAGCACGTGTCCGGGCGTCTGGCTTGTGTGCCTGAAAAAGGGAGAACCCGAATGGAATTATTTACCCCGTATATCATGGGCGGGATTCCGCTCTCAAACAGGATGGTGATGGCACCCATGACACGGGGCCGCGCCATCGAAGGTAAGGTCCCGGGGCTGCTGTCAGTCACGTATTATGTCCAGCGGGCGACGGCAGGCCTTATCATTACCGAAGGTTCTCAGGTCAGCCCGCAGGGTGTGGGTTTTTTCCGGACTCCCGGGATTCACACAAAGGAACAGGTCGCCGGCTGGAAGCAGGTGACTGCTGCCGTCCACCGGGCCGGGGAAAAATATTCCTCCAGCTCTGGCATGTGGGTCGCATGTCGCACCCGGATTTCCTGAATGGCGAGCTTCCGGTCGCCCCTTCAGCACTCCCGGTTGGTGAGGATATCCATACGCCGTTAGGAAAAAAGCAGATCCCGGTCCCCCGGGCACTCGAAAAAAAGGAGATACCGGGGATCGCAAAACAGTTCCGGGACGGTGCGGCAAACGCAAAAAAGGCGGGTTTCGATGGCGTTGAAATCCATGGAGCGAACGGTTACCTGCTGGACCAGTTCCTGAGGGATGGTTCAAACAGGAGAATTGACCGGTATGGGGGAAACCTGGCGAGCCGCGCCCGCCTTCCCCTCGAGGTGACCGAAGCAGTGGTCCGCGTATGGGGGGCAAAAAAGGTGGGTTACCGGATCTCGCCGCACTTCAACCTCCACGCAATGTCCGATACCAACCCCCGGGAAACCTTTGGCTATCTGGCAGAGGAGCTCGGCAGGATCGGTATTGCCTACCTTCACCTCGTGGAACCGGTTGGAGGCAGACTCGGGGCAATAAACCCGGATGCAGAGATGGCCCCGCTCATCCGTAAAAAATTTGACGGGACGCTGATCCTGAACGGAGGGTATGATAAAGAGAGCGGGGAAAAGGCGATTGAAGACGGCCTCGCAGACCTGATCGCATTCGGGACTTTGTTCCTCGCAAACCCCGATCTTCCCGAACGTTTTATGAGCGATGCCCCGCTGAACCATGAAGATATAGCGACATTTTACACCGGTGAGGAAAAGGGATACACCGATTATCCCTCCCTAGGGAATTAAAACCACTCTCTCCCGGGGTTCATCAACGAAAATATCTTTTGCACGTTTTTTTTAAGATTAACTCTGTGGTCTGTACATTTCTGTTGCTTCCGGGGCTCTTTTACCTCATCATGAGATAAAAACTGGTTTTGCAGAAAGCCAGAATTAAAACAGATAGCAATGATCCTCTCGTTTTATCAGAAAAATCCTGTTCATCCGCCACATTTCCCTGAACCGGGGAGATGGATGAAATCAGTAAGAATGTCCGGATTGATCAGGTGGACAAGACTGCAAAAAAATTTTCACTCAACGACGGCTTTATGGAGTTTCGTGATGAGAATTTTTTATTATGGGATGCTGGGCTTATCCTTACTTGTGCATCTTCTGCGAACACATGTGCACCTGCCAGGCCTCATGGGTCTGTTAAAAAAGCCGCGGAAATCTCCCCCTGGCTTTTCGTAACGCAGCGTAAAGAATGAAGAGTATTATCGTCCGGACATTCAGGGTATCCAGTCATGATTACCGGGATTTGCCACGGCTTTGGCGGTGATAAAAAAAGCATGGTTTCATTTAATTTTAAAATGCCGGTAAACACCGGATCCTTGTCCGGTTTCAGGCCCCTGTCTCCGGCTCAAGCCGGAGAAGGACAACATCGCCGTTTTTTCGGGTGGAGATAAAGAAATGCATCTTTTCCCGTGTGCCCCCGACGGTGCGGTCGACAACGGCCGGGCGACGGGTCACCGGATGCCCTGTTGTATAGGTTTCGTTGACCGATGCCCTGATGGTACATTCAGGACAGAATTCAGTTTTTCCGCATCCTTCGGGAAGAGAAGCATTGATGCATTCCAGTACTTTCCCGCAGATGATTCCCCTGATCTGTTCAACGGGTTTTTTTATGATCTCAATCGCAAGGGTATTTGCCGCAAGGACGTTCACATCATTATCGACGAGAAGTACCGGGGCATCGAGCATATCGAGGAATTTCCGGATATTTAACCTGTAACGGGTAAGTATCTGTTCATAACAGGATTTACAGACACCATGGCTGGCCGGCTCGTCAGGTGATGCACCGGGACGAATGGTTGTATTGCAAAAAGAGCATATTGTTCGCATAATAAAGCCAGGCAAACGACAATGGGAATTATTGAGATATATAATTAAGTAAATTGATTTCGTTAAGCTGCCTGCGGGAAGGATATTTTATTCTGCTTAACGTCAGCCGCTCACATTTCAGTATCTTACGGCGTATTGGCGAACCGGTACGCCCCGTTCGGCAATTTAATCTCGAAACGTACTCCTTTGCCCGGTTCTCCTGTCTCGTGGATAGTGATGCCGGTGAGCGAGAGGATCTCGCGGGAGAGGAAGAGCCCAAGGCCGGTGTTCTTCCCAAAGCCGCGATCAAAGATCTTTTCCTTGTTCTCATCTGAGATCCCGACTCCGTCATCCTCGCACACGATGATCCCGTGGCCGTCCCGATCAACAAGAGAGAACCTGATAATCGAGATCTTTCCCCCATACCGTATGGCGTTATCTACGAGGTTGTAGAAGACCTTGACGATCAGAGGGTCAGCAAATACTTCCGCCCCGGTCGGGATCTCGTTTTTCACCGTCACGTTCCCGAGCGATACCTGCCGTGTTGCAGTTTCCGCAAGCATCCGTATGTCCTGCCAGACAGGATCGGTCTTCCGTACGGTCTCGTAGGCGCTCGCAAACTGAATCATGGAGTTGATCCGGGTGCTCACCTGGGAGATCCATTTGAAGTAATCCTCAAGTGCCGGATTCCTGACTTTCTCGTGGAGGAGCTCAAGGAACCCGTTCAGCGCAACGAGCTGATTGCTGATGTCGTGCCGGGTCACGTTGGTAAGGAGGGCGAGGCTCCTGTTTGCCTGGCGGAGTGCTTCTTCTGACCGCCGGTGTTCGGTAAGGTCCCGGATTGCGCCGATTAAAACCTTGCGTCCCTGGAGGGGCATGGCATTGACCGTGATGTCGACCGGAAAGACGCTGCCATCCTTTCTTTTGTGGAACCTGTCCCGGATGTACGGTGTCTCCTCAGTTATCGCGGTACTGGTTGCATCCGACTCGGCGGACAGGGTGGTAATGGGCAGACCGAGGAGCTCGTCCTTCTGGTAACCGTGCATAACCGATAACGCATCATTGTAGTCAATAATTGTCCCGGTCTTTTGGTCCACCACCGCAATCCCGTCGGATTCAGCGGCAAATATACCCCGGTATTTCGCCTCACTCTCCCGGAGTGCAGCCTCTGCTTGCACGTGTTCACTGATGTCTTCCATGTGGACCATGATCAGGTCAGGGGGGGCGAAGGATGCGGTAGTATGGATAAGTCTTCCGGGCAGGAAGTGCTCCGAGACGAGATCCATCGAGATAACGGTCCGATCCGAAAAACACTTTCTTATTTCGGATAAGAGTTCAGGACGGTGTGCATAGAGATCGGATGCACTTCTTCCGAGGTAGTCATGCGATCTCCCGCTGGTAAGGGTTTCAGCTGCCTTGTTGTAGTCAGCAAGGAAAAAATCCCCGTTGCGATGCTGCCAGGTGAAGATAGCAAGCGGATTGTTCTGGTACTGCTCGCGGAACCGGGCCTCACTCTCCGCGAGCGCCGCTTCAGTCGCTTTTTTCTCGGTAATATCCAGGCCTACCGACTGGTATTCAGTAACCGATCCGGAAGGATCGAAGATCGCACGGTCGCTCCACTGCTGCCACCGGTACTGTGCCGTCCTTCATGATGATCCGGTGTTCGATGCTGTCTATCGGGTGATCAGGAGTCAGGGATGCAAAGAACTGTCTCACGCGCTCCCGGTCCTCGGGGGGGATATCCGGGAGGAACCGTTTCCCGATAATCTCATCGCGATTCAGTCCGAAATACCGGCAATACGCTTCATTGACAAAGACATGGGTACCATCCGGCCGGAACCGCGAGATGAGTTCGATCTGGTCCTCCACGACGTTCCGGTACCTCTGCTCGCTCTCGCGGATTGCATCGTCACCCAGTTTCCGTTCGGTAATATCGCGGATAGATTCAATTACACCGATCACTTTCCCCTGCCGGTTGTAAAGCGGGCTCGCCATACCCATGAGAGTTATGGTTTTTCCCTTCGGGAAGGGATGTGTTGTATCGGCGATCAGGGTATTTTTTTCGTGAATAATGTGTTCGTATTTTTGGGAAATGACCTCATCGGACTCAAAGATCAGATCGATCAGGATCGGCTGCCTTTTCCCATAAAACGGTATTGCGTATTCGTAATCTCCCTTCCCCAGTATCTCCGCTGCCGAAACTCCCGTCATCTCTTCAATGGCGTGGTTCCATGCAATTACCACACCGTCGGTATCAATTGCGAAGGTTGCGTCGGGAAGGAAGTTGATAATATCCGCTTCACGCTGCTCATGGTCTCTGATACTCGCTTCTGCCCTTCTCTGCTGGACTGCATGACGGATCTGGTGTTCGAGTTCGGTGAATTGCGATACCGGCTCGCCACCTTTCTGGAGATAAAAATCGGCTCCCTGGTTTAAAGCCTGTATTGCAATTTCTTCCCTTCCCCGGCCGGTGAAAAGGATAAACGGAATGGTATTCCCCGAAGACCGTACCTTCTTTAAAAATGCGATACCATCCATCTCCGGCATCTGGTAATCAGAAACGATGGCGTCATAGTTCCCTGTCTTCAGCAGTTCAAGTGCTGCCGGGGCCGAAGTGATGACGTCAACGGGAAACTGCCCGCTGCGCTCAAGGAAGAGCTTGCCGACTTCGAGCAGGCTTGCCTCATCATCAACATACAGGATGGAAGAGATCATATCAGTCCAGGACCCGGTCTTTTACAATTTTTAGTTCTTGTTTGGACACTGAATAATATTGGTATTTGCCTTTCAGGCAGAACATGATAACGGTTACCCTGCCGGAGTGATCTATAAAAAAGATGGAAATAAAGAACCAGCGGACAGGGAGCCTGTTACCCGGTGGTGAAATCCGACGGGAATAGTTCCGTGAGCTGATAAAAAAAGAAAAGGTCTGCCGTTATTTCCTGGCTTTCCGGATGATGGTCAGATCGCCGAGTGTCTGGGTGATCTTTGCCTGTGTCTTTTTTTCTGCATCATCAGCCACCATATCGACGAGCTTGATCCCGAGGACCTTTTCGAGTTTCTTTCTCACCTCTTCTTCCGGGATCAGTTCCCCTTTTTCGATCTTTTTTATAAGCAGCTCCCTTACCATCAACTGAAGGGCGAGGTCCTTCTGGGAGAGCCCTTTTTCCATACGGGACCTCCTTACCCGGTCGGCATAATCCTCAACGATTTCGCCTTCCATGTAATCGAACATGTCCCGTTTCCGCTGTGCCGGGGCCGTCACCGCGGGTGCCCGGGCCCCGGGTGCAGCCCGGCCTGTCGCCGGTCGCTGCACGTCTGTCCGCCGAGGCTGCTGCACCTCGGTCCCAAATTTCCCGCACCGGCTGCAGACCTGCAGTTCCGCGCCCTCTACCCGGATCAGTTTCGGGATGCCGCGAATGGTTTCCCCACACATTTCGCACTGCATATTCTCACAAACACTTTATATGACGATTTCCCTATATAACTATTTGAGGAACGAGACGTGGGCGATATTCTTCGCGATACGGCCGAACCGCAGACCCCCGAGGAGCTGTGCAGGCTGTACCGCACGCTTTCCGAGCAGCTGCGTGACCAACTCCAGAGGATCGAGAGCGACAAGCAGGATCTCGAGACCCAGATGCTGGAACGGGTGACAAACCTTGAGTCGCGCAACCTCGAGCTCCGCGAGCAGATCCGGCAGGTCGAGGCGGACAAGCGCTATATCGAGACCCAGAAGATCCGGTACGAGCGGGAGGTCAGGAAACTCAAGAGCGAGAGCGAACAGCTCCGGAGCCCTCCGCTTATCATCGGGACCATCGTGGACGTGGTCGATGCGACCCGGGTCATTGTCAGGAGCAGCGCCGGACCGAGGTTCCTGGTGCGGAGCTCCCCCAGCATCAGCACTGATGACCTGAAGGCAGGTGCACGCTGCACGCTCAACCAGCAGTCGCTTGCCATTGTAGAACTGTTGCCCAGTTCTTTCGATGCCCAGGTCTACGGCATGGAACTGGTGGACTCCCCGCAGGAGTGTTACTCGGATATCGGGGGTTTAAAAAAGCAGATCAACGAGATCCGCGAGGCAGTCGAGCCTCCCGCTCAAGCGCCCGGAACTCTTCACCCGGATCGGGATCGAACCCCCCAAGGGCGTCCTGCTCCACGGGCCGCCGGGGACGGGAAAGACCCTGCTTGCAAAAGCAGTCGCCCACGAGACAAACGCCCACTTCATGCGGGTGGTGGGAAGCGAGCTTGTCCAGAAATATATCGGGGAGGGAGCCCGCCTCGTCCGCGAGCTCTTCGATCTCGCAAAGAAGAAGTCCCCGACCATCATCTTCATTGACGAGATCGATGCGGTTGGTGCCTCACGCACCGAGGCAAATACCTCGGGAGACCGCGAGGTGCAGCGGACCCTCATGCAGCTCCTTGCCGGCATGGACGGCTTTGAGAACCGGGGCGACGTGAAGATCATCGGGGCGACAAACCGGATCGACATCCTTGACAAGGCACTCCTCCGGCCGGGCAGGTTCGACCGGATCATCGAGATCCCGCTGCCTGACGAAGAAGGCCGCCTCTCCATCTTAAAGGTGCACAGCCGGTCCCTTACCATGGCAGACTCGGTCGATCTTCCAGAGATAGCGGGCCTGACCGAGGGAAAGAACGGGGCCGATCTCCGAGCGATCTGCATGGAGGCCGGGATGTTTGCCATCAGGAACGAGCGACCTAGGATCACCCGCGAGGACTTCCTTTCCGCGATCGAAAAAGTCCGCCTCGATTTCAGCCGTATCCTTCCCGATGTGGAAGGGCGGATGTTTGCCTGATATTTTTCATTCTTTTACCGGTGTGTTTAAAGGCCGGTTTTTTCATGTTTCCGTTAATCCGATCAGTGCCCTGACCCGAAGCAACCGTGAACTTTTTCCCGTACCGCGCCAAGATGTACCGGAGTTATGGTATCTGCGAAGTGAATGTGCATGACCGATCCAGAACCTGTAAAAGAGGAGATTTCAGAAGAGGCTGCCGGCCCGGTAGACGAGACTATGGATGTGCCGGCAACCACAACCAGTGACGAGGCAGGATCACCCGCTGTGGCGGCACCGGATACTGCATCGGAAAAGAAGCGCAAAAACGTGCTGATCACGATCGGAGTGGTCGTGGTCATCATCATCGCGGCTATCGGTGCATTTGTCCTTCTCTCAGGCCCCGTGGCAACCAAAGGAGACACCGTGGCGATCTTCTTTACCGAGTCCTTCGATAACGGTACCGTGTATACCACCAACATGAATACCACCGCGCCCGTGGTCTTTACCCTCGGGAATTCCAGTGTCATTTCCGGTATCCAGAACACAGTGACCGGTATGCGGCTGGGCGATACAAAGACCGTGGATCTTCCCTATACCGAGGCCTACGGTCCATACGACCCGGGCCTGGTCCAGACCATCAACCGCACCGGCCCTATCGCAAATACCACTTTTACCCCCGGCGAATATTATACGGTATATTACCGGCCAATCAACGCCTACAGTACCGTAAAGATCCTTAATGTTACAGACAAGACCATCACCTGGGATGCCAACAACCCGCTGGCTGGTGAGAACCTTACGGTCACCATAAAGCTGGTTAACATTACGCCGGTAAATTTCACTGCGTCATCGGCATAACCGGCTTTTCCGACCTATTTTTTCGTTCTTCTCTTCTGTTTGTGGTAAGATAATCCGGATCATCGCATGTGCTCCGGTGTAATTATCAAAAAAGAGCCTTCTTCTCCTCTCTTTGTTTACGGCCCCGGGCCATCCGCGGGGCCGGGTGTCTCCCCGGCCTCTTCTAGGGTCACGAGATCCCCGATATCCTCCACCTCGTCTTCAGTGCACCATACTTCTATGGTGGTTTCGGTGCCGGCAAGATTCTCTGCATAATCACTAGCCGTTGACCCCGGGGCCATCACAAGCCGGCGGGCCGGTTTTCCGGAAGAGAAGAACCCGTAGATCCGCCGGAATGCCCATGGCTTTGCAAGGATCGCGGTGCGCTCGTAGTAGATGTCCTGCGCGAGATCGCGGGTGCAGAATATCCCGGGTTCGACTTCAAAGAGGGCCTCCCGCACGTAGCGCCTGAGATACCAGCGCAGTTCAGAAACAAGCGAGAGGGCGCTGCCCAGCGATGCAACCGCGATCGAGACGCCGCAGGGCACTTTTTTCGGGTGGTAAAAACGGAGCGCGAGGCGGCTGGTCTCGGAAGAATAGAAGGTGTGGTGAAGATCGGTGCCTTCCCGCTGGATCAAGAGAATATTCATCCGGGCTCTCCATGCACCCCGTCACAGCACCTGCTGGTGCCGGGGTTCAGGTATACATCCGGGTATCGGTGGTCGATTCGGCCCTGACCTTGTGCACGGCATCCACAAAGTCCTTCATCTCCACCGAATTGGCATCCCTGCGCACCGCCATCATGCCGGCTTCGCGGCAGATTGCCTGAATCTCAGCTCCCGTCGCCCCTTCCGTCGTGGAAGCGATGGTCTCAAGGTTGATATCGGAGAGGTGCATCTTTTTGGTGTGGATTTTGAGGATCTCAAGCCGGGCTGTCCGGTCGGGCAGCGGGATCTTGATCAACCGGTCGAACCGGCCGGGCCGCAGGAGGGCGGGATCGAGCATGTCCACCCGGTTTGTCGCCGCCATGATCCGGATATCGCCCCGGTTGTCAAAGCCGTCCATCTCCGCAAGGAGCTGCATGAGCGTCCGCTGCACCTCTGCGCTGCCGCTTGTCCCGTCGTTTGTCCTCATGCTCCCGACCGCGTCGATCTCGTCGATAAAGACAATTGCCGGTGCCCGTTCGCGGGCAAGCGTGAAGAGCTCGCGGACAAGCCCCGCCCCTTCACCGATGAACTTGTGCACGAGCTCGCTCCCGGACATGCGGATGAACGTGGCCTTCGCCTCGTGGGCGACCGCCTTTGCGATCAGGGTTTTCCCGGTTCCCGGTGAACCGTAGAGCAGGATGCCCTTGGGCGGTTCGACCCCGATCCGCCGGAATATCTCGGGTTTTGTGAGCGGGTATTCCACGGCCTCCCGCACCTCCTTGATCTCATCGGTCAGCCCGCCGATCTGGGCATAGGAGATCTCCGGTGACTCCTCCAGTTCCATCACCCGGACCCGGGAATCGTATACGTTCCCGATCACCTTGACAATGGAGAGCGCGTTGTTGACTGCCACCTTGGTCCCGGGTTTTAAGAGCGGCCGGAGTTCATCGGATGCATGGGTCAGGTACTCCTGGTTGTTTCCCTGCTGGCGGAGATAGATCTCGTTGTTCTCCAGAATATCGATGATCACCGCAACAAAAAGCGGCATGCGCTTGAGCTGGTTGTTCTCCCGTTTCAGCTGCGCATTTTCCTTCTGGAGATCTTCGGCCCTGACCTTCTGTTCAAGGAGCGCCGCCTCGAGCTCATTGACCTGGATCTGGTATTTGAGTTCGTTCTGGGGCGATACGTTGTCGACCGAGGTCTCTTCCATATTACTCATATATCTTTATCTTCAACCATTTATGTGGTGTGATTTTGATAATCGTCGGACGCAGCATTTCCCGGGGCCGGGGCGCGGGCAGGCTGCTCGTAAGCCCAGAACCGATATCGTTCCTCTCGGGGGTTGATCCCGAAACCGGGATTGTCATGGAGAAGGGCCACCCGCTCGAAGGAACTTCAGTAGCAGGAACTGTTCTCGCGTTTCCCTACGGTAAGGGATCGACCGTGGGCTCGTACGTGATCTACGCCCTTTCGCGGAACGGCCATGCCCCGGCTGCCATCGTGAATACCGAGGCAGAGCCCATAATCGCCACCGGGGCGATCATCGGTAATATCCCGATGATCGACCGCCTGTCTGTCCCGATTGACCGGTTGAAGACCGGCACGCAGGTAAGCGTCGATGGAGACAAAGGGACGATGGAGTACCGAAGGGACGCCTGCGTAGTCAGGAACTTACGAAGCAGGCGATGCACTTTTTCACTGCCCGTTGCCGATACTGGGTGTGATCACTTCCACATTCAGGTGCTTCCCAAAGACCTTCTCAAACGCCCGCTGCTCAGCCTCTGCGCCCCAGATCTCCAGCTGGCAGTCGTTCTCTGCGATGATATCGAGGATGACCTCGGTCTTCTCCACCCGGGCGAATTCCGCGTGCTGCACGAACCCTGCATGGCTCCTGTCGAGGCTCTCGGAAAGACGGATAAACATGGCAAGGACGAGCACCATCTGCTGCTCATGCGAGGGAACGTCGGGGAGGTCGAGATGTTTCTTCCGCGGTTTCTTCTTCCGGTGGAACCGGGCGATATTGGCCATGATGTCGATCTCTTTCTGGTCAAACCCGAGCAGTTCGGAATTCTTTATGATATAGTAAGAGTGGGCATGGTGGTTGGTAAAGGAGATGAACGACCCGATGTCGTGGAGGAACGCGGCATATTCGAGAAGCTCGCGCTCCCAGTCGCCATAATCATGCAACCGGATCTCCTTTGCCGAATCAAAGATCTCAAGTGCAAGCCGGGTCACGTTCCGGGCATGCGCCTCGTTGATCCCGCAGGACCTGCCCAGCTGGAGCACACTTCTCTCCCGGGGGGAGAGTGTTCCGAAGAGAGGGAAGTCTTCCATGCGCGAGAGGTAGTCCATCAGCATACCGTCCTGGAGCCCGCGGCTGGTGGTGGTTATTGATTCGAGCGAAAGTTCCTTCATGAAGGTATCGAGGATCACCGCCCCCGCGATGATAATATCGGCCCGTTCGGCATTGATCCCGGGTACTTTCCGGCGCTCTTCGAGCGGGAGCGCACAGAGCAGGTCGATGGCTTTTTTGAGGTCGCGGTACGTGAGCACACCGACAGGAACGCCCTCTTCGGGATGGAGTGCCTTTGCAGCAATGTCAGCAAGGTTCATGATGCTGCCGGAACTTCCTACCGCCAGATCGATCTTCTGTTTTTTAATCTTCTGGATCGTGTGGATGATGGCATTTTTCACGTACTGCTGGACGATCTTGTACTGGTCCGGGCGAACGGGTCCTGCGGGATTCTCGGAGAAGAACAGGTTGGTGAGCCTGATTGCACCAAGCCTGAAACTTTCGAGCATTGCAAACTGCTGCTGGCCGCCGAGTGAGATCTCGGTGCTCCCGCCGCCGATATCGATAAAAAATGCCTGACGCTCGCTGAGGTGCAGTCCGCTTGCAACCCCGAGATAGATCAGCCGTGCCTCCTCAAGCCCGGAGATCACCCGTACATCAATCTGCGCGTCGTGCCGGAGCCGGGTAAGCAGGACATCCTGGTTGGTGGCCTCGCGGGCAGCGGAAGTGGCCACTGCGACAAACTCCTCAGCGTTAAATGTCCGGGCAAGATCGACAAATTTCCGGCAGACAACACAGGTGCGGTCGATAGCTTCTGGAGTGATTTCTTCGTCGTCGAACTCACCCTCTCCGAGGCGTACCTGCTGTTTCTGCCGGGTGAGGATACTGTAGGAGTGGTTGGGGTTGAACCGGACCACAAGCATCCGGACCGAGTTTGTCCCGATATCGATAAAGGCAACAATGCGCCCGGCAGCCCCGATCTTCTTTTTGGACTTCATGTGATCACCAGCGGTTTTCCAAATACTTCAGCGAAGAGATCGCTCTTTCTTGTAGCCCGGGCCTTCTCGGTCGCTGCGTCCCCGGCGCAGGTAAGTGTGCAGAGGACGTCGGCTGCGCGGACTGTGCAGGAAAGACCGGTCACGTTTGCGGCATGGAGGTAATCAAGCCCGTCAGCCACCCGGAGGAGTGCGGCGAGCGCGCGCACCCGCTTCTTATCGGCCGGCACAAGAATGGTAAAGAACCCGTCCGGGCGCGCCTGCATCTTCCCCCCATGGAGCCCGGCAACGAGAGCGACAATCCCCTGCTCCCGGACCGGTACCGGAAGGCCGGGTGAGGCGAGGATCATCTCCGCGCTCTTTTTCTGGTGGCCGGCCTGCCCGTGGAGCCAGCCGATGTCGTGCACGGTCGCGGCATAAGAGAGGAGGGTGCGGTCGCGGCGGGAAAGGCCGTGAAGAGGTGCCAGTTGGTCGAAAAGCCGGAGCGCAAGCGCCATAACTGTACGGCTGTGGGCCAGGTGATCCGGTGCCACGGCAGCGAGCCGGAGAAACGCCTCACGCTCCTCTTTTGCCGGAAGAGAGCGGCGGCTGGAGAAGGCTGAACGCTGCCCGGTGAGCGCTGCTGATGACAGGATCTTCCAGAAACCGGTCCGTACAAGACCATCCCAGGTCCCGGACAAACTGCCGGTACAGCCGGGCCCGGCGTTTCTCGCGGTTGACCAGCAGCCTCCGGAACGGAGCCACAGCAGATACGGATGGCCCGCCCTCACCCGCATCGGGGTGGCGCCGGGACCGCTGCCTGACGATCGCAAGCGACATCTGTTCGATCCAGACGTCGCAGTCATGGATGTCGCCTAGGAGATCCTGGAGCCTCTTTATCCGCGCGATGGGTCTGGCGAGACTGCGCCGGTAGAGCGGGGCATAGGCTTCGAGCGTGTACCGCAGTTTCTTTGCAGCGATCCGGAGCGCGTGGTGCTCGAAAACCGCATCAGGGTTGTGTACGAAGGGTTCATACTGGTGAATGGCTTGCAGGCGCCTGCCGACCCGGCCGGCAGCGACCGGGAGGACCCCGGCATATCGTTCCCTTTTCTTTCTCTTTCCAATTTCAGTGGGCGGGGCACATGCAGCCCGGAGCGATGGGAGAACCTGTGAGTGCTCCAGCTCGTCCAGCACTGCGATCACCTTTTTCTGGAGGATCCCGCGCTGCTTCTGGAGCCGGGCCAGGAGGGTACCAAGGGGGTCACCGGAATGCGAGGTATCTTCAGGGTTTTTTACGGGGACATTCTGGGGTATCGGGGCTGCCTGTGATTTGAGGTATTTTTTCAAAAACGCGATCTGGACATCCGTGTCCCGTGCAGCCCCGAGTGCGCGGGTGATCTTCTTTATCTCGCGCAGCCAGAGCCGGTACTCCTTTTCCGGGAAGCACTCAGCAAAAAGGGGGAGCGCGGCACGGAGCCGGCGGGAAGCCACCCGCATGCGGTGGACATGCTCGATATCATCGTCCTCCCGTACCCCGGCAATCTCTGCCGAGAGTACGTCGATAAGCGGCAGCAGCCTGCCTGTCCCGAAGATGCAGGGCCCGGGCACGGCCGCTGCCGGTTCAGGGCCCGGCATGGTACCAGATCCCCTTGTGGTCGAGGAACCAGGACTGGGAGTTGACCGGCGATTCGCCCAGGGCGGGGTGTTTCCGCTCGTATGTCCCATCGCCTTTCATCAGCCGGAGCTGCTGGTTGTCCCTGAGTTCGGTATCGAGAATAATGGAGAGCAACGCTTTCTTGATCGCTGGGTCGGTGACCGGGAAGAGCACCTCCACGCGCCGGTCGAGGTTACGGGGCATGAGATCAGCGCTCCCGAGCAGCACGTCATCCTCTCCGTTGTTCCGGAAGTAGTAGATCCGTGCGTGCTCCAGAAAGCGTCCGACAATTGCGCTGACCGTGATGTTCTCGCTTGCGCCCGGGATGCCCGGCCGCAGGCAGCAGATGCCCCGGACCTGGAGATCCACTTTAACCCCTGCCTGAGATGCACGGTACAGCGCGGTAATGCACTCGTAGTCCACGAGCGCATTCATCTTGAAGATGAGGTGGCCGCCGCCATGCTCCCGGTGGTTTGCGATCTCCCGGTCAATGCGGGAGATGATCGTAGATCGCAGCGTCACCGGCGCTACGGCAAGTTTCCGGTACTGATCGAAACGGGCGTAGCCGGTCAGGAAGTTAAAGAGGTTTGCCACATCGTCCCCGATATCCCGGTCGCAGGTGAACATCCCGAAATCTGTGTAGATCCGGCTCGTGGTCGCGTTGTAGTTGCCGGTGCCGAGGTGCATGTACCGGCGGATACCCCCTTTTCGCGCCGGACAACCATACAGAGTTTCGCGTGCACCTTGAGGCCGACGACCCCGTAGACGACATGGACGCCGGCACGTTCCAGTGCCCGGGCCCAGCCAATGTTGTTCTCCTCATCAAACCGGGCCTTGAGCTCGATCAAGGCGGCCACCGCTTTCCCATTCTCCCTGGCCTCCATGAGCGCCTTTACGATGGGCGAGTTGGAGCCAACCCGGTACAGGGTGATCTTGATCGCAAGAACGCCAGGGTCATGGGCCGCCTGCCGGATAAAATTGATCACCGGCGAGAAGCTGTCGTAGGGATGGAAGAGGAGGATGTCCTTTCGCTGTATCGCGGAGAAAATGTCTTTTTCCTCGGCAAGCTCCGGCGGTACCGATGGTTGGAACGGGATGTCTTTCAAGTCGGGACGGTCGAGGGAGAGGAGCTCCATGAGATCGGCCATACCCACCGGGTGGCCGATCCTGTACAGCATGTGGGAGCTGGTGCCAAGTTTGCGTTCGAGCATATGGCAGGTGCTCTCATGCATCGAACAGTCTACCTCGATCCTCACCGGGTACCCCGGGCCCGCTGCTCCATGATCTCTTCGACAGTGGTCAGGAGATCGGATGCCTCATCGACTTCAATGTCGAGGTCTGCATCACGGGTGATCCGGAAGGGGGAGGCGCCGACCACTTCGAGGCCGGGGAAGAGCAGGTCGAGATGTGCGGCGACGAGATCTTCGAGGTAAACGAGATGTACCTGCTTATCGTCGCGCCGGCCGGGAGGTTGTGTGTCCGGAATCCGGATAAGCCGGGGAAAGAGACCGGTAGGCACCTTGATCCGGGCAAAGAGTTCCTTTCCTTTCGGATCGCGGATGGTGATCGCAAGGTTAAGCGAGAGGTTGGAGATAAAGGGAAACGGGTGGGCGGAGTCAAAGGCAAGCGGGGTGAGTACGGGAAACACTTCCTCGACAAAGAACGTGCGCAGGGCTCTCTTCTGCTCTTCATCCAGCTCACCATATTCATGAATGAAAATACCGGCTGCGGCAACCCGGGGAAGGATCTCGTTGCTCCAGCATTCAAACGAGAGATCAAGTTCAGGAAGAAGCGCCTTTTCTATCGCAATGATCTGCTCGGATGCCGTCATCCCGTCAGGAGGCGCCTTGAGCACACCCTTTGCGGCCTGCCGCTGGAGACCGGAGACCCGGATCATGAAGAATTCGTCAAGGTTGTTGGCAAATATGGAGAGGAACTTCACCCGTTCGAGGAGCGGGTGTCGTTCGTCCCGTGCCTCTTCCAGCACATGGTGATTGAACCGTATCCAGTCTCAGTTCGCGGTTGATGTAAAGCGAGGGGGAATCGAGCGTTGGTATGTCATCGGTCATAAGATCACCGGCAGGTCGCACAGAGCATCGTTTCCGCATATGGTAGTACTCTGATGATAGGCATGCCGGGCTTATCAATCCTGCACCCGGCAGGAGACCTATTGAGGGCACCAGAGAGTACGGTCAGGAGGTCGGTGAGGGATCATACGGGCCCCGTGATCGGGCACATAGCGATGGGGGCTGTCGCCCCCAAAACCCCCGTTTCGATACATGCCGCCGCCCCCGAAGGGGCGCCCCCGCGGCGGATCAGTAACCAAAGACCGTTAAAACTCCCTTGCCCCGCCGTGCCCCGGAGGGGCCCTGAGGCGGGAAGCCATCGTTCATTTTTGATTGGTTTTATCGTGGTACGATCGGTGTTATCTTCGATTTGTTTTTAAAATGAAGTGAAGTCCGATATTATCAGAAAGAGTTTCGTCCTATTTCAATAACATCCCCATTCCAAGCCTTCATGCTGCACAAACGGCCATGTATACCCATGACCGATGCCACGTACGGCGCAAAGCTCCAGCGCGACGGGAAGTCCTACGCGATCCAGACCCGGATCCCGGCAGGTGTCGTCACGCCGCACGAGCTGGAGACCATTGCACGGGTTGCAAAAAAGTACACCATTTCCCTTGTCAAGATCACCTCCGGCCAGCGGTTCCTACTGGTCGGCGTGCAGGAGAAGGATATTGCGGGTGTGAGAAAGGAGCTGGGACCGCTGGGGACCGCATCCATCACGCCCAGCGTCCGGTATGTCCAGTCCTGTCCGGGTATTTGGTACTGCAAGAACGGCACGCAGGATTCCATCACCCTCGCAAAAACGATCTCGGATGAGTACGCCGGGCAGGATTTCCCGGCCAAGATCAAGATCGGTGTCTCGGGCTGCCCGCGGTGCTGCAGGGAGAGCCGGGTCCGTGATGTCGGTATCATGGGAACCACTAAGGGCTGGACCGTAACCTTTGGCGGGCACAGTGGTTTTAAGTCCCGGCAGGGTGAGCAGGTTGCCACCGGCCTGACATCAGAAGAGGCAATGAAGTGTGTCCGCTCACTGCTTACTCATTATAAGGCTCATGCAGAACCCAAGGAGCGTTCCTCCCGGTTCATCGAAAGGGTGGGGACGGAGTGGATCGGGGAGATGAAGAAGGAATAATAGGATCAAAAGGAGCGTATCGTCGCAAAACAGGGGCATCTCTTCACCCGGGGGGCCCTCTTGTTGTTTTGGAATGGCTCCGGTAGCGGATCTCAGGCATTTCCGGAAAAAACGATGCCGCTTTCCCTGCCCGGGAACCCCTTTTATTTTCGGGCCATAGTCGCGTTTCCAGCCCGCACGGCATCTCGCGTGACCAGTTTATCATCCCCTTTTTCGCGATGAAAGGAACGCGGCTAAATTGCACGGTTTTTTCCTGATTTAAATGGTTATTTTACGAAAATATCGATTTATACCAAGAATTTTGTCGGGCGTTGGCACCATTTCCACTGGAGCACTCCGGGAGAGGATCCATCATAATAATCTCTCCGTCGGAGAAAGGATCCGGTGAGACATCAGGTCCGGATCCATCCCTCCTAAGGGTCCTGCCCGGGTTTGATATCCATTTAGGCAATTCCCTTCTGGTGATCAGGATGATGAGAGCTGAAGCCCCCATACCCCCTTAGCGATGCACGCCGCCGCCCCTAAGGGACGCCCCCGCGGCGGATCAGAAAGATGGATCAATCTGCACGTGAGTGACCCGCAAAATCAGGTGCAAGAAGTCCCTCGCCCCGCCGTACCCCGGAGGGGCCATGTGGCGGGGAGTCCTCGTTCATATTTTTCAAACGTTTTTTTCTTTCCGGTCCTGCCGGTTAATTGAGAATCAGAACCGACTTTCCTTCACCCGTTAAAATTATGGTACTTATAGCAATTATCGATAAACTCCTGCTTCCGGTGCTCGCTTGCATTCACCGGCGGTTTCAGGTACCCGACTTGTGGGGTCTGCTTCGCCGGGCAGAACGGGCAGAGAGCGGCATCCACATCATTGGCCTTTTCACGGACCGGGCAGTAATACACACCGTCAATCACCTCGACCCGATCGCCTCCGGGAAAACGCATCCCCACCGGGTGGCCCGGCTCCTGCCGGACAATCATGCAGAACCCGACAAGCAGGAATTTCAGGAAACGGAGCCTGATGTCCCCCGTACCGGCCCTGCACTGCTCACCCACCATCTTCCAGTACCTCCCTCTCCGGATCAGTCAATGGTTCTTTTATCCGCGCAAATGCGCCCTGCTGGTCCATGAGCCGGATGTTCTGGAATGTCCCGAGCAGGTGGCCGGTGACTGCCGCTTCGAGTTCCTCACGATACTTGGGGGAGACATCCCGGATCGTGTTCCCGAAGTTCTGCATCATTTGCCGGATATCGCGGGAGGAGTACAGCAGCACAATCCTCGCAAGGGCACTGCCGAGTTCACCCCGGGTCCGGAGCGCAATAAGCCGTGCACAGTCTTTCTGTATGGCAGCGGCGACTCGCTCTGGTGACCCACTTTCCACGCTATACAGCGTATCTTCGTTCATGGCTCTCTCTGCTCTCAATTTACTATCCCGTACTTTATCCGGCCGGGGCATGTAAGATTTATGGTGAATAGTGCGACCCTGCAGCCTGCCGAACGTTTTAATAGTCTGCTTTCCTAGTTCTGTAGCATGGTGTCTGCCATGAGTGAGTGTTTTATTCGCCAGTAAACTGCGCTTTTTTGATACCACGTTACGGGACGGGGAACAGACCCCGGGTGTATCGTTAAACCCGGACCAGAAGTTAGAAATTGCGACCAGGCTTGCAGCCATAGGTGTCGATGTTGTCGAGGCCGGTTCTGCTGCGACATCAGCCGGCGAGCAGGACGCGATCCGGCTCATCTCGGATGCCGGGCTCCCGATCGAGACCTGCACCTTTGTCCGGGCCATGAAATCTGACATCGATTATGCCGCGGACAACGGCGCCGACTCAGTTCACCTCGTGATCCCGGTCAGCGATCTGCACATCGAGAAAAAGATGCGCAAGACCCGTGGGCAGGTGGCTGAGATGGCGTGGAACTCGGTTGAATACGCGAAGAGCCGGGGACTGATCGTGGAACTGTCGGGAGAGGATGCATCGCGGGCTGACCAGGGTTTTCTTAAGGAGATTTTCTCCGGTGGCGTTGATCGCGGGGCCGACCGGCTCTGCTTCTGCGATACAGTGGGCTTTCTGACCCCGGAGAAGATCGCAGTGTTCATCCCCCCGCTTGCCGGGATCGCGCCGCTTTCGATCCACTGCCACGACGATCTTGGTTTTGCGCTCGCAAACACAGTCTCGGCCTTAAAGGCTGGTGCAACCTGCGCCCATGTGACCGTGAACGGCCTTGGCGAGAGGGCGGGGAACACGCCCTTTGAGGAGCTTGTGATGTCGCTTGAGGTGCTCTACGGGTACCCCACCGGGATAAAAAAGGAGGAGATCTATGCCCTCTCGACGCTGGTCTCACGCCTCACGGGCGTCCCGTTACCGGTCAACAAGGCGATCGTCGGGGAGATGGCGTTCACCCACGAGAGCGGCATCCATGCCCATGGCGTGATCCGCGAGCCGGCGACCTACGAGTCTGTCCGGCCCGAGCAGATCGGGAGAAAACGGCGGATCGTGCTCGGGAAGCACTCCGGTTCTGCATCGGTAGAGGCTGCGCTCCACGAGATGAAGTATATGCCCAACGAACAGCAGCTCAAGGCCATCGTCACGCGGATCAAAGATCTCGGCGATTCCGGCAAACGGGTCAGCGACTCAGATCTGATGGCCGTTGCTGACACGGTGCTTGCAATGGAGTGCAAACCCACCATCAAACTGCGGCAGTTCACCGTTGTTTCGGGAAGCAGCATGATCCCCACGGCGTCGGTCACCCTTGAGGTGAAAGGAAAGGAGATGACCGGCGCGGCAACCGGTGACGGGCCGGTGGATGCCGCGATGCAGGTACTTGCACAATCGGTTGCCGATGTCGGGGATATCAGGCTCGAAGAATACCACGTGGACGCGATCAGCGGCGGGACGGACGCGCTGGTTGAAGTGACCGTAAGGTTAAGTAAAGACGGGAAGATAATTACTTCCCGGGGCGCACGCACTGACATTATCATGGCGAGCGTCGAGGCGATGATCGCCGGAATGAACAGACTACTCGAGGAACGAACATGAAGACCGGGGCAAAACTCCTTATCGAATCACTGCAGCGCGAGGGAACCGACACGCTGTTCGGCTACCCTGGCGGCTCAGTGCTGCCGATCTATGATGAACTCTACGATTCACCATTGCGGCACATCCTGGTACGGCACGAACAGGCAGCAGCGCATGCCGCGGACGGCTATGCACGCGCGAGCGGTCGTGTAGGGGTATGCCTTGCCACCTCGGGGCCCGGTGCCTGCAACCTGGTTACCGGGATCGCCACGGCCTACATGGACTCAGTTCCAATTGTTGCCATCACCGGCCAGGTGCCGACCACGATGCTCGGGAACGACGCCTTCCAGGAATCAGACATCCAGGGCATCACGATGCCGATCACGAAGCACAACTACCTCGTGAAGGATACATCGGACATCCCCCGCGTGATAAAAGAGGCGTTCTATATCGCGGGCACGGGGCGGCAGGGTCCGGTGCTTGTCGACCTGCCAAAAGATGTCAACACCCGGTCGGTCAAAGAGCCTGTTGTGCCCGAAAAAGTGGTGCTCCGGGGCTATAACCCGACGTATAAGGGAAACAAGCGCCAGATCGACAGAGCGATCGAACTTATCACGGCTGCCGAGCGCCCGCTCATCTACGCGGGCGGCGGCGTGATCTCGTCCAATGCATCGCCGGAACTCGTGGCCTTTGCATCCGGCCATGGCATCCCGGTGACAACGACCCTGATGGGCATCGGGTGCATCCCCTGTGACCACCCGCTCAACCTCGGCATGCTGGGCATGCACGGCACCGAGTACGCGAACTTCGCAGTCACCGAATGCGATCTCCTGATCGCAATCGGAGCCCGGTTCGACGACCGGGTCACCGGGAGGATCGAGACGTTCGCGCCGCACGCAAAGATAATCCATATCGATATCGACCCGGCCGAGATCGGTAAAAACAAGCGCGTTGATGTGCCTATCGTGGGCGACACAAAGGCGGTGCTCGCGGATATAATTGCCGGCCTTGCAAAGAAGAATGCCTGCGAGGCATGGCAGAAGAGAATCAGGCACTGGAAGCAGAACCATCCCCTGCGGTACGGGAAGGACAACGGGTGCCTGCACCCGCAGTTCATCCTCCAGCAGATGAACGAGTTGCTCAAAGGTGATGCGGTGATAGTCTCCGAGGTGGGCCAGAACCAGATGTGGACAGCACAGTACTTCTGCTTCCGCCATCCCCGTACATGGATCACGTCTGGTGGCCTTGGCACGATGGGTTATGGTTTTCCCGCCGCGATAGGGGCGCACTTTGCCCGGCCCGATGTACCGGTCTTCGATGTCGCCGGAGACGGCAGCATCCAGATGAACATTCAGGAGATGGGCACGGTGGCGCAGTACAAGATCCCGGTGAAGATTGCGATCCTCAACAACATGTATCTCGGGATGGTGCGCCAGTGGCAGGAGCTCTTTTACGACCGGCGCTATTCGTACACGGAGCTCCCACCGGTCGAGTTTGTCAAAATCGGGCAGGCTTACGGTATCGACGGCATCAAAGTGGAGTCGTGCGACGAGGTGATGCCGGCCTTAAAAGCCGCGGTGGACTGCGACGGACCATTCGTGCTGGACTTCCGGATAGAGCGGGAAGAAAATGTCTTTCCCATGGTGCCGGCAGGAGCTGCGATCAACGAGATGATCGGGGGGCATCCGCCATCATGAAGGCGCATACGTTGTCTATCCTTGTGGAGAACAAGGCCGGGGTGCTCTCAAGGGTCACCGGCCTCTTTTCCCGGCGTGGCTTTAACATCGAGAGCCTTGCGGTGGGCACCTGCGAGGAACCGGACATGAGCCGGATCACGATTGTAGTGATCGGCGATGACGCGCAGATAGAGCAGGTGATGAAGCAGCTTAACAAGCTTATCGATGTGATCAAGGTCTCTGACCTGACCGACAGCGAGAGGGTCGAGCGCGAGCTTGCGCTTTTCAAGGTGACCGCAGACCAGGGAACGACCCGGGCCGAGATCATGCAGATCGCAACTATCTTCCGCGCCCAGATTGTTGACGTGGGCGCAAAGTCGGTGATCCTCCAGATTGTTGGAGATACCAATAAAATCGATGCAATGGAGAAACTCCTCCGCCAGTTCGGGATCAAGGAACTGATCCGGACCGGCAGGATTGGGATCCTGCGTGGCACGAAGACCGTGTCGAGCAGCAAATAATCTTTTTATTTTCCGTTGTGCTCTTCTTTTCGTGCACCGGTGCAGTAAGCGTGGTGCTATACGCCCTTTCCACTATCCATTCATGCCCGCCTTCAGTTACATTTCGATTATGTTATATGCTAGCATGCAACAATTCAAAATGATAGTATGTTTGGATTGCCGGATATTACCGTTTTAACCGTCGGCGGTGTGACTCTTGTGGTTATCATCCTGCTGCTGTACTGGGGCCTGACATTCAGGGGGCATGACTGAAAATGACGGACTATGTGACCATTGCGGTTATTGCCATCTATTTCCTTGTCCTCCTGGGTATTGGGGTATGGGCCTCGAAAAAGATCAAGACTGCTGAAGATTACCTTGTCGCCGGCCGCTCGCTCGGGTTCTGGGTCTTTGTACTGCTTATGATCGGTACCGTCTGCTCGGGCATGTCGCTCCTGGGTGTCTCGGGGCTAGGGTACCGGGCCGGCTGGCCGACCATGTGGGAAGAGATCTTCGTCCCGCTGGCGATAGGGTTCTGTATCATCTTCTTTGGTGTCAAGCTCCATAACGTGGCAAAGACTTCAGGGTATGTGACCGTGCAGGACTACCTTGCCCACCGGTACGAGAGCCCCACAGCGCTGCGCTCGCTCTCGGCCGTCGCAGGCATCATCGTTTCGCTTATCTACCTTGTCGGACAGTATACTGCCATCGCGATTGTGCTGATGTGGCTCTTTGCGATCCCCCTGTGGCTTGCACTCCTGATTGCAACTCTCGTGACCATGATCTATACCACGATTGGCGGGCTGTATGCAGTCGCATGGGCGTCCCTGATCCAGTCGATTATCCTCATTATCGGGGTATTTGTCATGGCCCCGATCATCATCTACTATGCCGGCGGCTTTACGCATGTCAATGAGGTAATCGCGACCATCAACCCGAACCTTGTCATGCCGTGGATGCCCAGCGGTGCATTCACCCCTGCCTACATTGTTTCGTTTGCCATCATGCTCATGGTAGGCCTTGCGTGCGCCCCGCATGTCATCAATAACGTGCTTGCGGTGAAGGATGTCAAGTACTTCAAGTGGGCCCCGCTCGTTGCGTTCCTGATCTACGGCGCAGCCATGTATCTTTTAAAGTTTACCGGCCTTGCCGGGCTCGTGATGGTCAAAGCCGGAGTGTTTACCCTGCCCGCCGTCTCGAATGCCTCTGATTTCATCATCCTCTATGGCATCCAGGTACTCGCTTCCCATCCTTGCCCTCTGGGCGGTATTTGCCGTGATCGTGCTTGCGGCTGTCATGTCCACAACTGACCGGCTGATGCTGACCATCGGCGCAATGTGCTCATGGGACCTGTATAAGAAGATTATCAGGCCAAATGCGAGCGACAAAAGCGTCGTCCTGCTCTCCAAGGTTATCGTGATACTCTCCGCATTCGGCACGATGATCCTTGCGATCAACCCGCCGGACGCGCTTGCCAGCCTTATCTGGATGGGGATCGGGATCATGCTTGCCACCTTTGCAGTCCCGTTCCTTGCCGGTCTCTACTGGCGGGGAGCCACCCGCGACGGGGCGCTTGCGAGTATGTTCCTGGGACTTGTCTCGTCCGTGGTGTTCGGGGCTCTCAATTACTTCAATATAACGCTCTTTAATTACAACTATGGGAACCTCCCCCTGCACTTCTCATTCTACCCTCTGGTCATATCGCTCGTGGCCATGTACGTCGTCAGCATGTTCACCCGAAAAACCTCGGAGAAAGTCCTCGACGAAACCCAGACCGGCTGGTATATCTCGAAGCAGTGAACGAAAAAACCCCTTTTTTACCGGTAACGGTGCATTTTTATAAATTCTGCCCGCCAACAATTGGGCAGTGAAGACGGCAATTCTCGGGGGTGGCTTATCCGGCCTGACGCTGGCCCGGCTCCTGTACGAAAAAGGCACAGATCTCGTGATCCTTGAAGCAGAGCCGGAATACGGCGGGCTCTGCCGGTCGTGTACCAGGGACGGCTTCACCTTCGATACCGGCGGCTCGCATATCATCTTCTCACGGGACTCTGAAGTCCTCTCTTTCATGCGGAAGATGATTAGCGGGAACGAGCAGGAGAACACCCGGAACACGAAGATCTTCTACAAGGGCCGGTACATGAAGTACCCTTTCGAGAACGGCCTCTCTGACCTCCCTGCCGAGGACCTCTTTTTCTGTATCAGCGAGTTTGTAAAAACCCTTGTGGCGGTGGAGAAAGGCGAACTTCCTCCCCCAAAAACCTTCCGCGACTGGATCTACTATACCTTCGGAAAAGGGATCGCCGAGTGCTACATGGTGCCGTACAACGAGAAGATCTGGAAATACCCGACGAGCGACATGTCCCTGCACTGGGTGGACGGGCGCATCCCCCGGCCGCCGGTCGATGACGTGATCAAATCCGCGATCGGCATCCCCACGGAAGGGTACACCCACCAGTTGGTCTTCTCGTACCCGCTGGATGGCGGTATCGAGGCGCTCGTAAAGGCGATCGCACGGCCGGTGGAGCCGTTCATAAAAACAGGTTTCCGGATCCGTTCGATCAGGAAAGAGGCCGGGCGGTGGCTCATCAGCGATGGCGCGGAAATGATTGAAGCGGACCGCATTATCTCCACGATCCCTATCCAGCACCTGATTGCAGCGCTTGATGGCGTGCCAAAGGAAGTCCGGAAGGCCTGCGATGCACTCACGTACAACTCCCTTGTCTGCGTCAACATCGGCGTCCGCGGGGGGGTGCCGGAATACTCCTGGCTCTACGTCCCTGACCCGGCGCTCGGGAAGACTAACCGGGTCTCGTTTCCCTCGCAGTACAGCCAGAACGTGGCGCCGGCGGGCTGCAGCGCGATTCTCGCCGAGATCACCCACCAGCCGGGCGATCCCGTGGCACGGATGAGCGACGAGGATCTGATCGCCGAGGTTAACGGGACGCTCACCGAAATGGGCATTGTTACGCCGGAACGGGTGGTTTTTTCATCGGTGGTGCGCCAGCCATTTGCCTATGTTGTATACGACAAACGGTACCAGGAGAACATTGCAGTCGTCCGGGACTACTGCCGGAATCTTGGCATCTCTCTCGTAGGCCGGTTTTCCCAGTTCGAGTACCTCAACATGGACGGGTGCATCAGGAGCGTGCTGGATTTCGTGCAGTCCTATCCGGCATAAAAATAATTTTGCACCCTGCATCACGCTTATCATCCGAGAGCCTAAAAAAAGTACAGGAGTTTTTCATAACGCATGATTTCGGTCATTGTCCCCTCCTTCAATGAAGAGGAGAACATCGCCCAGTGCCTGGTTTCGCTCTCGCACCAGACCGTCAGCAGGAATGAGTACGAGATCATCGTTGTCGATGGTGCGTCAACGGACAAGACCTGCGAGATCGCCCGGAAGTACGCTGACAAGGTCTTTATCCAGACGAGCAAGAAGGTCGGTGGGGCACGAAACGACGGTGTGATGGCCGCTAAAGGCGATATCATCGCCTCGACCGATGCCGACTGCATCCTCCCGCCGGACTGGATCAAACGGGTGAGAAAAGATTTTGCTGATCCTGCGGTCGTCCAGGTTTATGGACCGGTCTACCCCATCGAGAACAGCCCCGGGAACCATTTCTCGCTCCTCCTTGCAAACACCTTCTCCCGGATCGGGTACTATAGCCGGACCTTCTATTACACGCTCGGCTGCAACACCGCGTTCCGGAAAGATGCATTTGTGAAGGCCGGCATGTACCGGTGCATCGATGCCGGGGACGATCTTGAGATTGCCATGCGCCTGAAAGATCTTGGGAAGATCCGGTTTGACGGCAGGCTGAAGGTCGGTTTTTCCATGCGCCGGTACCAGCAGGTACGGAACGTTCAAGTCCCTGTACGAGTGGCTCTATATCGTCGCGCATGGCGGGGAGACCCAGAAGTATGTGTATACCCAGAAAAAATACAACAAGTGACAACCGGGCCGGCTACCTTTTCTGTGCGGGACTGGTATGAAAAGTTGCGAGGGTGAGCCGGAAGTGCCTGCACAAGTATCTGTAGAGGGCAGAATCGCCGAATTTGAGGAGAGCGGATTTGGCCGGCTGTTGGGCATGCACATCACCGAGGCCCGCGACGGCTATGCCCGTGTCGAGATGGATTGTGATGGGAAATGCAACCCTCACGGTGTTGCTCATGGCGGTGCGATCTTCTCGCTTGCCGACCATGCATTCGGGATTGCCTCCAACTGTGGCGAGGACCACCATACAGCAGTTTCCGTGCATATCCAGTACCTCGCACCCGCCCGGGGCCGGCTCGTTGCGGTGGCCGAGCGCGTTGCAACAAACGGGACCTGCGGGACGTACCGCGTTGTAGTCTACGAAGGCGACCGTACGGTTGCCGTCTTTGACGGTGTCGCGTTCAGGGTTTCGCTGTAGTATCGGTGCGGGGCCTTTCTCACGTTTCGGCAACCTGTCGCTTTATCTTTTTGCAGCTTCCCATATTCCCGTATGACTGTTGAGAAAAATGCAGTGGCCACAGTCGCCGGGCTCATGGCGATATCGGCCCGGACGGCGCCCAAGGCAAAAGGGCAGGACGAGATCCTCATTGCGGTGCTCACCGCAGCACAGCAAAAAAAACTCTCCCGTGCAATGACGGAGTACGGCACGAAGAACGGGCTGGGATTCTTCCTGCGCGATGCGCAGAATGTTGCCGCGAGCGATGCATGTATCGTGATTGGAGCCCGGGGCAACGCTTTTGTCGGGATCAACTGCGGGGCCTGCGGGTATCCCACCTGTACGGCCTTTGCCAAGGCATCGCGTGCGGCGAAGAAGCGGACTACGCCCTTTGCTGGTCCCAACTGCGCGGTAAGGATGGCTGACCTTGGGATCGCAGTCGGATCAGCGGCGAAGACCGCTCAGATCCACAACGTGGACAACAGGATCATGTATACGGCCGGGTCGGTCGCTCTCGACCTTGGTTTCCTCGGGAAAGAGTGTACTGTAGCCTATGCGATCCCGCTCTCGGCTTCGGGAAAGAACATCTTCTTTGACCGTGAAAGCCACAAATAACGGGAGCTCTCCGGCACGCACTCCTTTTTTCCCACTATAATTCCAGATCTGCATGAAGTGGGCATCCTCATAAAACACCACCCGCTGTTCCCGAATCCTTGGGAACTATCGAGGTGTCCGTGGTATTCCTCCCTTTGGAAACAATTTGGCTTCCCGGGTTCATAGGTACCGGGCGAAAAAGATGAAAGCATCGGTGTATGCTTCCCGGACACGTATGCACCTGCTATAAATTCCGGGAATGAGAAAAGAATCGGTGGTCGTGTCATTTATGCCAGAGGAAGTTGTTATTGCCGTAATCCCCTTTCACCCCGTGAAATGGAGTTCGTTCATCATCCGCGGACTCCTTGCATGCATTATCGGTATCCTGGTCCTGGTCTGGACCGGTATTGCGGTACAGGTCGTGGTCACCCTCATCGGGATCCTGATCATCCTTGCTGCGATCCTTGCGCTGGCTGTTGCACTCAGGCCCCTGCCGGTGCATCGCGATCCATTGTGCTCCTCGGTGTCGGTGTCCTCGGCCTGATTGTCGGGATTGCCGCTATCCTGTACCGGTGGATCGCTGCCGAAGCGCTGACGGTTATCATTGCCCTCCTTCTGCTCTTTTTTGGATGTATCGATCTCTCTATAGTCTGTCTTCCACCCTGAATACACGAATCACCGGTCTCTGCTTGTTATTTCCGGGGCACTTTCGGTCATCCTCGGGGGAATATTCTTCTTCCTGCCAGCACTCGGTGCAATCGTGCTTGTTACCGTGTACCTCGGGATATTTGCCATCATTTACGGTGTCCTGAGCATTGTCATCGGAGTACGAGTGAGGCATGAGCGCAGGAAAATGACAGCCGGGCAGCCGGCCACCTGATCGGGAGACGATCGTCATACCATAAGGAGCGCGAATGTTCACCATCGTATTGCTGCGTCACGGCGAGAGTACCTGGAACCGTGAGAACCGGTTTACCGGGTGGACTGATGTCGACTTGTCAGAAAAGGGGAGGGAGGAGGCCCGGAGGTCTGCCCGCCTTCTTGCAGATGCCGGCCTCTCGTTTGATTTCACGTATACATCGGTGCTTCGCCGGGCGATCCGGACTTTGTGGATCGTTCTTGACGAGATGGACCTGATGTACCTCCCGGGCCACTCCTCGTGGCGGTTAAATGAGCGCCACTACGGTGCTCTTCAGGGACTGGACAAACGCGAGACCGCCGGGAAGTACGGGAAAGAGCAGGTCCAGCTGTGGCGGAGGGGATACAGCGTCCGGCCGCCGGCGCTTGAGGAGAGCGACCCCCGACACCCCCGGTTCGACCCCCGGTATGCCGGCCTTAAAATGAATGAGCTGCCGGCCACCGAATCGCTGGAAGACACGCTGGGCCGGGTTGTGCCGGTACTGGAACGGGACGATCGCCCCAACGGTACTTGCGAAAAAACGGGTCCTTATCGCAGCTCACGGGAACAGCATCCGCGCGCTCGTCAAGTACCTCGATAATGTTCCGGATGATGAGATCACCGGGCTCAACATCCCGACCGGTTTCCCCCTGGTCTACGAGCTCGATGATGCACTCCACCCGATCCACCATTACTATCTCGGTGACCCGGAGGAGATCCGGCGTGCCACCGAATCAGTAGCGGAGCAGGCAGGAACCGGAAAATGAAGGGGAGATTCCCATGACCGGCATATTCAAGGCATACGATGTTCGGGGTGCATACCCGGCCGAACTGGACGAGACGGTTGCTGAAAAGATCGGCGCAGCATTTGCAACCCTTATGAAATGCGGCACGATTGCGGTGGGCAGGGACTGCCGCCCTTCATCGCCTGCCCTTGCATCTGCGTTTATCCGGGGGTACACCGGGGCCGGGGGCGCTGTCACCGATTTTGGTATGACAAGCTCCCCGCTTCTCTATTTTGTTCTCATCAAAGGAAAATTTGATGGCGGGGCCATGGTAACCGCGTCCCACCTCCCACCGGCCACAAACGGCATCAAGCTCTGCCGTGAACAGGCGATCCCCCTCTCCGGCGACGAAGGCCTGCCGGCACTCCAGCGGATGGTTGAGGAGATGTCCGTGAGAGCGGGACGCGTACCTGCTCAGCCGGCTACCGGCTGGTACAGGACCGGGGATCTGACCGGTTCCTACATTGATATGGTGGCCGGCTTCATCCGCGACCCGCGGCCCCTAACGATCGCGATTGACGCCGGTGATGGGATGGCAGGACCGGAAATACAACCGTTATTTTCAAAATTTCCCTCCCTTATCCCGGTAGCCATCAACCTTGAACCCGATGGCCGGTTCCCCCATCATAGCCCAAACCCGTTCCTAACGACCGCGACAGACGAGCTTGCGGCCCTTGTCCGGGACAATGGCGCAGACTTTGGGGTCGCGTTCGACGGGGACGCAGACAGGTGCATTTTTGTCGATGAGCGGGGAGAACGGATCCCCGCCGATCTCGTCACCGCCCTGATCGCGGCCTCGTATCTCGTACAAGTGTCGGGTGCGACCTTCCTCTACGACCTGCGTTCGAGCCGGGTGGTGGCCGAAACAATAACACATCTTGGAGGCCGTGCAATCCGCTGCCGGGTGGGTCACGCTTTTATCCGGGAGCAGATGCGGCGGGAGAACGCCCTCTTTGCCGGCGAGCTCTCGGGCCACTACTATTTCCGGGACACAGGGTTCTGCGACAACGGTATTTTTGCCATGGTCCAGATGACAAACCTTCTTTCGCTCAAAGACCGGCCGCTCTCGGATCTTATCGCGCCCCTGAAAAAATATTCCTCCACCGGTGAGATCAACATAAGGACGGGCCACAGAGACGAGATCATGGAGGTCCTCATGGCCCGGTATCCTGATGCGAAGACCGACACGCTTGACGGCCTCACCATAGAGTACCCGGCGTGGTGGTTCAACCTGAGATCGTCCAATACCGAACCGCTCATCCGGCTCAACCTTGAGGCAGGTACAAAGGCCGGCAGGGACAAACGGCTGGCCGAAGTCATGAGGGTTATCAGAGACGCCGATCCGGCGATGGAGATTGAAACAGGATAACCAAAAAGCCCGCGTGGCCAGGGCCGGCGGTGGGGCCCCGGGAGCCGGATGGCCCGGTTTTCCCCGGAGTACTCGCCGGAGAAGATTCCTGTTATGGTGCCGGTCCCTGTTTATCGGCCAGCACCGCTACTCCCGGCAGGGTCTCACCGGAAAGGAACCGGAGGAAGGCGCCCCCCCCGGTGGAAACATGGGTCATTTTTTTTGCAAGCCCAAACCGATTTACCGCTTCGGCCGTGGAACCCCCTCCGATTACCGTTGTACCACCGAGACCGGCTGAGGACCTTTGCGATGTCTTTTGTCCCTTTGGAAAACTGCGGGATCTCGAATACCCCCATCGGGCCGTTCCAGGCCACGGTCCGGCATTGTTGAAGTTCGCGGGTAAATACTGCAAGGGTGAGCGGTCCGATGTCTGCTATCCGGTACCCGTCAGGGATTTGGCCTGATGCTACGATCCGGAATGCCGCGCCGGGTTCAGGTTTTGCGGTGACAACGACATCATCGGGGAGCAGGATCCGTACACCAAGGGTTTTTGCTTGTTTTGTGACAGTCTCCACCTGCACAATTGTACCAGGCTCCTCCGGGAAGCCTCCATCTGAAGGATTCCGGACCTGTAAAAACGCGGCCGCCGCCCCACCGCCGATGAGGACAAGATCCACGTGAGGAATAATATTTTCCAGGATCCCGATCTTCTCTTCCACTTTAGCCCCACCGAGAATAAGTGCAAAAGGCCGGGGAGGATCCTCAAAAAGACTGCTCAGCTGCTCTATCTCTTTTTCCATGAGAAGACCCGCGACACACGGGAGGTGTGCGGCGATCCCGACCACAGATGCATGGGCCCGGTGGCTCGCACCGAAAGCGTCGTTGACATAGAGGTCTGCCAAACGAGAGAGGTCGCGGGCAAAACCGGGATCATTCTCCTCCTCCCCCGGGTAAAACCTCAGGTTTTCCAGCATAACGATGTCGCCGTCCTGCATGGCGGATACTGCCTGCTCCACCGTGGGCCCGACAGCCTCCCGCAACGCTTTGACCGGTATACTCATGAGTTCTGACAGGCGCCGGGCCACGGGCCCCAGCCGGAGGGGGCCGTTCACCCTGCCATGGGGCCTGCCCAGATGGGAGCAGAGGATGATCCGGGCCCCGTGACCGGCAAGGTATATGATCGTCGGAAGACAGGCACGGATGCGGCTGTCGTCCTCGATCTTCCCGTCAGGGTCGAGGGGCACATTGAAATCCACCCGCACAAGCACCCGTTTTCCGCGAACCTCCACATCCTTTATTGTCTGTTTCTGCATTTTTTTATCCCCCCCACCGCAATTTTCTGGAAAACGCTCGTGTACGTATCACCGGTTACCCGGTCCTGAAATATAAATGCGGCAGGAACGTTTCTTTTCGTGAAACAACGGGAAGGATACATGGCTGATTGCCGGGCAGATTTTTTGTGATAAAGTACTCCGGCAGCCATGGCCCCCTGTTCCTGTCATGACTACCCGCATACCGGATGGATAGCGAAACATTTTCGTTCCGGGAGAGATCATAACCACTGACAGACCATGCCAGTGATGAAGATACGCGGCGGCGATCTCGATCTCGTGGAGTACGAGTTCCGGACATTCCTTCCCGGAGAGGTCACAAAAACGCTCGGACTTGAGAAGAACAGATACCGGCTGCACAAAAAAAAGGCAAAGTCGTGGTGAAGGCACCGGCCCGGATCCATCTTTCGGTCCTTGATATGAACCGGTTTGCCCCGGACCATGCCGGCGGCGGGGGTATCGGCTTTGCGATCCAGTGCTACTGTACTGCCGAAGTGGAGTGCACCCGGCAGGGACTTGTGATCGATTACGACCGGTCCGCCATCATCGAGAATTTTGTGGCGGTCTTTTCTAAGGCGGTAGGCTACACAGGTGGTTTCAGGATCAAGGCGACCGATCACGAGCGCAAACATGTCGGCCTCGGCTCGACGAGCACCGTGATGATCGCGGTGGCGACAGCCTTAAACGAGGCAGTTGGCGCCCCGCTCTCGAACGCGGAGCTGCGCTCGCTCATCGGCCACAACTACGTCGAGGAGACCGCCGAGGGCACCATTGCGTTTGGGTTCGAAACCGGCGTCGGGCCGGCAGCAAGCACCCATGGTGGGATGGCGGTCATGGGCGACGAGCTTGTGCTCGTGTACCACCACTCGTTTGCAGAAGGAAAGAACGTCTTTATCGTGGTACCGCCCACGGACATCTCCTCGGCCGGCACAAAAGAGTTCGACCTCCTCATGAACCGGGCAAGGACGCTTGATTACCGGGACCGGGAACTCAAGGCATATTTCCTCATGATGGATTTTATTCCCGCGCTCGAACACGAGGATCTCAAAAAGATCGGGGATGTTGTCTGGGAGATCGAATTCCGGGGCTCCAAACGGGCAGAGATTGAGCACCACAGCTACCGGATCTACCAGTACATGAGCATGCTGCGGGAGGCCGGTCTTGAGTTCGTCGGCATGAGTTCCGTAGGGCCGTCGATTGCCATCGTGACAGACAAGAGCCGCAAAGAGATCCAGAAGATCCTGTCCCCCTTCGGGCTTGAGATCGCGATTGCCACAAAAGTTGACAATAACGGCATGACGGTGACATGCAAAAAATAGGTAACGACGCTCCGGGGAAATGGATCCTTCTCCCGCAAAAGAAAACGGCAGCACCTATCTCCCTTTATTTTACAAACGGTCTCTATGCATTACACCAGGATCAGTAAATTCCGAAAAAACCGGGAAAAATTACTGCCCGTTCTCTTTTCTCTTCTGCCAGTATGCATTGACGAGCCCGGCAAGAAGTAAGAGGATAGTCCCTGCGGTCACCACGAGCACGAGAAGGAGGAGCAGGTTCATGTTCTCTCTTACGACGGGGAGCCTGCCGAGGTAATATCCGGAGAGAACCACCGCGAGCGTCCATGCGACAGCGCCGAGCACGTTATAGAAGAGGAACCGGTGGTACTCCATCGTCCCGACACCGGCAAGGAACGGCGCAAACGACCGGACGACGGGCACGAACCGGGAGACAAAGATGGTCGCACCGCCGTACTTCTCGTAGAAGGAGTATGTCCTGTCGAGATACTCTTTTTTAATGAAGTTCGGGAAGCGTTCCTTAAAAACATGCAGACCGATATAGCTGCCCAGCCAGTAATTGACCGTGTCCCCGCAGACGGCCCCAAGGATAAATACTGCGATCAGGAGGTTGAGGTTTAAGATGCCGCTTGCCGCGATCGCCCCGGAGACAAAGAGCAGGGAGTCTCCGGGAAGGAAAGGTGTGACGACAAGGCCGGTCTCAAAAAAGATGATGGCAAAGAGCAGCAGGTACGTCCAGAAGCCATAGCTGTGCACGACTCCAGCCAGGTGCTGGTCAAGATGAAAGATGAGGCCGGCGAGCGATTCTATCATTGATGGTACAGGTACTTTGGCAAACTGCCTATATCAACATGAGGCACTGCACGCCACGCCATAATTTTTGCACCCGGGAAGGCTTTAACATTGAACGCCACAACAGGTATGTATCTCCTGATCGCCATGATGCCGAATGCCCGATCCCTCTGCCCGGTTGTCCTGTGCTGCGTCCTCTGCATCGCGCTCCTCGCTGTAGCGCCGGCGGAGGCATTCACGGCAGATTCCCTCAATATCACGGTGAGTACAAACGGCGACGCGATCGCAGATTTCCAATATACCCTCAACGGCGTCATTGAGAACGCTATCCCGCTCTCCGTGCTCCAGGACCAGCTGGTCCAGGGGCTTGCCACCAGTTCCGAACCACCGCAGGTTCTGAGCTTTTCAAAATCAGAGGCAACGCTGCTCTTAAAGAGTTTCGCAGTCACAAACGCAGTTCCCACCGGGACCGAGTACCAGACTGCGCCCATGAACTTTAGCAATGCCCAGGCAGCACTCCAGATTTCAGCAGTGAGCTCCGTGATCTCCGCGGATTTTTCACCAAAGATCACCACCGTAACCTTCCCTGACGGGTATTCCCGCCAGTTCCTCGCTTCATCGGTCCTGCCCAGTATTGACCATATTGTCGTCAATCCTGCACAGGCCGGTGCAGCTCTTACTTCCAGTGTCACAGCTCCTGGGTCCATCCAGGTCAATACTTCGCCCGAACATACGCAGGTGTTTATCGATTCTGCCTATGTCGGCGAGAGTCCCGGGGTGTTTTCCGGCCTTACCCCGGGAGACCACCATCTCACGCTGGAGGCTGACGGTTTTCTCACCCTCTCAAAGAATGTCACGGTGACATCCGGCCAGACTACCCTGTTCGTGGAAAACCTGGCGTATGCGGCAACGCCCACACCGCAGTCAGCGGCGCCGGGTGCCGGCATCGTGATTGCATTCCTGTCCCTGACGATGTGCGGCGTGATCCTCCTTCATCGCACGAAATAATCGTGCATATGCTTTTATCCAGAACCGGCTTTACTCTCACCTGAGCACAGGTACACGAGAGGGCTTCGTATGGCAGGAAAATATGCATATGCAGGAATGATTATTCTGGTCGTTCTTCTCATCCCCGCTTTCATACCCCTGACAGGTGCCCAAAGCGAAGGCTCCGTTACCCGGAGCCAGGCATTCACGGTTACGATCACAGGACTACCGAATACTGCTTATTATGTCTGGCTGAGTGGGACATTTTCCCTGAGCGGGGAACCGGGAGAACAGCCGCCGGTTATCGAAGCCAACCAGTTAAATATTGTGCAGGATCCTCCCGACGGCCCCTATGTTATCGGCTCCTACCGGTATTACAATGGCGGCGGCCGCACGATCCTCGACGATGTCGCCCCGTCGTCATCAACGGTATCAAATACCAGTTACTATGCTCAGGTAACCACGGATTCGAGTGGTATTGGCATTGTCACATTCCTGACATCACATGACACGGCAGCGCAGTCATTCTCTGTTGTCGCCCGGAACCCGGCAGCGCCCGGCCAGGACGTCAGCATTACGCTTGGCACACCGGCGCAGGCTACGGCACCGGTAGCGGCGGTACCAGCGGCAAGTGTCTTCCCGACAGCGGTGCCGACGACAATAATGACGACCGTTCCTGTAGTTAATGCAACACCGGTGACGGCACCGTCATTTACCCCTGCCAGTGAACCGGTGAGAACACCGCTTACGGAGACGCCGCTATCCCCGGCCATTACCATCGCAGCTGCAGGAACCGCATTTCTCGTCTGGGGAAGAAACAGGAGATAGCAGCAGGTTCAACTTTTTTGCCATAGTGTTCTGGCACGTGGAATCGTAGCTGCCTTCCTGTTGACTGAAAAGCGACGGATGCTGTGATTTTGTTACAAAAACAGTTCCGGCACATACATCCAGTTGCCAGAGGAGCCGGCATTATACATACGGTCCACATCTTCCCGATATGCTCCGCATGACCGGCGATCCGTCCCGGTACGAAAAAAGAAAAAGAAAAGAATTCTTACCGCCGTGACCGGATCGCAAAGATGCCGAGCACGACAAAGGCGCCAAAGGCGGCAAACGGAGGGCTGCCGGCTGTGGTTGGCGCCGGTGAGACCGGGGCTGCGGTGGTCATTTCAGTTGAAGCGCCTGCCGCGAGCGGGACAAGGTCCACCGGGATATTTACGGTCTCGTTCTTTCCCGGGTACTGCGTGATGTTTACTGTCGACATGGCGTAACCGGGTGCCTCAACCGTGATCGTGCGGTACGGTGTGCCGGTCGTGTAGACACTCACCAGGAGCTGGCCACCGGTGATGACACCTTTGTAATCGGAATCAAAGGTTACGTTTGCCCCTTCGACATTTGACGTGACAAGGTAGGCCCCTATATCGCCACCGATCAGCTGCGGGGCGGTCGTTGCGCTTGCGGCAACCGTCTGGTTGCCGGATGGTACAGCTGCCAGAGCACAGCCGGACAGTGCGATGCACACAAACAGGACAAGAAGGAATACTTTCTTCATAGAATCACTTCACGTGAGGAAGAAAATAAGGTCGTCACGCCATTTAAGGATTCGCTCTTGATACGACGGCATTCGGGGATAAGCCCGGCAATTTCAGGGATTTTTCTTAAACGTGGCCCCAATCTCGGCCCGGGGAAGCGTTTGTCCGCGCACCGTCATCGTCCAGCGACGGGTGGCGCATTCGCAGGGGGTCAATCCCTGGAAAAGCGCCAGTACTTCATCTTCGGTGAAGTAATGGGTGGCGATCCCGTTTTTCCGTACAAACGTTCCCGGTTCTGTTTCGCATCCGGTGCCAGCCCGGAAATCCTCGGGCGAAAAACCGGAGAAGAACAGGGTACCCCCGGCCCTGAGCACCCGGGCTGCCTCGTGTGCGGAGCGGGCCCGCCCTTCTGCCGGCAGGTGGCCGATCACGTGGAAGGCGACCACGGCATCGAATACTGCATCAAAAAACGGGAGACTGCGGGCATCGGCTAGGGCGAGCTGCCCGCCCGAACTTCCGGGGGCATGTGCCCGGCAGAGGCGCACTGCAGAGGCCGAGAGATCGATCCCGACCACGTCGCTTGTCAGTCCCAGAATGGCCCGGGAGGTCTTCCCGTTCCCGCACCCGAGTTCGAGCACGCGTTCGCCGCGACTGAGCGGGGGCAGATTATGGACCGCCCCTCCCCAGACCCTGCCCCGTCGGGAATAATCCTCTTCCCATCGTTCTGCTTCGCGATCCCGGTTCATAAAATACCTTTTTAGCCGGCAGGTTTCATGTGGACCCGGCCCCCATGAAAAAATTATTCCAGGAAGTGATGGGTCAGGTTCATAACGTCGCGGTACGGGATGACCCCGATAAGGTGGTTCTCGTCATCGATGACCGGAAGCGCCCGGAAACTGTACCGCTCGAATTCCTGTGAGGCCTGCTTGAGCGTACTCCCGGTGTTTAAGGTGATCACGTTCTCTGACATGATCGCCGAGAGGGGTGCCTTATCATCCGCGATCAGCAGCTCCTTGAGATCGACGACACCAAGCAGGTGATCTCCAGAATCTGCCACGTAGATGTACATGATGACATCTTTTCCCCGGGCATGCCGGGGATAATCATTCTGCACATACTCGACCAGTGTGTCCGGGAGGAATTTGAGGATCTTCTGGGTAGTATAATGGATTACCTTCTCCTCCTGCTTCTCCATGATCGCGTGTACTTTCTTTGCCGTCTCGGGGTTGAGGGCCTCAAGAATATCCTCGGCGAGGGAATGGGGGATTGCAGAGAGAACATCTGCTGCCTGCCCGGGGGTCATCGTGCTGATGAGGGGCACCACTTTTGCTATATCAAGTGAGGCGAGGATATCCCGCTGGACGTTTGGCTCGATCTCCTCGAGCGTATCCGATGCATGTTCGTTGTCTAGAGAGGTAAAGATCGCCACTCTCTGGTCGTGATCGAGTTCCTCGATGATATCAGCGAGGTCGACCGGATGGATCTCCGCGAGGTTATTCTTTAAAACCTTGAGTTTCACGTCACCCTTGAAACTACCGATGTTTGTCGGGAGCGGCTGGATGTAGGTCCAGGAGATCATCTGGTCGTCATGAGCATCGGAAGAAACGATCTTTGCAAGCCGCCCGAGACCCATCCTTCTCAGCCGTGCGGATTTTCCTGTATCCACATCGGTCACGTAGAGTTTCCTGTTTCTCTGGAGCAGGCGGATATCGTACACGACCTCGACCTCGCTCTCTTCGAGATCGAGGACTTTCTTGTCCATAACGTAGTCCTTGAGAAGGATCGCGTCCTCGGATGGCTTCCCCTCGTACGGTTCAAGACCGGCAATATCTATAGCGATACGGTGCCCTGCCAGTTCGATGACATTTTCCCACGGGATGATAAGGCTCGGGTACCCGAACGACCGCGTGACATAGAGAGATTTTACTTCGGGGATCCGCGAGGTCTCCACAATGATCAGGTCGCTGAGCGTGCCGATCTTTTTTCCTTTGAGCATGACCGGTACGTTGAGGATCTCGCTTAAGAAGATCTCCTGGTCTGCCGTCTTTGCCGCACCAGCGGCAGTCTCATTGGGTGTCATTACATGCTCCCTCCCGTCACTATCGTATAGAACTTGTAGGCAAGCAGTACCACAAGAAAGAGCAGATACAGCCTGAGCAGCAGGAGGGATGCCTTTACCGCCGGGGACATGGTGATCTTGGGGTGCGCATACTTCCTGTTGATGGCCACAACCGCAGCCACGCCGTTTGCAAGGACCGTTTTCACCGGTTCAATGATGCTGTTTTGTATGGAAAATACCATGATCTTCACCCACCCCTACCCGAGCAGTTTCGGGAACAACGTGCTGATGCCGTACAGCGAGGAGACGACAATGATGCACGTGACAATCGTTATGTTTGCAATATTATCAAAGAGGGTATTTTTGTATTTCCCCATGACCTCCTCGTTGTTGAGGAGGATGATCAAAAAGACCAGAGCGGCGGGCAGCAGGGTTACTGCCACGACCTGGACAAAAAGCGTGATGAGCACGAGAGGAGCCCCCGGGATAAGAACAACGGAACCTGCGGTCACCAGTGCGAAGAAGTAGAAAAGGTAGAACCAGATGGCCTCTTTTACCTTGTAGTTTAAGGAATGCGCCCACCCGAACACCTCGCCAAACGCCCATGAGCTCGTCAGCGCAATGCAGAGCGCTCCGAGGAATCCTGCATCAAAGAGACCGATGGCAAGCATGGTTCCCACCCAGGGATGCGTGACCATCATGATCTGAGCGGCCTGAGCAGCGCTCTCCACATCCATCCCATGCAGCAGCGTCCCGGTCACTATAATAATAAAGACTGCAACCAAAACCGTGAAAACAGCCCCTATTGCTGTGTCAAATTTTCCCCAGGCGATATCTTTCTCCTTCATCTGCTTATCCACGACCGCACTCTGCTGGAAGAAGATCATCCAGGGTGCGATCGTCGTCCCTATGTTGGCCATTAAAAAGAAGAACAACTCGCCATTGAAGCCGCCCGGAAAATTCGGGATAAGGCCGTTATGGATAACATCGGGGACAGAGGGGTGCACAAGAATTGCTGCGGGAATATAGATCAGGTTGACCAGGCAGAAAACCATCGTAATCTTCTCCCAGGTCCAGTACCGGCCTGAGATAACGATAGCCATCATGACCGTGACCACGATCAGCACCGTGAGCACCGGGGGGACTCCGAATATCGAGAGGCCGGCGGTCATCCCGATAAACTCTGTCACGAGCGTAAGCCAGTTCACAAGGCTCAGGTCCAGGAGCGAGAACCAGCCCCAGAAAGACCCGAATGCGGAAAAGATCGCCTCTGCATGGCCGTGCTTGGTAACCGCGCCCAAACGTACGGTCATTTCCTGGACAAAATAGGCGACGGGACCGAGCAGGATCAGAAACCAGATGAGGTTATACCCGAACTTTGCCCCGGTTGCCGCGTACGTGGTGATACCGCCGGCATCGTTATCCGCAATCATCACGATAAGACCGGGACCGGCCAGCAACAGGTAGATCTGGATGGTCTTGATTATTCTCCGGTAATTAAAATAGAATCTCGACAAAAAATCCATAGCTCACCCACAAACTCATGGTCTTGTTTTAGTGCATTGTACTGATCATCCCCCCATTCGACCCGAATGGCAGTTGAAAGGCGCGGGCATACCCCTCGCTCCCTGATGTCTAATTGATGGACGCCGGGCTCATATAATAATATCGCTTCAGGCGGGCGTTATTTTGGGTTCTGGGATTATCACGGTCATGGATTTTTGGCATTGTCGTAATTTTGCCGTTTTTACGCAAATGAAATCCAGATCGGGCGATTTAAAACAAAAAGGCTCCCGGTAAATGCGGCGGCGCACAACTGCGTACCCGGGAACTGCCGTCCGCGTGCATTGAAGCATAATAAGGTAAAACATGCTACACTACTACAGGAAGCAGGAGCCGGAAGATCCCACCGGCACAAGCGGCCGGGGATTTCCGGCGAGGTGCGATGAGATGCTTGAAATCAGGTTTGTACGGGCAAGCCCGGAGATCGTCAAAGCCGATCTGCTCAAACGAAACGCTCCGGAGAAGATTGCATGGGTGGACGAAATTCTCGCAAAGGATGCACGTTCCCGTGAGTTAAAAGTACAGACCGATGAACTGAGGCGCCGGAGAAACACCATTGCACGGGAGATAAACGAGGCGCGCAAAGCGGGAAAAGACCCGGCGCCCCTTATGGCAGAGGCGGCGGAACTCCCGGGAAAGATCCGGGAGAGCGACACCGAGCAGGAGGAGATCACAGGCCTCATCCGCACCCGGCTCATGCGCCTGCCCAATGTCCTGCACGCGAGCGTGCCGCAGGGAAAAGACGATACTGAAAACGTGGAGATCCGGCATGTCGGCACGCCACGCACGTTCGATTTTGAGGTCCGGAACCACGGGCAGCTTGCCGCAGACCGGGGCTGGGCCGATTTCGAACGGGCCGCAAAAACGTCGGGTGCCGGGTTCTATTTCCTGAAAGGGAGCCTTGTCATGCTCGACCTCGCGCTCCAGCACTTTGCACTCGACCTGCTCGCAAAGAAGGGATTTGTGCCGGTCATCCCCCCGTTCATGATCAACCGCAGCTCGTACGAAGGGGTCACTGATCTTGACGATTTCGAGAAGGTTATGTACAAGATCGATGGCAACGATGCATACCTGATTGCAACGAGCGAGCACCCCATCGCAGCGATGTACCAGGACGAGATCTTCGAGGAAAAAGACCTGCCACTGCGCCTCGCCGGCCTCTCCCCCTGTTTCCGCCGGGAGATCGGGGCGCATGGCCTTGATACCAAGGGGCTCTTCCGCGTCCACCAGTTCACGAAGATCGAGCAGTTCGTTTTCTGTCGGCCTGGAGACTCATGGCAGATCCACGAAGAATTGCTGGCAAATGCCGAAGAGGTTTTTGCAAAACTGGAACTCCCCTATCACGTGGTCAATATCTGCACCGGGGATATCGGGACGGTTGCTGCAAAGAAATACGATATCGAGGCGTGGATGCCCCGGGAGAACGCCTTCAAGGAGGTTGTCTCCTGCTCCAACTGCACCTCGTACCAGGCAGCCAGCCTCAATATAAGGGTTCGGGACAAGGAAAACTTCGAGACAAAGCAGCTGGTCCATACCCTCAACTCGACTGCCATCGCAACCTCAAGGGCGTTGCGGTGCATCCTCGAGAACTACCAGAACCGCGACGGGTCCGTGACCATCCCGGAGGTGCTCCGCCCATACATGAACGATCGGGAGTTCCTCTGAAAAGGCCGACCCTTTCCCTGCCTCACGCGGGCTATTTATTGAAATGCTTTATACATACCTATTTGTCAGAGCTAATGCAAGAGTATTGTAGAGAACGTGGTAATCATGGGCTATCCCGATCTGAAAAGTGATGAGTCCATCGTCCTTACGGCGCAGCATGTCAAGGTTAAATCTGTGCCGTTTGAACTGGTGCTCACCAATCGTCGTCTCATCATCATCGACAGCGAGAAGAATGTCGTCCCGACACAGCAGATCATGCTTTTTACCATCCGGAATGTGATGGCGAGCGAGAATGCCATCCGTGACCCGGTGATAACGCTCACCATCCTGACCGACACGGCGGATACCCGGGAAATGGCGCTCACCTTTGTCCGGCAGACCGCCGGTGAACGAAGGCGTGAGGCCGATGAATGGGTCAAAGCCCTTAAAAGAAATATCGCTGAGGCAGTTGCACAGCCGGCCGAGATGGTGACGGACATACCGGCTCAGGTTGAAACCCGGCAGGAGCACCCGGGGAGCATGGGAGCAAAAAAGAAGATTGAGATTGCCCGGCCCATCAAAAAGATCATGGTGGATTCCAGCCACCTGCCCCCAAAACCGGTTGAGACCACGTCGCTGCCCGAAGGTTCGTTCTGCGGCAGGTGCGGGAACCGCATCCCCCCGGGCTCGACCTTCTGCAACCGGTGCGGGACAAAAGTTGCCGCGCCGGGGGATGCGTCTGCCGTTTCAGCCGTACCACCCCAGGTTGCCACCGCTCCTGCGGCTCCGGTGGGGAAAGGCAGGCCCATCGAGCAGATCATCCACTCGATCGAGCCCCTGATCGCTGACTCAGTGCCTAGGACAGGAACAGCGCCGGCAATGCCTGAATCCGTCACAGCCCCGCCGGCAAAACCGGTGCCGCCCCGGAGACCCGGCAGATGCTTTTGCAGCCGCTGCTGCAGCCATTGCAGAGATGGGAAAGGATACATCGGCAGTCCCACCGGGCAGGGCCGGTGCCTCCGCTCCCCCCGGTGCCCGAAGCGCCCCGGAAGAAGAGTAAACGGTTTATCGCGGCAGCCATTATCATCATCGTTATCCTCGCGGTTGTAGCCGGGGGATTTATGGTCATGACAAACCTGCATAAGAGTACGGCCGTAACACCGGTCACTACCCCACAGCCTACGGTAATGACGACAGTACCAACCCCAACCCCCGTTGTCACAACTGTAATAACCACCGTTGCCGTGCCGACAACACCCCAGACCCTTATCCCGCAATCAGGGGTCTGGGCCGAGATCACGTACGATAAGACCTACTCCGGCCTTGTCGGTGTCCCGGGATCTCAGGCAGGAGTCAGCGATACCGGCGATCACTTCTACCGGATCCCGACGAATGATGCGGTAGCCATTTCAGTCCAGAAAACGGATGGTTCCGGTGACCAGCTCACGGTCACCGTGTACAAGGATGGCACCGTGGTAAAGACCGCCTCAACCACCACCCCCAACGGCAGCATCAACATGGAGTTTTCGGTTGCAACACCAACACCCACCCCGACTCCGGTGCTGACGGCCATGCCCACCCTGCCCCTTACATCCACTACGACAACGACGGTAAACACAACGACCAATTCGACCTGATGGTGGCAAGGCCGATAGTATTTTTTCCTGTACGTTCATGACACAAACAACAGATCCCGATAAAACTCCCCGGATGGCTGTGATCGTACCGGGGTGCCGGGTCCTGTGTGCCGGGCTGCTCCTGTTCTTTATCCTTGCCGGTTCTGCCAACGCTGCCGGTTCGATCCAGTCATACATCGGCGATACGGTCACCCTCTCCGGATACTGTTACACCAGCCAGACGGTCTACCTCTTCCTGACCGGGCCAAACCTCCCGGCAGACGGTGTTGCTCTGGACAACGTAAATGAGCGTGCGGACCAGGGCGGGTTTACGCAGGTAAGTGTGGATAGTAACAATCACTGGGAATATAACTGGGCGACCGGCTCAACGGGGGGCCGGCTCGATGCCGGCACCTATACGGTATGGGCAGTCGACGGTCCCAATGACCTCTCCAACCTGAACAATGCAGAATACAGTACCATTTCAGTCTCACTGGGCAACCCCGGCATCGGTTCTGTGACCGCATCCACATCGCCGGGGAGTGTTGTTACCCCAGCGGTTGTCCCCGGTATCCTTAACGTTACTTCTGTCCCGGACAATTCCTCTGTGGTCGTCAACGGGAATTACCAGGGCCGGTCTCCGATAAGCATTCCCGGCCTTGCTCCCGGCACGTACCTGGTCAATGTTTCCCGGTTCAATTACGAGCTGCTCTCCACCACCGCTAACGTGGAGGCAGGCGCAACCACCGAGGTGACCGCTACGCTCCGGCCAAAGACCGGGACCCTTTCCATCAACACGACTCCCGAAGGGGCAAACATAACACTTGACCGTGTGGATGCCGGCTTTTCACCGTTCACCCGGACCGGCCTTACCGCCGGCAACCACACGGTCAATGCGACGCTGGAAGGCTATAACCCGGTTGAGACCGAAGTTACGGTGATTGCAGACCAAGCGGTCACGGACACGATTGTGCTGGAAAAATCGCCGGCCCCACTGATACCGGGAAGCCTCACCCCTCTTCCGGTACCGGTGACGATCGGAGCCTGCGCCGGCGCGGTCCTCCTTTTTGCGTTCTTCCGGCCGCGGACCCGGGCATAATGATACCTGACCTGCCGGCCACCGGGCCGGCTCTGTTGTTATGGATTACTCTCATATGACGTGATCCGCTTCTTAACCGCTTCACAAAAAAAAAGAACTGAATTATCTCCTTGTTACCGGTGAATAAAGGCCCGGAACAGGAACACGAGCCCAAAGAGGATGAGGAAGAGGGCGGCGATCACGGGCAATCTGAGCGGTGCCCAGACAAGATCGATGCCGACAAGGATCAGGAATGCGCCAACGATGACAAGACCTACGTGGGGCCGGGGTGAAGGAACGGTCATACCTTCAGTCCCGGCTGGAGCTGATCGCTGCTGTGCCAGTACAGCCGATCCGATAAATCCCAGCCCCAGACCGATCAGCACGCTAGGCCCCGGGTATCCTGCGAGCAGCCCGATCCCGAGGCCCAGGAGAACTCCAGCAGGGATCAACATATAGCCGTGATGCCGGTGGTGCCTGCGTCGATCCTCCCGGTCTGGATTTTCTTCTGTTGCCATAGGTACCCGATCGCTTGGCGGAATAATAAAAGATGTGGATGCCCTCTTCCCGACATCCTGTGATATACAGAAAAACGCCCGTAAAACCGTCCGATTCTCTTCAATGAAAATCAGAGGTCATATATTTGTCAGTTTGCCAAAATAAGCCTAAATTGAGCCTCATATAATGCCCTTTGGCGCCTCATATTCGCGTTCTGGCAGCCTTTTCTCCCATCACCAGCCAAAAACCCATCCGGGCCCGGAATCGGGCCGTAAAGTGTGTCTATGAGAACATTATAATTTGTCCGATTGCAAAAATAAGGCTGATTTGGGGCTATTTTTAAACGGAGCCCGATACGGGCTTCTTTTTGATCAATCAAGGGGTAATCGAAGGCTGAATTGGGCCCGGATTGGATCGGGTGATAAGCATGAGAAGAGCCTTCACTGATGTAATGTATATTTTCCATGTATCGATTTCGGGTAACAACAACTATGTTTTCCTTTATTCTTACCAGAAAAAATATCCGGAGCTTTTGCTCACAAAGGACTTGTCTTGAAAATAGAATCATATGTGTGCTGAAGTGCGGATAGGGAATATTAATCACAATTATTATCTTTCAGGAAAAGGTTACACCATGAAATTTCCGGAGTGATTGAATGACAGACCAAAAAACGAAACTGGCAGACATTTTCCTATGACATTTCCAAAAAGAATGATGGTATATGTTTTGATAGATTTGCTTCTCATAAATCTGATAACGTATTATCTGGTGTATCATGTTCCACTGGAGTTTGTGATCTCCGTTACCGCCATTGAGATAATAGCCCTGGCTGTAGCCTTTGCTTTCTGGGTTCCAAGATACCAGCTTAAATGGTAATTTTTTTTAAAAGCGATATCGACTTGAAAAGCGGTATGCACTGTCCGGCGTTTTCCTTCGCAAGCGCATGTTACCTTAACGCAGGTTGCACCGACAGGAATTATTCAGGCACAATGTGAAAAGGGATCAGATCTTCAGTGTTAAAGTGCTGCTATGGGGATTTGAACCCCAGTCGCGGGCGTGAAAGGCCCGCATGATTGGCCGGTCTACACTATAGCAGCGCGTTGCTCTAACTAGTTTTACCCTGCCTGATAAATAGGTTATGGAAACGGATAGCCGGAAGGCTCTTTACGGGTTCCTGCCGCCGTTGGTAAAAAGGGTTATTTCTTTTTGGCTGCTGTCTTCTTCGCCTTGGCCGGTGCCGCCTTCTTTACCGCGGCCTTGGCTTTTGGTTTTGCTGCTGCCGGTGCCCCGGCCTTCTTATTGATGGGGTATCCCTCTTTCTTGGTGATCGCCGTAAACGCCGCCATAAGCTGGCGTGTGACCGGACCTGGCTTGCCGGTGCCGATGACCCTGCCGTCCACCCAGGTGATCGGGGCGACTTCCGCTGCCGTGCCGGTGCAGATCAGCTCGTCCGCGGTGTAGAGATCGAAGTACCCGAGGTTCTGCTCCTTCACCGTGATACCCAGCGATTCGGCGAGTTCGAGCACCACCATCCGGGTCACTCCCCGGAGGTTGTTGAGGGTGTGGGGTGTTAAGATCTCTCCGTTCTTGACCACGTAGAGGTTGTCACCCGAGCCCTCGGAGATGTAGCCGTTCGTGTCAAAGAAGATCGCCTCGTCCCCGCTCTTGTAGTTCGCTTCGATCTTCGCGAGGATGTTGTTGAGGTAGTTGAGGCTTTTCACATTCGGTGGCAGGCATTCAGCCGGGTTGCGCCGCACCGAGACCGTGACGGCCTTGAGTCCCTTCTCGTACAGGTCGCCGTACATAGCGCCCCAGGTCACGGCGATAACGATAACCGACGCTTTCGGGCACTTGCGGGGATCGAGCCCAAGGTCGCCCACACCGCGGGTGATGATCGGCCGTATGTAGGCATCGGTGAGCTTGTTTCTGCGCAGCACTTCGCAGATCGCCACAATCATCTCCTCCTTTGAGATCGGCGGCGTGATATCGAGCGTCTTTGCAGAATCGTACATACGGTCGATGTGCTCCTTGAGCCGGAAGACCCTGCCGTTATATGCACGGATCCCCTCGAAGACACCATCGCCATAGAGCAGGCCGTGGTCGAACACGGAGACCTTTGCGAGGCCCTCCGGGAGGTATTTCCCATCAAGATAAATTATCATACTGTGAGATGGGGTGTCGATACTCTTGTATTTTTCTTTGAAAATGGTGGGGTTAATATCCAGATAAGATAGGGAGATCATAATCTCTCCTCATGTGCGATGAACGCCGCCGCCCCCGACGGGGCGCCTCCGCGGCGGGCAGTGACTAAAAATTATGGAACAACCTCCTCGCCCCGCCGTGCCTCGAAGAGGCCCTGAGGAGGGGGGACATCGCATATTTTTACAAGATCTCTGTAAGACGTTGATTCCGTATCCGGTTTTGTAATCAGTCAGATTGGCTTTCCCTGAACCGGAGTAAAATGAGAAAAAATCCTGAACCCGATCCCGCTAGAAATGCCCTGACACAACAGGACGCACCTTACCTGCCATTGCCCACGATCCGTCAGCGCCGTCCCCTGCAGCAGTCCACGAAGTTCCGGAACATGTCCAGGCTCCCGACCGGGTGGAGGTGCGTGTAACTCCCGAGCGTGTTGTTGCGCACCGCCCCGTCACAGGTGTCCTGTATGCCGATCCCCCGCGAGAGCCTGTACGCATACGTTGTCGAGGGATCGAGCACCACACCGGAGTAATGGAACTCATGGCCCCGGAACCGGGAGGCACCCATCGGGCAGCCTTTTGCACTTGTCCCTTCCACGTAGCTGACCACCCGCCGGGCCGGCATGGTAGTCTCGCCAGCGAACACACCGCACATCGCACCGGAGAGTTCCGTTTTCCTGCCCTGCCACCCTTCCTTAAGCACCATCCGGTCGGTGAGATACATGAGCCCGCCGCATTCGGCGTAAATGGGCGTGCCGTTCCGTGAAACCTCGCAGATCGCCTCACGCATCCGGTCGTTTGCCTCCAGTTCCGGCACGAAGAGTTCCGGGTAGCCTCCACCCATAATGTACCCGTCTGCGTCCGGCAGTCGGTCATGGATGGGACTGAACTGGACGACCGTCACCCCCAGCGAGGAGAGGACATCGAAAAGGTCTGCGTAGTAGAAGTTGAACGCCTCGTCATAGGCGACCCCGATGCGAACGTCCTGCTCGGGTGCGGGTGAAAACAGCGTGTCCCCACGGGCCGGCGGGGTTTCCTTTGCGAGCGCCAAGAGCCGGTCAAGGTCCACATGGTTACCGATGATCCCGGTGATCGTCCGGATCCGATCGTCAAAATCGCCTCGTCCTGCGCCTTCACGGTAAGGCACGAGACCGAGGTGGCGCATGGCAAGCATCATCTCCTCCATCCGGGGAATTGCGCCGATGACCGGGACACCGCAGTAATGCTCGATCGCCCGGGTCGCTTTTTCCCGGTGCGTCCCGCCTTTGACCTGGTTGAGGATAACGCCGGCGATCCGGATATCAGCGTCAAATGCCTGGAAACCCTTGACGATCGCGGCCGCGCTCCGGGTGATGCTCTGCGCAGAGACGACAAGAACGACCGGCAGGTCGAGGACTTTTGCTATGGCCGCCGTGCTCCCGCTGTCGTCCAGCGCCTCGGCCCCTTCGTACAACCCTCGCACACCTTCGACAAGCGCGATGTCGGCACCCTGGCACCCGTACGAGAAGATGCTCCGGATCTGCCCGTCGCCAAGCACAAAGTTGTCGAGGTTCCGGCACGGCCGGCCCGAGACCGCGGCGAGGTACGAGGGATCGATGTAGTCCATCCCGACCTTGAAGGTCTGGACAGTCCCCCGCTGTTTTAAGAGTGCGGCAAGGGCGAGCGTGATGCTGGTCTTCCCGCTGCCGGAACGGTCGCCGGTGATAAGGAGCGATTTCATCGTGCAATGCTCCTTATCACTGCCCCAAATTCGCTCTCCACGATATCGCATACACCCATCGTCCTCGGGTGGAGGTCGATCTCGACGAGCACGTGCTCGTGGCCGATGGCATGGAGCGGCGCAACCTGCCGGGGGCCGTTTGTTACCGAGAAGCACTCGATCCCGTTTGTATACTCCGGGGGGATAGCGTGCGGGACACCGGCGATCAGTGCAAACAACGGTGCGATCTCCCGGATACGGGCCCCGAGCGCATCGCCTGTTGCCCCGTACTCGTCCAGCGCCCCGATCAGTTCGGGCTTCACGCCGCGACTGGCCATCCCGTCCCGTATCCTCTGCGCATCCGCCCGCACCTTGGGAAGCCCGCGGTTGTCGAGGTTTGCGATGTAGGTGATATCCGCACCGGGGGAGGCATCATGGAGCGCGATCAGTTCGTCGGCGAACATGTAGGCTGTCTCCTTTTTGGCATTCAGGATCGCGACCCCTTTTGCCCCGCTGTTTGCGCATTCGACGAGCCGTTGTGCAGCGACATGTTTCAAGTCGCCCCGTGAGGGTTCGATGTACTCCTGTGATGCGGCGCCCCGGATCTTTTCGATCTCGTTTGCCTTCCCCATGAGCCGGTGCTGGCGGGCGAGCTCCTCTTCGGTAATCCAGCCGGCGCCTTTCAGCTGCTTCGAGCGTTGCAAGCACGCCGGCGATGTTCTCCGCGAAGCCCGCGTGGATGTCGACGGCTATCGTCGGGGTTGTGATCCCGGCGCTGTCGATGGCGGCAGTAAGGTCCTCGCCGATGATCATCGAGACGCAGGTTCCGATGACGGCCATCCGTCCGGGGGCAAACTGGTCCACTGCGTACCGCAGCACGCTTTCGAGCGGTTTCTGGCCGCCGAAGATAAATTCGTTGTCCGCAAGCGCCGTAGTGAGCACCCTCATGCCATCCTCTTCGAGAAGCCGGGCATGCTTGAACGAGCATCCCGAGGGGCCGTGAAGGATGGCGACCTCCACTTCGAGGTCCCGTGCGGTATAGAGCGCAGCAACAATCGAGCTGGGGCGGGGGTGCATGAATCGTACTGGCATAATTACCTCCATGTCTTGACCGCGAGCACAATGGAACCGGTCGATGTTCTGTCTATAGCGCAGCGCTCTGCCTCTTCAAGGGAGGGGCAGACTGCATCGATCGTGAGGAGGGAAGGTGACGATTCGGGATTTTCGTCAGCCGATGGGGGATTCCCTACCCAGATAAGCATGCGGGGCCGGATCGTCCGGACAGCCGTGAGGATCTGGTCGTCCGGGAACCCTTCGCAGACCGCACCATCTCCTTTGACGGTCCCGATTACAAGGGTGATCCCGGGAGAGCCCGCACAGGTACGGGCGTACCGGGCGGCCTCGATGGTGGTTTCAGCGGTGGTTCCGCTGTTGGCGTTGTCGACGACAAGGATGTTCTTCTCTTTCCTGACCGACATGCGCCCTGCGACGCCGGGAAACGTGGAAAGCGGTGCAGGATCGTACCCAAATAGGAGGGCTGCGGTTCCGGCAAGGGCAAGCGGCACGCGGTACCCGGGCAGGGTGAGCAGTGGGTTGGTGAACGTCCCGGAATGTCCACACACGGAGATGATGCAGGTTGGACCTGAAATGGACACAACATCGTCCAGCTGTACGGCGTCCGCGTGCGCACCGGCCGGGATGCCAGGGGCCACAAGAAGCTGCCCGGCTTTTTTGGGCCGATGCCACTTTTTCTGCGAGCGCACTCTTTTTCCCGGCAGCGCACCGGTAATCCAATGGCGAGGTGATGATGGCAAGATCGCCGGCACCGGTCACGCCGAGGGACTCTTCAGCGACCAGCCAGCCCCCGCACGAAACAGCCTTTTCTGCGGCGTCAAGCACCGAGGCCGGTGTGATGCTTTTTTTAAAGAGCAGCCGGAGTCCGGGCATCGCATAGGTGCCGGTCGAGGTATGCAGGATCCCGGGGCCGGGGAGCAGGTGGGCGAGCGCGTGTGCTGTGGTGGTCTTCCCCTGTGCCCCGGTGATCTCGATCATCGGGTGGAGAATCTTCCCGTCAAGCAGCCGCCGCACTGCTTCATGGTGGGAGATGACCGGTTCTCTTGCGGTACGCCTCGCGAGCAGCGGGTGGGTGGGGTCAAGGTGGACCGGGGCCACCACGAGATCGTAGGTTGTATTCACGGCCCGGTCCGCCGAGTCTGGTGTCGTTCCCCGGTATACGTCCACGGCATCTACGGAGTTGCCGGCACGGGCAAAAGCTGCGCCGATCTCGCTGCCGCCATGGATCGTATCGAGGAGCAGGATCCGCATATGCCGGTCAGATGAGCGTGAGCGCCCGGTGGGCGTTTTTTACCATCAGCTCTGCAAGTAGCGGGTCGATCCCGATGGGGTCTGCGTACACGAGCGGAATGGTCTTTCCGTTGAGCACAAACATGCCCTTCTTCATGCCTTCGGGCAGTCCGATCTCTGAGGGAATGTCTTTTTCGATGTGGACGCCTTTTGCAAGAAAGAGTGGGACGACCACGAGCACATCGATATTTTCTTTTTTGAATTCAGAAAGCGCATCCCTGATGGAGGGTTTATTGACATTCATAAAACCGCATTTGACGACAAACTCTCCGCTCTGGGCTGCGATCAGTTTTCCTGTTGATTCGATGAGCTCCTGGTTATAGGGCATGGTGCTGCCATGGCCTACAAGTAACATTCCCTTTTTACTCATGTGGGTAACTCCGATACTAGGATCGTTATGTGTTTTTTACCTGTTCGTGCTCTTTCGATCACGGGAACACATTACGTATGAAAAATGGGACATGATCGTAATAATGGTTTTTCATTTGGATCTTCAGAAACTTATGTCATACCTGATGCGTTGATACCCACTTTTCAAAAGTTCTTTTGTCACACTTTCTTCCGGGAGCTGTATCATCAGAACCCTGTCATCACCCGGATTAGATCCAAAGAATATTTCTGATGTGACTCTCAACTGATATGAACCTATGATGGATGCGTTCGAACGGTTTGGCCTCATCATCAACGACCGCGTAGTCAGGACTCCTATTGCCATAGCATCCATGGCAGGGATCGTGGACGCCCGGTATATTCTTGAACGCAAGGACCATATCGGGGTCGGGTTAATCGGCGGATACGCTATCGACCGGCCTACGATGGATGCGGCGCGGGGGATGGCGGCTTCCAGTGAGCGCAAAGAATTCGTGTATGATGATCCGGTGGAAGCACTGGGCGCTGAGATCGCCCAGCTCAAAACCTTCGATGTGGTCACCGGCATCAACCTCCGCGGCAGCTCACCGGCTGCATTTGCCGCCGTTGCCGATGCCTTCGGCGACGATGTGGTCTACGAGATCGACGCCCACTGCCGGCAGGCCCCCATGGTCGCCGCCGGCGCCGGGGAATTTTATCCCAAAAACCCCGCGGCCCTCATGGATGTGGTAAAAACCCTCAAATCAAAGAAGGTTACCGTCTCGGTCAAGATCCGCGTGGGGATCGCAGCTGACGACCGGGCGCTTGTCCGGGCGCTCTGGGGTGCCGGGGCGGATATTATCCACGTCGATCTCATGGATGCAGGTATCGCCAAACTGCGGCAGCTTCGGAACAGCTGCCCGCTTGTGATCATCGCGAACAACTCTGTTACGACGTTTGACCGGATGCGGGAGATGCTCTCACACGGTGCCGATCTGGTCTCGCTTGCCCGGCAGTCCGATGTGAAGACGCTTGCCGGGCTGGATGCGGCCATCAGCCGGTACGCGGATGAGGACGGCTGGTACAACTCGCCAAAGCAGCTCTGTCCGGGGCGGTGATATACGGGCGCTGACCTTCTGCTGCATGCCCGGTCAAAGAGTGCCCGCTCATCCCCGCGCTTACACGGATCGGCCTCTCGAAGGATGAGTATGTCCGGTTGAAACTGGGTGCGGTGAAAGGCACGCCGCTCGAGGGAGGCCCCAATACCTGTTTTGGCAGCCTTGCGTGGTGCTGCAAGACCTCCTCGCCCTGCATGTTCCGTGACATGACGCTTGCGCAGGACGGCATTCCAAAGAAAGAGTATATGCGCCGGAAACGCGAGCTCTCAGATACCCTTATGAGCCGTGTGTTCCATGACGTCCCTTCTCCTGAGTCCCGCTGAACGTGCACAGCTGGCAATGATGCTTGAGGTCTGCGCCTTCCCCAAGCCCGGGAACGTGGACCGGTGTCATGACTATCCCGACACCCGGCTCGAACATTTCCTCGCGTCTGTGATCCTTGCCCGCCCGGCTCTTGATGAGGCCGCATTGGGTAAAGGGAGGATTGGTGAGATTATCGGCCATGCTGTCCGTCAGACCAGCATGCACAGCGGCGGCAACACGCATTTCGGGGCATTTATCCTCTTAATACCTCTCTTGTACGGCGGCGATATCGAAGGTGCGAAGACTGCCGTCACCCGTACCGATGTATCCGACGCGGTTGCGTTCTACAAGGCGTTTGCGCTTACCCGGGTCCGGATGAACGAAGGAGACGAGCTTGACGTGAACGACCCGCGGGTACTGGACGAGCTCCGCGAACGCGACATGACCCTGCTTGACGTGATGCAGCACTCGGCGGCAAACGACATGGTCGCCCGCGAGTGGATCAACGGGTTTATGCTGACCCGGCGCGGTGCCGATATCCTCCACCAGATCGGGCCGGGCCGGGGGGCGGTGGTCGAGATGTTCCTTACCCTGCTTGCAACCGAGCCGGATACGTTCATCATCAAGAAGCACGGCCGGGCAGTGGCTGAACAGACCATGGAAAAGGCCCGCGAGGTTTTGGACGGGCGGAGAGTGCTTGAGACCTTCGATGCCGAATGCATCGAGGCCGGTATCAACCCGGGCTCGATCGCTGATATCACGATCGCGGCGATCTTTATCGCTTTGGGCGAGGGATGGGAATGGGACTCTTAAAAAGCGGGATCAACGAGGTGATCGCGACCACTGCTTTCAACGCGGCGCCCATCGGTATCCATATCCGGGACAAAACGGTGAGCATGATCCTCTTCCCCGGCGGCCACACTGCGGAGAATATCGTGCGCGATGGCTGGGTGGTCGCAAATATCATAAGCGATCCCCTGCTGTATGTAAAGACTGCATTCGACGATCTCCCCCGTGATGCATTTGTTGAGGAGCCGGTGGCGGGCAAGACAATGTACCGGCTCGCCGGTGCCGAAGCCTGGATCGCATTCACCGCACAGGCAGAAAGCAATTCCGCCGGGACGATTAAGGTCACGCTTACGCAGGAGAAAGAGATCATCGAGACCGTTGCGGTTCACCCGGTGAACCGGGGGTTCAACAGCATCATAGACGCGACCGTTCACGCGACCCGGTACCGGGTAAACCGGGATCCGGAGATCAAGAAACTGATCGATTACCACACCGGCATTGTGCGGAAATGCGGCGGGAAGAAAGATCTTGCAGCACTGGATCTGCTGGTGCGGTATATCGGCGAATAACACAAGGTAACAGAATCTCCGGGACACTCACCCGCCATCAGGGCGATTTTTTAAAAGAGAGAGGGATGGATCAGCACACCCGGGGTACCGGATCGCCCATGGGGGGCTCTATGAACCGTTCTCCCCCGATTGCGGTCTCCATGATTACGTGGGACCCGGCGACCACCCTGCCTATGATCGCGGCGTCCTTCCCGTACTTATGGGAGCGGAGAGCCGCTAGGATCGAATCTGCATCGGCTGCCGGGTACTCCCATCAACACCTTGCCTTCGTTTGCCACTTCCAGCGGGTCGATGCCGAGCATGCCGGCCGCACTCCTGACACTCCTGCGGACAGGAATAAGTCTCTCCTCGATCCTGACCTGCACATGGCTCTTCTTTGCCATCTCGTTTATGGCGCTTGCAAAACCGCCCCGGGTCGGGTCTTTCATCGCGTGAATGGTTCCCGCATCAAGGGCGCCTTCCATCATCCCCCAGAGAGGGGAGACATCGGAGTGGATCTGCTCGCCGAGATCGAACCCTTCACGGTGGGCCATGATCGCGATACCGTGATCGCCCAAAGTTCCCGAGACGATGATCACGTCCCCGGGGACAAGGCCGTTGTCCCGCACGATGGTCCGTGCGACGCCGATACCGGCGGTGTTGATTATGATCCCGTCAAGCGAGCCCTTCTCGACAACTTTGGTGTCTCCCGTCACAAGGCTTGCTCCTGCCTCGCCGAGCGCTTCGTCCATGGAGCTTACAATCCGGGCAAGATCGGCGACATCGAAGCCCTCTTCGATGATCATCCCGCACGAGAGTGCAACCGGCCGCCCCCCCATCATGGTAAGGTCGTTTACCGTGCCGCAGACCGCGATCCTGCCGATATCCCCCCCCGGGAAAAAGATCGGGCGGACGACGTGGGAATCCGTGGTAAAGACGATATTGGTGCCGTTGATCGGTATGACGGCCCCGTCATCAAGTGACTCGAGCCCTATCCCGCCGGCATTGTTGTGGGAGAATTTCGTGAGCGTCTGCAGGAGTTCGCCCATCACCTCGCCCCCGGCGCCATGCATCAGGTTGACCTTCATGGGGAGTCCGCCACCTCAATCTCGACATTGGTCACGACGATCTCGCGGCCACGGACCACTTCGGGAAGGGCGCCACAGCGGGGACAGATATAGATCTCGTTTCCCTCGTACCCGCAGGGACATTTCGTTGCCGGTTCCACCTCGGTGCATTCCAGGACTGTTGCGGTAAAGAGCGGGTCGTCCTCTTTTATGGTATCAAACAAAAAGATCACCTGTTCGGGGTTCACCATGGCCATCTTTCCCACGTCGACCCGGATCTTTTTTACCTTCGTGGCCCGGTGATCAAGCGCTGCTTTTTTTGCGGTTGCGTACAGGTCGTAAGCGATGCTGTATTCGTGCATCACTCCTCCAGCGCGGCATAGACCTGCTTAAAGATCTCCCGGGTCTCCAGCCCGTCCTCGCGGGAGAGGCGCTGGATTGCAAACCCCACGTGCACAAGCACGAACTCTCCGATCTTGACATCCACGAGATCGAGCCGGACTTCCTGTTTGAGGTCGCCATAGTCCACGACCCCGATATTCCCGTCCTTGATCTCCAGCACTTCTGCAGGAACTGCAACGCACATCGATGGCTCACACCTGTATCCGGTTAGGTACTATGGATTTTCCATACTCATAAAAACAGTGATAAGACCCTTTTGGATTCCACGGAATACCTTCGCTTCGTTCCTGTGCGATTGGGAAGAAGGGAAACAAACCGGAAATGCGTTCTTAATTTGACGCCGGGGAAGAGATTTGAACTCTTGAGGTGCAGGGCACCAGTGGCTTTCAAGGCCACCGCCTTACCGGACTAGACTACCCCGGCATGTGTTTCTACTCTTTTTGCGGTGCAATATGAAAAAGGCTTCTTTCCTCGTGCGGTTTTATCGCCCTGCCCGGATAACCGGAAGAGGAGATCCGGGATCCCATTCACCCGTTCTTCTTTACGGTTAATTCCTTCGCAGGTGAATGCAGAGCACTGCCATCGCTAGGGCAATCACGCAGACCCCAACCACAAGAGGTGCCTGTGTAGTCGTTGGCAGGGATGATTGCCCCGCCACGAATGCTGCGGGAACGGTCGGACTTACCGTGACCGACTCTGCATTCGTGGGTGTCGCGGTCGTTTCCTGTGCTACCGTCTCATTTTCCCCGATAATACGTATCGTCCGCGTACCTATATACCCCCCGGCATCGGTAAAACTCACATCGTAATTCCCGGCCTCGCTGACAGGTACCGCAAGGTTAAACCTTCCGAGGCTGTCGGTTCCCGTATAAGTCGGGCCGTAAATGACACCGTTATCCGGGCCGATCACGCCGACCTGGACGCCGGAACTGATATCCGTGGCAATCTGCCCGGTGAGGTATATATATCCTGATAATGCCTGGGTCGTCTGGGATGTCAGGATAATCTCATCGGAGCGGTTGACAATCATTACCTGCCTTATGGTAATGGAGTCTCCTGTCCCACCTGCCGGGACCTCGACTTTATAAGTACCCGGGTGACAGGCCGGTCGTGTCGAATACAACACGGAAGGTATTGTCTGACTGGACATAGGCGACCATGCGATCAACCTCGGTACTGGTCGTTACCTGCTGGTAGAGTACCACATCGATCGGCGTCCCGATACCAAAGGTAGTTGTGCCATTGACGACAAGAGGCAGGCCCGCGGACAGGGTTGCCGGTGCATAAATGGTGACCTGGTATGCCGGCACACTGGATATGAGGAAAACAATCCCCAGTACCAGGAGGATGATCTTCTTCATCAATGTACAAGATCAACTATGAGGCTGTTAATGATTTCTGATAACCAGAAAAAACCGATTGCGTGCTGGCGTGGCAAGGAGCGGTATAATGGCAGGACGGTAGAATGCCTGACAATTATCTTTGAGTCCGGGGGATGCTCATGGGCCCGGTGCAGGATGTGCAGCTACCGGTTTGAGAAGTATACGGCCCGGTCCTGCGAGGAACTGTTAGAACACCTGCATGCCCAGCTGTGCTGGGTGAGTTCGCAGTTTTCGCTTGACGAATTCCCGATGATCAAGATCTTTACCTCGGGAAGTTTCTTTGATCCGGAAGAAGTCCCGCCCGGCATTTTTAACCCTGGTTGCGCAGGTATTCCGGGGAAAGATCGTGATCGCGGAGAGCCGGCCCGAGTATATCACCCGCGAGACCATTGAGCCGTTTGTCGCCGAACTCGATGACGGCACCCATCCAACCCCGCTCTATTGCGCAATCGGCCTTGAAACGACGAATGATTCTATCCGGGAGAAATGCATCAACAAGGGATTTTCCTACGCAGATTTTACTACGGCTGCAGCGAACGCCCATGCAGCCGGGGCAGGTGTGAAGGCGTATCTTCTTTTCAAGCCGCTGTTCCTTACCGAGGCCGAAGCAATGGCCGATATGAGGTCATCGCTTGCCGGGCTGGCAGGGCAGGTGGAGATGGTCTCCATGAATCCCTGCACCGTCCAGAAAAGGACCGAACTTGAGATGTACTGGAAGCAGGGTGCATACCGGCCTCCCTATCTCTGGAGTATCCTGTCCCTGTTAAAAGGCTCGCCGGTTGAGGTGACCTGCGATCCTCTGGGTGGCGGGCAGAAACGGGGGCCGCACAACTGCGGGACGTGCGACTATGAGATCGTCCGCGGTATCAGGGATTATTCTCTTACCGGGGATCGCGATCTCATAGGGGCGCTGCTGGAGACAGAGTGTGCCTGCAAGGGCGAGTGGGAGTACGTGCTTTCCCGGGAACAGCCATATTGTATGCCGCTTACGAGATGAGTATTCTCTCCAGTGCTGGCGTTTTTTTGATCCTGGTTCGGCCGGGTGTCCGGTTATAATAAAAAGATCTGGCAGGAGCGTTTGCCCCCATCACAGGATGTTCCTGTTTTTTCCCCTGCTCTGCTTTTCGATCTGCTCGGCAAGGAGGGGGAAGAATGTTCCTGCATCGGAGACTATCCCGATGGCCTGTGTCGTGCCCCGGTCCATCAGTTTTGTCACGGAGGCGGGGTTGATATCCACGCACACCGTTTTTACGCTGGAGGGCAGGCAGTTGCCCACCGCTATCGAGTGCAGGAGGGTCGCGACCATCAGGACCATCTTGCACCCGGGGATATGCTTGCGCATCTCGTCCTGCGCCACCATCGTATCCTGGATCACATCGGGCAGGGGGCCGTCGTCCCTGATTGAACCGGCGAGTACAAACGGCACGTTGTGCTTAACGCACTCGTACATGATGCCCCCGGTAAGGATTCCCTGTTCCACCGCACTTTTCAGGGACCCGGCCCGCATGATCTCGCTTATCGCATAGATATGGTGCCGGTGCCCTCCCATTACCGGTCTTCCGGTTTTTATGTCCATCCCCAGTGATGTGCCAAAAAGGTTGTACTCGACATCGTGCGTTGCGAGTGCATTGCCGGCAAAGAGGACGTTGATATAGCCTTTCCGGACCATCTCCGCTACGGCCTTGTCTGCCCCGGTGTGGATGATCGCCGGACCTCCCACGAGGATGATCTTCCCTCCAGTCCTGTGGACCTCGAGGATCTCTTTTGCAATCTGTGCTATCAGGGTCTCGCTCGGCCGCTCCGATGAGACAGTGCCATGCATAAACTCGAACGTGCTGCTCGTCCGGGGGCGGTCGGGATAACTCACGAGCACGCCTTCTTCCCCGACAACGACAAAATCTCCTTTCCTGATCTTTCCAAGGGGCGTACACCGGGCCTTCTTTTGTGCCGGATCGACCACGATCAGGAAGTCCATCTCGATTTCTTCGACCGGGACCCACTCGTCCGCAAGCCGGACCTGGGTGGGGTGATTGGTTGTCGTATAGAACTCCCGGGGGGCATTCCTGTCTCCTGCAGCCGGGACGTAATGGACCGATTGCACCTGGGGGAGCCGTGCGCCAAGCCGGTGGAGTTCCGAGAGGATGGAGCGCAGTTTTTCCTTGTCTTGGGCGACGATTTTCAGGCGGGCGTAGCTGGGATCGGTTTTTTTCTTGCCCACATCAAACGTGAGGATCTCGAAATTCCCCCCCATGTCCATGATCCGGTCGAAGAGCTGGGTCATGATGCCTGAATCGATGATATGACCCTGCAGTTCGATCTCCTGCGACTCCGCCATAGTACTATAGTATTTAACCCCGCACCTTAATATTCATTCGTATTAAATACGGCAGGATCAGCCTTTTTTTGGGTGGAAAGACACGGATTGAGGCCAGTTAACCGTGGCTCCGGGTCAGAGTTTATAATCTCCGCACGACCGGTTACTGCAATTCCCGCTGTTTTGTGAGGAATACCTCTGCGGCTATCTGATCAGCACGGGTATTAACGTTGATTGCAAGCCTTGGATCATCGAGCACCAGCTGGATCTCATCCTGTGTTTCTGCGATCCTGTCACCTCTCAGAATATTGAGGCCGGTCGGGCAGGCTTCGATGTCCCGGATTTTTGTGCGGTAGGTCATGCCTCCCCGGCAGGAGGTGACGGTTTTTGAGGGAATCCACGTGGAACAGGCATCCTTTCCCGATTCGCGGTAGGCATTATGGATTGTGGAAATGATATCAGCGTCGATACAGGGAATATCCGAAACGCTCACAAACAAAGGGAGCTTCTCTTCAAGTGCCCGGACCGTCTCAACCATATCCGGTATATAATCTGCGCCTCCCGCATCGTACACATCGAGACCGTTTACCCTGCACCAGTTCCGGGTCATGGGCGTTTTGGGCGACGTTGCTACCACAACTTTGCATCCTGCCCCGGTGAAGGCATCGATGATATACCGGATCATCGGCTGGTTATAGATGAGAATAAGGGGTTTTTCCCCGAGATTGAGGCGGCTCCCTGCCCCCCCTGCCATGATCAGCGCACGCATGCAGACAATGCCTCCACGAGCAGGGTGTTCTCTTCATGGGTCCTCACGGCCACGCGGATGCAGGACGGAAGACCAAACGACGTGCAGTCACGGACAAGGATATCGTGGGTTTCAAGCCGGGCACACAACGGCCCTGCATCACGGGCACAGTCCACCAGCAGGTAATTGACAGAGGACGGGTGGTACTGCAGGCCCATTCCCTGAATCTTTTTCTGGAGAAAACCCCGCTCTTTTGCGATGTATGCACGGGATCTCTCCAGCTCATCCATGTGGGTAAATGCCTGCAGGGCAAATGCCTCCGCGTATGCATTTACGCTCCAGGGTGGCCGAGCCGTTTCGATCTTTGCAACCAGATCCGGATCCCCAAAACCATATCCAAACCGGATGCCGGGAACGGCAAAACTTTTGGTGAGTGAACGCAGGACAAAAAAAGATCCTTTGTGTTGGTCGATCAGGGTCTCTGAAGGATCCGCAAGTTCGATAAATGCCTCATCGGCAAAGAGGATTCCCCCATGTGACGATGCCACTCTCGCGCGGGCCAGCATGTCGGTACAGGCGTACAATTCACCGGTCGGATTGTTGGGATTGCAGACAAAAGAAACATCCGCGGTCTCCGGCCTGTCTGCTGCCATGGCACCGGCAAGCCGGGCGGAGAGCTCGTATTCCCCGAACGTAGGTGAGGTGGTATGGTAGGTTCTCTTACTGGAGAGCATGATCGAACAAAAGACGCGGATCAGCTCAATAGATCCGTTACCTACACAGATCTCATCAATATTCCGGTGGAACACCTGTGCGATACACTCTTTGAGCCGTCTGTAGTCATTATCCGGGTATGATGAAAGGCACCCAGGCTCGCAGCTCCATGCGAACCGGGGGGGCAGGGGGTTGAGGCTCGCGCTGAAATCCAAAAGGTTTTTGCCTGTATTTTCCCGCTGTCGCTTTCCGGTTCCTCCATGAACTACTGGGTGCGGAAAATCAACAGCCATCAAATCGCCCGTTTTTTTTCAAAAATACTTGGCCGGGAAGTCATAAATGCGTTTGGAGATCGGGCTTGAATCAAATGAGAAGGTATTTATATCATTGTGTTTCACTTTGGTTTATCTGGTTAAGTCAGACACAAGAGTTCCCCTTGTCAGACATATGAATGACAAAAAGCAGACATATGTCGGAAATGGAGATACAATGATGCAACGAATCACACTCCGGTTGCCCGAACAGCAGATTGGCCTGCTCCAGCAGATGGTGGACGCGGGGGAGTATCCTAATGTTTCAGAAGCGGTCCGGGCCGCTGTCCGTGATCTTGTTGAGAAACGAGCGGGCCGTGTCTTAAAGGATAATGACCAGGTTTCATTCAAGGTATGAGAGGGTAGAAATGCAGAGCATAATTAACGATGCGTTAAAAAATTCCGAACTTGAAAAAGAGGTTAGCAAGTCCGGATCCAGTGCACCGGATGAAGATTTCCTTGGGCAGCCAAGAATTGTGATCATTGGTTGCGGTGGTGGCGGTAACAACACCGTCAACCGTATCCACCACATGGGTGTCTCCGGTGCAGAAACGATTGCGATCAACACGGACAAGCAGCACCTGGACATGATCCAGGCTGACAAACGTGTCCTTATCGGGAAATCCCTGACCCGTGGTCTCGGTGCCGGTGGTTACCCCGATGTAGGTAAGCGTGCAGCCGAGATGGCCCGCCCGACCCTTGAAGCGCTGCTCGAATCAGCAGATCTGGTGTTTATTACCGCCGGTATGGGAGGAGGTACCGGTACTGGTTCAGCCCCGGTCGTTGCACAGGTTGCAAAGGAGCAGGGCGCAATCGTCGTCGGGATGGTCAGCTACCCGTTCCAGGTTGAAAAGGCCCGGCTGATCCGCGCAGAGGAAGGGCTTGAGGCACTCGCTGCGTCCGCTGACTCGGTTATCGTTCTCGATAACAACCGGCTCAAGAACTTTGTCCCGAACCTCCCCCTCGGTCAGGCATTCTCTGTAATGGACCAGCTCATCGGTGAGACCGTCAAGGGCATCTCCGAGACCATCACGGAACCCTCGCTCATCAACATCGACTACGCCGATGTCCGCGCGATCATGTCCAAGGGAGGCGTCGCATCCATGCTTGTCGGAGAGAGCAAGCAACAGAACAAGGCAGAAAGTGTCGTCAGGGAATGCTTAAGCAACCCGATGCTCGACATCGACTATCGCGGCGCAACCGGCAGCCTGATCCACATCACCGGTGGTACCGACCTTACCCTGCAGGATGCAGAAGAGGTTGCAACCTCGCTCACGTATGAACTTGACCCGCACGCCGATGTCATCTGGGGTGCCCGCGTCCGGCCCGACATGGAAGGCAAGATCCGTGTCCTCGCCATCATGACCGGTGTCAAGAGTGCGCAGATCCTCGGGACCCGCCAGTCCTACAAGACGATGGTCCAGGAGATCGACGCCAAGAGATCCAACCCAAAACAGGTTGAGATGCCCCAGGCCGCCCGGAAGGTTGCACCCCGTGACCAGACCAGCGGTGGCGGCGTCCTTGAATGGGTCGGCTGAACGTCGTTATAAAAAATTAAAAAACAACCATACGTCCGGGGGAAATGGAAGCAAACCAGTCCTCCGGAATTTTTCATATGCTCTTCTAAAAACAGTTTTATCCGGCGGGAAGTGGCTTATTTACCCTGTTATCCGGCGAAATGCTTAAGAGGACTCCCCGCCTTTAAAATATAGTACATTCGACCAGATCATCTGAAGGGAGAATGGTGGGCGATACCCTGAAAGGTATCATCCGGGTATCGGGAGTTGAACATCATGAATCGAGTGTCGAACAAAGACTTCTTGTTGAAGTCTTGCAAAGAGTTTAAGAAACGATTCTTTTCTGATGTTTTTTGCCCTGCATCAGGCATGCAGAGCGGCCATTGCCGGGAAGCGCAGGTTTTGCGCGTTGCCCCTGCTGGTTTTTGCCCCTTACCCCCATGTGCCTGCCCAGCCCTTACAGGAGACAGGATGAGGAGTGGTACCGCATGTTGAATGACTTAATGGAAAAGAGAAAGAAGATCCTTGCCGAGTCTGAACAGCACAAAAACCGAAGAAACGAGCTCAACGCTACCGCGAGCAAATCTGCGCGGGAGAGGAACACGCTCAATAACCAGACCCGGGAGTTTGTGGAAGAGGCCCAGAAGAACAAGGATCTCAGGGACAAGTTCAACCAGGAAGTTCTTGACCTCAAGGCACAGCGCAATGAATTAAACGACAAGGCAAATGTGCTGTTTGAGGACATTGAGGTCTTCAAAAAAGAGCACGGCTCACTCAAGAACCGGGGCATCAAGGAACTCCAGAAGCAGATCGAGTACATGGAGTACCGGCAGCAGACCGAGGTCTTTACCACCGATAAGGAGCGCGAGCTTATCGAGAAGATCAAGCAGATGAAAGGCCAGGTCAAGGAACAGGAGGCCGAGCTCGAGCAGAACAAGGAGATGCGGACAAAGATCTCCTCTGCCCGGGACTTTCGCAAGCAAGCATCAGATCTTCACGCAAAAGTGACAGAACTTGCCGAACTTGCCCAGAAGCACCACGACCTGATGGTCGAATCCTACCGGAAGGCCGACAAATCCCGCGAAGCCGCTGATGCTGCCCACAAGAGTTTTGTCGAGGCACAGGAATCTGCCGATGCCGAGCACAAATCCTTCATTGCCTGCCAGAAAGAACTGCGCGATTATGATAAGGTTATCTCCGGCCTGCGCAAGAAAACAAAGAAGGTCAAGGTATCAAAAGAACAGAAAGCCGTCCGCCAGGAAGCAGAGCACCTGTTCAAAAACTTCCGGGCAGGAGAAAAACTTACAACAGACGATATCCTCCTGCTCCAGCGTTCAAAACTCATCTGATCCCCTCTATAGTCAATTCTTTTTTCCTGTCGCAGGTAATAATTAATAGATTTACAGTGACTCTATTATACCAATGACAAAAGATCGGACTCTCGTCCTGAGTGTTGACCGGGACGATGATATCGGGTGGAAGGCCAGGATAGAAAGCCCGGTCGTCGGAAGGCAGGAATGCCTGAAGGCTGCTGACGGGCTTGCTCTTGCCGACCCGGAAGACTCCGATGTCAATGCCATATTTTCAGCGGTAAAAATTTATGATGAGCTGATTGCAAAAGGGGAAGAAGCAGTCGTCGCCGTTATCGCCGGCAATCACCTCCACATGATTGAAGGCGACCGGAAGATCGCAGCAACCCTCGATGACGTGATAAAAGCGACACAACCGACATCCTGTATCCTTGTATCTGACGGGGCAGAAGACGAGTTTGTGGTGCCCATCATCCAGTCCCGGATCCCGGTGGCGAGCATCCGCCGCGTGATTGTCAACCAGATGCCGAACCTTGAAGGGACGTACTATATCCTGAAAAAGCTCCTTGACGACCCGAAAGTGTCGAGGGTCGTTTTTGTCCCTCTTGGCCTAGCCATGCTGTTATATGCGAGTGCATTTATCCTGGGGTACCCTGGAACCGCCACCATCGTCGTTATTGGTGTCATTGGGATGTACCTGTTGTACAAAGGGTTTGGCCTGGATGAGGTAATCCACGGTATTATCAATGCACTCCGTGCGTCGATGTCCCGCGGCAGATTTTCCTTTGTTACGTACTCGACTACCATCGTTCTTGCAGTCATCGGATTTACTATTGGCTTTTTTACTGTCCTGAATTATTATGCGGCAGACAACAGCTTGGGCGTCCTTCTGTATGTCATGAGTTTCATTTACGGGGCGATCATCTGGCTGATCATTGCCGGCCTCGTCACCTCGGTTGGCGTCATCATCGATGTCTATATCAATGAGCGGGAGAATCTGGCAAAAGTCATCGTTTTCCCGTTCTTTGTGACGGCAATCGGGCTTATCCTGTACGGTGCCAGCACTTACATCCTTGCGGTCAGTAGTGTCACTGGTTTCCCTATCACCCCTGCATCTGCCGGGACCTATATCCTGTACTCGACCCTGATCGGGCTTGTGTGTGCGATTGCCGGTGTCTTTGTCCAGTATGTTCTTGTGAAACGGCAGGCAGAAACGCAAAAGGAAGCCATCATCGAGACAATCTGATCCCCGCCAATCCTTTTTTATCGGGAGTACATGTCCGTCTGGAGATAAACATCTCTCTAAAGAAACCCGGTTTACCCCATCCTGATAAGAAACGTATCGGTCGCCCGGTGGATAGCATGCGAGGTCCCGGCACAACGGACCTTCTCCGGTTCCATCGAAGCAGCATTCTTTCCGGGAAAAATATCTGTCAGCAGTGCCCTGAGAGTGTCCCGTTCGGATATTCCATCAGGTTTCTTCTTTGTTGCCTAGTTCTACGGGCCTGCGAAGCTGGAAAAGGATTGCGTCGATGACGTCTGTTCCGGCGTTTGATTTATTGTCGCAGTCTCAAAATAACCCATTCCATCAGGGAACAGGTTTGTATTGGTAAAGTTTCGCACGACCTGGGGTGACGCTACTGTGAGTTTAGGAATAACAACATTGAACTGGTGCGTCGGAAACCAGTAAACTCCGTTCCCGTACGAATATGCCGCCTGATCTACCACAAATTCTGCGTCTGAAAGATTGACAAATTGCATCTGCACATCGTCATAATTGAGAATTGTTATCAGTTTGTTTTTCAGATCCTGTTTTCCCAGCAAAAAAAAGATGATCCTCGTCCCTTCATCGACAGAATAATGCATATCCACAAGCGCTGTGTCGTTATGTAACTGGATCTGTACGGACTCGAGAGTAATATAACCGTATCGTTCATCGTTAGCCGCTGCCGCGGGCGCTATACAGAGCACGATCAGGAAGAGACTGATACATGCGGCAGCACGTGTATTCATAACACTATCAGTGTGAAGGCACCAGTTAAATGGTTTACGGTTATCGTGATGCTCTTAATCACGTCGGTAGTACTGACATGTATGCACTACTGCCGTTCGGCAAAAAAAATTATTTTTTTGCTAAAAGGATTATCTCGATGCTCGAGACATTGGTTTTGCCGGTGTCAGTATCGATTACTTCAGTTGAGGTCACGATATCCTTCTTGGTAACACCATCCAGGAACCGGTTCAACGCGATCTCCGCTGTATCGACCGCCCGCGAGATCGCCTTGCCCCGGGCCTTGATGGCTACTTCGCTTGCCCCATTGTTAAACTGGGTGACAACAGCCAGCACATAGTTCATGACCGGCTTGTTTCCCACAAACACGGTGTTTTCCTTCATCGGCTGCATGGTGGTTTCCATAGGAATCACAGGTACTTCTTCTTTGTAATCAGTTCAGCATTCAGCACACTTGCACCAGCTGCGCCGCGGATCGTGTTATGTCCCATGGCCACGAACCGGAGGCCTTCCCGCACACGGCCGACTGAGACCGTCATACCGCGGCCACGCATGCGGTCGAGCCGGGGCTGGGGCCGGTCATCATCCAAAAACAGGTGCACGGATTCCGCAGGCTGGGTGGGCAGGCCTTTGATCGGGGGTTTGTAGTCCATGTAGGCTTTTTTTACCTTCTCGACCGGTTCTTTGATGTCGGCCCAGACCGCCATGGTATGCCCGTCGATGACCGGGACACGGTGGCAGCTTGCGCTCACGTGGAACGGTGGATTTGCCACTTTCTTTCCTTTGAGTGTACCCATGATCTTGAGGGTCTCGGTCTCCATTTTCTCCTCTTCTTTTCCGATATAGGGAATGACATTGTCGTAGATGGACATGGCCGCCACGCCGGGCAAAACCGGCTCCCGATATGGCCTGCATCGTGGCGACCCGGATATCGGAGAACTTGAATTTCCGTAATGGCGCAAGTGCCATGACAAGCATGATCGTGGAACAGTTCGGGTTTGTCACGATAAACCCGTCCCGTCCGGCGTCCCGCTGGACATCGATCAGCCCCAGGTGCTCAGGGTTGACCTCGGGCACGACGAGGGGTACCATCGGCTCCATCCGGTGTGAACTTGCATTACTGCAGACGGCAATGCCTGCATCCGCAAATGTGTTCTCCACATCCATCGCAATTTCAGCGGGAAGCGCGGAGAAGACGAGGTCCACACCCTTCATTGCGGAAGGGGTGATGCTGGTAACTTTAAGTTTTGCAATCTTCTCCGGGAACGGCGTTTCAAGGCGCCAGTTTACCACTCTTCCATAGGGTTTTCCCGCACTGCGTTCCGAGGCCGCGAGAGTTGTCAGATTGAACCAGGGATGATCTGATAATTGTTCGACAAATCGCTGACCAACCGCGCCCGTAGCACCGAGCACTCCAACATTGATCATAACTGACAGGTCCTGTGTGTTGTTTGTATTTCCCGTTTGAGATGATGGCGGGTTGTAAAATCCCATTTCACCTGCGATAATAAAAACATTGTTTTTTACAGTTACCTGCATGTTTCCCAGAAACCGTAACATCCACGCCGACCAATTATGGCAGTATAAATTGTAGCATGGGTATCGGTGGTGGTATTATCTCTCATTTAACGGGCCCAAGTGGGGGCCAAAAAAAGTGGTTGCTTAAAGGAAGAAAAATTATTCCATATGAATTGCTTCAGACGGGCAGGCATCCACGCAGGTCTGGCAGTCCACGCACATATCCTTGTCAACCTTGGCTTTTTCGTTATCCATGGATATTGCGGATGCCGGGCATTCATTCACACAGGTTTCGCATCCAGTGCATTTTGTTGTATCAATCACAGCTACCAAAGAGTTCACTCCATCGTAATAATTCGGTTAAAGATAAAAAATATGTTTCGATTTGAACAGATCGGGAGGAAGGGTCATTTTTTGTGCAGGCCAAGGACATCGTTCATGCTATAGATACCCGGTTTTTTGTCTGCGACCCAGCGGGCGGCCCGCAGGGCTCCGCTTGCAAAGACCGACCGGTCGTACGCCCGGTGGGAGATCTCAATCGTCTCGAAGTTTTTCGAGAACATGACCGTATGATCCCCGACAATATCCCCTCCCCGGATTACATGGACGCCGATCTCGTTACCCCGCTCCATCATGCCCTCGCGGCCATAGAGCTTTTTCCGGGCCCCGATTTCCTCGTCAAGGATCTGCAGGATGGTCTTAGCCGTCCCGCTCGGGGCATCCTTCTTGTTCCGGTGGTGCGCCTCGATCACTTCGATGTCGTAATCCCCGAGCAGTGTTCCTGCCTCCCGCACCAGCTGCCAGAAGATGTTGACGCCAACCGAGAAGTTGCTCGATATCACGGCAGGGACATGCCCGTTGATGGCTTTTGCCATGACCTCGCGTTGTTCCGGTGTAAATCCGGTCGTTCCTACTATGAGGGCCACGTGGTTTTTTGCCGCGACTTTGACGTTCTCGACTGCCGCATGTGCGATGGTGAAATCGATCAGAACATCGGGTTTTTTACTTTTTAAGAGCGATTCGATGTCCTGCGCTGCCACAATGTCAACGCCGAAAAAGTTGCCCGGGTGAAGATCGATACCGCCGGCCAATTCGAGGTCCGGCGATTCTTTTACCATCCTTCCCAGTGTCTGGCCCATGCGGCCGGAGGCGCCGCAGATAACAATTTTTGCCATGATCAGTTCACCGCTGCCTGTGTTTTACGGCAGGTTTTTTCTTCTGCACGGTCTTTTTTGCGACTGGGATGGAGGCAAGGACTTTTTTTAGGTCTGCGGTCTTTTTCTCGTCGAGATTATCCAGCGGGAGCCGGACCGGCCCACCTGCCATGCCCATCAGTTCCACAGCTTTCTTCACCGGGATCGGGTTGGTATCGATGAACATCGAGCGGAAGAGGGGTGAGAGGGCGTAATGCAGGGCAAGCGCTTTTTTCCAGTCGCCTTTTTTTGCCGCCTCGCAGAGGGCTACCATCCGTGTGGGATCCACGTTTGCTGCGACCGAGATCACACCTTTTCCGCCGAGCGCCATGATCGGGAGGGTGAGGTTGTCATCGCCAGAGATCACGGCAAAGTCCTCATCCAGGGTCATCTCGATGATTCGCGACACCTGCCCGATATTACCGCTGGCCTCCTTGATCCCGACAATGTTGGGGTGCCCTGCCAGCTCGGCAATCAGGTCAGGTTCGAGGTTCTGGCCCGTGCGGCCGGGAACGTTGTAGATGACCACTGGGATGTCAAGATCGGCAAGTTTTGTATAATGCTTAACGAGTCCCGCACGGTTGGGTTTATTGTAATACGGGCTGATAACGAGCACGCCATCAGCGCCGGTGTCCTTTGCCGCCTTAGTAAGGATGACTGCTTCCGCCGTATTATTTGAACCCGTGCCAGCAAGAACAGGGACCTTGCCGTTGACCATATCAATGGTGACGCTGACAACCTTTTCATGCTCGGCAAATGAGAGCGTTGCCGATTCTCCGGTTGAGCCGCAGGGTACGATCCCGTGGATGCCACAGAACAGGAGGTACTCAATGTTTCGTTCAAGGCCAGGAACGTCAAGGCCCATCGCGGAATTACGTTTAAAAGGGGTAATTATAGCGGGAAGGACACCTTCGAACATAACAAGGGTTATGGGTGTCTTTTTGTATTAATTTTTCTTGTAATATATCCGGCAACACGGTTCCGGACCCGCTTGCTGTCTATGGATGCCGATGATGCCAGCTGCTGCTTGTTTGCGTCAAAGTTGTTCGAAAAGTTCTCTTTCTGGGTGGAAAGGAGTGCAGTACCAATGGTCTTGATGTACGATGGCTTTATTCCCATGAAATATTCCTCAAAGTTCTATACGTATAATGCGGTTTGACAACATAATAATATTGCCCGAGACCTCCACCGGGTTTTCACCGAACAGGTGGATTTTGGCGGAATCGTTCGGGGCGCCGGGATCGACGATCACTTCCGGCATCCCGTCCCTGCAGCAGGAAGCCACGCCCCAATCCATCGTGGCAACCCCCGGGGGTTGCCCGCGGCGTTCAACTGTGCAGCACTCAAGAAACATACTGGCAAGGATGCGGCCGGCCTCATCTGTATACCGTATCGTTGCCGCACAGCGTATGCTTGGGTCAAATTTCGCGGCGGTAAGAATAATTTTTGCCAGCGTTTCATCGGCGCCAAACCCGCAGGCCCCCGCTGCCCTGACTATAGTGTCCTGCACCACAAATCCCCCGCTGACCGCAGCGACCCCGGCACTGTCCCGGGCACCCCTGATGGCATACCCGATGTTTGTTCCGGCTTCTGCAACCAGAGTTGGGGCTATTGATTCTGAAAGGAGTCTTGCGACACGCGAGAGCTCCGCAAGTACATCGTTTCTTTGCTGCTCCGGACTGATCATCGTACTCTCACCTCTGTTGATCCGGGTGGTTTTTATTCTCTCCTGCTATCGGATATTCAGGTAAGCCCCAGATCTTCGCGTATCGCCATCAGGCCGGTGATAGCTACAGCATAAAATTCCGGTAATGTAATGATCGGTTCAATGAGTGCAATCCGGTCCCGGTCACATCCGGCTGCAAAGGACTTCTCTTTTGCCTTTTTGGTCACGGTCTTTACAGTAACATCCGAGAGCTTACCGCCTTTTACCAGCGCACAGGCTATTACCAGGCCCGAGGCGCTGTCTGCTGCCTGCAATGCGATCTCAACAGGACTCGTATAGGTTCCGGGAAAAAGATGGTGGTTGTGCCGCTGCACAACCCGGGCCATCCCGGGATCGATACCAGCGCTCGTAAGAATTTCCGCACCTTTTGCACCATGCAGCTGCATATCCCCGTGGATCAATTCAAAATCGATATCGTGCAGGATTCCGGTCATCTCCCAGAAGCCGGCATCTTCACCAAGCCGCGCGGCAAGCGCCTTCATCACGGCACCGGTTGCGAGGCAGTGCTTCCTAAGACCGGCATCATGGACATACTGATCGAGCAGGACAATTGCAGCTGAACGTTCCATGGCATGAGATGTACCTGGCCGGGTCATCAGTCTGACGCTCCTTTCCCGTGGATATGCATATAACCGATTAAGACCAAAATTTTCTGGATGGATGCACGACTACTCGATGTTATCATCGGCGTAACCGGCTTTGCGCTTCTGGTTATTCTTCTTGCAGTGCTCCCGCTGGCCATCAGCGCCGGGCCTGCCTATCTGATCGCCATTATATTCTTTGTCCTGTTCCTTTCCGGGGCAGGATATATGGTCAACGAGAAAATAGCCTGAATGAATCTGCGATTTTAAATCTTTTGAGAAGTGTCAGGATTGCCGTTGGGTTGCGGTCCTTTATTCTCCGGCACGGGCAGGCGCCGGGGGATCCGTGATTTTTTTGCCTTGTAGTAACTGAGCGGGTGACTGACACGTTCGCAGAGTGCATTGCGGTGGACACAGAGGCCGGTTGTCTGCATCGCGGCGCATGCGGGGGTCGTATATTCGGTCCCCGTCCCTCCGCGCCCGGTGATATGCTCGACCTGGTACATGGTCTTCTCGACATCGAAGTCCGGGGAGCGGGCATAGAGCTCCGCGATCCCGGTTGTGTTCATGCCGATGTTGTGGAGGAACGCGGTGAGCGAAAAACGGCCGGCATGCGTGAGGTTGGTGCCCGCCGCAAGTGCGGTGATAAGCGCCTGCATGCAGGGAGGAAAAGCGCCCTCTTCGACTTTGCCGAACTGCCGGAGCATCTGTTCCTGATATATTTTCTTGATCTCCGCAGCCTTTGGAGCGAGCTGTTCGCAGACCTCTTTTGGCACCCGGTGCGGAAGATCGCGGCGCAGGAGTACGCGGATTCGTTCCCTTAAAAGTTCGTAGCGCTCGTTCTTGTCTATTGCAACAACTCCCCGTTCAACGCGCCGGTTGACAAGCCGGTACCGGTCATCGTGCAAGGGAGCGACCAGCTCCACGTAATCGGGAACCGGCATCCGGTCCTGTGTGATCCTGATACCCATTTCGTCAGCAATTGCTACCCACAAACGAGAATACTCGCCGCCGTCCTGCACATAACGGCTGTTCCACTCTTCTTCGTTTACCAGAAAATAGTAGGCTCGCTCGGCCTCGTGCCGGGTGAGCCTGTCGATCAGCTGTTTGTCGTTGACGCAGGAAACGATAATCCGTGCGAGAGCATACGCGGCGATCTCATCCTCAGGTGAGTCGTGGACTTCGGGCGCACGGGTCTTCTTCTGGGATACTGCTTCCTTTATCCGGACAACCGCATGCGAAACCAGAGTGTGGCCTTTTTGCGTACCAAGAAGCGTACCTAGGGAGGCAAACCGGGACCTGATGGGATCCTGGGCTTTTTTTAAAAACGGAAAATGGGAAAGTTCCTTGCCGGAAGGCACAAACTCCATTCAGTCAGCCTCAATGCGGGGCGCAAGCAGGTACTCCACGTGCCCGTTGCCGCCCGCAATATCAAAGGAGAACCGGACCGGGTGATCCACGCCGAGACAGATCTCGACTTCGGGAGCCCGTGACATCACCTTGCCCATATCCCTCAAATAGTCAAGGGAGAAGAGTGAGCGCGCCTCAACCGGGGAGAGCGACTTGAGTTCATCTTTACCGAACTCGCGCTGGATATGATCGGTATCTCCCTCGGCAACCATGTAAAAAGTCTGGTCCTTGGGATTGATGCCCATCGCAATCTTATCTGATATGACGGCAGCCGCCTTGATCGCGTTGTTGAGATCTTCTCCGGAGATCACAACTTTCCCCGGGAGGTTGATGGTGGGGGAATTGGGATCTTTCCTTATGGTGTTCGTGTCCAGGAGTGTGATCGAGTAGTGGTATCCGTGGACGCTCACGGCCATTTTCTGGGCATTGTCCGCGAGTTCAAGGCTGATAAGGTCGCCCTTACCGCCCATGTTGAAGATGTTCTTCATCTTGGAGATGTCAACACCAAGCTCGCTTTTCGTGGCCCTGAAGGTATCAAACGCCTCTTTTTTCAGCGTGAATGCAATCATGGCGACATTGGCGGTATCCACTGCCCGGGTGGAGATACCATCTTCCGCTGTGTGCAGCCGGCACTCGGGAACGAGTGCCGAGATCGCTTCAATGGCCTCCCGGAATATATCTGCGTCAATGGTTGCTTTTAACATCGCTTTCCCCTTAACAACTGTATTATACAGTATATCGTCATACTTTAATTATAGCGTTTTGGGTTAGATTTTCAGATTTCAGGTGGAATGGCATGGGTTCGCAATGGTCACGGGACAAGGTTTATATCAGGGCAAAACATGAAGGGTTCCGCTCCCGGGCTTCCTTTAAACTGATCGAGATCCAGGAAAAGTTTGCCATCATCCGCTGTGACGATAATATCATCGACATTGGTGCAGCTCCCGGGAGCTGGCTCCAGGTGCTTCGCACGCTCACTGATGGCCGGGTCCTTGGAATTGACTTAAATCCTATCGCTGCCCTTGATGGCATCGAGACTATTGAAGGAGACCTGACTGAGCGGGCCATCCAACAGCGGGCACAGCAGATGCTTGGCACGGTCAGTGTCGTTGTCTGCGATGCCTCCCCAAAACTCTCGGGCCACAAGAGCTACGACCAGGCCCGGGCCATCGCCTTGGGCGAAGAGGCCCTTTTATTTGCCTGCAACGTGTTAAAGATTGGCGGGAACTTTGTGATCAAATCGTTTCAGGGTGCGGACTTTCCGGAACTTCTCGGCATGATAAAAGAGCACTTCTACGTAGTGAAAACATACTCCACGAAGGCTACCCGCAAGGGAAGTACGGAAATTTATATCATCGCAAAGAACTTCAAAGGCTGAACCGACATGCCCGCGACCGCGACGCTCAGGGATTCCTATGGACGACCAGTGACAAACCTCCGCATCAGCCTCACGTCCCGGTGCAATCTTTCCTGTATCTACTGCCATGCCGAAGGTGAGAAGAACCCGGATGCGGAGATGAGCGCACAGGAGATTATCGGGATCATGAACGTCGCGGCAAAGTTCGGGATCCGGAGTATCAAATTTACCGGGGGAGAACCCCTTATCCGGCCGGACATCCTCGAGATCATCCGGGCCGTCCCCCGGGGGATCGAATCGTCCCTCACGACAAACGGCATACTGCTTGGGGACATGGCAGAGGATCTCAAAAGCGCCGGGCTCCGCAGGGTCAATGTCAGCCTCGACAGCCTGAACCCCGACACCTACAAGCGGATCACGGGGAGTGACCGGCTGGGCGAGGTGCTTGCCGGGATCGATGCGGCGCTCAAAGCGGGCCTTACCCCGGTCAAACTCAACATGGTGGTCCTGTGCGGGATCAACGACAACGAGATCGACGACTTCCTCGGGTACGTACGTGGGAACCGAGATCTCGTTCTCCAGCTCATCGAACTGATGCATTTCAAAGACTGCGATTATCATGGCGACCTGCGGGGTGTCGAAGCGATGCTTGCCTCACGTTCGAGTGAAGTCCTCACGCGCAGGATGCACCACAGGAAAAAGTATTGTCTTGACGGTGCCGAGGTCGAGGTCGTGCGCCCGCTCCACAACACCGAATTCTGCGCATACTGCAACCGGCTCCGGGTTACCTCGGATGGCAAACTCAAACCCTGCCTGTTGCGGGCGGACAACCATATCACGGTCCGGGGAAAAAAAGGTGCGGAGCTCGAAGCGCTGTTCCGGCAGGCTGTTGAACAACGCGAACCTTTTTTCAAGTGAATCCGCACGTCCACCCCCGGGACTTGAGATACCGGACGTTGGCATACCTGAAAGGAAGTATGTTTACGGGGCTTTATTTACAATTCCGGCATACACTAGGATTGTATGACCACTGACAATGAGTATGTCCATGTCCTTTCCCACCTTTACGAAAAATCCCTGATCCTTCACGATACGTCGCTTTTTGATAAGATCCTGTACTTCTTCTTTGTCGATGCCCTCGCCCATATCGACTACACCTGCAGCATCTACGCGTACAATTACCAGTCACCGAAAAATATCATGGGCGCAGAGTACATGCGCTGGCGTATCGACGAGGAAAAAAAGGGAGATCGCGTTCATTTCCTCGCGTTTATGGTATGGCTCAAGGAGAACCGTCCGGAAAAATTTGCAAAACTGCCTGCACTCTGGCAGATCATTTATGATCCGGATGATCCCGCGAGCTACCGGAGTTTCCGGATCGTCCCCGACCCGGACAGCAGGCAGGCCGTACCGACCAGTTTCTTCTTCATTATCATTGACGAATTTTTCGAGCAGGAGTTCCTGAAAAGCCTGTACGAGGACGCATCGCTCTCCCGGCTCTTTGCAGAATTCCTCTCGCAGAAAAAGGCCTGATGAGAACGGAGAATCGCCATGATTGAGCCCCAGAAGATCTGCTCGGACCTTGTCTCGCTCAAAAGCGAGAACCCACCGGGAGATACCTACGGGCCCATTGAATACATCAGGAATTTCCTCGAAGAACGGGGCATCGGGTCGAAGGTGATCTGTATGCCGGGCGGGAGGTGCAACCTAATGACAACGGGGAACCTGCGACCGCTCATGCTCTGCGGGCACGTTGACGTGGTCCCGGCCCTTGATGAAGGCTGGACTCACCCCCCGTTCTCCGGCGCCATAGAAAGCGGGTATGTCTGGGGCCGGGGATCGAGCGATATGAAAGGCGGTTGTGCGGCGATCCTTTCGGCATGCGATGCACTGGCAGAGGCGGGAGAAGCCCTTCCGGCCACCCTTGTGTTTGTCTGCGACGAGGAAACCGGGGGTGAATACGGAATCCGATACCTGCTTGAAAAAAATATGCTGAACCCCTGTGACTGCCTGATCGCCGAGCCGAGCCCTGCCCTCCACCCGTGCATCGGCCAGAAAGGGCTCTGCCGTCTGGAACTCAGATTTACCGGCACGCCCGGCCACGGTTCACTGTACCCAATTGTCGGGGTAAGCGCAGTGATGGAAGCAATAAGGCTGCTTGATTATGTAAACGGCCTCCACGAACGGACATTCCCCCTGAATGTGGACCTCCGGGATATTATCAGGACCTCTTCAAGGGTATTTGCTGAGGAGTTCCGGATGGAGAAGGGTAGCGAGATCCTTGAACGTGTGACGTTTAACCCGGGCATTATTGCAGGGGGAGAGAAGGTTAATATTGTCGCCCAGCACTGTGATCTCGATCTCGAAATGCGTATCCCGTGGGGATGCAGCATCCACGACCTTATCCCGGAGATTATGGCGCATTCCTCTCATGCAGCCATCGTAAAGGAGACTGTGCATGAACCATCGCTCACCGATCCCGCGTGCGATTTCGTGTCCCTGGTCTGCCGGGAGGTGGAAGTTGTACAGGGAAGGCCGGTCTCTCCCATCCTCCAGTGGGCGGCAAGCGATGCCCGTCACCTGCGATTTGCGGGATTCCGGGTGATCGAATACGGCCCGGGCGAGCTTGCCACACTGCACGGGACCAACGAACGGGTCACCGTATCCTCGCTTGAGAAGGCTGCGGACATCTACCTGCGGATCATGCGGGCATATGGTTCACGCAGTTCTGTATAATAAGTCACGGTTTTTTCGATCGGGATACCGTGAAGATCTTTTCGCGTGTTGCACTTTTTAAGACCATTAAGGGGCAGCTCCTAACCGTCCATGAGCACGAAAAATCCTGAACGGATTTGTCACATGTACATCCAACGGTTTGAAGTACATGTGACTGTTGGATGTACATCCACCTATTTTTCTCTTTCTTTACGATGGAGGTTTCCGGTCGAGTGGGGTACCTTAGTGATGCAGTGCCCGAAACCGGCCCCGGGATATGCTGTCGCATGCCTCCATCTTTACGGCCCGGCAACAGATCAAACACTCGTTTCGTATCGAAAAAAGAGAATTCAGTCCGGTCACCGGTTCTTTCCTTTCCCTCTCAATGCAAGGAGCACTGCAGCAGCACCTAGGCCCGCAAGGACCGGGACCGGTGACAATGGAGTAAACGTGGTACGGGTCGGGACCGGCGTTTGCTGCGTTGCCGGGGGTGTTGTAGTTGTCTGCCCAGTTTGCGTGACGGTGATCGCAAAGGTTGCAACCGGGGTCGGGGTTGCGCTCGTGGGTGTAATCCCGCCAAGATACCAGGGCGCCTGCGTGGGTGTGGGTGTATAGGTACTTACAGAGATCTGCCCCATACCCATGGCTGCATTCAGGTTCACCTGCGCTGCGGTGTACGTGGGGTCCAGGCTGAGCGCGGTGTTAAAGCAGGGGAGTGCATCCTGGAACCGGCCCAGCGCAACGAGCGCCTCACCTTTGTTGTTCCAGATTTGTGCATTCTTGGTTGTCAGGCTAGTTGCCGTGTTAAACGCGGTGAGAGCGTCTGAATACTGGCCAAGGGACATGTCCAAAAGACCGATCTGGTTCCAGACCAGCGGATCATTGGGGTTGAGGTTTGTGCACTGGGAATAGGCAGTGAGCGCCTGGGCGGTGTTGTTCACCTGCACATACGAATAGGCAAGGTTGCAATAAGCAGAGGCTTGGTTGAAGACGACCGAAGTGTAATTGGTGTAGGCCCCGATTGCGTCGTTATACTGGCCGAGAGAGAAAAGAGCATCTGCCCGGGCTCCGAGTGCAGTCGGGCTTGAGCGTATGGCAACCGCTTGGTTTGCAGCGGTGAGAGCAGCGGAGTACTGGCCCAACGCATTGAGCGCCGCTGCCTCCCCGGCGTACGCTGCATCATAGGTGGGATTAAGTGCGAGTGCGTTGTTGTAATAGGTCACCGCGTCCGCATAATCCCCGTTCGCTGCCGAGTTCTGGGCCTTTGTGTACCATTCAATGGCATCCTCAGCTGCCACTGCCGGGATGAGGAAGAGAACGATAAGAATCAGGATGCCCACTTTTGCGCTCGTCTGCATAACCGAAAATTCTCTCTTAAAACAGATGAATCTATTGTTTATTCAGGCACTGGGCAAGATAAGGCAGGTTTTACTGCGCCGGTTGAGGACAATGGCTGTGCCAGCCGCAGATCGACAGGGCTACCGTCCCGCCAAGGGCAGCCGTCACGAGGAATGCATCAGGATACCCCGCACCCGCAGCAACGATTCCGGCAATAAAAGGAAGGATCGTCATGCCTAGGTAACTGGAGGTCGAAAAGAGGCCCATAACCCGCCCTTGGCAATCCTGCTCTCCGGCAAGGGCCGTCATTTGGGCGACCATCACGATCCCGGCAAGGATGCCAAGCACGATGAACCCGAGTGGGGATATATACGCGAGAAGAACCCCCCCGATCATGAATACTGCCGACCACCGGATGGCTGGTAGTGCCGGCACCGGAAACCGGGAGATAACGAGGACGGTTATAATGGTCGTCACGCTCATCCCCGCGATCCAGAAACCGAGTACATCCGCCGGTTCACCGGAAAATGCCGGGTAGAGTGAAGCGACAACTCCGGTGATACCGACAAGGATGATCGCTGAATACCACAGCCGGCCATGGGAGATAACAAGTGCAGCAACCTCCTGGAACTCCTTTCCGCTGTGGCTCACAGCAGGTTTCCGGTGACCGCCATCCGGCCGTGAGGGCGGTGGCGTCGTCTCACGGAAGACAAGACTCGCAACCAGTGCAGCCAGTGAGAGTGCAGTAAAAACCCCGATCCCGAGAGCCGGCTGCATAAACCGCACGGCAAGCCAGCCGGATGCAGCAAGCCCGAGAACGAGCCCGAAGTTGAGCATCGCAAGGTAATAGCCGCTCATACGGGTGTGATCCGGCTGCGAGTTGATATACGACATTCCGGCAGCGATGAAGAAGCCGGCACCGAGCCCTTCGGCCAGCCGCAGTACAATTACCGTCAGCGGGCCGGTAGTGCAGAAAAGCAGTGCGCCGCCTATCACGGTCAGCCCAAGGCCGGCTTGTATGATCGGTGTACGGCCGTATCGGTCGGAAAGGATTCCCCCCGGGAGAGTTGAGAAAAAAGCCCCCAGGAAATATGCGGCGTAGATGGCACCTTCCCATGCAGCCCCGGTGGCAAACGCCGGAAGGACCGGCACAATGGCATTCGAGAGTGCCATCACCGCAAAGACGCCCAGGCAGACAACAAGAAGGTATGCCTTCATCGAACGGTCCGGGCTATACCATGCGGTACGTCTCAAGGTTCATCGGCGAGTGCGTCTGGATGTGGTAACGCTTGTAGATGGAACTGGCAAGATCGATGGTGTTGTTCTCGTCGCCGTGGATACAGAAGATCTTCTCGGGCCGCGGCTGGATCTGGCCGATGTAATTCATCAGCTGCCGGCGATCGGAGTGCCCCGAGAACCCGTCGATGGTATCGATCTCGAGGTTTATAGTGATCGTGCCTTTCCGGCCCAGAGGCACCTCGCGCCATCCTTTCTGGATGCGCCTGCCCTGCGTTCCGTCAGCCTGGTAACCGACAAAGACGAGCGCGTTCTTCTCGTCCTCTGCAAGGTTGAGGAGGTATTCCATGACCGGGCCGCCGTTAAGCATGCCGCTGGTGGATATGATCACACAGGGATCGCCGTTGATCACCTTCTCGCGGAGCTCGGATGAGTCTACCTGCTGGAAACACTCGGCAAGGAAGGGGTTCATCCCTTCCCGGAAGATCAGATTGCGGAGATCGTTGTTGAGGTACTCCGGGTAGGTGGTATGGATCGCCGTCGCCTCGCGGATCATGCCGTCGAGGTAGATCTTGACATGCGGGATCTTTCCGAGGCGCATGCCCTCTTCGAGAGCGAGCATGACTTCCTGCGATCTGCCGACAGCAAATGCGGGGATGATCACCTTGCCGCCGCGTGAGAGTACCTTGTTGATGGTCTCGTAGAGTTTCAGTTCTGCATCCGAGCGTGCCGGCTGGAAATCGTTTGAACCGCCGTATGTGCTCTCCATGAAGAGTGCTTCAAGCCGGGGGAACTGGTTGATGGCCGGATTAAAAAGACGGCTTTTGCTGTAGTTGAAATCCCCGGTGAAGGCAATATTGTACAATCCGTCGCCAATGTGGAAATGTGCGATCGCGGAACCAAGGATATGGCCCGCGTTATGGAAGGTGAGCTTGATATCGGGGGCAATATCGGTGACGCTGCCATAATTGAGGGTGATCGAATGCCGGATGTAGGTCTTGACCTCGTTTGAGCTGTAGGGGATCTTGCGGTCCTCTTTGTTGATGACATCCAAGTAATCCAGCTGGAGCATCGCGGAGAGGTCACGGGTCGGCGGGGTCGAGTAGACCGGGCCTTCGTACCCGTACTTGTAAAGGAGGGGGATCAGCGCACAGTGGTCGAGGTGGGCGTGCGTAAGGACCACTGCGTCGAGCTGGGCGAGGGGATGGATTTCAGGGACGTAGAGGTACGGTGTGCCGTTTGAGTTGTCGGGTTTTTCCCCACAATCGATGAGCACGCGACTGTCCGGGGTGGTGAGCAGAAATGCAGCCCGGCCGACCTCGCGGCAACAGCCAAGGGTAGTAACCCGTGCCCACTGGTCTTTCCGGGTTGCATCCTTGTTTGCCTCGTCGCGTCCCGGGATGTCGCGGTGGATGCGCCGCCCAATCGTACGCAGGAAGGTTTTACGCTCCTCATTGACTGAGCGCAGGTACTGGCGGACCTGTTTTACGGTACTGCTCTCGATAGGTGGGGTGCGGACGACCTTGGGTGTCCAGCCGATGTGCTTGGTGATCTCACGCAGGGTGATCCCGTTTTTCCCGATGACCACGCCAGGTTTTTCTGCCTCGATGAGAACCTCCCCGGTGTCCGGGTCAAAAAAGATATCCGTTATACCGGAGGACTCCGGCACCACTGCCCGGATCTCGGTTGCTGCTTTCTCGGGGTCTTCGAGGATGGTGGGACGGACGACGATGCGTTTTCGTAAGTCCCGGGCAAGCACCCGGATCAGGTCAGCTTCATCAGCAAACCGCTTGGGATCATCAGTGTAGATTACCAGTTCTGGCCCTTCGAATTCAACTTCAGTAACCCTGATGCCCGCGGGCACCCGTTCGTTTATTTTATCCCTGAGCTCTTTGAGCCGATCTTCAATCAACATAACAATGAACGTCCTAAAAAGAGATTATGCGGAATTTTTGACAAGGTATTTCTTGAGCTGGTCTTCGTCAAGTGCCTGATACCTGTCCTTGGTAATGACCACAACATGGATCCCTTCACCGGATCCGGCATCGCGTTTCATCGCAGACCGCAGGGCGCGGACCGCCAGCTCGATGGCTTCGTCCTCGTTCATGCCCGGTTGGTAACGGTCTTCCAGAACACCGTAGGCCATAGGTGAACCGGAACCGGTCGAGACAATGTCCTCTTCCTTGGTTGCTCCGCCCATGGCGTCGACCGAGTAGACACTCGGCCCATGCTCGTCTATACCCCCGACGAGCAGCTGGACATAATACGGGAAATAACGGTTCTGGTTTAAATAATTGGAGAGCAGGGTTGACGCGGCCCCGACCGTGATCGCCCGCGACCTGCGAATCTGATACAGGTTGCATTCGACGGTAATGATCCGGGCCAGCTGCTGGGCATCACCGACACCACCGGCTATGGTCATGCCAATCCTATCGGCAATCTGGTAAACCTTCTTTGCACGCTTGCTTGCGATCATATAACCCATGGTCGCACGTTTTTCCGTGGCAAGGATCACCCCTCCGGCAAAAACCAGACCCACCGTTGTTGTCCCTGTCATAGATTCCTGGTACTGTTCAGGCATATCACACCTCAAAAACAAATGAACGCCAAAAATCAATTAAAAGCGTTTTATGGTATAAGATGACACCTGAAAACTTAAAGGTTGTTATTCTGCGTCATCTTTGCAGAGGACTTTGATAAGATCCCGGTCATAGAGCATGGCAACGAGGCGCTTGTCCCCGTTGATCACCGGAAGCTGGTCGACCCGTGACCTGCGCATCTTGAGCGCACACTCGCTGACCTCCGAATTCTTGGGGACGGCAACAACATTCTTGACCATGGCAAGTTTTACCGGCCTGTTGGGCAGCTGCACGCGGGAGATGCCGAAACTTATCGTATGATTATCCCGGATGCTCTCCCATGTCCATTCATCATCATCGGTGCCGTTGGAGAAGTCACTGACTCCCACCGAATCCTCGATGCTCGAATTCCTGATAAGGTCGCGCTCCGAGATGATACCTTGCAGCACGCTGTCGGAATTTAAGATCGGGATAGCGTCCACTCCTGAGATCTCCATGACACGGCCTACGAGCGGGAGAGGGGTGTCTTCCCAGAGTGCAAAGGTTGTGCTCATGTAGGAATCCTTGATCTCCTCTTTTATCTTCATCTGGGCTATCGCGTGAATCAGGTCGGCAACCGAGAGCAGGCCGATCAGCTTGTTATCCTCGACCACCGGCAGTCGCCGGATCCGGTGCGTGACCAGCAGCCGGGCGGCATCGCCGATGTCCGTATCAGGCCCTATCGTGACCGGCTTTGAGGCCATGAGAAGCCCCAGCTGGGTCTCTTCGGGCTTGCGAAGCAGATCCTTTCTGGTAATGATGCCGACCAGTTTCTTGTTCTTGAGCACCGGCACACCCGAGATTCCGGTCCTTTTGAGGATCTTGAGGACATCGTCGCGGTTGCCGGGAATATCTACATGGACGACATCGGAAGTCATGTAGTCCTTAACAAGCATGTCCGTTATGATCTCACCACCATGGTCGTGACCGTACTGTGCGTGGTAATGTAGGTGCTGACACTTCCCAGAAGGATGCTATCGGTCTTGCTCTTCCCGTGGGAACCGGAAACAATGAGATCCACCTTCTCTTTCTTAGCCAGAGTAATGATCTCGGTACCGGCATGACCCTGTTTCATGTGCGTCATGAGGGCCACCCCGCTTTTTGCCGCTGTCTTCTTTGCTTTATCAAGAACGGAGTTACCCTCGTTCTCAAGCACGCGGTACATGATTTCTACGGTATTATCTGATGGGAGTGATGAGAAGAGGCCGGTCTCTACCACGTAAACGGCATGGAGCCTTGCATTCCATACCTTTGCCTCGTCGACGGCTCGTTCGATCGCCTGATCACTCGCTTTTGAACCATCGATGGCAACAAGTATGTTAGTAAACAATGGCATCACCCAAAACAAACATGCCATTTTTATTGAGTTTTCAAATTAAAAACGTTATTCCCGATTTCTCCCATTTGTGCGCGCTTTACCAGCGATGTTATGGGATCGCGGCTGAAAAAAAGCGCAGACTGGATTGGATCAAGCGTAAAAAGGGCAGCGCGGGCTCCTTTCCGGATAAAAAAGGACGATCCGGTGAGCTGCGATCCTGCAACAGCAGACCAGAGGACAGCCTTTGGATGGAGATGGTATACGATCGATGCAAACGCCATCTCCGAAAACATATCCGGGGGAACAAACATCACGTTGTCCGTGCCAAGCATCACCGTGCACCCGACTTCGATCATGGCATGAATAGGGGGATACCGTGCCGATGAGGTCACGCCCAGCGCCCAGTTGGAACGGGGGCAGACAGTAATCGGGATCTCCAGATCCGCGCACGCCCGGAGTTGTTTTTTTGTCGCATGGGTCATGTGGATGAGGAGATCCGGTTCGAACGAAAGCGCAGCGTCAACGTCACCGCTGTCACGTTCGCCCGCATGGAACGCGATTTTTTTTCCCGCGTTCCGGGCCGCCCTTACCTGCCGCTCTACCCCAGGTACATCACGGGTACTGCTCACCCCGAGACCGTCTGCAGTCTCTTCTCCCCCTTCCCTCCCGAAGATAACGGGCTGAAAGTTGAGACCTGCAACCGCATCCCGGAGCGTATTCACTCCATCTCTCCCCCCCTCCCGGAAATCCGCGCAGCCGAACGTCCCGGACCGGATCATGCCGGTGACGGACGCCCGCATCCCGGCGACAAGATCTTTCCGTGATGCGGCAGAAAGAAGCCGGTGCTTAAGGCCATCGGGGGGGGCCACCATGCTGACCAGATCCCCGGTACTTCCGCAGTCCATGGCAATAGTGTCGCCCAAGTGCGTATGGGCGTCAAAAAAAGCCGGGCAGATCCAGACCGGGGGGGCCCGGGAGGTCTCTTCGACCGCAGCGATAAGGCCCTTCTCGATCACAATGTCGACCGGCCGGAGCGCGAGCTCCTCGCCCACCAGCGCCTGACCGGAGAGGACCTGTGAGGATTTCATCGGGTACCGTAACTCTCTTTTATATATCGAAAAATGAAATATATTTGCATGGCAAAGAAACAAGGCGGAAGGTTACTTTCATCGGCAGGTCTCGTCAACTATTACGAGAGCGAAGACCGGCGGGCAATACATATCAGTCCCATAACGGTCATGGCAATCGCCGCCGTTGTCGGGATCATCGTCATGGTCTTCAATCTCCTGTATTCAACACATGCATAACTCCGGTCCATGAACGGACCGGATCCGCTTTTTTCCCTCACGAGGGGCAGTGTTCTTTGAGCAGTTTTCTGGTAATATCCTCGGTCTTCGAGAAATAGAGGTCATCATGCCCGGTCCAGGGCTGGCAGTTGCGGAACAGTACCGCCGGGACGCCGTTGTTGCTCTCCCCCATGACAAAGTTGGCAAATCCCGCGATCTCGTCCACTACTGCCTCCTCCGTGATCTTGAGTTCATGGCCGAAGAGGTCAACATCCCCCCGGAAATCCCGGATGGCCGTAAACCCGCTCCACCCGATAGCGTGCCCGGTCTGCCCCCGCCGGAACGAGCGCCCGCAGGTGTCCGTGATGATCACACCAATCTTTTTTCCGGTGAGCTGCCGGATCTCCTCCCTGAGCCTGCGCCGCCGCATGCATGGGGTCGGGAGGAAGGAAGATTACCATGCCGTCATCGATATTGCTCTGGTCGACACCCGCACGGACCCCGATATGGCCGAACGGGAGTTCGGAGAGAATAAACGGGTACTCCATGATGATATCTTTCGAGGCATCAATCACAGCCTGAACAAACCGGGGATCTTCCTTGTTGAGCTCCGCAAGGTGCAGTGCCCGCTTTGACGGCGTGATATCAGCGAGGGATTTTGTGAACCCTTTGGCTTTAGAATACACAGTCGAGGCAAGAGAGAGAATATCACCGTTTTCCACCTTTACCCGCTCACAGATCATTGCCGGGATATTATCACCGGCCCTGATCAACGGGAGCCCCCGGATACCTGTGACAACAATATTTTCCATAGTACTCGTTCTATTGGGTTGATCTCCCGATATAGGGGTTTCGTTTGGTTTTTGTTTCTTGGCAGAGAACCCGGGCAATCCCTCTTCATAGGATCTCGTCACCTCCGTTTCTGCCAGGGCAGTTAAGAAACCTATTATGCCTGAACCATAATGTCAATATATTTTTATAGAGGATGAACTGATGACCTCATGTTTATGTACCATATCCTCCGGTGTCCGGGGTGCAAAACGTTTACGTACGTGGACCGGTACCAGAAATGGAAACTCTGCCCGGCCTGCGGCCATGCCTACGAGGTTGCCCGGGTGCCTGCCTATCTGGAGGTTGGGGATTACCATGATGCCGAGCATATCATACGGCAGATGGAAAAACACCTCCATGCCCATAAAAAGAAGGATTTCACCCCGGAAGAATCCGAAGAACTGCGCCGGCATTATGCCGAATGGTTCCGGAAAAAGTGCCATTGAAACCAGTTTTTTTGTTTGTCTTATATAATACCAGGGACGATTCTCTGTTCCCTATTAGAGTTGGACACGCGTATATGTTGCAAGGTTCATCTGCCTGAAAAGCAAGATAGTCCTTGCAGGTGTCCCGTGGAGCAGTACGATACCGCCGTTATTGGTGCCGGCCCAGCAGGCCTTTTCTGCGCGATCCATGCGGCGGCGCCGGGGGCCAGCGTGCTCCTGCTGGAGAAGAACCCTAGGCCCGGGGAAAAGCTCAGGATTTCCGGGACCGGCCAGTGCAACATCACGCATGACGGTGAGATGGGATCATTTTTTCCCCGGTACGGCTCTCACAGGCAGTTTATCAGGCCGGCACTGTTATCTTTTACCAACCGGGCGCTCCTTCGCTTTTTTGAAGATCGCGGCCTTTCTTTCGAGATTATGCCGGGCGGCAAGGTTTTCCCGGTAAGCCGGAACGCCGGTGAGGTTTGCGATATCCTGATCCACGAGTGCGAAAGCCGGGGCGTTCTCGTGCGGTGCGGGGAACCTGTCCAGAGAGTCGATTCTATGAATCCTGGTTTTGTCATCCAGACTGCTGGCTTGAGGGTGCGTTCAAAGAACCTTGTCCTTGCTACCGGCGGGGCATCGTACCCGAGTACAGGATCAACCGGCGACGGTTACCGGATTGCGGCATCCCTGGGCCATTCGATCATGAGGATCGGCCCGGCGCTCGCCCCGCTCATTATAAAAAATTTCCCGTTTTCCTCCCTGGCCGGTATGACCTTTCCCGGGTTACCGTTCTCGGTCTGGCGGAAAAACCACAAAATCATTGAAAGTGAGGGTGACGTGCTTTTCACGCATACCGGCCTCTCCGGCCCTGGTATCCTTGATCGTTCCCGAGACATTAGGGCAGGAGATGAGATCCGGCTCTCATGCGCCGGTCCGGTAAAGCGAGAAGATGCAGCGCGGGAGGTCCTTGATGCCATTAACCGTGCCCCGTCAAAAACGATCAAGACCATTGTTGCCGGTATGGGTGTTCCCGAACGGCTTTCCCGGATTCTTCCCGAGCTGGCCGGGATTCCGGCTGACAGTACCCGGTGCTCACCTGACTGCTGCCGGCCGCAATCGTTTGATCGGCATGCTAACAGAATGTCCGCTGGAAGTCTCGGCCGTGGGTGATCTTTCTGTTGCGATGGTAACACGGGGGGGCATTGCGCTTTCGGAAGTGCATCCCAAAACTATGGAATCAAAACTGGTGCCCGGGCTTTATTTTGCTGGGGAGGTGCTCGACATCGATGGCGACACGGGAGGTTTCAATCTCCAGGCCGCGTTCTCAACGGGTTTTCTTGCGGCGCAGGGGATCCGGTTGCGTAACGGACACCACGTGGATTGATCCAAAATCTCTTTGACAAAAAGATCCTCACTGATCACGAAGATAACCTATTTATTGGCACAGGATCGAGCCATTCTGGTATACATAAGCACCATGGGCATGAGGACAGGAGAATGGACGCGGATTCAGGCAACCGGCAACACAACGACACCGGTGAAAACACAGTGAATGAAGAACCTTCCCACACCTCCTATGAGAATGTCACTACGGATCCCTGCCCTCCTGTTTCTCGGGATGCCATCCCCGGAATGACCCTGGAACAGATCATCGATATGACCGGGGAGTTTGCACACCTCCACGAGCTCATCATGATTCATATCGAGCAGGCCGGAGGATTTGCCGGTGCTGACGCGTATTTCCGCACGGTACAGCCTCTCCTCGATCTGCTCGAAATTGAGATCCGGATCCGGTGCAGATCCGGCCTCACCCCGCAGCAGATGAAACTGGTAGTGCAGGACTGGATCGACCAGGAGATCAAGGCCTGTATGGAAAGGACCGTTACCCGTGACCCGTAACGATCATGGGTGTCGGCCGGGACGTATTTTACGAAACTAGAAAGCGGATCGTGAACAACACTGCACCGTAAATTATGCAGTTCTTCGGATGTGGTCTGAATATACTCTTATGTGCAGCACTTTTATCCCTCCTGTTCGCCGGCGGTTGCACGACCGCCGGTCCTGCGGGCACCTATACCGGAATCAACAGCCCTTCCAGTGTGATTGTTTTGCATACTGACGGTACTATGGATTTCCGGAACAGTGCAGGCTCATACTCAGGAAATTATACTCTTAATGGAAACACTCTGACACTGATCCGGACCGATGAGAACGGTGCTACCAGCGCCCTTTTTACGACCATTGAACCAAATGGAACTTTCTCGATCGGCATTATGACGTACAGGAAAAAATCCTGAACCTTCTTTTTCATTCGTTCGGCCTTCCGGAAAAACGACCTTCTGTCGGATTTATTCAAGAGGAGGGTAAAGGAACTCTCGGTAGTTGATGTGTGGTTGCCGGATATTCCTCCGGTGAAGAAATGGCGGGTTTTCGGCCGGATTGTATCTGGCAGCCAAAGCCAGGTTAAAAATAGTATTTTAGATCAACCCGGTTGCCCAGGTATACATGTTATGGAGACCGGCAGATATCACTGTCCCGGGGTCGATGTGGAGCAGCGGGAAAACGAGGATAAAATAGAGAACGGTCCCAATCAGGCTCCCTATATTTGCAAGTGCTGCTACAAGTACGACTTTGAAGAGCGGTATACGTGACATCTCCCGGATCGATTCGGTCTCGTAGATTCTCCGGAAATCTGATACTGGCGGTTTTCGTACCTTCGCCTCCACATACGCGGCAAACCATCCCGCATGTAGCAGCGGGTTTAAGGAGGTCATCCATGCCACCCCAAAACAGGTGAGGGCGGAATACGGGTGGCCACCGGCGATGAGGGTAAATATTGCGGCAAGCACTCCATGAATGATCACCCAGAAGAGGAGCGCGTACAAAAGCACCGTCAGGCCGACACCGGAGAAGGCGATCGCGGCCAACAGGAAGGCAAAAAGCCCGGTGACCGCAAACCCGAATATTTTTGCCCAGGGAAAGGATTTCGGCTCCCTGGTAAGCGCGTCAAACGGGGGGAGGGTCTGCGGCTGTTCGACGTAGGTAGTGATACCCTGCCGGTGCCCGGCGCCGACTACGGCAAGGATGCGTGCTTCCGGCCGCTGCACCTTTAAAAGAACAAGCTGATGGGCGATAAACGCATCGCGCTCATCTATCAGTGCATGGGCGCCATTGGGCGAGAACCTGCGAAACTCCTCCATAACCGCATCGATAATGTTCTGCTCCTTGAGCGATTCGATATCGATCTCCTCACCGCCATCCACCTCCGCGATGGAGTAGATCAGCGCAAAGACCATCTTGATCTTCTCGATGATCCCCATCGATTTCCAGAACCTCAGGAGGGTGAGCCTGATGTCGCGGTCCACAAGGGCGACCGGGATGTTGCGGCTCTCCGCTTCTGCGATGGCGGCCTTCATCTCGGCGCCCGGCTCGACCCCGACGTCGACCCCGATCTTCCGCTGGAGGTAGGAGAGGAACCACTGGACAAGGAGCGAGTTAAAGTTCTTTACTTCAAGGACATCATCTACCGTCGGATCACGGGCCTGTTTTTTGAGGGCCAAGAACCGGGCCGGGTCAAGCTCAATGGCCACGATATCCGGCCGGAATTCCTCTATTGCAGCCTTGACCTCATCGACACTTTTCTGGGAAACGTGTGCAGTCCCGATGATCCTTAACTCAGCCATCAGCCACCGTAATTCCAACACTATTGGTCTTTTAGCTTCTTTAATAGTGGGGTACCACAAAAGAGGCGAAGGTAAATTCTCGATACTTCAAATACAGCTCCATGCATGCCAAAAAGAAAAAACGTAAAAACAAATTCATCACAATTTTTAAATTCCTAAAAAAACACGCTCCGGAAAGCGGGTGCTGCATTCCCAGAACGTTGGTACCGTAACCGGATTATTATGCCGGTTTCACCTATATATCCGCAATAGCGGGGGGGACGGCATGAAGATTGCAGTGGCCGGGAAGGGAGGGTCAGGGAAGACACTGGTTGCCGGCAGCCTTGCATTCCTGCTCACCCGTGCCGGATATACAACCCTCACCATTGACGCTGACTCGGCGCCCAACCTCGGATTTCTGCTCGGGCTTTCCGCCCGTGAGGCGGGGGCCATCGTCCCGGTCTCAAAAAACGAGGGGCTTATTGCCGCAAAGACCGGGACTGCGTTTCCCGGGGTCTATTCCCTGAACTTCACGGTCGATGATGTGGTATCGAAGTATGCCGTGCCGACCCCGGCCGGGCCTCACCTGCTGGTCATGGGCACCGTGACCTCGATGGGGGCCGGCTGCACCTGCCCGGCAAACAGTATGATCCGCGCCCTGCTTCGCCACCTTTTCGTGGAGCGGGACGAAATGGTGGTCCTTGATATGGAAGCCGGTGTCGAGCATATCGGGAGAGGGACCGCGGAGAACGTTGATATGATGCTTGTCGTAAGTGACGCACACCGACAATCACTTGCTATCGCAGAAAGGATCCTGAGGATGGCAAAGGATGCTGGCATTCCCCGGCTTGCGCTTGTCGGGAACAGGATCATGGATGCCGGACAGGAACAGGTTATACGGGATTTTGCACATACCCGCGATCTTGCAGTTGTGGGCATGATCCCATTCGATGCGACGGTGACTCGGGCGGGTATCGCGGGGGACTCAATCGAAACCCTTCAAAACTCGGCTGCAGTCTGTGCCATCAGCGGGATCCTTGACCGGATTTTTCAGGATTTGCAAACACGGCCGCTTATTCGGGATGCTCCAGGGGGACACGCATGAAGACCCTGGTGACGATGGGCCGGGGCGGAACCGGTAAGACGAGTTTTGTCGCGATGCAGACAAAATATTTCCTCGAACAGGATGAGGCGCCGTTTCTCCTTGTGGATATCGATCCTGACCAGAACCTTGCCGAGATGGTGGGTGTCGATCTTGAAAAGGAAGGCATAAAGACGATCGCCGAACTGGTCACGGATACTTTCATTAAGAAAGGAGGGACGATGACCGGGATAGCCCCGGTCGAACGGATCGAGAACCGGGTGCTCCGGGAAGGGCTCTACGAAGGCAGCCACTTCGATCTGATCGCCGTAGGGACCAAGTGGATCGAGGGCTGTTACTGCATGCCCGATGCCGCGCTCAAGGGAGCGCTTGGGGTGCTCACGAAAAACTACCGGTACGTGCTGGTCGATTCCCCGGCTGGCCTTGAGCATCTTAACCGAAAGATCACCGCAGCCGTCAACGATATCTTTGATGTGATGGGCCCTTCGCATAAGTCCTTCGCCCATGTCCTGCGTGCAGACCGGATCACCCGGGAGGTCGGGATTGCGTTTGATCGTTTCTTTGTGGTCGGGGGCTGCCTCTTTCCCTCCGGCCTTGAGGCGAAGGCGCAGGTGGAGACCGGCCGGGAATACCTGGGAAAGATCGTCTTTGATTCCATGGTGCAGGAATCGGTCATCGCCGGCCGGTCGCTTCTTGATATTCCGGTGAGTTCCCCGGCGTACCGTTCCGTCTGCACACTTATGGAGAAGGCTGGTTACGGGGAGGCAGGATCAGGATGATCGCTGCCGTCACCGCTTCCTGCGCCCCGGTCGGCAAGTCGATTCGGTTAAAAACCTGTACGATAAATATAATCCTTTATTCCTGTATTTTAGTTAAGAATGTACCCCGGTTGTGCTGCTGTTGACAGAAAAAAAGATAGCGCTTACCATTAAAGAGCTGGATGCCGGTTTTGGCCGTATCCGGGATCTCTCGGTCTCCATCGGAAAACTGTCTGCGGGGGACTGGACGGAACCTGAGGGCCCGACCCCATATCCTTCCCTTGCAACACTCCGGGCCTGGGATCGGAAACTTCTTTCCAAGTACCAGCCGTTCTACATGCCATTCTGCGATCTCTGCTGCCTGTGCACGTATGGCAAGTGCGATCTTACCGGCACCAAAAAGGGAGCCTGCGGTATTTCGATGCCCGGCCCAGCAGGCCCGCACGGTTCTTTTGGCCGCATGTATCGGTGCAGCCACTCATACGAGCCATGCGCGTGAACTGGTAACGTACGCGATTAAACGTGCCGGCCGTGACTGTTCCATCGACCCCGGCGGAAATGCGATCGGCGTGGAGGCCCCGGTGATCCGGCTTGTGTGCGGGGAAAAACCGAAAACTCTTGCCGATCTTGAAACGGTCCTCGATTACTGCGAGAGCCAGATTACCTCCCTTCTTGCGGTGACGCATACCGGGCAGGAAGGCGATTCCCTTGATTTCGAGAGCAAGGTGCTCCATGCCGGTATGATCGACCAGGTGGGTATGGAGGTGGCCGATCTTGCGCAGATATCTGCCCTCGGGTACCCGAAAGCCGACCCCGATGCCCCGCTTGCGGCACTCGGCATGGGGACGGTCGAGACCACAAAACCGGTTATCCTTGTGATCGGCCACAACGTGCCTCCATCAGTTGCCATTATCGATTATCTCTCCCGGGAGAGTCTTTCAGACCAGGTTGAGGTGACGGGGATCTGCTGCACCTCGATCGATGCAAGCAGGTACTCCCCGCGGGCGAAGATTATCGGGCCCATGTCCTGGCAGCTCCGGTACATCCGGAGCGGTATCCCCGACGTTATTGTCGTGGATGAGCAGTGTGTCCGGACCGATGCGTTTTATGAGGCTTCAGCCGTAGAGACGCCATTCATTGCAACGTCAGACAAGAACTGCATGGGCCTTCCCGACCGGACAAATGACCCGGCCGATGCCATTGTTGCGGATCTTATAACAGGCCGGCAGAAAGGTGTCCTGATTCTCGATCCGGAAAAGGCAGGCGAGGTGGCAGTACGGGTAGCCCGTATTGTTATGCCTGCCCGGAGAAAAGCCACTACAGCCATCTCCCCGGAGACCATCCGTGAACAGGCTTCTGACTGTACGCAGTGTCGGCTCTGCCAGAGGGCATGCCCCAACGATCTTGCAATCCCGCAGGGAATGAAAGCAGCAGGTGATGGCGATCTCTCGCTTCTTTCTGCCCTGTACGAAACCTGCGTGGGGTGCGCCAGGTGCGAGCAGGCCTGCACAAAGAAGATTCCGGTACATTCATTGATTGTCTCTGCGGCAGCAGAGAAGATAAAAAATGAGAAATTTGTGATCCGTACCGGGAGGGGCGCGATCCAGGATATCGAGATCCGTAATGTCGGGGGTCCTATTGTGCTTGGCGAGATCCCGGGCGTGGTCGGGTTTGTAGGCTGCTCCAATTTTGCAAACGGGGGAAAAGAGGTTGCAGAGATGAGCGTGGAGTTTGCCAAGCGCCGGTACGTTGTCTGCACCTCGGGCTGCGCCGCAATGTCTATCGGGATGTACCGGGACGAGGACGGCAGAACCCCGTACGAACAATTCCCGGGAAGTTTTACCGCGGGGGGGATCGTAAACGTCGGTTCCTGTGTCGCAAATGCCCATATTGCTGGGGCGACCATAAAGATTGCAAGCATCTTTGCCCGGCGTAACCTGCGCGGGAACTATGCCGAAATCGCGGATTATGTCCATAACCGTGTCGGTGCGGTTGGCGTGGCGTGGGGCGCGATGTCCCAGAAGGCAGCGGCGATAGCAAGCGGGTTCTGGCGCCTTGGGATCCCGGTGGTGGTCGGGCCGCACGGGACCAAGTACCGGCGAATGCTTCTGGGCCGTGCCGATCATGATGCAGACTGGTATGTACACGACCAGCGGACCGGAGAGGAGGTCTATGCCGGCCCGGCACCGGAGCACCTCTTTGTCGCAGCAGAGACAAAGGAAGAGGCGATGGTGCTGGTCGCAAAACTTTGCATGCGGCCCAACGATACGACCCGGGGGCGGGCGATGAAACTCACACATTATATCGACCTGCACCAGCGCCACAACGGCTCGATACCCGATGACATCCCGCGCTACATACGCACGACGGCTGATATTCCCGTCACCCTGAAAGGGGAGATCACCCGTATCCTTTCGCAGTCTGACTGGAAGGAACGGCCCATCCCGGATCCGACCCTGCTAACGCATGATAAGCCCATATCACCCGAGGAGCGCTGATATGCCATGACTTCTGCCGATCCCTGGCAGACCGCAGAGGTTGCCGGCCCGAAAAAAGCGGCCGTCATTACAAAACCGGCAATAGTGCAGGCTGTCATCGGCCGTGCCCGCCACCCGGTGCTTCTCATCGGGCACCGGGCCGCGACGATCGATATTGGAGCAAAGAAGTTCGTCGATTACCTGCTTGACCTGGCCCGGGTGCACCAGATCCCGGTGATTGCCGCGGGCCACGTCAACAGGGCACTGAGGGAACGGGGATATACCTGTGCCGTCATCCTGCCGGCGGTTGAAGCCGGTCAGCGGATTGCGGATCCCAGCTGGGCCGGGCCGGAGGGAAAGGGCTCTTGTGATCTTGCCATCATTGCCGGAATGCCGTACCCGATGGCATGGACACTTCTTTCCGGGCTCAAGCATGCTGCCCCGCATACAAAGACAATCTCGCTCGATAATACCTACCAGCCCAACGCGACCTGGTCATTTGCTAACATTTCCCTTAAAGACTGGCAGGAGAGCCTTGAGGCAATCTCTGCGGATGCCGGAACGGGGGGATCGGCAGATGTTTGAGGGTATTCCTGTGGACGTCGGGCTTGTCCACGTCGGCGAAAGGATCCGGAAAAACGACATGTACGTTGAGCTGGGTGGCCCTTCGGTGCAGGAAAAATTCGAACTGGTAAAGGTAAGAAAACCCGGGGAGATCCATGACGGGGCGATCACGATTATCGGCCCGGACCTTGCAGAAATGGAAGAGGGGATGAAATACCCGCTGGGCATCCTTGTCGAGATTGCCGGGCCCGAACTCGAAGAGGATATCGAGGGTGTGATCGAGCGCCGGATCCACGAGTATACCAATTATATCGAAGGATTAATGCACCTCAACCAGCGGTACGACATCTGGGTGAGGGTGTCCAAGAAAGCCTATGCGAAGGGCTTTACCACGCTTGCCTTTGTCGGCAATGTCCTTATTGCACTCTTAAAAAACGAGCTGCCCCTTATCGAACAGATACAGGTCACGTTCTTTACAGACCAGGAAAAGATCTCCGCCCGGTACGCCGAGGCGATGGCAGCGTACCAGGCGCGGGATGCCCGGGCCCGGGGGCTGACCGATGACGATGTGGATGTCTTTTACGGGTGCGCACTCTGCCAGTCGTTTGCCCCGAGCCACGTCTGCGTCATCACGCCGCAGCGGTATGCAAACTGCGGCGCTATCAGCTGGTTTGACGGCAGGGCGGCAGCACGGATCGATCCCAAGGGCCCGATCTTTCCCATCAGCAAAGGAGAGTGCCTCGACCCGGTAAAAGGCGAATATTCCGGGATAAACGAGAGCGCAAAAAAGCGATCGCTTGGCACCGTGCACCGGATTTACCTGTACAGCGCGTTTGCATGCCCCCATACGTCCTGCGGCTGTTTCGAGGGGATCGCATTCTACATCCCCGAGGTTGAAGGATTTGGGATCGTGATGAGGGGATACAAGGATGTGACCGTAAACGGGCTGCCCTTCTCGACCATGGCGGATTCGACTGCCGGGGGCCGGCAGGTGGACGGGTTCCACGGGATCTCGCTCGAATATATGCGCTCCCCCAGGTTCCTCGCTGCCGACGGAGGGTATGCCCGGATCGCGTGGATGCCGTATGATCTCAGGGAGCAGATGCGGGAGTTCATCCCGGCGGATCTCTTCTCCCGGATCGCCACGGAAAAAGATGTCAGGACCGTGAGCGAACTCCGCGATTTCCTCTCCACCCATGTCCACCCGGTCATGGAACGGTGGAAGGCAGAAGAGAGTGAGCTCCCTGAAGGAGTAAACGGGGCGGTGCAGGTCTTGTCCGGTGGGGATTTCCCGGTCATGGCGGGGGGCTTTAAGATTATCTTCAAGAACGCCCGTATCACCGCAGACCGGGTGATCTTCGAGCCGATCCAGCCAAAAAAACCAGGGACAGGGGTATAGATGCAGGACAAAAACTCCAGAGAGGGGAACAAGAGACCGGAATATATGCCGGGACAGGAAGCGATCCCCAGGTTTCTCGCGATGCTCTCCGGCAAAGAGCGCATCGAGCTCGAGAATTTTTCGATGGAGATCGGTGATCTTGAACTCTGGATCCCGACCGGACCTGCCACTGCCCCACGAGGGTTGCCTGCCGTCGCGCACCAGAAACCTTCAACTCTTTTTGCGGAGACATTTTTCCCGCACCGGGAAGAGTTCGTGGGCAGGATCCACGAAGTCCGGCTGGGTGAGACAAAAGCCGGGGGAGGAAGCCGGGGCAGGTCCCTTACGATCGGGGGATCGGACTACCCGCCGTTTGTGAGCGCTGATCACCCGGCAGCCCACACGCCGATCTTTGCGCTCGATGTCTTTGATATGGAGGTGCCGCTCCCGAGAGTGCTCATGGAGAACGTCAGGGACGTGGTGAGTGATCCCGCCGAGTGGGCGCGGATGAACGTGAAGAAATACGGCGCCGATATGATCACTGTGCACCTCATGTCGACCGACCCACTCATCCGCGATTCGTCCCCCGAGGCCGCGGCCCGCACCGTTGAGGAAGTACTACAGGCCGTGGACGTCCCGCTGATCATCGGGGGGTGCGGGGATCCACGCAAGGATGCCCAGGTCTTTTGCAAGGTATCTGAAGTTGCTGATTGCGAGCGGCTTCTCCTGAACTCCGTCACGCTTGGCATGACCGAGACAAAGACGCTGGATGTGGTAGCCCGGGCGGCAAAGGAGCACAACCATGCGGTGCTCGGTTTCACCGGCCTCGAACTCAACAAGGCAAAAGAGCTCAACCGCCGTCTCTACGAGTATCTCCCGCCGGAAGATATCGTGATGGACCTCACCACCGTCGCACTCGGGTACGGGCTTGAGTACTCGTTTACTATTCACGAGCGGGCCCGGCATGCGGCCCTGATGGGCGACACCGAACTCCAGCAGCCCACCATCTCCGCCTCCACGAATGCGTGGGCAGCCCGGGAGGCGTGGATGAAGATGGACAAAAAATACGGTTCCCGGGGGCTTCGGGGCCCGCTCTGGGAGACGATCAATGCGCTCACGCTCCTCCTTGCCGGGGTTGACATCTTCATGATGATGCACCCGGCTGCTATCCGGACCTGCAAAGACATGATCCGTATGTTTGCAGAAAAAGATGCGCCGGCGCCGGATGGGGTTTCCCGCTGGGCGACCATGAAGATCTAGGGAGGGTGGAGATGTCAGAACGTGAATCAAAAAAGACAATCAAGGAGATCAGCCCCATAGACGTGTACAAGCTCCTTCCCAAGACCAACTGCCAAGAGTGCGGGGAAGCAAACTGCATGGCATTTGCCACAAAGGTGGTGAACGGGGAGCTTGAGGTAGACAACTGCCCACCGGTCACAAAAGATGAGTACCGGGTCAACTTTACCAAACTTGAAGATCTCATGGCACCTCCGGTCAGGACGATCCTTGTCGGGACCGGTGAACATGCGATGAAAATGGGGGGGAAATATGTTCTGTACCGCCACGAGTTTACCTACCATCACCCGACCCCTATCGCTATTGACGTCTCTGATGACCTGTCAGAAGAGGAGCGAAGCGCACGGGTCAGGGCTATCGCGGAGTTTTCCTATAACTATATCGGGCGCGAGCTCCGGCTGGATGCGATTGCAATCCGCTCGACCCAGCATGACCCGGCTGCGTTTGCCTCTGCAGTAACTGCCGTTGCTGGCCAGACCGACCTCCCTCTCATCCTCTGCACCTACGACGCGGCGATCATGGCGGCCGGCCTTGCCCATATACGTGAGCGCCGTCCGCTCCTCTATGCAGCGACAAAAGATAATTGGAAGGAGATGGCGGAACTTGCCCTGCGGTACGCCTGCCCGCTCGTGGTTTCGGCCCCCCATGATATCGCGCTCCTGCGATCGCTCGTGAAAACTCTTGTTGCCTATGGTGTGACCGATCTGGTGCTCGACCCGGGGACGGCAGTGGAGCCCGGCCTCTCGGGAACGATCCATGCGTTCTCGCAGATACGCCGGGCGGTTTTTGCCGATGGCGACGATCTCCTGGGGTATCCCCTGCTTGGGACACCGATCACCGCGTGGCTCTCCCCCGAGATCTCGCACGAGCTGATCCAGTGGAAGGAGGCGTGTGCAGCATCGATGCTCCTCTCCCGGTATGCCGACTTGTTGATCCTCCACAGCCTCGAGGGGTGGGTGCTCCTGCCCCAGCTGATCTGGCGCTTCAACATCTACACCGATCCCCGGAAACCGGTTTCGGTCGATACCGGTGTCAGGGTGTTCGGTTCGCCCAAAAAGGATGCGCCGGTGCTTATCACCACCAACTACGCCCTTACCTATTTCACGGTCGAGAGCGACATCAAGGCCGCTGGCATCGATTGCTTTTTGATCGTTATTGACACCGGGGGAAACAGCGTGGAGAGCGCAGTCGCCGGCCGGTACCTGAACGCAGAATCGATAGCGGCGGCCCTTAAGGATACCGGTATCGCAGAACGGGTAAACTACCGTTATCTGATCATCCCCGGGCTTGCCGCCCGCCTGAGCGGCGAGACCGAGGAAGCGAGCGGCTGGCACGTGCTGGTCGGCCCGAAGGATTCCTCGGGCATCCCTGCCTACCTTAAGGCACACTGGCCGCCAAAGAAATGGTGAACTGGTCCCGCCGTCCCAAAAATGGCGGATGACCCGTCCCTGCGTGGATCATCAGGCACTGAGGAGGAACACAACCGATGCAGCAGCCGGACGCAGACGAGATTAGGGTGATCTTCCAGCCGATGAACCGGGTGGTGACCGTCCCGGCAGGTACGTCACTCTTTGCTGCGATCGCTCTTTCCGGTATTGCGATCGAGAGCATCTGCGGGGGGAAGGGGACCTGCGGGAAATGCCGGGTCATCCTGATCAAAGGCAGCTGCACAGATGCACCGGATTCCGGGACAGGCTGCCGGCTCACGCCAAAAGAGCGGGAAGAGGGGTACCATCTCGCCTGCCGGGTGGCACTTTCAACAGACGCCGAGTTCACCATACCGGTCGAGAGCAGGATCGATTCCCCCCAGATCCTCGTCACGCAGCCCGCAGCTGTCGGGTACTGTCGAGCCGTCTGTCACGCGGTACCAGGTGGAACTCTCGCGCTCTGACGGCCTGCCTTTTGCCTCGCAGTCAGTACCGGTTTACCGGCTACACGGGCCTCCGCCCCCGGATCACCGATGAGCAGTACCACGCGCTGCTTGCATCGGAGACCCCTCTGGCTGCCATCCTCTCCACGCTCCGCGCCCCCCCGACCGTACTTTCGATCTCACCGGCAGATAGTCCAGCACCGATGTATGGCGTTGCCATCGATCTCGGGACCACGACCGTCGTCGGGTGCCTCGCCCGGCTCGACACGGGGGAGATCCTTGCCACGGGCTCTGCCCTCAACCGACAGATCACCTACGGCGAAGAACTCCTCACCCGGATCGGGTACTCGGCCTCGCCAGCGGGGGTTGCCACGCTCCAGAAAGCCGCAGCCACGAGCATCAACGATGTCATCGGGACCCTTGCCCTGAATGCCGGTATCGAACGGACTGCAATTATCGATCTCTGCCTCGCGGGAAATACGGTGATGAACCACCTGCTCTGCGGCCTCGACCCGCGCTACCTCGAGCTTGCGGACGCCCCGGTCTCCCGGGCGCCGCTCATCAGGACCGCACAGGAGATCGGCATTGCGGTTCACCCCGCGGCCGGGGTCTACTGCCTTCCCAATGTCAGCAGGTTCGTGGGCGGAGACGCGGTCGGCGACATGATCACTGCCGGCATGAACGCCTCCGATGAGATCTCCTTATTGGTAGATCTCGGGACAAATGGTGAGATCGTCCTTGGCAACCGGAACTGGGCGGCCTCGGTCTCCTGCGCCTCCGGCCCCGCGTTCGAGGGTGCAGGCATCAGGTCCGGTATGAGGGCGATGAAAGGGGCGATCGATCATGTGCATGGTGACCCTGTGACCGGTGAGATCCGGTGGAGCACGATCGGCTCCACCCCGGCACGGGGCATCTGTGGTTCGGGGATTGTCGATCTTGCGGTGGCCATGGTGGAGACTGGCACCCTCGATTTTGCCGGGAAACTGAATTTCAGGCACCCCCGGGTCCGCACCGGGCCGGATGGAGCTGAGTATGTCCTGGCTCAGGCACAGGAAACGGGGACCGGCCGGGAGATCGTTATCACGCAGCAGGATATCGATTACCTCATGGATTCAAAGGCCGCGGCCTGCGGTGCGATAGCGGTGCTTCTCAAACGGTATAAGTACACCGTCAGCGACGTCCGGCATCTGTACCTTGCCGGGGCGTTTGGGGCGTATACCGATATCAACAACGCGGTCCGGTTCGGGATCCTTCCCCGGTTCCCGTCCGCTTCGGTCCACACGATCGGAAACGGATCTCTCTCGGGGGCATACGCATGTCTCCTCTCGACCAGGAACCGGGCCGAAGCCGAATCCCTGGCACACCACATGGTCTATATCGATCTCATGGTGGACACGGCGTTTGCTGAAGAATATTCCGCAGCACTCTATATCCCGGGACGGCCGGATCTCTTTCCTTCCTTGTAGATGCCGGTAAACCCGGTTCAGTAAGGCTCTTCGTGTGCCGGTCCACCTCCTATTTACTTTAAGGCTGCACACCCATCTGATCAGGTATGAATTGTCTTGACAGGGAGTATTACCCGGTTTTTACGGTACTTTTTTTTACGGTAGTTGCCCTTGTCATCTTCTGGCCGGTGCTTGACATGGTCGTCCTTTCGGCATCGCTCGCGGTGGTACTGATGCCACTTCACAGCCGTCTCAGTCGCTCGACCCGGTCGGTGATCTCGGCAGCGATCATCACGATCTCCCTGTTCCTCCTCGCAGCCGTGGCGGCATTCGGTACGCTCCTGATGCTGCGAGCTAATGCCGGCCTCATCAACCAGATCTTTGCCACAATCGGTTCGTGGCTGGCAAATCCCGCCACCCGGCCGGGAGCGTTCGGGATAACCATCAGCAAGGATTTGCTCATGGCATGGCTTGCCAGAGGCAACGCCCTCTTTGTCAATTACTGGACAACAATCGTCAATAATCTCCTGCTAGTCGTTTTCAAAGGCCTTGTCTTTTTCCTTTCCTTTTTCCTCCTCCTCCTCAAGGGAACGGAGATCCGGGACCGGATATTCCGGCACCTCCCGCAGCCGGTCAAAAGCTACTGCGATCAGCTCGTGCCGGTGACTATAGATACGCTCTATGTGATCTACATCGTCCAGTTCGCGATTGCTGCTCTGACCTTTTTCATTGCTATCCCGGTCTTTTACCTGCTCGGGTACGGGAACATCTTATTTTATTCGTTTTTTGCCGCATTCTGTGAGATCATCCCCATTCTCGGTTCTTCAGTTGCGTTCATCATTGTCGGTGCCTATGCCCTTGCGCTGGGGGATCTCCGCGGCCTGCTCATCATGGTGATCCTCGGGTACATCGTCGTCTCCGCACTGCCGGAGATCTATATACGCCCGGTGCTTGTAGGCCGGCGGGTAAAGATCAACCCGGTGATCATGTTTGTAGGCCTCATTGGCGGTCTCCTGACGCTGGGCCTTGCCGGTTTTGTACTGGGGCCGTTGATTATTGTACTGGTTATGAGAAGCTACCGGATCTGGACCGATGAACGCTGAAGTACAAAGGAACTGGCCGAGCAGGAAGCCTGTGGGGATACCTCCCAGTAATCGTCCGGTCATCCAACAGCCTTACGCATGCGTACGCTTGCGGTCTGCGGGACGATGGCGATCACAAGTATCTTTATTCTCTGGATCCTCATCCTCCGGCGCGATGTCCTCAAGAGCCTGATTGCGGGAGGGGTGCTGATCGTGACCTGCTCTTTCCTGATCGCTAACCTCCACAAGATCCCGCAGGGCGGCTACTGGTCGCTCTTAATCGCTGCCATTCCGCTTGGCATCATTCTCATCTATACCAATGGCCAGCGCCGGCTTGCCACTTCCTTAAAGCCGGTGCCTATCGATGAGTTCCTGCCAAAATTCAATGAGATCTACACGTCGGTGAACAAGATCTCGGGCTCCGCGCTGTATTTTGCCCGGGACTTCCGGCAGATCCCGCAGTACATCCCCCGCACGATGTTTACGAACAACATCGTGTACGAGGAGAACATCATCATCTCCATCATCCGCACCGAGCAGCCGTTCGGGGTGGCATGGGGCGTGACCCGGGAACTCACCAAAGGACTCTCGATCTTTGAGATTTACCTGGGTTACATTGAGATTGTCGATATCTCGACCATCTTAAAAGAGGCTGATATTGACGAAAAGACAATCTTTTACGGGATGGAGGATATCGTCACCAGCCACGCGGTGTGGAAGATCTTCGGCGCGATCAAGCACCTCACCCCGTCGGTCGTCCAGTTCTACCGGCTGCCATCGGACAAGATCCATGGCGTTGTGACCCGTGTGGAGATGTAGGGCGTCTGCCTTACGGTCTTTACTCTGCTGCAGCACGATATGCTCTTAATTCTGACAGGCCAATAATGACAGTGAGCGAGGGTAGTCAAGCCAGGTCAAAGGCGCCGGATTTAGGGTCCGGTCTCGCAGGAGTTCAGGGGTTCGAATCCCTTCCCTCGCATTTCCCCCGGTAGGTCAAATCCCTTCTTCAATTGAACATTCCCTCAGGAGTTTTAAGAATGCCTCTCCGTTGGAATCTGCGATATTTGGTGGTTTAACATCCACCGACTTTCTGACCCGGGACAGGCAGGTGTGATGAGGCAGGAGGCGACGATTGCTGGACCCTCCCTTAATCATCAAGAATTGTTTCTTCTGATCTCGCAAGCGCCGTTTGTATCTGTTCTTCTTTTTGTCCCTTGGGATCAGGCCCTGAGTGTCCACCGGACATTAATTGCGTGCACCGGGCAGAATTCATGGCATAGAAAACACATGCAGCAGATCTCGCTCTTTTCAGGGTAAACACCGTCCCCTTTTACCTTGACAAAAACTCCCATTAAGCATAGTTCAACGCACCGGTGGGTTGTCCGGCAATGATGAGATTTTTTGCAGAGATCCGGATCGATGTACACTTCAGTACCTACATTTGTCGAGGGTCCGACTTCCAAAGTATCACCTTCTTTATACTGAACGGGTCCGGCGTGGTACGGCACCCGGTCTGATTCCTGTAATATTTATTCAATTTTTTATTATAAAATTATAATGTTTTGCTTCTCACTCGATGGTGGTGAACCGAAACGGCAACACAAGTGCCCTCCTGCTCACCACTGCACGTATTCCGGAACCCCCGGAAAAAGTGGGCTCAAAAAAGATCGCCGGGGAATTTATCCCTGGTTGGATCCCATTCGAACAATTCGTTGTTCTTCACTCACCACGGGTAGTAATTTTTATAGACATCATTATCAGACAATTGCCCTACCTTGTCGATATCTTCTTTGGAAGTTGGTTTCTGGTTGATGACTTTGATGACCTGGCTTCCACTGAAGAGCGCGTTTCCTCCGGTCTGGTCGATGACTCCGTCAACTTCCATAGTGACCTTGTTACCCGGGGAGACACCCACGAGGGCATTCCGCTGGAAGATAGCGACAAAGACCGACGGGAACAATTTGGTCCTCACAAGCCGGGTTGCCGGCGCGCCGTCGCAGTATACCGAGGTCGGGTCCACGTTCGCGGCCTGATAGCCTTTCGGCAGGAGGACGAACGCCACGAAGTACCCGTTGGTGTCCGCGAGGTTCAGCGGGTTTGGCAGGATCAGGTCCGTAGTCATAACAGTCTTCATCGGAGTGAGCGTGAAGGCAAGATTATACGTCCTGTCCAGTCCCGGACTGTACGATGCGATCGTTACCGATTGAACAGCCGAGGTCTGGTAGCCATCTTCTGAGACGTAGACCTTGTGCGGTCCCGGCATGATATGGGTGTCAGAGGGTGTCAACCCAATGTTATTCCCGTCAATGAAGACGTTGGCCCCTTCTGGATTGGAATTAACGATAATCTCACCATACGGCGTATTGTCACCGTTAATGACAGGGCTCAGCGGTACCGACGAAATAATAGTCCTTCCTGCAGTAACCTTAACCGAAGCAGAGTTGGGGTAATAGCCGTTTGCCGATAGCTGCACAAGGTAGGTAAGAGCGGGTTCGCCACTGAATGTTTTGGGTGTAACCGGGAGCGGGTTCATCGTATCCGTGATACCAGTGATTGAGATTTGAGCTCCCGTCACATTGGAGTTAACCGTCAGGGTTCCGGTCGCTTGAGTCGTCACCCCGCTGATGCTAAAGGTCGGGCTGGTTCCCATCACTGGCGGCGTAACACCGGTAGTGCTTACCTGGACATAATAATCGGTCGCGGCACCTAATGGCATGCTTGATGGAACAGTATAGGAAACAGTACCCGTGGTTGCAGATACTGTTCCCGAGATGGATGCCTGGACCGCCGAACTGCTTTTCTTCATCAGGTTAACAACCACATTGGTTCCCGTCGGCAGATTTGCCTGAGTCCATGTGATTGTCTGCACTCCCGGGGTCCATACAGTACTTGCGGTGGGCGTATTCACAGTAATAGACTGGGTAGTGGTGGTATAGGCGCTGAGGAACTGGTTTACCCCGAATGGTGTACCCGATCCGGAAGAGGCGGAAAGTTGCGGAGTCTCAACCCCTGCTGTTGCTGCGGGATCGGTTGTCGTTGCATAGGTAAAGGCCTCATTCATCGAAACTTTTCCATCTGCAGGATTAACATCAGCAGCATAGATGGGATTTCCAGCTGAATCAGCCCAATTGACCCCGCTGATCCACGGGTAGGAGAAATAATTTGAATTGGATGACTGATCTCCGTTTGCCGCGGTTTCGATCACTCTGGTCTGTGTACCTGCGCTACTTATGAACGGGCCGACAAACCCCCCGCCGTAACATTGTTCCATCATCACCGTGATGTTTCCGACATTCATTGGCAATAAACTGTCAAATTGAGCTGGTGTAATCTGATCCGGACTCCAGAGATAGAGCCAGACATTGTTGTTGGTTTTTGGCGATTGTTCCACGCCATCCCATCCGCCATGGCCGGTGGTGAATATGAACAGGCTGTCGCTTGATCCCAGTTTACTGTATTTAGTGGTGAGAATGCTTTTCACATTTGCATAGGTGGCAGCACCATATACCTCATTTACTGTACCACTGTCAAATATATTGGGGGATGTTCCCATAATGGGGGCATAGGTGGGTGCCGGGCCGTTACTGATGACCTGATCATTGGTAGTACTGGATCCATCGGATAACAGCACGGTGATGTGATCTTTTGGATAGTGGTAGGTCTGGTTCAGGGATGTGTACATGAACTTGATATCATTGTAATACCGGGCATAGTTGTAGGTCGGCGAGATAGCACCGGATATGAGAAGCGCATAATTATGAGTGCCGTCAGAGGGTAGAGGAGTGGGATCATTACCAATCGTTCCTATACTGGTTACTCCGCCAACATTCGGCATCTTTCCGCTGTTCCATGTGAACTGGATGTTGGTTGCTGGCGCATTGTCGGTATAGGTACCAGCAACACTCAGGTCATTCGCATTCAGGTAGTAATACTTGAGGGGATGTTCCCAGTTTGCGTTCGGTTGTTGGTCAACATAGACAAGGTATCCGGGAGGTACTGGGTAACGTGATTGTTTTCCCATTGAAGTCGGTAATAACTGTGTTCCCTGGTTCCAGAACCGGGGTATAGAATGCTTCTTTGGTGGTATCGTGACCAGATCCGGATTCTGCGGTTTGGACTGTGTTTACCGCTTGTTGGATGGGGGTACCATAAGAGAACTGGTCGGCCGGCGAAGGTGCAGATGTGCCAATGGTGGCATTGGTGACAGTAACGTCTACAGTTCCGGTTGTGCCGGGCGGGGAGGTTGCTGTGATTTGAGTGGCGCTGTTGACAACCACGTTGGTAGCACTGTTGGTGCTAAAGTTTACAGTGAGTGGTTGCCAGTTAAAGTTTGTGCCGGTGATGGTTACCACCGTGCCACCGCCAGTCGAACCGGATGTAGGTGAGATAGCGGTGACTGTCGGTGGTGGAAGGTAGGTGTATTGATCTTCTGGTGGATTCAGTAAGGATGTGCCAAGTGGTGTAGTGACGTTGACATTAACGGTCCCGGCTGAAGCGGCCGGGACGGTAGCAGTTATATAAGTATCACCGTTGATAATGAATGAGGTTGCCGCAGTTCCGCCAAAGCCTACTAGAGTTGCCCCGGTAAAGCCACTACCTGAAATGGTTACTGTGTTGCCCCCGGCGAGCGGGCCGCCGTTGGGAAAGATGCTGGATACAACCGGGGCTGATCCCACATACGTGAACTTGTCGGCTGATGAAGTTGCAGATGTGCCAATGGTGGCATTAGTGACAGTAACGTCCACAGTTCCGGTTCCTGGCGGGACATTCACAGTTATGGTATTATCGTCAACAACATTGAGATTTGTCGCTGGGCTATCCTCACCAAAGTCAACCTCTGACGCACCTATAAAACCGCTACCCTCAATAGTCACTAATGTGCCAGCAGTACCGGAGTTCGGGGAGATGGAGTCGACAACCGGGGTTCCCGGAACTAATACCTGGAAGGCACCAGGTGCAGTGCATTCCCCACCATCAGGGTTGTAAATAACTACGTCGAAAGCATCTATATATGAATAATCCCCGGGAATAACTATATTACCCGTTATCGTCGTGCCGTCACTTGATACTACTGGGTTTTGGAGAGAGAGGTCCCCGCCATCGTCATATTGTAGCCACACGGTAGCACCATTTTGGAAGTTGGCGCCATTGATGGTCACCGGGACTGTTGTTCCAGTGTAACCGCTCGCCGGTGAAATGGAAGTGATAACCGGTCCTGGAGTTACGGTGAACGCTCCTGGAGCAGTCACAGACTGTCCATCGGCGTTCGTAATCGTTACGTCAAAGGGCCCGGTCGTTGAGCCAGATGGTAATGAGGTTTGTACAATAGAGGGCGCACAAGTTACGGATGTAGTTGATCCACTGCCGAAGCAACTAAAGGTTGAAGCACCATTAGTAAATGTCACAGTTGGGTATCCTGAGTTTGTACCTGTGATGGTCAAAGTTGGATATCCACCACCCGGACCCTGGTTCGGCGCTATGCTCGTGAAAGTCGGGGGTCCGATATAAGTAAATTGATCGGCTGAAGACGTTGCACTGATACCATTGGATGTTGTGACCGTTATGTCAACTGTTCCGGATCCAGCAGGAGATATCGCGGTCATGTCATTATCATCACTAAATGTGAAAGATTGTGCATTGGTGCCGCCAAATTTTACTGCGGTCACACCGGTAAAACCACTACCAGAAATGTAAACTGAGGTTCCACCCGCAAGTGGACCAAGGGAAGGATAGATGAATGTTACGGTTGGGGGGGGACCCGTTGCGTATACTGTTCCGACTGCGATACAAAGAAACAGGAGAAAGACTCCTGCGACTATCAACTTTAGACTTCTAGTCTTCATTCCCTTTCCCTCACAGAATTTAATAATTTTATAGCAATCGAGTTCATCTGAATTGTTATTATATTAATTAATCGATTTGAATTAGTAAATTTCACCATTTTTTATATTGAGTTATATTTAGATATTTTCGTTTTTTTATAATGAGTAATATTGAGATCACGTTTTTTTTGCAGGAAAGACAGTTCTGCTCGGGAAAATAAACCTAAATCTGCTCTTATCGCTCCGCAAACCAACCCTCCCTGAATTGAGTAACAGCCTTTTCGAATAAAAGGGGGAAGGTCCTTGCCGGTATGCCTTTTTGTGCGCGCGATATCAGTCTGTGCCGCGAGCAGGAATATTTTCCACCAGGTTTGTACCATCGGAACGACGGCTATCTGAGTATATTTCGAAATGCCTGATTACCTGGCTTCAGCTTCTACCCGTACCAGCAGGGGATTCTTAAAAACCGAGCAAGATTGGGTAAAATCCTTTCAAAACATATTTAAAATCTCGTATTATAACAATGGAATATATGGGTGCGTTATGATAGAGAGACCTATAATAATCCCAGCTCTTTTGTTGATTCTCATAATGGCTTTTCTGGCTGTACCGGTGTCGGCAGGACTCCTTGTCGAAGGTGGGTCATCGATAACGACGTCGTATGGATCTACGACATTTAATTTTACAATTATGAATACTAAAATTCCTAAAGATGGTACTATCACCATCGACGTCTCAACTTTGGATCAACCAGCGGGGTCTTCACTATTAGATGGCACCAATCCCTTCAGCGAGTGGTATGGTAATTTCACAACCGCTAATGTTGAAGTAACAAACAATGGACCCGCAACGTGGACGGCTACAGTAGATCCGACTTACTCGACCCTCACGCTGACATCAACCGGTGCGGATACTCCGGTGAATGATTACGTGAATGTAACCTTCATTGGGGTTAAGGGGAGTCCCTGGACCGTTGATTCTTTTGGGGGGGATATCCCCCTTTTTCTGATTGCAACTAGAACCGATGATTCATCCACAGCACCCTTAAACTTCGATATCGACACGGTACCGGGGACTCTTTCTGTTGTAAACGGTCCGGTAATTTCGACTCCTTCCGGATCTACGTGGGCTAATTTTACCATCACAGGAAATGATATCGATCAGGGCGATAACATCTCCATCCCCCTAGGTGGTCTGACCCCAGTCATAGCCGGGGGAGAACCCCTAACAAACGCCAACGTACAGGTAACAAATACCGGACTGGCCACATGGACGGGTCAAATCAGTGGTAAAACCCTGAACCTCACGGCAAACACTAACTTTGCGGCTGTCGGCGATACGGTAAACGTGACATTCATCGGCGGAGCATCAGGTGCACCCCACTGGCTTGATAATTCGGATGGACAACAGAATATCTTATTGACTGCAACCAGAGTGGATTCAAGGCCCGATTCACTTAACCCTCCTAATCCAAGCGTTAATTTCAACTTCGATATTAATACAATTCCTCCTTCCAATGTAGCAAATACCACGATCAACGGGTTGACCATTACCAATTGCAATGGTCCACAGTCACTCAGCGTTGACACATCCATTGTGCCATCAGCCGCGTTAATCCCCAACAGCTCTGTGCTGCAAATCCAGCCAGTGAACAGTGGTTTTAAGACGATTACGTTTTATTCCCGGAGTGGTTTTTCCCAAAATGGTAACCTGATCACCGGAGCAATTTCCGGCGTCAATCTGGTTTCGAAAGAGATAACGCCAGTGTCAGGGTTTTCAACCGGCATCGGGCCGCAGGCTTCGTTTAACTATAGTATTTTCCTTTCGGCTTATCCCTGTGCTGCGACGCTGAGCACGCAAATCTGGGAAGGCGCATTAAGTGGGGATACTAATACGTTCTTCCAGATTGTGAATAATAATGGAAATAAAGCCTCTCTTATAGGCACAGCCTATGAAACAAAGATCGTCAAGACCAATTTCCCCACTCCTGATACAGTGAAGATCCATATGAGTGTCAATTCAAGCTGGATCTCATCGTTACCGGGTGCTAATCACATCTATATTGGACGTATTCCTGACAGCGGAACAGGAAGTGTACTCAATACAAGTTTCCTGTACTATGACCCCGTGAAAAACCTTGACTATTTTGAGGCTGATTCTCCGGGAGGACTTTCAACATTTGGTTTGTTGGCCCTTGGACCAAATAACAATGTTTTCCAGATCATAACGCTCGCCATCGTAAACCAGGTAAGCTACCTGGCCCCGGCCGCCCAGGCTGCCCCAGCGGCCCCGGCAGCCGCTGCTCCGGCAGGCCAGTCATATGTGGGATCGGCATCCAGCGCCTCAACACAGTATCCCCAGTTCACCCCCATGGTGACCGCGGCCCCGACGACCCCTGCGCCGCCCGACCCCGGCCAGACAGCAAAAATCAATTCCAATGCAAACGGTGTGATTACCCAGGCGGCAACATTAGTCTCAACCGATAAGCGCGCGACCCTTATTCTCGGTGAAGGGGTCACCGCAAAAGACAGTGCGGGCCATCCGCTCTCTTCGATAACCATAAAAGCCATTCCGGAAGGCGACCTGCCGTCCACTTCCCCGGGAACGGATTTCTCTTTTGCAGGCATGGCATACGAAATCACTCCCGATGGTGCGACATTCTCACCTTCATTGGCACTCTCGTTTGTTGTCCCTCTCAATGCTCCGATAGGGGAAGAGCTTACCATTAAAGAGTATGACCAGGCAACCGGGACGTGGCAGGATCTCCCTACCCAGCATGATCCTTCAACAGGGAAATTGACGACAAGTATCTCTCACTTCTGTTGTTTCGCCATTTTCGCCAAATCAACGGCACCCGCCGCGCAATCTGCATTCCTGACCCCGGCTCCGACGGCAAATACGAACGCGGTTACCCCTCCTCCGCCTGCTAATGCAATGTCAGCCTTTATCGGGATGATGTTCTGGATCGCAACCCTGATAGCACAAAATCTTATAATCTTTGCAGGAATCGTTATAATTGCAGTGGCTGTTATCCTGTATGCCCGGAAACGGCGAATCGATCGACGGCTGGGTGGCATCTGAATATTTTTTAAGCCACACGGACAGCCAGCGGGCAGGCAATTATAATCCCATCACATTACCGTTGAGAGACGATGCGAAATAACCGATCATGACACTCACCAGTTTCACGATGGAGCATCCCTATCTCGACGCTTTCGTGTTCCTGCTGATCTTTGTTCTCGTACTCATCACCTTTGCTGTCGCAAACATCCTCCTCGCGACAGGGATTCTCGAACAGGTTGCCATCGTAGATCTTATTCTTGCCATCGTCGGGCTCTTCCTGGTCAAACGCCTCGGCTGGTGGGAGAAAGCAGGGTACAACACGGGAATCCGGCTGTCATATGTTCCCCTTTTTATCCTGCCCTGTGCAGTAGCCCTGACCTCGCTCGCGGAGGGCATCAGGGTGACCGCAGCCCTCGAGATCTTCACCTTCGCAGTCCTGACTATTGTTATCGCACTTGCGGAGGAGACTTTTTTCCGTGGCCTGATATTTACTGCTCTTCTTCCTGCAGGGACATTTCGGGCGGTCATTATCAGCTCTTTCCTTTTTGCGGCGCTCCATCTCCTCAATATAAGCGGTGGCACATGGGATCTGTTCTACACGGTCACGGATACCATCGCAGCTTTTGGTCTCGGGATCACCTATGCCGCAATCCGGTTACGGACAGGGAGTATCTGGCCCCTTGTCGGCATTCACGCACTCTTTGATTTTACCCTGATTCTTTCCCTGGGGGGGATCAATGTTTCAGCGCAATCACTGCAGGTCCTGCTCACGTCAGTTGTTATCGGCATTGTCTTTATACTATATGGGTTGTTTCTCCTCCGGGCGAAGGGAACAGAGCCATTGCGATGACCTGTGAAAACGTGCGCTTGTCTGCCGGCAGTCAAAATAACCCGGCATCAGGGATTTTTTTATAAAGGGCAGTTTTGAGAGGGATTTAACCTCCTGGAAAAAGATTTCCCCCGCACCAGATCCAGTGGTTATAGCCTCTCGCGTTCTGGAGACCGTATGGTATGCGGGGGAGGGGGGTGACCCCTGTTGCCCCGGGATATGGGTAGGGGGTACCCCCCCAGTTAAAAAAAAGAAAGGAGGGGGGTGGGGATCACCCCCCTCCCCCCTTGGCCGCAAACGGCTCTTTCCCTGCATGGCCGTACCCGGTATTTCGCGTGGAATCTCCGGCGTGAGATGTAGCACCAACAGGTTTTTTTGGGAATATGGTGAAGGACCGGCACGGGTCTGATGGGGGGAGGGTACCCCCCGGTTACGATCCTGAGAGGGGAGGGGGATGACCCCCTGTTGCTCCGGCACATGGGTGGGGGGTACCCCCCGGTTAAAAAAAAAGAAGGTAGGGGGGTGGGGATCACCCCCCTCCCTCTTTTATCCGGGCAGACCCGGTTATTGAGAGATCAGATCCGCAATGTGTCAGGGATGAGGGCCGGTCCGAGCCCGGATTTAGAAGAGGGAACGTTATATTGGGGAATAGTATATCTCCTCTTCCAATTACAAAAAAATCAGAGAGTCTTGTCGAGGATGACCTGCTGCGATCCATCCGAGAAGAGAGCGATGCCGAGAACCCGGTCCTTTCCGGAGTCCGGTGCAGCGAGCATCGCGTTTGCACCCACGGAAAGGATGCCGCCGCTCGACGGGTGATCCTGAATGCCGGCCGTCACGCTCGATCCACTGATCCAGGTAGCCGGCGCCCCGCCGTTTACGGTCCAGTTGATCCCGACAACTGATTTGCTATTCTGGCCGCCGACAAAGGTGACAGTCACGTACGATCCGTTCACGCGGCTGATGGTCGATGTCGCAATCTTGCCTTTTTGCATGTTTCCCGTCATGCCCATAACAAACGCGACGATGACCGCTGCAAGGAGCACGGTGATCGCAACCAGCAGGATCTGTACTCACCACTTCAGAGATAGCATCATCATTCTTTTTGCATTTTATCAAAAATATCACGCACCGGACACCTTTTCCCTGACCGGGCAAAGTGTTTTTTATATATATGGAACCATAGGGATTGATAAGTGTTGTTTAGCGATGTCAGTTTTGATTTATATTTCCGGGATCATTACACGGTTGTTTTCGGTTTTCTGTGACTCTGCGTAGAAATATGTATGAAGATCCGGCCTCTCGCGCGGATGCCGAAACATGCACACTTAAATGGCCTTGAACATACACCTCAGGCAAGCATGAAGATCGCCATATTTCAGCACGCCGCATCAGAGCCTGCCGGGTATTTCGAAACGGTCTTTTCCGAACATAAAATCCCGCATGAATACATCCGCCTCTACGAAACCAATGAAGTGCCGGCCACTGGTGCCACCCATTTTATGTTCATGGGCGGGCCGATGAGCGTTAACGATGAGAAGGAGTTCCCGTACCTGAAAGAAGAAAAGGCCCTGATCCGGAACGCCGTGAAACGGGGCCGGCCGGTCCTTGGCATCTGCCTCGGTGCCCAACTGATCGCATCGGCGTTCGGCGCGAAAGTCTACCCGTACCGGCAGGAGACCGGATGGTGCAGGCTTATACGGGAGCCGGATCTGCCCGGCGCACTCTCCCGGTTCCCGGCACAGTTTTCGGTATTCCAGCTCCACGGTGAAACCTTCGATCTCCCGGCCGGTGCCCACCTGCTCTGCACCGGTGATATCGTAAAGCACCAGGCATTTGTATACAAAACAACCCTTGCCCTCCAGTTCCATCTTGAGCTCACCGACGCGATCATCAGCGAATGGACACAGGACATGGAGCCAGCAACACGGGAGGCAATACTCAGGGAAACCCCCCAATACCTTACGGAAAGCAACCGGCTCTGCCGGATAATTGCCGAATATTTTATCGCGTAAAGCAAAAGTGAAAACGGGCGGCTTTACCCGTCACATTTTTCAGGTAAATTCTCGTGCCGGATCCAGCTGGATCTCATGCGGCAGCCGGGCCAGCGCAACAGCCCCGAGCGCCCCGATCACCCCGTTGCCGCCAAAAAGCACAGCGCCGGATTGCCGTGCTGCCTCGTCTGCCTCAGCCCGGCTGACCTCCTCTTCCCTCACCCTTCTCCCGTACTCCCTCAAGCCTGCAGGAACCGTCATACCCCCCAGAAACGCAAGCCCCCATTCTGGCGAGAGGGTCTCGTTCTCCACAAACTCGCGGCTCTTTGCCATCACCCGGTCAATCCGGGACGGGTGAACAGCTACCTCAATATAACTCGCCGAATTACCGGCAGTCTTGTTCTCTATTTTCTCGTTGAGCATCACGACATGGTGGCTGATGGGGAGTACGGCCCTCCCCACCGAGATCTGCCTCAGCAGCGCAAGAGCGAGGGCAAACGTCGCACCCCCTTCCTTCGAATCGGTATCATCCACACCGATGGTGAGGTGGGTGAGTGCCTGTGTCCAGACGTTGCCTTCCACGATCCCCCCGGCATGGTCGAGTTCGACGCGGACAACCCCTTCCGCCCGTGACATCATGTCGGTAAGCGAGTACGCCGGGCCGCCGATGCAGCGGATCCGCTGGACGATATGATCCCCCACGTACCTGACGCCGGAGATCCCCACCGCGGAATGGGGAGGAAGCCCGATGGAGACCGGGGCGTCGCCGATCCGGGCACACTCACGCAGGAGCGTCCCGTCGCGCTCCACAGCTGTCACCACGCCCCCCGCATGGGAGTGATGGTACCCGCAGAACGCCGCACAGGCCCCGCTCATGCAGTCATGGAAGACCTCGACCTGTTCCCCGTCCGTGGTGGTAAAGATCCTCCGGCAGGTACTCTCTGGGATGGCAGAAAGCGCAGCGTACCGGGCGGCTGCTCTCCCTGACTTCTCTTTTTTTACAAGGACGCACCCTTCCCGGACGAGCCTTGTAACCCAGTCCTGAGCCGTGCTCCTCGGGATACCCGCCGCCTTCTGGATGTCTGTCACTGTAAAAAAACCGGCATCCTGCGTGAACTGGCGCATCAGGCGCAGGTATTCCCGCCGGTGTTCAAGCACGCTTGCCATAGTGGTCGCGGATATACAGGATATCGCCAATAATGGCGCTCGCCGTCTCGATCGATCCCGCACCCTTGCCGATCAGCGTGATCTCTTTTGCCATATCGGTCTCGAGGGTAAGTGCATTTAAGGTCCCTTCGACCACGAGCGGGTGATTCTTCTCGATGAGACGCGGCGAGACCCGAAGGATCTTTTTCCTCGGTATTGCCTCGGCGATCAACCGGATGGTACAATCTCCCTCCTCCGCAAGACGCAATGCATCCGGGGTGAGCAGGTCGATACCGGTCAAATCAATATCGGCAAGTTTTGTCCCGTCTCCCCAGATGGTGTTTGCGAGGATCACGAGTTTAATTGCAGCATCGATCCCCTTCACATCGTAGGTTGGATCCGCCTCAGCATACCCCATCTCCCGCGCCTCCATGAGCGCCTGCTCGTAGGTAAGCCCTTCATCTGCCATCCGTGTCAGGATATAGTTGCAGGTCCCGTTTAGGACACCGTAGATCGCGATGATCTCGTTCCCACCCAGGCCGTCTTCGAGCATGTGCATGATGGGGATAGCCCCGCCGACTGTGGCCTCGTACCGGAGTGCCACACCCTTCTTTTTTGCAAGCGCCGCCAGCTCACGGTATGCAAGGGCGATCGGGCCTTTGTTGGAGGTAACGATATGCTTTTTTCGTGCAAGGGCAGCGCGAATATACCCGAGCGCCGGTTCACCGGTGAGTGCGTTTGTCGGTGTCACCTCGATAAGGACATCGAAGTCCGCTTTTTTGATCACGTCCATCGCAGCAATTGCCCGGTCACCACAGATACCGTTCGTGCGTTTGGTTTCGAGTACCTCCATGATGTCGATACCCTCGTTACAGATATATCCGCTCTTTGAGTCTGCAATCCCCGTGATCGTGATGCCGGGATTTTTTTTCGCGATCATCTCCGTGACACCTCGTCCCACGGAACCGAGCCCGATCAGTGCCGCCTTCATGCGATCTCCTCCAGCGGCTCGATCAGAAGAAGCGACTTCTGCACTGCGACCCGGCGCAGGATGGCGATCGCTGCGTCCATATCAGCCCGGTTGGTCGCCTTGATCATGACCCGGGATGTCGAACGTTCGTTTATGGCCGGGATGCTCATCGAGATCTCGCAGACCTCCGCAAACCCCGTGGAATCGATCTGGTCGACTGTGTCGGAAAGGTCTGTATGCATGAGGTGGCCGATCAGGATAACCGTCCGCTTGTAGAGCAGGCGCTCTTTTCCTATCCTCTGGATATGGACACCCTGCTCCTTTAAGAGAGTCACCAGAGTGTCGAGACGACCTTCAGGAAGCGCAAGCACAATCTGGACGTTTAACATGCGCTGGCTGGATTCCGGATCACGGTGGTGGATGACCGCAATGATGTTTCCCCCCACGTCAGAGATCGGTTTGAGGGCTGCAACCAGTTGTCCGGGGGAATCCTTCATCTCAAGTTTCATCGAGACCTGCAACTTTTACCACCTTGTCAACAAGAATAGAGCCGCCCATAAAGAAAAGCTTGTTCTTTTCTTGTGCACGGACGGGTTCGTCTAGAGCTTCCGGAGCTTGTTATCCACTTTTTCAAAGAAATTCCGGTGCGCGTCGACGAACAGGGCCGGTTGTGCCGCTTGCTTTACGACAAGAGAGGCCGAGCCCCCCAGCTCCACGGTCTTTTGCCCGTCAATGACGAGCCTTGCAGGCTTTGAGCTCTCCAGCCGGATCTCAAGCCTGCGGTTGCTGCTGATAAGATGGGGGCGGGACGAGAGGAGGTAGGGAGCGAGCGGAACAAGGAGGAAACCCTGGATCCGGGGATCGACAATCGGCCCTCCGGCACTCATGGCATATGCGGTCGAACCGGTAGGTGTGCTCACAAGCAAACCGTCAGATCGGAACTGTTCAGTGACCACTCCGTCAATTAAGATCGAGAACCTCAGCATCTTTGCCGGCCGGGTCGTGACGATGAGCGCCTCGTTCAGTGCATCACCGAGAGGCTTGTTATCCCGCAGGAGGGAAAGCCGCATTCGTTCTTCAACGGCAAATCCCGGGGCGAGCGATCGTACAAAATCCCCGGCCTCACCGGATTCGAGATCCGCAAGAAATCCCACCTCTCCGTGGTTGATCCCGATGATAGGTATCTGGTCGTGCAACTGCTGCACAGTGCGCAGGATCGTGCCATCCCCACCAATCACGACTGCGATTTCCGCGTTTGCCTGGCCACAGGGAAGTCCGGCCCCACCTAGGCGGGAGGCGGTATCCGTCTCAAGGATAACCGTATGCCCATTCTGCTCCAGTGCAGTCTTCATCTGTCGGGCACAGTCAAGGGCTTCGGGCAGGTCGATACGGGAAACAAGAAGGCATTTCATGGGTTATCACCGCAGGTACTCGATCACCTTGTGGTGCAGCACACTGTTTGTAGCAATAATGCACCGTCCAACTGTCACTTCTTCGGGAAAGTTAAGGGGTTCGCCGTTCAGGTCGGACACGGTTCCGCCGGCTTCTGTGCAGATGAGCATTCCGGCTGCAGCATCGGTCACCCGGAGGGTACTTCTGAGATCCACGAACCCATCGATCCTCCCGGCACCCACATAGCAGAGTTCGAGCGCGGAAGCGCCAAGAAGCCGCCACCGCCGGATCTTGTGGCCGAGCTGCATCATCCGGGTCGGATCGAATTTCCGGCCGTAGATGCTCATCGCGCACTTGTCCAGCCGGACTGTTGTGGAGACACGGATCGGCTTCCCGTTGCACCGGGCAAATTTGCCCCGTACTGCGGTGAATGTTTCTCCCGTGGCCAGGTCCTGGACAAATGCCTCCTGGACGACCCCCTCATGTGCCCATGCGAGGGAGAGGGCATAGAACGGGATGCCGGTTACCGCGTTGTACGTTCCGTCCACCGGGTCGAGGAATATGGTTCCCTTCCCGCCATCCATCGATACCCTCCCTGCCTCCTCGCTGACAAGAACCGAGCAGAGATCGTGTTCCCGGAGATAACCGATCACGCAGTCTTCTGCGACCTGGTCGATCTTTTCGGTCGGCGTGTGGTCGGCACCCATCCGGATAACCTCTCCACCGGCCGGTGATCCCACCAGCGGCCTGATGTTTTCCCGTACCAGGGCAGCCATCTCATCGCAGGCAGAAAGGAAATTCATGGGAATAAAAACCTCTAAATGCGGTCAACGTTGTATTTATGTACCGCAATAAAGATAAATTACTTCTGCGCTTAAGATATGGATACGTTTTAGGTTGTGAAACAAAAATGAAGGAACAGACAGAAATCGGAAAGATAAAAGAAGGACGTTATATCGTTGTGGATGACGAGCCGTGCAAGGTGGTCGGTCTTGCTACCTCAAAACCCGGGAAACACGGAGCTGCAAAGGCACGGATTGATGCGGTCGGCATATTCGATGGCGTGAAGCGATCTATCGTCCAGCCGGTATCGGCAAAGACATATGTCCCGGTCGTCGAGCGCAAGAGCGGGCAGGTCATCTCCATTGCCGGGGACATGGCGCAGCTTATGGACATGAAGGATTATTCCAACTTTGAAATTGCCATCCCTGCGGACAAGAAGGGCCAGCTTGAGGTGGGAAAGGAGATCATGTATATCGAATCTATGGGGAAGAGGAAACTCGACTGATCGTATCAGACAGTTGCCTATAGTTTTTTTAATTGCAAGATAGTATCCGGTTTTTTCTCAGAAAATTTTGAGCCGGAAATATGATTCGTTCCCCGATTACTTTTGATTGGTCTTTTTCAGTGTAGACTGACTGGCATTTAACATCCTTTTTTCTAGTTAATCTGTATTCGCTTATTCTGTCATTCTTCTGAGGTCAGTATTGCCCGATGTAACGGGTGGGGATAAGAATTTTGATCGTATAGGAACCGATATTCTGTGAATTGATGATGAAGTAATACCCTCTCCCTCCTTCGTAGAATTTTTCAAGCCACGGGCGGGGATCTGTGGAGGAAGGTGTCGGGGTTGGCATTATCGTGGCATATTTGGGTGTGGTGGTTATGGTTACAGCCGGAGTCGCGTAGGCAATACCTCCCCAAAGATTGAAATCAATTCCCCCGGGTGGTGAGACGGTTCTCACAATTCTGTTGGGATCTGTTGCATCCATGACCTGGATTGAAAACTGCGGTTGTAACGTCGAATATGATCCCTGAATTCCGCTGACAGAAGCACCGGTTCCATAGGTCGGGGTAATTGCAAACGATGCTACAGCAGCAGGTTCGGGCGCTGGCTGGATAGTATAGGATAATTCCCAGTACGGAAACGGTATGTTTACAACCTGGGTGGTTCCGCTGTAATCTCCCGATATGGTTGCATAGACGGTTCTTCGGTTATCCGGCTGGGTTGCATTGATGTGGGTACCCTGAGGCAGGGATTGGTTGGCAGAGATCTGGTAGGTTCCGGGATTAACAAAACCGATAGTCTGGACCTTCTGGTTCCATGTCGGTACCGGAGTAGGGTGGGTTGTGGAGGGGATCGCAGTAATGGCTGGGTATACCACAAGAGGTGTAAGAGTTACTGAAGGAACTGGTGTTGCAAAAGAAAGGCCGATATTAACCGGCTGTCCCGTGGCCATTGGTTTGATAACGAATGCGATAACGAGTATGATACAGAACGCCGCTATGATGTAGGTGATATCTTTCTTATCCATGTTTACTATATTCTCCTATGGGAGTGTTCATACATAAAAAGTGGTGACGCTCTTGCCCGGCCCTTCTTTGCATCGGATATCCGGAATAAGTAAATCTCCATATATGCTCCTTTCAATTCCAGCATGTGCGCATAAAAATTTAAAAAAAAATGCTCAATGGGTTTTTGCGTTTTGCCAAAGATATTTATAGAATAAACACATTTTAACAAAGTAGAGACGCTGGTACCGACTAGTGTCTACTAAATTCACGAAGGTGAATTCATGAGTTCGCGTAAACATAACGATGAAGGGTTCACCGGCCTCGAGGCAGCGATTGTGCTCATCGCATTCGTTGTCGTAGCGGCGGTGTTCTCATACGTGGTGCTTGGCGCCGGGTTCTTCACGACGCAGAAGGCACAGCAGACTGTACACACTGGTGTGAGCCAGGCAACATCTGCAGTGGAACCATCAGGGCCGGTTAGTATACACAGTGCTGATGGAAGTACGCATTGATAATATTACCTTCTACCTCCAGCTTGCCGCGGGAGGTTCCCCGGTGGACATGAGCAAAGTAACATATACGGTTTCCACGTCTCAAAACGTACAAACCTTTACCAACGCTAGCGTTCTTTACTCGTGGGTTCAGCAAAACCAGCCGATAGATCCGAATCAGGGGCTCCATGCCGGATTGCTCAATCCCCGTGAAATGGTTCTTGTATCGGTTGATCCAGGATTCACTGCAGCACAACTCGGTGTCAACTCCCCATTTGTTGTTCAGGTGAACCCGCCAATCGGTGCAGCGCTCCCGATTGCAAGGACGGTTCCTGCAGGACTGACGCCAAACCAATGGTATGAGGTATACTAAAGGAGGGTGAAAAAAATGAGAAACCTTTACTCACAGGATGCATTCACCGGACTTGAAGCAGCGATTGTCCTCATCGCATTTGTCGTCGTTGCTGCAGTATTCTCGTACGTGGTGCTCGGCGCCGGGTTCTTCACATCCCAGACTGCGCAGTCAACCGTTCACACGGGAGTGGCACAGGCCAGTTCAAGTCTGCAGGAGGTTGGGAATACCTATGCGATTGCAGATACGTCTATGAAATACATTGACTATGTGAATGTAACTGTCGCACTCACTGCAGGTGGCACACCCATCGATCTCTCTAGCATGGTGGTATCCTATACCGATAATAACGGAGGCCACAATGCAAACATGACCTATGGGGGCATAGGGACTGATAATGGAGTTTCAGCCTGTCCGGACAATACGGGCGACCGCCCAACTACCTGGTGCATTGGAGAGAAAATCAATAACATAACAACGGGTGCCATGCTCGATAACAATGCACAGATGATTCTCATGGTAGGTGTGCCTTCATCAGCGACGCCTAACACAGTCTTCTCGATTAATTTCCAGCCCTCTGTCGGAGCAGTCCTCCCCATCCAGAGGACGATCCCCGGTGGCCTGACCGCAGTCCAGCCAGTCTACTAAATCCTTTTTTTATTGAATTCGCCGCCAACCCTCATATCCCGATTCACGCACCTTCACTGCAGACGCGGATACTTACGATAAAATCCCCGTCACTGAAAAGGTATCTCAACAAGTCTGGTTTGCCCTGAATGGATCTGTATCGTTAAGGTATTCTCTCTCCCATCTCCGTAAGTTGAGCAGAAAAACCAATTCCTGAACCCAAAAACAGGAAAATATGCATTCCATTCCTCCATTCCCGGAACAAAGTATATTAATAAAAAACAGGATAATAACTAAATATTATGGCGGTAAATCAGGCTCAGGTCGACCATATCATCACCGCGGCTTCTGAGGATGATCCCGAGGTCAAGCTCCAGAACCTCGAACGGGAAGTTGACCTGATTAAAACCTCCATCAAGCGCCTTTTAATGGATATCAGGGAACGGATGAACGAGATGGAGAACCCTTTTACCCTTGCAACCACATCTGGAGGAACTGCCACCGGGGGTGTGACGGATTCTGCAAATGCAGCAAAAAAAGCAGCACTGGATGCAAAGGAGGCGGAGCTCGAAGCACGGGAATCTTCGCTTGATGCCGCAAAAGCCAAACAGGAGAATATGGACCGTGAAGCGACCGTTAAAAAAGCCGAGCCGGAAACAAAACCCGTGACCGTTCAATCGCCTGCGAACGAGGAGAAACATCTGCCGGATGAAGAGATGATCAGTCTGTTAAAGACCCAGCTACCGGCAATGGCCATAGGGGCAGTCCCAACGCACTTGCAACCGAAAAACTCCGTCTCCAGAAGGTGTACAAACTGTTCAAGTGGACGAACGCGGCCATTCGTAAGTTCGGGCACGACCGTCTTGACATCATCCTCGAGTCGTACCGCATCATGGGGTATATCTCGCGGGAGTCCTGTGACGAGATCAAGGAAATCTCCCGCCTAATGCCCGCAAACCTTGGGGACGAACACGAGGTCGGACCGGATGAGTTTGTATCAGAACTATACGCACTCAACCGGATCCTCTCTCCCAGCGATTCCTCCCTTGACCGGGACATGATCGAGGTTATGATGGAACAGCGGCAGCAGATTCTTCCGGTAAAAGAAAGATCCGGGGCTCCAGAATTACCGGCAAAAGAACGGGAACCTTCACGGAATGTTAGGAAGGATGAAGAGTGGATGAACCTCCCGGACAGGATCTAACCAATGTCCGCCGATACATTCACCACAGCCCTGTTCCTGATCACTGCAGTGATAGCAGCGGGAGTACTTATCAGTGCAATATTTCCGGTTTTCTACCAGATGGCAGGTACTTTCACTTCTGCCGGTCATGCGGCAGACCAGCAGCTCCGGACCAATATCCAGATTATCTTGCCTTTTGCAAATGAAAGCGGGTATGCCCGTGTCTGGATGAAAAATACCGGAAGTACACAAATAGCGCTCTCTGATATTGCACGCTCTGATGTAATCTGCGGGGATGCAGGGAATTTTAACCGGCTGAGTTTATCATCAACAGGTACTTTAAGCAATGGGCAATGGACTTATACACTGGCCGATCTGAACAATAACAACTACTGGGACCCCGGAGAAACGCTGGAGATCGATGCATATACCACAACTATACAGCCGACAGATCAGGTCTATTTCCAGTTTGTCCTGCCAAGCGGCGTCTCGACTTCGGACCAGTTTACGGTGACTGTTCCTCCCTCATAGGGTGACCTTGGATGGCGGTTGGAGATCTCATCGGGGCTGCAGTAGGGGTAATATTGCTTGTGATTGTCGCATATCTTCTGGTAGGGAGTGTTATCTCCACGGCTCTGGTTGTTTCAAATGCCCAGAAATCTGCAACACTTCTGGAAGAAAACCAGTTGAAAACAGATTTTACAATAGTCCAGACAGGGTTAGAACAAGATTCACAATATTCGACAATCGATATTAACTGCACCATTACCAATACCGGAAACGAGGTCATCTCTGATTTTACCCACATGGACATTATTGTCTACGATACGGGAACCAATGACTTCCAGCTGTATACCTATTCCTCTGCCTTGGGCGCCCCCGGCACCTGGACGATCGTTGACAAGGGTTCTGATGTTATCCATTCATCAGAACTGGATCCCGGGAACACGTATAGGATCCTTGTACGGACAACGGGCACATCTCCCGCCTGGTTCCAGATCACCACGGGAAATGGGGTATACGCGTCGGCATCTCTCTCGTGAGGAAAGAAAATATGGCAGTTGAACTTTCCGATCTGATGGGTGGCGAGGACCGGCAGATCATATCCACCGGCAACAACGAACTGGACAAGAAGATAGCCGATGGCCTTCCGGTGGGATCCCTGACCCTCATTGAAGGGGAGAACGATACCGGCAAGAGTGTCCTTACCCAGCAGATTGTCTGGGGCGCCATGAAACAGGGTATGTCTGTTGACTTGTTTTCCACGGAGAACACGAGCAAGAGCTTCATCAAACAGATGGAATCGATGAGCCTTGATATCTCCGATTATTTTGCATGGGGATATCTCAAGGTCTTTCCTCTCCATGTGGTGGGTTTTGAATGGAAAAAAGAGGAGATGGAAGGGATCCTGATGCGGCTGATTACCTATATCAAAAACAGCCCGGCACAGGTTGCCATCGTTGATTCGCTAACGCTTTTCACCGAATACGCAGAGACGGATACCATCCTGACTTTCTTTACCAACTGCAAATCCCTTGTGGATCATGGCAAGACAATCCTTGTCACGCTTCATACCTATGCATTCGAAGAGGACACCCTTGTACGGATTCGTTCCATCTGCGATGCACACCTTAATATGAAAAAGGCTCTTGTCGGGGACAAGTATGTTATGGTCATGGAAGTAGTCAAGGTTCGCGGTGCACGAAAAACGACCGGAAACCTTGTCAGCTTTGAGGTGCATCCGGGATATGGAATGAAGGTCATCCCGATGAGTTTTGCGAGGATCTGATATGGGCTCTCTTTCTGTTGCCGTCAACCTGCCGTTCAAACCCGAACCGGTTGATACCGATGTCGATCTCTACGCGGACCTCGAATCGGACGCGCTCTTCAAGATGCTGCCGGCAAATGCCAAAGAATACGTACAGAATAGTCCCCACCTCCTCGAATACCTCCATACTTTCCCGGTAAATACCTATGGCATCCCGCTCTTTTTGTCGGAATTAAAAAAGGATGTCCGTTCCATGAAGAACCCGAACATCATCTACCCGGTCAACGATACAACATTTATCCATATCCTGCCGGACCCGGATGACGTCAGGAACTTCTACATACCCATTGAACCCTCCTTCCTACATAGTGTCAGCGAGATCCTGCCTGCCATCGAGACCAAGCTTATCGACCTGATTGACGGCCTCGACACGGATCCGACCACGGACAAGGAAAGGACGGACGTCATAAAAAAGATGCTCGCCTCGGTGGCAGTAATAAAATCTCCCGGCATGGACATCGCAAGCCTCACCCGCACAGAAAAAGATCAGAGTGCGGTTTCCAAACTGACCAAATTTCTCAACACGGATTTTACTGCACAGAATAAGATGAAATCCAATAAAAAGAGCAGGAATCTTCCCACAACACCGGATGGCAAGATCATTCTCACCAATTACGAGTACCAGGCAATAGAATATCTTCTTGTACGGGATAAGATCGATATGGGGGTCTTAAAACCGTTCCTCTCCGATCCATATATCGAAGATATTTCCTGCGACGGTGTCGGTCCGATCTTCATCGAGCATAAGATCTTCAAGGGGCTCAAATCGGTTATCGAGTTCAAGGTATCGAGCGAACTGGATGAGTTCGTGGTCAAGGTGGCGGAACGGATAAAACGGCCGATCACGTACCGGAGCCCAATCGTTGATTCAACCCTCCCGGACGGTTCCCGTATTAACATCGTCTATGGGACCGAGATCAGCAAGCATGGCAGCAATTTTTCCATCCGTAAGGTAAATGAAGTGCCGCTTTCCATTCTCAACATCGTTGAGAGCAATGGCATCGATTACCTGGCTGCGGCATATCTTTGGATCTGTGTTGAATATGGCATGTCGCTGTTTGTAAGTGGTGAAACGGCAAGCGGTAAGACCACGCTCCTTAATGCTATCACCACGTTCATTCCCCCGGAGAACAAGATCGTTACCATCGAGGATACCCCCGAGCTCAACGTGCCGCACCGGAACTGGATCCGCGAGGTTGCTCTCGCTAAAGGCAAGGGTGAAGGATCCGGCGGTGGCGGGGAGGTTACCATGTTCGATCTCCTTAAGGCTGCCCTGCGTCAGCGCCCCAACCAGATCCTCGTCGGTGAGATTCGTGGGGTCGAGGGGAGCGTCGCATTTGGTGCGATGCAGACCGGTCACCCGGTGATGAGTACCTTCCACGCGGCATCCGTGGAGAAACTGATCCAGCGTCTCTGCGGGGATCCTATCAATATCCCCAAGACCTACGTGGATAACCTCAATTTAGTTATCATCCAGAGTGCAGTCAAACGGCCAGATGGGCAGGTTGTGCGCAGGATGATCAGCTGCAATGAACTGGTAGGATATAATGCCGAGACTGGCGGGTTCACTTTTGTCCAGATGTTTACCTGGGAACCGGTTTCCGACACGTTTGTCTGGACCGGGAAAGGCAGCTCGTTCCTTCTCGAAAACAAGATCGCTACCATGCTTGGTATACCGGACAGCAGGAAGGCGGAGATCTACCTTGAAGTGGAAAAACGCGCAAAAATTCTTGAACGCCTGCATAAAGCCGGTTACGTGAAGTTCTGGGATCTCTTCCACATGATGACCAAGATCAAGAAACAGGGTCTCCTTACCATCGGTTCGTAATATGCCCGAAGCGACCCCCGCCCCGGATACGTCCCACGTCCAATCCCCCAAAAAGCTCCCATTTGCCGATCTCGTAAGCGAGCTCAAAGAGAAACTCGCCACGGTCCAGGAGAGCAAGAAGATGGGCGCGGATCTTCTGTTCATGACGACCTACATGGCATCGCTTGCGATTGCGAATGCGACCCGCCCCGAGATCTTCTCGTTTGCATCCAACCGCCATGAGTATATTTCGGCAAAATACATCGCAAAAGTGGATACATATGTAAAAAAATGGAACTACAGTTACGCAGAGAGCATGTCCATTGTTGCCGAGCGGACGCAGAATGAGATTCTCCGGAGCATGCTGAACCGGTATTCCAACTCAATCGACTCGGGTGTCCCGGACGAGGATTTTTTAGCAAACGAGCTTGCTACAGTCCGTAGTGTCTACCGGAACCAGCTGGAGCAGGGGATGTCCATGCTGCAGAAATGGGGTGATGCCTACGTCGCCATGCTCCTTTCAGGGACCGTCATCGCCATCATCATTATGATATCGACGGTAATTTACGCTCCCGGAGATATCCAGACGACATTTGACATGTCATATGCAATTATCCTGGCCATATCTGTGTTTGGTATTGTCCTTATGTATACCTCAGTTCCTGACGATCCCAAAAGCCACGGGCTCTCTGAGCGTACTTCAAAGGAGCAGGGGACAATCCATGCCATGGAACGGATTATTGTCCCGGTAACGATTGCCCTGATCGTTATTCTCGCTCTGCTTGGGGTCGCCGCGAGCCTGATCTTTATCCTCGCGGGCATCCTGATGGCCCCTCTTGGCATTATAGGTTTTATCGATGACCATAACATTACCCTGCGGGACAACGATTTTTCCGTGTTTATCAGGAGTTTTGGTGCGGTGATGGGCGGGCAGGGAACAACAGACTGTCTATGCGCTGGGGAGTATCGACCGAAAATCGCTTTCCGCTCTTGAACCCCTGATCAATTCCGTTTATTCGAAGCTCAATCTCGGACTCGACGAAAAACAGTGCTGGGACAAGTTTATCGGGGAGGCTGGAAGCAATCTCATCTACAAGTACCTCAACATTTACCGGGATACCGTGGCGCTCGGGGGTCCGCCGGAACCCATCGGGACGGTGGTGGGATCCTCGATGCTCGAACAAACACTCCTCAGGGAGAAAAAGGACATGCTTGCACGAGGTTTTATCGTCCTTCTGGTACCGATGCATATCGCCATGATCGGTATATTCGTTGCACTGTACCAGATACTCCTGGTACTCACCGAATCCGTGGCGAGCATGATGAGCCAGATGCAGAATGTGTCCGCATCATCGGGGGGTATGAGCGCCGGGATTTCCATGGGAGGTGTATTTGGCGGCGGGATGAACCTTTTTTCCAACTTCCCGGCAGCAGCAATGCAGGTTTATGTAATCATAACTGTTTCTATTCTCACCATAGCGAACATTATTGCGGCACGCATTGTGGGCGGGGGGGATCGATACATGTATTATTTCTACGCGGCAATATTCTGCACATTGACAGGAGTTGTTCTTCTGTTTGCGCCAATGGTGGTGCAACTCTTCTTCAATCCACAAGCGCTGACGAACATGGGGGGCGGAGTTTCCGGGACAGGTACGTAAGATGAAAGACAGTGTTCGCAGGCTGGTACTTTTTATTGTGATCGTGGGGCTTGGCTCTGCCATGATCTTCGTAGATATCCCGCTCGTCTACATGCTCCTCCTGATCATAGCGGTCGGGTTTGTCCTCCTCATCGTGCTTGGCACCATCACGGTTGCAGAGATAAAAAATGCCTTTTCCACGATAAGCCCCTCAAATCTTCGCGGGCGCACCTTTTTTGGGAAGTCGGGCTTCCCGCTGAAGTCCGAAAAGAAGCCATCAGCCCCGAAGGATGCCGGAGAAAAGAAGGCTCAGAAGACCGCCCCGAAAAAGCCGGCCGAACCCTCCGGCGGGATCCGGGCTCATATCTCTTTGCTGGTTTCATCAGTGGGATCTCTTGGGAAGATCCTTACCGACCGCCGCAAACCCAGGAAAAAAGTCGAGGACATCGACAAACTGCTGGAACATACGATCACAGAGAAAGTCACCAGGAGCTCAGCGCTTGAGAGCGCCGCAGCAGTGCCGGCAGCAACCGGAGCTGGCCGGGGTAGTGCCGGTGGCTCTCTCCCGGCGGAGAGCGGGAAGGAGACCGACCCGTTCTTCTCTCTCCGGCGAAGAACTGGAGACCGGCCTGCTGGACGGGCTGGACGAGCCGGAGCTATCGACCCCGTCTCCGTCCCCCAAGGGCATACCGGTGCCTCAAGAGGCAGATCCCGGCCTTTCCATGCCGGATCTCGATATGCCTCCTCTGCCGGAAGAAACTGTTGACGATGCAAGCGCGATCCTCGCAGCACATGCCGGTGAGGTATCTGAAGAATTAAAAAGCCTTGAAAGCGAAGGAGACGCCCTTGGCGGGGACCTTGGAGATCTCGACAGCATCAACCTTGACGATATTGATCTGGGAGACGACAGTGCCATGCTGGAAACGACCCCACTACCTGCCCAGCCCCAGTCTGCCGGACCTGGTACCGGATCCGGCAGCCTGGTCCCCGCAACCCCCATCACCCCTGCAGGGGCCTCTGGCGGTGCGCATGACCTGTCAGATATCTCCTCCTTTGCTGCGGGCACTGCCCAGGGCAGTGATGAGGATATGCTCAGTTCGCTTGCCACTGACATCAAACACGTCACAAAGGAAAAAAATGTCAGCCTGCTCCGGGAATTAAAAGATTTTAAGGCACCGGCAACAGATATAGAAAAGGAACTTTCCGAGATCTCGGAGCAGCTCAATAATGCAGCAGGCAAAGGTGCAAAGAAACAATCCCAGGCCTCACAGGGAATGAAATAACTCTGGAAAGGAGAGAATTCAGGGTCCTTCCAGAGTACCAGACCTGGCAAAATCTTATCTGTGTTTCCCATGACAGAAGTCCCCTTAAAAGTTGAACATGACGGTAAATGGGTTGTCCTCAAAGCATCAGTAAGCGAAGACCGGATTACATTTCCTGAACCGATCGATAAGGAGATCCTCTTCAAATCGATCTTTGATCTGGAGGAGAAAAAGAATGTCCTTGTTCTTACGGTCAAGGGAAATCCGGATTCTATCATACGGATTGCCAGTGTCGAGAAAGTCCTCGTCGTTTTAAAACGCCTTATCCTCGCCGGTTGCAACGCTTACCGGCTCATGGCCTATTTCATGTCCCCGGCAATCCGGGGAGGTGTGCTCGCCAAGAATGCTCAATGGGAAAAAGGCAGTATCGTGGTCGTAAAGACCGGAATCTGGTTTGTCAGTGCAGCAAAACAGATATGCGTGCCTCTTACTGATGTGGCGGCGATTGAACTGACAAAGCGCGAAGTTCAGGGCAAGCAGACCGATATCGTCCGGATCGATCATGTCGAGTCCGGGGAGGTTGTTTCCAGTCTTGTCCTGTGTCCCCTCTCCACCCTTCAGGTGCTTGCCAATTTCCTTAAGGATGCCACCAAGGGTATCGATATGGCCGGCAACGAACTGGATGCCGTTGACCAGCAGGTCGCAATGCTTGTGTATTCCGGGATGGACTCCCACGCTATAGAGAACATGCTTAATATTCCCCATAAACAGCTCGACGAGATCTATGACCGGATTATCAAGCTGGGCATCGCAGAAGTGATCATTATCCGGCGGGAAGTCCAGCTGACAACAAAAGGGGTACGGTACATTTCGGATGCCACAAAAACGCAAACAAACTAAAATTACGTCTGTTTTTTCTCCACTACTCATTTATAGCATGATACTCAAACACTCTGTCTGATACTCCATGGGAACTATTCTGATCGTGGACGATACGCTTTTCATGAGAACCCTTCTCAAAAATATTCTCTTTTCGGGCGGCCACACGATTGCCGGTGAGGCAGCAAACGGTGAAGAAGCGGTCGCCAAGTACAAGGAACTCAAACCCGATCTTGTCACTATGGACGTGGTGATGCCCAAGGTGAACGGGATCGAAGCGTTAAAGGCGATCAAGCAGCTGGATCCTGCTGCCCGGGTCATCATGTGCACCGCCGTCGGGCAGGAACAGATGGTCAAGCTCGCCATCAAGACCGGGGCCAAAGGGTATATCGTCAAGCCGTTTCAAGCTCCCAAGGTTCTCGAAGAAGTCAAAAACGTGCTTGCGTCCTGACAGCCATGGCAAAGGTTCTCATTGTCGATGACTCCGTGTTTATGCGGACGGTCATCCGGGACATGCTGCAAAAGGACCCTTCACTTGAGATAGTGGGAACCGCATCAAACGGGATCGAGGCACTCGAAAAGATCAAGAACCTCAGGCCTGATCTTATCACGCTGGACATCGAGATGCCCCGGATGAACGGCCTTGAAGTGCTGCGCGAGCTTAAAAGTGCGGAATGGCACCCGAAAACCCTCATGCTCTCCTCGCTCACCTCGGAAGGTGCAGAGATGACTGCCGAGGCGATCCGGCTGGGCGCCGATGACTTCATGCTCAAGCCAAAGGATGTTCCCCAACTCAGGCTTATTGCGGACGAGCTTATTGCAACGATACGTCATCTTCTTACCTCCCCTCCATCTCCCCGCAAAGAGCCGTCCGTAGTCACGCAGCGGGACAGGAATGCCGAATGTGTCGTCCTGATTGGTTCCTCGGCTGGCGGACCGCCCATGCTTGATGTAATCCTCTCAAAACTGCCAGCGGATCTCAGGGCAGGTGTGGTGATTACCCAGCATATGCCCGTAGGATTTACTGCACCGCTTGCTGCCCGGTTCAACCGTCTCGCCCACATGCCGGTGAAAGAGACGGAAAACGGGGATATGCTTAAGAACAGTTCGGTGTTCCTCTCAAAGGCCGGTGTCCACACCATGATAAGTGCAGCGCTGACCCGGGAAGGGAAACGAACGGGGAGGATCATCCATTCCAGCGCCCCACCGGTTCATGGGGTACGGCCGGCCGTTGACAAGATGTTTGAGTCCGCTGCCCGGGTCTATGGGAAGAACGTGGTAGCGGTTATCTTAAGCGGGATGGGCAACGATGCCGGTGCCGGGGCAGCAGCCATCAGGGAGGCTGGTGGAACAACTATTCTCTGCGATCAGAAGGACTGTCTCGTTTACGGTATGGCAAGATCCGCCATCCAGCATAATGCGGTGGATCAGGTGCTCCCGCTTGCAAATATCCCTGAAGCCGTGGAAAGGATCGTAGGGAAGATGACGGAGGACTGCAATGTCTGAATTTGAGCAGTACCGGTCGCTCTTTGTTGCCGAATCCCGGGAAAACCACGAAAACCTGGTTAACAACCTTCTCGTGCTGGAGAAAGGTGCCGACCAGAACGCCATCGACGAGATCTTCCGGTCGATCCATACGCTCAAAGGTGCATCTGCATCCATGGGGTTTGCGGACATGGAGCGCCTCTGCCATACGATGGAGGACGCGCTGCAGCTGATCCGGAGCGGCAGTGCCGAGATGTCCGAGGACCTGGGAAATGTGCTCCTTTCCTGCACCGATCTGATCGAGGAGATGCTCGACGACATCGAGGCAGGAGGGGACTCATCCTCCAAAAACCCCGACAAACAGGTACATGCATTGCATGCCTGGCTGCAGCAGCAGGATGCCGGTGTGCCGGAGAAGAAAAGGGGGCATGGCCCGCATAAGATTGAAGCAGTCATTCCGGAAGAACTTCCGCCCGAAAAGTCTCCTATGCAGGATGCCGGGACGGAATATGCGATGACGATTGTGGTCGCCCCGGACTGCATGATGAAAGATGTTCGTGCCCTGATTGCGATCCAGAACCTGGAAGCGCTTGGGACTATCCGATCAATGCAACCGTCAAAAGAGGAGATCGACGAAGGGGAGTTTGACGGGACAATCCATCTCACGGTTGCAAGTGATGCCGGGGAGGAAGCGATCAGGACCGCAGCGCAGGGGACCGAGATCGCGACCGTCGAAATCCGGGTGCCCGAAGAGCAGATGGCGGTTCAGGCAGAACCCGTTGCCGGGAAAAGGCCCTTGGAACCTGACCGGAAACAGTCTTCGGCACCGGAGAAGAACCGGGAGATAAAAAATCTCCGTGTCGACATCACCCAGCTTGACCATATCATGAACCTCGTTGAAGATCTCGTGATCAACCGGGGCCGGCTCAAACAGATCGCAGACGATAATAAGATAAAAGAGATGGATGAGGCGATCAGCATGGTCGAGCGGTCGGTGTCCGAGCTCCAGAACCTGATGATGGCCATCCGCATGATCCCGCTCTCCCATATCTTCAACCGCCTGCCCCGGGTCGTCCGCGATGTCGCCCAGTATGACCACAAGGAGGTTGAGTTTGTCATGGAAGGCGGAGAAACCGAGCTCGACCGGAGCGTGATGGACGGCCTCAACGATCCCCTGCTGCACCTAATCAGGAACGCGGTAAACCATGGCATCGAGGATCCGGCGATCCGGATAAAGGCAGGAAAGCCTGCAAAAGGGCTCGTGCAGCTCAGCGCTCACCGGGACCGGGACAATGTCATCATCAAACTCACGGATGACGGTGCCGGTATCAATGTCGAAAAGGTCAAGAAGAAAGCCGTGGAAAAAGGGCTCATAATACCTGAAACTGCTGCCACCCTCACTACAGATGAGGCAATCGACCTGCTCTTCCAACCGGGTTTCTCCACCGCGGATACCATAACAGACATATCGGGAAGAGGCGTCGGCCTGGATGTGGTAAGACGGTCGATCGAATCGCTCAAAGGCACCATCAGGGTCGAGACGACGCCCGGCAAGGGAAGTGTTTTTGAGCTGCTGCTTCCTCCCACCATGGCCATTGTCGATGTGATGATCGTCCGGATCAATAACAAGCGCCTTGGGATTCCCATCAGCAGCATCGTCGAGGTGGCAAACTTCAGAAAGGACGGTATGCACCGTATCGGGAAAGGTGATGTGATCCTTATCAGGGATGAAGTGCTCCAGATCCTCTGGCTTGATGACATGGTCGGGAGCTCGGACCAGTGCGAGATCCTCATTGTCGTCCAGTACCAGAAACGGAAATGCTGTATTCCCGTCGACGCTGTAGAAGGGAAGCAGGAAGTCGTTGTAAAGCCGTTGAGCAGTTTTATCGGGACCACAAAAGGGATCAGCGGGGTTACCATTCTCGGGGATGGCGATGTGGTGCCGGTTCTTGATGTAAACACGATGCAGGAATGAACAGTCCATGAAGCTATCAGCAGTTCAGGTAGATGCAATGCAGGAACTGGGAAATATCGGGGCAGCGCATGCCGCGACCACCCTTTCCCAGATGCTGTCGAGCACCGTTGAGATGAGCGTGCCCAAGATCAAAGTCGTGGATGTCGCGCAGCTGGCAGACTACATCGGGGATGAACCAGCGGCGCTTGTGGTCTTCGAGCTCCAGGGTGAGATCCCGCACGGGGGGTATATTATCGTCTATATCTCCCGGAAATCGGCGGTCCGCCTGACCAACACGATGCTCGGCCTGACCGACCCGGATCGCCCGCTCAACGAGATGGACGAAAGCGCCCTTTTAGAGGTCGGCAATATCATGGCGTCGGCATTCCTGGATGCCACCGCTGAACTCCTCGGTTTTATCATGCTCCCCTCTCCCCCGGCGCTCACGATCGATATGGCGCATGCCGCCATGCAGTCGCTCATCGCGCAGATGCAGGAAGAGATCGATGAGGTCATGCTCTTTTCGACTGAACTGGTCTGTGAGGAGCACAGGATCGACAGCGACATTATCATGATGCCGGAAGCAAGCATGCTCAAAACGTTTGTCGAACGCCTGGAAAACCTGATGAATCCAAGCTGACTGCACCTGACCCGGAATGTCTGAACCAGCCCCTCAGGACAAAGCACCTGTCATGATTGGTATCGGTGAGTACCACGTGGGTTCCGGGCCCATGATGACCATCGGACTTGGATCCTGCATTGGCCTGACCGTCTATGACCGTGATCTTCACATCGGTGCCATGGTGCATATCATGCTGCCCGAGAGTTCCGGGCGCACGGGACGGCCGGGAAAATACGCAGATACCGCAGTCCCGCTCCTTATCAGTAAACTCGCCGAGCGGGGCTCCCAGCGCACTTCGCTTGTGGTAAAGATGGCTGGCGGGGCATGCATGTTTGAATATTTTGGCAACAATCTCAACATTGGCGAGAGGAACGCAGAACGAATACGTGTCATTCTTGCAGAGCACCATCTCCGGCTCAGCGCGGAGGAGGTTGGCGGAAAAGCCGGAAGGACTGTGGCATTTTACCCGGACGCAGGCGGAAAAGTGACTGTCAGGAGTGCTGATGGTGCTGCACATGAGATATAATCCTGTTTTTTATTTCCTGCTCGCACTCTGCCTTATACCGGTTGCAGCGGGAGCCGATCCTACGACGGCTAATGTGTCAGGCGGGCAGCACGCGGGAGCAGTTTACCTCTTTCGTCCCACCTCAGATTCGATCCCTTCTGCACAGGTGAATGCGATCATCAACGGCCTGCATGGCGAAGTTCTAATAGCCACTCCGCTGGGCCTTTCGACATACGATGGCAGCTGGAGTACCCGGCATATCAACCGGAACAATCTTTCGAATGGCCTTTTGGATAATTTTGTCACTGCGCTGGCCTACGACAGCTCCGGCAATCTCTGGATCGGGTATGCGGGAGGGATCCAGATCTATAACGGGCGCGATTATCAGATCATCACCGACCAGCAACTCTTAAAAAGCCTCCAGATCCGGGCACTCCAGCGCTGGAATGATGAGATGTGGATTGCGACCGGGAATGCTGGGTTAAACCAGTACAACAATGGTAACTGGACATGGTACGCACCATACTCCCCGGGCGGCCCGGGGTTCTATGAGGCAGACAGTTTGGCGCTTGACAGCGCAACCGGTACACTTCTTGTGGGTACCAGCCAGGAAGGACTCTGGGCTGTAACAGAATCAAATGGAACGATTCTCTTTGCCAAAATTCAGGATAAAAACGATCCCTGTGGCCTGCTCGGCCAGGTCCGTCAGGACCCGCTCGGAGGTGCGTACTTCTTTAATTCGACTGAAGTGGCGCACTATACTGCTGACACCGGATTTACCCCGATCCTCTCCAAGGGAGATTTTTACGGGGGGCCCTATGCCATCAACGATGTGGCCGCGGGAACCGGCGGGGCCCTGTATGTAGCAACCGAGGACGGCATTTACGTCTGGGAGAAGGGGGCGATCACCCGGCACCTGGGGACGTTTGAGGGATTTGGCACCAACTCGCACAGCATCAGGAGGATCTTTATCGATGCTATGGGCCGGCTCTGGTTCTCTACACCGGATAATATCGGGTATATACCGGGGATGTCCCAACCGTCCCCCTGATTGCCGTTGAGACGATAACCCCCACTCCAACGCCGACACTGGTCCCGGTAAATGTGTCGCTGACGATAACCCCGGCGCCGGGCACGCCCCCGGAGAACCACTCACTCCTTGACCGGATTGCTGGTTTCTTTGCCGGGTTCCTGCCCTTCCTCCACCCGTCGGGCTGAGACGGGACCATTTTGTCTAGGTGCCCGGGAACCTATTCCTCGTCCGCGGCGTAATAATAGTACTCCCCCCGGCTCTTTTGTTCCCGGTCAAGGAACGAGTTGGGCTTATTGATCCGGGCCGGCCGGTCTGGTCCCTGCGGAATGTTACGTCCAGCGCCTCTAAGAACCGGTTCATCCCTTCCCGCATGGCAAAGGGACCGGCGGCGGTACCTGCCACTCCCGGCTCGCCTTCAAAAACGAGGATTCGCTCGCTGATCATATCGATAAGGTAGATGTCGTGATCGATGACGAGGATCGCCACTTCCTTTCCTTCTGCATGGTGCTTGATGAGCCGGGTCACCTTCACGCGCTGCTCGACATCGAGGTGGGCGCTCGGCTCGTCGAGGATATAGAGATCAGCATCCCGTGAGAGGCAGGCGGCGATTGCCACCCGCTGGAGCTCCCCCCGCTCAGGGAATCGACCGGCGACTGGAGGATAGCCGAAAGCGAGAGCGATTCGAGAATTTCGTGCTGGTAATAGGAGCTGTCAAATTTACTGGTACATGAACGGAGGTATATTTCGACGGAAGCTGAGGTCTCCGGCTTGATGTACTGCGGCTTGTAAGAGATCTTCAGCGTCGTGTCCATAGCCCCGGAATCAGGTTTCTCCTCGCCGGCAAGCAGCTTCGCAAAAGTACCTCTTTCCCATGCCGTTTGCGCCGATGACCCCGAGCACTTCCCCGGCTCTGATCGTGCCGCCCGCGATTGTGAGATGGAAGGTCTCGTAGTTCTTGGTGAGCGCGGGGACCTCCACGAGATCCTCCCTTTTTGATCCTTTCTCATGAGCCCGTTTTTCGAAGACCACCTGCGAGTCCCTGAAGCGCACGTTCTCCTCGGCAAGATAGCCTTCGAGGTACTGGTTGATGCCGACCCGGACCCCTTTTGGCCGGGTGATAACCCCAAAGACTGCCGGCTTTCCATACCCGATGTGCACCGTATCGGCAAGCATGTCGAGGATGGCGAGATCGTGTTCGACGATAACGACCGGGCGTTCCGCGGCGAGTTCCCGTATCAGCTTGGCTGCCGAGATACGCTGGTAGATATCCAGAAACGGCGTAATTTCGTCGAGGAAATAGAGATCGGCGTTTCGTGCAAGGCAGGCGGTGATTGCCACCCGCTGGAGTTCTCCACCGCTCAGCGTGCCGATGGGGTGGTTGAGGATTGCATCGAGTTTGAGCGCAGGAATCGAGCTCTTCAAGCTTACCCCTCTCATCAGTTGTTTTGAGCAGGTCGCGGGTCGTCCCGGAGAACATTTTCGGGATAAAATCGATATACTGGGGCTTGACTGCGATCTTCTTGCTCTTTTTTGAGACGGTCTGGAGATAGTCGAAGAGTTCGGTCCCGGCATAGCGTTTCAGGATCTCTTCCCAGGCAACTTCGGAATCGAAATTCCCCAGATTGGGCCGGAGCTGGCCAGAGAGGATCTTGACGGCAGTGCTTTTCCCGATACCGTTTGCGCCAAGAATACCGGTCACCTTTCCCTGCACCGGTATGGGGAGACCATAGAGAGCAAACCCGTTCTGCCCGTACCGGTGGGTGGGATGTTCGAGTTCCTCGGGAAGGCTGACAATATCGATGGCATCAAACGGGCATTTCTTGATGCAGATGCCGCAGCCGACACAGAGCTCTTCGGATATGACAGCCTTGCCATCCTCGCCGATGACTACGGTCTCGTCACCGGTCCGTACCCGGGGGCAGTAAATGATGCACTCGGTCCCGCACTTCTTCGCGTGGCAGCGATCCTTGTGGACGATGGCGATTCTCATGGGGATCAGGATGAACCGGGATCAGGCCTGGGCAGCCGGAAAGACGGTGATATAATCGATCTTCGTTATCGTATTGGTTCCGTCGGCATTTGCGGTGGTGAGGTTCACCGTGAAGTTTCCCGCAGATGCGTATGTCTTTTCCGGGTTCTTTACCAATGAAAACGTGCCGTCGCCGAAACTCCAGTTCCACGAAGTCGGGGTGTTTGCGCTGGTGTCGTTGAACGATACGGCGAGCGGGGCGGTGCCGGAACTAATGTTTGAAGAGAAACCGGCGAACGGTACCATGGCTGAAAGCAGGATTGTCCATGTCATGCCCCAGAACGCAAAGGTCATGAATCCCTGGTAGAGCCAGTCTTTTGCTCCCAGTTTTGAGGAATCGATCTGCATGAGGATGAAGATATGCCGCTGGAGCACCACACCGGCAAGCATCAGCATGAAGGCAAGAAGCCCGATATCGGTTTTTACGGTGACCTGCAGGTAATAGGAGAGTATCCCGGCAAGAATACCGGCGATGCAGGCGACCAGCGTCTTTTTGATCCTGACTATGTGTTCCGCCTGCTTCTCCATTTTTGTCTTCTTTTTTTTGGGAAGGAGGGTTTGGTCTTCTACATGCACGTCTTCGGTCATTCTGACTCACCCAGTAGTCTTATTTTTTAGTGCGCAAGCCATATGTACCTTGGTATAATCCATGGCGACAGCACAGGGTATGAGCGGGATCGATGTACGGGCGGTGATGTACGAACTCTGTGACAAGCTGCCGCTCTGGATCGACAAGGTCTATCAGTTCGATTCCCGCACTCTGGCAATCCGCTTAAACGGGGAGGAGCACGCGAAATACCAGTTCCTCGTGGAAGCCGGGCGGCGGGCGCACCTGGTGAAAAATTCCCCGGTCCCTCCCAAAAACCCCCCGCAGTTTGCAATGTTCCTGCGGAAATACATCTCCGGCGGAAAAGTGCTTGCGATCCGGCAGCATGGGCTGGAACGGATCCTTATTTTCGATATCGGGAAAGGTACGCTTACCTACCGGCTCATCATCGAACTCTTCGATGAGGGAAATGTAATCCTGACGGACGAATCGTACCGGATCATAAAACCCCTCCGCCACCACCGTTTCAGGGACCGGGATATCGTTCCCGATGCCATGTATACAATAAGCAGCACCGATCCGACCGGATCGCAGGAGAACCTTGCGGCGACGCTCGCCGGTGATGACCGGGATCTGGTGCGAGCCCTTGCTATTGCGGGTATGCTCGGGGGGACGTATGCAGAGTATGTGTGCCGGACTGCCGGTGCCGATAAAACCGTGCCGGCATCGAAAGCAGATCCCGGGCTGCTGTTTGCTGCCGCCACTTCGCTTTTCGACCGGGTACAGCACCACGTGCACCCAATCATTTCAGCCGTGAGCTGCGAACCGGTCGGTACTTGCGGTGGGATCAGAAAGCTACCTGGCTGACAATAACCGGTTTTCCGGTTTTTCCGAGGCGCTTGAGGCATTCTACCCGATGACCAAGGCAGAAAAAGCCAGGGTAGCGTCAAAGCCCCGGCTTTCCGAGGAGGAACGGATTCATAAATACCAGGAGACAGCAATAAAAAAATTCGATGAGAAGATCGCAAAGGCCGAAGAGGTTGTTGCCGCAATCTACGAAAATTACCCGTTCATCGCGCAGGTCATCTCATCGCTTGATGCCGCAAGCAAGCGCCTTTCATGGCAGGAGATCGAGCACCACCTCCGTAATACAACAACAACCGATGCAAAACGGATCGTGGCCCTCCATCCCGATGAAGCGGCTGTTGAGATCGATATCGGGAAAAAGGTGAAGATCTTTGTCCACGAGAGTGTCGAGCAGAACGCGGGCCGGTACTATGATCTCATAAAAAAATTCAAAAAGAAGAAAGAGGGCGCACTTCTTGCAATGAAGACGGTCAGGCCGAAAAAGAAGGTGATCCGGCGTGATCTCGTCCCGATGAAGAAGCTCTGGTACCACAGGTTCCGGTGGTTTGTAACGAGCGATGGTGTTGTCGTGCTGGGGGGACGGGACGCATCGCAGAACGAGGAACTGGTCAAGAAGTACATGACAGGGGGAGATCTCTTTATCCACGCGGATGTACATGGCGCGAGCGTTGTGATTGTCAAGGGTAAAACGGAGAGAATGGACGAGGTGGCGCAGTTTGCCGCATCGTACTCGGGCGCATGGCGGAGCGGGCATTTTTCCGCAGATGTGTACAGCGCACAGCCAAACCAGGTCAGCAAGACACCGCAGTCCGGTGAATTCGTATCCCGTGGATCATTCATCGTCCGGGGTGAACGTACCTATTACCGCGATGTTCCCCTTGCGACAGGGATAGGTCTCGTTCTGGAACCCCATGCAGCGGTGATTGGGGGGCCGCCTGCCGTAATCCGGTCGCGAACAAAGGTCTTTGCCGAGCTGAAAGCCCGGCCAGTTCGAGCCAAACGATGTGGCAAAGAAAGTGCTGCGTCTCCTGCGGCAGGAAATCAATCCTGATGAGGAACGTCTTCTCAAAGGGGTCTTAAATACTGAGGCGGTCGCGGCCTTTGTCCCGCCGGGTGGTTCTGATATCGTGGGAACATCATGAAAGCGGAATACGGCGAGCTCAAAGATAACTCGGGCGAAATCCGGCTCCTTCCGGAGAGTATCGATGACCTCTGGCACCTCCAGCACCTGGTAGCTCCCGGGGATCTGGTATTTGCCACCACGTTCCGGAGCGTAGAGTCCGCAACCGATAAGATCCGTCCTGAAAAAGTGGAAAAACGACCGGTCAGGCTCGGGATCCGGGTGGAGAAAGTGGAGTTTTCCGAACATGGGGTGCGGCTTAGGATCACCGGCACCATCGAGCACGGGATCGACACCGGTGCGTACCACACGATCAATGTCGAGACCGGCTACGAGATCTCGGTGATCCGGCGGTGGAGGCCGATCGATCTCGAACGGATCGAGCGGGCGGTAAAATCCTCGGTTTTTGGCGTGATCCATATCCTGACCCTTGAAGAGGGGGAGGCGGAACTCTTCCGGCTCCGGCAGTACGGCCCCGAGAGCGTGATCACGATCACCGCAGGGAGCGGGAAAGGCGGGGAGACGGAGACAAGGACCGGCTTTTTTGATACTGTCGCAAAAAGTATCGCTGAGATCTCCGGGCCGCTTGTCATCTCCGGGCCGGGTTTTATCAAGGACGATTTTGTCAGGTACGCGAAAAACAAGAACAGTTCTCCTGTCTGGCGTGCGATCGTGGTCGAGACCCGGAGGATCGGACGAGGTGCAGTGCAGGATGTGATTGGTGCAGGAACGCTTGAGAAACTGATCGGCGATCTCCAGCTCTCGCGTGAGGTCAGACTGATGGACGAGGTGCTCCTGCGCATCGCGCAGGACGGGGCGGTGGCCTACGGGAAAAAACAGGTGGAGACCGCGATCGGGTACGGCGCCGTTGACGAAGTACTACTGGCAGATTCCCTGCTCAGGGACCAGACGATCGTGCCCCTGATTGAGAGCGCGGAAAGGATGCAGGCCACCGTTGTCGTGCTCTCCACGGAGTTCGAACCCGGTGAGCGGCTGGAAGCCCTCGGGGGCATCGCGGCTCTGCTGAGATATAAGATGGGCTGATTGAGCGAGAAAAAAAGATTCAGGATGATCGATTATTCTTCCTTCTTTTCCGGTTTCTTGTAGGTTTCGACAAGAGTGATCTCGGAGATTCCTTTCACCGTTTCGAAACCCTCGTGGATGATCCGGCCACGCCAGAGGAGCCAGCGCCGGTCATAGTTGATGCCGGGCGGGAGGGTGATGGTCGCCTTCCCGTCATCAAGGGCAACCTCCATGTCTTTGCCGGCATAGAGCCGGATGATCCCCTGGATCTGTTCCAGCGATTCGGATACGGCCTCTTCAATCTTGTAGTGGTAGGTCAGTGTCTGCCCGGCAAGCGGAGCATTGAAATCGACAAGGACCCGGGAGCCGATGACATCAACGACCACGCCTTCGCCTTGGTCCTCGACACTGATGCGCATCCCGCGGACCGGCTTGTCCTTGAACTTACTCTTCGGGAAAGACTGGACCTTTTTCGGGTCTCGTTCGCCAAAGGCCTTCTCCGGCGAGATGGTGACATCGGACTCGGTGCCGACTTTCTTTCCGATCAGCTCTTCGTCAAGGCCGGTAATGACATGCTTCTGGCCGACGCAGATAGTGATCGGACCGTAGATCGCATCCGCACTGTGGATGTCTGCCGTCTTTGCTGCAGCCTCATCGGTAGTATCGAAAACAATACCGTTTGCGCTGCCTGTATAACTGAGCTTAACAAAATCTCCTTCTTTTATCGCCATAACATCACCTGACTATATTAAATCGCAACAATGACAGATAAAAGTGTGGCACGACCATGCTCGAAATAGAACTCAAGGTACGGGTAGATTCCCTCGATCTCATCCGGCAGAACCTCCTCGCCCGGCATGCGAAGTTTCTGGGAAAACAGCATGAGCATGACATCTATTACAACGCCCCACACCGCGATTTCGGCTCGACCGACGAGGCCCTCAGGGTCCGGTATACCGATGGCCCGGCACTTGTCACCTACAAGGGAAAGAAGATCCCCGAACTGGGCTTGAAGGCCCGCGAAGAGCTCAATACGGCAATGGAATCCGGGGAGGTCTTCGAGGCAATTCTCGACCGGCTCGGGTTTACAAAAACCGCCGAGGTCAACAAGTGGCGGGAGAATTACCGGCTGGAGAATGCATCTTTTGCGCTGGATACGGTTGAAGGTCTCGGGACTTTTGCCGAGATCGAGATCATGGCAGAAAAGAACGGTGAAGACGCCACTGCAAAAATTATGAAACTTGCAAAAGAGATGGGAATTTCCGGCGAGCCAATCCTCGCCTCGTATCTCGAACTGCTTCTTGCTACACACTGAGCAGTTCGATCTTGATATCTTTTGCCTCGTTCCCGAAGTGGAGCATGGCGCAGTAACCGTCCATCGCGGCACCCGGGTTCACGATCTTTACGCCGTCGACTTCTTTGACACCACGTTGCTCGTGGATGTGGGCACAGCAGACAAGGTCAAAGTTTTTCATGTGGCGGCGGACGCTCTGGCTGCCTACATGCTCGCCGTCGACCGCATCGAGGGTTTCAAACGGCGGGGGATGGGAGATGAGAACGTTGTGGACGGTCTTTTCCATCTTTGCCATTCCCCGGTGGAGCAGGTCATCGATCTGCTTGTCGGTCAGCTCGAACGGCGTATTAAACGGCGTCGGGTTGGAACCGCCAAGGCCCACGATGGTCATGGAACCCAGGTTGATCTGGGCGCCATGCAGGCAGACTGCGTCCGAATGTTCAAGCGTATCGAGGATCTCTTTGGGGTCACAGTTGCCCGGTACCGCAAAACAGGGTACATCAATGCGGGAAAGCACGTCATCAATTGTGTCCACCGGACCCATATTGGTGATATCGCCGGCGATAAATACAGCTTCCGGATTCAATTCCAGAAATGAATCAATTTTACCGAATTGACCATGGAGATCTGCTATCAAAAGCACATCTTTCATGGTATATCATTGCAGACGCCGTCTAAAAAACCTTATCTCAGAGTCGTTCCACGAGCCGGTCAGTTTACCGCCGAGAGCGAGATCCCCGCAGGCTTTTTCTGTCCCGGGGAGGAGCGGACGCGCACGGGTTTTTGCAAGAGGAGTACCGGGAAGCGGGATAAACTGGTGGACGTGGATCTTCCCGATTCGCGAGAGTTCCTGGATCGCGGCAACGGTTGCCTCCTGGTCTTCATCGGTCTCAAACGGAAACCCGACAATAAAATCGATCACCGGGGTGATCCCGGCACCGGAACAGAGTTCTGCGGCCCGGATCGCCTCTGCTGCCGTGTGCCCCCGGTGGAGCCGGGCGAGAACAGCATTGCTTCCTGATTGGGCGCCGAAGTGCAGTTTTGTGTTGGTGCAGTAACCGGAGATGAGTGCAAGAGACTCTTCACAGATGAACTCGGGCCTGACCTCGCTCGGGAATGTCCCGAAGAAGATCTCGTGGGTAAGTTTGCGCAGGAGATGTTCGATCTTGTCGAAGCGGGGATGGATCCCGTCGGAACCGTAGGCGAACGCATTGGGGCTGATAAACCTTGCCTGACCATGCCGGTTGGCATACTTTGCGATCTCATCAATTGACCGGTGCCGCATGCAGTGTCCGAAGATCTGCGGGGTCTGGCAGTACCCGCAGGCAAAAGGACAGCCGCGGGAGATCTCCACGTATCCTTTCACATCGGAAAATGCCGGATATGCATCGAGCCGGACGCTGCTCTTTACCGGCTCGTACCCGTCACGGGTCGCAACGCCGGGGATATGCCCGCTTCTCCCGGCTTCGAGATCGGCGAGCAGGGAAGGGAGGGTGTATTCACCCTCCCCCACGATCACGTAATCTGCGTACGCGGCCACTTCGCGCCAGCAGGCTGTTGCGTGCGGCCCTCCTGTAACAGTGATACAGTCAGCCGCTGCAATCTCGTCGCGGTACCTCCGTTCGTTTATCGAATTCAGCGAGTAGCAGGTGATGTCGGCCTCTGGTTGTGTCACCGGGAGAAGGTTCCAGCCAGTCGATCCACATGCCGCCCCAAGGACGGCATATGAATTCCGTGCAGCGGGGATCTCCCGCCAATTCACCTGCATGTCACAAACCGGTCTGATACCTGAAAAACGTTGGAGAATTTATTTATGACTTCTCTCCAGTTTTATGTGAATTTTCAGGTCAAAAGCTCATCAACAACGTTGTAGGTCTGGCCGTTATTCATGGAGACTGCAACCTGTACCCGATCCGCTGCACCGGTCAGGGTTCCTGGTGTTCGCGGCGTCCCGGCCATTGAAACTTGGTCGCCTTGATCTAACCCCAACGTTTTAGTCTGGGTAGATCCATCAGCCCGTGTCACGGTGACAGTAACTCCATTGACATTATTCTGCCCGGGGCCCCCGTTAAAGGTCACTAAAATGGCGCCTTGGTCTGTCTTTTGCCCGACACTGACTGAGATTGCGATATCTGCGGGCATCACATCGGTTGGGCTCGTAGTAAGGGTGGAGGCGGGAGATGCCGCTCCGCTCGTGGTGATGCTACTTGAAGGGCTGCCTGAAGACGTGGTCTGCGAACTGGTGCACCCAGCGATAGCGACTGCACAACAGACTAGGACAATCAGTACAAGGATCGTGCTGGCTTTCATACCAGATGATGATTGGCGGGATTATTTGTTAATTGCGATCTTTATCCTGGCTTCCCTTTCCCTGGGACTGGACTGCACCCTTGCAGGTGCCGGGGCGTTATCCGCTAATCTTCCGGAGTGCATCGGCTGCAGCCTGCACGACCCCTCTGTCGGCATGGTGGAGCAAGTTCATCAGTGGTGTTGCCGCTCTCCTGTCCCCGATCTCGCCCAGGGACCAGATCGCGGCATCACGGACCACCGGTGTCCCGTCGAGCAGGGGGAGGAGGGTTCCGACGGCGTCGTGGGCCTGTAGTGTACCGAGAACCAGGATGATACGCCATGTGAGCCCGTCTGGTGCACCGTGCAGGGTGTCGATGAGAAGCGGGGTTGCCCTGGTTTTTGGATCAGAAAGGAGATCGAATGCCGCACTTCGGTACTGCCCGGTCATCGTTGTCAAGGGCACTGATGAGGAGCCGGAGGTTGCCGGTATCCGGGGCTCCTGCAAGGTTTGCAATAATCCCAAGCCGGACAGAGCGCGGTGCATGGCCAAGGTTCTCTCTCCACTGATCGCGAAGCTCAGGGTTCGTTTCCTGCTCTGCCGGTACCGGTTCAGCATCCACCTCCGGCTTTGCCAGTGACGGGGCCGGGTCGGCACGACCGAGAGCTTCTGCCCAGCTGGTGACTGTCCACCGTGCCACTTCGCCGGAAAATCCCAACTCGTCCTCCAGCCTTTTCACCAGAAAAGCCTCGGTCAGCGCGAGGGGGAGTGTGTGGCGGGGGGTGAGGAGATCGTCGGTCACGTGCTGGCGCACAGCATGGACAAGGACGAAGATCTCGCGGGTGCACTCCGGGCAGGTATCGCGCAGCAGCCCCTCGCACCGGTTGGCGTCATGGGCAATCGAGACCCCGTTCAGGGCGATGAGGCGGGCAAGCATGGTCCGGGCGGTGTCGTTCATGGCTGCTCCCGAAACGGCGACATAATGATACAGGTTACGCCGTCAATGGTTATGGAGGTTTTCGGGTTGAGGGGCACGGCCCGGCCCGGGGGTACGGCCGTGGTCGTCCCGTCGGGAAACGTCACCTGCCACGTGCTGCCGGACAGATTCCTTATCCCGGCAGCGCCCGGGATGGAAGGGTGGGGGACGACACGGCCGATCTCCGACGTCCCGTCATCCGGGCCGGCGCCTGGCGTTATATGAAGCGACCGGAGGGAAACACCTGGGGTAAGCGCAAGGGAGGAGTTCCCTCCCGGGCGGCGGATCTCCAGGAATGGCGGCGGGGGAATCGGGCTCTTGCAGTGCCAGCAGGAGAAATACGACTGTCTTTCCGCTGTTACATTCTCCGCACGGCAGCGCGGGCAGGGTACCAGCCGGTCCCTGAGAGAGAGAAAGAGGTTCTGCCATTCCCCTTCGGTGACCCTCCGGTTCGGGTTCTCGAGGCCTTCGGTAAAGGCCCGGGTAAACATCGCTTTGAGTGCGGGGGGGCAGAGCTCCCATCGGTTACGGGCGATTGCATAGTCCGGGTCTCGGGGCAACCGGTTTGCCGGGTTATCCGGATCGAATACAAAGACCGGGGAGATCCCGTAGACTTGTTTTTTGGCCGGAATGTCCCAGCAGTGGTACCGGTACTCCATCTCCCCATGGAAGGGGTGGTGCCAGACCCAGAGGTAGAAGAGCAGGACCGCCAAAGCGTGGAGATCAGTCTCAGTCGAGGGGTCACTTTCCTCGCGGATCAGCTCCGGGGGCATGTATTCGAGCGTTCCCCAGACCTGGCAGTGGGACTGGCGGTTGACGCCGACATTGTCGTTGTCGCAGATCAGGACATCACCGGTTTTCGGATCAAACATCAGGTTTCCTGCCGAGATATCCCGGTAGCAGTGGCCCGAGAGGTGGAGGGCACGGTAACTGTTTGCGAGCTGGTACGAGACCTCGCAGAGCGCGGCGATCCCCGGGACCGGTTTTAAATGCGCCCAGACCTCGCCAAGCTCGGCAAACCGCTGCGTATCGATCCGGGTCATCAGGTACCCGAACTGTTTCGATCCTTCAGCGGTGACGAGATCGAGAGGCCAGATAAACCGTTTTCCCGCCGCACCGTACGGCGGGCCGGTCCGGACAAGGTAGGCGATGGCATCCCGCTGGTCCGGGGTTGCCTGCTCGGGCTTGTACCACTTCACGGTCTGGTATCCCTGCGGCCCGTCCACAAGGTAGACTTCGCCCTGTGTGCCCTCGCCGATCTTTTTTATCACGTGCAGGGTGATCTGGAGCTGCTTCGCATGGAGGCGCTGGCCAATCGGGAGCGGCATGCCTACCAGCCCTCCTTGCCAGATAAAGACGCATCGTTATCAGGTTCTGGTTCCTGTGTCAGTCTTTCCTCGGGCCTGATACATGCCCAGACAAGAGTCATGTCATCGCCGCTTGCAATTTCAGAAAAGCGATCGAGCCACCCTCCTATTGCCGCAGCCACAGCCTCGGTTCCATAGGTGCGGATCCTATCGGCAAGGCTGTGGACAAAGACAGAAAACTCCTCGCTTTCGGAACCTGCAAACGAATCCGATATGCCGTCGGTTGCACCGAGCAGGATGCCACCCTCGCCACGGTCGATTGTCGCTGTCCGCCAGAGCAGGTGGGCATCGGCAGACGAAAGTGAATGCGTCTCGTTTCCTGCAAGGACCGGGTCCCGGGGGAGGGGGAATTCGATAGTGCCGCCGGGCCTGACCAGAAGAAGGTCTCCATCGCCGATCTGGGCAAGAAGGATAGTGTCACCGACCACGAGCGCGGCTAAAAGCGTTGTCCCATACCGGGTGAAGATCTGCTCTGTCGGCCCATGTGCCTGAGAAGTCCGAGGGGAAGGAAGTATCTGCCTATCGGTGTCCTGCCCGACCAGTTCCCGCCAGCGCCGGGTGGCAAGCCGGGGAAAATCGGTCTTGAAACTGGCGCGGAACTGCTGGTGGGGAATATTTCCATCTGCATAGGAGCGGTGGAACGTGACCAGCTCCCCGATGGCAGCCTCCACGGCAAGGATAGATCCGGTCCTGCTCAGATCGTGACGGGGATCGCCATGGCCGTCTGCAACAGCAAACGCAATGCAGGGCTGTGCCCCGGCTGAACCGCTCCATATGGCGTAGGCGTCTTCGCAGGGCCGGCGAGCCCGCAGGTGGGAAGCCCCGGTCCGGCTGCACCCGAATACCCATCCAAGGCCGGTGTCGCAGGTGCAGGAGAACTCTTCCGGCGACGGCATAATAATGCTAGAACAGATCGGTATTTGACGTAATCATCTGTGGCGGGGAATCGAGGGCGACGTTCGATACATCGTCACCGGGAGGTGCGCCCCGGCTCCGGCCCCGGGAGGATGCGACTGATGCGCTGACCGAGGCCCATTTGATATATGCGACCAGTTCCTCGGGAGAATGCGCCCTGAGGAGGCCGACAGATTCCTGGTTGGTGAACTTGAGCAGTTCGGGTGCATTATAATCCGATTCGTCACCGATGGCGATGGCAAGCCTGACCGCCTTGATGCCCCAAGGGATCTTTCCGAGCTCTGCAATGGCGGCGTCGTACTCTTCGCGGGGATCGGTGCAGAACCCATCCGATATGAGGATGCAGACCGGCGGGAGTCCCCGGCGGGGCATGCGCTCGATGGAAAGTTCACCGGCAAGGAGCCGGAGGGCTTTTGCGGTTGCAGTCAGGCCGCTGGTCTCCAGTTCCGGCCAGACAAATTCGTTTAAGGGAACCGGGTCAGGACCGACAAGCCATGATGCATTGTTGGAGAATTTTATCGCCCTCATCCGGATATCGACCTGCGGGTATCCAGCGACTGCCTTCTGGACCTCGGGCAGTGCCTCGCGGATGGCCTGGTTGAGTGTTGCAATCTTCTTTCCCCGCATCGAGTCAGAGCAGTCGGCCAGCCAGAAGAAATGCAATTGTTTGCGTGCCACCTGTCCGTCAGGGATCGGAATTGCATCTTCGATAAAAACTCCCCCGTTATCTCTTAAGTACACAATCTATCTGTCTACAATATAAGATCACCGTTTGAACGGCCGGAGCAGCGGGATACGGCCAATTTGGCCTTTTAATAGTGAAAAAAGAAAGATGTATGAGTTACTGCTGCGCCGGAGCAGCGCTCTTGATCATCGCCTTTACCGGTTCGGGCAGGCCAAGTCCATCGACAACCGAGGGAAGAATGCTCATGATCGCCTGCTGGCCCTGGGGGGTTGCTGCAAAGTCCTTGAGCAGTGACATTCCATCCGGTGTTGCGAGGAAGTTCTTCACTGCAGTCTGCCCTTCAGATGTGGAGATAAAACCGGCAATCGATCCGCCGAGGCCTTCAAGATTTCCAAAGTTCATTTTAATACACTCCTTGTAATGTTTTCTCTACATTTTGGCGATATTTGTTCTTAAACATGTGGCCGGGATAGCGTCAGGAGGTAGTTGTTTTTTTCGGAAAAAATCCGGGAAGGAAAAGCGATCCCCTATTTACGAGTCCTGATATCACGACCGAATGCCTAACTCATGATGTATCGGTCCGGAAAATGATGAGGGGGGCTTCGCTCTCGTACCCCCTTTGCGATGCCACCCACTGGCCCCGAAGGGGGCACCCGTAGGGGATCAGTAAATGATCAACTAGCCCAACCCGCCGAAACAGAGCGATTCCCGACGCGCAAAACGCCTCGTCGGGTTTTGCGCTATGCACTTACCGTGATCTTGATGTGAGGTCGGATTTGGCGGATGGGGTGGTGAAGCAAAGGAGCAGGGGCCCGGGCACACACTTGCCCAGCGAGGCCCCGATGAAGAGGCCGAGCGACTCCGAGCGCTAGCGAGGAGGGGAAGAATCGTAATGATCGAACACCTGTCCTGACGGTGGGATCCTGTCATATCTTCGGTGTAAATCCAGTTTCTTTTAAGTGAAAAGTTCACTACTCCCCGTTATCATAGCAGAACCAAAAAAGAGCAATATCCCTGTAGCCTTCAGGGAGATCCTTATAATTTCTTGAGGGCCTGCACGACTTTCCCGACCGTCTCCTGCGCATCGCCGTAGAGCATCCGTGTGTTATCACGGTAGAACAGGTCGTTTTCGATCCCTGCAAAGCCCCTGCCCTGCCCGCGTTTGAGGACGATGACGTTTTTGGCCTGCTCAACGTCGAGAATGGGCATCCCGTAGAGCGGGCTTCCCTGCCGGTGCGCGGCCGGGTTGACCGTGTCATTTGCTCCGATGACAAGCACGACATCGGTGCCGGCAAATTCCGGGTTGATCTCGTCCCGGTCAAAGAGGCGGTCGTAAGGAACTCCCGCCTCGGCGAGGAGCACGTTCATGTGCCCGGGCATCCGCCCGGCGACCGGGTGGATCGCAAACTTCACTGGAACGTTCCTGCTTTCGAGCATGTCGGTAAGCTCCTTGACCTTCTGCTGGGCTTGGGCGACTGCCATGCCGTAGCCGGGAGCGACAATTACCTTGTTGGCGTAGGCAAGCATCACCGCGACGTCATCTGCCTCGACCGGCTTCATGCTGCCCTGGATCTGCAGGCCGGCCTCCTCGGTCGCGCCAAACGCGCCGAAGAAAACGTTGGTGATCGAGCGGTTCATTGCCTTTGCCATCTGGAGTGTCAGGAGAGAACCCGCCGCGCCGACGATTATACCTGCGATGACCATGGCGTAGTTGGGGGTTGCAAAAGAGAACCCGTCGAGTGCGACCGCAAGGCCGGTAAAGGCGTTGTACATCGAGATGACGACCGGCATGTCGGCCCCGCCGATCGGCAGGGTCATGAGGACCCCGAAGACGAGCGAGAGGACAAAGAAGAGCGGGAGATACATGGCGACGTTAAGCGGGATCCACGCCGGGTTCAGGATAATACATGCTCCTGAAAGGATGGCGAGGACGAGAACTGCCGTATTAACGACCTGCTGGCCGGTGAAGGCAATCGGCCGCGGCCGCATCCAGCCCTGTAACTTTAAGAATGCTATAATACTGCCCGAAAATGAGATAGCGCCAATGATGCCGCCGATCACGGCAAGGGAACTCGTGGCGTTAATGGTACCAAGGAGTTCGACCGCGGAGATCCCTGCCGCAGCCCCGCCGCCCATGCCGTTAAAGAGCGCGACCATCTGGGGCATACCGGTCATCGCGACACGTTTTGCCGCGATGTAGCCAAAACCCCCTCCGATGACGATCCCGATTGCCATCAGCACGAAGTTGGTGAGGTCCGGGGTCAGGAAGGTAACAAGCGTCGCGATCAGCATCGCGGCGCCGGCCCAGACAATCCCGCTGCGGGCCGTAAGGGGATGGCTCATCCGGTGCATGCCGATGATGAAGAAGAAGATGGTTGCAATATACACCGGGTTGATGATCCAGGAAAGATAGGTCATTTCAGGCCTCCCTCTTTTTGCTTCTTTCCGCTGCGGTTAAACATCTGGAGGATCCGTTCGGTTACGACATAGCCGCCGGTAACGTTTGCCGCCCCGAGAACGACTGCGATAAAGCCGATGGCCTGTTCGAGCGGCGTCGTGGCAAGGCCAAGTGCAACCAGTGCGCCGACAAGCACGATCCCGTGGATGAAATTGGACCCGCTCATCAGGGGCGTGTGGAGGATGACCGGGACCCGGCTGATTACAACATAGCCGGTGAACGCGGCGAGCATTGCGATATAGACCGCCGTCCAGAGCAGGGTGGTATCGATCATACTTTCGATCCCTCCAGAAGATCAAGCGTCGGCTGGTGGCGCACCGTGCCTGCATGGACAAGGAGGCTTGCGGTCAAAATCTCGTCCGTGAACCCGGTCACGAGCGCCCCGTTCTTATCGATGAGGAGCGAGAGGAACGACAGAAGGTTCTTTGCGTACATCTGGCTTGCGTGGAACGGTACCCGGGCCGGGAGGTTCTGCGGGCCGATGATCATGACACCATGCTCCCTGACGGTTTTTCCGGCTTGGGTCAGCTCGCAGTTTCCGCCGGTCTCGGCTGCCATATCGATGATGACGGCGCCCGGCTGCATCTTTGCGACGGTTTCTTTGGTGATAAGGACCGGGGCTTTGCGGCCCGGGATGGCAGCGGTCGTGATGACAATATCCGCCCGGGCGACCGCGGCAGAGACCATCTCCTGCTCCTTGACCTTCTCCTCGGCCGTGAGCTCGCGGGCATAGCCGCCTTGGCCTTCGGCATTGATCTCGAGTTCGAGGAACTTTGCGCCAAGGCTCCTCACCTGCTCGCCCGCGGCCCTCCTGACATCGTAGGCCTCGACAAGGGCGCCGAGCCTTTTTGCCGTGGCAATTGCCATGAGGCCGGCGATACCTGCGCCCAGAACCAGCACGGTGGAGGGTCTGATGGTACCCGCGGCGGTTGTCAGCATCGGGAGGAATTTCGGGCAGTTCTGGGCACCCAGGATGACCGCGACATACCCGCCCGCCGTAGCCTGCGAGCTGAGCGCATCCATACTCTGGGCGCGGGAGATGCGTGGGACCAGTTCGAGAGAAAAGGCGGTGATCTTCCGGTCGCGCATTCTTTTGATCGCTTCAAGGTTATTCGCTGCGTTCATGAACCCGATAACGATCGTGCCCTCCGCGAGCTGGTCGATGTCGGTGACCGTCGGCGGCTGGACACGCAGCACGATCCGGGCGCCGTCCAGCAAACCGGCCCGTTCGGACACGATCTTCGCACCAGCGGCCGCAAACATGGTGTCAGGGTAGTAAGATCCCGCCCCCGCATCATGCTCGACCCGTACCTCGCAGCCTGATTTAATAAGATTCCGGACTACTTCCGGTACGGTCGCCACCCGCTGTTCTCCGGGCGCGAGTTCCTTTGGGACAGCAATCACGAGGGGGGACGTCATATTTCCCACCGGGCCTGTCCAGTCGTATTACAATAAAGCAAGTACTTCACTCCAAGGCTGATCTGCGATTGTATCCTACGAATTGAACTTACAGCTTCTTTATTTTACGCACCCGGACAGCCACGCCACGCCGGGATCCTTTCATCTCTGTGGCAGGCATCGCCGCCTTTCCCGTGGCCCATGCCTTTGTACCGACGACCAGCACTTCATCCCCTTCGCGGATGGCGGGATTGGCAGCCACCACGCCCGGGACCAGCACGTCCCCTTCAGGTACAAAGTCGCTGATGGTCACCCGGTAGCGCTCCGGGAGAAGTTCCCAGCCCTCGAATGTCGGCCGGAGCAGGCCAGTACCGGTGTCAATCGAGAAGAGCTGCTGGTTGTTCTTTGAGTAGAAAAGTTCCGGGAAATGGCCCCGGGAGAGCATGCCTTTCGTGTCCACATCGCAGCCGAACTGGTACGAGAGCATGCCGTGGAGCCGGTCGTCCTTTACCCGGCGCTCGCAGTCGAGGGCCCGGCTGAGCTGGGAAAGGGCGACATCCCCGGCCGGGTGCTCGCGGCAGGAATGCTCAAGCGTGATGCCGCAGTTCGCTGCCGCCATCTCCGCAACCCTGAGCGCACCACCTCCAAGATGGGCGATCACCCGTTCATATTTATGGAGCAAGAGGTAGCGGGCGAGAATATCCGAGATATACGTGCATTCCTCCGCGTCCCAGTAGCCGGTGACCGGGACATCGTAATGCATCGCCGGGTACACGCATTCGAGTTCGCGGGGCACAAGGCCGAGCGGCGAGGTGATGATCAGTTCGTGTGCCCGTCCGGCGATTGCGTGCTGGAACCGCCGGTGGCTCTGTGAGAGCGAGTAGGGTTTTTTTGCCGAGCAGGGCAGGAGGACAGCAACCGTCGCTTTCGGCGGCAGGTACCGGGTTAGAAGCCGCTCTGCAAACCTCCTGACCTCGGCCCGCTGCATCGACTCCCCCGAATTCGCCCTCATCACGCCGCTGCGGGCGATGGGTGAATACAGTTCCGAGCATGCGTAATCCGTATCGAGATGGCGCATGATGGCAACATGGTTCGCGTTCATCCGGCACCGGGCTTCCACGAGTTCGCGTAGTTTTGCCTGCCCGATAAAATACCGGACGAGCCCGACCTCATGATCCAGCGCAAGCCTGTTGTGCAGTTTCAGGTCCCCGTTCCGGCAGCCTTCACAGCCGCAGATACCGCCCTTTTGTGCGTCGGCCGGGAATTTGCCTTCGGGAGTACAGAACATCCCCTGCGCGGATATGAGATCAACGCCGGTGTAATCGAAGAGACCAAAGCCCGTGTAGCAGAGGATGTGGACATCCGAGGGCAGGGCTGCGGCCGGCGCATACCAGAGTGTATCAGGAGGTGTCTTTTCTTTGAGGGCTTTGAGCCACGCGACATACTGCCGGGGGTTTGCAAGTGCTGTGTGCCAGTTTGCAACCATCACCACGTCCCCGCTTACGGCACGATCCTCAAGCGCCGGGTGGATGGTTACCGGCTGGCCGGCTCCCATAGGCACGAATGTCTTTGCAAATGCCGCCGGCGCAGAGAGCGGAACGTTGGTGCCGCCCCGCGCTGCAAGCGAAGGGAATAGTACCTCCATATCAATCACGGCAGGGAATGGCACCTGCGGCCCTTTTAACCCGTCGCCGCTCATGACACCGGCCCGGGCAAGACCGTCCCGCTTTTTGATATCGAACCGGATCATTCGACCAGCTCCGCAGCATCCCCGACTTCTTCACGGAAAATTGTATGCCAGCTGCGGAGACCTGACACAGAGATCCTGCTCTCCTTATGGCTTTCGGCAAGCATCCGGATGCCCCGGCACCCCTGCCGTACCATCGCCTCGTCCCACGGGGGGATCTCGGTCGGGCCGACAGGAAATGTCTCCTTTAACTCAACAGGGTAGGGCCCGAAGGGCGGCTTGAAGAAGAGCACGTCATCGAATCCGTCGCGGTGCCCGGCTTCGCAGGCAACCAGCACCTCATTTCCCAGACGTAGCCGGGCCAGCTGCCGCTGGTACCGGAGGACTTCGGTACGGGCGCAGCTCTCATCGCCCCGGTAGAAGAACCGTCGCTTGGAGGCCCGGTCAAAGGGTTCGAGTTCTGCGTTGTGCCCGAGCAGTTCCCGGTAACCGGCGAGGAGCAGCGGGTGGTTCCGGCACCGGTCATCGACGAGTTCCCAGAGCGTCCCGTCTGCCATTGCCTGCCGGATCCGCGCAATCTCGGCGAGAGTGACGGCGAGGTTGTGGAGGGCGAGGAGCCGGGTCCGGTCCTTTGCATTGCGCAGCTCTTCAGCCGTGTGGCTCCGGCAGACCGCGCAGGCGCAAGGGAGATCGGTGAGTTCGTCGATTTTGAAACTGCCATGTGAGGTGAGGTACCTTCCCTCCTTTGCATAGAGGGCATACGCGGCAGAATCAAAGAGGTCACAGCCCATCGCGGCGGCAAGCGCAAACATGGCCGGGTGACCCGCCCCGAAGAGGTGGACGCATGCAGAGCGGGGGATTGTGCGTTTTGCGGCCATAACGACATCCACGAGGTCACGGTACCGGTAGGCCTCCATGAGCGGCACGACCGCACCGATAGGGCAGAAAGCAAAGCCGAGATCGCCCACTGCTTTTCCTGCCTGTTCGCGGAGGTCCGGGTAGATGCCGCCCTGCACCGGCCCGGCAAGCGGGGCATCGTTCCCGAAGAGTTCCTTTGCTTCGCGGAGCCTTTCCGTGGTGATGGCAAGTTCCCGTTCAGCAGTTGTGCGGTCCGCATCCGGAGAGGTCGGGATATCGAGCGGTACCCAGATGTCGCTCCCGATATCCCGCTGGTAGGAGAGGGTCTGCTCGTTTGTCAGGGATACTTCGCCATAGACCGAGAGCTGGAACGACCCTGAATCGGTCATGATCAGGCCGTCGAAATCGAGCAGCCGGTGCAACCCCTCTTCCTTCACTCGCTCGCTGTACTGCCTGCTTTGGGAAAATATGTAGGCGTTGGTGATCAACGCCTCGACCCCCATTGCATGGAGTTCTTTTGGGGTCACAAGCATCAGGTGGGGGTTGATGACCGGCAGCAGCGCTGGTGTCCGGATGATCTTTTTTGAGGCACCCAGTTTTCCGGTGCGCCCTGCAATATCGCTGTCCAGACTCTCGAAGGTGATCGCCATGCCCAAGGGATACTCCTGTTCCTAGATGATTGGCGGTCTCCTCTGTTAAACCGATCCCTTAAATGTACCGGTGAATATCTGGCCTTCGAAGGTGAGGATCTCCACGTTGTTCTTTGTCCAGCAGTTCCGGGGCAGCCCGGCCTTCTCGCAGGTATGGTCGAGGAAGGTCTTCGCATCCCAACTATACTCGGTTGCAACCTGGGGCAGCAAAAGGCCGCTCGTACCAAAACCCCGGGCGATGAGGCCGTGGCGCCCGACCTCGACATGAGTCGGGCGGTCCTGCGGGTCGCATTCAAGGGTTACGGGAACGGTAAGCACGGTCACCTCAAAATCGAGATCCACGAGTTCGTTCTTTCCTACACCGGGGAACCGGGGATCTTCGAGGGCCGCCGCAACTGCGGCATCTTCGATGGCATCGCCCAGTGGCATCACCGGGTAAGGAAAGCCGATGCAGCCCCGGAGCTGGCCTTGTTTTGTCAGGGTTACAAAGACCCCGCGTTTCTCGGAAAAGACCGGGGTCAGGTGGACCATCGGTTTTGGCTTTTTTACGATTGTGTATTCGATGGCCCCCCGGGCAAGCCGGATGGCGAGGAGACCTTCATCGGGATTCAGGAGCTGCATGACATATACCTCTGTTGTGACACTTTCGGCAGGGGTTGTTAAATTAGTTATCCCTCCCCGGGAGAACCCGGTGCATGTATACCGGCCCATCGGTACCATTATTAAGGATCGTTCGCGCATATGTTCTCGTGAGAGGGAGAGAGCGGCTGACGGTGGCCTTAATACATGGCCGCTGAGGAAAGTCCCCCACCCACCGGGCACGCAGCCATACGCAAGTATGGGTGGCGAGAGTCACGGCAATGGCACAGAAACGACACGGCCTGTTCCCAGTTATGATGCGGCTGAGCCCTTTTGGGCGAGAAGTGCGGCTGGTTCCGCGCGAGTAACCCGCTGAGCGCTTTAACGGAACAGGATACGATGAAACGGCGAATCCCTGCGGGTGCAAGCCAGAACAGGGCAATGGATCGCTCGGTATCCGCCCGGGTTTGGCGCAGAGCTGAATGCCGCATGAACAGAAGGAGGCTTACTCCTCCCACTCACGTTCCTTATCCTGAAATGTCCCGGGCACCTGTCCGGACGGTTTGTTATTGGTTCCCTAATACAGAACAGTATGCCGGCTGCCCCCGCCCGGTCCGGAAGCCGACCCCCCTTACATGAACAAAAAGCCGGGGTCCCTTCATTGGATGATATGAGGAGCTTTGTTTTTTTGAAGTCAGGCTGGCTGATCGTGATGATGGGTACGGAGGCAATCTTTCTGTTGGGAGGGGGCGATCATTTTTGGAAAGTGCCGTGTCGCGAGCCGGACTTTTCTGAGAATCTTCAGCAGCTCGAGTCGAACATTTTTTGAAATTATCAGCTCGCGATCCGATCATTTTTGAAAATCTTCTGGCAGCTGAGCAGGATTTTTTCCGGAAATCTTTGGATCAGGCCGGACGATCCGGATAGTGAGGTGGGGATATCGTGGGGGCTGTCGCCCCTAGCGGGGCGCCCCCTCGGCAGATCAAGAAGTGGTCTCTCGTGCTCTCATGTGCCCGGCTGTTCCCCGTGAGGGGGCCTGAGGCGGGGTGGTATCGCATCTTTTTCAAAACGCATCGAACGTCTCTTGGCTGGTTTCCGGGCAGTTGGCAGTGCAATTATGTTGGCTGCATATTTCCTTCGCCTTATCTCTTCTCATAATATTTCATCGGCCCGCAGGCGCCGCATTTCCCGTCAATGACCAGGTAATCGGGCACAGTCTCCTTGCAGGAGGGGCATGTCACCGGCTGCCAGGTCTCCTTGAGCGTAACCGGCACCCTGACATTCTCATACGAGAGAAGTTTTCGGCCTGCGGCAAGTATCTGCTCCTGGAGGTTTGTTCCCATCGTATGCTTGTTGAATTCCGGGCTGTTTGAGAACCACTTGTCAATGATGGGGAAAGCCTTGATCTTTTCCTGATCCACGTACACCCGGAAGCCGTCAGCGGTCTTATCAGTAGAGGCCCGGTTCATAGTGAGTGCAAAGCGTCCGATTGGGATAACTTTGAGCCTGCCGTTACCTGTCGTGCTATGGGCGATCACCTGTGGTGCATCGGGGAGGCACTTGGGGGTTTCGCAGACCGAGAAGAGTTTCTCGTCAGGGTTTGCGCCCAGCAGTTCGAGGGCATAGTCCACCATGAATGCGCCGATAAGAAGGCCCGGTGCCGGTGACGAGTGGAATTGTGCGCACTGGGAGAGGTAGGTGCGTACCGGTTCGGCGACCCCGCAGGCAGTAAGGCGGGCGTCAAAATCCCCGCCGTGATGATGATGGTGTCCTTCATCCATGGGTAATACAATGAGTGGTATTCTCTTAAATGTTATATTTCCTGCATCCGGCCCCCGAAGAGGCAGCATGTATGCGACAGGGAGGGGAAAAGCGACACTATTACCTGCTGCGGGTATCCCCCCCTTTTGCCGATGTCCATCCCATCCGGGACCGGAAGCAGGTGTCCGTATGAGCCGGTTTTTTTAACGATCCCGCCCTACAATTGCAGGACGAGATGTTTTTTTAGTCCTAGCCGGAGATTGTATCACGATAATGAAAGGAAGTCCTGCCATGAACGCCCACCCATTTACCGGAAATGTATGCCGGTTGACCTGCCTCCTGCTGCTTGTCTGTGCATTGTATATGCCGTGCGCAGCAGCGATCACCCTCTCGCCCGGAAGTTCCGGGTCGATTGCCACCATCGCGCAGGGAGACCCGGTCACGATCAGCGGCATCGCCACCGGCCACCCGCAGGTAGGGCTCCAGATATGGTTCATCGGGTACAATTTTGCCAAAGTTACCACCGTGCAGGTCAACAACGACAACACCTACGAGTACGATTCAGGGGTACCGATACTGCCAACCTTGCGCCCGGACAGTACTTTGTCCTTGTCCAGCACCCTATGATGAACGGTCAGTTCGATATCGTTTATGACGCTTCGTCCGGTACCGTCAAAAATGTCCAGACCGGGAAAAGTATCTACCAGTTCACCGGCAGCGGCAGCCTCCAGAGTACGGATTCCATTACCGCGCTGATGAGCGCGATCGGGAGCCAGAACATCGATGACACCTTTGCCATGGTTACGTTCTTTGTCAGCACGCCGACTGTGGCGGTCAACTCGATCGGCGACATCCCGCAGGGAGAGAACTTTAACCTGAACGGGACGACAAGCCTTGCCGCGGGAGACAACCTGATGGTCGATATCACGTCGTCTTCATTTTCCCCGACCTCAAAGAGTACATCTTACGGTTTCTCCGGTGCCGGGGGCATGGTCACGGTGATGCCCGGTAGTGCCGGCCAGAACACCTGGTCGTTTACCGTGGATACATCCACGTTTACTCCCGATGAGTACCTGATAATGGTCAGTGCGGTCACCCAGAGCGCAACCGCCTCCGGAAAGTTCACGGTGGTCCCGGCCTCATCCTGCAGCAGCTCCGGGGAGACCTGTCCGATCCCCGGCCTTGCCTCCTCCAATGCAACATCTGCCGGGACAACGGCCGCAGTTTCCGGTAACAGCACCCCGGCGGTACCGACCACAACCGTGATCCCCGCCACTACTACGCAGAGCGCCCCGGTGCCTGCAGTGGTATGCCTGGGTGGTATCGCAGCGTTTCTTCTGATCCGCAAAAGTACCTGAAAATTTCTTTTTTACCAGCCCAGAAACAGCGTTTTTGTCTGTGTGTAACTGTCCAGCGCGTGAAAACCGTTCTCCCTGCCGATCCCGCTCTCGTTTGTCCCGCCGAACGGAACCTCGGGGGGCACGGTAAGGTGGCGGTTCACCCAGATGATCCCGGCATGCACGTTTTGGAACACCTCTTTTACCGTCGGGAGATCCCGGGTCCAGACCGATGCGCCAAGGCCGTACTGCGACCTGTTCGCTTCACGGATGGCTGTGCCGAGATCAGGGACGGTCATCACCGGTAGGTACAGGCCCGAAGATCTCGTCCCTGAGCACCGCGGCATCGGGAGGCACATCCGCGATCAGGGTCGGGCGGTAGAAGAAGCCGTTTTCGTATTCTTTCCCGGTCACCGGGGAGCCACCGGTCAGGATCTTCCCTTCCGCCCGGTTGGTAGCCTCCTGCACAACATTTGAGATCCGGTCCATCTGGGCGGCATTGTTGAGCGGGCCCATTTCCGTTCCCGCCAGGAGGCCGTTTCCGATCTTAATGCTTTCCACCCGGGTCGTGAGCAGGTGCATGAACTCCCCGGCTATCTTCTCGTGCAGGTACAGCCTTTTCACCGCTGTACAGATCTGGCCGGCGTTGTAGAACCGCCCGCGGAGTGCCCCTTCAACTGCTCGTGGGATATCAGCATCGGCCATGACGATCATCGGGTCGGAGCCTCCCAGCTCCAGCGTGAGTGCCTTAAGATGATCGCCGGCGAGCGCGCGTATCCGGTGGCCGGTCGCACAGTTCCCGGTAAAGGAGATCTTCTTTATTTTCGCGTGACGTACCAGCGCCTCTCCAACCATCTCTCCCGTCCCGGTCACGACATTGAGCACGCCGGCTGGCAGACCGGCTTCCTGCAACAGTCCGGCTATTTTGAGGTTCGTGAGCGGTGTCGTGGACGCCGGCTTGAGGACAAGGCTGTTGCCCGCAAGCAGTGCCGGCCCCACCTTCCAGCCCATAATGAGCACCGGCATATTCCAGGGAATGATCGCGCCGCAGACACCGAGTGGAACCCTGGTCACCAGGCAGTCCCCGGCCTTACCGAGATTTACTGTCTCACCGGCAGGTTGCCCGGCGATGGAGGCATAGTATTCGAGGATGTTTGCGCACCCCCTCACCTCGTCTATGGATTCGTGGAGTGGTTTTCCCTGCTCCCGGGTCAGGAGCTCTGCCAGCTGCTTATGGTCCCGGCGAACCATCTCCGCGGCGCGGGCGAGAAGGAGCCCGCGGTCCCGCATGGTCTTTTCCGACCACGCACCAAACGCCGCATCCGCCGCTTCGACTGCCGCATCCACATCGTCCCGGGACCCCCGGGGGACACGGTCAACAGATTCGCCGGTTGCCGGGTTCTTTACATCGATCCATGTTGCATTGGCAGCAGGAGCCGCCTTCCCGTTGATGAGCATCTCCATAGAAACGATCCCCTGTTTTCTTTGTATCCACCCTATGCAGGAACTGTCCGCAAGCAGTCTATAAAATGGCAGCGGTAATCCTGCCTTTCACCGGTTGCAGGACGAGGGCGTGCCGGGTTCAATGGTGTCGGACGAAAGGTTCCGTATCCTGCCGGTCAGGGCGGTGCTGTAGGCCCCTGACCGGTCGAGATGAACCTTAAACGCCGGGCTTTGTACGAGCTCGATGAGGGTGACAATCCGGGGATCGGACAGCATCTCCCGGCGCATCACCAGTTCGTACTGTTCCTGTGCAACCGGTAAAAACAGCAGACCGTGGGAGGTGGCAAGCCCTTCGGAGCAGATCCCTGCATCGGCTTGCCCGGCCCTGACTGCGGCAGCAACGGCCCCGGGGGTAGCCGCCTCATTCTCATAGCCCCGTATCCGGGACGGCGGAAGGTGGTGCGATGCGAGTAGGGCATCGAAGAGAAGCCGGGTCGGGGTGTCACGGCGCGAGTTGACCCAGCAGACAGCATCAAGTGCGTCGGGCCGGATCTCTTTTGCCGAGACGATGCCCTGTTCCTGGGTCGCGATATTGACAAAGACAAGGTCCATCGACTCCAGGTACGGCACCAGCGTCTTGCATTCCCGTATGATGGAGAACGCCGGCAGGCTCATCGGCGCAGCATGGCATGAGTTCCTCTTCAGAGGCTAAAATGGCACTCGTGTTGCCGGCGCTTGCCGTGTGGATGAAGAGGCCCTGGTCGTGGGCAAGATTTCCCAGCTCTTCGAGAACCGGGTCAATCGCACCTGAAAAAATGAGGGTCCGCTCGATGTTCGCCGGATCGGTCGTGAGAAAAACATCCAACTCGTGCTCCGCATCGTACCCTTCCACCCGGGCCGGGATGTGCGTGTAGCCGTTTGACCTGACGGTTGCCATCTGAACTACCGCGCCCCGCGAACGGGCGATCCCCCAGTACTTGTCGTTGATCCTCCCGACCGAGACAGGGATAAACTCGTCAAAGCCGATATCTGATGAGAGCGGGGTCGCAAGCCGTGCCCGGACAGAGTAATTTGGGAACGGGGCAAGTCCCCAGTATTCGAGGAGCGGGACGGCAAATTCGCGAAGCACGGTCTGGGCCGCTAGCGGGTAGCCGGGGAGGCCGATGACCGGCGTCCCGTGGATTTTCCCCAGCATCATCGGCTTGCCCGGCTTGACGGCGACGCCGTGGAAGATCAGCTCACCGATCGCCGAGATCGCCCCCGCGGTAAAATCCCGGGTCCCGGCAGAGGACCCGGCCGAGATGATGACGAGATCGTTTGTCTCTGCGGCATGGCCAAGCGCTTCTTCGATAAGCACGGGGTCGTCCCGGACGATCGGCAGGCGCATGCACGTGGCTCCCATCGATTCGAGGAGCACCTGCGTCATGAGGGTATTGCTCTCCACAACCTGCCCGGGCTGCGGCCGGACACCAAGAGGGACGAGTTCGCTCCCGGTAGGGATGATACCAACCTGTGCTGAGGTCACTTCAATGTCGGCGATCCCGTAGGTCGCAAGGGCCCCGATATCAAAGGCCCGTATCACATGTCCCTTGGGTAAGACGAGCCTGCCCTCCCGGATATCCTCCCCGGCAGGACGCACGTGCTGCCACGGGGCGGCGCTTTTCCGGATCTGGAACCTCCCCCCGGTTTCCCACGTGTCCTCGATCATGATCACGGCATCGAATTCAGGGGGGAGGATGTTGCCGGTATTGACCCGGGCAACATCATCGAGGGTCACCGGGCACTGGTCGGATGCCCCGAGCGTATCGCGGCTCTTTACGGCAATGCCGTCCATGGCCGCGAGGTTAACCTCGGGCACCGAATACCGGGCATAGACCGGGGTGGCAATCACTCGTCCGAGCGCCCGGGTGACCGGGACTGTTTCCGTGCGCCCGGGAATATCAAACGAACTTTTGAGAAGACCCAGCGCCTCATCAAAGGAGACAAGCGAGAGGTAGCGTTTTACCATGCTGTATCACCGGTGTGGTTCTTTCCATAAGAGGCGGGTGAAAAAAGAATATTTCGGAGCATCTCTGGTGATCCCTGTCGCCGTTTGGCCAGTTCAGTACCCTATCCCGGTGATCCACAATAAAGAATTCGGTACTGTACCGGGATAGGGTAAGAATACTGAGACAGACGGGTTCCAGCAGATTCCGGGTGGACGTTTTCCAACAGCTGCACGTCAGACCTGCAACAATTTATCAGGATCCCTCCCGTCAAATCTCCTTGCACCCTCTTTTGGTGAGTATGGATAGTGAGGAGGACAAACTATAAGAGTAGGATTTTCACATCACTGGATAATAGGTGTGGCATGGAAGGCACAATGACCCCGGATCCGCTTCCTGATGCGTCCGATCTCACGTGGGAGGCTCTCGTGGAGAAAGAGAAGAAACCCGTTGCAGTCATGTTCTACAGCCCGACCTGCCCGTTCTGCCACCAGATAGAGCCCTACTTCAGGAACTATGCAGCAGAATACCGGGAGACCGTTACTTTTGTCCGGCTCAATATTATTATCAACCCGTGGACGGCCGAGCGGTACGGGGTGCGGAGCACGCCGACCTTCAAGTTCTTCTGTGATGGTAAGCCGGTGCAGGAGATGGTGGGTGCGGTGTACCCTGCCCTGCTCAAGAAGATGATCGACGAGGTGCTCCTGCACGGGAAAGAGTGTGCGAAGAATTCAACCGCGATCGATTACGAGATCACCGGCTATGGCTGAAGCCCGGTAAAAATATCTTTTAAAAAACTGCGATCAGATGGTTCTCCGGCACCCGGAGGACTCTGCCGCTTGTGCGACTGCCTGTGCCACCGCCCGGGTTACACTCTTGTCAAGGATGCTGGGGAGAATATGTCCCCGGTGCGGTTTTTGGACACATCCGGCGATAGCGTGGGCGGCAGCTACCTTCATCTCGTCGGAGATTCGGGTGGCACAGGCATCGAGCGCCCCGCGGAAGATGCCCGGGAAGGCGAGCACATTGTTGATCTGGTTCGGGAAATCACTCCGGCCGGTGCCGACCACGGCTGCCCCTGCCTCTGTTGCTGCGTCCGGCCAGATCTCCGGCACCGGGTTTGCCATCGCAAAGACAATCGGGTTCCTGTTCATCGATCGGATCATCCTCTGCGTAATAATCCCGGGAGCCGAGACGCCGATAACCGCGTCCGCTCCTTCCATAGCATCTGTAAGCGAGCCCGTCCTGCCTGCATGGTTGGTCTCCTCGCTCAAAATGAACTTGTACTTGTTCTTGTAAAGTCCCTCACGCCGGCGGTGGATGATACCCTGTGTGTCGCAGACCGTGATCTCGCGGACTGTGGTGCAGACGAGCGGGTCGTAGCCGATGCACTTGAGGAGCCGGGTGATGGAGTAGCCTGCCGCCCCTGCGCCGCAGACCACGATATTGAGATCCTCAAACGTCCTCCCGGTGACTCGGCAGGCATTCAGGAGCGCCGCGAGTACGACCACCGCGGTGCCGTGCTGGTCGTCATGCATGACCGGTATCCCGATATCCTGCAGGGCGTCTTCGACTTCGAAGCATTTCGGGGCGGCGATGTCTTCGAGATTGATCCCGCCAAAGACCGGTGCGATGTTTTTTACCTGGTCGACAAAATCGGTCTCATAATTCTCAAAGCAGATGGGAAACGCGTCGATGCCAGCGAACTCCTTGAAGAGAATTGCCTTCCCCTCCATCACCGGAATGGCAGCATACCCGCCGATATTCCCGAGTCCGAGGACCGCCGATCCGTCCGTCACGATTGCAATGGTATTTGCCTTGAGTGTATAGCGGTACGCAAGGTTCCTGTCCTGCCCGATCCGGCGACAGACCTCGGCAACGCCCGGGGTATAGGCACGGGAGAGGTCGTACCGGTTCCGGAGCGGGACCTTGGACCGGATCTCCAGTTTCCCGTGATACCGTGCGTGGAGTGCGAGGGATTCCCGGTAGATCTCATCGCGGTCGGCGGTACCCGGCATTTTGTTCCTTCCTGTACGAAAAGAGCGTAGCGAAACGTAATGAACCTTCTGAACCGGATATGATGGCTCCCTGCTTTACCCAGAGGGATGTTTCTGATGGAAAAACAGGTTGTCCCTCATCCGGATGGTTCATTGGGCACCGCACAATGATAATGGTGGTGGATCCTAGGCATTTTTCAGGAAAAAGGGATCGGTTTTTGCCCGGTACAGATCCCTCTTTATTTTCGGTCATAACCGCGTTCCGATGCCTTATGAGATTCAGGGTGACACAAACAGGACCAGATAAAAGGAGCGCCTCGGCCGGGATTCGAACCCGGGTCAAAAGCTCCGGAGGCTTCTAGGATGTCCACTACCCTACCGAGGCTGATTTTACCTTACTTAATCTTGTGTGCTTCCATATAAATGCAAAGGATTGCCGGGATCACAGGTTTTTTACCTGGTAGAGGTGCCAGATCTTGCAGGCGCCCTCGTGACTGACCATGCAGGGCCCGACCGGGGTCCGGGGAGTGCAGACCTTCCCGAAAAGCTTACAGTCTGTTGGCTGAGCAATACCCCGCAGGACCCGGTCACAGATGCAGGCCGAGTGCTTGCTCACTCTCCGGTACACAATGTCGAACTTCTTCTGGGCGTCGTACTGCTCAAACTCCTTTTTGAGCCTGAGCCCGGACTGCGGGATGACCGGGAATCCCCGCCACTCTACGTCGGAGGGCTCGAAGACTTCGTACATGATCTTCTTTGCCTTGAGGTTTCCTTCCCTGGAGACCGCACGCGGGTACGCGTTGTCCACCCGGTGCTTGCCCTCGCGGATCTGTTCGACAAGCATGACCAGGCCAAGCAGGATATCCTCGGCTTCGAAGCCGGCGACGACCTGCGGGACCGGGAACTGCTCGGTACTCCTCGTAGCCCATTATCGTGCAGACATGGCCCGGAAGGACAAAGCCGTCAAGTTTTGCCTCGCCCTGCTCAAGCAACCATTTCATCGCCGGGGGAACTACCCGGTGGCAGGAGAGGATCGAGAAGTTCCCCGGGGGCCTGCCAAGAATGGAGGCGGCGGCGGTCGGGGCGGTGGTCTCGAAACCGACCGAGATAAAGACAACCTCCTTATTGGTCTTTGTGGCGATCTCGACGGCCTTGTGGATCCCCTGCACGATCCGCACGTCACCGCCGCAGGACTCTAAAGACCCTTTCGAGCCGGGCACCCGGAGTAGGTCGCCGTAGGTCGCGATGATGCAGTCCTTTTCCACGAGGTCGAGCGCAGCATCGATCTCGCCCTGCGGCGTGATGCAGACCGGGCAGCCGGGTCCCATGACGATCTTCAGCTGCGGCGGCAGGATGCTGCGCAGGCCTGTGCGGGCAATGGCCGCCTCGTGGGTACCGCAGATGTGCATGAAGGTCATATCCCGGTCCATCAGCCCGCGGAGTGTTGCTGCTATCTCGTTTTCCGTCGCCATGCTATCTCATACTTATTTAGAACCCTGCAACATAAGTATACGTATATGAGTGACAACCTGCTCTTCGCCGTTGCAACCATCATTGCCGGTCTTGCCGTCGCGGGAATCGCGCGTATGGTCGTGCGGTGGCTGGAGAAGTTTGCCGAGACCACCGAGACAAAATGGGACGACATCATCGTCGCCGCGATCGGTACGCCGGTGCAGGTCGGTATTGTCGCCATCTCAATCTACATCGCCCTTAAGGATTTCGACATCATCCCGGCGCAGTACGCCTGGGTTCTTTCGGACAAGGTGCTCAATTCGATCTATATCCTGCTTGGGACGTGGATCGCGTCCTCCCTCCTTCATGACATCATCCGTATCTACGGGCGGGAACTGGCCGAAATGACCGAAGGAGATACCGATGACCGTATTATCGATCTTCTTGAACTTGCTGTGCGCTACGTGGTCTGGTTTGCCGGGATCATGCTGGTCTTTGTCAACCTCGAGATCAACATTACTCCCTTCCTCGCCGGTGCAGGTATCGCCGGCCTCGCCCTTGCCCTCGCTGCCCAGGACCTGATCTCCAACTTCTTCGGCGGCGCGATCATCACGGTCGACAAGCCGTTCAAGATCGGCGACCGTATTGAGGTTGACACCTACTACGGGGATGTCATGAGCATCGGGACGCGAAGCACGAGAATCAAAACGATCGATGGGAAGATCGTAATCCTCCCCAACAGCAAGATCACCTCGAACAGCGTGGTGAACTTCTCGGAACCCGACCCGAGGGTCCGGTATACCGTCCCTGTTACCGTTGCGTACGGGAGCGATTTCGTCCGGGTCAGGCAGGTGCTCGCCGAAGTCGTGCAGGATGCCATCAAAAACACGGAATATTTTGCTGCCGAGCCGGCGCCGAAGATCTTCTTCCAGGAGTTCGGGGAGTCGAGCCTTAAATTTGTAATCCACGTCTGGGCAAAGGCATACAATATCCCGGATGAGGTCAAGGATGCCATCAATGTCCGGATAGCGGCACGGTTTGCTGCGGAGGGTATCGAGATCCCGTTCCCGCAGCTCGATGTCCATATGAGAAAATAATCTTTTTTGGGATTTGTGTGGGACCGGGAAACCGGTCCCATAGTATGAATAATTAAAAAAAAGAGAATTACGATGCTTCCCCGCCTCAGGGCCCCTCCGGGGCACGGCGGGGCAAGTGAATAACAACACATGTTCACGGACTTTGATCCGCCGCGGGGGCGCCCCTTCCGGGGCGGCGGTCCCCACCGTACCTGTTAGTATATGGGATGCAACTCTCTTGGTCGTTGAAAGATTTTTGTGAGAAAATTTACGTTTCTGCGTCCCCTCTCCCAACACCGGATCAGCACGTTTATGGGTATCCTCCCCTCCATTCTCATTTTGATGCTGGGCATTTCTACCCTCTGCCTCCACCACGAACCACTCCCGCTTGCACTGGAAAGAATTACCGAGGTCACCGGATCAATTGAGGTGATGGACGAAGGGCTTCATTTCCTGAAAAACGCCGAACCGCTCCTCTCCCACTCCTGCATCTTCTCGATCCACGCGCCCTGCCGGGGGACCAACCTTGCAAGCCTGCTGGAGCCGATCCGCCGGGCAAGCGTTGTCGTGATGGAGGAATGCTTTGCGATCGCCGCGGAAGTGGACGCAGCGATCGTGGTGCATCCCGGCTATTTCGCGTGGCCCGAAGAAAGGGTACAGGCAGAGCAGCAGCTTGAGCGGTCGCTTGCGGAACTCTCCACTGCCGCACGGGAATACGGGGTTTCATACTCGGTCGAAAACATGGGCAACTGGGAGTATTTCTTCTTAAAGACCCCGGAAGAGCTCCCGCTGATTGGTGGCTGCGGCTTCACTCTTGATGTAGGGCATGCGCACCAGAATCACTGCCTTGGATCATTCCTCACCTGCCCGGCTCAGCACTACCACCTCCACGACAATGATTCCACGACCGACTCGCATCTGGCGGTGGGGAAGGGCACGATTGATTTTACGGTTGTAATGGCGGCGGTGAAGAAAGGTGGCGGCTCCCCGGTAATTGAGGTCGCGGATTTCGATGGCGCTATCAAAAGCCTACACGTGCTGGAAAAGATGCTGTAAAGGTGTGCCGGTCTCTGAGAAACGGGCTGGAATCCGGCGGCATTTTTCGCGGGAAATCCGGAGGTTTCCGCAATATTTTATAAGGTAAACCTACAATGTATCTAGGCAACCTGCCTGTATGGCTCAGCCGGTAGTGTTATTCCCTGGTAAAAACCGACTGCTTCCTGACATGTGCACGGTGTAAAGCAGCAAGTGCCTAAGTGACTCAGCCCGGCAGAGTACCTCCTTGGTAAGGAGGAAGTCGCGAGTTCAAATCTCGCCTTAGGCTTGAATTGAAAAATTCCAGTATTTTGAGTTCTTTTGTTAAACTATCGTTATTTTTTTGTCCGGTTCATATATTTATGAAGTGTAATTATGGTTTATCAGGTAAAGGTCAGTCCGGGGCGTATTTTTTCAAGTCTGAATCTCTTTTCAAAAGATTATTCTTTTGAGCAACTACTTTTTTTCAAAAATGGCAAGCCTCAGTGAGTAATCGGATACAGTGCTCCCGATCAGAAACAGATAAAACAAAATAATGGAGAACTTGAGAGAGAGCAATACATGTCAAAACAGCCGTATCTTCCGGATAGTGATCGATTAAGCGAAAACTGAAAAATATCCCCTTCAGAACAGCTTATGCGGATCCAGGTAGAAATAAACGGATTCCAATAAGAGTACGGCTGCAAGACAAAGCAGATCAACACTTACAAGAGATTGAATTCTTAACTGATTGATGGTTATCAGTAATTGCCCTGTTTTTGTAATTTTGAATAAACTCAGCCCGGCGGCAAAGCAAAAAAAAGCACCGATATAGCACATCCCGGCCAGGCACTTGTTTATAGTAAATAATTTACCCCGCATTATAACTAAACAGTAAATATAATCATAAATTAATCTTTCCCCTGATTAATGAAAGGAACTTCCCGCAAAAACAAGCCTCAGCCGTGGTAGACTTTTTCCTCCCAATCCTATGACGTGACCGGTATTCCCCCCTTTCCGGAGATCTTCGTTTCGGAGAGTCTAAAAAATTGTTGTGGTGCAAAAAGAGAGAAAATCCTGTTTTCAGGTGATTTCAAACCCGTTTTTCAACGTTATATCCGTCCCGTTAGCGGTCAGGACCACGTCCCATTTTCCTTTGGTCGCAGTGCTAGGAAGAACAAAATCACAGTTGATACTCTTTGGAGATGGAGTATTGATTATGGCCTGGATGGGTTGTTTTTCACCGGTCTTCTGCAGACTTACCTGTGCTCCTGAAGGGAAGTTACTCCCGAAAAGTGTTACTCCGGATATGGTACTGCCCGCACTGCCAGTAGCCGGGGAAATACCACTGATATCGGGCGTTGGTGCCGCTCCTCCGGTAGTAGCGCCCTGAGTCTTTTTGGCCGTTAAGGCAGCATCCTTTGATGCAGCGCCACCGAAATAAAACCCGATAATGGTGGCAAATATGCTGGTAAGGCTGGTGAGTACGGTATTTATCTCCTGTGCATTGTCCGATATAAGCACAATCAGAAATGCCGTAATCCCTATCACGAGAAGGATCGCGAACGCAAGGGTCCGCCGGGTAGTACCTGACATACCCTGTGGCAGTTGGGCTCCATCAATTATCTTTCCAATCAGTTCTTTTTTCGCATCATTGGATAACTGGGAATTCTGGATTTTATCCATCTTTTCCATAAGAACATTGTTTGTCCTGATTGCCCACCTCTGGTCGATAAGGACGGGCAAAAAAACCAGGATAAAGGTCAGTAAAATCAGAAAGATCAAAAATGCGAAAACAACCTGCCACAGGTTTTGATTTACTGCGTTGAGCAGGTTGATAAGCGATGCCCCGGTGGTCGCGTTTGCCGTAACGTTTCCCGTACCTATCGCCAAAAGTGTGTGCGAAATTCCAAAGTCCTGCATATCATCCCCCCCCGTGGGAATGGTGATCCATTTACTTTCGATATAATTAAGATTGCTATTTAGATTTATTAATAATAATTTTTACATCACAATATCCCCGTAAAAATGGGATCGGTCTACGGATATTGAGGATCGCAATTCATCCAGGATCCACTGAGAAAATGTACATGTTCAGATTCCGATAAAAAATTAAAAAAAATTCAATAACCCGTCTGCGGGGTCATGGTCATTGCCGAGTGCATAAACGGCAGGAAAAAGACCGCAAACAGATAAACTGCGATGACGATGGGGATGAGGGCAGCTATGATCATCGCGAGTGCGGCCTTCCCGGTGCTGAGCCCGGCAAGCTCGCGGATGCCGATGATACAGAGGATGAACGACCAGATCGCAAAAAGGATGCTCGCCAGTGGGATCCACCCCAGCACAAGAGAGGGTGTCACCCCGTATATGAATGCCTTCATGGTCTGGAAAATCCCGTTCCTCCCACCAAGGATCCAGACCCAGAGGTGGATCCAGAGCCCGGCAATGAGCGTGAAAACAGCTCCGACAATAAGGATTTCAAAGAAGGAAATGACCGGCATCAGCGTCATAAAGGTCGTCCCGAAGACCGGCATTGTCCTGCCGAAAATGCCAAATATGTTCAGTGCGGTCAGCATGATTGCGGTAACAATTGCGGATATGATGGCGAGAAACAGCAGGAGCACACCAAAATACACGATAACGGTCTTTTCCGTATCGTCCTGCGATCCCTGGAATGTGCCAACGGGATTCAGGATAATCCCCTTTACCCGTTCAAAGAGAGCGTATACCATACATGATCGAACGCCGCATCAATATTTAAATAAATTTATTCTCTTTTCTGCCGGGAGAAATTCTCCCTCGTGCAGGGGGTCATCCCCTGCTCTCCTCGCAATTATGGTGACCCGGGCCGGCAAAAAAGAACAGGACCCCGGGATCTGGTCCGGAAGCCCGGCACAGAAATGTCAGGCAGATCACCGAAAAAGTGGGGGTGTGTCTCTTACATCTGGAAGAGAGCAGAGGACAGGAGTATGATCGCGAGAAGATAGAGGATGTAGAGAAAGACCGGGGTTCCCACGCAGATCGTGGCATTTTTCAGGGTCATCTGCCGTGCGTGTTTCATACCGTTGATCCAGCAGTATGTGCTCCAGAGCAGGAAGAGGATCGAGATGACCATGGTGATCCGGGTGAACTGCACCACGGTCGGATCGGTCATGAATATTCTTGTTGCGTTCAATACGGCCTGGGGATCTTTGAGCGATTCCTGCGATAACTGCGGCAGCGTGATTCGTGGAATATATACGAGCGCCACGGCGAGCGTCACAAGGTAGCCGAAAACCAGCGGAAGGAACCCATACCCGATTGTTTCAAGGCTGCGGGAGAAACTGCCTTTACCTTCAAAAAGCAGGGAGATGAGGTAAAAGACACCCGTTGCAATAACCCAGTAGACGAAGACACCGATAAAGGCACCGATAACAGAGATGGCAAACACAAGGCCTGTCCCGAAACCGGCCCCCTCCAGCATCTTTGAGGTCAGGGTGGATGTCAGGTAGCCGGACGCTGCGGCAAGAATTGCTCCGGCAAGAACGATGAGGGCTGGCCTGGCAAGATTTTCCTTATCCGCCATCCTTTTCTGGAAAAATGCATCAGGGTTTATGAGGAGATCAATGAGTTGAGAAGCCATAGATAACCTGAATTCTTTGTGTTTAATAAAATTTAGGTGATCTCCCGGGACAAATCTCCCGTTTAACGCCGGATTTTCTCTTTAACCCATTTTAAGGAAATCGCCGCGTTGGATTTCCCGGAAAGATTTTTTGCGCCCGGCCATATTCACGGGGCCTTTAGAGTTGGCTTCAGGGCTGTTTCTTCTTTAATTCGGCAGCAAAGATATGGAGGAACCAGCCGTTGAGGCTGTAGGTCAGGTTAATTGAGTTGCAGAAATTGGCAAGCAGCCGCTCCCGGACGTTGGGGGATCGGACCTGGTCTATCCGTTCGAGTTCATTATGCAGCCGGATCAAGGTGCCTTTTGGCAGCGTGCGGATCCGTTTCTCGAAATACCGGATCTGCAGTTCTGTCATGAACCGGTCATGGCCGGACATTTTTGTTACGTAATCTGCAAAATACGGCCCGGTCTTCCGGATCAGGTCCCCGCGAAAATCGTTGAGCATAGCGCTGCTGGCAAAGAGGTTCCTGATCTTTGCGCGGATCTTATGTGCAAAAGTATACTCCCGCAGCTGGGCCTCGACAAAACCGGCATATTCATCCTGTTCTTCCCGGGATAGCATACCCGGTACTGTGCGTGATGTATCGAAAAAATCTTCGGCAGATGCCAGTATATCTCCTGCCAAAAGTACCTGGTGACTGGCGATACCAAGAATCCCGTTTTCCCGGGGATGCAGCCGCGAAAAAGGGGGTCAGAACCCCGGCTGCTCGCATGCCTCCCACTTTGCAAAGCCGAGCCGGGCAAAAAATGCGGCAGGGGCAAAGAGGATGACAGCGCCAAGTGCGGCAAACGGGGCGGCGAACGCAACCGCGGAGAGGATGAGGAGTACGATACCGATCAGGACGAGGTACGTTACCATCACCTTCACGTTATAGACAAGGACGCTGGGAGAGAGGCCGGTTAGCCATACCGTGATCCCGAGGCTGTAAAACGAGACCGAGAGGCAGAGCACGACAGCGGGGAGAAGGTAGAGCGCCTGCCCGGAGAGCAGGGCGGCGAGCGCCACAAAGACCACGGGAATCAGCTGGAGAACCGAAAAACTCGCGATCTTGCTCTTGATGAGGGTACGGACGCTGATGGGGAGGCAGGCATAGGCCCCGAACGTGTCAAACATCGTCAGCCACGTGTACATCGTCGACGCAATTATTCCCGTCACGATGGCAAATTCAAGGAGAACCCCGTAGGACGGAAGGTACCCGGTGAGGAGCGAGAGGAAGAACCAGATCACGACAAGCGGGATGGCAAAGGAAAAGAGCGTCTGGCCCACCATGCCCCCGCTCCGGTACATGTCGATAAGATCCTTTGCGGCGAGTGGAGGCGTGGGAAAGAAGGAGAGTTTTTTCGTGAGTGGTGTGAGCACATCAGGATAGTGTTTTGTTGAATCGGCTGTTTCGGGAGTAAAAAGCCAGATCGAGACCACAAAGAGGATCACGATGGCCGCACAGGAGAGGACAAAGTTCAGCCACGAAAACGCGTTAAAAAGCATCAGCGGCGGAAAGAACCGGGCGGGATCCTGCCCGGTCAGGAGGGCGATGGCCCCCGCGGCTCCTGCAAGGATAACAAGGATCGCGGCGAGCACCGGCTTCGAGCGCGAGTAGACCGAGGAGAGGAAGAAGACAGCGCAGAGGCCGGAAAGGAAGGAGAGCGTAAGGGTGAGGGAGAGGAGCAGCGGCAGGGTGACCGGGACACCGATAAAGGGGGATGCGAGCAGGAAACCGAGCGCAAGCGGGAGCACCCAGAGGACAAAGTAGTAGAGCGTGTCCTTGACGACAAAGTTTGCAAAGATGAAGCGTTCGGAGAGCGGCAGGCTCCGGGCCGAATAGGCCAGGAGGCTTGCCTGCCCGAACCGCCGGTTCATAACCTCGGCTCCAAGCAAGCCGAACGCACCGACCATGAAGCCAAGCATCAGGTAGTTTGCGTGGAGGACAAGCGAAAGCTCCCCGGCCGGGAGGGAGTGGCGCATCAGCGGGAGGAGGAACGATCCCATGAACGCGATCCAGAAGATGAGGATGGGAAAGAGCGCAAACGAGATGCTCCCGAACATCGTCGAGTGGACCCGCCACTCCTCTTTGACCATCGCAACAAAGAGCTCAAGCATTCCGGCTCCTCTGCACGAGATCGAGGAAGAAGTCGTCGAGGTGCCGGTGCCCTGCCACAAGGTCGGCGACCGTGCCGGCGTGGAGGATGTTGCCCTTGTGCAGGATCGCAAAGCCCGAGCAGATCTCCTCGGCCACTTCGAGGATATGGGTGGAAAGGAAGATCGTGTTGCCGGCTTTTACGTACTCCGTGAGGTAGTCCTTGACGACACGCTGCATGATCGGGTCGAAGTTGATGAGCGGTTCGTCGATCAGTGCGAGCTCCGGATTGTGGATGAACGCCTGTGCAAACATCAGCTTCTGCCGGGTCCCTCTCGAGAGATCCTTGCAGAGCACGTCTTTTTTGTCCTTAAAATCAAGGAAATCGAACCACCACGCGGCCCGTTCATCGATGTCGGGGATCTTCCGGATTGCGCCCACGAACTGCAGGTACTCGGTTGCCGTAAGAAAACTCGGGGGTGTCTCCTGCTCGGGTATGATACCGACCCGTTCCCGGACGCCGATGGGATCCTGCCGGACATCAAGGCCGAGCACGGTTGCGGTACCGGCGGTTGGCCGGATCTGGCCGGTGAGCATCTTGATCATCGTCGATTTTCCGGATCCGTTCGGGCCCAGGAGGCCAAAAAGAGCGCCTTTCCCGACAGAGAGGCTGACACCATTGACTGCGACGAGGTCACCGTACATTTTGGTGAGGCCGGTGGCTGCAATTACGGGGGTGGTCATGGCCGGCCTCCCGTGGAACGGGCGAGGGAATCTGCAGTCAGTACAGGGGCCCGGGGCTTATTCCCCGGGTGGTTAAAGGAGAAATGTACAGTGCCGTTCATGGGTCGTTCACCAATGGGGTGGTGGTTGTCGGGTGACAGGATTGTCCCCGGTGTGTGGCCGGAGGGCCGGATCGTTACATCAGTCATGGTCGCCCGCGCCTCTTTTTCTTTGCCGTCCTGCCGGCCGCGGTGCAGGGTTCACCGGCATCCGGATGGGCTGCAAGGCCATTCCAGAGGAACGCGAGCCCCTGCCGGGTGAGGAGCGCCCGCTGTTCCGGGTCCGGGGTTGCCATGATCCGGGGGGCAAGAACGGAAAGGGAGGAGGCGAGGATCGAGCAGAGGAGGCCCGGGTCGTAATCATGGATGACGCCCTCCTGGATCCCATCCCGGATCAGCTCCTGCAAAAAGAGGAAGTGCGACATGCCATCCTCGTGCGCAGGGGGAGAAATAAAGGGAGAATGGGCGAACTGCTCCATGAACCGGAACTTGTCCGGGTTCTCCGTTGCCCACGTGATCGCGTTCTCCCAGACCCGGCAGAGTCTTTTGTTGTATTGCCGGTTCATGGGCGACCCCGGTTTTCAGGGCTGCACCTGCCTCGGACTTGATCTGCCGGTACAGGGTATCAATCAGCACCTCCTTTGTGGGAAAATAGAAAAAGAGCGTCCCCGTTGCGACCCCCGTTTCACGGGAGATCAGGGAAGTTGGAGTACCATGAAACCCGCGCTCGCAGAAGAGCACGAGTGCGGTTGCGAGGATCGCATCCCTTTTGTCGTGGGCAGGTTCCATGGCTTTCACCGCAGGAGCGCCTCCACCTGTTCCAGGGAGAATGACCCGCCATGGCCGGCATAGATTGTTGCCGGGTGTTTATCGAGAAGGGCCCGGGTGCCCCTGATCAGGAACGCATTTACGTGACCAAGCGGGATAGGGATGACCACGAAACCGGGAGCGGCCTGATCCGTCATGATGCTTCCCCTTTTGAGAAGAATGAGCGCACGCGGGATGCGGTGTTCATGCACCAGAGGCCGCCTTTGAGGACCGGCACAATAATGCCCATCATCCCTTCCATCTCGGCCTTCACGTCTTTCATGAGCCGGGGGATCGGCAGGTGCTGGGGGCAGGCCTTCTCGCACTTCCCGCACTGGCGGCAGAGACCGGCGTACCAGACGTCGCCGATGAGCCCCCCGTGGTGGCCGATATACTGGAAGCGCGGGGCACGGTCGTTCGGGAAGAGGTGGTGCGCGTTGTAGAGCGCAAAGCAGCCCGGGATATCGACCCCGGCCGGGCAGGGCATGCAGTACCCGCACCCGGTGCACCCGACCTTCATGAGCTGCCGGTAGGTCTCCTTCACCCGGTCGATTCGTGCAAGGTCTTCCGGGGGAAGCGATTGGGGGAGCGCTGAACCTGCGGTGCGGATGTTCTCGTCTATGTGGGCCTCGTTATTCATGCCCGAGAGGACGACGGTTACTTCAGGATGGTTCCAGACCCAGCGTAGGCCCCACTCTGCAGGCGACCGTTTCACCGGGGCCTCGTCCCAGATCTTTTGTATCTCCTCCGGCACCGGGCCGGCAAGGTTCCCGCCCCGCAGGGGCTCCATCACCATTACGGCGAGGTTCTTTCCTGCCGCATATCTGAGCCCGGCCGTCCCCGCCTGGTTGTGTTCGTCGAGAAAGTTGTACTGGATCTGGCAGAACTGCCAGTCGTACGCGTCCACGATCTGCCTGAACGCGTCGAAAGTACCATGGAACGAGAACCCGGCGTTCCTGATCTTTCCCTCTGCCTTTGCTTTGTCGAGGAATTCGAGCACGCCGAGTTTTTCCAGTTTCTCCCAGCTCTCCTTCCCGAGACTGTGGAGCAGGTAGTAATCGATATGATCGGTTTTCAGTGTCGCCAGTTGACCGGCGAGGATCCGGTCCATGTCGGCACGTTCGCGCACCGACCAGTGGGGCAGTTTTGTGGCTATCTTCACCTTTTCCCGGTAACCGTCCTGCAGCGCTTTGCCGAGGATCTGTTCGCTCTTCCCGAAATGGTAGGCCGGGGCGGTATCGAAGTAATTGACGCCCGAATCAATTGCGTGGCGGATCTGCCGGATCGTCCGCTCTTCATCGATGCCCCGGTTTTTTGACGGTAAGCGCATGCAGCCGAAGCCGAGGATGGAGAGCCGGTCGCCGGTTTTTGGGACAGTACGGTAGAGCATGAGAACACCTGAATTGACTGGTCAGTCAGTATGTAAGATGTTCCTGTTCTTTAATTTGCGCCCTGCCAGACTCCGCCGACTCGCCGGGGGGATCATGACGGGTATTCAACAGACAGGAAACAGAAGAACTCCCTGTTCCTCAGTGCAGGATTGGCATATCCGGAAACGGTGGAAAAAAGGAAAAACGGTCTGTTTGCACAGCCTTAACCAACCGCGGGTTTCTTCCGGTCAATAGAGGAGGAGTATCTCCGGTAGAACCAGATTTTTGCGAGCTCAACGAGGAGCACATACCCGACCACGAGGCACACGAGCACTGCAAAGAACGCGAGCGGGGGCTGCACAAAACCAAAGAAACTTCCAAGGAGGGTAAAGGGGAGAAGGCACCCGACCGCGGTTATTGCTCCTGCACAGAGTATCAGCAAACGGCTGGGCCTGCTCTTATAGAACGGCACCAGCCGGGTCCGGATGACAAAGACGATCAGCGTCTGGGTGCAGATCGATTCCACAAACCACGAGGTCTGGAAGAGGGCAGAATTGGCTTCGAAGATGTAGAGCAGGATAAAGAATGTGATGAAGTCGAAGATCGAGCTGAGCGGGCCGAACAATATCGTGAAATCCTTGATGAACCTGATGTCCCAGGTCTTGGGGCTGTCGGTATACGAGGGATCCACGTTGTCGGTCGGGATCGCCACCTGCGATACACTGTAGAGGAGGTTGTTGAGCAGGATCTGGATCGGGAGCATGGGCAGGAACGGGAGGAAGAGCGATGCCCCGGCCACGCTGAACATGTTCCCGAAGTTGGAGCTCGTGTTCATCAGGATGTACTTCATGGTATTGCCCACGGTCTTCCTTCCCTCGATTACCCCGTCGTGGAGGATCCGGAGATCGTTTTTTAAGAGGATGATATCTGCCGACTCCTTTGCAATATCCACTGCGTTTGCAACCGAGATGCCAACATCGGCCTCCCGGATGGATGGCGCATCGTTGATACCGTCGCCCATGAACCCGACCACATGGCCGTTCTTCTTGAGGGCGTTCATCACCCGGTTCTTCTGGACCGGTGTCATCCGCGAGAAGATGGTCACGCCATCGACTACCCTGGCGAGTCCCTCGGTATCAAGGTTTTCGATCTCGGCGCCGGTAAGAACCCCTTTTACGGGAACCCCGATCAGTTCGCAGGTCTTCCGGGTGACGAGTTCATTATCCCCGGTGAGGATCTTGAGATCAATCCCGGACCGGGCAAGGAGCTGCACCGATTCGCGGGCGCTCTCCTTGGGCGGGTCGATGAAGGTGATGAGGCCCACAAGGACCATCTCTTTCTCATCGTCTACGGTAAATTTAGGCTGGGCACCAGTCAGGTTCCGGTAACAGACCGCGAGCGTCCGGAAGCCCTGTGCGCTCTGCTCCTCGTAGATCTTCTGGATCCGGGCCCGGGCCTCTTCAGTCAGGGGCTGGACCGTACCTCCCTTTTCTTCTGCAGTACAGATCCGCAGGACCTCCTCAGGAGCCCCCTTGGAGATAATAACCGATCCATCTTTCCGGGCCGCAACGACTGATACCCTTTTACGGACAAAATCGAATGGGATTTCGTCGATCTTGGTGCAGTCACTTATATCGAGATGCCGGAACCGCAGCACTGCGTCATCGAGCGGGCTCCTGAGGCCGGTGCCAAAAACGCTGTTGATGTAGGAATACGTGAGCACCGTCTCGCTGTCGTTTCCCTCGGTGTCGAGATGGCGGACGAGCGCGATCTGGTTCTCTGTGAGCGTCCCGGTCTTGTCGGTGCACAGGATGTCCATGCTCCCGAAGTTCTGGATAGAGGCCGGGTGCTTGACAATCGCCCCCTTCTCTGACATGGCGATTGCGCCCTTGGAGAGGTTGAGCGAGAGGATCATCGGCAGGAGCTCGGGTACCATCCCGACCGCAAGGGCGACAGAGAACAGGAGCGAATTTAAGATGTCATGCTTGAAGAACGCGTTGACAAAGAAGACAAAGACCACGAGGAAGAAGACGAACTGGGTCATTAAATAACTGAAGTGCCTGAGGCCGCGTTCGAACTCCGTCTCCGGGGGCCGGGCCACAAGCGTCTTTGCAACGCTGCCAAACTCCGTTGCAAGGCCGGTCTTTGTGACCACAGCAGTCGCCGTACCGCTCACCACCGAGGTCCCAAGGAAGATATAATTCTCTGCCTCGGTCAGGGATTGGGCCGGGTCCCCGACTGCGGGGTTCTTCTCTACCGGATAAGGTTCGCCGGTCAGGGCTGACTGGTTTACGTAAAGATCCCGGCCTCCGATCAACCGGGCGTCAGCGGGCACGATATCTCCTGCGGAGAGGGAGATGATATCACCGGGGACCAGATCGAAAATGGGCAGTTCCTGCACGGTCCCGTCCCGGAGGACCGTGGCATTGGTGACGATCTTCTTTCTGAGCAGTTCGGCTGCCTGCCCGGCCTTATACTCCTGGAAGAAGTCGATGGTGACACTGATGAAGACGATTATGATGATGATCGCGGCACTGATGATCCCACCGGTGAATGCGGAGATTACTGCGGCAAAGAGCAGGATGATAACCAGGAAATTCTTGAAATGCTCTAAAAACTGGAGGATGATCGGGCGTTTCCTGACCTGGGAGATGTCGTTTGGCCCGTATTGCAGTTTCCGGTCTGCTGCCTCCTGCGAGCTGAGCCCTTTTACGGAAGTACCAAGCAGGGTATAGAGTCTGTTCGACCGGAAGGGAATGAAACTGCTTGTCCGACCCGTCATCCTGTTTTTGATCCTGTTTTGTTTTTGTGCCAAGCATCCAGTCTTCACATCCCGCCCGGGATTTTTTATACTATACGCCGGATTTTTTAAATGGTTCCGGCGAAAAACCGGGATGTATCGTTACAACAGGTTCTTTTAACGGAGTATTAATGATTGCCTTTGTCGTTCCGCAAAAAATTGGACCGGGGCGATCCCGCACCCGGAAAAAATGGTTTGATTCTGATTCTGCCTGGCAGGTATATACAGAGTCACGACGACACAGCAGGATCTTTGCTCCGGGAACCGACGGAAAATAAGCCCGTGAAACCGTCCGATTCCATGCGAAACAAATTGGGGGAATTATAGCGCCCTGTTTGCCAAAATACGCCAAAATTTTGCCCCATATCATGCCCATAATCGGGCAATAGCGGCCATCCGGCAGCCTCTTTTTCCGGGATCGGACGAAAACCCATCCGGGCCTGAGATCGGGCCGTAAAACGCCGATATGCGAACCGTTTATTTCGTCCGTTTGCCAAAATACGGCTTATTTAGGCTTGGTTTTAAACGGAGCTCTATACGGGCTCCGATTGGATCCGGAAGGTGCCAATCCGGGCTTAAATCGGGCCCGGATTTGAGGGAGAGGTAGTGGGTGGTTGACCACGCTCTTGTGCAGGGCGATCATTTCCGGGAATTGCCGGATCGTGGACCAAACTTTTCTGAAAATCTTCAGCAGTCTGAGTTGAAGATTTTCCGGAATAATCCATTGTTAACTGTGAATAATGTAAAAACGGAGGAGTATGTGAAAAGAGAAGTTTAACTCTATTATCGTTAATTTTTTATTAGGTTTTCCTCGACAAACTATTGTTGACTTTTATTCTTTTTATATATATAACGTGTCATTATATAACATGTTGCGTTGTATAATGTTCGGCTAGATGCTCTGTGTTTATGCGTTTTATTAATTAAAGTTTCATTGGAACAAGAACGATATTCACATACAATTCTATCCCCTTTTATTGCATCACCATCACCAAAAAGGGTCTGCGGCATTAATGAATTACCTCTAACTCATCATCACTCTGTAATTCATGAACCGCTTTCATTACAGATTCTAAATCAAATCCTAATGCTACTGCAATTTCATCGGGATAGAGTCCATCATCATGCGACTTATAATATTCAAGCACTTGTTGTTTTATCTCAACATATGGCAAATCCCTAATTTCTATACAATGAATGGTTACGGGATTCCTCTGGTGTTGCTCTAGCTGAAAAACTTTACCTTCCAAGTCTCTTATTTTTGATTGTAATCCTTTAATTATCTCCGATTCAGTGATGGGCTTTTTCTTGGAAAAAGAGCGAGTGAAATCCTTTTTAGAATTTACCATGCTAGATAAAGGTGATTGAATTTGCACATCATACCGAGGATACCCTGCAGATTCTGAAAAAAATGTTGGATTAACATTCAATAAAGAGACTTTCCATTCTTCAGGTACACTCTTAACGGTCTGATCAAACATATACCCAGACATATGCCCAGACGTATAAACAGTTCCCGAAAAGGGACTTATCGTCATACCCATTGAAAGGGGTTTAATCGCTGAACATTCAGATTTTGTTGTCATGTTTTCGGTTGAATTTGTATTTCCCCATAGGCTTTCTCATATGCAATTATTTGATCCCGAATCAATAATGATAACATTTTAGCTGATTGAGGACTCATAATAATATGTCCAATATATCGAAATCTGGGATCTTCATTTTCTTCATGAGGTAGTTGAACAGAATGTTCTAAACTAAAGGTAGTTGCACAATATGACATCCGAAAAACATCGGAATAGACCAAATTGAATGGATCTTCATCATATGAAATGATAGGTATAGGAACAGCTGGGGGTTCTGGCATATAGGTTTAATTAAATTTTTAAAACTAAAAGCTTTCTTAGTTGAAATCTAGATGCGATGCACCTAATACCGGTCTCTCCTCCATATGACCCATAGGTGCATCCCCGCCAAGCCTCTTCCATACCTTGATATTCACATCATACGATGGCGCCTGATACATCACGGTGGGGTCATTCCTCTTTTTACCGGATATAACCGTCTCGATGTGGCAGTATCCCCGCGTCGATTCATGCGGGTTCATTATCTTTGAGAGTGCCCGGGAGGGTTGGAAGGCTCTCACCCGGTGCCCGACACCCCCAAGCAATACCGGACGGGGAGACAACCAAAGACAGGTATTAAAAACCACGTCGTATTTAGACCATTCCGCAAGCGCCCCGACACTCGTTTTCCCCACGTAGGACATCGGATAGGCAATAAACGATTTAATGTCCCGGAAATCGTGAGGCTCTTTTACCTTTATCTTTATTCCGTGTTCAGCGGAGCCCATGCCGAGGTTGTTATTCCAATGGTTTTCCAGTATCCCCACGGTCTTGTCGGTGGGGCATTCATTGAGAAAATATAGGTTATGTGCGTGAACGTATCCCGATTCCGGATGGCCTTCCAGCATCGCCAGATAGAGGTCGGTTTTGAGGTATTTCCGCAGCAGGTCTTTGGCCTTATGGTGTGCCTCATGGAATTTCCCCAGGTATGCCATGTGACGAAGTCCACCCTTCTGCGGGGTCTTCGGTGAGGCATGGGAGCCCGTGAGTGTTACCATCACCGGCTCGAATTCCAATTCAGAGCCGATGCAGATTACCTGCCCACCCTGTAGTGTATCCTTGAGGAAGTCTATGAGAGAAGTTCTGTGCATAATATCGAGGTGGGAAAATGGACTGTCCAGGATGAGCGGCACCTGACATTTTGTAGATTTTCTTATTCCTGCCAGAAGCGACAGCCAAAGAACAATCCGGTCTCCTCTCGACAAGGTAGGCAAAAAATCGTAATTATCGCGTTTCAAATGAAAGATCCCATTCTCATCAAATTCAATCGAAAAGTCAGAATCTGTATATTTTCCCTTGAGGGCGGGTCGGGAATCAATATTTTACTATTTTAAAATTATCCAGTCAACCATACATGCGAAAGCACAAGGTAGTAAATTTTAAACTCGCTTTTCCATTCCTGTATCTGTAATCAGGTTCTCAAAGTCTATTGCCGTAGAACTTGAGGTGCATTCTTTTCCGTGGTCCTGTACTACGTCCAGCATTTTCTTAAGCATAGTCGGGTAGATTGCACCGACCATTTCGAAGACTGGTTTTCCACTACAAAAAATTTTAAATGTTGGTGTCTGCCTGATCCCATAACGCTCGATAATAGACATATTTGTGAGCACATTGAGGTGTCCGAATAAAATCGTCTCATGAAATTCCTTGGCATAGTTCACAACATATGGTTCAATTTGCCGACAGAAGGGGCATGATGGTGAATAGAACATAACTACGATAGGTCTAGTCTGTTTTTCGATAGTTTCATCCCATAGGATATCTGTCAGTTCAACCAAAAGATCTTGGTTTTGAGGGAGGTTCGTATTTTCCTGCTTTAACGGTTCTATATTCAGTGATGCCGGGGCATTTCCGAACTTCGCATCGATCCACCGGGTGATCTCATCCCTCACGCGGCGGAACCCGGCCCAGATCTCTTCATCCGACCCGGTGAATGCAGCGGGATCTGAAAAACCTTGGTGAATTTCTTCTTTGGCACCCGGGAAGAACGGGCAGGTGGCCTTTGCCGAATCGCAGACCGTGACGACAATATCAATGTCGGTACTATAGAACTCATCAATAAGTTTCGACCGGTGCCCGGAAATATCAATCCCGATCTCTTTCATCACCACAATTGCCTTCGGATGGACCTGACCTTTTTCTATCCCGCCACTGAATACTTCATACTGGTCACCGTACTTTGCCCTCATATACCCCTCCGCCATCTGGGAGCGGATAGCGTTGTGGGTGCAGATAAACAGGATCTTCTTTTTCATGATACCAAAATCCCTTTTTATCGTAGCGATGGGCTGTTGCATCTTCGGTTGGAAGTGGCTTTTTCACCTCGGATAAATTTCCATATAAACCGCAGACGCAATAGAATCGTTAATTCATCTTCTCTTTCCTTTTCATCAGCACTGACTTGACTACTTCAGGATGTCCTTTAGGAGAGACCTTTCGCCAGACATCGGTAATCAATCCTTCCGGGTTGATCAGGAACGTGTCCCTTGACGTACCCAACACTTCTTTACCGAACAGCGTCGTTGGTTTCCAGGAGTCATAAGCGGTGAGTACCTTGTGATCGGGGTCGCTCAGAAGAAGGATAGTGAGACTGTATTTATCGGCAAATTTCTGGTGGCTTTCCTGCGAATCAGTGCTCACACCGATGACCTGTGCCCCAAGATCTGCGAATTTCTCAAGTGCCGCGTTGAACTGCATCGCTTCTATAGTACACCCCGGGGTGTTGTCTCTTGGATAAAAATACAGGACCACCCATTTTCCCCGGAATGTATTAAGACAGACTGAAGTTCCCTGTGCATCCGGAAGACAGAAATCCGGTGCCGGTTTCCCGACAAATGGGTCTTCTTTCAATTCAGACATACCAATCAAAACCATGATTGTTACCGATAGTATTAAAGATGCGTTTGATGCGTATACGGTTGACTGTTAATAAATCACTCCGTAGAAAATATCTTGCAGGAAGGGGTGCAGGGTGTCATACAGAAATGAGAGTGCTTTTTTCCCATCCGTCTGATAAACGATGGTCTCATCCCCCCGGTCGCATGCTTCGGCTAGTTGAACCATGGTGCTCAACACATGCAAGATCGACCTGATCAGCGAACATGACACGACGCACCCAGCATTTTTTCCTTCAATCATAACTATTGTTATAGTAATTGCATATGAGTGATATTCTGCCAAGAAAAAAAAAGCAATTGAGGATCATCGTTGCCATTTTCCCGGGGCGCTTATGTGGCCGGGTGACTTAGAGCCTTCCTGACAAGATCGAGCAGTTCCGAGTCAACGAATGGTTTAATGAGAACCCCATCTGGTGCAACATCCCGCATTCGTGCAAGCATCTTCTCTGAAGTATAAGCCGTTACAAAAATCAGGGGAATCGACCAGTGCTGCCGGATCTTTCGGGCAGTCTCGATTCCGTCAATTGAACCCGCAAGGCCAATATCCATGAGGATGAGATCGGGCAGCGGAGACTTTTGAAACGCCTTAAGTGCCATTTCTCCGGAATACGCCGGGTCGACGACCCGGTATCCCACATTTTCCAATATCTCGGTTAGATGAAGAGTGATCAGACCTTCGTCTTCCACTATCAGGACGATTTCGCCGGTCATATGTAAGTGATTCTTTACATTATGCAGCCGGATGATAAACACCATACATTTGTCTGCCGGTGGTTCTGGTGCGGTAGCAAGACTCAAAGAAAACGCCGCCCTCGTCGTAGATATCTGACTAGTATTTAACGAGTCTCGAAGATGCACCAGGACCTGCCGCTTTGCAATTCCAGCAAAGGCGCCAAGCGGCTATATGAATGGAAAGGCCTTCAAGAAAAAGATGCGATTCCAAGAATTGCGGAAGGGAAGTACCTCAAACTGCTCTACGATCTTCATGAACAACGAGGGACGCTCAACGTTGACAAGAATGAACTTGGAAGGAGGATGTGTCCGGATTGCGACCTGCGGGAGCGATGCGAGGAGGAGAGAACGGTAGAGAAATTGTCAGTATATGTTTGGAAGGGGGGTTTCACTGAAAGGAGAGACGGTCTGTTGCATCTATGTTTGGTAACGGATTTTTCACTTCGGAAGGATTTGCATATCAACCGCAGATGCAACAGAACCCCCTCCAGATCCCATTCTCATGGATATTCTTGTCGGTAGGTCGATATTCATTGTTTGCTTCGTACAGGCTAAAGTTCGATGAAACCTCTCTATGTTTTCGAAAATATTAAAAACATTGAAATTAATCGTAACTTAAAATTTTAAAATTCCCTTAGTGGAGAGCTGAACAGAATTGGCAAAATCCGACACGATACAACAACCGGCCGCCTTTTCGGATGATGATCAGCATAAAAAACCGATGTTTACCGGAATAACCATCATTCCCGGCGCCGTTTCCTGTTTTCTCGGTCTTTTAGGACTCGTCGGTATGTATTTTGGCATTGCTGTATTCCGCAGTATTTTCCCGGGCTATCAGACGATGGCGTTTAGTACGAGCGTACTTCTGATCCTCTTCGGATTGATCCTGGCAGCCGGTTCGATTCGGCCATTCAAGCCCCGAACGAGTCTCGGGATTCAGATTGCCATGATATTTATTGTCGTAATTGAGGTAATCGAGCTGCCCCTTAATATCCGAGGCGATCATTTTATCTTCGAATCGCAACTGGTTGGAATCGGGAATGCCATTGCTGGACAGCCCACGTCCCCTATCTCTCCGTTTACCCTAATCTTGGTAATTCTTTCCTCTGCCGCACTTTTCCTTCTTATGGCAGGGTTGACCTCGCTCAGGGATACACGAGCCCGGGATATCGCCGGGGTTCTCGGGCTGATCGTTGCGCTAACCGGTTTCACGGTTATACTCAGCTATCTCTATGGAGCTCCCCTCACGTATGGGGCCGGACTTATCCCGGTTGCAGCCCCGACCGCGCTCGCGTTCCTCGCTGTGGGAATTGGCGTTGTTACCGGTGCTGGTCAGAAGGCGATGCCTCTTCGGTATTTCTCCGGGGACTCGATCCGGGTGCTTCTCCTCCGCACATTCCTTCCGCTTACAATCGTTGTAATTCTTGCCGGAACAGGCATAGAAATCACCCTTCGTTTTTTCAGTGGTCCGTTCACTGCGGTTCTCACTGGAGCAAGTATCGTCATCTTTTGCCTTATCACGGGTCTGGTCGTCTATCGGGTTTCCGGCTATGTCGGGAACGTTATTGAAACTGCCCGCCGGGAACAAAGGAAGGCAGAAGAAGATCTCAGGATAAAAAATACCGAACTCGAAGCTGCTTTTGAAGAGATAACGGCAACAGAAGAGGAACTCAGGCAAAATTATGATGAATTAATAAAGAGTCAGCGTGAGCAGCAACAAGCAGAGGAAGAGATCAAACGCGCAAACGCGTATAACCGGAGCCTCATCGAAGCAAGTCTCGATCCGCTTGTCACCATCAACCTCGACGGCACTATCAATGATGTAAACGAGGCAACAATCAACGTTACCGGATTGAGCCGCGAAGGGCTTATCGGTACCGATTTCTCGAACTATTTCACTGAGCCTGAAAAGGCGAAGGCCGGGTACAAGACCGTGTTCCGCGACGGGTCTGTGAGAGATTACGAGCTCCGGATTCGAAACCGGAACGGGAAAGTTATCCCGGTTCTCTACAACGCAACCATCTACCAGGATAGCGAGGGGGAGGTCACCGGGGTCTTTGCCGCTGCACGCGATATTACCGAAAAGAAGAGGGCCGAAGAGGCCCTCCAGAAGGCTCACGACGAGCTCGAAGAGCGGGTAGAACAGCGGACCGAAGAACTGAGGCAAAGGAATGAGGAACTGGGCGCGGTCAATGAAGAACTCACTGCCACCCAGGAAGAACTGCGTAAAACAAATGAAACGCTGTCCGGAAGTGAGGAGCGGTACCGGACCCGGTTCAACGCATTGATTGAAGGGTTCTGCGTTATCGAGATGGTTTTCGATGAGGCTGGAAGACCTGTCGATTACCGTTTCCTGGAGATCAACGAGGCTTTTGAAGCGCAAACCGGTTTGCATGATGCGCAGGGGAAGCTGATGCGTGATCTGGCTCCAGATCACGAACAACACTGGTTCGAAATTTACGGAAAAATCGCGGTAACCGGAGAACCGGCACATTTCGAGAATGAAGCGCGAGCATTGAACCGGTGGTATGAAGTACGCGCCTTCAGGATTGGTGGGCCGGACAGCCGTAAGGTTGCTATTTGTTTCAACGATATTACGGAACGCAAGAAGGCTGAAGAGTCTCTAAAGGAAGCCCTCACAGAAAAAGAGGTACTGTTAAGCGAAATTCACCACCGGGTCAAGAACAACCTGACAGCGTTCATCTCGCTTCTGAGTCTTGATGGTTCGTATGAGGACACAGAAAGCGGGCGTGCTCTACGTAAAGACCTCCAAAACCGGGCACGGAGCATGGCCCTTATTCATGAAACCCTGTACCGGACCGGGAATTTTTCAAACGTTGATATGGAAGTATATCTGAAGAATCTTGTCAGCCAGGTCGCCAGTTCTTATAGAGAAAGTGAGAGGATCCGTACTGTTGTAGATGTTCATGGTATACCCCTCGATATATCCCGGGCAACCACCGCCGGCTTGATCATCAATGAACTGGTGACCAATTCATTCAAGTACGCATTCCCGCCAGGGTTTGATTGCATAGTGGTTCGGGGAGAACCCTGTACGATCTGGGTCTCGCTTTCCCACGAGAATGGGACGGACATGCTGACGGTGGCTGATAACGGGTGCGGATTACCGGAAGGGTTCGATCCCTTTACAACGAAATCGCTTGGCTTAAAACTAGTGAATTTCCTCGCCCGCCACCAGCTCCGGGCTGATATCGAAGTCCGGATGGATAAAGGAACTGAGTTTACTTTCCGTTTGAAAAATACCGGGGATTACGCATGACCGGGGAAACTATCCTGATAGTAGAGGATGAATGCCTAATCGGGTTCTGTTAACTTGGTGAGGGATCGGATATTTTATCAGGTGTTGGAAAATCGATAATCCCTCAACAAGTTAACAGAGCCATTACAATCATTATCGCTGTGAAATTCAATTACGATTGGAAAGAGATAGAAAACATATTTGAAAAATAAGTGGTGCGATCGTAAAAAAGACTTGATGCGAGGGATGGGATTCGAACCCAAGAACTCCTACGAGACTAGGCCCTCAACCTAGCGCCTTTGACCTGGCTTGGCTACCCTCGCCCGATAAGAATTACTGCACCGCGACTGCCGCCGGAGGACCCGGCCTGCCTCGCCCTCTGTGCCATAACAAAAAGGTTGTCTATCTAAAAGAATGTTATGGCCGATTTATCCCCATTTACGTCAGGAAAGGTAGTTTAGGATCACCTGAACGACCGGAATTTCCGTTGCGGCAGGAAAACGGGAATGCCCTTACCCATTCTTTTGTATACCCTGATGGTGAATATGAAGCATACATGTATATTTTCCTACGTTATACCCGTTGAACATATGTGGTCTGACATTATCCACGAATTTGCCGACTCGCCCTCTCAGGGCCGCGTGGTCCGGTTCCTCCTCGAAAACGGATTTGGCGTCAATGACGAGGGGCGGATCTGCTGCAACGGCATCGAGATCCCGGCCACCTCCGTTGCAAAAGCGATCGGTTCGGACCGCCGCGTCGTTGATTCCACCGCAAGGCGTATCCTTGAACGGCCGTTCCTGCGCGAGATCTTCCTCAACATGCGGGCGACCCCGGACCTGAGCCGGGTTGCAGAATCCCTGGGCCTCTCGGTTATTGTCGTCATGCCGAAGGATGCAAGCGAGCGCGGGATTGTCAGTGCTGCGGTCCGGGTGCTTGCAAAACATTCGCTTTCGATCCGGCAGATCTTTGTCACCGATCCCCAGTTCTCCGAGGATCCGAAGCTGGTGATAATCGTTGAAGACCCGCTGCCCGCCGGCGTGGTAAACGAGATACGTGCCCTCCCGCAGGTACGGCAGGTCATTATATAATATCTCAAAATAGCGGGATGTGCTTACTGGGTAAGCAGTTCCACTTCGTTTGCTAACCTGTACATCCGTTTCCGGATCTTCTTTGGCAGGTGGATGGCGGAGGCAATGCTTTCCTCGATCGTGACACGGGTTGAACCAGCGATCAGGTTGTCCGCGTGAGTGACGATCTTCTCCTCGATGGTCTGCAGCATGCAGTCGCGGGGAGCAAGCCCCAGAAGCGTGCATTCATCTGCGGTCAGGCCGGCGCCGGTGTGGCACTCCACGATCCGGGCCAGCCGCTCGGGAAAGCCCTTCCCGCGCAGGAGGTCAGCCCCCCGTTGTGCATGGCCGATCGAGTGCGTGCTCCCGCGGCCGATGTCATGGAGCAGTGCGCCGGCCGTAACCAGATCCTTATCGGCAAGCGCAGATCGCCGGGCATACTCGCTGGCACAGGTACAGACGGCCCTGCAGTGGGTAATCACCTTCGGTTTGCACCCGGCTTCCCTGAGAAGTGCTGTCCAGCGGTCCGGGGTATCAGGCATGGCCCAGGGCTTTTTTCATGTTCTCGATACGCTCCCGGAGCGCTTTTACGAGCATCTCATTTTCGAAATGGGAGAGCGGCTGGTTGCAGTTCGGGCATGTGAAATCATCTCCCATGGCCCGGGTAAAGGTATAGATATCGTGGCATTCCTTGCAGATGTAAAAATCGTTCTCTTCCTCGAACTGCGCCCGGTGTTCGAGTTTGCCAAGGACCAGTTCCATGTCATCGCGGATGGCATCGTGGATATGATCGATCCGGAGCTGCCAGAGGTAGGTCAGCCAGCCGGTCTCGTTATTCTTGATCCTGTGGTATTCGGCAAGCCGTTTTTCGTACAGGGTATAGAGCGTGTGACGCACGGAGTTTAAGTTGATCCCGGTGCTTGCGGCCAGGTCCTCGTCGCTGTGCTCGCCCTCCTTGGGGAATTTTTCTAGGAGGTTGAGTCCTTCATCACCGATCAGCCGGTGAATATATGCTCGCATTGCCGTATTATTAAGCACTTCTTCTACAGGATCCATCAGCGCATATATTGTCGGACAGTGCTAATATTCTTATCCAGCGCATCCAGTGCGGCACTGCGGGTCTGTCCGGTCCCGGATACGCTGGTGATTGCCTGGTCTTCCTCAAAAAACGTTCCCGGCCATGGGATATCGGAGACCACAGGAGCAAGTGCTTTTAAGTCCGCATCAAGGGTCAGGTCCCGGTCGGCAAAGAGAATCCGTCGTGCGGCATACTGCTGCACCCGCTGTGCTTCGGGAAGCGTCCCTGCGCAGGCAGTGACATGGAACCGGAACAGGTTACATGCGTATGCCGTCTCGACCGTGTCAAGGGTGCCCTGGAAACGGGGGTTCACTTCGATGACCCGGGGCGTGTCGCGGCCGATCACAAAGTCGATGCCAAGGGTCCCCGTGCAGCCGCTTGCCGCGGCGATCTTCTCGGCAAGAGCAACCATCACTCCCCCTGAGGGATGGTCAAACGGGGTCACCGACCCGGAGAACCCGAACGCGGATTCGCCATTGCCCCGGAGGAGCTGCTCGTTTACCGCGATCGCCCGGGCCGCGGTACCGTTTGCAATACAGCATACGCTGGCCGGGGTCCCTTTTGCCACTTCCTGCCGGATGTAGGGAACGCCCGGGTACAGGGCGGCCCATCCTTTTTCTGCAGCCGCATCGGGGAGCACCGCGTTGCGCCACCCTCCGGCACCCCGGCGCGGCTTTGCCATTACCGGGTATTCATTGTCGGCAGCAATAGGGGGGACCGGGACGCCAAGACCTTCAAAAAAACGCTGCATCTCCAGTTTATCAAGGAACTGCTCCACGCTTTCGCGGGGCGTTCCGCAGAGCGGTACCGGGAAGGAGAGGCTCTCGGCTCCTGAGGTTGCGATTGCAAAATCAAAGGAGTACCGCTTGCCCATCTGTGCTATGGCATCGGGGAGATCGGCAAGATCCTCAAACCGGATCCGGTCCCGGGTATACCACGTAAGGTCCTGGTCACAGAAATGGTCGACCGCACATACCTCGTAACCGGCAAGCGCAGCGGACTGAGCCACGTGGCGCGTGGTAAACCCGGCGACGAGGACCCGGCCTTTCACAACTCCTCCGTCTGTTTCCCGGCCCGTGACGGCACGATACGGATCTTCGCGCCGGGAAACTCCCGGTTGAACTCCGTTCCCTCATAGAGGCGGTCCAGGAACAGTGCAAGACTTGCGATCTCCGAGTGGGGCTGGCCCGTCACAGCGACATTGTAGTCGGCAAGGCCGTACATCTCCCCGGGCACCTTCTCGGCCCCGACCACCACGAGGAGTTTTTCGCACGGCCGGATCTCGCCGATGATGTCGGGCAGGTTGATCCCGTACATCGTGAGGTGGACGACCTTTCCCCCGGCAGCCTTCCAGTCCTTAATGCAGGTACGCCACCGGACATCGTTCTCACAAAAAAAACTCCCCCCCCACCGGTCGGCAACGTCAAGGACACTCTGCACGACCCCCTTGTCGCTTGCGGCAAGATACATGCCGGCAGCGCCGAGTGCCCGGCCGGTCAGGGCCACATGGGTGGTCACCCGCTGGTCGCGCTCGGGCCGGTGGCCAATACGGAGTATGGCAACTTCCTTTCCCGTCATGGTTCTACGTCTTCCTTGCCTTTATCATGCCATTTTCTATTACGTAGGGGAGCGTGGTATCGTATTTTGCCTGGCATTTCACGAGTGCCTCCCCTACGGAGAGAACCCGCACCGTGCCGTCGGCCCGTTCAATGAGGAAGGAACGGTCGAGCCGGTCCAGCGAGGCGGCGACGGCTGCCCCATCCAGCCCGCTTTTGTCCGCTACGCCATCCGCAGTGATCCCCGGCTCCTGCGCGATGAGGTGGTAGATCAGCCAGTCGGCGTCCTCGTCTTTCACCTGTACTCATTCCCGCCCGGCTCCATTATAGTTTTTTGCCATCTGGCCTTTTATCCGCACGGCACCCTTTTTGCCCACCGGGGCAAACCATATCCCATGGATAGTGAAGATGCCGCCCCCTCCTTTCCCGAACTGGTAAGGATCGCAGACTGCCTGCTTGAGGAGAGCGGCGAGGATGAGGATGCATTCGTGCGCCGGCTGGAAACCCTGCCCGGGCCGGTACGACGCGAACTGCTGGTCTCGGATCTCCTGAACGCATGGCAGGTCTTTTATTATTTTTTCCACACGGTACCGGACGAGCTGGTGCGGGAACGGCTCGAACTCGAACCTGCGTCATCGCTTGTTGAGGGTGTGGAGATCGACGAGATCGAGATGCTGGTACGGGTGTTCCGGGTCAGGGATGGCATACCGGAGATTGTGGTGACCGACGGGAAAGATCCCCTGAAAACATTCTCGGGCGCGAGTGCGGTTGCCGACAGTCTTTCCTATATTGAGGCGACGCTATAGCCGGTCCCCGGCAGCGATCAGCTGTTCGTCAACCCTGGCGGGAATGACCGGGGGTACGTGTCCCCACTGCACGACCGTCTCTCCCATAATGGCATAGACTCCCTGCACCCTGCCCGGGTCAATATGGTCAAGAATCCGACGGTCATCCGGGAGCAGCTCGTTGCAAATTGCGGTTGCCCATGCATCGGCATCGAGGGGGTCGCGTGCGAAGATCGTGACCGCATCCGCGACCCCGAACGAGATGGACGGGCCGACGGTCGCCGATGAGGTACAGATACCAAACGGCTCCCTGTGCGGCGGGACGACAAAAGCGATCCGGTCCGAGAGCGGGGCGGATCCTGCATGAACGCCCACCCGTACGTCACGGTCACTGATGAGCGCGATATCACCGCCGTTATCGATCACGCCAAATGTGGCCCCGGCCCCGATCATGGCATCGATGCCTGCGGCTGCGATGGCTCCCGCCACGGTTGCCATGGGCCCGACGCCGGCATGTGCGGCCGCGTCTGCCATATGCCGTATCAGGGATTCATCCGCATCCGGCTCGTAGGGAAAAAACGTGCTTGCAAAAAAAGGGTCGCGGGCGATGTAGGCCTCGAGGACCTGCCGGGCGGCGATCATGCCCTCCTTTGCCGCGGCCGCGTGGGCAGGTGTTTCAGCGAGGATCGCGGCGAAGGTTTCCCGGTACCGGAACGTCTCGCGGATCATAGGGGGAGCGTAAGCGCCTGGTGCGGGCAGGCGGGGACGCACTTACCGCAGAGAATGCACCGGTCTTCTGCGAGGGTAAGTTTCCAGTCTGCATCAAACGAGAAGACCTCCCGGGGGCAGATCGAGATACAGGCGCCGCAGTCCACGCACTCGCTCGTATCGAGGTTGATCCCGTGTTCGAGCAGCCTCACGGTCGCCCCGTGCCGGGTCATGCTGTTACGGACGAGCTGGCACTGGTCGTCAGGCACCTCGATGAGTGCCTCGCCCTCGGATGAGTCGATCAAGGCCCGTTCCACACTGATGAGGACGCCGGTGTCTTTTACCACCTGTGCGATGATCGGGGCATTTTCCCTTCCCTTGGAGAAGGTTACGAGCAGTTTCATTTCAGCCACCTCCCCCCGAAGAGCTTCCCGAGGTTTATGGCGGTGAGCATGCCGATCACGTGGCGATCCTGGTCGAGGACCGGCAGTGCACTGATGTTGTTCTGTTCGAGTTTCCGGACCGCGATATCAACCGCTTCTTCGGTGGTTGTGGTCACGACCTTCTTTTTCATGATATCGCCGACGGTGCTTGCCTTGCCCGGGTTAGCGACTGCCTTTGAGACATCAAAGGTGGTCACGATCCCCACCAGCCTCCCGTCGCTTCCTAATACCGGCAGGTGGTTGGTCTCCCCCTTGAGGAGTTTTTGCGCGGCAGTCCGGATCTCCTCATTCTCTCCCACGCTCACGATGTGCCGGTCCATGATGTCCATTACACGGGGGCCTTTTGTGCTCTCGTGCATCGGGTGCACCTTCTTTGCCGCGTCGATGGGCCGGGTGGGGAGCGCGAGCTGCATCCTGCCTTTCTCGATCCAGGCTTTGAGTTCCCCGGCGACCTGGCGTGCCCTGTGGAAGCTCGAGAGGGACGATGTCCGCACCACCTCCCCGTTGATCTCCACCGCGCCGGACCTGAGTTCGGCATAGGTCACGCTCCGGACCGGGGGACGGGCCCGGCTGGGAACGCCGTAATCGAGAAGGTCGACCGATATATCCTCGTCCCGTACCGCGGTCGCCCGGACAACGTCAAGGTCGAGGACCGGCAGCGGTACCCCGAGCCCGACGTACAGGGTGACGCCGTACCCGGTCATGGTTGCGGCGCGGAGGTAATCAGGGGACATCTCTTTGAGGTTGCCGGTCACCATCAGCGTGCCAAAGCCGCCGGCCGGCGAGTGCTGGGTCCCCTCACCAACCACCATTCCCTGTGCGCCGCACAGGAAGATCGGGACGCCGCCTCCGATGAGCCGGAGTTTGGGATCATTCGAGATGGGGTTGAGTACTCCCGCGCCCGAGAAGGTGATGTTGCCGGTATGGGGAAGGAGCGTTCCCATGTAGGTATGCAGGAGACGGTCGGTGGTATTGGTCGCTGCATTGTACCGCTGGTAGGCATTCCGCGGGTTGCACATGATCGCCTGGTTGAGGTTTTCGAGGAGCAGTTCGGTCGAAATTGACCTGCGCGGGTAGCAGTCGGTACCCCGGGAGGACGCCCGCAGCTCCACCGATTTTCCCGAGACGAGGTCTTCGATGACGTGGGCGCCGCCATACCTCTCGTCCAGCGTATCAGACTGCTGGGTTGCCCCGATATAGGTGTCAACGGCGGCAAGACCCCCGTATGCCTCGACGTCGTTTAACCAGATCCGCTCCATCCGGATCGGGGGTTCCGAATGCCCGAAATTCAGGAACGCTCCCGATGAACACATCGCCCCGAACGTCCCGGTGGTGACGACGTCTACTTCCTTCAGTGCGCCCTCCTCGCCCAGCTCGTCAACGATGCGGGGCATCTCCTCCGCGGTGACAACACGGGCACTGCCGTCACGGATGCGCTCGTTGATCTGCCCGATGGACTTGTGCATGGCTGAAAATATCGTTTTATGAATATTAAAACTCATTGCTATTACCTCAGGTAATATATGGTATATATTCCCGTCCAGCGTTATTCCTGTATATGCAGCTGCGTGCTTTTGCAGAGGAGATGGAAGCGCTCGCCCCGCCATCGCTTGCCGAAGAGTTCGATGCCGGCAGGATCGGGCTTGTTATCGAAGGGAGGCCGGAGATACAAAAGGTCTGTTGTGCGCTGGACTCAACGCCCGCGGTGGTCCGGAAAGCAGTAGCCTCCGGGGCCGATATGCTTGTTGTCCACCACACGCCCCTCTGGACGCCGCTGACCACACTTACCGGGCCCACTGCGACCCTTGCGCGCGAGATCCTCGCCGGGGGATTGAATGTGTACGTAATGCACACGAATTTCGACCACGCAGCCGGGGGCGTGAACGATGCGCTTGCCGATCTTCTCGGCCTTGCGGACTGCCGGCCCCTGTCCCTGGGCCTTGTTGGTACCTGCACGCTCACGCTCCCGGAAATTGCAGAGAGGCTGGACGGGAGCCTGCGGATCTGGGGAAAACTCCTGTCGCACCGGCAGCTGGGCGTGGTTGCCGGCAGCGGTTTTGATCTCCCGCTTATGGCAGAAGCGCAGGCGCTCGGGGCCGAAGCGTTCCTCTCGTCTGAAATGAAACTTTCAGTAGCACGGGCTGCCCCGCTTCCCTGCATCGAATCGACCCACTATGCGCTGGAATCGCCGGCCATGCGGCGTCTTGCTGCACAGAAAGGCTGGCAGTATATCGACGATCCCCCACTCCTTGCTGTGTACCCATGAGCGATCCATGGACGTTGCTTGGCGAGAGAAAGATCCTTGACGATGAGATCCGGGCTGCGCTTGTCGCCCAGTTTGGGACTCGGGGGAAGAAGGCGCTGGACGCCATTGACCATCATCTTGTAAAAAAATACCTCGACTTTTTTGTGGTCACCGGTTCCTCCGGCGATTATGTTATCAGTGAAGGTGTCTGTACCTGCCCGGATTTTGCGTTCCGGCAGAAACCCTGCTGGCACCTTATCGCCGTCAGGATTGCCGAGGCAACCGGGATATTCGAGACCGTCGATACATGGTACCAGGAGACCTGGAAAGGGTAACGGGCCGAACGTTACCAGTTGGATCTGCCCGGTTTCAAAAACGGTACACCGATACGGGAAAGATCCAAAATTTCCCGGGAACCGGCCTGCCCGAATGTCACCCGTGCGTGGTATGCCGGGACGCTGTCTCACCACAGGATGACATCTACGGTGCTTCCCTTTTCGAGCCCTTCGCATCCGGCCGGGATACAGACAAGCCCGTCGCTCCGGACAAGGGTATTGAGCAGGCCTGACTTGCCAAAGATCGGGTAAGCGATCCCTTCCTCCAGCCTGACCCGGACATACTCCTCGCGGCCCTTCTGGGAGGGGATGCTGTCGCCAAGGGTGGCTTTTGTGGTCTGCAGGTGCGGCTTTTTCTCGCCAAGCATCCGGGAAAGAAGCGGCCGGACAATCACCAGGAGCACGACATATGCCGAGGCCGGGTGGCCGGGCAGACCGATGACCGGTTTATTATCGATCGTACCGATAATGGTCGGCTTGCCGGGAGCAATGGTGATCCCGTGGACCAGCACCGTGCCCCTGCCGGCAATAACGCTGCCGGTCATATCACGGTCATCCTTGGAACTTCCCCCGGAGAGGAGAACCACATCACATTCCGGGAGGGCCTGTGATAACGCAATCCCGAACGACTCCTGTTCGTCCCGCACAATCCCGTAGAGCCGGGGGGTGCACCCGTACTCGCGGAGGTATGCCGCAAGCATGGCAGCGTTGGCATCCCGGACCTGCCCCGGCCCGGGCGTGGCCGTCACCGGCACGAGCTCGTTACCGGTCGAAATGATCCCGATCACTGGCTGTTTTGCAACAATAACCGAGGTCCTGCCACAGGCAGCAAGCACGCCGGCATCCTGAGGGGAGAGCCTGCGCCCGGACGGGAGGACAACTGCACCGCGCCGGTAATCTTCGTCATGCAGGAGCACATTCTCACCGTATGCCACGGGGCGTTTCACGAGCACCGTGTCGCCGGCCGCGTCTGTATGCTCCACCATGACGACTGCATTGGCACCTTTTGGGAGGACACCCCCGGTCGGGATATACACGCATGTGCCATGCATGACCGAAAGGCCGCGCTCCCCTTCGCCCATGGATACCCGTCCGGTACACTGGAGAAGTGCAGGAGCCGAGTCGCCGGCCCTGAGGTGTCTTCTGCCCTGACGGCAAAACCGTCAACGACGGACCGGTCGAAACCGGGAATATCCTCCCCCGCGATCACATCTGCACAGAGTACGCGTCCCGGTGCACTATCTGCCGGGATCTCTTCTGGTACCGGTGCCGGGGCAATATGGACAGCAGTGGCAATTGCCTCAGGGACGTCAACAATATGCATGAACCTGCTCATACCAGAAGCACGCCCGTGACACCTGTATCCTGGTGCAGTTTATCGTCCTGTCCCTGATTGGCCGGCAAAAAATGGAGGGTCCTTTTTTGCAGGGCCACCACGGGAGATCCCGGCATCTCCCGGGTGCCCGTCCCCGGCACTGCCAACCCGCTCCTCTCATAACGCATGATCAGCTGTTTTGGTTTACTTGTTTATTCTTTTTACTTCTTTTGTATGATTTTTCATAGCAGGCCCGGTGCGTGTGAAAAAGGCACATAAAAAAGTCGCCCGGCTATAACGTGAAATAATCGCAGGGATGAGTAGCGACAAAAGATAAACGATTGTGTTGAGTTTTTCCGGGGCCGGCTCAACATTAGACAGTTCCTCTTTTTAGAAAACTACGGCGCACCAGGGATCTTTGCCAGGACAATTTGTCATCGCAAACCCTTTTTTCCTTCGCGGGCAAATAAAAGATGAATGAACGGAACACCAGTACTCCGGAGGGATCGTCTCGCCCCGTCAGCCTTTTTGGGAATTGTCCCGGGACAGGATCTCTTTGTGCCCTCCCGCGGAACTGGCCAACGACGTTACAGGATATTCCTGAATACTCTCCCATGGAGGTGCGTTTGATGCTTGAAGAAGAATATCAGCTGGAATATTTCAAAAATCAGGGGTTTATACGGAAGATCTGCAAATCCTGTGGCTCCGCCTTCTGGACGCGCGACAGCTCCCGTGAGGACTGCGGCGATGCACCCTGTGTAACCTACACCTTCATCGGCAGTCCCGTGTTCACCCCCCATACGATCGATGAGATGCGCGAGGCCTTCCTCTCCTTTTTTGAAAAGAATGGGCACACACGCATCGAGCGCTACCCGGTAGTGGCACGCTGGCGGGATGATATCTACCTGACCATCGCCTCCATCGCCGATTTCCAGCCGTTTGTTACTGCAGGAATTGTCCCGCCGCCTGCAAACCCGCTCACCATCTCCCAGCCCTGCATACGGTTGAACGACCTTGACTCGGTCGGAAAGTCCGGGCGGCACCTGACCACATTCGAAATGCTCGCCCACCATGCATTCAACACGCCGACAGAAGAGACTCTACTGGAAAGACCGCACCGTGGAACTCTGCGACCAGTTCCTCGCGTCCATCGGTGGCGACCTCAATAAAGTCACGTACAAGGAACACCCGTGGATCGGCGGAGGGAACGCGGGGCCGAGCGTCGAGGTTATGATCGGGGGCCTCGAGGTTGCGACCCTTGTCTTCATGTACCTTGGCAGGCAGAAGACAAATCACCCGGGCTATGATCTCAACGGCGAGATGTACTACCCGATGAAGCTCCGCATTGTCGATACCGGCTACGGACTGGAACGGCTGGTCTGGGCCTCGAAAGGGTCCCCTACCATCTACGACGCGGTCTTCCCTGATATGGTCAGCCGGGTCATGAGCTCCGCCGGGATCTCGCACCTCCTTGAAAACAAGGACTATACGAAGATCCTTGCCATGAACGCCCGGTTTGCGGGGCTTATGGACATCTCCGGCTCCAATCTCTTCAACCTGCGAAAGAAAGTCGCCGCAGCCATCGAGATCTCGCCGGAGAAACTCGACCGGATGATCACCCCTGTCGAAAAGGTATATGCGATCGTTGATCACACCCGGTGCCTTGCCTATATGCTCGGTGACTGCATCGTCCCCTCGAACGTCCGGGAAGGCTACCTCGCCCGGCTTGTCATCCGCAGGACGTTGCGGATGATGAACGAGTTTAAGATGCAGGACACGCTCGCCGATCTCATCGAGGAGCAGATGAAGATCATCGGGATGAACAAGTTCGAACAGGACATCGCCATCGTCCGCGAGATCGTTGACCGTGAAGTCGAAAAGTACGCGGTAACGCTCGATCGCGGGACCCGGATCGTCCAGAAGGTTGCAAGGACATACAAGGCAAAGAGCCAGCGAGTGCCGCTCTCCGAGATCATCACCCTGTACGACTCCCACGGCATCCCCCCCGAGATGATCAAGGATATCGCCACGAAAGAAGGCGCCGTCATCGATCTCCCGGACAACTTCTACTCCCAGATCGCCGACATGCACTCTGAATCCAAGAAGGAGGCAGTCGTGGATAAAACCGCCCCGTACGCAGACCGGGTCAGCGGACTTCCCCCCACAAAGAAACTTTACTACGAGCAGCCCGGGGATACCGAGTTCGAGGCGGTGGTCATTGACTTCTTCGACGAGTACGCTGTCCTCGACCAGACGCTCTTTTACCCGGAGGGCGGTGGACAGCCGGCAGATACCGGAAGTCTTGTCGGGCCGGAGAGCATGGCCCGCGTCGACGATGTCGTGAAGGTTGGCGAGGTCATCCTCCACCACGTCAGCGGTGGCGTCCTGCAGCGCGGCGAACGGGTTAAAGGTATGGTCGATGAGGAGCGGCGGTTCTCGCTGATGCGCCACCACACGGCCACCCATATCCTCCTCCATGCAGCAAAAGAGGTGCTTGGTGTCCATATCCACCAGTCCGGGGCGCAGAAAGGGGCAGAGAGCTCGCGTATTGATATCCGCCATTTCAAGCACATCACTCCCGACGAACTGCGGAAGATCGAGATTGCGGCCAACCGGATGGTGATGGCGAACCAGCCGGTCGAGATCTCCATCGAGAACCGTACCAAAGCCGAGCAGGAATACGGCTTTTCCCTGTACCAGGGAGGTGTCCCGCAGGGTAAGGACCTCCGGGTGGTCAAAGTCGCCGGTGATATCGAAGCCTGCGCTGGCACCCACTGCCGGAGCACCGGGGAGGTTGGGGCGATCAAGATCCTCAGGGTTGAGCATATCCAGGACGGGATCGAGCGGATAGAGTTTGCAGCAGGAACCGCTGCGATCTACTCTATGCAGCACCTGGAGCAGATCGCTTCTTCGTCTGCTGATGTCCTCTCTGTCCAGCTCGAAAATCTCCCGCCGACCGTAACCAGATTCTTTACTGAATGGAAAGACCAGAAAAAAGAGATCGACCGCATGAGCCAGAGGCTCGTGGACCTCGAAATTTCGACGATCCACGCCGAGACTATGGGGGGGATCCCGGTCGTTGTGAGACGAATCGATCTTGCACCCCGCGAACTCTCGACGATCGCTACAGCCATTTCAGAAAAAGGCGGTGTTGCCCTCCTCGCTGCAACGGGGGGGACTGCACGGGTGGTCCTTGCCTCGGGCGACCCACGGGTCAATGCTGGGGAGATTATCGGGCAGGCTCTGCGGACTCCTTGGCGGCAAAGGCGGAGGAAAACCCCAGATGGCCCAGGGTGGCGGGCCTGACGTGGATAAACTGGATCTTGCCCTGAACGTGGGACGCGAGCGCATCATTGCGGCGCTGCAGAAGAAATGACCATGACCGGAGAGGTAGTCGGTACTGGAACCGGGTGACGAACAGGCGCAGAAGATAGCAAAAGCCATGGCAAGCCAGACGGCAAGCGACATTCTCTCTCTCCTTGCGCTTGGTACAAAAAGCCTCACCGACATCACCGAGCAGCTTAAGATCCCCCTCACCACCGCAAAGTACCACGCCGGGAACCTGCTCGATGCCGGCCTCATTAAGGTCTCAGAGACACGGTACAGCATCAAAGGGCGCGAGGTGAAGATGTACACGCTCACCGATCGGCTCCTGATTGTCGCGCCAAAACGAACCAATGTCAGGGATCTGCTCCTCAAGTACAGCTCTCTTTTTGGAATCGTTATTGCCGGAACGCTCGCGGTTTTTGCCATCGTTCCCCTGCTCTCTTCACAGGCATTACCGGAAGCAGCCCCCCTCATGACAGCCGGTGCTGAATCGGGGGCCGGGATGTATGCGGCAAAAGCTGTGGTACCCAATGCTGTGGCTCCGGCGTCACCCCTCGATCCGGCGCTTGCCTTCTTCCTAGGGGGGGTACTGGTTATAGGTGTCCTGCTCTGCTACGAAGCCTGGCTCTGGAAGACGCGGCGCTGAAATACCGGCAAAAATACACAAGCGCAGAGAGCTTTACCTTCTTTATTGATTTATTACAAGAATTCCGGTCCTGACCGCTGGATACAAGGCAGTGACCGCCAAAAAAGGGTTGGATATTTAAGATTACGATCGTTTTATTCTGACTGCCAACAGCATGCCAATCGCCAGTGCCCCGATAACCACCATTGCCGGCAGGGGCGACCTGGTAGGAATTGGCGTAGGAATTGAGGTATAGGTTACCATTTTTGTGGTGCTGACCACGAGAGGGGTCGGTGTAGGGATCGTTGTTGCTGTAGTCGGGGCAACAACGTGGAATACAACCGAGGTGATGGCGCCGTTTGCATCGGAAAACTTGACCGTATAATCGTCAGGCTGGGTTACAGCCACAATTTGCCTAAAATCGCCGTCACCGGTCTGGATATTAGGGGTTGTTCCAATATACAGGGGGCCGAAGACCTGTCCAGCGGATGCACCATTGACCGAAATTTGGATGCCACTATTTCCCCCGTTCTTGAGGGAGCCGGCAATCACGAGCGCATCGGCAAGGTTCTGGGTAGTCGGGGAGGTGATGGTCAGGTCACCAGAGCGATCGGTCATAGTGATGAGCTGCGTGGTCACAGAATCTGATCCAATGGCAGCTACACCATTCCATGCGATCTCCACATCGTACTGGCCGCCCTTGAGCCCGGTCGTGTCGAAGAGCGCGTACTGGGTGAGCTGGTTTGGCTGGATGGTCATTGGCTGGCTGGAGATCAGTGTCGCCGTGTACTGTTTCTGGTAAAAGTTCAGGTTAAAACTGGTTCCGGCAGGAAAATTGGAATCAATGGAGCATTTGATGGTCTGGCCGACCGGGATGGTAAGCGGAGAGCAGTTCAGGTTTATGTTATAGGCTGATGCTGATCCCACCAGGGCCAGCAAGAGCAGGATAAAGATACACAGAAACTTTTTCATGCCTAGTTGGTCGAATCGCCGGCATTAAAAAGGTTCCCCAATGGTGCCCGGAGGGACGTTTGCATTTATCCCGGAAGGGGAGGATCAGATAAGGTCGATAAAATTTTTGAGCAGCGCAAGACCGACCGCCCCGCTCTTTTCCGGGTGGAACTGGACGCCGTACACGTTGTCGCGGACTATTGCCGAGGCAAAGGGAAGGATGTACTCCGTGGAGGTGAGCGTGTACTCCGGGGTAGTATCGGCATAGTAGGAATGGACGAAGTATACATACGCTTCCCTGGGGAGACCGGCAAAAAGCGGGCTTTTCTCTTTTGTGAGCCTGATTGTGTTCCAGCCCATGTGCGGGACCTTGATGCCGGGGACCACAGGAAACCGGCGCACGCAGCCCGGGATGAGGCCAAGACCCTGGTGCAGACCGTGTTCCTCGCTTGAGTCCATGAGCATCTGCATACCAAGGCAGATGCCAAGGAGCGGGACATCTTTTACCGCAGCACAGACCGTCTCCCTGAGGGGGCCCAGCTGGTCCATGCCCTCGTGGAAGGCGCCAACACCCGGGAGCACGATGCCATCGGCAGCCGCGATCTCGTCTGCATTGCCGGTAATGACCGCCCTCGCCCCGGCTGCCTCGATCCCGCGCATGACGCTGCGCAGGTTTCCGAGACCGTAATCAATGATGGTGATTGTCGTTCCCATGTACGTCCTCCCGGATCCTCCATGCCCCGCTTTCGATCCAGTCTGCGGGGAGATCCTGCGTCCTGCGCCATGCTTCGAGGTGTTCCTTCCACCCCTCCCAGAGGCCGGCAAAATCGGTCTCGATCATGTGGATCAATGCCATATCACTGGACGGGCACATGAAACATCCGATCCGATCCAGCCGGTGTTCGTAGAGCCGGTTGTAAGGAGCATGCTCCATAAAAAGGTAGAGCCAGACGTGAAGCGCAGTCCAGTCCTGGATCGGGGCCGCAGAAAGCTGCACCTTTACCGTCGGGTTTCTCCACACACGATCGCTCCCTGCCCGCGAGAGGGATTCGTACCGGCGCTGGCCGATAAAAGAGAGGCACTCCCCCCAAGTCGTGCGGATCGTCTCTGTGACCGGCAGGAGCTTGCAGACGCTGCAGCACCAGCGGGCGTTGACAGCCGGCGGGCCCTGCCGGGCAAGGGTCGTCCAGAATTTTTCAGATGTGGCAGTCCGGATGACCTCTGCCTGGTACTTCTGCTCCACCTCTGCCACATTCGCGTAGGTCTCCGGGAACTCGAGGCCGGTGTCGGCAAAGAGCAGCGGGACGTTCCCGAGGGCCTTGCGTACGACCAGCAGGGTGGCAAGGCTGTCTTTTCCCCCGGAGTACGAGATCGTTGGCTGGAGCAAGTACGCGGCGGCGACGTCCTTTACAAACCGTACCTGCCTCACCTTCGGTACTGTGCGATGATACCGGCATTGGACCGGACGGCATCCTCCCATGTGGCCTTCCCGGGCACGATGGTCGAGGCAACATTCCTGCGGTTGCGTACAACCTGTCCCTTCTGCAGTGCCCGGGCCTCTTCTGCCCCGGCCTTTGCCCTGCCGACGCCGATGCATTCCCTCTTCTTGGCAAGGATGAAGACCTCGTCACCTTTCCGGACCGCATCGTCAATAAAATCGAGTCCGGGCCTGAGCACACTCATGCCCTGGTCGCGGATGAAGGGCACCGCGGTATCATCGACCACGACGAAGCGTTTTTCCGGCCGGAAAAGGGCACACGCTTCGGGGCGCGGGATCGGTTCCCACCTGCGTTCTTTGGGGATGTACCGGATGGAGCCGGCGATCCCCCCGCCGATCACGATCTCTTCCATCCGGTCGGTGTCCGGGTACCTTGTTTAACAGGACGAGATGGCCGGCGGGAACGAGCGGTGCGCCAAAGTGCTCACAAAAGATACTGTTGACAAGCGTAATATCGGCCGGAAAGGCCGGCCGTGCATCGCCCGGTGGCGTGAGCGGCACCTCGCGGGTTGCCGAACCACAGGAAGCACAGGTCTTTGCAAGGACCGGTGTGTGACACTGGTCGCACCAGCGCAGCAGGATCCTGCCAAGATAGGGGGGGCGCATTCCCACATCTGTTCGCGCTTGTGGGATAAAATGATAAGCGCTGTCTCTTCCCGGTCAGGAAAAATTCTCTATCTTCCGGTAACGGCGGATGGTTTGGATAATATCGACAGGTTTGATATGTACGTCTTACCATTATGAGACTGTGACAGCCGACTGTTCAGGCACCGGGCGTGCCGGAGGTTTTTGGGAGGCGATCGAAGATGATTCTTGATATCTGGCTCTTTACAGCAGTCGGTTTTTTTATTCTCACCTTCTGCGCTGTCCTGCGTATTGTTCCCGGCCCCACACTGAATGATCGCCTGATCGCGGTCAATGTCGCAGCCACCCTTGCATGTGCAGGGGCGCTCGCCCTGACTGTGGCCATGGGCAGCCTGCTCGTGGCGCTGGTCGCCGGCCTGACCGCATGCGTCGTGTTTGCGGCGACGATCAGAATCTCCCAGGTACGGAAGGGTGCGGCGTCATGAGCGCATGGTTGCTTGATGGGCTCATTACCGTCCTGCTCGTCCTTGCGGTCGGCTTTGGGGCCATCAGCGTCATCGGCCTGCTCCTCTTCCCGGATATCCGGAGCCGGTCCTTTACCGGCCTGCGGGCCGGCATTCTTGCGACTGCCCTTGTGACCGGTGCCGGTGTTTGTTATGGCATCTTTTCGTGGATCACCTTTGGTGGCAGGCAGGTGCAGTACCTGCAGTATACGCTCGTGGCGATCCTGATGCTTCTCCTGGTAGTGCTCCTCAACCGGGTCGCAACTCGTGTCCTGTGCCATTCGTCCGTGCCGGTACAGCCCCCTTCTACGGGTGAAAAAGACCAGTCATAACCTCTTTTCCGCGGTGTTCCGGGTAATCCCGGGCGGCTCTTTTGTTCGTTAAACCGGGCAGGAGAGGGTTCCGGAAACCTGATGTACCGTTCAGCAGGCCTTTTCTTCCGGGAGTGTTTCATCTGCTTCCGGTTCCATGAAACAGAGCACAGCCGCAATTCCGAGGAGAATAACTGCCGGCAGGTACCAGGTTATCAGGTACAATGTTCCGGCAAGCGGGACCGACAGCAGGATCCAGACCGCGGATGAGAGCAGCATCCACCCTGCAAACCGGGTCTCAGAGTTTGCAATCGCTGCCCCCATCAGGCCGAGGCTGGAAAAAAGGGCGGCCTGGACTCCTGAGAGGGTCATATCGGAGGAAGTCTGAGGTAAAAATAACATATGCTGCGGTGGCAATACCGAGAATACCTCCGATCACGCCCACGATAAACTGTCTCTTCATCACTACACGATAGGACAACAAACGCTCTTAAAGATTGCTTTTTTTATCTTCCGGTATATAATAGACCGGGCCGGATGAAGGCGCGGGGGGCGTTTTTTGGGAAATGTCTGGTAAAACAGCGTTCCCGCTCACAATCCGGAGGATTTTCAGAGAATAATTGTCCGCTCTATTGGGCCTCTTTTGGCAATCCGGGTGAAATTATAAGGATTGCGCAATTTCCTCCCAATCGTTCCTAAATCGGTCCTGTTCCGGAGTCTCCCATTTTTCGCAGGATAAAAGTGTGATTCAGTGCGATTCTATGGGCGAAACCATAATTTTGACCAAAATATTTATCTATTCGTAGAATAATGAAAATTATAACCCTTTCCGGTGGGAGGTGGAATGTAAATGGTTGCAGCAAAGAAACCGGCCGCAAAGAAGGCCCCAGCAAAAAAACCCGCCGTAAAGAAGGCAGCCCCGAAGAAGAAGTAATTATCGGGCATAATTAATGTTTTCTCTCTTTTTTTGAATTACCCTGTCCTGAAGATATAATGACTGATAATGGTCACCGTTTGCAGCAATCCTTCCCGGTAACCGATACCGGGCATGGGAACATGAATACCCCGGTACCACGGTAATGGATCACGCTGGCCTTACTCCGGCCACGTAATGACCTCTTCCACCGATGGCCTGATCGAGGGAGACAACGGTTCTGCAGGATATCCCGTGGCGCACCCCATGAGCGCCCATCGCCCGGGTTCAAGCCCGAGGATCCGGCAGAACTGCTCGTTCACTGCCATCTGTGCCGTGACAGAGACAAGCTGGAAGCCGAGGCCGAGTGCCGTCGCTTTCAGCCACATGTTCTCCATGCAGTGCGCAAGGGACTGCTGTTCTACGGGAGGAAATCCCTTTTTCTCCGCGACAACGATATAAAACGGGGCAGTGCCGATACCGGGTACCATGCCCATGTTTCTGATCATCGCAAGCCGGTTTATGAACCCGGCTGCCTTGCTCCGTAGGCCGGCATTATGTGATGTTTCCCGTACCAGAGCACTGGCCATTGCGACAACCTCTTCAAAGACCAGCGGGATCAGCGCTTTCATGGCCTTTGACTCCTTCCGGACCACCACAAACCTCCTGAAATAATCGGTCGAATTCCCGATTGCCGATGCCGCAAATGGAGCATGGAGACCGGCGTGAACGATGCTCTCGATCATCTCATCCGTGGGGATATCTGCTGTAAACTTCCGGTGGGAGCGGCGTTCCCCAATAATCCTGTCCAGGATCGCGTTGTCCTGATCGGTTTTTGCAGTCATGTTCTTTCAGCCTCACATTTCTTGGAGTGCCGGGATATTTCAAGCTCATGTTCTTACGGACCGCAAGAGCGGGAACGTTTTTTGGAAAGGAATTGTTGCCCTGTCATCCATATCCTCACTTTTTATATGCCATCCCCTCAAATCCCTGAATCATGATAGACGCGATTGTCCGGAAAGTTAAGGATCTCCTCACAAACCCTCTGGAGACTTTCAGGAAATCACGGGAGGATGAAATGACCCCCGTCGTCAGGTATTTCCTCGCTCTCCTGGTTGTCGACGCGGTCCTGACCGCAATTATATCCCTCGCCGGTTTTGGCATATGGGGCATGGTGGGCAGGGTCACGCATATCCACCACCCGATACTGATCTTTCTCCTTGTGCTTATCGGCGGTCTTATCCTTGCCCCTATCTTTGCCGCATGGCTGCACCTCTGGGTCTGGATTGTCGGCGGGCGCAAGGGGTTTTCTCAGACCCTCAAAGCCGTTATGTACGGCGCAACACCCGGTTTGCTCCTTGGCTGGATCCCCATTATCGGTATCCTGTTCCACCTCTGGGCAATGGTCCTTGCCATCTTCGGGATCCACGAACTGCACGAGATTGACGGTGGCAGGGCAGCCTTTGCCGTGATCATTGCAGTCATCATCCCGCTCGTTATTCTCGTCCTGATTGCAGCATGGCTTCTCGTTGGCAGCGTGGCCACGACCATGCCTGTGGCAAGGACGGGACTCCTCTCATAACTTTTCTGATAGCCCGGATTGAAGAGCAGCATCCGGCCGGCTTCCCGGCATGATACCGGTACGGATAGGAGATCTTCCGCCTCACAAATTATATCCCCGTCAGGAACGCACCAGAAACTGATACCATCAGTACTATCGGTGACAGGATGCCGGAAGAACGAGATGCTGCTACAGGGACACCCGCCGGGTACGAGGCCATGGGAACCGGAGAACTGATCGCCTCGTTATCAGCGGACACAAAGAACGGGTTGTCTGCAGCTGAGCACAAACGCCGGGTCGCAGCATACGGGTACAATGAAGTCCAAGAAAAAAAGGCCAACCCGTACCTGGGTTTCGTAAAAAAATTCTCCGGTCCCACCGCGTGGATGCTCGAGGCGGTCATTGTCCTCTCCCTTATCCTTGGGAATTATGCTGACGTGTACGTTATCGTGGCGCTCCTCTTCCTCAACGCTGTTCTTGGTTTTTTCCAGGAGCAGAAGGCGTCGGTTGCTGTCGATGCACTGAAGCAGAGGCTGCGGGTGAATGCACGTACCCTGCGGGACGGGACCTGGCAGATACTCCCGGCACGGGATCTTGTCCCCGGCGATATAGTACGGATCCGGGCCGGTGACTTCGTCCCGGCCGATGTAAAGGTACTCGACGGGAGTCTTGCTGTAGACCAGTCGGCCCTGACCGGTGAATCACTCACGGTTGAGAAAGCAGCGGGCGGGATGCTTTATTCGGGCTCCATCATCAGGTCCGGGGAAGCGACCGGGCTTGTTGTCCTCACCGGGGCCCGGACCTATTTTGGGAAGACGACCGAACTGGTGCAATTTGCGCGCCCGAGGCTCCAGGCCGAGGAGTTAGTCTCGCAGGTGGTGAAATGGCTCTTGGTGATCGTCGGCCTAGCGCTCGCTGCCGCCTTTGCTGTCGCCGCATTGGCCGGCATGCGTATGCTTGATGTTCTCTCCCTCGCGCTCGCGCTCCTTGCCTCCTCCATCCCGGTTGCGCTGCCCGCGATGTTTACGATAACGATGGCTCTGGGGGCCATGGAACTCGCGAAGCGCGGCGTGCTTGTGACCCGGCTGAGCGCGTCAGAAGATGCGGCCACAATGGATACCCTCTGCACGGACAAGACCGGCACGATCACCACAAACCGGCTCACTGTTGCCGGCATTATCCCGGAGGCCGGGTGGAGCGAGGCAGATGTCCTCCTGTACGGGGCACTCGCCTCGGAGGCTGCAAACCATGATCCCATCGATTGCGCGTTCCTTGTTGCGGCAGAAGACCGGGATATTCCTACCGGGGATTTTGCCCGGCGATCTTTTGTCCCCTTCGATCCTGCAACCCGGAGGACTGAAGCGATCGTGGAGAAGGCCGGTACGACCAGCCGGGTGGTCAAGGGTGCCATCAGTGCCATCGCGGAGCTTGCCGGGACCGATCCCGCCGGGCTCAGGGAGCAGTCCACCGGGTTTGCTGCGAAGGGATACCGGACGCTCGCGGTGGCGATGGGCACCGGTGAACAAACACAGCAGGTCATCGGGCTCGTTGCCCTGTACCGACACACCACGGCCGGATGCCGGAACACTGATCGGCGAGTTGCAGGACCTCGGGATATCGGTGAAGATGCTGACCGGGGATGCCCTCTCCATTGCGCAGGAGACGGCCCGGCAGGTCGGCCTTCCGGGAACCATCACGGCCGCTGATGAACTGGAGAAAGCACGGGCAACCGATCCCCATCAGGCCTCTGCGCTGGTCGAGCAAAGCGCTGGGTTTGCACGGATCTACCCGCAGGACAAATACGAGATCGTCAAAAGCCTGCAGGAGAATGGCCACATCGTCGGCATGACCGGCGATGGTATCAACGATGCACCGTCTCTCCGGCAGGCAGAAGTGGGGATCGCTGTCAGCAGTGCAACCGATGTGGCAAAAGGTGCAGCAAGCGTGGTCCTGACAAGCGACGGCCTTGCTCATATCATCGACCTTGTGCTGGTAGGCAGGATGATGCACCAGCGGATGCTCACCTGGATCTTCAATAAGGTTGTAAAGACCTTCCAGATCGTGGTCTTCGTGGTCGTGGCGTTCCTTTTGACCGGCCAGTTCATCGTCTCAGTCTTCGGTGTTGTGCTGCTGCTCTTCGTGATCGATTTTGTTACGCTCTCGCTCTCGACCGATACTGTGCGGGGGTCGAAAAGACCGGACAGCTGGGATATATCGGGCCTCGTGAAATCTTCGCTTGTCCTTGGTGTCCTCGTCGTTCTCGAATCCCTTGCAATTCTCGCGGTAGGCCTCGGGCCGCTCGGCCTTGCCGGCAACCTTGCCGCAATCCAGACGTTCTCGTTTGCGATCCTCTTCTACTTCGGGATGCTCACGGTCTTTGTGGTCCGGGAGCGGGGGCACTTCTGGGATTCGTTCCCGAGCAGGTCGCTGTTTTGGATCACGCTCGCGGACATGGGTGTTGTGGCCGTGCTTGCCACTGTGGGAATTCCCGGGCTTGCAGCGATTCCGCCCATGGATACGCTGATCGTGATCGGTATGTCCGTGGTCTTCTCGTTTGTGATCAACGACTCTGTCAAGTATGTCATGCTCAGGCGGGGAAGAGAGAAGGCCAAGAAGTCCGGGATCTGAAACCGGTGCCGGTTGTGTTACCCTTTCCAGTGTCCGGAAATACGCCCGTAAAACCGTCCGATTGCAACTCTCCAGAATCAGAGCCTATACGTCCCGTTATTTGCCAAAATACGCAAAAATTGAGCCCCATATAATACCCTTTAGCGCCCCATATTCGCGTTCTGGCGGCATCTTTTTTCCGGATCGTGTAAATGCCAATTTTACATGAGATCGACCAAAATAACCGCATTATTGAGTTCATTTTAATTTGTCCGATCGGAAAAATAAGGCGTATTTGGGGTTATTTTGAAACGGAGCCCGATTCAGGCTCCTTTTGGAGATGTCAGATGCCAATCGGAGGCTGAATTGAGCCCGGATCTGGGGTGGGTGATGGCGTACCCCCGACCCTGTTTGGCCAGAGGAAGCTACCCCCTTCCCGAGGAAGATGAGGTTATTCATGGAGCGTTTGTTCTCCGGGATCTATGATTGACAAACACTATTTTCCCCGCATGCTTACCAAATGTACCACAGAGATTTCGCTGTGATCATTACTGAAGATCCGGGACATACATTCCCATGAACAACCCGGATTTCTTTGTGTGGATGGTGCCACAACAAAAAATGTTCCGCACGTACTCTGAACGATTGCCTGCCCATTTACCCTGCTGGTGCAGGATTGGCAGGTGTACCAAGGTGTGAGAAATGACCCGTTACCTGATTGATATCCGCCAGATGGGGCCGGTAAAGCACCAGATCCGCACGTTAAGCAACCACCTAGAAGAGAAATTTAATCTTGGGGACAAACAGGTGATCCCCCATATCACTCTCGCCGGCCCTTTTTCGACTGACGATGAAGAAAAACTCATAGAAAATTTCACAAAAATATGCAGGAACCAGAAGGAGATCCCGGAATATCAGGTCGGGGGGTATGGATTTTTTGACGACTCGCGGGTGGTTTTTGTTACCATCACCCCGGATGAGACCCTGAAACAATTCCGCTACCAGCTGGCGCAGGCACTCTTTCCGTACTGCTCGCTGCGGACCTATGACCTGACATCAGCAGACGAATTCAGCTTCCACTCCACGCTCGCCATGAAACTTGACTGGCTCACCTTCCAGAGAATAAAATGGTATTTCAGGAAACAGGAGAGCATCCGGCACCGGCACCACCCGATCCGGGCAACACTGCTCCGGAATTCCCGGATCCTCTGCGAGTATGATTTTATCCAGAACCGGATGCTCACCCGGTCACAGGCCCTTCACCGGGCGACCCTGATGCGGGACATAGACATTCTGAAGTCGTGGGGCGAGGAAAGCCGGCCGTGAGTAGTATCCCCAACCGGATCTGCCCGATTGCATTGAGTGTCGATCGATACCAAGGTATTTTCTTTTTCCTGATCCACCGGAAATTCCCGAAAAAGGAAGGGATACCCCCTACCCCTCTTTGATCTGAGAGGGGGATCACCCGGGGGATCACCCCTTCCCCTCAATTTTTGATCCGGTTGCGGGCCGGGCGATCAGGAAAACAGGGGCAGACGCCCTTTAGCCCGCACGATTGAGAAAACTACTGCACCTTCCTAAAATAGTTTTGAATTTATTATGCCGACTGATCACTTTTTTTGTGCTGACCAGCGCGATGTCGAAGTGATACCGGAAACCGATGGACGGGTCGCTCACCCGAAACCTCCCGCAGAGATCATCTATACAGGCTAGCGAGTACCGGCGGCAGATGATAGACGCTTATTTTTATCCGGGAATCATTAATTTTGTGCTAATTTGGGTGTATTAAGTGAAATAATGAAAACTTAGGGATAATTGGATTTTAACATATTAATTATAAAAAACTATATAATAATAAAAAATCATTAGGAACATATCGAACCAGAAAAGAAGAGGGGTTCCGATGAAATATGATATTATTGCGTTTTCCGATGTGCACCTTGGAATACATGTCAAAAAAGAGCAAGAGTATTGCAAGTGGGGCGCCTTTCTGAAAATAATGCATCTCTGGAAGGAAGATATAACAGACGCGGCTGCCTTTTGTGAATTTGTAAAAGCTCTCTCAGAGGAACCTCCTAAAAATCTGGTAATTTTGGGGGATCTTCTGGAATTCTGGAGGAAAACTAACCATGAGGTTCTTTGTAGAAATCATAAGGTTCTCAAGGCTCTTTTTTCGTTAAACTGTAAAATCTATTACGTCGTAGGAAATCACGATTATCTTATCTACGAACTTGCGCAAAAATATAAGAAAAATTTCCAAAAAGGCGGAGATATCGAATTTTGTAAAGATATCAGACTGATGAGCGGCAGGGAATATATCTTTTTTACTCATGGTTATGATTTGGATGTGCAGATCAATTATGAAATGATGGGAATCGAAATGTACGAATCTTTCGCTGCTGTCCAGTGTCGTGCAACCAATAGTCTCGGAGGATTAGTCTCGACTCTTTGGAATGGAAAAACCTGGTTAACTTTAAACTTTCATAAATTATGGAGAAAGATCTCTATAGTATGTGGAATATCAGATAAAAATCATAAAGATGAGGATGATATGATTAAAAACATCACAATTTCTGGATTGGCCCATTTGTTCTGTGGTGCTCAACCGGGTGATCTTTTGGTTTTTGGGCATACACATCGGCCATTTATTGATCACGACCATGTTGTGGCAAACACCGGTTCGTGGTGTGAAGATATCGAGTCACTATGCAAAGAAAGAGTGCAGGGGATTACCCATACGGGCTCCCTTTGCGAAGACATCGATCCAAAAGACAACAATGAAGTGAAATACAACAATAGAACTTATGTAACGATAAACAATGGAATAATGGAATTGAAAACTTTCGTTAAAGGCAAACCCCTTTAACATTTCAAAACTGTCTTGAGGTAATATAGTTTTATTTTCTGATTTTTTAAAAACTTCCTTGTTCGGAGCAGTTTTTAGAAACTTTCCGCGTCCAAATTTTTTCAAGAAATCTCTCAAAACGATCTGTTCTTAAACGCTCTTACTACTAGAAATTGTAATTTATCGATCTTTCCTCCGGCATTCTGGTGGTTTAACGTTCATTATACCCTCATGATTTTTTTCCCAGATTGCTGGCACGTTATGCAGATTTAGCCTAAATTTTGCAATAGTTATCCTATGAAATACACGTCAACTGACCACAAACATATGTATGCAATTTGCCGCGCACACGTCAAACAGACGAATGACAATAACAACACTAGCAGGTTATCGGCTGGCAATACTGGCCGGCATGTGAAAGAATGTTGCCTGATAAAATGAATATTTATATAGATAAATAATGAATTAACGCTTAAAATATCTGATGGTGGAATATATGGGCACAATGCGGGTTGTAACTGAAAATGAAAATGCGGCGCATGATGAACTGATTGCAAAAGTGAATGCTTCTTCAAATCTTTCCGATGAGGAAAAAAAGGCTATAACGGAATCTCCCAATGCACCTAAAGACACTGACGGAATGCTCAGTGCATTATCAAAACTGATTCCGGTTCCTGTTATGACGGTGTATACCCTGCTTGATGGAACTTTCAGGTCACTTAGCCCGGTTCCGACATTGGGCTGGCTTTGTTTTTTCATTGTATGTTGTTTCTTCACGGTCTGGATAACTTGGGCATTTACTGAAGGTCCAAAGATCGAAATGATGCCCATTTCACATTGGTCGAAAAAGTATGCTGAAAAAAACGACCCGATTGCAGAATATCTTAAAACCTGGAACGATAACATCAGAAACCAAAGACTGAAACAGACAGTTGTTGTGATGATCGCATTTATCGCGTATGTAATGGCTATCGGAGGTCCTTTCCCAACACTATATACCATTGCACCATGGGCTGTATGGCAGGGTTATTACGGAACTGTGGCACTCGGTATAGTTACGTTAATAGTTTACGTTATGCTCCCCAAGACGAGCACACAATAATCATTTTTCAATCGCCTTCCAGTTGCAGGGGATAAAGAGTTTGCAGTTGCGGACCGGAGAGGATAGCCCGGGATCCGACGGGCAGACGATCATGATGATGGGGCTGATCCCCCTGTATCCCCAACGAGCGAGGATTGCCGCCGCTCCCACAGGGGCGCCCCTTCGGCGGAATTAAGAAAGAATCAACCGCACTTTGCCCAGCGAGGGCCTGGCGCGGCGCCCGAGCGACTCCCTGAGCAGCAGGGAGGGGGGAGGAATCGCGTTCTTCGGCTGCTCGCGTGATCTCTCGCGGGAGATGAAAGGAACCCTGAAAGAATACCCAAACTGTATCTGGTGGAGCACTATCCTGCACAACCCGGACCAGGGACCCGAAGGAGACAGAATCATCCGGGAAAATCCGAAATTGAAAAAAATAGGAAGGCATTAATACAAAATTCAGAGAACTCATTGTTAATGTTCGAAACCCCCTTTTACGATAAGATTCAGATCGAAGATTTATTGGCGAGAAATCGAGATCTTAAGAGGGGCCGTGCAAGTGTAATTATTGGGATAATTGCTATAATTGTTGCATTATGGGCAATCATAGGAGCAGTGACAGCCCCGATACTTGCTCCGACTAATTATGAGAGCATTTGTCCAAATGTCAACTTCTCGGAAGCACATTCATGGATAATTATTCCTGTTAATGCTACTAACGAAACCTCATGGATTAGAACACCAGCAATGGATTTTGAAAAAAATGTTTCAAATGAAACGCGATGCGGTGAAACCTCCTGCTATTTTACCCCCAACGAAGGAGCAATAGATTATTTATTATATAACAATTCTTTTGATTTGCTGTTGTTTTTAGGGAGTGCGCTAACTATTTTATTATTGGTTATATTTAGGAGAATTATATGGCTAAATTACAAGGAAGAACGGAAAAACATTCAATTATTACAGAAATTGAATTTTCAGCCGTACAATAGCGAAATCATCGAAGGTGAAGGAAACTATAGTTGGATATTTTTAGTAATAGGGATTTTCTGGATTCCAGCCGCTATGGGCTTAACTAAAATAATTAATATACCGAATTTTAATCTTCCTTTCTTTCCTAATTCACATTTTATATGTGCCGCGAGCATTCCTAATTCTACGTTTTGGGTGCTTTTAGGTTTAGGAGAGGTAATAATTATATTTTCATGGTTATTTGAAAAATTTTCTCCAAAGAAAGGTTAATTCTTTTTTCATTTCGCTGAACAATAAGGCAAAATATTACGCGCTTACAACGTGAAAAGAGGTACGCCCCGGCCGGGACTTTAATCAAGAATAAAAGAAGCGCAGCGCCTCTCCCATCGAGGCAATTATGCGCCGACCGGGACTCGAACCCGGGTTTAGGCGTTGGCAACGCCTAGTGATAACCACTACACTATCGGCGCAGTGTGCTTTAAAGTGTGGGCACTTATAGAATTTAAGTATATCGACCTTTGGGGCGCGAAACAGGCGTATTTACCGGCCGCTCTCCCCGTATGACAGGGCAGACCGGTCCTGGCCTTTCTCAATCCTGCCACCCGGTCCGTGAGGCATCCCGCAGCTGCCGGATGCAAATGCCATATCTTAAAGTAACGCAATCGCTCTATCTATTGATCAATGATTCCTCTCTTCGTGGAGTGCGCGGGAAAACGGGTGGTCATCTTCGGAGGAGGGGAAGTGGCCGCACGGAAGGCCGGGCATTTCGCACGGGAGGCTGACGTCCTTGTGGTCAGCAGGACATTCACCCCGTCGTGCCGTTCGCTGCCGGTCCATCTCCAGACGCTCGATACCCGGGCCGCGACGGACGCGGAGCTCGGGCTGCTCATCGCACCCGCGTTCCTCGTGATCGGTGCGCTTTCCGAGCGGTCCGAGAACGACCGGATCGGTGCGCTCTGCCGGGATCACGGTGTGCTCTTCAACAACGCGGACGGGACTCCCGGCGACGTGGTCATCCCGGCCATTTCGACCGGGGAGTTTTACACGGTTGCGGTCAGCACGGGAAGCAGGAGCCCTGCGGTCTCCCGGTTTATCCGGCAGGAGATTGAGAAGAATTACCCGGCGCTCGATGCCATGATCGCGCTCCAGCACCGGCTGCGTGAGACCCTGAAAGAGCGCATGACCACGCCGGAGGAGCGCCGGAGGATACTCTGGGCGGTGCTCCGCGACAAGGCGGTCTGGACACTCCTCTCCGATTCACCGGACCGGGCGTGGGAACGCGTGAGCGGGCGGTATCTCCATGAATAAGCATACCTCACGGATCGCCATTGCCGGTGTCAGCCACCATACCGCGGACGTGATGGCACTCGAAGCCTTCCGGTTCGGGGACGAGCCTGCGTTCCTTGCCGCTGCACAGAAAAAATTCCACGGTGTTCTCCTCCTCCAGACCTGCAACCGGGTAGAGGTGATTGTCGAAGGTGATGCCGGTTCGCTCCGGGAGTTCCTTGAAGAGCACGGGAGGAAGGGTTTTTTCCTGCTCGAAGGCCGGGAGGCGCTCCACCACCTCCTCTCGCTTGCCGCCGGCATCGAATCGATGATCGTAGGCGAGGACCAGATTATCGGCCAGCTGAAAAAAGCCCTTGCCGATGGCGAGGCCGCCGGAACCGCAAGTACGTTCCTTGCGCTCTGCATCAACAAGGCCGTCCACGTAGGCATTGGCGTCCGCAAAAACACCCGTATCAACAGGGGGGCGGTCTCAGTAGGTTCTGCCGCTGTGCTTCTCGCCGAATCAGAGATCGGGACTCTTGAGGGCCGGCACATCCTTGTCGTCGGGAGCGGCGAGATGGGGCTCCTTGTGGCCCAGGCACTCGCCGCAAAGCAGCTGACCGCGATGTATGTGGCGAACCGCACTTTCGGCCGGGCGGTCAAGCTCGCGGAGAAGATCGGCGGAAAGGCGGTCCGGATGAACGAACTGTACCGCTATATCACACTCTCGGATGTGGTGATCTCCTGCACATCTGCGCCCCACCCGGTCATCCACCGGCAGCCGTTGAAAGAGGCGATGCTGGCCCGGTGCTGGCCGGTCGAGGGTCATCCCCGCCCCCTCATCATAGTCGATATTGCCCAGCCCCGGGATGTCGAGGAGGGTGCCGGTGCCATCGATGGCGTCCGGCTCTTTACGATAGATGACCTCCGGCAGGTCAACGAGCAAACCATGAGCACCCGCCGGGCCGAAGCGGAACGGGCGGCGGCGTATGTCAACGACGAACTGGAACTCTTCATCCGCCAGCTGCACCGGAAATCTGCCGATGACTGCATCGCTGCACTGCATACCTGGGCGGAGGCCGTGCGGTTGCGCGAACGGGACAAGGCGCTTGCACGGCTTGCCAGTGCGGATGACCGGACCATCGAAGTGATCGATGATCTCTCCCGGGTGCTCACCAAAAAGATCCTTACTGACGCGACCGCATCGATCCGGACCTGCGCCGAGGAGGGCGATCGCAGCACGGCAGAAGCGCTGGTGCAGGCCCTGATCCGGGGGACGACGGTAAATGACCCTCTCGAACACCCGGAGACACCGGAGTAAGGGACTGGCCCCTGTCGCCAGCTGGTCCGGGCCGGGTTTCCTGAATGTGGTTTACATAAAAGAATCTTAAAAAGAAGAATACGCCGGGCGCTCTTTCTCACCCGAGTTTTGCGTAGGCAGCCTCTGCAAGTGTTTTAAGGGTATCGTACTGCGAACCGGGTCCGGTCATCCTGAGCACTTCAAGGATCTCACCTTTTGCAAAGATCACTTCAATATACCCTTCTGCCGGGGCTGATGTTCCCGATCCTGACGAGAGCGCTGAGAGACCCCCGGCTGTTGTGGAAGCAGGGGTCGTGTTCACGGCAGTGGCTGATAGTGCACGTGTATCAGGCCCTGTTGCTGGCAGCGGCAGGCCGGAGAAGGCAAGGTCCGCCTGCTGCTGCTCGCCCGCGTCCACGAGAGAGACAATGGATGACATATTCTTTGCATCATAGATCGTGATGGTCTGGGTGATCGAAGTTGATCCTGCAGTACCGTTCCCAGATGAGGCATAGGTGGCAACGTAGCCCTCCTGCCACCCGAGATCTTTTGCTAAAGAGCTCATTTCATCGGCAGATTTCTGCCGGCCGGACTGTTGTGTAAAACCAGCGGGAAGATCAGCCGGGGCGAGCGCGAGCGGGGCAAGCGATATGTTTACTGTAGTGGCATTGGTGACCGGTGCAGGTGTAATATTCCCCGGTGTACCGGGTGTGGATGTACATCCGGCGCACAGGAGAACAACGCAGAAGGTAACAGCGAGAATGAAGAATGCGAATCTTTGCATATGGAATGGTAAAACCGGAAACGGGATATAGGTTGCCGCTCTTTTTCGCTCCATCGGGAATGGATGGCGGTGCCCATATAATATAATCATAAATACCTTGCACCAGCAATCTCTTATCATCAACGTCCAAGGTGTGGTGCCCGTGTTCCTTCAGCGACGCATGAGGCGGGTTCGTTCCCGCACTATCCAGCCTCTTTTGTGTGAGACGATCCTGACTAGAAATGACCTCGTTGCCCCGCTTTTTGTGGATGAAACGGCAGGGGCCCCGGTGCCCATCGGGTCCATGCCCGGGCAGTCACGGTACCCGATCGATGGGATCGCGGCGGTTGCCGGTAAATTCTGGGAGCATGGCATCAGGGCGGTCCTCCTTTTCGGCGTCCCGGCTCACAAGGACGAGGCGGCAACCAGCGCCTACGACCCCGGAGGGGTTGTGCAGCAGGCTGTACCGGAAGATCAAGACCGCATACCCGGGCATGGTGGTCATCACGGACGTCTGTGCCTGCGAGTACACGAGCCACGGCCACTGCGGGATTGTCGGTGACAGCCGTTGCGGGGGACAGGATCTCTTAAACGATGAGTCCCTTCTCCTCATGAATAAAATTGCTGTCAGCCACGCGGAGGCTGGCGCCGATATCGTTGCCCCGTCCTGCATGCTCGACGGCATGGTCAGGTCGATCAGGACGGCACTTGACGAGGACGGATATGAAGAGGTGCTGATCCTGTCGGTACTCAACCAAGTTTTCCTCCGCACTGTACGGCCCGTTCCGGGAAGCGGCAGAGTCCGGGTACTCGTTTGGCGACCGCACCACCTACCAGATGAACCCGGCAAATGGCCGTGAGGCGTTCCTCGAATCACAACTCGATATGGAGGAGGGGGCCGATATCCTTATGGTCAAACCGGCAGGGCCCTACCTCGATGTCCTTGCCGAGATCGCAACGCTTGGTCTTCCTGTGGCCGCGTTTCAGGTGAGCGGGGAATATGCCATGATAAAAGCCGCAGCGGAACGCGGCTGGATAAAAGAGAAAGAGACTGTCATCGAGATGCTCACCTGCATCAAGAGAGCCGGGGCCGATCTCATCATCACCTATTTTGCGTATGATGCCTGCGGGTGGCTTGAATGAAGAGTGCCGACCTCTTCTCGCAGGCACAGGGACTGATGCCTGGCGGTGTCTCAAGTCCGGTCCGGGCGATCAAGCCTTACCCGTTTTATACAGAACACGCGGAAGGTGCACACCTCACTACGGTTGATGGCACAAACCTTGTCGACTGTTGCATGGCCTACGGCCCCCTCCTCCTCGGCCACGCCCACCCGGAGATTAAAAAGGCGATCGCCGCCCAGCTCGAAAAGGGCTGGCTCTACGGGACGCCGACCCCGTACGAACCGGAGTTTGCCCGGCTCATCACCGGGGACCACCCGGGCATGGATATGGCCAGGTTTGTATCCAGCGGATCGGAGGCGACCATGGCCGCGATCCGGCTCGCCCGGGGTTTTACCGGCAAGTCCGACATCATCAAGATCGAGGGCGGTTTCCACGGTGCCCATGACGCGGTCCTCGTGAAGGCAGGATCGGGAGCGACGACGATGGGCGTTCCCGACTCGGCGGGCGTGCTCCCGGCGCTTGTCGCCCACACCCGGCAGCTCCCCTACAACGATGCGGAGGCGCTTGAATCGATGCTCGCATCGCACCATGACATAGCCGCCCTCATTATAGAACCAGTACTTGGGAACATCGGGCCGGTCCTCCCGGAGCAGGGTACTTCAAAGACATCCGGGAGATTACGAGCGCCTATGGCGTCCTGTTGATCTTCGACGAAGTAATTACCGGCTACCGGCTCGGCATCGGCGGAGCGCAGAAGATGTTTGGTGTCAGGCCCGATCTCACCACGTTCGGGAAGATCATCGGCGGCGGTCTTCCGATCGGCGCATTCTGCGGGAGAAAAGAGATCATGTCGCTTGTGGCACCGCAGGGGCCGGTCTACCAGGCCGGAACCTTCTCGGGCAACCCGCTCTCCCTAGCCGCCGGGATCGCAACCGTCCGCTGGCTGCACAACCATCCGGCTATCTACCCGGATCTTGCCGAGAAGGTCAGGGCCATCGAAGAGTCGCTGGGAACAGGTAAAAATGCTGGCGGGTCATTTGTCCGGATTGGCTCGATGTTCAAGTACTTCTTCCGGAACAAGCCCCCTCAGAACTACATCGAGGTTAAAGAGTGCGATACGACTGCCTTTTTTGCATTCTGGCAGAAGATGCTCGCACGCGGGATCTTCCTCCCGCCCTCACAGTTCGAGACAAACTTCCTCTCCGCTGCACATACCAAAAAAGATCTTGAAGCTATTACCGGGGGGTACGCAGCATGTCTCTGAAGGTCGGGACCCGGGGCAGCAGGCTTGCGCTCGCACAGACCGCGACGGTCATAAAAAAGATCCAGGCCCTCGGTATCGAAGTCGAACAGAAGATCATCAGCACGCAGGGTGACGAGGTCACGGGTGTCCCCCTTCACGCAATCGGAAAACAGGGCGTCTTTGTCCGGGCGCTCGACGATGCGATCCTGAGGGGCGAGATCGACTGCGCTGTGCACAGCATGAAGGACATTCCCGCGATACGGCCCTCGGGCCTTATCACCTCCGCGATCCTCACCCGCGACTCTCCTGCCGATTTCCTTGCCTTTTCCGGCCCGGTCTCTGCGGTCAGGATCATCGGCACATCGAGCACCCGGCGCCGGGCCAGCTCCTGCGCCACGACCCGTCTCTCGAGATCAAAGACCTTAGGGGCAATGTGGACACAAGGGTAAGGAAACTGAGTGAAGGCCATTACAACGCAATTGTCCTTGCCGAGGCCGGCCTCTCACGGCTGGGCATCCGGATCCCGGGCGAGCGGCTCCCCCCGGAGAAATTCGTTCCCACCCCAAATCAGGGGACGATTGCGGTGGTGAGCCGGGCCGATCCCTCGATTATGGAAGTACTCGCAAGCATCGATCACCCGGCGACGAGGAAAGACGTCGCGATTGAACGGGCCGTGATGGAACAGGTAGGGGCCGGCTGCTTCACCCCCATGGGAATCTACTGCCGGGACGGCAACCTGATCGCCGAAGTCCTCTCACTTGATGGAAAACGGACAGAACGCATAGAAAAGAAGATCGGGACACTTGAAGAGGCCCGGACAGAGGGCAGTGCCCTGCGGGTGCGGGCCGGTACCCTGATCGCGGATGCATACCATACTCTGGGGATTTCCTTATGACGGGCATGGTCTATCTTGTGGGCTCCGGCCCGGGCGGTACGGGGCTCCTCACGCAGCGGGCAGCCGACATGATCGAAACGGCGGATGTTATTTTCTACGACCAGCTGCCCGGCGAGGAGATCCTTATGTCCCTCCCCAAAAAAGCCGAGAAGATCGACTGCGGGAAGTACGGTGGCCACCATACTCTCGAACAGCGCGAGATCGAGGCCCTGATGATAGACCGGGCAAAAAAAGGCCTGACAATTGTCCGGCTCAAGGGAGGTGACCCGTTCCTCTTCGGACGCGGGGGGGAGGAACTGGAGGCGGTCCGGGCCGCCGGCATCGCAGTCGAGATGGTGCCGGGGATCTCCAGCGCGCTTGCGGTCCCCGCCTCGGTGGGGATCCCGGTCACGCACCGGAAGTATGCCTCGCAGGTGACCATCCTGACCGGCCACGAGGACCCTGCAAAACCCTCATCAGCGCTTGACTGGAAACTGCTCGCACAGGGCCGGGGTACGATCGTGATCCTGATGGGAGTGGCAAATCTTACAAACATTGCCCGGGCCCTCGTTGATCACGGCAAAAACCCGGAAACGCCGGTCGCCATTATTGAACGTGGATTGCGGAAAGGCCGCCGGGTCACCACAGGCCCGCTCACAGAGATCGGGGAGATGGCCAAAAATGCCGGCGTGAAGCCGCCCGCAGTGATCGTGATCGGTGACGTGGTCCGGTTATACGATCCCGGACAACCGGACCTCATCCCGCCTGAGGTGACAGAAGATGCTTGAAGAGATCAACAAGTTTGAACGCGTGGTCTATACGTTCCTCATCATCCTGCTCGCTGCAGTGCTCATCTTTGCGATCTGTGAGCTGGTCTGGCTGTTTATCGAAGGCCTGCTCAACCTGCCGAAGGGGCTGCTGGATAACGGCGAACTGGTCGGTTTACTGGGCTCGTTCCTGCTCGTGCTCATCATAGTGGAACTGCTGGATACGATGAAGGCATATATCACCGAGAACGTGATCCATGTGGAAATTGTGGTGCTCCTTGCGATCATCGCGATCGCGCGGAAGGTGATCCTACTCGATCCGACGGCCGCGGATGCGGGAGAGCTGATCGGGATCGGTATCATTATTGTCGGGCTTGCGGCAGCGTACTACCTGATCAAGAAAGCCGGTATCGTGATCGGAACTGAAAAGCAGCCCAAAGAAACACCCTCTGGCAAAGAGTAACGATCTCCTGCCGGAGTTATCACGGTTGTACCTTTTTTGTTCATTGAAGTCGTTTTGTCCCATCTATTGGCTTTGGGACATTCACGTCTTATCACAAGTGGTACTGGGGTGATCCTGAATACTGGACAGGTGTCACGCAGCCCTTGGAGCATCAGGGAACACCGGAACGAAATGGCAAAACCCGGTGAACGGGGTGGTCAGTTCACAGGGGACACAGATTTTCCGCTGAACCGGTAGCAGCCTTCGGGCACCCCGATCTCAAAGCGCACGCCATTCCCGTACGTCCCGCATTCCCGGATCGAGAGCCCGGTAATGGAGAGGATCTCACGGCTGATGAACAGCCCGAGCCCGGTGTTTTTCCCAAAGCCCTTTTCAAAGATCCTCTCCTTCTCTGCATCGGTAACCCCGACACCGTCATCGTGGTAGATAAGAATCAGTCCCGGGCTGTGTTTCTCGTGCGTTACCGTGATTTGCCTGACATGTTCGCCATGCCGGAGCGAGTTATCCACCAGGTTCTCGAACACTTTTTCGAGCAGCGGATCGGCATAGACTTCGAGATCGCCGGTGGAAATCACAAGATCGATACCGGCAGGGCCGGTCACCGGTGAGATGAGGGCCATAAACTTCGCCACGTTCTGCCATTGCGGGACTTTCACACCGATGTCCTCGTAGGTCCGGGTAAACTCGATCTGGCGCAGGATGTTATTCGCCACTATCTCTTCTTTGTCCATGGTTATTTTCAATTCGGGGTTCTGCACACTCATCTTGGAAATCTCGATGTACGCCAGGAGGGCCGTCAGCTGGTTCCTGATATCGTGCCGGGTGATGCCGGAGAGCAGGTTCAGCTTCTTGTTTGCGGTAATGAAGGCTTTCCGGGAGGTGTCAAGCTGCAGGTTTACGTCCTTTAACTCGCGGTTCTGCACGAGCACCCGGTCATGATATCCCGTCATCTTCTCAACGATCTTCCAGATCACAACCGCAACGATGACAAGCATCAGGGCCCGGAGGATCGCATCGTAAGGGATGGTCCCGGGTTCGAGAAGCCAGCTTATGGCAACCTGGAGGCCGCCAAAGAAAAGGGCTATCCCAACGGCCGTTCTGCCGTACCAGAGCCCGGCAACCACGACGATCAGGTAGTAAAACTGCGTATACACGATGGTGATGTGGTATGTATAGTGGACGATGCATTCAAGAAAGACGCCTATGAAGAAAAGAAGAACAAGAACCAAAAATTTCAGTCGTTCCGGGACGTCATACACGGTGTCAGGTGAATTGAAGTCGTTCAACACATCCTCTCCGATAGTAAATCTTACAGATTATGTCACGGACGTGCCATATATACTTCTTGCCGGGAAGAGGGATTTCAGTACGGAAATCTGTGAGACCCTCTTCCCGAAAAAAGGCGAAAGATACTATCCGGCGATGGAACCGTACAGTCTTTGTCCAATGAACCGAGTCATTTTTGCCACCAGCAGAATACCGTTAAAGGGAAAATGCATCTCTTTCATAATTGAAAATTTTCACAAAATACGCATTTATACAGGGATTATGCCGGTGGTGGACACCTTCCCCGTCCGGGCCTGTCCACCGGCCCGTAGCCCTGGCAAAAAGAGGTAGGACCGAGCCCAGATTTCCTGGTATAACGTCTCTTCCTGAGGGAGGACTACGGGGTGTTAACAAGCATTAATACATTACCACAACAAAAATTGTGCAAATGGGCGACACAATGCCTGCCGGTGGTCCGACGCAGGACGAGATCATGGCGGTCTCTTTATTCAAGATGGGTATCACAGCGAACGATACTGTTCTCGACCTCGGTTGCGGAACCGGCAAGGTCTCGATTGCTGCTGCCGGCCGTGCGAAAAAGGTCTACGCAATTGACCGGCGCCCGGAGGCAATTGCGTACGCAACAAAAGCGGCTGCCGGGGCTGGTGTAAAAAATATTGAATTTTTCTGCGGGGAGGCAGCAGATTTTCTTGTCTCGGCCCCGGTTGTTGACTGCGCTTTTGTTGGCGGCTCGCAGCAGATCGAAACGATCCTGCCAGTCCTTGCAACAAAAGTCCGGCGGGTAATCGTAGTAAACGTTGTTCTGCTCAGCACCCTTACTGTCGTTACCGCGACAATGCAGTCCCTTGGGATCTTCCGCGAGGCCCTGCACGTGCAGGTCTCCCGCTCGCATGCACTTGGGAAAAGCGTGATGTTCAAACCGATTGACCCGGTGTATATTATTGTCGGGGCGGGTGCCGCATGCTCGTAGGCCTTGGACTTGGCCCGGGAAACCCCGAACTCTTAACCCTCCGGGCCATACGGCTCCTCAGGGAAGCCGACACCGTCTTTGTGCCGGGCCGGATCGCAGCAGATCTCGTCGCACCGTACCGTGAGCCGGTAATGCTCGAATTTCCCATGACCGATGACGAGCGCCGGATACGGGCATGCCTCGAATCCAACGCGGAGAAGATCGCCCCGGTCGCGGAGAACGGCCTTGCGGTCTTCGGGATCCTTGGCGACCCGAACTTTTTCTCCACGTTCTCGCGCCTCTGCGGGATCCTTGCAGAGCACCACCCGAGGATAGAGTGCAGGACCGAGCCCGGGATCAGCTCGATCACGGCCTTTGCCGCCGCGGCGAATGTCCCTCTGGGCGGAGGGTTTGTGGTCTCTGACGGCGCTGATCCTTCAGCCCTGATCCGGCTCAAAGCCCGGCACCCGAAGAAGCTCATTGCGGGCCTCAAAAAGGAGGGATACCGGGAGTTTGTGCTCGTCGAGCGGATGTTTTTTCCCGATATGAAGGTGTACCGGGGCGACGAGATCCCGGAGAAGAGCGATTACATGAGCGTGCTGTACGCGAGGCGCTGATATGACCGTGAAAAAAAAATCCGCAGGATCCGGGGCGAAGGTCTGGTTTGTGGGCGCCGGGCCCGGCGATCCCGGTCTCATCACGGTCAAGGGGCAGGAACTCGTAAACACGGCCGATGTCCTGATCTATGCAGGATCACTTGTCAACCCAATACTCGTGGAACGATCGCGTGCTGCCATAAAAAAAGACAGCTGGGGCATGCACCTTAACGAGATGGTCGATGCACTGGAGGAGTACGCGAAGGCCGGGAAAAAGGCAGTGCGCCTCCACTCGGGTGACCCTGCACTCTATGGCGCGATCGTTGAGCAGATGGAGAGGCTTGAAGAGCGGGGTGTTGACGTGGAGGTTGTGCCCGGTGTTTCATCCCTCTTTGCCGCTGCGGCTGCGCTCAGAACCCAGCTGAACGCTCCGGGGTGTCTCTGAGTCGGTGATTGTTACCCGGCCGGCCGGAAAGACCCTGAAAAAAGATCAGATCAGGGAGTTCTCGCTTCTTGGTTCGACCATGGTCATCTTTCTGGGGACAGAAAAACTCGAAGAGATCACCGGAAAACTCGCCTGCCCGAAAGACACCCCGGCAGCGGTGGTGTACCATGCCTCGTGGCCGGACCAGAAGATCGTCAGGGGCACAGTCGCCGATATCGCGGCAAAGGCACGCGAGGCCGGGATCGAACACACTGCCCTGCTTCTGGTGGGTGGGGTTGTAGGCACGAAAAAAGAGGGGCACGTCACCTCGTACCTCTATTCATGACCAGAACCGTTGTTGTCGCTCCTGGCCGCTTCCTGCCGGATGCCCGGAGGATCGCGGAATTCCTTGATGGAGATGTTATGGAATACCGCGCCGGTATCTTTGCCGACATCTACCCGGAAGTCTCCCGGATCGTTGCGGTGATGTCCATGGGCATCGTGGTCCGGGGCGTCGCCCCGCTTCTCAAAGACAAGTGGACCGACCCGGCCGTTGTTGTGGTCACCCCGGATTTTTCCTACGTGGTGCCGGTGCTCGGCGGCCACCATGGGGCAAACGAACTCGCAAAGGAACTCGCCGGCCTCGGGCTTGTACCGGTCATCTCCACGGCCACCGAAGCGACCGGCCGGGATTCGGTTGAAGGGATTGCAACCCGCACTGGCAGCGATATCGTGAACCGCGATTCGACCCGTGCGGTTAATGCCGGGATACTGGACGGGACGACAAAAGTCTATGCGGTGCCCGGCCCCGGGATCGTCCTTACCGGGCCGGATGTCTCGATCCTTGTGCGCCGGGGCGAGTACGCGGTTGGCATCGGCTGCCGGAAAGGGGTCACCCACGGGGAGGTAGCCCGGGCACTGGAAGAGGCGCTCGCTGAGGCCGGGATCACCGGGGACGAAGTCATGATCTATGCGACCACCGCAAAGAAATGCGGCGAGGCCGGACTCTGCGATGCGATTGCCGGGATCCCTGCCAATTTAATATTCCTGGATGATGACACTATTAACGCGCAGGTGCCCGAAACACCGTCGAGGGCAAAGAAGATCGGCCTTGTCGGGGTTGCCGAACCGTGTGCGCTTGCGGTATCAAAACACCGGGAACTGATCATGAGAAAGAAGGTTTTTTCAAAGGTGACCATTGCCATCGCCCGCTGAACGCCCGTCAAACGGCCTCTGGATTGTGGGGATCGGTCCCGGACGTAACGAATATATGACCGGCCGGGCGGCCGACGTGATCTCACGTTCGGAGTACGTCATCGGAAACGACAGTTACCTTGATTCCATACGGCCGCTGCTTGAGGGAAAGCAGGTGATCCGGAGCTCGATGGGAAAGGAGATCGAACGGGCGAAGAAGGCCATCGAGCTTGCACAGTCCCACACAGTTTCGATCGTTTCCGGTGGCGACGCCGGCGTCTACGGTATGGCCGGTATCGTGCTTGAGGTGCTCGAACATTCTAAAGAGAAGATCCCGGTGGAGATCGTTCCTGGCGTGACCGCAGCAAATGCCGCTGCATCCCTCATCGGGTCTCCCCTCTCCGGGGATTTTGCAGTCATCTCCCTTTCGGACCTTCTCACCCCCCTTGAGGTGATTGAGCGCAGGCTCGACGCGGTCTTTTCAGTAGGGATCCCGGTGGTGATTTACAACCCCCGGAGTCACGGTCGCCCGCATAACTTTGCGCTTGCGATCGAGCATGCCCGGAAATTCTACCCGCCAACCGTGCCGGTTGCAGTCGTCAAAAATGCCCTCCGGGAAGGTCAGGCAGATCCGCTGATCGTGACATTGGGGGAGATCGAGCATATCATGGAGGACGTCGATATGCACACGACGGTTATTATAGGTGGGAGCGAGAGCAGGATATGGAGGATGGGTAACGATGTCAAAGGAATCATCACGCCACGCGGGTACCACCGCAAGTACGTATATTGACCCGGGGGCGACCACCCCGGAGGCCTACGAGATCTCAAAGACCTCCCGGGTGCTCGCAAGGAAGATGGTCGGGGACCAGACCCCTGACGACCGGGTCCGCCAGCGCTGCTCGGTCGCGGTCGGCGACTTTGCGATGGCCGGCCTGCTCAGGTTCAACAATGACCCGGTGACGGCAGCGCTTGGGGCGCTCAAAGGCCATGCCCCGGTCATCACTGACATCCGGATGGTTCAGGTAGGCATCCAGAAGAAAGGGCACCACTCTGAAATTCTCTGTGCACTCGATTTCGGCGACGGGATCTCACGCGATCGGGGGATCACGCGGAGTTCCGCCGGGTTTATAGCGCTCCGGGACCGGGTTGCGGGATCCATTGTGGTGATCGGGAACGCACCCTCCGCGCTGCTCACGGTCTGCGCCATGATCAAAGAAGGGATACGGCCGGCGGTTGTGATCGGTACACCGGTCGGTTTTGTCAACGCAGCGGAATCAAAATCCCTCCTGCGGACGCTTGACATCCCTTCCATCTCCACCGAAGGGACCCGGGGCGGTACTCCGGTAGCGGTTGCTGCCATCAACGAATGCATTACTCTTCTCATCGAGGGATCGGGGGCATGAGGGACCCGGTCACCGGTTTTTTGTACCCTGCCAAGTGGGTGGAGAAGGCGTCCGATCCGGCCGGCCTTGCGCTGGTCGCTGACGGCTTTGCAGTGCTCACTGCTTCAGGTGCGATCCTCCGGCGGGGGTACACGACCGGGACCACGGCAGCAGCCGCGTGCAAGGCAGCGATCCTCTCCCTTTCTGGTGACATAGCCAAGGTCAGCATAAAACTCCCCTGCGGCCTTGTGGCCGATCTTCCGGTTGCGGCCCGGGCGGGGCGGGCATCGTGCAGGAAATATGCCGGCGATTATCCCTCGGATGTAACGGCCGGTATCGAGTTTGTGGCGGAGGCGGTAATGGCACAGGACGGCCTCTCGCTTGTGCCGGGACCGGGGATCGGCAGGTTTTTCCGTGATACACCACGGTACAAAAAGGGGGCACCAGCGATCAGCGAGATTCCGCTTACCTGTATCCTCGCTTCCATGGAAGAAGCCCTCGATCTGACCGGCCTGTCCGGTGCGACGGTCTCGCTCTCGATCCCGGAGGGTGAAAAGATCGCGAGAAAGACCCTCAACCCCCGGGTCGGAATTGAAGGAGGGATCTCGGTGCTGGGATCAACCGGGCTTGTCGAGCCTTGGGACGATCATCTTGAAGAGTCTGTTCAGGCCCGGGTTGCAGGATCGACGAATGTTGTTGTCACGACCGGCCGGGTCGGGCTCCGGTATGCCCGCATGCTCTTCCCTGACCGCGAGGTCGTGCTTGCCGGGGGAAGGATTGGCGAAGCGTTATCTGCCGCGGAGGGAGAGGTGACCCTCTGCGGCCTCCCAGCCCTGATCTTAAAATATATCGAACCGCATATCCTGGATCAGACCGGGTTCGCGACCGTGGAAGAACTGGCAGCATCGCCGGCGTTTTTACCGGTCGTCGGGCCAATCCTTGCAGAATACAGAAAAGTGCACCCGGGAATCCAGGTAGTCCTGGTGAACCGGGACGGGGAGATTATCGCGGAGAGTCCATGAAGATCGTCGGAGTCGGGTGCGGGCCGGGCATGGTCACGGAACAGGCAGCACAGGTAATCCGGTCGGCCCGGTTCATCTATGGTTCCAGCCGGGCCATAGGGCTGGTGAAAAAACTGATCCCGGATAACTGCACCGTGCGCTCCATCAGCGATTTCCGGAACCTCTCGCAGCTGCCCGAGAATGCGGTCGTGCTCTCGACCGGGGACCCGATGCTCGCCGGCCTCGGATACCTGCCCGGTGAAGTTGTGCCCGGTATCTCATCTCTCCAGATCGCAGCTGCCCGGCTTCACATCTCCCTTTCCCGGATTACCATAATCATAGCCCACGGCAGGGGGTATGATCGCGCGATGCAGGAGACCATTGATGAGCTCCGGCGGGAAAAGATTGTCTTTCTTATCGCGGATCCCAAGTTCAACGTAACAGAACTTTACCGGCGCCTCGGCGCGATGGAGATTTCTGCCCCGGTCAGGATCGCGGTCTGCGAGAACCTCGGGTATCCTGACGAAGAGATCCTGACCGGTGACCTTGCCTCCCCTCCGCTGCCTCATGCGGATCTTTATTCTCTTGTGATCGGGCAGTTTGAGGGCTCCGGCAGGCAGTGATGACCAGAAAGACAGCATTTTTTTACTGACCGGATGCTTTGGACAGGGAACGGTGCAGGCCGGGCAACAGATGCGACTCGTTCCCGGGGTGATGCCTATTTACCTGAAATACCTATATGAACTGGTATGAAGGTCCAGGATCTCAGAACCCCGAAGATTAAAGGAATACTTCTTGGGATCATCGTCACGGTCATCGTGGCGGTGATCGGCACACCCCCGGCATTTGCCCTGGTGGTGGGGATCATTTTTGGGTACGTGGCGTATTTTATCCTCAACGATGCGAAAAAAGCAAAATAAGAAAGATCGGCTGCTTTAAGGAACAGGAATACAAGCTATTTTTAATCGCCAAAAACTCTTTTACGGGCAGGAATCATACCCTACTTTTAAGGAGTCTCGTATGAGTTCAGCGAAATCGTCGTCAACAATTTCGAAAACCCAGCTCGACTACCTGTTCTTTATTATTGGTCTTGTCCTGCTAATCATCCCGGAGCTTAATGGCCTGGATTTCCTCCCCGTCGGGATCCGGGCGTATTTTGCCCTCTTCTTTTACCCGGGGATCGTCTGTGTTATCATTGGGTACATACTGAAATAAAAAAGAAGCCTGGAAAAAAGGGGACGCCGGAAAAAAGTTACGTCTTTCCGCCGACCTTCTCCTCTTTCTTCTCAGCCGGGGGCTTTTTTTCGATCTTGATCTCGCACTGACGGTCCCCGGTGCACATTGTGCGCACGAACCGGGCCGAATAATCCTTGTTGAGGAGCGGGACCGCACTAAGGGTGAGTGCCATGCACCGTGAAAATACATGCTCGTGTTCGGTGGCGAGCGTGTGACCGTGGATCAGGAACGGGCAGCGTTTGACCAGTATCACCGCATTGTCACCGGCGAGCTCGATAACCTCGCCACCATACTCCGGCCCAAAGAGGATGATGGTGGCACTCTGGATGCTCCGCGCGATTTCCCGGGCATCCTTCACCGGGAGGAAGCAGTCGTGGACGACATCCCGGAGCATGCAGGCGATCTCCATCCAGATCTCCTGCTCCAGCGCATCGTACTTGTTCCCGAGGGCCCCGCGGAACGCGATCTCATAGAGTGCCGGGAGTTTTGCGGCACATTCTGCGGCACACTTCCAGCGAACGTTATCGGGGATGTCCTTCAGGTCCGGCATAATGTTCCTCACGGAGATGTGGGAAATGGAATCATATCAATATGGTGATGGGGGCAGCACCCGGACGAAGCACAGTATCGTGATTGGGTACACAATCTTCCTCATATACCCCGGGAGAGGACAACGGTCCGGTTCCTGAACATGCCGGGAGATCCCTGCAACACCGGCACGTTACTCTGCGAGCCGGTACCCGTCCTTTCCCTTCAGGATAAAACCTTCGCCCTCAAGCGCCGCAAGGATCCGGCGCACACGTGCCGGTTCCTCTGACACCTGAGCTGCGATCGCTTTTTCCCGTGCCGGGAAAGTGACAATGAGGTATTTCAGGATCATGCCCCGTATCCGCCGGTCCGATCCGGCAAATGGCGCCTGCTTCACGTACGCGGTGCTCTTCCGGTTGGGATTGGGGACGCTCTTTTTGAGTTCCGTCCCGAGATCCATGAGTGCCCAATACCAGACCCGGGGATTCTCCCGGTCGAGCGTCCGTTCCACGAGCGGCAGAATCTCCGCATCAGTCACCGATTCTGCGCCGGAAAAGAAAAAATGGATAAATACCCGTCGGATGTTGGTCTCAATAAAGACGACCGGGAGGTTGAAGGCAAAGGCGCAGATGGAGGAGGCTGTCGCCGGCCCGATCCCGGGGAATGTGGCAAGCACCTGCGGGTCACACGGAACTTTCCCTTTATGCTCGTTTTCCAGTTTTTCGGCACATTTTTTCAGGGAGACAGCCCGACGGTTGTAGCCCATGCCCTGCCATGCGGCAAACACTTCGGAGAGGGGGGCCTTTGCGAGTGTCGCAGGATCCGGGAACGCAACGATGAATGCCGGGTATCTGAGTGAGACCCGTTCTACCTGGGTCTGCTGGAGCATGATCTCGGAGACCAGGATCCGGTACGGGTCGTCCGTGTGGCGCCAGAGCATGTCGTGCCGGCCATGGCGCTGGTAGAAAGTAAATACCTCACAGCGAAACTCCGCGACTGCTTCATCAGTCAGGTGAGTGTGAGAAAAGACCGGGCCGGAACTTTTCAGGAGCGTCTGCGTGCTCTTTTTCATGGTACCGCCATACTTCGGTTATCCCGTAACGGATCTTACCGTGAGGGTAATAAGAATTGGGATTGCTGCAGGGTAGGGATGCACGAAAATTTTACGGGACTCCATGTGATGATACAGCATAATCAGGTTCTTTTCCCTGTACCAGAGACGGATGAACGTTATCACAATGCTCTTTATCCATGGTACCCGATATCGTACCACGGAAGGCACCCATGGACGAGGACCCGACCGGCAGTTCCCGGTATAACAGTGACGATAGCAAAAGCGGTGAAGAGCGCTTCATGCGCTGGAAAGACTGGCAGGAACTGGAACAGGAACAGGACACGCGGATGGCCAGGATCCGCAGCAGTATAGAGGCCGTTTTTTCCGAAGGCCTGATGATTGCACTCTCCCTGCTCCTCATCCCGGTCATTATCATCCCGTTTCTCATACATGTTCCGCCGGAAGGGCAGCTTGTCCTCAATACCATTGATGGAGCGATCCTTGCGATCTTCATCCTTGAATATGTGTTCAAGCTCGCGCTTGCCGAGGATCGCCGGCAGTTTTTCCTGAACCCTTGGCATATTCTGGATCTCTTCGTTATCGCTGCGCCTATAGCAGCACTAATCGCAGGGTCATACCAGATGGTGGCCGGATCGCTCCGTCTGCTCCGTTTGCTCCGGCTCACCCGGACTGCCGCGCTCGGCACCCGTGCGTATTCACGCCGTGGAGCCGGATCGGAGATGAACGCGAGCGCTCCAGGGAGCCCGGCCCCGGAGTGCACAGTCAGGACTCTCTACCCTGCCATCCCGGAAGGCGAAGGCGGGTGGACCACACGGGAATTACGCGATATTCCGGATGCCGCAAGTATTATCCCGGCTAGCCAGCCTGACGGCGTCATGAAATGGTATGATTTTACCTCAGGTACAGGACGCGGATCTTGAGAAGATACACCGGCTGACCGGTGTCTCTGTCAGCCTCCTCAGAGAGGCACTCAAGGAACGTGCGTTTCCCTGGGCCCGGTCGCACCGGAATTACGCTGCGATCTACCTCAGGATAAGGGAGAGTCGCCGCAACCCGGCCAACCCCAAACAGATCATCATCGCGTGGCGATGGATTCTTATCGTCAGCAAAGACCACAGCCTGCTGACCTTTTCCTCTTCCGCGCCCCAGACCCCGGATCTCATCGCCAGCGAGGCGCTCTCGGCCCATGAATCCCTCACTCCAGCTGAAATAACGTACCGTTTTTTCCAGGATGCGCTCTCGCGTATCGAGGAAACGCTGCGCGCCATAGAAGACGAACTCGAATACACCGGCTCACTTCCCATAAGCGAGCAGCCCGCGAGTTTCCTTCCGATGACATTCAGACTCAAGATAGAGTCGGTCAGGATCCATTCATGGCTCCTTCATACCCGGGATGTCCTCAATAGTATCGTAACCGGCAAGGTTTCCCTCCATGGTATGGAAGACGGATCGCGGTTCTCTGCCCTTTTCGACCGGGCATCGTACCTGTACGACATATCCGATGACATCACGGAGAACGTATCATCACTGACCGATTACTACTTCAATTCAACCTCATTCCAGATGGGTCGGGTCATGAAACTGATTGCCGTCTTGTCGGCACTAACCATTATCCCAACAGTCGTGGGCAGCCTTCTGGGATCCAACCTTGTGGGCAACCCGTGGCCAATCTCTCTTGCCCAAATGATCGTCATCGTGGGAATGGCTATGCTCGCGACAGCGTGGGTGTATTACCGGCTCGGCTGGCTGAAAATATAAGCACCCGTCTCCGGAAAAAATACTTTTTTTTACGTCCTCCCGAACATTTCGTCGAGCTTCGCCCGGGTAAACCGGACCATGGTCGGCCTGCCGTGCGGGCAGGTAAAGGGGGTCCGGGTCACACGGAGCTGGTCGATGATCCGCTGGCACTGCTCGTGCGTGCAGACGGTGCCGGCCTTGATTGCGCTCCGGCACGCGATGATACGGGTGATCCGTTCCCGGTCGGTAACGGGCCGCTCCGGATCCTTGTGTATGAGATCGCTTACGAGATCATCGATCATCTCCGTCCCTTCGACCTTTCCCATCAGGGCCGGGACGGCCCGTACCAGAAACGAACCGCTCCCGAACTCCTCGATGACGACACCCTCCTGTACAAGCGCAGGGATCAGGTTGCGGAGGATTGCCGCATCCTTCAGGGGTCGGTGAATGATTGCCGGGACGAGCAGTTCCTGCACATGTCGGGCCGCCATGCTACGACTTACCTGCTCGTAGAAGATCCGCTCGTGGGCAGCATGCTGGTCGATGATAATGAGCTCGCCGTCAGCTGCTTCGGCCAGGATGTAGATCCCCCCGACCTGCCCAATCACCTCCATCGCGGGCACGACCGCGGTGACCGGAGGAACTCCGCTCGCAAGCTCGGTCTGCCGGAGCCGGTGGTCGGTTGAGACGGTACCGGCATGAGTTGGTTCGGTAAAAGGGGAGAGGGTGTGTGCCTGGACAGGGGGAGTGATTGTGACGGCATCGTACGGTACCTCCGGCTCTGATACACTCGAAGCATTCCGGGCTATGCCTCCACCCGCGAGTTCATGGTCTGCCGGGTGCGGAACTGTAACCTCGGGGATAAGGTTGTTATGAGCAAGTGCCGCACGGACTGCATCGCGCACCGCATCCACGATCTCCCTCTCTTTTGAGAGACGGACCTCCTTTTTGGTCGGGTGAACGTTGATATCCACGAGCCGGGGGTCGATCGCAAGCGAAAGGAATGCGACCGGGTACCGGCCGTGAGGGAGAAGAGTGCCGTACCCTTCCCGTACTGCGGCGGTTACAGATGGCGAGGAGATGTATCGTCCATTGATTGCAATAAGAATCCGGTCATGATCCTTGCGGGAGAGCGCCGTGCGAGAGATATACCCCGATATGTGCATGAAGGGCAGATCAGTCGAAACCTCGAGAAGTTCGCGGACGTACTCGTTTCCAAAGATCCTGGCTATTGTATCGAGTAACCGGGTGGTCCGTTCGGTGACGAGCAGTTCGCGGTTGTTATGGAAGAGCCGGAACGAGACCTGCGGGCAGGAAAGGCAGAGTCCCTCAACAATCCCGTGAATGCGGGCAAGCTCCGTATTGAGGCTCTTCTGGAATTTTTTCCGGGCCGGGGTATTGAAGAAAAGTTCCTCGACAAGGATACTTGTGCCCCCGGGAGCCCCGGTCTCCCCTTTTGTTTTTGTAACCCCGCCGACAACTACGATACGGGTACCGGAAGCTCGGGTATGTCCCGGGGTTTTGTTGTAAGTGTCACCTTTGCAACTGCTGCAATGCTTGCGAGCGCCTCGCCCCGGAATCCCAGAGTATTGATGGAGAACAGGTCGTCCAGTGCCCTGATCTTACTGGTTGCATGCGGGGCAAAAACAAGTCCGGCATCAACGGGAGACATTCCGCACCCGTCATCGGTCACCTTTATCGCCACGATCCCGCCCTGCACGGATGTGACATCGATCCGGATTGTGCGGGCACCGGCATCGATCGCGTTCTCAACAAGCTCCTTGACAACCGAAGCCGGCCGTTCGATCACTTCGCCGGCCGCAATCTGGTTAATCGTTGCAGGGTCAAGTATCCTGATGGATGGGGTACCTTCCTCCGCGGTCATCGTCCCGCACCCTTAAGATCAGTATTTTTGGGTTTTCCTGCAAGCCCTTTTAATTCGGCCAGTTTTGCCAGTGCCTGCATCGGGGTCATCGTATCGGTATCGAGGCTGGAGAGTTCCATCACCACCGGATCCGGTACCTGCGGACCGGACCGATCCGGCATGCTGTCATCAACAAGCAGGATCTGGGTGTAGCGCCGGGCTTTTGTGCCACCCGATGCATCCCGGCTGAGGGTATCGGTAAGAATCATATCGGCGTGATCGGTTACTTTTTTCGGAATGCCGGCAAGCCGGGCCACGTGGATGCCGTAGCTCTTGTCAGTCGCACCAGGAATCAGTTTCCGCAGGAAAACAACCTCCTTTTTTGTTTCCTGCACTGCGAAATGATAATTTTTCACCCGTTTCAATTCCCCTTCCATACCGACGAGTTCATGGAAGTGAGTGGCAAAAAGGGTCTTTGCACCGGCCGAGGATTTGCTATGCAGGTATTCGAGTACTGCCTGTGCGATCGAGCACCCGTCCGCCGTGCTTGTGCCCCGTCCGATCTCGTCGAGGATCACGAGGCTCTTATCGGTCATGTTGTTGAGAATGTTTGCCAGTTCGAGCATCTCGACAAAGAATGTGCTCTGGCCGCTCGCGAGGTCATCGAATGCCCCGACCCGGGTAAAAATCCTGTCGATGATGCCTATCTTTGCAAAACGGGCCGGTACAAAACTTCCTGCCTGGGCCATGATGCAGCAGAGCGCGATGGAACGCATGTAGGTGGACTTTCCTGCCATGTTCGCTCCTGTAATGATCATGATCTGGGTTTTTGATCCCGATAGGTCTGCATCATTGGGGACAAAACCCCCGGCAAGGCTCCGTTCAACTACAGGATGCCGCACATCCCGGCATATGATCGCATCCCCCTCATCCAGCTGGGGGCGGACATAATCAAGATCGACAGCAGTATCAGCAAGTGCAGCTGCGACATCGAGAATAGAAATCCCTTCTGCGATTTTCTGGAGCGCGGGGATCTGTTTTCTTATCTCATCGATCAGCCCGTCGAACAGCGTGCGTTCAAGCGCGAGCACACGCTCATCGGCATCCGTAATCACCGCTTCTTTTTCCTTCAGTTCTGGTATCGTATATCGTTCCCCGGTCGCCGTCGTCTGGCGGCGTTCGTACCTGGCCGGGACAAGATGGGTATTGGTTTTACTCACGTCGATGTAATAGCCAAAGACCCGGTTGTACCCGATCTTGAGGGATCTGATCCCGGTCTTCTCCCGTTCCTGCTGCTGGAGCTCTGCGATCCAGTTCTTGCCGGTATGCAGGACTCCGGTCATACTGTCAAGTTCCGCAGAATAGCCGGGCCGAATCAGGCCGCCATTCTTTGCGATGGCGGGAGGGTCATCAACGATCGCATTTCTGACCAGATCGATGATATCCGGGAGATCAACAAGGCCGTCCCGGGCTTCGGCCACCCGTTCCGGTACGGGGGTGGATCCGACCGGCGCCGGTGCTGCTGATGCGAGAAGTTCCCTGATTGCCGGGAGGGTCTCTAGCGAATCTGCGAGAGCGACAAGGTCCCGCGGCCCGGCATTCCCGTACGCAATACGGGCAGTAATCCGCTCGATGTCAGCATGACGCGAAAGCTGCTCCCGCAGGGACATGCGCAGGGTGGCGGACGTAGTAAAGTATTCAACCGCGTCGAGCCGTGCGCCAATCCGTGCGATTGCCGTGAGTGGCCGGGTCAGCTGCCGGAGCAGGAGCCGGCTGCCCATGGGTGTCTTGGTCCGATCAAGAATAGAAAAGAGCGTTGCGCCCTTCTTCCCGCCCCGGATGCTTTCGTGCACCTCGAGGTTGCGCAATGTGATCGCATCAAGCATCATGCCCTGCGCAGACGAGCGCGTGGAGAGAGAGCTCACGTGCGGGAGCGCGGACTTCTGGGTCTCCTCTGCATAGGAGAGTGCAGCCCCCGCAGCCCCGATCGCCGCCGGCATCGCGTCGCAGCCATAGCCGGCAAGGGTCGCGACCCCGAAGTGATCGCAGAGAGTACGCCCGGCACGGTCGGTACGGAAACAGTCATTGTTATAGGGGGTCACTACGACCCCGTCACGGTGCAGGAGTGCCCGCAGGTCTTCGTCTACTGTTGAAGGGACGATGCATTCGGCCGGCCGGTACCGGGCGATCTCGGACCGGACGCTCCCGGGGATGTTGTCCACAGGTAGAGCAGAGACAAAGAATTCACCGGTCGAAATGTCCAGAAGAGCCATCCCCCAGTCTGCACCTTTCGCGCCGGGCGAGATGGCCATAAGATAGGTAGCGGCTGATGAGGGGAGCATGGCCGGATCGATCACAGTTCCGGGTGTGATCACCCGGACCACTTCACGTTTCACAAGCCCTTTTGCCGTCTTCGGATCCCCGATCTGCTCGCAGATTGCGACCTTGTAGCCTTTTGCGACGAGCCGCGCGATATAAGCCTCGCCGGCATGGTGCGGGACCCCCGCGAGCGGGATACGCTGATCGCCGTTTTTGGACCGGGAGGTGAGAACGAGGTCGAGTTCTTTTGAGACGATCTCTGCGTCGCTTTCGAGCGTCTCAAAAAAATCCCCGATGTGAAAGAACAGGATGGCATCGGGGTACTGCGCCTTGATCTCCCGGTACTGCCGCATACCGGGGGTGAGATTTTTGCCGTCATCTGCCGACGTACCGGTGCCGGGAGAAGGCTCAGTCTTCATCTTACGTATTGTTTTGCCGGCTGGATTTTAAACCGTGCGTATCATGCGGGCCGGGCAATGGCAGGTTCCCCTGCGAATGTATGCAGCCGGTAACGGGTTCAGGGCGTTCTCCTGTAGAACAGGAAGGCTGGCAGCGAAACAATCAGGGCGATCAGTCCAAAAGCAAGTCCTATTGCAAGCCCGGTACCAAGCAGGCCAAGGATCGTAAGAAAGCCGTTGGTGACCGCAGAAATGTTTGCGGCGAGGAGGCAAAATCCCGCGATAATGAGAATAACAAACCCGGCGACGGCATTTTTCAGGTCCTGCGTGCTGGGGGAAAATGAGAGCGCGAGGCTGGTGACAAGATACAGGTAGAGGAGAAACCAGATGTTGAACGCGACAACAAGGTTCTGGTACAGGGTCAGACCGATCCCCTCTACCAGGGGGTACAGGGACACGACAGAGTCCAGTGAAGGCATGAAAGAGGTAAAAGAGCAGCCGGCATAGGTGCCAAAGAACCACGTGAGTGCTGCAAGTACGAGGGGAAGGATAAAGAGCGGGGCGGTGCTGATGATCACGTTCCCGAGGACAGGGATAGCGGGAGGAGTATACGAAACCATCCCCCCTTTCTTCGAGAGCAGTACGACTTTTCTGATTTTAGCGCCAGTAAGGATGCAGCCTATCACGTGGGAGCATTCGTGGACGATCACACCCGGGGCGCTTACGAGAAGATAAAGCGATGGATACCGGAGAGTATGCGCCCAGACGTGATCGAGCAGGCGGGAGAGCCCCATAACGAGAAGTGCGCCAAGGATAACAATGATGAACGATTCCATCGCCGGGTTCACAGGGCTGCTCATGCAACAGTATATCCGGCAGTATCAATAAAAAAGAGCACACCGTTTGGACCTGTTTCCGGATCGCGTTTCTGGTACTTCTGATAGGGTAATATGCACCTGCACCAATGAAACGTTATGCTTTCCGGGGACAAACCGGACCCTGACCCTCAGCCCTCCGGCCCACAAAAACGATCGCCCAACCGGCTGGTCCATGAGAAAAGTCCGTACCTTCTCCAGCACGCGTACAATCCGGTCGACTGGTACCCCTGGGGAAATGAGGCATTTTCCCGTGCGATACAGGAAAACAAGCCGGTTTTTCTTTCTATCGGCTATTCTACCTGCCACTGGTGCCACGTGATGGCCAGAGAGTCATTTGAAGACGGAGACGTGGCGGCGGTTCTTAACCGGGGATTCATCAGTATCAAGGTCGACCGGGAGGAGCGCCCGGATATTGACAGCGTGTACATGGGTGTCTGCCAGCAGATGACCGGCCGGGGCGGTTGGCCACTTACCATTGTCATGACCCCGGAGAAAAAACCGTTCTTTGCAGGTACGTATTTACCGAAAAAGAACGTTGCCGGGATAACCGGCCTGTCAGATATCCTGTTTCGGATTATCGACCTCTGGCAAAAAAACCGGGAAGAACTGTATCGGGCCGCAGATGAAATTTTCCGGACCTCCAGACCCGAATACGGGACTCCTGCAGGAAATCCTGATCGTCGGTTTCTCAATGAAGGTTTTCGAGAGCTCTCCGGCCATTTCGATGAAAAGAATGGCGGGTTTGGTGGCGCCCCAAAGTTCCCGGCCCCCCACACCCTGATTTTTTTACTCAGATACTGGCATCTGATCGGGGAGAGCCGTGCGCTTGCCATGGCAGAGCAAACGATCGACGCAATCCGCAGCGGTGGCATCTGGGATCATGTAGGCGCCGGCATGCACCGGTATTCGACCGATGCGCAGTGGCTTGTCCCACACTTCGAAAAAATGCTCTACGACCAGGCGCTGCTTGTGCTTGCCTGCGTTGAGGCATACGAGGCGACCCGCACAGCCCGGTACCGCACCATCGCTGAGGAATGCATCGCATACGTGCTCAACAATCTCATTGACCCGGGTGGTGGGTTTTACAGTGCCGAGGATGCAGACAGCCCGGGTGGAGAGGGGGCGTATTACACGTGGGCAAAGGAAGAGATCGCCCGTGTCCTCGGACCGGAAGATGCAGCACTCACTTTCACCCTTTTTACCCTTACTCCCCTCCATGAGACAGGTGTAGTTCCCAAGGGCATGCCCGGCGACAGCATCAGTCAGCGCTTCATCCTTTCTGCAGGTGGTCCGGACCCGGTACTCGCTAATACCCTGAAGATCACGGAGCGTGAACTGGCCGTCCGCCGGGACTCCATCCGCATCCGGCTCAGGCAGGCACGAGATGAACGCCCCCGGCCGGCACGCGATACCAAGATCCTGACGGATATAAACGCGCTTTTCTGCACTGCCCTTGCGCGGGCTGGCCGGGTATTTGAAAACCCTGGTCATATTGATGTCGCTTCCCGAACATTGCAGTTCATTTGCCTGCACCTGCGGGATGCTGACGGGCATCTCCTGCACCGGTACAGTGACGGGGAGAGCGGAATTATGGCCTTTGCCGATGATTACGTGTACCTGGTTTCTGCCTGTCTTGAACTCTACCGGGCTACCTTTAAGCTCACTTATCTCAGGGATGCCATCAGTCTCAATGCCGTATTTCTTGCGCATTTGCTCGATGCAGAAAACGGCGGGTTCTTCACCATTTCCGATACGGTCGTCGATCTCCCAGTACGGAAAAAAGAATGGTACGATGGTGCAGTCCCGTCAGCAAATACCATCGCCTTCGAAAACCTCATGCAGATCTCCCGGTTTACCGGGGATGACGCACTCGAGAAAGTGGCACTGGAGTCCGCCCGGTTCATTGCCGGGGCCGCTGCCCATGCACCATCCTCAGTAGCGGGGTTCCTTGCAGCACTCACGTGTTCTTACCCCGCGGGGGAGATACAGGATCTCGTGATTGTCGGCAATCCTCCTGAGACCGATACCCGCAACCTGCTTGACGCTGCACAAAGCCGGTATCTTCCGGGCCTGCTTATCCTGCTCCGGCCACCGGGCAGGGCCGGGGACGAGGTAGATGCCGTCGCACCCGCTGCCCGTGGCCGTGTTCGCCGTGACCGAAGGGCTACTGCATATCTCTGCTCCGGTTCGACCTGCCTGCCACCAGTATGCGATCCGCAGGAATTGATTGCCCAGCTTAACGGCAGAAACGAAACGTCAGCCCGGTAAAAACAGATATTCGCTCACAGTTTTTATGAGGATTTAAAAAAATTACAGGTTTTTTAAGGCGACGAGATCGCGTACGCCCACCAGTTTCCAGACAAGCGACCGCTCCTCTTCTGCGATCTTGGCCGGGGGATCGGCGGGGGAATGCCCGAGGGCGGCGAGGATATTGCAGGAGAGTTTGCGTTCCACGATCAAATCAACAAATTTTTCACGTATAATCTTCTTCTCTATTGAGTCACTTACTTCCTCGAGATATCCCTGAAGCGTAACAAAGGTATAGGACGAAAGGTCTTTTGTATATTTCTCAATCTCGACCGAAACATGCGGACTTTTCCTGAAGTATTCCTGTTTCTTACCGTACTTGGTGGAGAGGAAATACATAAACGATCCATCGAACACGTACAGGAAAGGTGCAATGTAGGGATATTTCTCTCCCTGGAATGCTATCCGGCAGACATACCCTTTCTCTATCAGCCGGTCATATTCCTGTTTCTCCATCCGGGGGATCTTCACGACATCCATCGAGACGCACCAATTTGCTTTCAGAGAGGAAGATGATAAATCTTCGTAAATTTAGCCGCAGCAGCAAATCTCTCTGGCATCTCTTATTCTTCAGAGGGGTACCCCGCGATGATCCATGCCTGCATGCCCCCAAGGACGTTTGTCACGTCAGGATACCCGCGCATGGCAAGAACGCTAGCCGCGAGGCTCCCCTTGAACCCTGCATCGCAGTAGACAACGACAGGTCGATCACGTGGAATCTCGTGCACGTGCTGAGGGAGCTCTCCAATAAATATGTGCCGGGAACCGGCAATGTGGCCGGTACCTTCCCGGTTTTTCCGGTCGCGGACGTCAAGCAGGAACAGTTTTTCATGAATGAGCCACTCTTTTAAAGCCTGAACGGTGCAGGTGCCGGTGATCCCGACCGGCTGTGCAGTCCTGCACCATGCCGGAAAACCGCCTGCAAGCCAGCCAGCTGTAGCGTCATATCCCATCCGTACGAACTGCCGGAGCACGGCCTCGATGCCGGGTGTGAAGTCGTCAACGATTACGATAGGACGTTTATAGTCCATGAACCAGCCGGCAAATGAGGAAATACCGTCCCGCCAGATCGAGAGGCTTCCCGGGATGTGGCCTGCAGCAAAAGCCGTGGGCGAACGTATATCCACGATCTGGCAGCCGGTCCCGATTAAATCTGTTATATCCGGGACCGCAAGGGGCCGTGGACAGGGAAGTGAAGAAAGGAGCGGCGGGCCTTCCTGGTTAACAATTTCCATCTGCCGGAAGTACGGAGGAAGATACGGTGAGTCGGTTGTGCGCCGGGAGACAAACGCGTCTTTACCCATGGCAAGGACCGGGTTGGATCTCTTCTCGTAGCCAATGGTCGAAAACGGGTGATCGGCTATTGTGGTGCCGCAGGCAGAACCGGCCCCGTGTGTCGGGCAGAGGATGACGCCGTCCCCGAGCGGCAAAATCTTCCGGGAGATGCTGTCATAAATCTTTTCTGCCATTTCCGCCTTTCTCTCCAGCCCGAAAAAATCCGTCCTTGCAATATCACCCGAAAAGAGCGTATCCCCGGAAAAGACCATGTACGGCTCGCGCGAAACCTCGGCATCCGTAACGACAAGCGTGATGCTCTCCTCAGTGTGCCCCGGGGTCTCAAGGACTGAAAGTTCCAGAGTTCCCAGCGTGAACCGATCTCCTTCGTGAACTTTGTTCCCGTAGGCAAAGTCCATCCGGGAACCATGGTAGATCTGCGCTCCGCACCGGTGTGCAAGCTCCGGTGCACCGGTCACATAATCCTCATTCCTGTGTGTTTCAAAAACATGGGTGATAACGGCATCGTGCTGGCCTGCAAGGCCGAGGTAAAGGTTGCAGTCCCGCCGTGGGTCGATGACTGCCGCAACTCCACCGGATCCGATTATGTACGAATTATGGGCCAACCCTTCAGCAACGATGCGTTCAAACCACACAAAAATCCTCCCCGTTTGTGGAATTCTTGCGCTCCGTAGTATATACTTTTTGCAGCAGAATGAAGAAAAGTACTAAGTATAGTCCCGATGCAGAGTCCCTGCGCGTCTCCCTACTGAACATAAGGGTACCGCAGGAGCAGCGGTTTACCGGCCGGTAACACTTTCTCGCGGATGGTACGGCTGATCTCCTGCAGGCTTACCGGGTAATACCCGATAACTTCGGCACTCACGTTGATCCTTTTTCCTGCCGGATCGATAAACGGGAATGCGCGAAGATTGTTGTTGTGGTGGTGGCCGTGAATGATCCATCCGGAAAAACCTGCCGGGGTGTCAGCCGGATCATGCACAAGAAGAAATTCAAGCCCGTCACAGGTAAGAAAAGCAGAGGTGACCCTCTGCTCTGCTTTCCTGTCATGGTTCCCGGCTATAAAGGTAATTTTCCCGTTCAGGAGAACTCGGTACTCCGCGTCCGGGCGGGCGTCCCATCCATACCGCAGATCGCCAAGGAAGTATACGTGGTCATTGCCGGAGACACAATAATTCCAGTTGGCGATCAGAACCCGGTCCATCTCGGCAGTATCTGAAGGTATGAACGGGCGCGAACAGTACCCGGATGATATTTGCATGGCCAAGGTGGAGATCTGAAATAAGAAAGATCTCACCGGGGTTATGAGGAACCTGGCAGGAAAGTTCAAATCCTGCAGCCATTCGGGTACTGCGCCATTGTCTTCTGCCACGACAGGGGATCCCGGATTTCCTTTGGTGTGAGCCACCGCTGTCGGAGCAGGTCGTACTCGCCAAGGATCTCATCGTCATGCATTACAGTAATCCTGAGGCCCGCATCATCGAGCAGGACCTGCCGTACCGGAAGCCTGTGAAGGTGTCTGAAAAATCCTATTCGCCCGTTTATTGTGGAAAGACAGGAGTGAAAGAAAGCGGCTATTGATCCGGGTTGTGAAATGCGGGGAGATTCAGCCTGCATCGCCGCAAGACCTTTCATCATCTCTCCGGCCTTGCCATCAGGAAGGCGGTTTGCGATGGTGGCATGGAACCATTTCCCTTCGGCCTGCAGGTCCCATGGGTTCAGGCTGATAGTAAAACCGGAGAGTGTCCGGGCAATCGTTGCGGTCAGGCCGACAAGTGCCGGGGATGCCCTGACGGAAAATGCTACCACGCCGCCATGCATTCCATCCCGCTGCTCCCAATCTTCGAGAGTGAACGGAACTGCGCCAGTCTGTGCAGCACATGCAGATATCCTATCAAGAAGATCCTGCTCCCGGGAAGGATTATCAAGGGTAAAAGGGCCATAAAGAGTTATATGCGGGTGACGTTCCCTATAGCGCTCAGCACCAAACTTCTGTACGATAAAACGGGTAATATCCTTTACCCGCCATCTGGTACGGGCAAGACGGATCTCGACAAGATAGGTGTCGTCCATGCACTATTCGCCACAGGTACAGGTTTATTGGCGATGGAGGATTAAAATGCTGCCCGGGACCAGCATGCTCCTACGCTGGAATGTCAATTTATGAACTGTAGTGGTGAGGATCCGAATGTATTCCTATCCCAGACCTGGGGATTATTTGAAGATTCAGCTCCAGAGGGTATACTTTTTCTTATAAAAGGGTTACTTTACGGGCAATATCAGTAAAATATAATTTAATATCTGAAACAATACCGCACAATTTATAGCATAAGCAGTAGATATTCTCGATTTGGTAATTTTCTATGAGATCCATATCCGTAGCATGTCTCCTCGCGGGAGTTGTTCTCCTTCTCGTGATGATAACTCCCTGTCTGGCTGATTCTAGCAGCTCGCAGGCCAGCCTACATCGTAGTTGGTCAGGGACCGGTTGCACAATTCAGTGCGGCCTATGCGTATCCGGTTGTTCCGACACAGGTAATCTTTAAGGATTACTCTCAGGGCTCTACACCGATGACCTACCTGTGGAACTTTGGTGACGGGCAGACATCCACAGACCAGAATCCCACGCACACTTACATCCAACAGGGATTGTACACTGTATCCCTAACCGTAACCAACGCGTATGGGTCAAATACAGCAGTAAAAAATAATTATATTGCGATCGGGGTAAGTCCCGCAGCAAACTTTGTTGCAACCCCGATCTCGGGAACTGCTCCACAAAACGTACAGTTTACGGATCTCTCCGGAGGGGGGGCCACAAGCTGGCTCTGGGACTTTGGTGACGGACAGACCTCCACAGCCCAGAACCCCACGCACACCTATTATGCCGGGGGAACTTATACGGTAATCCTGACCGTCTCCAACGGTTTTGGATCATCAGTAGCTACCAAGAACCAGTATATTGTTGTCGCAGGACAACTCCAGTCCAAATTTGTTTCAAACCCAACCCAGGGTCCGACTCCGCTCACGGTCATGTTTACGGATAAATCTCTCGGTGCCCCGACCACATGGAACTGGGACTTTGGTGACGGCTCAACATCGACAGTCCAGTACCCGACTCACACATATACAACACCGGGCGTCTATACCGTAAAACTCACTGTCGGCCTGGGTAGTATGTCCGATACTTCAAGCCAGATTATTGATGCCGGTGGAGTGCCGCTCGCTGATTTTGTTGCTACCCCGATGCAGACAAATGTGATGAATCCCATCCAGTTCACCGATCATTCAACTAACTCTCCCACATCGTGGAACTGGAATTTCGGGGACACGGCCACCTCTACCGACCAGAACCCCACACACTCCTACCAGCTCAATGGTCTTTACACAGTTACCCTGACTGCAGCCAACAGCAACGGTCAGGACTCGCTAACAAAAGTCAATTATATCAACGTTGGCCTGGCTCCCGTCGCTGCTTTCCGGCCGGTCATCAATCCATCCCAGATCTCAAGTATCCCCCTGACGGTAAGTTTTGTTGATCAATCTACCAATATGCCTACCTCATGGAGCTGGGACTTTGGCGATGGTTCGACTTCAACTGATCAGAATCCTTCCCATCTCTACATGCAGGCCGGGACCTACACTGTTACCCTGACAGCCACAAATGCGTTTGGCAGCAATACCGTCGTGAAAAGCAACCTGATCGATGTGGGAAATAACATCGCTGTTGACTTTGCTGCTGATCACACAACCGTTGGTGTCGGGCAGCTGGTGACGTTCACAGATCTTTCAACCAATTCCCCGACCAACTGGGTATGGGAGTATGGTGATGGTACCATAGGATCGGGATCACCGAACCCGAACCATGCCTATACGGCTGTTGGTGTTTATAGCGTTACGCTGACGGCATCAAACCCCACAATGACCAACAGTCTGACAAAGACCCAGTATATTACCGTCCTGAACCTCCCGCGTGCAAACTTTGCTGCCTCCCCGACACGTGGCGGTGCTCCCCTTGCAGTCACTTTTGCGGATCAGTCAACCGGTACGCCCACATCGTGGACATGGGACTTTGGAGATCGTTCAACCTCATCATCCCAGAACCCGGTCCATACCTATTCCCAGCTTGGTACCTATACGGTAACGCTTACGGTGACAAACCAGAATGGTTCCGACACTACAACGAAAACGGATTACATTGTAGTTACCCTTGCACCGGTAGCGGACTTTACCGTAGACCAGCGGATTGGTAATGCACCATTTATTGTGCAGTTCAGGGATCTCTCGACCAATAACCCGACATCCTGGCTCTGGCAGTTTGGTGACGGTACCACATCCACCGACCAGAATCCACGTCACGTGTATCCTTACATCGGTGCTTACAATGTCACACTGACCGCGACCAACCAGTACGGTAGTGATACCGCCTACAAGGCAGGTAATGCGACAACGTTAATACCAATCCAGGCCCCGACCACAGCTCCCCCTGTAGTAACCAATGCTCCAACCGTTGTCGCGACCACGGTTGCACCGGCGACAACCACGCAGTCCCCGATATCTGCAGTCCTCCCGGTCCTGGCCGTTGCTCTGGGCTTGCTGGCATTTGCCGGGTTATACCGGCGGAAATAATTTTATTTTTTATTGCTCCTGGGCAGTAACGGGATATTAATCCGATGGGGGACACTATTTTGTTTAGTACCCAGAGATAATGTGCAGCATTTGAAACGATGTGGGCGTATCCCCTTAGATTATAATCTAAAATCTTTATCAGGTAACTGCATCGCGTTCAAATCCTTTTTCGTGAATAGAGATTGTCGCATTGTTTTTCGATTAAAGAAGTGGTAGGAATCACTCTTACGAATTTCTCCAGCTGAACATTTCCACGATAATCGTTGTAGCCTCGATAGATGAAAACACAGACATTTCAGGGATTGAAGGAAGCAAAATGGCAAACTTTATCGGCAGACAATTCGTAAAATGGAGGAATATCTAATCCTTAAAAACGAAAAAAAATCTTTAAACACCTTAATATTTCCTTCTGACCGCGATGTACCAGAATGCAGCAGCGACAATGACAATTGCTATCAGAACGATCTCAACCGCATATTTTACATAAACCGGAGTCTCGGTTGCCGCGAGTTTCTCTGCGTTCTGGAGATTTCCTTCAAGATAGGGGTAGCTGGGATCCAGCTGCTCTACTTTCTGGAATGCAGCAACGCCCTCGGTACACCGGCCCATGCCGCAGAGTGCGTACGCCTTGTTGAACCAGGCCTCGGCATTGTCCGGATCAATACTGATTGCCTGGTTGAAGGCATCCAGTTGCTTGTTGTAATAGATATCTGCCGTGGTTTTGTCATTGAGCTGGTTCTGGTAATAGGAACCAATATTGTATAAGATCAGCCCGTGGTTTATCCATGCCGGAGCCGAGGAGGAATTGAGAGCCAGTGACTGGTTGGACGCGTCAAGGGCAAGGTTTAAGGTGGCAAGCGGGTTTGAGGTGTACGGGTTTGCACGATTAAGGACATCTGCCATGCCATCCCATGCCTCAGCATTGGCAGAATCGAGTGAAATCGCCTGTTTGTAGTCATACAAGGCTGCAGTGTAATTTCCCGCGGCAGTCTGGTTTTGCCCGGCAGCATACCAGCCCGCTTCATCAACCGGGTCTGATACCGCTGGCGGGATAACAAAGATACACAATGCAAGCAGGAGCAGGACGAGAACAATTATTCTGGATCTCATATTACGAAATATATGAGGCACGGTTTCCTCATAAGAATTACCACGTCCCCTTCGGGAACCTTATTTCCGGAGCACGAGTATATGGCGTGTGAGACTCTTATGCACCCTCTGGGTGTGGTGCTGGAGGACATTCATGTGCTGCATAGCAATACCGGAGATATCACGGTGTGTGACTATGACTGCCCGGGATCCTGACTGCAGGACACGGCTGATCTCGTCAAGAGAATCATGGTACAAGCGCTCCATGGTATCCGCTTTTTTGATGCAGACTGACTGGCCGTAGGGAAAATCGGTCACAACTGCATCCACCACTCGTTCCCGTAACGGAAGGCGGGTGGTATCGGCAAGAAGGAGGGCACTTTTGCGGACATTCCCGGCACTTCCCCGGATCATCAGGGGATCGAAATCGCTGCCCAGTGTATGGATTCCAAGCATCTCCGCTTCGATCAGGATCCCACCGGTCCCACAGAACGGATCGAGCAGGGTGGCCCCGGTACCGCAAAGAGAGAGGTTGACAAGTGTCCGTGCCATGCGGGGCATCATGACCCCGGGATGGAAGAATTCGCGCCGGCCCGGGTTGCGGCTGTCGTATCCCCCTCGATCGATCCGATACAGGACCCTGCCGAAATAACATCGATCCTGAGAAAGGATTGCACGGTACTCCACGACCGGGTTGATAAGCCTGACGGGCCCGGAAATCATCGTGCCGATCAACCGTTCGAACTCCCTTTGTGAGCAGGGATTTTCTTCCTGGCAGCCTTCGTGCACCATCTTGGCCCGGCCGGCAAAAGGCTTGTCGGTGGTGAGAGAGAGATCAGAGAGAAGGTGTTTAAACGAGCCTGATATCCGGGGCGCATTCACCAAGGTACTCCAGCACGATATGGGTCATCGCAAGACGCCGGGCCTCCTGCGGATAAGAGCATTCGGCCACCGCAACCTGCGGCCGGGAGTCGGTAACTGCGGCAACGCATTCGATTTCAGCGCATGGCAGGGTCGGGTTCTCTCCCGAGAGCTCAAAAAGGAGCTTCATTCTCACAGGTATGAGGCGGCTATCCAGAAATACCTGCGTGAAATGCCGGTCATCGTGCCGGAAGACGATGATACGTTCAAAAGTTAGAGCATTTATCCGGAAAATTACGTGATGGTCAATGATAAAAGCGGGCCTGAACTGGAAGTCACTGTTGAAAGGATTCAAGAAAAGATCGTTGCGAAACACCGGTAATTAGCGGTGGCCTATTATAAGGGAACAAACGAGGCAGAGTATGAAAAAGAAGTTAATTGATAGTAAGGCCCTGCACCACCGCTGCGTCAGATACATTGAAGGTGGTGCCGGTTCCCTCGATCTGGTAGGGCCCGGTTGCATGTACACCGGATATATTCCCGGTCGTGGCATATGGCACGACAAATTCCCCGTTCACGCTTGTCTGGCGGTACGCGAAGTTCCTGCCCGTATTGGTCACAAGTGGAAGATCAATAATACCGGATCCTTTGATATGTGCCCCTTTGACATACTCGAAGATTTTGACATATTGAATAGTTGATATATTGGAGCTGGATACCGTTGTGGGCGATTCATGGATAAGTCGGTAGTGCTGCAGTGCCGGAATATCGGTGATCGGTGACGAAAACTGCACGTTCAGTGCGGCTGCATGATACCCGGGCTGGGCCTGCTGGTTGTACTGGGCGGCAGCGTTGATCGCGTCGGATGCATTCATTTGCTTGACATTCACGAGTTCCGGAAGTGATGTCTGGGTTACCGAGGGATCCGAATACTCAACATAATATGCCGAACCCGCGGTAGCCATCGAGCCATCATAATTATGGAGTCGCGAGATCATGGTGGAATAATACGCCGGTTCGTTGAGCATGACGGACTGGTATATGTTGGGATTTGACTGGCTGGGCATCATCAGGGACAACTGGTAGGACCCGGGGGTGGAGGTAGCATTTGTGAGACTGTACCACGTCGCCATAGCATAGAATTTCCCGGTGTCCATCTCGGCATCGGTGATCACGTACCGCGTCCCGTCATGATCGAGGATCGTATCTGCGGTCGATTCATCTGTTGCCATGAAATACGCAGCAGCCCCATCAGGACCTGTGACTCCTGCCTGGAAAGGATTTGCGTTGGGGATCCGGTGGGCGATGTACGTGATCAGATGGCCATAGTCCCACCAGGACATGACCCCGTAGGAGGTATTCGGATAGGTAAATGTACTCTTATCATAGATCGCATAATAGTTCACACCCGGATCCGGGGTGTTGTTTGCCATCCACGCAAGCGACTCCTGCCAGTCAGGATTGATCGCCTGGGTATCGCTGGAGGATGCGACATAGTTTGCCAGAACCGAGGTGATGACAAAGAGTGCCGCAAGGATGACAGTGCCAACAAAAATCACCATAGCCGGTATATCGTTCTCCCGGTGTGCATCCCGCTTAGCTTTTGCCCCCTTGCCTTTTCCTTTCTTCTGTCGTTCCGGTCGTGCCGGTTCATCTGCTGCGGCACCAGTTTTCGGTCCCGGTTCATTACTCCCGGAAGAGAGCCCCAGCCGGGAAAGCACCGGCCCTGCCCCGTAATTCCATGCGCATCCAAGACACAGCGCGGAGAGGAGGGCGATATTCACCGCAAAATAATACTCGTACTTGATCCGCTGGATGGTGCAGACCAGCATGACAACGGACCAGATGAGGACAAAGACCTCCCCCTGCTCCTCCTTCTTAAAAGTCTGCCAGAGAAGGAGGATGATGCCGCCGGCGGCAAGGACAAGACCGAAATTAAACGTCCCCCATGCCTGGGCAAGGCTCCAGGGAATATCTTCTTCAACCGTGGAGATAATTGGAGCCTGGCCAAAGAATCCTACAAGGCCGCCGGTAAAATCCGAGAATAATGCTGGGAAAATGAGAGCAAGAATGGCCGCGAATATGATTGCGATCGCTACGAGCGAGGCAATGTAGTAATATTTTTTCCTTTCTTTGAGATAGTCTGACAAGAGATAGAGGAATATGGTGGCTGCGATAAGCAGGGTGTACGAAATGACAGGGCCGATAGAATAGGTAGACAGACCGATCCCCGGATCCTTAAAACCAAACAGGAGAAGGCCAATGATAACGACACCGAACACGACGGTGTTGACCAGTGCGAGGTACAGGTTTGAGATGGACCGGTGGTGATTGACCACGGCCTGGACAAAGGTAAAGATCGCAGCAATCAGGGCAAAGACGATGATGGTTTCAATATTGAGGATCCCCACGAAGAAAGCAATGCCGGAAAGCACGGCGAAGAGAAGAACCTCTTTGTAGGTCGAAAGATCTGCAAGCACGATCTTCGTCTTCTTTGCCTTAAGTAGGGTGTAGAGGTAAAGAAGGCAGAAGAGTGTGCTGAAAAGGGTCTCCCCGATATGATGGTACAGGGAGCCGTACATGGAGCGGAAGAAGAACTGCCCTGATACTGAAGCGATCATAAATGCGGCAAACAAACCGGTCTTCCAGTCCGCCACTGTCTTGCCCAGCCAGTACATGACAAAGACCATTATCACCGCTTCTAGGACGGGAATGAACAGGGAGACGGTGATGATCTGCGCGGGGGTGGTGGCATGGACGAGGATTGCCGCACAGGAACACAGGTAGGTCAGGAGAGGCCCCCAGTATACCGTTGATCCGACCGGGAATTGTGTCATCGGGTCAAACCATGCGTAGTTTGGGAAATTTGCGAGCGTCAGGTCGATCTGGCGGAGCGCATAGATAGGATCATCGGGCTGGACGAGGGAGAACACATCGCCATTCCCGAGGTTGAGGAGCGGAATGATCCGGATCCAGAACATGAAGAGGGCTGAGATAACAAGAAGTGCAAGGATAATATATGTCCGGTGTTTTGGGTTATCGAACAGGTCCACAGCATTCACCACTACAATTCTGGAAAATTTTTGGTTTCCGGATGGATAAGGTTGTTCATAAGTATGGTCTTGTTTTCAGGGCATTATTTCGGCAGTTTTGTGCTCCCCTTATTGGTAACATAAACCGTGAACGAAAATATCAAAAATAGTTCAACATGTTTGCGAACCTTAAAGATAATCCGATATAGCCGCGACGAATCTGCAATTCTGCTCACAAAAATCTGGTGCAAAAAATTTTTAGGATTAAAAAGGACTATTTCTTTCCCTTTTTCTTTCCCATGATCCCGGAGAATATCCCGCCTGCCTTGTCATCATGGCCTTCAAGCTCAGCAAGTTTCTGATAGAGATCCTTTGCCTCGCCCGATACACCTTTGGGGGTGATAATCTTCACTCTGACAAGGAGATCGCCGTGTTTACCGCGCCTCTTGACCCCCTCTCCTGCGATCCGGAGCGCAGTATTGAACTGGATACCGGCCGGAATCTTCAGGTCGATGTGGCGTTTGTCGATGGTTTCAACCTCGACCGTGGTTCCAAGAACAGCTGAGGGTGGGGGAGATCTCAATCACTGTCTCGAGGTTGTCCCCGGTGCGCTCAAAGCGTTTGTGGGGGAGCACAAACATCTCAATGAAGAGATCACCGTTTGACGCACCGTAATCCCCAGCCTCCCCATAGCCCTCCATGCGCAGGCGCATCCCATTGTCCACGCCGGCAGGGATATGGACTGTGACTTTGCGCTTTACCCGGGTATGACCGGAACCGTGGCATTCACGACACTGCCGCTCCGGGATCTTGCCCCGACCGCCACACATGGTACAGGGTGTCATGCGGACAAACTGGCCGAACACGGACTGCTGGGTCTGGCGCATCTGCCCGCTTCCGCCACAGCGGGGACAGACATTGGTCTTTTTTGTCTCGCTGCCCGATCCCCCGCATGCAGCACAGGCCTCGCTGTGCAGGACCTCGATCTCCTTGTCGGTGCCCGCCACTGCCTCTTCGAGCGTGATCTGCATACGCATCAGGAGATCGGCGCCGGGCTGCGGGCCCGACCTGCGCTGGCTCCCACCAAAAAAGTCGAAGATATCCCCAAAACCGGAGAAATCTGAGGAAAAGCCGCCGCCCCCATAGCCTCCTGCACCGGTATAGGATCCTTTCGAGGCATTGGTAAACGTCTCGTGGCCCATGTTGTCGTACTGTGCCCGCTTCTGTGCGTCGGAGAGGACGCTGTATGCCTCGTTGATAGACTTGAACTTCTCTTCCGCTCCCGGATCCTTGCAGACATCCGGGTGGTATTTCCGGGCGAGGTTGCGATAGGCTTTCTGGATCTCTTTCTCATCAGCCGTCCTCGGTACTCCGAGGGTGTCATAATAATCGCCCGAGACCATGAATGTTCACTCGTCTTTGACTTTGTAATCTGCATTAACTACGTTGTCGTCAGTCTTCTTTTCCGGTTCTGCTGACGAGGGGCCGTCACTGCCGCCAGGCTGTGCACCCTGCTGTTGTGCAGTCTGCTCGGCCTGCATCTTCTGGTAGATCCTGGTGGTCGCAGCGTAGACTGCCTCAGTCAGGGTCTCCATGGACTTCTTGATCTCGTCCGGGTTGTCCCCGCCAAGGGCAGATTTTACCGCAGTAACACCCTCTTCAACTTTCTGCCTATCAGCGGTATCGAGTTTATCGCCACTCTCCTTAAGCATCTTTTCTGCAGTAAAGACTGCCGTGTCTGCCTGATTATTGACCTCGATCTCCTCCTTCTTCTTCTTGTCCTCGGCCTCGAACTGTTTTGCCGCGTTCATCATTTTTTTGATATCTTCGTCCGAGAGCTTCTTGTCTCCCTTGATAGAGATTGCCTGCTCGTTACCGGTCCCGAGATCCTTTGCCGACACGTGGATGATACCGTTTGAATCAATATCGAAAGTGACCTCAATCTGCGGGATGCCGCGGGGAGCCGGCGGAATGCCCGTGAGCTGAAACTTACCCAGCGTAAAATTGTCCTTTGCAAAGGCGCGTTCTCCCTGCACGACATGGATCTCCACACTGGTCTGCCCATCGGCCGCGGTCGAGAAGATCTGACTTTTCCGGGTGGGGATCGTGGTATTGCGCTCGATAAGCTTGGTTGAAATGCCGCCGAGTGTTTCGATACCGAGCGTGAGCGGGGTCACATCAAGGAGCACAATATCCTTGGTCTCCCCGGTCAGCACCGCACCCTGGATGCCGGCTCCCAGCGCTACACATTCATCCGGGTTAATACCCTTGTCAGGCTCCTTGCCCAGCAGTTTTTTCACCGTTTCCTGCACGAGGGGAATTCGGGTTGACCCGCCAACAAGGAGAACATGGTCAATGTCTTTTGCAGTCAGTTTGGCATCACTCAATGCCTGGTTGACCGGCCCGACCGTGGAGTTCACGAGATCCCCAATGAGCTGTTCAAGTTTTGAACGGGACAGATCAATGTTGAGGAACTTGGGGCCGGTTGCATCGGTCGTGATGTAGGGCAGGTTTACGTTGGTCGCCTGGCGCTGGGAGAGCTCGATCTTTGCGTTTTCCGATGCATCGCGCAGGCGCTGCATGGCGTAGATATCGTTTTTGAGGTCAATACCCTCCTTCTTCTTAAACTCATCAACAAGGTAATCCGTGACAAGTTTGTCGAAATCGTCACCGCCGAGGTGATTATTACCCGCGGTGGCTTTGACCTCGAACACGCCTTCACCTAGCGTCAGGATGGAGACATCGAACGTGCCCCCGCCGAGATCATAGACAAGGACCGTAACGTCCTGTTCCTTGTCAATGCCGTATGCAAGGGCACTCGCGGTTGGTTCGTTGATGATGCGCAGGACTTCAAGGCCGGCAATCTTTCCGGCATCCTTTGTGGCCTGCCTCTGAGCATCATTAAAATACGCCGGTACGGTGATAACCGCTTTTGTTATTTTTTCTCCAAGATAGGCCTCCGCATCGACCTTAAGTTTCTGGAGGACCATCGCGGAAATTTCCTGGGGGGTGTACTCTTTGTTGCCAATCTTTACCTTCTCGGACGTTCCCATCTTTCGCTTGATGGACTGGATCGTGCGCAGGGGGTTGGCCACGGCTTGGCGTTTCGCAAGGCTTCCGACAAGACGCTCCCCTTCTTTGGTAAATGCAACAACGGACGGGGTTGTTCGGGCTCCTTCACTGTTAGGGATAACGATGGGTTTGCCCGCCTCCATAATTGACATGCAGGAAAAGGTGGTCCCAAGGTCGATACCCAGAATTTTCTCATTTGCCATATGAATCAGTCCTTGGTAATCTTCGTGAGTTTATATTCAGATATTCATTTCATCGAGTGATTGTTTTCCTTTGGATACTGCAACCTTTGCGTACCGGATCACTTTGTTGTGCATTCGGTATCCGGGTGACACAACATCGACCACAATACCCTCTCTTTCCTCAGACGGTATGTGTGCGACGGCTTCATGCAAAGCCGGGTCGAAGGATGTTTTGAATGCATCTATGGAAGTAATGCTATGTCGTGCAAGAATTCCGGTAAGCAGCTCGCGGATCTGTTCCACGCCAATCCGGAGATGATCCTCATCGGCCTTCAGCGCCCGGTCCAGGTTGTCCGCGATCTCCAGGATGTCAACTGCAAAGCGTTCGTTTGCATGCTGCGCTTGGGCCTCGTGATCCCGTGCTATCCGCTTCCGGTAATTGTCGAAATCCGCTGCGAGCCTGAGATATCGGTCGTTTAATTCTTCGAACCGCTTTTTCTGATCTTCAAGTTCATCACGTTGCTGAGGCGGCGGTGATACCGGTGTCTCCGTCACTGCCGCATTATCGTCAGGCACAGGCATGGTATCGTAGTCTCCCATAGTTCATCCGATCCAATGTTCCATTATTTATTGAATTGTGGTTCTATATAAATAATTGGTGTAAATCTCCGACTGTATCTTTCGGATTTAATCCCTTTTTGGGAGGGATCAGCCTAAACTGCGAAGTTCTCCCCAATCCAAAGGGCCTTTGTGCCCGTTCCGGGAAAAAACAAGGATTTAGTGCAGCGCTATTTAACCGGTCCACGCCTTTGGGTCTCTGGGGATTTTGCATCGCATACCTTTTTTGGCCACGATCAGCATACATATCATCATGAAATGGGCGCTTCTTTCAGTATGGGATAAAACCGGGATCGTGGAACTTGCGCAGGGACTGGTCAGAAACAAGTTCAGTATCCTGAGTTCCGGGGGACCGGCAAGGTGCTTGCCCAGACAGGTGTCCCATTCACTGAAGTATCGAATTATACAGGTTTTCCCGAAATGATGGATGGGCGGGTCAAGACGCTCCATCCCAAGGTTCACGGGGGTCTCTTGGGAAGGCGACAAATCGATGATGCTGTCATGGCCCGGTATGGGATCAACCGGATCGATCTGCTGGTCGTAAACCTGTACCCTTTCGAAAAGATGTCAGGACAGTCCATGGCTCTTGAAAAACTGATAGAATATATCGATGTGGGGGGTCCGGCTATGATCCGGGCTGCGGCAAAAAATTTCAGGGATGTCGCGGTGGTTGTCGACCCGTCAGATTACCCGGAAGTAATTAAAACCATCAGCGGTGCCGGTTTTTTACCCGAACAGCGACTGATGCTGGCAAAAAAAGCGTTTGCCCGGACTGCTGCCTATGATGCCGCTATCAGCAACTACCTTTCGAATCTGGATATGACCTTTCCACCTACCCTCTCGCTCCAGTTCACGAACGGCCGTATGCTCAGGTATGGAGAGAATCCACACCAGCAGGCAGCAGTTTACGGCACTACTAGTATAGCAGGTACGGAACCCCTCCAGGGCAGGCAGATGTCTTACAACAATTATCTTGATGTCAATGCCGGCACCGCCCTGTTAGCGGAGTTCGAGGAGCCTGCTGCGGTTATTGTCAAACACAATAATCCCTGCGGGGTCTCGATCGGTACGGATATTCTTGATGCCTACCTGTCTGCCCGCGAGGTTGATCCGGTATCTGCCTATGGTTCGGTGGTATCCCTCAACCGAGAAGTCGACAAGAAACTCGCCGAAGCGATCGACTCCACGTTTGTGGAGGTCGTGGTCTCTCCGTCATTTACGAAGCACGCGCTCGATGCGATGAAATCCAAAGAGAATATGCGGGTGCTTGTCCTCCCGGATCGTGTGAATGCGGACGAAGTGCGCACCATTGACGGGGGCATCCTGGTACAGCGGACATTGCCATACCAGGAGAACTGGAGCGTGATCACCGACCGTGATCCGACCACTGATGAGATGCAGGCACTGCGGATCGCATGGAAAGTCTGCAAGCACACCAAGAGCAACACAATCATCTTTGCCGACCAGAAACGTACCTCTCGGTATCGGCGCCGGCCAGATGAGCCGGGTTGATTCGGCAAAGATCGCTATTGAGAAGGCATGTGCCCCTCTTGCAGGATCCGCCGTTGCTTCAGACGCATTCCTCCCCTTTCCGGATACGCTTGAAGTGGCAGCGAAAGCCGGTGCCACAGCACTCGTGCAGCCGGGCGGATCCATCCGGGATAAGGAGGTTATTGAAGCCGCAAACCGGCTGAATGTTGCCATGGTCTTTACCGGCGTAAGATATTTCAGGCATTGACAATTTTTGCGTATTTTTTTGTTTTGAACCGAATTTTTGGATAAATTTATATTCTGCGAAGTATTTATACCTGATATAAATCATTTATGGCTGGATAGTCATGGATGATTCAACCTAAATCATTGTGGTGAATGAAATGGAATTTGGAAAACTGGTCAAAGACTCTTTGGGATACGCAAAAGAAGGTCTCGTTGGGAAGTGGATAAACTGGATATTGCTGATTGTCAGTTGCATAATCTTTCCTTTTGTCTTAGGCTATATAATGCGTATTTACCGTGGTGCAAGTAAAGCTCCTGAGCTCAATGAGTGGGGGGGCATGTTTATTGAAGGGATTAAACTTTTCATTGTCGTGCTAATCTATGCAATTCCGATAATCATCATTGAACTTGCAGTTCTTGGTAGTACATTCATCACTACTATGACGTTGAAAACAGCCGGGCATGAAAATCCCGCTCAAATGATGAATCTAATAGGGGGAGTTCTGTTCGGTTTTATAATTTTGGTGATTGTTTCGATCATTATCGGCCTCATATTAGCCACTGCAGTAGTACGGTTTGCTCGAATGAACAGCTTTGGTGAAGCATTTAATTTCAATGCAATCTTTGCACATATCGGGAAAATCGACTTTGTGTCGTATCTTGTTGCTCTGATAATTATGGTCATTATCATCGGAGTTATAGAAGTTATATGTATGATGATCCCCTATATTGGCTGGTTACTACTTCTCATAATCCTCCCGCTCCTTGTCTTGTTTGAAGCACGGTATCTTACCCTCCTCTATGAGAGTGCCGGTCCCGTATAACTTTTTTCCTTTTCCCGGCTACATATAAACATGAAACAAGCTGTTTTTGAAGAAATTTTTTTCTCGTTGACCTCCCAACGGTTGAATCACTATTGGTTGATATGAGTTTCGGGATTAAGCTTGACGACTTCTCATCCTAAATAAATGAGAGTGTCTGGGAAAATGGAACCATTGGCTGCTCTGGTTGCCAGCCCGATAATTCTCGCTTTGATTTATGGGTGTTCCGCATGGATCTATCGTGGTGAGAGTATGCCATTATGCAACACTGTATATTAATGCAGTAAACATGGATCCGTGACGGTTCCGGCAGAACAATAACCGGATTTCCGAATTCCCTTTGATTAAATAAAAATACGTCTTTAGGGTGCGACTTTTCAGACATCTCAAAAAGGATATCCGGCCGAAGATTGGGAGAGGTTATCTCTGCACTGCGCCAAGGTTTGCCTGCTCAACGGTCTTTGCGTACCGGGCAAGGACACCGGTCAGCGATCGGGCTACCGGCCTCCATGAATCTTTCCGGAACTGGAGAGTTTTTGGATCGACCAACAGGTCGATTGTTCTGGCAAAGAGATCGACAGCGATCAGATCTCCTTCCTGCACAAAAGCAATAGGCCCCCCGACCGCAGCCTCCGGGGCAACGTGCCCGATACAGGGACCACGGGTCCCCCCGGAGAAGCGACCGTCGGTAATCAGCACGACGTCTTTGTAGCCAACCCCCATCAGGGCTGATGTCGCAGAGAGCATCTCCGGCATCCCAGGCCCGCCACGCGGCCCTTCGTTCCTTATGATGAGGACATCACCTTCACAGATCTGCCGGGAAAGAATTGCTTTCATCGCAGGCTCCTCAGCCTCAAAGACCCGGGCAGGACCGGTGTGTTTCCATATCTCTTTTGGGACGGCTGCAGATTTGACGACAGCCCCATCGGGCGCCAGGGATCCAAAGAGGATACGCAGGCCACCCGCCGGGCTCACCGGTGCATCCAGCGTCTTGATAACATCTTCATTTTTGATCACTGCATTCTGTGCAATATCATGAATGGTCGACCCTGAAGCGGTCAGGCAGTTGTCAAGATGTTTTTCCAGGCGCTTGAGAACCGCGGGAATACCACCGGCCCGGTACAGGGCCTGCATGGAGTGGGGGCCGGCGGGGAGCATGTGACAGATATGCGGGATCTCATCAGCAATACGGTTGAAATCCTTAAGAGAGAGTGGGATCTCGGCCTCGGTTGCAATTGCCATGAGATGAAGCACGGTATTAGTCGAACCGCCAAGCGCCATATCCACGCGGATCGCATTTTCCAGGCTCTTTCTGGTAACGATATCACGCGGCGTGACATTCTTTTTTACCAGAGGGACAATAGCCTCGCCACTCTCCCGGGCTATTCGCAGCTTTGCTGCGTCCACTGCGGGAATCGCTGCGCAGCCAGGCAGGGACATCCCCATGGTCTCGGTCATGCAGGCCATCGTGTTTGCGGTGTAGAGTCCCTGGCAGCTCCCACAGCCGGGCATGGCGCAGCATTCCAGGTCTTTCAAGGATGCCTCATCCATGGTTCCTGCGGCAACCTTTCCCACTCCCTCAAATATATCGATGAGCGAGAGGTCTTTTCCATCCATACTCCCGGAGAGCATCGCCCCACCAGTTACGATTACCGTCGGGATGTTTGTCCTGACCGCAGCCATGAGCATCCCGGGAACAATCTTGTCACAAGTACCGACGCACACAAGGCCATCAAAACGGTGCGCCTGGGCCATGAGTTCGATAGAATCCGCAATATTTTCCCGGGAGGGAAGAGAATATCTCATCCCTTCGTGTCCCATTGCAATCCCATCACAGATACCGATGACACCGAATTCAAACGGAACTCCCCCGGCGGCAGCAATGCCTTCATGTACCTTGTCCGAAAGCTGGCGCAAATGAGTATGGCCGGGAACAATAGTATTGTACGCATTGGCAATACCGATAAACGGAAGGTTCATCTCCCGGTCAGTGACCCCAAGCGATCGCAGAAGCGAACGGTTCGGCGCCCGTTCGTACCCCTTCCTGACTTTATCGCTTCGCATATCCGTCATTACCTGATGATTGCTCCGCTTGATTCATGAATCTGTTGCCGCACTGTGCTTACCGGAGAACAAGTCACACATGAATGTTCCCCTATACGAGAAACGGAATACACGGAACCTCTGCCAGACTGAGTTCCCGGAATCGTCAAAGGTCAGTGCAGTTAAAAAAAGATTATAATTAACAGATAAACATTACAGCCGGTGTAACATGGAGAGCTACCGTTTCCTCCTAGCATGAATTAGGGTGTAGATGATACCGATGATCACAGCGACGATGAGGGAGATATAGACGGGATTGGAGACGATGCCCTGGATCCCGGAGAGGTTTTTGACGTCGATAGAGATCTTCATCGGGTCGGAGATGTAGGTATCGTCGAGGGCATCATTGTACCGGATCTCGGAATCGAGGCCATATTCCTTGATAGTCGCGTCGCTTGCCACGCTGATCTGATAGGAAGCCACCGCGGACTGTCCCGGCGCGAGGTCGCCAAGGTAAGCGATATCGGAGGAACTGGTGAACGGATCGACCACGCTGATACGAGCCTCCGCGCTGTAGACCGTGGAGTCCCCGGTGTTCTGGTATTCGACCTGGATCGTCCGCTTGCTGCCCGGGCTCATCTCGACCGGGGGAGACTGGATTGCAAAAGAAACCTTATTGCCGATGTCCACACCTACGACCTGGGTCTGTGACGGAACGAAATCTCCCTCGTCATTCTGGTACATCACAACAACATCTATGGGATAGGTCTTGTTCTCCGCATCCTTTGCCACGGATACCTTGTACTGGCAGGAGACCGTGCTGCCTGCGGGAAATGCACCGATATACACGCTGCTGTCGACCGGACTGACCGGGCTGTCATCGTCCTGGAGGATCTCCACGGTTGCTTTGGCGCCGTCAAGCGACCCGATATTTGCGATGGTCAGGTTCACGTAGCCGTTTGCACCCGCAACCAGCTGGCCGGAGGTCGCTGAGACAACCTCCGGGATCACCTCGGACTTGATGACCAGCGGGGCGGTAATGGTCACGTTGCCGGGCACGTAGTAATACCGGAACGTGTCAAGGCCGTACTGGTCGACGTTCGAGAACTGGGTGTAACTGATGTTGAGCGGCAGATAATACGTGCCGCCCGCGGCATCGGCATTAACCTTCGCGGAGAACGTCACGGTCTGCTGGGCCTGGCTCGCAATGTCCCCAATCATCTGGGGATCGGATTTGATCACCACCGGGGCATCCCCCGCACCCATGGCGACCGTGACAAATTTCGCCGTAGTCGGAACATCCGCCAGATCGACAATGTTCGGCGCTACCTCATAGTTCGTGTTTATACCGGTGTTTTTGATCACTACCGGGATCTGGATGTCGCTGCCCGCCGTATACTGGTTCGCCCCGGCTATATACGCCGTCAGGTTCGGGCTGCCGGCCAGATACTTCGTGCCGGCAAACGCCGGGACGGCGAGACATGCGAGGAGTATTATAAGGATAATTATTTTAGCTTGGGGTGATCCCATCAAAGAGGCTCCTGTACGGTAATAAAAATATGTTTCTTTATATTATGGTATTTGGTTATGTATTTTCTTTGGCGTATGAGGAGGTCAGACTATGGCACAAAAAGATTGCAGGCCAGTTATTTTAAGTGGGTTTCTTGGATCGAGATAAATATAACCTTTAAAGAAATTGCTGAATCCGGTTCCATGATACCTACAACCGTGGGAAATGTAACAGGTTTCGTGATGCTGGATTATGATCTTTTAAGCATACATAAATAACAGAAAAAGCTCTACACATCAGTGATGACAAAGCAGATGTGTTGTGCGGTACTTGCGTCTGGCATCATTCTGATGCTCCTTGTGGCCGGGTGCGTTACACCTCCAAAAGGAACGACGACTTCATCGACATCCGGTAATTATTATGCCACCGAAACGAATGCTCAGGAGACACCAACATCTTCATCCTATGTTAATGCGGCTACGCCTTTTGTAACTAGTACTTCTGGTGTTCAGGCCGGTAGTAGTCAGGGGGGTAATCCCTATGCGACTCCTACCCCCATATCTGCCGATCTGTCGTGTCTCATCTACCAGAACACTCAATTTTTCTCCTATAATACAACCGCGATATCTTTCGACATGAAAAACCCTCCAATGTATATTACGTATTCTGTTGTTCCATTCAACATCACGGTCAATAAGCCTGTTGAAATAAACCAGGGTGGTAGTGGAGACCAATGGGTAACCCTGCAGTACTCCGATTATGCCCCGTATTCATGGTTTGAGATTACCGTTCGGGATAATGAAACGGGTGATGTCTATCTTGACAACGGGTTTGCACCATACAGGGCTTCCAATCCTCTAAGTGGCTATATCAACGCGACACTCGGCCCTATTCTCAATTCAGGCGACCTTCATATAGAGATGACCGGGAACAACATCACGGCAACAACCGGTATATGGGTAAAACCGGTAGGTAATATTGATGACCCGCAAAACCAGACATTCTCCCAATGCCAATACTGGAACGGGCATCCGCAAAATTACCTGGTTTACCCGACAACAACGGCCACTCCCACGTGGACGCCGGGAAACGTGCAGGCTGACTAATGAGCGAGAGGTATAATTTTTTTTGAGTATAGTCCCATTCTAGTGACTAAACCTCGTGTCCCAACAGCTTGATGATACGTTTCACTTTATAATTATTATTTTCATTTCTATGACACATACTCACCTAAATAGAGAGGCAATTTTTCTTGTCTGATACCACCTTTGAAACCAGTTTTCTTTTCAAGTATCCCCCAGAATCCTTCCAGACCATTGATATGATTTCCTTTTCCATCGCTATACTGGTTTTCACCGTGATTGACAAGATGATGAACGTATCCACGTGAAGCGATACCGGTATATGCTTTCCAGGTATCTGAACAAATGATGGAACCGGTTGAAACTTTCCTTGAGATAAGTGGTTGCAGAGTTTCAGCTCCAACTTCATCAACAACTTCGGCCCAGGCAGTATCATTATGACAAAAAATCCCCAACACCAGTTGTTTCTTCGTTCCTCTTCCCCGTTTAGTGCCGTGATCTCGGATCGTTTTTCGTTTGTTTTTCCATTGACTCCCGAGGTAGGTTTCATCCACTTCAACGGTGCCGGAAAAGATTTCCGGTACATCTTTTATGAGTGCAGTTCGAATCAACGTCAGTGCCATCAGAACTCGTTTTCGTTCAAGACCGGTCCAGACTGAGATATTATGGCTGCTCTGCTCCAAGAGAAACCATGTGATAATTTCTTTCCATTGATCTTTTGTAAGATAGAGGGGGAGCCGGTGCAGTATAAATTCATATTCGCACAGGGAACATTTCCTCTTCCCATTAGAGAGCAGGTAAACTTTTTTGACATCGCATTTTGGGCATGATATTTTTACCAGTTCCTCGTCCAAATTTTCTTTACGAGTTGGTAGTTAAAATGGTATTATACCTTTTTTTGAATGAGATGATTCGCAATTTCGTATCTATCGATTTTTTTAACGGTGAGATATTTAAGCGATTAAAACGATGTAAATAAGGCAGGCACCCATAAAACACACGTCCCGGTGGGGTAGTGGACATCCTAGAAGCCTGCGGAGCTTTTGACCCGGGTTCAAGTCCCGGCCGGGGCGTACCATTTTCCATCATTGCATGTTCCCTTTGATCTGATCTCTCCTTGATTCTGATACAATCCGTCACCGTGAAAAGATGAGATAACTCCACACTCCTGATAGCCGTACGACCCCCCTAATCCCCGTGCGCGCCTCACTAGTATAATGTATCGTTTTAAAAAGAGCAATTTTTGCGTGATTTTCCAGATCTGTCCTAGGGATCGAATGGAATTAAATGCTTCCTGCGATACATACCGGGTGCAGTGCAGCAGATCTGAGACAGCAATCTGTGTCAGGCGCCGATCAAAATGAGGATATTTAGGAGGGTCACAGGCAACGGGTGCTATCCCTCCTCACGAATCCCGGATTTCCCGTTCTGCCTCGTTCCTTACAGCATCAGGCCATTTTAAACTACATGCCCAATCCCGATGCAGCAGTATGGAGGATATCCGAAAAACCAGTGGCATGAAAAAGGAATATGTGGAGATAACGTGAAAATAAAAAAATTACAGCGCCGGTTTTGTTTTGAGCGCCGCAACCAGCAGACTGACACCGGCTTCGATGTCACCGATGTCCAGTACCTCAACCGGTGAGTGGATGTACCGGGTGGGTGGGCTGATGGTAGTGCTCGGTACACCGCCTCGGGAGAGATGAATGGACGTTGCATCGGTCGTCCCCCCGGTACCAACTTCGAACTGCACCGGGATTGCGTGAGACTCAGCGGTATCTTTCAGCCACCGGACAACCTTGCGGTTCGCGATAAGTCCTCTCCCGCTGCTATCAACGATAGTAATGACCGGACCTTTTCCCATCTCGACTGCCGCATCTTTCATATCGATGCCCGGGTGATCCCCGGGAATAGTGACATCGGTGGCAATGGCCCAGTCGGGGTCAATGGTATAGGCACTGGTCTTTGCACCCTTAAGCCCGACCTCCTCTTGGACGGTAAATACCGCATAGACCGTGAAGGGGGACTTTATCTTCTGCATGGTCTTTACGAGCATCGCGACACCGGCCCGGTTGTCAAACGCCTTCCCGGTGACACGGTTGTTCGCGAGCTCGGTGAACTCCCGGTCGATCGTTATGGGCGTCCCGACCTCGATGCCGAGTTCCGCGACATCATCCTTGTTTTTTGCCCCGACATCAATGAACATATCGTCCGTTTTCACACCTTTCTTGCGCTCCTCCTCGTCCATCATGTGCGGGGGTTTGCCGCCAATGACACCGAACCGGTCGCCCTTTGTTCCATGAACGATGACGCGCTGGTTATAGAGGGTCGGAGCATACCAGCCGCCCAGCGTGATAAACCGGAGGAAGCCCTTGTCATCGATATACTTGACCATGAGCCCGATCTCATCCATGTGAGCGGCAAGCATCACCTTCGACTTGTTGCCGTGCTTGACGGCGATAAGGTTTCCCATGGGATCCTCGGTGATCTCGTCGACATGCCCCTTGAGTTCCTTCTTTATCAGGGCAAATACGCTGCCTTCACTGCCCGATACACCGTGGGTATTGGACAATTTTCGTAAAAGTTCCTTGACCATGTTATTGCACTCCTGTTGCTGTTCCGATCCTATCAAGGGCCCGCATGAGGTTTTCCCGCGAGGCGGCATAACTGAGCCGGGCATAGTCCGGCGCGTTTGCACCAAACGCCGAACCCGGGGTCAGAATAACACCACTGTCGATAACCTTCTGCACGAGTGCCGGTTTCATCGGCACAAACGCGTAAAACGCCCCTTCCGGTACCGGGAAGGAGAAACCGATATCAAAAAGGCCTTTGCAAAGCAGGTCGCGGCGTGCACGGTACTCATCCCTCATCTGGCGGACCGGTGCCTGGTCTCCGGTATAGGCTGCGAGCGCCGCATACTGGGAGATCGAGGTCGCACATGCCTGGCAGTACCTGGTGCACCTTGAGGCACTGGCCGACAACTTCGGGAGAGGCAGCAAGGTACCCGAGTCGCCAGCCGGTCATCGCGTACGTCTTGCTTACCGCGTTTATCGTGATCACGTTGTCGCCAAACCGGGCAGCACTCACATGCTTTTTCCCGTAGACGAAATGTTCGTAAACCTCATCGCTGACAACCGTAACCCCGGCATCGTTTGCATATTCAACGAGCGCCTTAATCGACTCCCCGCTCTCCACGGCGCCGGTCGGGTTTGCAGGGGAATTAAGGACAAAGAGTCGGGCGCCGTCCATGAGCGCCTGAGCCTTTACGAGGTCGATATGGAACGTTTCATCCAGCGGGACGCCGATCGGCCGGCCGCCGGCAATCGTTGCAAGTGCCGCATAGGAAACAAAACCCGGGTCGGCGCAGAGTACCGGATCCCCGTCGCTCACGAGTGCCTGCATAACGATATGGAGCGCCTCGCTTGCACCTGCGGTAACCAGGATATGATCAGGGCCATACTGCAGCCCGTTCTCTTTTTTGAACTTGGCGCAGATCGCGTCCCTGAGCTCAGGAATCCCCGTGTTTGCAGTGTACCCGGTCTTTCCTGCCCGGATTGCGGCGATGGCTGCATCCTTGATGTGCTGCGGCGTATCAAAATCCGGCTGGCCGAGGCCGAGGTTTATCGAGTCCGGGCCTGCCGCTTCAAAGATCCTTCGTATCCCGGAAATTTCTATGCCCTTCACCCGGGGCGAAAACTGTTCTTTCATCCTTTTCCTCCCTGACCTGTCCTATTCGATATTTGCGTGACGGTCCTTGAGCGCAGATTCATCTGTCTTGGTGATCTCCATGAGCCGGGAGATCACGGCATCGGAGAAGATCATCGATGTCGTCTCAAAGAGAGTCCCCAGAGGTGCGAACGACTTATGATCGCCAAGCATCTGCCGGATCTCAAACTCGGCCGCATCGTCACGGACATCATCGCGCTGGTTCTCGATGATCACTTTGCAGTCGGCAATCTTCCCGATCCGCGAGTCGGCGTTGGAGGTGATGAGGCAGATGTGCGCACCGATCTCCTTTCCGGTCTCAGCAATGTCGGCCACCGTCTTTGTCCTGCCGGACCCCGAAAAGACGACAATGACATCCCCTTTCCGGAGCGCCGGCGTGATCGTTTCTCCAACAACGTATGACTGAAGGCCGAGGTGCATCAGGCGCATGGCAAATCCTTTTGCCACCAGTCCAGACCGGCCTGCCCCCATCACGTAGATGCGCTGTGCATTCAGGATCTCGGCAAGAAATGCCTCCACATCCGAATCGGATATGGAATGTGCGATCGCCCGGATCTTTGATGCCATCAGCTGCATCATTTCCTGAACCCTGTGGTCTTCCATCCTGCTCGCAAGAATGGTGCTATCCCATAGTAGATGAGAATATCGTACCTGCTGGGCAGCAAATAGTGGTCTAACAGGAAACTGAAACTATCCCTCCCCAAAAATGTGCTGTATTTTTAAGAATTTGTCACTGTGTAATGGTGGATATCAACATAAGGAACAAGTTTTCTATTTTCAAGTACGGAAACTGCACCATGGCCCCCACAGATCAGGCAGTGTTTTTGCTTCGAAGCAAGAAGATTATCGGTCTCTGCGGCAAGTTCGAAAAGTGCTTTTCGTTCCCTGCGTGCAAGATCGCTGTCAACATTCACCGAGGTGACCAGAAAATCGGCAATGGAGTTATAGGCCGCCCGTTCCGGGGTAAGGCTGGAAAAATTGATGACGGCATCGGCAGTGAAGAGCAGACCTTCCAGCCCGGAATACAGGTAGATCTGTCCGTGGGTATGACCCCCCAACCCTTCGAGCACCTCAAGCTTGAGGTCGCCAATGGTGACGGTCCCAAGGACGGGAAAGATGCTGCGCGCCTCTGTTCCAGCCTGCGGCAGGCAGGTCACCTTTTTGGGCGGCCGGAACCGGGAAAAAAGGTTAATCATCTTGGTGTAAAACGCTTCGAGAACAGAATGCTCGTTCCGGGAGCCATAAGCGCGGTTATTTGTTTTTATTATGTCCCGGGTCCCCGTATGCATGAGGGCGCATATCGGGAAAAATCCTCCCGCCCCGCAGTGATCGGCATCTGCATGGGAGATGATCAGTTGGGTTAACCGGTTTTCGTCCCCAAGGCCAAAGTGGGAAAACATAGCCATGACATCATCGTGGTAGATACCATACCCGGTATCGATCATCAGGGTATCCTTTTCTGAGGTAAGGACATAGATGCTCCCACCACAGGGCAGCTGGAAACAGAAGAGGTCGACCTGCGGGGTGATATTAATCTTCTGGACATCTGCGTAGAAATTCCTGCCAGTGGTGGCATGCAATGTCCGGCCCGTCAGAAGTACGCTGTCAAAAACCTGACGGGGATCGCTTCCCCGGTTCATCAGTTCCTGTGCGATGTGGTTTGTATCGGCAAGAAATGAAAGAAGGAACGTATTTTCGGATTCACCTATCAGGTCCCGTATCTCCTGAGCAAACCTTACATAGAAGATGGTATCGTCGAGATGTTTTCCGGTGGTATCATATTCGATGATCTCAAGGTGGTACCGGGATTTAAGCTGATCGAGGAGCTTGTCGACAGATGCCGGGTCTTCGAGGTTTAGGCTGACAGTCAGCTGGTCAGGGTGTCGTCCGGTATCATCAAAATCGATAAATCCGATATTTGCGCCGGACTCAGTAGTATATCTCAGGAACCGGCTGAGCGATCCCGGCGTATGAGGCAGGTGCACAAAGAATTTGAGAAAACTCAACGGTTGCAAGGAGGTCTGGAGGTACCCGATTGCCTCAAGGTCACGTGTGATCTTCGTATAATCATCTTCGGTCGCTGTCACTTCATAAAAGACGGTGCAGGGGTCTATCCTACGGTCATACTGGATTCGGTTTATATTGCCGTTATATTTGGTTATAACCCTGGCAGCACTCTCAAGAGAACCGGGTTCATCAGGCATATGTGCGATAAAACCAAATTTCTTCACAAGTGCCAGCCCCGTATGCAGGATTAAAATAGGTACCTGGTCTGGTTATAGATTACGGTAAAAATAATTCCAACGCTGGTCTTTGACCGGCAATCGGGCGGGCCTGAGTTTGATCTTATTTTTTCCGTGCGGCAATTACCAGGGCTGCTGCCCCAAGACAGCCGCCAATTGCTACCAGGGGAGAGAGCGGGAGTCCGAAGGGCGCTTTCACCATCTCGGGTGAGATCTCCGTCGGTGAGTTCTCTGAGACTACCACATCCATCGAAACAGTCAGGTAGCCGGGAGATTTGATTTCAACCAGGTGCGTCCCGGTTGTTACGCCGTTCAATGTTACCGGTGAAGTTCCGACCAGGGCGGAATCAAGATAAACGGAGGCGCCTGCCGGAACCGACGAAATAACAAGGGTCCCCGAGTTGGGAGACGGGGCGGGCGTTGCCTGTGGAACCGCCGGCGTTCCGGTCATTGTTGTTTCAGGAAGGGAAACAGGAGCGGTACTAACGGTTTCCGATGAAGTCAGGTTTATATTTGAGGCAACGATTGTCAGCGTCTCAGTCAGGCTGTTTGACAGTGAGGGGCTGCTGATCGAAACCGTATATACACCTGGAGGCATATCAACATGGAACCCATACTGGAAGTACCCTCCGGCGCTGACCGGCGAGGCGAATGTATGCACCTTGTTCCCGGAAGCGTCCATCACATCGATTTCAATGGTGTCTGCCGCTGATTCCACCTTTCCTGTCACCTGTATATAATCATTGAGAACAGCGGGATTGGGAGTGATGGTTGCATAAAATTCCGGTTGTCTTAAGAAGATGGAGGCAGTGGCCTTAATTTGCGGATTACTCAGATCATATACCGTGAATCTGTATCCTGCCGTGTACAGGATGTCGGCCCCCACTGCGCGGGAAGAATCCCAGACATATGACCATGTCCCCGAGGAGTCTGTGACAACAATGTTCCCGGTTCCCGCTGTACCGGTTAAGTTATAAGGGGGAACCCCTGCTGCCGGAAGGCCCGGGCCGGTGACAGTGATCACGGTCATGTTGCCCACAGTGTTCCTGCCATCGAATATGACGCTGTCACCGACGTTATAACCCCCATTTCCCCGGTAAGCGATGGATACGCTTCCCGTTTGTGCCTGTACCGGCATGATGCACACTGTCAGGATGATCAAAAGAAAGAGGCCGGAACATAATTCCGGGAATTTTCTGGAGCACATTTTCATCTTCACCTTAAAGAGAATATATTCATAAGAGAATAAACATTGTTGTCCTTTTTATTTCACCTGAATGACGCTCTTTTCAAATTACCCAATCCCCGTCAGGAAATTGCACTAATAACGAAACTATATCTATAGTTGCGCAAATACCCCATAAACAGAGGGATTAACGTGACCGACGTCATCCTGGCCAGAAAAACCGGAAATGAGCAGCTTAAAAGTAAAATATCCCAAATATCGCGCGAATTCTCTTACGATGAAACTGCATATCATCTTCCGATCTCGTTTGCACTGACGGGAATTGCGGTCCATGACAGGAACGCCGCTTCAGACGTTCTTGCAAAGACCAGTAACAACCCGCTGGTAGCATCAGAATGCCTGCTCGCTGCAGCGACAGTGGCGACAGGAAAGGAGCCTGCCCCGTATACGGGTTTTATCAGCGACACGGTGATCCGGAAGCTCGGGTACTCTCTGGTGGATGGGAGTATTCTCGGCATGGCACTCATCGTTGGAACCCCGAACAGTGCCGGAGGTGCTGCGGCGATCTGCCGCGAGCTCCAGGAAAAATACATGCTCACGTTCCTTGCCGGCGGTGTTATCCCTTCCCTCTCTTCCGCCGGTGTGAAACTGGGCCTTGATTACCGGCTCATCCCCCTTGGGTCCCAACCCCTCCACAGCGTCCATTTTGTTGATATCATCGCACGGGTCGCGATGATGTTCGGAGGCGTCTCGCCGGGAGATGCCGGGCGTCTCCTCTCGTACGCTGCTGAACGCGCAAAAGCCATCGTCGTTGTCTTTCCCGGACTTTCTGATGAGGAAGTAGCATTTGTTGACGGCATGCGTGTACTGGGGTTCCCGATCCTTTCGCTGGGTGGATATGAGGGAGGGGAATGGATCCCTGCCACTACCGATGATGTCGTGCGTAAAGGCATGGAACTCAAGGGAATCCGGGTCACGGTAACGGCTATCCCCATACCGATGGGCTGCTCTCCTGCTTTTGAGGGAAAGAGCATAAGAAAAGAGGAGATGCAGGTCGAGTTTGGCGGAGGCCGCTCGCCCGCATTTGAACTGCTGCGGATGAAAAATCCCGGCGAGATTACAGATGGGAAGGTAACCGTCATCGGGCCTGAGATCGGTTCCATGAAGGAGGGCGGGGCATATCCCTTGGGCATCATCGTCGAAGTGGCAGGGAAGACGATGAAGAAGGACTACGAGCCGGTGCTCGAACGGAGGATCCACAATTTTATCAATTACGGTGAGGGATCATGGCACGTTGCCCAGCGGGATCTCATCTGGGTGCGGATATCAAAAGAAGCGTTTACAAAAGGGGTGAAGATCGAACACCTCGGAAAACTCCTTGCGGGCAAGTTCCGGATGGACTTCCCCCAGCTCCTCGATGCAGTCGCCGTTACGCTCATCACAGACCCGGAAAAGGTGCTTGCAGGAAAGAAGGACGCAGAGAAGATCTACGAAGACCGTGATGCTCGCATCAAGGGCATGCGGGATAACGACGTTGGAACCTATTATTCCTGTACGCTCTGCCAGACGTTTGCTCCCAATCACGTCTGCGTGATCACGCCGGAACGGCCGGCGCTCTGCGGGGCGATCAGACTGGCTTGACGGGAAGATTGCATACGAGATGTCCCCGTCCGGCGCAAACCAGCCGGTCGAAAGAGGGGCGCTCATCAATGCCCAGAACGGCGAGTTCGAAGGGGTAAACCGGTTTGTCAAGAAGGCCAGCCACGGAGAGATAGAGCGGTGTTCACTGTACAGCGTGATGGAATTTCCCATGACCTGCTGCGGGTGTTTTGAGGTCATAGCCCTGATGCTCCCTGAGGTCAACGGGATCATGGTCGTCAACCGGGAATACAAGGGAATGACCCCATCCGGCATGAGCTTCTCGACCCTTGCCGGAACCATAGGCGGGGGCGCCCAGACCCCGGGCTTTGCCGGAATCTCGAAAAATTATATCCTCTCGGACCGGTTCCTCCAGGGAGAGGGGGGGATCGAACGCCTTGTCTGGATGCCCTCGCAGTTAAAAGAGGAACTCAAACCCCGGCTTGCCCCGTTGCTTGCGGCCAAGGGACATCCTGACCTTTTTGATAAGATCGCAGATGAAAATTCAGCCCCCACCCTCGAAGACCTGGCAGCATTCCTCGCCCGTGTCGGCCACCCGGCTCTTGCGATGAAACCCCTTATGTGAGATGCGCGATGATACCTGAACCGAATTTTGGCTGGACCGGCTCGGTAGGAGAGGTCGTCCTTGGTGCAACCCGTTCTGAGGGGGGTACCCGCTCACGGTCGTACCGGATAGGCGGTGGCACCACGCTTCCTTTTATGGAAAAAGAGAGAACGTTCCCCTCACCCCTCGTTGTCTTCGAGATCTGCGATGACCCCCTGTACTGGTCCCCAATTGTCAACGATTTCTGCGGGGATCTCGTCCACGACCCGGCTGCGTGGGCAAAGACGGCAGAGACCACCTACGGGGCAGACCTCGTCAGGCTCTGCCTGACGAGCACCAGGCGGCGGGATTTTTCCGATATCCCTTCTCTCGGGAAAACGACTGAAGCAGTCCTTGCATCGACCAGTCTGCCGCTTATTGTCGAGGGAAGCAACGAGCCGAAGATCGACAGCGAAGTCTTCCAGAAATGCGGTGAGGCCGGGCAGGGCGAACGCCTGCTGCTGGGCACCGCAGAAGCGGGACGGTACCGGAGCATCGCGGCTGCAGCCCTTGCGTACAACCACGCGATCATTGCCCAGTCCCCCATCGATATCAACCTTGCAAAGCAGCTCAACATCCTCCTCAAGGAGATCGGCGTGCCACGGGACCACATTGTTATCGATCCCTACACCGGAGCGCTTGGTTATGGTTTTGAGTATTCGTATTCTGCGATGGAGCGGATCCGGTTCTCTGCACTCAAGGGCGATGCGGATCTCGCGATGCCGATGATCTGCGCCCCGTCTGACTCGCTCTCGATAAAAGAAGTACGCGAAGCGGACGCCGGTACCAGGGACGCCATCGCGGTGGAGTGGGAATTCACCACAAGCCTTGCGGCAGCTGATTGCCGGGGCGGAGATCGTCTGTGTCCGCCACCCGGACACGGTAAAGCGCCTCAAAGCTGCCTTTGCTGCGCTCAACACGCGAACAGGAGGAGCATAGACATGCCACTCAAGGCCCTTGATATCTATAAGCTCCTGCCCAAAAAAAACTGCAAGGAGTGCGGAGACCCCACCTGCCTGACTTTTGCGATGAAACTTGCGGCCGGGAAAGCAGACCTCGATCTCTGCCCGTATCTCGATGATAATGCAAAATCCGTTCTCGGCGCAACGACCCGGCCGCCGATCAAACTCGTAAAACTCGGGGTTGGGGAACGCTCGTTTGCGGTCGGCGAGGAGTTCGTCCTCTACCGTCACGACAAAACCTTCTACCATCCCCCGGGCATCATGTTTGCGGTCTTTGATACGCAGAGCGAAGAGGAGATCGCGGCAGTGACCGCACGGGTAAGGGATGAAACGCTGACCCGGGTCGGGGCCGATCTGAAATTCAACGGGACAGCAATTGTCAATACGAGCGGAACCGTCGAAGCATATACAAAGGCAGTTGCCGCCGTGGAGAAAACCGCCGGCCTCCCAGAAGTCCTTGTCACGGAGAACCCGGCCGCCCTTGCTGCCGCACTCGTGCAGTGCGGAAGCTACCGCCCCCTGATCTGCGCAGCAACACCGGAAAACTACCGGCAGATGTGTGCGCTTGCAAAGCAGTACGGGTGCCGTCTCGTTGTCAGGGCGCCAACCCTCGACGGGTTGGCCCGGCTCACTAAAGACTGCGCTGCCGAAGGGGTACAAAATATTGTCTTGGATCTCGAGCCGAAGACCCTTGGGGATTTCCTGTACCGGTCGACGGCAATACGGCAGCTCACCATCACCCGAACAGTCCCGGATCTCGGGTTCCCGGTGTACCTTGACGCAATGGCGTTTGATGACGAAGATGCGGCAATTGCCCTGGGGATCGTCAAGTACGCCTCCGTGATCGTGACAAAACCCCTCGCACCGGCCTCCGCAAAGGCAGCACTTACCCTCCGCCAGAACATCTACACCGATCCGCAGAAACCCATCCAGATGAATCCCGGGCTCTACCGTGTCGGGACGCCCGGAAAGGATGCCCCTGTGCTTATGACGGTCAACTTCTCCCTGACCTACTTCACGCTCCAAGGATACCTTGAATCCACGCACATTCCCTGTTTCATGCTGATCGTCGATACTGAAGGGCTCTCGGTGCTCACCTCGGTAGCGGCAGGCAAGCTCAACGAGATGCTGGTTCGGGACGCGATAAAAAAGTTCGGGGTCGAAAACGAGGTATCGCACCGGAAACTGATTATCCCCGGCTACGCTGCCCCCCTCTCGGGGAGGATTGAAGAGGCGACCGGCTGGAAAGTGCTCGTCGGACCCCGTGATGCAGCAGAGATCGGCGAATTTCTCGTGCAGGAATGGAAGCCTTAAATGCGTACCGTTACCTTCTTTCCCAGTTACCGTAAGATCGATGCCCCCCGCGGGACGACCATCCTTGACGCCGCCCAGCGTGCCGGGATCAACATGAACGTCGTCTGCGGCGGAGTAGGTAAATGCGGGAAATGCGTGGTTTTTGTCCAGTCCGGCAAAGACCGAGTTCGACCGGCAGAAGTTCGGGCGGTTCTTTACTGAGGAGGAACTGAAAAAAGGCGCCTGTCTTGCCTGTGTGACCACGATCCAGGGGGATCTGCAGGTTTTTATCCCCGAGAGCACCCTGATCCAGGAACAGAAGATCCTGATCGACGGGATAGATACGGAGATTGAGTTCCACCCGTCCGTGAAAAAATATTACGTGGAACTCCAGCCACCGACCCTTGCCGATCCGTCCCCGGATCTTTCGCGCCTGCTCTGGGGGATCCAGAAGAAAGGCGGGCCAGTCGCGGAGAAAATGTACGCACCTCTCGAAGTGATGCGCGAGATCCCCGCCCTGCTCAGGCACAGCGACTGGAAGGTGACCGGGACCATAGCCCTTGTACCCGGGGGCTACCGGCTTATCGATCTTCAGGAAAACGATACTTCGCAACGGCTCTACGGTGCCGCAGTCGACCTTGGTTCCACTACGGTCGTCGCGTACCTCTGGGACCTCATATCGGGAAAAGTGGCCGCGGTTGCCTCCAACTACAACCGGCAGATCAGCTGTGGCGAGGACATCCTTGCCCGGGTCAACTATGCCCAGAAGAACGGGATCGAGAAACTCCGTACACTTGGTGTCGAGAGCATCAATGCGGCGCTGACCTCGGCCTCCAACGCTGCCGGGATCGACCGGGAGGATATCTATGAAGTCGTGGTTGCAGGCAACACGGTGATGACACACATGCTGCTGGGCATCGACCCGGCGTATATTATCAAGGAGCCTTATGTCCCGGTGGTGCAGCGGGCGCTCTCGGTAGCCGCTGCACGGATTGGGATCACCTGCAACGACAACTGCGGGCTCTTTGCTTTCCCGGCCGTCAGTGATTTTATAGGTGGCGATATCATCGCAGATATCCTTGCCTGCGGCATGAGCGAGAAAGAGGAGATCTCACTTCTTATCGATATCGGGACAAATTTCGAGGTCGTCCTTGGCAACCGGGACTGGATGTTTTCCTGCGCAGGAGCGGCAGGGCCGGCGCTGGAAGGCGGGGAAGTCCTCTTTGGCATGCGGGCAAACCCCGGTGCGATCGACAAGATCACCATCGATCCGGCAACGCTGGAACCGGTCTTTTCCACCATCAACGGGATCAAACCCAAGGGTCTTACCGGCTCCGGTCTGATCGACATCCTTGCCGAGCTGCTCTCTGCCGGTGTCATTGACAGGACCGGGCGGATCAATACGGAGAGCACTAACCCCCGGATCCGAACCGGCGCACATTTCCCGGAGTACGTGATCGCATGGGCTGGAGAGACCGATATTGGAAAAGACATCGTAATCACGGAAAACGATATCAAGAACCTGATCATGAGCAAGGCATCCATCCACGCAGCCTGCGTAACCCTCATGAAAGAGGCCGGGGTCACGAGGTTTGATATCGCTACCATCTACTTTGCCGGTGCGTTTGGCAACTATACCAATAAAAGGAACGCGACGATCGTCGGTCTGATTCCAGAGATCGATCTCGACCGGATAAAAAACATAGGAAACGGTGCCGTGGCGGGTGCAAATCTTGCGCTCATCAACCGGAGGAAGAGAAAACTTCTGGATGGCATCGCAGGCCGGATCGCGTACATCGAGCTCAACGCAGAGCCCTCCTTCATGGATGAGTACACCTCGAGCGCGTTCCTCCCGCACACGGATCTCTCGCTCTTCCCCCGGGTCCAGACGCTCCTCGATTCCCTGCGCGAGAAAAAAGAGGTATCCTGATGTCAAAAATGATCCCGGCCCCGTATTCCCGTGCCACCGGCATCGGCGCACTCCCGCACACCGACCCGGTGCTCGCGTGCGATGACGTTCTCGATGTGTTCCCCGACTTTCCCTATGCACCGACACTCCCGGATCGCGGGCTTCTCGAAAGTATTGTCTTCAACGATTCCGCTCAGCTCCCGGGCCGGCTCATCAGGGAGGGCCGGCTGCTCTACGACAGCACCCGGGACAACACCTCCGCGATGGAGCAGGTGTACCTGGATTTTGTCGAGGAGAATTTTTTACCGTACAGCCTTGATGCCGCACACGCCTCTGCATTTACTGAGATGATGACCCGGCAGTTCCCGAAAGCGCAGGTACTCAAGTGCCAGGTGACCGGGCCGGTCACTTTCGGGATGCAGGTCGTGGATGCAGAAAAAAGGCCGATCTACTACGATGCCCAGCTGGCCGATGTCCTCTCGAAGATGATCGCACTCAAGGCACGGTGGTGCGAACATGAGATGCAGGCAAGGACCGGGATCAAAGAGACCCTTGTTCTTCTCAACGAACCCTATTTTGCATCGCTTGGATCCTCGGTCGTACCACTCGACCGGGCGACCGTAAAAACCGGCTGGCAGGATATTGCGTCCCTCGTCAGGGGAGGGCTTGGCATCCACTGCTGCTCGAACACAGACTGGGGTTTTGTCATCGGTCTCGATCCCTCGGTAATCTCCCTTGACGCCTATACGACCGCAACAGAATTCCTCCTTTATGCCGACGCGATCGGGGCGTACATGGAACGGGGAGGGGTGGTTGCATGGGGGATCGTCCCTGCCGAATACAAGATCTTTTCTGGAGAAACTGTCGATTCGCTCTATGCACGGTACTGCGCAATACGCACCCAGATCACAAAACGGATCCCGGTTGAACTTTTCGATGCCCGTTCTTTAATCACGCCCAGCTGCGGGATCCGGTTTGCGGACCGGAACGGTGCAGGAGAGATCCAGCGGGCTGCATCCGAGATCTCAAAGAGGATCCGAAAAGAGGCAAAACTTCCCTGAAAGGAGTGTAGGATCTGGCACCATGACCATGCGCCCGTTTACCATTGCGCTCTCCGGAAAAGGCGGGACCGGGAAGACCACGGTGAGTTCCCTTCTTGTCCGGTCCTTCATCGATGCCGGCGAGATTCCGGTCCTTGCCGTTGATGCTGACCCGAACGCGAACTTCCACGAGGCCCTTGGTGTTGAAGTGAAAGAGACACTGGGCAGCATGAGGGAAGAGGCTTTTTCCCGGAATATCCCGCCGGGCATGAACCGGCATGATTATGTACGATTCCGGTTCCGGCAGGCACTAGTGGAGGCAAACGGGTTTGATCTCGTCGCAATGGGCCGTCCAGAAGGGACCGGCTGTTACTGTTTTGCAAACGATCTCCTCTCGGAATGCATGCAACAGCTCGAACGAGAGTACCGCTTTCTCGTGATCGACACCGAGGCCGGCATGGAGCATATCAGCCGGGGCACGATAGGAAAACCGGATGTGCTTTTGATCGTGAGCGACCCCGGGGCACGGGGGCTCCGGACGATCGCACGGATCCGGGAGATCGCCACCCAGCTCGGGCTTGAGCGGAAAAAGATCCATGTGGTATTCAACCGGTTCAAGACCGGGGCTGCACCGGTGGATATTGGTGACGAAATCCCGATTGCGATTATTCCGGAAGACCCTGCGGTCGAAGCGGCGGATCTTGCGGCAACCCCGGTTTCGCAGATACCGGAATCCAGCCCGGCCCGGCGTGAAGTCCGGGTCCTTGCAGAAAAACTGATAAAAATGGCACGCGAGGACTCAGTGAACAAATAAACACAGGAAATGCACTAGCTACACCTGTTAATTTTGCTCCGTCGCCAGGAAATCGGTAAAATCCTATTGATGCCTTCCCGCAGCGAGCGCCACTCCGGGGCATGGCAGGCAAGTGAGTAAACGGGTATCCTCTTCTCTCATTGTGCCAGCTCTTTTACATTACCCGTTTTCACCCTAGGATCCCGGTAAGTGCGTAGCGCAAAACCCGACGAGGCGTTTTGCGCGTCGGGCATCATTTAATTCACAAAGCTCCTAAAAACTCCTGTTGGGATTCCACCCCCTCCCTGCCCCGCAGGGAGTTGCACGGGCGCTTTTTCGTGCCTCTTGCTAAGCGCCGGTCTGGGGTTCTTGATCCGCCGCGGGGGTGCCCCTTCGGGGGCGGCGGCAATCCTCGTTCGAGGGGGTGTGGGGGCGAAAGCCCCCACGGTATCCCCTCCACACAACCCGGATCATCCGGCCCGATCCGAAGATTTCCGGAAAAGTCCGCATCACGAACCGGAGATTCCGGAAAATGTCCGGCTCAGCTGCACTGAGATTCTCAGAAAAGGCCGGTCCGCGACCAGGCAATTTCCAAAAAAATTGGTCGTCCCCTACCCCCCATGGTACGGTCCGCAAAAAAACCGATCGGACCGATCGATCTCAAAACCGGTCAGGGCGGCCTCTTTTATTCCAGTGCCACAACATGCGCTTCCACTGGAGTTCCTGACGAGACGGGATGGTCGGTCCGGCCAATTTCAAAATTGATCGGGGCGATCATCAGCGCCCACGGATCAGGAAGTAGCCCCCCTCCCCCCGCTTTGTGCTCCGCAAAAAAAAATGATCGGACCGATCGATCTCAAAATCGATCAACCCAACCACCCTTGTCCGCAAAAACTGGGGGTACCCCCATGATCATTTCCGGAAAAACCTTAACTCAGCCGCTTGAAGTTTTACAAAAAAACGACCGGGTCACGATCTTCAAGGATTCCGGGAAATAGTCGGCATATCTGCCAAGGATTCCAAAAAACAAGGTGCGGGACAAATTCCCACGAGGGTAAAGACTAGAGAAAGACCGCAACCGCAATCACAGTCGTCCAGAGGCCGTTCTTGTCACCCTGCGCCGACTGGCAGACATGTTTTGTCCTGATGATCTTGCCACTTGCCTTGTAGGTCTGTTCGCGTTCCTGCCAGGCAGCATTGGCATCGAACTCGATGCCCAGCGTGGTCGCAAGCATCGTCGCCGCAAGATCCTCGGCATATTCCCCGGTCCGTTCCTGAGTCTCGCCATAGGCATGATGCTCGGAGAGGTAGCCGTACTCTTCCACATCCTTGGGGAGGGCGAGCCCGACCGCGGCTGAGACCAGCCGGTTGGGTTCGTTTGTCTCGTTCCTTGCCATCACGCAGAACGTGATGCCGCCGGACTGAAGTTCACGCAGGCCGGTGCGGGAGGGGATCTGTTTGCATTTGGGAGGGAAAATGCTCGACACGTAAACAAGGTTGCATTTTTCGATACCGGCTTTGCGCAGCGCCAGCTCGAACGACGCAAGTCGATCTTTATGAATTCCCACCCCCTTGGTGAAAAAGATCCTCGATGGAACAAACATAATTTTTATAGAACCTGTGGCTTTTTTAATTTTTGGTCAGGATTTTGTTCAACCGGGCCTTAATTTTCCCCGATCCAGGGTTTATTACGGCCCGGTACGGGAAAGGGCGACCGGGATGTCCGCAACGATAGAAAGGAGTGCATCCATGCAGTCGATCACAAAATCGGCCCCGATAGGATCCCGGGTCTTGGAGAACCGGTCCCTGTACCGCGCATACACCGTGCGGATACCCAGGTGTTTACAGGGCTCGATATCCCTCCGCGGGCTGTCGCCGATAAAGAGGGCCTCCTCCGGTCGGGCGCTGACCGCGTCCAGGGCCGCAAGGAACGGGTCGGGGGCCGGTTTTTTTACCCCGACCTTATCATACGTCATCATACAGTCAAAGAAGGAGGCAAGGCCGCATTTTTCAAGCCGGAGCGTGGCGTCGGTATGCTCTGCATCGGTCACGACCGCCATCGCATATCCCCGTTTCCGTATCGCTGCAAGCGTCTTTCTTACCCCCGGGTAGGGCGTGATGTAACGGAGTTTCTCGCGTGCATAGATCCGGCAGGCCTGCTCGAACATGCCATTTATCGGGATCCTGCGTTCCTCCATGTATTGCCGGATATTTTCGGTCGATTCAAAACCATGGGAGCCGGTGAGAAAATACAAAAACAGTTCATCGCCATCATTATGGCCGAGGTGGTGCGCTACGCTGTCACATGCGGCAACCTGCGCCCCCACAAGGTCAAAGAGCGTGTTATCCATGTCAAATAAGATTGCACGGGCGGACCTCGTGCAAGGATCACCCCGGGGAAACTCCTGGTTCACGCAGAGTACATCAGTGCCGGTACACCAAAATAGGATCGATAGGGGTACCAGGAGAGGCATCCGGCTCATCCCTTAACCTGTCGTACCTGCCCCATATCTCCCGGGGATCCGGCTCTCGCGATTATTTCCCGGAGATGATGGTATGTGCTTTCGGATCGACCTTGTAGGACTTCGGGTGGTCGAGAAGATCGAGCGCGTTGATCCTCATATCGATGAGTTCCGAGTAATTGAACGACTCGTATTTCTTCTCGCCCTCCTCTTCCCAGAAGACGACGATCCCGTTCTCCATCTTCCTGCTGCTGACAACGTTATGCATAGTACCCGATCCGGAACGGGAGATAATGAATATTACTACATTTTTCCTATGGGATGGCCTTCGAATGTGCAGTTTGATAGCCAGTCAGATCAGAGAGACGACGGGGATTATGTTGATCCAATGGGTTCTAAAAACGTCTGCAGAGAAGGTCAACCTAGAGAACCCAGTACCGGGTCTTCACTGCGCTTTTTCGTAACAGATCTTTGCATCCTCATGTTTACCCAGTCTGTCCAGCGTTGCACCAACGTCAGTCCATACCTCCCTTCGCGAAGGGTCTATCTCAAGGGCACGTTTGAAGGAGGTCAGAGCTTCAGGATATTTCTCCAGTTCCTGCAGGGCACGCCCCTGGTGGATCCATGCATCTACAAAATCCGGTTGCAGTGAGATCATGGCCCTGAAAGATTCCGCCGCATCCTCGTACTGCCCGAGCGCCTCAAAAGCGCTGCCCCGGGTGAAGTACGCAATCGAAAACGAGGGGTCGATTCCAAGGGCCCGGTCATAGGATTCGATAGCGGTCTTGTGGTCCTGCAGGCCGGCAAAGGTCATCCCCCGGCGGGTCCAGCCAACCGCATTCTCCGGGTCAAGCCTCAGTCCTTCATCATACGCATCGCGTGCCTCAGCGAATTTCCCGAGATCGTAGAGGACATTTCCTTTGCCAAACCAGGCTGCAGCAAGGCCCGGGTTCTTTTCGAGCGCTTTCTCGAATGCATCCAGCGCATCACGGTACATACCAAGTTCAGCAAGGGAGGCCCCCTTGTGTGAGAATGCGTCGGCACCATGAGTGTCGAGTTCCAGTGCTTGGTCGTAGGATTTGATCGCTTCGCGATACTGTTCGATCGCCGCATAAGCAAGGCCCCGGTCCCGATAGATCTCGGCTGAATTTGGTTTTACGGCAATTGCGCGGTCGTACTCAGTGATGGCCGCATCATAACTGCCTTCGTCGTAGAGCGTCCTTGCCTTCCAGTAATGCGCCTGGTAACACGACGGATTGACTTCAAGTGCACGATCGAATGCCCGGATAGCCCCGTCAGGATTCTGGAGCGCAATATAGGCCCTCCCCTTCTGGAAGATGGCATCGGCATAGCCGGGACTTGTGGATAATGCCTGGTCATAGACCGCAAGCGCTTCCTTGAACTTTTCCAGGTGGAAAAGGGCTCGTCCCTTCTCATAGAGGGCCTCAGGGGAATCGCTCTTGATCTTCAGTGCTGAATCGAACGATGCCACTGCCTCCTCGTATTGTCCCCGACGTGCAAGAGCGACCCCTTTGTAATGATATGCCTCTGCGTATTGACGGTTGATCGCAAGTGCACGGTTGAATGCATCGACTGCCTCATCATCCTGTTTTCGCTTCAGGAGGGCAAGTCCCTTAAAGTAGAACGCGTCTGCCGATTCCGGCTGGAGGGCAATCACCTTCTCAAACGCAGCGAGTGCCTCCCCGGTCCGTTCGAGGTGGACCAGCGCTCTTCCCTGGTTGAGAAGCGCAGGTGCATAGGAGGGATTGAAAGCAAGGGCGCGGCTATAGCAGTCAAGTGCTTCGTCATACCGGTCCAGGTTCGCCTCGGCTATTCCCCGGTAGAGCCAGGCTTCGGGATAGTCAGCCTGTTCTCTGATCGCCTGGTCGAATGCCGTAATCGCCTCATGGTACATGGCGACACCGCACAGTGCCCGGCCCTTTGCGTAGAATGCCTTGGCACATTTCGGATGCTGGACAAGCGCTGCATCGAAGTTCTTGATTGCTTCCTGGTAACGGCCCAGTGCAGAAAATGAGAGCCCGGATTGGTAATAGGCACGTGCATCCTTTTTGTCAAGGCTGGTTGCCTTGGTAAAGCACGCGATGGCGTCTTTGTGACGGTCAAGTGCTGCGAGGGCCATCCCTTTCCCGGTCCAGACATAGGCATAGTTTGGCCGGAGCCGGAGCGCCAGATCAAAGGCGGCGGCCGCATCCCCGGGTTTCTGGAGCCGGAGGAGTGCCATCCCCTTATGGTAAAGCGCTTCGTCATGCTTGTGGTGCAGTGCAAGCGTGCTGTCGTACGCAATGACGGCCTCGCTGAACATGGCCAATTCGAAGAGCGTCCGTCCCTTATAATAGTACGCTTCGACAAAATCCGGTTTTATTTCGAGCGCCCGGTCGAACGCCGCAACCGCCTCCTCAAAGGTGTTGAGTGCAAGAAGCGCCCGTCCCATCAGGTACCAGGCATCGGCATTTCTGGGATCGATCTCCAATATTTTCTTGTACGATCCAATGGCATCGTTGTACCTGCCAAGGTCGAAAAGGACCATTCCCCTGTTGAGCCATCCCGGTACAGACCCGGGATCTGACTGGATAACGTGATCGAATGCCTCAATCGCCGTATCGAGTTTTCCGGTTGCGGCAAGAGAGATGCCTTTGCGGTAGAATGCCTCAGTGTTGCCGGCATCGAGATCGATGTCTTTGTTGAAGGCAAGGATTGCTTCATCATGTCTTCCCAGCTCAGCAAGAGCAAGTCCTTTGTGGAAATAAACCCCCGCATAATTCTTATCGATGAGCAGGGTCTTGTCGAAGGTCTTAACCGCCTCACGGAACATCCCGAGCGCAGCAAGAGCCTTCCCCTTCTCGAAGAGCGCGTCGGAAAAGACGGGATCGATCTCCAGTGACGCGTCAAATGCTTTTGCCGCATCTTCGGTACGTCCATCATGCGCAAGGGCTGCACCCTGGTAAAAATGAGTCTTTGCATCGGATGGCCGCAGAGCAAGGGCCGCGGAATAGCAGATTATTGCCTCCCGGTACCGGCCGAGCCTGTCGAGCGAGCGGGCTTTCTGGAACTGCGCGTCGAAATGCTCTGGCACGAGGTGGAGAACCTGATCGAACGCGGCAATTGCGTCATCAAAGTGCCGGAGCCGGGTCAGTACACAACCCTGTTCGAACCATGCGTCAGCATTTTCCGGGGTATATACGAGAAGACGCTCAAATGCGTCTGCTGCCTCCCCATACCGTTCCAGTGCGGCAAGCGAGGCGGCCCGGAAGTAAAGGGCGCCGGGGTTCTTTGGATCACCGGCAAGGGCGATATCGAGCGCCGCAACAGCATCCCCGTATTTCCCGGCATAGAAAAGTGTTCTCCCACGTTCGAAATTCGCTACCGGATCCGATGGCGCAAGCTCAAGTACCCGATCGAAAGATTCGATGGCTTCATCGTTTTTATTGAGCGCAGCAAGAGCCCTCCCCCGCTCCAGGTACGCTCCGGTATCTTCCGGCCGATGGTCTATTGCATGGTCAAATGCTGCAACCGCCCCCTCGTAATGGCCCGAATGCATCAGCGCCCCGCCTTTTTTAACCCAGATCTCAGGGAGTGCCGGGTTGAGGGCAAGGGCGGCATCGAAGGCCATATCAGCATCATCATACCGTTCGAGTGCAAGAAGTGAGAGACCACGGAGGAATGCAGGTTCGTAATTATCAGTAATCTGGGTGAACGCAAGCCGGAATATTTCCTGCGCCTCATCATGCCGTCCGAGCGAGGCCAATGCCTTTGCCTTCTCAAAGAGGATCTCACCGTTCTCGGGTTCTCTCCCAAGTGCGATGTCGAAGAGATGGATTGCATCCTCAAATTGCCCAAGCCGGGACCATGCCTTTCCATCAGTAAAGAGCAGGGGGAGGTCGTGGGGGTCGATCTGACGGGCCTTCTCAAACGCCTGAACTGCATCATCATCTCTGCCCAGGCGCTCGGAGGAAAGGCCGCGGTGGTACCAGGCTCCGAAGTGATCCGGCTTCAATGCAACCATCCGGTCATATGCCGCGATTGCATCGGTAAACCGGCCGAGGCGTTCGAGCGCAAGACCAAGATAACAGGCAGCATCCCCAAACCCGGAGTCAAGCGCGAGGACACGGTCAAGCGAGGAGGCCGCCTCTTCGTCGCGTCCGAGTTCGAGAAGCGCACGGCCTTTCTCGTAATGCGCATCCGGTTTTGTATCGTCGCGGTCGAGGGCATCCGAGAATGCAGTGACCGCATCATCATACTTCCCGAGACGAGCAAGTGCCACTCCCTTTTCGTACCAGGAAGGGTAACAGCTCTTGTCTATAGCGAGGGAATGGTCAAAGGCATCAACCGCTTCGTCATAATGCCGTAACCGGGAGTGCGCATAGCCTTTGGCAAACCATGCCTCATAGTTTGCCGGGTCCAACCTGATTGCAGCATCGAACGCGTTAACGGCGTCCCCAAACTTTTTCAGGTTTGTAAGAGCGAGTCCCTTGTTGAGGAATGCCGGGACATTCGTGGCATCGATGGCGATCGCGGCATCGAATGCCGTAACAGCCTCCTTATTCTTTGCAAGCCGGGCCAGTGCGAGGCCCTTTTCGAAATGTGCGGCAGAAAAATTCGGGTCAAGTGAGGAGGCCATCTCGAATGCCTCGATAGCCTGCCGGTCCCGGCTGAGGTGAGCAAGTGCATTTCCCTTGTCGTAATAAGCGCTTGTATATTTCGGGTTGATGGAAAGGGCCCGGTCATAGGAGGGGATTGCCTCTTCGAACCTTCCAAGGCCTGCAAGCGCAACGGCCCGGTCATACCACCCGTTGGCATTTTCGGGCCGGAGTTCGAGGGCTTTGGTGAGCGCTTCGATGGCTGTCTTGAGATCCCCGTTCGAGAGAAGTACGCTGCCTTTTCTGAACCAGGCTGCCGTGCAGTCAGAATCTGCGGCAATGACCCGGTCAAAGCACTGGATCGCGTCAGGATACTTGTGTAACCCGGCAAAAGTCTTCCCTTTCCGGTACCATGCCGTGCTGTTCTCCGGCGTCAGTGCGAGTGCGCGATCGAACGATTCGAGCGCATCCTCCAACCGATCCTGGTCAAGAAGCACGCTTCCCTTGAGAAGCCAGACATCAGAGACGTTGTTTTCCAGAGCAAGGGATTCTTCGAGAACAGCAAGGGCCTCTTCGGGCCGGGCAAGTTTTGCAAGCATCCTCCCTTTATGGTAGAGCACTTCCGCGTTCTGCGGCTCCGTTTCGAGAATCTTGTCAAATGCGGAAAGCGCTGGTGTATACCGGCTGCAGCCCGGCATAGGCAAGACCGGTGTGGAACAAGGCATCTGTTATAGAGGGATCGTGTTCGAGTGCGTGTTTGAAGGAGCGTATCGCTTTTTCATACCTGCCAAGGGCAAACAGGGCCAGTCCCCGCTGGTAGTGCGCATACGCATGTTCAGGCATGAACTGGATTGCCCGATCGAACGCCTCAATCGCCCCGGCATAATTTTTCAGCCGCAAAAGCGCAAGCCCTTTCTTATACGCTGCTTCCGGGTAGGACGGTTCGAGACCGAGGACAAGGTCGTATGCGCGAATCGCCTCTTCGTCATTTCCCAAAAGCGATAATGCTTCCCCTTTGGAGAACGCGGCATCCACGGATTTTGGATCGAGCAGCAGTGCCTGATCAAAGGCAGAAACGGCCCCGGCCCCGTCTTTTTCGGTAAGCAGCACCCCGCCTTTTGCAAGCCATATGAAAACGTTCTCCGGTTCAAGGGCGAGCGCCCTGTTGAGTGCATCGAGCGCCTTTGTGTGCTCACCCGTCTCCATAAGGGCCCTGCCCCGGTAATACTGGATGACAGAGGTTTCCGGGCCAAGGGTCAGTGCGAGATCAAAGATCCCGGCTGCATCCATGTACCGTCCCAGCATGAAAGAGGCAAGCGCCTTCCGGAACGCGTAATCCTGCTTGGCAGGAGCGAGATCCAATGCCCGCCCAAACGCTGGAAGTGACTCGTCAAAGAGTTCCCGTTCGAAAAGCACCAGCCCTTTTTGGTACCATGCTGCCGCACACTCTCCGTCCAAGGCAATCGCTTGTTCAAACGATTCCTGCGCCTCATTGTGAAGCGCCATGTGCGAGTACGCGATGCCCTTGAAGTACCACGCTGCTGCATTTTTCCCCTCCAGGGCGATCAGTTTGTCAAATATCGCGATGCCCTCATCCCAACGCTCATTGTGGAGGAGGGATTTGCCCCGGTGCATCAGGATGAAGGCATTCTTTGGCTCACGCTTCTGTGCCTTTGCAAAGGATTCTGCGGCCTCTTTGAACCGGTTGAGCCGGTATAAAGCATATCCTTTGCAGGCATAGATCTGTGCATTTCCCGCGTCAAATTCAAGGGCACGGTCGAGCGCGATTACGGCATCCTCGTACCGGGCAAGGTGGACGAGCGCGGTGCCCATAACAAAATGGGCAATTACGTTTTCGGGGTCGAGCGTGATAACGCGATCGAGAATTGCGACAGACTCTTCATACCGCTGGAGGTTGGCAAGGGACTGTCCCTTTTTGACCATCGCACCAGTATGGTTATTTTCCAGTTCGAGCGCACGGTCAAATGAAGAGATCGCCTCTTCGTACCTGGTGAGAGCAAAGTACGCGCAGCCCTTCTCGTACAGGATGGGGGCACTCTTCAGGCCGAGACCGAGGTACCGGTCAAAGATTTCTATGGCATTCTCGTATTTCTCCAGCCGGGCCAGTACAGTCCCGGCCTGCTCCAGCGCATCGGCGTTCTCAGGGTTTATCCTGAGGGTTTTTGCAAAGGCTTCGATCGCTTTATCGTCGCGGTGGAGTTCGATATAGGCAAGGCCGAGATGATAGAAATTGTCAGCAGCTGCCGGGTCTGCACCGGTTGCCTCTTCGAATGCCACCGCTGCTTCCCGGTACCGTTTCAGGGATTCGAGCGCATGGCCTTTTGCCGAGAGGATGCCGGCATCGCTGGGCGTAATCGCAAGAGCGTTGTCAAATGCAGATACTGCATCCTCGTATCTCCCCAGAGAAGTAAGAGCCTGTCCCTTGTGGAAGTATGCCGGCGGATAATTCGTGACGAGACCGAGAACGCGATCAAATGCCGCGACTGCCTCATCGTAACGCTGGAGTTCCATCAGGTTGAGTCCCAGGTCAAACCAGGCATGCGTATTAGTGCTATCGAGTTCGAGCGAACGGGAGAGGGCCGGCACGGCATCCGCGCACCGCCGCAGGGCCGATAAAGCAACGCCCTTGTAATACCATGCCTCGGCAAAATCAGGCTGGATCCCCAGTGCTAAATCCGAAGCCTGGATTGATTCCTCGTCCTGTCCCAGACTGTGCAGTGCTATAGCTTTGTTGAGCGCAGACTCTGCGCTTTTTGGATCATATATGAGTGCTTTTTCAAAGGAGAGGATTGCCTCCGTATACATACCCTGCGCCGCGAGGGCTACACCCCGGAGATGGTGCGTGGAAGCATGGCCCGGTTCGAGAGCCAGGGCCCGGTCAAAGGCCTGGATCGCGTCACTGTACCGTTCGAGTTTTAAGAGGGCCGCCCCGCGATGGTACACCGCTTTTTCGAGATGCGAATCGATGTGTTCAGCAAGGCCCAGTGACTCGATCGCGTCATCATACCGGCCCAGTTCATACAACGCGAGGCCTTTGTAATGCAGTGCATCAGCAGAGGAGGGGTTTAATCTGAGTGCATGGTTGCAGGCATCGATCACCTCGGTGTAATCGCCAAGGTTAAAATGTGCATGCCCTTTCAGGATCCACGCATCGGCATTATCGGGGTGCTCGAGAAGGACTTTTTTGAAATCCTTGACGGCATCGCGGAACCTGCCCAGTATCGTTAGAGCCTCCCCCTTGTGGATCCGTGCCTGGACACAGTCGGGCTTGGCAGCAAGCGCTGTATCATAGGAGAGGATCGCGTCCTCATGCCTGCCAAGGCCATCGAGAGCCCGGCCTTTCTGGTAATGGAGCTGCGCATTCTTCGGCTCGCCGGAGAGCGCACGATCAATTGCTTCGATGGCCTCCCGGTACCTTCCCAGATGTGAAAGGATCAGCCCCCGGTACCTCCATGCCTCGACAAAGTCCTGACGGATCTCCGTCGCCTTTCCTGCTGCCGTCAGCGCATCCTCGTCCTGTCCCAGGTTGTGCAGGGACATGGCCTTGTTGAGCGCAGATTCGGCACTCTTAGGATCGCATTCGAGAGCACGATCATATGCGTCGATGGAGTCCTGGTACAACCCCTGGGCAGCAAGCGCAACGCCCCTGAGGTGGTGCGCAGGCGCATACTTGGGCATGAGGATGAGGGCAGCATCGAAGGCCTGCACGGCCTCGCGGTAGCGCTCCAGTTTCAGGAGCGAAGCGCCGCGATGGTAGATGGCATGGTCGAGATGAGGGTCACTCTCAAGAGCCTGGTCAAAGGAGAGGATCGCCTCTTCGTACCGCCCTAGCTCGTAGAGCGCAAGACCCTTGTGGTAGTGTGCCTCAGGATAGTTCGATTCCACTTCGAGTGCGTGGTCGTATGCTTCGATTGCCTCGATGTAACTGCCGGAGTCAAAGAGGGCCCGGCCTTTCTGGTACCATGCGTGAAAGTTATGGGGATTTTCTGCGATGGTCCGGTCGAAATCCCGGATGGCCTCGGCAAACCGACCCAGACTGAAGAGTGAAATGCCTTTGCGCATCCGCGCCTCGGAATACCGGGGTTTGAGAGCGAGCGTCTTCTCAAAGGCCGCGACTGCTTCCTGGTGCCGGCCAAGGCCGTCCAGCGCCCGGCCTTTCTGGAAATAAACCAGCGCATTCTCCGGGTCATAGATCAATGCCCGGTCAAATGCTTCGAGTGCCTCCTGATACCGCCCGAGCTTGGAGAGTGCAACCCCCTTGAAGTAGTATCCCGGCGAGTTGCTCGTATCCTTCTCAAGATTCTTTTCAAATGCGTCAATAGCTTCCTGGAATCGCCCGAGCTTGGAGAGTGCAACGCCCTTAGAGTAAAAGACCTCGGTATATGCCGGCTCTTTCTCAAGTGCCCGGTCGAACGCGGTTATTGCATCCTGGTACTTCCCAAGGTCAAGGAGCATCTTCCCCTTGTTGTACCATGCGGGAGAAAATGATTCCCGGATCCTGAGTGCTGCTTCAAAGGAGGTGAGCGCATCTTTTGGCCGGCCGGAGTTTGCAAGGGCAAGACCCATGTGGAAATGTGCTTCGCTATTATTCGCATCTATCTCAAGAAGGACCTCGAAAACCTGGAGTGCCTCCTCTACCCGGTTGATCTTTTCAAGGGCAAAGCCCTTGTACAGGAAGGCACCAGTGCTCCGCTGATTCAGGGTAATCGCGTTATCGAATGCATCAATAGCATCCTGGTACCTCCCCAGATCAAAAAGGGCCCTGCCGTCTTTGATCCAGCCCTCTTCCTGGTCAGGATCCAGCCTGAGGGCCTCTGCATACGCATCCGCTGCATCTCCGGTCCGTCCCAGTATATTGAGGGCATCTCCTTTGTGCATCCAGATCTCGCCTAGCCCGGAATTGATCTCAAGGGCTTTACTGAATGCTGCTATGGCATCGGGAATCTTGCCAAGATCCGAGAGCAGGACTCCTTTCCTTGCCCACGCATCCGCGTTGGCCGGGTTAATCTCGAGGACCCGGGTGTAGACTGCGAGTGCGTCCTGTTTTTTTACGAGGTGTTCAAGTGCAATCCCTTTCTGCATCCAGATCCCGACAAGATTCGGGTTTAAGGACAGAATGCGATCGAAGGTATCGACTGCATCGGCGTACCGCTGGAGCACGAGGAGGGATTCGCCGCGGCAGAGGAGCGCTTCCATCTGCGAGGGGTTTGCGGCTAGACTGCGGTTGAGCGCAGCTACAGCCTCGTCGTGACGTCCGAGCCGGGCCAGGGCAATGCCAAGGTACATGAACGCATCGGTCAGCGAGGGGTTCATCTGGATTGCCGTATTGAGCGCAGCTGACAGCCTCGTCGTACCTGTGGGACTGCAGGAAAGCGACACCCTGGTAATAGTGCGTGGCGGCATTGGTGGTATCAAGAGCAAGGGCGTCGGAAAAAGCCCGGATGGCGTCATCATACCGGTCACATTCGATCAGCGAGATCCCCCTGTAGTGGTGGGCGAGGGCATTGGCCGGGTTGTATTCGAGAGACCGCTCGAACGCTACGATGGCCTCATCGAACCGTTCCCTCCCCGCGTATGCGATGCCGAGATAATAGAGCGCCTGTGCGTTCCCCGGTTCGAGTATGAGCAGCCGTTCGAAAGTCTTTATCGCATCATCGTATCGTTCGCGCTGGGCAAGTGCAATCCCCTTCTGGTACAGGGTCTTTGGATTGCCGGGCTCGATCTCGAGAGCCTGATCGTAGGAGATGATTGCCTCCAGCTGCTTGCCAAGCCGGGCAAGGGCATTGCCTTTCTCAAAGAACGCTCGGGCGCACCGCCGGTTAATCTCGAGCACTCGCTCGAACGCCCGTACTGCCTCCTCAAAACGGGAGAGCTCCGCAAAGGAGATACCCTTGTAATACCATGCCCGGTCATCCCGTGGGGCGTCCTCAAGGGCACGGTTGAGGTTGGTGATCGCATCCTCGAACCTGCCCAGGGTGACAAGTGCAATCCCTTTGCAGACAAGGGCATGCGTATTTTTCGGGTTCAGACCGATGACCCGGTCAAAGGCCTCAATCGCCTTCGGGGCTGCACTCAGCCGGGCATAGCAAATCCCGGCAGAGAGCCAGGCGTCGGTAAGGCCCGGATCCTGCTCAACGGCCATTTCAAAGGTAGTGACCGCATCCTTCCAGCGTAAAAGCTGCATGAGCGCCAGCCCTTTTTCATAGAGGGCTGAGGTATTCTGCGGCGAGAGGGTAAGCACCGCATCATAGGCAGCCGCAGCGTCAGAATACCGTTCCTGCTTAAAGAGCACGGTCCCCCGGTTGTATAACGCGAGAGTATGGGTGGGATCGATTGCCACAGCACGGTCAAATGCGAGGAGCGCCTCATCAAGCATCCCCTGCTTTTCAAGAGCGATACCCTTGCTGTAGTACGCGTTGACATAGTTGGGGTAGATCCCGATCGCCTGATCGAATGCTTCGATCGCAGGCTCGAACCGGTCTGCCTTCAGAAGCGCACTGCCCTTGTCGTAATATGCCTGCGCATTATCGGGTTTTAAGGCAATGCTCTTATTGAACGCATCCAGCGCCTCATCAAGCCTGCCGATCTTGACGAGGATCTGGCCTTTCTGGTGGTACGCCTGTGCATTGCCGGGGTTTTCGTTCAAAGCCCGTTCAAATTCCAGCAGTGCATCTTCACTGTTTCCAAGTTTGGCAAGAGCAAATCCCTTGTGGTAGATCGCATCAGAATAATCAGGCCGGATCTTCAGCGCACGGTTGTACGCGGCAACGGAATCACCAAAACGCCCGAGGCTTGCAAAGGCAAGACCGATCTGGTAGGCAGCCGAAGCGCACCCGGAATCGATGGTGAGTGTTTGTTCAAAGGCCCCGATCGCCTCTTCCTGCCGGCCAAGCCGGGATAAAACAATGCCCCGGAAATACGACGCCCCGGCATTGTCGCCCCGGGTCGCCAGGATCCGGTCAAACGCCCCGAGCGCCTCGTCGTACCTGCTCAGGTGGATACAAGAGACCCCCCGGCTGTACGCGGCATCGGCATTCTCCGGCTCGGCTGCAAGCGCCCGGTCAAAATCCGCTACTGCCTCGCGGAAACGGCCGAGGTGCTGGTTGGCCTTGCCCCGGAAAAAGTAGATCCTGCTATTCTGCGGTGCGAGCTCCGCCGCCTTATCGAGCGCGTACGCGGCGTCCTGGTACCGCTCCATCTCATACAGGGAGAATCCTTTGTAGAGCCAGGCATCCGGTGCGAGGGGGTTCTGTTCTATGGCATGATCGAACGATGCCACAGCATCGCCATACCTTTTGATCTTGTATTGGGCAGTCCCGCGTATCACCCATATGTCTGCATGATCGGGCTCGGAGGCAAGGAAGGTCCCGGTGGCCTCCGCTGCTTCAGCGTACCGTTCCTGTTTGACAAGGATGAACGAGCGGTAATACCAGACCCAGGGATCAGAAGGATCGAGGGCATGGGCCTGTTCGAAGGCTCCAAGAGCCTCTTCATACCTCCCGATTTCGTACAGGGAGATCCCCATGTTGTAAAATGCCTTTGCATACTCAGGGATGATCTCGATTGCCTTCCCGTATGCGAGAATGGCTTCCTCGTGTCTGCCGAGATCTGCAAGAGCGATCCCCTTGTTATAATAGACCTTTGCATGGCTGGGATCGATTGTAAGCGCATGGTCGTAAGCCGATATTGCGTCCTGGTACCTGCCAAGTTCATAGAATGATATGCCCTTCAGTATCCACGCCTCTGCATTGTCGAATTTAAGAGCGATAAGCCGGTCGCAGGCTTCGAGAGCCTCCCTGTTCCTGCCGATCTGCGCTAATGTTGCAGCCTTATTGTACCATGCGTTGATATCGGAGGGGTCAAGCGTAAGTGCATAGTCGTAAGAGTCAATAGCTGCTTCGTAACGGCCGAGATCGTACAGGGCGATGCCCTTAAAATAATGGGCCTTGGGCAGTTTGGGAAAGAGGGTAAGCGCCCGGTCAAACATGACCACAGCTTCCTGGTGCCTGCCGAGATCATACAATTCGATACCCTGCCGCATCAGTGCTTCAGCATCACTCCTGCTCATGGATTGTTGTCGCCCCTCAGGTTAGATTTTTATATCGTTTTTGTGTGGCTTGAAAGTATATACGCGTGGGAAAATGCGGCATATACTCTTTCTGGTATTTATATGTACATCACTATTTATGAATGCTATTTTTATAGCCTATTAGTTTGCGATGGATACCTTCAACCGGATACTTTTATCGGCAGAGGGAGCCGACGACTCCGCACAGTCTTTCGATTCCTTCGTTAATTCTCATGGTACCGGTATCGGAAGGTACGGTCCGAGGACATCCGGCATACCAAGAGAAGAGGTGTCAAGGAGCGCCTTGTCAGAGAAAACATTTCCGGGATTTTTTAAAACAATTCACAACATAAGAACTGGAGCTCTTAAGATTTTTGGTATGATAGCAAACATTTTTTGATGAACGCGTTGATCTTGTTTTCATGAGTGCGTATTCGGGACTCGAACTTTCTCCCAAAAAAGTAGAATATATAAAATTCCTTGATGGGAAAAACGGTCCTATAAAGACTAATGACATAGCCACCGGTTTTGGTGTAGACCCGTCAACTATCACAAAAATGATGAGCGAACTTGCAGATGAGGGACTCCTGGATTACATACCCTATCACGGGGTCTCCCTTTCGGCAAAAGGAAAAATCACGGCAGAATTCCTGGTAAAAAGACACCGGATACTTGCCCTGGCGCTGACGCATTTTGGTCTCTCGCATGAACAAGCCTGTCAAGAAGTATCAAGGTTTGAGAGTTTTGTTTCCAAGGAGACAATCGATCAGATGTGCCGGGCCATGGGGCACCCGAACAAAGGTATCTGCGGAAATATTACGCATAACGACGGGTGCCTTGAATAATATTTCATAAAACCACAAAGTGTTTTACCCTCATTTTCCCGGGAGATTTATTTTTGGATAAAATTTGGGCATTATCCAAAATTCTCACAACTATTATATGCACATCCTGCGAAGAAGATTGCAGAATAGACGTACGGTGCAACGGAAAGAATTGTAATCCGAATGTCAGATGCTACAGGACGGATCATATGTGGCATCAGATGATATAAAGGGAGATAAAAAAATTATGAAATCGGGAACGTACATCGCTATTTGTGGTATCGTTGTTGTCCTCATTGCTGTTATTGCCATTATCGTGACTGATGGCTCGCATTCGAATCCGGTTGTTACCAATTCCTCTTCTCTAGTCAACAATACTCCAAAAATCATACAGATTGTCGCCGCTGAAAATTTCTGGGGCAGCCTGGTATCGCAGATTGGCGGGACGCATGTTCAGGTGCTGAGTATAGTTTCAGATCCCAATGCAGATCCCCATGAATATGAAAGCAATACAGCGAATGCCCGGGCATTTGCAACGGCAGACTATATCGTTGTCAACGGAGCCGGATATGATGAATGGGCTAACAAACTCATCAGTGCTGGCATCAAGCCGAATGCCCAAGTTTTGAATGTGGCCAATCTTATTGGACAACAGAACGGCGATAATCCTCATTTCTGGTATAGTCCTGATTACGTTAACCAGACCACAAAACAGATGGAATTAGACCTTATTTCCATCGATCCGTCCAATGCAAAAGACTATGAGCAGAATTATGCCAATCTGCAGGTATCGCTTTCCCAATATCAAAACCGGATCGGTGAGATCAAACAGCAATTCGGGGGCACGAAAGTTGCAGCCACCGAATCCATCTTTGAATACCTGGCAAACGCTACCGGTCTTGATCTTGTCTCTCCGCCGGCATTTACTCACGCTGTAGCCGAAGGAAACGATCCACCAGCAAACAGTGTTGTCCAATTTGAAACGCAGCTCCAGAGCGATAATGTGAGTGTGCTGGTCTATAACCAGCAGACCGTTACGCCGCTTACGGATAACATGAAGAAACTGGCCTCAGAACAAGGGATCCCCGTTATTGGTATAACAGAGACTATCCAACCCCCCGATGTCTCATTCCAGGACTGGATGAATGCAGAATTAATCAGTCTTCAGAACGCGCTCAATGCAAAAGCTCTGGGAAATTAAACAATGAAAGAAAACCTTCCCCCGATTATCACTGCAGAAAACCTGACCGCAGGATACCAGGAAAATACGGTCTGGCAGGACGCTAGTTTCGCGATTGAACACGGCGAATTTGTGGCAATTATAGGCCCCAACGGATCGGGCAAGACAACCCTGTTTCGTTTGCTTCTCGGATTGCAACAACCCGTACGAGGCAATATTCAAGTATTTGACGCCCGTCCCAAACGCGGTAACGAGCATATCGGATACGTGCCTCAAAGGCACGTAATTGATGCCGATACGACTCTCGAATCCCTTGAACTGGTGCGGCTTGGATTTTCCGGTAATAAATGGGGGTTAAATCCATTTTCCCGGAATGATCACCAGGTCGCATCTGACGCATTGAAAGCAGTAGGTGCAGAAGAGCTTGCGCATCGTTCTCTCGGGGGATTATCAGGTGGAGAATTACAGCGGGTGTTTCTTGCGGAAGCGCTGGTTAGTGATCCCCATCTGTTATTGCTCGATGAACCGTTGTCAAATCTTGATATCAGGCGTGAGCAGGAATTGGTACAGGTTATCCATAATGTGGTTCGATCACGCGATGTGACGGCCTTGCTTATCGCCCACAACATTAATCCTCTTCTACCGGTTCTCGATAAAGTAATCTATATCGCCAACGGCAGGGTTGCGATCGGGAAGCCGGATGAAGTCCTGACTTCAGAGGCATTATCGGGATTATATGGGATCCAGGTCGAGGTACTGCGGGGTTCCCATGGTCAGATCGCTGTCATAGGGACTGAAGAAAACCAGCATCATTATGATTGAACCGGCGCTAGCATGATTGACATTTCCTTTAGCATTAATTTGTTTTCTGATCTTCAGACGATGTGGCAGTACGACTTCATGCAACACGCCTTTGAAGCCGGAACAATCGTCGCAATTATCGCAGGCATCGTTGGTTATTTTGTAGTCCTTCGTCGCTCGTCCTTCGCGGCACATGCCCTTTCCCATATAGGGTTTGCAGGGGCCGCCGGCGCCGTGCTTTTTGGGGTCGACCCCATTATAGGTCTTCTCCTGTTTACAAGTGGAGGTGGCATTACTATCGGGTTGCTTGGCCGGCGCGCTGCTTCCCGTGACATTCAGATCGGAACCGTCCTTGCATTCATGCTGGGCCTTGGCGTCCTGTTCATCAGCCTCTATAGCGGGTATGCAACCGAAGCGTACTCTATTTTATTCGGAGAAATACTGGGCATCAGCACAAACGACGTCCTTGTGACACTTGTTGCGAGCCTTGTAATTCTTTTGTTAACCGCTGTCGTGTACCGGCCGCTTTTATTTGCATCTCTCGATGAAGATGTGGCTGAGGCAAAAGGACTGCCCACCCTTTTGCTCGGCGTAATTTTCATGATTTTGGTTGCAGTTGCAACATCGATCTCCGTCCAGGTTGTCGGAGTCCTTCTTATTTTCGCATTAATGGTGACACCGGCAGCGATTGCTCAACGATTATCCAAACAACCCCTCCATGGGATAGTGATCTCTGTGTTTATTGCTCTCATGGCGACGTGGATCGGGCTCTTTGTCTCGTTTTATGAGCCGTACCCGGTGAGTTTTTTTATAACGAGCATAGTATTCGTTATTTACCTGCTTACCCTGATTGTTCAGAGAATCAATACTTCTCTCATTTCTGAAAGATTATTCCACTTCAAAAATGAGGGTTAATCTGTCTTTGCGGACTCCCTCATTTTTATACGATTTTTCCAGAGCAACATTTTCGGCTCTGTAGACCATATTTTTTCAACAAAATATCCTATATAAAGAGATGGCGGAGTTTGAGTCCCCCTAAAACGCGCCACTATTTTGCGGTGATGTTGTATAACCATCTCGGGAGATGACACTATATGGGGCATACGACAGTGACTGGAGCGAAGGCAACAATTGCCGTAATTTCCCAAGAGTGCGAGGAAAGATAAATTGTGAAGATTTCTACAAAGGTAGGGAACTTGATCGCCCGTATGCCAGTCTGATGAGTAAACTCAGACCCACTATAAAGGAGAGATAAAAGCGGTGTGCCGGTTTCATTCACCAAAAAGACCGGATCCCGGAGATGAGAAGGGGTGAAAAGAACCGGAAGAGTGAAGGGTTTTTTGCGAGGATTCCCGCGATCTTTGCCGGCCGGTCCATATCCCCATGCCGGACAATCTCTTCGATAATTTCAGGGTTGTTCATCGCGAGGATCATCCGGTCGATGGTCGCTGCAGAAAGGTGCCGGCGCATCTGGAAGAGACGGTAACCGAGCGCGAGCTCCCGTCCGATGTCTGCCTGCCAGCGCCGCTCGTACTCGGCGAGCGCGGCATCAGAGAAGCTATCCTGTTCACAACACGCGGTCGCCACCGCAGCTGCATGCCGGGCCGAGCGGATACCGGTATAGACCCCTCCGCCGGATGTAGGCTTCGCAAACCCGGCTGCATCGCCGATAAACAGGGTCCGGCGGCCATACGTCCGGGGCATCACACCCAGCGGGATCGTACCGGTGACCAGATGCAGGTCCGAGCGCAGGCCGATTCTCTTCACAAAGGCCAGAAAACGTTCCCGTACCAGCCTTGTCCCGCAAAGCCCCACCCTCGCCCGGTCATTCCCGGACGGGATGACCCAGCCGAAGAATTCCGGGGATGCGCCCGGGTACAACTCGACAAGATCAGGGTCACTTTCGCGTTTTCCCTCTGCCTGGATACCCGCGAGATAGACCGGGGATCGCTCCATACCGTAACTGCGGGCGATCGTACTCCGGGGCCCGTCTGCTGCGATCAGGATCTTATAAGCAATCTCTGCATGCCCATCGATCCCCCGGGTGATTACATGGTAATCCCGGATCCCACTGACCGAAGTCTTGAGCATAAATACCGCTCCTGCATCTGCCGCTGCCGCCGCCATTTCACGGTCAAGCATGCCCCGGTCCACAATATACGCTTTCGGAGTCTTTGCATCGATGACAAGGGGTGATCCTGAAGATGACACTATGCGGGCGCCGGTTACGGTGTTCTGGATCGGGCGCCGGGACACGGCGCATTCATCAAACGCAGCAAGGGAGAGGAGGCCGGCGCATTGCACCGGGTAGCCGATGCTCCCCTGCTCCTCAATGCAGAGAACAGAAAGTCCGCGATCTGCGCAGGCACGGGCGGCTGCACAGCCCGCCGGCCCGGCTCCGGCAACAACGATATCATAGGCCGGCGTCATGACGGGGTACCAAAAAAGTTACCGGGAGGTTTTCTCGTCGGTTTTATCAGCCGGTTTTATGGGGAGCCGGCAGCTGTTGATGATAAAAGTGTGCGGGGATACGGGCACTTCGTCGCCCTCTTTTAAGGTAAGCCCTATAAAGATAGCAAAGAGCCCAAGAACAAAGGAGATGGTGCCAACCACGGTCATTACGATAAAGGACCGCATGGCCGGAACAAAGGTAAGAAAGATATAAAGCAGGATCACGCTGCTTGCGATTACGGCGCCTACCAGATAATGTTTCGTCTCCTTCCTGGTCAGCGCACACGATATCCCGGTGTAGCCGGCATAGAACGCCAGCACGGCAATGGCAAGGACGAAAACGAACGAGAGAGAGGACGGAAAGAGCATCTCGATGATACCGATAACTAACAAAGCCGCAGAACAGAGAAACCAGAATAAGGATTCATCTGTAAGGGAGGTGATGGCGATCAGAGCGCAGATTATTATTCCTGCGATAAGAAGCACCCAGAATATCCCGGTAAAAAAGGCGAGGACAGGCCCCGGTACCACCAGCGCAAGCCCGCCAAAGATCACTCCTGCCAGACCTTTCAGGAGGCAGGATAGTTTTGCATCCATAGAATTACGTCACTGTGATCGCGTTAATAGTTTCGTATGTGCTACAGGGGTGTTTACTCACGCCCGAACCCGAAAAACTCTATGCCCACTACTTTTTCCAGCACGTAAAGGATGGCAAAGAAAAAAACCGCGTACAGGACAAAGCTGATGACAAAATTCACCCAGCCGGTCAGGCCGGAGTAATTCATGACAATGTTTGAGAGTGCATCTGCAATAATAATCGCAACGAGGATCCCAAGGAAAAAGATCACCCATTTCTTGACATCGGCAAATTCCATACAGATCATGTGACCTCATCCCTATTAAAACTCCCAAAACCTGCACAGGTCAAAGGACGCAGTATTCTCATCCCCATCGACTGCAAAAAGATGTAATCCTTGAGGGAACCCCATGCGTGCAGGAGAAAGCCGGCTGCACCACTCTAAGAAAGTATTTGTGCAAAACCTTCCCAACATCACGCAGACACCCGGGATCGCTACCGCTGCCGGGCCACGAAATGTTTGGGCCTGCGCAAGGAAAAAAGAGCACGATTGCCGGGAAAGAGATACTCTACCCCAAAACATCAGCTTATGACAGGAAGAAACACGCGCGAACTGCTGCATGGCATCCTTGACGAAATCGTGCAGATCTCCCGGCTGACCGAAGGACGACAATACGAGAATTTTTACCGGGACGAGCAGGCCTATGGAAAGGTTACCGTCTGCATCAGGGCCATAGGCGAGATGGTGCGGGGAATCCCGACCATTGTCCGGGTGAAATACGCGCTCGTGCCCTGGAATGAGCTTGGAGCATTCGAAGAGGCAATCGGCCGGGTAGAGCCGGTCAACCGGCCCCGGCTTGTCTGGAAGATTAGCACCGAAACTCTTCCGCGTATCCGGCTGATGGTGGAAGACCTGCTCAAAGAGATAAAAACATAAGATTGGCGCAGCGTGTTTTCAGGGCATCCGGCCCGCACATCTTTACGAGAGGATGATGCTCCTTATCTTCCGGTCTCGATCACCCTTTTTTACCCCTGAGTCGCGAATGCTTATGGCGCCATGAGGCCTTTGTACTGGCATGGATGAAGAAGATCCCGGTTTCCTGCCCGGTGCTGATGCCCCTGTGTCGCCGGAGCCTGTACCTGTACCGGCAGCACCCATGGGTCGGGGGTTCTGGGCAGTGATGACCCTTATAGGTATCCTGATTCTCCTCATCATTTATGCCCAGGTCCAGGGTATAACCCGGCCTGTCTCGGTCAACCTGACCGGCACCAGCTGGACGCTTGACTCGTATGCGGACGCGGCAGGGAGAATGGTCACGGTAAATACCGGAAATGAGGTAAACCTCTCGTTTGATCCTGAAAACACAACAACTCTGGACGGATATGCAGGCTGTAACTGGTACTCGTATACATATTTCAGATATAACACCACCATGCTTCAAATCGGGAACGGGACGTCCACTCAGCGGTTCTGTGATGATACCGGCGTGATGCAGGCCGAATCGGCTTACCTGCGTGATCTTAACAACACGTCTGTCGTCAGGTTCCGCAGCGGGCAGCTCACCTTATACGATGCAACCGGGAAGCCAATTCTCATATTCAAGCAGTCCAGCAGCTGACCCGGTTGCCTTTTCATTTTCTGCTGGAGACTGGCTCTGTTAACGGTCCGTGAATGGTCGGCTTTTATGCTGGAAACCAGACTGCACGTATATACGAACATTAAAAAAAGGCGGGTACAAGAAGTAGTAAACGGGAGTTGGAAGAGAAGTTATGGATGCAAAGAGCGAACGAAAGGAAGGCGTGCTCATCTTTTTTATCAATGGTAGGCTGGACGCGTTCGGTGCCCAGCAGCTGGATGAATGGATAAAAGGGGCGTTGCACGACGATGATAAGGAACTGGTGCTGGACCTCTCCGGTTCCACATACCTCTCGAGCGGTGGATTGCGTACGTTCAATGCGTTAAAAAAGGAGATGAAGCGCAGGAACGGGCGCTTTGCCCTAGCAGGAGTCGGGGAGTACCCCAGAAAAGTGCTCGACATGGCCGGGTTTTCGACCATCCTTGAGATCTTCCCGACTGCGGATACAGCTGTCGAAGACATGCGAAAGAAGCGTAAGAACCCGACGCTTTTTAACGAGATTTTCTACAAGAAGATCGAGGAGGAGGGCGTTACACTTACCATAGAACCGGGCTGGATGACCCATCCGCCCGCACTCAAGATCACCGGGGACCTGTCGAAAGTACTGCATGCACGGCTCACCGAATCCGATATCAGGACTAATAAGTTCTCCGAGATCACCTACTCGCTTGGTCTTGGTGCACTTGGGTCCGATAAAAAAGAGGCGATGCCTCTCATGGGAGAGATGATCACCCTGTACGGCTCCATGGTCTGGCTGCCAACCGACGGGAATAACACCCCGGATTTCTTAACCCCGCTCGATGCGGAGGGAGACGTCCCGGTCTACACGGGGTATAACGTCACGCTTGACGGCCCGTTCAACGAGTACCTGACGCTTGAAACCGGGGATCCCAAAGGCGTCAGCATCGCGGACATCTACCGGATGATCTTCTCCAGCGCAAAAAACCGGGTGAAGAGTAATAAAGGCGTGGTCGCAGTTGCCATCTGGGGCGTGCTTGAGGGTCTCGCGAGTTCCGGGATTAAGAAGGCGCCGATTACAGGTGTGACGCTGCCCGGCAACACTACGATCATGGACCCGGCACAGTCAGCACAGTGGATGGCTTCCGACACCGGCATGTCCTATAAGGGAGACACGCTCGTGAGCTTCGGTTTTGGTATCGATCTTACCTGCGACCTTGACGGTTTCCGGGCGGAAGACCTCGATGCCCTCTCTTACGCATACCCGGCAAACAAGGGGACCTCAAAGGTGATGTCCCTCCACAACCATGGCGTGGTCTTCCGGGGAGTACCGTACGACGCCTCGCTTGACCTGAATTCACAGGTAAAAAAGATCGTGAACGATGCGACGTTTGTGGATATGCGCCACCTGCTGGACAGCACCCGGCTCAAGCGTGCTAAGATCGGCGTTGCCTACATCCAGGAGATCGTCCGGGAACCCTGAAGGTGTTTTCAGGCCCCCTTATTCTACTTTTTTTTTGTTAAGGTCAGGATATTTTTTCCCAGTTCATACCGGTATCGACTGTGTCGGTAACCCGCCGGATCAGGTAGACGCCAAGTCCCCCGGTCTCACGCTTCTCCAGAGACAAAGTGATGTCAGGGTCCGGGGTACAAAGCGGGTTGAATGCCGGTGCATGATCCGTAATCTCCACGGTCAGAAGATCAGGACCGGCCTCACCGTGTATAGTAATCGTGCCCGGACTTCCGCAGTATCCGTGCCGGATGGTATTGGTGATCGCCTCTTCAACAGCAAGCTGCATATCGAGAACCTGCTGGTCAGAAAAACCAGCAGCCTTCATAAACTGCTCGATCTCAAGGGCGACCCCAGGCACCGCATCGAGTTGGGCAGGAATGACAATGTGGGAAGTGGCGGACAGGATCACACACCCCGTGTACCTGTCTGTCCCTGGTGCCTGCCGGTTATACACACCAGGTACAAAAGCAGCCGGTACCAAATTCCCACCGCAGCTGGCATACGATTCCTCTGGTTATGATATTCAAATGCCTACCATAAAAAGACGGCTAACAAAACCGGGTCAAAATCGGGCCGGGCAAAACAGATCCGGGCCAACGGGAAAAATGGTAGCAGCGCCCCCTATAAACAGCACAACCATTTAAAATAAAAGAGAAGGATTATCTCGGTACAGAAAGGATTACTGTAAAAGACGCCCCGGAATGCGCCAGTCTGCAGGGGGATACTCATGGATATTACCACCACGATACATGATACAGCGGCCGTTCTTTCGGTAACAGGCCGCGTGGATGCCTTGACCGCCGGAGATCTCGAAGGAGCCATCAACGGCCGTATAGACCGTGGCGAACGGAAGATCATCCTTGATTTTACCCGCCTGGCATATATCTCCAGCGGAGGGCTGCGGGTCCTGCTTGCGACAGCAAAGAAACTGCACAATGAGGGGGACCGGTTTATCCTCTGCGGCCTCTCCATCGAGGTGCAGAAGGTCATGAACCTCGCAGGGTTCACGGCCATTTTTTCCATCTGTGCTACGCCATCCGATGCATTGGCCGCGGCAAAAGAGCCGGCCAAGCCCCGCCCCTGATCCTGTTCTTCCGGCCTGCATCCCGGAGTATGGTCCACGGGATCGAAGCCCGTCACCCCTCTTTCCCTGTTTTACCAGCCGTTGCAAGGTAGATCAAAAACTGGCTCGTCCCGTCGATCCCAAGGAGAGAAGCCATCGCGTCATCATCGAACGCAGCAATCGCGCAGACACCACAGCCGACTGCCTCTGCGGCTGAGGTACAGGTTCTGGCAGACATGGCCGGCATCGAGGTGGAGGTCACGGTACCCGCGCTCGCCGTACCGCCATGTCATACGGTAAGGGACCGCAGTCCAGAGGAAGACCACACCGCACCTCATGATAAAATCCTGATCGAGGCAGGCATGAGCAATATCAATGTGGAGCGTGGGATCTGCAGAAACCCGCTGGAGATTGTGGGAGAGGGCGAGGTACCGGTAAAGTCCCGGTGCAAGGTCTTCAACATCGTTAATGAGCAGGTACGTCTCGAAGGCATGTCGCGCCCCGGCAGAAGGGACGGTGCGGAAGGTGGCCACGCTGCCGTGCACGTGCCGGACTCCCTGCGTACACCAGAGCAGGAACGAGAGTTCCTCAAGGGAGAGTGGTTTTTTCCCGTACGATCGGACGCTGTGCCGCCGTTCGATGGCCATGCGGAGGTCCACAGAGGGGATCGAAAGTTCTGCTGGTTTCGGAAGAGCGACAATTGGTATGCCGGGCGCTGCCGGTAGATCGAGCGGAGGCTGAGGCAGGCCGTTCTCCTGATCGGAGCGGCCCAGGTACCGGTACTTCGTGTATTCCATGAATTCCCGGCCGATACCGACAGGTGAGGAAACAGGGTCTGGCATAGGTAACGATCTATAGGATCCGCCCCAGATAGTCCTTGTGCCGGAACAGCCTGGCGATGGCCCGGCCGGGATCGGCAGAGCAGGTAGTGAGGAACGGATATCAGTCTCAAAGGAGAACATGTTTCCACAACGGGAGGGATGATATGCCGGGAGATATTGCACGAGGTCTGGCGGAGGGGCCGCCGCTTGTAGAGTTTGAGAACGTCACTGTGATCCGGGGCACAACCCGGGTGCTCGAACTCAGTCACGCTTTCCCTTTGCGAAGGTGAGAACGTCGCCATCCTCGGGCCCAATGGTGCGGGAAAATCATCGCTTGTCAAGGCTATCACCCGTGAGTACTACCCGGTAATCGCAGAAGAGCCCGTAACCTTCCGGTTTCACGGGGAGGACAATTGGGATGTCTTTGACCTCCGGTCATTTATCGGGATTGTCTCAAACGATCTCCAGTACACCTTCACCTGCACCATCACCGGTCATGAAGTGATCCTCTCCGGTTTCTTCTCAAGCATTGGCCTGTTTAACCGGGTGATTATACCTGATATGGAAGGGAAGGCCAAAGCGATCGAACGGCTCCTTAGGATCGAACGGCTGGCCGATCGGCCCATGAACTCGCTCTCATCCGGGGAGGCCCGGCGGTTCCTGATCGGGCGGGCACTCGCGCCCGGCCCGGCAACCCTCCTTCTGGATGAACCCACAAGCAGCCTCGATCTCTCTGCGCTGCACACGTTCCGCCAGGCTATGAGGGCGATAGCGCAGTCAGGGACCGGTATTATCCTTGTGACGCACAACCTCCACGATATCATCCCGGAGATCACCCGGGTTGTCACGATGAAAGACGGCCGAATCTTTGGAGACGGGGAGAAGACAGCTATGCTGACTGATGAAAAGATCGGCCGGCTTTTCTCGGTGCCGGTCCATGTGCGGGAAGAGGACGGCTGGTATTATGCGACCGGGTACTAACGTATCCGCCAGCGTGGGAGCGGCCGGTTAAGAAATCCCGAAAAAAATCCGGTTGGCATGGTCTTTATCTGTGTGCAGGTGACAAGAATTTCTTACCTCATCAGGTACCGGGATTTCCCCCCTCATCCCTGATGATTCGATAACCGGCACAGGCAGACTTCGTTGAAAACGATGGCCAATCTGCCGGTCGCGAGGTTTTCTATGGAAAAGATCCAGCTGCATACCCAGGCTCCCGCAGCGCCGCTCCCGATCGTTATCGCCGGCGCTCTCGTACAGGGAAAGGAGAACTACCTGACAATAGGCGCGTATGGCATCATGTCCATACAGCCACCGGTGGTCTATATCTCATCCATGAAGGCCCATTACACGAATGCCGGGATAAAAGAGACCGGCTGACTTCAGCATCAACGTGCCGCCGGCAGGACTTGTCAGGAAGACCGACTACTGCGGACTTGTTTCGGGGCGCGACACCGACAAGTCCGGGGTTTTCACACCGTTCTACGGCAAGAAGAAGCTCGCCCCGATGATTCGCGAGTGCCCGGTCAATGCACTCTGTAAACTCGTAAAGACCGTAGAACTCCCCAATAACGACGTTTTCATTGGCGATGTCATCGAATATTATCTGGACAAAAGCTGCCTTGCAGATGGCATCCCCGATCCAAAAAAGACCGAACCACTCCTCCTGTACGGCCACTCGTACCGGAGGCTGGGCCGGGCTGCCGGCACTGCCTTTGCAGCCGGGAAAGCACTCATGAAGAAGCGTTGAAAATATTTTTTCCTGTGCGGCACGAAGAGAACAGGCGATGCATCGGGGTCACCCTGTCCAAAGTCGGGCACCGGCCTGTCAGCCGTTAATACCCGGCATCGCGGAAAGTCCGGGTAGAGTCCGGAGGATCAGGCACTCTCCCTCATCCCGATCACATTCCGGATCTGATCCTGTGTCTCCTTCGGTGTCCCGGTGGTGTTGAGCAGGTAGCATTCCGTCCGGTCGATGAGATCACCGATGTATTGTTCCCGGAGGGCGGTCTTGCGGGCGTCCCGTACGAGAAGGTGAGGGTTGAAATACCCGTTCTCCGTAAAGAGCGCAAGCGCCTCGCACTTCTCCAGCCGGCAGAGTATCCGGGAATTGGCCGGGTACCGGTGCAGGATGATGAGCGTCCCGAGGGTGGAAAGCGGGAGCAGCCTGCCCTTTCCCACCACCCACCGGATGTCGGCCACTGCCCGCCCGTCTGCGTCAAACTCGTCTGCAGCGACAAGGCCGTCGAACTCCTTCCATATTGCGGAAAGGTCCTGCCGGATGTAGAAGTTCCGCTCGGATCCGTACGCAAGGATCTCTGGGCCGAAGATCCGTGCAAAGAACCAGTCGTCAGAGATGATCCGGGCGTGGGGATCACGGAGGAGGCCATAGGTCTGCGTGGTCTTTCCCGCGCCAGATAACCCGACCATGCCAAGACCTTTTCCGGCAATGTCAACGCAGGCGCCGTGGACCGAAGAGATCCCGTGCTCGTCCTCAAGGATATCACCACACAGTCCGAGCGCAATAGACTTGATCCAGCCGTAGTAGGAGAAGTTTGAGAGGAATGCAGTCTTGGAGTACGGATCGAACTGCACGGTGTTCTCACCCACGGATGGGTCCCTGAAAACATAGAGCCGGCCGTGCGACCGGATGTTCTGGGACATCGGGTAAAAGTTCTCCTGCCAGGTCTCGAGCAGCGTCCGGTCATCGGAGATCAGCTTAATACAGCAGCCGAATATCTCGGACTTGATCTCGTACCTGGCCCGGGGGGCACAGCGCCCGGCGAGCCGCTCTTTCTCCTCCGGGGAGATCAGGGTAACATTGTAGGTCATGGAATAGCCTCGGACATGACGCACTTCTCTTGATAATCCGGCGTACCGGGATAGGATGCTTTCGGTTGGTAAGTGTCCGTACGTATTGCCGGTACACAGGAATTGCAAAATATCTGTATCTGATAAATACGGAATAAGAGGAAAAACGCCAATTACGGGATAGCGTCTGTATCGATAAAACAGAACGGATCCTCAGTGGAAAAATCACCGGTCTTTGCAAACGCCCGTACCCGGCAACCCCCGCCACAGAAATCGAAATACCCGCATTTCCCGCACTTTCCACCGACATGAGCGGGTTTTTTACGGAAGCGCTCAAGCACCGGGTGCGCAGCATCTGCCCAGAGTGTACCTGAAAGGCTGCGTCCGGATATTCCCGATAAAAAAATCCGGGGATCGGGCAAACTGGCAGGGATACACATTGCCGCACGGGTCGATATTGGCTACCCGGCTCCCTGCACTGCACCCGCCTTTTGAGGACTCCAACAGTTCGCGGGCATCTGCAAGGTCAGCAGAGCCATCCCGCTCCATGGACCGGATCAGGTGGACACAGTCCTGCGGTGCATCGACGGTGAGAAATTCCATGGTGCCGGGATCGGTCTCCTGCGCTTTCCGGTACAGCAGGTCAAGGGCAGTGGTAACCTCGCCGGGGGCGAGCTGGAGGCGGGAATAGTCTGTCGCTCCCCCTGCCACTGGGGACGAGCCAGTACAGGCAGAATCGGGAGGCACCCAGGGAAAGGGCCAGGTCAACGATGGCTCCCAGTTCGCCGGCGTTCTCCTTTGTCAGCGTCACCCGTACACCGCAGCGGACCCCGGCCTCGTGACACCGGGCAAACGCCGCAACGGACCGGTCGAATGCCCCGGGCGTCTGCCGGAAGCGGTCGTGCGTTTCCGCAGTTGAACCGTCCAGAGAGATACCGGCATATTCGATACCACATTTTTTTATCTTTTCAGCAACTTCCGCTGTGATCAGTGTCCCGTTTGTGGAAAGCGCGGTCTTGATCCCTCGTGCGGCGGCATGGCCTGCAAGTTCCCAGATATCGTGGCGCAGCAGCGGCTCTCCTCCTGAGAAGAGGATGAGCGGAACTCCCATGCCGGCAAGATCATCGATGAGAGCCAAGGCCTCGGCAGTGGTCAGTTCCCCCTCCGTCTGCCGGTCGGGGCCTGAGCGGCTGTAGCAGTGGGTGCAGGTAAGATTGCATTTCTCGGTGAGATTCCAGAATACAACGGGTCGAGGCATTTCAGAAAAAGCAAGGTACCTGCTGGGGACTTGGCCGGCAGGAGTGCGCCGGTGCTTCATAACCTCGCTCACGGTTCCCCGGCCATGCAGGCACTGGGTAATCCGGTTCATTTAGAGGTCGCCCCCGTCCTCGCTGATACGGACATTGGGTACGCGTTTGAACTCTTCAGGTACTAAAAAGGACGATATAGTCGCTCACGCCGATCTGGTCGGCAATTGCTTTGACCTCAGCATGTACCGCATCCCGGTTTCTCCCGTGGTGGACAGTATAGAAGGAAAACTCCCACTGACCAGGGACGGGGCGACGCTCGTAGCAGTGCGTCACGCAGGGAAATCCTGCAAGAAGAGGCCCGATATCCCGATGTGATGGATCTGCCGGTCTCCATGCAACAAGTGCGTTCGCCGAAATACCTGCCAGCCTCTGGTTGACGCGTGCCGTGAATTTCCGGACAATTCCTGATGATTTCAGATTCCGGATCCTCTCCTGCACCTCTAAACCGGTCAGGCCCAGGCGGTTACCGATCTCCTCAAACGGTTCCGGGATCAGAGGGAGCCCATGTTCCAGTTCCCGCAAGAGACGAATATCTAGAGAATCCACCTTTAATCCACCTTCCCATGCGATGGCAGGAACGGAAAACGTACATCGATTTTCAGCTTTTTTACCGTGGGAAGGTTGAGGTGATCTTTTGCCGGGACACCGGCCTGGTCAAGGATCCCGGCCAGTACCTGTCCGACCCGTTCATCATTTTCAGCGGAGATCGTAAACCAGAGGGTGTAGTAATGGTCCCGCCGGAAATTATGGGATACTTCCGGGCAGCTGCTGATAATGGCAGCGACCTTCCGGACATTGTCCTCAGGAACATGAAGCGCGACGAGTGTCGCAGCGGACAACCCCATCTTCCGGGATTCGAGTACCGGGGAAATACCCCGTAAGACTCCCTCTTCTTTCAACTTCATAAGCCGTTCCAGAAGCTCATGTTCGGCTATGCCGACCCGTGATGCGATCACCGCATACGGCCGGTCAACAAGGGGGATGTCATCCTGGAGTGCATCGAGAATACGCAGGTCAACCTGATCCCGTATTACGGGGGCCGTCACGCTGCGCCGCCTCCCGGTTCATACGGGCACCAGGGATCATCACCGAAGATTCCGGTGTCGGAGAGATTCTCCGCCGGATAAGTCCGTCGCACCATCCCGTGGAAAATGCATCTGCTCCCCGGTATGCCCGGGCCCTGCACCCCCCGCAGATGGCATTGTAGTGACAACGGCCGCATTTCCCGGTGAGCATCGCCGGGTCGCGGAGTGCAGTAAAGAGAGGAGAGTTATACCAGATATCAGCAAAAGACGCAGTCCGTACATTCCCGGCACTCACCGGCAGGTACGGGCAGGGGGTCACATCGCCATTTGCGTAAATACGGCAGTAGCTGATCCCCGCGATGCAGCCCCGCCCCCATGCAGGACTCATGATCCCGGCCTCATCTGCAATGCGGCGGAACTGCGGGGCACAGGTCGGGCGGATATTCACTCCATGGTCCCGGTACCTGATAAGGATCTGGCGGATCATCTCTTCGTATTCCAGAATGCCCGGATCTTCCCTTACACGAGCCCTCCCGGTCGGTACCGCAAAGAAGATCTGGAACTCCCGGACCCCAAGGACCGTGCCTGTCTCAATTACTCCTTCAACATCGCGGAGATCCGGGCGCATGACTGACATATTGATCTGGACGCCGATCCCCTGGTTGCGGCAGTCCCGGATGGCCCGGATCGCCTGCTCCCAGACCCCGCTCATCCCCCGGAACTGGTCATGCACGGCCGGTTCGGCTGAATCAAGGCTGATCGCCACCGCACGGATACCCGATTCGCGCAGTTTTGCCGCGACTTTCTCGTTGATCAAAAAACCGCTGGTACCCATGACCATCCGGAGACCCCGGTCGGTCCCGTACCGGGCGATAGAAAATACGTCCTCCCTCATGAGAGGCTCCCCCCCGCTCAGCACGACAACAGGGTTTCCCGTCTCGCAGATCTGGTCGATGACCCTGAAGGCTTCCTCAGTTGAAAGCACCCCTTCCGCTTCGCGCTCGCCGGCATCCACATAGCAGTGGGCGCATTTCAGCGGACACCGCAGGGTAATGTTCCACGAAATGATACGCGGTGCACCGGATGCACCGTTCAAATCTTCTGTCCTTTTGCCACGCACTGCCCGGGTTCCTTATCCGCCTTCCTCGAGGTTCTCCACGATGAAAAGGCGTTTATGCTTGCGATCTGGCAAGATCGAAGCGATCAAGGTTCATCACTTTGGTCCAGGCTGCGAGGAAGTCCTGGACAAACTTCTCCTGCCCGTCCGCGCTTGCGTAGACTTCGGCCAGGGCCCGGAGCTGGGAGTTCGAACCGAAGATGAGATCAACACGCGTGCCGGTCCACCTGACTTCGCCAGTCTTGCGATCGCGCCCTTCAAACAGGTCCCCGGCGTCCGATACCGGCTTCCACTCCGTGCCCATATCGAGCAGGTTTGTAAAGAAGTCGTTGGTGAGCGCCTCCGGCTTCCTGGTAAAAACGCCGTACCGGGTCTGTCCGACGTTGGTGTCGAGCATGCGCATGCCGCCAACGAGCACCGTCATTTCGGGTGCAGTCAGGGTCAGCAATTGCGCCTTGTCAACCAGCAGTTCCTCGGCCGATACGGCATAGCGGGTCTTCTGGTAGTTGCGGAAGCCGTCCGCCTTCGGCTCGAGCACGGAAAAGGAGGCCACATCGGTCTGTTCCTGCGAGGCGTCCATGCGTCCCGGCGTGAAGGGGACCGTCACATGGTGACCAGCCTTCTTCGCAGCCTGCTCGACGCCTGCACAACCGGCCAGAACGATCAGGTCAGCCAGCGATACCTTCTTGCCATCCGACTGCGCCCTGTTGAACGCGCTCTGGATGCCCTCCAGCGTCTTGAGAACCCTGGCCAGCCGGGCAGGCTGGTTGACTTCCCAATCCTTCTGCGGCGCCAGACGAATGCGGGCACCATTGGCACCACCACGCTTGTCGGAGCCACGGAAGGTGGACGCCGACGCCCAGGCAGTCGTTACCAATTCCGGCACGGACAGTCCGGAATCAAGGATCTTCCCCTTGAGGGATGTAATGTCCCGCTTGCTAATCAGTTTGTGATTGACCGTGGGGATGGGGTCCTGCCAGATGAGCTCTTCGGCAGGAACCTCCGGGCCGAGATAGCGTGCACGCGGGCCCATATCACGGTGGGTCAGCTTGAACCACGCCCGGGCGAACGCGTCCGCGAACTGGTCCGGATGCTCCAGGAAGCGCCGTGAAATCTTTTCGTAGACCGGGTCGAACCGCAGCGAAAGGTCCGTGGTCAGCATGGATGGTGCGTGACGCTTCGATTTGTCATGTGCATCCGGCACCGTACCGGCGCCTGCGTCACCTTTCGGCTTCCACTGGTGGGCACCTGCCGGGCTCTTCGTCAGTTCCCACTCGTAGCTGGAACAGGATCCGGAGGAAGTTGTTGCTCCACTTCGTTGGCGTGGTGGTCCAGGTGACCTCAAGGCCGCTGCCGATCGTATCCTTGCCTTTGCCGCTGCCGAAGCTGCTCTTCCAGCCGAGGCCCTGTTCTTCTATGCCCGCCGCTTCGGGCTCAGGCCCCACGTGGGACGCAGGGCAGGCGCCGTGAGTTTTGCCAAAGGAGTGACCCCCGGCAATGAGCGCAACCGTCTCCTCGTCGTTCATGGCCATGCGGGCGAATGTCTCCCGGATATCCCTGGCCGCCGCTACCGGATCCGGGTTGCCGTTTGGGCCTTCCGGATTGACGTAGATCAGCCCCATCTGCACGGCAGCGAGCGGGTTTTCGAGGTTCCGGTCACCGGAGTAGCGTTTGTCATCCAGCCACTTATTCTCAGAACCCCAGTAGACGTCTTCTTCCGGCTCCCAGACGTCCTCACGACCGCCAGCGAAGCCGAAGGTCTTAAATCCCATCGACTCCAGGGCGACGTTGCCGGCAAGAATCATGAGGTCGGCCCATGAGATTTTCCTGCCATACTTCTGCTTGATCGGCCACAGCAGCCGGCGCGCCTTGTCGAGGTTCACGTTGTCGGGCCAGCTGTTGAGGGGCGGGAAACGCTGCTGGCCGGCACCGGCGCCGCCGCGACCGTCACCGGTGCGGTACGTGCCGGCGCTGTGCCATGCCATGCGGATGAACAAGGGCCCGTAGTGGCCGAAATCCGCCGGCCACCAGTCCTGCGAGCCGGTCATCAGCGCCTGCAGATCCTTCTTCACGACCGCGAGATCAAGTTTTTTGAATTCCCCGGCGTAGTTGAACCCCTCACCCATCGGATTGGACCGGGGAGAGTGCTGGTGAAGAATCTTCAGGTTTAACTGGTTCGGCCACCATTCGCGGTTCGAAATACCCCCACCGGTGACCTGCCGGTGCATCCCGCCCGTAACCGGGCCCTGACTGTCGTCAGTCATAACGTCATACCCTACTGTTATATGATTTTATCCACTGTGATGAATTGAATATTCCTATACCTACCCAACTAACGATCGCCTCAGCAGCGGATATGGTTACGGTGTTTGAGTAAGGGGGCCTTCCGACACCGCCGTCCGTTGCAAGACCGGGGTCTTCTTCTTTGGATCCTGCAAAAACTACCCGGGATGACCGTCATTCATGAAAAGCTTAAAATATCCCTCCCTCCCTTTTTTCAGTTCAGTGAATCCCGGATGAAAACCGACGACAATCCTGCAGGGATGGAAAAGATGCCCGTGCTCTTTATCGGCCACGGGTCGCCCATGAACATAGTGCTCAAAAACCGGTTCACCCGGAGCCTCGCCGATCTCGGAGCCTCCCTGCCCCGGCCTGCAGCCATCATGGTCATATCGGCACACTGGCTTACCCGGGGAAGTTTTGTCACCTGCATTGACCGGCCCCGGATGATCTATGATTTCTATGGGTTCCCGGAGGAACTTTACCGGGTGAAGTACGGGTGCACCGGGGCGCCACTCCTTGCAAAATACGTTACAGAGGCTCTGGAGCGGGGCTATCCGGTGCGACCATGCATGGGGGATCGACCACGCCTCCTACTCGGTCCTCATGCACATGTTTCCTTCGGCAGATATCCCGGTCTTCGAGATGAGTTTGGATTACACGGTCAATGACTGGCACCCAAAGACGATCCAGTACCATTACGATCTTGCAAAAAAACTCTCTGCCCTTCGTGAGAGAGGAGTCCTTGTCATCGGCAGCGGGAACATGGTACATAACCTCGGCCTCATAGACTTTGCCGACATGGACGCCGCGCCTCCTGCATGGGCGAGGGAGGCGGACGAGTGGATGCGCGACCGGATTGTTGCCGGAGAGCACCACGAGCTTTTCGAGTATCCGTCCACAGGAGGTGAGTCGGCCTCCCGGGCGGTACCAACCCTTGATCACTATCTCCCGATGATCTATGCCCTCGCGTTGCAGGAAAAATGGGAGAGCATCCGGTTTACCTGCGAAGGATTCCAGAACGGATCAATCTCTATGAGGAGTTTCCAGATCGGCTAAAAGAGGAAACCCCCACCTTGCATAGGATTGAATGGGGGCCACCCCCCACCCATTATTTTTTCAAGAGGGGATCACCCCCCTCCCCCCTTTCCGTGTAAGTGGGGGGTACCCCACCCCATGGTTCCAGCAGCCTGATCCTGTATTTCGCGTGGAGTCTTCACCTGAGCGAGTGTGCCGGAAACGGCCGGAGGGGGGTGGCGAATACCCCCCTCCCCATTATTTTTTCAAGTGGGGGGTACCCTCCCCCCATGGACCTTGGGCGTTTTGGGCCGGATAAATTCAGGCAGAGGGGAAAGATCGCCTGGCTCCTTTTCCGGACCGGGTAACGCCCTTTCCTGTGGGGGAATCGGTCATGGGAATGACACTGCTTAATAGTGCTGGTCCTGCCCGTTAATGACTTCTCGTTTTGAAAACTGATTCCTGACGTAACAATTATCTTCTCCGATGGTGAAGTTCCCGTGTCCAAATCCTTCGGTAAGGATCGACATCAAAGGTGAACGAGATGGTAAAAGCATACCCGTATGGGAAGGGGGACGGAGGAGTCCAATGGGTATCCGGTGAATGGCTGGAGAACCACCTGCAGGATAAGGGCCTCCTCATCGTTGACTGCCAGCCGAATGTCCACGAATACATCCAGGATCATATTCCCGGGGCCCTGTATGCCCATGAGAACCTGTTCCGCATTCATGAAGGCGCAATTCCTACGCGTTGGATTCCGGCCGATGCAGCCGAGGTCCTCTTCAGGACGCTCGGGCTGGAACCGGAAAAACCGGTTGTGGTGTACTCAAGCGGAGGTCCTCTGACAACGTGCGGCAACTATATCGGCGACGGTCTTGAACAGACTATGGTCGCCTACACGCTCGCCCGTTATGGTCACCGGAAGGTCTATGTCCTTGACGGCGGGCTGGAGAAATGGAAGGACGAGAAGCGACCCGTCACACGCCAGTTCGATCTTGCCAAACCCTCTTCGTTCATGGTGGACCTGCAGAAGGATTTCTTCGTGGACTACTATGAATTTACCCGGATGAAGGATCGGCCGGACGTCGTTGTTCTGGATGCCCGGCCCTCGCCGGTATATGAAGGGCAGGGCCCGTGGATCCGTCCCGGCCATATTCCCGGTGCCGTCAGCCTGCCCTGGAAGAGCCTGATGGACGACAAGAACAAGAAACTCATGAAACCCGATGACCAGATCACGACACTCGTGAAGGCTGCCGGGGCAACACCGGACAAGACCATCATCTGTTCCTGCGGGACCGGGCGGGAGGCCACGAACGAGTTCCTCCTCTTCCGCTATTACCTGGGGTACCCGAATGTCTTCCTCTATGAAGGGGGATTTACCGAATGGTCGTCGTATCCAGCCAACCCGACCGTAACCGGGAAAAACCCGCGGTAATTTTTTTAACTTATAAAAAATATGCCAGGTTTTGTCCGGCTGAATCAGACAAAAAGAGGGGAAGATACAGCATTTTGAGGGCAAGCTTCTCGTGCGCCGCGATCACCCGGATCATGATTCCCGGCGCTCTGTGCGATCGCTCAATTGGGGTATACTAAATTATTTATGACAAGGGGGGAATACGTCCAAAAGATGGATTGTCATGAGTTTTATCAGGGTCACCCATGGCATGTGAGATACCTCCCGGGACCATGAAACACGTTACAGGGCAGAGGGAAAGAGTAAGGGTGAGCGTATGCAGGTCATAGAGACAAAAAAGCTGACAAAGACCTATACTGCCCTTACCGCTGTTGATAACCTTGACATGAAGATCGAGAAAGGGGAAGTTTTTGGCCTTCTTGGGCCGAACGGGGCGGGAAAATCGACAACTCTCCTGATGCTGACAACCTTAATCCCGCCGACATCCGGGACGGCTCTGGTGAATAATTTTGACATCATACAAGAGCCTGACCGGGTCAGGAAATCAATCGGGATTGTCTTCCAGGACCCCAGTTCAGATGAGGTGCTGACCGGGTACGAGAACCTGAAACTCCACGGCCTCCTCTACGATATGGACGCCAAACTACGGGAGGAAAGGATCGTGGAGGTGCTTGCGCTCGTCGACCTCACCGGCAGAAAAGACGATATGGTCAAGAAATATTCCGGGGGAATGCGGAGAAGGCTTGAGCTTGCCCGGGGCCTGATGCATCACCCCGAGATTTTATTCCTGGATGAGCCGACGCTCGGCCTCGACCCCCAGACACGTGAGCATATCTGGGAATACATCAAGAAACTGGCCACCGAGAAGCACATCACCATCATCATCACCACTCACTACATGGACGAGGCCGACCGGCTCTGCGACCGGCTCGCAATCATCGACCGGGGGAAGATCGTTGCACTCGGTTCCCCTGACCAGCTGAAAAAAGACCTTGGCGGCGACATCGTCCGCATGAAAATGAAAAACTTCGACAAGGACAAGCTCAGGGATCTGGACTACGTCAAGGATGTTAAAGAGGACGATGGGGCTATCAGCGTGACTGTGAAGGATGCGGGCAGGCACCTTCAGGATCTTCTCGCCCGGGTAGGCACGGTGGAATCAGTCGAGGTCCGACCGCTGACTCTCGAGGACGTGTTTCTCCACTATACCGGCAGGACGATCAGGGAAGGTGCCCCCGAAGGCGGCTGGGCCGAGAAAGTAATGGCGGCGAGACTGAGAAAATGAGCGAGCTGAAAGGAATCTATGCACTCTGGTACCGCGAATTCAAGGTCTTCCAGCGGGAGCGGTCCCGGATAGTCGCATCCATCGTCAACCCGGTGCTCTGGCTCCTGATTATCGGCGGAGGTCTTGGATCCGTGTTATCCTTCGGGGGAGTGAATTACTTAACTTTCCTGTACCCGGGAATCCTTGTCCAGTCGCTTTTGTTTTCGGCGGTCTTTTTCGGGGTGTATATCGTATGGGATAAAAAAATCGATTTCTTAAAAGAAGTGCTGGTATCCCCGATGTCAAGGACATCCATTTTTATCGGCAAGATCCTCGGGGGATCCACTGACACGCTTCTTCAGTCAGCCATCCTGCTCGTCATTGGCTATGCATTCACCGTCACCGGCGTACTCGCAGGGCTTACGTTCACTCCGTTCTCGGTCGTCATTTCCTGTATTTTTTTATTCGTGACGACGGTCGGGCTCGTCAGCATCGGTCTTATCATCGGCTCACAGATGGAGAGCCCCGAAGGGTTCCAGCTCATAAGCAGCTTCCTGATATTCCCGATGTTTTTTCTCTCCGGGGCCCTCTTTCCTATCGAGAATCTCCCGGCCTGGCTCACTCCCTTCGTGTTGCTTAACCCTGCTACCTATTCAGTGGACGGCTTACGGGGGGCGCTCGTCGGACTGCACCGGTTCAACATCGGTCTCGATCTCCTCGTTATAAGCGCATTTTCCCTTGTTATGATCCTCATCGGGACGTATGCTTTCAGGAAAATAAAACTGTGAGCGTTGTGCTGTAGCTGCAGGTCCTGTTGCACCTGCGGGACGTTTACCTGCGCACCGTTGGCCGGGTCACGGCGATAGTAGGGTTGGTTGACACGACCACAGCACGCAACCAGAGGCTCCGGATTCGAAGGAATGCCTAAAATATATTAACTATACTGGCTTTCGTTCAGGTTCCCCGAGTTTGAATATCCCCGCTGCTCCCAGTAGCCCTGGTAATTTGGATTATCAGAGAGTTCAATCTCATCGATCCATTTGATCCACTTGTAACCCCATTTGTCCTCTGCCACCAGCCGGAAAGGATAGCCGTGTTGGGGATCGATGGTGACATTGTTCATTTTGTATGCGATGATGATATCGTTGTCCATGACATAGCTGAGCGGGAACGATGTTGTGTACCCGTCAGTAGCGTGGAAGATCACCGTATTTGCCCGCGGGTCGACACCTGCATCATTGATGAGATCCCTGACAAGCACACCTTCCCAAAGGATCTTAACAGACCAGCCTTCGACGCAATTGAGCGTAACAACCTTGGTGTAGTGCTGGTAATTGTCGAGGACCTCATTATAGGTCATCATTTTGGTTGTCGTGGTGAGGCCGGTGACAGTAAGCCGGTAATCAGAGATGTTCACGTTCTGGGTACCGATGATTGCATTCTCGGGCACATTGCTGATGGACGAGAGGTCCTGTCCCTCATAGGACCGGACTTCGACAGCTGCGAGGTTTGTGGTCCCGGCTGGGGATTGTCCGGATCTAAACACCGGGCTCAAAAAGACTACCACAAGAGCGATAACGACGACCGCTATCACAAGCGCGATCACGAGGTACAAGCGATTGTTCATTGATTGTTACCTGCACCCTCAGTCACATTAAGGTTGGGATTGGGGAACAGGACCGGTGTCTCCCGGCCGGGATTGCCGGTCATACCGTTCCAGCAGCACCCTTTTTCTTCGGATACCGGTACGCGACAAGTTCCGCCGAAGCGCCGATAACAATCCCCATGACAAAACCCCATGGGGAAAGCCCGCAGACGCCCTGCCATTCTGTTATTATCATTCCAAGAAACGTGCAGGTGATGAGAATGGGTACAAAGAGCTTCCCGGGGATCGGCTGTCGCCTGCCACCCTGTACAATTTCACGTTTTTCTGCCCGGAAATACAGGAACAGACAAAGAACGGCAAGTGCAAGGCCACAAAGGGCAATAATCGTGAAGGTCTGGGACATGGTTGAAGGATGGGATCTGCACGAAAACATTACAGCGATCTGGATATATAGTTCGGGTTGATGACAATCATGGGAGCGAGCGATCAAGGGCAAAGCCTGCACATTCTGCATAAAACCCCCCTGCCTGTCGACGTTTTTCACTGCACTACGGGGACTTTCCAAAGGGGCTTTCAGGGCCGGGCCGGGGTTTTTCCATCGTACTTCATCTGCCTGATGCGATCACTTTCACCCCCCGCGTGGCCGGCACTTTATCTCCCTCAGCAGGGCAGGGATCCGGTGCCATGCATATCGAGCTCCGCAAGGGTCTGACACTCCGGCCAGGCACATTCAACGCGGTCATTGCACCCGAGAAAGAGATAGTCACCGCCATTAACAGCAACGCGGATCTCCAGCGGTTCCTGTTCCTTTACATCAGCGGGAACTACTCCCGGATCCTGTCAGGTATCAACAGGCAGTCAAAAAACTTTGATGTCCGCCGTGGATTTACCGCCCACCAGCTCTTCACCATACTCCGGGAGGCCGGCCATACGGTCGTCTTTGTCGAGCACGACCCCTCGCTTTTTGACGGGGCGGCAGCCATGCTCGAACCAATTGCCAGTGCCTTGAAAGAGGCCGCCCGGGAGTCGCTCGTCATCCTCTATACGCCGGTTGCCGACCGCACATTCTCAACACTTGGACGGAACGCGGATCACTACATCGAGATCGTTCCGGTTGAAGAGACCCGGTACCCGATCCGCACCAGCCGTACCGTACGGCAGTGCGGCCTGCGTCCCTCCGGGCAACGCACGCTGGAGGTATCATAAATGGGCAGGACATTTCCCAGTGTCCGGCAGGGTGTCAACAGCACGGCGGACCGGTGGGCCCGGTCAGCCCGGGCACTTAAGAGGGGAGACCAGCAGTACCGGTGAACAGCTCGTGAACCTGGCAAAGACGCATTCGAGCGAGGCGTTTGTAGCCTGCGACGATCCCCTCGAAGCCGTGGTCTTCTCAGCACTTGTCGAAATCCTCAAGCGGCAGGACCGGCTCGAAGAGGACATGAAAAAGCAACGGGACGAGCCGCCCGGATAACCTCAAGAATCAGGACGGGGTCCAGCGCCGCTTATCCCACCTTTTGACGTCTGAAAAACTCCCGTAAAATCGCCCGATTGATCTCTATAAAATTCAAAGCCCTTTTATCCTCCTATTTGCCAAAATACGCCAAAATTGAGCCCCATATAATGGCCTTTAGAGCCCCATATTCGCGTTCCAGAGGCCTTGTTTTTCCGGATCGTGCAATTGGTAATTTTACCTGTGATCTGCCAAAATAACCCCGTTGTTGAGTCCGTTTTAATTTGTCCGATTGGCAAAATAAGGCTGATTTAAGGTTATTTTAAAACGGAGCCCGATACGGGCTTCTTTTGGAGGTAGAAGCGGGCAATCGGGACTCAAATTGGGGCCGGATTGAGGAGGGCGGATCACTGATAGATCCAGTGGAAAAACAGGTGGACCAGAACTGAGGTTTTCCACGCGGCTCTCACAATGGTTTGATTACCTGCTCGTCATCTGCCGCTGTATTATTTATCAGGTCCGGGACCGGGTACGCCTCCATCCCCTCCGCAGGAAACGGTGAGAGGATCCGGTGCATCTCCTCAGCGGGAAGCGCCTCGCGGGAAACCCAGCGGATCTCATCCTCCTGCCGGAGGATCGCCGGCATCCTGTGGTGGATGGGAGCGACGATGCTGTTTGCGGGGGTCGTTATAATCGTGTACGTCGCAAGAGTTGTACCTGCCGGGTTGTGCCAGATATCGTAGAGCCCGGCAAACGCAAAGACCGGATCGTTGGTTTTGTGGATATAGAACGGGATCCTGCGCCCCCATTCCTCCTTCCATTCAAAAAATCCGCTCGCGGGTACAAGGCAGCGTTTCGTCCGCAGCAGATCGCTAAACATCGGCTTATCTGCAAGGTTCTCTGCCCGGGCATTGATCGGGCGGTGCATTGACTTGATGTCCCGTGCCCAGTGCGGGACAAGCCCCCACTGCATCATGACCGCTTCAACCCGTTGCTCGTGCGCCACGATCACCGGGTTCGTGCTGCCCGGCGCGATGTTGAAGTGTGAGCGAAAGCCAATGGACGGGTCCATCACCCGGAACCTCCCGCAGATATCATCAATGCAGAGAAGCGAGTACCGGCCGCACATACGCTTCACTCTGGTGCAGGGTCTCTTCAAGGTTTTGCGCCGGGCTGCTGCACCGGGAAAAATGGTTACCTCAGAAAAAAGTTTTCCTTTCTGAACTTATGAGATCTTTTTGATAAACGTGTCATTTTCGTACTCGTCAAACGCCTGCTGCAGTTCCTCCTGCGTGTTCATGACGATGGGGCCGCCCCATGCGATCGGTTCGCGGAGCGGTTTTCCCGAAAAGAACAGGAACCTCACTCCTTCGCCGCCCGCACGGACACCGACCGCGTCACCCTCATCGCCAAACAAGGCCATCGTCCGGTTCGCCAGCTCATCTTTATGGCCCTCGTCAAATCTCCCGGTGCCGCCGATCACATAGGCCGCTGCCCGGTAACCGGGTTTTACCGGGTGGGAGAACTGCGCACCCGGTTCAAGGGACACATCGAAGTACTCGGGGTCCGCCATGATATCGCGGACCGGGCCGGTGACACCGGCGATCGTTCCGCAGATGACCCTGGCACTCGCGCCACCCGGCAGGGTGACACTGGGGATTGCATCGGCCTTGATTTCCTGGTACCGCGGATCCATCACCTTATACTTCCGGGGCAGGTTAACCCAGAGCTGGAACCCCCCCATGCGGCCGTTGACCGGTTTTGGCATCTCCTGGTGGATGATGCCGGAACCTGCCGTCATCCACTGGACACATCCGGCGTCGACATTACCCGCATGGCCCATGCTGTCACCGTGTTCGACGGTCCCCTCCAGCATGTAGGTCACCGTCTCGATGCCCCGGTGTGGGTGCCAGGGAAAACCGGCAAGATAATCCCTGGGCCGGTCTGCACGGAAGTCATCCAGCATCAGGAAGGGATCAAAGTCCGGGATCTCGTTATAGCCGAACGCCCGGTTAAGGTGAACGCCAGCTCCTTCAAGGGTAGGTCTGCTCTTCAGGATCCTGGCAATCTCCCTGGTTTTAATCATATACAGTCTCCCTGCAAGTACCTGAATTGTTCAGACTGCTTCGCCACATACAAGGTATAGTAATCACACGACCTTACACTCACACTTTTTTAAAGCAGAGGTACCAGTCCTTGCACTCGTACCCTTCGCTTAAGCGCTTCTCCATCTCAGCTGCGGTCTTTGGCGGCGCCACGACCACCTTGTCGCCCGGCTGCCAGTTTGCAGGTGTTGACACCTTGTACTTGTCTGTCGTCTGGAGGGCTTTTACCATCCGGATGATCTCCGGCATAAACCTCCCGTTCGATTGCGGGTAGTAAATCATCGCCCGCATGATCCCCTTGTCATCGATAAAGAAAACGCTCCTGACCGCCGCGGTAGAGTTCAGGGCCGGGTGGATCATGCCGTACTTCTTTGCCACTTTCATGTTCAGGTCAGCAATGACCGGGAACGGGATAGTGACATCCATCTTCTCCTTGATGTTACGAATCCAGGCAAGGTGTGCCGATATGCTGTCAACGGAGAGCCCTACCAGTTTCACGTTGAGCGCTGCAAGTTCATCGTTGATAGCGGCAAATGCCATGAATTCCGTTGTACAAACAGGGGTGAAATCAGCGGGATGTGAAAACAGCACCACCCATTTCCCCTTCAGGTCCGAGAGTTTGATCGGGCCCTGCGTGGTCTCAGCTTCAAAGTCCGGGGCAGGTTCTCCCAGTGCCGGAAAACTTATACATTCCTCTTCAGCCATTGTAACCATCTCCTTTGCTTCCCTTGCAGGGAGTTAAGGTACCTTCAGTGGAACCCCTGTCTCCCTGTATCTGTTCATGATACCCACCTGATTTATCAGGCATGAGATCCTCAACGGGCATACTTCGCATCCGTTCGGGACCGGATACGTTCCTCTTTCCGTTTGATCCGATAAATGAATGGATGCAGGAATCACCTACTGGAGCCCGATCATTGCGCCGTAGCGGGAATATACTTCCCTGACAAGTTCCATGGATTTCGGGTTAGCCCAGTCGTGCATCCATTCCGATATCAGCGATTCGGTCGTGATCGGAATTACGCCAGCCTGCAGCATCCTCTCTATCCCGTACCTGTGGGCATCAGCAGTGGAATCACCGCCTGCATCAATCAGGCCGTAGACTTCATACCCTTCCCTTATCGCGTGGAGGGCAGTATAGGCAAAGCACATACTTGTCCACAGTCCGGAGACAACGAGCTTCTTCCGGCCCGTCTTCCTGAAGGCAGTCCATACCTTATCATCCTCGAATGCATCGAAGCTGAGAACCGATCGCGAGATCGCTTCCTGTCCGGGAAAGAGTCGGGTGATCTCCCCGATGAAATTACCATTATGTTCCGGGTTGATGGTTGTCAGTACCAACCGGAATGTTCAGGATAGTTGCTGCCTTGGCAGCGCAATAAGCCGAGTTCCGGATAATTGTCTTGTCACCCGATGCTACACCGGCAAACATCGCACGCTGGTAGTCCACGAGCACCAGTGCGCTGTTCTTGTCGCTCAGCAGTTCCAGTTTTCCGTCTTTTGGATTTGCCATGTTTCAAACCTCCCTGTGTGCTACCTAAATTGTCCGGACATTTTACTCCGTATAATTCAGGTCAGTCTTATCTTCTAATCCGAACTTTTTCTTCTATTCGGAGCCTCAGTTAATGCTGTACGTGGCTCCCGTCGCAGAACGGCTTGTTGTGCGATTTCCCGCAACGGCAGAGGGTGACCCGGTTCCGTACCGTGTAGGGTTTCCCGTCGGCGGACACAACAGGGATTTCACCCCGCACCCAGAGTGGCCCGTGCTCGCCCTTTGCAGGATATTCGATGACAACGATGGACTTTTCCAGGACCGGTTCGACCAGCTCCTCGCTCCTCCGGTCCCGGATAACAAGCCGGCCGGACGGGCAGTTGCAGGCCTCTTCGATAGCAGTATCCCGCGCTTCCGGGATACCTGACTGTTCGGTGAGGTTCCAGATCCCGCCGGCCCGCATGCAGAACCGGGCATGGACGCAGAGCTCGTGATAATCGGTAAGCTCCAGCTTCCGGGCCCCGGATTATTTCCGGGTCGACTGAGGTACGGTTCGTTCCCGGCAGTTTCGGTACCATTGAAGCGGGTCTTGGCATGGGTCCCGTCGCAGAAGGGTCTGTTCTCGGAATGACCGCACCTGCACAGGGCGCATTCCTCTCTTACGGGATAACGGTCAACGATCTTCCAGGTCCGGCAGTACCCTTCATTATCATTGCATATCTCCGCAACAACAATAGGAACGCCACCGGTCGCGATATAAGGACCGTTCTTCGTGACGGTGATCTTCATGGAATCGTTTTCCGGGTCCTGAGATTTTTTTATCTGGTCTTTCATACCGGTAGTTTCACCACCCGGAATTAAATCTTGACAAGCACGTCGCTGCCATCCACTTTCACTGCGTAAACCGGTTGATCGTACGTCTTGATCAGGCGCTGCTCCTCGGCAATTCCCTCAAACATCAGCGCCACCGCTTTTTTCACTTTATCGGGACAGCCGGTAAACATCTCCTTAAGCCCGCCGAGTTCCAGAACCGGCCCTGACATCAGTTTCCCGGTGGTTATGTCAAACTGTGAAGAATGCATGGGGCAGGTCACGATGGTATCCATAAGGGATCCCCGGGAGAGCCGGGCGTTCTCATGACCACACCGGTCCCCGATCGCGTAGAATGTACCCCCGACATTCGCGATGCACAGCTCTGTCGCGCCGGCCTCAACATGTTTCATGGTTCCGGCAGGAATCTCGCTTACTCTGGCAACTTTGACAAAACCCATAGGATCGACCCCCCTTGACAGGCTTTCACATGAGGCCGATCTGCTGCATCAGGCCGATTTTATCGTAGAAGAGTTTCTCCTCAGTGATCTCCCCGTTCTTCCAGTGTGCGACCGTGCAGAACTCCACTTTAAATTTCTTGCCGGTCGGCGGGATGACCTTCCCGTCCGGCCAGGTCATCGGGCCCTTGAAGGTGCCGGTGAATTCGGCGACCGAACACGTATAATCCCCCTGGCCGAAGAATATCTTGTACGGCCGGTTCCCGACCCTGTTGTCCGGGAAGATCTTAAAGAACGCGATTGCCTCTTCCTTGTGAGACAGGCGACCATGGGTCGGATCTGCCTGCGCCGGCCAGAAGACATCGACCTCTTTCGCATGGCGTTTCTCAAACGTTACCCAGTCCTGAGAATTCCAGGCATCGTCCAGCGTCTGCATGAGACGCATGTTCTCTTCCACAGTTGACATCGTTGTTCTCCTTGTGTTACGAAACCTGAATTACCCTGCCGGGGGATAAGGATTTTGTAATATATATTCGGGAAAATGCTAATCGTTGGTACACCTGATGAAACGACATCACGAACCTCTCTTCCTGTGGACATTGCAAAGGCATACTCATGTGATTATGTGAAGCGGGCCCGGAAGGTGGCTAAAATGATAAACAGGTTCAGAGGGGGTCATCCCGCCCGGTTGATCTTATGCGATCGGGGGGCCCTGCTGCCCGGTACGAGAGTAACGGAGGACCCGAAACCAGCCGCCACCGGGATGCACAGGCACCCGCACTGATTTCAGATAAATTACGATGTGTGGTAAAAAAGGGTGGTTTTAGTGCCCGAACTGGACATCGAAGTAGATGTTCTTCCCTGACGCCTTGAGGGGGAGGCCATAGGCGACACTGCAGCCTTTCAGGTGCCCGGCTTTGAGGGCAACAAACCCGGCCGTGTACATGATCCGGTTGTCGACATTGTGGATGGATGCCGTCTTCGCCGCTGAGCCGACGGCAATACCGAGGTCCGAGATCTTGAGCACACAGTTGGGTCCGGCATAGGCTGAACCCTTGTTCTTCCGGCCCTTCTGCGCCTTTGCCATCTCTGCACAGGCTCACGTACCCGCATCCGCCACAGTTTATGCCAAGTGTCTTCTGGCCTTCGACACCAATAAGGACCGTGGCGTCGCTTGCCTTCACCTGTTCACCGTTAATCCGGAGAAACTCCATCCCGGTCTCTTTTGCTGCGGCAATCATCGCATCTCCGAGCGCCTTCTGTTCCTCTCCGGTAAGCACCTCGATTTTTATCGAGTCAATGCCACAGGCTTTCGGTGCCGTACGGGCGGCAAGCGCCATGAGGCCGGCAACGGTCTTTACTGCATCTGATTCACTGGTCATAAACGGGAATTGACCCCGCCAGGTATTAAACCATCAGGGTACAGGTACTATTTCCTGCCGGTGAAGGCCGGCCCCCGTATCACAGGCCGCAGCACGAAATCACGGGAGCCGGGCGGACAAGGCCCGCCGGCCTGCGCCGCTCGTAGTCCCGCAGGTAATCGTAGACCACGCCGGGGAAGAACCGGCTGTTCCCGGCCACGGCTGCGGCCGTGTGCGGGTCGGGTTCCGCTTTGTGAGCGTGCTGTCGGGTGAGCTCTGCAAGGATCCTTTTTATCGTCATAAGTTCTCCGAGCGTTGCAGGGCACTCATTATCATCGATCACGGCTTCGATCTGCTGTACAACTTCATCCATCCGGGTCATGAGTTTTTTTCACTCCTTTTGCAGGTTTCTGCTGGATGGATGTCAGCGGGGGTGGTTATATAATGGAAAAATCGCCGGGGTTCGTTTGAAGAACGGCCCGGTATCGCGGTCGAACCCCCGGGTTATACAAAAAGACCGTAAGCATCTCTGCATCCGGCCATGGAAATGGAAGCGGTCGCATCATAGACCGGATCGGAGCCCCCGGCCGGCATCAGGCTCGTAATTCGCATGAAGCCCTAATGTGCAGTGCAGAGAAAAAAGCATAAGAGGAGCACATCCGGTCTGCACCGTCAAGGTACCGCTGGCAGGGTACCGGGGAGTTACCGGGACCGGGCTGCCAACGTTTCTTACCCTGACCTGTTCACTTTCGCCCCCCGCAGGGCCAGCCTTTTATCTCCCTTGGCAGGGCAGGGATCCGGTGCTATGCAGATCGAGATCCGCAACGGGTTCACATTCCAGCCGGGCACCTTTAACGCTCTCATCGCACCCGGGAAGGTGATCGTTTCCGCCATCAGCACATACGCGGATCTCCAGCGGTTCCTCTTCCTTTCCGTAAGGAAAATTTTCCCCGTACCAGGGATGATCAGGTGAACGACCGTGTGGATCCTCGACTCCGCGTACCGGGACGGTGGTATCGATCTCTGGACAAAGGACGGGACCGTCTCAAAAGTACACCACGATTACAATCCGCCATTTTACGTCCACTTCCACGACCCGCACGCTCATTACGAGATGATTGAGGCGCTGGAAGAACGGTACTGCGCGGAAGAGTGCACCATCCACACCCTTTTTGGCAAGATCCCGGGTTACGCGGTCTCTGCCCGGCCGGGACGTGGCCGAAGCAATTGAACGGCAGGCACACTATAAGGTCGATCTCTTCAACGTGGACGTGCGCCGCGACCAGAGGTTCATGGCCGAGCGCGGGATTTTTCCCTGTGCAAAGGAAGGTGACACCCGGTTTTCCCCGGAGATCACGCACGATCTTTCTGTCCTGAAGACCTGCATCCACGGTAATCCGACGCTTTCTGTATCCCCGACCGAAATTGAGGTGACGGGCGGCCACACCGAACGGATTACCGGTGAGACAAAGGATGTGCTCGCAGATTTTTTCGGGCTCATCAGATCGCTTAACCCTGATGTGATTCTCATCCCGGATGCCGATACCTGGATGCCGAAGATCCGGGCCCTGGCACGGCAGTATGATCTTCCCATGCCCTTCTCGCGGAACGGGAAATACCGGCAGATGGCTTCCCGGTCGTACTGGAGTACGGCCATATGGAGCACAAGGAGTCTGCACTCATTCCGGACGGCCGTATCCTGATCGACACGGAGCAATCGTTCGTGTACCGGGAAGGCGGTCTTGAAGGGGTGCTCATGGCTGCCCGGCTCTCCGGGCTTTCCCCTAATCTTGCATCGCGGTTCACGCCCGGCACGCTCATCAGCAGTTATGAGACCTGCGAGGCGGTAAAACGGGGGATCGCGGTACCGTTCCGCAAGAGCGATCCGGAACAGGTACGTAAGCTCTCCGCGCTCCAGGCAGCCGACCGGGGCGGGCTGATGTTCCAGCCAGAGCCAGGGACGTTTGAGAATGTCGAAGAAATCGATTTCACATCTATGTATCCTTCGATCATCGTGAAGGCCAATCTATCACCGGAGACGATCGGACATTCGGAGCGCCACGGTTTTCTCCCTGAAGTGCTCAAGCCGCTGCTCGACCTCCGCTTCGAAACAAAACAGCTCAAAAAAACCGATCACCGGTACTCCGGATCCGATGCAATCCTCAAGTGGATGCTTGTCACCTGCTTCGGGTACACGGGATACAAGAACGCGAAGTTCGGGAGGATCGAGGTGCACGAGAAGATCACGGGCAGGTCACGGGAGATCCTGCTGCAGACAAAGGAGATCGCGGAATCCATGAACTTCCGCGTGCTGCACGGTATCGTGGACTGCCTCTGGGTGCAGGGATCGTCAGTTGAGGCACTCAAAAAACGGGTCGAACGCCAGACTGGCCTATTTCTCGAGATCGACCATTTCGACTGGATCGTTTTCCTGCCTCTGGCAGACGGTTTCGGTGCGTACAACCGGTATTATGGCCGGCAACCGGATGGCAGCGTCAAGGTCCGGGGGATTGCAGCACGCAGGCACGATACCCCGGAATATATCAGGGAGATGCAGGAGGAGATGCTCACGGTGATGGGCGGTGCGGCAACTATTGGGGAGCTCCGGGAAAGGGAGTGTGCGGTCAGGGATATATATGAGAAGTATTGTGAAGGACTGCCTTATGCGAATGTCCGCAAGTTTGTAGTCAACCGGCGTATCGAGCCGGGTGACCTATGCGCACCGGTGTCTGGAGTCCTCAGCCATTCAGGCTTACAAAAGCCAGGGCGTTCCTGTCGCACCGGGGATGAAGATATCCTATGTGGTGCAGGATGCGAAGCGATACTTCGTTGACACCGGGTGGAGTGCGTCGGTCATCGATGCCGGGTATTACCAGGCGCTCCTCGAAAAAGCATGGCAGGAGATCAGCTACGCGATGTTGAATGACACTTGCACAATCCACGATGAAAAATGCAGTAAAGAATGATCTCCCCTCCCGAAACTGCCTGTCGTCATCACATGGGGTGGGCGATAAGCATCATCAGCATCCGGAAGAGTGCTAAAGCCCAGTCATCTGTAAATCCGCCGGTTCTGCGTAAAATTATATTTCCACGTTCTGCATAGGAACGGGGTGGAACGGCTATAGGCCTGCACCAGATATTCCTGCCCGGTCTTTTCTCCCATTAAATATAACCGGAAAATACTCTTGTCAATTACCAAAAGTGTTTATACCCCCTTGGAAGATTACCAGTTATCGAAATACCGATGGAGCGAATGAGATATGGCACAAGAAGAACCAAAGCCCGTGATGGTCCGGGAACGGCTCGACGTCTGCGAGCTGGACCGGGCCCGGATGTCCCTGATGAACCCTGCACTCATTGAGCAGAAGAAACAGGAACGCACGATCGATGAGAATGCCAAGCCCCTCCTTGAAATGGCGATGAAGGAGGGCCTCGAAACGGTCTGGGACCGGTACGAGATGCAGCAGCCACCCTGCAAATACTGCGAAGCGGGGACCTCCTGCATGAGGTGCACCATGGGCCCATGCCGGATCATCCCACCACACCGCATCCGCGGCGTCTGCGGGGCCGATGTCGACCTGATCGTTGCCCGCAACCTGCTTGACACGATCGCGACCGGGTCGGCAGCCCATTCTGACCACGGCCGTGACATCGTCGAAACACTGTACCTCGTTGGAACGGGAAAGGCCAAAGACTACGGCATCGCCGATCCGGACAAACTGCGCGTGCTCGCAAAGGAATACGGTATTGCTACGGACAAGAAAGGCACAATGGAGATTGCAGCCCTGCTCGGACGTGCCCTGCTCGAAGAGTACGGCATGACCAAAAACACCCTCCAGCTCCTCAACCGGGCCCCGAAGGCCACCCGGGATATCTGGGAGGCGGCCGGCATCTCCCCGCGGGGGATCGACCGCGAAGTCGTCGACTGCATGCACCGGATCCAGATGGGGGTCGGTGCGGATTATGTCAACATCCTGCTCCAGGGCCTGCGCTGCAGCCTCTCGGACGGCTGGGGCGGGTCGATGCTGGGTACCGATATCTCGGATGTCCTCTTCGGGACGCCGACCATTAAGGAATCGAAGGTGAACCTCGCGGTGCTCAAAGAAGACCATGTGAACATCGCAGTCCATGGCCACAACCCGGTTCTCTCCGAGATGGTAGTAAAGGCAGTCGCTGACCCGGAACTTGTTGGGCTTGCAAAGAAGAACGGTGCAAAAGGCATCAACCTCGTCGGGCTCTGCTGCACGGGAAGCGAGCTGCTGATGCGCAAAGGCGTCCCGATGACCGGCAACCACTTCAACCAGGAGCTCGTCATCATGACCGGGGCACTTGAAGCGATGATCGTCGATTACCAGTGCATATTCCCCTCGCTCCCGCGGACCGCAAGCTGCTTCCACACGCTCATTGTCTCAACCAGTTCCAAGGCAAAAATACCGGGCTCGTACTTCTTCGATTTCAGCGCGGACAAGGGCCTTGTGACCGCAAAGGCAATCGTCAGGATGGCAGTTGAAAACTACAAAAACCGGAACCCAAAGCGGGTCAACATCCCCGGAACCCCGGTCCCGCTCATGTCCGGGTTCTCCAACGAGGCGATCAAAAAGGCGCTGGGCGGATCGTTCAAACCCCTTATCGATGTCATCGCTGCCGGTAAGATCAGAGGTGCAGTCGGTATTGTCGGGTGCAACAACCCACATGTGAAACATGATTACGGTCACGTGACCCTCTCCAAGGCACTGATCAAGAAAAATATTCTCTGTGTCGAGACCGGCTGCGCAGCGATCGCCTCGGGAAAGGCCGGCCTTCTCATGCCATCAGCCGCAGCGCTTGCGGGCGATGACCTGCGGGCGGTCTGCGAATCGTTAAAGATCCCGCCCGTGCTCCATATGGGCTCCTGTGTGGATAACTCGCGTATCCTCGTGCTTGCGGCTGAACTGGGCAATGCACTCAATGTCCCGATCCACAAGCTGCCCATCGCTGGCGCGGCACCGGAATGGTATTCGCAGAAAGCGGTCTCGATCGGCGCATACTTTGTCGCCTCCGGTGTCTACACCGTGCTCGGCGTCATGCCGCATATTTCCGGCAGCCCGGCAGTGGTATCGCTTTTGACCGACGGGCTCAAGGGAGCGGTGAACGCGAACTTTGCCGTGGAGCCCGATCCCTTAAAAGCAGCCGATCTCATCGCAGGCCACATCGAGAAGAAACGCATCGATCTGGGGATTTGAGCATGCCGGTCGGGACCCGGTCAGAGAGAAAGGGATCCGGGTCGTCATCACCGGGAAAGGTGGTGTCGGGAAGACCACCCTTGTGGCTCTCCTTTCCCACATCTTTGCAAAAGAGGGAAAACGGGTCCTTGCGATCGACGGGGACCCCCAGCAGAATCTCGCGGCAACACTCGGGATCCCCAAAGCCGAGGCGGAGCAGATCGTCACGGTATCGGAGAGCACAAACTACCTCCGCGAGAAAACCGGGGCCGGCCCGGACGTATCACCGGGCGGGCTTCTCACCCTCAACCCCGATGTCAGCGATGTGGTCGACCGGTTTTCTGTGCCAGCGGGCGATAATGTCCGCCTGCTGGTCATGGGAGGCATAAAGGAGGCGGGCGGCGGATGCCTCTGTCCCGAATATACCCTGCTTGCCGCGATTCTCCGGCACATGCGGCTCCTCGAAGACGAGGTGATCATTCTTGATACGGCAGACCGGCCTCGAGCATTTTGGGAGGGCGGTGGCCGAAGGGTTCACCTGCGCGGTGGTCGTGACGGACCACTCCTATAACGCAGTTTCCGTGGCCCGGAAATCCGCGGCGCTTGCGCACCAGCTGGGGATCGAAAATGTGATCCTCGTCGTAAACCGGGCAGAGGACGAGACCGACATCCGCAATGCCTGCGGGAGCGAGGGGGGCGTCACGGCGTTTTCGCAGACAATTGTCCTGCCTTTCGACCCCGGGGTCAGCCGGACTGATCCCGCGATAACCTCCCTTGTTGACAGCAATTCAACGTTTATCAGGAACGTTTCGACCCTTGCAGCGGCCATCGCCGGCCGGTGCGAGAGCTGGTCCCCGCCGCTTCGCTAACAACGGGGGCCGGGGAATTCTCTGGATTTCTCTTTTTCTCCATCCGCATCACCCTGGAAGATAAATCTCTTATCTCCATTCACCATTATGAAAATTCTCCGGCACATGTGCAGTGACCACCAGTGGACCGCTTGTTTATTGTGGGAAGGAACCAACGTCTGGTACCAGAACATAGGATGGTGAATGCATGCAACGCTCCGATCAACCTGTAGTTCAGGCCCATCATGCGGTCTTCTCGGTCACCGCACTCTCCTCCCGGTTTCCCGTACCGCCAGAAATCCCGGCCGATGCACTCTGGGTCCTTATCGTCGGCCAGGGTGTGGCAATACGGGACGGCGACACCCCGGAGATCTATGCTCAGGCTGCCCCCCCACCGTACACCCGTTCCGGTCCGGTCGAGTATCTCGGCCACCGGGGCACCGTCCCCTTTTACGCAGTGGGCCTCCGTGAAGATGCCACGCTCCCGGAGGGCCTGGTTGTTGCCGGTGTGCGAGAGCTTTCGGCAGGATACCAGAAGAGGATCTCGCCATTGCATCCTTCGCGGTCCGGATGATCGGATCGGCAGCAGCGAGCCGGTTCTGTGGCAGGTGCGGCCATGCGACCGAACCGGTCCTTTCCGAGCGGGCATGGAAATGCCCGGGCTGCGGCCTTGGTGTCTATCCCCGCATATCTCCGGCAATTATCGTGCTAATTATCCGGGGCGAAGAGATCCTCCTCGCTCGCTCTCCGCGGTTCCCTGCCGGTATGCATTCCGTGATCGCCGGTTTTACCGAACCAGGCGAGACGCTGGAGCATGCCGTTTGCCGCGAGGTGCGGGAAGAGATAGGTATTACCATAAAAAATATCCGCTATTTTGCGAGCGAACCCTGGCCGTTTCCCGATTCTCTCATGATCGCGTTTGTGGCTGATTACGCTACCGGTGAGATCACCATCGACAATAACGAGATCGTTTCCGCGGGCTGGTTCTCCCGGGACAACCTCCCGGGACTCCCCGCACGTATGAGCATCGCGCGGGCGCTCATCGACTGGTGGGTAAAATCCGAAGAAATACCGGTATCAAAAAGCGACGCTGCAGGCAGCAGACGGCGATTGGCATAACCGCTGGCGATATAAACATAGATATAATATAAAGCCTTTAAATTCTGTTAGAGAGCAATGGCGATGAATTCTGAACCATTAGGTACAGATCCGGACATCCCTGACGGGGAGAGTGCCATCGATGTCTTTATTCTCTGCAGCGATGACCGGGATTCCCAGGAACTCAGCGGGCAGCTCGCACCACAGGGATACCGGATCACACTTTTTTCTGACAGCGCAGATCTGCTTACGACCCTCCATGCGGGAAAACCCAACCTTCTCATCTGCGACGCCACCGGCCCGGAACAGGATGGCTACGAGGTTTGCCGCGAGATAAAAGCAGACGGCGATCTCTGGAGGATCCCGGTGCTCCTTGTCACTGGTGTCGCAAGCCTGGGCAACCTCCTGGGAGTCCTTGACAGTAACGCAGACAACTTCATCGCCCGGCCCTATGATCCCCAGTACCTCCTCTCCCTGATCGAGACGATGCTTGCATCGCCGGTCGAAAAACCGGATCCCGAGAAAGTCAGGACCCAGTTCAAAATCCGGCACGAGGACCGGGACTACGTGATCATGGCCGACCGCAGGAAACTCCTGGAGTTCCTGCTCTCCTCGTTTGAGATTGCGGTTGACCGGGCTGGCGAGCTCGTGCAGGTCCAGAACTCGCTGGACGGTCTCAAGGCCACGCTCGAACGACGGGTCGCAGACCGCACGAGCGAACTGGGCACAGAAACCGCCCGGCTCCAGATGCTTCTGAACGGGAAAGCCCGCGAGCTCGAAAGCTCTGCAAAAGCGCTGGATGTGCAGAAGAAGGAAGGGGAAGCCTTGCGTTCCCGGATTGACGAACGCGAGAAGATAATCGCCACACAACGGGAAGAGAACTCCCGGTTCACGCAGGAACTTGAATCGACCCGTGCACGGCTCGCGGAGGCAGAAGATTCAATCCGTACGCTCGGGACCGAAAAAGACGAACTCGAACAGGCCCTCCGTGGCGACGCAGAGTCCTTGAATCGTGACCTCGGTCAGACGAGAAAGGACCTCGAAGAGGCAAAAAAGGAGCTCGCTGACCTCTCCGGGCACCGTGACGCGCTGGAGACACAGGTTGCAGATCTTACCCGCAACCATGAGGATGCACAGAAAGCGCTGAACGCCGGGTCGATCGAGATCGGGCAGCTCAGGAGCGCACTTTCAGGAGAGAAGAACCGGGCAGAAGCGGCCGAGATGGAAGTCAAATCCATCCTGCAGGAGAAGGCAAAAGCAGAGCAGGAACTCCGGCAGATGGTTGAGGACATCACTGAAAAGGCAAAGCAGCAGTCACAGGAGTGCATGCGTCTTGCCGATGACCTAGCCGCCGAAAAAGAACGGCGAGAGGCTGCCGAGCAGCAATACCGTGTGGTTGTGCAGGAGGCGGCAAAAAAAGAGGCCGCGTTTGCCGCAGAAAAAGGCTCGCTTGTGGAGCACCACGAGGCATTCCAGCAGAAATACGACGCGCTGACGGAATCTTTTGGTGCCGAGCGCCAGAAGTGCTCGTCGCTCGAAACAGAAATTACCCGCATCACCGGGGCAAAAGAGCAGGCCGACCAAAGATTGCAGGCCGTACAGGAAGAGCTCCGCACCACCTGTGCTACAGGTGATGAGGAACACCGCCTGCGTATCGCAGCAGAAACAAACGCCGAGGAGATGGCTGCGACAAAAGATGCGGAGGTTCAGGCGCTGAAAAACGATCTTACCACCCTCCGCGACGAACTCGGGCGCGCCAGGTCAGATCTGTTACAGGCCCGGCAGGAACTTGACGGCGCACTGGGCACGCATAAAGGACTCAGGGAGGAGCTTGCTGCAGCCGCTCTTACCGGTGCACAGGCCGAGAAGCTGGCCCGCTCGGCTGCGTCCGAAACTGAACAGGTCAGGGAAGAACTGGAGACCGAGCGGCGCCTGCATCATGCAACCGAAGAGAAACTTTCGGAGATAACCCGGGTAAAGGAGCAGATCGAGCATAACCTTGGAGCCGTTGGGGAGCAGGCCGCGGCACAGGAGCGCGAGCTGCTCGCAAAGATTCAGGGGCTCAGCGAAGCCCTCGATGCAGAACGTGATGCCCGGGCACAGGCAGAAGAAACCCTTGTCCGCATAGCAGCAGAGAAGGAGACCGCACACCAGAAACTGCAGGAAGCAGCCGAAGAAAGGACAGCAGCGCGGACCACCGGTGAGCAGGCCGCGGCACGTGAACGTGAGCTGCTCGCAAAGATCCACGGGCTCACCGATACCCTCGATGCCGAGCGCGATGCGCATGCACAGGCCGATGACGAGCTCGCCCGTTTAGCGCGGGAGAGGGAGGTGGCGGATCAGCAGCTCAAAGCCGCTCTTGAAGAGCGGGTTGCGGAGGTGGGACACCGCAACGAGCGGATCGCTGCGCTCGAAGGTGATCTGAAGATCGCACTTGACCGGCAGCGGTCGCTCGAAGAGCAACTCCGTGCTGCAGAGCGGGAACAGGCCGAAAAAGAGGCGGCTATGCTGACCCTTTCTCGGGAGATCGAACAGGCTACCGCAGCACTCGACGCAGAAAAAGAAGAGCGGCAGGTGGCCCAGGAGGCTTATGCGGAAGCACATGACGCGCTTGTTGCACTCAGGAAAAAGCCGCAGATCCCCTCTACCGCGATAGAAGAGATCCCCATACGAGAGCACGCGATCGTCACACAGCATCCGGATCTTCCTGCAACGATCAGGGAAGGGCCGCACGCCCTTACAAGAAAGGAGATCGGGCATGAGCTTCCGGTACCCCGGAACCGTTAGATCCTGTTCCTGCAGAAATGGAAAGTCCTCATGTGAGGATCAGGACAGTGGAGGACCTCTTTGAAGATCCACGGGAGCTCGGGGCCGACGAGCTGTCAGATGCGGTCCGGGGCACGATGCCACCGGTTGAAGGAAATGACCTATCTCGTGCACCAGAAGATGATCTTTCACCACCCTACGATACCGGGCAGGAAGAAACAGCGGAGGTCACCGGGGATGAGGAGCCCGGTGACGAAGATTCTGATGAGGACGAGAGCGGTTTTTCTCCCGGAGGAGCCGCGGGCGATACTGTCCACGGGGACGGCGTCCCGACATTCAGCCGCCAGCAGTGGTTTGAACTGGTAAAATGGGCGCACAACACGGATACGCTCAGCCATGACGAACGTATCAGGATCGTGAAACTTGGCCGTCTGATCCAGAAAGGCCGGGTTTTGACCCGGCGGCAGGAAGCGCAGCTTGCCGAGCTGATGCTGCTCGCCCGCACGAAGGGGTACCGGCCGCGGGAATGAACGGCCGGCCTGGCTGACATTTTCCCTCGTGAAGATCGTACCCGGCTTCGGGCCGGGATTCCCCTTTTTTGTTTGATGCCCTTGTACAGGATCTCACAAATGTGTCCTGTATCACAGGCGCCCGGTGCTTTTTACAGGGAACGACATCCTCACCGTGCCGGCCGGGCCGGGATCCTTCCGGATCGCGACATCCGAAAAGTACACCATGATGCCCAGACAAGCGGTCAGACCAGCCAGGCTTACCGGGAGGGCGAGAGCCGGTGCGATGATACCGGTGCTTTCAAGAAAGAGAAGGAGAAGGAGTATCGAACCGTGCTGGATGTGATACCAGGAAATGCGGGGATCAGTCTCGTCGCAGGGGCGGATGGAACCGGCGATCTTCTCCCGGCTAAACGGAAAGAAGGGGAAGATTCCTTTTCGCGTGCAGAGATCCTCTGCCAGGTGGAGGCCCATACCAAGAAGGAGACCGGCTAAAAAGAGCGCGACATCCCCGGCAACTGCACGGTCCACGGAGATGGCAGGGACATACAGAAACAGGCCGGCACACGCAGTGATAAAGAGGATGCCGGGGATGGAGTGGGTGAGGCGCTTATCCGATGGACCAGTGGCCGGGTACCCTGTGCATGCAGAGATCCGGCACAGCACCGGGGCGCAGAGCTGCCGGGGAAGCTGGACGACAAGCCATGCCAGCGTGCGGAAGACAAACTTTTTTGGCCGGGACATGTGGATATCGGGAAGGATTGCACCGATACAGGTGCCGAAGCAGAAGATGATGACAAGGAGCGGATTTTTGAAGACAAAGGAGCTGCAGACAATGAGGGCGCATATCAGGGCAAGTGCGATATGATGCCGGGTTATCATGGTTATAGATCCTCGTTTCTTCTTATGATTTACCGGCCAGCGGATCACAAAGATTAACGCTGACTGGTTTTAGCTGCCGCCGGAATTACCCGGTGTTCGGGAGATATTGTTGCACCTGATGAGAGGCTTGGAAAATAATCTTGCGTCAGGCAAATATATGTGTTGGGATTTTACTTATTTTTCAAGAGAGGTAAAGTAAGAATAGTTGACTGAATGTAGGAATACGGGTCGCGGTTCGCCGCTGTACCAGTAACGGACAGCAGGAATTAGGTACGGTAACCGTACGGCTGACGACAAAATTCCGGCCGGGTCAACACTGGTGAGCAGTAACCGGAGCACTCTCATCTGTTCCGGACAACTGATCATGTATACATCATTCGGGTCGGCAAAGTAACATAGTATAGTTACTATTTCGATAAAATAAAACAAAATTTTTAACTACTATCCTGTGAAAAGATACTTGAACAGATTAATTTTTGAGGATTGTTAAACCATGAAAGATAAGCTGACACCATCTAACCTTGTACTTATCAGCATTGTCTGCGGACTCCTGATGATAACGGCACTCTTTGCCGGCTGCACGCAGAGCACGAATACCGCCGCGGTTGCAACCACTGTACCAACGGAAGCGGCGACCGCGATGCCCACACCTGTGGCGACTACTACCACCGCGATCCCGACCACGATGGCGACAACCGCGACACCGGTCCCGACCTACACGCCCTCGAACAGCAACCTTGTTGCCTTTACTGCTGCCTCATTGACCGGCGCATCAGGTACGATTGGCTCCTCATTCACCGCTGCCTATCCGGGAACTACGGTCTCCTTTGACCTTGATGGTACCCAGGCCCTCAAGACACAAGTTGAGAATGGTGCGTACGCAGATGTCTTTATCTCGGCAAGCAACTCCTACACTAACACCCTCACTAAAGAGGGGTATTTTGTCCCCAACTCGGTCAAGACCCTGACGACAAACTACGTCATCGTTATCCTGCCTGAATCGAACCCGGCAAACATCCAGTCTCTCGCCGATCTCGCAAAGCCCGGCGTAAAGATTGCGATGGAGGCAAAAACTGTCCCGGCCGGCACCGCAACGATAGCGGTCTTAAACAATCTTGCAAACGACACCTACAGCCAGAGCTGGATGAACCAGACCCTTGGTAACGTCGTGACCTACGAGACATCCGAGCCGGCCGTTGCAACCAAAGTCGCCCTTGGCGAAGTCGACGCTGGTTTTGTATACCAGTCCACGGCAACTGCAGCACCGAGTGGAACCTACCAGTCAATTACCATCCCCAAGAAGGATAATTATCTCCAGACCTACACTATCGGCATCCTTAACGGAAGCCAGAATAAGGCAGCGGCCGGATGGTTCGAGCAGTATATGCTCTCTTCCGCGGGGCAGAATATCCTCACGCAGTACGGGTTCATTGCCCCATAACTTAAAAAAAAGATCACACCCTTTTTAATGTGAGCCGGGCCGGCCGGTACTCCTGCCGGTATCAGATTGTGTCTCCATGATCCCCAGATTCCTTTGGCCAAAAAACTACCGGCGGAGCCTGACCTACCTCGCCGCAGGGATCCTGATCGCTGCAGTCACGCTGTATCTTGCCCTGCCCATAGTCGCACTTTTTTTCAGGGTAACGCCGGAAATGTTCTTTACCGCGCTTCATGACCCCGATGTCATAAGCGCACTCTGGCTGAGTCTGATTACCACGTCCATCACCCTTGCCGTGGTCATCCTTGTCGGAACGCCGTTTGCTTACTTCCATTCCCGGTACTCGTACCCGGGAAAGGTGATCGTCGATACCCTTATCGATCTCCCGCTGGTCCTCCCCCGGCCGTTGCAGGGGTCGCCCTTCTCGTGTTATACGGCCGGGTCGGGATTCTCGGGCGGTACTTCACTATGTTCGGGATCTCGATTGCCTTTACCACGCTTGCGGTAGTTATGGCTCAGATTTTTGTCGCATCCCCGTTTTACCTCCGTCAGGCAAAATCGCTCTTCGAGCAGCTGGACCCGGCCTACGAGCAGACCGCACGGACGCTCGGGGCGCGGTCCCTGCGGACGTTGACGCTCGTTACTATCCCTATGACTGCAGGTGGCCTTGTTTCTGGTGCTGTTATGACGTTCGGGCGGGCTCTCGGGGAGTTTGGCGCAACGATCATGTTTGCCGGTAACCTGCCCGGGGTGACCCAGACCATGCCGCTTGCAGTATACGTGGGGATGGAGGGGAGCAATATCAACGTCGGGCTGACTATCTCGATCCTGCTCGTGATTATCTCGTTTGCGATCATGATCGTCGTGCGTCTGATCCAGAAACGGGAGGCGGGCCGTGCTTGAGGCTGTGATGGTAAAACGCCTGCGTGACTTTACACTTGACCTTACGCTCAGTGCAAAGCCCGGGGAGATCACGGTCTTGATGGGCCTGAATGGTTCGGGAAAGTCAACGACCCTCAATATCATCTCTGGCCTCCTGCAGCCGGACACCGCTTCGATAACCTTAAACGGCGAGTGCCTCTGCGGAACCCGCGAGGGAGTCGATATCCCGGCTGAAGACCGGCGGATTGGGTACGTCCTCCAGAACCCGGCCGTATTTCCCCACATGACCGTGCGCGACAACGTGGCGTTCGGTCTTCGCGCCCGGCACCTCCCGCGGAAGGTCATTTCCGAACGCATCGCCTCCTGGTTGGAGCGCATGCATATCGCAGACCTTGACGGCGTAAGGGCAGGGAGCCTTTCCGGCGGGCAGAAGCAGCGGGTCGCGCTTGCCCGGGCCCTCGCCACTGAGCCGGTCCTCCTGATGCTTGATGAGCCATTTACCGCACTTGACGCGGAGAGCACACAAACGGTAAAGGATCTCACGCGCCGGTTCGTCAGGGATATGAATATTCCCTGTATTCTCGTGACCCACCGGGTGGCAGACAGTGAAGAGATCGGGGACAGGGCCTGCGTGCTCTGCCAGGGCAGAATGGAGTGGGAAGGCGTTCCCGGCGATATGCCTGCGATATGCACGGTCTGCCGGTGTACGTGAAGACCGGGGGCGGGCCGGAAGTTCCATCGGCCCCAAGTGCCGGGATATGCACCATTTTTCCCAGTTGAGTAATACTATGAAACCTGAAGATCGGGCCGGGTAAGTTCGCGCCCGTTTTCTATTGTCTCCATCGTATTCTTTTGTGTGGTTTATAATCAACCGCTGTTCACCCCGGAGCCCCCGTTTTCTTCCGGCGTTCTTTGCAAAACAGGGAACACGGGCATATTTATACCTAGGAGAAAAACACCTGATCGCGTGATTGCCGGTATATCCGGCCTGGCAAGAGACGCATGGGGTAATCATCCGATGACTACCGATTCAATCGGGGCAATGATCAAAAAACAGGTAAAACCTGCGGTGCTGATTTTTTTGGTGCTCACCCTTCTTGTGGGCATTCTTTATCCGCTTGTGGTCACCGGTATCGCACAAGTGGTATTCCCGACCCAGGCAAACGGGGATCTCATCATGCATAACGGGAAACTCGCCGGTTCATCGCAGATCGGCCAGCCTTTCTCATCCCCGCAGTATTTCTGGGGGCGCCCCTCGGCCACCACCCCGGTCCCGTACAATGCCGGGTCATCGACAGGCTCCAATCTGGGGCCCAACAACCCGGCGCTTGTGCAGCTGGTCCAGGCCCGGGTCGATGCCCTGCATGCAGTCGATCCCGGTAACACCAACCCCATCCCGGTCGACCTTGTCACAGCCTCGGGAAGCGGCCTTGACCCGGACATCTCGGTAGCGGCCGCGTACTACCAGGCGCCTCGTGTCGCCCGCGAGCGCAACCTGTCAGAATCGGATGTCTCAGCGCTTGTCTCATCGCAGATCGAGCCCCGAGAGTTCGGGATATTCGGTGAGCCCCGGGTCAACGTCCTCTCGCTGAACCTTGCCCTCGACGACCTTTCTCTGCATACGATCTCCGTGCCGCAGGCCGGATCATCGCCCCCCCCTTAAACCACCCGCCCGATCTGGTCTTTGGTATGCAGATCGCGGACTGGATCCAGGTGATCCTCTTCATTGTCATCGTCGCACTCATTTCAATACCCCTCGGTGCATGGATGGCAAAGATCTTTACCGGTAAGCCAAACTTCCTCTCCCCGGTCATCGGCTGGTTCGAGACAAAAGTCCTCACCGCATGCGGCGTTGCCACCGGAGAGGAGATGGACTGGAAGCAGTTTGCTGTCGCCCTCATGGTCTTTGCGGTTCCCTGTATCGGCGCTGTTTTCATCCTTCAGGAAGTCCAGCAGTTCCTGCCCCTCAACCCGGCAGGACTTGGGGCTGTTCCGTGGGATCTCTCGCTCAACACTGCGATCAGTTTTGCGACCAACACCAACTGGCAGGCATACGTGCCGGAAGTAACGGTCAGCTACTTCACGCAGATGGCCGGCCTTGTCGTTGAAAACTTCATTTCGGCGGCAGTCGGGCTGGCAGTCCTTATCGCGCTCATCTACGCGTTCTCGCGGAGATCGGCCACGACTATAGGAAACTTCTGGGTGCTCCTGGTGCGCAGCGTCATGATCCTCATACCCATCGCCCTGGTAATCTCCCTTGTGCTCGTCTCGCAGGGAACGCCCCAGACATTCTCCGGGCCTGCCACAGTGCCTCTCCTTGATCCGGTAAAGGACAGCACTGGTGCGCTGGTTACCACCCAGACCATTCCGCTGGGGCCGGTCGCCTCTCAGGTCGCGATCAAGATGCTGGGGACGAATGGCGGCGGGTACTATAATGCCAATTCTGCGCACCCACTGGAAAATCCCACCCCGTTTTCAAACATTATAGAGATGCTTGCGATGATCATTATCCCCGCCGCGCTCTGTCTCACGTTCGGAACAATGATAGGATCGAGGCGCAAAGGCGTCGCACTTATCCTCGCCATGACCCTGATCTTCCTGCCGCTCCTTGGCTTTGCCATCTGGTCTGAGCAGGGCGGGAACCCGGTACTTACTCCGCTCGGGATCGACCAGACCCCCTCCGCGCTCCAGTCCGGCGGGAACATGGAAGGAAAAGAGGTGAGGTTCGGGATCGTTCCCTCCGTCCTCTTTGCCGTGGTCACCACCAGTACCTCCTGCGGCGCCGTCAATTCGATGCATGACTCGTTCATGCCCGTTGCCGGTGGGATCGTGCTCTTTGACATACACCTGGGTGAGGTGGTCTTCGGCGGCGTCGGGTCCGGCCTCTATGGTATGCTCGTCTTTGTCATTATCGCGATGTTCATTGCCGGCCTGATGGTGGGCAGAACGCCGGAGCTCTACGGCAAGAAGATCGAACAGTACGAGATGAAGATGGCGACAATCATCATCCTCATCCCGATCGTCATGATCCTCGCCTTCACATCCCTTGCCGTCCTCACGACTGCCGGCCAGGCCGGCGTCGCAAACCCCGGGCCGCACGGTTTTACCGAGATCCTGTACGCGTTTACCTCGGCCTCGCAGAACAATGGCAGCGCCTTTGCCGGGCTGAATGCAGGCAGCCTTTTTTACACTATCACCACCTCTATCGCGATGTTTATCGGGCGCTACGTGATCATTATCCTGACCCTTGCACTCGCAGGATCGCTTGTCACAAAAAAGATCGTCCCCCCCAGCGAAGGGACGCTCTCGGACCACCGGCCGCTCTTTATTTTGTGGCTGGTCTTTGTAATCCTCATTGTCGGCGCGCTCAGTTTCCTGCCAGCGCTCTCGCTTGGTCCCATCGCGGAGTACATGGGGATGGTCGCAGGAGGACTGATCCATGTCTGATATGAAGAAGGCCCGGAACCCGGGTGCAGTCCCGGGCCTCTACCAGCGTGCGGTCGTGGATGCAATCTTCAAGCTCGACCCGAGAACGCTCATTCATAACCCGGTGATGTTTACTGTCGAGGTCGGCAGTGCGATCACGACCGTGCTGTACGTCCAGGCGCTTTTTGGGGCCGGGGAGGCACCGGCCGGGTTTATCGGTGCGATCTCCGCGTGGCTCTGGTTCACCGTGCTCTTTGCAAACTTTGCCGAGGCTCTCGCGGAAGGGAGAGGCAAAGCGCAGGCCGAGTCCCTCCGGAAGATGCGGCAGGACACAACGGCGAAACGGCTGGGAGACCGGTACCAAATCACCAAAGGGAGCGAACCGCAGGATGCCGATTTCAAACTGGTCTCCTCTTCGGAGTTGAAAAAATCCGACCTCTTCTATGTCAAAGCCGGGGACACCATCCCGGTGGACGGCGAGATCCTTGAAGGCATCGCTTCAGTGAACGAGAGCGCGATCACCGGGGAGAGCGCACCTGTTATCCGTGAATCCGGGGGGACCGTAGTGCCGTCACCGGCGGGACGGTCATCCTCTCCGACTGGCTGATCGTCCGCGTAAGCGCAAATCCCGGCGAAGGTTTCCTCGATCATATGATCAGCCTCATCGAGGGAGCAAAGCGCCAGAAGACGCCCAACGAGATCGCGCTCAACATCCTGCTTCTCGGCCTGACAACAATCTTTATTATAGTCGCCGCAGCCCTCTACGCATTCTCCGCATACAGTGTCCAGGCCACGGGTGCCGGGACCACGATCACCGTCACCGTACTCGTGGCGCTCTTTGTCTGTCTTGCTCCGACCACCATCGGCGGGCTGCTCTCTGCCATCGGTATCGCAGGCATGGACCGGCTGATCCAGAGAAACGTGATCACGACCTCGGGCAGGGCCATCGAGGCGGCAGGGGATGTTGATGTCCTCCTGCTCGATAAGACCGGTACTATTACCCTTGGGAACCGGCAGGCGGTCGAGTTTATCCCGGTGGATGGGACATCCATCGAGGATCTTGCCGGGGTCGCTCAGACTGGCATCGCTCGCCGACGAAACCCCAGAGGGGCGCAGCATAGTGATCCTCGCAAAGGAGAAGTACGACCTCCGGGGCAGGACGGTCGGGGCCTCGGGGCCCGATGCCGGTATGCAGTTTGTTCCCTTCTCCAGCCAGACCCGTATGAGCGGTGTCGATCATGGCGACCTCCACATCCGGAAAGGTGCAGCAGACGCAATGTTCAGGTACATCGAATCCAGTGGAAATGCCATATCGGATCAGCTCAAAGAAGCGGTCGACACCATATCGCGGGCGGGAGGAACGCCGCTTGTCGTTGCGCAGAACGGGAAGGCACAAGGTGTCATCCACTTAAAGGATATCGTCAAGGGTGGGATCAAGGAGCGATTTGTCCAGCTCCGTAAGATGGGTATCAAGACCGTCATGATCACCGGGGATAACCGGCTTACGGCCGCGACGATCGCGGCAGAGGCCGGTGTCGATGACTTCCTTGCCGAGGCAACACCCGAGAGCAAGCTGAAACTGATCCGGGAGTACCAGGCCGGGGGGCGGATGGTGGCGATGACCGGGGACGGGACAAACGATGCGCCGGCGCTTGCGCAGGCCGATGTGGCGGTCGCCATGAATACCGGCACCCAGCCGGCACGCGAGGCGGCAAACATGATCGATCTCGACTCCAACCCGACCAAGCTCATCGAGATCGTGGAGATCGGAAAACAGCTCCTCATGACCCGGGGAGCGCTCACCACCTTCTCCATCGCAAACGATATCGCCAAGTACTTTGCCATCATCCCGGTTGCGTTTGCCTCAACCTACCCCTCGCTCTCCGCGCTCAACATCCTCGGCCTCCACGACGGTATCCTCTCCGCTGTGATCTTCAATGCCATCATCATTGTAATCCTCATCCCGCTTGCCCTGCGAGGGGTTAAGTACCATGCGATGTCGGCAGAGGAGGCACTGCGCAACAACATCCTGATCTATGGGGTCGGTGGGATCATCGCCCCCTTTATCGGGATAAAGATCATTGATATGCTGCTGGTTTTTTTAGGAGCGTGAACCTGACCCATGCCAACACCCGCTGAATGTCGCCAGGATCAACGTCCTGACCCTGATACCATTCTTGCCTGCGTCCAGAAAGAAGAGCTCCAGAAGAAGCGGGGCAAGCTCAAGATCTTCCTCGGGTATATTGCCGGTGTGGGAAAAACTTACGAGATGCTCAAGGCCGCGCACCTGCGAAAGGACGAGGGAATCGATGTAAGGATAGGGTACATCGAACCCCACGGGAGGCACGAGACCGAGGTGCTCATGGAAGGCCTTCCTGTCATCCCCCTCCGCACCAACGAGTATCATGGCGTTAAACTGACCGAGATGGACCTCGATGCAATCCTTACGGCCCACCCGCAGCTGGTCCTTGTGGACGAGCTGGCCCACACCAATATCCCCGGTTCCCGGCACCTGAAACGGTACCAGGATGTGGAAGAGCTGCTCGCAGCAGGGATCGATGTCTATTCCACCCTCAACGTCCAGCATATCGAGAGCCTCAACGATGTGGTGGCCCGGATCACCGGCGTTATCATCAAGGAGAAGATTCCCGACAGGGTAATAGACGAAGCAACCGAGATCGAGGTCGTAGACCTTGCACCTCCCGAGCTTCTCCAGCGCCTCCGCGAGGGGAAGGTGTATGTACCCGAAATGGCGGCCCGGGCGATCGAGCAGTTCTTCAATGAAGGGAACCTCTACGCCCTCCGTGAACTGGTATTGCGCCGTGCGGCAGAGCGTGTCGACACCCAGATGCTTGCATACATGCAGACCCGCTCGATTCCCGGCCCCTGGCCGGTGGGCGAGTACCTGCTGGTCTGCATCGGCCCCGGTCCGCTTGCAGAGCGCCTTATCCGTACGGCCCGCCGTCAGGCAGACCGGATCAATGCACACTGGTGTGCTATCTATATCGAAACACCTGCACATCACCGGCTCTCGCGGGAGGCAAAGGAGCAGGTCGATCGCTCGCTTCAGATGGCGGAAAAACTGGGGGCGACAACAATAAGCCTGTTCGGGCTCAATGTCGCAAACACAGTCATTGAATACGCACGGCAGCACAACGTAACCCGGATTATTATCGGGAAGACCCTGCGCCCCCGGTGGCAGGAATTTGTCTTTGGTTCGGTGGTCGACCAGCTCATCCACAACAGCGGGCCCATCGATGTGTACGTGATCAGCAGTGGAAAAGACATGCCGGAAAAACCGGCAGACGCAGAACCCCTGCTCCCGGCATCACCACCGCGGGATTACGTGGACAGCCTGACACTGGTGGTTGCTGTCACCATCTTCGGGTGGGTTTTCCACCCCCTCATCTCCCCGGTCAACCAGCTGATGTTCTACCTGCTTGCCGTGGTCGTTATCGCGTTCAAGCGGGGCCTGCGGCCCGCTATCTTCACCTCGATCCTCGGTGTGATCGCGTTCGATTTCTTCTTCGTTCCGCCGTACCTGACCTTCCGGCTCTCCGATACACAGTACCTGGTAACTTTCGTGGTCATTCTCATTGTAGGATCCCTCATCAGCATGCTCGTGGCCAGCGCCCGCCGGCATGCCGATGCGGCACAGATCCGGGAGAAAGAGACGGGGACTCTCTATGCACTCTCGCAGGACCTCGCCGGGGCCACGGACGCAGCTACGATCATGAATGCCGTGGGCCGGCACGTACGGGAGATCTTCCAGTGGGAGAGTGTCTTCTTCCTCCCGGAAAATGGCCTTCTGGCGGTGCATGCGCAGAGCCCGGGGCTTGTCATAGACGGGGACGACATCGCTGTTGCGACATGGACTTTCCAGCACGGAACAATTGCAGGATATGACACCGACACCCTGCACGGGTCAAAACTCAGGTACATACCCCTCCTGAGCTCCCGGGGCGTCCTCGGGATCATGGCAGTCCAGCCGGCCGAACCAAACGGCGTCATCACCTACGAACAGTCCCGTATCCTGACCGCGTTTGCCAACCAGGCTGCACTCGCGCTCGAACGGGTAAACCTGGCAAAATCTGCCTGAGCCCGGGTGCGTCCCACCTCTAAAAAAAATCATTTTTGGCACAGTTTCCCGCGCCGGGCATCCACAACGATCAGATGATCTCAGTCCGGCGCAGCCACAGTCCGATCATGATATAAACAATAACCGCCCCAAAAATGCCGGCGAGAATCCCCAAGAGAAACAGGTAATTGCCGGTGACAACCGCTTCAAAAACCCCTATGAGTACCCGCAGGACACCGTATACTACGAGAGCAATGCCGGCATAGAAAACGATCAGGGCGACGATGCCGGAAACAAGCAGTTCATCCATGGGTGCACCTCATTCGAGATATCCCGCCAGCAGCTCGTCATAGAGCCGCTTTGTATTATCCGCGGTCCCGGGCATCGCCGGGAACCCGGCGTATTTCTTTGTCCTGGCCACATCTTCTGCGAGATCCAGCTTGTCCTGGTCTTCTGAATAGAACCAGCCTTTCTGCCGGTAGTACCACGAGAGGTACTCCTGCTCGGTCTGGCCCGGGGTCGGGATCAGGAGAGCCTGTGTTTTTCCCAGTTCTGCCAGTTCCATCAGGGTCGTGTATCCCGAACGGCAGATCACACATTTCGCCCGGTTCATCAGCTCAGCCTTTATTTCGGTTGGGACATAGGGGATACAGATCCAGTCCCCGCGCCGGGCCGGGGTTTTTGACCCTTGCGGGCTTCCGAGCAGCACGACACCGGAGCCATCGAGCTCCCCGATCCGCGCCAGAATGATCTTTTCAAGGATACTCCGCTGCGGTTCCGGCCCGGAGATGATAATAAGATAGTCAAGGTCCTGGCTGCACGCCATCTGCCGGGTGCCGGAAAGGATCCCCGAGAAAAAAACCCGATCCCGTGCCACGTCGGTCTGGGGACGGGAGAGTTTTCCTGCAAGGGAAAGGGGCCCCGGAGAATTGTCGGGGACGATGATGCGGTCGTACTGTTCATGGAGATACCGGTTGGCCGGGATGGCGAGGAGCTCTGCCGGCCAGTACAGGAGCGGCAGGTGGTAGTGGAGCTGGTGGGAAACAAAGATTGAGGGGACACGTGACGAGAAGACACCCAGCCGGTTGTCGCTGATGACGAGGTCGTAATGATCTTTCGCGAGGATCGAATCAAGGGTCGCGTGCTCGCGGGCGACTGCCGTGAGCATGAAGGGCAGGGATGCAACGAATTTCGGGACAAACAGGTGCCCGGAACTGAACGGGACCGGGTAATCCGGGTACTCGATAAAGGGAGCGTCCGGGAATTCCTGCCTGAGTACCGAAAGGGCGTTGCCGCACGCGGCGATCGTCACCTCGTGGCCGTGATCCCGTAAGGTCCGTATCACCGGGATGTCGCGCGTGGCATGGCCAAGTCCCCAGTTCAATGGTGATACGAGCACATGCGCCATCAGATCCTTCCCTGAATTATCATTGCCCTCATAAAGTATATTGAGGTGATGTGCAGCAGGACCCGGGCAGCTCCGGAAAACCAGTTGCTCCGTTTTTTGGATCTCTCTGCCCGGTCAGATCGCAAGCATCCGTTCATTCTCGCGCAGCCATTGGCGGTGCTGCTCGTAGTCCGGCATGGCCTTTTTCACTTTTTCCCAGAAACGGTCCGAGTGATCCGGCTGGCGCATGTGAACCAGTTCATGGACGATCACGTAATCTATCACCTCGGGTGGGGCAAGGACAAGACGCCAGGAAAATGAGAGGGTCCCGGTCGTACTGCATGAGGCCCAGCGCCGCCGGGCATCCGAGATCCGGATCTTTTTTGGCACGTAATCGAGAATGGCGGCAATGCCGGCAACCCGGGCCGGCAGGATCTCGGCCGCCTTTTGTGCATACCATGCAACAAGGAGCGCCCGGCACTCTGGCAGCCGCCGGTCTCCGATATAGAGCCGGTCTCCCAGCATTATCCCGGCGTCACTTCCTTCCAGCACCTCAAGAGTGCAGGAGTTTCCGAGGAACAAGAATTGTTCACCGGGAACGAAGCGCCGCTCACCGGGAGACGGCCGGTTCTGTGTTTCAGCCATCTTCTTTTCGATCCACGCCCGCTTCTCTTCTACCAGTTTCAGGATCCAGGCTTCCGATGCCCGGAGTGGTGCCCGGACCACAAGTGCAGCATCGGGCGTGATCTCAAGCGAGATAGTCCTTCGGTGGGAGCGGATGATCCGGGCGGGGCGGAGGCTGGCCATGGATTTAGTTCATTTCTCATGTTTGCCTTCCTGCCAGATGAGGCTTTAGTGTGCCCGGCAGACAGGAAGTGAGGCTCCTTCCGGTTTCAGACTGTACCGCCGGGCACTCCCTCTGCCATGCCATACTTATATTGCATGATCCCACGAAGATTAGTGCGAATGGCACAGGAGCCGGTATTCAGGTATAAACAGTGCCTCATCGTGCGAAACGACATAAAGATGAGCTGCGGCAAGAAATGCGCACAGGCAGCACATGCTTCCATCGGCGCATTCGAGAGTGCAGACAAGACGTTGCGCAAGGCATGGCAGGTCGAGGGGCAGAAGAAAGTGGTACTCAAAGCGGAGAGCGAGCGCGTGCTTTTTGAGATTAAGGTGATCGCGGAACGCTCCGGGATATCAACGTCGCTCATCCAGGATGCCGGGCATGACCGAGATCCCCCCGGGCACCATCACCGCGCTTGGCCTTGGACCGGGAAAGACCGAAGACCTCGACAAGATCACCGGATCACTCTCGCTCTTATGATGGAGAGCCCGTATGCGCTCGAACGCGAGCTCGGGATGCAGTATTATTCCACCGATACCCCCGGGCATAGGGGGAACGCTCCGCACGGTGCCGGAAGATTTTATCGTCGATGAGATCCCGCTCGACAGAAAGGGCGGTGCGTCCGGCCCGTACCTGATCTGCCGACTCACGAAATCCAACTGGGAACTCCAGCACGCGGTAAAAGAGATCGCACGCCGGCTCAACATCAGCCACCGGCGCATCGGCTGGGCAGGGACCAAGGACCGGAATGCCCGGACCACGCAGCTCATCTCGCTCTACAAGGTGACACCGGAAGAGATCGCCAGGCTCCATATCAAAGATATCTCCCTTGAAGTTATCGGGCAATCAAACGAGCAGCTCTCGCTTGGCGATCTCGGGGGTAACCGGTTTGAGATCTGCATCCGGGATGCGGACCCGGAGGAACTGGCCGGCCGGGTTGCTGCCGTTACCAAGACCACGGCACAGGCCCTGCCCAACTATTTCGGGCTCCAGCGCTTCGGCGTCATCCGCCCCCTGACGCACCGGGTCGGGGAACTGATCCTGCGCGGCGAGTACGAGCAGGCAGTGGCAGTGTACGTGGGCCAGGCATTCCCCCTCGAAAGAGAGGAAATTCGTAACGCAAGGACCACATTCCGGGAGACCCGGGACGCGGCTGTCGCCCTCCGCGAACTCCCCGTGCAGATGTCCTTTGAACGCTCGATGCTCTCGTACCTCCAGGCCCGGCCGGGCGATTATGCCGGGGCGCTCCGGCAGCTGCCGCCCAAGCTCCTTTCCATGTTTGTCTCTGCGTTCCAGTCGTACCTTTTCAATTATGCTCTCTCCCACCGGCTTGCTGCAGGCAATACCCTCGCCGATCCGGTCCCGGGTGACCGGCTGATCTTTGCGAACGGGCGTACTGACATGGCGACCGCAGCAAACCTTGCGGCGGTTACTCTCCACCTTGCCCGGGGCCGGTGTTCGATTGCGCTTTTCATGCCGGGCAGGGACGAACCGGGCGCTCCCGCCGGGGATGAGGCCACGCGGTCAATGCTCGCCGACCTGCGGATCACTCCCGACGATTTCCGCAAGGCTTCGGTCTTTGTCCAGACAAAGTTTGATGGGGCGTGGCGCCCGATCGCCCTCAGGACCACGGTCGATGCATCCGTCCAGGATACAGGTGTCAGTCTCAGGTTCACCCTGCCCCCGGGCCATTATGCGACCACCGTATGCCGGGAATACATGAAGGCTGACCCGATAAAGATGGTCTGATAACTTTTTTTATCCCGAAAAGGACACGTTTTCAATGAATTATTTTTAAGCCGGGTATCGGGAGATGTGCACACACCCCGTGCATGAAAAGAGAGGATGGTGGTAGCATCCTGCCCCGAAAGATCGGCCGGTCTAAATATTCAGGGAGATGGGGAAGGGCTGGTGCGATTGTTGCTGTGCGTTTGCCAGTGCCTGTGCGCCCTCAATCGCATCGTTGAGGTTCCCCAGCCGGTCGACAAGGTTGATCTTCAGCGCATCAGCGCCCCGGAATACCCGGCCATCCGCGATATCCGAGCGCGCAATCGTCCGCTGGGTCGTCACATCCGTGATGAACTCATCGAAGCTCTCGTTGACGATCTGCTGGGCGTAGGCCTCTTCAGCAGGAGAAAGCGCACGGGATGTCGACCCCATGTCCTTGAATGCCCCTGATTTGACGACGGTGACGTTGTAGCCCTCCTGGTTCATCCAGCCGCTGACATCGGAGAACGTCCAGATGACGCCTATCGCCCCGGTCAGCGTATCGGGATCCGCATAGATCAGGTTGGCATGGGCACTTACGTAGTACGCGGCTGAGGTGGCCATGTCCCCCATGGAGACCACGACTGGTTTCTTTGTCTTGGCGTACTCCATGTCGCTGATGATCTCCTCTGCCGCCGCCGGCGACCCCCCCGGACTGTCCACGCGGAGCACGATGGCAGAGACCGTCGGGTCATCGGCAGCCTCGCGGAGCTGGTTACCCACGTATTCGCTCCCGATACTGTCATCGGTCGAGAAATCGCCGGTCGAGAGCGTGCCTTCCATCCGGATGACCCTGACACTGGAATGCCCGTTTCCCGCGATAAAGTACACAGCAACAAAAATCCCGATCACAATGAACAGACCGGCGATGATGATCAACAGCCATTTCAGGCCGGCCCGTGGTGCCGGGGCCGGTGAAATCGTTGCAGGATAGATATCAGGAATTTCCATAAAGGTGAGCTCTTTCAGGAGTACAGCACGTCAAACTCGGAAACGAGATTGCTGCCGCACATGTAATATTTCTTGAGATTTAACCGGATCATCTCGTCTTCGGTATTGATATGCATTCCGCCGACAAGGGATGGCGTATCCGATCCGCCGACAATGAACGGGAGATGGATGAGCCTTATTTCATCGACAAGCTTCTCGTGGAGCATATGCCAGTTGAGGGTCGGACCCCCTTCTATCATCAGCTTCTTGATCCCGAAGTCGTCGTGCAGGATCTGCATAAGGACCTGGAGATCCACATGGTCTTTTCCTGCGGCGATCACGGTCACGCCCTTTGCCCGGATCGCTGCGACCCGGTCCCCTGGGGCCCGTTCCGATACCGCAATAAGCGTCGGTGCATCGGGCCCGAGCACGTTTGAATCGAGGGGGATGTCGGCCATGCTGCACGGAATGACGCGGAGCGGGCTTTTGCCGGGGATAAGCCGAACCGTTAAATAGGAATTGTCGATCCGTATGGTATTTGCGCCAACCATGATCGCATCGTAGGCAGCCCGGGTCTCATGGAGCAGGATCTCGGTCTCGTGCGCCATGTATTTCATCAGGATCTTGCTGGAGGCACCTTTTTTCAAGGTGAGCTTGCCGTCAGCGGTGATCTCGGACATCATCAACACGTGAGGGCGGTGCGTTGCTGCTGCCATTGCAATCAACTCTCTTGTTTCATTGGACGCGGTACATAAATAATATGGTGGATTCCCTTTTAGAGAGTAAATACCCCGGTTAATGCTGCCATTCACCGGAATCATCCCGTAACTATTAATGGTTCGTGTACCCATGATGTGAGCTATGAACATTACCGCTCTCCGCCCCCGGTTCAAGCAGTACCTGGAGCCGGTTGCCGGGGTTTTTGTCCGGTGCGGTATCACGCCAAACCAGTGTTCGTTCCTTGCCCTCGTCGCCGGGATCGCCGCAGCGGTGCTCTTTATGGAACGCTGGTTCCTTGTCGGGAGCCTGCTGTTGCTCCTCTCCGCGCTCTTCGATCTGGTCGACGGCAGTATCGCACGGCGTACCAACTCCCACACCAACTTCGGTGCGGTCTTTGACTGGATCGTCGACAAATACGTGGATGCACTGGTGCTCCTGGGTGTCGGCCTCTCCGGGATCGCAATCGTAAGCGGTGTCCTGCCGGTCTCCCGGACTGCAGATCTTGCCGTTATCGGCCTTGCGATCACCGGTTCGCTGATGAACACGTTCATCAAGCCGGTCGTCTACGCTGAGATCGGGTACCGGGAGAAAGTCGAAGGCAAGATCGACGACCCGCTGGAGGGTGTCGGGTTCTTTGGCCGGCCCGAGACGTTCCTTGTGCTGATACTCGGGGGCCTCACCGGGTTTATCTGGATCTCGGTCATTATCATCGCGGTCTGCACGAACCTGTCGGCTATCCAGCGGATTGTGTACCTGTACCGGACCCTGTCCTGAATGAGGGCCAGCGGTTCACCGGTGTTTTTTCACGAGTGAACTCCCCTCGATCACTCGGCCACTCGTTCCGGTCTTCCCGGAAGTTCCTCCCTTTTTCCCGGTATGCTCACGGCATCACCGCCGATGTGATAGTCACTACCGAAAGCAAGCGATTTGAGTCAATAAAACCGGAGCAGCGAGAAGAGGGGCTGGTGCAGGGACAATCCAGAACAGATTATCCGGAAAGAATGAGAGAGATAGGAAAAAAATCGGAACAGGCTTGCGTACGCTATGTCCGCGGGAGTTCGGGCTCATCATGCCCGGGCTCCGGGTCAAGTGCAACTGCAGGTGCCGTCAATGGTGCGGGCTTCTGTGGCCCCTTCCCCCGGATCCGGTCAAAATCGCGGACGATCTCCCCATAATACAACTGGTACAGATCATCGGCAAAGGAGCCGAGCTGGGGTATGAGGACAAAGAGGCCGTACGCGATCAGGATCAGGGCGACGAGCGCGAGCAGCTCCGCGATCACATTGTGCGCCCAGAAGAAGCTCTCGTACCCGAACTCGCCGTTCCCAGCTATATCGGACCAGTACGGGAACCACTGTCCGGTATATGCCATAATCACAAAGACATTCCGGAACAGGTTGAGGATGTAGATGGTCGGTGCGACAAGGATAAACGCAAAGACCTTCTGCCTGAACGTGGTCGGCACAGCGGCGGCGACGCCGAGCATGATCGCGATGCTCTGCATGCCGGTGCAGGCAAGGATGATCTCGACCCGGAAACCGTTCTGGGCGATGATGTTCCATGTATCAAGGCTGACCGGGTAGTTGAGGAGCTGGAGCAGCCAGACAATCTCACTCACCACATTCGAAATAAGCCAGGTGCCGGCCGCGGGAAGGTATGCGAACGGTGCATAGATCAGGAACGCAACGGCTGCAGCCCGGGAAAGGTGCAGGACACGGGTGTCATTCGAGAGCAGGTATTTTACCGTGATAAACAGGAACGGGACCGAGAGTACCGCCATGAGGGGGTACAGGAAATTATTCTCGGAAAAGTACTCCGGCAGCGCAGCAAACAGGAAGACAACGATAAAGATCCAGCCAACGATCGCTGCATAGCTCCGGTGGCGACCGGGTATCAGGGATGCCAGAAATCCGATACAGGAAATCAGGACAAGATACTCGATCATCATACATTTATCTGCGTTTAATCAAAAAAAGGATTCTCCCATGACATACCATCCTGCAGGAGGTAAACAGGCACCGGGCCCTCTTTTCCATGGAGGGAAAAACAACAGTCGCGCAGACAGGGGTCGGCATAATCACCTTAATCTTGTATCATGACCTATACTGGAATCCGATGTTTTGCCCGGAATGTAAAACGATGTTAACCTCATCTGCCGGCCAGCTTAAATGCCGCAAGTGTGGGTATATCAGGAAGATTGCATCCACCGAACATATGACCCGCAAGAAGGAGCGCACGGAAAACGAGATCACCATCGTTGACGACGAGGACGACCAGGTAAAAACGATGCCTACGATCCAGATCAAGTGCCCCAAGTGCGAGAACAACCTCGCCATCTGGTGGCTCCGCCAGCTCCGGGCTGCTGATGAGAGCGAGGTGCGTTTCTTCCGGTGCACCGAGTGCGGTCACACATGGCGGCAGTACGATTAAGAGCGTGTCATACTTATATACTATAAACATATCAAAATACAAATAATAGACAAATAAGCAAAAAACACCAATTCAGTTACAAAAATTTTTATTATATTAAAAAGGACTGACTTAACTTATGCCAGATGCAACCTTACAAAACGATATTGAGGCTATTATAAGAAAAGCTCGATCTCAACCCGGGATTTCCGAACTGATGAAAGCCTATCGGGATTATGACGAGGTTATAGGGCAGACTCAGGTATATTCTAGTACACAAATCAAAGAACCATATTTTATTTTAAGTAATCAGACCTCGTGATAATATGCCAACTTGGAGTGAGATTTTAATAGAGCTCAACCAAGGACGCGCACAACATCAAAACAATGTTTTTGATGTTGTTCGAAGAAAATACCTTGTTCAACTTTCTGCTCATACTGGACGGAATTGTATTTTGTATGCGACCAACTGGATACAGCCAGGTAAAGATCCATGGGGTGTGTCAATTAATGACGAGGATATTCAAGGACTCATGGAAGTTATCTATGGATTGAATGGTGGAAATCTAGATCTTATTTTGCATAGTCCTGGCGGATCACCAGAAGCGGCAGCTGCGATTGTATCATATCTTCGCTCAAAGTTTTCCGATATTCGGGTAATTATCCCACATGAAGCTATGTCTGCAGCGACGATGATTAGTTGTGCATCCAATAAAATCATTATGGGAGGGCATTCTTTTATCGGGCCAATCGATCCGCAGTTCATCATGCCGAATCAATTTGGTACGATGGCTATTCCTGCCCAAGCAATACTCGACCAGTTCGAGAAGGCACAAGAGGAATGCAAAGATCCAAAGAAGATGGGCGCATGGTTACCGATCCTAAGTCAGTATGGCCCTGCCCTTCTAGTCCAGAGCCAGAATGCAATCGATTTATCGAAAAAATATGTGAAAGAATGGCTCGAACAGTATATGTTTTCCAGTGGCGTTGGAGATGCTCAGGCCACTGCCAATTCACTTTCTGACCATGCACGATTTAAGAGTCATGGTCATCATATCAGCAGGGATGAGGCCCGATCGTTCGGTTTGATTGTCGAGGATTTGGAATCCGATCAAATACTTCAGGATCTGGTATTGTCTGTCTATCATGCAACGACCCATACATTCAACGCTACATCTGCAATAAAAATCATTGAGAACCAAAATGGTCGTGCTTTTGTAAGAATTCAGGCAGTATTACAGCCCCAAATTATCCAGCAACTCCCCCCACAACAACCTGTGGTTCCTGCTCCACAGCAACCTGCACCTCCTCCTCCGTAATAATTTACTTTCGGAAATGCGAATGATTGAGGCATGGATCACGTCACGCTCTAGCTCGATTTCTGCTCTCAGGAACAGCAAATGCTTGAAGTTTCATCACTGAGGAAATATGCGATTAGGGATAAACACGAGATTGAAAAACTATTTCGTTTGGTTTGATAATTACTTCACTATGAAATACTGCTCCGAATGTGGCAAACCATTGGCGAGCGAAACCGCAAACTTTTGTGAAAACTGTGGTGCAAAAGTAAACAATACAACCCCCCCACCTCAGCCAACAGTGGTTATAATACCAGAAGAGAAAAATCCTGTTTTGGCAGCAGTTTGTTCACTACTTGTTCCGGGATTCGGGCAAGTTTATGATGGAAAGATGGCGAGAGGATTTGCTATCTTTTTTGGAACGGTAATCGGTCTTATTTGTTTAATTGTACCAGGAGTTATTATCTGGCTTTTCGGGGTATACGATGCATATTCCATTGCCAAAAAGATGAACAACAAAGAGATCCCTTTCCTTCCCACAAAAACAGCCCATCTAATAATCTATATCGTTTTAGTAGTGATCATTTCCGTGATTGTCTTTGCCATTTTGGCATTAATTGCTCTAGCATCAATAGCTTCACATGTAACCCCACTAACTCCTTCAGCAATTCCAACTATAACATTTCCAACCGTCGCGTCTCCTTTCTAATATAATCATAATTTCCCTTTTTGCAAAACGCAAAATTTTGCAAAAATATTAAATCCTCATTACTAGGGACGATGATTGCGATGCCTCCCCGCATCAGGGCCCCTCCGGGGCACGGCGGGGCTAGGGGGCGTCCGGGATTTCTCCCTGATCTATGGCGAGGGTGCCCCATCGGGGGCGGTGGCTCTCTTCCCTCATTGGGGGAAGAAAGTGACATCCCCGATCTCCCTGATCCGGGCTACGCTCATCCGGGTCCGAATTGAGCCCGGATTCATCCATTCAGGATCCAATCGGAGCCCGAATCGGGCTTCTTTTAAAAATAAGCCCGAATATGCCTTATTTTTGCAATCGGAGGAATTAAAACGTTCACGTAAACGCGTTTTACTGGCCGATCTCATGCCAAACGGGTATTTGATCGATACCGGAAAAAGAGGCCGAAAAAGGGCGGCCATGGCCCGATTATGGGCATTATATGGGGCGCAAATTGGGCTTATTTTTACCAACAGGGCAATATAATGCGTCTGATTCTTTTCATGTGAAATCGGACGGTTATACGGGCGTATTTTTGGGAGAATCCTGAAAGGATCACATTGCGATTCCTCCCCCTCCTCGCTACGCCCGGAGTCGCCCGGGCCCCACGCGGGGCACGGCAGAGGGAGTGGGCGGTTTTATCTTCTCTGATCCGCCGCGCGGGCTTCCTGCCGGGGGCGGCGGCTCTCCTCGCTCGTGGGGGAAGGGGGGTGACAGCCCCCATCTGTTGAAAAAGTTCAGGTAGCGAGCTGATAATTCCGGAAAATGTGCGGCTCAGCAGGCTGAGAATTTTAAAAAATGTTCAGGTTCCAAGCTGAGAATTCCGGAAAAACAACGACACAGCAAGCTGAAAATAAAAAAAAAGACCGGCCACGGTCCGGCACGACTCACTGATAATCATCAATATCTTCCGTCGGAACCGGTCTGAATTCCGGCTTCGTATAGAAAAAAGATCGATTCAGCGGCTGATAATTTTGAAAAAAGTGCGGGTTGCGGGCTGATGATTTTAAAAAAAGTTTGATCACGCAGCTGAAGATTCCGGAAAATATGCGACTCAGTAGTTGGGAATTTCAAAAAAAGATCGGGTCACGAGCTGAAAATTCCGGAAAAAAGCCGGCCCGGTCGTTCTGCCTTATCCCTTCACATTCAGTTTCCCGGGACTGATTGTTAGAAGTGCGTTATTCCCTCCTCAACGCCATCTCGACGGCGACCCTGAGCTGGCGATCATCGAACGGCTTGAGAAGGAACCCGTCCGGGACGGTCTTCCGTGCCTGTTCAAGGACCTTCATGTCGTCATGTCCTGTCATGTAAACAAACGGGATGTCGGTATTTGCAAGAAGGTAATCACCGATAGCGAGCCCGTCATACCTTCCCTGAAGTTCGATGTCGAGGAGGGCAAGATCGGGTCTGCTTGTCTGGATCGCTGCCATTGCCGTCCCGGCATTATCCGCATGCCCGCAGACAGAGTATCCCAGCTTCTTCAATCGTATGTCCAGGAGGTCTGCCAGTTGTGGGTCGTCCTCGATATAAAAGATCTTCAACGGGTTCTTCATATCCTGTCTCGAAAATAAGATGCGTTAGTATAAAATGTTTGTTTATGATGAAAACGGAGACCTATTGAGAAACGGAGCGATCCAAGACCCCGGATCGGGCCTGGCGGATCCTCCGGAAAATAGCTGAATGAAAAAAGGGAAAGATATTACAGCAGGCCCGGCGCTTTGACGCGGAACATCTGCCACAGCACGCGTCCCATCACTCGGTAGGTGAAATCGAGCTCGTCGAAACTGGGGATGCCCTGTTCCTTGAGCATCTCGCGGCCGACGTTCATCGAGTCGCCGCCAAGGAGCGTTGCGATCAGCCGGTTCTCGGTCCTCTCAGAGAACCTGAGGATCTGTCTTGCCAGCTGTTCTGACGTGAGAACAAGGTTCGGGAAGCCGATAATAAAGGCCATGTCCCAGAGATCGCCGTGCTTTGCGAGCACCTCAAAGGTCTTTTCAAAGCGTTTCTCGGGGGCGTCGCCCAGCAGGTCGATAGGGTTGCCCTTGTTCCAGAAGTCAGGGAGGAATTCGTTGAGCTCTTCAATGAGCTCCACCGGGAGATCGATGAGCTCAATACCGTACCGCTCCGCGTAATCCGAGGAGAGCACCGCAAACCCGCCGGCATTGGTGATGACGACCGCACGTTTCCCCTTGGGGTACCGTTTCGGGTGGGCGAGCACCTGTGCTGCAAGGAACGCACCGGTCAGCGTGTGGACGGCGATGACCCCTGATTTGCGGAACGCTTCCATGTAGACCTCGTACGAGCCGGAGAGCGACCCGGTATGGGAGGAGGCGGCTGCCTGGCCCCTCCGGGAGGAACCGGATTTGATCGCAATGACCGGCTTGGACTTTGCCACCTCGGTGACTACATCCATGAAGGCCTTGCCGTCCGTGATCTGCTCGATGTACATGATGATGGCCTTGGTCTTGGGATCCTTTTCCACGTACCGGAGGTAGTCGAGGAAATCGAGGTCGCTCTGGTTGCCGACCGAGATGACATTGGAGAACCCGATGTTTTTTGCGAGGCTCCAGTCCACGACCGTGTTGATGATTGCCCCGCTCTGCGAGATGAAGGCGATGTTGCCGGGTTTTGGCGACTGGTGGACGTACGTGGTATCGATGCCCCGGGGCGGGACTATTATTCCAAGGCAGTTTGGCCCGATGATCCGCGTGCCGTGGCCTTTTGCGATCGCCACGACCCGCTCCTCAAGGGCTTTGCCCTCATGACCCATTTCCTTGAACCCGGCGGTGATGATAATGACCAGCGGGACACCTTTTGCCCCGCATTCCTCCACGACAGCCGGTACATGGATGGCAGGGACGGTGATGACCGCGAGATCGACCGGTGCCGGGATCGCGGTGATGGTGGGGTAGGCCTTGAGCCCCTGGATCTCCGCACGTTTATTGTTGACCGGGTACAGCTGACCCGGGAAATGCAGGAGGTTGTGCATGACTGCATACCCCATCTTGGACGAATCCTGGGATGCACCGATGACCGCGATCGAACGCGGGGTGAAATATTCTATCGGGACAGGGATGCGTTCTTTGTGTTCCACTTTATCCACGGCATCCGAGACGATGACCCGGGCATCCACCGCACAGGCACCGGACTCGTACAACCGGAGCGGGTTGATATCGAACTCCACGATATTCTCGTTCCCGGTAAAGAAACGGCTGACATTGGCAATGATCCTTACGAGCGCCTCCTCATCGCGGGGCCTGGCTCCCCGGTACCCGGCAATGAGCGGGTACGCGTTGATCTCGCGGACCATCTGCCGGATCTCATCCCCGGTCACCGGCAGGATACGCAGCGTCACGTCCTTCATGAGCTCGACCATCGTGCCACCCATACCGAACGTGATCACCTTGCCAAAGGCCGGGTCGGTCCTTCCGCCGATGATCAGTTCAAGGCCGGGTTCTGCCTGCTGCTCGACCATGACACCGTCGATCTGCGCCTCACCATTGTAGGCCTTCGCGTTGTCGATGATCCGGGTAAAAGCGCCCAGAGCTGCTTTCCTGCTCCCGATACCAACCATCACACCGCCTGCATCGCTCTTGTGGACGATCTGCGGGGAGATGATCTTCATCACCACCGGGCATCCCATCTTCTCGGCCGCGAACGCTGCATCCTCGCCGTTCTTGACGATCTGGTACTCCGGGACCGGGATCTCGTATTTCCGCAAAATGTCATATCCTTCAGCTTCAGAGAGCATCTTTTGGGTCACAACGTTCACCTCGAATCATGGGTCAGGGGATCTGTGCATAATCCAGAATCCCCGGATAATTTCCGGCATGCAGGAAAAAGGTCCCTGCAAGGACGCAGTGCACACCCGGATTATATGATGTGATAAGAAATTTGGCGAGTCCTCATTTAAATGTGCTGAATTGTAAGCAATGCGCGATATAGGGTAAACGGACTATTATTTGAACGATTTTTCTTATTCTGACCGTAAAGATTAACTTTGATTCATCATTATTGATAATGTAGATTAGAGGAACATTATGGACAAGAGCGCAGATGCCGGCAAAAAAACCGGATATTACACGCCTGACCCTTCCTACCGCGTGCACAGCTGGATGGGGGATTACACCTGGACCTACAACGAGTTTGTCAAGGACCCGGACAAATTCTGGGACCATATCGCCAAGAAACTCCACTGGTTCTCCCCCTATGATAAAGTGAGCGAGTGGAACTACCCGTACGCAAAATGGTTCGTCAACGGCAAGACCAACATCACGTACAACTGCCTCGACCGGCACGTGCTGGGCGACCGGCGCAACAAGGTGGCACTGATCTGGAAGGGCGAAAACCCCGACGAGGAGCGGGTCTACACCTACCGGCAGCTGTACCGCGAAGTCCAGAAATTTGCAAACGGCTTAAAAAAACTGGGCGTGGCAAAAGGGGACCGTGTCTGCATCTACATGCCGGTCATTCCCGAACAGGTGATTGCCATGCTCGCCTGCACCCGGATCGGGGCGATCCATTCCGTGGTATTCGGGGGGTATGGCGCAGCTGCCCTCAACCAGCGGATAGTGGGCGCGGGTGCGAAGATCGTCATCACGGCGGATATGGCGATCCGGCGGGGCAAGGCGATCCAGCTCAAGCACGTGATAGAAGAGGCCGTTATCGACGCTCCTACCGTTGAACACATCATCATCCTGCGTCGGGAGCAGCGCACCCCCGTCGAACTCCACAGCGAGATGGAGATCGATTTCTACGAGGCGATGGCTGATGTGGATTCCGACTGCCCGGCCGAGGTCATGGATGCAGAAGACCCGCTCTTTATCCTGTACACGAGCGGCACCACCGGTGCTCCCAAGGGGATTGTCCATACTTGCGGGGGATACATGGTCGGGGTATACTATACGACCAAGTATATCTTCGACATCAAGGAGCACGATGTGTACTGGTGCACCGCAGACCCCGGCTGGATCACCGGGCACTCCTATGTGGTCTACGGCCCGCTCTCGGTAGGTGCTACCATCCTTATTGCCGAAAACACTCCCGATTACCCGGACCCGGGCGTCTGGTGGAAGATCGTCGAGGAATATGGCGTCAATATCCTCTATACTGCGCCAACCGCGATCCGGATGTTCATGAAACTGGGCAGCGAGTGGCCCGACAAGTACAACCTCGACTCCCTGCGCGTGCTCGGGTCGGTTGGCGAACCGCTCAACGCCGAGGCATTCGAGTGGTTCTACCATGTGATCGGGAAGGACCGGTGCCCTATCGTGGATACCTGGTGGCAGACCGAGACCGGTATGCACATGGTGACTACGGTGCTGGGCGAACCCATGCGGCCGGGATACGTGGGGAAGTCTATCCCCGGCATTGTTGCGGATGTCGTGGACAAGGATGGGAAGAGCGTCGAACCGGGAAAGAGAGGATTTCTGGTGATCCGGCAGCCGTGGCCGGCGATGATGCGGACGATCTGGAACAACGACGAACGGTACCGCAGAGTACTGGGAGACGATTCCGGGATGCTACCAGGTGGGGGATCTCGCTATAAAGGGTGAAGACGGGTACATCATGGTGATCGGGAGGTCCGACGACCTTATTATTGTCTCCGGCCACAACATCGGTACTGCCGAGGTAGAGAGTGCGCTGGTCTCCCACAAGGCAGTCGCAGAAGCGGCCGTGATCGGGAAGCCCGATCCCCTTAAAGGGAACACGATCAAGGCTTTTGTCACGCTCCGTGTCGGCCATACCCCGAGCGATAAACTCAAGAACGAGCTGATTTACCATGTCCGGATCACGCTTGGCCCGATTGCCATGCCATCGGAGATCGAATTTACGGACTCTCTCCCCAAGACCCGGAGCGGCAAGATCGTCCGGCGCATTCTCAAGGCAAAAGAGATGGGCATGGACCCTGGCGACATTTCCACGCTCGACGAATGATAGGAGCCATGTCTCCACAGCCGCCATTTTTTTGTCCGGGTGAGTGCCCGGGCCTGCACCTGTTCCCGGACGATAAAAAACCGGTGGGCCCGGTGTTTCCGCTCCCGGCACCCGCTCCCCTGTGAACCCGATGCCTTTTTATACAGTGCTCCCCTTTCTTTATATGCTTTATATACGGGGATGATGGTAAAGCGATCTCCCCGGCCTTAAAAAAAACACGGGACATGCAAAAGGTGATGATACCATGAAGGCCAATCCAGAGGACTCATTGAAAATAGAAAATATCGTTGCATCCGCAAAGGTGACCGATTACCTCGACCTGCCGGCACTCGCCTCGAAGATCAAGGACGCAGAGTACAACAAGAAGAGGTTCCCCGGGGTCGTCCTGCGTATGCAGAACCCGAAGATCGCTGCGCTTGTCTTTGGCTCGGGAAAGGTGGTCCTGACCGGTGCAAAGAGCGTCGACAGCCTTTCAAAGGGGCTCACCATCCTTGGAAACCAGCTCCGCAGCCTCGGTATCGATATACCGAAAAAACTCACCTACAAGATCCAGAACATCGTTACCTCGGCTGATCTCGCGACTGCGATCAACCTCAATAAGATCGCGGTAGGGTTCAATCTCGACCGGATCGAGTACGAGCCCGAACAGTTCCCGGGCCTTGTGTACCGGCTTGAGAACCCCAAGGTCGTGGTTCTTCTCTTCGGCTCGGGAAAACTGATCATTACCGGCGGCAAGGAACCCGAAGACGCAAAGAAGGCCGTTGTCAAGATCCTTGCCGATCTGCGCAGCCTCGGCCTGATGTAATTTTTATCCCTGATGCCTGCAGGAACGCAGATCAGATCGATCAAAGAATAACCATTTTCAGACTGTGTGCCAATAATTACCAGCAGGCAAAGTATTACTATATATAAAATCTATGTTTATTGATTGCCAATAACAGCTGATATATATCATTGTAAAGATAAATTAAAGTGAAAGAAAGAGCATAAATTATGGAGGATGATGCATGAGAACCGAAAATGTGATGTATTTCACGGAGAAGGAAGAAGAATTTGCAAACCTTCTCATTGAGATCGGGACAAAGAAGAACGTCGCGAAGGTTCTGGTATTTCTGGCCAACATTCCCGAAGCCACTTCCCGTGCGATCGAACGCGGAACCGATCTTCGCCAGCCAGAAGTAAGTATCGCCATGCGCTACCTGATGGACCAGGGCTGGATCACCAGCCGCGAGAGCAAGGCCGAGAGTAAGGGACGCCCGGTCAAGATCTACGAACTGTCAAAGCCCATCACGGATATCATGGATAGTATCGAGAAAGAGAAGAAGAAAGAAGCGACCAACCAGCTCGCGATGATACAGAAATTACGGGACTACATCGGCTGATGTCAGGTACCCGAACACTTTTTTTCCTTGCCGATAATCACGGTCGTGTTTTTCTGGAACCGGGTGAAGAGCCCGCTCTCGATGACGCCGGGGATTGCCGCGATTGCTGCCTCAAGTGCCTCAGGGTCCGCGATCTCTTCGAACTGACAGTCGAGGATAAAATTCCCGTTGTCCGTGATGACCGGTCCGTCCTTTTTTACCGCTTCGCGGATGAAAGGCCGGCAGCCCAGGCCACGCAGCTGTGCCATCGCGGTCTTCGTGGCAAAGGGGAGCGTCTCGACCGGCACGATACCCGTGAGCCTCGGGACCATCTTTGCCTCATCAACGACCACGATGAACCGGAAGGCGGCGGCCGCAACACACTTTTCCCGGGTGAGCGCTGCGCCACGTCCCTTGATCATCCTGAACTGCGGGTCGACCTGATCGGCACCGTCAATGGCGAGATCGAGCACCGGGTTATCGTCCAGCGTGGTTAAGGGGATCCCGTATTCCCGTGCCCTCATGGCGGTCTGGTACGAGGTCGGGACGCCCGCGACCGAAATGCCGTCCCGGATCCGGCCCGAGAGGCTTTCGATGGTATAAAAAACCGAAGACCCGGTCCCAAGGCCGATCACCATGCCGTCCTCCACCATTTCCGCGGCCTGGTATCCTGCCGCCCGTTTTGCTGCGGCGACTGTATCTGTTGTTCCAGCCATACTTGATGATAGGGTTCGGTGCCGGGATAATTAAAACTGGTGAAGGATAAAGTTAGGAGAAATGGGAAGGATCCAAATCCCACTCGCTTATAGAGAAATCATTTTTTGAAATAACGATGCCATCCCGTCTCAGGGCCCCTCGCGGAGCACGGCGGGGCAAGGATGTTTCTCTCTATTAATTCCCGACCGGGTTTCTGATGCCCAGATACAGATCCCAGTTTAAAAGAAGGACTCGGTCACTCGCCCACCGCGGGGGCGCCCCGTCGGGGGCGGCGGGAGCCATCGTACCTCCGGGACAATATTTGAACACCCATAACTGGAAAGAGAGTAAATCAGCAGCTGCCCGGATTTTCAACAAAAAATATGCAGAGACTATATTCAGCCAAGAAAGATCTTCCTCATCTCTTCATCCGCTGCATGGGCCGTGCAGTCCAGCGTGATAGGGGTGATTGAGACGTTGCCCTTCCTGACCGCGTGTACGTCCGTACCTTCCTCCGCATCCTCAAGAAGCGGGCCGTTGATCCAGAAATACGGCCGGCCCCGTGGGTCGAGCCGTTTTTCAACGCCGGTGTGGAAGAGTTTTCTCGCAAGACGGGTTACCTCGTAGCCCCTGCTGGCCTTTGAGGGGATGTTCACGTTGATCACGTCGGCGCCCGGGCAGAATCCCGATGCGAGTACACGGCCGACCACATCCCGGACCACCTTCTTTGCCGCATCAAAACTCTGCGCTGACTGGCCAGCGTCGTCGAACTTGTCACCTTGGTCCTCTACCTGCAGGGAGAAGGCGAGCGCCTTGGTCCCCTGGTTTGATGCCTCGAGTGCTGCTCCCACCGTGCCAGAGGTCATGATCGATTCGTACGAGAGGTTCTCGCCAATGTTGATCCCGCTTACCACGAGCGCCGGGGCAAGTTTCAGCGCGTACAGCCCGATGATCACCGCATCGGTGGGCTTCCCCGCGACCGCCCACGCGTTAATACCGTTGATCTTGATCTTGTTCGCCCGGATGGGTTCGAAGATTGAGATTGAACGGCCGACCGCGCTCTGCTGGGTCGCCGGCGCGACGACAGTCACATCCGCGATGGGGGCGAGCGCCTCGTAGGCCGCCCAGATGCCAAGGGAGTTCACGCCGTCATCGTTGGTGAGCAGGATCGCGGGTTTCATAAGTAACGGGTACATCTTGCACCCCCTGCCAAATAACTTCACTGATCCAGTGTGGTCCGGGGTTTGCGCAGGAACGGATAGGGTAATTTCCTGCAAGGATGCAATAGTACCTGCGATGAAAGTCCTGCTTGCCGAGTACGCTGCCGCCCGCGACCCTGCCCTTGCCCCCGAGGGGGCGGCAATGCTTGATGTCCTTGTACAGAGTTTTACCCGGTGCGGGTACGAGGTTGTACTCGCCGGCCCCGGGGATTTTTACGATGAGATAGTAAGGCTCTCCCCCATGTGCGATATGGGCCTGGTGATCGCACCCGATCACCTGCTCGCGAAATTTACCCTCCCGGTCGAACAGTATTCACACAACCTCGGCTGCGGCAGCATGAACGCCGCGCTCTGTGCGAACAAGGTAACCACCGGCAGGATCCTGAAAAATCACGGAATACCGGTGCCGGCCGATGCCCCCACCGGCAGACATGTGGTAAAACCCGTGTCAGGCTGCGGTGCACAGGGAGTCCGGCTTACCACGGATGCTCCCGGGCAGGGAGAATTTGCAGAAGCGTATATCGAAGGCGACCACTACTCGGTCAGTCTCGTTATGAGCCGGGTAGTGGGCGAGGCATGCCTGTACTTCTCCGGCAACCCCCCGCTCGTCCTTTCCATTAACCGGCAGGCGATGATTCTCAACCCTGACGGTACGTTCACGTACTCCGGTGGGGAAACACCGGTCCATCCATCCCGTGCACAGGAAATTATCGATACTGCAGTCAAAGCCGTGACCGTGCTTGGCTGCCAGGGGTACTGCGGCGTTGATGTTGTTGTTGCCGACAAGGTCTATGTCGTGGATGTCAATCCGAGGATCACCACAAGCCTCGTCGGTATTGCTGCATGCATGGAAGAGGAGATCGCCACACTGCTGGTCAGCGCCTCGCAGGGCAATGCACCCGGAAAGGTGCACTTCAACGGCAGCGTCCGGTTCGATGCGCGCGGGACGGTCACCCCGGTATGATCGGTATTGATGTGGGGGGGGCAAACCTCAAGTTGGCAGACGATCACGGCGTCCATATCCACTACTGCCCGCTCTGGTCCGGCGCCCCGCTCACGGACCTGCTTCGCCCGTACGCGAGCAGCGGGGATACGTCTGCCGCGGTCGTGATGAGCGGCGAGCTCGCCGATTGTTTCGAAAACAAGCTGCAGGGAATTGAATTCATTGTCCGTGCAGTACGTGAGGTCTTCCCGGCCGCCCGGTTCTACGGCACCGATGCTGCGTTCCACGACGACCCGGTGCCGGCGCTTGCTGCCGCAAACTGGCTTGCCTCCGCAGATTATATGCGGGAGAAGTACCCGGACGCAGTGCTGCTCGATGTCGGGAGCACGACAGCTGACATCATCCCGCTCTCGCGTTTCCCCGCGCTCCCTGGTCTCACTGATCTCCTGAGGTTACAGAAAGGTTATCTTGTGTATACCGGAATGCTTCGGACACCGGTGGCAACGCTCCTTTCCTCCGTGGATCTTTGGGGGATCGAAACTCCTGTAAGCACGGAATATTTTGCCACAAGTGCCGATGCCCACCTTGCGCTCGGCCATATCGGCCCGGAAGGATATACCTGCGACACGCCGGACCGGAAGGAGAAGACCCTTGAAGCATCATTGCGCCGGCTCGCACGGGTAGTCTGCGCAGATCTCGAGGAGATCGGTGAAGCTGGCGCCCTGCATGTCGCAGAGGCATTCTGGGACCGCCAGCGGGAGATTGTCTGCGGTGCCGTGCGCCGGGTAAAAGAAGAGACCGGATCTTCACATGTTATCGTGGCCGGCATGGGCGCAGCGCTCTTTGCCCGCGAATGCGGGGGAACAGACCTTACAAAGGCTCTCGGGCCGGTGGCAGATGCGCTGCCTGCCTACGCTATCCGGGAGGTAGCATTACGGACGCGTGGAAACTGAGTCTTCTCCTCCTCGGCGGTTCGCTCTGCATCACCGCTGTACTCTGGAGCCTACACATTCCGTTCTTTTTCCTCTTTCTCTGCATCCCGCTCTTTCCCTTCTTCGGGAAGCGGCCGGTGAAGAGGTGCCCTGCCTGCGGATGGGAAACCACAGGCAGCGAGAACTTCTGTCCCGCTGACGGTACCCCGCTCTCCAGCCTTGGCGGCGAGAGTGGAAAGTGAGATTAACGAGAGCGGGATGCTGACACCAAAGAGCGCGGTTGCGGGGATTGGCCGGGCAAGCGTGCGCACGTACTGCCGGGAGCTGGTCCGGTCCACGAGGATGTCCATCGCGTCCAGCCATGCGGCTGTCCTGTTGTCCGGCATCATGGTTGCAAGGGTCAGGCAGAGATCGATGACCGGTGAGCCGATCCGGGTGCCCGGGTAGAACGGCTCATCCGCATTAACGATACGGCCACAGGCCCGGCAGGAAAACCGTTTCACCGTGACGCGGAGGGTGCGCTCACGGTCGTTTTCCCGGATGACGGCGAACACTTTTCTCCTTGTGTCGTAACCCGACACCGGTCCCCCGCAGAAAGGGCAGGTCGCCCGCTCGCCAAAGGTGACGCTGTCGACTGCCACGAGCCCTGCCTGGACAATTGTGGCAAGCATCGGCGGGATGCGGGGAGCCTTCATCCGGGCACACCCTCCAATTCGAAGTGAAAATAAACGAAGTCGGGACCGGTACTGCCTTGATGCGACACGCTCTTCCGGTCCGGACTCACTGCCCTGAACCCACTAATAATCATCATTTTTTCATTAGATTTGATCACGCTTAAATATATTCAGGACAGACCCTGATCGTTCGAGGTTAGAACATGGATTTCAAGTACGTACCAAGCACCTGCCCCTACTGTGGCAACGGGTGTGGTGTCAACCTTGTCGTCAAAGACGGCAAGTTTGTCGGGATCTCCCCGTGGCACCGGAACCCGGTCAACGAGGGTAAGGTCTGTATCCGCGGGAACAAGTCCTACGAGTTCGTGAACAACCCTGACCGGCTCGTGTCGCCCCTCATCAAGAAGGGCGACAAGTTCGAGGAAGCCAGCTGGGAAGACGCCTACAAGGAGATCGCCAATGCATTCAAGGCGGTCAAAGGCGACGCTATCGGTGTTGTTGCTTCCGCCCGGAACAGCAACGAGGACTCTTTTGTCTTAAAGAACTTCGCAGCAAACGTGCTCAAGACCGCAAACATCGACTACTGCGGCCGCCGCTGCAACGCCGACGCAGTCAAGGGCCTTGCCGATGCATTCGGTAACGGCGCGACCACCAACTCGCTCGCGGACTTAGGCGAAGCAAAAGCAATCCTCATTATCGGAAGCAACCCGCTTGAGGAGAACCCGCTTGCAGGCCGCAGGATCATTCTTGCAAAGCTGAACGGTGCAAAGATCATCGTCGCTGACGCCCGAACCACGGCAACTGCACGCCTTGCAGACCTCCACATTACCTGCAACCCGGGCACCGGTGTCGCGCTCGTCAACGGCATTATCACCGCGATTGTCAAGGCCGGAAAAGAGGACAAGGACTACATCGCAAAGCACACAAAAGACTTCGAGAAGGCAAAGGCAGCAGCAGCATCCTGCACACCCGATGCGGTCGCAAAGGCAGCCGGCATCAGCGCTGATGTTGTCACGAAAGCTGCCGAGATCTTTGCTGCAGCCCAGCCCGCGGCAGTCGTCACCTCCGCAGGCGCAGGCTCCGGCGACCTGATCCGGGCCCTTGCAAACCTCCAGATGGTCACCGGCAATGTCGGCAAGGCCGGCTCAGGTGTCAACCTCCTCCGCGGCAAGAGCAACGCCCAGGGAGCGGCCGATGTCGGCGCAGTTCCCGGCGAAGGGGGCCTTACTGTCCCGGCCATGATCGACGCGGCAGCAGCTGGCAAGATCAAGGCACTTTACGTGGTCGGCGAGAACATCGCCTCTGCAGGCGCCCACGTCTCCGATGCACTCTCCAAACTTGACTTCCTCGTCGTCCAGGACCTTTTCATGACCGAGACTGCCGCAAAGGCAAACGTCGTCCTGCCCTCTGCCTCTTTTGCAGAGCGCGACGGCACGGTCACCAACGCCGAGCGCCGCGTCCAGCGGATCCGCAAGGCCATCGAACCTGTCGGCAGCGCGAAGCCCGACTGGCAGATCATAAGCGAGATCGCAAAGGCCATGGGCCACGAGAAGGATTTCGCATTCAAGGACGCGGAAGCCATCTTTGCAGAGATCGCAAAGATAGTCCCCGCCTACGCGGGCATCACCTACGCGAAACTCGAGAAGCCCGAGGCAATCCAGTGGCCGGCAGCCGGCGGCGTGTTCGGCACGGCAATCCTGTACACCGACAAGTTTGCCACAAAGGACGGGAAGGCTGCGTTTGCCGCAGTCGAGTACAAGGCCGGCGAGGCCGCTGGCGGGGAGTTCCCGCTCGCGGTGGCCGCACAGTGGCCTATGGGCACGCTGTCTACGAAAACCGAGTCCATCATGCGCGAGTGGCCCGAGCCGAAAGTCCATATCAATGTTGAGGACGCTAAAGGACTGGGCATCCTGAACGGCGCTGCCGTCAAGGTCACCTGCAAGGCCGGATCGGTTGAGATGGTCGCCGATGTCACCAAGGACATCAAGAAAGGCGTTGTCTCAATGCCTGTCTCCATGGGCGTTGCGGCTGTGAAGATAGAGAAATCCGCAGGAGGGAACTAACCATGACAAAGAAAGGCGATATGCTCTACGCGTGGACCAACGACGCAGAGATCCAGAAGAAGGCCGAGCTCGGTGGCGCGGTTACCTCCCTCTGGAAACACGCGCTCGAGACCAAGACCATCGACGGGGTCCTCGTCATCTCCAAGGGTAAGGACCTCTACGATGCAAAGCCGACGCTCGTGACCGACCCGGCTCAGCTCGCAAACACGGCAGGCTCGCTCCACTGCGGTACGCTTCTCCTGCCCAAACTCATCAAGAAGTACTTCGATGGTGCGGCAGCCATGAAGATCGGTGTCACCGTCAAGGGCTGCGATGCGATGGCGTTCTACGAACTGGCCAAGCGCAAGCAGATCAACCTCGATAATATCTTCATGATCGGTGTCAACTGCGGTGGATCGGTCAGCCCCGTTCTCGCCCGCAGGATGATCGCCGACAAGTACGGCGTCGACCCGGACACAGTCCACAAGGAAGAGATCGACAAGGGCCAGTTCATCATCGAGTACGAAGGCGGCCACAAGGGTATCACTGTCGACGAGCTCGAAGAGCACGGCTACGGCCGCAGGTCCAACTGCCGCCGCTGCAAGATGAAAGTGCCCCGGCAGGCAGACCTCGCGTGCGGTAACTGGGGCGTTATCGGTCCCCGTGCGGGAAAAGCTACCTTTGTCGAGGTATGCAGTGAGAAGGGCGCACACCTCCTTGACAGCGCAGTCAAGAAGGGCATCCTTGCAACCGAGGCAGCAAACCCCAAGGGCCTTGAGATCCGTGGGAAAGTCGAGGGAGCAATGCTCAAGCTCGGCGAGAAGTGGCGCAAGAAAGATTTCGAAGGGCTGGGCGACGGCAAAGACCGGTTAAAGAAGATCATGGCCGAGACCTCACGGTGCATCAAGTGCTACTCGTGTATCTCCGCCTGCCCGATCTGCTACTGTGTCGACTGCACCACGAAGAACCCGACGTATGTCAAACCCGGCGAGGTCCCGCCAAACTTCATGTTCCACCTCATCCGGTTCGCCCACATTGCAGACTCCTGCGTGAACTGCGGCCAGTGCCAGGAACTCTGTCCTGCGGAGATCCCGAATGCCCTCTTCATGCACGCCCAGCAGGTCGAGCTCGAGAAGATGTTCGGCCATGTCCCGGGTGTCAACATGGAACTGCCACTCATGGCGTTTGTCGAAGAAAGAGAAGAGCGGGCCCGGCTCGGAAACACCGGCAGCGACATGATCTACGAAAACGTGTTCAGCCCGGTGCCGAAGAAATAATCTCCTCTTTTTTTAGGAAACACTTTTTTTTGAAGGCAGGGATTCTTCAAAGCCTGCGATGTGTGGTTTTTTACGATATCGTAGATTACAGGCTACGTTACAAGAAAAACAGTTCCGGGTTCAAATGACGCCTAATATCTTATCCGTAGTTAGCAGTCAAAATTCATTGAAAACTAAAACGATGCCTCCCCGCCTCAGGGCCCCTCGCGGGGCACGGCGGGGCGAGAAGGTGTTTCGGTAGCGATTCCATCACATTTCGGTGCCCGAACATTGTCTGATTCAATAGGTTTTTAGTCCCTTGCCCGCCGCGGGGGCGCCCCGTCGGGGGCGGCGGGAGTTATCACATCACGATGAGTATGTCTGTTCATCTTGTCGTTTGAATAACGATATCAAAATCTGAATTATAGCCCATGCATCTTCCGGAACAACCGGACCCGGGCCCGGGTCGCATCTGTTGGTTCCGGCACCGGCCCGGTGCTCCGTTCTCCTCTCGCGGCTCGGAGAATGGCGTTGATAGCTGCGGGGTGGGAGGGCCCATACCCGCCTTCGAGGACAAAAGCAGGAGAAAGACCGGTTCCGTCAAGCATGAGGCTGGTGAGTGTTCCAAAATCTGCCGGGACAAGGCCCATCACGCTCAGCGGGTCGCCCGTCATCGCGTCCTGCCCGGCCGAAACGATGAGAAGATCCGGTCTGGCCCGTTCGAGCACCGGAAGGAAGAGCTCCGTAAAGACATGCACATAATCCCCGATAGTGCTTCCGGGGAGCAGCGGGGCGTTCACCGTGAAGCCTGCACCGTTTCCGGAACCGGTCTCGGTGGCCGTACCGGAGAGGGGGAAGATGCCCTCCGCATGGACCGAGCAGTACAGCACCCGGTCGCTCTTTCTGAAGATCTCCTGGGTCCCATTCCCATGGTGAACGTCCCAGTCGACAATCGCGACCCGGTCCACGGAACCAAGCGCCTGTGCCGCGGCTACCGCTGCATTGTTGATGAGACAGAACCCCATCGCCCAGCCGGGAAGGGCATGGTGACCCGGCGGCCGGACAAGCGCAAAGGAACTTTTCCCGTCAATCGCACGCGCCGCTGCCATGCATGCCGCCCCGGCGGCATAGGTGGCAACGCTGTACGACCACGGGGTGAAATAGGTGTCTGCATCGATAAAACCTGACACCACCGGGGCTCCCGGGGCCTGCCCCGCGGTGCTCCCCGCTCTGCCACCCGGATCTTCAGGAACTGAACGGGGAGAGAGGCCGTGCAGCCATGCAAGGTAGCCGGGCTGATGGACGCGTGCAAGATCTTCTTCAGCCGCAGCCACGGGATCGAGTTTGGAGATGCCGGCCGGAAGGCGGGCTAGAATCGCATGGAGACGATCGGCAGATTCAGGATGGCCCGGGCAGTCGTGAAGATCAAAGACCGGCCCGGTGATGACGGCGCATTGCATGCGGAATAACGGCCCCGGATCGGATGAGGAGATGATCGGCCGGTGACCAGATGAACATTATGGCTAGGGAGACCTGCAGTTTAGTTGGAGATTACAAAAAAAAGAATAAAATTATTTCGGGGACTTCCGGATCATCCGGACGTTCTGGAGCGTGACCTGCCCGTGCTCCACAAATTTTTCGATGTCCGGGAGAACGGCCATGATCTTCTCTTCCTCATCCACGACCTCGATGGTCACGGGGAGGTCGAGTGAGAGCCGGAGCACGTCCACTGTGTGGATTACACTCTCATGGCCAAACCCGGCCATGCCCCGCAGGACGGTGCAGCCGAGAAACCCTTTCCTCTTAAAATAGTCCACCAGGTACCTGTACGCCGGCCTGCCTTCGATCGTTGCCGATTCCGCGATGTAGATCTTAAGTAATATTCCATCCATAAGCATGCTCCCGTCCACCCCCGTCACAAGGCGACCCACCCGCCGCAGGCCAGGTATCCGGCAGCAACGGCAAGGAGTCCTCCCCCGATACTGATCGCAGTATATGTTGCAAGGGTGCGATAATCATGATCCTCCAGCATCCTGAAGGTCTCGTACGAGAAGGTCGAAAATGTCGTAAATCCCCCAAGGCCGCCGGTACCGATCAGGTAATACAGGTCTCCCTGAACCTGCGAGAAAACGAGGAGGGAGAAGGCAAAACTCCCGGCGATGTTGACAAGCAGCGTCCCGGCCGGGATGCCCCGGAACGGCTGTATGCGCGAGAGGACAAAGCGCAGCACCGACCCGGCTGCTCCCCCGAGACCGACGAGGATGATCGGGTCCATCTCAGTCAAACCTCCCGTGGAGGATCACGAGGCGCCCGCACCAGATCGCGGCAAAGCCGAGGAGGAATGTTGCCACGAGGTTTACTGCACCGAGGACCGGCCCGGCAGCAAAGGACTGCACTTCAAGCGCCGAGAACGTGGTAAAAGACCCGATGATCCCGACCGCGCAAAACTGTCTCGTGGTCCGGGAGAACCGGCCCAGGTACATCGATTCGTACATGAAGATGCCCAGAAAGAAGCAGCCGACCGTGTTCACGATCAGCGTGCCGGGCAGGGAATCGACGACCGCGGTATCGGTGAGATACCGGAGTACGGCGCCGATAAACCCGCCGAACGCGACGGCAAGGAAAGGGGTAAAATCCTCTTTTACCATACGGGATCCTCCCCAATAGCAGCACAGAGGACCGGGATCCGGGTATTTTCCCGGGCAGACACTCTCGACGTGTCCTGCCGGACAAGCGCGAGACGCAGGTCACGGAAGGTTAAATCTGGCGACATCAAATGAAGCCTCCAATCATCATGTCAGGGTAGAAGTCATCAGTCACGGGAGTGACGGTTGGAGGCGGACTTCATCGCCGTTAAAAAAAATTGGCGTTTATGGTAATTGAAGATAACGGAGGTGAGGAGAGACCTCAGCGCGCCCACAGGTTGAGCGCATTCCAAAAGAAAACTATTTGTGACCCAACCGTCATCTCTGATCTGTCAGGGGCGATGAAGTCCGCCGAAACCGCCTTATCATAAAGGCTGATGACTTCTGTTTTATGCAGGGATACACGTCTGATCCCACAGCCGGGCCCGGCTGCGGTTTTCTTTGGCGGCGTGACCGATCGATGTGCAGTGCATCTGGAAAAAATACCGGAGGGAAACAGGATGGACTCAGCGATAAAAACGATCCATGCCCGGGAGATCCTCGATTCCCGGGGCAACCCGACCTTTGAAGTGGATATCTTACGCAGGGATACTACGCGGGCGCGGGCAGCGGTTCCGTCCGGGGCATCGACCGGAACCCATGAGGCAGTCGAGCTCCGGGACCGGTTCTGACCATGGCGCCCGGTGCCGATCCTTCAAATGAATTCCTCGCAAAGCACCTCCGGATCACCTGCGAGCACATCGACCGGCTACTTGGCGAGATCGAAGGTGTCCTCAACGAGTCCTCATCCCGAACCGCATTTCCGGAGTACGTCAGGGACATTACCCAGGCGCAGCAGAAGACGATCGAGGATTATATCACGCGCATCCGCGCCCGGCTCGTCCAGGTCATGGAAGGGCAGGGGATTCGCACTAACCCGCCGGGCATCTTTGTCTCGAGGGCCGTTCATGCCAGGCTATACGCCATCGATGTTGCAGCCGAAGAAATCAAACCACAATATATGATGGGGTTTGGCAATATCCCCGATACCACCGCGACAGAACTCAATGGCATTGCAGGGGAGTTGCAGGCGCTTGTCTCACGCCTTGGCCAGTATCTCGGCGAAGGCGCCGGGCAGGATTTCCGGGAACGGCTGCAGCGCCTTGAAGGGGCCGGTAATGACCTCGACCTCCTCTCCCGGATCGAACGGGTTGTCGCGAAACGGGGACTGGTGGAATTCCGGGGGACGATCGACGCGATCCTCGACCGGGCCGAGGACCGGAGTTTTGAGATCGCGGTCTTCGGGCGTGTCAGCTCCGGCAAGTCGTCGCTCCTCAACGCAGTCATCGGTACTGACGTGCTCCCCGTCGGTGTGACCCCGGTTACAGCTGTCCCCACGCGCATCATCCACGGGGAAAAACCATCACTCACGGTATCGTTTGCCGATGCACCGGCAAGAACGTTCGGGATCCAGCAGCTCGGGGAGTTCGCAACCGAACAGCACAACCCCAATAACGTAAAGCATGTGACACGCGTTACCGTAACTATCCCGGTATCGCGCCTCTCCCAGGGGGTTTCCTTTGTCGATACGCCGGGTCTCGGTTCACTTGCAACAGGGGGTGCTGCCGAAACTCTTGCGTACCTGCCCCGGTGCGATCTTGGGGTGGTCCTGATCGATGCGGGATCCACGCTGACCGAAGAAGACGTGCGGACCATCCGTGCATTGCAGGAAGCTGCCATTCCCGCACATGTCCTGCTCAGTAAAGCAGATCTCCTCGACCGGCCTGACTGCGAAAAGACCCTCGGGTACATCAGGCAGCACATAGTCTCAGAAACCGGCCTTGACCTGCCGGTCCACCCGGTCAGTGTCCACCCCTCGCACCGGAAGCTGCTCGACCGGTGGTTCGATGAGGAGATCCTGCCCGGTCATGAGCCACGCGCAGGATCTCCGGGCCACTTCGTTACAGAGAAAGATTGGTGCGCTGCGGGAATCTCTTGTGTATTCCCTGCAGAACCAGATCCGGAGGAGCCGGCACGCACCTGCGGGAAATGCAGAAACCACCCGGGATGTCGAAACCCGTTTGCGAAGGGCGACCGGTCTTATCGTCGAGACCGGTAAAGCCTGCCGGGAAAAGGCTAATGCGATGAACGGGAAGGTTTTTGAAACCTGGATCGCAGCTGCTGCAGGCGCCACAAACGAAGGGCCTGAGGGCGCTGACAGAAAGATTTCCGACAAAGATGTGGTCCGCACCGTTGTTCTCCAGACCGTTCAGGAGGGGATAAAGGATATCCAGGACCTCGTCGAGACCCTTGCCACCAGCCTGCAGGAGGAGCTCGTAAAAAGCGCTTCAGATCTCGCCATTGCCGATGTGCCCGGCGATAATGAATTCCTCCTGCTGGTCCGGGATATGCCGTCGTTCGATCCCGGAACAATCCAGGTCACGGTGCCCCCGTACGCATTCACTGCGATGCTCGGGACGCACTTTGGAGAAAAGCTGCTGGCACGGAAGATACACCGGCAGTTCGACGAATCTTTCGGATCGGTCATTGAAGGTTACTTCAGGATCCTCAGGGAATGGTCAAGCCAGGTGACGTACCAGATGGGCCGGAAATTCGAGACCTATGCCGAACGATACCGGGCACAGGCAGTACAATCACCCCAGGGACAGGATCTGACGACGGATGAGATGAAAGCTATTGATGAAGATCTGAAAGTTCTCGGAGAGAATCCTTAAAAAACGCCTCAGTCGCAGCAGCGTAAGGCATCGGCCGGATCCTGCGGTGTCCCTGTGCCGGAAGCATGCTCCACCAGGCACACCCCCGGATCCCGCCCCAAACAGTTCCCGAGGGGGGCAACCCCGGTAAAAATTATGAGAAATGGTTATGAGAAGCCGGACGAGAGCCCCTCGCGGATATCCTTCTTCTTTTCAGTATTGAGCCGGGCCACGTAGTCCTCGAACCGGTGGATCCGGGTGCTGACCGGGAAGGGGATGCCGATCGTGGAGATGATCGCGTCGCCCTGGTCGAGCGTCTGGATCTCGATCTCCATCTTCGATAGGTCCTGCTTGGCGCTCCCGATGATAATGTCGCGGTCGCCCCGGTCGCCGAGGCCCATAACGACAAACGTATTGATCTGGGCAAGCACCTTCGCGTCGACATTCTTTGGCTGCTGGGTGATGACACAGAGGCCCACGCCGAACTTCCTCCCTTCCATCGCGCACTCGCGGAAGATCTGGGTGGACGAGCCGCCGGACCCGAGCACCCGTTGCGCCTCTTCGATGGTGATGAGCACTTTCTTCTGTTCGGCGGGTTCGGTTTCAAGGCCGAACTCCTCTGCCGATGCACGGTGGGCCTGCATGATCCTTCGTGTGATCATTGAGAGGATCAGCAGCTCGCTGCGCTCACCCATCCGGGGGATATCGATGAGGACGACCTTGTTCTCGTGGAGGTACCGGAGGATCTCCGGGATGGCTGACCCGGACTCGCGGAAGAATTTCCGGTTGCCCTGCACGATGTTCCTGAGGCGCCTCTGGATGACCCCCAGCGTGGCGGGGTGAAACGATCCCAGTTTATTTGCAATATCCGGGTATGGCCCGTTATACTGGTTGTTTTTAACGTCATCCGGCAGCGTCTCAACGTTGACCGAGAGGAAGAAGGGGATAAGCTCTTTTCCCGGGATTTCATCGAGCGTTTCGATCAGGTCGCGCTGGGCCTGCGACGAATCATACAGGAGGTTTAAGTCCGTCATCCGGAAATCATCGTAGTCAAGCCAGAGGCTGGAAAGCGAGTACTTCTTCCGGTCGCTTTCGCTGATGGTAAAGACAGCAAGCCCGTCTTTTCCCGCACCATAGTGGACGAGCCCGAGCGTGCGCTCGCCCGTGCTCGACTGCCCGCCCCGCACGTATTCGCCGTGGGGATCGACCATTAAAAGGCCGAACTTCTGCATCTTCATGCAGGAGGCGCAGAAGGTCTTCATGAAATTGGACTTGCCCATGCCGGTGGTCGCAAAGACGCCCATGTGCTGGGGGAGCACCTTGCTGTGGATCTTGACCGGTACGTCACGGAGCACTCCCTGCCCGGTCCTCATGACACCGACTTCGATGTCTCCCATGACTTTTGTGAGGAAGACAAAGTCCTCTGCTTTTGGGATCGTCACCGGGGAGAACTTGGTCGGCACCGTGCGGGACTTCCTGAAGACCCCGCTCTCATCGACAAAACCGAGCGGGACCGCTTCAACCCCGATGAAAACGTCCTCACCAAGGCCATAGAAATGCTCGCCGAAGGGGCGGGTATCCCAGTTCTGGTCGGCAAAATTGCTCTCATGGATAAGGTCGCTCACTTTTGCATAGAAGGAATACCCCTTCGTCCTGTCCGTGATCTTCAGGATGTCGCCGACAAAGAGGGTTTCTGTATGGGGGATAATAAACCGGTACGAGAGTACGCTTCCGGCCAATCAGCCGGAATTTGGTCGTATCCTCATGTTCAGTATCGTTCAAAGTCACCATGTAAATCACCAAAAAGGTCTTCAAAGAGCCGGTTACGGATTCCCTGTTTTAAAAGGCCGGCTTTTATATCCTGCTGTACCCGGGTCACCAGCGCTTCATCGATGAGGACGGCACGGTGGGCGTCGAGGAGCGGGTAGGGATACCCGGGGATTCTCCCGTCATCAGCACACGCGGCGAGGGCCTGCATGGTGGCCGCTGCCGTCTGTTCGTCCGCACCCTTAGGGAGTTCGATCTTCATCGGCCTTACCACGTGCGGGTGGAGCGATGCCACGTAGATCTCCCCGTGCCTCCCCTGCCGGGTACTCGGTGTTGTCGAGGAGGTGGGGATCGATCTTTGTCCACCACGGGCCGGTGATGCCGGACTGTCCGGCAAGGCCCCTGAGCGCGGGAAGGAGCGGGTGCCCGCCGCCCCACGTGGCCCGGGTACGCTTCGCCACTGCGGCGAGAAGAAGATCGCGTTCCCCTGCTTTTTTTATGATGTCGGCGAGGACCGGTTCGTGGTTCTGGCTGGTGACCCGGAGTGCGCCGTCGATGAGCAGGAGGGAGCCTCCCGGCAGGGTGGCCGCGGTCTGTAAGGTGACCCAGTACTCGAGCGTGTCGCGGAGGGCTTCTGCAGCACGGTCGGGATCGCTGTTGTCCAGGCCCTTGTGCGGGGGAATGCCGAAACACTCCCGGTACAGGTCATCGAAGTCATAATTACGGTGAAGGGGGCCGATGGTCACGAGCGTGAGGGGGGATATGGCACGGCCGGACCTGACGTTGCCGGCAAACGTTGTCCGGCCGGCCCGGATAGCGGCAAGAGCGATACTTCCCCCTTCAAGGACCATCGCGTTGCTCCCGTCCACTGCACTCACGGTACCTGAGGGCCCGGGGGGAATGGGGCGGAAGTCGTCCCGGTCCATGCCGCTCACCCCGGCAAACCGTGCCACGATGTCTTCGGGGACATGTGCGGCAATCTTCCCGAGTGCAGAATTCACGGATGTTTCGTACAACCGCCGGTTATCCATTTACTCCACCACCCTGATCCGGCTTGCGAGATCTGCGCCCATCTCGACGACGAGCGTGTTCTCGAACTCGGCCTGCATCTCCGCAATATGGGAGATTAAAATGATCTGCGGGAACCGTGATTCCTGTGTCCGCAAGGCGGTGAGCAGGTTGTTTCTCCGCTCCTCGTCCTGGCTCCCGAAGATCTCGTCGAAGATGAGAAGCGTGCTCTCGTGGACGTTGTGGAGCTCGGCGAGGTACCGGGAGAGGGCGATCCTGAGCGCGACAGCGATGTCGTCCTGCTCGCCTCCCGAGAAGCGGTCGATGGCATAGTCATCGTCCACGTCCCGGATAAGGAGGTTGAAGTCCTCGTCAAGGAGCACCTGCTCGTACCGGCCGCCGGTGATCTCGCTCACGATCCGGCTGACCTCGCCCTCGATCCTGCTCCGCACGACCTGCATGAGGTAGATGACGTAGTCGGCGATGACCGACCGGGTCAGTTTCACGAGATCGATCTCGTCTTTGAGTTCCGTAACCTGCTTCTGCAGGAGGGCGATCTGCCCTGCGGTGCATTGATAATCGGCAATCTTCTCTTCGGCAAATTTCTTGTCCCGTGCTGCATTAGCAATTGCGACATCGGCATCCCGTAGAGCCGCATAGGTCTCTCTTTGCCGGGTTTCGGCTGCGTCGATCTCTGCCGGGTTGAACGGCGCTTTAAGGATTTCCTGTTCCAGCTTTACGAGGTCGGCATTCCGTTGATTTATCCGTTCCACGAGACCGGCGATCTGCTGTTTTAAGGAGACAGCCTGCCCGATCTTCTTCCCAAGTTCAGAAAACCGGGCCTGCACCTTCCGGACCGCGACCTCTTCCTGCCCGGCTGCACTGAAGGCCGATGGATCGAACGCGAGCTGTGCAAGGGCATCGGCACAGGCCTGTTCCTCCCGCAGCTTTGCGGCATGCTGGGCGGTGAGTTCTGCGATCGTGTTCTCAAACTCCGCCCGGCGTTTCAGTTCTGCCGCGAGGGTCCGGAGCTCGCCCGTGACCGGTCGCAGTGCTTCGACTGCCGCCTTTTCCTTCTCAACGATCTCCTGCTCTGCGAGATCGGCAACCGCCTTGTCTTCCAGCTCACGGAGTTTTGCATTAAACTCCTGCTCCAGGTTGCCGAAATGGGTACCCAGTTTCTGCCCGGCAGAGTGGGCAGGTCCCGTCAGGCCCGGCCTTAACAATCGTCGCCCGGTCGGCTTCGATCTTCTCCCGCTCTTCTTTGTACTGCTTCTGCTGTGCCAGAAGAGTGCTGGTCCGCTTTATGAGTTCTGCAAGCCGGAAGCTCACCGCGGTTTCGAGCCGGTCGTCCGCAATCTCCGGGCCGGCGCCAAGACTCTGCCTGACCGAGGCAGCACGCCGGGCGTACTCCTCTGCTTCTTGTGCAAGATCGGCAAGCCGGCCTTTTTCCTTCTCGATCCTTGCTGTTATCTCCGCGGCCTGTGTTTTGCAGAACCCGAGTTCACCGGTGACCCGCTGGTGTTCGGCTTTCTGCCGGGTGAGCGTATCAAGCCGGGCCCGGATCTCCGCATACGACCCGGCAGTCTTTTCAAGCCCGTGATACTCGGCCTCGTCGTTTTTGAGCAGGGCAAGGGCCGATTCGATCGCCTGCTGCTGTGTCGTTTCGGTGGCGATCTCCTTTTTTATTGCCTGCTGCTGCTGCACGAGCCGGTCGTGTGCGGCTTTTTTCTCCGCGAGGACTTTAAGCCCCGTGTCGATCTCCGCCCGCTGCTTTGTGAGAAAATCTTTTTGCTTTTCGTGCCCTGCAATTGCGGCGGTGAAGGTGACGAGCGAATCTTTGAGGCGTGCGAGCTCGTCTTCGCTCTGCTGCCCGGCAAGAGCTTCAAGACGGCCGGTCAGGTTCCGGAGTTCGTCAGTCTTCTCGTCGCCCCGCTCCTTTAAGATCTTCTGGCTCTCCACGCTGAGGTAATCGATCCCGAGTGCTTTCAGGAACCACTCCTTCCTCTTCCCCGGGGTATTTTCAAGGAGGGTGAGGAGGTCTTTCTGCGCTGCGTAGATCGTGTTTTTGAAATCCACCGGGCCCATGCCCAGAGTCCGGCGCACCTCCGCCTCCACCTGGCTGACGCCGCTTGCGCGGAGCTTCCCATCCTTGTAGAAGTTCGCGTCGTGCTGGACGGTCTTTCCTTTCTTGAACGTCCTCACGACCGAGTACGCTTCACCGCCCACGGAAAAGTCGAGCCTGACCTCGCACTTGGCCTTTGGCGACGCAAAACCTGAAACAATGTAGTCGGCGGCAATACCGGTTGCCTGCACGCCGTACAGCGCAAAGAAGATCGCCTGCACGAGGCTCGATTTGCCCGTGCCGTTGTTCCCGAGGATGCCGGTGATGCCGTCCGAGAATTCGATCCTCTCGTCCCGGAACCGCTTAAAATTCTTCAGGACGAGCCGGTCAATGATCATCGCCCACCTCCCGGTGCTCTTCCATGACCGCGGCGAGCACCTCGCGGCCGGTGGCGGCGACAAACGCCTTCTGCTTCGCGGAGAGCTGCTGCTTGTCGAGGAACGTCGAAAACTCCGCGAGGTAATCGATCGCCCGGACGTCCTGCTGGAGGGGTACGGCCATCTCTTCACCAGCGGCAACGACCCGGATCTTGAGGTCGAGGAGCAGCTCCCGCACCGGGGCAAGGGCCCGCATATCAATCCCCTTCCCGTGTTCCCGGGACATTCCGTCGAGCGTGACCTGCGCAAGCGAGAACTTTTCGGGCCGTTTCTGTTCCACCCGCCCGATGATCTCGTTAGTGATCTCTGCCATGTGCCGGCCGGCGCAGGCGATCGTGCCGCAGTCGTACATCGGCGTCCTGGGCAGGTCGAGGTGGTCGACCGTGTGCCTCGCGGGATCGACCACGAGGCCCCCCTTCTCATCCCGGATCTCGCCGTACGTCAGGTACTCGGTGGAGCCCGAGTACCATGCGTTCGTGGTGATCTGCGACTGGTTATGGTAATGGCCGAGCGCGATGTAATCGAATCTGTCGGACAGGATCGTGCTGTCGAGCTCGTGCTCCGCGACGGTCGCAAGCCGCTTGTCCTTTATCGCCGTCGCAAGCCCGTGGGTCACGAGCACGTTGTTCCTGCCGGGCGCGAGTTCGATTTTATCGTAGGCCGTGCGGTAATCCTCCACCCGGAGCATGTTCGGGATCAGGTGGAAGACCGTATCCCCGATCTCCACCCGCTCGTATTTGAACGAGTACGCGGCGTGGATCTCCGAGGGGTGGTAGTCGAGGACCGCGAGCGGCGACGTGGTGTACCGGGTCTTCACCATGCTGTGGTTGCCGGTCACGATCACGAGCGGGATGCCCGCCTCGTGAAGCCGCGTGAGCGCGTCGAGCACGGTGGTATAAGCCCGGGTCTTGGGCTTGACCGTATCGAAAAGATCGCCCGCGTGGACGAGGACATCCGGCTTTTCCCGGATGATAACGTCAATCGCAGCAAGGAAGTTATCGTAGATCTGCTTCTCGCGCAGGTTCATCCCCGAGTCCGGGTCGAGCCGGGAAAATGCGGCGAGGCCGAGGTGCGTGTCTGCGATGTGGACGAGCTTCATTGTGTCTGATTTTTATTTGGGCGGTGGTGGGATATAAGGAGGAGGGGAGCGGGGGGAAAATGAGAGGGTTATGTAGTCCCTTTTTAATATGCCTTAAGAAAAATTTAACAACTTTTATCATTTGAAACTCTGATTTGTTGTTGTGAAGTCATATGCTTCGACAAGCCGTTCAATCGAGTAATCTAAAATCGGTTGGGTATGACTATCAACAAAATCTTCTTGAAATTGAATTTATTAGCGGTGGGATTTATCAGTATAGTAGTGTGCCAAAGGATATGTACTCTGGTTTAATGGATGCACCCTCCCATGGAAAATTCTTTGCCCGATTCATTAAAGATCGTTTCCCCACAAAAAGAGTGCGTTAACCCTTGATACCATGATAATCGAATCGCTTCATGTGAAAAATTTTCGTTCGATCTATGATGAAAACATTTCTTGTGAGCGACTTACGGCTTTAGTTGGAGCAAATGGTTCCGGGAAATCATCATTTTTACATGCATTAAGGTTATTTTATTCAAAATCTCCAAAGATCGACTTTGAGGATTTTTACAATCGGAACATTGACGTTGAGATATCCATTGCTATAACCTTTAAAGATCTATCAGATAACGCGAAAACGCGTTTTTCCACTTACCTTCAAAATGAAAACCTAACTGTAGAACGAGTTTTTTACTATCGTGAAGGAAATAGACTTGTAAACGCATATCATGGATCAACCCTCCAAAATCCGGATTTCAATAAAATTAAAGAAACTATAGGTATTGGAGATAAGGGAAAAACGGCCCAAAGTCATTATTATGCTTTAAAAGAAAATTTGAAGTATCGAGTATTACCCGAATGGAGTAGACGCCTCCAAGATAATATTGTTAATTTAGAAAAATGGGAATCTGACCATTCGGATGACTGTGTCAGAATACGTGATAACGGTCAATTTTTTGGTTTTACAGAAGTGGCGCAAGGATATTTGGGAGAATTCACTCAATTTTTATTTATCCCTGCAGTGAAGGAAGCTACTGAAGAGGCTTATGAAATCAAAAGACTCCGTTTTGTCGAAATTAATGTATTTTGTTGTCCGGAGTGTACTCGAAGAAAAAAAAGAAGTAATCAAGCTTCGAGAAACAACTCAAACAAATTATCAAAAAATAATGAATCCTGAAAAAATTACTGAGCTTAAAGAATTATCGACTCAATTGACAACAACTCTAAAGCAATATGTTCCTGATGCACAAATTGAATTAGCATGGTTGCCATTAGGACAAATTGAAATCCCGTTACCCTCTGCCGAAGTAAAATTGTGGGAAGATGGGTATTCATCAACAGTTGATCGTACCGGACATGGTCTACAGCGAGTCTTTATTCTCACCATATTGCAACATCTTTCAGTAATTCAAATTCGTTATGCGCAATTGCGTAAAGACGAAGCCAAAAATGAGAGTGATGGCGAAAAAGGGGCAACAATAGTTGAAAGTCCCGATCTTATTTTAGCGATTGAAGAACCTGAATTATTTCAACATCCAAATCGACAACGCCATTTTGCTAAAGTCCTTTTGCAGTTAGCTGAAGGGACATTACCCGGTGTTGCAGAAAAAACTCAGATTATATATTGTACTCATTCGCCACTTTTCGTGGGCATAGACCGAATTAATGAGATTCGGCTTTTAAAAAAGGTGAATAATTCCCAACTTCCTAAAATCACCAAAGTTGTTTGTACAGACTTAAAAAGAATTGCTGAAAAAATGTGTGTCATTTATGAAGTGGGGGCCGGGCATTTTACTGAAGATAACATCGTGCCACGGTTAAAATCAATAATGACTCCTTGGATGAATGAAGGATTTTTTGCAGATGTTGTTGTCCTTGTTGAAGGAGAAGATGATCGTGCAGCATTACTAGGTGCTGCAAATTCAATAAATATCGATTTTGAATCAAAAGGCTTCGCAATTATTCCTTGCGGTGGAAAATCAAATATTGATCGACCATATCTTATTTTTACAGAATTAGGAATTTCAGCATATATTTTGTGGGACGGGGATTCCGGATTAGGTGAAACGGAAGGTAATTGCGTATCTTGTGGAAGACCATTAGACAAAAAACCAAAGCCCGAAGAAAATCGAAGATTATTACGATTAATCGGTTCTGATGTTGTAGATTGGCCAAAATTTATTAATCAAAAGGGGGGCTGTTTCGAAAAAAACTTGGAAACAACATTAAAAGAAGAACTGGGGCCAGAATTGTATGAGTCATTAATTCTAAAGTATCAAATAGAATTCTCAATTCCCGAAAAGAAAAATGCTCAAAAAAATCCTGTCGTCCTTATGAATGTGATAAAATCAGCTAGAGAACAAGGAAAATCTTCAGCTTCACTTGAACGGATTATCCAAAACATAAATGAATTGAAAAAATAGTGGTTTGTATTCTTATGTTACCAGATTGGATCTCCCCAGGAAATTTTGTCATTACTCAAGAAGTTATCACTCTTTTTGAAAATAAACGAGAAATATTAGTTAAAATTGTTGATTATCTCTCTAAACTAGAGACCAAACCATTATTTATTACTATAGATTCGTTAAAGATGATCAAAGACAAAAATTTACGGGACCTAATTAATCCAATAATATCGACCCACAATTCGAAATTTGTTCAAAAGTCATTATGCAATCAAAAAAGAAATAATTGTACTGTTGGAATTATTCAGATGAATTTTGAAAATGAGAATAAATTTCCATTTAAATTAAAAGACGAGAAAGAAATCACCAAAAAAATTGAAAAAATTTTGAATTATTTAGAACCTTATAATATTGATATACTCTGTTTCCCGGAACTGAGTACCTCGAAAAAAATCATTGATGAGATTTTTTTAAAACAAGATAAAAAAATTCCGATTATAATTGGAGGCTCATTTTATAATGGTAATTTCAATTCATGTCCGATCATAATTGATTATCTTGGTAGAAACGAGATAGTAATTCAAGAAAAAATTAATCTTTCAAAATGGGAAGATTCGTGTTTCCCTCAGAAAGCGATGTGCAAAGGTCGCACAATTAACATACCGATTTTGGCAATATATCTGTGTTACTTTGTTTAGATGGATTAGTGGAATCAAATAACTTACTTCAATTTTGTTCTGATAATGCCATAGATCTTGATTTGATCTTTATTATCTCTAAAACGAAGGACGTTTCGGAGTTTCACAATAAGATGCATGAACTTTCGACAAGGAATCGAAAATACTGCATATTTGTAAATTCTGCAACATTTGGACATTCGGGTTTGTACACCCCTTTGGAACGTGACTTTCATGACGAAAAATTAAATGCCTATCAATATCCATCTTGCACTGATGATAAATCGAAATGTATAATATTGAAACCAACCGAAGAAAGAATAATGATAATTAATCTTGAAGTTCGAGAAAAAGCCGAATATCATCCAACAAAAATTGTTAACCAATATTCAAATATAAAATTGGTTTTAGATAAAAAATGGGAGGCCGGTTAATATGGATGCGAATGATTGGACAACCCAAGCGTATGAAATTCACGTCACAGTCATGGGGCAAGACAAAGATGCATTCGTTGATATATTTCAATTGATGAAAAAATTAATTATTAATGAAAGTCAGCAAATTAAACCGGAAAGTGATTTTATTGAAGTATGCAGAGAGGTTACTGCTTCAGAAGATCATGATTTTGAGTATCTTTGTGGTGAAATAAAAAATTATAAAAAAACTATTGTGCCCCAGTATGACGATAAAACTGGCGGAGAAATCGTCGATAAAATTGAAGAACCCTTACGTCATGGACGTATTCGTTTTTTATTGGCTTCGAAAAAAGATAACCGCAGAGATCGAATCCAAAAAATTTACGCCATTTTTTCAAAAAAAGGATATTACAATATTGAAAGATCATTTAACTATATAGTAAAAAAAATTCTTGATGAATATCCCTTAATTGCAAACTTTCGGTTGGGATACCCTGTCCCATTGATCGATACAAACATTCAAGAATTTTTTGGCTCACTTGATACAATTTCAAAAATCGATGTTGCAGATGTGAGATTGCCGAATCCTAGGACCATTTCTGACTACATGAAATCTCTAATCACATTGAACTATCCCAATAGGATTTTATTTGAGGGCCAACCTCTCAAAAAGGACGGCCCAATTATAGTCGATTTGATTAATATGTCTTACGATGAAAAATATGGAAAGACTTTGGAAATAATCGGTGAAAAAAATCATGAGAAACTTCGATATTCAAGAAGTGAATTAGCAACGTTTCCGATACCGTTTTCTGATATTGAATCTAGTAAAAACATTTTTGAAAAATTATTGCCTTTATTGAAAAAATTAGTTGCCAAACAAAAATTAAAATAATTTTTTTATGCACCGTTTAAGTTTAAGACGATTATCCTTACTCCATACTCGCGACCATCCATTTCAACCAGTTTATAATTGTGGATGCACGCCGTCGTGCTGTCGTATCATTTAACTCCACGTGTTTCTGAATAATCGGTGCAAGGCGATCTGCACTCAACATTGTCAAATCACGGTTTTTACTTTCAAATAGACCGATAATCTCGTTGAAAGATGGCCGTTTCAGCATCTGCTTCAGCAGCAACAGATTCCTCCGGGACCGGTTTTCCGATTTCGCAATAAACTCCCCTTCCCGCGTTAGTTCAAATTCTGTTGAATGGGGAATCCGCTTCAGCAATCCGAGATAATATCCGGCATTCAGGTAATAATCACCCTGCCGCTCATCGAAATCAAAAAATTCCGCAATGGCCGGCTTATTGGTAAGACTCGCAGAATGGAAGTTAGTGACGATATCTATCACCTTATCAAGATCGTTTGCCTGAGGATATGGGATATCGGGCTCCGGCTCAATTTGTGATTCCGCCAATAATAATTTCAAGTTCACCGGTTGCTTTGCGGGTTCATTCACCGTGAAGCATTTACTCTTGACGCAGCGCAGTTCTCCGTATTCTTCACCGAACGCGAACTGCAAGATATAGAAAAGCCCGTTGGTATAGATGAAGAACAGAGGAATGATCTCTTTTGTGGATTTGCATGACCAGTCTTTGAAGGGATAATACAACTGGCGGATATTGAAATCTTCAACACGGCCGAGTTTGGCTTCGAAAATGTAGATTTTTTCAGGACTCTCGTATCCAGCATCGACTTCTATCTGTACACCATCGACTTCAACTGCATGATGATTGCCGGGTATTACCACACGAAATTTTTCAGACCGTTGTCTTCCGCGAATAGTTAGATTGAGTTCCTTCTCATTGGTGAAGGTCTTGAGTAAGGAGACAAGATTTGCAAAATCAATTGCCTGTGATTCAGAAGATAGATTTCTCACATCAAGACTTTGATATTCCCGATAATCCTTGGCTGGTTGGTATTCTTCGAGAGGAACTTCAGCGAGGATTTGTTCGAGGGAGTAATACGTATTAACAGGCTCATCCCGAAAAATGATATATTTCCCATTCTCTACGGGGAGAATTGACAAATTGTTATGTTTAAAAACTTCAGGGCGGGAATTTTTTGTATCCTGCTTAGCAAGGAGCCGGGGTTCCCGTTTATCACTTGCTTCTTTGATATCATCCGCACTGACATAGGCGTAACCCTGCCGTTCGATTTCCGGCATGAGAGGAAGGCGCTCAAATATTTTCCCCCAGGCTACGTCATTTTGTGTCATACGTGATCTCGATTACGTTTTCTTTACTCGATAATTCGTAATTATCAACTCGTTAATATCTCCACGTCGTGCGCCATTGCAGTTGATCATGCGCTTTGCAGGGACACGCTCGATGTAATATTCCGCGAAGAGATCATCAAAGAACGAATCGTCAGGATTCTCATTCTTCGGATCAGAATTACTGAGCATAATCTTTGCGCCTTTTCCATCGAGTTCTTTGAAAAACTCAACCAGACGCATCTGATCATCCTCAAAAAAACCGTTTTTTGAATAAGATGTGAACGACGAGGTTTCGTTAAGTGGACGATAGGGCGGATCGAAGTATACGAATGTGTGTTTGTCCACAAATTTCTGGCATTGGGTGAAATCTCCCAGAATGATTTTCGTGGATTTCAATAATGTAGAAACATCCTTCAGATTATCTTCGTTCAGGATTTCCGGATTTTTGTATCTTCCGAACGGAACGTTGAATTCTCCTTTTCGATTTACCCGGAACAAGCCGTTGTAACAGGTACGATTCAAAAAAATAATCTGGGCCACCCGTTCAATCCTTGTGGTGTGATCTTTTTTAGATTTTATTTCTGGCAATTTCTGGTTAAACGCATCCCGAATTTCATAATAGAATGCTTCTCTCTTCTTGTCACTCTTGGAAAGATAACCTGATTCCAAACTTTCTAACTCAGAAATCAATTTTTTTACGGATTGTTTAATCACGCGATAGGAAAGAATCAGTTCTTCGTTGATATCGCAAATGTAGCACTCTTCAAAAGAAAATCTCTGGTTGAGATAAAAGAAAACCGCTCCTCCGCCAATGAACGGCTCGACATATTTTGTAATTTTTTCTTTCCTGAATTCTCCCGGCAAACGTTTGCTAAACTCGTTGAGTAACTGGGTTTTGCCTCCGGCCCATTTGAGAAAAGGTCGTGCTGCTGGAACAAGTTTGGTTTGTTTTGCCATTTTCGGGAGAACACCCTATCGGTATGAATGTCTTGTCTACAATGTTATCTTTCTACCATTATAGGATATTGAATTGAACCAAGGAGAGTGAAACTGATATCATGGTTTTCAAATTCCCTGAAAGTGATCCATAAAACCGCCCTGATTTCCGGAGCCATCCGGAATCCCTTCTGCCACCAAGGTACCACCCCTTCATGCACAAAAGAGGGGTGGGGGGTACCCCCTACCCTCCCTCCCCCCCTCCGGCCGTTTCCGGCACACCCGCTCCGGCGAAGGCTCCACACGAAATGCAGGATCATGGCGTTGGAACCATGAGGGGGTACCCCCACCTTCGCGGACAAAGGGGCAGGGGGATCACCCCTCCCCCACCCCCAAAATACGCCCTGTACGGCCCCGGATTCCCCCCAACCAGCTCCGGAAAACCCCGTAAAATGCCCGGATTTGGGGGCCATCCGGAAGTCGGTTATACGGGGTCATTTTGGAAAAATACCGCGTAATTGCCCCCTGATTTTGATCCCCAAAAAGGCCTTTTTTTCAATTCCGGCATACTTTGGGCCGTTCAAAGGGAGATCGGCCACCGGAGACGCGATAGCGGCCGATTCTCGCGGTGTCGGAATCCGGCGGTTTTAAGGGCGTATTTTGGCGGGAAAACGGTGATTTGAGGGGGGTTTTCTACGACGGTAAAGGATTCCCGAAGGGAAGAGTGCTGCCATACCAGTGTGTAAGGTTATAACCCTACAGAAATGCGGGTTTGTGAAGGATCATAATCTGACACTTTTCTGAAAATGTGAGGGATTATAACCCGACACAACCGGGTAGTAGTTCCATCCCAAACCATCATCCCCAAATACCCTCCCCCCCCAAAAATTAAAACTAATGCTCCTCTTCCTCGACACCGAAACCACCGGTCTCCCCAAATCCGCAACTGACCCCGTAGAAAAATGGCCGCGGATCGTCCAGCTGGCGTGGTCCTTATACGACAATGACGGGACCTGTGAAAGCCGGAACAGTTTTATTATTTACCCGACGGACTTTTCCATTCCCATTGACTCTGCAAGGATTCACGGGATCACGACCGAGCGGGCAAAAGCAGAGGGCGTGTCGCTCTATAAGGTGCTCCCGCAGTTCAATGCCGATGTGGAAAAAGCGGAAACGGTCGTTGCCCACAATCTCGATTTTGACCTGCCGATTGTCACGACCGAATTTTTGCGATGCAGCCTTGAGACAGGTCTTGCAGAAAAACAAAAATTCTGCACCATGAAAACCCCGCAGGTTGTCTCCTGGTGCAAACTTCCTTCAAAGTCCGGTCGGGGATACAAGTGGCCGACCTTAAACGAATTACATCTCCGGTTATTCGAAACAGAATTTGTGGACTGCCATGATGCCGGCGATGATGTGGAAGCCTGTGTGAGATGTTATTTTGAGTTACAAAAGCGGGGGATTATCGGATAAGAGTATCCTAAAAAAAAGAAATTGTGAATGTGCACTCTTTATGATCCTTAAATAATCTCTTCAATCTTCCGGATAAGGTGTTCTGCATGACCGACCGCCGATTCCGCTTCGGTTTCTGAAATTGATCCTGCCGTATCATAGACCGAACTGTGCCGCTTGCGTCGCATCCGGTCAAAGATAATCGCATCATGCGGCTCAACAAACAGTTCGACAAATTTTACAACCGCGATATGCTGGCTGGCTCCATCCGGCCGGTAGCCTTTCGCAAACATCAGCGCCCGGCCTGCCTGGAGTACCGCGTTATACGCGATAGTATATGCCCAGTCCCGATCCGTTGGAAGGATCGTACGTGAGGTACGGAGGTCCCGGTACGCAAGCGCCAGGGAATCATCGACTTTTTTCTTATCGTAAGGGAGTCGCTTGATCAGTCCTTCCCGTTCGAGATCCTCAATCATCGCAGGTACCGCTGATTACGATCTTCTCTTCTTTCATTACATTCTTTACGAAAGGATCGTGCTGTTTCTTTTTCTGTGCAAATTCCGCAAGCGTCATGAGCGTGTAGTTGATCTCACGGCCGGTCTCCTGTTCACACGAATGGATGATCGGAATAAGCCGGTCCTCATCGATTGCTCCCACGATAAAGAGGTCGATGTCGCTTTTTGCCCCGGCAGACCCGCGGGCAAACGATCCGTAGATAAACATGCACGAGATCTTTTCATCGGCAAGGGCACGCTTCAGGATGCCGGAAATTCCTTCGGTTTTTAATACAATCTTCTGGAGCTCGGCAAAAAGGAAATGGCCGGTGTTCACCGTGTAATACTGCTGGTTTCCTTTCTTTTGCCCGACAAGAAGACCAAAGGATTCAAGGTTGCTGAGTTCCCGGCGTACTGCATTGATATTCTCACCGGTTGTCCGGACAATCTCGCGGATATAGAACTCGCTCCCCGGATTGAGCAGGAAGAGCGTAAGGAGCTTCACCCGGGTCTTTGAAGAGATAAGCGCTTCCAGCATGAATACATAATGTATTCAATTGAGTAAAAAATGTATTCATTGTCCGGGCCGCGTAAAAATTAAAAAAAAAAGTTCTCACGGTCTGCCGGTCGCTGCCTCCGGACACACTTTCGCAAACTTGCAGCTCATACACTCCCTCTGCGAAGGCCTCGCAGGAAAATCCGGGAACTCATAACTCGCGTTCATCGTCGAAAACTCCCGTGTTATCATCTCCTGAATTTCGCATAAGCGCTCGACAAAAAAAGGATATGTCTTTGTCTCCTCGGTCTTCAAAAAGACGAGTTCGCTCTTGATCATATCGGGGCCCAGCTTATAGTACTGCATCGCCCAGAGCACGTAGGCCGCCATCTGGAGCTCGGTCTCGTACTCGTTGTCGTCCCTGCCGGTCTTCCAGTCAGAAAGGACGATTGTACCATTGGGAAGTCGGCTTGCAAAATCCACCTTGACCGTTACTTCTACATCGCCGATCCGGAACCGGTCGAACTCTTCATGCCGCAGGCATTCCCGGTTCGCGTATTCAGGCCAGACCATGCCAAAGAATGTGTCCAGACAGGTTTTCCCGCTCTCTTCCATCCCCTCAAAGAACGATCCGCCGAACTGCTCACCGTTCCGGTATTCAGTCAGGAGTTCGGTTGCCATGTCCTTATACCGGGCGACTTTTCGCAGGTAGGTACTCATGGCCTCGGCCGGATTCATCGGTTTATTCTCGCAATGGAGCTGGATCTGCTGGTCGATGATATCGTGGATGAGCTGCCCTTGGACGACAAACTTGGAATCAAAATTCTTGAAATACCGTATTTTTTCGGGATCAACAATCGCCCCGCTCTTCACGTACGGTGCGATGTACTCGTAATAGTACTGCCGCTGGCACCGGTTCCAGACCCGGTGTTTGGTAAACGACCACGTATTGATCGTGAAGAAAAAGGGATCCAGCTCAGGCACAGGGTTCTGTTGGGAGCGGTAAGGAAATAATTTTGCATTTCTTTTTTGGAGTGATATTGGAGGTCATCCAGAAGCCGGTGATACGGATCCATTTCACCACTAGTGGGTGGGGGGTGGCCCCCCTCGGAAAAAAGATGAGGGAGGGGGTACCCCTACCCTCCCGACCCCCGGTTACTCCTCCTCCAGCACTTCCTCGAGACGATCTGCTGTTAAGTCAGCGTGGATGGTCCTGGCTATGAATGGCAGAGCGGCTGCCGGGGGAAGCCCAAGTTCGGCGAGAACCCAGCCAGCGAGAGCCTGCGGGTCCGGGGTCTCAGGGTATTCTGACGCTGCTTTCCTGACTGCGGCGTGAACGCGCCGGATATAGTTGATGCAATCTTCAAAACGCCAGTATGCCACTTCTCCACCAGGCAGGTCGTGTGAAGGGAGGTAGTGCATGAGACCCTGAATTTTCTCCAGCCTCCGGATCGACCGTACCAATGCTACCGGGTCTGTGTAGATGGGTGCGCGCCCGGGTACCTGGACCGTGTCGCCCGTGAAAAGGGCCATTTCCTCCCGGAGGAGGAGGGAGATGGACCCGGGTGAGTGTCCGGGTGTATGAAGCACCTCAACAGTGAGTCCTTTTCCAAGGCTGATGGTATCCTTATCCTGAAGGAGACGCCCAACCGGAACCGGCCCGCCAACCATGGGCGGGACACCGGGTGCCGGGCTTTTCAGCAGCATATGGCTGATGTTCTCGATCGCTGGGGCATCCAGCGGGTGAGCGGCAACCCGGCAACCGGTCAGGTCACGGATTGCCTTTGCGGCCCCGATATGGTCAGGATGCGAATGGGTCAGGATGATCAGTTCAATTTCGGAAAGTTCCCGTCCGCTCGAGCGAATATCTTCATAGATAAGTTTCTCAGACCCGTTGAACCCGGTATCGATCACGGTGATGCCGTTACCGTACACAAGGTAAACATTAACAAACCGGCCCGGCGCTGGCCCCAGCGGGGTTTCGATAGCATGGATGTGTGGTGTAATCTCCATTCAAGCACCTATATCGATCTCAACCAATCACCTTTAAAAAATAAACCGGGGGATACAGCACCGGGTGCCAGGCACAGGAACTCCGGATCACCTCTCCCCTCACCCCCGACCCAACCGCACGGTCAGGTGCGGACAGGTGCCTGTACCCTGCACACAAAAAGCGGTTATATCATAACAGAAAACAAACACGTAATGAAGGAAATCCCATGAGCGCCGCTGAACAGTATATCACCGATGAGAAAGGGAACAAGATCGCCGTCATTCTCCCGCTCACCGAGTACCAGCACCTCAAAGAAGATCTCCACGATCTTGCGATGGTAGCAGAACGGCGGGACGAAGGTATCATAAGCCTTGTCGAATTAAAAAAGCGGGTGATGTGAGCGGAACCCCGATGAGTTCCTACACGCTCTCTTTTAAAAACAGCGTGGAGAAAGATTGCCGGAAAATTCCAAAAGACCTGCTCCTGAATATTTTTGAGCATGTGGAAAATCTTTCAGTAAATCCCCTCCCGCACGATGCGATCAAACTGGCCGGTGCGGAATCGCTGTACCGGATCCGGGTGGGAGAGTACCGGATCATTTACCTGGTGCTGCACGAATCCTGCGAAGTGATCGTGTATTATATCCGGCACCGGAGCGTTGCATACCGGGGCATGTAACTCTCCCGTTTCCTATCGGTACCCACGGAAAGAGAATAACCCGTTTCAACCCCAAAACTGGTCCTGGATTGCCCCTTCCCCACCCCCAAAATACGCCCTATACGGCCCCGGATTCTCCATTTCCCCGCCCGGAAAACCCCGTAAAATGCCCGGATTCGGGGGCCATCCGGAAGTCGGTTATACGGGGACATTTTGCAAAAATACAGCGTATTTACCCCCTGATTCCGATCCCCAAAATGGCCGTTTTTTTCATTTCCGGCATACTTTGGCCTGATCGAAGTGAGATCGGCCACCGGAAGGCCATAGCGGCCGTTTCTCAAGGGGGTCGGAATCCGGCGGTTTTCAGGGCGTATTCTGGCGGGAAAACCGTGATTTGAGGAGGGTTTCTTACGACGAAAAGAGAGAATATGGGAAGTCCTATCGTCTCACGATATCCGGTGCCTTTTTACGGGATCTGCGGGCGCCTTACCGGAAAAACTGATCTTTTTCAGGATCGTCTCTCGTTTGATCCGTGCCTCCGTATGGTTTGGGTCGATCTCGATGAGCTTGTCAAATTTCCTCACTGCCTCATCGTACCGTTCCAGCTCATCAAGACAGTTTCCCATCGCGTTCAATGCCTCGCAGAACCGGGGAGCGATTACTATTGCCCGCTGGAAGTCATTCAGCGCTTCTTCTTTTCTCCCTAGCATCGAAAGGTACAGCGCATGGTGATACATATACTGCGCCTCAAGCGGAATTCCGCCGTTTTTAATAATCTGCGTCATGTTCATCTCCCCAATGCCTTGGCATAGCCAGCAGCGACGCACGTGCCCTGATTGCAGGCAACGCGGTATCCTCGGTAATGCGGGTTTTGCAGATGCAACAGAACCCAAAAAGAGGATTATGGGCCTGCCGGTATTCGTCAGGACCAGGCATACGAGACCTTACACCCCCATGAGCATGAGCAGCATATCGATAATTTTTATCCCGATGAACGGTGCGATGAGCCCGCCAACCCCGTAGATGAGAATGTTGTTCCGCAGGGATTCTTCAGCCGACATGGCCCGGTACTTCACGCCATGAAGGGCAAGCGGGATGAGAATGACGATAATGATCGCGTTGAAGATGACTGCAGACAGGATGCCATTGTGGAGCCTGAGGATGTTCATTGCCCCAAGAGCCGGGTAGGTTGAGGCAAACGCAACCGGGATGATGGCGAAATATTTCGCGATATCGTTTGCTATCGAGAACGTGGTCAGCGCCCCCCGGGTCATAAGGAGCTGCTTTCCGATCTCGACAATATCGATCAGTTTTGTCGGGTTGGAATCGAGATCAACCATGTTTGCCGCTTCGCGGGCCGGCTGCGTACCGGTGTTCATGGCAACCGCGACATCTGCCTGCGCAAGCGCCGGGGCGTCGTTCGTCCCGTCACCGGTCATGGCTACCATTCTGCCGCCGGTCTGGTATTCACGGATCAGCTTCAGTTTGCTTTCGGGAGTTGCTTCCGCAAGGAAATCATCGACACCGGCTTCTGCGGCAATAGTTGCTGCAGTGAGATGGTTGTCTCCCGTGATCATCACCGTTTTGATCCCCATCTTCCGCAGCTGGGCAAACCGTTCCTTTATTCCGCCTTTCACAATATCTTTTAAGTGGATAACACCGAGGGCTTTCCCGTTTTTTGCAACAACGAGCGGTGTCCCCCCGGCCCGTGAGATCATATCCACAACCAGTTTCAGGTTTTCTGATACTATTTCGCCGCTCGTCTCGATGTATCTGTACATCGCATCAGCTGCACCCTTCCGGACACGGATATCGCCGTAATCGACGCCACTCATCCGGGTCTGGCTGGTAAATGGGATGAACACCATTTCGGGACCGGATTCCGTTTCTCCCACGGTCCTTCCCCGGAGGTCGTACTTCTCTTTGGCGAGGACCACGATACTGCGGCCTTCGGGCGTTTCATCGGCAAGAGAAGCAAGCTGGGCATTTTCCGCAAGATCGGCAACATCCATTCCGTCAACCGGTATGAATTCCACGGCCTGCCGGTTCCCGAGCGTGATGGTTCCGGTCTTATCCAGCAGGAGGACATCGACATCCCCCGCAGCCTCGATGGCTCTCCCGGACGTTGTAATCACGTTCCTGCGGATCAGCCGGTCCATGCCCGCAATGCCGATTGCAGAGAGGAGCCCGCCAATCGTGGTCGGTGCGAGGCAGACAAAGAGGGCGACAAGAACCGTGATAGTGACCGTAGTCCCGGCCCCGGCTGACTGGACACTGTACGCCGAGAATGCATAGAGGGTCGCGGATACGACAACAAAGATGGCGGTCAGCCCGACAAGGAGGATATTGAGCGCGATCTCGTTGGGGGTCTTCTGCCGTTTGGCACCTTCGATAAGGCAGATCATGCGATCGAGGAAGCCTTCTCCGGGGTCCGCACTCACCCTGACAACCAGCCAGTCCGAGAGTATCGCGGTGCCTCCCGTGACTGCACTGCGATCACCGCCGGATTCACGGATAACCGGTGCACTTTCGCCGGTGATCGCGCTCTCGTTGATGGATGCGATGCCTTCAATCACTTCACCATCCACCGGGATCGTGTCACCGGCTTTGACGTAGAAGACATCACTTTTGTGCAGGGTGGACGAGGAAACGACCGAATAATCCGAAGGCCCCGGCTCTTTTCCCTTCTCGACACTGTACCCGGGATTCAGTTTCTTTCCCGCGGTATCCTGCCGCATCTTGCGCAGGGCTTCGGCCTGTGCCTTGCCCCTGCCTTCCGCGAGTGCTTCGGCAAAGTTTGCAAAGAGGACCGTGAACCAGAGCCAGATTGAAACGGCGCCGATGAACCCTGCCGGTGCTTCTCCGTGCCCCAGGAGCGCCTGGATCCAGAGCAGGGTGGTGAGCACACTGCCGATCTCAACGGTAAACATCACCACGTTGTGGTACAGCGTCCTGGGGTCGAGTTTGATGAACGAATCGATAATTGCGCGCCTGTAGAGTGCGTACTGGTCCGCTGCCGGGACTTTCGGGCCGGAATGTTCAGACATGGATAACACCCCTTCCAACCTGGATCAGGAATTCAACGACGGGGCCCAGGGAGAGCGCGGGCAGGAAGCTGAGCGCCCCGATGATGAGGATGGTAAAAACCACCCAGATGATAAAGAGCGGCCGGTGGTCCTGGAGCGTCCCTTCGCTCGCCGGCACGATCTTCTTTGTCACGAATGCCCCGGCCAGTGCGAGCGTGATAATAGCGATGGCATAGCGCCCGACAAACATGCAGACTGTTGTTGCGAGGTTGTAGAACAGGTTCGATGACAACCCGGCAAAGGCACTGCCATTGTTCTGGGAGACCGAGGAAAACGCGTACAGGATCTCGGAGAAACCATGCGGCCCCGGGTTGAAGACCGCAGCTGTTCCCGGGGCGATCGAAACCGCGATCGCGGTCCCGATCAAAATCAAAAAGATCGGAATGAGGATGTGGATTGTGGAGAGTTTCATTTCGTACGGCTCGATCTTCTTTCCGTACAATTCAGGGGTCCTCCCTACCATCAGCCCGGCAATAAACATCGCGATGATTATGAACACGAGCATGCAGTACAGGCCAGAGCCGACACCGCCGTAGACGATCTCGCCTAACTGGATGTCGAATATCTGGACAAGACCGCCGAGCGGCATAAACGAGTCGTGCATCGAATTAACCGCACCACAGCTGGTAACGGTGGTGATGACCGAGAAGGCCGCCGACGGGACGATGCCAAAGCGTACCTCCTTTCCCTCCATGTTGCCCCCGGCCTGGAGATGGGATGGTGCCTGGTCGATCCCGAGGGGGGTAAAGGCCGGGTTGCCCCCCATTTCCGACCAGATGCCAAGGCCAAGGAGCGGCACAAAGAGCAGGGTCATCGCGACAAGGATGGCCAGCCCCTTTTTAACTGATCCGATCATCTTCCCGAACATGAAGCACAGGGATACCGGTATCAGGAGAATGGCTATTATCTCGATAAGATTCGACAACCACGTCGGGTTTTCATAGGGATGCGCCGAGTTGGCATTAAAGAACCCGCCCCCGTTTGTCCCCAGCATTTTTATGGCAATCTGCGAAGCCGCGGGGCCAAGGGAGATCGACTGCGTCGTAACGAGGTTGCCATTCGAGTCGTTTGTCGGGTTGAGGAGAGGCACGGTTACCGGCCCGCCAAATGTCTGGGGAGTTCCCTGCGAGACAAGGACAAGCGCTATGACAAAACTTATCGGGAGAAGGATCCAAATGCCGCGGACAAGCAGTACCCAGAAGTTACCGATGGTGAGGGTTGATCTGCGCGAGAAACCGTAAATGAACGCTACCAGCACTGCCATACCCACCGCTGCGGACATAAAGTTCTGCACGGCGAGCCCCACCATCTGCGTCAGGTAGCTGACGGTGGTTTCCGGGACGTAGAACTGCCAGTTGGTGTTCGTGGCAAAACTGACCGCGGTATTAAGCGAGAGGTCCCAGGGGACCGGGCCGGCTCCCACCGGATTGAGCGGGAGGAACTGCTGGATCTCCTGGATGAAGAAGACAAACGCGATCCCGATGACGGAAAAGATCATCATCGCGGCGGCAAACTGCTTCCAGTCCATCTCCTCCTCGCTCCCGGCACCGCACGTCCGGAGGATCCACCCTTCCACCGGCATGATGACCGGTGACAGGAACGTCTGTTTGCCGGTGTAAACCCGGAACATGAACTCCCCCATGGGAACGAGGAGAAGTGCGAGGATAACTCCGAGCAGGATAAGGAAGACCCAGTCATTGACGGTTATCCCGAACAGGGTGTTCGCGGGCTGGCTCCTGGGCATTGCTGCCGGATTAACCGGGATCTTATGGGCACTCAGGTCATCGAGTGCCAGGTTCAGGGAGAGGACATTTACTGCAGGTTCGCCAAAGATCCCAAGCACCGGGTTTGCGGTATTGGCCGCGACCAGTGCAGAAACATCGTTTTCGGAGAGGTTCCGCACCCGTGCAATCCGTGGGACCTGGTAATAGGCGGCAGCCGGACTGATATCCGGATCAAGACCGCTCCCTGAAGAGGTCACAAGATCAACAGGGATTGGCTGCGTATTGTCCGGGTCGACTGCGTGGAGGGCATCTGTCCGGGTCTGGACCTCAGTAATGAGAGCCGGGTTCTGTGGGCCGTAATTTGAACCGCCGGAAGCTTCGGCATCGTAGGGCACCGGCGATGTTGCAGAGAGCCGGCCCCAGAAATAATCCGGGGATGAAAAGGGCTGGCCTATGAGAGAAGATCCCGCAACATTTCCATCATGAACGATAAGATCCCCGTTTGCCTGTACGGGGAAGATCACCTGGGCAATACCTGTTACAACCAGGGGGTAAACAATGCCCACGAGAATCGTGAGTAAAAGAAACATCACTACGGCTGGTTTGATCTGTTTTTTGATCATCGACCAAAGAGCTGACGACGCCCCAATGGAATCCACCTTCATCATGAGCTGCTTTTGAGGTTCTCGAAAGCATTCACATTAGCTGCGTGCCATTTGTTGTTATAAAAGCCTTATGGAAAGAATATGCGACCTACCTAATATAATATTAACTACTCTGACGGAGAAAACAGAATCAATTCAGCACCTGGATTTTGTTTCAGCACACCCACGCGCCGCGAAAGTCAGTGTCCGGCCCGGGGGGTACTGTCATGACATGCGAAAACACAAACTGACCCGCCTCAACCTCTCAAGGTGATTGTGTGCACTCCGGTAAAAGAGCCCGGAGATTCTGGTGGGTGAGAATAAAAGTTTCAAAGACGGTGAATTTCTGCCAGGCTGGTTCACGTGCAGGAGCACTTCTCATCGATGGGTTCAACCGGCTCAAGGCGCTTCACTACTTTTACCATCACGGGAGATGATATCATCTGGACGACCGCATAAAAAGCCGAAGGTATAACGATAGCCCGGTTTAATTCCATCGTATCCATGGCAGCAGGAGCGATCCCGAACTCCTTAGTGCTGGCTATGAACAAGAGTGGGAGAAACGTCGCTTTTGTCTGTTTAAAGACAATCTTTGTCAGACAGGCAAGACCATAGCCGAAGAGATTAAGCGATAATTCCACAATAATGATCACGACAGCAAATTCTTTCAATGAGATGATGGACACAGCGTTGGATGATACAACCACAAACAGGAGCAGGATATAGCACAGAGCGGCAAAACCCGGCCATGCATCCCTGTTTTCCCGGACTTTTGCCGAGTAGTGGTTTAAGAGAAGACCAATAACCAGGGGAATTATGATAATTCCCACTAATTCAGCTTCCAGGTACACGGTTGGAACCTGCAATGTTATGCCGCCAAACAACGTGAGCACGTTGGGCAGGACAAAGGGTGTAAGAACCATGGCAGTCACCAGCATCGTCATTCCCAGTGCTGTGTTGCCCCCCACAAGAGAGATCATAAGGGGAGCGGAGATATCAGCCGGGAGTGACCCCAGAAGTATTTGCCCGGTGTTTAAATCCGGCATGTGGGAGAAAAATATTTTTCCAAGCATTATCGAGAAAAGTGCCATAACCACGAATTGCAGGATTATGCTCCAGATAATAATGAGCGGATACCGGCTTGCCTGAATTAAATCCGTGACATTAATGGTCATGCTTACAGAAAGGACCATCAGCGCCAGGACTGGTGTAACAATCCATCCTAACAGGGAACCTGGCCCCGGAAAAAGAAGGGAGAATGCCCCGATAACAAATACCAGGTAAACAAGGTGATCCGTGATCCAGGCCAGTATTTTTATCATAGATTATTTTTCCTTGGATCCCGTCACGGGGCCCTGTTACGATCTTTGTTGTGCAGGAACCGGTTTTGTCAGCATGGCTGATAAAGTTAGATCCTGATGCAATTGCAGCTCTGAACCTGAAGAGAATTCCGGCATATACCTGACGTGATCTCAATGCGTAGGGCACAAATACGTCGGAATAGAAATATTTATAATACATGGAAGGAATATACTTTCCATGGTGACTCAGAGCGGGCGATCGTTCTCTCCCTCCTGAAAAGCCATTACCAACAGTTTCCATTGAAAATCTCTATCAAGGGAGATACATTAAGATGCCACCATCACAGGAAGGAAATCAGGCAACGATTCCCAAAACGGGAACAATGAAACGTACGCTGAACCTAACCTCGCTCCTGGTCAACGCCATGGCGCTGATTGCGCCGGGGGCCTTTCTCTGGACTACGTTCCAGGTACAGGCTGCGCAGACCAACGGCGGTCTAACGACGGCAGGTGAGATGTGGACCGGCCTTTTGGCCGCGCTCGTTCTTGCGTTTTTGACGGCTATATCTTACGCAGAACTGGCTAACATCTATCCCAAAGCCGGCGCTGGCTCTTCCTATTATTACGCGGAAGCCTCGTTTCTTGAGAAAGAAAAAACAGGACATAGGCAATGGGCGCGGGTCGCCAAATTCCTCGTAGGCTGGATATCGCACTTGTATTACTGGATTTACCCGGGTATCATGGTGGCCTTTTCGGCTATCCTGATTGTGTATATCTTCGGCCTCTTTGGGATTGCCCTGTCAGTCCCGGAACAGATCCTTGTCGCCGTGTTGTTCGCCCTGCTTAATGGCTATATCGCATACCGCGGAATAACCGGTTCGACCATGACTGCGATCGTCATCAACACCATCCAGTTAGTGGCACTTATCGGTTTTTCGATACTGGCAATCCTGTACCGGGAGACCCACCCCAGCCTGGTATATGCCACATCCGTTTCAACAATCCTTATACCCCATAACTTCACAAACCTGTTGTTCCAGTCAACTATCGCCATCCTGCTGCTGGTGGGGTTCGAATCGGTGACGTCGCTGGGCTCCGAGGCGCTCCGGCCAAAACAGGACATTAAAAAAGCAATCCTCCTCTCCCTCATCATTCAGGGAGCATTCGCTTATTTGTTCGAGTATTTCGCTGCCAATTATTTTGTCGGCCCCCAGCTGATCGGCACCGATCCCACCGGGGCCGCAGTCTCGGGCTATGCGGCAGCAGCGGCATCCGGCGCTCCCATTGGCGATATGATCCGGGTAATCGGCGACCAGATGCTGGGAGGCACAGGTTTTGTCCTCGTATTAATCATGGCTGCAACGGTGGTACTCGCACTTATCGGGACAACTCTTGCCTGCTTTAACACTGGTGTAAGGATAACCTACGCCATGGGCAAAGACAAAGAGATGCCAACGCTGCTTGGTCTCCTGCATGGAAAATATGATACCCCGCATTACGGTATCTGGATCCTTGTCGGAATATCTGCAGCGTTAGGTGCGTATGGCGTCCTGAACATCGATAACCTGACCCAGATTACGCTCGCGTCCAATACCGGCACGTTCCTTCTCTACGGCTTGACAAACCTCATTGCGCTTTGGGCCTTCTTCCACCGTCCCGATGCCAGTTTCCTGAAACACCGGGTAGTACCGTTGCTGGGTTTCCTTGCAAATTTCGTCATGCTCGGGGCGGTCGTCTGGCTTGGCATTAGTTCAGGGGGCAGTTCGGCAACTGACGCTCTGATTGCGATTGCCATGGTCATAGTCTGGCTGGTGGCTGGCGCAGTCTGGTTTATCTCCAACACGAAAAAACAGGGCCGCCCGGTCATGACCCGAAACCTGCCACAGGCGACCGGACTGGAACAGGATGATGCATAACCGTTGGTATGGATAATGAACGACAAAAAAAGCCGGGAGGCAGTGTAAAAAAGGATACCGGTTTAATGCCTGACAGAATATGTGCAGGACCCGGCATTCTTATCTTTTCATCGAAAAAGAAATGGGGTGATCATCATGGGAGAAAATTCCATAACCATGCCCGCAGACAAGGCGCCAAATCTGGTGGGTGTAATCGTGACATGGCGGGCTATCACCCATCAGGGCCTGACGCGATCGCAGAACGAGGATGCCCACTGGGTTACCCATGTTGTTGAAAGTAAAACCGATACCGAATCGTCATCACGGTATATCTTCGCCGTGGCTGACGGCCTTGGCGGACACCGTGGCGGGGCAATAGCAAGCAGGATGGCCCTCAAAGCCATAAAAGAGGAATTCCACACCTGGCACGGAGGGGAGGCGGATCGCATGATCAGCCGGGCAATGCAGAACGCAAACCAGAATATTTTCTGCGTGGCCCAGTCAGACCCGGAATTATTCCAGAAAATGCAGACTACCTTAACCATCGTCGCTTTGGACAACGACTCACTGGTTGTCGGCCATGTCGGCGACTGCCGTCTCTACCGGATGAGAGATGACCGTATCGATCAGCTGACCCGGGATCACACGATGGCAAGCGACATGCTCCAGATGCACCTGATTACCTCTCAACAGGCCTCGGCGCATCCGGGCCGTCACCAGCTCACCCGTTCTGTTGGCGGGGACCCTTTCATGAATGCCGATATTACCCGCCATGAAACGCAGGCAGGCGACACCTATCTTCTCTGCAGCGACGGATTGTGGTCAGAACTTACGGAGGAGGAGATCCGGTCCGCCCTGCAGGAGCACGATACCAGCCAGGAATGTGAAAAACTGGTCAGGCTTGCATTGAGCCGGGGAGCACCGGATAACATCACCGGCATTATGTTTCACATTGACATTGTCGGAAAACAAGCTGCCCTTCCGTTTTCATGGCGGTCACTCCTTGGGAAAGGGTAATCGGGTACTGTATGACCGGTAAACGCAGCCATCCGCGAGAAGATAAGAAACAAGTCAAAAGAGCCACCCGCGATTCGCGACAGTGCAGCCCGGCAACGAGGAGACAGAAGCCCGACGGGAACCTGAACAGACGCGTGATGTCTCCATGAAGATGATCTGGGCGATTATCCGGCCGGAATATTCGCAAAAAGTGATTGATGCACTGGAGAAGACCGGCATTTCAGCGATGACACGCCTCCATGTCACCGGTCACGGTGCTGAGATAGGGATTACGGCAGGGCATGTAAATTATTCGGAGATCCCAAAAGAGATGCTCATGCTCGTGCTCCCGGACATCGATGTCGCACATGCCGTAAAAATCATCAGTACCACGGCAAAGACCTGGCAGAAGGAGAATCCCGGGCACGGGTCTGTCGGGGATGGCAAGATCTTTGTGACCTATGTTGAGGATGCGTACACGATCAGGACATCTGAAAACCGCAAGGACCGGTTCGGATCCTCCGGGAAAGACCGGTAATACCGTATGAAAAAGATCATCGCCATCATCAGGAATGAAAAAGTGGAAGAGACCAAGTCCAACTTAGAGAAGATTGGCGTAACCGGGGTTACATACCTGTATGTCACGGGAAAAGGCCTGCGGGATGGAATGGTCCCGTCCCGGTTCCTAGGATCAGAGTATCACCCATACGGCGGCAGACACCAGCTCAGGCAGCTGGATGATGCACCTGTGTCGGCAGACCCGGTTTGTCTGCCGGCTGAAAAGGAGCGAGAACCCGGGTTCCGGCCACAAAGAATGCTTGTCATTGTGGCAAACGACAGCGATGTCAGGCCAATCATCGCGACGCTTATTGCAACAAACTATACCGGGCACCATGGTGACGGGGCAATCTTTGTCTGCCCCATGATCAGCGCGATCCGGGTGAGAAACGGGGAACAGGGCGACAGTGCACTGGTATAAGATGCTGTTGCATTGGCGTAGATTTGATAAAATTAACGAGATGAAGAACAGGTGATCAACCGTACACACAGCAGCACCACCTGTCAATAATATTATATAAATCAACATCACCAGAGGGTTAGAACGAGAAAAAATCAAAAAATAAGTGTTCGCACAACAAAGGAGGGAACTTCATGAAGATGGTTCAGGCAATAATCCGGTCCGAGAAGCTGGACAGCGTAAAAAAGGCGCTCGAAGAGAAAGGCTTCATCTCCATGAGTATCATGGAAATTACCGGAAGGGGAGAACAAAAGGGCATCACACTTGAATACCGGGGGGCGATGGTGGAAGTGGACACCCTCCCCAAGATCATGATTCAGATGGCTGTCAATGACGAGGACGTCGATCCAATCATCGCGATCGTCCGGGCTGCAGGAAGGACGGGGAATTTTGGTGATGGGAAGATCTTTGTCTGGCCGCTCGACCTGATGGCCAAGGTCCGGACTGATGAAGTCTGGAGATGAAATTCAGGATCTGCAACAGACTTAATGAAATAAAGCAATAAAGGAAATTTCTGATAGTCCCATACAGTTTTGGTAAGGTGCCGGTGATGCTTAAATCAGGTGACATGGTCTGCGATTATAAGATTATAGGGTTACTTGGCCAGGGTGGGTTCAGCCAGATCTACAAGGCATATGCTCCTGACGGCACACTGGTGATCCTGAAGTTTCCCGATGTATCCCTGCTTGGGGACCAGGCAACGTACAAACGTTTCCGCCGGGAGGTTGCTATCGGACAGAAACTGGACCATTCCGCAATTCCGCGGGCAATCAGATTTGTGGAAGGACCTGATTCTGTTTTTCTCGTCTTGGAATATATCGAAGGCTCGTCCCTCCGCACGTACATCAGCGAAAAAGCACCCCTCCCACTCAGTGAAGGACTTTCTCTTGCCGACCAACTCGCTGAGGCGATCGACTACATGCATTCTCACGGTGTCTGTCACCGGGATCTCAAACCGGAGAATATTATTGTCGGGCCTGATGGCAGGATCCATATTCTTGATTTCGGGAGTGCGCTGCTTGAAGGTTCCCGCCGCGTGACCTGGAGGTGGGCGTCGAATGCCTTTGGAACACCGGATTATATGGCGCCTGAGCAGATCCAGGGAAAACGGGGAGACGTACGTACCGATGTGTATGCACTCGGGATGATCGTCTATGAAATGCTGACCGGGACCCTGCCCTTTGAAGGAGATAATGCTCTTGCGGTCATGAACCAGCACCTGACGGGAGTCCCGGTTTCTCCCCGCAGGCACGAGCCCTCAATCCCCGCCGGAGTCGAGGCTGTGATACTGAAATCAATTCGCCGCGATCCCGATGAACGTTACCGGTCTGCGAGCGCCTTCCGGAAAGATCTTAATAATTATGCGGATCTCGATCTCTCGCAATTTCCTTCGGATCCCGAGGCAATCGCCGGTGGTGGAGTGCTCACCACCCGCCAAATCTGGGTGCGGACCATTCTGGTTTTTGTCGGTTTCCTGTTACTTGCAGCACTGATCATCCTCGCTGCATACCTGATGCACCATCGCTAAAAACAAATTTCATGGGGTACTGTTTCGTTTACGGTTGATTGCCAATTCTTCACTTCGTAAATGTTATCAAATCAACCGCCAACGCAACAGAACCAGTTCAACCATTCAGATCCGCCAGAAGATCTTTTGCCGTCCCGGTCCGGCTCTTATTTTTGCGCACGCTGTTTTTTGCCTGTTTTGCCCGGTCTACAATTTCCGAACGCTTTTTCTCGATAAGCCTGCTAGAGGATAATCTCCTGAACGTACTGCTGGTCTTCGGCATCGAGCTTATCGACGTACTCAAGAACAGTGTTGAGCGATACCGCTTCGCTTCCCATAGGGTGCACCTGTACCGTAATTGGTGTTTCCCTACAAAGTTATTGTGCTAAAAAAAGGAATTCAACCTTATGACAGGAGAGCAGCTATCCAGGAATCAACTCCGGATCGCCCCTCCCCCACCTCCAAAAGACGCCCGTTACGGCCCCGGATTGCCCACGATCCCTTCCGGAAAACCCCGCAAAATGCCCGGATTCGGGGGCCATCCGGAAGTCGGTTATACGGAGTTATTTTAGAGAAATACCGCGTATCTGCCCCCTGATTTTGATCGCCAAAAAGGCCGTTTTTTTCATTTCCGGCATACTTTGGCCTGATCGAAGTGAGATCGGCCACCGGAAGGCCATAGCGGCCGTTTCTCAAGGGGGTCGGAATCCGGCGGTTATATAGGCGTATTTCGGCGGAAAAACGGTGATTTGAGGGGGAATTTCTTCGGCGGCAGGAAAAGAGGAGGGAGCTCCCAGCCCCATTATGTCGTAAATATGGTCAGTTTTGCAATGGCGTCTTTCAGGTCGCCGTTGCAGTACTCCATTCCCCCCACAAGGGATGTCACCCACCGGGAATCAAAATTTCCTTGTGTATAACTGCAGGTCATGTTCGTTCCTTCAAGCATCGTCTTCATTCCCTGCATTTCGCTGTCATTGAGATGAATGAGGGTTTTTGTAAAAACACAGCCCTGGGACGACGTCAGGTAAAATGTCCCGATATCCTCATTGTCGGTAAGATTCATATCTTTGCAGTCGTTTGCTGCAGCGATGAACGCGGCCTGTTCCGGGCCCGGGTTTCCGGACGCAGGAGACGCCCCGGTAGTTGATGAACAGCCGGCAGTCAGGAGCAGGAGGACTATTCCTGACAGGAAAACTGCGGAAATTATCAATTGTTTTTTTCTCATGATGCACCCCGTCTATTGATACGCCAGTTTTTTGAATACATCAGTAAAAGCATCAGCTACACTTTTTCCGCTGCCAAAGGTAAGAAATGCTTTCAGCGAGAGCGTATCTGAAGAGGACGTTCCTGTTGATGTACTCTGGATGTTCGTGCCATGGACATCCTGGTCATTATGGACATCCCGATCAAGCCTGTCCATAAATGCACTGTCACTCGGGTCAGGCCATTGGGCCAGGTTATACTGTGCGACAATATTGTCCCGTATCGTTTTTGCGGTATCTGCGGCTATGTTTGTGTTGCTCAGTGCTTTGTCCATATAGGCAAAATACCCGTCATTTCCGTCCCAGATCCCCTGGCTCTTCCTCAGTTCGGCCATATCGCTGTTTGCCCAGAAATTGGTTGGATCTTTACCGAGGATTGCCTGGTATTCTCCTTCGACTTTTGGCTCTATTGCATTGATCGTGGCGGTATCACCGGCAATGATCGGGTCTGCAGTGTCTTTTCGAATCCATCCGTTGTCGAGCATTGAGGTCACCACATCTCTATCTAGGCGCGATCCGAGATCGGTAGTGAGATCCTCATGGGCTGAAGCAATTTCTGATGTAAGATATTCTCCTGAAGCAGGAGCGACCGTGGGAATAAGCGTAGCTGCACCTGAGGCCGGACATGAATCGCTGGCTATCCTCCCGGACAGCGATGTTGAACCATCGCAATTACCGTCAGAGCCTGTATAAGCCCAGGTATACTTTGCGGTGAAAGCAGAACAATCTGGGCTGAATTGTACATCATACGGGGATAATGCCGATTCTCCCGGGGGATCAGCTACCGTCCTGCCATCGATATGCAGGATATTATCTGAAGTGAACATCCCCCCGGCGGATCCGTGACCTACATCCCCCATCACGGCACTCCCGGCATTGAACTGGATCGGGACAGAATACCGGTTTGTCAGAACCGGCCCACTGCACGCTGACTGATCTTCCGTGACGGTTACCCACCACGTAACCGTTCCGGTGTAGGTATTCCAGCTCCATGGTTGCGAAGAGTAATCTGCCACAACAGGAACGATGAGAGCGAGGAGTATAACAATGCACAAAGCACCCCGTATCATAGCGATCAGTTCGAGGATGCGATGTCATGGGATATAAAGGTATATCTGCGAAAGGTTTTGCGAAAGACCCCACCGGTAGAGATGAATTAAAAAAGTATATGCGGTGAGCTGGTCAAATGAAGATTCCGCGTGCCTGTTTTCCGCACGCACTCCCGCTTCCAGCGGTCACCGGAAAGACCGGGTAACGTCCCGTCTCCCTAGTGCCTGTCGCAGAAGTGGCCGATCACAAGGCTGTTCTTGTCAAAGATCTCGCAGGCCGGGCAGAAGCAGCGATCTTCTCTCACCTGCGAAGCATCCGAAATCCCGCGTGCGCAGAAGAGGATGTCAGGCTGATGCTGTCCAAGGTTGTTCTTCCGGTAGGTTGGGCATGCGCCGCAGTACTTCATGCAGATCTGCCGGTTCTCCTCGGTGTCCGCAACGGTAACCGTGCTGCTTTTCATGATGAGTGGATAGTGCTATCGGGAATAATAGGTTTCCCTCTACGGCCCGGCAGGAGTATTCCCGGTGGCCCCGTCCTGCCGCGGCGGCAGAAAATTACCGGAGCAGATCGTGGAGATTGATCCGGTGCTGCCCGAGTTTCCCGTCGAAATTTGACGCGCCGATGTACATGACCGTCCCGGTCTCTGTCGCTGCGAGGATCCCGGCCCTTAGTGCGGCCTTCACCGCGGCCTCATCGACACCGTTCAGGACAATCTCGTACACAGAGCCCACGCCATCAGGCACGAGCGAGTCGCCGATACGGTCCTTTAATGTCGGGCACCAGCGGTGGCTGGTGCTGGCCGGCATCGGGAACCGGTAATTTTTGCACCCGACCTTTGAGCCACTCCTGACAATCCCCCCGGGAAAGCTGGTGATCACGCCCTGCATCCCGGATATTTTTTCTATCGCCGCTTCGACTCCGGCAAGGGCCGCCTCCCGGTCTTTTCCCATAACAAGGAAGTTCCCGCCGGCAATCCCTTTGACGGTCCCGAACCGCTCCTCGCCTACGTACTCCCCTTCCATAACCGGGATCTTCCAGCACTTCCTGCCGCCGACCACGCACCGCTCTTCATAGGTATCACCGAAGTAGTGCATCCGGGTATAAAACCGGGCTTCTGCATCGGGAAAACCGTCGAATGCAGACGCGGTCGGTGTCGGGAGAACACACTGGGAGATCCTCGCGGCTACATTGGACTTCATCAGCTTCTTTTCAGCACAGATCAGAATCGCGAACCCGGCCCGGCCGTCCGGGGTCTCGTGCGGGCCAAGGGCCCGTTCGATCCCGGCCTCGCAGGGACAGAAAATTTTCGAGGTCGCAAACCCCGTTGCTTCAACAGCGGCCCTGTACGCCCATTCCGCGGTATCCCCCGTGATAATGACCCTCGATATCCATGTCGGGAATGCCTCGGCAAAGGTGTCAAGTACCCGGGTCCCGTTGATCTCCATGGCATCCTCCGTTCCGGTAGACAATACCCTCCTCGGTTATGATGCAGTCCATCCGGATATCGTTCTCATCGACCGGCAGGCCATCAAATTCCTGGCAGGCAAACGCAATACCGATCTTCCTGATGCCCGGGTTCTTTGATAAGAACCGGTCATAATAGCCGGCCCCGTACCCGATCCGCCCTCCCGTGCGGTCGAAACCGAGCATCGGGAGGATGATCGTATCGACATCCTTCGCATCTGCCGGGATCTCGCTGCCGATAGGTTCGGGGACGCCAAACGTGCTGGGGACGAGATGGGAAAAATCCCGGAGATACGAGAGGCGGAGGCTGACGTCTTCCCGGACAATAATCGGGACAACTACCGGGTTTCCCGCTTTAAAGAGGGCGAGGATCAGCGGTTTTGTATTGACCTCTTTTTCTTTTGAAGTAAAGACCATGACCGTCTCACCCTTTTTGATCAGGTTCATGAGATGGCGGGTGATGCGGGCACTGAAGCGGAGCCGGTCTTCGGGAATCATGGCATTTTTTCTGGCGCGCAGGATATCCCGCACCCGGGCCTTTTCTTCGCTCATGGGCAGTAGTAGAGCGCAGGCATATTTATGATTTTAGATATTTTGCGGTCCTCTCCATTCTCGTTATGATTAAAAAAACCGGGTGGGTTGAAATGACCGGAAACTTCCAGAAGCGCGGCTCTCCCCTGTTTTCTGGCACAAAATATCCCCGTACACGTCCCTGGCCGCAGGATGCGATAAGCAGGGGCAGGATCGGATAGTGCAATACCGGATCCGGTGCCTGAAAAGAGAATGAAAAAAATTGTCTACATCCTGACGCAGTAGTAGCCGCCACGGAGATGGTGCTTTGTGAAGAGCGGGCAGGCCGGGCAGAAGCAGCCGATCTCTTTCATGTTCTGGGCACTGGACGGGCCGCAGCCGCAGAAGAGCTCGGTCGGCTGGTATTTTTCGAGCGTATGGCGCTTGTAGTTCTGGCAGATGTTACAGTATTTCCTGCAGGTCTGCCGGTTCTCTTCCGTATCTTCTACAACAGGTGGTTTGCCTGATTCAAACATGCACAACAAGGTTTGTGATAATAATTAATAGATCTTATTGAGGAAGTGTGGTTGTATGCGGGTGTCCGAATTTCCCGGGCTCACCCGGGCACAGGAGAGAAAGGTCAAGCTCGCCGTTGAGGGGACCTGCGAACTCTGCAGAGAATACTTTGCCCTCCCGTTGCTTGAGATCCACCGGATCTCCCGGCGCGTGTACCGGGAGATGGGGCGGGATCCTTCGAAACGTATCCTCGTGGTCTGCGGTCCCTGCCACGAGCATATCCACCGGCTGCCCGTGCGGGTAAAGGACCAGCGTGCGATGGTTGCCCATCGTCGTTATTTTGTCCGGCAGGATATCCGTAAAGCTCTCGGTTACATGCCAAAACCGTATTCACCCCCAAAGACCACGGCTCTTTCCGAGATGTACGAGGAGTATTTCTACCACTTCCCACCCGGTTCGTTCCGGCTGGGCGGGTGAAGCGGCAGGATCCTCATCGCGGGTGCGGGCAGACCCCGCTCCCCGCCTCTTCATCAGGAAAAAGCTGGTGAGATCTGATTATCCGTAAGGGAACGCGAAAACCTCCCCGGAATAAGGAACATTATTCCCGGCAGAGAGCACAGAACTGTTCCACCACGAGATCGTTCCTGACCTCGGGATGGAACATGACCCCGTAGAGCGGCCGGTCCGGGTGGCGGACGGCCTGCACGCACCGGTCCGAGACTGCCGTCACCTCCCAGCCGGGCGGCGGGTCGCAGGCAAAAGAGTGCAGTTCATAGGCCTCGAAGGCTGGCCCGTCAGGAAGGAGCGGGTCCGGTTGCGTGACCCGGACCGTGGTCATGCCGATCTCGCATGCCGGCCGGAGGGTGCCCCCGTGTACGAGGCAGAGGGCCTGCATCCCGGCGCAGATCCCAAGGACCGGGACGCGTACCTCCCGGAGCCACAAAAACTCCTGCACCTTTTCGGAAAAGAGGTTGTCCTTTAACGCCGTCCCGCAGAGGATAATCCCGTCCGCACCCTCGAGATCAACTCCCGTTATCCCGGAAAAGTGCGCTTCGCCCCATGCCTGCCCGGCACCGGAAACGATCCGTGCCACAGGGCCCACGAACTCGTCCCGGGAGAGTGAGCCCGGCTTCCATGAGAGGTCCACGAGAAGGATCATTTTTCCTCCAGCACCGCACGTCTGACCCGCAGGAATCCCCGGAAATTCGCATACTCTTTTTCCGATTCCTGGATCACGATCTTTTTTGTAAAGACGGGCGCGTCCAGGACGAGCGTCTCGTACTCCCCGCCTTCACCGGTGAGGGTGATCCGGTGCGATCGCACGTACTGCTGCAGGCCGGAAAGTGCCTCCCGGTCGATCTCCCTTCCCAGCCAGTCACGAGAGAATGGAGCGGCAAAGACGCCAGTGATAATAGCCCTGAACCCGGAGGTTATCAGCTCTTTCATGTAGATCTCAGGGTCAGTGTACCAGAGCGGGTTGAAACACCAGAGATCGAGGTCCCGGCAGATGCGCTGGACCCGGGTGGCCTGGTACACGGAAAGGAGGGCACCGGTCACCACGCCTTCAATGCCATACTGTTCCACGGCATGGCTGATGGCACGCGAAAGATCACCAAGCTCGGCCTCCTCGATCCCCTCGGTCTCCACCGTGACAAGCGGGAGCCCCGCAGCCTCTGCCTGTAGCGGCACGAGCTGGGTAGTGGGGGTGTGGAACATGTAGCTCTCTTCGTTCCGGGACCGGACAGAGATGAGGCAGGCGACCTCCTCTTTCTGCATGGCGAGATAGCAGGCAAACCATGAGTCCTTGCCCCCGGAACAGAGAACGCCGAGTTTCATTCCAGATGTACTCGTCTTTGCGGCCTCTTGAATCTCTCCCTTTCAAAAAATTTTGGGGTCGCGGATCATACCGGGCAGTACACATCATCAGGAGGTTGCAGTCCATCCCGGTAAAAATCCGGCTCAGAACCGCCTTTCGCGGTCGGCCATGAGTCGACACCACCGGCCCGGCTTAGAGTAAGACCTCTTAGGCGGTTGCGGGGGGCACCGTAAACCCAAGGGCCTGAGGGATGTGTTCATCGTTACAAGAAGACCGCGGCAAAAAGCCCGCTAAAACCCCACTGGACAATAAGACATACGGACAGGATCATACTTGCGACGACGAGTGCCATTGCGGTATTGCCGTATTTGATCTCCCGGAGTACATCAACAGAGGAGCTCACCTGGGCAATGATATACATGGCAAGGTAGATCGAACCGACCGCGAGAAGAATACTCAGGCCCAGCCCGACAACGATGAATATCACGTGAAGGGCACTTCCTGCGGTGAACATTCCCTCGAAGGCAATACTGTTCAGGCCTGCGAGGATCGCCTGGATGCCGGCGTACGCAGGAAGAGAGATGCCGATAAAAATGGAAGCGATGAGAAGGCCAACGGCGACATTCCCTTTTTTGATCTCACCCGGGGCATCAAAACCACCGGTAAGATGGTTGAAGGTTAATAATCCTGCATAGAGTGCAATGACAGAAAAAATAATGGCAATGATCAGCTGGATCAATCCTGTAACCAATTCAGCGACCAGGGACATAGTGAGAGATCTCCTTATTTTTATTGCCGTGCAGTGCTATTGTATTTGCGGTTGACAGGATCGTGCAAATGGGATGACACCCTACCCGCCATGAAGAACCTTCACTCCTTCTTCTCTGCAGTCATCAGGAAAACGGTAAACGTCCGCATCTCCCCGGACGGCCCGGGCTTTTGTATAATCGCGGCAGTCCGGTTCCGTACCGAAGAAAAACCGGCGGCCTCGAATGACTTCATCATCACACACCGGTCAAACCCGGGATGGAACACGCCCTCGTCTGAGTCGTGGAATTTTCCCTCATCGGAATCGAGATCGGCGACGGCGATCCTTCCTGCGGGTTTGAGGACGCCGGCGATACGATCGAGGAGCATTCCCACATCCCGGATGTGGTGGAAGGTCATACTGCTGACCGCGAGGTCGAACGGTCCCGGAAGCTCGTCACCCCTGTCCAGGTCCACGAGCCGGGTCCGGACATTGGTGAGCGATCGTGCCCTGATCTTCGCGTCGAGGACATCGAGCATGCCCTGCGAGCTGTCAACCGCGGTGATCGTGCGGACATGGGGCTGGAGCGCAAGGGTCAGAAGGCCTGTCCCGCACCCGAAGTCCAGCACGTCCATATCAGGTCCCGGCTGTACCGTCCCAAGGATCGCCCGCGCCACGTCATGCGCCATCCTTACCCGGCCCGGGTTCTCGTCCCATGTTGCCGCATCTGCATTAAAATCGCGTTTTTGATGAGAGGGACTGGGGGTATGTTCAGTCAGGAGGAAAAACATCTGAAAAATATGTGGGATGTGTGCCCTGAAATAAGATTCTTTTATTCAGGGACTATGCAGGTATTGCGATATCCCGAATTCATTTCACTACGTGTTGGCCGGGTAAAACCACATCTGGTGCATCAAAATTTTCGAATTACGAGGGTGACCCCCTCTCTCCCCCGGAGGTGGAGGCAGCCCAAGGGGAGCGCCCCATTGAACCCAGATTAAAATTAAGTGTTCAAACGGCATTCCTGCCCGAGAAGAGGCTCCGACGAGGCGGCCGGGCGACCCATGGAGGGTGTGGGCTTGCTCATTTTATTGAAAATTTTGTGAAATTATTTCGGGACAGGACAGGGACTATGCACCTTTGCATAAAATCCGCATACCTGTACAAAAAAGCATTAATGCCGATAACATGGATTCTTCATAAAAACAGTTTCCCGGAAGCGGTTTTGTCTGATTTCAGTACTTCCTCCTGTGACAAGGGAAAAAATCTGCAATGCATCGGTAAGATGTACCCCGGATGTGCCGAAAATGCAAGGGACGGGATGTCAGTTTCATGATTGATGGTTAAGAAGGACGGGAACGTTTGATGTTTGAACGGTTTGACCTGACAAAAAAGACACCTGACAAGGTGTTTTTGAAGGATATTGAGGAGATGCAAAAAGAGCTGGGAATGCTCCAGCGGGAGCTCCGGGATAAAAAGATCCCGGTGATCATCCTCGTGGAAGGCTGGCATGCCTCCGGCATCACGATGGTAATGAACGAACTTATCAAGTTGCTGGATCCCCGTGGTTTTTCCTTGTACTCGATCGGTTCTCCCACCGATGATGAAAGGGCACGGCCATTATTATGGCGGTTCTGGGAACAGATCCCTCCACGCGGCCGCATCGCCCTCTTTGCCCGGAGCTGGTACAGCAGGTCACTTGCCGAGATAATTTCCGGAATCGGGTGGAAACAGGGAGTAAAACGATCCCTGTCGCAGATCAACCAGTTTGAACGCCAGCTTGCCGACGATGGGACCATTATCTTGAAATTTTTTCTGCATATCAGCAAGGAGGAACAGAAAAAACGCCTGGAAGAGCGTGAACAAAACCTTTTGACGTCGTGGATGATCAACAAAGGGGACTGGGATCTCCATAACCAGTATGAAAGCTATCTTCCTGTCATCGAAGAATATATTGAAGAAACAGACCATTCTTACGCCCCGTGGATGATTATCGAGGCCACCGACAGGAATTATACAATCCTGAAAGTCTTTTCAGCGGTGATAAAGATACTGGAAAAAAACTTGGCTGTATCAGATGAAAATGCCCGGGGAAAGACCGTACATTACGAGATCACACGGCCGAAGAAAGGAGAGGTCAGGAGAAAATGCCTTCCCGCGGTCACCCTTGGCAGGCACGAATATGAACAAAAGTTACTCGCCTGCCAGGAGCAGGTCCGGGAAATCCAGTACCGGTTGTTTAAACGGAAAATCCCCCTGATTATTGTCTACGAAGGATGGGACGCAGCAGGGAAAGGGGGCAACATCATGCGCCTTGTCCGGCAGATGAACCCGCGGGGGTACGATGTCATTCCCATATCCAAACCAAACGACACAGAAAACGTGTACAACTATCTCTGGAGGTTTGTCCACAAGTACCCGAAAGCGGGACATATCACCATCTTTGACCGGAGTTGGTACGGTCGTGTCCTTGTTGAGCGTGTCGAAGGGTTCTGTTCAGAGACCGAGTGGAAACGTGCATACATCGAGATCAATGAGATGGAAGAGACCTACGTGGAAAACGGGGGAGGAATTATAAAATTCTGGCTCGAGATCGATAAAGATGAGCAGGGCCGGCGGTTCAGCCAGCGGCAGACAGACCAGCTCAAAAAATGGAAGATTACCGATGAGGACTGGAGGAACCGTGAAAAATGGGATCTCTATGAACTGGCAGTCGATGAAATGCTCGCCCGCACAAATACCCGGGCCGCTCCATGGACCGTCGTTGAATCAAACGATAAGTGGTATGCACGGCTGAAAACCCTGCAGACCGTCATCTCCTACGGTGAACAGATTTTGTGATCGTACCGTGTCAGGTACCGGACGGTATTAAAAACGGGGCGGTTCTTTACTCCCTCCCCCACAGTTCCCCGTTCATCCGGTTATTGAAGCATCTTGAGCGATTCCCGGACAAACGCCGGGATATCTGACGGTTTCCGGCTCGAAACGAGGTTCCCGTCAACGACGACTTCTTCATCCACGTATTCAGCGCCGGCATTTTTTATGTCCTGCACGAGCGATTTCCAGCCGGTTACGCGCCGGCCCTCCAGTACCTGGGCCGTGATAAGGAGCTGTGCCGCGTGGCAGATTGCAAATACCGGCTTTTTCTTCGTGAAGAAATCCCGGGTGAACCGGATCGCGTTGTCATCGATACGAAGTTTGTCGGGGGAGTACCCGCCCGGGATGAAGAGCGCGTCAAAATCATCTGTCGCAACATCACGAACCGGCTTGTCGATCTGGACGAGGGTCCCGTACTCCCCCTTCACGATCGATCCTGCGCTGACGATCCCCACGTTGACAAGCTCGTGACCCGCCTTCCGGAATGCATCCGCGGGCTGACTGTATTCCACATCCTGGAACATGTCCGTAATGATCACTGCAATCCTTTTCATTCTTTCACCTCACCCGCACCGGGCAGGTTTCCGGCCCGGATCACGTGAACAAATGCTCTTTTCTGTAGATAAAGACACGGATCGTGCTTACATTTTTTCGCGCCGCCATGCTTTTGCCAGGGTCAATGGGTTTTTTACCTTTTAGGATTAGTATCATCCACCGGATCCGGGCTTTGAGCGGATGCAAGGAGGCCGGGACAGGAGGAACCATGGTTGAAAATCTGCGTATTGAACAGGATCTCATAGAAGACCTGCTGGTCCGCCTCTCCAAAGGCAAAAAAGGCAGGGAGGCAGCAATAGAAGCACTGGCAGTGAGCACTGAAGACGACACCTGGAGGCCGGACGAACTCATACAACAGGGCGGGATAAAGATTGTCAGGGACCTGCTGATGGAAAAAAACCTGCATATTGTCCTTTCGGCCCTGAATATTATCATCGCCATTGCGGCATCCGGGCAGGAAGAAGCGCTTATCGGCGAAGGAGTGATTGCCTGTCTCGATACGATGCAGGAGAGTAAAAACCCCGCGATCCGGGAGAAGGTCCGGGAAGCGCTCGCGCTCCTCCAGCCCGAAGTGGATGAGGCCGTCACTTCAAAACCTGATGACGACTATTAACGCTCGTTCCGGCAGGGAACCGGCCCGGGATTCATCTCCGCGGTGAGGTATACCGGCAGGAAGCCAAAAGGATAAAAAAATCATCCGGGCCTGAAGGGAAGGCCCGGCCAGATACTTTTTTTCCGGATATAAATGTCATCACCCTGTTTTTCAGATCCGGGCCCGGACCGGCATAACCCCGGGGTTATCCCTTCTACCGTCCCGGGTCACGGATGTAACCCCGCCTATTGTGCCAATTCATAGGGAAACCGGGTGAAGGATGGATCAAAGTGCAGGGATACCAACAGCATCCTGCACGAAAGGAGGGATGATCGTTTGAGAATTTTCAGATGCGAACGCTGTAAAAAACCCTGTATGCTGACCACACTTGACAATGAGGATATGAAATTCTGTCCTGTCGACAGCAAACCCGTGGAATGGAAACAGGTCAACAGGGACGAGAGGGCAGGATGTGCGACCTGAATACAAAAAGTGAGGGGATGATTTTCTTATTTCCCCGCCAGGGCCTTCAGATCATCGACCTCCAGGCCGTGATGGGGCTTCCGTCCCCGCTCCTTTGTCCCCCGCATCACCGCAGGCTGGATCGTCCCGGCCATGCGGAGGGTGAGGCAGGCGCAGCAGGGTTTGCACCGGTGCTGCCAGAGCGGCCGGCCCTGTTCAATCACTTTGTTTTTTACCGGGCAGACCTCCGCACAGGTGCCGCATGAGATACAGGCACCAGAGACCGAGAACGTTCTGTCGATCTCATGCACGCTCCTTGAGAACGGACCGGAGAACACCCTCCTTATCAGGGTGGATACGGGGACGGGCCAAGGCGGGACATCAGCCCCCTTTCCGGTAATGCCGGCAATCTCCGCAAGGCGTGCACCGGCGGCGGCAAGGATCCGGTCCCGGGCTTCACCCGCAGGAGGCCGGCTGACCGGCGGGGAATTTCCTGGCATCTTCACCACAAAAGCGGCGCCGGGGCCCCGGCCCGATCAGTGGCCGAGAGTGATCGATTGTGATCCAACGACCTCGTAGATGGTCAGTTCTGTCGGGGCAGCATGCCATGGCGAGGTCTTTGCAAAATACTCCTGCATATGAGGTTGCCCAAGATGTTTATCGAGATGGTCCTGGCTCTCCCATTCTTCGATAAAATGGAATACCCCGGCATCACTGGCATCGGCTAACAGTTCGTACCGGGTGCACCCAGCCTCTTCCTGCACGATCGTTTTGATCTTCCGGGCTTCCCGGACGAAATATTCCTGCCTCCCGGGCAGGATCATACATCTGGCATCGACAAGTATCACACGAATCCCCCCACCTCGCCGGCCCGGCTTCATCTGCGGCGGTCCGGGGCTGACCGGTTCTCACGAGATAGCCGGTGATAAGGTTATCCCTGAAGGATAATTATTCCTGCCTTTACCGGCCGGGGTCTGTCACTATCGCTGGTCCCCGCCGGGTCCGTAAAACATGCGGACAACCGGAACTGGTACTGGTCGCAATGCTTATGTTCCTGAAAATCGAGAGCACCGCATATGGGTGAGATCATTGACAATCCCCGGTTGCGGGAACGGCGTTTTGTCTTTTCTTCCCGCCACGATGCCGGGAGACAACTGGGAGCGTTTTTAAAAACGCTTCCTGCCCTCAATGACCCGTATGTCCTTGCCATCCCGGCGGGAGGTGTGCCCATCGGAAAGGAAGTCGCCCGGGCACTGTCTGCCCCCTTGTCGCTTGCGATAGTACGGAAGATCCGTATCCCCGGCACCACGGAGTCGGGGTTCGGGGCGGTCACCTGGGACGGACAGGTGCTGATCAATGAAGAGCTCCGTGCCGCCCTCGGTCTTGAGGCGCCAGCGGTCGATCGGGCTATCGCTGAAACGAGGGAAAATGTCAGCGAGCGTATGACACGGTTTACGGGGAATAGGACCTTCCCCGGACTTGTAGGAAAGACCGTAATCCTGACGGACGACGGGCTCGCATCAGGCTTCACGATGCTCGCCGCACTACAGAGCATCCGGCAAAAGAAACCAGCCCGGGTCATCGTCGCCGTCCCCACAGCCTCCCTGGACGCTGCAAAACGTGTCTCTGTCCACGCGGACCTCGTGGCCTGCCTGAATATCCGGAGCAGCCGGATGTTTGCCGTTGCCGATGCCTATGCAGAGTGGTATGACCTTGACGACCACGAGGTGCTCAAAGAGCTGGAGGATGCTTGATGAAGCCTGCACCCGGCATCCTTTTCCGGCAGGAAGGGGCCTGAAAAATGGATGTCCGGTACGACCAGATCCCGGCAGAACTGACCGGCTTGACCGCTGGGTTACCTGGCGGTACGAGAAGCGGAATGACAAGCTGACCAAGCCGCCCTATGTCCCGGACCAGAAAAAGAAGCGTTATGCACTCGTCAACGTTCCTTCCACGTGGGGGAGCTTCGACCAGGCAAAAGCCGCCATGCAGGCCGGGGGATTTGACGGGATCGGTTTTGTGTTAGGAGAAGGGATTTTTGGGATCGATTTCGATCACGCGACCGGCGAGATGGTAAAAGAAGCCCTGTCGCTTGGTACCTATACGGAATGGAGCCCGTCCGGCCACGGGGTGCACGTGATCGGGCGTTCCGGCTCCGGCTCAGGGGCCGGAAGAAAGGCCCTGTTGAACTCTACATGGAGGGGAGGTACTTCACGGTCACCGGTGCGGTGGTGGCCGGGTCGCCGCCGGGTATCCGGGAAATTCCCGATCCGCTGCTGAAACAGTTTTTCCGGCAGCATTTTGAAGAGGAACAAGAACCCGACCGTAAAAAGGATGCGGTCTGAACCGATCCCGCTGTGCCCCGGAGGGTCCATGTGGGATATGAATCCCTGCACATTTTTTCGGATCCCATCGCTCCGTGGCGTAACCGGTTCACGCCCGGTGTTATTAATTCTGAAACATGACGGAATTTTTATCCCTGTTCCATCGTATCTACAGAACTGATGAACCGGAATACTGCCATTGCGCAGGTCCAGGAACTCATGCAGGACTTTGCCAGGCTGACCGGACTTGATCCGGTTGGTGCCAGCCCACGACGTTACCTCTGGACAGATGCGTTTGCGGTCTGCAATTATCTCGGGCTCTTTGAAAAGACCGGAGACACCGCATTCCATGAACTGGCCCTGCGCCTTGTCGGCCAGGTACACGATACGCTGGGCCGGCACCGTGCAGATGATACGCGGATCGGCTGGATCAGTGGTCTTTCCCTGCAGGAAGGAGAACAGCACCCGACAGCCGGGGGCCTGCGGATAGGAAAAACCCTGTCCGAGCGCGGCATAAACGAACCGTTCGACGACCAGCGGGAATGGGACCGCGACGGGCAGTATTTCCATTACCTGACAAAGTGGATGCATGCACTTAGCCGGGTGAGCAGGGTCACCGGCAACCCGGACTATCTCGGCTGGGCAATAGACCTTGCACGCATTGCCCATGCCCGGTTCACATACCTCCCCAAAGGCAGCAGTAAAAAAATGATGTACTGGAAGATGAGCATCGACCTTTCCCGCCCGCTTGTGCTCTCCATGGGCCAGCACGACCCGCTCGATGGCTTCGTCACCTATAATGAGCTGCAGCTCGTCGCGTCCCAGGACTTCGGCCTCACGACAGAGTCCTGCCTTACCGGGGAGATCGCGGACATAACCGGCATCTGCCGGGGCATGGGCATGGCAACTGACGATCCTCTCGGCATCGGGGGCCTCCTGTGCGACGCATTACGGATCACCAATCTTGCGACCCGGGACGGGCCGGTGTATGCCAGCCTGCTGGAGACCGTTCTTGGTTCAGCACTTGCCGGCCTTCGTTCCTATACCGGATCCGGATCTTTCAGGATCCCTGCCCGGTACCGTCTCGCATTCCGCGAGCTTGGCCTGTCAATCGGGCTTGCCGGGATCGAAACGTTGCCGGACCGGCTGGGGAAAAACCGGCACCTGTACGGAAACTATGATACCCTGAACCAACAGGTCCGGGCCATCCATGAGTATATGCCGCTCCGCGAACAGATCGAAGGGTTCTGGCTGGAGGGGAAAAACAGGGAGGCCGGCACCTGGACTGAACACCGGGAGATTAATATGGTGATGCTTGCCACCAGCCTCGCCCCTGAGGGGTTTTTGGGAATTTAAAAAAAGATTCAGCCGCTCGTCCTGGATCAGATATTTGCTTTTGACCGGTTCTTTTTGAGGCTTTTGCACCGGTTGAAGTACGTCTCGCCCCAGATCCACGGCTGGTACGTGCAGCACATCTCGGGTTTTACCGCATGGATCCCGCAGAGGTACCGCTCTTTTGCCACCCGGCGCAGGAACGGGCAGACAGACATGTACCCGCCGGTCGAGTGGTCACGCATCTCGAAGACTACGACACCGCCGAGATCGTCCACCGCGAGATCGAGGCAGCTGACCGGTATGCTCCCGTTCTCGACAAACGCGACAAACCAGCGCAGGATATCGGTCCGCCCCTGCTCCATCCAGGTGTACACGTTTGCCGCAGTCGGTGCAATGCCGGGGCCGAAGATCCGGCAGCAGAGCCCGCACTGCTCGCAGGGCTCCTCCTCAGGAACAGGGTCGTCCATCGCGCTTCCTTCCACTATTCATCCGGCTGGGCGATAAGGGTTTGCCGGCAGGCGGGAGCGGTGATCCGGAGATCTCGCAAACGAAGCCTGTGCATGATGAAGCGACCGCCATGTGAGACCGCGACAGGGAGGAAGAAAGGGGACAGAAAGGTTCATCACGAGGCACGCGAAGAAGCGTCCATATGACCGACGCGCTCACCTGGTACCTCTCAGGGATGCGCCTCCAGGAAGAGGAACGGCACGAGCAGGCACTCGACGCGTTCGGACAGTCTGTTGCCCTTGATCCGGGGAATGCCGGGGCATGGGTAGGAAAGGGCATGGCAGAGGCCCGTCTCGGGGAGTACCAGGAAGCAATCCAGTCGTTTGACCGGGCGCTTGCCCTCGGCGACCTGAATCCCTTTGTCTGGAACAGCCGCGGTCTCGCATTCCATCTTCTCGGACAGGATGACGAAGCGGTCGTTTCCTACAACCGGGCGCTTGCCACCGATACCACAAATCCCCTGACATGGACCGGCCTTGGCGATGCCCTGCGCACGATGGAGCGGTACGACAGCGCACGGGAAGCGTACGGGACAGCCCTCATGCACGCACCGGGAACAGTCGCCGCCCTCCTGGGCATGGGCATGGTTGCGTTCGAGCTTGCGGAGTACCCGCAGGCAGAGGAATACTGCGGGAAAGTCCTTGCCCTTGAACCGGCTCACGCAATCGCGCTCACCCTGCTTGGTACATCCCTGATGGAGGAGAAGCACTACCAGCGGGCCGTGGCGGCTTTCGACCGCGCCCTTGATACCGACAGGGATTTTGCCCCGGCTCTTTCCGGCAAGGCAACAGCACTCTGCAACCTGGGCAGCTTTTCCGACGCGCTCCCGCTCTTTGTCCGGTCCCTCGATCTCGATCCCGCGCTCCTTGACGCATGGAGCGGAAAAGGCATGGCACTTGGAGCACTCGGCAGGCACGAGGCTGCACTGCTCGCATTTGACCAGGCGCTTGCCCTTGAACCGGACTGTGCAGTGATCTGGTACTCCGAAGGGCAGATCTGCCGGTTTTCAAGCCGGCTGGAAGGACGGGATCCGAGGATCTCGCGCCTGGCCCCGCCCGTAAAAGGTGTTGTCGCGGCCGGCAGTAGTCCGGGGGCAGACCTGATGCGATCGGAATGCTACGAGGACGCGGTCCGATCATTCGACCGGGAGATAGAAGAGGACCGGCATTCTGCGGTTCTCTGGTGTAACCGGGGCATCGCACTCGATGCGATGGGGCGGCACTATGAGGCGGCCATCTCGTACACGAACGCGATCAACATCGATCCCCGTATGGCGGCCGCGTGGTATAACCGGGGGCTCGCGGAAAGCGATCTCGATCAAAATGAGGCAGTAATTGCATCCTTCAACCACGCAGCCGGGCTCGATCCTGATGCCGCAATGGTCTGGATGGCAAAGGCACACACATACCATAAAATGTACCTCTTTGAGGAGGAACTTGCGGCCTGCGATGCGGCGATAGCACGGGAACCCAACCTTGCCATGGCCTGGCACAATCGGGGCGTCATCCTCCAGCAGATGAACCGGACGAAGGATGCGCTCGAATCGTTCGATCAGGCAGTCTCCATCGACAGAGGGTATGCCGCTGCATGGTATAACAAGGCGGTCCTGCAGTGCCGGGACGGCGGGTACGAAACCGCGCTGCAGGCTTTCGATATCGCGCTCTCCCTCAACCCCCGGCACATGCTCTCGTGGTTCTGCGAAAGTCTTGCCCTCATCAACCTGGGACGGACAAGCCTTGGAAAGAAGGCATTTATCCGGGCCACCCGGCTTGCGCCCGGCCTCTCGCTCCAGCGGCGCACACACGGGGGATCGGTCTTCCTTTCTTCAAAGAACCGGATCTACGCACGCCGGCTTGACCGGAGGACCCCGCTTTTCATGGACCCGGCCCGGTTCTGGTTCCGGGCAGGAACCGACCTGTACCAGGCACAGAAAAACACCGAAGCCGTCGCCGCGCTCCGCCGTGCGCTCGCTCTCAACCCGGAGAACGCCCGGGGCTGGTCGCACTTAGCGCAGGCATACACCCGGCTCGGCAGGTTTCCGCCGGCACTCGAGGCCTACGGCCATGCACTTGCGATTAACCCTCTGAATGTACCGGTCTGGAACAATAAGGGGCTCATCCACCGGCGGCTGCGACAGGAGAACGCAGCCATAGCCTCGTTCCAGCGCGCCCTCGCAATCGACCCGGCCCACTTCAACGGGTGGTACAACCTCGGCCTCATCTTCCTTGACGGCCAGAAGTACGAAAAGGCCGGCGAGGCGTTCGACCGGGCTCTTGCCCTGCGGCCCGGTGATCCCCGGGCGCTCGACCGAAAGAAGTTCGCCCTGCAGGGAGCAGGTTCGCCGGAAAAGACACCGTAAGGCCGGAACCGGAACGCACCGTCCGGATCCCCGGCATATCAGGACTACGCGTCGTAATTAGTGATCAAAAGTTCGTTTACCACGCCGCGCCGGGCGCCGTTGCAGTTGATCATCCGTTTTGCCGGCACCCGCCGGATGGTGAAACCGTCGTACAACTCGTCAAAGTAGGAATCGCCCGGGTTCTCGCTCGCGGGATCGGAGTTGCTCAGCATGACGAGCGCACCTTTCCGGTCCAGTTCCCGGAAAAATTTTGCCAGGCGCACCTGGTCGGCATCGGAAAAACCGACCTGCGAGTAGGAAGTAAAGGAGGAGGTCGCGTTCAGCGGCCGGTAGGGCGGATCGAGGTACACGAAGGTCCGGTTGTCAACGGTACTCCTGCACCGGGTAAAATCGCCACAGAGGATACGGGTGTGTGCAAGCAACAAAGCGACACCCTGCAGGTTCTGGTAATTAAGGATCTCCGGGTTTTTGTACCGACCGAACGGGACATTGAACCCGCCGCTTTTGTTCACCCGGAAGAGTCCGTTATAACAGGTGTGGTTGAGGAAGATGATCTGCGCTGCCCGCCGGATCCACCGGGAATTATAGCGGCTGAAATCGGTCGCAGCACGCTCCCGGTTAAAAGTCTCCCGGACATCGTAATAGTACGCTTCCTGCTGCGGGCCGCTTTTCACCCGGTATTCGGACTCGATTGCCGCGAGTTCGCTTGTGAGTTTCAATAGAGACGTCCGGATCACCCGGTACGTAAGGACCAGTTCCTCGTTGATATCGCAGACCGTGGACTTCTCGAACGGGAAGCACCGGGAAAGGGAGAAGAATACTGCACCGCCACCGATGAACGGCTCGATGTACCGGGTGATCACCCGGTCCCTGAATGCGGCAAGTGGCAGGTATTGGGCAAACTCGCCGAGTAACTGCGATTTCCCCCCGGCCCATTTCAGGAATGGCCGCACCCCGGAAGTTCGTCCCTGTCGTGCCATAGGAATAACGCGGGCAGTCCGCACCTATCAGGTATCGCATTACTCGGTTATCATAGCTGGGATGCAGATCGGCAGGTCCTTTTTTTGTAGCATTCATGGTCCCCGGGACGAGATATTTTCCCGGCCCATTCCCCGATGTGACAAATACAGTGCGGGGTCGATTTTATACCCCTACCCCCCCCACAACTCCCTATGCGGTTGTCGCGGGTGAAGGAAGCATGGTGAGCGAAAAGGCCGGTCCTGTCCTGCCAGGCAGAGAGTCCATTGCACGAAGGGACAGGAAAATACTCTCGGGCCTTCTCCTTTTTGTCATTGCCGTTGCCCTCATCCTCATCCCGGTTGCTGCTGACAGCGGAAGCGGAACGATGACATCTGCTCCCGTTCCCGGCCCCCAGGTTGTATACATTGGGGTGTATGTCGTCGACTTAAAGCAGTTCAGCGTCGCGGACGGGACCTACGAGACCAATTTTTACCTCAGCCTCCGTTCGGATGCGAATGTCTCGATCAACGACCTCGAGTTCATGAACGGGCGGGCAACATCTGTTACCACCATCACGGACACACCGCAGGAGAAGGATTACCGGGTCTACGCGACGATGACCGCAAATCCCGACCTGCGCCTCTACCCCTTCGACAACCACACGCTCCCGATCATCGTTGAGCCGACGGTTTTCGCCGAGAAGGAAATGGTCTTTGTTATTGACGAAAATAACACAGGCCTCGATTCGGAGGCGGACCTTCCGGGGTGGACGCTGACCGGCATGTCCGCGGAGGTCACCAACCAGACCTACGTGGCAGGAGAGGTCCCCTACTCCCGGGCAGTCTTCAACAACGGGATCCAGCGGGATACCGCCTCGACCCTTTTGAAGTTCTTCCTCCCCATCATGCTCATCATCATCGTCTCCCTCGCGTCGCTCCTGATGAAGGTCTCCTCACGGCTGGGACTGAACGGATCGATGTTCCTGGCCGCTGTGCTCATCCACTGGCGTATCGCGGATGCCATCCCGCTTGTTGCCTACGCTACCTTCCTGGACTTCTTTATGATCATCACCTACGCAACGCTGGTAATGGTCATCGTCTCCGGGATCCTGATCATCAGTACACCGAAGACAAGAATGCCCGGCGGGTTGAACAGGTCAATTACTGGTCGCTCCGTCTCGTCCCGGCAGTCTCGATCTCGCTGTACATCCTGCTTTTCCTTATACTCATGCTCTAGGGATCAGAGCCCGGAAATACAGGGGGAAACCCCTCCTTTTATCCCCCGGTAAGGAAGCGGACGATAAAATTTTGGCCGGTTACACGGCGAAGGCGGCGCATAAGGAAGGCAAACGCGCACATCCCGGCAAGAAAGATGCAGGTGCACAAAAGAAATTACGGGTGGGGGAGCCGGAAGCCGGCAGGCCCGATGATAGAATCGGGAAAGTGCTTGTGCTTAATGTTCCTTGATGACAAGTGATTACCGGGAAAATTCTCCCTTACCAAAAGACAAAAACCGGAAGATGGGGAATATGATTGTCTAACTGAACATTCCCTGGGGATGTGCGATGTGTGCCGTCGCCCCCGAAGGGGCGCCCCCGCGGCGGATCAGGAAGGTTAGCCGCACTTGTCCCGCCGTACCCCGGAGGGGCCCTGAGGCGGGAAACCCTCGTCTTTTACTTATACACAGTATCTGGGATGTGGATCTCAATTGCTTACTCCAGCACCGCACCGATCAGGTTCCCGGCGATCTGGAGCGCCTCCATCTCGCTCTCCGTCCAGTCGCGGGAGACTGTGTCGGAGAAGCCCACGAATCCCCAGAGCGCATCGTTCCTGAAGAGCGGGAGCACCGCAATCGATGAAATTCCCCGCTCCTCGAAGAACCGGCGCTCGCCGCCGGGCAGCTTCTGCACATCGCCTGCGATCGAATTGCCACTCCCGAGAAGCGAACGCCACAGGAGAGTCGTAAACGTGAGTGACTCGGTCTTTGTGATCGAGACCTTTCCCCCGCCCGTCACCCCGGGGTCGACCCAGAGGTACTGGACGGTTGCGCCGTCCTTTCCCTCCCGTCCCGGGTTCATCCGGAAGATGCAGACGCTTGCGGCATGCACGGCAAACCCGATATGTTCAAGGATCTCCATGATCCCGGCCGAGAGGTTCTTCTCGTACCGGGTATCATGGGACGGGACCGACGCATGCCTGCGCAGGAACCATTCGATGGCAAAGCTAATGGCCAGGAGCAGGGTGTCATGCTTTTTTATCTCCTTGTCGAGCCGGGACCGGTGGAGGGCGAGTTCGATCGCAAATGCAAGTTCCCGCTCGTTGAACGGCTTGAGGATATAGGCATACGGTTCGGTGCCTTTCACCCGTGCAAGGGTCTTTTTATCGGAATACGCGGTGACAAAGATAACCGGGACATCCATGATCTGCCCGAGTTTCCGTGCGGTTTCTATCCCGTCCATAGGCGAGCCTTCCAGCACGATGTCCATCAGGACCAGATCAGGGCTGAGTGCAGCGGCACGTTCCAGCGCCTCACTGCTGCCACCTGCGGGCTCCGGGACTTCGTATCCCATCCCGGTGAGCACGAGTCGCAGGTTCTCGGCAACGATCAGTTCATCCTCGACTATCAGTATCGATGGCATTTTTTCGTCCATATATTCACCCCGCATACGGGAGGGTTATGACAAACTGCGTCCCGCCGGTGCGATCGAGCCTGACCGTCCCTTTCAGCTGCCGCACCAGCATCCGGACAAGGTTGAAGCCGAGGGATTCCGCGTTCTCCCAGTCGAGATCCTCAGGTATCCCCCGGCCGTTGTCTTTGACGATGAGTGTTATCTGCGACGCATCCTTTTCCCCGGCGAGCGTTATCTCTCCGCCGTCCCTCCCGGTAAACGCGTACTTGAGGGCGTTTGCGATCAGTTCATTTGCGATCAGCCCCAGCGGAATGGCGGTCGTGAGACTGACGTTTAAGTCCCGCACATCAGTGATCACCCGGATACCGGCGCGATCGACGCCATAGGCCACCCTGAGATTGCCGGCCAGGTTCCGGAGGTACCGGTCAAAATCGATAGAGGCCAGGTCGCCGGACTGGTACAGGTTCTCGTGGATGAGTGCCATGGACTTAACCCGCGTCTGGCTGTCGAGAAGCGCAGCTGCACAGGCAGGATCCCCGGTCTTTCTCGACTGGAGGTAGAGAAGGCTCACGATGACCTGCAGGTTGTTTTTTACCCGGTGGTGGATCTCTTTGATAAGCACATCCTTTTCGTGCAGGGACTGCCGGAGGCGCTCTTCGGCGATGGCACGCTGGCAGACTTCGGTGATGAGCGCATCGTTTGCCTGCGCAAGTTCTGCCGTCCGCTCAAGGACGCGTTCCTCCAGCCGGCCGGTGAGCCGGGCGAGGTCCGCCTCGGCCTCGGTTTTCCGAATAATATCCCTGAGGATCGCAAAGAGCCCGATCACCACAAAGGCATACCCGGTAGTCCTGAGGACAAAAAATTCCGGACCGGGAGGATTTTCACCCCCGTTGAGAAGAAGGAAGTGGGAGATGGCAAAGAGGGTGTAGGCACATCCGAAATACAGCGGGGTGATCTTCCTGATCCGGTAATAACCCCATACGCTGACAAGGACGATGCCGACGCACATGAGCAGGTTGACTGCTACCGAAATATCAATACTGTTCACGGTTGTCATCCTGAACCGCTCCTCCTGTGCGGTGCCTGCACCTGCACTGCGCTGAAATCCTTCACGTACTCCTTTTTCGCAGAAGCACCGCATAAACACGTCGTTGAGTGAAAAATTCACTGCGGTTAAGGGGCCGGATTTGCCATGCGGGAGACCCGCATACATGAAAATAAGAAAATGCCAGCCCCCCCGGGGCGGGCCAGCGTCCGGTTCTCATCCTCATCTCTCTACGCGACATCTCATACTTCTGGTATGGGCGGACTATTATCCCCTGAATTTTGCTTGTTTTCAAAATCCGGGCGATTATAAACGAAATAATTTTTTCACTTATCAGTTTCTTTATAAAAAGCCGGAACGGAAAGGAAAGTACAGCAGACCGGGCGTTCTCTGCTGGTGTAATTGAGATAACTTCGTGCAAACGGGGCGGTACATGAATAAGAGCACATTCCTTGACCATGCCATGTTCAAAAAAAAGCAGATCGACCGGGAGATGCCCGATTCCAACAGCAGCAGATCCCTTTCCCGCACCTTAAGCACGTTTGACCTGGTCATGCTCGGTATCGGGGGCATCATCGGTATGGGCATATTTGTCCTGTCCGGCCTTGTCGCCGGGTTGCATGCGGGTAATGCCCTCCCCCTCTCGTTTGTCTTTGCCGGTGTAGCCTGCCTCTTTGCCGCTCTCTGCTATGCAGAATTTTCCGCCATGATCCCGCTTGCCGGAAGCGCCTACACGTACTGCTACATGACGCTCGGCGAGATCTGGGCGTGGATCATCGGCTGGGATCTCATTCTCGAATACGGCCTTGCGGTCTCAGCGGTGGCAATCGGCTGGTCCGGGTATCTCGGTGCGCTCCTCCGTTCCATCGGGTTGTACCTTCCTCCCGCCTTTCTCAACCCTCCGGGGACAGAAGGAGGGATAATCAATCTTCCCGCCGTGGGCATTGTCCTGTGCCTCTCCCTGCTTCTCGTACGGGGGACAAAAAAGAGCGCACGAACCAATGCGGCTATTGTGGCGATCAAGATTGCAGTCATCATCTTTTTCATTGTACCTGGGCCTCTTCTCTCTCAATCCGGCGAACTGGATCCCCTTTATGCCACCCAGAGGATGGCTTGGGATCTTCTCGGGAGCTGCGATCATCTTCTTTGCCTTCACCGGGTTTGACGCGGTGGTCACGGCTGCGGAGGAAACCAAAGATCCCAGAAAAAGCCTGCCTCTCGGCCTCATCGGTTCGCTTGCGATCTGCATCATCCTCTATATCGTGCTCGGCATCGTTCTCACCGGCATCGTACCGTTTGCAGAACTTCCCGGGGACAATGCTATCAATGCGCCGATCGCCTTTGCGCTGGGGAGGATCGGTATTCCCTGGGGAGCATTTATCGTCTCGATCGGTGCGCTCTGCGGCATGACCTCGGTGATCCTTGTCATGCTCTTCGGGCAGAGCCGGATCTTCTTTGCCATGTCCCGGGACGGCCTCCTGCCGGCATTTTTCTCGGACGTCAACGAGAAGACCCGGACCCCGGTAAAGGTCATCCTCGTCACCGGGATACTTACGGCCTGCGTTGCCGGCTTCTTCCCCCTCGCCATCGTGGCGGAGCTCGTGAACATGGGCACGCTCATGGCGTTTGCGATCGTTGCGATCGGTATCCTCCTCCTGCGGGTCCAGAGGCCGGATCTTGTCCGGTCGTTCCGCTGTCCCTGCGTCCCTCTCATCCCTCTGCTCTGCGTGGGCACATGTACGTTTTTGATCCTAAATCTCAGTTCCCATGCCCACCTCATGTTTATTCTCTGGCTCGCCCTTGGCCTTGGGTTGTATTTCCTCTACGGCGTGCACAACGGTACCGCCCGGACCATGAAGGGTACGTGTACCGATGGTGCAGTTGCCGGGGTTTCCGGCAATCCCCCACTCGTAACCGGCCCGGAGTTCCTGGTCCCCGATACCCCGAGGAATCCCGGGCAGCAGCAGGGGCCGTAAACCCGCCGGGGCGCACACGACTGCCCTGCCCTCCCGACCCGACCGCAAGCCTCTATACTCCATGACTCGCACCGGTAGATCGATGGACGATGACCCCCGGCCCGCCCCGGCTCCCGCAAAATCCCAGATCCCCATGTGGGCGAAGTACCTGCTCTGGGCCATCGTCGCGCTCACCGTGATATTCGGTGCGCTGATCGCGGTGACACCGCTCGCGCTGTACCGCTTTGCCGGCCACTGTTTTGAGGCCGCGGCTGCCCTCATCTGCATGGCTATGTGTGCGTACGTGTACCTGCGCTGGTCCCGACGCCGGATCATCCTCCTGCTCGCAGCGTTTGCCTTCGGGGAGTATGCGCTCGCGACGATCTTCTGGTACTTTTTTTCCCTCCTGCCCGTAACGGAGAACCTTGGCCGGCCGTTTGTGTTTACCACCGTCGCCGAACTCTCGTTTCTTGGCTTCATGGTCTTTTTTATTGCGGCTTTCCAGATCGAGCAGGAAAAAGAGCCCACGCACCCGCTTCTCCCGTGGCTCTTCCTTGCGCTCTTCCTTGCCATCCCGTTGATCGTGATCGGCGAATACGGCTTCACGCTCCGGATCGTGATGCTGCTTGTCCGGTTCCTTGTAGTGGAGCAGCTGATCGTGGTGACGATCGACCACGGGTTCTTCCGGTATTCCCTGCTCTGGACCGGGATCTGCGTGCGGTGCCTTGCCGCGATGCTGTACGGCCTGCGCGAAACGCTCCTTGTCTACTACACCTCCTGGACCATTCCCCTGCCCGGGGCCGGGGCGGCGATCTCCGTATATGACCTCGCGAGCCTTATCGGGCCCCTGATCATCGCTTCGTTTTCCCTGATCGTGTTGGGGCTCTTCGACTATGTGGCATTACAGGAGATGACCGGTTCACCAGCCTGAAGAGCCGGCGCAGCCGGTTTTTCATCAGCTGACGGTGTGCCGGGAGAAGAGGGTAAAAAGATCGATCTGGTAGCACACGAGCAGGGCAAAGAATAAAAGGGCCGGGAAGACAAGGTCGATACAGATCCCGGCGAGCCCGAAGAATACCGTGCCAAGGGTATTATAGATTGCATGGACCGTAACCGCGAGCGTGAAAAACCCGAAGATGAGGGCGGGAAACGCCCGCCGGTCAAAGTGACCTGCAACAACGATCCCGTATCCGATGATACCGCACGTGCAGCCGTGCATGAGGGCGGTCGAGAACGAATGGATAAGGATAACCAGGGGATCCGGTGAGACCAGCAGGCCGGTCTCGATGATAGCAAACCCGATTCCCGATGCCATCGCGTACAGGAAGATGTCCCGGTCCTGCTGACGGCGTGCGGCAAGGGCAATGATGATGAGGGGGAGGGCTTTAAAGAATTCCTCAACAACCGGGGATATGGTCAGGGAGGCAAGCATCCCCGGGATTTCGTTTTGGGCTGCAGAGAAGAGGAACTGTTCGAGAAAATATGCCGGGACTGCAGCGATAAAACCCCAGAGGATAAAAAGGACGAACCGGGTATTGATCCTCCCGATAAAGACCGCGAGGAACAGGAACGGGAAGAGATACGCTGCAACGAGGACCAGATCCATCTTCCGCCGCCTTTCCGCCTTTCTCCGGTACACGCCAGTGCGCCGGCTTTACCGGTTATGTACGCGTACCGGATGTTTAGTCCTTTGATACGCACCCTGCACACGTTTAAACTGTCATGCATGGGAGGCCGGGATGGCAGGATGCCTCCCGACCCCCTGCAGGCGATCAGTGAAAATATTTTTTTCGTTAACGGGGTCTTTAACAGGCGCGTAGCACCATGCTCATATGCCAGATTCTGGCACGTTGGGAGAAAATCTCTGCACAAAGGTACAATGCTGGATGGAGCATGACAGGCAACGGCCGGCGGATCAGATAATGCATAACCGGATCACCCTGGTGTCATGATGCCGGATCTCCCGGGACCGGAATAGGGTCACGGGACCTGCATATATCCCCCACGGACAAACAACGCTGCCGGCCGTCCTGCACAGGATCTCATAGACTAGTGCTCCATTCACTCCCTCCCAATGATACGGAGAAGCGGTGCGCCAAGCACCGGACGGATCGCTGCTGTTGGGCCGGGTTATTCATGCCCAAAAAGGATCTCCCGCGGTGAGTGAAGAATTTTTTTCAGTTATGCATGCGTTTATAGCATGATATTGACTACCGGGATCATGTGAGTGGAACACGAGACCCAGGAAACGCCATCTCCTGTATGCCTGCCGGATCCGGCTCCCTGTTGTACAGAATTCAGACGCATCAGATGGCCCTGTGCACCGTGCGAACCATAAAACGGGGGATATATGGACGGGGATAACCTGGGCACGAGTGTGCAGGGGCCGGTCGCTGCCGAGGAGGAGATCATCTTCCTTGAACCGGGCCAGGAAAAAGCACAAAGCATCGTAAAAGCAATATCACACCAGAATGCAGGCGAGATTATGGCGCTCCTCTCGGCCGAGGGGCCGATGAAGCTCTCGGATATTGCGTCCCGGATGGATCTCTCCACCAATGCCGCAAAATACCACGTGGAAAACCTCAGGAATGCCGGGCTCATCGAGATAGCAAATACACGGTACAGCGTCAAGGGCAAGAAGATGAAAGTCTACCGGCTCAAGAACCAGGTCTTCATCGTTGCGCCGGGCGTGAGTCCGGGGCCGGCGCTCCGGGCGGTCCTTTTGAAATACGCAACGCTCTGCGGGCTTTTCATTGCAACCGTTGCCGTGCTCATGGTCCAGCCGTTTGTCACCTTCTCGCCCGGGCCGGTCAGCGCACTCTCCGGCTCCCTCCAGCAGGGCACAACAATCCCTGCAGTGTACTCGTCAACGCTGATCCCGGTGCTGGTCCTTGCCGTGATTGTCACTGTGCTCGTGTATGCTGGTTTTGAGATGCTCCAGGTACTGGAAAGACCGGAGCGAAAAAGCCTCATAGTCCCCATTCTTGAGAGATTCTGCCCATCCCTTTTTTTTTAATCCCTGATACCGGCCAGTAAATCCGATTGGAAAATAAAAATTGGTTGGAAAAACAAGTTCGTATCTTTATCCAAAACAATTAAAAAAAGGAATTTTGTTATCACCGGTAAACCGTTGGTTTCCCGTAAACCGGCCTGTTGGCAGTCGTTACTGTCGGTGAAGCTCCATAATACCTCTGGTAGTGGTACGGGTACTGGGCCCAGAACTCATTCGCGTACTCCGGAGCGTAGAGCAGTACAGGATTGACGATGATATTATAGCCGTTCGCCATACCGGATATCTGGGCAGTATAGGGTACTGCCGGGGGTAATCGTGTTCCAGACATAATAGTCGGTCACGTAGAGAAGCTGCCCGGAATAGGTGAAAACCTGGTACAATCCGTTAAAACCCATGCTGGTGCTGGAGACGGTGAAGGTTATCGTTTGCGGCACCACGGGAGCAGGTGTTGGTGGTGCAGGGGTCGGCGCTGGCACGGGAGTTGGTATCGGTGTCGGTTCCGACACCTGTGCGGTAGCCGTTACCTGGTCTACGTGACCAGATACGATAGAGACCCCGATGACGAACAACGAAACAATCCCCACAATGGCGAAGAAGTAGAGCCCCACACTCTTAATCAATTCGGTATCAATAACAATCTGGGACATACTGGTTGCTTTGTAAACAAAGTTTAAAAAGGTATCCAAGTTAACTAACATACTTATTTATGGGCCTGAATGTAAACAATCAAGAAATGGCGACGGAACCTCCGAAGATGGTCAAGATATCGCAGCGAAATTATGAGAGACTACAAAAATTCGGTTTCGCCGGCGAATCAATAAACACAGCCCTGGATCGTGCCCTCGATCTCGCAGAGACAACCAAGAAAAAGTAAAAAGACCGCTCTTCATTCCGCACAACTACGAATAATAAACCCATAGATTGCATAGAGCAGGCAATCCCGGTGCCTCATCAGGGGCGCATGCACCCCCCAGTGTATCTCTAATCCGGATGCCCGTGCTTCTGCCGGGCTGCTTCCCGGGAAGCACGGAGGCAGCATATACTATGGTCGTTGAAATCATTCTGGCTTGCATACAAGCGGTTACACCCGGGATTGCCTCATAAAATGTTCCGGGACCGGACCGTGAACCTTCTCTTTTTATGCCGGCATAACCGATGTACAGGGAAAGCACACGATCGGCTGCCAACCATGAGCCTACTTACCGGGATCAGGAATGCCCTCTCAACGATAAACATCCGGCTCTTTTCTTTTTACCTCGCGATTGTGCTCATCATCCCTGCCATCTCGACCATCATTGAGTACATGGTCACGGTCTCGCCGGGGCTGCGCTCCAGCCTCCAGATCGACATGCAGAACTTCCACATCTACCAGCTTTTCACGTCGTCATTTGTCCATCTCAACTTCGACCAATACCTGGGAAACGTGACCGCCTACCTGCTGATCGCCGTGTACGGCCTCGTGCTTGCCACGCTCGTGAACAGGAAACGGCTGTACCTGGTGATCAGCAAGATCATCGTCGTGATCTTCCTTGTTTTTGGGGCGTCCTTTGCCATCTTCAACGCGACCACGACCTACTATGTTGGCCTCTCGGGAATCGACTCGGCCCTTGCCGGGCTCCTCCTCCTCTTCTGGCTGCTCTATCTTGAGCACACATCCCGGCAGAGGATGCGCCACTATTACGGGCTCGTACTCTCCTGCATCCTTGCCCTCTCCGCAGGTATCATCGCGCGGTACATCCTCCTGTACCATGCAGAACGAAGCGCCCTGCTCCTTACCCTCCTTGCTGTTGTTATCCTCCTCTGTGCGCTCGCCATCATCCTGTTCCGGCAGCAGTTCTTCGACCTGTACCGCGTCCTTGTGGGATTCTCATGGTCATCCCGGCTCATCACGCTTGCGATTGTCGCCATCTTCGCGTACTTTGTCTGGAACCTCTTTCCTGAGCGGCTCGCGAACTCGACCCGGACCGTGAGCATCTCCCTGCACCTTGCCGGCATCGTGATCGGTATTCTCGCCGGCTATCTCTTCCTGATGTACCTCGAACAGATCGCCTATTTCAACGGGGAAAAAGAGGTGATCTCCCGGCAGTGACGGGAGATCGGGCACACCACTGCAGCAAAGCGGGGGACGTGGTGCGGTGTTCTTTATCCTATGGCGGCAAGGATCTCGTCGGTTGTCCGGACCCTGCCCATCCTTTTGAAGATGAAATTTATTGCAGCATGGTGCTGCTCTGCTGACATCGAGGCCATCGCGTCCTCGGCAAAAACCTGCTGGAAGCCATACTCGTAGGCAAACCGGGCCGTGCTCTCGACGCCGAAATCGGTCGCGATCCCGCACAGGACGATCGTGTCCATTCCCCTTCTCCGAAGCTGCAGTTCGAGATCGGTGCCGTAGAACGCCCCCCATTGCTTCTTTCCTATCACGACATCGGTTGCAACGGGTGCGATCTCCGGGATAAACTCAGACCAGTCCGGGGGCATGGGCCCGGTGCGGGAGAATGTCGAATCGCTTTTTATCTTAAGCATCGTCTCAGGGGTCGAGACGACATGAACAAGAAAGACCGGCATCGCGTTCTTCCTGAACGCCGTGACGAGACGAGCTGCATTCCTGATAACCTCGTGTGAGGCATGCGGCTGTGTGGGCTGGGCCGCTATTCCTTTCTGGAGGTCGATGACCACAAGGGCTGTTGTTGCTTTGTTCATATCCAGTTCCGGCATACGTTCACCATGGGAACTAGGGTACCGGCCGCTATTTATGCGCTGCGGTGGCGTCCGTGGGGTACAAGAACGCACTGATCGTCACGGGCAGTTTTTTGTGATTTTTCCCTAGATCATGGCGTCCGGGGGGAGCAGTTCCGGCGCCGGGCTGTACTCAGAATCCGGCACTTCCCGGGTCATGCGGATGATGATGATGACGATGATGCAGAGCGCAAACGAGACCAGGAAGACCGCCTGGTAACCGAGCACCGAGAGCGCTGGTGTCAGTTTCGAAACAAGCGGCGTCCCGTTCCGGGGGATGCCGGCCATGTACATACGGATGGCAAAGACACTCTGGAAAAAGGCGATCCCGGCGACCATGCCCACGTGCCGGACGGTCATCATGACTCCGGAGCCATCGCCAACTGACCCGGGGGGCAGTGGCCCATGATCAGCCGGGCGTTGGGGCCGAAGAACGCGGCAGTCGAGACCCTTGTGATCAGCAGCCCGGCGACGATGATCAGCACCAGCGTGAGGGGGTTGAACGTAAAGAAGATCAAAAAGCCTGCAGCCGCAAGCCCGACAGCAATCATGGAGATGCGGATACTCCCGTGCCGGTCGGCAAAGCTCCCGGACGCAGGAGCAACGAGAATCGAGAGAAGCGCGGGGATGGTCATGATCAGCCCGGCAAGGGTCGGGTCGAGGTGGCGGGAGTTGATCAGGTACAGGGGCATCAGATAGGTGACCCCGGAAAAGAGCGTCGTTATGATCAGGCAGGCAAGGATCCCGAGCTTGAAATCCCGGTTCCGTACAAGGGCCAAACTGATAAGGGGATCGGGATTGTGTCGTTCCCGAAAGGCAAAGAACCCGGCAATGATTACACCCCCAAAAAAGAGGAGCAGGAGAACCGCATCCGGTGTGCCCGGGACCTGGTAGAACGTGAAGGCAGAAAGAAGGAGGATCAGTGCAGCGACAAAGAGTGCCGGCCCGGTAAAGTTCAGGGGTTTTTGTTCCACCTTCTTTGAAGCGGGGGGAAGGCAGTACCCAGCTCATCAAAAGTGCGAGAATGACGATTGGGATATTGAGGAAGAAGACCCACCGCCAGCCGGCGTACTGCGAGACAAACCCTCCGATGCCGGGGCCGAGCGCATAACCGGCCGCAGACATGGCAATGAGAAAACCAAGTGACCTGCCCCGGGCCGAGGGGGGCAGGTACGTGGTGATGACCGCCGGCCCGATGGCAGAGAACATCGCCGCACCGGCTCCCTGGAGCACCCGGAACACGATCAGGCTGGTGATGTCGGCGGCCATACCGCATAATAATGAACCCAGGCCAAAGAGCACGAGGCCGAGGATGAAGAGCAGGCGGAAGCCGTACCGGTCACCCAGTTTTCCCATAAAGAGGATCAGGCCGGTGATGGTGAGCATATAGGAGATAATGATCAACGACCCGACACCGATCGGGATCTGCCATGACTTTATGATCGTGGGAACGGTGATATTGACAATGCTCATGTCGAGCGCACCAATCAGGGACGCGAGAGATACCGTAGCAACGATGATGCGCTGGCCGGTTATGCTGCCGGGGTCGGAAAGTTTGGGAAAGACCGGTATGGAAAGACACCTTTTATAATTTACACATTTTCTGTAATGGCAGATAAAAACGGCAGGTTTGGTGTATGCCTGGACCGGAGATTTTCGATTTACCTGTACGAGGGGAGGCTTTTATGCCCGTCCGGCCCGTCTCAGTTTTTCCCCAAGCCACGGCAGGAAGTCTTTCTTCCGTGACATCACACCGGGGAGCCGGGCCGGTTGGGGTTCACCGAAGAGCTGGTGCAGGAGCGTTGTGTCCCCGGCACCGTAGAGATCGCTTGCGTTCTCCAGGACATTTGTAAAGAGCGCGAGTGAGAGGGTGGCTCCTGCCTCAGTTCGTGCTTTTTCCAGTGCCGTGGTGATCGCCTCGTCCCGGGCCCTGTTCCACGTAAATGCCGGCACCATCACCTGCGCGATCTGCACGCACTTTTCCGAGAGCGTGAAGATCTTGGTGTCGCGGGAAAGGAGAAGGTCAAGCGGCACGCCGGAAAGGTCCATGCCCTGTTCGAGAAGCGTAACACCCAGTTTTTCCGGGTCTTCACCGGCGATCCCTGCGAGATACTTCACTGCCTTCGTATCCTGGTGGGTGGTCGTGGACATCCGCAGCGAAAGCGTATCAGAAAGGATGCCACAGAGGAGGATGCCTGCGATCTCCCGGGAAGGGGCAAGACCGGCCTGTCGGTATTTCATGGCGATGATGGTGGAGGTCGCGCCGACCGGATCGTTGAAGAACCGGATCGGCCGCAGCGTCGTGATTGCCCCAAGCCGGTGGTGGTCGATGATCTCGACCACGTCAGCCTCCTCGATCCCGGGGACGGCCTGCGACGCCTCGTTGTGATCGAGCAGGACAACCTGCCGGCGCACGTCATCGAGCAGCGTCGTCCGCGTCAGGATCCCCCGGAGTTTTCCTTCCGGTGAGACCACGCAGGCAGCCCGGAACATCGACCCTGCCACGACCTGCCGGGCATGGGCGATCGTCTCGGTGCACGCGAGGACCGGGACATTGGCCTCCATCACCTCCCGGGCGGGGAGCGAGAGGTTGATCATCCTGCCGACCCCGAACGCATCCAGTTTCGTGGAGAGGACCGAGACCCTGCGCTGCTGTGCGGCCGCAATAACCCGGCTGCCCACCGGCGCCCCTTCCGCGATGATCAGGGCGGCGATCCCGGCCGAGACGAGCTCGAGCTGGGCCGGCTCGTTATCCCCGACGACCGCGATATCCTTCTCGGTCATTTTCGCGAGCGTGACATGCAGCGCGTCGATCGCAATATAAACCCTCCCTTCAAGGATCGGATGGGCAGAGACAAGGACGTCTGCGCAGAGTACGCGGGCAAACGTCCCGATCGGTACCGGTGTCACCGAGAGGGCTGCACGGTGAAGGGTCCCGATACAGGCAATGGCAAGCGCATGTTCGCCGATCATCCCGGCGGGTTTTCCCTCCGCGTCCGTGATGACGACATTACGGATCCCTTCTTTTGCCATGAGGGTGGCGACATCCACGGTGGGAACATCCTCAGGAACGGCAAAGACCGGCTTGTAGGCGATGTCGGAGAGAGTCGGTTCGACTGTGGGTACAAAGACCGGCGCTGCAACGCCATACCGTTCCAGCATGAACCGGGATTCGGCGTTGATCTCCCCGCACCGGGCCGGGACGTACCTTCCCGGCTCGGAGCGGTTTTTAAAGTCAGCGTACCCGATCACGCTCGCAATGCTGTCGGTATCGGGCTGGCGGTGGCCGAAGCAATAGATTTGGTTCATAATAGACCACGGAATGGATCTTTCGGATTTTCCTGTATCCATTTACCTGCACAAGCTCATAAGGTACGAGCACACCGGGCCATTTTCTCCTGCACGTTTTCCGGGCCCGGCAATGCCTGTACAACCAGCTTCCCGGCATGGCAAAACAAGGGGGGTCACACCAGTTTAAGGTGAGTACATTTACCCTCCCGGATCCGTTCCGCCAGCCTGGCCGGTCTTTTGGCCCGGAACAATCCCCCGCCACCACAAACCATTTTACCCGTACCGCCCAACCGGATCAATAGTTCGGAACCGAACTATCAATATGACCAGCCTGTTCAAATTTTCGTCACAGTGCGGAAAATCAAGGAGTTTACTTGCGCTGTACATCCTCCATACGCTCAAGCAGCGGCAGAAATCCGGGTACGACATCCTCCGGGAGATCGAAGAGATGACCGGAGGAGAATGGATCCCCAGCAAAGGCACCCTCTACCCCCTGCTCCACCAGCTGGAATCCGAGGGGCTCATCGCTGCCGCCCTGACCGGGTCCCGGGCACGGACCGGGTTTGCGCTGACACCGGAGGGCCGGGAATTTCTTGAAAAGATCATAACGATGAGCGGGGAGTCACACAAGAAGATGGCCCACCTCCGGCACCTTGTCCTCGCGATCTTCGGGACCGGGACCTGCCCGGTCAAGGGCCTCCTCTTCGAGATAAAGATGCTCGTCGATGACATGCCCCCGGGAAACGAGCGGAGGGTCGGGGCGATCCTTGAACACTGCCGCGATAAACTAAAAAAAATGTGATCTGACATGACTACCGCAATCCATGCAGCGGACCTGACCCGGCGCTTCGGCGACCTCGTGGCCGTGGACCGTATCAGTTTCGATATCGAGCAGGGCGAGATCTTTGGCCTCCTGGGCCCAAACGGCGCCGGTAAGACGACCACGCTCTCGATGCTCTCGACCATGCTCGAACCCACCTCAGGGTACCGCCACGGTCATGGGGATCGATGTAACCAAAGACCAGGACGGTGTTCGCAAAGCGATCGGGATCGTCTTCCAGGACCAGAGCCTCGACGAGGAGCTCACGGCACTGGAGAACATGGACTTCCACGGCCGTCTCTACCGGATCCCAAAAGAGATACGGGAGCAGCGGACCGAAGAACTCCTCAAACTCGTTGAACTCTTCGACCGGAGGAACGATATCGTCAAGACGTTTTCTGGCGGGATGCGGCGGCGCCTCGAGATCGCCCGGGGGCTCCTGCACCACCCGACGGTCCTTTTCCTCGACGAGCCCACGCTCGGCCTCGACCCGCAAACCAGAAACCACCTCTGGAAGTACATCGAGACTCTCGCAAAAGAGAAGAACATCACGATCATCCTCACTACGCACTACATGGAGGAAGCCGACCGGCTCTGCAACCGGATCGCGATCATCGATCACGGGAAGATTATTGCGCTTGACACGCCTGACCGGCTCAAGGATTCGATCGGCGGCGACGTGGTGACCATCCGGTCGCCGGATACGTCAAAAATCACCACAGCGCTTGCTGTCCCGTGGATCAACCGGGCAGAGACCCATGATGGCGAGGTGATTCTCACGCTCAAAAATGCCGAACAGTACCTCAGCACGATCGTGACCCTCATGAATGAAGAGAAAATCCCTATCACCTCGATCTCGGTCCACAAGCCGACGCTTGAGGATGTCTTCCTCTCGTTTACCGGTAAGACCATCCGCGAGGAAGACGTGAGCAGGAAGGACGCAATGCGGATGCATTTCAGGATGATGAGGCACTAAATCATGGATATCGTTTACACCATCTGGCTGCGGAGCATGAAGAGGTATGTCCGGTCAAAGAGCAGGATCGTGGGGAGCATCGCGATGCCGCTCTTCCTGCTGGTCTTTCTGGGCTTTGGCCTTAACTCGGTGGTCAGCGCCACGTCGCTCGGGCAGCAGTACGTGATGTTTCTTGTGCCCGGCATGGTCGCGATGAGCGTGCTGTTTACCTCTGTCTTCTCCGGCATCCAGATCATCTGGGACAAGCAGTTCGGGTTTTTGAAAGAGACACTTGTAGCGCCGGTCACACGGATCGAGATCATGTTCGGCATGACTGTCGGGGGCGCGACCACGGCGGTGATCCAGGGAATCATCCTCATGGTGCTTGCCGTGTTCCTGGGCCTGCGGATCGAAAACCCGGCAGGTTTCCTTATCGCTCTCGGTTTCATGATCCTTGTCGGGATCTCGTTTACCGCGTTTGGAATTGCAATTGCCTCGCGGATGGAGGACATGACCGGCTTCCAGCTGATCATGAATTTTGTCGTCTTTCCCCTCTTCGGGCTCTCGGGAGCACTCTTCCCCATCAGCTCCCTGCCTGCATGGCTTGAGCCGGTCACCCTTGTCGACCCGCTCACGTACGGGGTGGAGGGGATCCGGTACGGCCTGACCGGGGCCTCGCAGATCAACCCGCTCATCAGCGTCGTGGTGATTGCCGGGTTTGCGGTCGCGATGACCGTGGCCGGGGCATACCTCTTCCGGAAAGTCTCGGTGTGAAAAAGCCGGGATACCACTCTGATTTTTTTGCTCTGCTGAAAACATTTTTTTCAACTATCCCGTCCCCCTCACTCCAGCCATGCCCCCAAAGGGGTCGGAGGCGTATGCGATGCATCAGTATTGCCAGGAGGCAAGCATGCGAGCGAATCTGTGTACAGATAATACGGCATCAAGAGCAAACGGGGGATGCCTCTAGCGTGCGGGTGCGGCAGCCCAAGGAGAGCGTTTATAATCCATTTTGGAATTTTTACAGTGCAGTTTTTTTTGGCAAATGGATCACCTTTTGGCATTTCCCGTCCTATACAGGAACGGTGAAACCAATGAATGAAGACGTCATTGTTGTCAGCACGCCGTACCTGCCGGGTCATAAGATCACAAAGACACTGGGGTTCACATGGGGCCTGATTGTCCGGAGCCGGGGCCTCGGCCGTAATATTACCGCAGGCCTCCGCTCGCTGGCCGGTGGTGAAATTCACGAGTACACCCAGCTCCTCAACCAGTCCCGGGAAGAAGCGCTCGCACGGTTGAAAGAGCACGCGAAGGCGCTCGGAGCAAACGCGGTCATCGGCGTTGCGTTCGATTCCTCTGAGACGGGGGGCGTCATGACCGAGGTGCTTGCCTACGGCACCGCGGTGGTGGTCGAGCCGGAGACGACAGCGGCAAGCCCGGTCCGGCTCGGGTGAGGGCAGGGAAATTGTTACAGGACGATCCGGATCTTTTCTCCCAAAACACCGGGCAGATGAGGGCACCTCAAAACAGCCCTTCTTTTCATTTCCCCGCATCTTTGCCCATCCGGGAAAAGATCGGCCAAGAGAAAGATGCTATTTAGAGCCCTTGTTCTCCGACGTAAAAATAGCCTCAGGATCATGAATTAGTGCCCCTTTTGACCGAATTAGTGCGTCCCGGTCGGACAAAAGAGGTAATCCGGGTTCAATTCGGGCCCGGAACAGCCCGGTTCAGATTGGAGAGGGGGGATCTGTCATGAAATACCCTAGCCCGGGGGAAGATCCCCAAAACAGGCCTTTTTTGCCCCGGCCCCCTCCTCCAGCACCTCCGGAAAAAGGGGGCCAACAGAAGCCCGCTATAGTGCAGGTTTAAGTGGCCCTCTTTTTGGCCGGTTTTAAAAAAGAGGGGCAAAATGGTGTTTTTTCCGTGGGCGTGGACATCGTTTCCTGTGGAACCAGAAAACGGGATCCCCGGATCGGTAATCCGGGGTCGTATCGGGCGTATTTGGGATACGCTTTTTTGGGGGAATATGGGAGGAGACTCATGTATCCCCACTCTTGTTCTCCGACGGAAGGGAGGCCAGGACCGTGAAGATTCAGCGATATTCCGGGGTCGAAATCGCAAAAAAAAGGTTATTCAGGCCAACCGCCACCCTGTCAGAACCCTTATCAGATGTATTATGAGAATATACATGATGAAAAAAATTGGAAGAACGGGAATCCTCCTGGGGATTGCAGGATTTATAGTGGTGATCGTTCTGTCCTGGCTGAGCTTCCTGATTTTTATTTCCGGCATCATTCTGATCGGTGCAGGATTGATCTGTTTGCAATTCGATCCCCCGGAGTGGTATGAATTACGGGGCAGATAGTTCCCCACACAATCTCTTGCGATGGCCCCGCACCCCGGGTAGTACTGCCGCGGGATCGCGCTCCAATATTGCTTATCCACCTTTGTGATCTTTAAGCTGAGCCTCATATCCGCGTTCTGTTGGCAAAAGTCCGGGCGCCCGGTATGTGCCGGGGGCCCGGTATGTGATTCATCAGTGCCTGCAGGAACGCGAATATGGCTGTCATATTAAGATGGAAAACAAAGACGAAAAACAAGATCCAAATTATAAAAATTCCAACAGCTATTTGCCAAAGCCTTTGCGATATACGAAGGCTTAATTTCGCATAAAATGTTAAGGTCTTGCCATCGTCTTCGACGAAATATATGTATCGATCTATCGGAAATACCGGGATAAAGAAAAATGTAAAGTACCGCGTAAAGCCGTACATTTTTAATCCAATTCCAAAGAAATTAAAAAGTGTTGGTGTTTCTATAGAGAAGTCTTGGTGTTTTTTGTCTTCCCTTGGCGGTGTATAAAGAGGAACTTCCTCGGTACTTGAATAACGAGAATATTCCTTTGGAGGGGTATAACGAGGAACTTCCTTGGAAGGTGTACCACCAATTTTATGTAATTCATCATAGGATCTTCGTTTTGTTGGATCACGAAGTATCGCATAAGCTTCATTAATTTCTTTAAAAATTTCCTCTGCGCCGGGATCTTTACATAAATCAGGATGGTACTTTACTGCAAGGTTACGATATGCCTTTTTTATCTCATCGGCTGATGCATCTCTTTTAACGTGGAGTATTGCATAATAGTCTTTTGCCGTCATTTCATTCAGCTAGAATGAAGAAACGTCTGTTTTTCCAGATTTAATCATTCCCAATCCGGTTGTATCTGTCCGCAATCCGGGGCCATCCAGACAACAAGTACGAACCGGCCATTCTCAGAAAAGTTTTCTGATATACGTTATCAGGGATAAGTGGGCATTCTCGAAAATCCCTTTTTCATTCTTCGTTTCTTCGAGCTGGTATTTCCTCTCGTTTTCTTTGAAATTGTGAATCCCTTGATCAATTGCCAAGTTAAAAGACACCGTAATTTCGTCTAATTTGCGGAATATCTCTTTTGCATTGTATTTGCTTTTGTTATAATGATCCGTTATTTCTTCCGGGGATGCAAAGTGAAAGCCTTGGCAATTTGGCAGTTGTTTAAATCCTCTGCAAGGTCTGAAAATCTGATACTGCATTTTGAAATTCCTCATATCGTCGTCAAATTGGGAACGGTACTGTAACTCTTATGCAAAGGAAGAAATTTGCATGTTTCTAATTTCTTCGATTTTGGCAGTCCAGAAATTTATGAACTTATCGACATAATCTTCCTTATCGGCCATAAGGAGAGATATTCATCGCAGATTATATTTAATTCAATCCGGCAGACATACCCGGCATTCAGTACAGAATTGCCACGGGATCGCGCTCCATGACCTTTAGGAAACTACCTTGCCGAGTCCTAAAAATCCCATGATAAAGAGCGCCGTGTAAATCCGCCCAAAAAAATGTCCTTAATAATACCAAAAGACCATTTTTTATCCGCCCCAACCAAGTGCCCTTATTAAAAAATAATGTGACAGTTGGATGATAGAGGAAAGCCTGAATATAGATAGAAGTAAAATAAACCTTTTAAGAGTTTTCAGACGTTAGCGCAAAATAACAAAGTAAATGCTTTAAACTTTGTCTTTCTCCAAAAAAAGGACTATTTGTTGATATGCACGACCTTTGCCGGGGGAAACCCGTTGAAGTACGTGGACGAGGCGATCGAGTAGGCCCCGATATTTTCCGAGTAAACAAGGTCCCCGATCTCCAGTTCCGGCAGTTCTGCCGAGAGCGTGATCGTGTCAAAGGCATCGCAGGTCGGCCCGAAGACTGCTGAGATCTGGCGTGGTCCCTCCTTGAACGCGAGCACCGGGTAGGTGCAGTGATCGAAGACCTGTCCCGAGTAGGTGTGGTAGACGCCGTCGTTGATATAATAGCAGGGCTTGCCATCACGGTACGCCTTTCCCACAACCTTTGCAACCAGCGTGCAGGCATTCGCAACCAGGAACCGGCCGGGCTCGGCAAGAATCTCCATGTCGGCCGGGAAGAACCTGGCGATCTCGGCTTTGAGTTTTACGGCGAGTTCTTTGATGGAACGGACCTCGGGGTTGTACTTCACGGGAAAGCCGCCACCGATATCAAGGATCCTGATTTTCTTGTCCAGCCGGTGCTCCGCCTCCGCAATGATGTCGGCTGCGATCTGCAGCGCCACGACATAGTTGTCGAAGTTGGTGCACTGGCTCCCCACATGGAAGCTTAATCCCTCGACGACAAGCCCAAGATCAAAGGCCGCCGCGATCAGGTCGACCGCCTCGCCCGGGTCAGCCCCGAACTTCGAGGAGAGCTCGACCATGGACCCGGTGTTTGGCACCCGGAGCCTGAGCACGAGCCCGGCCTGCGGGGCGTGTGCCCGGATCTTCCTGAGCTCCTCGATGTTGTCGAAGGTCACAAGCGGCTTGTACTGGTTAAGCTCTTCCAGTGTCTCGATTGGCTTGATGGTGTTCGCGTATATAATACGGTCCCAGATCCAGTCCTGCCGTTCCTTGTCCGGCAGATCTTTGATAAAGTTATAGACGATCATGAACTCGGGCATAGAGGCGACATCAAAACTCGCCCCCAGATCCATGAGGGTTTTTACAATCTCGGGGTTCGAGTTCGCTTTCACTGCAAAATAGACCTGGATCTTGGGAAAATTCTTCTTGAATTCGCGGTAATTCTCCCGGATCTTCTTGTGGTCAATCACAAAAAGGGGAGTCCCTTCTTTTCCCGCCAAATCCTCGAACATCTGGCGACCTCCACGGTCCATGTGGGAGACCGTGTCATCCTGCCTGCATGCGTTTGTTGAAGAGTTCACGTCCGTTCCTCTGCGCTTTGTTGGTACATGAGTGATTCATCGCACAAATAAGAAGTTTTTGAATTGCCAGACATCGGACTTGTCGTAGTTGTTCTCAGGGTTCTCCCGGAAATAGACCGTCCGGTTTTTGAGCGGCGTCCAGTCAGAAGGCCCGGACCAGAATTCCCCGAGATAGGGTTTTGCAATATCCAGTACAAATTCGTGGGGCAGGTCGTCAGGCAGGCAGAATCCCTTCTTTGGGTTCTCGATCATCCACATCACCGCGGAGACGACACCGAGCGCGACCTGGATCGTGGTCGCGTTCTGTCCCGGCGCAAGTTTTTTTGCTTCGTCTATGGGGAGGATGCTGCCCGTCCACCAGGAATTATACGGGTGGCCCATCAGGAGCGCGCCAAGGATATCGGACCCGCCGGATATTTCACGGTCGTTCATGATCCGGAGCTTGGGCTGGAGCTCGTAGTTCCTGCCCCGCAGTTCATGGAGCGATGCGATCGTTGCATCGCAGGGCATGTACGCGTAGTTCACGGTCGGCCGGTAGATCGCTTTACCGTCCTTCCAGACCGTCCACCGGTCGGAGATGCCGAATGCCTCCCCGTGACGGATCACCATGCCCACGATCTCCTGCTCGGGGACCCAGGACCGGATCCAGGTATTGATCCCCATGTGGGGGAGCATGATCGCATTCTTGGGGCCCGCAGCCGGCACGTGGGCATCGGGCGGCAGTTCCTTCTCGTGGGTGCCCCACCCGATTTCGGCCGGGGCCGTGCCCTCTTCGAGCAGCCCCTCGATACACCAGGTCCCGACAAATTCGTTCACTTTCTTTGGCGACCGGGTGGTCTGGGTGTCGCGCTCGGAGCAGTGGATCACCTTGATCCCGACCTCCATCGCAAGCTCGTTGAACTTCTGCTCAGCAATCAGGCGTGTAAACCGGGCCGGGTCCTGCGCGAGCCCGTCCTCGATCATCTTATGGGCGATATCCACGAGGCCCTGTTTTGTCATGTGCGAGATAAGCCCCGGGTTTGCCCCGTGGTCGACCACGCTGGTTGTAGAATTTTTCCAGTCCCGGGTCAGCTCCCGCAGTTTCATCTGCCGGTAATACAGGGACTTCTCGACCGGGCTTGCGGTATAGCGCTCACCGAGCGGGTCCCAGGCTTCCACGGACGTGTTCACGTACAGCACGTTGTGGTCGTGACACCATTGGACAATTTCGCCTGCGTCGATGTTCCATGCAAGATCGATCAAGAGGCCGCCCTCGGCAAGGGTCTCGGCGAGGATCGTATTGAGATTTTCTGGGGTGATCTTCCGTTTCAGGAACCGGAGGCCCCGGGTCGTATATGCCTTGAGGTCCTGGGATTTATCCTTAAAATCAACGATGGTGATATTTTCAAGCGGAATATTGACATGCCGGAGCAGGATCGGAATCGTGCACTTTGATACGGCCCCATATCCGATAATGAGTACTTTGTTTTTAAAGTCCATCCAAAACCTCCTGGGCTTAAAATATAACCCGTTTTTATTTTAGGCGCTCTGACGTTATAAAATTATGAGAAAATCGCGAAAATTTGCCATACATGCCTTGCCCCACCGGCAAAAAAAGCGGTTACTTAATTGGGAAAAGGTACAATATACCGGCAGGCGATCCTATGTCAAAACGGGCAGTTGACCTGATCTTTTCCGCGACCTATATGCTCACCGATCTCCGCATGATCCTGCGCGAGACGGCACCGACGCACGAACTGGACGAGCAGCAGCGGGCGGAGGTAGCCCGCCTGCTCGAAAACCTCGAACGGCAGGTTGGCTCCTTAAAGCAGGAGATGCTGAAATGAAGTGCGGGAACGGGATCGAGGCCAGGCAGGTAAACGAGCCTCTTCATCAATATCGATCCGATCCAGGCCGGGGGGCGCCTGACCGGCGACGCTATCAAGGCGATCATCGCATACGGCGACGGGTATTCGGTCTGCGACAACTGCAGGAAACCCAACCGGCTCGACTGCATTGCAAAGCCTCCCATCGCAGAGTTCCATAAAGATGTCGCCGCGTGGCTCAACATGGACGCGGCCCGGATGATGCCCGGCGCCCGGCGGGGGTTCCAGGCGGTTGCCCACACGTACGTGAACAAGGGCGACCCGGTCCTTGTGACCTCGCTCTCGCACTACACTGAGTTCCTTGCGGTCGAAGGGGCCGGCGGGGTTGCCTGCGAGATCCCGGCAGACGAACGGCATCTTATCACTCCCGATGCAGCAGCGGCAAAGATCGAGGAAGTGGTGCACAAGTTCAAAAAAGCGCCGGTCTTTGCCCTGATCGACCACGTGGACTACCAGTACGGGAATCTGCATGATGTCGCCGGTATCGCAAAGGTGGCGCACCAGTACGATGTCCCGGTGCTCTGCAACGGCGCCTATACGGTCGGCACTATGCCGGTGGACGGAAAAGCCCTCGGGGCTGACTTCGTGGTCGGCTCGGGCCACAAGAGCATGGCGGCACCTGCCCCGTCCGGTGTCCTTGCCGTGACCGCGGAGCGGGCTAAAGAGGTCTTTCGCACGACTACGATCGAAGGGGACGTGACCGGGCGGAAGTTCGGCATCAAGGAGCCGGAGATGATGGGCTGCACGCTCATGGGTGCAACGCTCGTGGGCATGATGGCCTCGTTTCCCCATGTCAGGGAGCGGGTGAAGCATTTCGACCGGGAACTCGAAAACAACCGGGTCGTCACGGAGGCACTGCTCTCTATCGATGGGACGAAGATCCTCTCAGAGTACCCGCGGAAGCATACGCTGACCCGGGTCGATACCACCGGATCGTTTGACAAGGTTGCCGAATCCCACAAGAAGAAGGGGTTCTACTTCTCGTCCGCGTTGAATGACAAGGGGATCTTCGGGCTCATCCCGGGCGCGACCCGGGTCTGGAAGTTCAACACCTACGGGATGACGGCAAAACAGGCCCGGTACCTCGCCGATGCCTTCATCGCGGTGGCACAGGAGAACGGGGTTCTGGTAAAATCATAATTTTTTTGCAGGTCCAACTATCCCCGCGAAATCCCTCCTTTTTACAATTACCCTTATCCTGCCGGCATGGATTTTATCTTGTAACATATGCCGAGATCCGTGGTGAAAAGGTACAAAATACCGACATCGATAAGGGTTGAAAATACCCCGATAAGGAAAAACCCGATAATCTTTTCCAGGGAAAGCACGGTAAAAAAGGTGCTCCCTTTTATCTGTTCTGCAAGGGTGGTCATACAACAGCAGGTTACCCGGGGCCTGCTGCCCCGGCGCAATCATAGAGGGTGGTCGAGGTAAGGCCCCCCGGTGCAGCAGTGCCCGCCGGGTTTGTTCCCGTCCCGTTTACTGTTGACAGGTCTACCGGGGTGCAGTGGGTGCTCACCCAGACAAAGATTTCGCTGTTGCCCGCGTTCATCCCGTCTCCGGTGCCCCCGCCGCCCATGCCTCCGGTGAGGAAATACCGGACTTTTCCTTCCTGGATAAGGCTGGTAAGCGAGGTCAGGTTCAGGATCCGGTCGCTGCCGGAGAACCCGCCGATTGCCATGACCGGCTTTCCAGTCTGGATGATCAGGTCGGCTCCGGACTGGCTGTTCGGGACAGCGAGGATCCAGGTCTCATTGGTGGTGTTGGCGAGCAGGTAATTTTCCAGCTGGGTGTTTACGGTTGCGCTGCCCATGCCGCCCCGGGCAAATGTTCCCGGACCGGCAAGAGCGTTCGTATTTCCCACCCCGTACAGCCGTTCCCGGCCAGCGGCGTTCTGGGCGAAACCTGCCCTGTCCGTGCCCGTCAGGAACCCTGTCGCTCCCGTTCCTCCACCGATCCTGCCTGCCTGCGGAGGGCCGGCAACAGCCTGAGTGTCCCCGTACAGGAAGGGCGTACAGGCCCAGACAAAGGGCGCGACAAAGAGAAGGCCGAGCGCGATGACCGCCATGTATTTCCTGCGGTCGTGTGAACCTGCCGTATCCTGAAGTTTCAGGTACGTAAGAGCCCCTGTGCATAGGAGGGTCCCGAAGAGAACAACCGGGACAATCGGCCCTGACCACTGGTTGTCGTATGACAAAAAAAGGGCCTGGAGGAGCCCGGTGATGAGCACCGCCCCGACAAGGATCCAGCCTTCCCAGATCTCTGACAGGTACTCGCGGTACATCGCTATGGCCCCGATTCCGACGATTGCTGCAAGAGGCGGTGCGATGGTCGCGATGTAATAGGTATGCCCGAATGCGGTCGAATAACTAAAAAAGAGGAGGCCGGGCACAAGCCAGAACAGCATCGCGATGAGGACAAGCCCCCGTTCGGAAAAGAGACCGCTCTTCTCAAACCCTTTGAGCGTGAGGGTGGCGGGTCTTCTCACCCATGCAAGCAGCCCGATCAGGGCGAGGGGGAGGAGCCAGGAGAACTGTCCTGCGAGCGCTTCACCGAAGAACCGGGTAAGGCCCGGCGCTCCCTCGCCGTTTGCCATGCCTCCGGCAGCAGCGCCGGACCGGGTGGCAGCCACATCCCTGTACTGACCTGCATCCGCGCCTCTCATACCGGCTGCCGGCAGCTGCCCCGCTTCCCTGAGGGTACCGTTCCTCTGCGCTCCCACCGCACCATTGCCCATGAAATCCATTCCACGGTTTTCCAGACCGAGGCGTTCGAGCCCGTTGTAATTGATGATGAGACCAAGAACCGTGTTGTCCCCGCTCCCGCCGATATAGGGTCGCTCGCTTGCGGGCACCATATCGACGGCGACTGCCCAGGAAAGGGAGACACAAAGGAGCACCATAACCGCTATTCCCAGGTGGAGTGCACGTTTTTTCCAGGAGAAATTCGTTGTACCAAGGAGATAGACCAAAAGGATCGCAGGGACGACAACAAACGCCTGGATCATCTTGATATTGAAGCCGATCCCGACAAGGATGACCGAGACAAGGAGCCAGGGGAGGGAGCGCTCCCGCGTTGCTTTGAGGACAGCCCAGACCGCAAGGAGCAGGACAAAGATGAGCTGGGTATCCATGGTGCCATTTCTTGAGACTGCGATGAGAATTGGGGTAACAGCAAGGGCAAGGGCTGCGACAAGGCCTGCCGGTTTCCCGAACGGCCGGGCAACGATGAAATAGACGAGAGCCACTGACCCGATACCGGCAAGTGCCTGGGGGAGGATGAGAACCCAGCCTTTAAAACCGAGCACTGCCGCAAAGGCTGCCTGCACCCAGAGGCCGACCGGCGGCTTGTCCACGGTGACAAATCCTGCGGGATCAAAGGAGTTGAAGAAACCGGCGGCAGGGTTGACAAGCGTGCTCTTCACTGCGGCTGCGTAAAACGTGTTCGTAAACCCCTGACTCCAGATGTTCCAGAGGTTCAGGAACGCGGATAAGAGCAGTATTCCGGCAAGAAGGATTTCAAATTTGTATTTCCGGACAAAATCCCGTTCGATCAGATCAATCACCAGTCACCCGGCAGAACGGCTGCTCCAGCGCTTTCTGCCCGGATGTATTTTGTAATGTATATTGAACATATTGTAATATATTAGTTACCTATGGGGCGGAACAGATTGTTACGGCATGCCTGTATGAACCCGGGAATTGTTCAGACGATCCGTCCGTTGCGAGCGATGACGTACCGGACACGGGAAAGGACGGTATCGAGCAGCTCATCGATCCCAAGCAGGGCCTCGCTCTCCTTCACTGCAAGGCTTGTTGCCGCAGTTGCCGGCATCCGTGGCACTGCCCGGCAGGCGAGATCGCCCTGCTTTTCCATGAACGTCCCGATTTTCCGGGCAAGCGTGATTGTCTCTGCCTTATCGTAGGTGATGAGCGGCCGGAGCACCGGGACGGTGGTGGCATCGGAAATGACGGCGAGGTTTGCAAGGGTCTGGGAAGCCACCTGCCCGAGATTTTCCCCGGTCAGGATCGCCAGCGCACCCTCGCGCCCGCACAGGCTGCCGGCGGCCCTGATCATGAACCGCTTGCAGAGCACGCACCGGAGCCGGGCCGGGATGCGGAGTTCCTGCATCCGGTTATAGAAGGGTTCGGCATCGGCGATGATCATCTGCAGGTCGGCACCCGGGCACCAGAGCGAGAGGCGCCGGTGATTCTCGATCGCAGTTTCCCTGACGTCGCCTCCGGCCCATCGGCCGCCGTCCATGTGCAGGTGCGATACCTCGCAGCCCCGCTTCATCGCAAGCCACGATGCGACCGGGGAATCGATCCCTGATGAAAGCAGGCAGAGTGCCTTACCCTGTGAACCCCAGGGTAATCCACCCGGAGCCGGGATACGCGTATCGTAGACAAGCCCCCCGCAATCCCGGACTTCCACAAACAATTCGTATTCCGGATCAGTAAGGTCCACAGAGAGGCCGGGGATCGCGTCGTAAATGGCAGACCCGACGTACTCGCCCAGCTGCTGGCTGTTCATGCCGGTCTTGCTCTGCCTCCTGGCCCGCACGGCAAACCGGCAGGGAGGATGGAGACGGGAGAGGGCAAGGGAGACCGCCCCGTCCCGCAGGGCATCGGGCGTGGCGTCGACACGGATGCACACGCTCACATCCACCACACCGAACACCCGCGCTATGATCGCCGCGATCTCCTCCGGTTTTTCTCCGGCAACAAAGATCCTTCCCCGGGGGCTCTCGAAACTGCAGGAGTGGCCGGTTGCTTCAAGCGCCCGCCGGATATTGCGCAGCAGGATGCCGATGAAATGGTACTTGACCGGATCGCTTTTTAAGAAGAGCTCGCCGTAGCGGACCATCACGATCTTCTCCCCATCCTGCCGCTCTGCCATGATCATCTTAGATAGTGGAGGGCACGAGCTGATAACCATTGGCGGTCTCCTCCCTTAACAGCCAGGCCTTGACCATTTCCTCTCCGGTCCTGCTCCATTATCTTGTAGTACCGGGGATAACGAAACTCTTTAATCGGCGGAGCGAATAGTGTACTGAAATGGCGAAAAAGGCGAGCAAAAAGGCAGAAGAGGCACCACTGAAGCTCTTCTACATTTTCTACAACCAGGAACGCTGGGACAACTGGGTAAAATCGCTTGGCGAAGCACGTTTCGAGATCGATCCCAAGAGCGACGAGATGCCCGAAGGCTTCCGGGTGCTCGACAGTTTCTCGGTCGACATCACCCTTGAGGTGCTCAAGATTGTGAAGCTCTACCAGAACAAGCGTTTCACCAGTGAGGAGACGCGGGACAGGCTCGCGCAGGTCGAGGCAATTGTCATGTCTGCCGCCCCCAAGGGAGATCTCGAAGAGATTATCGAGATCCTCCAGCTCCCCAAGCTCGTCCTCTTTGCGTCCTGCCGCAAGTACCTGACCGGCGGGTTTGACAAGGACATAAAAACGCTGGTGAAAAAGGGCAGGGAGGCCATCGACAAGGACATGGAGCAGGCGCTTGAGATAGCGTCCACCATAGGCGCGAGCGTGATCGACGGCGCGGCCTGCTGCGGGAAGTACGTGAAAGACGATCTCGAGAACCCTACCCTGTTTGACGAGTGGCTCATCGAGTGCGAGCGGATGTCTGAGGCGATGGGCTCGCTCAAGAATTTTGACGAGTCGACGGGAGAAGACGAGTGATCGCCGGGAGGGCACGGTTCCGTCACGCTAAAAAGATCGAGCGCCTCGCCGGCTACCGGGTGCCCGAGTTCGCCTTTTCCCCGGTAATGCTCGAGACCATCACCACCCGGTTTAATTTCGATGCGCTTGATTTTGCCATCCGCGAACAGCTCTTAAGTTTTTTTGACGATTTTCTCCGGTGCACGTGCAGGAACTCCCCGCTCTGCGGCTGCCCGGAAAAAAAGTTTGCAAAAAAGGTGATCGAATTGCGCGAGAACGGCCTCGATCACCGGCAGATTGCAGCGTTCCTCTCCGATGAATACGGGATCGAGATCTTTCCGGCTGATGTGCTTTCGTTTCTGGAGGATTCGGTGCATGTACTCGAAGCGATTGCGGATGTGGCACACCTGAACGGTGAGGATGCCCTCGCCGCAAAGACTGTGGAGCATATCCGGCTTATCGAACGGTAAACCCCCGGCCTGTTGCTGCCTGTGATCAGCGCATAGCTCTCTTCTGAATCCAGAAAGTTTATATTACAAAATGTAATACATACTTTACGTGGTGTTTGTTCAGGCTAGGCAATACCAGCATGAACAATCGACCGGAAAGATGGATACAAGAGAAAGGAGATGATATCCGGAACCGGACCCGACCTATGGGCAAAACCCCTGTTTGCCAGGAATGGCAAGGACAACACTTCCGGGATCGTGATCCCCGCGAGACTTCCTCTTGTCCCGTGCAAGCCTCTGCCCATCCCCACCCGATGGGAGGACGGACACGGGTACTGATAAGAGAAACTGCGACACGATCCCCTGACAGGATGGCACAAGTACCTCTTCATCAGAACCATTAATCCTGAAGTATCTGTCGTTATACCGCGGGAAAATTTCCCGCACTATTTTTAGCGCTCCCGTCACTTGGGCCCCGCAGGACGTCCTGCAAAAAGGAGCCTCGCAAAAAAGAAAAATCCCGTTGGTAAACGTCAGGCCATTACCAGAACTCATCCTTAAGTTCTTTGAGGACTGCCGCGGCGAAGTCCTTTGCAGCAGGCGGGCCGTTTGCGGTGACGATCCTGCTGTCGGTAACAACGGGCTGGCTGACGAGCATCGCCTTTCCCTTCTTCATCTCCATAACGGACACCGGACTGTCATACACGGTTGCCTTCTTCTGCCTGAGTATCCCGGCCTTTGCAAGGACGACAGGCGCAAGGCAGATCGCACCGACGACCTTACCGGTTTCGTGGAAGAAGATTGCGAGCCGCACGAGCATATCATCGTCCCAGAGATGGGTCTGGCTCCCGGAGCCCCCGACAATGATAAGGCCGTTGTAATTTTTCGGATCGATCTCTTCAAACGAGAGGGCTGCCACGGTTTTCCCACCGAGCATTCCTGTACAGGTGCCGGCCCGTGTCGAAGCGATATCAAAGGCGATCCCGGCTTTTGTGAGGGCCGCAACCGGTTCGGCCAGTTCCTCGTCACGGTATTTTTCCGGTGCGATGGCAATGACTACTTTCATAATATCCGGGATTTTCTTTCTTCGTATTTGAGGGTTAGCCAAAAAGATGCCAGGTTATGCTGCCCGTAGAGGATTATCGTCTTATTCAACGCAATGGGTAACAAGAACATCGCTTTTTTTTAAGGGGGGCACCGTGTGCCCGGGCTTTGATTGCTTTACCGGGTCTTTACAACGTCCCAATGATCATGTACCTGCGACGGTACTGCTGCTGAAAGGGAGCATGTGTTACCTGTCCAGGACAGTATTGTCAGGTAATTCACGGGTCAAAAAAAGAGAGATTTCAGGACTTTATGGTTTCTTGACAACCGACTCGATAACTTTGTCCATGATCGCTTCGCTGCGGTTCTTGAGCCCGAAGCCGACAATGATCGCAATGGCAGCGCCAAGGCCAAGCCCGATACCCCATGCGATGGGTGTGACGAAGGTGTAGATGATGGTGAGGTCAATCATCAGCTGGGAGAGGGCAAGGATGGCGATGACGAAATACAGGAACACCCGGATCAGGAACAGGACCGGCGTAATGAGGTGGATATCCTGGCTTGCATAATACCGGGCAAGGAAATCGATGAAATAATCCGCGAGGATGAACCCGACCAGAAGAATAACGACAAAAGCGACAATGTGGGGGATATATTCGACAATCGTGGTCATCAGCTGGCTCATGTAATCCATGTTAAGGATGTTCACCGCTGCGAGAATTGCAATCAGGTAGACAAATATCCGTACAAAGATATCGCCAATATACCCGACTGTGATCCCGGCTTTTTTGACGGACCCCGCAAAAGAGGTCTGGTCCGCCACCTTCTCGATAAAATGCTGCTCGCCGATCTTATTAAGAATAATATGTACGACTCTGCCCAGGAGACGGCCGACGATCCACCCAATAATAAGAACAACAATTGCACCAATGATGCTGGGGCCATATGCCATGACAACCGCATTCCATTGATCAGTAATACTTGATACAACAGGTACCATTCACAATTCCTCCTAATTTAAATACCCTTTTTTTATATTAAATCCTTTGGAATTTTTATTAATAAACATTTTATTTATTGGTGATGTACATGAATAATCAACAGCAACTATAAATGTTGATTTCGCCCACATTACCCCCCAATAAGGATTATATTCTACAGACCCCCCATGATGCAGAATTACCAGCAGGAACTCAGCCAGGTAAAGGATCTCCTCCGGGAGAACCCGGAAGGGATGAGTGTTACCGATATCGCAAAAGCGCTCAAAAAGAACAAGAACACTACCGGGAGGTACCTTGATATCCTCCTGATCTCCGGGCAGGTGGATATGCGGACCTATGGCATGGCAAAGGTATTCACCATCTCCCAGCGGGTTCCGCTTTCCGCCATGCTCAGTTATTCCAAGGACCTGATTATGGTCCTCGACAAGGAGACCCGCATCATCGATATCAATGATAATTTCCTGACACTCCTGCGCCTCACGCGGAGGGACGCGATCGGGAAAAATGTTGCCTACCTCAAGTCACCTGAGGTGGATGTCCGCGAATTTATCAGCACCCTTTCCGCGCTCCATTCCCAGGAATCCGAGAGTCTCGTTTCATTCAGGGTAAACGAGACCGGAGAGCGGATCTTCAAGCAAAAATCCATCCCCTCTGTCTTCGACGATGGCGCCAAAGGCCTCACGATCATTCTTTCCGACGTTACTGAGGAGATCCTGCGGGAGAGAGAGATCCGGGAGAGGGAAGAACAGTTCCGGATGATGGCAGAGAATATCCAGGACGGGTTGCTCATCCTTGAGAATGAGAAGTGCACGTTTGCAAACCGGAGGGTTGCCGATATCACCGGGTATACGTTCGAAGAACTCTGGGCGATGGATCTCATGGCCACCATCGCTTCCGAGGACCATAAAAAGATGGAGCCGATTATGGAACTCCGCAAAAAGCCTGCCCCGGGCTTGACCGAATTCCAGGGCCGGATCCTGAGAAAAGACGGCATATACCGGCATGTCTATGTCAGGGTCACCGGGCTCCAGCATGGAGACGTCCTGTTCAATTTTATCATTATAACCGATATTACTGAGATTCGTTCAAAGGATGCTGCACTTTTTGAGAGCGAGCAACGGTTCCGGATGATGGCAGAGAATATCCAGGACGGCCTTTTGATCATTGAAAACGATCAGCTTGTCTATGCCAACAGGCGCATCTCTGAAATTACGGGGTATACACCGGAGGAATTGCGGACGAAAAACACACAGGATCTGACAACCCCCGAGGAAAAAAAACGGATGGAAGATCTCTATAAAAAATCCCTGGCCTGCACCGAACCTCCGGCAAACTTCCAGAGCTGGATACTCTGCAAAAATGGTGAAAGACGGTATGTATACGGGCATATTAACTCAGTGCGTCATGGGGAGACCACAAGCACCTATATTACGATGACAGATGTGACTGAGTTTGCACAGCGGGAACAGGAGTCTGCTAGATCGTATCAGGACACTTGAAAATTGTGGTCCCTTCCGGGAGTCATAGTACCATCGCGTACGAGGAGATAAAACCCCAAAGAAATTTCCGCATATTCTCTCTCCGTCATCTATCCCTTTTCCGGGAAAAACAATGTTAATGGGGGGATTTTCAGCATATTCGTTTGCAACCTTTGTATTTATCGAGATGAATTTATATCGTTAAAAGGGTGCATTTATAATAATTATGTATGACCAATATGGCAAATCAATATATACAAAAAATCCCAATATGTACCAAGTTTTTCGATATAAGAGAGGACTTGCATGATCACGAGCGATTCTGAACGATCATATGTCAATCACCTGCGATTCACGACCCGCTTAGTGCCGGGAATATTCAGGAGTTCCCTGCCGACAGCGGGCCTGATCTGTCTTGTACTTGTTCTCCTCGCGATATCGCCGGTGCTGGCCGGGACGCAGATCATGGCGGGGAGTCCTGCGCTGGGAGCGCACATCGCGGGCACGAACGAGTTCTCACCCGGGGACGACGTCAACCTGCAGGTCGTCATCGAGAACACGGGACTCAACCAGTTCATGATCGTGCAGTCAGGGATCATCAGCCCGACCGATCTCTCGAACACGGCAAAACAGCTGACCGCGACATTAAGCCCGGGGGATGCGCCGCTGGTGGTCAAGGCGGACCCGCAGATAGTCGGGTGATTTACCGGCGAGCGCCAGTGCCACGGCCACGTTCCACGTCACGGTCAACCAGTATGCGGCGGCCAGGGACCTACCAGTTACCGGTGCGTACTGAACTACACCTACCTGTACCAGGCCAACCAGGAAGGCAGCGAGACCCTGAACTACCAGTACAAATCTATCAACGAGACGATCAGCATCCCGATCACGATAACCCCCGAGGTGCAAATCGCGGTTCCCGATGTGGAACCCGAGAACCTGAACGCCGGGATCGAGGGATATGTCAATATGACTGTCGAAAACGTCGGGTCAGACGACGGCCGGAACGCGGTGATCCGTGTCCAGCAGAACGGCCAGAGCCCGATCACGCCCACCGAAGGGAGCGTCTATGTCGGAGACTTCCCGGTCGGTGCGGTGGTCAACTGCACGTTCCGGGTCATGGTGGCAAGCGACGGCCCAGCAGAAGACCTACCCGCTCGACGTGCTGGTCTATTACAAGAATTACGAAGGGGACTACGTGAACTCGCCCATCGAGACCGTCGGGGTCCCGGTCGGCCAGAAGGTGGACTTCAGCGTCACGCCCGCCAGCGCCTCAATTTCGCCGGGCGCCAACGCCGTGATCACGGTCCAGTTCCAGAATACCGGCGGCACGACCGCCTATAACGCCGAGGCCCGGATCAGCGCCGTCGACCCGTTCACCAGCAACGATGATACGGCGTTCCTGGGCACGATGGCACCCGGGGATACCCGGACCGCCTCGTTTGCCGTCTCGGTCGACCCGGCTGCGACGGTAAAGGAATACGGCCTGGATTCCGAGGTGCTCTACCGCGATGCGCTGGATAACCAGTTCACCTCCGACCCCCTCAAGGTCAACGTGGACGTGGTCCCGGCACAGAGCGTCGTAACCCAGATCGGTCTCCCGGGGCTGATCGCCATCATCCTCGCCGTGCTGGCCATTGCAGGCTATGTGATCTACATCAAACGGTTCAAACCACGGTAACCTTTTTATCCCATGGTTTTGTCTGCCTGCAGTAAGGCAGAGCGCGATCACCCATGACAACAGGAAAAGAATGCCCCGTTCCGGATAACCGGTTAACCCCCCAAGAGACCAGAATCCCATGATCGATCAGATCTTCAGTGCCCTCGCCCATACCGTCAACCGCCGGCCTAAACTGGTCGTTGGAATTATCGGTATGATTTTTATCATTGCCTTGGTCGGCATGACCATGATCACCATGCAGACCGGCAATGACACCTACATGAACAAAAACTCGGCAGAAGGCATCGTCAATAACGAATATACCAACACGTTCAATGCAGATGCCCTGATCCTGATCATCAAGACGAGCGACCCGCTGAGCCCTGCGGTGCTCACCTACATGGACCGGCTGGAAGCAGATATCCGGCAGCAGCAGCACGTTGCCGGCGCGTCAAGCGTCGTGGATATCCTCAAAAGCGAGAACAACGGTATCCTGCCCCAGTCAACGGGTGAGATCAGTGCACTGGTCAACCAGATGCCATCCGCGGTCAAGGCCACAGCGGTGCCGTCCAACGTCCTGACCCTGATGGAGGTCCCCCTCGATCCCGGGCTCTCGGATGCCACCGAGGCCTCGGTCCTGAACACCGTGCAGCTGGCAGTCGACCAGTCGAATCCGCCGGCGGGCGTGACCGTGGAGGTCTCCGGAACTCCTGCGTTCACAGCGCAGATGAAAGCGGCCATGGGATCCCAGATGGGGGTCCTGATTGGGGCCGCCATGATCCTGATGGTGCTCGTTATGGGCCTGCTCTTTTCCTACGTCAGTTACCGGTTCCTGCCGGTCGTGTTCGTAGGCCTCGGCCTCACCACCGCCCTCGGGCTGATGGGGCTGGCCGGTATCCAGCTCAACATGGCGGTGATGGGAGCGTTCCCGGTCATGATCGGCCTTGGGATCGATTACGCGATCCAGTTCCACGCACGGCTCGACGAGGAGTCCCGCAAAGGATCGCTCGATGACGCGGTCTATATGACAATCACAAAAACCGGCCCCGCGGTGATGTATGCCATGCTCGCCACCTCCTTGGGATTTGCAGCGATGTTCATCTCCACCGTGCCCATGATCCAGTCGTTCGGCCTCGTGGCCATGATCGGCATCATGAGCTGTTACTGCGTATCGCTCGTGGGTCTCCCGGCCGTCGCCCAGGTGATCCACTACAAACCCAAACCCCAGACTCCCCAAGTCTGTTATGCGGTCGGCGAAGAGGCCTGCAATCTTCTCCCGGACCCCCAGAAAAAATCCTGGTCCTACGGTAAGTTCCTCACCAGTACTTCCATGAAAATCGCCAAAAACCCGGTCCCGATCCTCCTGATTGCCGCGCTCATCGCTGTTATCGGGTTCCAGATCGACCCGCTCATCCCTATCGAAGCCAACCAGAACAACTTCGTCCCCAGCAACATGCCGGCAAAGATCCAGATGGATCAGGTCACACGGGTCCTCGGATCCACCACGACCGCCGATTTCTACATCCAGGGCGGCAGGGTCACTGACCTGGATACCCTCCAATGGATCAAGACATTCCAGGATTACGAACTCTCCCACCATTCCGAGGTCACATCCGCAACCTCCATCGTGACCTACATCATGGCCTACAACGGCGGTGCCATGCCCCAGACCCAGAGCCAGGTGGACGCGGCGCTGGCTAAAATACCCGCCAGCATCAAAGACCAGTACCTCAGCGGCTCAATGCGCGGCGTGGTCCAGTTCGGGATGACCAATCTCCAGATCCCCCAGGAAGAGGACCTCAAGAAAGTCATGGTCAACGATATCGCATTCCTCCAGCCCCCGATCGGTATCTCCGTCCAGCCGGCCGGGTCGTTCGATATCATGACCGCTCTTATCGGCGGGATGTCCTCATCCAAAGACGAGATGACTTACCTCGGGTTCGCCCTGATCTTCGTATTCCTCGCCTTGGTTTACCGGCATTTCCACGCTATATCCCCCCTCATCCCTATCGTGCTGATCGTCGGCTGGAACTCCGTGATGATGTATATCCTCGGTATCGCTTACTCCCCCCTGACCGCTACCCTCGGCTCCATGACCATCGGCGTTGCTGCCGAGTATACTATCCTCGTGATGGAACGTTACTCCGAAGAGGAAGAACGCCTCCACGACCATATCGCTGCTATTCAGGAAAGCGTGAGCAGGATCGGTACCGCTATCACCGTCTCCGGTCTCGCAACATTCTTTGGGTTCTCCGCTCTCTGCCTCTCCAACTTCCCCATCATCAGTAACTTCGGTGTATGTACGCTCATTGCCGTGGGATTCTCTCTCTGCGGGGCCATATTCATCATGCCCGCCGTTCTCTCCCTCATGGGACAGTTCACCGAATGGCTCGATAAACGGAAGTTACATCCGCACATCGATCATGAGGAACTCCAAAAAACAGAAAGTCCGGACTAATATGCAAAAAAATATGTTATTGAGGTATAACCTATGAAATCCTACACCACAATTGCACTCCTACTTCTCGTGGCAGCCCTGTGCGTTATACCCGTCTTGGGCCAGGAGAAATACCAGGGGGGCTCCCCGCAGATATCGGCCTACATTGCCGGGACAAACGAGTTTTCCCCGGGCCAGGATGCCACGATCACGGTGGTCATCCAGAACAGCGGGACAGCCGCGGTGATGTTCATCAACCAGGGAACCCTGCCACAGGCCGATCTCCCCACGACTGCCAAGCTGGTCACGGTGGGCCTTTCTTCAGGTGGGGCGCCGATCAACATCACGACCGGCACCCAGACCCTGGGAGATATCCAGAGTCCCGGGATCACCAGTGCCAGTTTCTCGGCCACGATCACGTCTGACGCGAACCTTGGGTCCTACACGCTCCCCCTGACCGTGCAGTACCTGTACCTTTCCAACAGCCTCGCCAACCAGCCCACGAGTGACCAGGTCCAGTCCGTGTACACCCCCGTGACCGTAACGATCCCGCTCAATATTACGATAGAACCGGTCGTCCAGATCGACGTGCTTGATGCCGAGGCGTCGGGCCTGGCCGTGGGAACTGAGGGCTACATCAACCTGACGATCCAGAATACCGGGTACCAGGACGGGACACAGGCCACTGTTCAGATCCTGCAGCACGGTGCCAGCGCGATCATCCCGACCGATGACAGCGTCTATATTGGGGACTTCCCGCGGGGCGGGATTGTCACCTGCCTGTACAAGGTCGCCGTCTCCAGCGATGCGCAGCAGCAGACTTACCCGGTCGATGTGGAGGTGACCTACACGAACTCGGATGGTAATACGGTGACCTCTGCGATCGATACGGTCGGCATCCCGGTGGCTGCCAAGCTCTCCTTTGCGGTCATCTCGCCCCCGGCGGTGATTACCCAGGGATCGAGCAGCGTGATTGACGTGGTATACCAAAATACGGGCGCGATCACCGCAAACAACGCCGAGGCACGGCTCTCGACCTACGGACCGCTTTCCAGCGCGGATACCCTCGCCTACCTCGGCGATATCCCGCCCGGCGGGAACGTGACCGCCCATTACGCAATCAGCGTTGCAAGCGATGCGGCTCCCGGGACCTATCCCCTGAATACCGAAGTCAGGTACCGCGATGCCCTCGATAACAGCCAGGTCTCCGATACCTTCACCGCAAACGTCCAGGTGAATGCCCTACCGCCCGCATCGCCCCTCGTCCTGATCGTTGAGATCTTCATTGTCGCAATGGTGATCGTGGCTGCCGGCTACTATGTGGTTGTCGTGAGGAAGAAAAGATAAGGAGAGAGCATGATGGCATCTTTATTGACGATAGCAAAAAAGACGGGTGAGCGATAATGACATCGACAGGCAGGAAGGTCACACTTCTCGTAATACTCCTCGCATGTCTCGCCGTCCCGGCGTTTGCCGGCACGAAGTATCTGGCCGGCAGCCCGAACCTGACGGCGTATATAGCCGGGGCGAACCAGTATACGGCGGGCAGCGACATCCAGATCCCGGTAGTGATCAAAAACACCGGTATAAACACGAACTATGAGGTAGCGCCGAACATTGTCGATCTGGCGGATGTTCCGACTACGGCGAAATTTGTCACGGTCGCCATGGGTGCGGGGGATGCCCCGGTGGTGATCAAATCCGATCCCCAGATGATTGGGGACATTGCGAGCCAGGCCCAGCAGACCGTGACGTTCTCCGCGAAGGTTAATGCCGATGCCGCGGGCGGCACGTATTATCTGCCGCTCAACATCAGTTACACCCAGTTCTCGAACGTCGACCAGTACGGCCTTGACACGTTCCGGTATTACTACGTGCCCGGCAACGTGACCATTACCGCCCCGCTGGTCATCAAGTCCGAGGTGATCCCGGAGGTTGTCTCAGCGACCTCCGGCCAGCTGGTTGCGGGTGCAAACGGCTACGTGAACCTGACCATCGCAAATATCGGGTCGCTTGACGGCGCCAAAGCAACCGTGGAGATCCTCCAGGACGATGACAGCCCGGTCAGTCCGGTCGACAGCAGCGTGTATATCGGTGCATTTCCCGCAGGCAGCACGGTCTCCTGCCAGTACAAGGTATCCGTGGCAAAGGATGCGGAGAACAAGACCTATCCCATAGATGTTGTTGTGATGTACCAGAATGACGAGGGAGATTTCGTTCCGTCACAGACCCAGGTCGTAGGTGTGGACGTCGGCAATAAGGTTTCTTTTGCAATCCAGTCTCCCCCGGTCGAGATGAGCCCGGGCAGCAAGCGGACGATCCAGGTCGAATACCAGAACACCGGGGACTCCACGGTCTACAGCGCGGAGGCTCGTATCAGCGTGGTCGATCCGTTCACCAGTTCCTCCGATATCGCTTACCTTGGCGACCTCGCGCCGGGACAGTCCGCGGTGGCTTCCTATCAGATCAGCGTGGCAAGCGACGCGACTATCAAGGAATATGGCCTCGATTCCGAGATCCGGTACAATGATGCCCTCGACGATACCTACATCTCCGACCCGATGAAGATCTCTATCGACGTCAAAAACCTCTCCGGGATCCAGGGCATCGTCTCCAATCCCGTCTATATCTCCCTCATCGTCGCTGTGATCATCGGTATCATCTACACCCTAATTCATGCTAGGAGGAAACGATGAATGGGATCCGGTAACCGACGGATAATAAGGATATCAATGGTGCACGAGGCAAAAACCTGAATTGGCTCCCCTGCATCTCACCGTTGCAGGAAAACATCCCGGTAAACATTTTTTTTGGGAAATGATACTGATGAATCCATGATCGGGTAATCTTTTTTAAAAGGCTTTCCGGGTATTTTTCCTATGCCGGTTTCCACCGGTCAGGCATCCTTTATGTGCTGCCGGCAGGATAGTATCGTGATGGAACCTGCACGGAAACTCCTGCGCAGCGTTGAGATCGACAACGGCACGTTCACGCTAACCCTCCACCGCGAGGACTTCTCCACGCTCTACCCCGGGATGATCAGGTACGAACTCGCGGTCACCTCCGGGGGCCAGACCCTCGACATGTTCCGGACAAACACGTACCAGTACTCCGTGCCCGAGTCCCTTGCTGCAGAAACCGTTGCGCTCATGAAGGCGGACGAATGGGAGCACGAGCTCCGCGCCAGTCGTGAGGGTTTTCTGGCTGCCCACCATAGTGGAGCACGGCCGGGGCGGAAGGAAACACAGGAAACCGCTGATGTAGTCATCATCCAGGGAAGCCCGCGGCCGGATGGCAACTGCGGCATCCTTGCCGCATGGGCCGCGGATGCGGCGCATACTGCCGGGAGGACTGCCCGGGTAATATACCCCCACGACCTCGACATCCACTGTTGTATCGGGTGCTACCAGTGCTACAATACCGGCATCTGTATCTTCGATGATGACATGGCAGGTATTATCGACGCTATCCGTGGCGCATCACTCCTTGTGGTCTGCTCACCGGTCTATACCAATACCGTCCCCGGCAGCCTCAAGCTGCTCATTGACCGGACCCAGGCCTACCATGCAGAGCGGGCGCTCTCGGGAGGACGCCGGGGACAATCGGGGCTGCTTTTAGCGGTCGCCGGCCGCACGGGTGGAGGCAATTTCACCTGTGTGACCAGGGTTATTTCAGCATTTTTTGAAAATCTCGGTATCAAACCTGCCGGGCAGATCCTGCTCGATCGCGCTGATGCGATCCGGGATATCAGGACCCGGGAGGGCGCAGAACAGCAGGTAAAAGATGCAGTGCGCCAGTGTCTGACCTGACCGTCACCGGGATCCTGTTATCCCGATGCGCCGGGCTTCGTTTGCCGGTGCGGGAGAAATCAGGATGAAGAGTCGTGCTATCCCCGGACCGTCCCCGCCGTGGGACCAAAAGGTTGGGCCTGCAAGTGTTTATCCACCTGCCCTGCCAACGGATAGCAGCAGCGTGATAAACCATGGTCACCCCCCAGTTCCTCCCGATTCCAAAAGCGATTCACGCGCTTGCCTGCGAGACCATCAGCCGCCGCGTCGACCGGCTCCCTTTCACCAGGAACGATGTCGAGATCACCGAAGGCATTGTGGGGATCACTCTCGAATGCCTGAACGCTGAAGTCATGCGGACACTCCCTTTAAAAACCGTCGCCCGGGGGACCGGCACCCACCCCGGCCTCGCCGAATGCCTCAGTGAGCGCAGGGGAAGCGACCAGGGTGGGGTCGCACCGGTTATTGCCGAGGTCCTGGTAAACGCCGGCCTTGCTGAGCCGGCCGAAGTGCTCGACACGGCAACACACACGCAGATCCGGGGGATCCGGCTCCTTCCCGCATGGACCTGGCATATCGGGTCAGGAGAATTTTCCCGTGGTGGCGGACAGTATACCGGAGGGTATGATGCATGGCTTGCCCGGTGCCCGGTCTGCAAAACCGGTATTCTTGGCCGGGTGACCGGCAAACGGTTGTTCGGCATCCCTCCAACCGATTTCTATTTCGACTGTTCGCACTGCGGCGCAAAGTTCACCCCGGAGAAAGACCGGTTCCGGCTGGTCTCGATCGCCCGCATTGCTGACCCGCGCTGGCGGCAGTACCTCAATTCCAGCCGGACGCCCGATGAATGGTCAGCACTGATCCGGGAAGAAACACCGGTGCGGCAGGCCCCTTCCCGCATCGCCACGTCACGGTACCGCATGGCATCCAGAAAACCTGAAGCACCGCACCAGACTCCACCTGTCCGCCGGCCGGAAAACCTGTACGACCGATCGAAGGCGTCCCGGTACCTTTTTCCACCCTCAGGGACGGGTCGCTCATCGTCACCGGCACCCCAAAAACCCTCTATTTCCGGCCCGTCGGCCTACGGTTTTTGCGCGGGACACGACATGATCTCTTCTGCCAAGCAAAGCGCACCCTTCGGCAGGCACTCGACAGTACGGCCTTTGCCGGGGTAAAACCTGTCTTTGTACATGAATATGCGCAGTACCTCCCCCTCCGGCTCGGACCGGTCACGGAAGACCTCAGGAGAAAAAACGACCCCCGGTACAGGCTGCTCCTTAACCGGTACGGTGACGCGGATTTTAGCTCATTTGCGATGGAGAATCCGGAACAGGCGCAGATGAAAGGGATCCTTATCGTTTTTCTGCAGGGGAAACTCTGCCACGTTGCTGCCTGCCATACCACCTTTGAAGATCTTGTCGACCATACCTTCGGGAATATCAACGCCGACAGATGTTACTGCGACGGGGACGAAACTGCCTGCCGGATCAACAGCCTCGTCACTGCCTTCCGGGATACTCCAGTCATCTGGATTCATGAACTGGAGGACGACCACGCCATAGATGCTGCGGTAACCGATCTGCGGAACCGCTACCTGAAGGTTCCCGCTGCTTAATGAGATACGACAGGATCCTGATAAGATCAGAGAATTTTTCATATCCTATGCAAACATTATACTTATCAACTCAGGTCAGGGGACAGGGAGACATCGGATGAAAAAATGTCCGCACTGCGGGATGAATATCCGGGATAACGTCGAGGTCTGCGGGTACTGCGGTGGCGAGATTTCGCCGCAGCCGGCAGCTGCCTCCGGCATGAAAGGTGCTCAGGCCCCGCAGCGGAATGTCCCGCCCCGGCCGCTCCGAAAAAGCCCGCGGCCCCCCCGGCTGATGAGCCGGAAAGCGAGGAGGGTGAGGAAGAGGAGGGGGGCCTTTCTAAAATCCTCCAGCCGGGCGAACAGGTGCTGATCGGGTCGCTCAACGTATCGGTAAAAAAATTCTTTTTCCATGCCTACCTTACGAACAAACGTATCTTCCTGATCGATACCCAGGAAAAGAAACTCAAGGTCACGGCAAAGGACATCCCACGTGAAACGATTGCCGACAGCATCGTGGAATACTCGGAGAATGCCGACCCGGTGCTCGTGCTCTCGGTGAAATCCGCCGATGATGAGGTCAAGACCATGAAACTGGTCTTTACCCAGAACGGCACCGACCGTATCGGGGAGATAGACGACTGGATAGCGCTGCTCGGACGTGAGCCGGAGACAAAGAAACCACGGCGGCAGACGCCCCCGCAGAAAGCGCCTGAGCCGGAGGTGGAAGAGCGTCCCGAAGAAGAGCCGGAGGAGGAGCTCCCGCCTCGCCCGGCAAAACCCTCCGCCCGCCCGGAAGAGATGCATCCTGCAAGGAAACCCCTTAAGGAACACGAACGCCAGCCCCCGGTAAAACGACTCATTCCCCTTGCACGCGAACCGGAACCTGAACCGGAGCCCGAGCCGCAGGTCCAGCCCCAGAGAAGGGTGCAGGTCAGGACAGCGGAAGAGCCGCAGCCGCGCAGGGTTTCCATCACCCGCGGTGTCCCCACACCTGTGAGAGGTGACACGCAACCGGTCAGGAAGCCGGAAGTACAGGCTGCGATGCGAACGGCGATGAATAATCCAGTGCAGCCGGTGCGGCAGACCCAGCTTCACCCGGTAAAGAGCGTTATCTCTGAACCCGTCCGTCGCCCCCTGCCCGAAGTGTCTTGGGAAGCGCCTGCCGGGGAGAAACCGGTGGTACGCAGGGCCGTGGTACCGGACGAGCCGGCTGACGCCCCGCAGTTCTGCCATAACTGCGGGAAGAAACTGCCGGGCGAAGCCAACTTCTGCCCGGGATGCGGAACCAGGCTCGGGCGCTCGCGGACCGATCCGACGGCGAGGGCGTCAAAGACCATCCCCCGCCCTGCAGCAGTGACAACACCACCTCCGGCCCAGCGCAGGATCCCCAAAATAGAGGAGATCCACGAGGATGACGAGGATGAGGAACAACCGCGACGCCCGCCGGTCAAAAAGACCCCCAAGGGCAGCGACATGACCATCCTGCAGAAATTCCTCCGGCGCTGAGAGGAAAAACCGGCCCATCCCTTATTTGTGTCTGTTTTTTAATCCGGCCTGTAAAACGCCGGATATTGGCGTTTTTACTCAGAAGAAATGGTTATATGAAATCCAGTCTCTTGTATTAGTACGATTACGGAGAAACCGAGGAAGTTTAATGAAAAGAAATATCCAGATTGAAGCGCTGAATCAGATTCCCCTTGAAAAGCAGCGAATAGAACTCGTTGAACGCAAATGCCTCGGCCATCCCGACAGCATTGCAGACGGAATTGCCGAGTCGATCTCCCAGGCACTCTGCCGGGAGTACCTTAAAGAGTTCGGCGCGGTCCTCCACCATAACACCGACCAGGGCGAGGTCGTGGCAGGAGAATCGTGCCCGAAATTCGGCGGCGGAAAGATGATCCGCCCGATGTACGTGTTGATCGATGGGCGTGCCACCAAGCAGTTTGGCGGCGTGACCATCGCTACCGACTCAGTTGCGGTCGAAGCAGCACATGCCTACCTCGGCAAGATCCTTCCCGAGCTCAACCAGACCCGGGACGTGATCATCGACAGCCGCCTCGGGACCGGTTCGACCGACCTGCGGGACGTCTTCAAGCCCCGGCAGGGCAAAGTCCCGCGTTCCAACGATACCTCGTTCGGTGTCGGGCATGCCCCGTTCTCTGACGTAGAGACCATCATCCGGAATTCATCAGACTACATTGACACAAAACTCCGCAAGAAGTACCCGGCCATCGGGCAGGACATCAAGATCATGGGACTGCGGGACGGGAACACTATCACCCTGACCATTGCCTGCGCCATTGTGGACAAATATTGTGCGGATATCAGGGAATACCAGGAGTACATGGGTATCCTGACCGAGGAGATCGGCAAGGTCGCAAAAAAGAGCACGAAACGCAAGGTCGTCGTGCACGTCAACACCGCGGACGATATTAAAAAGAAGAGCGTGTTCCTGACCGTGACCGGCACATCGGCAGAGATGGGCGACGACGGTTCGGTCGGGCGTGGCAACAGGTGCAACGGGCTTATCACCCCCAACCGCCCGATGAGCATGGAAGCGACCAGCGGCAAGAACCCGATCAACCATATCGGCAAGATCTATAACCTCCTCTCGACCCAGGTCGCGCAGGAAGCGATCAAGAAAGTCGACGGCATCGAGGAGATGTACATCCGCCTGCTCTCCCAGATCGGAAAACCGATCGACCAGCCCCTCGTGGCAAGCGTCCAGGTGCTGCCCAGGAAAGGCGTCACCCTGCCGGAGATCAACAGCGAGATCCGGGTAATCGTTGACGATAACCTCGCGAACGTGACCAGCATCACGGAGAAGGTAATCCGTGGCGAGCTCAAGACCTTCTAAAAAGAAGCACGGCGAGACGAAGATTTCCGCCCCGGCGCCGGGGGGACCCACTCCTTTTCCCGGCATGATCCGGCTTGCGATCCCCAACAAGGGGAGGATTGCGGCACCGATCACGGAGCTGATGGAAAAGAGCGGGCTTCACCTGACGGAAGGTGCCGAGCGCAGGCTGATCGCCCGCACGCTCGACCCCCACGTGGAGATCCTGTTTGCCCGGCCCATCGATATTCCGGAATACGTTGCCACCGGGGCAGCTGACATTGGGATCACCGGCCATGACATGGTGGTCGAGCGCGAATCTGATGTCGAGGAAATTCTCGATCTCCAGATCGGGAAGGCAAAGCTCGTGCTCGCCGTCCGCGATGATGCGGACATCTCATCAGTCCGCGACCTCAGGGAGGCAAAGATCGCAACCGAATTCCCGGTGATCACGAAACAGTATTTTGCAAAACACCATATACCGGTCACGATTGTCCTTGTCGGAGGAGCCTGCGAAGCGACTCCCCACCTCGGGATAGCTGATGCGATTGTCGATCTCTCCAGTTCGGGCAACACCCTCAAAACCAACAGGCTCCGCGTGCTCGACGAGGTGCTTTCGACCTCCACCCTGCTCATTGCAAACCGTTCATCGCTGATGACAAAACGGGAAAAGATCGATGAGATCCACCTCGCGCTCGAAAGCGTCATACGGGCACGTGGGCAGTGCTACCTGATGATGAACGTGAAACGGGCATCGCTTGAGAAAATAAAAAGCGTGCTTCCCGGGCTCTCCGGCCCGACCGTTATGGATGTCGCATCAACCGAGGACCTGGTCGCTGTCCACGCGGTGGTAAACGAGGAACGGGTGTACGCGCTGATCAATTCGCTGAAACGGGCCGGCGCTCGCGACATCCTTGTCATGTCGATCGAGCGGATGATCCGCTGATAATCATGAGAATCTTTCCTGCCGTGGATATACTTGGGGGCAGGTGCGTCCAGCTCGTGCAGGGAAAGCGGGAGAGTGCAACCGCATATGGGGCTCCGCTCTCCTGCGCCCGCCGCTGGATCAATGCCGGGGCCGATGCCCTGCACGTGGTCAATCTTGACGGTGCCTTCGGGGATTCAACAAGGAATGCAGATCTGATCCGGGCGCTCGTGAAAGAGAGCGGCATCGAGATCGAACTCGGTGGCGGGATCCGCTCCGTTGAAGACGGGCGGAGGTGGCTCGGGACCGGGGTTTCGCGGATTATCCTGTCAACCCTTGCAATCCAGCAGCCGGAGAGCATTCGCACGTTATCCGCAGAATTCGGCAGCGACCGGGTGATGGCGGGCGTGGATGCACGGGAAGGAAAGGTTGCGATCCATGGCTGGCAGGAGACCGCCGGGGACTATCTCTCGTGGGCCAAGACCTTCGAACAGCTCGGTGCCGGTTCCCTGCTCTACACGAACGTGGATGTCGAGGGGCTCCAGCAGGGCGTTGCAATCGGGCCGGTCAGGGATCTCATTGCCCGCGTCCACGTACCGGTGGTTGTCGCCGGCGGCGTCTCCGGTCGTGCGGATGTCGCGCTCCTGCGTGAGGCCGGGGCGTACGGTGCGGTGCTCGGATCGGCGCTCTACAGCGGAAAGATTAACTTTTCAGAGGCACTAGAGGAATCTCGATGAGAAAGATAACGCTTGCACGGGAGACAAAAGAGACGAAGATCGCACTCACGCTCAACCCGGACGGAACCGGAAAAGTCTCGGTGGAGACCGGCATCCCGTTCTTCGACCACATGCTTACCGGCATGGCAAAGCACGCGCGATTCGATCTCTCCTGCACGGCCACAGGCGATCTTGGGGTCGACTGCCACCACACGATCGAGGATGTGGGCATTGTCCTTGGCGACGCCGTGAAACAGGCGATGGGAGACGGCCGGGGGATACGGAGGTTCGCGCACGCGATCATCCCAATGGACGAATCCCTCGCACAGGTAGCACTCGATTGCGGAGGACGGGGGTACCTGGTCTATTCCGGCACCTTCGGTTCCCGGACGCTCGGGAACATCCCTCCTGATCTCTTTGAGCACTTCTTCTACACGCTTTGCATCCATGCGGGCATCACGGCCCACATCCGGTTCACCGGCGGAACGATCACCACCAGTGCGAGGCAACCTTCAAGGCGTTCGGGATTGCGCTTGGAAAAGCACTGGAAATAAATGAAAAATCAAAGGGCATCCCGAGCACGAAGGGTACGTTCTGAACGATCTGTCCTCCTGTAAAAGGACATAAGGAACAAAGACGACGGATGAAATTATTCTTTTTTAAAGAACTGAACTCCAGGGTAAAAATATGGGAATTTTCCGGTACGATACAAAATATGCGGCACCAACAAAGGAGCAGCGCGAACGGTACATGAAAGGGGATTACGAAGAGCACCTCTTCGGCCCGGAGAACGAGATAATGCTCATCGTCTATGACGAGGCGGTGTACCTCAAGGATGATATCGATGGCTCAAGGGTGCTTTTTACCGGGCCAAAGGACAAAGAGAAAGTATACGACGAGGTAAAGCGCCGGCTCGATGAGCATGCCCATAAAGGGGAAGGAAGCCGGGCGTTCGTTACCGGCCGGGATATCACATAACTTTTTATACCCAATTTTCAAAAAACGCCAGCATTGTTCATCAATCGGTTGATATCGTTGGTGTTACCCAGATTACCCATATTGCCCATATCAAGCGATCCAAACTGGGACATAAGCGGTTGGATCACCATCATGTAAAGGATGATAACTCCGATCACGACAACCGCAATGGCAAACACGACAAAAAGGATCACATGGAGCATCCTCATCTCGCGGAACGGGATCTCGCCCGTGTTCATCTTTCCTGCCGTTTTGTACGCATTGTACATCGCATAGAGCCAGACAATAAGGCCGGGGATGAGAAGGATGACCAGTCCCACACAGGTCATGATAAAGAGAGCAAACCCTTTTGCGGTCTCCCCGTTGTAGACCTGCCCGAGGCCGGGAAGGACCATTGAGCAGGCACCAGCGATCAATGTACTCTTTTGCTCCCGCACCGGAACCGGGGCAGGATAGCCACCATAGCCTGGGAACGGGGCCGGGCTCTTCCCGTCCATGCGGGCGCCGCACCCGCTGCAGAACCGGGGGACTCCTCGTTTGATACCTTACCGCAGTGCGGGCAGACCTCGTGCATACAGGTGTTCTTCAAAGGAGATTGATCCATGCAGGGTAAAAAGGCTTGCCGAACGGGGGGAGGTGGGAGATCCCGTACCGGAATATTCACCGGCACCCCGGACCCCCGTTGCGACACTTCCTGCGACAGAAAGAAACGAGAGGCTAAAATCAGGTGGAAATACCATCACACAGGATGAGATCCGAGGGTACTATCAAAAAAGCCACGCAGAGGAGCAGGTTGCCCCGGAAACGATCCCGCAGGGTATTGTGGAGTGAGAAGAAAAAAGAGTTGATCAGTTGGATTTGGATGCGAGATCAACATCTTCTTTCTTGATCGTCTTTCTTCCCGCGTGTTCTGCGAGCTTGTTGGCTTCCTTGGTGAGCTGGGCAATGTATTTCTCAGCCTTTACTACGAGAGCCTCTGCAGCATCGCTGCCCACTCTTTCGGCTCCATTCTTCTTTGCAATGCGTACAACTGCAGCAATTGGTAAATCTGCCATTTTTCTTACCTCAAAAAGAAAGTATATGGGTACATATAAAAACTTTTGGGGAAAATCCTCCATTTTGATTAGTAAAACGATATTGGAAGGCTTCCAGACCCGTTCAGGCAAAACGCGCCGCAGAATTTCGCAGAATATTTTTTATTACCATATAAGAGGTTATTTTGGAAAAAAAGCCACTTTAAGCGATTAAAAATTATTCCAGCAATGCTGCTGCGAGCAATAGCGCATTCGTGTAATCCGGTGAGGCGCGCGAGGTATCCACGAAAATTTTACCGATATTTACGACCGGCGCCCCATGGGCCCTACCGGCCCCCAGAAAGGTGAGCGTACGGAAGACCAGGTTGCCGGAGATCCCGTCGGGTGCGATGATCAGGCCGCAGGATTCGACCGCGTCCTCGATAAGGATCTCACAGTGCACGGCATCCCCGAGCCGTGCGACCAGCTCTGCATCAGCCATGCTCCGGTCCACCCGGGCATGACGGCCGACATCCCCGAGCCGGCCACCGGAAAGAACACCCACTTTCTCCGGAAGGCCGAACCGGCGTGCAACCAGCCGGCCTTTCCGGATCAGGGCCAGTTTATCGGCAACCGTCCACCCTTCATCGATTCCCACGGGAGCAAACAGGAATTTTTTCCCGTCCGCGGTCTCCAGAAGGGCAATCCGCTCCAAGTGATCAACTCCTGCGGCAGTCTTGAGCGCCTGCAGGGTGGCCTTTGCCGGCAGCGTGCCCCTGACTGCCGCATCAATCGCGCCGGTCATCAGGTCGGAAACAAGGGCCGTTTCCGGAGAGGTGCTCTCAGAAACCCGGATATTTTTATGGTCTTCAGGCACCTTCGCAGTGCCCGGGCGGGAATAACAGACAATATCGCACGGAACGCTGACCCGGCATGCACTCCCAATGACTTTTTCTGCGTCGGCACCAGCACCGATCCCGATCGTTTTTACCGCTGCCTGCATGGGGCCTCACCGGGAGAGAGGCAGGTGATCCCGTTTTTGATAAAATCAAAGACCTGCGCCTCGTTCCCGTCATACCGGATTCTGAGCTGGCGCGTCGCATCCACAATGCCGATGTCCCGGGCGGTCATGCCGACGGCAGCAAAGCGCCTGACAAGTTCCTGTACATGTTCTTCGCGTGCAGTCAGGACAAAACCCATACCGGGGTACATCTTCACCCACTGCTCGAACGTCATATTGTTTGCCGCGAGATCGGGTTTTGGCACACGACCGAGATCAAGTTCGGCCCCTTTGCCACTCACCTCAAGGAGCATCCCCAGCGTCCCGATGAGGCCGGGGTTGCTGATATCTTTTCCCGCCGTGACGAGGTGGTCCCTCCCGATCTCCTCGAGAAGACCGATCTGCGCACGCACCTGTGAGGCTGATTTCATGGTCACCGAGTCCCAGTTGAGCGCACAGGACGGATGGACGCGGCCGGTAAGATCAATGGCGGCGATGATGCGGTCACCTACCTGTGCGGTGTTGGAATAAATGATTGAGTCCAGCCGGGCAGACCCGAGGATCGAAACATCGATCACGCTGTACGGCGCATCTGGGTGAAGATGCCCCCCGACAATCGGCACGCCGAACTGCGCGGAAGCGTCATGCATCCCCCGTACAACCTGTTCGTGGATGCGGGTCTCCTTTGGCATCGAGAAGACATCCACCATTGCGATCGGCCTTCCACCCATAGCGGCAATGTCGTGGATGTTGACAAGGACCGAGCAGTAGCCGGCCCAGTAGGGATCTGCCTCCATGAGCCGACTCCAGATGCCATCAGCGGCAAGGAGAAGAGCCTCGCCGTTGTGCTCGATAACCGCTGCGTCCTCGCCAAAGGATGCGAGGACATGGGGTGCATCGATCCGGAGGGCCTGGACTAATTCGCCGATTGCATGTTTCCGCTTTACGCCTTCATATTCCCTGATCACGTGCGCGATCTTTGTAGTGGAACAGTCAGAAACCACACTTGTCACCCGGGTATGCACCACTGGATAAATACTGTACGCTATGTGTGGGCTCATCAGAGATAATTTATTTGATGCGGGGTCGACTCCTGTGGTATGGAGTGGGCAGAGAAATACCGGCCGGAACACCTCGCGGATATCGTCGGCAACACGAGCGCGATCCGCCAGATGGCCGACTGGGCCCGGACCTGGACATCACGGTCAAAACCTCTCCTCCTGTACGGCAAGCCGGGTATCGGCAAGACTTCCAGTGTCTACGCACTCGCCCGGGACATGAACTGGGATGTAATCGAGCTCAACGCGAGTGACCAGAGGACAGCAGCCGTTATCGAGCGTATCGCCGGCGCCGGAAGCACCACCGCAAGCCTGACCGGTTCGTTAAGAAAACTGATTGTGATGGACGAAGCCGACAATCTCCAGGGGAATGCCGACCGGGGCGGGGCAAGAGCGATCATCGAGTGCATAAAAAACGCCCGGCAGCCCATGATCCTGATCGCAAACGATCTCTACGGCCTTGCCCCGGAGCTCCGCCTGCGCTGCGAGCCGGTACAGTTCAGGGCCATCCCGGCACGCTCGATCGCCCCCCGTCTCAGGTTCATCTGCGCAGCTGAGAAGGTTGCCTGTTCGGAAGCGGCGGTTCACGAGATTGCCGAGAGTGCCGAAGGAGACGTGCGCTCTGCGGTGAACATGCTCTATGCCTCGGCTATCGGGAGGACATCGCTTGCCGGTGAGCAGGTACACACCTCCCAGAAGGATGAACGGGTCTCGATCTTCTCGCTGGTGACCGCCGTTTTCGGGAAGGCAACGGACGAGGAACTGATGGAAACGGCACGGAATGTCGATGACACTCCCGAGGACATCGTGCAGTGGGTTGAGGGAAGCGTGCACACGCTTACCGATTCCGATGCGGTAAGGCGGGCCTACCGCTCACTCGCACGTGCCGACGAGTACATCGGCTATACCTACCGGCGCCAGTACTACACGCTCTGGCGGTACGCGACCGCGGTGATGATTCTTGGCGTTGCCGAAGCATCCTGCGGGAAAGGTATCCACACCCGGATTCTGCCCCGGAACGCTGGCAGAAGATGTCCACGGCAAAAAAACAGAAGGCGATCCGCGCCTCCGTACTCTCCCGCCTGGCCGCTACGATGCAGCTCCCCCAGGCCACCCTGCGCGAGAAGTACCTGGACATCATCACCCTTCTTGTCGAGCTCGATCCCGAAACCTTCACCCGGGAGCTAATGCTGGACACAGAAGGGCTCAACTTCTTCTTAAACGACCGTGCCCGTGCACAGGAGATCGTGAAGTCCGTGGTAAAAGCGGAGCGCGGAAAGGAACCGGAGCAGAAAAAGACGGGCAGGAAAATGACAGACGCAGCGGGAGGGGAGACCAACCCTGCCCCGCCTGCTGACACCATGCCCCCAAAAGAGCAGCCCCGAGCACCGACGAAGGAAGAGACACCGATGGATCCCCCGGAACCGGATGCGCCTGACAGGAAACCGGTGGCCAATAATCAGTCAACGCTTTTCGACGGGTTCTGACCGCGCCGGTAATAGAAGTGGAGTGGCACGCCACAGTCGACGATAGCTCCACCGTCCCTGTAGGATTCAAAACCGAGATGGTAAACGACGAGATCGCAGTCGAGCGTTCGGGCGAGCGCGATTAAAGGGGGGATCATCTCTTCTGCCGGGCGAAGGGCATACATGACGTCGGCGCCCGTATAGCAGGAAAGGTCGGGCGAAAAGATGTCGTCCCGGGCGAAGGGCAGCCAGTCAGGAAGCCGGCACGCGCGGATATCGGTGGCCCGGATGCGGCACCCGGCCTCGTGGACGCACTGCGCGGCATCGGGATTGTCCCCCACTCCGACTTCGACGGGATTTTTATAGTGTGATGCAATAAATGCCCCGCAACAGTGCTCAATATGTTTATAGCCGTCCATCCAATAGACATGAGCGATGCGGCTCCATATTTTTTGGGATCAGCTCTCCCCGGAAGGCCTGCAACTGCCGGCCGGCCGGATGATCTCGGCAGTCACCGGACTCCCTGCCGATGTTGTCGATAATCCCGTGCGTATCATGGGGTTTGAGAATTCGCGTAAGCAGATCGATGCCCAGGTGCAGCTGGACTATCTCGCGGCTTACAAGCACCAGCACCGGATAGCTGACCCCATCCTGCTCGTGGTCAGTCAGGACCTCTTCAACCGCGGCCATTCCACCCTTTTCGGCCTTGCGCGGGAATCCGCGGGAGTGGCGGCGGTATCGACGGCCCGGCTGGCAAATGAATATTATGGGCTGGAAGCGTCCGATGACGCCCTGATCGACCGGATCGTCACAGAAGGGGCGCATGAAGTCGGCCACCTGCTGGGACTTCCTCACTGCACGAACCGCGAGTGCATCATGTTCTGCCCGGATACACTCGACGAACTCAATGGGAAAAAGAAGAGATTCTGTGATGCCTGCCACAAGCAGCTCGAACAGAAACTCATACCAGAGATCGACCAGATCTGATGGATCTTTTATTCTTTTCTGCAGGAAAAATCACGCGATCAGGGGCAGGATCTCGATCTCCATGGTGCTGATCCTCTCGTAGATCCTCTTGAGCCGGATGATCGGCCAGAGCTGGTACAGGAGTGTGGTAACCGGCTGCCACATCGCCACCCAGCCGATGATCAGGAGCGCATAGGAGATGAGCTGGAGAGCGATAGAGGAGGAATTCATGCTTGCGACAATCTGGCTGGCGACAAGGGCTATTGCGAGGAACGAAAGCCCGACAATAAGGCTGAACCGGCCGAACCGGAATTTTGCCCGGAACTTCCGCTCCGTCACCAGCATCCGGTACTGGAAATGGTTGTGGATGGCGGGAATGATCTTCTTTGCCTCCTCGCTCGCTGCAATGGCAGGGGGGAGGAAGATATGGATCATAAATTTTGTCTTTGCCGGAAAGTCCTGGACCGTATCCACAATATAGCCTTCTGCTTCAGAATCGAGCTCTTTTTCGTAGAAGGGGGCAGGATCAAAGGAGTTGAAGAGCTGGATTACGGAGGTCAGCTTGATCTCGATTAAGACCCTGCCGTCCTTCTGGCGGTACATCGATTCGATGGTGGGCACCGGCTCTGATGCAAGAGGCATACTGTTTTTATACAGCGGCTGAACCAATAAATTCTGCGAACGGCCGGATGTCACCCATAATACGGCCGGAAATAATGGGAAAAATTTTCCAAAAAAAACAGGAATCTCAAAAGGCGGGAAGAATCCGGGACACCGGGTGCCCGGCTTATTCCTTTTCCTTCACGTACTGGATGCCTTCAGGCTCCCGGTAATCGGTTTTTATCACGATCGTGTTGGAGATCCGGTTGAAAACCCGGAGTTTTGTCTGAGGCATCGCGAGCCACCCGATCAGGCAGTCGAGGGCAAGGACGAGAATAAACGCCTTTCCCAGACTTTCGATGGCAGCTGTCCCCCCGTGGATCCGCGTCCCGTCGCGGTTCACGACCCGGATGTTCATCACCATCTTGCCGATCGACTGCCCCTTGTAGCTCTCAAAAATGGTCCAGTACAGGAAGAAAAAGAGCGAATGGAAACCGAGATCCAGGAGCCTCCCGTTCAGGATTTCCCAAAAGGGATGAATCGCCCCAAAGATAATCGAATCAACAATATTCAGGAGAAGGAGAACGAGGATGATATCGATCAGCCATGCCCAGAACCGGATGGACCAGTTTGCGAGGTGAAGGGTTCTGGCATGTTCCAGTCGCGGACGCTCCTCTTCTGTCACGGGCGGGGAAACAGCTGCCGGTGCGGGACCGGTTCCGGTAACTGGGTCGTCCCCGGGAATTCTGCTGTCATAATGCCTGATCTATACGCACCGGAAGGGAATGAACCTTTGCGGATCCGGCTTCATTTTTGCCCCGGTTGTCTTTCCCTGGGGAACAACCCTTTTTATGAGAAGATGCAATACTTAAAAAATCAGGCAGACTCCAGAGGAAGTAAACCATGACCGAATCAGTCATCACCGAATTTACCGGGAGCCAGCGGGAATCAATCAGCCGGGTATACCGGTACAGCCCGGGCGGGGTCAGGGTGCTGGACAGCCATGACGTGACGCGGAGGCTGTACCGGTTCGACCCGGCCACGAACACAATGACGGAGAACGATCCCGGACAGCCGAATAAGATTCTCCGCCGGTTCGTCTTTGACAACTACGGGATGCTCGAAGAGACCTTCTCGTTCGGGAGCCCGCCCCGGACCTACCGGTACGAGGCCGGGGGCCGCCAGATTGTGATGCGGGAAGGCGGGGATTATGGTGCCGTGGGAAAGACATTCTCCTTCGAGGGCAGCGGGGTGGCCGAGACCGCGTTCGGGCGCGACGGCAGCATAGAACGGGTCTATGTGTTCGACCCCCGGAACAAGACAATCACCATCCGTAAGGGAGGGTGGTACGGCGATGTGGAGCGGCAGCTGTTCTTTGATCGGCTGGACGTATCGGTCTTCTGCGAACTTGAGGCCTTCCTCCAGTTTTTGATGTTCTCCGAGAAGAGTGCCCGCGAAACAGAGGCGGAGATCGATGAGCAGGTGCAGAAGATCCGGGCCTCAGCGCCCGGCCAGGGCAGGTTTGCGTACACGGGCCAGCGCCACGCGTCCGCCGAAACCAGCGGTGCGCAGGGCACGCCGGCGGCACGCGCCCCGTTGCACCCCGCGAGCCGGGGCACGGCCGCCGGCAGGGCAGGACGGGACGAGGCAGGGATTGATTTCATCCCGGCTGCGGATTCGCCGCGGGACATCCCCCGGGGCGCTCCCGGCGCACGCGTGCAGAGCACGGCCATATCAATCGAGGAGAGGTTCCGGAGCGTGCGGGACGAAGACCGGACACTCACCGCAGGAAGAAGCGCAAGTATTCCTCTCGATGAACGGTTCCGGAGTTCCCGGGAAGAGGAGCGGACGCTCACCAAAGGGAGGAGTGCAAGCATCCCTCTGGAGGAGCGGTTCCAGAACGAGGAGAATGATAAGGACGAGCTTACCCCCGGGAGGAGCACCCAAATCTCCTACGAGGAGCGCAAGAAAGGGAGCCGGATGCAGTAAGCCAGAGATCATATCTCCGGCACTTTTTTTTATAAATGTCGCCCCCCTCTTGCGCCACCAATCCCCCGGGGGGGACGGGGCGCATGGCGATGCATCCAGTATTACCTATATGTATAGTGCCAGAGTTTCTGTCCTAAAACAGTGACAGTATTTATGTCCGCTTTCAAGAGCACCGAAGAGGTGCTTGCGGGTGAAAGCGACCATGGAAATCAGAACCAAATCAGTCGTATTCTATGAAGAAGGAATACGAAGCGCACGAGAGATCGGAGAGACGTATAGCATCTCCGAAAGGACGGTGAGACGCTGGGCCAAGGCCCATCGTGAAGACCTGGTGGATGGGTTGCGACCCAAAAAGACCGGGCCGAAACGATCCCCTCGGGCAATATCTCCGTCACTGGAACGACGAATTATCCGGCTCAAAGAGAAATATCCTGCATGGGGCGCCCGTCGTATCAAGTACCAGTTTGATCTGGCCTGTTCCTGGAGGACAGTCCATCGTATCCTCAAAAAGCATGGACTTCTCATTCGTGTCAAAGCAAAACCTCAGCCAGCCGGCAAACGATTCCAACGTCGTCACGTTGACAGCATGTGGCAGGGTGATACGTTCCAGTTTCGTATCCGGGGTGTCGGCAAGGTCTATGTCACCGGTTTTACTGATGACTGCTCCCGGTATCGGGTGAAAAGCAAGGTCTATCTTCACAAAGATGCTGCATCAGCGGTCAACGCTCTTCGCTGGGCGCTCCGCACCGGACGAATCCCTCGTGAAATTTATCTCGATAATGGGAAACAGTTTGTCTCAAAAGTCTTCAAAGCTGAAGCACAGAAAAACGGTATCAAACTGATCTTCGGCCGGCCGTACAACCCGCGTGGCCGTGGCAAGATTGAACGGTATCACAAGACTCTCTATCAGGAACTCATTGCCCTCAAGGAATTCTATTCGTTAAGCCACTTCAAACGGGAACTCTGGTCCTTCGACCACCAGTACAACAACTGGAGAAAGCAGGAGATCCTGAACTGGATGACTCCGACATCAGTCTATCACAACGAAATTAATTTTAATAAAAACAGAAAATGTCTATCAAGCGGACATAAACTCTGTCAACAAATCGGACATTAATTGTGGCACTCTACACCTATACAAGAAAATCCTCAATCATTCCATTTTTATGTGCAGGTAATACGGCATCATCGCAACCAGAGGATGCCCGAGTGGCGGGGGCAGCAGCCCCTAAGAGCGTTCATCATCCATTTAGGATTATTTCTGCAGAGCTTGTGTTTAAAAAAAGAAGTGTTCTGCAGAGCCAAAACTCAAAGGAAGAAAATTTAATGTTCATCGCACCGGAGCACGCCGGCGTGACCAATGTCTTCGAGGCTGTGTTCATCGATCATGATCGTGACGAGATCCGGGTCGATCTTCAGGGTTGAGACAAGGATATTCGTAAACTCTTTTACAATTTTGCGTTTCTGTTCCGTTGTCCAGCCTTTACGCACCTTGAGTATAACGACAGGCATTGATTCACCTTATACCCGGAACTATTGGGAGGAGCCGGTATTTAGCCGCACACCCTGCCGGCACCTTTTGCAATTCCGAGTTTAAGGTGGTCCGACGATCTTTACTTTCATGCCCCGAAATATATCTCTTTAAATACCGGCGTCCATTGGTACCTCACACCAGCATGAAAAACATCATCATTAAGGGTGCGCGCCAGCACAACCTGAAAAATATCAATGTGGAGATCCCCCGTGACAAGTTAATCGTGATAACGGGGGTCTCGGGCTCGGGTAAGTCGACCCTTGCGTTTGACACGCTCTATGCCGAAGGCCAGCGGCGGTACGTCGAGTCCCTCTCCTCCTACGCCCGGCAGTTCCTTGGCATGATGCAGAAGCCCGACGTGGATTCTATTGAAGGGCTTTCGCCAGCCATCTCGATCGAGCAGAAGACCACGTCCAAAAATCCCCGTTCGACCGTGGGGACCACCACCGAGATCTACGATTATCTCCGGCTGCTCTTTGCCCGGATCGGGATGCCATACTGCCCGGAGCACAATATCCCGATTGCCGCTCAGAGCCCGGACCGGATCGCCGACCAGATCGCCGCGGAGCACCCGGGCATGGTCACGGTCCTTGCTCCAATAGTCCGGCAGAAGAAAGGGACCTACCAGCAGCTGTTAAAAGACCTCAATAAGGAAGGCTATGCCCGGGTCCGGGTGAACAAAAAGATCATCCGCACCGATGAGGAAATGACCCTTGACCGGTACAAGAAGCAGGATATCGAGATCGTGATTGACCGGCTGGATACCTCCGACCGGTCCCGGCTGGCTGAGGCAGTCGAGAACACGCTCAAAAAGTCCGAGGGGCTCGTCCTTGTGGCCGACGAGGAAGGAAAAGAATCGACCTACTCCTCGCTCCTTGCCTGCCCGGTCTGCGGCCTCGCCTTCGAGGAACTCCAGCCAAGGATGTTCTCGTTCAACAGCCCGTTCGGGGCCTGCGGGGAGTGCCACGGCCTTGGCGTCAAGATGGAGTTCGACGCCGATCTCATCATCCCCGACAAGGACCGGTGCATCGCGGACGGTGCAGTGGCGCCGTACCGGAACCCGATGGACGGCTTCAGGGGCCAGTACCTGGCAACGGTGGCAAAGCACTTCGGCTTTTCTGCCTTGACCCCGATAAAGGACCTGGACGAGCGGCAGTATAATGCGCTGATGTACGGTTCAGGTGAGAGGATGCACTTCTCGATGAGCATGAAAAACGGGGATGCCCAGTGGTCGCACAACGGCGAGTGGGAGGGCCTCCTGCCGCAGACCGCCCGGCTCTATGCCCAGACCCAGTCCGAGTGGCGGAAGCGGGAGCTGGAGAATTATATGCGGGTCTTCCCCTGCCCGGCCTGTAAGGGAAAGCGGCTCAAGGACAAGGTGCTCGCTGTCCGGATCAATGACAAATCGATCATCGATGTCACCGATCTCTCAGTCACTGCCTGCCTCGCGTACTTCGCCGGTCTCCGGCTCACCGAGAAAGAGGAGGGGATCGCCCGGCAAATCATCAAGGAGATCCGGTCGCGCCTGCTGTTCCTGGAAAAAGTCGGTCTCGGGTACCTGACACTCTCGCGGAACGCCGGGACGCTCTCCGGTGGGGAAGCGCAGCGGATCCGGCTTGCCACCCAGATCGGCTCGAACCTGATGGGCGTACTCTACGTGCTCGACGAGCCTTCTATCGGGCTGCACCAGCGGGACAACCGGAAGCTGATCGGCACCCTGCGGACGCTGCGCGATATAGGAAACACGCTGATTGTCGTGGAGCACGATGAGGATATGATCCGCTCTGCCGACCATGTGATCGATATCGGCCCCGGCGCCGGGCTCCACGGGGGAGCGATTGTAGCCGAAGGAACGCCGCAACAGATCGAGAAGAACAAGAAGTCCCTCACCGGGCAGTACCTCGCCGGGAAAAAGAAGATCGATGTACCCGGAACGCGCCGGAAGGCCAAAAAATATGTGACTGTCAAAGGCTGCAAAGAGAATAACCTGAAAAACATCGATGTGAAGATCCCGATCGGCCTCTTCTCGGTCGTGACCGGGGTCTCGGGCTCGGGCAAGTCCACGCTCGTCTACGACACGCTGTACAAGGGCATGATGCAGAAGCTGTACGGCTCCCGGGAGCAGGCGGGAGCGCACACGGCGATCACGTTCGATTCCGAGATCGACAAGGTGATCGTGATCGACCAGAGCCCGATCGGCCGCACACCGCGCTCGAACCCGGCGACCTACACCAAGGTCTTCGACGAGATCCGGACGGTCTTTGCGGAGACAAAAGAGGCAAAGATGCGGGGCTACAAGCCCGGGCGGTTCTCGTTTAACATCAGGGGCGGGCGGTGCGAAGCCTGCGAAGGTGACGGCCTGATCAAGATCGAGATGAACTTCCTGCCCGATGTCTATATCGAGTGCGAGGAGTGCAAAGGCAAGCGCTACAACCGCGAGACGCTCGAAGTGAAATACAAAGGCAAGTCAATCGCGGACATTCTCGACATGAGCGTCGAGGAAGCGATGGCACTCTTCGAGAACATCCCCTCGATCCGGGGCAAGCTCGAGATGCTCTCCCGGGTCGGCCTCGATTATGTCAAGCTCGGCCAGAGCGCGACTACGCTTTCGGGCGGGGAGGCACAAAGGATCAAGCTCACCCGGGAACTCGCGAAGAGGGCGACAGGAAAAACCCTGTACCTGCTGGACGAGCCGACCACCGGGCTCCACTTCGACGACACGAAGAAGCTGATCAAGGTGCTCGACGATCTCGTAGAGAAGGGCAACACCGTGGTCGTGATCGAGCACAACCTCGATGTGATCAAGTCAGCCGATTATCTCATCGATATCGGGCCCGAGGGAGGGGATGCCGGCGGCGAGATCGTGGCGACCGGGACACCGGAACACGTGGCTGCGGTACCGGAGAGTTACACCGGGCAGTTTTTGAAGACGATGCTTGAGAGGAAAGCTTAGATCCTTGTGTATCTTTTTTCGGAATAGTGCGGATTGCTTTTTTATGAAATATTAGCGAAGGCTCCCTGCCTCTGGGCCCCTCATGAGGCATAGTGGGGCAGAGCATATGGCGAGTGATGAGGAGTTTACGCATGAAATGATAGGGATAGAAGCGTAGAAATATACGGTGCGTAGTTAGTGAGAGCCATACATTCAATAATCCATAGAACAATTATTCCAATAAATCGACTAGGTAAATGAAAACTATTCATTCTATTCCAAAATCGAATCCAAATTTGGCCAAAATAACACTTTCAAATGCTTATGAGGATTTGCAGGTCTCTCGATTGTTATTTAAAAACAAACATTACGCACGATCGATTTTTCATCTTCAGCAAAGTGTCGAAAAGGCAGTGAAATCCTTTGGATATTATAGTGGATTATTTGACGAAAACATTGCAAAAAACATGCAATTGATCGGCCATAATGTAACGAATGCCTACCCAGTCTCTTTAGAACAATATCAGAAGATTGTAGAGTTTATAAAATCTAACCCGAATGAAGATTATGTTCAATATTTTCTTATTGAAAATTTTGCTTTTTTTAGAGAGATAAATCGAGATATTGACGATCTTTTAAAACAAATCGAAGACAATTTTCGATTAATCGATAAACTTGATTTAACTTCAGATGAAATAATTAAATATCTCAATATTCTTGAAGAAAAAAGCATTGAAGCTAAATCAACACTGAAATTATTGAAAAGCGAAAATGTATCTGATAAAATTAGGAAAGAAATAATCGAAATATGGAAGGTTTATATCAAGGATGAAATGAAAATTTTGTGTCATAAACATCATACTCCTTTTTTGACAGTTGAAAAAATAATAGATAAAGAATGTGAATCATTCACGAATGAAGGGATAAGCCATGCGATATTATTTGTGTATTATCAGTACTTTGCCATTGATCCGCTTTTTTATCTCGGAATATTAACGCAGCATCATGAACAAAAAACTCGGTATCCCAATTACAATAAAAATTTTAATCCACTGGAATACTACGATGATAAAAATCCGTTAATTGTAAATTATAACCAAATTCATAAATTTACAAAAGAAGGATTGAAACGACTTGAAAAATTATTTTCATTGGAAATTCCCTCAAAGAAAACATTATCCGGGTATAATTCTTAAATTGCAGTGCATTAACAGGAAGCTCTTTTCCGAAGTCTAAAGATGTAATGAACGGTCATCTCTTCGATTCATGATAAGGTGGTGGCCCACACCACAAACCCTTCAAGCCGCTGATGATGGCCTGCAACGAACTCGCAGCAGGGAGCGATGCATCCCCGCCTCAGGGTCCCTCACGGGGCACGGCGGGGCTGATTACCCGTGTAATGCCCTCTCCGGTAAATTGATCCGCCGCGGGGGCGTCCCTTCGGGGGCGGCGGCACTCCTCGCTCGTGGGGGTGTGGGGGCGACAGCCCCCACGATATCCCCATCACACAAACCGGAACCTCCGGCGGCTCCGACCCGAAGATTTCCGGAAAATTCCGTACCGTGAGCTGAGGATTTGCAAAAATAATCGATCCGGCAGCTGAAGATTTTGAAAAAAGATCCGGGTCACCTGCGTTTTATCTGTCATAGAATGTGCTCCCGGAATACTTATTCGTTGATAAATCCGGGCCCGTAACACCGTCCAATCTCCCTGTCCGAAAATCAGTGCTCATAAATGGCTCCATTTGCCAAAATAAGCCTAAATTGAGCCCCATATAATGCCCATAATCGGCCATAGACGCCCCTAGAACGGCCACGATTTTCAGGATAAACCGAAAACCCATCCGGACCAAAAAAGGGTCTCAAAACGCGAATACGTGAACCTTTTATTTCGTCCGATTGTCGAAATAAGGCTGATTTGGGCTTATTTTTAAACGGAGCCCGATACGGGCTTCTTTTCGATCAGGAAATGGGTAAACGGAGGTCAGATTGAGCCCGGATTAGGGTAGAGCAGTACTCCTCCCAGCACCCTATACAAGGTGGGGTAGACATCCATCTCCCCCCTCCGCCCGCTCAAAATATTCACCGGGATTTTCCGGCTTTCCGCCTTTTCCAAAAAAAGCCGGCGCGGTTGCTGAAATATCTCAAAGAAGTTTATGGTGTTACCGGCATTTTTGAAATTCGTTCAACAGCGCTGCCAAACTTTTTAAAAATAAACTCTGACATGTGTCAGTATTTTTACAAAACCATTATAATCTCACGACGCGCACTCTCCTGCATGGCAAAGAGGGCAGAGAGAAAACAGGACACTACCAGCGCCACAATCCCAAAGCTGGCGAAGTTTTTATCCGGGTATAGCAATTCAAGCAGCCGGGCGGGGTATAAGAATTCAATCGAATCTTTCCTGCGTTGTATCTACGGTTTGAAGAAAGAAGATATCAAAGCAGGTAAAATCCCGGCACCAGATTACAACTCGCTTTTCGAACTGTACTTACTCTCCAAGCGTGATAACGATGCAGACTTTATCCGGTTTTCCGAACACCTGATAGAAACACGCCCGGCACTATCTGCAAAGCAAACGATGACCCTGGTCAGGTATGCAATGACCTATCACGGGATTACCATCAGCAAGGGTACCAGTCAGGATATACGTCGGGAAACCATGAAGGGCAGTGCGGCGACCGTTGACAGGGCATTGAACACCAAGATCATCAATGCGGCACTCCAGCACTGCACAATACAAGGCAAGGCACTTTTTTTATGCCTCGCGAGTAACGGGGCCCGCCTCAACGAGATGTTAACCGTCAGTATCAACGACGTGGATTTTAATAATCACCCTGTCAAGATGACATTTCGGGGAGAGAATACCAAAACCAAGACGCAAAGGTATACTTTTATTTCCGACGAAGCAGCGGCAGCTGTTCAGGAGTGGTTGAAGGTTCGCGGTCAATATATCGAGATGAGCAACGCCAAGAGCAAGAAACTGATTGAGAGGGGACTTGCCAGCATCAAGTCGGCTGAGGATACCCGCCTCTTCCCATTCAGCGATGCATCCGTAACCGCATGGTGGAATGATGCACTGGCAGCAAGTGGGGAACTGACAAAAGATGACGTGACAGGTAGGAATCAGTTACGGATTCACGGATTTCGAAAATTTTTCTTGAGCCAGATGAGTTTGGTTATCAGCAAGGAGATCCCAGAATTTTTAGCCGGTCACGCATCATACCTGTCAGGTTCATACAGGAGATATGATGAGAACACCGTTGCTGCCGAGTATCTTCAAGGAATGCATATGGTCTCGGTCACCGGCAATAAACAGATAAAAGAATTGGAGAACGAGTTAAAGCAAACGATGCAGGATCAGGCAGCGAAGACGGAGAAACATGCTGAAACCCTTGAATACCTCCTCAAGAAATATATGAAGGTCGAGGAGGAATTGACCAAGTTACAGGCAGATGTCAAGGCAGGGACCGAACTCTTCCGGACTGTTATGGCCGACCCGGCCATGTTATCCAACCTGAAGGATATGTTTGCCTTGGCCGGCCGGATGAAAGACAACCCGGACCTTCTCCGGAAGATTACAAAACTGATCTCGTAACTGTCGTACCTTATCAGTTATCCGATAATTCCCTCATTTCTTCACGGGGAACAAACGTTCGTTTTCATTTCTCTGCTCATACTCTAACCGTTCCCGCTCTTTAAGCAATTCACCACCACGCTCGGTCTGCCAACCCCGCATCATATCGAAAAATACGCACACTTCGAAAAACCTGTCGTAATAGAAAAACGGCAATGCTATTCTCTTTCCGTTTGCATCGACAGGTCGGGTTGCCGGGGGCCAGATCAGACGTGCCATGAGATATTGGAACCATCTTTCTACTATCGTATCGATTTCGTTATTGACAAGAGCCAGTTCAAAGTAACTGGGTGATGCCCCCAAATAGCGTTTCAGTTTACCCTTATCGCCCTTTGAAAAGTGAGGGGGGAATCGTTCATTCACCAGGGCGTCGAGAACCCAGTCAGTACGATACAAATTCTCTCTGAGTTCCCTGTAATTGGTATAAATCTCTAGAATAGCGGCAGTGTTCTTTCTTATGAGGTATACCGATTTAGGCCCGCCAACCGATTCCTTCAATTTTTCTTCCTTGATATCGATAACTTCCTCAGTGCGGAGTTCCTCCAATGGCTTTGTCAAAGCAGCGTACGAGTTTTTGTATTTTTTATTGACCTCTGTAAATTCAATCAGATACTGTGTCGTTGCTTCTCTCCGGGCAATCAAGCATTCCAGTATCTTTAATTTAAGTTCACGATCCGCCACTTTTCTCGCCATATATTCCCTCAACCACAATAACTCGCGTAGATATTTCTATTTTACGAGTAATCTGTTGTGTCAATTCTGTGGACATAATCGCAGTACAAGTTTAATTGTCCTTCTCTTGACCAGAGTCTCTTCCGGAGAGTGAGCGAACATTTCGCGGACTCCAGAAAAAAAGTGAATTTTAGCGGCGACCCGCATCTTTCCGGTCAGATGCCCGGAATCGACGGGGCTGCACCGCCGGCGATCCATCCTTGGAACTTTGGATCATAGTAGTATCAGCCGTCTTCCCGGGAATGACCGAATCAGGATTGCCGGGTGATGTTCCGCGTAACTCGGCAATCGCCTGATCGAGAACCGTTCGTTGCCGCTCCAATATCTGAATAACCGATTCTGGATCTTTATCCACTCGGGGGTCCGTAGTTGGGAACCCCGTCGCCACAGCGGGTTCCTGCTGACTGTTCGCAGAGTCAGAGTTATCCGGCCCAGCAGTATCATCCATTGTTCCGGCTTTATCTACAAACTCGAAAACATGCCCATCGGGACTCTTTCCCTGATATTGCAGGAGGACGAGATCTCCCGTTCGTAAATCTAATGTTTCATCATCATTTGACATCGTTATCCCTCCATGGTTACTGTTGTGACAGACTCCTGAAGTCAGTCGATCCAGCACGGCGAGCGCCAGCGATACCGTCACCAGCGACCCGTTGCCGACCCAATATAACAACTCATGTTTGTCCATGCGTTTTCCCTCATGCCACCCCAAACAACCAAGGGGCATTCAGATCTATGCGAAGAACCTTAAAATAACTAATTTCTAGCCCCTTTTTCATGATTAGAGCTATTTAATCGAGTATTTTCTCGCAAGCTTAACTCAATCTTGCGAGCAAAACCGGAAATTTCTCGCAGAAGTGCCATAGAATTACGATAAATCGGATGTGTTTCCTCGTACATGAGGGGTGTTTTCAGAAAAATTCCGAGCCTACCCCCGTATAATTGAACAATGCGGTTCTGAGGAAATATTGACGGGTTCGGACTTTTTTACGAGAGGAAATCAAATATCTGCTGTAGACGCCTCAGAATCACCAACGTGGATTGACTTAAAAACAGCGAGAGATCCTTACCAATTTTGGCAGGAATCTCTCGCATTTCTGGCGTTTATTACTATTTATAGGTCCATCGGGATCAAATTCCAACGGTTTTTTGTAAGGTTTTGTCACTAAAAATGGATGATTATTTTGAGGTGTTTTTTGTTTTGAGAAAAAACAACAGATTTACGTCGTAAAAGATACATCGCATTTTACCGTAGTGTTCCGTTGTGTTGGAACCAAAGAAACTCCCTAGTATTCATCGATCAATTCCTTCTGAAGAGACTTGGATCCAGACCTCAGAGGAGAGCGCGGATGTCTGGTGTATTCTGATAAGTTGGCGGTTGATAGGAGGTTTTTCCGAAGAAAAATTAAAGATCAACCATGAACCTATCAGCATCTGCGGCCATGTCGCTCCGCAATCCTTGCCTCGGTATGTTTGGCATAGTTTCCACAGGTTGGCACTACGTGGTGGTGCCCCAAAGAGGAAATCCCCAATGTATTTTTTATTTCCTATTAAAGGAACGATATAAATCCAAAATTTTGGAAAATTTTATACCAGTAAAATCGCCGGAAAAATCAGAACCGGGACACGGATCTAGGCGATAGATCTTGTTGCGTTAACGGGACTTAACAAAATTAATATCGTCGTGACCTATCAATGTTGACTATTAAAAGTCCCGACAACGAACCAGAACCCTGATAACAATAGAATAAAAATGCTCCCCACTTATTACTATATACTAATGTCCGGAGAGGTAACCCCGGGCAGAGTTTGATACCATGTGGACGCCTGATTTGAGAACTCTTTTTCTTGTCCTCTTTCTCGTCAACGTCTTTCTCACACTGATGCTCTTTTCTTTCTGGAAGACCCAGAAGACCCACCGCGGGTTCAAGACATGGATGCTCGCCCTGCTGGTCACATCATGCGGGTATTTCCTGTACATGCTCGGCGGATCCGTGCCCGTTCTGCTTTCCTCAACTGTAGGAAATCTTTTGATCCCGCTCTCGATTATGATGCGGCTAGACAGTACCAGGAAATATTTCCTGTCAAAGGCGCTCTCCCCGATCATCTACAGCGCCCTTATTCCGTCTGCTATTCTGTTTCTCTATTTTACTTTCAGTTTCGATTCGGTTGTCATTCGTGGCGTGATCATTGGGCTGCTCATCGTTCCCAGCCTCCTTGCGGCCTCCCTCATTGCGATTCGATTCCGGGAACTGGAAACCTGGTCGCTCAGGTATGGATTTGCCGCTGCCCTTTTTATCACGGCACTCTTCTGGACTGCAATCATCATTAGAGCGATTATCACCCCCGGGGATCACTCGCTTTCAGGCCCGGATCCCATAAATCCCATCTTTTTTACCGTCACTATCCTCATGGATATCGTCGCCACGGTCTTCTTCCTGTTGCTCAATATGGCCCGGTCCCAGACCGAGCTCCGGCAAAGCGAGGAGCAGTACCCGGAACCTTGCAGACAACCTCCCTGATTATATTATCGTCCACGATGGAGAGTTCATTCTTTATGCCAACCCGGCAGCGGCCCGGCTCATAGAACCCTCCCGGGAAACCCTTGTTGGACAATCAATCTATTCCTTCATGACCCCTGCAAGTGCGGAGGCTTCGAGGACGTTTAGCAAGACAACCCGTAACGGAGCTTCCCCGTCTCCGCTCCGCGAGCTTGATATCCAGCTCAGGGACGGCACTATCAGGCACTGCATAGTCAATACCGTGGCAATCAATGACCGGGGTGAGCCTGCATTCCTGTCTGTGATCACCGATATCACCGAACGCAAACAAGCTGAAGATGCATTGAGGGAGAGTGAAGAGAAATACCGGGCTTTCTTTCTCACTTCGCGGGATTGCATTTTTATCACTACTTTGGACGGCAGATGGGTGGATTTCAACGATGCAGCGGTTGAAATGTTTGGTTATGATAGCAGGGACGATCTGCTCAAGACCAACCTCGTCCTCATGTATGCAAATCCCCGCGACAGGGACACCCAAATCGAGTATGTTCATGAAAAAGGGTATTCATTTGAATATCCAGTTGATTTAAAGAAAAAAGACGGGACAATTATCAACGCTCTCATCACCTCAGTTGCCCGTAAAGATGCATCCGGGAATACTATCGGTTTCCTGGGGTCAGTACGGGACATCACCGACCTCAAGCGGGCTGAAGACAATCTTCGCATGTTAAATAATAAACTCAAATTGCTCTCCGGGATTACCCGTCATGATATGAAAAACCAGCTGGTGGCATTAAATGCCTATATCGATCTTTGCATGAATGCAATTGATAACCCGGCTGAGCTTAAGGAGTTTATTACAAAGGAACTGAAAATCGCCGAGGTTCTCGCAGAACAGATCGATTTCACTGAGGATTATGAAGATATTGGTGCGAAATCCTCCGTCTGGCAGAATGTAAGTGCACTTGTGAAAAGAGCAGGAGCTGCTCTCCCCTTGGGGGATATAAGACTTGAAGTCACATGCTGCGCCAGTCTTGAGGTGTATGCCGATCCCCTGCTCGAAAAAGTATTTTATAACCTATTCGACAACTCGCTGCACTACGGAGGTGAGAACATCACTTCCATTCGTGTCACGGCACATGAAACCGATGGCAATCTCCACATCATTTTTGAAGACAATGGGAGCGGTATTAGCGCTGAGGATAAAAAGGATTTATTCACCAAAGGTTTTGGTAAACATACCGGTCTCGGTCTCTTCCTCTCCCGCGAGATACTCTCGATTACCGGCATTTCTATCAGCGAGACCGGTGTACGGGGCAAGGGTGCACGGTTTGAGATCGCGGTACCGGAAGGAGCTTTCCGGTTCACTGATCAATAATCAAAAAACAGGCTCTGTAGGGTGCTGTGGGGTTGGCGATTGGTGACTGAAATTTCACCTCGTTAAATTTTCAAATCAGTCGCCATCGCAACAATATATCTACTGAGATTTTTTTTACAGAGTCGAAAATATTGTTTTTCTCTTATGCAATAATGGAAAATTAACCATCATTTTTAGCGACTGTTTTATGAGAAGAAACATACTATGACTCTTCGTGGTGAATGAAATGGACTATGGAACCATGATCGGGAATTCTTTTACTTATGTAAAAGAGGGTATAATCGACAAAGTGAACACGTGGCTGCTCTTGATTATCGCCACACTTATTCTGGCAATACCCCTGATGGGGTATATCATGAGCGTATACCGGGGAACCAAACCTGCACCCGAAGTGGATGGCTGGAGTAAGTTATTTGTTGATGGAATTCTCCTGTTGATTGTCGGATTTATCTATGCGATCCCCATTTTGATATTAGAATTCCTTGTGATCGGTGCAACGTTTGTAACCCAAATGGGGAGTAACCCAACCGCAGCAATGACAGGTCTTGCCGGTGCCGGGATCCTTGCAGTTATCCTGATCATAGTCGCAATCATCATTGCCATTGTCGCGCCCATCGGAATGATCCGCTTTGCACGAACCGGGAACTTCGGCGATGCTTTTAATTTTGGTGAAATTTTTGCCACCATAAAAAAGATCGGATGGCTCTCGTATATCCTTGCACTCATTATCGTTACCATCGTAGTCGGTATCCCGGTTCTCATTCTCTGGGCCATCCTTACGGCACTGATCATTGCCCTGCCAATAGTTGGACTTGTTATTGCAGGGATAATCCTCCTCATAGTCCTCCCGATCATTGAGGTCTTCGAGGCACGGTTTCTTACTCAGGTTTACGAGACTGCCGGAACCGTATAACTTTTTTTAGATTATTCAAGATAGGTTCTTCGAGGAAATCAAATGCCGTACTAAAAAAGTTGGGGTATTCTAAAATTTCAACCGTTTTTCAGTTGGACTTTTCAGATTCTAGAGTTACAATTTTCTTTGGTCTTCCACGTTTGCGTTTAGGACCATCGGCGGGTTTAGTTTCGTCCGTTTTGACCTTGCGGGGTCTCCCTCGCGGCCTCTTCTCTTTTTGTACGATTTTTTCATCGGGTTCAACCTTGCGCGGTCTTCCTCTTTTTCGTTTCTCACCCATGGTAGGAGTGGATTTTATTGGTTTTTCATCAGGAATAACTTTAATTTTTCCATCGGAGACGAATTTTAACAAAACTTTCTCAATCTCGTCGCCAATGGCACGATTTAATTTTGAAAAATCGCGTGGGGATATTTGATACATGGTTTGAAAAAGGATTTCTGAATATAAATGATTTCTCTTAATATTCCCCTTGCCTTGCGAAATCTAGAACAGTTTTATTAATTTAGTAGGTGGTAGAGATTACCTTTAGATGAATTATGGCCCAAGAGTTTATCGGCAGGATTTTGTGTAAATTAGGATTTCACAAATGGGGAAAAAAGTACGGTCATGATATGTCTATGTCTAATGTCATTGACTGGACACAAAGATGTGTACGTTGTGGGAAATCGAAAACATGGGTTGAAGCAAAACCAAAAAATTATGGGCATAGGAGATCTCGGGATTAATTATTAATTTGGTTTTGTCAAGTTGCCACGAGGTGACAAATCTACTCCAGAAATGGATAAAATCATATATCCCAAAGAATGAGATAACGGTTTTGAGATACGATTATTAATCCATGAAACAAAAAAGGTCCATTATGGGTATTTTCAATAGGCTTTACAATCATTTTTTCAAAAAGAAAGAAAATCCCAATTTTAATTTAAAAGAACTAAAAAGTAATATCAAGAAATACAATGAAGAAATCCCCGAAACAAAATACAAAAAGAGTGTTGAAGAAACTACCGAATTATACCGAGAAGTTGAATGGAAACCTGATTGTCTGATAAAACCTAAATCCAAAGCTAAAGGGGAATCCATAAAATCTCAAAAATTCGGTTCTAAGGGCAATTTGAGTGGATTAAAAGAAGATAATATTAGAGAATACCGTGAAATACAATTCGAAGAAACTAAAAAAATAATTGAAGATGAAATAAGACAATTACAACTGATAATTCCCTCGTATGCAGTAAACCCCAATATCCCGATTTATTTAAAGCGTCAAGAATATTGGAATAAAGAATGTTGTGCATCATGTTTGTCATGTTCTGATGATGATGGTAGACCACTCCGTTGTGTAAAACACAATGTTAAAAATCATAAAAATGGATGTTGTGACGGTTATAGATATTATAACATACAAATACCCGGCAAATAACGATAATATGAGCATCCTTGATAAAATTTTTAGAAGAAAGAAGCTTTGTATCTGTCCATAGTCCGGGTACATCCACGCAACAGGTTCGAACTTGCCATCCACTCTTTTGTAAAGTCGCTGTATCTTATACGCACGATTGTATTTTTAGGATATGAAGGGTCAGAACAGATTATGCGGGATCGGCAATCTGGATCATTTATTAATTGCTAGTTTTCAATCCATATTTCTGGACTAATGATAACCAGGCATAATAATAATTTTGATCAAGTATCCCGCCAGAACCTTGGGATATTAATTCGAGCTGATTGAAGGTTTTTGCGTCATTATATTCTTCAGAGATAGAATTGAAAGAAATCCCATCAGAAATGGTGTATACATTGGGTGTTTCCGTCAGTTTCCCAACATTGACATAATTTTCTTGATCATCTGTGATGATTGTCGGGGATGTACTTTCAACAAAGGCATATCCGGTGTTATCGTATGCATAAGCGGCTGGACTTTTAATTCCAACGGCCATGTGACTTTCTGAGGGATACTCAAATAATACAACCCCATAGCCCAAACCTCTTAAAAGATAGGCAAGAAGTAACGATTTCTCTTCACACACCCCTTTATTGGCGTATAGTACTTCATATGGATAACGCGTGTTTCCAGTGTTGCCGCCATTTAATTTAGCATAATCGTATGGGATATTCTGAACCAGACTTATAGCAATCCGCGCCTGATCATCTTGGTTTGATGTTTTCGCTTTAATGGAATTTACCAGGTTGTCCAGGTATTTCTCCTGATCCGGTTTATTAACATAATCCAGATAATACTGTTGAAGTTCATTGCTTGTGCAAGGACTGGAATCTCCATTATATCGCGTGCACTGATACAATGTTGGCTCTGATGATATTTCGTTATAGACTCCAGAATACAGATTAAGATTTATCGTGCCAGATTGCCCCCTTAAGACATAGGGGAAAGTTCTTGAAGTGAGTCCCGTTTCATAATTTTCTGTAGTAGGAATCGGGAGAGGAAAATTAATTGAACTAGTCTGTGTTGTCTGAAGGGTTGAATACCCGGATCCGTCTAATGTAGAACTTGGTGAGGCATATTGCGTATTTGAACCGTGATTTGTGGTTGATTGTAAAGCACTATTCAAATTATTGGCGAACATCGCAACTCCCCCATAATTAACTAACAAAAGTGAAACAACGATCACACCAATGAACGAGTAAGAGGGGTTGGGGCAGAAATACTGGTATGTCCGTCTGGTTCTTTTGAGTACATGTCTCTCGATTCCCCGTTTCACTTTATTGCATATGTACAACGGAATCGCGGAAATGATTGCAAAGATAACAATTAAAATGAGGGAATATAGGATGAGCGTTAATGGCGTGTAATTTGACATTTTTGATATTGCCAAGGAGTACGCAAGCAAGGGGATCGCAAGCATAAAAACGGCACAAAGCTTACTCCCCGTTCCCCAGCATTTTAAGGTATAAGTAAAATAAGCGAGGAAGAATAAGAAAACGCCGATTTCAAAAACCGGTTGGTAGACTCCTTTTTGATAATCGTTCATTAAGTAATAAGCGGAAAAAAATCCAATCAGCATGAGCAAAATAGATAGTATAGTGAAATTTTTCAATGTTAGACGATCCCGGATTTTTTCGAATAGCGGTTCAAAGGAGATTTTTTTCTTTGGAGGTTTGAAAGGATTGGGATCGGAGGGATTCCCTTTACATCCATGATTCTCCGGCAATCCACAAAAATCACAAAAGATCAAACCGCAATGGATGCATATGAATGGGCGTCCGACTATTTCACGTCCGCAATTCCTGCAATATCTTTTTTGGGGGGTAGGTTCGTGTCGCTGATGCCCAGAACAGTGATGGTTTTCGAAAGGGATGTGATTTCGACAGAAACTCTGTCCGCATCGGTGGCATGTTAACGGGGTTTCATAAAGTATTTTCCCGCAATAGTGACATCGGTGCATTATTCTTGAATCGTGAGTTTGTGACGAAATAGATTACTATGGGTAGCACAAATCTTACAAAAAAGATCAATAATTTCGTTGATTTACAATATAAAAAAATATTATGGATCATTACTTAATGTTAGAAAAAAACAAGCAAATAATAATAAATATCGTATTGGGAGGTAGTAACAGCATGGAAGATATACCGATGAACCCAGAATGTGCAAAATGTCCATTGTCCGGAAAACACAATCCGTGTACTAGGATATTTCAAAGATGGAACTGGACTCACGATGTAAGGAGACCCGAATTTGTAGCATTGATTGTTGATATGATTCACAATCATCCAGAAGCAGAATGTATAAAATTGAATCCAGATATTTGTGAAATTGAAAATAAACGAGACAAAGGAATAAGAATTAAACCCGTGAAGGAAATGTGAGATACATATCCAAAAGACCGATACGTAGGAAGTTGTGTAAGATCATGCTGCCGGATTCGGATTTGCCCGAACTGCGGATAGATACAACGTGGTTGAATATAGTAACTAATCTGTGATTGAATAACTGTCGTAAAAATAATTTTCCTTGATCACCTCCACTCAATTAATTTTTGTCATGTTCAACATAGTTGGTTGAGTCAAGCGAACTTCGTTATTATCGTAGATGACCGTGTAAATATGATTTTCTCGATTTACTTGATAGGTAATTCCATCATTTCCCGATTCCAGTCTTTTCCAAATTCCGTTTCTCATATAAACACCATTACTGATTTTCCAAGCACTCCGTAGACTATCATTACTACAAGTGATGTTATTTTGGAAAAATAAAAGGACGCCATCATCTCTAAAAGTCCATTTTATATCTGGTGAAATATCGAGAGGGACCACTTTATAATCATATTCTGAACTTCCTATTGATGAGAAATAATCCAACCTTTCCACATCATTTGAATTGAATTGACTTAAGTCAAAAACATAAGTCCCAATTATTGAATCATTTTGCAGTGTTTCATTTCCTATTGGGGGAACTGTTGGTGAAGGGGGGAGGGGTGTACATCCAGTTTCAGTTAAAACGCATCCTCCCTGTGTAGTCGGTTGAACGGCAGTTGGCGTTATTTGTGTCGGAGTCATAACCCCGGGAGATTGAGTTGGAACAATTGTGGCTTGCGCGGTCGTGCTTGCTGATCCCGAGCTTGTGCATCCACTCATGCAAATAACACCTACGAGGAGGAAGATTAAAACTATAGTATACTTCAATTTCATGTCTCCGCAATTAATTCTTGAAACGATAATTATTGTCTATTGTATCTGACCACAGTTTGGCTCAAGCCAAGAAACAAACAGAAATGCATGACTGACATAATAACTTTATTTAAATAAACTTATCATGCATCAAATACTAGTATCCATTCGTGACAAATCAAAAAAACAGTAATATCAAATGGTCAATCTTGATCTTTTCAAGTGTTTTTTCGATTATTCTTACATTATTAATACCAAATCCCACAAGTATTGAGGTAAAAATAGCATCACTCTTTCTCTTTTTTGGTCTATGCCTACTTATTCTATTTGCAATTTGTTGGATTATCACTAAAGTGTATCCTCGAAGCATTTTTTGGGGAATTATTCCCTGGATTTTCGTGATTACAATTATCACTTTGTTCGGATTATTTGTGATCGGGACACTCACGAACCTATCCGGATCAATATTGGCACCAGAAAATTCAAACGATTCGTTCGTATCAAATCAAAATATCACATTCTCAAAATACGGTTTTTCTTTTGAGTATCCTAGTGATTTTGTACCTGTTGAAAAGGGATTTGCCGGTGATTCAAACGCAAACGAAAATAACGGCCAAATTCAATTAACTGGCACAGAAGATAATATTACCCTCTCTTGGGATAAAACGAATCAGCGCGCCCCAGATATCAACACACTCTATTTGACGTTGTATGGAGCGTATAATCAAAATTCGGATTTTAAAAATTTTCAAGTGTATAATCTCCAAACTTACACTTTAAAAATTTGCGGCGACCCCACTTTTATCGGGAGAACTAAATACAACTATGGTGACAAGAATATCCCCACAAATGAGGGTGTGTTAATATGGAATCATCCCTCTCAAGATAGAATATATATGATCGATATTGCTTCTCCTGACGATTATTATCCATCTATATACGATAATCTTGGAAGATATGCAGACTCTTTCAATTGTTCCGATTCGCAATGACCTTATTGGGAGAGTTGCAATTTACTATTTTTCTGAATCTGTCAACAGTCCGGGTGCATCCATTATCTGACAGATTCCATAATCCCCGGATAACAATATCGAAAACAATATCGTATCACGATATAATTAGGCAGATATGCAGAGATGCGTAATCCGAGAGGATAAGCCGGTCGGAGAAATGCGAGGACGAGGAAATACCGGATTCAGTCAATTCATACGGAGGTTCATAAAATGGCCGGAATGAAATTCTATCTGAAAGTATTTTTTGCGTGTTTCGTGATTTCAATTTTACTTTCCGAGGTTGTCATTAACCTTTTCTACACTGATCTGGCTCAATCGACTATTATTTTCTTGGATTTCCTAATGGCGATTATTTTAACTGGGTTGACGTATATTGCCGTTGACATTAATGAGAGAAGAAAAAATCCTTTGGGTTTTATTTTTCCGATGGAGTCTCTAAATGGATGCGGCACAACTCTCTACGTAGACACGGTTTATCTGACCCTAATATTTATTCCAATATTACCGCTTGGACGTTATTTGGTAGAGAAAACAGGTGAGACCAATAAAATTTTATCATGGGAAAAACAGTACAGGTTTCATCAAAAATTAAAATTACATTATTGGCAGAAAATATGGATTTATGCCGTTGTTACTATCGTTGGATATTTCATTATTGGTTATTGGTGTTTAATCCTCGTTCCGATATGTTTCATTTATCTTAAACTCACTCATCAACCTATTTTTTAATCGGAAACAAGAATCTAGGAGATGGTAGCCATCAGGCAAACTAATCCCGCATCATCAAGTACTATTCTTTTTTATAATGATAAATATCATAAAAAATTAGTCATGGCTATTAAGACCTAAAGGGATTTTGAACATGAGAACCGGATATTACAATTTTAAAAACATCTTTTGGAAAGCAAAGAGAAATATTTTCTTTTTAACTGCAATTTGGGTAATATTTGTATTATTCGCTCTTCCCGTCCTTGAAACATCGTTTGCAACTATTATCGAACCTCTTGGATTTATTTTCATTTTAATATCTCTAATACTCGGGTTTTATCTCGCATACAGGTTTGTGATGTGGATTGATAGAAAGTTACCCAACACCGAATTTGGGTTGTGGTCAAGACGTGGTATCGCGTCAATATTGATTCTAGGTGGTCTAGGATTTGCATTCCTATGGATGTTTTCTTTTTCAATGACGATGGCACTCTCCCCAATCGGCACAACCTCTAAAATATTCATTTCAATTTCTTCATTGAGCGCACTAATCGTTTGTTTCTGTATTGGTCTGGCAGTATTTGCAGGATATATGGAATTTACGTTTGAACGAAGGGCCGGAATTATTGTATTTCAAGGAAGGCAGAGATTTTGATAAAATGACTGAAAACTTAATGACACGTGGATCTATTATTGCTCTTATTTTGCTTACGATGATTGCCTTAATAACCGCCGGATGCACAACAACTCAAAGTTCTTCAACTAGCACAGCTTCCGCATCTGAAACTTTTTCTTCATCAGACCCAAGTGCACCAGCATCATATGCCGAAAAATATTGTCTAGATGTCGTTAGTACGAATGTTGGCAAAATACAATACTCCCCCAGTGGGAAGGCATACTACCCGATAATTTCCATATCTGCCGCGATTAAAAGTAATTGCAACTACCCTGTACAGGGAACTGTACAACTATGGGCCTACGACGAAAATAATAATCTCATAAAAAGTGCATGGCCAAGTGGGGTTCAGGATGCCCAGGCAATTTACATAAAACCCGGTGAAACAAAAAGTTTTTCCAGTTCCTTTGATATTAGGAGTATTCCAGATAATCCTAGAGATTCCAATCCTAATCCAACTGCCACTTTCAAAGTTACTGCATTTGTTACAAGAATAGTTAGTGCACGTGAAGCAGCAGGATGGTAAAAATCTCCTGAAACTATCTTTAGATAAACATTTACACTCCGAAGGATCGTTGATACGGGGGATCAATTCTTCACAAACTACCCACAATCGGGGTAGGCCCACCTCGCCAAAATATCAAATAAAAGGATATATCCTCAATCAAATAAAAAGGGGAATTTATGGTATCTATATTCGATATAATTTTAATTAAATTTTTGGAGGGTGCAACCAATCCATTAATGATAATGGGAGCAATCATTCAACTTTTGGAGGTAGTGGTGGTTCTAGGTGTGATCTTTTCAGTAATATTCAAAAAATATTCATTTTTAGGTTACCCATTAAAAGATTGGCCCGGGTGGGGAATCCTTGCAGCAGTTGTTTTTGTATTAATAGAAATCTTAATGATAATACGAGGTAACGAACCACTATCTTTTGTAGGATCTATCGCAGTAGCAATGATACTACTAGTATTGGCAAATAAAATTTTTAAACTTTTGAAGAGACAGAAAAACTCGGCTTAAATTTTTATCTTAACTGAGTGAATTAATCGCATGCGGGGGATCGCTTCTTCAATCCCGCTGCACCTGCCCACAATCGGGGCACATCCAGGCACAACCCACGAACTTCTTTTTCTTTTCTCCGGTTGAGGGGTTCTGAATTTCCTCTCGCTTGTACAGTCTTTGCATTTTGACTGTGCGATCTGTGTGCGTACAAATCTTGTGTTTTATGTCAGGCATAAAGATGTATACATCTTTTAAGTATAAAAACCTTTTTACGGGCCCGGATTTTGCCTTTTTTTGTGTTCATGGAGTCTTTTTATCAAAAAAGGAAATTGATATCCGGTTTGCGCGCGTTCTTTTAGAAATTCTCCATTAATGGAGTGTTTCTTTAAAAAATCGATACCGTTCATGCCCGGCATCTGGAAATCGGAGATGATCGCGTCATACCCTCGTTCCCTGAGCATACCGATCGCCTTTTTGGCAGAGGCCTCGGTGTCTACACTGAACTCACCGCTGTGCTCCAGGTAGATCTTGGCCAAGTCTAAAAGAGCAGGTTCATCATCAACGTAAAGAACAGATATCAGAAAAAGTCACTCCGGATAAAATGAGAAATGGACACCCCTCAGTAAGAATTCCTTTAGGATGATATCCGTAATAGGTTTATGCCTGCTGGTCCGTTAGAAATACCGCCGTCAAGCAAGAGGGATAGGGCGTTTACCGTCTCGTTGTCTGGTAGAATCTCTACATGGGTTGATGAAAAAGGCTGAATCTGCGTCTAAATAAAACCTTACCATTTGCTAGAATATCACCCTATGAGGTTCTGCTGCATTAACGGGACGTAAAGAAAAGGGCTTTGTCGTAATCGGTATCAGTACAGTAACTAAAAAGTCACGATAGCGCACCAGAATGCGTATATATCATTTTTAATATAAATAAAAACAACCATTGAAAAAAATATTGAGATGACATTGCGTGAGAACAGAGACTGTAATGTATTTCACAGAGAAAGAGGAAGAATTTGCCAATCTTCTCATCGAGACAGGAACAAAGAAGAACGTGGCGAAGGTGCTGGTATTTTTAGCAAACATTCCTGAAGCGACATCCCGTGCGATCGAGCGTGGGACAGATCTGCGCCAGCCCGAAGTAAGTATCGCCATGCACTACCTGACGGATCAGGGCTGGATCACGAGTAGGGAGAGTACAGCCGAGAGCAAAGGACGCCCGGTCAAGATCTATGAGTTGGCAAAGCCTATCACGGATATTATGGACAGTATCGAGAAAGAGAATAAAGAAAAAGCCGCTAATCAGCTCAGACTCATCAAGAAATTAAAAGATTATCTTCACTAATCCTCTCCCAAAAGATCTCGGTTTTGGTTATTTTTTCCTGACCCTTATTTTTTCGCTTAATTGCTATTAAAGGAACGAGGTAAAATACAAAATTCAAGGGTTTTCGGTTCCGGAAAATCGTAGTGAGAAAACCGGGGAGGAATCGATAGAATATTGCCCTAATGAAGAACTACCTGAAAAATGCTTTCTCAACTACCGCAAGGAGATCATGTTCCAGATACGGTTTGTTAAGAAAGTCAGAGGCTGAAATACTCTTTGCCTCATCAATTTTTTCTTTATTTAGATATGCGGTGAGGAATATGATGAGACCATCGTAACAATGGCGGATTAGTCGGGCTGCCTCGATTCCATTAACGACGCCCCAAGGGCAAATCCCTTTGCATAGGCATTATTGAGGAGATCCGGCCGCGTCGTTATGTCTTTGATCTGATCCATACCGCTGATGAGGAGTTCGTCATGGTATGGGCTGTCAATAATGTCAAAAAATGCCTTTGTCGTCTGTTTTGCTCCATTGAACACCCCGGGGATATCCATCCCGGAAATGCTGATGAAGAGGCTCTTTCTTCTCTTTTTCAGATCCGGAGAGACAAGCGGTTCGTTCCGGAAGTATTTGGCCATATAAAAGACCTGGAACCGGTCGATGAACGATTTGAGATGCCCCGGGATACCCATTGTCATGATAGGTGTGGCGAGGATCAGGCTGTCCAGTGCCGCAACCTTCGGATAGATCGGGATCATATCATCATTTAAGATGCAGGTGTTATGATCCTTGCAATAATAAATCTCCTGACAGCTCTGGATATCTAGAGTAATTACATCGATAAGCTCGACTTCACAACCAGCTGCCTTTGCTCCCTCAAGGGCCTTATCGAGCAACAGAGCTGTATTGCCGTCAGGAAGCGGGCTCCCTAGAATCCCGATTATCTTTAGCATACGGAAGTTTAAGAGGAGAAACGGGAATTATAGGTTTGTATAGGTACGATACCACATATTGGCCAGCCATTCCACGATTGGGGGAAATCAGGGTTCCGGGTCTGCAATCGGTTTTTCACCTCGGCATAATATCGATCAACCGCCAACGCAACAGAACCTCTCTTACAGATAACTTTTTGAAGAAGATCTCTATTATTTTATTTATGGTTGAACCAATAATATTGAAAAGGCTAGTATTTATCAAATATCTTTATACAGTTGCCATTCAACAATCTCAACAGCCAGAACCGCTTTCTTCAGCATCAATATTGACTTTTCATGACAGTATTGAATTATTTTTAGAATTAGCATCAGAAGTTAATGGAGTTAGTAAGACCAACATTCACTTTCTTGAATATTGGGAATTATTAAAATCTAAATTGCCGAATGAAGGGCTCACGCAAAAAATGTCGATGAGAAGACTGAATAATGCGAGAGTTTCATTAAAACATCATGGAACATTACCCTCAAAATTAAATATTGAAGGATTTAGAGTAAATTCAACAAATTTTTTTCAGGAAAATACCCCAATAGTATTTGGAATTAATTTTGATAAATTATCATTCTCGGAATTAATTAAAGATAAAAAATTACAAAAGCTGGCGATACGTGCTGAAAATGCATGTGAAAAGGGAAATTTTACACTTTGTTTGAAATTGTGCGATAAAATCATAGCTGAAGCAGTTTTTAACGTAGGTGATATTTTTACTAAAGCCGGAATGTTGACTATTTATTTGGGAGGTTCTAAAGAATTTAAAGCGGTTATTGGGAGGGAATATCCGAACAAATATAAAGGAGAAAAGTTTCACAAACCTTTAAAAGAGATAAGCCGAGCAATTCTTCAATTGGGAATGTCTTCAACGGGAATGCAATTTTTAGGCGAATATAGAATGGATTTTTTGAAATTTAGACAAAAATTTGAAAAATTAGATAAATTGAGCGATATAGAGATTGAAGAAGCAGCCAAAATGTCTTTAAATTTTGTTACTAATCTCATTTTAAAATGGCAAGGAGATGGAATCTTATAAAAGTTTAAAAAAAAGATTGGTGATCTCTCGTTTGCTATAGGACTAATATGGCTCCGAGGAATCCGATAATCATCGTTCTTGATAAGGCGGGTGACGGAAACTCCGTAACTGAATTACTTCCTACCTGAATTACTACGATTTTTGTTTTATTTGCATCAAAGGGTAAGGGGACACCGTATCTTAGCTCTTTCGGTACGCAATTATTTATCCAGAGAGATCTATGTTGACTTTATGGAGTCAGTATTCGTTCCACCAACAGACCAAACGACACGAGAAACGATCATTACCAATACTAAACCCAATTCTTTAACGAGAAAAATAAGATTGGCATTATTTGAGTTGGGAGTTGGTAGAGGTGTTAAGGGGTTCCCATATGTATTATGGTTATCGAATAAACTAAAGAGAGACAAAGAATAATACGGTTTTCTGTTCTATTTTCCTTTTTTTTACATAAAAGGTAGGGATACACCGTACCTTAACTTTTTGAGGTCAGTTGTTTACTTCGGAGAAGGAAGGTCTTCTACAAAGCCAATTATTTATTGATTCATGACAAGTGTTTTTGGTCAATTCTGGTTGTATCCATATCGGTACTGTTAGAAGATCCGGTGCGGACATAAAAGTCAGAATCCATATCCTTTGAACCCCCACAACTAACCGGATATTCCGGAACGAGTGCACGATGAAAACACTGATTGAGCATGCAAGAACAGGGATAATTACCCCACAGGTGCGGCTGGTTGCAGAGAAGGAAGGTGTGAATTCCGCGACCCTCTGCCGGCAGATAGCCGATGGCAGCACGGTGATCATGCAACGCGGTGACCGGCTGGTGGGAATCGGCAGGGGTCTCAGTACCAAGATCAATGTCAATCTCGGTACTTCTACCGGGAAGGTAAATGTAGGGGATGAGATCAGAAAGGCCCGGATCGCAGAGGAGTTTGGCGCTGACACGATAAGCGATCTCTCGATGGGCGGAGACATCGATGCAATCCGGGAGGAGATATGTTCTGTTACCACGCTTCCCATTACGACTGTCCCGGTATACCAGGCTGTTGTCGAAAATGGCCTTAAGGAGATGACTTCCGGCGATATCCTTACGACTCTCCGGAAGCAGGCGGAGACGGGGATAAGTTCAGTTGTTGTCCATTGCGTCAGCAGGGAGATGCTCGACGGATTCCGGAAAAAGAACCGGGTGCTCGGCATGGTATCCAAAGGCGGTTCGATCACCAGCGCATTTATGCTCATTAACCAGTGCGAGAACCCGTTCGTGGAGCATTTTGATGAAGTCCTGTCGATATGCCGGAAGCACGATATTGTCCTTTCACTCGGAAACACCGCACGGAGCGGGTGTATCCATGACCGGAGAGACAAAATGCAGGTTGCCGAGATCCGCCAGAATATTGTACTCGCACACCGGGCGCTGGAGAGAGGGGTTCAGGTTATCATCGAAGGATGCGGCGGTCATATCCGGAGTGACCGTATTCCGTCATATATCAAGTATCAAAAGGGACTTTCCCCATTCCCGCTTTTTGTTGCCGGACCATTGCCCACAGATATTGCCATTGGTTTTGACCATATTGCCGGCGCGTGCGGTGGGAGTGCCGCAAGTGCTGCCGGGGCTGATTATCTCTGCTATATTACTCCTGCAGAACACCTCGGCCTTCCCACACCGGCTGCGGTAAAAGAAGGGCTCATTGCTTTCCGGATTGCAGCCCATATTGGTGATACGGTAAAATACGGCCGTGACGCTCAGGACAAAACCGTCGCTGAACTACGGGCAGCGCTCGATCGCGAAGGCCAGATCCGGTGTTCCATGGATCCCGGGAGGGCGCGCGAGTTATCTGATGGTGAGGCGGAATGCACAATGTGCGGGGAATTCTGTGCGATAAAGATAATGAGGGAGTTCTGATAATGCCGCGGATTTCATGACAGGCAGTGGAGTATAAGCCTCAGTTCATCTCTCATTTTTGAAAAGTTCCATACATCCTAAACCGCGGGAAAAATACAAGCCGCAAACTGGATCCGAGCGATAGGATTTGATAGGTTGAGGGGCTCAATGTCCCGCCCGGTTTCCGGTTCGATTTTCCAGCGATTCTCTAGGCAGAAATCTCTCTAAAATTTTAGATTTTACATTATTCCTTTAATAGGAATAAAATGAAATTAAGGGTTCTGTTACGTTGTCGGGGCTTCGTCGAGAAAACCCGGGAATATATGAATTTTCACGATGTAAAATTTGTATAAATAATCAAAGTCCCGAGAAGCATCAGGACCGGAAAAAGAATGGAAATTCGGAGGAATGTATTAACTGGAAAAATTCATTTTTTCATAACCGACGAGAGTCAGTTTTTCATTGATTATTTCCTCTTTGAATGGTTTGTACCCACGCCGGGTATAGAAAGCATTGTTCCTTTTACTTTCCCGACCGGTGAATAATTCAAATCTCTTAACGAGGGGAAAACTTTTTTCAATGCTCGTTAGAAGTAATGAACCAATCCCACGGTTCTGGTAATCTGGGTGAACTATTAATTTTTTTATTAAGCAGGATCCCTCATGTACTTCCGCTCGAACCGAACCGACAATCTGTTTATCGATTTCAGCTTTGAGAAAGTGAGCATGCCGGAATTCATCATGGACTTCAGTAATATCCTGTTTTAACGGAGGAATTGAGTAATCACCGATTAGTGCAGCTTCGCTCAGGAATGCAATCTTCTGAAGTTCAAGGATGGATTTGAGGTCGTCGGATACTGCGACAGATATGCAAATATCTTGCACGGTGTGGATTTTGCTCATGAGGGAACCTGAGGTGAAATTATTTCTTATGTTATCCTGCCATTCATTGATGAAACTATCTGCCATGATTTTCTGTTTTTGTAAATTAAACGAAAACTAGATTTTAGGACGAGAACTATTCGAAATGAATTGGACGACGATCCTTGCATCAGATTTATTCTTATCATTTTACGCGAGGGAGAGTACGTGTTTTTTACCGACTCTGTTTCAATCGCCATATCCATAATTGCCTTTAATCAACCTGAGGATTAACTCTACTTGGGACGAATAGCAGAGATAAAACCGTAATACACATGAATTCGAGTTTTCCCGAAAACTATACGTTATCAAAATATATTATATTTATAATGTACTGGTGGACGTATTATGGTAGAAAAAATTGAAGATGGGTCTTTTTCTGAGGAAAATTCAAAATTGAAGCTATTTATTGCATATTCGCATAAAGACAATACCCTTGAAAAAACATTTATTGAAGATTTTAAAACGCATATCGCTCCTTTTAAAAACAATTGTTTAGTTGAAGAATGGTACGATCATGAATTATTACCTGGTGATGAATTAGAGAGAATAAATTCCAATTTAGAAAATTCGGATATCATTTGTTTATTTCTCTCAGCATATTTTCTGGATTCTCGTGCATGTATGAATGAAAAAAGAAAGGCAATGGAATTTAGAAAAAAGAAGGGCGTTCAAGTCATGCCAATTATTTTGTCACCATGTGGATGGAAAGAAGATCCTGATATAATCAAATTAAAATCAATGCCAACCGATGGGAAACCAGTCTCATCATTTATTGATAAAAATGAAGCTTGGCAGGACGTCTGTGAAGGATTAAAAAAATTGATTGAGCGAGAGACGAGGATAAAGAATCTGACGATAACTGGACAATTTAATAAATTTCTATATGATGCAGATTTATTTACAAAAAACCACTCTACTAAAGAAACCGTTTCTTTAAATGACATTTATATTGATACAGAACTTCAGAAAATTGATAGTTTCAAAAAAATTTCAACTATAATTAATTCTCATGAACTTCTAGATAATCTCTTGTCCGAGAAAAAAATTATTATAGCCGGTGAAAATCAATCTGGAAAAACAACTCTTTGTAAAAGATTATTTTGCGATTTACGCACTCTAAATTTAATTCCGGTATATGTCTCAGCAGAAAAAATTTCACATCCTGGTAAGATAGATAATTTTATTGAAAAATCTCTTCATGAACAATATAACAATTTTAACGAGAGTGAACTCAATCGGGAGAAAATAGTTCCAATTATCGATGACTTCCATTATGTGGAAGACAAAGAAAAACACATCACGAATTTATTAAAATATTCCTTATGCGTTATCATCGTCGATGAAATTTTCAATATAAATATCAAAGATGAAACACTCATCTATTCCTTTACAACTTTCAGAATTAAAGAACTAAAACCGTCAATAAGATATGAGTTGGTAAAAAAATGGGTTGGTTTATCCGATAAAGGTTTTAGTTACCAAGGTATTGATAATAATGTTGAACTAATAAATAACACTCTAGGAAGAAATATTGGCAAGGGCTTAATACCTGCTTATCCCTTCTTTATTTTGTCCACTCTTTTCACCTATGAAACTTTCTTACCGCTTAATCAGGATATTACTTCGCAAGGCCATTGTTATCAAGCGTTCATCTATTATTATTTAGGAACAAAAAGAGGTGTGAAATTTGATGCAATGGATGTATATTTGAATTTTTTAAGTGAAGTTGCATCTTACATGCATCTAACGAAAAAAAATGAATTGAATCCTTATGACTTTTCCAATTTTATGAAAAATTATTCTTCAAAATATAATCTCCCGATTTCACAGGATATTCTTCTTGATAATTTATTCGAAATCTTCTCCAAAAACAGTTTTAATAATTACAAATTCAAATACCAATGTTTTTATTATTATTTTGTCGCCAAAGCGTTTTCTGATCACGCAGAAGAACCAAAAGAGTGGGAAAGAATACTAGATATTCTACATAATCTTCAAATTGACGAGAATGCCTATATTACAGTTTTCCTAATTCATCATTCCAAAAAAATCGGAATTTTTGATGAGATCGAAAGAATTTCATCATCGCTGTTTAGCAATTATCGTCCTGCGACCTTAGATAAAGATGAACTCGGATTTTTCGATGAACAGTCCCACAATATCGTTAAAGCCGTATTACCTCCGACGAATCATACCCCCGAAATGGAAAGAAATCGAAGATTAAAACTAGAAGATCAAATGGAACAGTCCAGCGATTCCGAAATAGAACAAGTCAAAGGAAATGGTGCAGCAATCAATGATTTTAGGAAGGCAATAAAAACAGTTGAGGTAATGGGATGCATTATCCGAAACCGTGCAGGTTCTTTAGAGCGAGATAAGCTGCAAAATATTTTTTTGGACGGTATGAATGTTCATCTTCGATTACTTTCCTCATTTATTAATATAATAAAAGGAGATAATGAGCAAAAAGAAATTGTTGAATATATCTCAAAAAGATTAAGTCACTTAGATGAGGGGAAGAACCCAAATGAAAAATTAACAGAAGAGAAAAAAAAGAAGTATGCATATAATATTTTTTGGAATGCCAACTTCTTTGTGATTTATGGGATTCTTTATAAAATTGTTCATTCACTTGGTTCTGATAAATTAATTGAAATTTCTAATCAAATTTGTGAAAATATTGATAATCCTTCATCTATTTTAGTAAAGCATGGAATTCTAATGGGATATGAAAAAAATTTGCAAATTGATGAACTAAATAAACGGATTAATGAAAATGATTTTTCAAAGATTCCTAAGAAAGTCGCAGAAATGATTGTAGTAGATTACAGACTCGGTAAATCAGATTACTTATCGTGATAAACAACGAATCGAAAATACTTTAAACATATCCAGACATCGATTAAAATAAAAAATTAAAATTACTTTTCCGTCACTTGTTAAAAGATATGTTCGTTTAATTTGCATAAAAGAAAAAAATTCTGTAGAAAAAAAGTTGTCGTGGCTTTTAGTCCTAGGCAAGTATTGATTACGAAGAGGTCATTTCCGGTTAAGTTCTCGTTAACCAGAGCTCATTCAAATCATAATCGTTGAGATCCCTCTATCACATGAACAACAAAGTAAGCCGTATCCCATCCGTTTTCTGCCAGCGTTCGGTTCTGCCGGGTTACCGATACCATGAAACCATTTATATCACCATACACGCCATTCACCGTCGATATTCCTATTATATTGGGGGACGTATTCACAAAAATCGACCATGTGTTCACTCCGCAGGAACCCGCTTGAACTTTGGCATCGCTTCCATAAGGATATCCACAGCATCCAAACTGGATGGTCCCCATTTTTCCACAGGGCATCATACACATCGACTCTAAAGAGAGACTGATGTTCTCTCCCGGGGGTATGTTAGTCGTTCCATTGATAAAGAAATCGCCGGTATAACTTTGCACCTCATTCAGGGAAATATTTTGATCCGGGAGGGAATCAATCTGAATCCAGGTATTGTTTGTTACGGTTGTAAGATCCTTCGTGTCCTGAACGAGCAGGAGATCAAAACAATCTGTCCCTGTCGAATATCTGAGGCACACATGGTCATAAGGACTGTCGCCATCCCCATACGGCAAGGTACTGAGATAATTTTCCCAATCCAGCCCTGTCTGGTTTCCACTGATGGCAACTAAGAACGTTCCGTTTGCATTGACTGGAACTGGCATGGAAGAACCACTTGGGCCCGGCTCCAGTTCAGAATATACAGAAACCTCTACTGAAAGATTGGCATTATCGGGAATCGTTCCTTCATAGGTGAATGGGTCACCCTGAATGACACGATATTCCCTGCGTTCGGAGGCCGAGCAAGAAGTCCGAGCGGGTGACGGTACTGTCGATGTCGTAGTGATTAAAGGTGGGGGTACTGGCGTAGTAACAACCTGTAACGCGTTTGCAGTCGCGTTTTTCATACCCATGGATGAGATGCAGCCCGATACAAACAAAAATACTGCGAGAATAAGGAAACTCGCATAAAATGTTTGGCGCAAGTGCATAATTTCACCTGGTATATATGAATAGTCATTTCTCCCGGTTCTAATAAACTGATTGAATTTTTGGCTCTGTAGAATCCTTCACCGAGTTAACAGAGCCTCTTTAAGTCTCGTTAACGCACCAGAACCTTTGAGAGATAGAAATAAAGATTACCTCGGATATAAACAAAAGTGAATGATATGAAGTCGAAATTAATATTTTTTGCTTGTTTCGTCCTATTTCTTACAGCGATAATAATTGTCCAGTCAGTGAATGCCGATACGATAACCCCCGTTACAACGCCTTATATATCGATCGATCCCATCGGAAACCATACAACTGGCGATTCATTCTTTATTAATGGGACAACGAATCTGGCGGCTATCAATGAGTCTCTTGAACTTACAATATTCAATCCTAACCCTGGGGGATATGGATCCTCTTATACGTCTAATGTATCTGTACAACCCGGAGAAAATGGTGTAAATCTTTGGTCTGAGTATATTTCAGCATCTCGATGGACGACTTCCACACGGAGTGGCACCAGCATTTCTGATTATAATATGCCCGGTCAATATACCGTGCTTGTTCATTCCCCGGATACTATTGCAACAATTTTTTTCTCCATGTTGCCATCAGAAAGCAGAATCCTTACAAGTTACACGCCACCGGTTGCATCTTTCATAATAACGAATTCCTCCGGAACGGCACCACTGGCAGTCCAATTTACGGATACTTCCGCAAACTCCCCGACCTCGTGGCTCTGGTCGTTCGGTGACGGCAGAACATCGAGGTCACAGAACCCCTCACACATCTATACAAATGCCGGGACCTACACGGTAATGCTTACGGTAACAAATGGGGCAGGCAGCAATACAACCCCCGGGTCCGGCATAATTACGGCGAGCGGAATATCTGCAACAACCACAACGGTATCCCCTGATCAAGCTCCAATGACCACTCAATCATCTCCGCTTTCTGTGCTGGTATCCATTGCAGCCTTTGTCGGAGTTGTAATCGTTAATGAATGCCTGATAAAAAAGCGAGGATTATGATGCCATCAAAAATCAATTCCCTTATTCTTGGTATAATATTGGCCTCGGTAATTATTCCGCTGGTAAGTGCAGAAAATGGAAATGTAACCCTTGATACAACTCCGTTTATCACAATTGATCCCATCGGGAACCATGCGTTTGACGATGGGTTCTTTATTAACGGAACAACTAACCTGGGGCATTGGGAGAATACGCTTGACCTGGATATCGAATGGTGGGCGTTTAACCCGGCAGGCCGCTGGTCATCCATGTATATTACAAACGCATCCATCCAGTCCGTTGGGAATGGGACGGGCATCTGGTCAGCGAAGATCCTACCCGCCCAATGGGAGATGTACACAGATGTGGAGCACCAGACAACCGTATTCCGGGACGTGTACCCGGGTGAATACGTAGCGTATGTTTCTTCATCAAGTTCTCTCGGACCTACAGTAATTGCCCAACAGACTTTTTTTATTGTGCCAGATGAAAACAACCGCACTTCCGACACCTCGTCCACGATACAACCCTCACCTGAAACTGAAGTAGCGAATCCAAGTTTATCACCACTCCGGCAGGACACTCCGCTTCCCGTGACGGTACCGTTTGTTGCTCTTTTTGCCGTCATAGTCTGCCGGGTCGTGTTGAATGCCAGAAAAAGGAAGTGATTTCATGAAGTGCGAAGTAAATCCTCATCTGAAGTCCGAGATCTGAACATGATTAACAAAAAATCAGGATTGGTGATTGTCGGAGCGGTCATTCTCATGATGATTCTCGTCAGCCGGCTGTCTCGGGTCCGACACGCAAAATCCAAAAGCGGGTGCTGGGTCAATACAATGTTCGGAATCGGTGGGATCGGGACAAAATATGATTATTAACGAAACGCAGAGCAACGCCACAATCTGCGCCAACCTGAACAGCTCTCTAACAATAAGGTTGACCGATTACACCAGACTCGGATTGAATTGGGCCATAACCGGGACTCCCGGTCTCAAAATAATTGACGATGGTGTAACCCTTTATTGGTTTGATCAAAACGGCACACCCATGACTGCTTTAGAGGCGAGTAACTATACCGGACCGGGAATGCAAACTGGTGAAAATGTATGGGATGTCACCATGGTAAATACCGGCATACAGACCATGAAGGGCGTCCTCATATTTCCAGGAGCACCAGCCGGCGCCCCGGTTAATGATCGGGTGTTTAACTTGACAATTGTTGTCGAATAGATGTTCCCTCATTTTCGTAGTTAGTGAAAACCTTTCTTTTTCGAGTTTTGGTGACGGCTTGCCGGATCGTTAAGTGAAATGAATTTTTGCTCCCCAACAGGAAGCACAATCGAACTTTTTCTTATAATAGCCAAAATAATTTTGCATTGTGCCAAAAACTTTATACATTATGCCAAGTATATAGTGCATGAGGCCCTATGAAACACAAGACCCTAGTAATGGGCAGCATTGCTGCTGTCGCTATTATTGCCGTCGTTATATGCGTCGGCATGGTTACCGGATATTCGGTATTCAAACAACTCAACACCGTTAAACCGGTAAGCAATGTGAATACTGGAGTCCAGTCAGCCGCTATGGAAAGTACCCCAGTTAATACGCCACCGTACATCACCATAGATCCCGTTACCGACGAAACAACCGGTGATCTTCTGATTGTTACCGGTTCGACGAATCTTCCGGAAGGAACGGCCCTCATGGTCCAGATAAGCGGCACCGGAGGAAATACCGAGGTGAACCAAGGAAGCAACGGGATAAACCGGTATTCGATGCCAATCGACACATCCATCTTAAAACCGGGCACACTTAATATCACGGTGTCCCAGATGATCGGTGATCCGGCAAAAGGAAATTATGGGCCGGGGACAGTCAAAGCGACTGCCTCTTTCATGTTGGAAGGTACCTACCTTGCAACTGATGCACCAGTCCAGCCGATAATCACCTCAAGTGATTACATCCGATTAAATGCAATCGGCAATCGGTCTGTCGGAGACCAGTTCCTTATTACTGGAACTACCAGTCTACCGGTAGGTACCAACATTATGTGGCAGATCATGCCGGATACCGGAACATCCCCCACAGGTGTCAACATGACCGCAAGTGGCGACGGTGGAAATAACATGGTAACGAAAGGCAACGGCACCGCAAACCAGGTATCGTTTGCTGCTGACATGAGCCGACAGGTTCCGGGGAAGTGGGTTGTTCTTGTTGGGGTAGCAAAAGAAGGTGCATTTGCGATGGAAAACCCCATGGCAACCACCTACTTTACTCTGCAATAGGAGGAGGCATGTTAAGGGAACACACCCATCCATTTTTTTCGAAAACCGAAATGCTGGATCAAAGATAAAAAATTTTCACTTATTGCACAAAATACGTTACATGTGGCGCGCCTATGAAAAAGAAATATCTCACCTATGCCGGTATTGTTTCAGCAATAATACTGGTCGTCATGTTCGCCATTATCCTCCTGACCGGTTTTTTTGCAATCTTCTCAACGGCGACCATCGATCCCATCCCGGATTATGCTCCAGGAAATCTCGTGGTCATCACAGGGACAACGAATCTCATGGCCGGAACGATGCTGGAATTGGATATTGTTAATCTCTCATCTTCTTCCGGGACGTACTCCCGTGTCGGGGGAGTGGATGCGTTCATTGTCCGTGGAGGGGGAATCGCGAACAGCTGGTCTGGCGTCCTCGATACCTCATCCCTCCCTCCGGGAGAATACCAGGTAAATGCTTACGCGACGAACGGTACCGGTTCCCGGAGTAATCTCCTTGCCACAGCCCGGCTCAGGCTGACAATTACCGCCCCAAACCAGAACAAGATCATCTACAATTTTACATCACAAGGACCGGTTGCCGGGCCCTGCAATGTTATCATGATCGATACTTTAGCGGGCACGCTCACCAACCAGACCTATACGGTCACTGGTACAACCAGCCTCTCCCCTGGTGCACAATTGCTTTTAGAGGTATTTCCCGCAGAGATTGATGTCAACGTGAACATGGGAACCGCAGGAATGTCGGGATCCATGTCCGGGGCATCAGATGATGTGGAAGTCGTCCGAGGAACCGGGAACACAAACATCTGGTCCGCAGATCTCGACCTTTCAAGGTTGCCACCAGATGAATACCTTGTAAATGTTAGCAATGACCGGATCGATAACCGGACCTACTCGAAGATATACGGGGATACCTACTGCTCACAAAGATTTACCCTTTCAGGTTGATTGTCATGAAACGCCTTACCTATCTTACCTGCACTCTCATCACGGCCTGTATGGTTGCCGCAATGGTCGGGTGGTCGATGGCAGACCGGTAATTTTCTCGTCACGGTCATCGCCATCCCGCTCGGGATTATCGTTGTCCTCGCCTGCCGTACTCAGGTCGATATCGTTATCGCAGACGAGCGGGAGAAGAGGATCCGGAGTAAAGCTGCTCTCCGGACACTCGAAGTTGTCATCATCGGAGGGGCGATTGCCGCGATTATTCTGTATTCCTTTGTGGTGAGTATCCCGCTAACCCCGATAATTACCGGAAAAATATTCATCAATGCCGATGGGACACAATCCATGACAATAGCCGAGTATACGCCGGGGAGTGTGCCGGGCCCGCAAACCCTTGTCCGACAGACCACCATACAAAACCTGAATGCCATGAATGAGTCCGAGGCAATAACGTACTGTTCCTATGTCCGCGAGGGGTTTCAGGAAAACGAAAACCGGGGGCTTGTCGGCATGACTATTGGAAGCGTTCTGGTGGTTCTTCTGGCAACATTTGGAGCATTTTATCTCTATTACGATAAAAAATATTGATTCTCAAAGGCTTGTAATGAAAAACAGGATTAAAGTGCTCCGGGCTGAGCGGGATATGACACAAGAGCAACTCGCAGAGCTCGCCGGAGTATCACGGAATACCATCATCTCTATGGAGAAGGACAAATATTGCCCCTCGTTAAAACTCGGGTACCGCATTGCCCATGTTTTCGGGGTTGGAATTGATGATGTCTTTACCTACGAACCGGATAAGGATGGACCGTCTGGTGATGATGAATAATCGTTAAGGCTCTGTCAAGTCTTCAGTGGTAGCATTAAGCCTTCGTCGAAGAAAATATGTTGCCATCCGCAGACTTTACAGAGCCGGATGGAAGCGTCCGTTCAGGGAATCACTTGGACTGTTGTGGAAAAATCAATACTTTGATCCGGGGCATTGATCACGAGTTCATAGCAGTAGGTTCCCAGCTGTACTTCGGAGGCTACGGAAATTACGACCGGTAATTCGTAGTCCCCATAACTCCTCCCGATGAACTGGGCCGGATCGATGGAAAATTCCGGCGAGCCGGGTTTGGATGGCTGCGGGGTATCCAGTGATGAGAAGAACATGGTCCCGCAGTCCAGTTCCTTTACCCAGACCTGGACGGGTCCGGTTCCCCGTTCCCCGGGCCGGACCGTGATATTTCCTGTCCATTGCCCGCCACGGTGGATGATGATGTTATGTCCGCTAATATCCCCGGTGGTGATGTAACTCTGGTATGTGGTTGGTCGGTCTCCCATTTGGACACGGATCCAATCATCAGCAATGGCATTATTCTCTCCTTCAACACCGGCATGGACATAGAAGGTCCAGGTCGCCGGTTCCGGGCTGTATCCAATAGGACTGATGTTGACCACGAGCTGCGATATTGTCTCTGTTTCCGGAAAAGCGACGAACCGGTCGGGGATCATCCGGGCGGAGATGCCCGGAGAGGGGGTGACAGGTGTGGCATTCAAAGGATTACTCACTTCGTAGACGGTCAGGGTAACGTTGCCCGGCCCATAATCCCGGGAATAGAACGCATAGTCGAAGGTGACATTGTCCGGGCTGCTTATCCAAGTCTGGGGTCCACGGAATCCCCCGACCGGTTCGTGAAGGAGAGGAGAGGTGGAGTTCAACCGTTCAGTCAGCGTCAGTGCCGTTTTCGACAAGGAGGGTGGCGGAGATCCTTCCGGTGCTGCAGGGCTTTGGATATAAAGGTACTGAGGAATGAACACAAGGACGATCACTACCACTATGACAATGGCGATGAAAGAGCCCAGAATCAGGGTGTACTTTTTGTGCATGTCTGCATCCTGTTAAATTATATCCTGTGAATCGTATAAATCTACGGAAGTTCTGTTGCGTTAACGGGATTTAAAGAAATAATATCGTTGTAAATCATCAATATTCACTATTTAACCACTCCGATAACGCATCCGAACCATAAAAATTATTTATGTTCCTAATTCCTGGAAATTAAGCGAAGTATTACGACTCCAACAATAGCTGTCATTGGAAACAATCAGAGAAAGAGGAGTGGTAGCGTTGCCGGTTTCATTTCCGGACAATCTGGAACCCGGATGTTTTCAAGGCTCCTTCAGAAATCATCTCCGTTTAAAATCCCGTTTATTTCCTTTTTTACGAGTAATAGGAGAGAGGAGTCTATTTCGAAGGGAAAAAATACGGTTTCATTTCCTATTTTCTTTTAATACAAATAAATGGAAAAAGAGTACAAGAAACAGTATTACCTTCTCTTAATTTTGATTAATGGATTCTGAGCGTGAAAAATTACTTTTCCTTCTTTACACCCTTAAACGGGGTTCCATTTTCTTTCACGGCCATAAATTGCCCTGTAGTTGTGTCTCTCTTAACATATCGTTCTGTTTTAGGATTGAGAACCTGACTTCGATCATCTACCTTTCCTATTCGAAAACCTTTACCGGTATCCTTTGCCATTTCACTTTCTCCTCAGCAACAACTCTTAACGAATTATAAGAAAATTGTTGTCAAAATCATATAACCAATTAATAAAATAAAAATATTCCCATGAATTTTAATAAAATGACAGGATTGGTTCTGGTACGTTGTAGTTACTCTTAAAATACTGCTCAGATACCACAACGACAAAGCCACTTTCAATGAGGCTCTTTAACGTACCAGAACCTTTCTGATACCTTGATAAAACCCCGTCTTCTTTATTATTCAAGGAGATTTTTTGCATTAGTCAGAGAATGTTGCAGTTTTCTTCGTTTTATAGCAATAAAAAGAATGACCTTGTTTGATTCTAATACGTTGCGCGTTCCTAGAAATTAATAGCCCTGATTTATATCAGTCTGATTTTTCATATTGTGGAGTTGCAACTTTTTTAGGTCTGCCGCGTTTGCGTTTTGGGCCATCGGCGGTTTTTGTCTCATTGTTTTTGACTTTGCGAGGTCTACCCCGGGGTCTCTTCTCTTTTTGTTCGATTTTCTCAGCAGGTTTTACCTTGCGCGGCCTATCCCTTTTTCGGGTCTCACCGTCGGTGGCGGATTTTAATGATTTCTCATCAGAAATTACTTTGATTTTACCATCGGAGACGAACTTTAACAAAACCTTCTCAATTTCGTTGTTAATATCACGATTCAATTTAGAAAAATCGCGTGGGGTTATTTGATACATACTCTGAAAAAGGCTATATTAATATAAATTATTTTGTAAATTCAGAGTGCTACAATTAATTTCGTTTTGCTGACAGGATCTCCCCAATTATCGCTGATTATAATTTATTTCCCTCTGGTCACATTGGCTACCGCACTGGAGATCCCGGCCTCAACTTGACTGAAGTTTCCCTCAGTGACATTGGCTATCGCACCAGAGATTGCGGTCTGTGCTTGGCTAATGTTCTCTCCGGTTACATTTGCAACTGCACCGGAGATTGCGGCCTGTACATAGCTGAAGTTCTCCGCCACGAGTGCATACTCCTGCGTTGTATTATGAGAAACATACGAACTTGTGGCCGATTCAACCGCTCCTACACCCATTTGGAAAACGGCAGATGGCCCGAAGAGGTACTATCGCAATAACAACTATCAAAACCACTGCAACAGCGATCCAGACGATCAATTTCACGAATATGCCCATTTTTTCATCCACCCATCTCCCGGCACCGGGTCTTTTGTAGACGGTTCAGAAACCCTCACAGATTGATTCTGTGGGGTTTTCTCTATGCAGATAGATAAAAGTATTGAGCGAATAAAAGAGGGCTTATTTTTGACTATCGTCTGGGTTTCGCCAGCTGGTGGCAGTGGATCACTTTCACACTGCTCATGGCCGGATCTTTATCTCCCTCATTGAGTGATCCGGTGCTATGGAGAAAATCCCCGTCCGCAAATACCAGGTAGTCGAGGAAGCAGAGATAAACCTCGTCCTCCAGTGTAAGGATAGTCATGAATTTTATGAGAGATACCTCAAGGTGTTCCCTGATACCAAAAAAGGTCTCGACAGTATCTCCAAGATCTGGAAACGCAGGAGTGAATTTGCAAAGAAATGGCCACTGACCACACCTGCAGTGGAAACCGGGACAAAATCCGCACAAGATATCGCGGCTTTAATCGCCGAACAGACAAAGATCATGGGCGAGATCTCCGCACTCGTCAAGGAGAGCCTCGAAGTCAACCGGGCAGATCCTTGCAACACTTACACAGCAGAATCAGATCTTAACTGGACATTCCGAACATACCGCTAGGGAACCGCCAAAAAAATCTTCGCATTACGCCCCTGTGGTACCTCTTCCCATGCAGAAAATAGCGTCTGAGGTACAGACTCCGATCCTGGTCGGTTCGTAAGTGCCTTCCCATTGTTAGATCTTTTTTATCTCTGTCACTTTCAGGATATCGGTTCGGGTCACAATCCCGACGATCCGGCCATCTTGAACTATCGGAATCCTCCCAATGTTTCGGGCCGACATGATCCTGAAGGCGTCCATGACCGGTGCCGATGGCGGGAGGGTGATCGGGTCGTGGGTCATGATATCGCGGACCTGCATCGTCTCGGCATCTTGTTGGGTATTCCAATAATGTTGAACAATATTGCTCCAAAAGATGTTCAAAATATTCTAACGATTTATATTACAGTCGATATTGCAATAATTGCTTCATCTTTTTCAATACTTACTATAAACCCTAAGGATATTGTCAACTCACTAAAAAAGAACCAATTGGTAAATATTGAAAGATTTAAAAACTTCATTGTTACTTCAGTGTTCATCCTATTATTATCAATATTTGATTATTTGCTTACTAATTTGAAAATGGGTAATCCATTGACTGTTACAATTTTTGGAATTACAGTTTATGCATTTAACACAATTTTTTGGGTTATAACATTTTTTATGTTTATTTTTGTAACTAATTTAATGTTTTATACGTGGGTAATATTAGAGGAAATTTTTAAAGAAATATCGGTTCTGTCAAGTCTGCGGTAGATCGTCACTTTTCTTTGGAGTATCGAATTTCAGAAACAGCCAACAACTTGACAGAACCATAAAAACCACTTCTGTTTATGAGGAAAACGATTAGCTCCTGTTCCTTCGGAAAAGAAAGATCACACCACACACAGCAAGCGCTCCGAGAACCGGCATTGCATCTAGTCTGGCATTAGGTGTAGGCGTAGCCGAAGGTATCTCTTGGTTCGTTGTCGTATAGGTAAATGATGCAACCGGTGGAGTTTGGGGAACAGCCTGCGGTGGGGATATCTCCGTGGTCGTAGCAGAAACAGGAATATTGCTTGTTGTAATAAGCCCGACCGCGCTCGTGTTGCTGCCAGCCGGGTTGGTTGCCGTGAGCGTTACCGTGTAGGTACCAGCACTCGTGTAGGTGTGGAGGGGGTTCTGGGATGTCGATGTACTCCCGTCGCCAAACGTCCAAAGCCACGATGTCGGGGTGTTTTCAGACTCGTCTACAAACTGGACGGTCAGCGGTACCATATCGATTGGTTCGGTTGTCCTGTTTCCGTAGTAGTCAATTTCCGCAACCGGAACGGTGTAAACCGAAGGGACTCCGGGAAAGATGAGAACTAATTGTTCCGGTGCAGTAGGGCCCGAGGGAGCGTACACATTTACGACATATTCACCGGGTACTGCATCAGGAGTGGGGATCCGGTGCGGTTCTATCCCGAACGTTTCCCAGAGAGATGTTGTAGCATTACAGGACAAGGTATTGATCCCGTTTTCCCCGGGCTGGATGGATACGTTGTTTGACATATATCCTGACCATCCGCCACCTGGGTTAAAACTGGAACTGTAGATTTCAATACTCAGAGATTCGTTGGCCGGCAGGTTTGTCGTCCCGTTAATGAAGAATACTTCATCGATTGTGTGGTTTCCGACGGGATCGATTGTGATATAAGGGGTTATATTTTCAGCGCTTGCTATCGGGACAATTGTCACTGTTAAAAAGAAAAGTGCAAAAAATGTGAGAAACACTATTTTTGATTTCATGTCCTTCACTTTTGTTTTATATTTGAGATTATCTTCATTTCTCCTTCTCAAATAATGTTATTTAAAATGATTCTATTAAGTTGTCGGCAGGTTGTCACTTTTCTTCGGAGTGTTAACTCTCAGAACTGCCGACAACTTAACAGAACCCCGAGGAGTTATCAGCACCAATCAGCCGCAATAGTGGCAATTTACTAAGCAGGAGAACTGAGCTTTTACTCCAAGCTCGCGCATCAGAGCAAATGTGTCTAAATAGGAAACTCCGACCCCGTTACAAGCATTCGGGATCGGAATTCTTCTTTTAATGTCGGAATTGTACCTTTCATCGGTTACCACTGTAAATCCTTTAGCTAGAGCAAAAGCAATTAACCAACCATCAGCGTTGTTAGCGAATTCAGCTTTCGCGCCAGGGATATACTGAGGCTGAACTGAGCCCAACCCATAACAGTTGCGTAAGCGTCAATCACATCCTGTTGGTTCGTCGAATCGAACCATTGATGAAAATTTCCACCGATCCAAGTCGTGAGATCGTCATTACCTCTGTCAATTTCATCCTTGACTTTGTCAATACTCCTAACCAGTCCACCCCTCGCATGCCTGATTAATGCATCCCAAAAGCCTGGGGCTATATCAAAGGCGTAATACCTCTTTGCTGATTCGATGAACACATTTGCATCGAGAATGAAAATCCTTGCAGGGCTCATTCAGATCCGCCCATACCGAGTCTCTTTGCATAATTTTCAAAAGTCTCCCCATAGAGCCCGGTCAGGTTATAGGCATCTCGGTACAGTAGATTTCCTTCTCTTACCGCACTTATAACTGCCATGGCGAAACGATGCCCAATACGCAAATTCTGGTTGGCATAGAAGTCACCGCCACCTACCTGCCTGCCAGCATTATCGTGAATTTCACGCTCGTATTCTTGATAAAACCCGGCAAACTCATCATCCTTAATAAGTCCGAGGTTGAGTGTCCTGTAAGCAGCAACGAGCTTGCTTACTTTGAAATGGAGAGCGACAGACTCAAAACGCTCTGCATCATCCTTCACCGAAGGCCAGTAGTCTCGTAGTTGTTTTGCCGGGATGAGAAATTCCGCAGCGATACGATTACTTGCCCTTTCTATTTCGTCATTGGCCGGCCGGAGTTCCTTCAAATCAAAGACAGCGCTTTTTCCAAACCATATATGGGCCAGTTCATGCGCCAAGGTAAACATCTGCGCCGCCTTTCCATCGGCATTATTGATAAAAACGAGCGGAGCATATTCGTCTATGAGGACAAAACCTCGAAATTCAGCAACATCCAGTTTGCGATGCGGATTATTTCCAACAATACCATTTACGACCAGAAGGATGCCAGCCTCCTCTATTTTAGTCCTTAGCTCCTGCAGCGCCTTGGTCCAGTTGGGTTGTTCAGCCGCCCATCTTTCTGAAAGTCCCAGAGTACGTCTGATTTCGCTTGCGATGTGTTCCGGTTTATCACCGTGATGTACCGAACGGACAAAACTCAGTGGTTCTTCACCTTGTTCCATCAGGTATTCACGCATCCAGCCTTGACGTTTCTCCATCATTTGGATAGTCTCAATTAAGTCAGCACTGGGTTGTTGTGAGTGATTACCCAAGGTTCGGAAATGGGGGATCGGTAATTGCTCGGACGGAGGTTCTGATAGGAAGAAAAAACCCAATGGTGTCGAAGTTGCTTTTGCAAGTTTCTCGACCTCTGGTAATGTCGGGCGGCTCTCCCCGTTAAGCCACTTTGATATTTTCGGCAGGCTATGTTGAAGGTCATCTTGCCCCCGTCCTGACCGGGCCATCGCCCAACGAAGGATAGATCCACTTATTGGGACATGGGGCTTTGCTGAATGACCGTGGTCTTTCCAAATACTTTCGGTTTTCCCATTATCCGACATGTTACGAATCCTAAATTGTGTCTATGCAGTTATCTATTATTAATTCGACCTTCATATCTTAAGAAGTCTAGTCGGTACCATTTCGTTTGCTTTGCAAATTCCTCCGAAGTGATGTATCCGCAACTATAGATGGAACAGGACGATACGGCGATCTCCCGGTTACAGACAAAGCAAAGGAGATTCTCGCGAAATACGAAACGGTCATCCAGCCGACTCCCGAAGTGCTGGAGCTCATGGAGAAAGTGTACAGGCCATATGTTGCTATTCTGCATACCACGTGCTGAAAATACGGTTGCGGCTATGTATTCTCCTGCCTAGACAATTTCGATCCCCCTCATTTTTAGAGAACGGCACTGTTGCATCTACGGTTGGTGACCCCTTTTTCACCTCGTTAAATTATTTAATCAACCACTAACGCCTCAACACTTGGTGTTTTTTATTGCAAATAAAAGGAAAAGTGTCCAAGATGATTTTTTAATTTAATTAGAATTAAAATTGTCCTAGCTGGTTCGGCTGCGTCAGAGAGACTGGGTTACGACGATATTATTTTTGTTAAGTCCCGTTACCGCAACAGCACCGATTCACCCTATCTTCAAGCTGTTTTGCGAAGGAGTTCTTCGATAAGTTCGAGCTGGATATTCTGGATTTCCAGGAGGTTATGTCCCTGGTTCGTCATGAGATAATCAATTTTCTTATGGAGCCGGTGAATTTCGGAGTCCGTATGGATACTTACCTGGAAATCACGTTCTGCATGGAGACGGTCTCTTACCTCCTGGCGGTTCTGGCTCATGATAATGATGGGAGCCTGAACCGCAGCAATTATTGAGAGGACGAGGTTAAGCAAGATATAGGGATAGGGATCGTAGGGTCTGGATACTAAAATAAAGGAGTTCAGGAATACCCAAAGGAAAAGCAGGCCGGTAAAAACCCCGAGAAAAATCCAGCTCCCGGCAAAATCTGCGAATGTGTCAGAAAGGCGTTCGCCAAAGGTCATCCCCTTTTCATATTCGACATTTTCATTTTTCGGGAGATGATCCTCCACCTTCATGTCATTATTGACGGTTCCTTGGAGCAAGGCATACGCATTTTTTTCCTTCTCTACTTCATCCCGAACATACTGTATCCTGAACCGGTTAAGATCAGTCTGACAGATGTATCCTTCAGATGACCACGCCGGATATTCCTTTGTGATAATATCAACAATCGATGCTGGAACCAGTTCTGCGGGAATAAGGTCATTTTTCGTCTTTTGTCCCCTGCAAATCTGGCAGGGAAATGTCTCCTGATCCACCATTTTATTTTTCCTCTTATCCTTTCAATGGATCTTCGGGTTCTAATTACTTATCTGGATTAATTCTGTTGCGTTGTCGCGCTCTGCTACCTTGTTATGGGATCGTCAACTTTCCCTCTCATGAAAATATACGATCCCTCAACAAGTTAACAGAACCTCATTTAATAATAATTAACCGAAAATTCAGGTTCTGTTATGTTTGCGGGTGATATGTAAATTTATCTGAGGTAGAAAACCACTACCAACCGCAGACACAACAGAACCCCCATTTTCTTGGACAGAAATGACAGGAAAAACAATTTCACTCGTAATAAGGTTACACGGTAGAGGATCCCAGGATGTGAGGTAGAAGCACGGTTGTGTTATTGAGGACAACAATGGTATACATGATAATTAATGATGCGTAAAGCACCATGCCCGATCCCTTTACCCGGGCCTCTGCATTGAGAGCGACGGGGATGACACAGATGATAATTCCTATTTTAAGGAGGATATGCAGAAACGGCATGGTGACAACACCAGCCATCATCGGGTTGAGCTCGGTCCCCCCCATATTGAGAATGAGCTGAGTGGTAAAGATATCAAGAAGGAAAAGATCCGCAAGGATCAGTGAGAGAAGGATGATCCAAACGAAGACCCCTGTACCGGGACCGACGTTTTTCGGGAAGAGAAGATTTACCGACCGGGCGGTTCCTTCTAAAGCCATATTCTCCAGTAATCGTTTTTTATTTAAATAATTTTCTCAAACGATATAATCGATATTAACAGTTTTTACAGGAAATACTTACCATTTTAAGCGTATTTTGTGGAATTTTAGGACAGTTGTTTTGATTGAAATTATTGATTTATTAAATAAAATACATTAATTTTCTTGCTTTATCTCCCAGATATCTCCCACATTTTAAGATTTTTATCAGATTATTTGACCGAAGATAATTGGTTTAAAAGATGCTGTTGCATCTACGGTTGGTAGGGGGGATTTTCGCTTCGCAAGAATTCGCATATCAACCGCAGACGCAACAGAAGCGGATCTTCATGTTAATTCAGTATAATTAACAAAAATACGTTAACAAATAAACAATGTTAAATATTATGTCTTACAATGGGTATGTTGGCATGATGGTTTGATCTAAAGAAATTGATCCATCACTGCACATACATTTCTTAGAGGGAAAACATGCATTATCTGAAAAGACAGACAGGGAGAGATGGCGAAGAGGCAGTTTCTCCGGTAGTCGGGGTGATGTTGATGCTGGTGGTCACCATCATCATCGCGGCAGTCGTGAGCGGATTTGCCGGGGGGTTGATTGGCGGGGGGACGCCAGCTGCTCCGACCGTCAGTATGGACGTGAAGATCGTAAACACGGGCAGCGCTACCGGAAGCGGATTCTTTGCAACCGTGACCGGGGTCAGTGCTCCGGTCCAGACGCATAATCTTGAGCTGAATTACTGCGTGGACAACGACGAGCAGGACCAACGGTTACACGATGATAAATGGCGGGAACACATCGGTTTACATTAACGGTTCGGCCCTTGCGGTTCCACCTCTTGGGTACGGGCCCGGCGTGACCTCAGGTGTATTCGGTGACAATTTCGGCAACTACACCCTTGTGTCGGGAACCGGCCTTGCGGCAACACCCTCTTCGAACTATGGTTCAGTTACTCTATACCAGTACTCTGCTACAACTATGGACAACACCGTGGAGGTACTCGGGAATAACTGGCAGAACCTCAAGCTGGGGGATACGGTAACGGTCACGCTGGTTGACGTCACTTCTGGGAAGTCGATATACAAGAAGACTGTGCCGGTTACGGAGGGATAAGCCATGACTCAAAAATACGGAGAAGCAGTGTCCCCGGTCGTCGGTGTGATGCTGATGCTGGTGGTTACTATCATTATCGCAGCAATCGTTTCAGCGTTTGCCGGGGGGGCGGTGAGCGGGCAGCAGAAAACGCCACAGGCAACAATCCAGGGAACGTTCAGTGTTACAAACGGTCTCCAGATCATACATGCTGACGGAGATCCCCTACCACTCAGTGAAGTCCGGTTTGTTATACGCAACGACGACACATTTGGGCCGGGCGCAGTGCAGATATCGGCAAATATCATCAACCTGAACAACCTGACTGGGTCAAACGGGAATCCGATTGGTACGTCTTTCAACGCCGGGCAAACGCTCTATCTCAACACGACAGACAGTGCCTGCAGCACCCTACAGAACCAGCAGAGCATATCGCGTCCGGACCTGTGCCTCCAGAACGCAACGAATGTTGGGAAGTCCTTCACCCTTGAAGTCGAGGATCTCAATGGGAAGATGATCTCTCAGAACAGCGTGGAGATTAGTCCGTAACCGGGGCATCGCAGTCTGGACAACCAGATAATAAAAAGGTGAACAAGAATATGAAGACAAATGCTGATAGTGCAGTATCCCCAGTCGTTGGTGTGATGCTGATGCTGGTGGTCACCATCATCATTGCAGCAGTGGTGACCGGGTTCTCCGGAGGGCTGGTGGGAGGCAATAACCAGAAAGCGCCCCAGCTCACGATGGATGTCAAGATAGAGAACAACGGTTATGTTGACGGGAGTTATTTCGCTGCAACAGTTACCGGTGTTTCCAGCAGTATAAATACCCATAATCTGGAGATGGTCACGACGTGGACCAAAACCTTTTCCAATGGAACCCAGATTAACGGGGGAGGAAATGCTACACCGGGTGTCATGAACACGTTCCTTGACTGGCAGCCGAACGGCTGGATAGCAAGTGACTACTGGAACTGGACGTCACCGCAGGGATTCGGCCCGGGTGTTGGTGCGTACTCGGTACTTCTGGCCTGTAGGAAAGGTCTTGGCTTATCCACAGGGCTCGGGATCAGGGTCAAAAGGATCTTTTACCGTTGCTGATATGATGGCCGGAAAGGTATCTAATGCATCATGGTGGGGTAATTACAACCTCATGGTTGGGACGACGATGTATGCCCGGCCCTTCGGATCGGCAGGAAACCCTGACCAGGCCGGAGATCCGGGAACGCTCCTGAACTGGGGGTATGGATGTGGCGGCGTCGGCCCCTATGTCTATTCCTACGGGAGCGGAATGGGTGTTGGCGGATCGAGCGGTCAGGTCAATTTCATCCAGGGCGTAGAAGTGGATGCCATGCAGGGACTTCTGGGAACGAACTGGAACATCCTCAGGAACGGAGACATAGTCCACGTGAAAGTAATCGACGTTCCTATCGGTAAAACAATTTGGCAGAATGATGTTGTTGTAGGAGGGCAGAATTATGTTGGCATGTCAGGATCCAACTGAGAGGGCAGTGTCCCCGGTAGTCGGCGTGATGCTGATGCTGGTGGTCACCATCATCATTGCAGCGATCGTTACCGCGTTCGCCGGGGGTATAACCCAGACCGGTGACAAGACTCCACAGGCAACCCTCACGGGACAATTCAGCCAGAGCTCCGGTCTCGAAATGGTTCACAGCGGCGGAGATACCCTTACGACGACAAATCTCCAGGTCATTGTCCGTGAAAGTGATAACTTTGGCAACGCCCGGGGCTATCTTACCCCGTGGGTGATCAACGGGACGTTCATCCAGAACAGCCAGGGGCTATACTGGCAGAACGCGACGGATGGGTCAATTCCGGGTACTGGCATGGCATCCGGGACAAACCATGTACGTGAATGTTTCCGACTGGAATACCATGTCCACCTTCGAACACCCGACATCGACCGAGACCAGTCTCTTCTCTACAAGTAACCTCGGGAATAATCTCATTCTCGAAGTCAGCTATGCAGACGGAAAACTGATCTCAAAGAGCACGATACCCATCGTCCCGTAAACCTTGGGTTGAGCGTATCCGGCAGAGGCAGTCTTTACGGACTTCCTCTTTTTTTATCCGGCAGCCGGCTATTCCCGGGTGCGGCCGGATGCACAAAGGATTATAGCGACTTTCGCTTCTGAACCAGAAAGAATCCTGACGGATGGCATTCTTACGTCACAATACTCGGATCCGTTCTGGAAAACGCCCAGCGTAGCCCGACAGTACGGTACCTTTGCAAACACAGATTTTGTCCGGATTTACCCGGTCATCGCCAACCAGATCCTCGACCGAACCGGCATCACAGATGGCACCTGCCTTGATATCGGCTCGGGGCCGGGTTCCCTCGCCATCGCCCTTGCAACACTCTCGGGACTCAACGTTACTGCTCTTGACAGACTCACCGGAGATGTTCGAACTTGCACAAAAAAACATATGTAAATGGGGGATAGAACAACATGTTACACCGGTAATTGGCGATGTCCATGCAATCCCGGCGCCAGACGCCACATTTCATCTCGTAGTCAGCCGGGGGTCCTATCATTTCTGGAATGATCTTCCGGTTGCGTTTTCAGAAGTTTTCCGGGTTCTTAAACCGGGCGGAATGGCATATATCGGCGGGGGGTACGGAAGTGCTCGGATACGTGATGAAATTCTTGCCAAGAGAAAAAAACGAGGCATCATAGATAATCCGGAACATCCGACCCGGACACGGTTCCGTAAATTCCGGGCCGGAGAGATAGAAGAGTCGATTGAAACAGCCGGGATCACGGATTATCGCATTATCAATGATGATTCCGGGTTCTGGATCATTTTCAGGAAGGTCTAGTAATTTAATTTTATGTCTCTATTCCTTGTTCCGGGGATCGGCTGCCCCATTTCTGGAAAAGATTTTGCATCGGTGGGTTTTTCTTTTTAGATCTGCCCCACGTTATATTTCCGCTGGTGTTTTCGCAGCGCCGTTTCCATGTCGGGGGCGTTCAGTACATCGTATTCGAACCGGGCCGGGTCGCTGATGGCAATGGACATGGCGATGTTAATCCCGTTTTCGAAGAGTACATCAGGAATTAACTGGGCACTTGACCCGTAGAGCGCCCGGATCCTGGCGTGCTTTGCATATCCCACCACTTCTTCAAATGTACCATTGACAAGCGTTGAGCCGGTAATGATTGCAACATCAGCGTCCTGCAGGACTTCCTTGTTCTCCTCTGCCGGGTGGACCGTGATCCCGGCCGGACCATACCGGATATCATCGCTGACAATTGTTGTCCTGAATGTTTCCGGTGGTCGTTGGTCGGTTACGTGGAGCTCCTTGCACCGGCCGGCATAACTCTTGACAAGGCCTCCGTATCCCACGATCACCATATAATCATCACTTCTGACCAGGTCTTTTACCTCTAAGCCAACCTCATAACCCTTGGCCTGCAACACTTCATTGGTGACCAGCGGTTGGGAAAGTGCGTTGAGTGCTGCAAGGGCAATCGAACGACGGCTCAGGCGTTTATCATGGAGATTGTCGGCTGCCACATTCAAAAGGGAAGCATCGGTACAGGATTTCAGGTACTCCAGATCCTGAAGTGTCTCTTCAATCCCGTAAAGAGGATTATTTTCCTGGAAACTCATTGCAACGCCGCAACACCCGTTGGTCCCAATTACAGCATTCCAACCCGGGTTGAGACCGAAACATTTCACATTTGTGTCCGGAATATCGAGCCGCTGGTATTCGTCGATCAGTTTTTTATATGCTTTCTCTAGAATTGAAGGGGAATTTTTCTGGTTCATGGATTTTCACAGCAATCGAATAAAACAATCATCCGGAATCAGGTATACCTGAATTACTGCTGGGATACGTGAATCGAGGTAAAAAATTCCAAAGCCGGATTATAACAGGAATACTGCTTTCCCCCCCATTATAGTTCACGGTAATACGACCCATTGGCACAGTTACCACACAATACCCCGCCGTCAACGGTAACTTCTTTGTCATCAACAATCATTTCGTTGCACCTGCTACAGCGTGCACGCCGTTTCGGCATGCCGGGCATATCTCCGTCTGGGATATCAACCCTGACCTTTTTGAGCCGGAACAGGTCTGCCTCCGGGGCCTCGAGCAGAATCTTTACTGCCTCCTTCATTGCCTCCGGCCCGGTCTTGTCCGTCCGTTTCTTCTCGACGACAGAGACCCGCACGGCGTCGCCGTTTTTTATGTTCACATAAGTGGCTGCAAATTTGCCATAGGGGCGGTACTTTAAGGAACGGTGGCCGAGTGAGCACCCTGTGATGGCTTGGATCGCATCTGCGATACAGCGATCGATCTCTACATATACGATCAGGTCGCGGTTCCGGATTTTCGGATCCATTCCCAGTTCCCTCATTCCGATCACGGTCATCCGCGTCCCCAGCACGATTCCGGCGCACAGGTCCCCGTGGAACTCTTTTGCCTTTGCAAGGAGGAAATCGCGGTCAGCTATCCCCGCCATTTCTTTTGTGATCTCCTGAACTGGATTCATCCAAGGTATTTTCCCGCAAGAGGTAAAATATTTAGTTATACTTACTTATAATGTTAAATGATAATACTTATTTGAGAGCATGGATAACTCAATAACGATCCATTGTCCCGCCGGCAGGTATGCCGTTCAAGATAATCCGGGACAGGTGGGTTTTGAGGATTGAAAATGGCAATAACCGAGGCATCATCTAGTTCGCCAGCGAACAACTGGCTGGAAAAAATCCGCGGATACTTCACCTGGCAGGATCTGGTCATCATCCTGGTCTTGGCAGTTCTTGCATTCCTGACCGGCAATTTCGGTCTCAATTATGTCCTGCCGGGCGGACCCGGATCAGGATTTGTCCACGGCTTCCTGAAACTACCCGGGCCTGGCACCGGGATCTTCAATGTGAGCGCATTCACCTGCTTGTGGCTTGTGCTGGGGCTGCTCATTATTAAAAAACCCGGTACTGCGCTCCTCATAGTAGTCCTGATCATGATATTCGGTCTTGCATTTTCCCTTGCCATGGGAGGACACCAAGGCGGATTTTCCTCAATGAACAGATCAATCTCCAACTCAGGATCGGCCGTGCAAGGTCCGGAGGGGGGAGGGGCACCGTCAGGTGGACCTTCTGAGGGAGCACCGGAAGGCGGGGAGCAGCGCATCCGGCTCGATTACCTCGGCCTTGTTGTCGCCATAATTATTGAGATCTCCGGATTGATTGCGCTGGAGAAGAAACCCTGGAGGTACATCTTCCCGGCCTTCCTTGCCCTCATGGGGGTCATCACTCTTGCCTTGATGCTCACCGATAATGCGAAGATGGGGGAGAACGGGGCGGCGGCAACCGTCTTCCCGCTCGGATATGCCGTCACCGGCCTCCTTGCTCTCTGCCTTGCCGTGATATTGTTTATGTACCCGGACGGGAAGTACATCATTGGCGCCGGTTGTGCGGAGATGTTCTACCTCGCCTTCTGCTGGACTTTCAACGGGACGAGCGGGTTATTCAGCTGGGCACCTGTTGCCTTGGCGATCCCTCCCCTTCTCACCTTTGCTTTTGTCTTTGGCGCTGTAGCAGCGGCGATCTCGTACGGGGGAATCCTGCTCTGGAATACCTATACCCGGTACGGGATTAATAAGGCTTAGTCTGGCAATCGTTGATGCAGGTTCTCTGGAGGTCAGAAGAAACCTGCGACATTTTTATGGGAAATCCGGTGAGCTTCATGCCAGAAAACGGTTCGGGGGACGGTATTTATTTCAGCCTCAAGGAGATCGGGCTCATCCTCACCCTTTCAGCGCTGGCCGCACTGACCGGCGCGCTCGTCCCATCGTACTTTTTCCCGGAGGGCCTACTTTCTGAATATGTTTATGGCATGCTGGAACTCCCGGGACCGGGGGCCGGAGTGCTCGTTTTCGGGAGTATTCTCTGTTTCTGGCTTCTCCTTGGCCTTATCCTGGTTAAAAAGCCTGGTACTGCTGCGGCTATGGCAATGGTATTGATCGCAATCGATCTCCTTTTCGGAAACCAGGCTGTGATCATCCAGTCGCTGGATGTCTTGTTCATCGTAGCGATCATTATTGAAGCAGTTTGCCTTTTCACGGCTGCAGATCCCTCATGGAAATACCTACTGCCGCTGGTTCTAATAATGCTGAGCCTAGTAACGCTTGGCATTGCCCTGCTTGGCCTTGCAAAACAGGGGGAGAATGATATTCCGCTCGTCCAGTTCCCCACGGTATATTACGTCTTTGGCATTCTGGGGTTTTGCTATGCAGTAATATGTTACCGGCATCCAGGAAAGTACTTTGTCGCAGCCGGTCTTGCCAATATGTATTATCTGCTGCATTTCTGGCTCTTCTGGGGAGATGGTTTTGCATCACGGTTTCCCTCGGATCCCGCCATGTTGTCGGTACTTTTCCTCGTGGCGCTGCTGGGAGGTATAATCTCTGCATCGACAGTATATGGCATCGAATTTCTCTGCAAACAATATCGTTTGCATGGCGAACGGAGGCAACGGAGTTCCTGATAACCGATGAATAACTGCCGGCAAGTGGACGGCGCAGATGGCATTTTTTCACAGGAAAAAGATGCGATCGGATGGAGTCCATTGGAAATGTTTATCTTCATTATAAGATTAACTACTAACAATCAACTTCAAGGAGGTGAAAATACATGTGCACACCAATAGTGCTCCCGGAAGCAGCAATTGGCCTTGCAGCTGCTCATATCCTCGGTGTTGGATTGTTCGTCGGAGTCATGGTCTTTAATTCAAATGGAGTACGGAAAAGCATGAGTTACCTCCTGGGATTGCCAGGAACGATCATCCATGCGGGCGAGACCGAAATGACCCGCATGGTCCGGTAAGGATGAGAATGTCCATCCTTAATTACGCCATACCTCCGATCCTGCAGCTGGAGACAACGACTGCCTGCAATCTGGCCTGTCCATTTTGTCTCAGGGCGGAACTCTGCGGATCGGACGAATATCTTTCTTTTGATGCATTTCGTCAGATCATCGATGGTACCCGCTGCCGGTTTGTCACCCTCCATGGGTGGGGCGAACCGCTGATGAACCAGGATCTCCCTCGAATGGTCCGGTATGCGGCTGGGCATAGGAAGTCGGTGAATTTTACCACCAACGCCACGCTTATCCATGAAAAAGTGGACGCTTTGCTAGCATCGGGACTTGATGCGATTGCCTTCAGCCTCCCGGACATCGACCGGTGCACTCCTATTATTGCCGAAAATATTTCCAGGTTTGTCGCAGAACGCGCAAAACGCGGGCAAAAAAAACCGGAAACCTGTATTAACATTGCAATAATGGAAGAAAATCTCGATCAACTGGACAGGATGCTTGCTATGGTCAGGGATTTTGGCGTGGATACGGTTGTATTCGAGAGGTCATTCCCTTGGACAGACTCACTGCAAAAAAAGGAGAGCGATATGTTCCAGGGAATCCGGGATACTGCAGGACAATTCGGGCTCAAAGTCAAATTCCCTCCGGATCACACCAGTCCCTGCCCTCTGATGAGGTATACGCTCTTTGTCCGGTGGAACGGCGATGTTGCCCCCTGCTGTTACCGGGCCAACGTTGCAATCGGGAATATCAATTCGGACTCAATGGTGCGGATCATGCAGAACCGGGCACGTTTCCTGAAATCCCAGAGATCTGATCCGGTGTGCAATTCGTGCCGGGTGTGACAGGATAGACTGTTCTGCGAATATCATAAGGTTATATTTAATAATCTTAGAAAGTTAACATAATAATGTAAACAACATCAAAATTAAATGCCGCTCGATCATCATCTCCAGTGGCTATCATTTCCTCCCAAAATCTCGCTTCATAGAGTGTTGTACTCTGAAAATCGGAGTAAGAGACAGAATACGAATGATCTCAGGATTGGGGAAACTTCCATTGAGGACACCGCATGTGCACAGGGAAAAAAACGATAATCCCGATACTTATCCCGATCGTACAGGTCATTCTCGTTATTCTCATGGTCAGTTCAGCCGGCTGTATCAAGATGGCTCAGAACGCTCTTGGGAGCGAAAAGGCAGGAAACACGGACAACTCAGAGGTTTCCACAGGTGTCCCGGCCGGTTCTTTGGCAATCGAACCGCAAAATGCATCCACGCCTCTTGCGGTTGAAGTACCCTCCCCGACAATAACAGACTCCGTTACAGAGTTTTCACCTCGACCGACACCGGATCCCTATGTCATTCAGCACGGTGCCCGCATCAATGGAACCCCCCTTGATTACTTATCCTTCCTCAACAGGCAGCCTGAGTTTACCAAGACGTACATGATGAATGGATATCCGGTTGGTCTTCTGGTGAATGTAACGCAAGGCCCTCTTTATGTTGTATTTACCGTCAATCCGGCATATGACTGCCTCAAGGATCCTGATTCCTGCAGGGGATCCGTCACTGTCCCGGTCAGCCGCCCGTCCATGACTATTACTGTGCGGAACAACCAGACTAACGGGGTTGTTGCTGAAGACGGTTATGGGGGGGAGTTCAGCTCCGATACGGGAACCTACAATAATGGATGTAGCAGTGATCAGAGCACGGTCAGTAACAGTAACAGTAACGCCCCCAACGACAATGTCTGTCAGCAACCAGGCCCGCGGTATATCACAGTATACGGGAGCGGGCAGTATCAGATCATTTTAGACGGGAGCTATCTTGATGTTACCATTTCTATTATTACCGGCACATCGCCAGCTCCCGTGACGACACCAGTGACGGCGGGTGACGATGACTCCTGAATTCCGGTATTCCAAGGAAAGCCTTGGAACCGGGTTCCGGAGAACCATTGCAGCGCTTTCCCGTCGGTCGACACAGGGGCATCTCCTGCTTCTGTCAACTGCGATCATGGCTTTAGTAATCGGCATCATCGTGCTTTTTGTCGATATGCCACTTCTCCTGATGGGCATCCTCTCCGTGGTCTCGCTTGCCACATTGATTATTTTTGTGGGCGGGGCCCGGGCCCGCTTTTTTCCGCCCAGTATGCCCGATGAAGGTGTGCCAGTCCAGTCCGGCCCGGCTGAGGGATCTTATGCAAAAACCCATAGCCCGCTAAATCTCCCCGGTTTCGTGATACAATTCATTCGGCTCGCCCGGTCGATGGGGAACCGGACAGACCGTGGCGATGCGATGATCCTTGCCAGCTGTATCGTGGGGATCCTGGCCGGGTACATCGCGCTTTTTATTGATCTGCCGCTGCCACTCCTTGCACTCTCCGGTATTGTATCCATTGTTGCACTTGGGAATGCCTGTATTGCAGCGGCGTTCAGATTTGCGCCGGAGCGGATGGCAGTACTGCAGTCAAACCAGCACCATGCCACATTTTTCCCCGCTGGGGCTGACCAGCCGGAAGAACCCCACCCCGAACCCGCTCCGGAACCGGTCCCTGCCGAACTCCCGGACAAACCAGGAACCGAAATACTCGATGTGTACTGGGTCCAACCACCGTTTGCGTACATCAAGCTCGCCCGGCAGGGAAACTTAGGTTTCATCTACACCGTTGTCGAACCGGTGATTGCGACCCGGGAGAAGATCATCCTCCAGGAAGCCTACAATTACCTCCGCGATGTCATCATTTTTGACAATCCTGACAAGCCCACGCACGACCTGCTAAGCCGGGAGAACGTATATCGCATCCTCCGGGAGAACGATCCCACGATCGATCCCGAGCGGCTCCCCATCCTCGAATATTTCCTGCAGCGCGACCTTTCGGGATTCGGCCTTCTTGAACCACTCATGCACGATCCAGCACTTGAGGATATCAGTTGTAATGGTGAGGACCTGCCGGTCTTTATCTTCCACCGGACCTATGGCAGCCTTCGGACGAGCGTGCTCTTCCGCAAGGGGGAACTCAACCAGTTTGTCCTGAAACTTGCCCAGAAAGCCAACAAGCAGATCTCGCTCTCGAACCCCATGGTCGATGCGGCTCTCCCTGACGGCTCGCGTGTCCAGGTCACCTACAGCAATGTCATCTCCACCCATGGCAGTTCTTTTACAATCCGGAAATTCCGGACCGAGCCGATGACACCCCTTGACCTGATAAAGTTCGGGACCTATAACAGCGAGATCCTCGCCTTCCTCTGGCTGGTCATCGAACACCGGAAAAGCCTCATTGTCGCCGGCGGGACAGCAAGCGGCAAAACCTCGACCTTGAACGCGATCTCGCTTTTTATCCCGCTCAACTCGAAGATCGTGTCCCTGGAGGATACCCGGGAGATCCAGCTCCCTCACAAGAACTGGCTGGCGACCCAGACACGGGAATTAAATACGCCGGGAGTACAGGGAGATGTCGATCTCTTCTCGCTTTTGAAATCCTCCATGCGCCAGCGCCCTGAGTACATCATTGTCGGTGAAGTGCGGGGCAGGGAAGCCCAAACCCTTTTCCAAGCCATGAACACCGGCCATGCAACGCTTTCAACTATCCACTCCGGTAGCGTCCAGGAAGCCATCAACCGGCTGACCCACGAACCAATCAACGTCCCGTCAGTCATGTTCACCGCGCTCGATCTCGTCGTTAGCCAGGCCGTCTACACCTTCGGCAGCCTCAGGGTACGGCGCTGCTCCGCCATCCACGAGATCTCGGTTGACGATCAGGGAACTATCCTGCCGGTAAAATTGTACGAGTGGGATATCAGCAACCAGCGGTTCTGTAAAACTCCTGTGCGGTCAAAGGTGCTCGATGAGATCGCTGCGATGCGGAACTGGTCGATGGAACAGGTGGCAGACGAGCTGAGGCGGCGGGAAGAGTTCCTGAACATTGCAGTCGATGTCCCCCCGCCGGACATCATCGATCTTGCAAACGCCATCCACGATCTCGGGGAATGAGATGACCGTTCTTTCATCTCTTAAATCCGCGGGTACCTCCCTTGAGAATTTCGAATTCGTTATTCTTGGTACAAATCTCAAGAAGGATCTCCGCTCCGCCCATCTTCCCTACACTGCTGAGCAGTATCTCCGCACCACACGGATGAACGCCGCTGCGTCAATTGCGTTTTTTTTCGGATTCCTCGCCTTTGTCCAGATCACCGGATATAATTTTGGGCTCTTTGCGCTGATCCCCCCGGTTTTGTTCTGGATCTTCTTATTTGCCCTGTGTGTGCCGGGAGTGTATCTCTTCCAGGTCTATTACCCGGTGATGCTTGCCCGGGGGAGGAAGTCAAAGATCGATCTCGACCTGCCCTATGCGGTCTCGTACATGCAGGCCCTCTCCACCACGATGTCTCCTTTTGAGGTTGTACAAAAGATTTACGAGGAGAAATCGATGTTTGGTGAGGTCTCACTTGAATTCGGCCAGGTGGTCAGGGATGTTGAACTCTTCGGAGACGACCTGATAACCGCGCTGCGCAATGTCCAGAAAACCACGCCCTCGCCCCTGTTCCGGGACTTCATCAACGATCTGGGCGTCGTCTACGAGAGCGGTGGCGATATCACTGCGTACCTCTCCTCAAAAACCGCGTTCTTCCACGAACAGGCGAAAAGGGAACTGGATCTCCTGCTCAAGACCATCGAGATCATGGCGGAGGTGTATGTCTCTGCATTTGTTGCAGGACCCATTGCTTTGATCATCATGATTGTGGCGCAGGGAATGACCAGCCAGTCGGCGATGACCTGGCTTGTTCCCTTTATGTACCTGGTCATCCCTGTCGGGGCCATCATCATGATCTGGATGCTCTCGGTCATGCTGCCTCCGGAGAATCTGGAGATCACCCGAAGGGAGATGGCCGATGCCGGGTTCAGCTCCGGGATATCGAGCAATGATTATCCCTTCAAGGAGGAGGTGGCATTTTTCAAGGCACTTGAGGCCAAGAAAAAAGAGCGCCGGATTTACAACCTGCTCCGGCACCCGTTCCGTACCTATATCACCAACTATAGCTACGGGCTATTCGCCGGGGCGGTCTGTGCCGGGATCTTCTCCGTCCTGCTGATGACCGGGGGAATGGATGCCCTTTTTCCCAATAATGCATTTGAAGCCGGCGCCTGCATGATCATGATCGGATTTATGGCGCCGGTCTCCCTTGCATATGAAGGGCGGCGATGGTATGTTAACAATGTCGAGGCAAACATCCCCGAATTCCTGCGCGAGCTCTCCGATATGATCGAGATCGGCCTGACGCTGCCGGACGCGATCCAACGGATCTCCAACGCGAAGCTGGGCCTGTTGAGCTCGGAGCTCGCCATCGTCTCCCGGGATGTGAGCACGGGGGCGTACATCAACGCCGCGTTGGTGCGCATGGAAGAACGGATCGGTCTGGTCTCGGTTAAACGGGCGATTTCCCTGCTGGTCAAAGCAAGTGAAATTACTTCTAACCTTCGGGAAATTTTTGTTATTGCCATCACTGACTTCGAACATTACCTGAAACTCAGGAGTGAGCGAGCAAACACTGCGATCGTCTATGTGATGATTATCTACCTTTCGTTTGGGATCTACCTTTACACCGCATACCAGCTCAACGGGCCTTTTATGTCGAGTTTTTCCTCGTTCAACCTCAATTTTAACATTGCAGATAATGTGAGGGAAATGTTTGACATCGGGGTCATTCTCGGTCTCTTCTCCGGCATCATGGCCGGCCAGTTCAGCTCGAACAGCATCCTTGCCGGGTTCAAGCACAGCATCGCCCTTCTCGCGGCGGCGGTGGCGATGTTTGTTTTCATTGTTTAAATGGAGGGCATATGCGACAAAAAAACAGCAGCAGGAACCAGGCAGTTTCGGAAGTTGTAGGAGAAATGCTCATGATCGGACTGGTACTGATCCTTGCGGCGGTCTTTACCTCCCAACTCCCAAATTACCTGCCCTCTGAACGAAGTCCTACAGTTACGATCATGATGAGCAACGACACCTTGGGAAATGTAACCCTCTGGCACAAAGGCGGCGACTGGGTGAAGGTAGATACACTTAAGGTCATTATCTCGAACCAAACTCACACAACAACATTTACTTATTCGGGAACGCCCGGTTTCATCTTTGTGCCCGATCCTACAGAACCCGACAGTTCGGTCTTTGACCTCGGGGGCAATGTTACTATCATATCCAACGCACCTTTGGCCGGCGACGAGAAAATCGTCCTTGCCACGGATCGTGCGGTACTCTTTTCAGGTGTCATAAGCGGCGGGCAGCCATGAGAGACGATGCGATAGCGCCGGTAATTGCCGCGATGCTGATCCTTGCAGCACTCGTGACATTCTTTTCGATCTGGAATGCAGTCTACGTCCCCTCAATGAAAGAATCATCAGAGGTTGGGCACCTCGAGAACGTAGAGTCGGCATTCCAGCATTTTTCATCGGACATCGATTACGCGGCCTCGTCATATCAGAATAACCTCATTTTCAGCGAACCGGTCCAGCTTGGTGGAGGGGATGTGATGGTCAACCTGCTCAAATCGAGCGGGACGCTGCAGGTGCAGAATGAAACGGATCCAATCTATACATTAATTCTCACGGATGGAGCGGGAAATACTGTTGCCCTCGTGAATAGTTCAATAGTAGATTTCTCATACCAACCCGTGAATAATTTCTGGCAGAACCAGGGCTACCGGTGGCAGTACGGCTACATCAACGTGACCAAATACGGAGAACTCTCGACACCTCTGGGGTACTACAACATGACCGATGTTGAAAACGAAATCAGTACACCCGGTTCGCTTCAGACTTTTGCACAGTCATTTGGGATGGTTTCTGCGACTCCGAACATGACACCACAGGGGTATGGAAACCTCTCCGACCTCGATCTTTGGGTTGTGAGCATGTATGCCAACCCGGCTCATTCGTTTGTCAGCGGCAATGGATTCGGTTCGCTCAGGCTTACATCTGCCATCAATACTACGTCTTATACGAACATCGCGGAAATTTCCATCGGATCAAACGACGCCTTATTCGGGTCCGGGGTTATGGACAATTGGTACTCAGGGTTCAGTAGAATAAGTACGACATATTCTCCCTACCCGGCCAACATAATAGTGGATAACAGTCAAGGCGTTGACAACTACCTCTACTACAACGGCTCGACAATCAATCAACCGACAGACATGCCGGTGACCGTGAACCTCCACCAAGTAAATATTGAAATCAGCGCGAACTAACCTCATGAAAAGCGAGAGCGATAATCAAGACTTTATCCGGTGGAAATTCTGGAAGAAGAGAAAAGTTCGATAGGATGGATGCAGTTCGGTCAGCCATATTCGGTACGATCACGATATCATAGTCCATCGGAACAATTTCGTAGAGAAACGGTCAAAGAAGAAATCAAAATAACTCAAGAATCTGTATGGGCATACTCCGTTGGCCAATCATGAACTCGCTTTCCTCAAGAAAGAAAACCCGAGGTTGCGTATATTGGAACCTGCACATCATGTGCTGAAAAAAGATCCGGATCCCGGGCCGGATTTTCCGGCTATTCCGGAGATTTCTCGAATTTCAGATGTCAAGACTTTTCCTTTAATAGGAATTAAAAAATATCCTATAGGATTTTCCTATAGGACACATTTTTCGACACTTCCCGGACATACACCGGAGAAATTCACCGGAGATCCGGAGCCGGGCCGGGATCTGAATCCCCGTTCGGGCCGGAACAAAACCAATATTGCCCAATACGACAAATTCAAAAAAAGGAAGATTATGCGGATAAAGGCAGGGAAATGTTTCCAAAAACTATTTTTTTACTGCATTGAATTTACTAACAAGTGTCAGAGATTTTAAAAATAATTCGCTTGAACGTATCGGCCTTTTAGAAAAAACCCGGCGCCTTTATTTTCTGCATGTGGGCCCCAGTCAGTTTCACCCTCCGCGCCCGGGGGTTCATATACCGTCGTGCTTCACTCCTCCTCACACAACGTCAGTGCCCGGGCCGCACATACCTGCCCGGGAGGACTTTTCATGAACGCACCGCAGACATCATCCGCACACACCTCTCCCGGACCACAGGAAACTCCCCTTACCCTTCTCAGGAAATACTGGGGCTATCCGGGATTCCGCCCGCACCAGGAAGCAATCGTAGCCTCGGTCATTGGCGGAAACGACACGCTCGCGATCCTGACGACCGGGAGCGGGAAATCGCTCTGCTACCAGCTGCCTGCGGTGTACTTTGGCGGCCTTACCATCGTGATCTCCCCTCTCCTCGCGCTCATGAAAGACCAGGTGGACGCGCTCAATGACCGGGGCATCATGGCCGCCGCATGGAACAGCATGCTCGATGCGCCCGGGCGCAGCCGGATCGAGACGGCAATGCGGGACGGCAGGCTCCGGCTCCTGTTTATCTCGCCGGAGAAATGCCTGAAGCCGGGGTTCCTTGAATTCCTGCAGGCCTTCCCGGTCCGGCTTGTCGCGATTGACGAGGCGCACTGCATTTCTGAATGGGGCCATGATTTCCGGCCCGAGTACCCGTGACCTCGCCCGGCTGCGGAAGTGCTTCCCGTCCGCACCGGTTATCGCGCTCACGGCAACGGCCGCCCCGGAGGTGCGAAGGGACATCTGCCGGCGAGCTCGGCCTTGTGAACCCCAACGAATTCGTGGGCAGTTTCGACCGGGAGAACCTGCAGTACCCGGGTCATCAGAAAGAAGAACCCGGCAATCCAGCTGGCGGAGATCTGTTGCCGGCACAGGAACGAGTCCGGTATCGTGTACTGCCTGAGCAAGAAGGAGACCGAGGAGTGCGCAGCCGATCTCAAGAAGCGCGGCTTTACGGCGCTCGCGTACCATTCCGGCCTCTCCGCCCGGTCCGGGAGGCCGTGCAGGACGCGTTCCTGAAAAATGTCGCCCGGATCGTCTGCGCTACCGTCGCGTTCGGCATGGGGATCGACAAGCCCGACGTGCGCTTTGTCGTCCACTACGATATCCCGAAATCCGTCGAATCCTATTACCAGGAGACCGGCCGGGCTGGCCGGGACGGGAGGCCTGCAGAGTGCGTCCTCCTCTACAGCCGGGGGGATGCGATCCGGGTCAGGTTCATGCTCGACCGCGATGGCGCAGGCGAACAGGCAGCCCGGATCGCGCAGCGGAAACTCCGGGACATGACCCGGTACTGCGAGACGGCCGGCTGCCGGAAAAAATTCCTCTTATTCTATTTTGGCGAACAGCCCGCCGGCACGGGCTGCGGGGACTGCGACACCTGCGCCGGAAAGGTTCCTGTACCGGGCAGGAGGGCACCGGCCCGGCGCTCCCTAAAGAAGGCCGACCGTACCGCACATGCCGGGATGACGGTGCCCCGGCACGGTTACCCGATCCCGAGTGTTTAAAAAGCCAGCCTCCGGATAATTCCCTCAGGCATGATCGATACCTCAGGACTTCCCGAAAACCCTGGCTGTTATCTCTATACCGATGCGGCAGGAACCATCATCTACGTCGGGAAGGCAAAGAACCTCAAAAAAAGGGTATCGAGCTACTTTACCAAGAAAGACCACGACGCGAAGACCCAGAGCCTCGTTGCCCGGACCGCCGCAGTCGACGTGGTGGTGACGGACACCGAGACCGAGGCGTTCCTTCTTGAAAATACCCTCATCAAAAAACACCAGCCGAAGTACAATATCGACCTCAAGGACGCCAAGCGCTACGCGTGGATCGAGCTGACAAAGGAGGAGTACCCGAGGCTGGTGATCGCCCGCCGGGCAACGGGTAATGGCACGTTTTTCGGGCCTTTTGTCTCCGCTGCCGAGCGCGACCATGTGCTTGCCGTCGCAAAAAAGGTCTTCCACCTGCGGACCTGCAAAAAGCTCCCGAAACGCCCCTGCCTCAGGCGGCACATGCAATCCTGCAGCGCCCCCTGTACGGGCACCGTGAGCCCTGCGGAGTACGAAGAGAACGTGAAAAAGGCCGCGTTGCTCCTGAGGGGCCGGCCCACGGAGCTGCTCGATGAACTCCGGCGCGAGATGGTGGCACATTCTGCGGCAGAGGAGTACGAGCGGGCGCTCGTCATGCGAAACGAGATTGGGGCGATCGAACACCTTGCCGAGCGACAGCATGTCGAGCGCCGGAGGGAGTACGACCAGGACGTGATCGCGTACCAGGTTACCGAGGGGAAGGTCTACCTGACCATTTTCAACGTCGAACGGGGAACGCTCGTGAACAAGCAGGAGTTCACGTTCGATGCCGGTGAAGACTTCTTCGAGGAATTCCTCGTCCAGTACTACTCGGAGCGCGAACCCCCGAAGGAGCTGATCCTCAGCCATGAAACGGATCCTGCGCTCGCAGAATTCCTTTCGGCAAAAAAGGGCAGGCAGGTCGATATCGTTGTCCCGCAGCGGGGGGAAAAGCGGCAGCTCCTCGACCTTGCACAGAAGAACCTGGAGATCGCGTTCTTCCGCGACACACTCAAGAGCGCCGAACTGGGCGCAGCCCTGCACCTGCCTCATCCCCCCACCGTCATCGAATGCTTCGATATCTCCCATCTCTCCGGCACCGCGATGGTCGGGTCGATGGTTCAGTTCCGGGACGGGAGACCGGACAAGAGCAACTACCGGCGCTTCAAAGTGAGGACGGTCGAAGGAATTGACGATTTCGCATCGATTGCAGAGATTGTAACACGGCGGTACAAGCGCCTGTCAGAAGAGCATGCCCCGTTCCCGGACCTTGTGATTGTTGATGGCGGCAGGGGACAGCTCTCGGCTGCACGCAATGCACTTGCTGCCCTTGGGGCCGCAAGCCAGCCCGTGATTGCGATCGCAAAGCGGGAGGAGGAAATCTATACACCTGATGAGGATCTCCCGCTCAGGCTCGACAAAAAAAGCATAGCGCTCCGGTATGTCCAGGAGATCCGGGATGAAGCGCACCGGTTTGCCATCACCTACAACCGGCTGCTCAGGAAAAAGAAGGTCATCACCTGATTCGCTCCACGGAGCCCGGAAAAAATCGTGCCAGTAGTCAAACGTTTATATGCTCCGTGATAGAGTATTGACCTAGAGGACAACGGAGGATATCATGCCAGACTTTTTCAACCCATTCAGTGGCACCGTTCCGGACCGTAAGCTGACAAAGGATGAACTCCTGAGGGCCATCCGGCTCGATATTGCCGGTGAACTCGAAGCGATCCACGGGTACCTTGCCCACGCGGATGCAACCGACAATGCACTCGCCAGGGCCGTGCTCACCGATATCGCAAACGAGGAGCGTGTCCACGCCGGTGAACTTATCCGGCTTCTCGGAATCCTGACAAACGGCGAGGAGGATGGGTATCTCATGAAGGGAAAACTCGAAGTGGATGCCACAGCCGCAGGACTGGCCTCCCCGGCGCCGGAAGCGGCAGCCGCAAAGGATGAACCGACTATTGGATCACTCAAAACAACTGGGGCGTAAACCATGGCAAATAATTATCTTGGACGTGATGATGCACCGATCGAAGCATCCACCTGGAAGCTGATCGACGATATGATGGTACAGGCTGCAAAGAGCCAGATCGCTGGCCGCCGGATCCTCCCCATTGAAGGGCCGTACGGCTTTGGCCTCAAGGCCATCCCGATGGGGGACTATGCAGTCGAGGACGGGATCATAGGGAGCACCGCGATCCCCATGACCATGATCCGGACGGAATTTTCCCTCGCCAAGCGCGACCTTGCTTCCTTTGAACGCGACCACCTCGTCCTTGACACGACGCCGGTGGCATGCGCGGCGATGGACGCGGCGGCAAAAGAGGACAGGATCGTCTTCTCGGGCCTCGCCGGCATCTCCGGGCTGCTCAACACAGATGGGGCAGGCTCACTTACCCTTGCCAAGTGGGACAAGATCGGGGCAGCCGCTGACCAGATCATTGATGCGGTGACAAAACTGGATGCGGCAGGGTTCCACGGGCCCTACTCTATGGCCCTTGCCCCGGCCCAGTACAACCTTCTCCTGCGGCGGTACCCGCAGGGAGATGGTACCGAGCTCGACCACATCAGATCCATTGTAACCGATGGCGTGATCAAGGCCCCGGCGCTCAAGAAGGGAGGGGTGCTGCTTGCGGCAGGCATCCAGTACTCATCCATCGCGATCGGCCAGGACATGGTGACCGCGTACAACGGGCCGGTAGGGGATCTCCTCGAATTCCAGATCTACGAGAGCCTTGCGCTCCTCGTCCGTGCCCCGGAATCGATCCTCGTGCTGAAGTAAAAACCATACCTTTTTTTTGGAAGTCCCGCCAGCGTGGAGAAAACCGGCCATGTATACCAGAAATATCTGCCTGTGTGCATCTGTTCTTCTGCTCGTCATTACCCTCACCGCCGGTGCCGGCTGCCTGAGCACCATGAATGTAGCAGATAGCTCGGCCGGTCCTGTCCACGCCCACTTCGAGTACCAGGACTCATGGTCACCGGAATACGGCTGCTATACCCACCTGACCGGGTACGTGTACAACGCGGGAAACGTCTCCACGGAAAACCTGAAGCTGGACTTCAACCTGGTGAATACGGGAACCGGTACAATCCGCGATTCACGATCCATTTATATCGGCAGCATCGGATCGGGCAGCACTCTGACCTACGAGACGATCCTTGACGGTGAATGTTCGCAGGACTACCGGGTGGACTTTGCATTTGAAAACCCGTAAGCTTCCCGCCTGACCGGGGAGATTCTCCCGCACACGGATCCCTTACTGTGCGTATTCAAGCGGGTCTGTTGCGCCTGCCTCTCCGAAGGCTTCGAGGCGCTCCGTACAGGCCCCGCACTTTCCGCAGGGAAGTTCCCCGCCCTTATAGCATGACCAAGTATCCGCATAATCGACGCCAAGAGCGATGCCTTTTTTCACGATATCCCCCTTAGAGAGCCAGAGGTAAGGCGCATGGAGCACGATGTCATTCCAGTCACAGAGGTGCATCGCCGTCGTCATGGCACTCACGAATGCCGGCCGGCAGTCAGGATAGATAGCATGGTCTCCCGCGTGCGCCGCGTAACACAGGTGACCGGCGCCGATACCGATGGCATAGGCTGCGGCAAGGCTTAAAAAAACCATGTTCCGGTTCGGGACGACGGTCTGTTTCATCGTCTCTTCTGCGTAATGGCCTTCGGGAACCTCCCATGCGTCCCTCGTCAGGCTGGACGGGGCGAGATCATTGAGAACCGACAGGCCGACAATTTTGTGGGGGATGCGGAGTTTTGCGCAGGTCTTTTGTGCGCACAGGATCTCTTTTTTGTGTTTCTGGCTGTAATCGAACGTTACCGTACTGACCTCATATCCCTGATGGATCAGATCATAGAGCAGGGTGGTGCTGTCCAGCCCGCCGGAAAAAATAAGAACCGCCTTCATCCCGGAATCATTTCCTGTCTCACTGGTATCTTCAGGGTGGTATATCAAGGAAACTCCAGGCACTTTTCCGGGATAGTATCGATAGACGATCCGGTGGCGGGACAGGGATCGAGGGATCCTGCACGTGGATCGGGGGGACAAAAGGAATCCCTAAAAACAACCACCTAAAAAGCATATCACCACAAACAACGAAAAGAGATCCTGAGAGTTCTTACCCATGGTTGGCCCGTACATGAAAAGCGGCGAATCCATTGTCCTGACCACGGATCGGGTGCTCATCGACGATATCGAGTACCGACCTGATCCTCACCAGCCAGCGGCTCGCCCTGGTTGACAGCGGCCATACCAACGACCAGCCACAGGTAGTACCGTTTGCCACCATCCTGTCAGTCAAAGGTGGGACGACTCCGGCGCGGGAGCCGTGCATCACCCTCACGGTTATCGACCCGGCCGGGTTAGGCGATGCAAAGACCCTTTCCCTGATCTTCACCCAGCAGCCGTACCAGGACCGGTCCGCGGAATGTGATCTCTGGGTAAAGAAGCTGATAGAGCACATCGTTTCCGTCCGGCAGGAACCGGGGCCGGCCGGAAAACAGCCTGCGGCAGAAAAACCCCGGGGCATGCAGCCCACACTCCGGCGGTTTATCGCCCCGGATCTGCCCCTCCCCCACAGCGAGGTACCCCAGAGCTACAGGCCATCAGAGGACCTACTCTCCGCGATGCAGGGAGCCACGTGGGAGAATCCGGGCGATGGCAGAGAAGAACCGGGGCCAACGGAAAATACAGTTCCCGAAAAAGAAGTCTCACCTGAGCCTGAAGAGATAGTACCTTCTGTTGCCTCCGTGAGCGCCGGGGATGAATCTGCGGGCACACAGAACACAGGGAAGACCGGCCCTGCAGCAGCTGTGGATCATGGGGAAGAAACCCTCATTGAACCGGCTTCGGATAAGGAGGAGAGCACCCCTCCCGAAGAGAGATCGGAACACACAGTCGTTCCGGCAACACCGTTCAGGGAACTGGTACCGGAGATTACCAAGGGGGGGCAGAACTATCCTGCCCCGGTCCAGCCGGATAACCGCCAGACCGGGCCGGTAGCCGATATCGAGGAACTATCCCGGCAGATTGAGGGGGTAGTACCTGTTCAGACCGAAGAGACCGTAACATTCCGGCCTGAAGCCGGGGAACCGACAGGGATACCCGACAGTGTCGTATTTCCGGTACTCTCCGGAACTGCACCTGATGCCGTACCAGCATCCGTACCGTCCTCGACCCCCCCGGCAGGAGCGAGGCCTGCTGCCGGGCAGCCCCCTGTTCCGCAACCGAAAAAGAAGAGGACCGGGATGGTCGTGGCGATCGCCCTCGTGCTCCTCGTCATTATCGGCGTAACGGCCATTATTCTTCTCCCGTCCCTTTCGGAAAATGCAGGCGGGCCGGGTTCCCCGGCCATTACGCCCAATGTGACACCCCAGCCGGTCACTACGGCAGTCCCGACGGTTACGATCCCTCCTCCCCTTGGGGTCTGGGTGAAGGTAGCCGATAACGGGACCTATTACGGGAAGTACGGAAATCCGGGAAGCCTCATCGAGGCCCGGGGGACCGGCGTACAGTTCTATGCGATAAAGAACAGTAACGGCCTTGTGCAGGTCACGTTCCAGAAGCTGGACTACTCGGGGGACACCCTGACCGTAGAAGTGTACAATAACGGTACCATGGTCACGCATATCAGTAAAAATACCCCGGGGGGAACGATTGCGCTCCTCGTCGATCCGGTGACCGGGAAAGCCCCGTATGTACCGGTTACGACCGCCAGTGTGTGATGGGAACCGGGCAGGATCCAGCTCTTGGGCGGCCTGACCTCATCCCTGCACCTTTTCACAGCGGTGCGTTCAAACACCGGGAATATTTTCTGCCGTTGATGCGACAGGCCAAACCCTCTTTTAAGGATAGTATCGGGTAAAAAAAGTACCCGCGGGCCCCACTCAGCCCATGAACAGGCCAAGCAGCCTGAAGGCGATCCCGCCGATCCCGATAGCGAGGACGACTTCGGTGAAGGAGATCGCAAGCGACCGTTTCCACCCGAATTCCGAGGCGAGGACCAGGATGACCGATATGCAGGGGATATAGAGCATCGAGACGAGCGCGATGACGATGAGCTGGACGGGGGTGAGGAAGGCCGCGAAGTTGGTTGATCCGAAAAGCACTGCGAGGGTGAGGATGGTAAGTTCTTTTCTCACGATGCCAAAGATCAGGGTGATCCCGACGATAACCGGCAGACCGAGCCAGAAGACCGTAACGGGTGCGAGGAGGTTGTTTACCGGGGTGAGCAAGCCGACTGCATAGAAGACCTGGATCAACGCACTCCCCACGATATATGCAGGAAACACAAACCAGATAAGCGACTTTGTCCGCGCCCATGTCTGTTTTACAACAACGGACGCCGAGGGAACGTGGTAATCCGGCATCTCCATGATCAGCCCGACCGACTCACCCGGAACAACTTTGAAAGCGATCCTCCCCACGATGATGATCAACACAATATCGAACGCGTAGAGCGCAAGTGCCCACCAGATGCTGACGAATTTCCCGACGAGGCCGAGGATAACAACCGTCCGGGCCGTGCAGGGAATAAGCGTGACCAGAAATGCCGCGAGCAGTTTCTGCTTGGGCGATTCCATGATCCGGCAGGAGAAGCAGGCCGGGACGTTGCACCCGTAGCCAAGGATGAGGGGAATAACGGCTTTGCCATGCAGCCCGAGCTTGTGCATGCCCCGATCAAGCATCACCGCAATGCGGGTGAGGTAGCCGGAGTCCTCCATCACCGCGAGAAGGAGGTAAAACGGCAGGACGTACGGAATGACCAGCGTGACTCCCGCGACCAATCCAGAGAACGCACCATTCCAGAGAATACCGGCGACCGGGCCGGTGATGACCGGTTCATACGGTTCGATCTGCGAGAGAAATGACTGGATGAGGTCTGAGATACGGGCGCCGACGACAAAAGTCCATACGAGCAGCCCTCCTATCACGAGTAACACCGCAAAGTACCCGAAAAAGGGGTGAAGAGCGACCTGATCGAGCCTGTCGGTCAGGCTCTTTTTGTGCAGGCCGTCCTTTGGGGGCCGCACGTTGATCACCTCAGCTGCGATCCGATCGGCGACGTTATACCGCTCCGCGCTCATTACGACGCAGACTGTTTCGCCATGGATCGCCTCGATCTCGGCCGCGAGCCGGTCCGCTGTCCCGACGATATCAGGGGCCTGTTCCTTTACGATCGTCACCATCGCGGGATCGCGTTCGATGAGTTTGATGGCAATGAACCGTACAGGATAAGGAAGGGTCAGCTGCGAGAGCACAGGAACAAGTTTTTCGATCCGTTCCTCGATCTCTTTCCCGTACCGGAGGACCGGGGGGGTCGGGCGGCGCTGTGCGAGATCGAGGATCGCATCGGTGAGGGTGGCGATACCCTTACCCTTGATCGCGACCGTGGGAATGACAGCGACACCGAGGAGTTCAGCGAGTTTTTCCGTGTCAACGGTGATCCCCTTTTTTTCAGCGAGGTCGATCTGGTTTACCGAGATGAGGAGGGGCGGGGCAAGTTCGAAGAGCTGGATGGTGAAAAAGAGGTTCCGCTCCAGAGCGGACGCATCGATGACGTTGACGACAGCATCCGGTCGTTCAAGGGCGATGAAGTCGCGGGAGACAAGCTCCTCCATCGAGTACGTGGAGAATGAGTAGATCCCCGGCAGATCGATCACGCGGATCCGTTTGCCTTTGTACTGGAGGAGCCCCTCGGCCCGTTCGACCGTCTTCCCCGGCCAGTTCCCGATGATCTGGTCGACTCCGGTCAGCTGGTTGAATGTTACGCTCTTACCCACATTGGCATTACCGGCAAGGGCGATGGTGTAATCGACATTTTTTATGGTGCTTGCTTGTTTTTTCGGGGTGCACTCCCTGCATCCGCCGCAGCCCGTCACGCCTCACCCCCTTTGCGAACATCGACGAAGATCTTTTCCGCTATGGCATGATCGATAGCAAGTTTTGTCCTGCGCACAAAAACCTCGACCGGCCCGTTCATAGGCGCCCTGCGTGTAACCGATACCGTCGTCCCGAGGGTAAGCCCGAGATCAGAAAGCCGCTGGACGACCTTGCAGTCTCCCCGGATAAACGCGATAGTCCCGTTCTGCTGTGCAATAAGATCGGTAATCGGGACAATGGATCCGGTCCGCAGTTCCTTTGGATCAAGGAGAGCCGCACCGGTTTTGAACTCACATTCGCTGCAGCTCCCGATTCCCTTGGCGCAGGGAGCAATAGGGCTCCCGTGGGGGCACCGCGCCGGGGCGTTGAGCATCCGGCAGAGTGCGTTCTCGGTGTCTTCCGAGATCGAATGTTCCATCCGGCATGCCTCGTCGTGCACCTTTGCCCGGTTGATATGCAGGACATCGGCAAGGAAGACCTCAAGGAGCCGGTGCCGGCGCTTGATCGTCTCTGCGATCTTCTTTCCCTCCCCGGTCAGGCTCGCACCCCGGTAAGGTTCGTAGTTCACGAGGTTCTTCTCCGCGAGGCTCTGGAGCGCCTCGGTTACGCTCGCCGGTGCAACCTTGAGGCACTTTGCAATCGCCGTGGTCTTTGCGGAGCCTTCTGTACCGGCGATATCGTAGATCGCTTCGAGATATTCCTCAACCTGTTCCTGCGCCATCCGGATAATGATTAGGTTACCCTAAATAAAAATAGTTTCGGTCAACCTAAAGATATCCCTCATCATCGCATACTCAGCCCGGCGTATCATGACGCCGTATGCCGCGAGTACCTCAATCCGGTTCCGGCGCAGGAAAACGTCCGTTCCAGCCACGGGGCCACCGGGCGACCTCGTAGGCTCCAGACCTGAAGATTTTTGAATCATGCATGCATTGGTAGGTACAGGGAGAAACTATGGCAATTGACTGGTACAACGAGTTTGTCGATACAAAGTACGAACCGGCAAAGGACGACCTTGTCTGTCTTTTTTATTTTGAACCGGCTGCCGGGATTACCAATGAAGAGGCTGCGGGGCGTATAGCCTCCGAGAGCTCGACAGGCACATGGACAACTCTTTTTACGATGCCGCCGAGAATGAAGAAACTTGAGGCCAAGGCATTTGAATTCGACAAGAATTTCGTGAAAGTCGCCTACCCGCTAGCACTCTGGGAGGAGGGGAACGCCGTCCAGCTGATGAGCGGGATCGCGGGGAACATCTTCGGGATGAAAGCGCTCAGGAACCTACGCCTCATCGACGCATCGCTCCCGGCCGCCTATCTCCGCGGCTTTAAAGGGCCGCATTTTGGCATGGACGGGATCCGCAAGATGATGAAGGTCCGGGACCGGCCGCTGACGGGAGCCGTACCCAAGCCGAAGATCGGCTTTACGGCAAAAGAGCATGCCGAGGTAGGGTACGAGACGTGGATGGGCGGCTTTGATTTTGTTAAAGACGATGAGAACCTCACGTCAACCTCATTCAACCGGTTCGAGGACCGGGTAAAATACATGACAAAACTGCGGGACAAGGCCGAGCAGGAGACCGGTGAGAAGAAATCTGCGTTTTTAAATATCTCCTCCGATGTCGAGACCATGAAGAAGCGTGCTGACATGCTCGCGGAGTATGGCTGGAACTACGCGATGATCGATGTGGTGGTTGCAGGAAATGCCAGTGTCATGACGATGCGGGACTACTGTTCTGACCTTGGCCTTGCGATCCATGCGCACCGGGCGTTCCATTCAACCTTCGACCGGAACAAAAAACACGGCATGACGATGTACTTCCTCGCAAAGCTCATGCGTCTTATTGGCGTTTCCCAGATCCATACCGGTACGGCTGTCGGTAAACTGACCGGCACCAGGACCGAGTCGATCCTCCTTGCGGACCTGTTGAGGAAGAAAAAGATCGCGGAGGTTCCCCACCAGTGCCTCGAACAGGACTGGGGCACCCTCAAGACCGCATTCCCGGTCTCGTCGGGCGGCCTTCACCCGGGCCTCGTTCCCGACGTGCTCGATATCTACGGCCGGGACCTCGTGCTGCTCGTATCGGGCGGCATTCACGGTCACCCGAAGGGAACCCGGGCCGGGGCACGGGCAACCATGCAGGCAATCGAGGCATGGCAGGATGGTGTAACACTCGACGACAAGGCAAAAACCGCACGGGAACTTCACGAAGCGCTGAAGAAATGGGGATATTACAAGCCGAAGTGACCGATATCATTCCGGTCGTGCAACAGGTATGCCGCATCAGGAATCCCTTTTTATATCCCGGCCAAAACTCCTAAGCACCGTGACCGGATTCCAGCTTGTCTCTTCCTTCCAGCCGGCGGGCTCGCAGCCGGAGGCAATTGCCCGGATAAATGACGGACTGGCGGACAACGCCCGGTTCCAGACGCTGCTTGGCGTCACCGGCTCAGGGAAAACATTCACGATTGCAAACGTGATTGCAGCGGCAGATAAACCGACGCTTGTTATCGCCCACAACAAGACACTCGCCGCACAGCTGTACCAGGAGTTCTGCGACTTTTTCCCGAAAAACCGGGTCGAGTACTTCGTCTCGTACTACGATTACTACCAGCCGGAGTCCTACATTCCGGCAAAAGACCAGTACATTGAGAAGGACTCCGCAATCAACCCCAAGATCGAGATGCTCCGGCTCTCCGCCACGGCTTCACTCTCGCACCGGCGCGACGTTATTGTGGTTGCCTCGGTCTCCTGCATCTTCGGCCTCGGGAACCCGGAAAACTTCCGGAACCTCGGCTTTGATCTCTCGGTCGGCCAGAAGATCTCAAGAAACGAGATCATGAGCCGGCTCCTTGACATCCAGTTCGAGCGGAACGACATCGATCTCGCCACGGGCCGGTTCCGGGTCAAGGGAGATACCATCGATATCGTGCCCGGGTATTTCAACGATATCATCCGGATCGAGCTCTTCGGCGACGAGATCGAACGTATCCGGGAGGTGGATAAAAATACCGGGGCAAAAAAAGAGGAAATGAAGTATTTCTATGTCTACCCCGCCCGCCACTTTGTCATACCTGATAGTGCCCGGAAATCCGCATTAGCCTCGATACAGGAAGAACTCGACGAAGTGCTCCCCACGCTCGGCCTCGTCGAGGCGCACCGGCTCCGGCAGCGGACGAACTTCGATCTCGAAATGATCCGCGAGACCGGCTCCTGCAAGGGAATCGAGAACTATTCGCGGCACTTCGATGGCAGGAAAACCGGTGAGAAACCGGTACTGCCTGCTCGATTACTTCCCGGACGATTTTTTGTTGATCATCGATGAGAGTCACCAGACCGTCCCGCAGCTGCACGGCATGTACAACGGCGACCGTTCGCGCAAGGAAACGCTGGTGAATTACGGGTTCCGGCTCCCCTCCGCGCTCGACAACCGGCCCCTGAAATTTTTCGAGTTCGAACAGTACATGCGCCAGGTGATCTTTGTCTCGGCAACGCCGGGCCCCTATGAATTAAAACACTCCACGCAGGTGGTCGAGCAGATTATCCGCCCGACCGGCCTTGTCGACCCGGCGGTCGAGGTCCGGCCCATCGCGGGGCAGACGCTCGATGTGATCGAAGAAGTAAAAAAGACCGTTGCACGCGGTGATCGTGTGCTCGTGACCACGCTCACCAAAAAACTCGCTGAGGAACTTTCAGAATACCTCGCCGACCGGGGGATCCGCACCCGGTACCTCCACTCGGAGATCCAGACCCTGGAGCGCACCGAGATCATCCGTGAACTGCGGCTGGGCAAATTCGATGTACTGGTCGGGATCAACCTGCTTCGGGAGGGTCTCGATATCCCCGAGGTAGGGTTCATCGGCATCCTCGACGCAGACAAGGAAGGGTTTCTCCGCGATGCACGCAGCCTGATCCAGATCATCGGGAGGGCGGCACGGAACGTGAACGCCAAGGTAGTGCTCTACGCGGACTCCATGACCGATTCGATGAAGGCCGCAATCTCCGAGACACAACGCCGGCGCGAGAGGCAGATCGCGTACAACGAAGAGCACCATATCGTCCCGCAGACGATCATAAAACCGGTAAAAGAGAGGGAAGTCGAGATCAAGGACACAAAACATCTCCCCAGAGCGGAGATCCCCAACGTGGTTATCGAGCTGGAAAAGCAGATGCACGATGCGGCAGACAACCTCGACTTCGAGCGGGCGATTGCGCTCCGTGAGCAAGTAAAAAAACTCAACGAACGGCTTAGGGAAGCGGGAAAACATCCCATCCATCAAAGAAGCGCTTAAACAGGATGTCCCGGGCTGGCTGCCGGATCGGCTCTTCGGGTGCCGGGGATTCGTACCCTGAAAAAATCAGGGGCGGAACATGATTATTCTGCCAAAAATTACCGGCTGAGGCCGTGTTTTCGGGTAACTCCTGCCCATTTACGAAAAAGTGGATGTAATGATCTGGAAATTCTTCGTTTTAAAGAATCCTACCACAGGCTATCGTGCCACGCTTTCCTGGACTCCCCCGGCTCCACCGGGTTCCTGGGCACCCACCATGTAGTACCGCTTGATGAATTCCCGCACTTTTTCCGATTCTATCCAGCCCATATCGAGCTGCGTTACGATCCTGTCGATCTCGCGGGCCTGCAGGATGATCTTGTCAGTCACATCGCCGGGCGCAAGGCTTGAAAGCCCCACGATCACGGCCAGCGGGTTCCTGATATGGTCGCCGAGGATGGCAAACTGCTCGATATTCTTCTCTATCTGTTCGAGCGCCTGTCTCTTGATTGTCTCCATCTGCTTCCGGTCGGTGATATCGATAAACGAGGCCATGATGCAGACAGGGTCATCCATATCGTTTTTCACAAGGTTGATCCAGAGCAGGACATAGAACGGCGTCTGGTCGGCTTTGTAGAGAAGGATCTCCCCCAGCCAGCTCCCTTTCCTGTGGAGCGCATCTTTTATCGTTTCGATTCCCTGCGGGGACGCGACAAATTTCCAGAGCGTTGTGCCGGAGAACCCCTGCTCGTCGGAGGTTCCCATCATCGCCAGCAGCGAATGGTTGACGTAGGTGATCGCAAAGTCGAGGTTCATGATCGCGATTGCATTGAGAGAGGAACTGATCGCGTGATCTTTTATGATCAACGATTCCTCAGCCTCTTTCCTCGCCGTGATATCGACAATGGTACAGACAAACTGATCATCCGGAAGCATCCCTGCAGAAAGCAGAACCCATCTGGTGGCACCGGCCTTTGTCAAAAAACGCGTCTCAAAATTCTCCACATTTCCCTGGGTGGAAAGGTGCTGGAAAAACGCTTCCCGGTCGGCCGCATCGGCCCACATCCCGGGGAAGGGTAGGGATTCAACCTCGGCAGAGTCGTAGCCCAGCGTATCAGCGAAACGGCGGTTTACTTCCTTTATGATACGATCTGAGCTGTTCACAAGGCCGATACCCGCTTCAGAGTAGTTGAAAATGCCATGGTATTTCATTTCGTTCCTGCGCATATGGATAGCGAGATTCGAAACGACAGCGGCAACACCGATGACCACGAGGCTGGTAACAAGGGAGGCTACCACCTGATCCAGAGCCCCATCCGTGACAAACGCAACGATCCCGATGTAAAGGGCAGATACTCCGGCGGCATAGTAAATTCCAAGGCGGGGATACCAGTACGCCGCGATCACAATCGGGATATAGAAAAGGTTTACGGCGACAGCCGCGGTGCCATAATGGAATGCGAGGATATTAATGAGGAACGCAACGATGGTGGTATTGACAATAATAAACAGCCAGAGATCGACGAAACTTTCTTCACGGTCTCCAAAGAGAGGTTGTTGTCCGGTCATTAATTCACACCAACGGGTATGAGCCCCTGCCTGAGGAAAGCCCAGGGGACGCTCTCCCTCGCAATTCCCCGTCTATGTTTCCTCATTGCACAAATGGACATTAATATTTTTTGGTTCATGAATAACCAAAGACAAATAATGAGAGCAGCATTTAAGCGGGAAGTTCATAAACTAACGTATTTTTGGATATCCGCAAAATTAATGGGCGATACGGGGCATTGCACCGGTTCACAGGGCCGGTTGCCATGCTGTACCTGAACAGGATTTCCTGGTATGGGAAAGACCAGTTTCCAGTTTCTGGATCTTTAACCGAAACCCCATTGGGCAAGCGTCGTGTGCGAGGGATCGACATCCTTCCACGTCCAGCCCAGCGCTTCGATGATCCGGGAGATCGGCTGCTCGATGGTCTTCTCGAGCATCAGTTCCCAGTCGGGAACAAACTCTTTTGGCACCTGGTCGGCATACTCGAAACAGAGCACATCGGTCTTGGGGTACTTCCCGGTCACGGCTTTTATGTAGATGCGCTTTGGCTTGCTGCCCTTGCCAAACTCAGTATGCAGGTACTTATTTGCGTACCGGGCGCCCCTGACCTGTGCATCATCGGTCTCGTAATCGTCAAGTGATTTACCGATCCCACCCGGTATGCCGATCTCATCAAGAGAAAACTTCCCCGCCCGGTACCGGGTAATGATGCCACCAAGGTAAGCCTTGATCTCAGCATACTCCACACCATCAAGGATCATCTCCATCACCTTTGACTGGACGACTTTTGTGATCTGCGGCGTATCGCTGCGCCTTATCTCGAAACCGACAATATCTATCTGGTCTGCGTCTTTTCCCTCCTTCCAAACGAGACGGCCGGCATACCGTTTCTTCTTTCCGGCCTGGAAAAACCGTGCGTAGATCTTTTCAAACTTGATCGAGAAATAATGGGTGTCCGCGTTCAACTCGCGGCGGGCAAAATCCTGGTAACTGTCGTTGAGCTGTTTTTCAAGCATCCGGGCCGTTTCGATAGTTTTCTCCCGATCAAGCGGCGGTATCTGCACCATGCAGGAGTCTGTATCGCCATAGATCACCTTGTATCCCTGCTGCTCAATGATCCGCCGGGTATGCTCAATGATCGCCCGGCCAACAGAGGTGACTGCAGCCCCGATCTCCCGGTCGAAGAGCCGGAACCGGGTGTAACCCGAGACACCGTAGTAGGTGTTCATGATCACCTTGAGCACATTCTGCTGCATATCGTAGAGGACATACTGCGGCGAGCCGTAGGGAAAGGTGTTCCGGAGGTTTTTCCTCGCATCCCGCTCCTTTAACAGTTCAGAGAGGATACTCCGGGTCAGCCCGTCAGGCTGTTTCCTGAACCGGATGCCGTTTGGCGCCATCAGCTCGCCTTCGGGATCTTTTGTTTCAGGTGATGCATTGATCGTCATCATCGCCATCGGGTAGAGCGATTTGAGGTCGAGCACCACCACGTTCTCCCGCACACCTTTGCTCGGCTCAAAGACCGTGGCGCCTTCAAACTCCTCGGCATTCGCAAAACCTTTTGAGGGGAGGATATATTTTCCGTGCGCCTTCCTGAGGATGTAGACATCGATTACACTCGATGAATTCAGCGTCTTGTCCAAGGGGCAGCCGACGTAGCGGGCGATCTCCCGGTAAAATCCGACGATATTGTCCTTCCTGTTGATCGCAACACAGAGCTCAACATCCTTGTAGTTATATTCGACAAGGAGCGCCGGTTGTTTCTTCCAGAGATCGGAGACCGTGCCGGTATACCGCACCTTGCGCTCCCCGACCTCCTCTCCGGCTACTGCATCGAGACGGTAGGATTCCTTCAGGGTCGAATGCATCTTCTTGTAGCCGGTGAGGAGATCGAAGAGGGCCCTGCCGCGAAGCGCGTTTCTCTCGGTCATGCCGGGGAGGCGGGCGAGCATGACCGGTGAGAGCCCCAGTTTCTCCATCCTGCCCGTGATATAGGGCATATCAAATTCGACAAAGTTCCATCCCGAAAGGATATCGGGATCGCGTTCGGCGATGTACGCGCCAAACGCCCGGAGCATGGACACCTCATCGGCATACGTGCAGATGGTGTGGGTGCCCTTCCGGAAACAGCCGTTTTTTAAGCCGCCTTCCTCCTCTTTGGCAGTGATCTCTGCCGGTATCGGGACTCCGCCGAACAAGAACGTGGTATAGTCGTTATCGAACGAATCATGGCAGGTGATACAGATGATCGCGTCCCGCTGGGTATCCGGGAAGCCACGCTCGTCTTCGCATTCGATATCTATCATGCAGACCCGTGCAGGTGCATCCGACTCTGCGGGAACCAGTGCGTGGTACTCCACCGTTGTTGAGGGTACATTAACCGCCCCGGTGAGCCCGCAATCGATCATGAACCTCGTCGCAAACGGGATGTCTGCCTCGAAATGCCGGTACCGCTCCCTCATTTCCCGGACATCGCCCGGGCGGACGGTATACAGCCGTTTAAGCTTCTCTCCCCGGATCGAGCGGTAGATGGTATCCGGCTCGACAGTCACCTGCGGGGGATATGCGTGGCCGATCTGCTCCTCAGGGACATAAAAGTACGGCAGAAAACCGGTAACATCGATCCGGTGGGCGTCGCCTCCCGAATCCCTCCCGAAGATGTGAATGATCGGCCCGTCTGGGGTGTTGCTGTACTCCACCTGGTTGATCGCGATCGTCAGGGTGCCGATCTCCTCACCGGTGCGGGAAACCGTGAGTGTCTCCGAGGATCCCATGACCTGTGCGGGCATGGCTTATGCCACCACCGTGCGGCAGAGATCCCGGACAAATGCCCCGGCCTGCGCCATCCCGGCGTGTTCCCAGGAGTCAAGATCCCACGAGACGATCTCGTGGATACCATCGCGCCCGATCCGGACCGGGACACCAAGCGAGCAGTCAGAGTGACCGTACTCCCCTTCCAGCACCGCAGAGCAGGGAACCGTATCCCGTGTATCCGAAAGAAACATTCGAATAAGTGACACGATATGGTACGCCGGGCCAAAAACCGTTCCGCCTTTGCCTTTGATCACTTCCATGCTTGCACCCCGGAGTTCATGGAGGATCTCAGGACGCCTGCTCTCATCGATAGGATTGGGGAGCCGGGAAAAGACCGGCACCTGGTACTCACCATGCTCCCCGAGGACAACCGCTGGACCCTCAATGTTTTTCCGCTGAAGGGCAAGCGCGAACCGTGCGCTGTCAAGCTGCCCGCCAAAACCGATACACCGCTCACGGGGCAGACCGGTGAGGCGGTGCAGAAGGAAATTGTTCACGTCCATGGGATTTGTCACGGTGACAAGGAGGCCCGAAAAACCGTCCAGCAGCCCAGCGCACTTCCGGACTACGGGAAGATTGGCCGTGAGGAGATCTGCCCGGGTCTTTACCTCCGGTGTGCGGGGGGTCCCTGCCGCAAAAATGCAGATGTCGGCGTCCCGTACATCGCGAATGTCGCAGGAGATGGTGATCGGAAGACCGGTATGCCGGATATCGAGCGCCTGTGCGTTGAGGAGATTCGTGCTCTGATCGTACAGGACAAGTTCATCCGCGAGCCCCAGGATGGCAGCAAGGGAGGCGACCTCTCCGCCGATCCTTCCGACACCCAGAACCGCAAGCCGCACCATATTTCTCCTTCCTTACTAGGTATTCACCTCATGAAGTTAAGTGACTGTCGACAACGGGACCGGTAGATCTTAATCAAAGATGTCCTTTATAATACATCACGTCCATTTTTTGATGGATGGTCGTACTCAGGGCGGGACCGGTAACGGTCGGTGGCGTGACACTCGATAACCACCTCCTTCTTGCCGCCGGGGTTCTCGGGACAACCGGTGCATCCCTCTCAAGGATGCTTGCCCGGGGAGCCGGCGGTGTGGTGACGAAGTCAATCGGCCCGCTGCCAAAAGACGGGCACGCCGGCCCCTGCGTTACCCTGCTCGACAACGGTGTCCTGAATGCCATGGGGCTCCCCAACCCTTCCCGCGAATTTACCGGCGAGCTTTCAGCGCTCGGGAATAAGCCGGTGATCGTGAGCATCTTTGGTGCGAACCCCGGGGAATTTGCCGAAGTCGCGGGGTGGTTTAAGGGGATGGCGGCCGGTGTTGAACTCAACCTCTCCTGCCCTCATGCAGAGGGCTATGGTGCGGCAATTGGCGTCGATCCCGATCTCGTGGAGAAATGTACCCGCGCAGTGAGTGCCCTCGGGATGCCCACGTGGGTGAAACTGACACCGAATGTGACCGATATAACCGCGATCGGAAAAGCGGCAGAACGCGGAGGGGCGTCCGCGATTGTCGCTATAAACACGGTAAAAGCCATGCGCATTTCAACCGGTCTCAGGCGCCCGGTGCTCGGCAACCGGTATGGCGGGCTCTCGGGAGAGGCGATCTTCCCGGTCGCTGTCCGCTGTGTCTACGAGCTCTACGAGGCCTGCAAAATCCCCATCATCGGGTGCGGGGGAATCTCGACTGCCGACAACGTGATCGAGATGATGATGGCCGGCGCCCGTGCCGTAGAGATCGGCAGCGCGGTGCAGCGCGATATCGGGGTCTTTGAGTCCATAAAAAACGACCTGTACGCAAAAAAAGGCGTCGAAACCGAAGAGATCGTGGGGTGCGCCCATGGATGAAAAGCTACCTGTACGGGTGTCCACAACAAAGATAAAAAAAGAGACCCCGTCGGTAAAAACGTTCTTCTTTGACCGTGAGTTCCCCTTTGAACCCGGACAGTTTGTCATGGTATGGGTCCCGGGTGTGGACGAGATACCCATGGCACTCTCTTCGGCAAACAGCATCACCGTCCAGAAAGTTGGCGATGCGACCGGTGCAATGTTTGACCTTGAGCCAGATGCACCTCTTGGGATCCGGGGGCCTTTCGGAAACGGGTTTACCCGCGGCGAGAAGATGCTTGCTATCGCCGGGGGTGTCGGAGCAGCCCCCATCCTGCCACTCGCCCGTTCTGACTGTGTTATGACGATGCTCCTTGGCGCACGGACCGAGAAAGAACTGCTCTTTGTCGACCAGCTCGATGAGAGTACTGATGTTATCATCGCTACGGACGACGGGACGCTGGGGCAGCACGGGTTTGTCACCGATCTCATGAAGGATATCAGCCTTGCCGCCTATGACAGGATCGCGGTCTGCGGGCCGGAGCCGATGATGAGCGCGGTGCTCTCAAAGATCGACAGTGTCGGGTTAGCATCGAAAACAGAGTTCTCACTCCACCGGTACATGAAATGCGGGGTGGGGATCTGCGGCTCCTGCTGCATCGACCCGGACGGCCTCCGGGTCTGTCGTGACGGCCCTATCTTTTCCGGGGAGCTGCTCAGGAAGAGCGAGTTCGGGCACTACTCCCGGGACGCAAGCGGCAGGAAGAAAAATATCTGAGTGGGAACGTGGGCCATTTTTAAAAACGATGATATATTTTTAGTTGAGGGAGGTCTCCGGGCTTGTGGCTGAAGATCACTGCCAGCGATCGCTCCTGTTGATTTTCGTGGGGAACCGGTAACTCCCTTTCGGGACATGGATCTCAAACCGGGCTCCTTTCCCGGGGGTGCCGGTCTCTTTTATAGAAAGCCCGGTGATACTCAAAATCTCGACGATCAGGAACAGCCCGTATCCCGTGTTGCGGAAATATTCGCGCCGGAATATCCGCTCTTTTGAATCCGCGGGAATACCGACCCCGTTGTCTTCGCAACAGAGGACGAGACTGTCGTCGGTCTCGTAATAAAAGAAACGGATGAGGGTCACATGCCCGCCATGGACCAGCGAATTGTCGATGATGTTGACAAACACCTTGGGAAAACCTGCATCGGCAAAAATCTCCAGATCGTCGACTTGCCGGTCGATCAACACGTCTTTTTGCTCGACCCCGGCTACAGCCTCGCCGATCACTGCACTGATATTATGCCAACGGGGCTCTCCCGATCCGATGTTCTGATAATCGTGGGTAAACCGGATCTGTTTCTGGATCATGTCGGTGACGTCCCCAATCTTGTCAAGATAGCCGGCGACGACGGCATCGGTCTCTGTTTCCCGGATGAGCGAGAGATACATCACGATTGCGGTGATCTGGTTGAGGATGTCATGGCGGGTGACGCCGGAGAGGGTGTTGATCTTGTGGTTGGCAAGGCGGATCGCCGCCTCGAACCGTTTGCGTTCCTCGATTTCAGCCGAGAGTTCCTTGTTGACGCGCAGGAGATCCTCGGTCCGCTCGTTCACCCGCCGCTCCAGGTCATCCCGTGCCCGTTCGATCACCTGTTCAGCCAGTTTGCGGGCTGTAATATCGATCGCAGAACAGATCACGATATTACCGGGGGTAACCGAGGCAGAGACAAGAACCTGGCGGACTGTCCCGTCACGGGCAGTGAAGAGCAGTTCGAGGTCCCCGGTCTCCCATGACATCTTTACCTGTCGGATAAACCGGTCTATGCTTCCTGCATCGGTCATGATGCGCGACAGGTCCGCACCGGCCAGTTCCGTACGCTCGTACCTGAGCATCTGCGCACATTTTGCGTTCAGTTCGGTAAGCCGGAGAGTGTTCAGATCGAACGTGAATATCCCGGCCTGGGAGTTCTCAAATATCCCCCGGTATTTCCGCTCCTCCTCGCGCAACCCTTCTGCAAACGATGAGGTGACAACCCCGATGGTGACAAAAACCACAAACCAGGCGGTGGAGATTGCCACGTCCTGTGGGTTGAAGCCACTGTACAGGTAGACCATCAGGATGTAGACCGTGCTCAGTCCAAGAGAGAAATACACCCCCTTGTTCGGATACAGGTAGACAAAGAGAATGATGGGCAGGAAATAGATGAAGGGGAAAACCTCGTAAATGCCACGGGAGAGAGAATAGATCGTCGAGGATAGGGTGATGAGAATGGTGATGATGATCGTGGCCGTCCAGTAGATCTGGTGCCTTTTTTCCGGGGAAAGACGGACGATCATGGTTATCTCTCCTTCTCCTTGTCGGATTCGTCTTTGAACTCCCCGGAAAGGAGGGTGTTTTCAAGCCTGCGTCGCTCCACGATCTCGGTCCGCAGCTCCTCGTTTATCCGTTCGAGATGTGCGGTACGTTCCCGTACCTGGCGTTCGAGGTCTTCAAGGGTCTGGCGTATCTCCTCGTCGGCCACCCGGGCATCGGTCACGTTAACTACAGAGCAGAGAACCAGGTCTCGTGTAACGTAAAGAGGGGAAATGACAAACCTGATGACCCCCCCGCTTTTCTGACGGAAGAGAGCCTCAAACACCACGCCGGTTCTTCGTACTTTTGTCTCATCCATGAACCGCTGGTGTGCACCCGCGTCAGTCCAGACCATGCTGACAAAAGCTCCTTTCAGTTCACTCCGTGAATACAAAAGCCACCGGGCGCATTTCTGGTTGACCTCGCGGATCCGCCATGTACCGGGGTCAAAACAAAAAATCCCTTCGAGGGTATTGTCCATAATATGCCGGATCCGCGCTTTTTCTTCGAGAAGCCCGTTCGCATAGGAAGACGAAACTACGGCGAGGATAATAAAAACGGCAAACCAACCCGTCGAAACAGCGATGAGGAACGGATTAAACGCCCCCAGGCTGTACACAAGGCCGATATAGATGATGCTGATACACAGCGCAAAGAGGACGGCACGCCCGGGGTAGAAATAGACAACGCAGATGATGGGAAGAATATAGAGGAACGGGAAGACGACAGAGATGCCGTGGGTGAGTGAGAAAAGGGTGCCGAGGATAGCACTGAGCGATGCAACGACCACGATAAAGAGACGGAGAAATGCTTCCCTGTCAAGTGACTGCGGTCCCATGTATCTGCATCCTCCTTCAGGACAGGGTTGACGCGCCCCTGTCAGGTATATCTCTTATTCTACAGTTGATTTTAAACCATATAATGTTAGAGGACGGATTTAAAAAAAACGCAGGACGTGTAAGGGCTAACCGGGGTTGTATCTGCTGGAAATCACGGGGCCGGTTCCTCAGGCTCTTTTTTTGTAAAGAGGTTGATATGCTCCAGCTCCTCCAGCTTGTTGATGTTGGTAAATGTCCGTAGCCCGGGATCGTACGCCTTCAGGTCATCCACCGGGATATAGCGGGCATTTAAGGACTGGATCATGGCCCGCAGCGAGAGGGATGTGTGGCTTTCGAGATATGCCAGCAGGGCTGTCCGCCGGTAGACGGCATGCAGGGGTTCGACCATCCGCTCGTTCCACCGTGGAATCACCGCATCGTACGACCCAATCTCCCGGAAGAGGTACGAGACCACGCCAGGATCGATACAGGGCATATCGCAGGCCGACACAAAGATAAGATCCCCTCCTGCGGCAAGGGAGCCGGCGTGAAGCCCGCCAATGGGGCCAAGGCCCTGCCGGATATCGCTGATACAGGTAACATTCTTTATCGTCAGGAACCGGGTACACTGCACCGGGCTGCGGGCGACAATGATAATCTCGTCGACGACTCCCGAGAGCGAATCGACGAGCCGCTCGATAAAGGTCTTTCCTTCATAGGTGAAGAAGTATTTTTCCTGGCCGTTTGCCCGTCGTGCCTCGCCACCGGCAAGCACCACCGCGGATCTCATGGCGACACTTCCCTTGAGGCGAGGGCCTCGCGGAACTTTACCAGATCGGTAATACAGGCATTGACCGGAGTCGGGATGCCATGCACAGCTCCTTTTGCGACAATGGCACCATTGAGAGAATCGATCTCCGTGGGCCGGCCACGGGTGATATCCTGAAGCATGGAAGAGTGGTGCCGTGCAGTGGCCGGGAGCTGGACATCACGGAGGAACGTGAGGTAATCATCTGGTGATGTCCACGGGAGGCTAATCCCCTCGGCACGGATGACGGAAAAACCCTCGCGGACGATCTCCGTTATAATCCTCCACGCCGCCGGCCTTCCGAGTTCCCCATACGGCACCCCCATCACGGCGCCGAGAGGGTTTAGGGCGCAATTATAGAGAGTCTTTCCCCAGAGCTCAGAGCGCACCTCCGCGGTTCCGCCGACCCGGATCCCCGCATCTCCCATGACATTCACAAGCCGCTGCACCGGCCCATCAAGGCCTGACGGAAACCGGCCGAGTTTTGCCGGCCCGGCCTCGACTGATACATGCACCCGGTCTTCCCCCTGCCATTCAAAGCCGGTGATGATCATTCCCCCGATCACCTTGTCGGTGTACCGGCTGATGATCTCCTCGTTTCCTATCCCGTTCTGGAGGCTGACCGTTTCGGTGCCCTGAATGACCTTTGCATACTCCCTGCAGAGGGTTTCGGTATCCCGGGACTTTGCGGCGATAATAATGTAATCGTACCGGGCACCCTCCGGGACATGGTCGGAAATGCTGAACCGGAAGGTTCCGGTTCCCCAGATACCGGTCAGATGAAACCCGTTCGCACTGATGGCATCAGCGGTTTTTTTCCGGGAGACTGCATGGATATCGCAGACTGATGAGAGTTTTGCAGCAACCGACAAGCCCACCGCACCTGCTCCCAGCACCAGTATCTTCATGGTGACCTCCTGCAACCACTACTGTATTTTCCCGGATGGCAATTAGAGATTCCGAATGGCGTGGGCAGGCGGCAGGACTGCGTGCTCACGGCACCATCTGTTTCCTGCCCTTCTTTTCAAGCGCAAGAAGCTGTTCTTTGATCTCGAGCGCCGGCGTGAAACCGCCAATTCCTCCCGCTGCAACGATGCGGTGGCAGGGCACGACAAGCGGCGTCGGGTTGCGCGCCATGGCACGCCCCACGGCCCGGGGAGATGTACCCCCCGCCTTGCAATCTCCCCGTATGTCGCAGTGCTGCCATACGGCACCTCCCGGACTGCGCGATAGATCCTGGTGGAGACCGAATCGCCTTCACAGGCGACAGTCCATAATCCTGACAGGTCTACAGGATGGCCGGCACAATACTTCCGGACCGATGCCGGGACCGGGCCGGGAATTCCCGTGGATGCGAACCGGACGCGATAGATCCTGTCGCCGCTCCACCAGACATGGACGTACCAGAGACCCAGCCTGCACGAACCACCGGTTACTTCCATCGGCCAATTACCTCGCGGAACTTCTGGTAATCGCATTCGATCATCTCCTCCTGGATCCACGCAGGCAGAGCCGAACGAACCCTCTTTTCGAGGAAACGCCGTTCGGCAAGTATCAGGACACCACGATCCTCCGGCGTACGCAGCACGCGCCCGAGGGCCTGGAGCGCCCGGTTAATCGCCGGGAGCGTATAACAGAGGAATTCACCCTCCTCCCCATACTTGTGCCGGAAATATTCGATGATCATCTTCCTGACCCGGGTGAACGGTGCAAGCGGCAGGCCCACCACCATCGCCCCCGAGAGCATCTCCCCCCGGTAGTCGAGACCCTCGCTCCACTTCCCCCCGCAGACAGCAAACATGATCCCCGACTCACCCTGTGAGGGGAGCGCAAGGAACTCGTTGAGCGCGGCACCGGCACCTGCGGCATCCCGGGGCTCGATGTAGACTTTTCTCCGGCTGATGTGGGATGAGGCGAGCGCTGCATAGGATTCCAGGATCTGGTAACTCGGGAAGTAGATAGCGCGGTTTTTTTTGAGCGCCGCAAAAGCGGTAATATAGTGCACGATTTTATCCGTGTTCTCCTTGTTCTGCCGGAGGGAGTATGCGGTGGTGATGTCGGTCGCACAGCAGATGAGACGGTTCTCTTTGGGGAACGAATTGGGCAGGGTAAGGGTTGCAACCTTTGCATCGTTAAAATAGAGCCGGCGGAAACTGTCGACCGGTGAGAGCGTCCCCGAGATCATGATACAGCAGGCATGGGTTGAACAGATCTCCGAAAGGGGAGCTGATGGATCGATATTTCTGACTTCAAGGACAATTCCCTCGTCGGTCCTTTTGTAGATGGTAAGATATGCCGGGTTATGGGAAGATTGTGTCAGCCGGTACATAAACGTGGTCAGGCGCTCGATCGCGGTCTCGCGAAACTCGCCGGCCTTCTGGTTCCTGTCCCGGATCGTCTCGGCAAGGCCCATGAGTTCATCGACAATGTCTCCCATATCCTTCCAGAGAGAACCCCGGACAATCGCCCGGTCGAATATCCCGGGATCGAACCAGTCTTCGGGTTCGGTCGAATTTGCCAGGCCCGCCATGAATTCCGTAAGCCGGGGAAGTACGTGCTGTACCGCCTCTGCCCCCTTGTGAAGTCGTTTCATTCCCGAGAGCTCGCGGGTCGCCTGTTCAAGATCCTTCTGGGCGAGCCCGGCGCTCTCGACGGACTGGATGACATCACCGCAGTTGTGGGCCTCGTCGATGAGGAGCATTACGTCCTGTTCCTCCACGTTAAGATTCGCGTAGAGCTGATCGCGGATCTCGCGGTCAAAGAGGTGGTGATAGTTCAGGATGATCACGTCTGCATTCTTGGCGGCGTGCATCACCAGCTCGTACGGGCAGATGTCACCGGCAAATCCCCCAAGTTCCTGCGGGCGGATCGGGTCGGCAAGGACGCGGTCGGCTTTTGAACGCACTGCAGCAGATGGCACCATCTTGATGCCCCCGCTCTCTCCGGGAACAAACTGCCGGCTCGCGATAAAATAGGGGCAGATAAGCGGGTGTTCGCGGTCCATCCTGCGGATCTGCTGGACGATGAAGGGGTCTTTTATGGGAATGAGGGCGCCACGTTCGGCCCGCTCGCGCATAAGGGTAGATGAGAACGTCTTGACACCTTCACAGCGCCGGTAGACATCTCCTTCACCCCCGAGGGGGCAGATGCTTTTTTTCCCGACAAGGTAGACAGTCTTGAGTTCAGGCCGTTTCTTTTTTATGAGGGCAAGTTCCCGGACAAAGGTGGAGAGCTGGCTGACCGTGCGGACAGCGATCACGATCTTCCTGCCCCTGCGTTCTGATAACAACGAAGCGACCACGCTCGATTTCCCGCTGCCGGTTGGCGCATCGATCATACCGATCCCGCCGTCGCGGGCGACCGTGGCCGCAAACTCAAGCATCTGTCGCTGGTTGGGGCGGTACTCGGTGTACGGGAAGAATGCATCGGGCGTGTCCATGCACCGTACCTGTTTGCGCGGGGAGGTATTATGGGCGTCGGAAATGTACGCGGCTGCGTTGAGATACAGGCTCAACTCTAATATTCCCGTACAACCCATCTGTTCTCATGGCAGTCCACCCCATCGAGTACCGGTATGGCACACCGGAAATGCGAGCCGTCTGGAGCGAGGAGAACCGGTTTTCCTGCGTTGTCGCGGTCGAAGCAGCGCTCGCGCAGGCGGAAGCAGCACAGGGTATGATCCCCCGGGATGCGGCAGGGGAGATCGCAAAGAACGCATCCCGGGCATCGCTTGCCCGTGCAAAGGAGATCGAGGAAGAGATCAGCCACGACATGATGGCGATCGTAAAGGCGGTCTCGGAGGTCTGCGGCGACTCGGGGCGGTGGGTGCATTACGGTGCCACCTCCAATGACATCCTCGATACGGCGACCGGGCTCCAGCTCGCCCAGGCTATGGATCTCATTGACGCAAAACTGCAAAATCTCCTCCGGGTATTGATACGAAGGGCGGAAGAGACGATCACGCTTGTTGCGGTGGGCCGGACGCACGGGCAGCAGGGCGTCCCGACTACGTACGGCCTCAGGTTTGCCATCTGGGCAAGCGAAGTAGGCCGGCATATCGAACGCCTCGAACAGCTCCGTCCCCGGGTGGCGGTGGGGCAGATGACCGGTGCGGTGGGGACGCAGGCTGCTCTCGGGCCAAAGGGCATGGAGGTACAGGCAGCGATGATGGAGATCCTGCACCTCTCCCCGGTGGATGTCTCAAACCAGGTCATCTCGCGGGACCGGTACGCAGAGTACTTCATGTTCCTTGCCAATGTCGCAACAACGCTCGATAAGATTGGTATTGAGATCCGTTCCCTCCAGCGCACCGAGATCGGCGAGGTGGAGGAAGCCTTTGGCGCCCACCAGGTAGGCTCCTCCACGATGCCGCACAAACGCAATCCGATAAAATCCGAGCAGGTCTGCGGCCTGGCCCGGATCGTGAGAGCATCAGTCGAACCCGCGCTCCTCAACAATACGCTCTGGGACGAGCGGGATCTCACCAACTCCTCCTGCGAACGGGTACTCTTCCCCGAAGCATCCATCCTTACCGATCACTGTCTCCGGCTCATGACAACGGTTCTCGACAAGCTGGAGATCAACCGGGCGGCGATCAGGAGGAACCTCGGGTTTCTCCACGGCATCAATATGGCGGAATCCGTGATGATCGAGCTCACCCGGCGCGGCATGAACCGCCAGGATGCCCATGAAAGGGTGAGGATGGCAAGCATGCAGGCACTCGCCGAGAGCCGGCCGCTTGCGGATGTGCTCGGGGAAGATCCCGAAATAATACGGGTACTGTTCACGAAATGACCTTGGGACCCTTCTCGCGCCGGATGCCTATATTGGCACTTCAGTGGCACAGGTAAACCGGGTAATCGGAAAACTCTCGCCCCTCGTACGGTGATTTTCTTACCAGGGTCCCGGGGATTCCCTGGCCATTTTTCCTCCACCGGAAATATCCAGAACGGGGAAGAAGGATCCGGTGTGCACGATCTCCCTCATGAGTGGAGAGGGCATCATCCTCAGAGAGGACGAGAGAAGGAAAACCAGGCCAAAACAGTTTTTTACCGGATTTGTTTCACAGAGAGGGTAAAAACGATAATGACAGGTTTATAGGGTGACAGGGTAAAACCAAGGTAATCATGGAGCGGCACATCAGCATCCGGGGATACCGTGTATCTCATACGGATTTTGTCCGCTTCATCGTTATTGCCTCGCTTACCCTTTCCTCGATCCTGATAACGGCGATCGCTCTTGTCAGGAATGCTGAGGCCATTTATCCCCAGCTCTTCTATTTCCCCATCCTGTACGCGACCTATTTTTATCCCAAGCGCGGGATCATCCTCTCCGGCATCTGCGGTGTAGTCTATGAATGCCTTGTATACTTCTCGCTCTTCCCGGATACACTGGCCCTGTGGTCATCTACCGGCCAGGCAATACTCTTTATCTGCATCGCACTTGCCGTTGCCTATTTTACCAACATGATCCGGGTCTCTGAAGCCCGCTACCGCAGTATTTTTGAAAACTCCCTCCTTGGAGTTATCCTCTTTGATAAGAACCGGTTCACGATCCGTCTTGCCAACCAGCAGGTAGCAACAATGCTCGGCTATACCGTTGAGGATTTCAGCCGTATGGCATTTTCAGACCTTTTTTTCTCGCGTGACCTCCAGCGTCAGTTTTTTGAACACCTTGGATCGGGGCAGAACATCAGGAATTTCGAGACCTGTTTTGCCACAAAGACCGGTGAGCCCCACTGGGTCAACCTTTCCTGGAGCCGTATCGACGATACTATCGTTAGCTGCTCGATCACCGATATCAATGCGGAGAAACGTGCACGGGAGCTTGCGGCTGACAGTTCAACCCGGTACCAGCAGGTGACCGAGAACTCCCCCACCGGTATCGTGATCACGGAACACACGAAAATTCTCTTTGCCAACCCGGCATTTTCCACATTCTCCGGGTACGGACCGGAAGAATGCATAGGCAGGGATATTGCCGAAAGCGTCCTTGACGATGACAAGGACAGGTTCGGGACATTTGCGGGGCGGTGGGATATTCCGGCCCCGGTACCAGCTCGCTCGGAGTTCCGGTTTATCACAAAAAAAGGAGAGATCCGGCGTGCGGTCCTCTACTTCACCCCAATCACCCGGAATAACCGGCCTGCAGGACTTGTTAATTTTGTTGACAATACCGAATGGGAAGAATACCGGGAGCGGATAGAACAGACCAAGGAACGGCGGCGCGAAATGATGCGGGCTGTTGCCCACGATCTCAGGACACCACTCCAGCCGGTGCTGGGATATCTCAACCTGCTCCTCCAGGACCCCCAGTCTTTCGGGATAACTGACGAGACCCGACAGATCCTTGAACGGTGCGCAAAAAGTGTGGACCAGGAGCGCCAGATTATCAACCAGATGCTGGAACTTTCAGTGCTCGAAGGGGAGGAAACCAGCCTTGACTATTCCGTCTTTTCCGTGGGGGGGATGGTCAACGCAGTAATAGCAGGCGGAGGATATGCCCTCAAGGCAGAGATCGCGATCGATATCCCGGCGGACCTCCTCATTGAGGCAGATCGCCAGAAACTGTCCTACATTATCGATGTGCTGGTTGCAAACGGGGTGAGTTATTCCAAGCCGCCAAAAAAGATCTGGATTACCTACCGAGGCTCACCGTCTCACCCGTTCCACCGGCTTGCAATACAGGACAACGGCGTAGGTATCACCGAAGCCCAGCTCGACGCGATCTTCAAACCCGAAGAAGGGGGCAGCACAGAATCCTCCCGCCAGGGATTGGGAGGGTCCGGCTTATCGCTTGCCATTGCAAAGAAGTACGTCCAGCTGCACGGGGGGTATATCAGCGTGGACAGTACTGTGAACATCGGGAGCACGTTTACCATCCATATCCCGAAAAAAAGACCAGAAAAGGCTAATCACCATGATACGTAAGATTGTTGTAATCGAGGACGATCAGCCGATCCTCGACCTGATGGGCATCCTGCTGAAGAAACTGGGATATGAGCCGGTGCTTATCGCGAACGGGCTCGATGCACTGACCTCTGTACGGGCAGATCCTCCGGCCCTGATCCTGCTTGACATCATGATGTCGCCGCTCTCGGGTTGGGAATTCCTTGAACGCCTGCGGACGGAATATAACCTGCGGGAAATCCCTGTGATACTCTTTACTGCATCACCCACGGTTCCGGAAAGGATGAAACAACTCAATGATCCCAGACTGGGAATTCTCCAGAAACCGGTCACCTTCGACGAACTCAGAACCGCGCTCGCCCAGTTTCTCGATTAGCATTCCCGTGGAACAGGGCACGGCCTTTTTTTCGACAAAGGCTCCCGAATCCTGCCTGGTGCGGGTTCTTTTGAATGAATAAAAGTCTGAGTGCAGACCAGCCGGCAGGCCGGGACATGCACTATTAATTATGTTGGAAAACGATGGGAATATGGGTGAGGATTTAACCCGGCTCTGCCGGAGGCAGCCATGATCTCGGTCCTGTATGTTGATGACGAATCAGCACTCCTTGAAGTAACAAAAGACTTTATGGAGAGAGGAGAGGGGTTTAAGGTTGACACGGCCATCTCGGCTCGCGAGGCCATAGAAAAACTGAAGGCAGAACGGTACGATGCTCTGGTCGCAGATTACCTGATGCCGGAAATGGACGGCCTTGAACTCCTCAGGTATCTCCGCCCGCGCTGCAACGGGATGCCTTTTATCCTTTTTACCGGGAAAGGCGGGGAGGAGGTGGCGATTGAAGCCCTCAATGCAGGCGCTGATTTCTATGTCCAGAAAAAGGGGTCACCCCGGACCCAGTTTGCGGAACTTGAGACAAAGATACGGTCGGCCGTCGCACGGCGGCAGAGCGAACTTGCGCTCCGAAGGTCAGAAGAGAATTTCCGGTCCCTCGTGGAAGGCCTCACGGACGTCATCTTTACCCTCAATGAAGAGGGAATAATCGCATATATAAATCCCGGTATACGCCGGTTCGGCCATGAACCCAAAGACCTGATCGGCAGGGACTTTGCCACGCTGGTCAGTGCGGAAGATATCCCGGCCGTCGCACGCCAGCTTGCCGATGTTAAACAGGGCTTGCCCGTATCGTTTGAGTTCAGGATGACCGATGCGAGCGGGCAGCCGCACAGTGTCCGGGCAGCCTGCAGCCCACGGACGGACCATGGACGGTTCATCGGCGGGCAGGGTCAGATCACTGATGTCACTGAAACAAAAAACGATGATGACCAGGTGCACAGGCGCATGGATTTGCACCAGGTGCTTTTCAATCTCTCTCCCGACGTGATGCTGGTTATCGACCCGGAAACCGGCCTTCCTGTTGAATGTAATGACGGGGCATGCCACCAGCTGGGCTATACCCGTGAAGAGTTTATGGGGTACAACCTGAAGGAGGGGGAGGTTGCAGATGTACCGCAGAAGATCCGGGAAATGATCCCGGAGATCCTGCAGAAAGGCCAGGCAACCTTCGAGACCCGGCACCGGACCAGAGACGGCGGGATCCGGGACATGGTTGTGACGGCACGTGTTTTCGACGATGGCACTACCAAGAAAATCGGGGCAATAGTCCATGATGCTACAGAAGAAAACGAGCAGAAGCGAATCATTTCAGGGCAGGTGCAGAGACTGCATGAGACCTTTGAACAGTCCCCTCTTGCCCAGTTGATCCTCTTTCCTGATGGCCATATAATCAGTGTTAACCGGGCAGGTGCGGATCTGCTGGGCTGCCCCGTGCACGATATGACGGGAAGATCTGTCGTCGAATTTATGGATAACGGCGAACATGCACGGTTCTCTGAAAGCCTTGGTGAACTCGCGCGATCCGGCAGTATCCACGCAACCCGGTTTTCCCTCGCTCCCAGGGATGGCAGGAAACCTGTAATCTCCCTTGATGGCACGGTCGTCAAAGGTAGTAACGGAGAGATTTGCCAGCTGCTGGTCAGCCTCACCGATATCACCGGATGGGAGAGAGAAACAGCAGGCCTCAAGGAGCTCGCTACAACAACAGGAGCAGTTATCGCCGGAGCCCGTGAAGGGATATTTGTCTGCACCCCGGATCTGCGCATCACCGGCTGGAATCCTGCGATGGAAGATATCACCGGTATTGCAGCACCGGACGCCCTGGGGCAGACTGCCGGCAGACCTGTTGCCGCCTCTCGGGGAAACGGGGGAGGACTCACCGGCGGCGCGTGCACTGGCCGGTGAGATCGTCGCCACTCCCGATTTCCGGTATGAGTATCCCGCAGCCGGGAAACGGGGATGGGCACGGGCGATATTCTCCCCGCTGCGTGATGCCTCCGGAAAGATTACGGGGATCATCGGGGTGGTGCAGGAAATAACCGCCCGCATAAAAACACTATTGAGGATAAAAGCGGCAAACCGGCTCTATGCCATCAGCGCACACGTCAGCGCCACTGCTTCTGTTGTCCACGAGCTGGAGGCGCTGCTTGCCGAAACCTGCCGGATAGCGGTTGACGGCGATACCGTATCGATGGCCTGGATAGGGCTTTTCGATCATGCGGCCGGCATCCTCCGTCCGGTGGCGCAGGCCGGCACCGGGGGGAATTACCAAAGGGGGGATACCCGATCAACGGTCCTGGTGAGGGCGGCGGGCTGGCCGGTGACGCGATTCGCACGGGAGCTCCCGCAATCTCCAGCGATACCGAAACTGATCCGGCCGCAGAGCCATGGAGGGACGATGCACTCCGGGATGGGTACCGGTCGGAATCTGCCATACCCTTCCGGCTCAAGGGGGAGATCGTGGGCGTCCTGACCCTCTGTTCCGATGAACCATTCGCGTTTTCAGGAGAAGAGGCAGATGTACTCACGCTCCTCGGTTCCACGCTCTCTTCGGCGCTTGACCTCCTTGATAAAAAAACACTCCAGCGCCGGGCCGGAAAGGGGGCCACGGGAGCTGGGAGCGGACCCGGTTCTTGGCGGACGGGATCGAATCTGCTGCCGTCCCGTTTGCTGCAGTATATGCTGACGGGAGCACCGGGGCGGTGAACGCAGCTCTCTGTACTCTGCTCGGTTACACTGAGGATGAGGTGCTTTCACTCCCATTAACAAACCTCCTTGACCTGCCTGCACATGACGGGGACCGGTTCCAACAGGTACTTGCCACAAAAAAGCCGGACCGTTTCGAGAGCAGTATCAGGAAAAAGGACGGTACCTGCTCCCCCGCCGAACTATTCCTCCAGGCAATCACGGACGAGACCAGTGGCCAGCCCTGTGTTGGCGTTTTTATCACGGATATCTCCGACAGGAAACAGCGCACAGATCTGCTTGACCGTGAGCGATTGCAGTACCGCACGTTCTTTGAGACATGCAGCGCCGCTCTCATGATCACGACCCCTGAGGGAACCGTCCTTGCCGCAAATCCAGCGGCATGCCGGTTGTTTGGCCAGACGGTTGATGCATTGCGGTCAGCGGGTGGTGGCGGTCTTGCAGGTACCGGAGATCCCCGGTTTCTGGAACTCGTGCGGACGTGCGGTGAGGCGGGAAGCGCTGACGGTGAACTGCGGTTCATACGGGGAGATGGTACACCGGTTGATGCGATGGTATTCGCTACCCGATTCCCGGATCATGACGGCAGCCCTGCGTTGAACCTGGTGCTCTTGGATCTTACGGAATACAAAAAGGCCACAAAGGCACGGATACAGGAGCAGGATATGGCCGTGGCCATTCTCGACAGCCTGCCAAATCCCGTACGGAGATCCGATCCCAGCGGCGAGGCCATCTTTTTCAACAGGGCGTGGCTCGCGTTCACCGGGAGGGATAAGTCCGACGAAAAGGGGGATGGCTGGACAGAGGGGATCCATCCCGACGATTGGAACCGCTACCGGGAGGCTGTCAGGGAGAATGAGACGGGCCGGGGGACGGCCGGTGTAGAATACCGTCTCCGGTATAATTCCGGTGAATACCGGTGGATCCGGGAGTTCAGAATACCCGAACCTGCACCTGGCGGCACAGGAGCCGGGTTCATCCATTCCTGCTACGACATCCATGAGTACCGGCAGGCTGTCGAGGCACTGGAAGAGGAAAAAACACAGTACCGGGCTATCATCGAGAGCACAGCAGATGCAACCCTTCTGGTAAGCGGGAAGGTTGCAGATTGCAACGAGGCGGCGACCCGGCTGTTTGCCTGTACCCGCGAGGATCTTATCGGGCACGGCCCGCTGGAGTATTCTCCCCGGTACCAGCCGGATGGGAGGGTATCTGCCGATGCCGCGCGGGAGTACCTTGAGGCGGCCCGTGGAGGAACGCCGCAGGTGTTCGACTGGGTCAGTATGAAGGGTGATGGTACAATGTTCGAGACCAATATCACTCTGACCGCGCTGGACATCGACGGGGAACGGCGGGTACTCGCCGTTATTAAGGATGTGACGGAACAAAACCGGGCTGAACGCGAGATCCAGAGGCTTGCTGCCTACCCGCAGATGAACCCGAACCCGGTCATTGAGGTCAGGCAGGACCGGACAATCACCTATGCCAATCCGGCCACTGCTGCGGTGCTCTCCTCGCTCGGCCTGCCGGATGATCCGGCTGCGTTTTTGCCGGCAGATTTTGATGAGATCGCAGGATCCGAAGATCCGGCACAGCCGATGATGAAAGGGCGCGTGGTGCAGATCAAGGAGCGATCGTTCCACGAGTCGGTCTGCGCTGCCCCGGGGCATGCTCCCCTCAGGATCTACGCCTACGATATCACTGACCGGGTTCAGGCAATGGAAGCGCTCGCGTACGCCAATCACAAACTGGGCATCCTCACGAGTATCACCCGGCACGATATCCAGAACAAACTTACCGGGGTGATCGGGTACCTTGACCTGCTCCGGGTTTCCCTGCGTGATCCGCAGTTGATAGACTTCCTTGACAAGGCAGAATCTTCGGCTGACGCCATCCGGCACCACATCGATTTCACCAAGGATTATGAGTCTCTCGGGGGCACAGCCCCGGTCTGGCAGGAGATCGCTCCCATCCTTGCCGATATCAGGTCTCACTTTGACCTCGGAAAGGTTACCTTTGATGGCCCTGCTCCGGGTTTTACAGTCTTTGCCGACCCGATGTTTACCAAAGTACTGTACAACCTCTGCGACAACTCGCTGCGCCATGGGGTGCATGTCCGGCATATACGGATTCACTGCGAGCCGAATGAATCCGGGTGCATGCTCATCTATAAGGACGATGGCATAGGAATCCCGCAGGACAAGAAGGAACTGATCTTCGAACGCGGTTACACCACCTCGTCCGGCTCCGGAAAATCATCAGGCCTCGGCCTGTTCCTGGCCCGGGACATTCTCGCTATCTCCGGGATCGCAATAAAAGAGACCGGTGTACCCGGCGCAGGCTGCCGGTTCGAGATGTTTATCCCCCCCGGGAAGTGGAGGAGCAGGCCGGCAGAATAACTGCGATGCACTTTGTGAGGAGTTCTGCGCAGAGACGCTGCAAATTCATCTGAGGGACATTACCTATTCTGTAAACAGATCTCCGGACTCGTACGCTGACCCCACCTCACTTTTTTGGAACTGGTGGGAAACATCTTTTACCTCCTTTTCGGAAAAATCCTTGATGCATAACAAAGGGGGGAGCCCCTCACCTCCCTCACTTCATTTTTTGAACAGGGGGTCACCCCCTCCCCTTGTCTGCGTGAATGTGGGGGGTACCCCCATGGGTTTTGGATGCCAGAAGACCGGGCATTGAAAACGGGAGCCGGGCTGGCATCCGCACACTACACGAATCTGATCTTTATCAATCCCCTGCCCTTATGCCCCTTCGGGAGCGGCAGCTCGTATCGTTCGGGAGGGAACAGGAACACTCCAAAACTCATCATTGTGACATTCCTGACAGGACCCGGACAATCCGGTCTGGATCTACAAAAAAATTTTAAAAAATGCCTTCCCTTTCTATAATCCCTGCCGAAGGAAAAAGGAGAGGGGGAAAGATCAGATATACCGTGCCTTTAAGGAGAGCTTGCGCGGGGTATAGAGCGGGCGGTAGGGTTTGCCTGCGGTCTCTTTCTTTATCAAGGCAGCAAGGGTATCTGCAGTCAGCTGCTCCTTGTGGGGCTTGTTTGGCTCGGATTTCCTGCGGATGGTAACCGTGAGGTTTTTGCTTGCCATCTCATCGTCGCCGATGACGATCACGTACGGCACCCAGTCCATCCCGGCTTCCCGGATCTTCTTGCCCACGCTCTCATCCCGTTCATCAAGATCGCACCGAATGCTCTGTGCATTGAGGGCCTCGCAGATCTCCTGTGCGTACGCGGTATGGCGTTCGGCAACCGGTACAATACGAGCCTGGACCGGAGAGAGCCAGGTCGGCAGTGCCGGGACCTTCTGGGTGGAGATGTTCTCGAGGATCGCACAGATCACGCGTTCGACGCTGCCGGTCGGGGAGCAGTGGAGGATGGGGGGGTAGACCGGGGTGCCATCGTCTTTGAAGTACTTGATATTGAACCGTGTCGAGCTCTCGACATCGATCTGAACGGTCGGGTTCTCGATAGGGCGGTTTTGTCCGTCAATGGCTGCAAGGTCGATCTTTGCCTCCCAGTAGTGGACACGCTCGGAGAGGATCTCGATAAGCATCGGGCAGTCGGATTCTTTCACGATCTTCCTGACCCACGCCTCGTTCTCTTCGTAGAACTTCCTGGTGCACCGGAATGCCGCGACGAGTTTTGTCTCGAAGTCCCGGCCGGTCTGCCAGCCGATGGCAAGCTGCTCTTCGAAGCACTTCATCGCCTCGGGCATGTCGGTACAGAGCGAGTGCATGTCGGGCATCGTAAACGCACGCAGGCGCTTTAAGCCGATCACTTCGCCTTTCTGCTCATGCCGGAAGGAGTAGGTGGAGAGCTCGTACATCTTCAGCGGAAGGGTGTTCTTCGAAATGTGCATGTCCCGCATGATCGAGAACATGCCAAAACACGCAGCAAACCGGAGCATCATGTTCCGGTTGTTGCTCTTGAACCGGTACTGCCGCTCGCCGAACTTGTCTGCGTGCTCGGAGATTGCCTTGTCGCCAAGATCGTACATCACCGGGGTCTCAACCGGCGTCGCGCCGTAAGGGAGCAGGATGGCAAGGACGTAATCGCCAAGGAGATCACGGATGAGCTTGCCCTTGGGCATCCAGCGCAGGCAGCCGACATCACTTGCCGGCTCGTAATCGACAAGCTCTTTTGAGCGCATCAGGCCCACATGGGCCGGTTCGCCACCGGTCGGCTCAGCAACACCCAGTTCCTTTTTGACGAGGCAGCCGAACGGGGTATCATCGAGATATTTGTGGTAGTCATGGGTCTTCCCGTCCGGGGTCATGACAAACCAGTCGTGGGTGGCTTCTTTCTTGCCCAGTTTCTTTGAGACAGCCTCTCCTTCCTCGCCGGGCACGATAGTTTTCGAGAGTTCCGAGAGTGGATGGCCCTTACAGGAGATCTTGAAGGACTTGTACCAGCCAAACGGTGCACGCTTCACGGCAAACCCTTCTGCGGTAAGGCCCTCTTTGAGGGCGTTCAGGGCCGGGACTGCCACTTCGGGCCGGGCAAGGTCGCTTGACAGGTGGGCATACGGGTAAATGACAATCTTGTCCGTGTGCACCTGACCGGCGGTCTTTTGTACCTCTTCGATGGCCTGGAGGATGACACCCTCCATATCCTCTTCGTCGACAGACTCAACTGCGGCAAAGACCGTGAGCGCGTCTTCCTCGCGGTCCGCGAGAACGGCTCCCTCCTCCGCCATCTTTGTCTTCTTTTTGGCTTCGTATTCGATGTAATCTGAATGTATCAGAAGAAGTCGCATTGCTTCATCTCCATTCCGGAACGGTTATTCGTATAAAATGGGTTCTTAAGATATATACCCTCATTGCCCCCGGCCGCCCGGCAGGTCCGGGGATTTTCCGGCACATAATCCTTATTTTTTATTCTCGTGGTACCGGGAGAGCGTAGCCTGCCGCTGGTCGAGATACTTGGCATCGGTTTTTTTGTCGTAGGGGTTCTCTGCCCGCTCGGTCGTATAGAAAACGAGCTGGCCGATCGGCATTCCTGCATAGACCCTGACCGGCCGTGCGTTCACGTTTGCCATCTCAAGCGTAATGGTGCCCCGGAAACCGGCATCGATCCAGCCACCGGTCTGGTGGAGAGTCACGCCGAGCCGGGCGATACTCGATTTTCCTTCGATGGTGGCAACGATGTTGTCAGGCAGGCCGATGCACTCGAGGGTCTCAGCGAGCACGAACTGGCCCGGCATCAGATCGAAAGATTCAGCGTGCTTCTCGTCGACGCCAGAGGTTACGGTCGCCTTGTCGTACGGGTCAATGACCTGTTTGCCCGGCGTGTACCAGACAAAGTGGTTACCGAGCCGGATATCGATCGAGTTTGGCTGCACGAGGGTGGGATCGAAAGGATCAATCTTAATATGACCCCGGGCGATGCGGTCCCGGAGCTGCCAGTCCACGAGAATCATGGGATTACCCGTTGGTGTTGATTGTTCATAAGTGCTGCCGGGCATATCTCCTGATCACCGGATTTCTGATGTTTTTATCTGTGAGACCACCCCTGTTTTCAAAGAAGTACGTCAATTATTCAGGTCCGTTCCCGGCGAATTTGTTTCAATGAGGGTCCGGGTTTATAAGTCACATTGATAATATGCCTGACCAACATACATAAACTGGGACAAACCACCGATGACCGCAATTGTTCTCCTCTTCAGTACCGGTACTTACCCAGGAAAGGTTGTCGTGGCTGGATCAGGCACTCAGATACCATTACCAGCAAACCAGCGGTGAACCCTCAGGCACTCCGGGAGTCGGTACCCCGGCGTGTGCGACGATTTTCCTTACCGGTGACGCTCTCTATAGCCTCAACGAAGCTGAATCCCTGAATATATGGTCGTCCGTGCTGTCGTTGCAACAGGTCAGGCTCATCTGTGACCGCGATGCTCTGGAGCACCGGGGCATCACCCTTGTCCCGTTAAAAGAACGGTTTCCGGATCAGGTGACCGATCTGCCGGACGAGGGCAAAAAAGGCGCCCCGTCTTTCTGGGCCGCCGTTCTCTCCGCGGCCCGGGATCAGTTCCCGCCGACCCCCCTGGGGATCGGGTGGTTGCAGATCTCATCGCCGTACATGTTTCCCGCTGCGGGATATGGGCTCCTTTGCCTTTCCGCCGCGCTCGATCTCCACTGCGGCGTAAGCCTGTATGCATACCTTGACGGATGCCATGCATGTCATACCGGCCAGAATCCCGGAGATGCAGAAAATATCGGTGATGCCCTTGAAAGGTTAGCGAAACGTGCGGCAGAAAAAAACCTGCCCTGCACGGTCATGGTCAGCAGGTATTCTGCCGGCGCACGCGGCTACCAGTCATGGGATGATGGGATGGGGACAATCGGGTCGTCTTGTATCGTCAGGCCTGCTCATATTAAAGATATGGATGTCATGATCCGCCACATCGGAAACCTCCCTGTCCTGCTCTCAGAGAATGCCGGTATTGTGCACGGCGCCCATTCCCGGGATCCGGTTCACGATGCCCCTCATCCCCCGGCAGTTATTGTCCTGATCACCCACAGCCCGTACAGCACCGGGCATGCCTATGGAGGGATCGCGCTTGCCGTTGCCTGTGCCCACCAGGGGATCCGGACCCAGGTCATCTTCCTTGAAGATGGGATCTATACCCTGACCGGGGAGCACCGGGCGCCCGAGGGGTCATGCTCAGGACCATTACCCGAGCTCGTCACCCATCTTTCAAAGAGCAAGAACCTGGAGTTCTCTGCACTCTCCCCCTCCTTCCACACGCGCGGGGTTACAAAAAACGGGACACTTGCGGCGGTTAAAGAGATCGGGTTTCCCGAGCTTGGTACTATCCTGTTTTCGCCACCCCGTGATGCGGGGAGCGGTCTCCGGCGGATCCTGTTCTTCTGACCCTGACGGTACCGGCCCCGTCTGCGGGAAAACCTATTCAAGCAACCCCGGAAAAAGAGACTGCTATGACAGATTCTGCTCTCCGGCTCCGTGAGGCTGACCGGGCGGAGATCACGGTGCTGGTCGATAATTATATCGACCTCTTTGTTCCTTCGCAAAAATCTATTGACGTGAGACCACCGTTTGCACTGGACCGGCCCCTTCTTGCCGAGCATGGCCTTTCCTGTTATGTCAGAGTGTTCGCCAACGGAAAGGAGCACGCCATCCTGATGGATACCGGCCTCTCGTGCGGGTGCATGCTCCACAATGCCCGTCAGCTCAGGATCAATCCGGGGCAGGCCGGGACGATCGTTCTGAGTCACGGTCATTTCGATCATGTCGGGGGTCTTTCCTCACTGCTCCAGACTGCAGGGCACCAGATTCCGCTTGTCACCCACCCGGATGCGTTCCTGCGCCGCCGGCTCATGAGCCCGGGGAAAGAACCTGTCGATCTCCCGCAGCTGGATGCCGTCTCCTTAAAACAGGATGGGGCGGACATCCTTATGCGCCCCGGCCCCTCGCTTCTCGCGTCCGGTCACCTGCTCGTGACCGGTGAGATAGAACGGACTGTCCCCTTTGAGAAAGGATTTCCCGGAATGGAAGCATGGGCCGGAGATCAATGGGTCCCTGATCAAATCTTAGATGACCAGAGTCTGGTGATCAATATCAAAGGAAAGGGTCTCGTCGTGATCAGCGGGTGTGCCCATGCAGGGATTATCAACACGATCCGCTATGCCCAGAAGATTACGGGTGTCGATCACGTATATGCGGTGCTGGGCGGGTTTCACCTGACCGGGCCGCTCTTTGTACCGGTCGTTGGACCAACCATCGATGCAATGAAACGGATAAATCCGGATTATATTATACCCATGCACTGCACCGGCTGGGACGCGATCAACCGGTTCTTTTCGGCATTGCCCAAAGCCTGTATCCTGAATACCGTGGGGACAACCTATAGTTTTTAATTATTTTAAAAATTAACTTGCGGCAAATCAACACAGGCAGAATACATTTGATATTCCGATATCGGAGGCCAATTCGCGCGTTGGCAGGATTTTGACCCTGTCCGGCTGGTTAGATCGGCCCGGAATTATTTTGTTGAAAAAATATTGGTGAGGAATAAAAGACGAGGGCCAGAAAAACAGAATCGCGTTCTCACCGGATGTCAATATCTGAAGAAAAACTACGTCGTTAGTTAAGCATTTGAAAAATTAAGAATGCTCGGTTAAAATATTCTGGTTTACCATCTGTAAACATAACAATGTTTAATTACTGTTTCAGGGAAACTCTTGAATTAAGGAATTTGATTCCCAGTAATTGTTTTGTGTGTGTGATAAATTATGGCGTTTTCAGTACATGTCAACGTGAACCGGTGCACCGGCTGCGGGAATTGTGTTACCGCCTGTCCGGTAAATGCACTGGAACTGTACACACGTGATCCTGTAACCAATGAGAAGATCTACCAAGTTCAGGATGGCGTGTCGGTAAGTCTTGATGTCAAGACTGAGTTGTGTGCAGGGTGCGGCGTATGTGTCGAAGCATGCCCGTATGATGTAATACAGTTATCCGGCAAAGGTTCTGGAGAGTCAGCGGTCAACGTCTGACCGCAACCATCCTTGTGAGATGATATCATGGTGGAGAAAAAGATCACCCTTAATATTATTACCTGCCGCACGATCCAGCAGGGCGTCGGCATGGAGGCAGGCAAGACATCCCAGAAATATTTTGATGCCTGCACCATCATCCAGTTGCACCCCGAGGATTTCAAGAGACTGGGGGCATGGAAGAACACGAATGTCCGCGTTACGAGCAGTGTCGGGAGCGTCATTTTAAAGGCTGTCGAGACCCGCGAGGACCTTGTCCCGGGTCTTGCCCACATCCCGATGGGGCCCTGGGCAAACCATATTGTCCCGGCATACACGTTCTCAACCGGTGAGCCCTGTTTCAAGGGATTCCCGGCGGATATAGAGGTTGCCGCAAACGCACGGATCATGGGAGCAATCGAAATTCTGCAGGACGCCTGCGGACTTATCAGGAAGTGATGACAGATGCCAAAAGAAGTAACTGATGTTATCTGCCCGTTCTGTGGTACGCTGTGCGACGATGTCCGCATTACTGTCTCCGATGACAATAAGACGATCCTCGGAGTCAAGAACGCATGTGCCATCGGCGCCGAGAAGTTCAACCACCAGCGGCTCCCGGGCCGTGTCAAGCGCCCGCGGATGCGCCAGGCCGACGGGACCTACAAGGAGATCACCTACGATGAGGCGATTGACTGGACCGCAAAGATGCTCGTCAAGTCACGAAAGACCCTGATGTACGGCTGGGCATCCACCAGCTGCCAGGCCATGAGCATCGGCCACGAAATTGCAGAAAAGACCGGTTGCATTGTCGACAACTGTGCAACCGTCTGCCACGGCTCTTCCCTGATCGCCATAGAGGATGTCGGTGTCCCGAGCTGTACGCTTGGTGAAGTCAAGAACCGTGCTGACCGCGTTATCTTCTGGGGCTGCAACCCGGCACACGCCCACCCCCGCCACATGTCACGGTACTCGATCTTCCCGCGTGGTTTCTTCACTGTCAAGGGCCACAAGGGCCGGAAGATCTACTGTGTCGACTGCCGGTACACCGATACTGCAAAGTGCGCTGATGAGTTTATCCAGGTACAGCAGGGATACGACTATGAACTGCTCAACGCGTTCCGCACAGCAGCACGCGGCGAAGCACTCCCCGACACGGTTGGCGGTGTCCCCAAAGAGAAGATCATCGAGATCGTTGAAGACTTAAAGACCGCACGCTTCGGTATCATCTTCTTCGGTATGGGCCTCACCCATACGATGGGCAGGAACCACAATATCGATATCGCCATCAACCTGACCCGTGACATGAACGACTTCACGAAATTTGCGATCATGGCCATGAGGGGCCACTGGAACGTTACCGGTTCCGGCCAGGTACTTGGCTGGCAATACGGGTTCCCGTACGCTGTTGACCTCTCGAGGAGAGACCAGGCCCGCCACCAGACCGGCGAGACAACCTCGGTCGACCTCCTCAACCGCAACGAAGTCGAAGCCTGTTTTTATATTGCAACCGACCCAGGTGCACACTTCCCGGTCGATGCAATGATCAGCAGTTCCAAGAAACCGACCGTCACCATCGATCCGCACATCAACTGCACGACCGAGATCTCAGATATTCACATCCCGGTCGCCATGGTCGGTGTCGAAGTCGGCGGATGTGCCTACCGTATGGACAACGTCCCTATCGAGACCCGCAAAGTAGTGGACCCGCCGGAGGGTGTGCTGACTGACGAGGAACTCCTGACCAGGATCAACCAGCGCGTTGATGAACTCCTTGCCAAGGGAGGTGCGTAAATGTCAGAATATATCATCAAGAACGGACACGTCTTTGACCCGGTCCAAGGAATCAAAGGAGACAAGAAAGATATCGCCGTCAAGGACGGCAAGATTGTTGACACGGTCGGGTCCTCGGCAAAGACCATCGATGCCAAAGGCAAGACTGTCATGGCCGGGGCACTGGATATCCATGCCCACGTGGCAGGCCCCAAGGTAAACGCCGGCCGCTGGTATCGTCCCGAAGACAAACACTTCGACTCCCATAAGAAGCCCGGTATCACCCGTATCGAAGGCGGCAAGTCCATCCCGACGGTCTTTAAAACCGGGTACGCATACGCACGGATGGGGTTCACCTTTGTCATGGAAGCGGCTATGCCCCCCATGTACGCACGCCACGTGCACGAGGAGATTCATGACACGCCGATCATCGATGAGGCTGCGCTCCCATTGTTCGGGAACAACTGGTTTATCTTGGAGTACCTCAAAAACCAGGAGATCGAGAACACAGCCGCATACATTGCCTGGATCCTCCGCCAGACCAAAGGATACGGTGTCAAGTGCGTCAATCCCGGCGGCACTGAAGCCTGGGCATGGGGACTCAATTGCCTGACTATCCACGACCCGGTGCCCTACTTCGACATCACACCCTCAGAGATCATCACCGGCCTGATGAAGGCCAACGAGTACCTTGGTCTCCCGCATTCGTTCCATGTCCACCAGAACGATCTGGGCAACCCCGGTAACTACACGGTGACGCTCGACACACTCAAGCTTGCCGAGGGTATCAAGCCGAAGAACAACTTCGGCCGCGAACAGGTCATGCACTCGACCCACCTCCAGTTCCACTCGTATGGCGGCGACAGTTTCGCGAACATCGATTCAAAGGCAAAAGAGGTCATGGACTACGTCAACAAGAACAAGAACATCACCATGGACACGGGCAATGTTACCCTTGACGAAACCACGACCATGACCGCTGATGGGCCGTTCGAGCACCACCTCCATGCGCTCAACCATCTCAAGTGGTTCAACGTGGACGTCGAACTGGAGACCGGCGCTGGTGTTGTGCCATATATCTACAGCCCGAACGTTTCGGTTAATGCAATCCAGTGGGCCATCGGGCTTGAACTTGCCCTCTTTGCGAAGGACCCGATGCGCTGCTTTATTACCACTGACCACCCGAACGCAGGCCCATTCACCCGTTACCCCCGTGTCTATTCCTGGCTGATGAGCAAAAAAGTCCGTGATGAACGCCTGAACACGTTCAAGAACGCTGACAAGGTCATTGGTGCGACATACCTCGCCGAGATCGACCGCGAAATCACGCTCTACGAGCTGGCCCAGATGACCCGCGCCGGCCCGGCGAAAGCTCTTGGCCTTGGAAAAGATTACGGGGGCCTCGCCCCCGGCATGAATGCAGATATTGCGATCTACAACATCGACCCGGACAAGTTCCCCTCCACCGGTGCCGATATCGAGAAAGCGTTTGCAAACGTGGCGTACCTCTTCAAGGATGGGAAGATCTGTGTTGAAGAAGGGAAGGTCGTTGACATGGGCAACAAGCACACCTTCTGGGTGGATGCCAAGGTCAAGGAGAACAAGCAGGTCATGCATGATATCAGGGAAAAGTTCCTCAAATACTACAGTCTCAACGAGAACAACTACCCCGTTCCCGAGAGTTATGCACCGCACCAGCACATTCTGACCGTGGATGCGGTTCAGTGAGGTGACAAGGAATGGACACGATTACACTGACTGTAAAGAAAGTGCCGGAGATCTATCTTGAATGCGAGAGTCTGAACCCCGACACCTTTGCCGGTAAGACCGCTGATCAGATCGCAAAACTTTCGGCATACCAGGGCAAGGAAATGTCCACCCTCGGTGAATATTTCACCATTGCGGGCAACGCCGGGGCAACAGCAGCCGAGACGAAGATCATCGTAAACGGTGACTGCTCCAAGATGAAGTACATCGGCGCGAAGATGACCGCCGGTGAGATGGTGGTCAACTCCGACTGCGATATGTACACCGGCAGCTGGATGAGCGGAGGCAAGCTCCTTGTCAAGGGGAACGTCCACTCGTTCTGCGGCCTTGCCCTGAAAGGCGGGGAGTTTACCATCGAAGGCAATGCCGGCAACTACCTCGGCGCCGCATACCGTGGCGACTGGAGAGGGATGTCAGGCGGCGTCCTCCGCGTGAAGGGTAATGCCGGCTCCGATGTCGCAACCTTCATGACCGGCGGCGAGATGATCATCGAAGGCAATGTCGATATCCACCTTGGCACCCATATGGAGGGTGGCAAGATCATCCTCAAGGGCAACGCGAACCGCCGTGTTGGTGGCCAGCTGGTCAAGGGCGAGATCTATGTGTTCGGGAAAATCAATGTGATGATGCCCGGCTATAAGAAAACCGGCGAGGTCGATCTCGAAGTTGACGGTACCAAAGCCAGATTTACCGAATATATCGGAGACCTCGGTGAGCGCCACCCCAAGAGGAAAGGCGAGACCGTTTACGGCAAGCTCTATATGAAAAAATAATTTTTTTCATTTTTAAAAACGTTATCCGGTCGATTGGATGGGATCTTTTGATCCCCTGTGAAGGGGCCTGCTTTCCTCATGGGGGAGGAGGTGCTGCTCGTCAAACCAGCGGTCATAACCGTGTTGCAGCGCACTCGTCAAACGGATTCCTGCCGGTCATGAACTGCACCGCCACCTCCCTGCCGGACATCCATCTTCTGCCCGATTGATGTTTCAATCCCTTTGAGCGTCGCAATCCCTGCCGGGCCTTCCCGGTAGTAAAAGAGGAGGAGATGGAAAAAATCAGCGGTGAGATCCGCAAACTCTTTCCGGTACCGGACCTCGACGCTGGTATCCCCCACAAAGCCCTTGATGGAGATGAACCGTTCCTTCTCAAACGAGAAGTAGGGGTGCCGGAGGTGTGAGAACGATCGGACAGTCCCAAAGCCCTCAAGAAAGTCCAGGAATTCCGGGGTCAGGGGTTCATCGATCAGGAATTCTTTCATCAGCGAGCCGTCCACGCAGACCTTCGATTGCACCGACCTAAGGATCCGCACTGTCTGCCACCTCGCAGATCGCGGTGATCGCCTTCCTGCATTCGTCCATCGTGGTAAAGTAGCCAGGGCTCACCCGGATGCAGCCGGTTCCATTATCGATACGCTCGTGGACAAGCGGTGCGCAGTGGAGGCCGGTCCGGGTGATGATCCTATAGGCCCGCGATAGAATATATCCGGCGTCATCGGGAGGGATCCCGGCAATGTTGAAAGATATGACCGGAAGATCGGGATCCGAGGAGTACAACCTGATGTTCCGGTGCCCGGCAAGTTCACGGGTGAAGAGGTGCGTGAGCGTGCGATCATGCGCACCGATAGCATCGATACCGGTCCTGTTGATAAAGCGAAGGCCGGCATACAGGGAGGCAATACCGGGATAGTTGGGAGTGCCGGCCTCGAAACGCTCAGGCATCCCGGCCGGGTGAGAAAGCGTCCGCGAATCGGTACCGGTCCCCCCTTCGCGGGTAATGGCCACCCGAGTGGGGTCCCGTATCCAGAAGCCGCCGGTCCCCGGCATGCCGTAGAGTGCCTTGTGGCCGGTGAAGACAAAGGCGTCCAGGGAAACCTGCGAAAGATCCAGCAGGACGAGGCCTGCAGTCTGCGATCCGTCGACAACAAAGAAAATATCGTTTACGGCAAGGTATTCCCCGACTGTTCGGATATCCTGTACCGTACCGAGCACATTGCTGCCATGCGTCATAACCACCAGCCGGGTTTCCGGCCGCACGGCTTTTTTTATGCTGCATGGGTCGACCCTGCCATCGGGGTCTGAAGGCACGACCGTGTACGACAGGCAACCGTCACGTTCGAGAGCATGGAGCGGGCGGAGCACGGAATTGTGTTCAAGATCGGTCGTGACTACATGGAACAGCGCATCATTGCGACGAGCAAAACCATGTATCAGGGTATTGAGCGAATCCGTCGCATTCGCGGTAAAGACCCAGCGATCCGGATGTTCTGCAGAGAAGAACTCTGCGAGGAGCTCCCGTGTCTCCGCCGGATAATCAGGGGCTGAAAAAAACGCCGAACGCCCGGCCTCTGCAAACGGCTGGCTGAGGCATCGGGTCACCTCAGCAATCACCTCCGGGGGCTTGGGCCAGCTGGTCGCGGCATTATTGAGGTATATAAACGGCGTTTTGGCCTGTTGATGCGGATCGGGGAGGGGCATGAGCGTACTACATACTTTTTACCGGCGTGCCTTAATGGCTTTGTCGATAATTTTTTAATCGGAACGCCGCATCCCGGCCCGGGTGACGTCAAAAAAAGATCAAATACAATATGCTAATAAAGCGTGAATTCCTATATGGAGATACACTATTTCGAGGCTATTCCTATGGACACGTACAGGTGCATGATGTGTGGTCATATCTATGACCCGGCAAAAGGCGAGCCTAAGGCATTCCAGACCATCCTGTGTAATTTTGAGCACATGGATGATTACCAGTGCAAACCCGGTGCAGAGATGTCAGTCAAAGCAGGAACCTCCTTCTCCGCTCTTCCGGGTGACTGGAAGTGCCCGACCTGCGGGCACCCCAAGTCATATTACCAGAAGGTTGTCCCTGACACCCTTGCATCCATGCGAACGGTCAGCTGACTAAAAAGTACCGTCCGCATCCTTTTTTACAAAATTTCATTAATTTTTTCCCATTTGTTTACAATAAATGATCCCCGGATAGCCGGGCCTGATCCACCGTTGCCGGTGCCAGGACGGGGATTATCTGATCATGACTGTCGGGGTCTGAGTTCAGGAATTACTGGTATCCAGCTACTTCGATGCGGGGGATCTTCCCCTCAATGGTCTCCTGGTACAGCCGCTCAGGGAATGTCGCATGGAAAAGGGCACTGTACGCCTCATAAGGCACCGGCGCATAATATCTCCGCACTCCTCCCGGTAAAACCACAACCAGTCTCTTGTTCTCGATATCGTACCCCAGTTCGCGGATCCCATTGGAAACAAATCTGTCCCAGACTATACTCATTGCACACAACCTCCATGCACAACCGGATTTGGTTGTAACTGCCGACCGTTATGCCTCCGGGACGATAAATGTTTGCCGGGAGCTGCAATTGAAAAAAGAGACCGAAGAGGCTATCCTTCAATCATTTTCACAATGGTCTTTTTGAACTCATCAAACTCGAGATCGTCAAGCTGCTCGGGGAGCATCGCACCGCTCGAAGCCTGCCGGTAGATCCAGTAGATGATACGGTCCACCACCCGTAAGACATCCTCATGAGACTTGACCGTGACTAAGTGCCGCCCGATTTTCGGGTGCCTGCCCCGGCGTCCCCCGACCGTGATCCGGTACTCCGGGTCATCGGCAGAGATGAGTTTGAACGGGCAGGGGAGGATGCAGAAGCCACACTCCATGCAGAGTTCCTTGTGGAGGACGATGACGCCATTGTCGACCTCGATGGCCTTCTCCCTGCAGTAATGGGTGCAGGTTCCGCAGCCGGTGCAGAGGCCGGGATCCCGGATCGGGCGCCGGGTACCAGTGATGCCGATCTCGTTGAGGCGTTCGCTCTCGCAACCGTTAGGACAGGATGAAATGGCAATACGAACCTTGACAGGCAGTTCCCTGCCGAAAAACTTCTTGTCGATCTCCTGGGCGAGCCCGACACTGTCGATGATGCCGAACTTGCAGTGCCGGTTCCCCATGCATGCGGTCACATTGACGACTTCCTCGCGTTCTGCTCCTAGAGGTGTGCCGTTCTTTTCCAGGTCCCCGACGAGCTCTTCGAGCTGGCCCGGGTCCACATGAGGCAACTCCACGGTCTGCCGGGTCGTGAGATGGAGGTCTTTTACCCCGTAACGACTCGCAATCTCACCGAGCCCCTGCATCTGTGCCGGGGTGATCATCCCGGCCGGCATGCGGAGGCGGACGATAACAAAGTTGGGATCGCATTCCGTGATGATCCCACCCCGGGTATAGAGTTCCTGATTGATCTGATATTTTTTGAATACCATAACTGACTATTCCTTCGATGCAGCAACGGATAGAGGTTACGAATGTACCCTAACTGGTAAAGTACAAATGATTATTAGACTCCGTCGCGAAGTATGTACCATGGTGAAGCATTCCGAATACATGGAGGCATTTTTTGGCGTGGAGCTGAACCAGAAGTTCGAAGATATGATAAACGAACTCAAGGATACTGAGGACAACTTAAAAGAGCTCTCCCTTGAGATTGCGAAACTGGAGGGAACCAGGGATACTGCAGAATTCAGCGAATCCATCAAGGAATGCAGGGCCGTGGCGTACGAGAATGCGCAGCAGATAAAGGATGTGCGCACGTTTCTGGATTTCTACCTCAAATCAGACAAGACCTCAACTCATATCATTCTCGAACGGGATGCTTACATGAAAATATACCAGATCTTCAAATGGGACGGGTCAGATGTCCGGGATCTCAAGCGCTGGATTGCGGATCTCAAGGAGATCTGCGATAAGATCGGGTTAAACATGCGGGATCTCATCAACTTCAAGAAACTGACGTCGCAGCCGGTGCCCCCGGAACTGGTAAAGTTCCCCGTATATGCTCTCGACCGGCAGGGATACTGCCTGACCGGCCCGGGATTTGATATGGTCCTCCATATCGATGAAGTCCGCGAACAGATGGACAGCAATTCTCACGAATAAGATTTTTTTTCTTTGGGACCGGAAGCCGGCATGCCGTCGCCGGTTGTAGTTCTCCATCGTTTTGCCGGTCAGGGTAAGTATTCCCGATTAAAAGCAGGGATTATCAATAAAAAATCTGTACACCCTGGAGAACATAATAGATAAATAACGTGATCTTCAAATCATCAGTATCCCTGCATGACTGCCCATTTTTTTCTGATAAGGGACATTCTTATCCCGGAGCGGCTCGACTGGATCGATGAGCTGCTGAAGTTTTATTTTTTAAAACTCAACCCCCAGAGTTTCCGCCATACCTCCCATGACCGGGAAGCAGCGTTCACCTTTTTCCTGACCGGTGACGCCCTGTATAGTCTCCAGAACCCGCAGATGGTCGAACTCTGGGAAAGCATATTCTCGCTTCCCTCGATAAAAATAGTCTGCGACCAGGAAGAGCTTGCCCTTCGGGGTATCACCGTTGAACACCTGAAAATGAAAAACCCGGATCTGGTGATCACCCATAACAGCCTTGCGCTTAACGGGCGGCCGTCCTTCTGGAAAGACGTCATGAAATACGCCCGCCAGCACGAGCAGCCGATCCCGAGCACCATCGGGTACCTCCACATGGCCTCACCTTACATGCACCGTTCCTCCGGCATCCTCCTCCACTGCCTTGGAGCGGCACTTGAATCCCAAACCTCGTGGGATCTCTACTGCTACCTCGACGGGATCCACATCGGACACCAGGGCCAGAACCCGCTCGATATGGAGAATATTGGGGATGGCCTGGAGGATCTTGAGGACCGGGCGGGTAAACGCGGCCTCCACGGCCAGATCACCGCCAGTGCCACGTGTGCGAGTGCACGGGGGTACTGTACCCGGGAAGAGGGAAAGGAGGGGCTCGTTCCGGCCTGCACCATCCAGCCAGTGAAGATCCGGGATCTCCACACTATTGCCGCGCAATTCCGGAGCAACCATATCATCCTTGCCGAAAACTGTGCCAGGATCTCCCTGAGAAAAGAGAATATCCGGCCAACCCTGAGTTTTGATGAGAAATGGAGGGTCCCGCCGGTGACGATCCTTGTCACTCATCACCCGTACGGTTCGGAGTTTGCCTCGGGCGCGGTTGCCTTTGCCATCGCGTGTGCCGAAAAGGAGATCCAGACCCGCGTCGTCTTCATCGAAGACGGCGTGTATGCTCTTTCCGGCTTACACTCATGCGCCAGCCGGCCACAGTGCCTCAACCTGCAGGAGAAGATCGATGCCGTATCCGGAAGCGAGAACCTCCAGTTTTTTGTTTTTGCTCCTTCCCTGCAGGCAAGGAACATGAGCAAGAACCCGAAACTGACCGGGGTGCTCCCGATCGGTATCTCGGATCTCGGCAACCTCCTCTTCTACCCGCCGACAGGCATCGTGGCTAATCACCAGAGGATCCTGTTCTTTTGACAGGACTCATTACCTGCGTATTACTCGCGGTATTCCCGTTCCAGCCACACCTGATTCCACTCCCCGGTGTGCTTGACTCCGGTGATGAGGTGTATGTCGTTCTATACTACACAACTCGGTATTACCCTAGATACCTTCTGATGCACTCAGCGCGGCCCCGATTGCACCCACAATCTGAGGATCGGGCGGTACAAAAACAGGTCTGCCCGTCTCGTTTTCAAGAAGAGTCCGTGCGCAGTTATTCAGTGCAACACCCCCGGCAAAAAAGATCTTCCCCGCAGGGGCAACCCGATTCAAGAGGCCTGCGGAACGGCTGATAATCGCTTTATGAACGCCTAAAGCAACCTCATTGCGATCCGCTCCCTGGGAAATAAGGGAAACCACCTCGGATTCTGCAAACACGGTGCACATGCTGTTGATCTTTTCCGCTTTTTTCGCAGAAAGAGCCGCAGCGGAGAACTCTTCCAGCGTGAAACCGAGTACGGTCGCCATGACCTCAAGGAATCGCCCGGTGCCTGCGGCACACCGATCATTCATCTCGAATTTACACAGGTTACCTTCACAATCCAGAGAAATGGCCTTGGTGTCCTGTCCGCCAATGTCAAGGATCGACCCGCAGTCGTTTGAAAAAAAGCGGGAACCCCGGACAAAGGCCGTGATCTCGCTGATCACCGGGCAGTCGAGGTGCCCCCTGATCAGGTGACGCCCGTATCCGGTGGCTGTTACCCGGTCATACTCCACGCCCTCAAGGAGATCACGGGCGATCCCCAGCGGGTTATGGGAGGTTACAGATTTGCGGGAAAGGACAAGCCTGCCGTTTTCAAGCACGGCAAGCTTGATGGTACGCGATCCGATATCAATTCCCGCGCATCTCATTTCTTCTTCAGGCGCTCGTTAAATGCCTCAATCCGTGTCTTGAGCTGCCCGACATCTTCCTGGCTGTAATCGGTCTCAAGTCGCAGGGTAGGGATGTGCGATTTTTCCAGTTCCTTCTCCACCGGGCCGCTCTCGATAATATAGGGCTGGCAGAACTGCAGGCTGTAATGGATGACACCATCTGCGTGGAGTTTTTTTGTCATTTCCTTTACGTAATCAACACGCGAGGGGTTTGGCGTAAAGACTGCACAGTCAACATTGAAATACCGGTCGGTAATGGCATCAAGCAGTTCTTCCACGGTGTTGCCCTTTACTTCGGTCAGCCACCGTGTGCCCCGTTCTCCCACACAGGACTCCTCGCCCACGATGACGGCATTGCTCGTCTCAACAAGCATCGGCAGCTTCCAGTTCGGAACGGCCATCGGGCATCCAGATATAATGATACGTGTTGTTCCCTTGGGAGCCACACCCTTATGATCTTTTACCCGCTGCTCCAGCTCGTCGCAGAGCTTGTTGACCGAATCAGTGAACCGGACAGGATCATCGTGGAAGAAGACCTGGTTGATGAGGAGGGCATCAAGGCCTGAGATCGGGGCCGGGTCTGCGGCACGGATCGCGGCAAGCCGTATCATCGCCTTCCTCTTTGCATTGACGATATCGATGGCTTTCTTAAGCGATTGGACGGTTATCTTCTTCCCACTCTCTTTTTCGAGTTTTGCAATGAACTTGCGGTACTCCTCTTTGAGTACCAGCCGGCCTGTCTCGCTCTTTGTCTGCGGGAGATCCATGACGTAGAGATCCTTTACGAGAGGTCTGAAGATCTCATAGGCCTTTTTCTTGCCATCGCAGGTGTTCTCGCCTACGATCACATCGCACGACTCCACGTAGGGACAGAGTTTCCCGAGCTTGAACCCGAACATGGACTTGATGAGTGAACAGGTATTCCTGGGGAGCAGTGCTTCGGCGGCTTCAAAATTCAGCTCGGCACCGGCGCACAGGCCGACGGCAACACCGTCAACGGCAAGGACGAGTTCCTCCGGGACAAAGACACAGTACGATCCGATCACTTTCCGGCCCTGTGCCTTTGCGTCGACGAGTTCCTTGATCCGGAGACCGTGGACCTCGCTCATAACAAAATCGAAGTACTTCATCCCTTCCGGCGGTTCTTCTGGGAAAGGAAGATGTCTGTGTATGCTTTTCCCAAAACTGCAAGAAGTGCATCGTGGTTTTTTACATCAATGCCCAGTGATTTCCACATTTCCGTATAATCTGCCATGGTGTATGACCTGCCTTTTTTAATGTTAGATCTTTTTCACTTCGGCTTTCAGGGTAATTGCATGCTGGATGGTGAACATGCCCATGCAATGTGTGAGAGAATACTCCTTGAGGTCCGCAAGCTGAGCCTCGGTGACATCGCCCTTGACATCCATGAAGACACGGAATCCATTCACGAGTGGCTGTTTCCCGAGATCGAATTGGGCGGTGTAATCGAGGTCTGCCTCAACCCGGGTCTTCACATTCGTAAGCGTGATATTTCTCAGGGAGGCTTCGGTAACAAGGGTGCTTGAGAAACAGGCAGCAAACCAAAAGAGGCCAAACGCCATCGGCCCGGGACGGCTTGCAGGCCCGGCGAAGTTCGGGTGACAGGCTTCCATCGTATAGGTACCGTCCTTTACCTTGACAATCGACCGGAACTGCGGGCCGCCTTCCTCAAAGAGCCAGTCTCCCTCGATCTTTGCTGTGAATTTTGCATCAACCGGCTTGTTCCGGATCTCCTTTTTGTAATCTACAACCTGCTTGGTGTCGATGTTGTTCAGACCCATAAGTTAACACCCATTGAATGTTGAGCAACATAGGTAAAAAAGTTTTAGTAAATACCATGAATTAATGAAGACTCATATTTGACACACGATGAGCACGACTTCATGATAAAAAAAACATGGACATGATCCACCCGTTATACAAAAAAGGGTGTTTATGCCTTCGCCTCAGCTCAAAAGTTATGGGGGACATTCCCCTCCCCCCTTTGGTGCACACGGTATTTTGGGTGAAGCGGCTATAAGGTATCAGGATGTTTTCTTTCCAGCAGTTCTGTTGTATCATGTAAAGGCTGACCCTTGTTGAGATCACCCCTTCAGGAACCTGATAATCGAATCCGTCATAGAACAATCCCGAAACCATGGTAATTTAACTGGTACCTCATGCGCACCCGGCAGTTACTAGAGAAATCTACTCTTTATCTGTATGCGGGGAGAGTTCATGCTCATCGGGCAGGTTTTTGTGACGCCGCTGTGCTTCTTTCTCCCGTTCGAGTGCATCGGGATCAACATGCCACTCGGTCCGGCGCAGGAGGCCGTGGACAGTGCTTGCCTCCCGGGTTGTCAGGCCGGCCCTCCCTAGGATGCGCCGGATCATGATCATCGTGTTCTCGCGCTTGAAGGCCGGGTGATGCACTGAGTCCAGAAACCGGTCGATGTGCCGGTACAAATGCCCCATCTCATAGGGGGAGGCGAGCCGGTACTGGGGAGGGGGGAGATGTGCAAGCTCGTAACAGACGACGCCGACCGCATGGGAGAGATTCATGATCGGGTACTCATCCGCGGTCGGGATCGTGCAGATCATATCGCTGCGTTTCACCTCATCGTTGTTGAGCCCCCAGTTCTCGCGGCCAAAGAGGATGGAGACTCTCCCTTCCGCTGTGCCGATGCGGTCGCGCAGTTCGCGGGGTGAGTAAAACGGCATTCTCATCGGGGTGCAGACCGACTTGCTCACCTGCCCGGTCGTTGCAACAACGATGCTGCTCCGGGCAAAGACGTCCTCGATGGTACAGATCTCAGCGTTTTTTAGAACATCCTGTGCATGGGAGGCCCGGCCTTTGGCTTCCTCGCCCAGCGTGCAGGGGTCGACCAGCACCATCCGGGTGAACCCGAAATTCTTCATCACCCGTGCGGCGAATCCCACGTTTCCCTCATATAAGGGGGCAACGAGCACGATGTCGATCTCGGGCATAAAAAAAGTTACTGGACGGCGTCTACCGTTGCCTTGAGGACGGAGACACCCTGGTCATACACCGCGTTTCCTACCACGATCGTATCCGCGTACTTCCCCATCTCGGCCGCTTTCTCTGCCGAATTGATCCCGCCGCCATAGTAGAGGATCGCCCGGTCGATCGCCTCGGACGCCGCTTTTACGACAGCCGGGTCACCATAGGTCCCGGAATATTCAATATAGACGATCGGGAAACGGAAGTACCGGTCGGCTACAGCGGTGTATGCGGCGACCTCGGCAGGCTTGAGATCGCAGGCGGCTTTTGTCACCCGGCCCACTGAAGAAGCAGGGTTGAGGACGATGTAGGCCTCGGGTATCACCAGGTCCCACGGGATTTTGCCATCCTGTTGCTCGACCCAGAACCGGTGTTTGCCCACAATCCACTGCACGTCAGTCGTGTTCAGCACGCTTGGTACAAAGACATACTCGATCCCCTCGACGAGTACCGCCTCAGGGCCTGCAGGTTCCATCACCAGCGGCAGATCATACTTTGCGATCTGCTTCTGGAGGACGAGCAGGTTCTCTTTTGTCACGTTCAGGGTGCCCGAGAGCATCAGTGCGTCAGTGCCGCTCGTGGCGATGGCATCGATGTCACCGTGCCTGAGCTGCTTATCAGGGTCGAGTTTGGTCACATGCACCCAGTCTTTCCACTTCATGTCAGTATCAGGAATAGATATGTCGTTTATCCCAATAAACCGGTGCACCGGGCGCGAGTCCGTCACCGGGTCATTGTCCGTGATGCCGATCCCGGCAGGGAATTCCGTGATTTCTGAGGGACTATAGGAAACGGGCGGAATGGATAACCATATGTCATGATCCGGTCATAGTGATACATAACGAGGCGAAAACAGGCCATGAGCGGGAAAGCAGTTCTTCTGGTCGAAGATGACGATATCATAGCAAAGATCGCCGACTGGCGCTTAAACAACCTGGGCTACAAGGTCTGCGGGCGGGCGGTGTCAGGTGCCGAGGCCATGGAGATGGTGGTAAAAAACAAGCCGGATGTTGTCCTTATGGACATCAACCTCAAAGGGGAGATTGACGGTATCGAGACCGCAAAGATGATCAAAAAAGGGTTTAACATCCCGGTGATCTATGTCACTTCCCACTCCGATGGCCCGACCCTGGAACGGGCGCGCGAGACCAGGCCCGATGGATTTATCATCAAGCCCTTCGATGACAATGACCTCAGGGTGGCCATTGAGCTCGTCCTGAAATAACCCGGTACTGTCAGATCCGGATAATAGCATTTTCCTGTTTTTTCCGCATGAGTGACTGGTAGACGAGGATCTTTTCTTCTTCGATCCCGGTGGCGGCAGATAGGATTTTGGCGTTAGCTGCAATCAGGCTCTCGCCATTGATGATCCCGGCCCCGGCAAATTTATCCGCAATGGTCGCGGTCATGCCTTTAACCGAGAGCAGTTCCTTTCGCCCTTTTTCCAGCCTCGCTTTGGGAATCGTTACCGGTATAGGCCGGTGCAGGTATCCGCAGACAAGCGCCAGGTGCCGGTTCACGGTACCGACACTCATGCCGGTCAGCGTACTCGAGCTTTTCAACGCCGGCGGCAACAAAATCTTCCGGGCCTTCGATACCCGCCGCGACGTATTTTTTTAGGCTCACCGCAGGGATACCAATCCCTTTCAAGAGCTGGCCGTTGTGGGTGATCCGGGCCTCGGTGAGAAGGGCACGGGCTTCGTTCTCGCCGATACCAGCCTGCTGGAGCGTCGCAGCACTCGCCCGTGCGAGGCTTGCCAGGTCGGTCACCCCGGACTCCTTTAACGCTCCCATGATCTTTGCATAGCTGCGCCCTTTCCGGGGGATCAGGTGATTTCTCATAAACTTGCGACATTCGGAGCGCCGGCGCAGTTTCTCGAGCACTGTTCCTGCCTCATCTTTGAGTTTCTGCGCTGTACCCGGTGCCAGATCAAGGGTTTTTGCAAGAGCATCAGGTTCGCTGCGGGCGATCTCGGCAACGGTATAGATATGGCGGGCCCGGGCTTTTTCGAGGAGCACCTCATCCATGGAAGGGATCTCGGTGAGCGATTCTGCGTTGGAGCTGATATGGTGGCAGAGCGGACAGCCGATGTCCCAGGGGCGGGCGCCTTTCCGCACGAGGCGCACGAAATGGAGGTGGTGCTTCTCGCAGATATCATCGGTGCGGACCGCCCAGCCCCACTGGGTGACAGGAAGCCCGATGTTGAACGTACACTCAGGGTACCGGGAGCAGCCGATAAACTGGGTCGAGCCCCGCATATGCTTGATCGCCAGCGTCCCCCCACAGGCAGGGCAGCGGCCAAGATTGAGTTCTTCTGCCGTCCGGTCCCGGATATCATCCCCGATCACCTGCTCGTTTGCCTCAAGCTGGTCGAATGCCTTATGCAGCATGCTGCGCGATTCTTCAATCACATCATCGGGAGTACGCCTGCTCTCTTTTATCTGCTGCATATGCGACTCGATTGTCTGGGTCATATCGGGTCTGGTGATCGCATCGGCATTATGCTCGAGCGCCTCGGTTACGACACGGCCTACAAGCGTCGGGCGCAGCGGGTTCCCTTCGACGTACTTGCGGGAGACGAGTTTTGCGATCACCTCGTGCCTGGTACTCTTGGTCCCAAGACCGAGTTCCTCCATTCTCTGGATGAGCTTGCTCTGCGTGTACCGGGCCGGGGGCAGCGTCTCCTTTTCATCGAGGCTGACTTTTTTTATCGGCAGTTTCTCACCGTTGACAAAGACCGGGAGGATCGTCTCCCTGGCCTCGGAGAACGGGTATACGGTGTGCCAGCCCGGTTCTGTCAGGAGACCTCCGGTTGTTGTGTAGGTTTCACCGCCGGCATCGAAGTTCACTTTCAGGGTTTGCCAGAGGGCATCCGGGGCAAGGGTCGCAAGGAACCGGCGGAGCACCAGTTCGTAGATCCGGAATGCATCGTCCCCGATCCCTTCCTTTGTTGCGACCCCGGTGGGATGGATTGGCGGGTGGTCCGTGGAGGACTTCTTGCCCCGGGTTGGCTCAGCGCGCCGGTGGGCGATGGTCCATTCCACGTCTTTTTTAAACGGTGAGTTCCGTATCGTGGCAAGCACGCCGTTTAAATCGAGCGATGCCGGGTAGACCGTGTTGTCCGTCCTCGGGTAAGAGATGTACCCGTTCATGTACAGTTCTTCAGCGATCCGCATCGCGTTTGCCGCTGAAAAACCAAGCCGTGCAGCGGCAACGATGTAGGTTGTTGTATCAAACGGCGACGGGGACCGGTCCTGCTTTGTCCCTTCCCTGACCTCGGTCACCACGAGCGGTTCTTTTGTCCGGTCGCGGGCGAGTTCGGCAGCTTTCTGGTCTTTAAACCGGCCATTCGTGTGCCGGGCCTCGATCTGCTCTCCAGACTTTTCCGTCAGGAGACCCAGCAGCCAGTATTTTTCAGGGACAAATTTCTCGATCTCCTTCTCCCGGTCGACGATCATAGTGAGGGTAGGGCTCTGCACCCGGCCCACCGAGAGGATATTGTTGCCCCCGCGGCGTGCGGCAAGAGAGATGAACCGGGTCAACGATGCCCCCCACATCAGATCAATGGATTGCCGCGCCTCACCTGCCGCGGCAAGGGCGAAGTCGAGATCTGTCGTATTCGCAAACGCGGACCGGATCTCCTGCGGTGTAATCGCGGAGAACCGGGCCCGGTCGATCTTCACGTCCCGGTTGACGGCCCGCACGAGCTCGTATGCCTCCTTCCCGATCAGCTCCCCTTCGGTATCAAAGTCGGTGGCAATAGTGACCCGGTCGGCATGACGGGCCAGTTTCTGGAGGAGAGAGACAATCCGTTTTTCGGTTGGTACCTTGATGGTCTTGGCATCGATCAGGCTGCGGGGGGTGTACTTCTCGCTGCGCCAGTTTTCGTAGCCGGGCTCGAAATCGACCTCGACCACGTGGCCGCGCAGCCCGACCGTGGTCGTATTGCCGAAACTGTAGGTCGAGACCCCGGCATCCTTCTTCTCGATTACTTTGTGACCGCCGGCAAGGATCTCAGCGATCCTGATGGGCCGAGATGTTCTTTTCTGCAACGATCAGGTGCACGTTAGATCACTGCTCCGTATCCCTGAGAGCCGCAACCATCATCCGGTTAAGCTCGCCCGGATCGGCGCGACCCCGTGTTTTTTTCATCGTCTGGCCGACAAGGAAGTTCAGGGCCCCGTTCTTTCCGGCCCGGTAGTCTTCAACTGCCTTCGGATTCTCGGTGATCACTTCTTTCACGGCTGCCAGAAGCGCCCCATCATCCCCGGTAGTTTTTGCAAGATTTAACCGTACAACAATGGTTTCAGGGGCTTCAACGGTCTCTCCTTTGAGCTGCTCGTCGAGCATGACCCGGAGAACCTCAATGCCGCTTTTGTCAGTAATGGTTCCGCCTTTGAGGAGGACGAGCAGGCCACAAAACCGTTGCGGGTCCACGGCGTCGATCCCCATGTCCCGGTAGTTGAGTTCGCCGGCAAGCGTATCGGCAATCCAGGTTGCAGCAAGGCTGCAGATTCCCTTCCGATCATCGGCAACTACAGCCTCAAAGAAGTTTGCCATCTTAAGTTCGCCGGTGAGAGTCCGTGCATGGTTAAGCGAGCAGCTGATACTGGGCAACAAACCGTTCGCGCCGTGCATTGGGGAGTTCGGGGAGCACGATCTCTTTTACCCAGGACTGGACGCGTAACGGCCGGAGATCCGGCTCCGGGAAATACCGGTAGTCGTTCTCCATCTCTTTTGACCGGGCCGACTGGGTGATCCCCCGGGCCTCGAGGTAGTGCCTCGTCTCGCGTTCGACGGTAAGGCCTCGCCGGATCAGGTTCTTCTGTCGGGTCACCTCAAAAGTAAGCCCCTTCTCGACCCCTTTATAGGAGGTGATATTCTTGATCTCCACGCGTTCGCTGCCCCGGAGCGAGATGTTGGCATCGACACGCAGCGAGCCTTCTTTTTCGGAATCAAAGACACCGAGATATTCGAGCGTGGCACGCAGCTTGTTTAAGAATTTCCTCGCCTCTTTTGGCGAGCGCATTTCCGGTTCTGATACAATCTCGATAAGCGGGATGCCTGCACGGTTATAGTCGACAAGGGAGTACCGGCCGCGTTCGGCGTTCCCCATATGCACGAGCCGGCCCGGGTCTTCCTCCACGTGGATGCGGGTGAGCTGGATCTTCCGCTCCTTGCCGTCGTCCCCCTCAATCTCGACATATCCTCCTTCTGCCAGCGGCTTGTCGTACTGCGTGATCTGGTAGGCCTTGTCGAGGTCAGGATAGAAGTAATTCTTTCGCGAGAACTCGGACTCGGGAATGACCGTGCAATTGAGCGCCTTTGCCACCCTCATCGCATATTCTATTGCGCGCCTGTTCAGGGCCGGCATCGTGCCGGGCAGGCCGAGGCAGACCGGGCAGACATGGGTATTGGGGCCGTCATCCCGGTAATCGGTGGAACAGCCGCAGAAGAGCTTGCTTTTCGTATCAAGCTGGCAGTGGACTTCGAGACCAACGATAATGTCTGCGTCGATCATGGCTTTACCGCCTGCTCGTACGCATACGCAACGTCAACGACACGATCATCCTCGAACGGCCTGCCCATGATCTGGAGGCCGACCGGCATCCCCTGCACCTTCCCGCAGGGCACCGAGATCGCCGGGATACCGGCAAGGTTGACCGGTACCGTGAGGATATCAGAGAGGTACATGGAGAGTGGGTCGCTCTTCTCACCCAGCTTGAACGCAATAGTGGGCATTGTGGGACCGCAGATCACATCGACATCGGTGAACAGACGGGCAAAGTCCTTTCTCACGTTCTCCCGGGCGACCTGCGCCTTCGCGTAATATTTCCCGTAATATCCCGAAGAGAGCGCAAACGTCCCGAGCATGATCCGGCGCCGGACCTCAGGGCCGAACCCCTGCTTTCGCATGTCCTGGTATGCCGCATGCCACGATTTATTGGTATCGGCTGCCGGGCCGTACCGCACGCCATCGAACCGCGCGAGGTTGGAACTTGCCTCGCTTGTGCAGATCACATAGTAGGCAGCAAGCGCGTACTCCATCGACGGGATGCTGCAGGGCACAGTTTTGGCTCCAAGCTCTTCGAGCCTGCCGATAGCGCGTTTGACGACCGCAGCAACCTCACGGTCGACACCTGCCCCGAAATATTCTTTCGGGATACCGATGCGCAGGCCGTCGATCTTCGCAGAAGGGGCATGGCAGTATGGCCGGTCATAGGAGGTGGAATCCCTCCGGTCATGCCCTGCAATCACCGACATCAGGAGCGAGACATCGGCGACATTTTTTGCCATGGGCCCGATTGTTTCCAGTGAGTTTGCGTACGCGATCAGGCCGTACCGGGAAACCCGGCCGTACGTCGGCTTAAGCCCGACAATTCCGCAGAATGCAGCAGGACAACGGATCGAGCCCCCGGTGTCGGTGCCAAGGGCCATCCGGACCATGCCTGCCGCCACCGCTGCAGCACTCCCTCCTGACGATCCTCCGGGCACTCTCCCGGTATCGCAGGGATTGAGCGTGGGGCCGAACGCCGAGTTCTCGGTGCTTGTCCCCATCCCGAACTCGTCCATGTTGGTCTTGCCGGCAATTGCAGCACCGGCATTTTTGATAAGCCCGACAGCATGGGCATTGTAGGGAGGGACATAGCCTTTGAGGATCTTCGAAGCGCAGGTGGTCTCGATACCCTGCGTCGATATATTATCCTTGACCGCTATCGCGATCCCGGCCAGTTTTCCCTCGCCGTGGACGGGATTGGCACATACATTCAGGAATGCGTTGTACCGGTCGTCTGGTTCAAAACGGATCGTGTGCACGGCCACTACATCACCCGGGGTGCCTTTATAAACCCGTCTTCCTGCGCACCGGCATTGCGCGTCGCCTCCTCCTGCGAAAGCGAGGATTCGACGATGTCCTCCCGGAATATATTATAGAGATCCCGGGCAACCGTCCCCTCGCCATGCACCCGGTCAAGCACGTCAAAATATTCCACAATGGCATTGAACTGGCCGGTAAAAGTAGCCAGTTCTGCGGTATCGATGCCGATATCGGCAAGTTCCCCGATATGTTCCACGTCTTTTTCAGTGACCATGTTCCACCCGTCCGATGTGGTCTATGTAATCTTGCACGGACGTTTTATAACCATTTTTACGGGCAAGTTTTTTTAGTACTCCCCAGACACCGCTCCCGTACTGCATGGCTTTCTTGCCGTAATCGGCCAGTTCGGGAGGGATATGGCGCCCTGCAACATCGCGCAGCGGGATCTTCCTCACCCCGTCACGCACCTTCGCGTGGGCGGGGATCGCGCGTGCAGCGCGCACGACCCGGACATCAAGATAGGGCATGGAGAGGTACGTGCCGTGAAGGGCTGCGACTGCCTGGTCACGTTCGGCCTGGAGTTCCAGTCCCGCGACGTCCCGTGCGAGATCGTCTTCGAGAACGGGAGACGACAGGTACCGGGCATAGCCGCCGAAGAGCTCGTCCGCCCCCTGCCCGGCAAGGATACGCCGGTACCCGTGCTCACCAGCCCACCGGGCAACGAAATACAGGGTGACTGCAATGCTGGTATTGACCGGGTCTTTTTTCGGGATCGCGGCGATCACCGCGGGGAGCGCGTCTGCAATCTCGTCTGGAGTTATTTCGACTTCGGTGCAGGAAAGGCCAAGGATCTCTGCTGCATGCCGTGCCCGTGAAAGGTCATGCGAACCTGCTAGGCCGACGGTCACGCATTCCCTCCTGGCAAGCGCGGCAACGAGACTTGAATCCACCCCGCCCGAGAGCGCGGTAACGCCCTCGTCGCTTCTGAGCCGGACCGCCGTAACAATCGCTTCTTCAAGGGTACAAGGGGCAGGATCCGGTTCGATCAAACACCGGACCTGCCTGTCACAGAAAAGCAGACCCTTGGGGCCCGGGCCCGGGATGATGCCGAAATGATCACGTGCATGGCATGCACCAAACGAGAGGGAAAATTCACCGCCGAAGGTGCGGACCCGTTCCGGGTCCGTTCTCACTATCTTCTCAACCTCTGCCAGGGAAAGCCGGGTTCCGTCCTGTTCGACCCAGCCTGTACATTCAAAGGAGGTCATGCACTCGCCGGATACAGTATGGAAACGGCATTGGATATAATGCGTGGCAATCGCGCAACCACGGATGGCATAGCCGGAAATGCTGGTGCCAGAGGAGAGACTGTGTCCGGCATGTGCCGGCCAGACGGTCTTCTTCACGTCCCGTCTCCCCGGGAGCCACGATTCTTTTTATTGTACAGACGAAATACTATAGGGCGCGAGGGTACGAAAGTGGCCAACTCGGCTGGACTTAAGATCCAGTTCCGCAGGGATTCATGGGTTCGACTCCCATCCCTCGCATACGCGAGAATTTTTTCTCTTTTATTGTGAGTTTTCCCTGGAATACTTCCCGCTTTCACCCGTACGGAGCATATCAGGAGATACCTTATCGGCTCACAGGAAGAACGATCCTGTATGACTCTGATCAAAAAGCACCGGCTGCGGACAAAAAAAACCCTTACCGATAAGTTGCCTGAGATGCTCCTCGCTGCACTTGCCAACCACGAGGATTTTATCGTAACCTATGAGACCGATACGGAAACAAAGAAGCGATCCCTGTATATCATGACCGGGAGCCTGATCACCCCGGAGATGCTTGCTATCCTCAAACAGGAGATCCAGCGCAAAAAAGATGAGGGAAATACCATCGTTACCCGGGACTGGAAATAAGGAGAACTTTTTTTGAGGTGACGACCCCGGCGGCGTTCTTTAGTGCTCGTTGCCAGAGGACTCAGTCCCGATAATACGGGCCACCCGTCCTACCCGTCCGTCTTTAAGCCTCACCTTGATGCCATGCGGATGTGTAGGGGAGTTGGTCAGGACGTCCTTGACAATGCCCCGGGTCACTTTTCCGCCCCGCTGATCCTCTTTGAGGATGATGTCTACAGTGCAGCCGGGGCGAACGGCGTCACGGCGCGTTCCGCTCATTCGCTGGTCAGGTTGTTTATCCATGAATATCAGCAGCAGAGAGTGAGAAAGAGATTCGGCAGGTCTCAGGACAGGAGCAGGTCAGGGGCATAAAAAAAAGAATCAGGGTGAGGGGACATTGTACGACCCGATGCCGGACTCAATCCAGCCAAGGGTGGTTACCCATCCGTGGTTCCCGCCATGCAGCGTCAGCATACTGATTGTGTTCTGGTACTCGTTCGATGCCGGGGAGAAGATTGTCCATGTATTTGTCCCAGTGACACTCGCGCTGATGGTCACTGTTGTTGCAGGTACAGCGGAATAATCTGCATAGGTACTGGTCAGGTACTGGAAACAGGAAGGAGTACTGGCAGATGTTGTGTCCCCAGCCGGACAGGCAACCGGGTGAATACTCTGGACCGGGCGGAATACTGCTGCATTTTCAACCGGCAAGGCCGTTTCGATCAGAGAAGGTGATGATACGTTCACCATGAACGTTATCGTTGTCGGCTGTGCAGTCCCGTTGATCGCAGGCTGCCCGATTGTCCTTGCAGAGACTTTTAACAGCGTCGCCTTGCCGGTCCCAAAGAGCGTAAGGTTCCATTCAGCAGGAACCCCGGAAACGTCCCGGCTGCTGATCTCGGCTACCACCGGCGAGTTCCCGTTCGGAGCTGCTGGAACCGACAGGAAAAGCGTGACATTTGACAGCACGCCATCGGTCGAAATGGTACAGGTATACAGGTAGGTCCCGTTCAGAGAATTCCTGTATGCCGTATCAATATATGACGAGTAGGAAAATACCGCAATGAAAAGCACCAGGATGACAATGAAGAGTCCCATCACAATTTTGATGATCTTATCCATAAGCTCCTCCATGGCACCGGATCCACCACAGGAGGGCCGATCCCAGACAGGCCCTGTTTCTCCGGCACGCTAGAATACTATTCCGGGACACAGATGAAAAAGTATTGTATTTGCCGGGCAGGGTATCTGGCCCTGCTCCCCAAAACAGCATGACTATATGATCCGGTGCCGATCATAACTGCATGGAACCGCCCCCTTCCCTTGTCCTTGCTAATGTCCAGCTTCCTGAAGGTCGCAGGGCGGATATCACTATCCGGGACGGCAGGGTCGTCCATGCCGGAGCCGGGGGAGTTGCCGACCAGCGGATCGACTGCACGGGCCTTTTTGTTCTCCCGGCAGCAGTTGACGTCCATGTCCATATGAGGGGCGGAATTCAGTCGGCAAAAGAGGACTGGAAAACCGGGAGTGCAAGTGCTCTTGCCGGGGGAGTGACCGTGGTTGTCGACCAGCCAAACACGGTTCCGCCCCTTACGACACCAGATGCATTCCTGGCCCGGGTCCGCGAAGCGCAGGAGCATTCGTCCTGCAGTTTTGCGATAAACAGCGGCGTTACCCCGGATACACCCGTCGGGGCGATGTGGGCGGCCGGGGCCATGGCCTTCGGGGAGATCTTCTTTGCCCCTTCCAGTTACGGCGAGGCGCTGGATACTGCGGAGCTCTCCCGTGCGCTCGGGCGCATCCGGGCACTCGGGGGTCTTGCCACGATCCACGCTGAAGGGATCGCCCCGGGAGAGGACACCGGCCTTGCTGTCCACGATGCACTGCGTTCACCTGAACGCGAGCGGGATGCAGTGATCGCAGTACAGGCCGGTAACCCGGACGGGTGCCGGCTCCATTTCTGCCACATGAGCACAGCGGCGGCAGTCGAAGTGGCACACGGAACCGTGGAAGTGACGCCCCACCACCTCTTCCTCTCCCGCGAAAAGATCAGTGATACCGACTGCCGGTTCAAGGTAAATCCCCCGATCAGGAGCGAGAACGAACGGAAAAAACTCCGGGCGCAGTGGAACCGGATCGATATCGTCGCATCCGATCATGCCCCCCACACCGTGGAGGAAAAAGCACTCCCGTTCCCCCGTGCGCCTTCGGGAATGCCGGGCGTGGAGACCATGGTACCCCTGCTTATGGCCGATGTGCTCGACCGTAAGATCACCCTGCCCGACCTGATCCGGAAGACCGCCACGGTACCTGCGGCGCTCATCGGCATCCCCCCGTCAGGTTTTGCCCCCGGGGACCGGGCGGATTTTGCGCTGTACCCGCGTTCTGCGGTGACCGTGGAGCCGGATATTCTGCACAGCAAATGCGGTTGGACTCCCTTTGAAGGGCACCGCGCGATCTTCCCGAAACTGGTGATCCTTGGCGGCACCGTGGTATACCGGGAGGGGGAGTTTTTCCGCGCCCATCCCACCTGGTATCCCGGAAAAGGATACATCCCACCCTCTGATCAGAGAGTTGTTCCGGATCTTGTTCGATCGCAGCACGAAACACTAAAGAGTCCACACAACAGATGAGGAAGGGTGCCGATAAAGCGCACCCATAGGTCCCCGGGTGATCGATTGGCAAGTGCCTGGAAATGATCCATGGGACAACCCGGGTGCGCGACAGGCATCGCCCGGCCGAGGGTTTTATCCACCGGTGAAGGACGGCAGCAGCCACTGGTGATCCGCGTGTGTTTAAGCCGGGCGACACTTTCTTTGTACACTGAGGCATTATGTCCATGATGGCAGATGTACTTCTCGAAGACCGTAAGGGTACCATTCTTTTAATCGAGGTCACTGCCGGTGCAAAATCCGATCTCTTTCCTGCAGGATACAATGAATGGCGAAATGCCATCGGATGCCGGGTCACGGCTCCTGCCGTTCACGGCAAAGCAAACAAAGCGGTGATCGGGATTATCAGCTCGACCATTGGGGTACCGTCCTCTGCTGTCTCTGTCATTGCCGGGCTTACCTCATCTCAGAAAAAGGTGAGGATTGAGGGTGTCACGAAAGCCCAGCTAGCCGGGCTCCTCTTTTCAGAACGTGACAGAAAATAATCCGAATAGTCTCCGGAAAACAGGACATTTAAAAGGGGAGTGCTGACATTCGGGATGCTCTTAAAAACATATCCACGAAGATACACTTTAAGTAATTCCACGTGATATATATAATTTGTACCTATGATCAGGCATTTCATCCATCGCATGATACATGGGGGTGCGTTTACGTGTATTCACCGGATACTACCAAGTACCTTATTCACATCAGCCTCAGCGCAGAGGGGGTGGTCGAGAAACCTGACGTAGTCGGTGCCATATTCGGGCAGACTGAAGGGTTACTCGGCGAAGACCTTGACCTGCGGGATCTCCAGAGGACCGGACGTGTCGGCAGGATCGACGTCCAGATAGCAAGCAAGAAAGGTGAGACTACAGGAGAGATCCTGATATCCACCTCGCTTGACCGTGCGGAGACGGCGATCCTCGCTGCATCACTTGAGACTATCGATCGCGTGGGCCCCTGTGTCGCGCACGTCTCAGTGAAGATGATCGAGGACATCAGGGTCAGCAAGCGAAAGAAGATTGTCGAACGTGCAAAGGAGATCCTGATCGAACGTTTCGATGACGGGACGATCGACAGCGACGAGCTGCTTGACGATGTCCGCCAGACGCTGCGGATCGAGAAGGTCGGGACAATCGGCGACGAGAAACTACCGGCCGGCCCCAATGTCCTTGAATCGGATGCCATCATCATTGTTGAGGGCAGGGCGGACGTGATCAACCTTCTCCGGTACGGCATCAAGAACGCCGTGGCCGTGGAAGGGACCAACATCCCCAGATCGGTCATCGACCTCACCGAGAAGAAGACCACGACCGCGTTCTTCGATGGCGACCGGGGTGGCGAATTGATCCTCCGGGAGCTGCTTCAGGTGGCAGATATTGATTACGTTGCATTTTCTCCCCGGGGAAAGAGCGTCGAGGATATGACCAAGAAAGAGGTCATAAAAACGCTCCGGAACAAGGTGCCGGTCGAATATGTCCGCGACCAGTATTTTGAAGATGCAGCAGAACTGCCGGCAGATCTCGGTCGGCAGGGCCGTCCGGTCCCTGCAGCCGAGGAAGGAAATCGCAGCGATGCAGCCGGAAGATTAGGTGCGGGACAGAAACGATCCAGGGAGAGCCCGCCGAAGGTCCCGGTAACGATCCGCGATCATATGGAGGATGTGAGAGGCAGGAATGTTGCCCGGTTCCTGAACGAGGACATGGGGGTCATCCGGGAGATCCGTTCGGAAGAGATTGAAAAGGCGGTAGAGACGCTCGATGAGCCCGCCGCCGGCGTCGTGGTCGATCGCACGGTCGACCAGAAGCTGCTCGACCGGCTGGTCTGGAAAGGGCTCGAATATGTCGCGGCAAAAGATTTCAAGGGTATTATAAAAAGGCCGCTAAACATCAGGTTAATGAAAATGAGCTCGTAAAAGCGGGCTCGCACAAATTTATTTATGCAAGTTATGCACCATGTAACACTTTGGTGTGGTACTTTGCACAAGGAAGAACTCATCAGCCTTCACAAGATCCTCTACGAGGTCAAGGACTATTTTGAAGAAGTCAACCCTGACCTGAAGTTTACCCAGTACAGCGCCTTAAAAATTACCCCGTCCCAGATGCATAAGAGCAAGCTTGAGCATAAATACGCCATTTTCGTGCTTGGCAACGAGATCGCAAACGCGATGAAAGATGTGGACTATACGTCATCGTCCCGGATCTCCGCACGTATGAAGGACCTTGCGGAAAAGACCCTCAAGGAAATGGAATACGCCTGATTTTTCAAGTATCCGTTTCTCCCGTGGATGGCCGGTAATGGAGGCAATGCGGCGAGGCGGCGCCTTGTACCATACTGCACGGGTAACCCGCTGAAGGTTATACACACCTGTCCTCTGCTGGAGCATAACGCTAAATCCGATCAGGTGGATCAATCCACTATGCGATACTTCCCTGATCCGGACAGGAATCTCGACCTTGGTGATGTCAACCGGGTTGTCGAAGCAGCGTTTGCCGATCATGGGAAGGGGCTCGTGCAGATGCCCCCCAAGGTCTATATCACCCTCCCCGCCGGTGATTTCCGGACTATGCCCGGGTTCCTTCCCTCCCTTGGAATCGCCGGGGTTAAGATAGTGAACGTCCACCCGGATAACCCGAAGGTGGGGCTTCCGACGGTTATGGCGCTCACGATCATTCTCGATACGGCAACCGGGAGGCCAACGGCGATCCTGAACGCGACCCGGCTCACGGACATGCGGACCGGGGCGGCAGGAGCAATTGCTGCAAAATACCTCGCACCAAAAAAAGAGTGCGTTCTCGGCGTCATCGGTACCGGCCGGCAGGCAGAGGCGCAGGTCCATGCTACCGCTCAGGAACTGCCCCTTTCCGGTGTCAGGGTCTGGAGCCGTAACCCGGCTCACGCTGAAGGATTTGCCGCACGGCTTGCCCCCCTTTCTGCAGAAAGCGTCTCTATCGAAAAAGCCTGCGATTCCGATATCCTCGTCACCACGACCCCGTCCCGTGTCCCGATCGTCAGGAGCGAATGGATACACCCGGGCACGCATATCAATGCCATTGGTGCCGATGCACCCGGAAAAGAGGAACTCGACCCGGAGATCCTGCACCGGGCCCGCGTCTTCGTGGACGATCCGGCACAGGCATTCCACTCGGGAGAGATTAACGTACCCATCAGCAGAGGGCTCTACCAGCCGTGGATGATTTCGGGTACGCTGGGAGAGGTTGTGATTGGTAAACGGAAACGTGAGAGCAAGGATGAGATCACGGTTTTTGATTCCACCGGGCTTGCTATTCAGGATCTCGCAATCGCATCGATCGCGATGCGCCAGGCATCCGGCATGGAACTGCCGTTTTTATGAAGGTCACACATTTTATCTGGATCACGCCCACGCGGATCCCCGCGACACCTGAGGGCAATCGGCCGTTTGGACTCGCATTGTCCAGGAAGGGCCCCCTCCCCCTTTTAACAGACCATCCATCGTGAGCTTACCGGTTTTAGTTGGATGTACATCCAACAGTCACATGTACATCAAACTGTCGGATGTACACGTGACAATTCATTTTCGCAGCTGCAGACCTCATGCCGGGTCACCAGATTAAAAAGTGCGCCGGGTTTTGGATACTTTGACCGATGCAACTCCCGCGGCATGCCACAAAGCCGGTCGAACCAATCAAACGCTCGAAATAAAAAAATTACTTCTGCTCTTTTGCGAATTTTTTCCAGACCTGCTCGCGGTAAACCGGGCCGCTGTTGTAGGTACAGAAGGGAATCAGTTTGCCATCCGGCGTTGCGTAATGGATACAGCACCGCTGGACACGTTCGATATCGTAATTATACTTGTCCATGAAATGCATCGTCCCGATGAAGAGCGCATTCCAGTGGAACTCCCTCAATGCATCGAAGTTCTGGCCGATCAGCGTCTTTCCGATCAGTTTCCAGAACTCCGCGGTGCTCCCCTTCTCGCCTTTCTTGAACGAGGCATGGAGCTCCTTAACACCTTCGAGCAGGGTGGCATACTTGTTGATGGTACCACCTTTCTTAAGCTTGTTTGCCATCTGCTCAATCGCCGCAAAGAGGCTCTCCACGTCGACCATCCGGGTCACCGGCACCATGCCGTCCTTGGTGACAAACACATAGGTGGCCGCACCACAGTGCTCGTGAGCAGTGAAGCGAACCTGGGGACGACCGGTGTAGGCCTCCACCAGATCGGAAAACGGCAGCACGCAGGGTACCGGGTAAAAGTCGCTCTTTTTTAATATTCCATCGGTCTGCGTTTCGATGTCACCGATAAGCTCGGGGATCGTGATCCGTTCCTTCTCAACATCCTCGTCCTTTGCCGCACCGGTAAATGCCACCGGCTGGAAGTTCACGCCCCGCACAATCGAGATATGGTCAGCAGCAAATTTCAGGATCTCCCCGACTTCGTTGTCGTTTCTTCCCTTGATGATGGTTGGCACGAGCACCACGCCGAGACCGACCTTATTCAGGTTTTCCAGCGCTTTTAAGTGGATCTTTAAAAACGGGTTGGTCGCAGGTGAGATACCGTCAAAATGCAGATACACCGTAGAAAGACCGACATCCTTGAGCTGCTGGGCAAGGGCAGGGTTATTGGCCAGTTTCACACCGTTTGTAGCGATCTGGACCTGCGGGAATCCCAGCTCTTTTGCTTTTTTGACGATCTCGACAAGATCGTCCCTCATGGTCGGTTCCCCACCGGAGAACTGCACGGCAGGAGCGGGCACCGGCTTCTCGTTCCGGAGCACCTGCATCATCTTGACGATCTCGTCAAAACTCGGTTCGTACACAAACCCGCAGGCACGGGCGTTGGCAAAGCAGAAGTCACAGTCGAGGTTGCACCGGTTGGTCAGGTCAATATTTGCAAGGAGCGTTCCTGAATGGTGGTTGCTGCAGAGGCCGCAGGCGGTCGGGCAGGTATCAGAAGTTACGGGATTCTGGGGATTGGTGACGCCACGACCGATTGCATCATATCGTGCGAACCGGTGGTACATCTCCGCATCAGACCAGTACAGGTGCCGGAACTTCCCGTGCTCGGGGCAGGTCCGCACAAGCCAGATCTTCCCCTCTTCTTCTATGATCTCCGCTTCCAGAACTGATCCACAGACTGGGCAAAGGCTGCGTGTTTTTTTGATTGCCATTTTTCCACCCGATGCACCAAGGACACGACACTCTTTGGCTTTTAGAGTAACCTTAATCTTTTTATCTGCTCTTTATTAGAGGTATTGGAGTGCTACATTATTAGTGCTGAGTCATTCATAATACCATTGCTCTCGACACTGCTCGCCGCATTCTGGATCATGGTCCCTGCCTATGTCCCTAACCCCGTCGCAGCACTCTGCGGCGGCGGTACACCTATTGATTTTCACAAAAACTACGCTGACGGCCGCAGGATCTTTGGCGACGGAAAAACCTACCGGGGCCTCATGTGCGGGGTCCTGGCAGGTATTGCCGCCGGGGCACTGCAGATCTGGCTCGCCGGTGCATATGGCTGGACATTCCTCCCCCAGCATACCGCAGCCTCGATCATAATCCTCGCATTCGGGGCACTCCTTGGGGATATGGGAAAGAGTTTTATCAAGAGGCGCCTCGGGAAAGACCGGGGAGAATCGTGGCCGATTGCCGACCAGTATGACCTCGTTGCCGGTGCCTTTATCCTGATGCTGGTCTTTGACCCGGCCTGGCTCTTTGCAACCATCACGCTGCCAATCCTTATTGTCATCCTGATCCTGACGCCACTCCTCCACCGTGCTGTCAACATTATCGGGTTCCTGTGCGGGGTCAAGAAGGAGCCCTGGTGAATTCCCATGAACGCAATAGCAGATCTCCTCATCAGGAACAAAGCCATCGAATTTGGTGACTTTACCCTTGCGTCCGGCGCAAAAAGCCGGTACTATGTCGATGTAAAGACCGCTGTCACGCATCCTGAATTTCTCGCGGCGATAGCACATGAGATAGCAGAACGGTACGAGTTTGATGTCGTGGCCGGGGTTGCTGTCGGAGGGGTTCCTCTCGCAGTCGCTACGGCGCTCGCCGCAAAAAAACCCTTTGCCATCATCCGGGCCGAGGAGAAAGACCATGGCAAAAAGACCCCGATCATCGGGGACGTCGAAGGAAAGGAGGTCCTCCTTGTCGAGGATGTCACGACATCGGGAGGATCGGCATTATATGGCATTACGATGTTGCGGGACGCGGGTGGCCGGGCAGACCGTGTCGTTACCGTGGTGGACCGGGAGCAGGGTGCTGAGGCAACGCTGAAAGCAAAGGCCATCGATCTCTTTGCGCTTGTCAGGGTCAGCGAAATTCTCTGAATGGATTGTTCCGAAGCATAAACCATTTTTAACAAACAGAACCCATGTGATGGATAATGAAGATCCTCGTTGTCGGTGGTGGAGGGCGGGAACATGCGATAACATCTGCACTCTCACGCACCAGCGAGAATGAGATCTACTCCGTAATGGCAAAGAAGAATCCCGGCATTGCCCGGATCGCAAAGCAGATCTGCCTTGCACCGGAGACGGATCTGGCCCGGATCGTGGCATTTGCAAAAAAAACCGGTGTCACTCATGCTATTATCGGCCCCGAGGCGCCACTCGAAGCAGGTGTAGTCGACCGGCTCTCTGCAGCAGGTGTCGCTTGTGTCGGACCTACCAGGGCAGCGGCACGGATCGAGACGGACAAGGCTTTCTGCCGGGATCTCATGACGCAGTACAAGATCAGCGGGAACCCGGCCTACAGGGTGTTCCACGACACGTCAGAAGCGATCACGTTTGTCAAGGACCATAACGGCGATCTGGCCATCAAGCCTATCGGCCTCACCGGCGGAAAAGGAGTCCGGATCATGGGAGAGCAGGTGAATCTTTCCGGCGCCATTGATTACCTGAGGGAGATCAACGGCGGGGTTGTTCTCGAAGAACGGCTGAAAGGTGAAGAGTTCACCCTCCAGGCATTTGTCGATGGATTCCATATCGTACCCATGCCGCTTGTCCAGGATCATAAAAGGGCATTTGAAGGAGATACCGGGCCAAACACCGGGGGAATGGGGTCGTACTCGATGCCGGACCACATGCTCCCCTTCGTAAGCGGGAAGGAGCATACCGCAGCCCTCTCCATCATGGCTTCGGTCGTCGCTGCGATGGCACACGAAGGGTATCCCTACAAGGGGATCCTGTACGGCCAGTTCATGAATGCCGCCGGGGGACCGAAAGTGATAGAGTTCAATGCCCGGTTCGGGGATCCCGAGGCGATGAACGTGCTTACGCTTCTCTCGTCAGACCTTACCGATGCGGTTACCGGTATCACTGAGGGTACACTCTCGTCATCGAAAGTTGCCTTCGAGCATGCGGCAACAGTCTGCAAGTACCTCGTGCCCGAGGGATACCCGGCAACCCCGATGGCCGGCAGACCGCTTGTCACCGGTGAAAAGGGCGATGCAATCCTCTACTATGCAAACGTGGAGGAAAGGGATGACGGGCTCTTTACCCTCACATCGCGAACACTCGCATTTGTGGGGAAGGCAGATACACTTGCCAAAGCAGAACATATTGCAGAACAGGCTGCATCGGCAGTACAGGGGAATGTCCACCACCGCAGCGACATCGGGACGCAGGCGCTGCTCGACCGGCGGATCGCCCACATGAAGGAGCTGCGATGAAGAAAGATTTCCTCTCAATTCTGGATATCACCAAAACAGAACTCGGTGAGATCCTTTCCGACGCTGAGCGTCTCAAGCGCCAGAAGAGGGCGGGAGTACCTCACGAACTGCTGCGGGGCACGTCCCTTGCCATGATCTTCGAGAAGTCCTCCACCCGGACGCATATCTCGTTTGAGGTGGGCATGCATGAGCTCGGCGGCCATGCGCTCTTTTTGAATGCAAAGGATCTCCAGATCGGGAGGGGGGAGGAGATCCGGGACACAGCACGAGTCGCGTCCCGCTACGTGTCCGCAGTGATGATCCGTGCCTACCACCACAGTACGATCGAGGAACTGGCGGAACACGCCACAATACCGGTCATTAACGGCCTCTCCGACCGGGAGCACCCATGCCAGCTCCTCGCCGATATCCTGACCATCCGGGAACATTTCGGCGATGTCAGGGATCTCGGCGTCGCATGGGTCGGAGACGGGAACAATGTCTGCACCTCCCTTATTCTCTCGTCTGCCCTCACCGGCATGTCTGTCACCGTGGCAAGCCCGGACGGCTATGGGGTGTCACCGGAGATCCTTTCACGTGCACGAAAACTTGGCGGGAAAGTGAAGACCGCTCCCTCACCGACAGAGGCTGTAAAGGATGCACACGTAATCGCCACTGACACATGGGTCTCGATGGGTGACGAAAAAGAGCGGGAGAAACGGCTTGCTGCGTTCCACGGGTTCACGGTAAACGACGATCTGCTCCGGCATGCAGCCCCGGATGCCCGGGTGCTTCACTGCCTGCCCGCCCACCGGGGCGAGGAGATTACCGGCGATGTTCTCGATGGTCCCCAGAGCCTCGTGTGGGACGAAGCGGAGAACCGGCTCCATGCCCAGAAAGCGCTGCTGGTAAAACTCCTCAAAAAATAACGATCACAGGTGCCGCAGCATCACGGTTGACCGAAGATTACTCCCCGATAAACTTGCGGACCTCATCGATCATATATTTCTGGACCTGTTCTGCAACATCGCGCCGGGCACGGAACGCAAGGAGTTCCCGCTCGTCCCCATCCATGTTGGCAAAATTGAGTATCTGTTTGCGCTCCACGACCTCGACATCAAATTTTTTTGCGATATCCAGAATAATGGAGCGGGGTACCCCGGGGGGAATCAGGACATCAAAGAGTTCTTCTTCGGGGATTGTGCTTTTCTGGTTCTGATCGGTTTCTGGCTGGTCTGACATAGTGGATCCACTCCTACTTACCTATTTTGATGCGCCTGCTCATAATACAGGGCCCGCCCCGTACCCCGCCGATGGGGTTTTTGGGTTTCCCAAGCGAGTTCATGCACCTTCCCATCAGGGAGGCACCACGGGCAAGGCCGTCATCCACGAAGACGAGATGATCGTTTGGCTCGTCAAAGAGGTTGCGCTCGGTGATCCCTTCCAAAATATATTCGGGTTTCCGTCCCGAGATTGCCGCCCGCCCGGTAAAACCGATCGATGCATTCCGCGGAACAAGGTGCTCTTTTACGGCAACATCGATAAGGCGGAGCGCCATCCTCGCACAGACACGATCGACCACTTCGTTGAGGACGGACAGGTTGTAGTTTTTGTGGATCTCGGCGCCGATCTCAAGGAGCTTATCGAGATCGCTGCTGTTCACCCCGCAGTCGCATCCGATCATGGCGATGTGTGACTCCTTCGCGAGCTTCGCGTTAACCGGCACCCGCCCGAACCGGTTCCGGTCCGGCGGCACAATCCTGATATCGATGTGCTCATGGCACCGGTTGATGTAATCGTCTACGACCCTGCGGTTACCACCTGAGAAAAACCTCCCGCTCACGCTGTGCTCGCCGAAGATATCGAGGGCGGTGCCGGTCCGTTCCTGGACAAGGCCGGTTCCCCGGACAATCGCATCGGGAATCGCCCCGGCAAGGCCGCAGAAGTTCCCGATGGTCTTTGCAAACGGGTTGAGATCGTCAGCCTTGACATCACTGGTGATCCGCCCGTCAAGCGTCGTCCCGAAATCTACAGAGACACAGGGATTCCGGAAATCGACAGGCGTCCACTTTGCTCCTTCCTTGATCCCGGCCATCGCAAGTTCCCCCTCCATCTCATTTGCGACCATCTCGACCCCGGTCGAACCCACAGGCGGGATCACCCCTGCAACAGCGCCGATAAAAACGACCTTGTCGGCAAAACTGAACGGCTGGAGTTTTTGCGACTGGTTGGCTTTTGTCATGGGTGGCGTCATCTTTCTCGGTGGGACCCCGGCGATCAGGCAGCCGTTTGCAAGCGCGATAACAAAATCCCCTATCTGATCCGGGGACTCCATTTCGGCAACAACGCCTGTACTGCGGACAACAAAGTCGAGATCGGTCTGGATGTCAAGATGTGCCTCTTTGTGGCACTGGACAAGGGTATCCCTCACCAATTCAGTGACGGCCTTGCGCGAGAGTTTTGTCCCGTCCAGCGTCTCGCCGAAGATCTCCTCGCCGGGCTTTGGCGGTCGTATATCCCGGCTCATGCTCACCGTCTTGTTGATGACATACGATTTGCCGGTTTCCAGGCTCACCCCGGTAAGGATGCACTTCGTGGTCGTGTTGCCCATCTCGACGGAGGCCACAATAAAATAAGGTTTGTTCTTGTATTCCGGGATCTGCATTCCCGCACCGTGCGCGATCGAGGGGGGAGGAGGGCTTTCAACGATATGGGGCCGCGGTTTTACCCAGCGGCTGAAAAAACTGGCGCACATATTCTAACGATCTGGTTGTTACGGGATATAAGTTTCTTTTTTACGGTAGATAATTCTGGATACGCCGGGTCTCGCGACTGATAAAAAAAGAAGATGGGATGGCCTGATTAAGGGAGGTTACTTTCTGACGGCATGTTTCTTGTTCTTCTCGGTCATGGCATGGACAAGGCGTGCCTGTATCCCGAAGTAATGGGAGACGCCGATTGCATGGCACTGGTCGATGGACGCGCTGTCAAAGGAGACAAGATCCCCGGAGTAGATCGCCTGAGGGGAGCTGCGTCCGAGGACCCGGACAGATCCCTTGTAGAGTTCGAGATCGACGCTGCCGTTAACCCGCTCCTGCGTCGTGTCAATAAATGCGTTGAGCGCAGCATACAACGGTTCGTAGACAAGCCCCATATAGGCAAGTTCCGACCACTTGTCGTCCACCATCCGCTTGAACGCAAGTTCCTGCCGGGTGAGGACAAGACTTTCGAGATCGCGGTGAGCGGTGAGGATGACCGTTGCGGCCGGGTGTTCATAGTTCTCCCGTGCCTTGAGGCCGAGGATACGGTCCTCAATCATGTCATTCCTGCCGACACCGTGTTTACCGGCAAGTATGTTAAGTTTCTGGATCAGTCCATAGCAGGAGAGTTTTTTGCCGTTTAAGGCCACCGGAACCCCGCGGGAGAACGTCAGGCTGATCTTCTCCGGTTTTGCCGGGGCCTTTTCGGGGGAGACTGTCCACAGGAAGATCTCCTCGGGCGGGTAATATGCCGGATCCTCGAGCCGGCCGCCTTCGATGCTCCGGCTCCAGCAGTTCTCGTCCATGCTCCATGGCTTATCTTTTTTGACCGGTACCGGGATACGATGCTCTTTTGCGTACCCGATCTCCCAGTCACGGGTCAGGTTCTGTTCGCGGATCGGCGCAACGACGTCAAGGCCGGCTGCGCGGATAATAAAATCGAACCGGAGCTGATCATTGCCCTTTCCTGTACAGCCATGGGCAACAGCGGTTGCCTTCTCTTTCTTTGCGATCTTTACCACTTCTTCTGCGATCAGGGGCCGGGCGAGCGAGGTGCCCATCGGGTAACCCTCGTAGGATCCGTTTGCCTTGATCGCCGGAAGGATGTGCTCCTCAACAAACCTTTCCCGCACGTCTATCGTATAATGGCGATCGGCAAGTTTCCGGCCTTTTTTCGTGGCCTCCTCGATCTCCTCATCCCTCTGGCCGACATTGACTGCAACCGTGACCACGCGATTGTAGTCATACCGTTCCTTTAAGAGAGGAATACAGATGGAGGTATCAAGCCCCCCGGAATATGCGAGTATGACGGTACCTTTTCCCATGATGGATACTCCCGTTGTCAGATCATCAGTTTGGACGTCTCACCATATATTTGCAAAGGATATAAGTCGCACACGGAATCAATCCGTCATTCAAGGGGAAGAAAGCTAAGAACAAAAAGGGATCGTTCAGGAAAGATTCCCTGAACGCAAATATCGCTTGTTTTAACTTACGACGATTTTCCAGACAGCGGATGGCTGGAATACCGTTACGTAATTATATGCTCCTTTCTGGCTAAATATGACGTTATACATCTGACCATATGGGATCATGACAGTGCCAAAATCTTGTGCATTATTCGTACTACCGGCAGACTGAATCCCGTGAGGCTTGAAGGGATCGTTGTTTACCCAGGAAACGGTTGTTCCCACCGGCACATAGAGGGTTCCAACGGGCGTTATGGTCAGATCCTGGGTAAAGGTAATTGTTACGACATTAGGGGTTGGCGCAGCAGTCGGTACAGCAGTCGGTACGGCAGTCGCATTTGCCGTCATATTGGGGGTAACAACCGGGGTCGGCATAGGGGTAGGAACAGGTGTGGCCGTTGTGGGTACTGCAGTTGGCGTGGGCGTTGCGGCCGGGGTAGACGGCTGGGATGTGCATCCCGCAAACAGGATCCCGATGAACAGGACTACAAGAACAACAATTACTTTCTTCATGCATGTTTTTTTGCTATCTCGGTATATAAGGATATTCTATTATTATACGGGTTCAGCCCGCTACCGGGTCACCTGCGCTTCTTCTCCCGGACCTGAAAAAAAGAAGAAGGAAAATTCGCTCGCCGGCATTATTTAAGGTAATGGCTGATCGGTTCGAGAGTCATCTTCTCGCGCTTGATCGCATCGATTGCAAGTGCCGCTGCCCGCGCTGCCTGCAGGGTCGTAATATACGGGATTCCGAAGTCGACCGCCGCACGCATGATCTGGTAATGATCCTGGCGGGACTGGCGGTCCTGGGGCGTATTGATGATCAGCCGGATCTCGCCATGGTGCATCATGTCCAGCACGTTGGGGGAACCCTCCTGCACTTTCCGGACCAGATGCGCCTCCACACCCGCATCATGCAGGTAATCTACGGTTCCTTCGGTCCCGTATAGGGTAAGGCCGAGATCACGCAGGCGCCGGGCGATCGGGATCACTTCATCTTTCTGGCCGATATTAACCGAGACAAAGACATTTCCGTTGAGCGGCAGCTCGTTATCTGCCGAGATGCAGGCCTTGTAAAAGGCAAGCCCGAAGTCATAATCTATCCCCATCACTTCCCCCGTACTTTTCATCTCGGGCCCGAGTATTGTGTCGACACCGGCCAGTTTGTTGAAGGGCAGGAGCACCTCTTTGACCGCCACGTGATTGATCTTTTTCTCATGGAAATCCAGTTCGCGCAGTTTCTTTCCGATCATCACCTTTGCCGCAATCTTTGCAATGGGAAGACCGGTGGCCTTCGAGACAAACGGAACGGTGCGGCTTGCCCTGGGGTTGGCCTCAAGGATATACACGATATTGTCCTTTACTGCCATCTGGATGTTGACAAGCCCGACAACACCAAGACCAAGGGCGATCCTCCGGGTATATTCCCGGACAGTCGTAACAATCTCGGGAGAGAGGGACTGAGTCGGGATGACACAGGCAGAATCCCCGGAGTGGATGCCGGCCTGCTCTATATGTTCCATGATCCCCCCGATGAGGACCTCTTCTCCATCACAGACCGCATCTACATCGAGTTCAATGGCGTTTCTCAGATACGAATCGATCAATACCGGGTGATGCCTGCTCACCCGCACGGCTTCTTTCATGTAGGTCTCGAGTTCGACCGTATCATGGACAATCTCCATCGCCCGGCCGCCAAGGACATAGGATGGCCGGACAAGGACCGGGTAGCCAATCTTCTCTGCCTTTTCCCGGGCTTCCGCCTCTGAATAGGCAGAGCTGTTGGCAGGGCTGGGGATCTGGAGCGTGTCCAGCAGGACGCTGAAACGGTCCCGGTCCTCAGCAACATCCATCGCATCCGGGGATGTCCCGAGAATTCGTGTGGGAAGGCCCCGCCGTTTTATCTCCTTTTCCAGAGGTACCGCCAGATTGACCGCGTTCTGGCCCCCAAACTGCACCATCACACCGTAATACTCGTCGGTCATGAGGATGTTGGTGACATCCTCAAGCTGCATCGGCTCAAAGAAAAGGCGATCGGAGGTATCGAAATCAGTGGAGACCGTCTCCGGGTTGTTGTTGACGATATGGACTTCCACTCCCTCTTCCCGGAGCGCTTTTACCGCATGTACCGTGCAATAATCGAATTCTATTCCCTGGCCGATCCGTATGGGGCCGGAGCCGAGAATGAGTATTTTTTGTTTCTTATCTGGAACGATCTCGCTTGTGCTTTCCCATGTCGAGTAAAAATAGGGGGTGCTTGCAGGAAACTCCGCAGCACAGGTGTCCACCATCTTGTAGACCGGCAGTCCCACAAGACCCTCGATCACAATTGTTTCCTTACCGGTGAGCGCGGCAATCTCGGTGTTGGTGAATCCATAGGTCTTTGCAAGGAGGATATCCTCGTCAGTGCTGCCCGCAGCAAGACGTTTTTCCAGATCGACAATATTTTTAATCTTCTCAAGGAAAAATGGCACGATTGCAGTGAGATGTGCAATCTCCTCTAAGGAAAAGCCCTGCCGGAATGCATCAAAAAGACAATGGAAACGCTCATCGGTCGGGCGGGAGAGGATCATCCGGATCTCGCTCTGGCTCGTGTGCGTCCGGACATCGGTATCGATCGACCGCTTGGCCTTCATGAACGCTTCCTCAAGTGTGCGCCCGATCGCCATCACTTCGCCGGTACTTTTCATGGAAGTGGAGAGCGTCCGGTCCGCGCCCTTGAACTTGTCAAAGGGCCAGCGGGGAACCTTGACCACAATATAATCAATGGTTGGTTCAAACGACGCCGCGGTGCATCCGGTCACCGAGTTCTTGATCTCATCCAGACGCAGGCCGATCGCAATTTTCGCCGCGACCCGTGCAATCGGATAGCCGGTTGCTTTGGAAGCGAGCGCTGAAGACCGGGATACACGGGGGTTGACTTCGATGACCCGGTACTCCCCTTCCTTAAACGCAAACTGGATATTGCAACCGCCCTGAACGTCAAGGGCCCTGATGATATGGATGGCAGCGCTGCGCATCATCTGGAACTCATCGTCACGCAGCGTCAGGATAGGAGCAACCACCACGCTCTCCCCGGTGTGGATACCCATCGGATCGACATTTTCCATGCTGCAGACAATGACACAGGTATCAGCAGAATCCCTCATCACCTCGAACTCGAGCTCCTTCCAGCCCATCACGCTCTGCTCGATAAGAACCTGGTGAATACGGGACCGGGAAAGCCCTAATTCGACGATCCGGGTCAGTTCCTCCCGGGTCCGTCCAATTCCTCCACCGGCCCCGCCCAGCGTGTATGCAGGGCGTACCACCGCAGGCAGGCCGATCTTTGCGATCGCTTCATCTATCTGGCTTAAGGTGTTGATTACCGTGCTCCGGGGGACCGGTTCGCCGATCTCGTTCATGAGATCCCGGAATTTTTCCCGGTCTTCCCCCTTGTAGATCGCTTCGAGCGGGGTACCAAGGATCTCGACCCCTTTGAGCGCACCCATCTCAGCTCAGCTCTGCGGTAAGGTTGAGGCCGGTCTGGCCACCCATGCCGGAGAGAATGCCATCCGGCCGCTCTTTTTCGATGATCCGTGCGATGATATCGGCCCGGAGGGGCTCAATATAGATCTCGTCAGCCATGTCCGGATCGGTCATGATCGTTGCCGGGTTGGAGTTGACCAGTACCGACCTCAATACCCTCTTCCTTGAGGGAGCGGCAGGCCTGCGAGCCGGAGAAATCAAATTCTGCACCCTGGCCAATCTGGATCGGCCCTGAGCCGATGATCAGCACCTTCCGGATGTCGGTTCTCCGGGGCATTTATTTCAGCCCCTGGAAAAGCGCGTCAAAGAAATGCGCTTCGGTATCCCGGGGGCCCCCGTGGGCTTCCGGATGGAACTGTACCGTTGTCAGGCAAAGATCTTTGTTCTCAAACCCTTCAACCGTTCCATCGTTGACATTTGTATAGGTCACGCGGCAGCCTTCGGGCAGGGACCCGGCATCCACCGCAAAACCGTGATTCTGGGTGGTGATGAAGATGCGACCGTCTTTGAACCGCACCGGCTGGTTTGCCCCACGGTGGCCGAACTTGAGTTTGTAGGTATCACCGCCAAGGGCGAGAGCGGATACCTGGTTTCCCATACAGATCCCAAAGACGGGGAGTTCCCCGAGGAGGTCCTGTATGCAGCGTATCGAATCCGGGGCCTGTTTGGGATCGCCCGGGCCGTTACTCACAAAGAGGGCATCAGGTTTGCAGGTCCTGACCTGATCAGAGGTGGCGTTATACGGGAATACATACAGGTCCCCGTTCCGCTTCGAGAGACTGGTCAGCATGTTCTTTTTGATCCCGAGATCAATGACCGCAATTCGTTTCCCGCTGCCGGGGATACGGTAGGGTTCCCTGCACGATACCTCCGGGATCGGAACGATATCGCATATTGTCGGGGTCTTTTTTGCCAGGGCTACAGCATACGCCCCGTCTCCGCTCCCCACAACTAGCGCTGCGCGCATCGTTCCATGGACCCGGGCCTTGATGGTTAAGGCACGGGTGTCGACACCGGTCATTCCGAGGAGAGAATTTTCTTCAAAAAAAGTTCTGATAGTTGGTTCGTATTCGGGTTTCTCGCAGATCTCTTTTGCGATGCACCCCAGCGCACAGACGCGCGGGTTCTGGAAGTTTTTAGAATCGACGCCGTAATTGCCGATCTGGGGGAAGGTGAACATCAGGATCTGTCCGAAATAACTCGGATCGGTGAGAGACTCCATGTAACCGGTCATCTGGGTGTTAAAGACCAGTTCACCGGCACATTCACCTTTTACCCCGAATCCTTCCCCAACAACAAAATCCCCGTCTTCGAATCCCAGAACCGCCTTCATGGTGTCCATAGATTATGTGCCGGATTAGTTATTAACGCTGATGCAAAGGACAGAGCCGGGTCACAAGCCGACCTTCACATGAGTCAGATCCTCGTTCGGGAGAAATCTGCTGCAATTACGGTACAAGACCCCGGCGGCCATAAGAGCAGCGCCAAGATGTCACAGTCGCAGAAGCGGGAAAGAATGCCGGATCAGTATGCCTTCATGAAATGGGATCGCCCGCATCCCCATTTTTATATAGTACCGGCCGCAATTTTGTCACGGGAAGTGATTTACACGTCAACACACGTCAAAGGAAAAGACCGGGGTCCTGTCATGTTGTACGCGCTATCGACCTGCCAGTGGTGCCACAAGACAAAGGTTCTGCTGGAAGAGCTCGGCGTTGCCTTTGATTACGATTACATTGATCTTCTCGAAGGAAAAGAGCAGGACGAGGCGATGGATACGATCGAACGGTGGAACCCCAGCGGGTCGTTTCCTACCCTTGTGATCGATAACAAACGAGCAATTGTGGGGTTCCGTGAGCAGGAAATCCGGGAGGCTCTTGCCGTATGAATGTCCCGGCAATTACGGAAGATTCTGTTGACGCCACGTATCTCACGCTCAGAAATGATGCCGAAAAAAGCGGTTACCGGCTGAACCCGGATAGCGAATTCACAAAAAACCTTGTTCGGGGCCTGTTGAAGAACGAGCAGAGGTACGGGTACTGTTCCTGCCCCTGCCGTCTCGCTTCAGGTAAAAAGGAGGAGGATATTGATATCATCTGCCCTTGTTATTACCGTGACGACGATCTTGAGGAGTTCGGTGCCTGTTACTGCACCTTGTATGTGAATGAGGCGATCGCCCATGGCAACCAGAAAGTCGCCCCGGTGCCGGAGCGCCGCCCACCCCGCTCCCAACGGGGGAAGGACCCTGTAGTCCGGATTACGGGGACTGCTGCTTCACCGGTCTTTTCCCAGCCAATCTGGCGGTGCAAAGTCTGTGGATACCTCTGTGCACGCGAACAGCCACCGGGTATCTGTCCGATCTGCAAGGCGACAAAAGAACGGTTTGAGAGATTTATCTAAAACTTTTTCTTATGAGATCCTCCCAGAAACAGGGTTTTTATTTTTCATGGGGCACTTGTATTCTCTCCATGTTCCACTAAAAAATCATACTCACAATACCTGTTTTTCTGTATCAAATTTTTATACGTTCCAGAATAATCACCCTGCAACTGCGTGTTGGATCTTGATAATTGCGATTCATCCCCTCCTCGCTTCTCTCGGAGTCGCTCGGGCGCCTTATCGGGCCCCTGCTGGGCAGATTACCTGTTTCTCCACTATCCTGGTAATTGATCCGCCGCGGGGGCTTCCTGCCGGGGGCGGCGGCACTGCTCGTTCATGGGGGTGTGGGGGCGACAGCCCCCACGATATCCCCGCCACTCAATCCGGAAATCCGGCCCGGGACCCAGCCATTCCGGAAAAAAACCCGCCCCCCCTTTCAAAAAAATCGGTCACCCCCCTCCCCCCACGTGCTGCTCCGCAAAAAAATCGATCGGACCGATCGATTTCAAAATCGGTCGGGGCGACCTCTTTTATTCCAGTCTCGCAACATGCGCTTCCACTGGATGTTCAGGAGAGGCGGGGTGATCGGTCCGATCGTTTCTGAAATTAGCCGGACCTACCGCTCGTACAGCAGGATCAAAGGTAGCCCCCTACCCCCCACGTGCTGCTCCGCAAAAAAATGATCGGACCGATCGATCTCAGAATCGGTCGGGGTAACCGCTTTACACACCTTTCCCGGAACCCGGTAAAAGGACGGGACGGAGAATGCTGCATTACCCCAATACTAAAAATACCGTTCACACAAACCTATGGTATATGACTGGCGCGATCCGTGTCGAGATTGTCGGACTGAAATCTTCTGAATGTTCTCCGTTTCCCTGCGATGAAAACCGGACCTGCGGGTTATCAGAGTGCTATCCCTCAGGAAACCTGGTACAGGCGTTTGATGCATTAAAAGCGAAGGTACAAGAGATCTATGGCAACCGGGTCGAAATGAAACTCACCCTTATCGATGACGATGTTCCCGATCATATACGCTCGATACTCGAAAAGGAATATCCACCTATTCCGATGGTTCTCATGAACGGGAAACTCACCCGGATCGGGAGGATCGTATCCGACCGTATCATGAACGAGATTGAGGCCACTCTTTAACGAAAGTCATGTATATGTGCCTGGTACCGGTTTCTTAGGTAAAGAAGTACCTGCAGATCCCAATCCTTTCTTTTTTAGAGAAGGAACCGGAAAACGGGGATTTTAAATGGAGACTGAAAAGTGTCTTTTATTGGATTGACCGGCATCGCGCTTTAAGGAGGCCAGACACGTCTTACACTGATCTCCCTTTTTCCTTCAACCGGGTAAGAACCCGCTCCTTTTTTGCGATTGCAGCCTGTGAAGCCCGCAGGACTCCCTTTTTCATCTCCTCGAAATCTGCAGATTCCGTGTCCACCACTTTTTTTACCGGCGTATATGCGGACTCCCGGAACCGGGGCTCGAAATCATGCTCTTTCCCATCCGTCACCAGGACAGATGCCGGTTCTCCCTTTTCCACGTTCCCGATCTCCCTGCAGTTTACACCGGTTGACCGGATTACCCGGGTAATCTCATCCGCCGAGGATTTGGGGGCAACGATCAGGAGGGCATCAAGGGAAACGCCGAGATAATCAATCTCTAATGCTTCAAGCATCTTTCGTACCCGTGGATTGACGAGGGGGAGCGTATCCTCCTCCCTCACCACCATACGGCACCGTGCGGTCTCTGCCATCTCAAAGATGTCGCCCCGGAGACCCCCGTTGGTCACATCGGTCATGGCATGGATCTGATCAAATACCGGATTTTTTATCAGCGCTTCACAGGTCAAAAGAAAGTTGAGATTGATAGTCTCTTCGACAACGTCAGGGAACCCGGAATAGATCGCCGCAGTCGCAATCGTTCCACCGCCCGCACCCTCGGTCATCAGCAGCACATCACCGGGCTGAGTCGATTTCCTGGCCGTCAGGTGACGGGCCACTCCAACAGCACCGACACAGCCGGTCAGCCGGTTCCCAAGGACCATGTCCCCGCCTATCCTCAGCGTGGAGCCGGTTACGAGGGGCACGTCCATCATCTCGCCAACGGTCGTGATCCCCGCCGTGTAGTCGAATATCTTTGCCACATCCCCGTCATCGGCCACATGGATGTCGGAAAAGAGCATGACCGGCGTTGCCCCCATTACGTAGAGATCCCGCAGCGTCGCACGGGTTACATGGAAACCGGCAAGATAGGGATAATCCGAGAGCCGCGAATGCATGCCATCAACGGTACAGACGATATACTCGCTACCGGCTTTGACGGCCCCGGCGTCATCCATCTCGTCCACGCCGACTGATGCCCCGGTTTTGCCGATAATCCGGGCAATTTCCCGGTGTGCAAAAAAATCGCCTTTTCCCCGGGAGCCAACCCCGAACTCCCCCATCCTGACCCCTGCCGGCTCGAACGCAAAAAAATCGCCGGTGAGCCCCTGCGTATTTTTGACCTCTTCGACAACCGCCCGGGCAAAGGCGTTCGTGTACGCAGGTTTCGAATGTTTTATTTCCGATATACGCCCGGCCAGACTGTGTATAATTGCATTTTCATCTTCACCGGCGGCAAGATGCTGCCGGACATATTCCTCCACATCCATGCATCCGTATTCGTGCCGGAGCCATAAATACCACCGGTATTGTCCTGTTTAAACAGATATTACCGGCGCAGGATACCCATAACTTCCGAGAAACAGTGGAGGCCCTCTTCGAACTTTTTTGCCTTGAACAGGGAAAGTCCTTTGACCACCCCTTCCCTGACATCGTGGGCATCAATATAATAGGCCTGATCAAAAGCGTGGGCTGATTCTTCCAGTCGCCCCAAGGCAAAGCAGGAGTTACTCAAAACCACCCATGCATCGGCAATCGTTGGATCGTTTGAAAGGGCTTGCCTGAGGCACAAGATTGCCTCATCGTGCAAACCAAGCTTTGAAAGGGCAAGGCCTTTCCGGTAGAGTGCCTGCGGGTGAAGGGGATTGATGGCAAGCGCACAGTCCAAGGTATCGAGAGCATCACGATAGTTTTTCTGGTTGATAAGGGCGATTCCCCGGTTATGAAGGGCAGAAAAATAAAAAGGGTATATTTTCAGGGCCCGGTCATAACAGGAGATCTCCTCCTCATAGCGTTTCAGTTTCCCGAGGGCATAGCCCTTATTCACCCATGCCGAGATGTACCGGCTCCGCAACTGAAGGGCCCGGTCGCAGCACCGGATCTCTGCTTCGTATCGTCCCAGCATACCAAGGGCGACACCCTTATTGTTCCATGCGGATGCATTTTCCGGATCGAGTGCGAGTGCACGATCACAACAGGCAATTTTTTCCTCTAACCTGCCCAGTTTTCCAAGGGCAAACGCCTTGTAATTCCATGCATCGAGACTGGCAGGATCGAGGCACAGTGCCTGATCGCAGCAGTCGATCTCTTCCTGGAAACGTCCCAGTTTCCCCAGCGCAAAACCCCGCCCGGCCCATGCAGATGCAAGCGACGGGTTTACGGCAAGTGCCAGCGTGAACAAGGTAAGGGCCTCATCATGCCGGCCCTCTTTGCCCCGCGCAATTCCTTCAGCATAATAATCAAGCGCTGAGGGAGTCTTTCGGTCAGTTTCTACAGGTTCTGTCGAATTCATTTGCGTAGGATATGGCACCCGTGCACCCAGTCCCCGTCTCAGGTGACCAGGTACCCGTGCTCAACAAGATACCGTTGACGGCGTTCTTCGGCATCGGAGAAAGATTCCGGGATATTTTTTTCTGCCTCTTCCCAGACGGCACGTAACATGCGATCATCCGAGTGAAGGTGAAGTGTCCCGGTCACCACACCCAGGACATTTCCTCCGGGAGCGGTAATTCGCATAATAACACAGCGATAAAATTTGCACTGTGCCGGACTATCGTTATGGATGGTGCATCGCAGAAGATCTCCATCGGGGCGGAGGAAACGGCATGCATGGGGATGGTTGTCGGGAAAGGAGCGATCGCAAAAGATCTCCCGTTTGTCTTCATCGACGCAGGCAATAAACTCCGTACCGGTGGATACCGATTCGCATGCAAACTCATATGGCCCGATCTGCTTATCGATGATGATATAATCGCCCAGGGACATGCAGCAGGTTCCGCATTGCCGGCAGGTAAACGTCACGTTCATTCCCTCTCACATCATTTAAAAATATCCGTGATACCGGAGGCCATAATCTGAACTCTCCCGTATTTATCTGCTCTGACCACTACGACTCCCTACTGGATCCTTCCTGCCGCGGTCTGAGCCAATTCTTTGAGCGTTTCAAAATCTGTTGTTGTGCCACTCATGGTCACCTCTTCGTACACATCCTTTTTTGTGAAGATAATTGAGTACGTCGTGAGAAGGGGATTCTCCGAATCGGTTTTACGATAGGCAAAGGTTTGGTCCCCCATATTCGGGCAGGGGAGTTGGTAGATCTGGGTTGTCCCTGTTTCCTGTGCGGTGACAGCGCCCTCCTGAACATTAAATACCGTGTTCATATTGGAAAGAGTATAAAGATCGATGACCTGACTGACTGTCGTTAGGTCGTATTGTTGTTCGTTTAAACGGTAGTAGGTGACTGAATACCCTGCCCTCCAGCCGAGATTTTGCGACATCTGGTCCATTTCCAGATACGAAATGTCAGATCGGTCCTTAAGGATATAACCTGACGGCATGTCAGACGGCTGGAGTGCCATTTGCGATACCGGGATTGTCGAAACCGGGCTTATTGTCGTCGGTACTGGAGTTGGGGCGGTCGTCTGGGTCGGTGCAGGCCCTTGTGGATTTGGAAAAATTGCCGACAGGCAGCCTGCACTGAACAGCACAACGACAAGGATAGCCACGAGAACACCGGAACCTGTATGCATGCCGTACTATTGACGATACCAGATAAAATGCTTGCCGGGATGCCACGTGCCAATCTGAACAGAGCATACGCGAACCTTTCACAAGAAATTGCCGCGTATAACCCGGGGTGTAGCCGCCTCAAGAGGGTGCAGCCGGATAGTGTGGCAGTTCTTCGGGAGAGAGTACCAGGACACCGACAAATATCTTTTTCTCGGCAAACATCCCACGGTTGAACGTAGAGACGGAGGGAAAAGCAGAATGGATGATCCAGAACTCCAGGGTGATGAACAGATACTTATCCGGACCCAGGGGGTCCATGTAAAATCGATCTCTTTTGAGGCTATCCTCACCAACAGAGGAATTATCCTTGTTGACCGGTTAAAGAACCTCCTGCCTCCAAAGGAGATACCCCTTACAACCATCCAGTCCATTGAACCGGGAGAGAACGCAATCCGGGATCTTACCATAACGTTGGGAGTTATCACCAAGGCGGGAGGAGCGCGGCAGATGGTGCTGACCTTCTCCCGCGAAGGAGGGGGAAACAGGATCAAGGAGCGGGATGAATGGGTCCGCCAGATCCGGGGTTATATTATCCCCTCGTTTGAGCAGGTGATCCGTAAGGTTATCCCGGGAATAGACCCTCAGCAAGCAGGTCATGAGGATACAGCTCCATTCGGGATCAGGGCCGCGGTTCCTCTCGCACGTTCACCGGATTTATCCCAGCCTGCAAAAAAGATAATGGAAAATCCCCCTGAACCCTGGAACCCGGCACCTTCACCGGAGCCGGCACCGGAATCAATTCTTGGCACATATTGCACCCGGTGCGGTACGAAAGTGCCCGAGGGATCCGGATTCTGCACCAAGTGCGGCACCCCGATTACGGGCCCGGGAGAGAACCCCGAGGTACCAGTTTCAGCTCCACTCTCTTCTATTCCTGTATTTACACCCCAAAAAGAGCGCCCGATCGACCGCAACATCCGTTCTGTTGACCCACTCATTGAGAGATCAACGACGACTCTTCCTCTCGATACGCTCCCGGCAGCCAATCCCCTGCCAGAGGGAGTTCAACCTGTACTTTCTGGATCCGTACCGCCCAAAATGGTCGTCCCGGAACAAACTTCCACAACCAAAGTTCCCCCTCCCACACACACCACAAAGAAGCGCTTTATGCCAAAACTCTTCTCCCCAAAAGACATGCAACACACCCCGCTGATTCCCTCATCCATGCCCACAGCGGTTCCGGCCCCTCCAAAAAAACCCTCGAACAAGAAAAAGATCCTGCTGGCTGCTGGCATCATCGTCGTCATCCTCATCGCTGCGGTAGCAGCTTTCGTTATCCTGCCAAAGATGGGGTTATTGGGGGCTCACGGTTCCGGTGTATCCGTAGTCGCTGCCACAACAACCACCATTCCGGTCACCACACCAGCATCAGGCACCAGTACAACTCCCGCAATCGCTATTGTAGCGACAACTCCGCCGAACATCCCATCGACCGGCATCGCCATCAGTGTCAGCTACATTGGGGGTTTCAACGGCTCCTATAGTATCGGTGGGGTGACCACAACCATAACGCCCAATTCAGGAACCCAGATGTATCAGGTGGGGAACGCCACCGGATCCTTGACAGCAGTATTCCAGAAGAAGGATAACACCGCCACCCACCCGCTGACTGTGAACATATACGATAATGGCAAAGAGCTCGCTTCCAATGTTACGAGCGCGGCCTATGGAAAAGTCACGGTCACTGCATCCGTGTAATCGGCTCATTTTCCTCTTTTTCCACGTACAACTGTGAATATATTCGTGATCAAAGTAGTTGATGTGAACAGACCATGACAGACGCCACCAAGCCCCCGGTTCCCGATGGGGCAAAGGATCTTGAGAAACAGGGAATTGCCATCATGATCAGCACCCTGCACAACAATGCAGAACCAGCCATCAGGAGATATGCGGCCTACCTGCTCGGTAATGCGAGGACCCCCCAGGCTATCAGACCCTTAATCGAAGCGCTCGGGGATCTGGACAAATCAGTACGGGAGCAGGCCATGCTCGCGCTCGTAGCCACAGGGAAAGCCGCAATTGAACCTCTTTCCGCCGCAATGAAAGACCCCAGATGGGAGACGCGATACCGGGCAGCGGAAGCCCTCGGGAAACTCGCCGATGAGAAAGCCGTAAAGCCTCTTATCCAGGGGCTCCAGGACAGCCGCGATCATGTACGGGTACATGGCAGCAAAAGGATTGACCGGTCTTGGAGATTCAGAGGCAATCGATCCACTGATCATTCTCTTAAAGGATGAAAATCCGGTAGTGCGGATGATGACCACGAAAGCGCTCTCCGCGATTGGAGGAAAAAAGGTTCAGTCTGCAATCAAGGATGCCCTTGCCCACGAAACAAATGAGGGGGTCCGGGAAGCGATGAACGCGGCGTTACACTAAGTATGCAGGTTGTATTTCTCCCAAATCCAGCCGCAATCCGGGCCCGGCGCTTCCTGAAGTATGTTCCCGCGGCAACAGAATTACGACAAGGAAAAAAAACCTTTTTTGACGGCTTTTCCGGGCATGAAAGATCAATTACGTATCCTTTATCACATCTGATAGGCGATTCACTAGTTAACACAAGTCAGAATAACCATATCCATAGTTCGTGGTGATACCGCGTGGGGAACAAAGATCCAGCTCCCGGAAATAACCGTTCTTTCTCCCGTTCACTCCTTATCACTATGATTATCCTGCTCATCTTTCTCGTCAGCCTTATGACGCTGTACGATTATTTCAACCTCAAAAGCAGCATAGACAATGAATTTGCGAACCTTCAGAATCAGACCGAGGAAAGCATTACCGCGGCATTACGGCTGGATGATTCGGCCACTACTGTTCTGGATGACCAGCTCAACCAGCAGATGTTAAATGGCTTTGGCGTGCTCTTTGCCGCATACAACCGATCTGGCGAGAATCCGGCGGATATGAATCTCACCAAGATACAGATGACTTTGGGAGAGGGGTACGACATCTATATTATCAACGAGTCCGGCGTTATTGTCTATACCACCTACCCCCTGGAACAAGGAGAGAATTTTCAGAGCATTCCCTATTTTTATGCATACCTGACCAACGTCAGGCTCTCGCAGGGCTTCTTTCCCGATCGCGTGGTAAGGGAGATTCCGGACGGAAGATTCATGAAGTATGCCTACGAGCCTACGCCGGATCATCAGTACATCATGGAACTGGGATACTCTCCACCCGCATTCAACACCACCTACCTCATCCTCAATGACCGGGATGACATTGCAAGGTTTGTGTCATTCAATCCCTATATCACTCAGTACCGGGTCTTTGACACGACGGGACATAGTACCGATGATGACAGCCTGCCGGACAACGTCACTGAGGCAAATCTTAAACAGGTGATTGCAAGCCGGGCAGACCATGGAGATCGATGACCCTGCAAATCACACGGAAACCCGGTACCTGTTTGTCGATCTGAAAAATCCCCGGTACGGTTCCGATATGAGCAGGATCGTGGTACTCACGTATGATACCGGGCGGGTCCAGGCTGATCTTGACCGTCTGGTGTACGTCCACCTCCTCTTTGGGGGCGGTGCCCTTCTGATCGGGTGTATCCTTGCCTATGGGCTGTCCCGCAGGATGACCCGCCCGATAGAGAATATTGCCCATGATGCGGATATTATCGCAAGCGGCAATTTCGAACATCGCATAGGAACAACAGATGCTCTCGAATTTAGAATCCTTGAAAAAAGCATCAATATGATGGTGGATTCACTCAAATCCGCAACCAAGAGACTCGACGATGAGGAAATATTCCACAGAGACCTTATCGATCAGATGCCGGTGGGGATCTTTCTGAAAAAAACAGATGACGGAACCTATGTCTTCTGGAACCAAGCAAGTGAGAAGATCTTTGAACGGCCGGCAAATGACGTCATAGGAAAGAGAGATGAAGAAATCTTCCCGCCCGCCATGGCGGCGCAGATTAAAAAAGAGGACAACGATGCGCTTGCGTCCCGGGTGGAGATTAAATATAAGAAGATCACGTCCAGAACACTCGGAGACCGTGTTATCCACATGATCATCGTCCCGATCTTTGACTCAAAGAGATGTGTGAGATACATGCTCGGTATCGCGGACGATGTAACCGATGAGGCGACCACCCTGAAACGGGATCTGATTTTCAGCATAACCCGTAGTGATATTCTCGATCAGCTTGCCATCATCATGACCTACCTTGAACGTGCCCAGCTTAAAACCACGCATGAAGAGATGCAGATGTTCTTTGACAAGACCATCGGCTCGGTTGAGTCTATCAAGAACCAGATTGCGTACGAACGGGCCTTGCAGAACCCCGGGGTCATCACGCCCCGTTGGCAGTCTGTGAATCAGGCATTTGCAGAAGCGATCCAGATGCTTCCGGAACATACTGTCGATATCAGTACCGGTGTAGGGAAGATCGAGATCTTTGCTGATCCCTTACTCCCCAGAATCTTTTTCAGCCTTCTGTCCCTCTCATTCCGGCATGGCGGGTCAGCACTTTCCAGGATCCGGATGACTGCCATCCAGAGCAACGAGTCACTCATCCTGACCTACGAAGACGATAGCACAGGCATTCCCACCGGCGAGAAAGAGCGGATCTTCGAATTCGGGTACAGCCACGAAAATATAGTCAGCCTCTTTTTAATCCGCGAGCTTCTTGGCTTTACCGGTATTGCCATAGCTGAAACAGGAGAGCCCGGGCACGGTGTGCGTTTTGAAATGGTGGTACCAAAAGGGAGATTCAGAGAGATAAAATAACAAGAGCCAGAGGATCGTAGCTTTTTCCGGCACCAGCGAAAGGATTCAGTTACCGGAAAATCATAGGACAAAAGACGGGATAGATGATCTATTTTGCCTCAACTCTGAACACCCGGGGATGGTTAGTAAAAAGGGGTTCCGGTGGGGATAATTCAAGCACGGTTTTTCAAGCCAGATCGGGGCACTTCATCACTTCATGCACCAGCCCCGGACTGAGATCGAAATAAAAAAGACTATTGAAGCCAGAGAGTTAAAAGCCTTCACTCCTGTGCTCCGAAGTACAGAACCAACGAGATGGCGAAAAATTTACCTGATCTTCGTCCCCGGTTCAACCGGTTTCTCAGAAATCAGGAGAGATGCTCTGTCCCCGGCCGCAAGGATCATGCCGTTGCTTTCCACACCGAAGATTTTTGCCGGTGCAAGGTTTGTCAAAACGACAACATCTTTTCCCACCAGCTCTTCTGGATTATAGAATTGCGCAATGCCACTCACAATCTGCCGGATCTCCCCGCCGATATCCACCCTGAGTTTCAGGAGCTTGCTCGATTTGGGGATTGCTTCGGCGGCAATTACTTTCCCGGTCTTCATCTCAACCTTACTGAAATCCTCGATCGAAATCGACGGTATTTTCTCCATCTTTTTATTCGCCTCCGCAACACGCCGCTGGAGGACAGCGTCCAGCTCTGCGATCTGTTCCTCCTCAAGCCGGCCAAACAACGGAGTCGGGGCTGAAAGTTCCCGCTCAGGGACCGGGCGGGTCGCCTCATCCACCCTGTGGGCTGCAACGAGGTCAGGGTATCCCAGTTGCGCCCAGCAGTCCTGTGCTTTTACCGGCATCACCGGCTCTATCATGAGGGTAAGGGATTTCACGATCTGGACGCTGTTTTTAATTACCTGAGCCGCTGCAGCACGGTCGGTTTTGATCAGTTTCCACGGTGCGTTTGTCTGGATATACGTATTCCCGAAAGCAGCAAGGGCCATGATGGTATCGACCGCGCCCTTGAACTCGTACTCTTTCATCTGGTTGTCCACACTCGCGAGGCACGTTTCGATTTCAGCAGTTATAGCTGGATCGATAACGCCAGCGGGCACGCCCCCAAATTCCTTATGCGCAAAAAAGAGCGTGCGGTACACGAAGTTTCCCAGGATATTAACGACCTCGTTGTTGATCCGCTCGCCAAAGACCTTCCACGAGAAGTTGAGTTCCTTGGTATGGCTTGTGTAGGCAAGGAGGTAGTACCGAAGGTAATCAGCGGAAAGACCCTTGTCGAGGTAATCTTCATTGGTCCAGACAACATACCCCCGGGACTTCGAGAATTTGTGGTCATCCACTTTGACCATCCCGCTTGCGACAACCGCGTAGGGTTCACCGTACCCGGCGCCTTTCAGGAGGGCCGGCCAGAAGATGCAGTGGTGGTAGATGATATCCCCGCCGATGAAATGTGTGACCCGGTTATCCTTGCACCAGTACCGCTTCCAGTCTTTGCCGGTCTTTGCTGCCCACTCTTCGGTGAATGCAATGTAGCCGATCGGTGCGTCGACCCAGACATACACCACAAGGTCGTCGCGGCCGGGAAATTTCACGCCCCACTCAAGCGTGCGGGTTATGCACCAGTCGTGCAACTCGTCTTTTATCCACCCGATCGCATAGTTCTTCGCGTTGCTGGTTCCCCGTAACCGGTCAAGAAACGGCAGGAGATAATCCTTAAACGCGGAGAGTCGGAAAAAATAATGTTCCTGGTCCCGGAACTCGGCCTTTGTCCCGCAGACCTTGCAGACCGGGTCCTTGATCTCACCCGGTTCAAGGTGCTTGCCGCAGCCCTGGTCACATTCGTCCCCCCGGGCCTGCTTGCCGCAGTAGGGACAGGTGCCTTCCACGTACCGGTCAGGCAGGAACCTCCTGCACTTCGGGCAGTATGCCTGATGAACAACCTGCTTGTAGACATACCCGTTTTTTTCCAGCCTCCCGACGATCTCCCGGGTCCGGTGGTGATTTGCCGGGTCGTCGGTCATACCGAAATGATCGAAATTGACCCCGATCCGCTTGAACGTCTCATCGAAGTGCCGGTGGTACTGCTCGGAGAGTGCCCGGGGTGATATCCCCCGCTCTTCGGCAGAGACCACGATGGGCGTCCCGTGATTATCCGAGCCTGATACAAAGACGACCACTTCACCCGTCCGCCGCATGTAGCGGACGTAACAGTCGGCAGGGACGTACGTGCGCAGATGCCCGAGATGGCAGGGTCCGTTCGTGTAGGGGAGCCCGCAGGTAACCAGCAGCGGTGGTTGAGTCATTCAGGTACTTTTTAGCATGCGATAGGTAATAATTCATGTACCATGCCAAAGATCGTGCCGCTCGCAACACGGGCGCTTGGCGGTGAACCGGGTATACCGGATCTCGCCACGCTCGCCGCCTGGGTCGCGGATCACCGGGGAACTGCGGCCGACCTCACTGCGTATAGGCTCGACGTGTCACTTGCCCCGGAGCTTTCTGCCGGTATCATGTTCCCCTGCGCAGGCGGCCTTTTCTGCCGTGATCGTATCCGCGAAAGTCTCGCCGGTCTGAATCCGGACAGGGATATGGTGGTCGGGGATATTCACGTGGATGCTGGAGCATTGGTTGAGGATGCCACCCTTCTCGCCGCACAGAAAAGAGAGGTCTGGTGCGCACTCCCGGCTCCCCACACACTGGGGATCAGGGATCGGTATTATGGTGACGAAGACGAATGGTGCGACGCGATCATTGCAGCCTACCGCACCCTGATGCGGGCGATGCGGGACGCGGGAATCGGGGGACATGTTCTCATCGGAGATACGGTTGATGAGCGGGAGATATCAATACTTGCAGGAAAAAAGGTATTCTTTTTTGCACCGGCCCCGGCACAAACCGACCTCGTCCTTCTTATGGAATACCAGCGTCAGGTGGCAGTGAGCAAATCCATGTTAGGGCGGGCAATAGAACTCGCAAACGAATATGAGATTCAGCGGTGGATCATTATGGATCCTGACAAAGAGGGGATCCGGCTCATATTATCGCACTTCGACCCGGACCAGGTGATTGCCGGGGGATATTGTACGGGTGAGGACGACACCTACTGGAAAAAACTCGAGGACCGTGCGGTGTATGTGAAGTAACCCCGCGATACAAGGTTCAGGCATCGGGTGGGTCTTCATACGATCCATTAAAGATATCAATAGTTTTTCGTATCTTTCATTGGCATGTATCCTTGCTGAAACCGGCAGAAAGATACCGCCCTTATGATGCACATGCAATCATCGATGGTAAAATACCGGATGATTCCGGGATGGCTTACCCGATCCGGATTACCAGATGATCCCGTTGCATCACAACCAGTGGAGCAAACATTAATAACAAGAAATAAAAGGAATGGTACAAAGGAGAGAGGAAGTAAATGAAGCGCGTCTGTCTCATTTCATCCCCGGGAAAAAAGGCATCGGATGATTCAGCATGAAAGAAAAAACGGCAATCTGGCTATTTCTTATCCTTATTTCAGGTATATTTCTCATCAGCCCGGTCCTGGGGGCGATACCCGTGGCATCGTTTATATCAAATGCATCTTCGGGAAATGTCCCGCTCACTGTGCAGTTTATGGATTCCTCCCTGAATACGCCTACCTCGTGGACATGGTTGTTCGGTGATGGTGGGATCTCCTCACTCCAGAACCCGGCGCATATCTACACGACTCCCGGCACCTATACAGTGACACTGATTGCATCAAACTCAGCGGGCAGCAATACCGCCACCTACCAGGGATACATCACCGCAACCAAGGCAGCCTCCGTACCGATCGTCTCGTTTGTGACTAATGTCACCTCGGGATCCCCCCACTCTCTGTCCAGTTCCTGGACACCTCAACCAACTCACCGAGTTCCTGGGTCTGGTCCTTCGGGGATGGGGGAACCTCGGCAAGCCCCAACCCGGTACACACCTATACGACTCAGGGGTCGTACGCGGTCACCCTCACCGCCACGAACTCTGCAGGTAGTAACACCTCCTCGGTGAGCAATTTTATCACAATAAACCAAGTGACGGTCGTCCCGATGGCGCTCTTCAAGACAACAGTGACGTCGGGATACGAACCTTTGACCGTCCAGTTCGTGGACTCCTCGACCAACTCACCGAACTCCTGGGTCTGGTCTTTTGGGGACGGCGGGACATCCACACTTCAGAACCCGGCGCATACCTATGCTGCGGCAGGTTCCTATACGGTTACCCTCACTGTATCCAATGCCATGGGCAGCAACACGGTATCCCAGCCGGGGTATATCACGGTAAATGCTGCAATCCCCGTTGCATCCTTTATCGCCAACGTCACTTCGGGTATTAACCCCCTGGGCGTCCAGTTCACCGATACCTCCAACAACACTCCGACCGGGTGGTACTGGACTTTTGGGGATGGCGGGACATCCACACTCCAGAATCCGACGCATACATTCACCAGCGTCGGATCCTACGCCATCTCTCTTGGAGCCACGAACACTGCAGGCAGTAATACGACCACCATGCCGGCATTTATCACGGTATCAAATGCTGCATCTCCGCCCTCAAGCTCCTTTATCTCTGATATCCAATCGGGAAAAGCCCCGCTGACCGTCCAGTTTCAGGATACCTCAGGGAATTCCCCGACGACCTGGCAGTGGTTCTTTGGAGACGGCGCCCAGAGCACCGACCAGAACCCGATACATACGTATATGGAGAGCGGCACTTACACGGTCAGCCTGACCACCACAAACTCTGGCGGCGAGAACACTACGACCATGCAGGGATACATCACCGTTGCTTCACCCCTTGTAAACGCGATTCCGACACTTGCTGCCCAAACAACTACCCCGGCACAGGTAATAACGACGGCAGAGCAAACGCAGGTGCCCGCCGCAGCAGCAAACACTTCCTCTCCGGCATCAACCGGGGCCTCCCCCTCATGGACGTTGCCCCTTATCGGTATCGTGATCCTGGTACTCGTAGTCATTGCCCTTGTCCTTCATCGCGGAGGACGCTCCGGTGGCAGGAGAAGGTCGGGACGCGGGGAACTCTGAGGGACTGCTGTCCACAGGTTTCCCATGCTTCTTTGAAAATGACTGAAGGATAAAAAAAGACTAACGGGAAAAAGCTTCCTCGTTTATGCCATTTTCTCCCGGCCGATACATTCGAAATCGATAAAGCCGTTGTAGGGGTCGGTTTTTAAAAGGCGGACCCTCACTTTCTGGCCGACATGGAGGTTTTGTTCTCCCTTCACCACCCGGCCTTCAGCCGGCGGTACAAGAAGCCTGACATAAGTCCCCTTGTCCGCGGCACCGGTCACAAGTGCTTCGAAAGTCTTGCCGATACTGTCTTCGAGCAGCATGGCAGCAACGGATTTTCGCATGAACCGTTTGACCTTCTTTGACGCTTTCTCCCGGTCTGTCAGCCACATAGCTCGATCAGAGAGGTCTGCTGATGAATAAGGGCCGGGGTTCGCCATCAGGATCGCTTTTGCCTGGCGCTGGTTGATGATATCTACATAGCGCCGGTTCGGTGCTGTCGCATGGGTGTAATCGATGACCGCGAGGGCAAAATGACCAGTTGGCGTGGCACCCGGTTCAAGCATCATGTACTCGCCGGGCCCCATCAGTTTTATCACGGCGAGGGACAGGTCGGGGAAATGGAGAGGATCTGCAGCTTTCTCCTTCATGAGGAACTTTGCAAGCGCTTTCGCATCCGGGTTCTCCGGCAGCGTCTCACCGAGGGTGGCTGCGGCGAGGATGATGCCGGCCCAGTTCCTCGGGGTCTTTACGACTCTCTGGATCATCGGCACACCGGCAGCACCCAGCCGGGCGACCATTGTCCCGTTTGCTGCAACCATGAACTCCTCGATCAGGGCCCGGGCCGGGTTCGGTGTCAGGGCCACAAGCCCCCTGACCTCGCCATTTTCGATGACCACTTCAGGCTCTACTGTATCAAACTCGAGTGCTCCCTGATCCCTGCGGTATTTCCGGAGAAGTTGCGCTGCGTCGTTCTGGAGGTGGAGCTGCTCTTCGAGCCCATGGACCTCCTCAATACCCTTCGGGATGGGTCCCGTCCCCTCCAACCATTCTCCTACCTCCTCATACACGAGTTTTGCCTTGTTGCGGACCAGCGCCCGGTGCACTTCACCGGGAGTGAAACTACCGTCGTGTTGGATCAGAAACTCAATGATAATGGCCAACCGGTCTTTCCCCTGCAGGAGTGAGGTGATCCCGTGGGAGAGTCGATCGGGCAGCATGGGAAAGGTGATGACACCGGTGTAGACCGATGTCCCGTTGTGGGCCGCATACTCATCAGTGGCAGACTGCTTTTGTACATAGGAGTCGACGTCTGCTATGGCAACCTGTACCCGTATCGTACCATCAGGCATACGCTCGCAGTATTCCAGCTGGTCGAGATCCTGAGAATCGTGGTTGTCGATTGATGACCACAAGAGTGCCCGGAGGTCGCGCGTATCCTTGGGTAGATCAACAAAGGTCCGCTCCTGCATCGCGTTAACCTCATCCATTACCTGTGGGGGAAACCGTGGTTCAAAACCGTATTTTTCCATCGCATGCCATGCGATGGTTCTGAGATCGATATCGGGTGGATGCGGCCGGTGATCTTTCATGTCTATCGAGTGTTGTTCTCGCTGAATGCATAAATATCTCTTGAATGACCCGTTTCCGGGGGTTACCGGCTGCGGGTGTCGTAAAAAGAGATCAATCGCACCTATGTCATGAGGGATAGTGTGGGTGGAGATGCTTTTTAGAAGGAGGATTTTAAGATGATGGGGTAACCTCGATACTCTCGCCGGGCTGGAGAATCTTTACCGTGAGATCCGTTGTCCGTTCGATGGCTGTTTTGAACGCCAGCGGATCTGCCGCGATACGATCCCAGGTATTGTAGTGGATCGGCACCACGATCTTCGCTCCCACAAACTGTGCGGCCATCATGGCCTCCCTGGTACCCATCGTGTACCTCCCGCCTATGGGAAGGAGGGCGATATCGGGATGGTAAAGCTCGCCGATCAGTTTCATGTCAGAAAAGAGGGCAGTATCCCCTGCATGGTACACGCACGCACCATCCATCCTGACCACAAACCCTGCGGCCATGCCCGTAGTTCCTCCCGCGGCCGAATCATCAATCCGTGAAGAATGCAGCGCCGGGGTCATAGTGATCGTAACACCGTCAAGGGAGAGAGTCCCGCCAATATTCATCCCTTCGGCAGGGACACCTTTAGTCTCAAGGTAGTGAGCGATCTCTCCCGTAGAAACCGTCGGTTTTTTGAGCGCAGTTGTCTCGCCCAGATGATCGGAGTGACCGTGAGTGACCATGACGAGGTCAGGGTCTGTACGGGCAAGACTTCCATCCGGGATGAACGGGTCTATCAGGACTTTTTTAGTACCGGTGAGCAGGACGCAGGCATGGCCAAGCCAGGTAAGTTGCATATATGCTGGTATGGGTTGTACTGGGATGAACATTATTGTAAAGACCGGGTGCGCCGGAGGTAAAACCTGTTATGGCGCCTGCCGTTAATCGTAAAAAAAGGATGTTTGTGATGTGGGAAGAGAGCCGTTATGTCACATCGATCAGTTCGGCTTCGGTTATATCGATGGATTCACCCAAGCTGTCTGCCGTGGCGCTCCGGGTCATCTGCTCGGAAAGATCACGGTCCTCCATCACATCCCGGATCCGGTGGATGTACGGATCGATGGTGGGGTCTTCCTGTTCTTCAATCACATGCCGGTATTCCCGAAGTGTTGACGGGCTGACCCCGAGTTCGTCAGAGACCTCCTTCATCGTCTTTCCCGACGCGACCAGTTCTTCCATCTTTGCCTTGTCAAACGGCATCCTGAAATCAAGATCCCTGAAGAGCTTGAGCCTGACCCGGGCCCGGGCGACGGTCTTACTCAGTTTCTCATCGCCGAGCTCGCGGGCGATCTCAGTGTCGTTCTTACCTGCATAAAACGAGGTGACAAGCTTTGCAAGCTGGATCGGTTTGAGCGACGTCTTAAATATCCCCTGCTCGATGATCTCCCGCATGACCAGCGCGACTTCGCGTTCAATCGCATCGCTATCCCTGAGGGTGCCATGAATGTTTTTCATCGGCTCGACAATCTTTGTCTTGCCCGACATGGTGCTGAAGAGTTCCAGCAGCTGTGTTTTTCGTTTGTCTTCCGTCATTGCATACCCCGTCTTGGGATTAGGATATACAATACTTCGTCAACTATTTAATGCTATCTTTACTGTTCTTTTGACCAAAAACCTTTTATTTAAGTCTGGATCGAATTTCTGCAGCCCACCGGATTTAAAGGAAAAAACGATTTTGGGTAACATATTCTGTATACGTGGTTGTCCCGCATCATGTAACAATAGAGGAACCATTCCGGATGGTCCCGGTACCCGGACGCGAGCCTTTTTGTCGGGAGTCGTGCAACTGTATAAGAGATAATAGTACCAGGTATCCTGCATGAGTGATGTTTTTGAGAATGTAATGGATCTGGCCAAACGCCGGGGCTTTATCTGGCCTACCTCGGAGTGTTACGGGGCGGTGGCCGGTTTTATCGATTATGGCCCGCTCGGCGCCATGATGAAGCGGAGAATCGAGAATATCTGGCGGCAGTTTTACGTCGTACAGGAAGGGTATTACGAGATCGAGTGCCCGACGATTGCACAGGAAGCGGTCTTTATCGCATCCGGCCATGTCAAGGGATTTTCTGACAAGATGTGCCAGTGCCCGCACTGCAAAGAATACCTCCGGGCCGATCACGTAGCAGACGGCGGCGGAGTGTGCGGGGCGACGACGATGGATAACGCAACACTCGCCAGTGCAATTGCGGTGTGCACATGTCCCGCCTGCGGTGAAGTGCTCGGGAATGTCGAAGTCTATAATTTCAACCTGATGTTCTCGACCACGATCGGCCCCGGTTCGCAGCGGGTCGGCTACCTGCGCCCCGAGACAGCACAGGGGATGTTCGTAGACTTTGCAAGGCTTCTGCGGTTCTACCGGGACAAGCTCCCCTTTGGCGCAGTGCAGATCGGCAAGTCCTACCGGAACGAGATCTCGCCACGGCAGGGCATGATCCGGCTCCGTGAATTCACGCAGGCGGAGGCCGAGATCTTTGTCCACCCGGATGAGAAGAACCTTCACCCGGCATTCAAACGGTACGCAAACTACCGGATGCCTCTTCTGACGTACATCCACCAGCAGAAATGTGAACCTGCGGTAGAAATGTCGATGCGGGAAGCAGTGGATAAAGGTGTCATTGCCAACGAGTATGTTGCCTACTACGTCGCTCTCACCCATGAACTGCTGGTCACGGTCGGGATACGGCCGGACCGCTCCGGTTCCGCCAGCATCTTCCCGACGAACGGGCGCACTACGCGACCGACTGCTGGGACGCGGAGGTGTACTCGGAGCGCTTCGGCTGGGTCGAGACCGTCGGGATTGCCGACCGGACGAATTATGACCTTAACGCCCATGCACAGCAGAGCGGGACCTCAATGACGGTGTTCATCCAGTACGACACGCCAAAGAAGATCCAGCGCCGGCGCATCATCCCGAACATGGGTGTGCTCGGCAAAAAGTACCGGCAAAAAGCCAAGGCCATTTTTGCCGCCCTCGAAACCGCGACGCCGACGGCAGAAGGGGCAGATGTCACCGTAGACGGCGAGACTATCCATATCCCGGCTGATCTTTTCGAGGTCCGCGACGAGGTTGTTGATATCAGGGGCGAGGAGATCGTGCCCCACGTGATCGAACCTTCGTACGGTATAGACCGTATGTGTTACGCGGTGCTCGAACAGGCCTATGACGAGGACACTGCTGACGGCGAGAAACGCACGGTGCTCCGGCTCTCCCCGGGAGTCGCTCCGGTGCAGGTCGCGGTCTTCCCGCTCATGGCCCGCGATGGCCTTGACACCCTGTCGGGAGAGATCACCACCACGCTCCAGAAGCAGGGCATCCTCGCGGAGTATGACGATTCCGGTGCCATCGGCCGCCGCTACCGCCGGGAGGACGAGATCGGCACACCCTTTGCGATCACCGTCGATTACGAGACAAAAGAAACAAACACGGTTACTCTCAGGGAACGGGACAGCATGAAACAGGTGAGGATCGCCATCGACCGGCTCCCTGCGATCATCCCGGCACTGGTAAACGGGACTGTGACGTTTGCAACGCTCGGGTGAACCCGTTTTTTTATTGTTCCCCTTTTTTCAAAGGAATCCCCCATGAGAGATAATGCCTCTTTTCCCCGTGTACGATGCCTGCCGCCGTCCCGAAGGGCGCCCCGCGGCGGCCCTCAATTACCAAATGAGCTTCCCGGTAATCTGCCCCTCCGTGCCCCGTGAGAGGCCCTGAGGCGGGGAACCCTCATTATCTCCAGCTTGCACGAACAAAATCTTCATGAAATCCGATTATCTATTCCTCTCCTCATCACCCCTCTCTATATTACCCGGGCACACCAAACCTCTCACCGGATACATGACCTGCATCAGCCACCCCCTCATCCGTCCCGACAGCATCGAGTCGCGGGAGTACCAGCTTGCGATCGCGATGAAGGCTCTGGATGCCAACACGATGGTGATCCTCCCGACGGGTCTCGGGAAAACTGCCATAGCCCTGCTCGTTGCCGCATCCCGTCTCTACAACGAAGGGGGGAGGGTGCTGATGCTTGCCCCCACGAAACCGCTCGTGGAGCAGCACCTCCGTTTTTTCGAGAAGTTCCTGATTGCAAAAAGCCCTGCAGGTTCTGAAGAATCCCCGTTTGCTATGTTCACCGGGGATGCCCCTCCCGCGGAACGCACTGCAGACTGGGAAAGGGCACAGGTGATCTTCGCGACCCCACAAGTGGTGAAAAACGATCTCATTGCGGGTCGCTATACGTTGCGGGACGTGACCCTCCTGATTGTCGACGAATGCCACCGTGCGGTCGGAAATTACGCGTATGTCTTTCTTGCCCGGCGGTACCACGATACCGCTGATAAACCCCTGCTCCTTGCCATGACCGCATCGCCAGGAGGGGCACAGGAGAAAGTCCAGGATGTATGCGCAAACCTCGGCATCGCCCAGATCGAGAACAGGACCGAGAGCGACCCGGATGTCAGCCCCTATGTTTACGAGCGCGACATCGAAATATACCCGATCGATCTGCCCGCAGAACTCAAGGAATCCATCCATACTATTCATACCCTTATCGATGACCGGCTGGGGCTCCTTGCCTCGCTTGGCTTTGCGGTCCCGAAAAGAGATCGCCTCTCGATGAAGGAACTCAATATTATCAATGCCCAGATCCAGCAGCGGATCCAGAACCGCGATCCGGCGGGATACTCGGCTGCCTCGGTCTACGCGGAATGCCTCAAGCTCAAGCATGCCGTTACCCTTGCCGAATCCCAGGGAAGCGAGGTGTTTCGCGGTTATATCGCAAAACTGGTCGCTGAAGGGACAGGGCCGGGGGGAGCAAGGCCAGCCAGCGGCTGAGCAAGGACCCGGGCTTCCGGGTACTTTATGATAAGACGCTTGGCTGGACCGGGGAGCTCCATCCCAAACCTGCCATCGTCCTTGGTATCGTAAAAGAGCAACTCGAGTGCCATCCCGACAGCCGCATCATCATCTTTGCCACCTTCAGGGATACCGTGCAGCTTCTCGTAGACTACCTTTCCAGGAACGGGATAGCCTGCGAACGGTTTGTGGGCCAGGCAACCAAGGACGCAGAGAAAGGGCTCTCGCAGAAAAAGCAGATCGCTGCCCTCACCCGCTTCCGGGATGGGGAGTTCAAAGTACTTATTGCGACATCCGTCGGGGAGGAGGGTCTTGACGTCCCCTCCACCGACATGGTGATCTTCTATGAGCCGGTACCGTCAGAGATCCGTTCCATCCAGCGAAAGGGAAGGACCGGCCGATCTGCCGCCGGAAGGGTCATCGTGCTCGTGACAAAAGGCACATCAGACGACGTATACCGGTACGTGAGCCAGTCCAAGGAACGCCGGATGCAAAAAAATATGCAGCAGATGAGAGGGCATGCAATCTCACCCCCGCAACCTGTGGAGGCAGGCCAGGCGCTTATCGAGGAGTTTACTCCGCAGGGCCCGGCGATACGGATCGATGACCGCGAGACCTCCTCGAAGGTTGTCGAGGAACTGTCCGGGATGGGGGCGGCTATCCGGCTCGAACGCCTTCCCCGGGGGGACTATGCGATCGGCGACCGCATCCTGGTCGAACGCAAGACCGCCCGGGACTTTGTCGATACCCTAATCAACCGCGACCTTCTCGGGCAGGCAAAGGCGCTCGCGGATGCAGTGCCCCGGCCGGTCATAATGATCGAGGGCGGCGATATCTATACCCAGCGGGACATGAACCCGAATGCGCTCCGAGGGGTGCTTGCTGCGCTCACCATCGATATGGGCATTTCGCTCCTCTTTACAAAAGACGAGCAGGAGACCGCACAGATGCTCTTTGTGCTCGCGAAGCGTGAGGAGGGCGAGCGGGGGGAGCGCAAGTTCCACCCTCATAAATCGTTTAAATCGATTAAGGAAGAGCAGGAATACATCATATCCGCGTTTCCCGATATCGGCATGAAAAACGCAAGGCTCCTCCTCGGGCATTTCGGATCCGTGGAGGCAATTGTTAACGCGGAGATCACGGAACTTGCCGCAGTCAAAGGTATCGGGGAGAAAACGGCACAAAAAATTTACGAGACCTGCCGCCGGCCTTACATCTGACGCAGGTTGAGGAGCGCTTCTGTCCCGATCTTTACGGCATCCATGAACGCGAGGCAGCGGTCGGGATCGTCATCGTTTTTGATGCGCTGGCAGAGTATGAGGATCGTGCCGGAGAGTTCTCGGGAGAGCATTTCCGCTTCGGGAGAGCGAGACACTGATGGAGCCGGGGGAGCCCGGAATGCAGGCTCACCCTTCACCGGCGGGGCTTCGCTGGCAGGAACCGTGGACGGGGATGCTGGCGTCGCCACTGCTACGGGCTTTTTCTCAGCGCAGACCACGCAGAAGGTCTTTTTTTTATACTCAAAGAGCGGGCAACCGCAGGCGGGGCAGGACTTTTCGAGCATCTTCCCTCCCTTGAGAAGATACTCGGCCATGATCTCGTCGTCTTTCCTTTCGGGCATACTTCACTGTCTGGTTAATATTCAAACTATATATGCGAGTTCTACGTATTAACTACAGGTACGCGGTAGGTGATACCATGCCAAATCCCGAAAAAACAATGGAAAACTGTATCCTGATGCTGCAGCACATCCAGGAGGACAGCACAATTCCCCGGAACATACGGCGCGTTGCTGATGAGACCCGGACGCTGCTCTCCAACAACGCCAAGGCGATGGGCCTGCGCGCTGCAGAAGCAATCTCAAAAATTGATGAAATCTCAAACGATCCCAACATGCCCATCCATGCACGGACACGGATATGGGAGCTGGTATCCCAACTCGAGACCATTCCGCTGGACTAGTCCTGCCGGAGTCATTTTCACCCGTTTCTTACTACCCTTTTCTTTTTTCGGCACATCACCTTTCTTTTACCAGAAGAGGGGTCTTATCCACCGGTAGATACGTTCAGCCCTGTTTTTCTGCAGGGCAAAAGAACCGGGCCTCAATTGGTAAAAATTGATCTAGTCTTTAGCGGTAACATGAAAACACTTCGTTGTGCCCGAGTTGGTACCAAAAGGCAGGATGCTTACCGGAAAAATAAAAAATAAAGATTTTTTCCCTGGAACTGGCCGGATACGCGGGAAAAACACTTATGAGATGGTATGGGAAACGGAGGGGATACTTATCTGGTCATTGAAGCTGGCCTGGTACCCGTCCGGGAAGGTGATGGTCGTTGTCTGTGGAGCAAAATCTGCAGATATAAACGAGGCATACCACTCATTCCTCATCTCCTGCTGGGCATTGGCAAACGAGAAGGGAGGTGTGGTTATGATAGTTGAACTCCCGGACTGAGTAACCGTGGCAAAGGAGGGGATGATCACATCTGCCGATGACATATCTGCACTGACGACCGTGACCGGCCGGTTAAGGTTGTTCTGCAGGGCATTCTGGAGCTCGGCTGATGGGTCGGCCGCATGGAAAAAGATCGCTGCCTGTTCCACAAACGAGAGGTCGTACTGCATATCAGCCTGTGCATCCCCGTTCCCGTTCAGGGTGATGGTAAGCGTCTTTGCGGTGAAAGCCTGTGCCGGCATGACCGCGAGTAAGACAACAAGGATGCATCCCATAAGAAGATAACTAAGTTTCATACGGTGTCAAGTTTACATTACAATTTTAGCTATAAAGGGTTGTTGCCTGCTATATCACACCGGAGATATTATACCCAGAGGCAGGAGCCATTTTTCCCCTTGATTAGGTAAGCTTCAGCAATCTAACTGTAAGGTGTGTGCCGGAAAAAGGGTATATTGGTACATGGGGAATTCACGATCTATGAGAGCCGGCGTTCAGATTGATTCCGCGATCTTTACCAGTTCATCGAAGTGTTTGCTCTTCTTGAAAAGCCACCAGGTGAACCGCTCGACGACCGTAAAAGAGAAACTCCCCCCCGCCGCGTTCGGGTGCCCCCCACCTCCGAACTCCCGGGCGATCAGGTGACTGACCGGCGGCACTGACCTGATGGAGAACTTCCCGTCTTTCCCGATGATCACCTCGATCTCGGTATCCCTCGCCTTCCGGATGAAATGCGCAGTCTCGCTCGGGTACCCGTAGAGCGGGGCAAAGACAATCCGGTACTTTTTTCCGCGGAAGGTCGCGTGGGCCAGGCTGTTCTCCATCATTGCCCCCATCTCGGCCGTGATCTCCGCGTTCTCGGCCTCGATGAGGGGATCGGAAAAAACTCCCGTCACAAGGCAGTCGCGGACATGCTCCCGGTTTTTCTTTCTCTGGAGCACCTGCCCCAGAACCGCAGACCGGGGATCGGCATGCTTCCAGAGGTCATAATCGCAAACTACCCGGGCAACCTCGGCTGCTACCGGGTCCTCCGGTACAAGATCCCGGGCAACGATCCCGGTCGCACAGACACCAGTATCGATATGGAGGAGGGTGACCTCTTTTTTGATCCCTGTGATCTCCTCCTCACGCCAGCGGTGGTGATCCCGCCACTCGATCACCCAGCCATTCGACCGCGCCTTTGCCGCCACGGTTCCTGCGTCCCGGTGGAATCCGAGGTCCGATATCGAGAGCAGATCGCCTTTGCCGGGACAGGACGCAATCAGGGAGAAAAGGCCGGGAAATTTCCCTACCGAGCTCCAGACAGTAAACACGCCGGCTTTCCCGAACTTTATCCGGTGGATCGCGTCGGCCCCCACGGCATCGAGGTCATTGTGGGTCAGGTGGACGACGTGGGCGGTGCGCGATGCAACGGCACGTGAAAGACCGGCATCATCCTCGGACGTGGGCAGGCGGGGCATCCGGTTAATACTGGCATGGCGGGACATAAATAAGAGATGTCAGGGAGTCATTCCCCCTCACCGGGCGTATCATTTATTAAGCCCAAATGACAACATTTATACTCCTGCCCTAGTAGCTCAGACTGGGAGAGCGCCAGACTGAAGATCTGGTTGTCCCCGGTTCAAATCCGGGCTGGGGCATTCGGACAAAGGGTTACATTCTAATTCTAATTTCGGGCTTAATTTGCCCGTATTTTCCCTTTGGCTTTTACGCATAAAAACTGATCTCTGATATTCCGCTCATCGTCGAGCGGGTCATTTTCCTATGATGAGTGCGAAAGATCCTATATGCCTCAAAACAGGGGTTCTTTTCATACGCCACATACTTTTACCCATCGATGGGAACTTTTGCCAATAGAACGCGATGGCGAACCTTCTCTCTATATTCCATGGGTATCCTGATGGCACGGGCCTAATGGTTTGCCGGAACAGCCGGTCCCCGCGTGGTTGGTGTTCCGGGAGGGTTTGCTGTATACGGACTGAACGGTCTAAACAGTGTGAACAACCGTTTTCAGAAGTGAACGAATCGGAAAATAGGCCGGGCTGGATACCTTTATTGGCTCGGAAAAATAATTGCCCCATAACGAAGATGAGAGAATGAGCCTTGTTTCCTTTTGCGGGAAGGTAGCGGCGGGAGTCTCTGTTCTAATTGTGCTCGCAGTTATTGGCCTACTGGTCCTTGCCGTGGTCCTGATAGGTGTTGGAGCTTATGAATCGGCAACAAACCCTCACATCACCCAGCAGACAGCGCAGGAGTACCAGCAATTACAGGAGAATATCAGCCATGCGCGGGCAGGGATCTCCGGTGCTGTGGGTAATGTGACGGGGGGTTGAATCGGTTCACGATTCTAATAAGTTGATGGTTAGTATGGAATTGTTAATGTTGTAAAAAATCGGTTACCAAACGCTTTCTTATCAGACTCGTATATTTCAAAAACATCGCGATCATTTAAAACGGTGAAAGATGAGTGTCGATATATTTTTTGGCAAATTCGGCAACCAACAGGTTTCTCGACAAATAACGATCATATTTCTCATTGGAAATATTCTGAATCTTCGCTGCAATCTCTTCGGCGGAGGGACAATTTTCAAGAAGCGAGTGATAGATATCCTGAATTTGTGAGGGGGATACCCCCTTGAATTTTAATGCGATCTCTAGATCCTCTACATCCAATCCGCCGAATGCTTTCCCAAGAATATAGAGGGACCGGTGTTTTGCAGATCCGGTCCAGGTAAACCAGTACGTATTGGGCCCATCGATCACAAATGAACCTGTTGCAAGTCCCGCCTCCAGAGCGGCAGCCTGTGCCTCTTTCAGTATCAGTTTTGCATTTTCGTCAAGATACTCAGGGATATAATTGGATGTGAGCAGCTCTCGCATTTTCTCTCGTACCCTTGGGTGAATATCAGAACCAAGCCCCCCCGAATAATGGGAAGTTTTCCCCCCCTTCGAGGGTATGACATACATTTTCTCTTTTTTCAGATTTAGTTCAATAATTTCCCACCGTTTTCCAGCTAAAATCAGGAATTGACGAGTTTCAAGGTCTGGAACGAATTGGACACTCCCAATTTTTCGTCCCGCAGATATGACATCAAGTTCAATTGCCGAAACAAATGCCGAATAAAAATCAAAATTTTTAACAATTTTTTCCCCTTTTAATCCCAGAATCACAAGTCCGGAGGAATCCTGATCAACCAGATCGGCAATTTTGAGCCCGTGTAATATCTGAATAAAATCCTCCTGAGTGACATTATGGAACGCACCATCACTAACAAGCGTATCAAAGAGATCCTGAACCGTTGCTCCTCCTCGTTCTTTGATAACGCTCAAAATCTGTTGAATCAATGTGGAAAAATGAAAAAGATCCGTTTGTGGTGGTTCGCACCACTTCTGAAACAAAAGTTCGGACATCGCCAGAGCCCGAAGAAATTCGGGATATAATCTGTCAACAATATTCTCCGTTTTCTCGGGTTGAGAAATAAACATTATGAGGATTGAAGGATCACCCTCTTTACGTCCGCTTCTTCCCAGACGTTGGGCTAATGAGTTCACCGACCAGGGAGCACCAATCTGTCCGATTCGGGATACTTTCCCGATATCAATTCCCATTTCCAATGCACTTGAACAAAATACAGAGATGTGTGGATTTGATTTCAGGGAATTTTCCACAGTTTCACGTTCGGTTATTGAGAGTGAACCATGAAAAATTTTAATGTTTTCAGGGTTTCCATATCTTTTTTCCACGGTTCTTTTAACTGCATCTGTATAGTATTCCAGCATTTGACGACTATTGATGAAGATTAGGGAATTTCCTTTATTTTGCTCATCAAAGTAATAGATAATATCTTCAATTAAAGAGGGATTTCGAGTTTTCTCATCTGCGCTGTCAGCATCCGGCTCATTATCTGGGAAATATCCTCGGATCAAATAACAGATATCCTTTTGTTCAATCGGATCTGTGATAAGCGAGACAGAGGAAGGATCTCGTGGGATTAACCACTGTTTTGCCAGTTCGGGATCGCCTATTGTTGCAGAAAGACCTACAATCCTCACATCTCCTTTACTTTTATGCATCGCCCTAGACAGCAGACTTTTGAGATGGGCTCCTCTTTCTGTTCCAATAAAGGAATGCATCTCGTCAATAACAATAAATGAGAGAGATTTAAAAAGATTTGAAAGATCATCCGAGTGATTGATAAACAATGATTCGATGGATTCAGGCGTGATAAGAAGAACTCCTGACGGATTCTTCAGGAACTTCTTTTTTGGATCGGATCCAACATCACCGTGCCATTTGAAAACGGGGATTTCTGCGGTTTTGCATAATACTTCCAGACGTTCAAACTGATCATTGATCAAAGCTTTTAAGGGACCAACGTATATGGCAGAGATACCTCCATCATTTCTATCCACTATTTGCGAAAGGATAGGTAGAAATGCGGCTTCAGTTTTTCCTGATGCAGTTTGTGCAGATATAATCAGATTCTTGTTCGTGTTAAAAATTTCATGGATTGCATCTACCTGAATGGGCCTTAAGTCCACCCAACCCATTTTGTATAGGATATATTTCAACTTTGGATGAAGTTGTTCGGAAGCAGATTTTTCCATTTTTTTATCCTTTTATTCATAATTTCAAATTTGCTAAGTCTCCGGTCGGATTTTTCTTGATTATTGAACTATCCTGCTTGAGTATGTCTTTCCATGACCTATCTGGGTGTGTTTCGAGAAGGGAGAGAAACTTCACAAAACTTTTTACAGTTTCGCGCGGGTTCATATAGAAATCAGATCCCAAAATTTTCGAGCACTCAGTCAGAAATGCCTTCATTCCTTCATCAGTAACTAAATATTTTTCCGTGTCTCCATTGGCAAATACATCTCGGATATTTTCAAGGAGAAGATATGTGTCCTCTGGTGATAGGTTCCCCAATTTGATAACAGGACTACGGGAATTTTTCAAATCCGGTGCGATCATCTTTTCAAGAGGGTTTTCTCGCAGTTTATAGTCAAGCGCGGGATAACTCGCAACACCATGATGGCTGTCATCTAAAAAATCATCTGTGCCAGCAAAAATAAATCCTATACCACTGGTACTTCCCTGTATACAATCATTAAGTATGTCCAGTATTGTTTTGTAGTTCGAGTTCCTTGACTGGGCAACGTTCAAATGGTGGGATATGGCTCCCATCTCATCAAGAGTTACGAGAAAACCGGAATATCCTGCTTTCCGTACAAATCGTGCCCATAATTTCAGATAATTATAGTAATTACTATCGTCGATAATTGTTCGAACTTTTAAATCCCGTTGTGCATCGGTCTTTGTTGGGTATTCTCCATAGAGCCATCGAAGAGAAGCATCCATTAATTCGTCGTTGCCAGATTCAAATCCTTCGAAGTATTTAGTTAGAACCAATTCAAAATCATAACCATTGACATAATTCTGAAGATCTTCCTTGAGGTCATTGTGAATCTGGGATAAGATCTGTTTGTTGTCTTTTCCCTCGCTTCGTAGTTTATAATCAACATCAGAAATATATCGTTCAATGATGCTTTTGAGAGCACCACCATCAGGTCTTGCTTTTACCGACAAATTATGCATCAATTCCGAGTACAATGCCCGTGCCTTGCCTTGGGTTGAATATAAGAGATGTCCTTGGCTGATATCCGCATGAGCGACTACAAATTTTCTATCGAGTGCTACAATACGGGAAAGGGTAAGAAAGAAACTTTTTCCGGACCCATAACGCCCAATAATGAACCGGATAGCTGTCCCGTCATCTTTAATTCTTTCCAAATCGGTTACGATGGCAGCAATTTCATCATCTCTTCCGACTTGTATGTGTTGTAGGCCGATTTTTGGAACGAGGCCCACAGAAAGAGACATGAGTATTGCATCCCTTTCCTTTGGTTTAATTTTCCCCATAATACCAACTGAACTTTCAGAAAAGTCTCCCTAAATCTAGGGAGTACTTTTTATATTCAGACGTATCATGCTAAAGTATGGCCACAATGACAAGGTTGGAACAATTCTTTGACGACCTTGGAAACAAGTCAAAGAGTACCGATAAAGGGGTACCGCACGGCAATCTCGCAGTACATGGGATTCATCTACCCCGAGGCAACAAGGGAGCACTGCGGGGAATATGTAGAGAAGTACTTCAATGAAGGCAGGGATTACCACACCGATTTCAAGAAGTTTATCCAGGTTACGCAGAAAGACAAACCGGGATTGTCTGCCCTTCAAACGTTCAACACGATTCATTCATTTCTCCGGTTGTGTGATGTAACCTTCACGGATAAGCAAATCAAGCAGCTCAAGAACCAGCTCCCGAAGGGTGGGGTCATGACTATGGAAGATGACATGGACACGGAAACGATCCGTAACCTCATTCAGCACACGGACATTAAGGGGAAAGCTTTGATCCTTTGTTTAGCGTCCGGGGGAATGCGCGTCGGGGAACTTCTTCAAATCCGGTGCGATGATGTGGATCTCACCTCAATACCTGCGGTGCTCAAGATCCGAGCAAAGACAGAACACGGAAAGACAAAAAATGGGGAAGGCCGGATCACGTTTATTTCCAGTGAAGCAACCGCTGCAGTACGGGAATGGATGAAGATCCGCGCGGCATATCTCGCATCGGTTGCGAACAAGGGAACCGGATTAAAAAACCGAACGACGCCGAAGGACATCAACGACCCCAGGTTATTCCCATTTAGCGGGAACACCGTGAACGAACTTTTCCGGGAGGCCGTAATCGCAGTATTCGGAAAGAACGCCGTAGATCCCAATACCTTGCGATCAACCCATCACGTTCATCAGCTTCGAAAATTTTTTCTGTCTCGAGCTTTCTCTCGCCGTATCGAAGGAAATTGCGGAGTGTCTTGCAGGTCACGCCGGCTACTTAACGGGGAACTACCGCCGGTACACCGTCGCTCAACTCAAGGAAGAATACCTCAAGGGCGAACATACACTTTACATTGAGGCCATCCGGGAGATCCGGGAAAGTGCCACAAGCACGAAGAAAGAACTCCTCGCCGTCAAAGACGATCAGAACAAAGACTAACTCCCAGATGCTTTCTCTCCTGATAGAAAAGGATCAGCTGAGGGAAGTCGTAAAGAAGCAAGCGGATGAAATTGCCGCATTGAAAGAACAAACCGCGCAGATCGCTGAATTGAAAGCACAAACTGAACAGATTGACACCCTGAAAGAAGAACTTCACCTGCTTGCAGATATCGTGGACACTCTCGATTACCAGAAGAGAGACCTGATGTCTGAGGATATGAGAAAACAAGAAGACGAATCAATTGCAGAAGGCGGGAGAATAGCAGCAACGCTGTTGGCATCAAAGAAAAAATCAAAGAAAACATAATTTTTTACTATCCTGCTGGTCTTCAGAAAATAATCATTTACCCTTTCAAGCGCTCAATGCAGGTCACCAGGCACTCTCCAGTGAGGGATATTATGGTTTAGTACCTTTTGGATGTTATAATCTGAATCTTTCCTTACACTCCGAAAGAGTGGGAGAACCATGGACAACTACGTGTTATGAACGAGGTGGTTTTCTGTCTCTATAATACTCCAAATCGAGCATGCAAAATTTTATGCTCAAAGTATAGATTGCTACGCATAGATTCTCATACAGATTTCCATCTAGATTCTCCGATAGATTGCAGTATAGATTTCTAGTGGCATTTTATAGTATGATATGTAAAGTCACCTTGAGCATTCGGAAGGCCCAGTATGAAAAAAGAGACAAAGAAAGAGGAATACCCTTCTCAAATCAAGTATCGGGAGAATAATCCTTCGACAACATTCAGGGTGAAGAAAGAAGATAAACAACGGCTTGATTCGATTATTGCGGCATCAGGTAAACCGCTTTCACAGTGGATGACTGATTTTATTCATGAAAAGATGGACCTCAATGAGGAAACATCGAAATTGGCAAATAAATGTGATAATTTTCGAGAATATGCACTCGAATTAGAAACAAAGAACAAGGAATTAGAGAATGAAGAAAAATTTATTGTCCCCTGCTCCATTTGTGGAAAACCTTTGACGTTATCATCCAAGCATTCAAACTGGAAAACAAAAATTTACCCCAAATTGAAAGAGGCATTTAGCACATGGGGTCATGGAGAATGTAAAACCCGAAAACCGTCTCCTCCAACAAATCGTATTAACTCACCGGAAAATTCGAAGGTCTAGAAATTCGATATTCTCTATTCCCCACTCAAAAATGATCTTATTTTAGGGTATATGGATCTCTTGGACTGTGTTTTTCCTTGAATTCCTATTAAAGGAAACGACGGAAACTCCAAAATTTTAGAGACTGCTATACCGGTGAGATGGCGGAAAAATCCGGGTTGGATTCCCCAGAGAATAACGGTACCATACTGAAGATCTTGTACGGGACTTGTACTAGGCTTGAGGTAAAACACGGGCTTCTTTCGATCAGGGGGTATTTATTAATTTCTTTGAATACACTCTATTTTTTCCCGAGACCATAATGGTCTCGTAAAAATTTTCTGACATTTTCCGACTCTAACTGCCCCTCATCGAGCTTGTCGAGAATTTTTTCGATTATTTTTACCTGTTCTGAGACAAGAGATTTTGTTTTTTCATCAACCATTGCGGTATCCAGCAGAATGGCCTGTAGGGGGTTTCTGATCTGGTCATTGAGGATCGCAAATTGTTCCAGGTTTTGTTCTATCTGCTGGAATGCGTTCATCTTTAATTGTTCGACCTGTTTTTTGCGTATTATGGAACGTTCGGCATAATACGAGATCACAATTCCAAGAGAGACAAAGATGAAAAACCATGCGGTGTGAACTGCGATCATTGCGGCAGAAAGCGTTCCGAACACGCATACCAGAACGAAGTAAACTCCGCCAAGGGTGATGGTAACCATTATCACACGTTGGGGAAGGGCATATGCCGCCAGGAGTACCGGGACAAGGAAAAAATAGGGGAATATATCATTGATGCCATGGGACAGGCTGAATACGGCAACCAGAATCGCAATGAGTGAAGTTACGATGATGAGATATATCCAGATGATATTTTCGTGGATAAAATTACGGTGCATTTCACCCCCCTCCCATTAGTCCGTTCCAGAAGATACAGTCTTTACCGGGCATGAGATCAGATCTTCGCAAAGGACATCGGAATGACTTTCATGCCATACCCCGGGTGGACTTCGAAACTCACAAGGTTTCCGGTAGTTTTTCGCGCACCACGGACCTTGACCACTTCCATGACCATGACGTACTTGTCTCCGACAAGGGCCTTTTTCATGTTGAGATGGGCATCGCAGATGGACCGTATCCGGACAAGAGTATCTTCCTCAAAGGCATAGGTGTGGAGGGTAACGAGCACCGTTTTGCCGTTATCCACAAGGGATTTGCAGTTGGTAAAGAAGGTGAGGATGGAGGCCGACTCTGCATATTCCGTAAAAAGCGTCATTGAATCAATAATTGCAACCTCAGCTTTGCTGTTCTGGATATAGGTGATCAGCTTTGCCAGAATGCCTTCCATCTCCTCTTTTTTCCACTCAAAACCTACTACATGAAGGGGGAAGACCTTAACATATCCCCAAGCAAAATAATCCGAGATATCGAGGCTCATAGACTCCATCTGCTTGATAAAACTCTTGCTCGTGTTTTCCGTAGTGAAGAGATTTATCGAACGACTCTGTTTCAAGGCTCCCCAGATGATCTGCTGAGTGAGCACGCTCTTTCCGGTATCGTTTTCCCCTTCGATAAGGGTCAGAGACCCAAGTGGAATACCGTCGGCTATTTTCTTGTCAAGTTCGCCGTTACCGGTGGAGAGAATCTGTCGGTCCTCGCCTCCCATCAGGTCACTCATCATTGCCATGTAAATCTCCTGCCGGCAATTTCATACCGAGAGTTTTTCCGAATTCACCACATTCCTCCATTGTGAAAATCACGATACCACACCAGAACCAAACAGGCTATTTTTTTATCAGGTGAGCTTCGGTATCGGTGATTTCGTAAATAAGATCCCTCTTCTCCTTTTTCAGCTGCTGGAGATCTTTTAAGATATCCTGTATCTGGAAATCCCGGTCCCTGATTGCGATTACATACGGCCTGTCCGGCTGATGATTTTCCGGGGTGATAGCAAGAATTTCACTTGTATTACGCTGGTGGATTATCTTGAATTCAGTAATTTTTTCAAGATCGATACATACAAAATCCCCGCGATGGAATGGCCCTGAATGGCCGAATTTTATGAATACACTCATATAACATCACCCGCTTGGGGCCCAGCGATCAAGAACTTAACGACAGTAAATTTCTCGGCAGACATAGGATCAGATCCTATAAGGGAGGATCATCTTTTCATCAACTTTTGGTTTATCAGGAGACGACTTGTTCATCTCGCTGAGTGAGAAATCGGAAAGATCACCATGTTTCCCAGTTTCCTTCTGGCGATGCACGGTAAGGACATCGATCATGTCGCGGTCAAGGGAAATATCGTTGGGCTTCAATATCCTGTTGAGGTTATACAGTGCTGATACGAATTCGTCTGGACCTACTTCGTTTTCATCACCAAGATTTCCCGGCATCAAACGGGATATCCCCCGGATTTCATCAACGGATGCTTTGGATAGGTACCCCATAGTCTGGTAGGATTCGAGCATAATTTCAAGCCGGTCGTGGCCGAATTTCCTGACCGTCTCGTGGGTCCATCTGAAAAGATGGTATACCTTATTGAGCTTGAGTTTTTCGTTTGTATGAAGATGTGACAGGGATCCCGACTTATGAGAATCGGCAATCTGGGATTTCAGCAGTGCAAACATCCTGTCGTCAAGGATATTTTCATCTTCGTTAACCGATGGAGTTTCAGGTTCATGCTGTTTTTTCGGGGATTCGTTTCGGGTTTCTGCATCCAATTTTGCTTTTGTCGCATCCATCTGCGATTCCTTGTCGTCAAGAGCAGCTTCCCGCGCCTTCAACGCAGATTGTTGGGCTTCCCTGATATCCTCGTCCAGGGCCGACACTCCATCCGGGGTAACACGGTCACTACCGAAACTGGCTAGGGTATGCGGATTTTCGATCTCGTTCACCCGTTCCCGGATATCCATCAGAAGCCGCTTGATGGATGTTTTGATGAGGTCAACTTCTTGCTCTAGGTTCTTGAGCTTGGCATCGGGATCGTCTCCGATTGTTCCCGCAAGGATATGGTCAACCTGTTCTTGATCTATCGCCACAATACAATCCCCGTATTTAAATCGCTTAGTAGTTTTTTTTGTTAATAAATCTATCTATTTTGAAATAACGATTTATAGTTAGATTTAATGCTATTATCACACGAATAGAAGGTTTTTCCGAAATTTTCATCGATTTGTCAGAACAAAGGCTAAGCTTTCCATTCTAGCTCTGTCAAGTCTTGGGCAGCTTGGCTTTCCATGCACACAAAATTGCCGCAGCCATTGGCCTGCCGCCTGATGTAGTATATCCCCCTGCTTGCCCGGACATTTGTAGCAAACTTGCGAGTACGAGACCGGAAAAGCCTCATGTCAGATTCTTCCTTATGGGGAAAGTCAAGAAATGGATAGATCAGAAAGGTAAAAGGGGCTCTGTTAACTTGGTGAGTGATCGAATATTTTATCAGGCGTTGCAAATTTGATAATCCCCTAACAAGTTAACAGAGCCCTCAATTGCGTTTTTTTTATTAGCAGAATATCACTCATATGCCATTACTATAAGGTTCCGTCAAGTTAGCGAGATACAGAACCTTTCTCAAATGTCTGTGAAAATTTAGAAGTTCTTGACAACATAACAGAACCTCACCGGCCGCAAACGGATCTAAGATGCGTTGCGGGAGAGCGAGAACCGGTTCTGGTCGGAAATATCCCGTATAGATTCAATTGCTCCGATAACATTCCCTTTCGTATCATAAAGCGGGGATGCGATGAACCAGATATAAGCACCTTTCCCGTCATAGAGTGTCGGTACAAATAATTCTGAGATCAGTTTATCGTCCTTCTTTTCGACATGGGAATAATATTTTTTCTTGTCCTCTTCATTACCGAGGACGAAATCGACCAGAATTGGCCGGCGTTTTCCATAGATAGGAACCGAGTATGCGTAATCCCCGATCCCGAGAATTTCCTCCCGTTTTATTCCGGACATATCCTCTATCGCCTTGTTCCAGACAATGACTTTTCCTTCGCGGTCGATAGCAACGGTTGGATCCGGAAGGAAATCGATGATATTCGCCAGCCGTTGTTCAGACTGCTTTAATGCCTTTTCCACCTGTTTGTGCTCCAGGATTTTATTCTGGAGCTTCGTATTATTCTTGATACATTTAGTGATCTGTCCTTTCACCAGTTCAAGTTCATTCTGGCATTTTTTCATTTTTGTAATATCATCCATGATGATAACAACAGCCTGATCGCCATTCCCAAAAACAAGCGGAACAATCTTTGTCGTAAAATTCCGGTCATCTCCGGAGACTTCGAAACAATCCTCAAATGCAAGAGTTGTTCCTTCGGTAGCTTTCTGCAAAGCATCGAAATGGTCATGAGTGAAATATGAGGCGAGAACCGAATGCTCGATCTTCTGATTTTTCAACACTTCTTGGGTCAGCTGGAAATAATTAAGAAACGCATTATTCGCATCCTGGATGAAGAGCTCTTTATCGAGTATAATGATCAGGTCTGACGATAGGTTTAACAGGTTGGCCAGGGGAAGCCTTTTAGTATGATAAAAAAGTTTTGCGTTACCGAGTGCTCGCATTTCGGCTCGGCCGGAGCTAACCAATGAATTGAGATATTTCGCCGTAGTCGACCGGTTCAGGGAAATCTTTTTGGATAATTCGTTAATTGTGAGTCCTTTCGGGTTGTTTTTCAGGAAGTCTTCAATCCGTTCGATTTCGAATTCCTTATCCATCTTTCTCCCACCTTTCAATAGGTTAGTTGAACAATCACATATATAATGATTTTATATAATTATGTACCTTCAATGCTAGACAAGAGAGATAAACAATATAAGAAAGGTATAAATATAAAAAAAAGGAAGAGATTAAATATTATAAAATGCCGTCGGATAGCAAATGCGTGGTTACGAAGGTGAATGCATCTGTTCTGGAAACCAAAAAACTACCGGGCTTTGCCATATCGATGGAGGGGACTCCCCAAAAATCACGAAAACAATGATTGGAGATAATGATGTCAGACGGGAATGAAAAAGGACTGGATGGATTGAAACTACTGGATACAACCGCAAATCCAGCGCCCCTCGGGCTGCTGGGATTCGGCATGACAACAGTACTCCTGAACATGCACAATGCCGGGTTCTTTGCGCTCGGTTCGATGATCCTTGCGATGGGTATCTTCTATGGAGGACTCGCCCAAATCGTCGCGGGGATCATGGAGTGGAAGAAAAACAACACGTTCGGCGCAACTGCATTCTTTTCGTACGGATGCTTCTGGCTGAGCCTCGTAGCTCTTATCATTTTGCCCGCACTCGGTATCGCACAACCGGTGGACCCGGCTTCAATGGCGGCCTACCTGCTTATGTGGGGATTTTTCACTGCGGTGATGTTTGCTGGAACGCTGAAACTGACCGGGCACTCCAGTTCGTTTTCGGGTCCCTTACGATTCTTTTCTTTCTGCTAGCCCTTGGCGAGATGACCGGTATCGGACTGATCACGACAGTGGCAGGCATTGAAGGAATCATCTGCGGACTTTCTGCGATGTATGCGGGTCTCGGACAGGTGCTCAACGAATTATACAAAGAACCGGTTGTCAGACTGGGGTAAATAAAATGCTCGAATTAGAGGATTACACAGGAATATTCGAGAAAAGCCCGGTTGCACAGGTCGTCATTGACCGGGACCTCCGGATTCTTGTGGTGAACGAAGCGTTCTGCACGCTGATGGGATACAGCAGGGAAAGGCTCACCGGGATGACATTCACGGATTTCAAGACAAAAAGCCTGATCAAATACCTGAAAGATACCGGGGATTCGTGCGTCACGGTACTAACAACGAAGCGCCCCCTTAAATTCGAATCAAAGTTCGAAACTTCATCTGGTGTCCACTCTCTCCTTCAATCCTGCCAGCCGTTCCTCGATGAGAAGGGCGATGTGAAATACATCTACAACATGTATACTGATATCTCGAAGATCGAGAAAAACCGGGATTACTTGAGCCGTGAGATTGAAGAATTTATAAAAGTATACGACCAGATGGCAGCTGGCGATCTCACCGCCAGCCACCCGGTTGAAACTCCGGAAGATCCCGACCTCCAGGATACGTTTAACTTCCTCACAAAACTGAGAACCTCGGTCCGCGGAATTATCGCAAATCTCCAGGTGAATATCAGGGATGTCAACAATCGGATGCTGAATCTTACGACCTCTACTGAAACCACATCCCACAGTGTCAGCGATGCAGTGAAGGGCGTCCAGGTGATCGCTCAGGACGCAAGCAAAGTCAGCAGCAATGCGGAGAAAGCATCGCAAGGTGTCGACCAGATTGCAAAAGCCATGCAGGACATGAGCGCAGCAGTCGAGGAAATTACGTCGAGCATGGAATCGGTCTCGACTCTCACCAAGCAGACCAACGACCTCTCCCAATCCGGCGCGGCGCTCGCAGGCAAGGCGGAAAAGGGCATGGCTGAGATCGCTGCTCACACAGGAAAGGTGCATGAGATCGTCTCTGACGTGGAGAAGCAGATGGGCGAGATCTCCAAGATCGTCGTGCTTATCCGCGAACTGGCCAATCAGACAAACCTGCTGGCGCTCAATGCAGCCATTGAAGCAGCTCGTGCCGGGGATGCAGGACGAGGCTTTGCCGTCGTCGCGACAGAAGTGAAATCGTTGGCACAGGAGTCCCGGAACTCTGCCGAGCGGATCGAGGAAATGATCGCTTCCCTGAAAAAGCGCACGCAAAATGCATCCGCCGCTATGAACGAAGCGAAGGGGATTGTCGAGCAGGGTTCAAAGATGGTGACCGAGACAATGCAGTCCTTCAACAAGATCGCAGCGGCCGTTGAGAAGGTAGCCGCGAGCGCGACAGAGGTTGCGGCGGCAACCGAAGAACAGGCAGCAACCACACAAGAGATCACGGCAAGTGTCAGTGAAGTTGCAAGCTTGGTGGAGCAGACCGCAAAAGATGCTGGTGATGCAGCGGCAGCAACAGAAGAATCCTCAGCTGCGTTGGATGAGATCACCCGTATGGTAGAAACCGTAAATAAAGTCGCTGTCGAGGCAATGGAAGCAAACAAGAAATTCAGGGTGGATTAAGGAGGGTCGTGTCCAATGGCGGCGAAAGCAATCGAGCCACGAGATACTCAGGCCCAAAACGCGGAAGATGAGGTCAGGAAACGACAGGGCAGCATCCAGATCGTTGAGTTCATCCTGGGCAAAGAACGCTTTGCCATCGATCTGTTCGATGTCAAGGAAGTCGTGGAATACACCACGATCACCAAACTTCCCAACGTGCCGGCGTATATAAAGGGGATTATCGATCTCCGTGGAGAGATAACGACTATTATCGATCTCAAGCACCGGCTTAACATCACGGATGGCAGCCAGATTGCAGCCGAATCATCCCGGATTATTGTGCTCGACAACAAGATTACCGGTACCAAAATAGGGATCCTTGTCGATGATGTGACGTCTGTCTCGACCTTTGAAGGAAAGCAGGTGGACTATACCTCTGCATCGGTGAGCAAAGAGGATACAGCGATCATTGGCATCATCAAACGAAAGGTGAAGGTCAAGGAGAAGGAGAAAAACGAACTCATCATCTGGATCGATATCAAGCAGCTGCTGGAGGGTATTGATACATCGGCTTGAGAGTATAATCGACCGGCTTTGTAGTTTGGTTCGGATGTGTCAGAGAAAGTACCTTGGAAAAGATTGAGGGGGGATATCCTCCATTTTACATTCTGGAAGAGTTGGGCCCTTAAACGTGGTTTGTTTATGATTTCCGTACTCTATGTCGATGACTGGTCGCCGTTGCTGCATATCATCTCCCGTTTTCTGATGGAGAAAGGGGATATTATAGTCGAAACATCACTCTCACCCGAAGAGGCGTGCCGAAAAATGGACTTCTTCTCCTTTGATGTCATCATCACTGATTATAATTCCAAGGACTCGGCCGGTATCGGTCTTCTTCAACAAACCCGGCAGAAAGGAAAAATGACGCCCTTTGTTTTCTTTACCTTAGAGCAAAACCGTGTAATGGAACAAGAAGCCGCACGGTATGGCCATGTGGCATTTGTGCGAAAAATACAGAACTCCGATTCGAGCTTTGACGAGCTTGAGAAAAAAATCCGGACAACAATTCCGGCACCTCATTCAGGAAATATAATTCCAAAAAAGGATCCGATCTATCCGATAAGTGGAGAACCATCATCATGATACCTGTTCTTTATGTTGATGATGAATCAGCCCTGCTCGACATAACGAAGCATTATCTGGAGCGCAGCGGAGAGTTCAGAGTAGATACTGCGACCTCTGCCAACGAGGCGATCAGCAAACTCATGGAGCAGGAGCGGTTGTACGAAGCAATCATCTCCGATTTCCAGATGCCGGAGATGAATGGCATCGAATTTTTAAAGAAAATCAGGACTACCGGAAATACCATTCCTTTTATTATTTTTACGGGAAAAGGGCGGGAAGAAGTTGTCATCCAGGCATTAAATGAAGGCGCCGACTCGTACATCCAGAAAGGCGGTGAGCCCAAGGCGCAATTTGCCGAACTCGCACACAAGATCCGGCAGTCCGTCCAACAGAGAAGGGCGGAAATCAATATCAGGGATCTTGAACGGAGAGAGGGGGACATCATCAACTTCCTGCCGGATGCAACCTTTGCTATCGACACCCATGGGATTGTGATCGCATGGAACCATGCGATGGTGAAGATGACTGGTATCAGGGCAGCTGAAATTCTTGGGAAAGGCGACTATGAATATGCACTGCCCTTTTACCATGAGCGCCGTCCCATCCTGATCGATCTCGTACTCCGTGATGACCCTGCAACCACTGTAAAATATGGGAATGTCACTAGGAACACAGGGAACCTCATTGCAGAGGTCACTATCCCCCACTTCAATAACGGGGAGGGGGCCTTGCTCTGGTTCGTTGCCTCCCCCCTCTATGATACCCGGGGCACCACCGTCGGTGCAATTGAATCGATCCGGGATATCACCGAACGTAAAAAGGCGGAAGAATCCTTAAAAAGTAGCGAGGAACGGTACCGCACGCTCCTGCAGCGTTCGTTCGATGCGGTCGTGGTTCACCGTAACGGCATCATTACCCTCGCAAACCAGATTGCTGCCACTCTTCTGGGTGTATCGTCACCATCAGAACTTGTCGGAAAAAAAGTTCTTGATTTTGTCCATCCCGCATACCGGAATACCGTCACGGAGCGGATAGGAGCGATGACCACCGGTAACGTAATGACCGCAGTTGATACTATCGAAGAGAAATTTCTGCGGACCGACGGAGGGGTTATTGATGTCGAAGTAGTCGCCACAGGTTTTTTTGATAAAGGCCAACCCTCGATCCTAGTGGTATTCCGGGATATCACCCGGCGCAAGGGATTGATGGAAGCGCTTAAGGAGAGCGAGGAGCGATACAGGAACGTTGTCGAGACCCAGACCGAGTTTATCTGTCGGTTCAGGCCAGACGGCACCCATATCTTTGTCAACGAGGCATACTGTCGGTATTTCAATAAGACACGGGATGAGATGATCGGGAATAAGTTCATCCCCAGGATCCCGGAGGAAGAAAAAGCCGGCGTAAAGGAACATTTTGTCTCCCTGACCCGGGAAAATCCTGTTTTGGCGATTGATCACCGCATCATCATGCCCGACGGCAAGATGCGATGGCAGCGGTGGAACGATCGGGCAATTTTCGATGATAAAGGGATCCTTGTTGAATATCAGTCAGTTGGCCGGGATATAACCGATGTCAAGGAAGCGGAAGAGGCACTGAGGTTCAAGCATGAGGAACTGATCAGTGCTTATGAGAAATTGACCGCAATGGAAAAAGAACTGGCTCTACAGAGCCCAAAATGAAACAACCGGAATAACCAGGTGGTGCGATGAAACAAGAAAACGTTCAATATTTTACAGAAAAGGAAGAAGAGATCGTCAATCTCTTGATCGAGATTGGAACGAAAAAAAATGTTGCAAAAGTGCTGGTATTTTTAGATAATATTCCCGAAGCGACATCCCACGCGATAGAGCGCGGGACTAACCTGCGCCAGCCCGAAGTAAATATAACCATGCATTACCTGATGGATAGGGGCTGGATCAGGAGCCGTGAGAGCAAGGCCGAAAGCCAGGGACGTCCGGTCAAGATCTACGAATTGGCTAAGCCCGTCGCAGAGATTATGGACAGTTTCGAGAAAGAGAGTGAGGACAGAGCCAATAATCAGCTCAAACTCATAAAGAAATTACGGGATTATATTTCCTGATAACATTACACCTGTGATATATTGAACCACCTTGTGACCATATATCGATAAAATCAATTCGTCAGCGAGTCTATCTCATTTTACAAAATGTGGGGGTTCCAAAATCTGGTATGTCGCTGCTTTCTCATCAAAAGCAAACCATTTATGATATCGGCATTATCGCAAGTGTCATCGTTGCCATTATAATCACTTATGTATGTCTCAATAATGGGATCTATGAGGTATTTCCGTACCTTTATCTCATCCCGGTGGTGCTTATTGCATATACCCGTCCGAAATTTGGGATTTATGGGACAGTTCTCGTTGGTTGGTTATATTTCGTGCTTGTCTATTTCTGGGAAATCCCGGATTCGCAACTTTTCACTCTGGCCACAATAAGGTTCTATGTCTTTGTTTCCATCGGTATCCTCATATCAGTCTTCTCCCAGGAATATCGGAAAGGGGAGCAGAAAAACCATACGTTATATAATCATTCTCAGGCAGGAATTTTCAGCATTAATAAAAAAACCCTTGAAATAACGGATGCCAACCGGAAGTTCGCTCAGATAATCCATTACCAATGTAGCGATCTGATAAAAAAGAATCTCTCAGATATTATCACCGGTTCCGAAGAGCGGGAATCATTTCTCGCCAACTTACACGATTTTTGCAGGGTAGAGGATATTGAGGTATTCCTGTCCGCACGGGACGGACCCGGGCGATGGGTACTTATCTCGGCTTCTCATACCGACGAAGAAAATATTGTCTGCACAGTAGTCGATATCACAGATCAGAAAGAGTCACAACGTGCTCTTATGCTGGCAAACCGGAAACTCCTTTTGCTCTCCAGCATTACACGACATGATATCCTCAACAAGTCATCCGGTATCTATGGATATCTTGGTATCCTTCGTATGAAATTCCCGGACCCTGCATTGGCAGATTATATCAGTAAACTGGAAGATACAACAAAGAAGATTCAAGCCCTGATCGCTGAAACCCAAGTCTACCAGGATCTGGAACCCAAGAACCCAAGTGGCAGGAACTGGACAAAATCGCAAGGGACGTACAGGTCCCGGCAACTATCGCACTCATCGTAGATCTTCAGGGAGTCGAAGTATTCGCAGATCCGATGCTCAAAAAAGTGTTCTCAAATTTCCTTGATAATTCACTTCGGCACGGAGAGCGGGTGACCGAAATTCGGGTGTCGTCCCAAAAGTCTGGCGAAGATCTGATTGTGGTATGGGAGGACAACGGGGTTGGCATCGCTGCTGAAGAAAAGGAACGAATCTTCGAGTGGGGATTCGGGAAAAATACCGGACTCGGGATGTTCCTTATCCGGGAGATCCTTTCCCTGACGAGCATCACCATTAAAGAAACCGGGCAGCCAGGTAAAGGAGTGCAGTTTGAGATAACGGTGCCGGAAGGGCAGTACCGGTTTACAAGGGTGGATCAGAAATAAAAAACCATCAGGATATTAAGGATAAATAATAAAAGTTCTGTTGAGTTATCATGATTTTTAATTGTTATTAAAAAAAACAATGAATAATTTTTGAGCACTAATATCTCGTTTTATGTAAATAAAAAGAAAAGAGGGCAATACCATAATTTCTTTCACTTAATTACGATTAAAGACGGGCTATCTGCCACTACTTTTATTTATAATCTGTTCTAGCGTAACAATTGTAATTTTTAATGCATATTCAGCATCATCTTTTGCAGGAATACTACCACCATGAGCACCTTTGTTGCTTAAATAAATCCATACACTTTTTATGGATTTTCTATCCGTGTCCGATGGAAAAATACTATTCAATGCGTTTTTCCAATCTTCATTTTTACCTACTTGGATACATAATGCCTCAATAGCTGCCCTACATGAAATTACACAATGGCGTAAGGCATCTGGTCCTCCATTGTGAAGGCGATCAATTGCACCCAGGACAGATTCTTGAACATTCGGGTAGTTTTTCAATTTCTCAGCAACGGATAGGCGATTATATATCTCAACTGATTGGGCTGATCGGACTAACTTTGGGCTCGATATACGAAGTAAAGATTTTTCTTTTTTTTCATGCTCCATTATTGTCTTTCGTAATGCAAGCTCGAGCGGAATGTCTCTATTCCAGATTAAGTCTTGATTCTGGAGTTCCTGAAGGACTAAAATTAATGTGTTGTAGAAAGAAACTGCACTCTTGAGTCGTCGCACTCGATTGAATTTTTTTAAAAGATTCGAAGAGTTTCCACCATACGATAGCGTACGGATTTTTATTGACATGTCTTTGACCGAAGATTCACATTTTCCGAGGAGTTGATCACCAACGTGGCGCAAAGAGGAATTAACGTTATTTTTTGAGGTATTTAGAATCGATCTTCCTATTTTTCTTGTCAATCCTTTCGCTCCATATGGGACAACTGTCTGAACCAGCAATTCACCAAATATCGGTGCCTGATGATTATTGATTCCATTTGAGAGCGCTTGTTCTGCTTGGTACTCTGTATTGGACCGCTTCTTGAATAAGTTGAGAAATTGTATCTTTCGGTGTCATATTTCTTCCATGAGAAATAACAATTCCTATCGAACTAATCTACAATGATGATAGGATTAGATACCATAGAGTGTCCCTTTACAATATATGGTTCTGTCGAGTTATCGGCAGTTATTAAAGTTTGGTACTCCTGTTTGGGAAACCAAGCTGCCGACAACTTGACAGAACCTTAAATAACAATTATTAAGTAAACCATTGAAGATTACTCACATATGAAAACATTAAATGATATAATTGATCTCTTAAAAACACAGAATGTAACTCTTTTTTTAGGTGCTGGAAATTCATTGCGTTTAGGAGGACCATCTGGTAAGGACTTATTAGAGAGAGTGATTCAAAAATTTTCAGATTTAGACTTCAGAAATCGATCTAATTTTTTTGATGTCTGTGAGGATATTATCGGATCTGATTCACACTCTCGCGTTGAATTAGAAGATTACATTAAAAAACAGTTTATTGGATTAAAGCCTGACGAGTCTATAATTAAATTAATATCTCTCCCTTGGAAGTGCATATTTACTACAAATTATGATTTGGTAATAGAGAGAATTCCTGAAAATCGATTGAAAACTCGATCAATTCGTCAAGTTACTGAAGATAATCCACAAATATACCCTGATAGAATAGATATTTTGTATTATATCAAAATATTTGGATCTATAGATTGTAAATATAATGAAGAAGGATTTCCTGTTTTATCGAATATTGATAAATCCATCTCCTTTTTAAGGCGAAATGCCTATTATTCACACTTATCCGAATGTCTAAAAAAAGGACCGGTACTCTTCATAGGATATTCCTTTGAAGATGATATTGTTTTTACAATAATGGAAGAACTACTATCTTCAAGAGGATCGGGATCTTTTCAACATTCGTATGCTTTAACGCCAAACGATATAGATGAGCGTAAAATTAAAAAATTTTCAAGATACGATATTCATCATATCAAAGGAACGGTTGAAAATTTTGTTTTTCAAGCAGATCTAGGATTAAAAAATTACGATTTTGAATCCCATTTATCTGAAAAAACAGTTCATATTCGTGGGATTCCTATTGACATTCCTTTAAACATTGAACGACCCTCTCAAGAATATTTAGAATTTTTAAATCTTACATCAATGACATCGAAATATAGCAATATTCGAAAATTTTTTAGCGGTGAAGACGACTCATACTATCCTTTTGAAAAAGGTTGGGATTTTAAAAGAGAAATCTATGAAATTGATGAACAAACACAATCAGGACTCTGTCAACTTTACAATGTTCAGACAGGATTTAAAAAGTTTATTTTTAATAATATCGACAGCCCTTCACAAGATGATAATTTGTATGCCATACTGACCGGACCCGCCGGATGCGGGAAAACAATTATCCTGAAACGATTGGCATACGATTGGTATTCTTACGGAAATCCAGTAATTTTTTTGAAACCTCAAGCATCTCATATAGATCGCAAACAATTAGAGGCATTCATTGAATACATTGAATCTGCTTATAAAAAAGTTTCCGGATATTCGAAACCACGACCTCGAACGTTATTGATTTGTGATAATGCTTCATCTATATATCGAGATATAATTTCATTATTTTCAGAGATTTCATCAAGAGGAAAAGCCATCAATCTGATCATTTCTGATAGAGAAAATTTATTCGCAGGACGAAATTTTTCAGGCTACCCAGTTTATAGAATTCCGGAATCAATCACATCATCAGAATTAACGACTTTTAGAGATTATCTGTATTCAAACAAATTAATTGAATCCGACGCCGAATTATTCAACATATACGATAATCCAAAGATAAATCAATCATTTTTTGCTTTAATGTATACTTTAATTGATGAATCAAAAAGACCGCTAAATACAATTATTCATGATCAATATCAAAAATTAAAAGATTGGCAAAAGGCGGCTTATGAATACACCTGTTTATTCAATAAGTACAGATTGAATCTAAATGAAGAAATTCTTGTTAATGCAACAATAAATGAATTTAAAAAATTTCGAGATGAGGTAAAAAAGGGATCTTTAAAATCCATCTTGTTCCCCGTTGATGAACAATATGAGGAAGTAGATTATAGGGTTCATCATCCGATTATTGCTGAAAGAACTGTGGATTTTGAGTTCGGTGAACCTGGAATTATCGCTCAAAAAATTACTGAACTAATCAGTAATGTAAATCCGCAGTATCCTCATCAGGTTAATCAAATAGAGAATCTTCTGATTTTTAAAATCGGACCCAACTCTAATGAGAAGGAAATCCCCATTTCTCTTAAGCGAGACATTTTTGAGGTCGCTAATCAGAGATTAAAATCGAGATCTATCTGTCACCATTATGCACTGCTTGAAATTGAGGAGCCAAATGCAAATTATAAACATGCCGAACAACTGTTGAAGGAAGCTCTAGCAATAAATCAATCCAGAGAGAGAGATGAATTAATCTTCACCTCTTTTGGTAAACTATATGCAAAAATGGGTTATGTTTTTGCAGACAAAGGAAAAAATTCGGATGCCGAAAAATATTACAAAATGGCAGAATTAAATTTTGAAAGAGGGCGTTCGAAGCATTTTAAAAATCAATATTCATATCATGGTCATATTAGTCTTTTAATCAGAAAAGCAATAAAATCGAGCAATTCACTCGAAAAAATTACACATCTTTCAAGGGCATTACAATTATGTGAAGAAGCAATAAATGTTTTAGATCAATCTGAACATATTCGGTTTTTGGAAGAAAAAGGCCGAATCTTTTCATTATCTAATGATATCGAAAAATTTGATGAAATTGTTGATTTATTGGCAAAAGAATACAAAAGCTCCGCAGGTTACAAACTTAAAGCCAATATTTTATACAGAAAACTTGCAGATTTAGAACGAACTCCCGAAACTTTATCTAAGTATAATGAATTAGACCAGTTAATTGAAACCGGATTGACAATTGAGGCAACCGATCCGGAACTATTACGATTAAAGGCCCGTGTTTCGTTAATATTGCACAAGGATGATAAGACGTACTTATTGAAAATATTGAAAACTTGGTATCAACACGCACAAGATAATGATCTGTATGTTTTATTCAGATATGGCGTTACACTTTTCGAAAAAGATAGTTATGAAAAGTCAAAACATATTTTTGAGGAACTGGATCAATTATCTGAAGGGTATAAAACTAAAAGCACCCTTAACAAGGTCTATTATATAATGGAAAATGGAACAAATAAAGAGTATTTGGGGAAAATTACTCAAGTATCCTCAAATGGTAAAACAATTAAAATTAAATGTTCATCACTTCCCAATTTAAAATATGATATTGGTGCATTGTACCCGGAATTTGAACCTATAGTTAATGATTATGTAAAATTTAATATCGCATTCAATTTCAGAGGGATTATAGGAAAAAATGTAAAGAAAAACTAACAATTCATTTTATTCTTATCCGTTTCATGTCACCCCATATAATACAAATATTTACGGTTCTGTCAAGTTGTCGGCAGTTTCTGAAATTTGATACTTCGAAGAAAAGTCACTAGCTGCCGAAGACTTGACAGAACCCATTGTGCAGAGTGAGATCACTCTTAATGTAAAAATCTGGAATGCTGCTGGTGATTGTCAGAGAATGTATCGTGTTGAGTTTAAATTTTTAGCATATGCTTAATAGAATTTGCAATATAATACTGCGCGGCAAATATATTATCAAGTATGCACGGCAGTAAAAGAACGAGAGGCCAACGAATCAGAACCTCTGGACTGGTCCAGATCCCCAGTTTTTTCTGGCGGTTTTTTGGGAGCCGGAAATTCTTTAAAATTTTAAATTTTTGCGTTTTCTTATAATCCCTATTAAAGGAACGACGTAAAAATCAAATTTAAAAGGATTCCGGCGACTAATGCGGCAGGAAAAATCCAACCCGGGAAACCGGACATCGATGACCGTAAACGCCTTAGGATCCCGGAAAAATAGATTACTTCCCGCTGTTCCGGAACACCACGATCGCCCCGATGACCGGCACCGCATCGGGCCCGGACCGGGGCGTATTGGCAGGCAGCGGAATTTTCTTCGCGCTCCAGTATGGGGCCAGAGGAGCCGGGATCTCTCCATTTTAGAGAGAAAGGATTACAAAAATCCAGTGTTCAATCCCGAAAGTATAACCTATGTGGGTGATAATCCCTACATCATGAAAGGGTCATATCGGATCGGGCGGATATTCGGCATTCCTATTCTCATCCATTACACGTTCCTGATCGTGATCCCACTTTTAGCGTGGATCATAGGGAGCCAGATCTCGCTGACGACAGATACTATCAGAGGGATCTTCCAGGTCCCGATAGATACATCCCTGATCACAGCGGGATTCATGCCTTGGATCCTCGGAACCGTCGTCGCACTCGGTCTCTTTTTGGGCGTCCTTGTCCACGAAATAGCCCACTGCATCATCGCCCGGCAAAATGGCGTGAAGATCCAGAGCATCACCCTGCTGATCTTCGGTGGCGTCTCCCAGATGGAAGACGTGGGGGTACCGGATCCGAAAGTCGAGCTCCCGATGGCACTTGCCGGGCCGCTCACCAGCCTTCTCGTCGGTATAGTTTGCGGGGGTATTGTCTTCTTTATACCCGAAATGACCACAGACACCGCGACTGCCGGCGTCCTCATTCTTATCTTCGGATATCTCTCATTCCTTAACGTCATCCTCTTCGCATTTAACCTGATTCCTGCCTTCCCCATGGATGGCGGCAGGGTGCTCCGGGCGGAGCTGGCGAAACGGATGCCACTCCATAAGGCGACCCGGATCGCCGCCAACGTTGGCAAGGCTTTTGCGATTATTTTTGGCATCGTCGGCCTTATATTCTTCAACCCGTTCCTGATCCTGATTGCCCTTTTTGTCTACATCGGGGCTAGCTCGGAATCTACCATGGACCAGTTCACCTACCTGCTGCATGATGTAACGGTGGGTACCACGATGAGTTCTCCGGTGACGGTCGTGGCGCCGACCCTGACGCTTGCAAAGGTGATCGAGATGATGCTGATCAGCAAGCACCTTGGATTCCCGGTCGTAGAACAGGATAAACTTGTAGGCATGATTACGCTTGTGGATGTGAACCGTATCCCGCAAATCGATCGCGAGACGATGCAGGTCCGCAACATCATGACTCACGATCCAATCACCCTCCCGCCATCTGCACCGGTCATGGACGCCTTCAGAATCATGTCGGCCCGAAACATTGGGAGGATTCCGATAGTTCAAGAGGGACGAGTCGTCGGGATTGTGACCCGAACCGATATCCTGAAAGTGACAGAGCTAAAAAAGATCTAACAAGGGGAAGGCTCTTACGAACCGACCAGGATTGGAGTCTGTACCTCAGACGCCATTTTCTGCATGGAATGAGGTACCGCAGGGGCGTGATGCGAAGATTCTTTTGGCGGTTCCCATACGGCGTGTTCGGAATGTCCGGTTAAGATCTGATTCTGCTGTGTAAGTGTTGCAAGGATCTGCCGGTTGACTTCGAGGCTCTCATTGGCGAGTGCGGAGATCTCGCCCAAGATCTTTGTCTGTTCGGCGATTAAAGCCGCGATATCTTGCGCGGATTTTGTCCCGGCTTCTTTTGTAGTAATGGACAGAGGCCGTTTTTTTGCAAATTCACTCCTGCGTTTCCAGATTTTTGAGATACTATCAAGACCTTTTTTGGTATCAGGGAACACCTTGAAGTATCGATCATAAAATTCATGACTATCCTTGCACTGGAGGACGAGGTCGATTTCCGCTTCCTCGACCACCTGGTATTTGCGGACGGGGATTTTCTCCATAGCACCGGATCACTCACTGAGGGAGATAAAGGGGCGGCCATGAGGGGGGTGAAAGTGAAGAGGAGTCAGTAATACGAAGACCTCCCTCTGAAATGTCGAGTTTATTCAACTTTATACCCGCAATTGAGACTGTACCGATTGTGAATCCGTTTTCAGCGGTTCACAAGCATGCGCCATCTTCTGAACAATCAACGCAAGCTGGGATTGTGCTTCTTTGTCATGTGGATTTAACTTCAGGACTTTATCGAGTGCGCGGAGTGCCTCGGTATCTTTCTTGAGATGCACAAAAGCCAGACTCTTATTGAACAACGCGTTTGTGAATTGTGGATCAATGTCAGTTGCTTGCCCGAAGGCATTCACTGCATCAATGTATTTTCCTTGTCTGAATTGGATAATGCCGATGTTATTCCAGATGGTGGCGTTATTGTTATCGGTTCGAATAAGTGCCTGAAATAAGACGAGTGCCTCGTCCAATTGACCCTGTTCGGCGAGTTCGGTTGCCTCATTGAACAGATCGAACGCGTCGGGCATAATTATCGTGTCGTAGTGGTGAAGGGATGAAGGTTGTGGATACGGGGTGGATACCGAAAAAGTCTGGTACGCCCGGAACTGCTCCAGGAGATTGCCTCCCGACTTTCGATGGTAGGTACTCACACAGGCGTTCGTTCCAGTGGAAATAAAGGGGTATAAAAATATTTTCAATTTGTCGGATTGGCTTAAAAATCCTCAAAAGGATATGAAATCTAAAATGCGGTGCGATAAAAGGAAATTTTGATGAGTTCTCTTTATCTAAAACACTTATACCACTATAATGAAGATTGGTGCGACGAAGTCCATGAGAAACACTGCGCTCACTACCTAATTAACACCTCGAACACCTTGCTATATCAACAAAACCAAAAATCCCCCTTTTTACAGGATGTTTTCGAGCTTCTGTTCGAGGACGTCAAGTCCCTTCTTGACGGCTTCAAGATTTTTGCCACCGGTGAGAATAGCTTTCCTGAAGAGAAGATTAACACAACGATCTTGGGATCTTTGATCCGGTATACAAGCCCGGGGAACTGTTCGGGTTCGTACTCGATATTTTCGACATTGAATGTGACGACTACCTTGTTGAGATTGATGGATTTACCGAGATCGTAGGAACAGACCATATTGGTGATCGCAACTTTGGGCACTTTGAGGGTTTCAAAACCCGCCTCATTTAACGATTTGATGAGGGCAGCAAGTCCGTCTGTAAGCGCCTTATTGCTACGAAGGCCGGTCAGCACTATCTTGCCCGTCGAAAAAATCAGGGATGTAATCCTAGGTTCATCGATACGATATACTGCGCCGGGAAACCGTTTCTTATTGAGTTCGCAGTTCTTGACCTTATTTGACAACTCAACAAGATCTATCGAATCGGCGATGACGCCCGACGCAACGATATTCTCAATCTTCAAGGATTCATATCTTTTATCAGCCATCTCTTCCTTCTATGACGTTCTTTGAAGCATAAGACTAATGGACAATCTTTATGACACTGAAAAAACCCGGCAAAGATCCACAAGAAATTATTTCAGGGCCCTTGGAGGATTAAGGATTATGGAAAACAAGGCCCCCGTAAGATTGTCCCACCCCGGTGATCGCGAAATCACGTGAACGATCACGCTTGAAGAGCACTATGCCAGCCCGGCATTCCTGGACGGCCCGGGACGAAACCTCAGGGAACAGCCCGGGATGACCGGGCGTTTCGGGTATGGGAACCCTGCCGAAGATTTGTTGGATCTCGGTGAGAAGAGAATCGCTGAAATGGATGCCGCAGGTATCGACGTGCAGGTATTGTCGCTGACCGACCCCTCCGTGCAGCAACTTGATGCGGACGCGGCCGTAGATCTGGCCCGTGAAGCGAACGACTATCTTGCGGACGCGGTCAGGCTATATCCGCAGCGGTTCGCGGGATTTGCCACGCTCCCAACTGCTGCTCCCGACATTGCTGCCGATGAGCTGGAGCGCATGGTCAAAGAACATGGCTTCAAAGGAGGATGGATCAATGGACACACCCGGGGCTGCTACCTCGATGACAAATTCTTCTGGCCTATCTTAGAGCGTGCTGATGCGCTCAAAGTTCCCCTCTGCATTCATCCGACACCCCCACCGGCGCCGGTGATTGAAACGTACTATTCGGGCTTCTCACCAGAGGTAACATTCGGCTTATCCCGGCACGGGTGGGGCTGGCATATCGAGACTGCGGTCCATGTCCTCCGTCTCATCCTCGGTGGAGCGTTCGACCGGTTCCCGGATCTCCAGATTGTTATCGGCCACTTGGGAGAGGCTCTTCCCTTTATGATGCCCCGGCTCGACAAAGGTCTGTCCACGAACGTAACGAAGCTTGAGCATCCTGTGGCAGACTACCTCCGGGAGAATGTGTACTATTCGTTCAGTGGTTTCAACTTTACCCAGACCTTCCTCAACCTGTATCTTCAGGTCGGGGCCGACCGGATCATGTTCTCTGCCGACTACCCGTATAGTTCCATGGCGGAAGCACGCACCTTCCTCGAAAACCTCCCGGTGAGCCGTGCGGATAAGAACAGGATAGCGCACGGAAACGCGGAACGCCTCCTGCGGCTCTGATACCTTCCCGAAGAGTACGTAAAAAGAGGTGGTTTTCCTTTTGGGAAAGTCCGGGAGGAACAGGCATTCCGCCAATGATGCACTTCCTGCCGGCAAAACCGGAATCTTTTTTAGCGCTTCCAGATTTCCAGGCTCGACATATTCTTCCCGTGATACGCAATCTCGCCTGCGGTAAACACGATCACGACAAAATCCGGATTCTCCGGCGTTTTGAAGTGCTGTTCGAGCATCGGGTTCCAGTACTTCTTTTTCGTTGCAATATCTTCGTGGACTTTGCCCTTTGCCTTGATCTCGACATACGGGTCGGAATATTCCTTTCCCGACCAGATGGCAAGAGCCGTGTCAGGGTTTTTCTTCAGCTGTTCGACCTTTTTCGAGGATTTCATCGTCGCCCCGACGAGGGTCATGTCAGGTAAGCCGGCAAGCACCATGAACCGGACTGCCGGGAGCTTACCGTCCAGTGTTGCAACCGCTGCAACATGAGGACCATTGATAACTTCCATGATCTGCTCTTTGAGTGGCATGGAAGCCATTCTCATCCATGATCGTATAAATGTACGGATTGGGGAAATTGAGATACGGTCTATCATGGCCAGTCTCATACCAAACCGGTTGCGATATGATTAGGCACTGACGCGTCTGCGTGACGTTTGAATAGTCAACGTTAATGGGGTCACGCCATTATCGTTTTTCCATAAGCCCATTAACGCAACAGCAACCGCAGATGCAACAGAATCATCGATACTTATATATCAAATTAGTTGCTCAGTCAACCATGTCCAATCTCTTCCTTTCTAAAAGTTAGTTCAACGAGGGAAATCCCAAAACAAAATGGAGGCATGAAGAAAATGAAAATTATCGGAATTAATGGGAGTCCCAGAAAAAAAGTGAGTACTACCCTGAAATTAATGCAGGCCGTGCTTGACGGGGCTAAAGAAGCGGGAGCAAAAACGGAAGTCATCGATATCTGTAAACTGAACATCAATTTCTGTACCGGTTGTTTATCCTGTTTTGAAACCGGGGAGTGCGTCTATGACGATGATGTCGCATCTCTCATCGAAAAAATGAAGATGGCTGATGGCATTGTCCTGGGATCGCCAGTGTATATCGACAGCGTAACCGCACAGCTCAAACGCTGGATTGACCGGTCTGCCAACTCATATCACTGCATGACACTTCTTGGTCTTGGAAAATATGGCTGTGCAGTCTCCACGTCGGGAGGATTCAAAGAACAGGAAGTCGTTGAGTACCTGAACCATGTAATAACCGATTTCGGGGTTGTCCCTATCGGCGGTGTGGGAGTTGCAATGGCCAAAGGGCCGGAAGCATTTGCTGACGCAATGAGCAAAGCGCATGACCTTGGTCGGGACCTTGTCCTTGCAATAAAAAAGGAGAAACGGTTCCCTGAAGGTGAAGCCCGGGTCCAGGAACGGAAGGAATTGTTCAAAAATCTGGTCAATTCAAACAAGGATATATGGCAGTTCCAGTACCAGTTCTGGAAGGAGAGAGGAGAGACTAAACCATGAGGATAATGTCGACGTCTCTCTTCGGGCAGGTCATGTGCGGAGGAGATCGCCCGGAGACGGGTGGGGCATGCGCCCCCTCTTGAATTTCAATAAGGAACAGGTAATCTTGCACGTACTTATAAGGTGATATGAAAATGGCACCAATATCATTTAGAGAAATCGGACAGCAACTTGCGACAGCATTCCGGATGAAGACCCGCCCCCTTGCAGTGTACGGCTCTGATGTCCTGCCGCCGGGTATTCCCCGGCTGGCTGAGGTGAACCGCTGTTTTGCGGTCTCATTGTACCGGATGGCAAGCGATACGAAAGTGTCAGCGATTTATCTCAGTGCTGACACCAGCGAAGGCTGCTGTCCCGGTGGGCTCTTCCATGTGGGATACATTCCGGTGCCCGATGAGATCAAGTATTTTGTATCGACCGGAAGGAAAGACGTTCGCGGCGGAGCTGCGGAGTACCTGAAGGCAAGCCCGGAGCTGATCGATCGCTGCTCGGTGGCGGCAGGGCCAATCCACCCGCCGGGGAAATACCTTGTTGTACAGGCGTGCGACGCCCTTCCCGATCCCATGCCCGCCGTCAGGTCCCTCTGCTGCTTTGGCACCGGCGAGCAGATCCGGAACATGGCGGCCCTCATCCACTTTGACCGGGACGATCCGTTCTCACCGGTGATTGTTCCCGGGGGATCTGCCTGTTCGACCTATATCACGTTCCCGGCAAGCCTTGCGGAGAACACGCCGCATGACACTGCGTTTATGGGCCCGGAGGACCCGACACAGAACCATTCCCTTCCCCCGGAAATGATGGCGCTGGGGATTCCTGCGGATATGGCCGTCAGGATGGTAAAAAACCTGGATTCGTCATTTATCGTGAAACGACCGCAGGTAGCGTTCCCCCGTCACCTAGAAAAATGATCTTGCAAAACCGGGGATTATTCCGGGGAGGAACTTTTTTTCATTTCATAAGTTCGGTGATAATCGTCGTATCCTCCAGTTCCATCGCATGCATCACATTGGCAACAATCTTTCTCGTAAGTTCTTTCAGTACCAGACTCTCAATTTCGGTGAATCCAGAGATGAGGATCGAGTTCCATTCCTGAGATAACTGAGTGATAGCGGGTTCGATCTCCCTCCCTTTTGGTGTCAGGAAGATCCGGTTCGCCCGGCCATCCGTTTTATCCTGAATGCGGGATACATATCCTTCCCGCTCAAGTTTGTCCATTGCACGGGCAATCGTTGCTTTGTTAAAAAGAAGCCTCTTTGCAATTGTCTCCTGGTTCAATCCATCTTCACGGTAGAGCAGCTTCAGAAATGGGAACTGTCCGTAGCTCAGATTGTACGGTTTGAGCCGTTGCGAGTAAAAAGCAGACTGGGCCCGCAACAGATAGGAAACGACTCCTCCGAGATGGTAATCCTGCATACGATACACCTTGATCTCTTCAAAACCATAAACCCTGCTGTGTAAAATGTTTCATCAATCGAAACTCAGGGGAGTCTTAATATACCATAGTTGAGTATGCAACTGTTTATACCATAACTTAAGGAAATAGGATAGGATAATTGAGCGGTCGGTGACCGATATTTCACCGCATTAAAAATTCCTTGCCCCGTTAATTTATCACAACCAGCAATTCACACACCCGACAGGGGCACATACCTTAGATTGAGAGAAAACAAGAAGAATGGAGGAAAAATCAATGCCAGAAGTCTGTATAGGATTTGAAGTGCACCAGCCATACCGGCTGAACCGGCACTTTTCGCCTAATCCAAAGAAGAAGAATAAAGATCAGTATGACTATATTTCGATGAGTTGAATCGGGAAGTGCTGGAACGGGTATCTGAAAAGTGTTACGTGCCGGCCACGAAGATCATTCTGGAAAAACTGGACGAAGGGTTTCATTGTTCATTTTCCTTTTCCGGGACGCTTATCGAGCAGCTGGAGAAGTGGCAACCGGATGTCCTGGCTCTCTTTGACCAGGTTGCCCGTCACCGGAATTCCGAGTTGCTCGGGCAGACTTACTACCACAGCATTGCCGGCTGCTTTGGTGACAAATCGGAATTTATCGAGCAAGCTGGGATGCATACCGACCTGATGTATGACCTTTTCAAGATCCGACCCACAGTCTTTGAAAATACCGAGTTCACGTTCAATAACCAGATCGCCAGTTGTGTAAAAGATATGGGCTATGCTGGCATATTCACCGAGGGTGTGGAACGGATACTCGACTGGCGCAGCCCGCACCATATCTACACCTGTAATGATTTGCCCGTTCTGCTCCGCGATTTTCAGCTTTCCGATGATATCGCGTTCCGGTTTGGCAACCAGGGCTGGAACAAGTACCCGCTGACTGCGGATACCTATGCTGACTGGATTCGCGGCACATCCGGGGATCTCGTCAATCTCTTTCTGGATTATGAGACTTTCGGGGAACACTTCTGGAAAGAGACCGGGATCCTTAATTTCCTCTCCTACCTTCCCACAGAGCTGGAGAAACGGGGAATCCGGACTACCCTGCCCACGGAAGCACTGGAGAGTTACCCTCCGGTTGGTACGATCGATGTCAAGGATACCATCTCTTGGGCTGATATCGAGAAGGACGCGTCCGCATGGATGGGCAACGAGCGGCAGCACACGGCATACTCCGCGATCCAGAAAGCGGCGGCCTTTGCAAAGGACAAAGAAATCTGGCGGTATCTCCAGACAAGCGACCATTTCTATTATATGGCCTCCAAGTACGGGACCTCTGGCGAAGTACACAACTACTTCAGCCATCACGAAGCCGAGGATGCGTTCCGGACGTACATGGCGATCCTTGCCGATTTTGAGGAACGTAACATACGGGCGGCGAAGAACAAAAAATCGGCAAAGACCCTCCGGACACTGACACCGGAAGAGGCGTTTCACTTTGCATCTCCCTCCGGCCATGTCGGGTATGCAGCATACAGTCTCGACCAGTTCTGTGACCTGCTCCGGGTGGTACCCGCCGACTCGATAACGTACCACCAGGAACGGGGGGATATCGCCCACTGGATTGAACATACGCTTTTCGACCAGAAACTGGCCGCGGACGTTACCGGCCTCATGGACCGTCAGGAACTGATCACCCTGATCGATGAGCGGAGGCAACTGTTATGGAGTCGATTACAGTAGCGTTCTTCTGCGAGAGATCATGATCATACAGCACAGCAGTTCCGGCCCGATAACAGGATATCCCGGCCCTGTCCACTGGGAAGGTCCCCTGCCCGTACCTGATATACGGGATGTGAGGGAGCTGGCGGGCGCTCTTGCTGTGCCGGGTTGTTCCGTTAACGGGCCTGTTTATTACATGTACCGGGATGTGGCCCGTTCACCCGAAGACCGCCAGTGGCTTCATGAGCGGAAGATCCGCTTCGATATCACCGTCATCCCGCCACGGGATCTTTGTGGGGAGTGTGTGAAGACCAAAGGGCACTATCACCCGGCAAATCCCACCGGTACCGGTTACCCGGAGATCTATGAGGTGCTGGAGGGCGAGGCGCACTACCTGATCCAGACCCGGGACTGTGCGGATGTGGTGATGATCGCCGCCACTGCTGGGGAGATCGTTGTGGTGCCCCCGGGATACGGCCACGTCACGATCAATCCTTCCCGCACGGCCGTTCTCCAGATGGCAAACCTTGTCTCGTCTGCATTCCAAAGCGAGTTCCAGGCCTACGAGGATCTCCGCGGAGCGGTCTTTTACGAGATGACAACAGGGGCGTTTGTAAAAAATCTGCGTTACCCACAAAAATCCCGGTTGAGGCTCGTTAAAGCCGGCCACATTGCCGGCGTGAAAGATACGGTCAGCGACCCCCTCTATGATCTTGTGGAAAAGCGGGCGGCGATCCTTGGCTTTCTCAACTACCCTGAAGAATACCAGGCACTCTTTTCCAGGATCTACCCGGAAGGTACGATGGCATCCTCCGGTGATTACAACCTGAACCGGGTGAACATACATGCTGATTAAAACGACACGCAGCCTTTGCCCGACCTGCTACTCCGTCATTGATGCGAAAATTGTCGAAGAAGATGATACTATCTGGCTCGATCGGACTTGTCCGTCACACGGGAATTTTCGGCACTTGTACTGGTCGGATGCCCGTATGTATCACCGGTTCGACAAGTACGATGCAGTAGGAAACGGGATCGCCAATCCCCAGAACCCCGGTGCGCCAGCCAACAGTTGTCCGACAGCCTGCGGTTTGTGCAACAACCACCATTCCCAGACGCTTCTTGCAAATATCGATCTGACCAATCGCTGCAACCTCGACTGCGACTTCTGCTTTGCCAATGCCCGGGCCTGCGGTTTTGTCTACGAGCCCGAATTTGATGATGTCGTTCGGATGCTACAGGTACTGCGGGACGAGAAGCCTGTCCCGGCTCCTGCGGTACAATTCTCCGGTGGTGAACCCACGATGAGGGAGGACCTGCCGGATATTATCCGGAAGGCTAAGGCGATGGGGTTCCCCCAGGTGCAGATCGCAACAAATGGTGTCAAACTGGCAAAAAAGCCGAATTTTGCCCGCGAACTCAAGGATGCCGGCCTCGATACGGTCTACCTCCATTTTGATGGGGTGACCACTGAGACGAATCCCTTCCTTGCTACCCACAAAAAGACGCTTGAGAACCTCAGGAAAGCCGGGCTCGGAACTGTGCTTGTGCCGACGGTTATCCGGGGACGGAATGATCATCAGCTGGGGGATATCATCCGGTTTGCCATTGAGAATATCGCTTTCGTGCGAGGGGTGAACTTCCAGCCGATCGCATTTACCGGCGCTGCCAGCGATGAAGACCTCCAGAATGCCAGGATCACTATTCCCGATGTCCTCGCCCGGGTCGAGAGCCAGATGGACGGGATTCTCAAAAAGGACGACTTCTACCCGGTCCCGTGCGTCCTTCCATTCTCGGATCTCGTGGAGGCCTATACGGGCAGGCCGCAGGTAAGATTTACCGCCCACCAGCACTGCGGGGCAGCAACGTATGTTTTCGTGCAGAAAGAGGGGGTGGTCCCGATCACCCGCATGGTCGATGTGGAGAGTTTCTTTGAATCGATAGAGTACATGGCCGGGACCCTCCGGAAAGGCGGCACCATAAACAAGTACAAGGCGCTTCTCGCAGGGGTCAAAGGCCTGCACAGTTCCGTGAAGAAAGGGGAGCAGGGCAATACCGCGGAGTTCTGGAAGCTGATTGGCAAGACCCTGATAGGCCAGAATTTCGACGCGCTCCGGGAGTTCCACTGGAACGCACTTTTCATAGGAGTCATGCACTTTATGGACAGGTACAATTACGATATCGAGCGGGTCCAGCGCTGCTGCATCCATTACGCAACCCCTGACGGGAAACTGATCCCCTTCTGCACCTATAACAGTGGCCCGGTATACCGGGAGCAGGTCTGGAAGAAGTTTGCTAGGAAGCCGGATACGTAAGATTATGATTGCCGTTCTCGATGTTAATGATAAATTGATTTCTGTGGCGTTAACAGGACTTAATGAATACTTAATATCGTCGTAACTCATCAATGTTGACAATATAATTGTCTCGAAGTCGCACCAGAACCTGTCACATGATTTCGGGATGGGATGGTGCTGTTGCGTTTAAGGTTGGTGACAAATAGTTTACCTCGTTAAAATATTCAAATCAACCGCCAGTGCAACAGCACCCATGTAACGAACCAAAACTGTATATATCCTCTTGGGCGATTACCAACTATCGAATGTCGATGGAGTGAATGAGATATGGCACAAGAAGAACCAAAGCCGGTGCTGGTCCGGGAACGGCTTGATGTCTGCGAGCTGGACCGGGCCCGGATGTCCCTGATGAACCCTGCACTCATTGAGCAGAAGAAACAGGAGCGTACGATCGACGAGAATGCAAAGCCCCTCCTCGAGATGGCGATGAAAGAGGGCCTCGAGACAGTCTGGGACCGGCACGAGATGCAGCAGCCACCCTGTAAGTACTGCGAGGCGGGGACCTCCTGCATGAGATGTACGATGGGGCCGTGCCGGATTATCCCGCCCCACCGCATCCGCGGCGTCTGCGGAGCTGATGTCGACCTTATCGTCGCCCGCAACCTGCTTGACACGATCGCGACCGGTTCGGCGGCCCATTCCGATCACGGCCGTGACATCGTCGAGACGCTGTATCTCGTAGGGATGGGAAAGGCCAAAGACTACGGCATCGCCGATCCGGACAAACTGCGTGTGCTCGCAAAAGAGTACGGCATCGAACTCGAAAGCAAAAGCAATGAGAAACTTGCCGCCGAACTCGGCCGCGCCATGCTCGAAGAGTACGGCATGGTGAAAAACACCCTCCAACTTCTCAACCGGGCTCCGAAAGCGACCCGGGAGATCTGGGACAAACTCGGGATCTCCCCGAGGGGGATCGACCGCGAGGTGGTGGATTGTATGCACCGGATCCAGATGGGAGTCGGTGCGGATTATGTCAACATCCTGCTGCAGGGCCTGCGCTGCAGCCTCTCGGACGGCTGGGGAGGGTCGATGCTTGGCACCGATGTCTCGGATGTCCTCTTCGGGACGCCGACCATTAAGGAATCGAAGGTGAACCTTGCGGTACTTAAGGCTGACCACGTCAACATTGCTGTCCACGGCCACAACCCGGTCCTCTCCGAGATGGTGGTAAAAGCAGTCTCTGATCCCGAACTCGTGGCGCTTGCAAAGAAGAACGGCGCAAAAGGCATCAACCTGGTCGGGCTCTGCTGCACGGGCAGTGAGCTTCTGATGAGAAAGGGCATCCCGATGTCCGGCAACCACTTCAACCAGGAACTGGTCATCATGACCGGGGCGCTCGAGGCGATGATCGTTGATTACCAGTGCATCTTCCCCTCGCTGCCGAGGACCGCCAGCTGCTTCCACACACTGATCATCTCGACCAGTGCCAAGGCAAAAATACCGGGATCGTACTACTTCGATTTCAGCGCGGACAAGGGTCTTGTGACCGCAAAGGCAATCGTCAGGATGGCTGTCGAGAACTTCAAGAACCGCAACCACATGCGGGTGTTGATCCCGGGTAAGCCAGTTCCACTCATGTCAGGATTCTCTAACGAAGCAATCAAAAAGGCGCTGGGTGGGTCATTCAAACCCCTTATCGATGTCATCGCTGCCGGTAAGATCAGAGGTGCAGTCGGTATTGTCGGGTGCAACAACCCGCACGTGAAACATGACTATGGCCATGTGACCCTGTCAAAGGCACTGATTAAAAAGAACATCCTCTGTGTCGAGACCGGGTGTGCAGCGATCGCCTCGGGAAAGGCCGGGCTTCTCATGCCGTCTGCCGCCGCCCTTGCGGGCGACGATCTGCGGGCAGTCTGCGAATCGTTAAAGATCCCGCCCGTGCTCCACATGGGTTCCTGCGTGGACAACTCCCGTATCCTCGTGCTCGCGGCCGAACTGGGCAATGCGCTCAACGTCCCGATCCACAAGCTGCCCATCGCCGGCGCAGCACCGGAATGGTCACTCGCAGAAGGCGGTCTCGATCGGCACCTACTTCGTTGCGTCGGGCGTTTATACCGTGCTCGGCGTGATGCCGCATATCTCCGGCAGCCCGGCCGTGGTCTCGCTCCTGACCGACGGCCTCAAGGGTGCGGTGAACGCAAACTTTGCCGTTGAGCCCGACCCGGTCAAGGCGGCCATGCTGATCGAGAACCATATCGAAAAGAAGCGTGTCGAGCTCGGGATATGAGCAGATATGGAGAGCCACGCGGTGCACCGGTAGCCGGCAACGGCAATTTTTTCTCTGAAGGCAAGAATGGAATACGGATCGTAATTACTGGGAAAGGCGGGGTCGGCAAGACCACCATCACCGCCCTTCTCGCCCACCTGTTTGCACAGCAAGGGTTCCGTGTGCTTGCCATAGACGGCGATCCCCAGCAGAATCTCGCGGTTACCTTGGGCATCCCGCCACCGGTGGCAGAGCTAATTGTCCCGGTCTCCAAAAGTGTGGAGTACCTGCGCGAAAAGACCGGCGCGGCCCGGACATCTCCCCGGGCGGGCTTCTTACCCTCAATCCGGATGTGAGTGACGTGGTTGACCGGTTCTCCATTCCTGTGGTGGATAACCTGCGGCTCCTTGTCATGGGAGGGATCAGGCAGGCCGGTTCTGGCTGCCTCTGCCCCGAGTATACTCTTCTTACCGCAATCCTCCGGCATATGCATACCCTCAAAGACGAAGTGATTCTTCTGGATACTCCGGCGGGTCTTGAGCATTTTGGCAGAGCGGTCGCGGACGGGTTTTCCTGCGCAGTTATAATGGCAGATCCTACCTATAATGCCCTTTCTGTAGCACGGGAATCTGCTGCGCTGGCGCGACAACTGGGAATCGGGCATATCATTCTTGTCGTGAATCGTGTTGGCAAACCGGAGGAACGAGACAAAGCACGTGAACGGGCAGGACGTCTCGACGAATTCTCCCGGGTGATGCTGCTTTCCTTTGATCCTGGCGTAATCGCTGCGGAACCTGAAATATGCCCACTCCTTTCGACCGAATCGGATTTCATGCGTGAAATCAAATCCTTGGTAGTAACCATTACCCATCCTTCCGAAGTCCGCTCGCCAGATTTCTCGTGAGGGTACCACCTCAGGTTCTGTTGCGTTGGCGATTGATCGGTATTATGCCGAGGTGAAAAACCGATTGCAGACCCGGAACCCTGATTTCCCCCAATCGTGGAATGGCTGGCCAACATGTGGTATGCACTATCGTACCTATACAAACCTATAATTCCCCTTTCTCCTCTTAAACTCCCGTATGCTAAAGATAATCGGGATTCTAGGGAGCCCGCTTCCTGACGGCAATACAGCTCTGTTGCTCGATAAGGCCCTTGAGGGAGCAAAGGCAGCTGGTTGTGAAGTCGAGCTTATCGATGTAATTACTCTAGATATCCAGAGCTGTCAGGAGATTTATTATTGCAAGGATCATAACACCTGCATCTTAAATGATGATATGATCCCGATCTATCCGAAGGTTGCGGCACTGGACAGCCTGATCCTCGCCACACCTATCATGACAATGGGTATCCCGGGGCATCTCAAGTCGTTCATCGACCGGTTCCAGGTCTTTTATATGGCCAAATACTTCCGGAACGAGCCGCTTGTCTCTCCGGATCTGAAAAAGAGAAGAAAGAGCCTCTTCATCAGCATTTCCGGGATGGATATCCCCGGGGTGTTCAATGGAGCAAAACAGACGATAAAGGCGTTTTTTGACATTATTGATAGCCCCTACCATGACGAACTCCTCATCAGCGGTATGGATCAGATCAAAGACATAACGACGCGGCCGGATCTCCTCAATAATGCTTATGCGAAGGGATTTGCCCTTGGGGCGTCGTTAATGGAATCGAGGCAGCCCGACTAATCCGCCATTGTTACGAGGGTCCCATCATATTCCTCACTGCATATCTAAATAAAGAAAAAATTGATGAGGCAAAGAGTATTTCACCCTCTGACTTTCTTAACAAGCCGTATCTGGAACATGATCTCCTTGCGGTAGTTGAGAAAGCATTTTTCAGGTAGTTCTTCATTATGGCAATATTCTATCGATTCCTCCCCGGTTTTCTCACTACGATTTTCCGGAACCGAAAAACCTTGAATTTTGTATTTTACATCGTTCCTTTAATAGCAATTAAATGAAACAGAAAAATTTTTTCGCTTTATATCAATAAAATATGGATTTTATTAATGCCGAATGTCGAATCTTCAGTGTTTTTAGGAGTTTACTTTGCATTCGAGAACCGGTATGTACCTTCTGGAATCATCATCTCAAACCGCGCTCCATTCTCAGATTCGCCGGTTTCCCTGATGGTGATACCGGTGATTGCAAGAATCTCCCTTGCGAGGAATAACCCGTATCCTGTATTCTTTCCGAATCCTCTGGTGAAGATCTGATCTTTATCCTGCTCGGGAATACCAATCCCATCGTCTTCAAAGACAAGAATTAGTTCTTTTTCTGTCTGCCGGTATGATACACGAATCCGGGTGACATGTTCACCATGGCGGAGTGCATTTTCAATGAGATTGAAAAAGACTTTTTCGATGAGGAGGTCAGCATAAATCTCCAGATTTTCCGTATTGACTTCAATAGATACGGTCTCGGCATTTACCGTTGCAAATACTGACGAGATACTATTTTTTACATTATTCCATTGGGGCGGCTGTACGCCAACATTTTGGTAAATACGGGTGAAAGTACCGTCTCCCAGGTTCTGGTACGTTTTCGAGACTCGTTAAATACTGGGCTGGTGTTGAATTCGATGGAGTTATTTTCTTGAGTCACGATAACGCACCAGAACCGGTGAGGGTCGGCTTGGCGGACAAAAGAAAGGGGGACTCTTCCCCGATTCTTCACTAAAACAGCGCCGCCCGTATCTCGATTCTGTAAGAAAAAGGTTGAAGGGGTGCTGGGGGGTGGGGATTTAGTAGGGCGGGGATTCATTCACGCCAAGGAAATTGAGCGTGGTCTCTCCATATTCAACGGGTGCGTACCCCGAGCCGATATGCGGGAGATCCTTGAACTCCACAAGCCATGACCCGTTGATCTGGCCTGCAATCTGGTGCGTCACGTTCGGGGGCGTGAGGATATCATCGGTACCAACCGCAAGCATCACGCTCTTGTTGATCCCCGAGAGCTGGTCCCAGGTGCCGTTCCACGCAAGGTTTGCCTCGGCCTCTTTTTTCACCCCTGCAGATGCAGTGGGATCGAGAGCCGTTGCTTCGATCACTGCGTAGAGCACTCTGGTGTCGGGTATCCGTATGCTATAGGTGACAGATTCAAGCATCAGCTTCCGGACCCGCTCAGGATGATCGATTACCAGCTGCTGGCCAATCGAGGACCCCATCGAGGCCCCGTACACGTTCATGCTCGAATACCCAAGGGCCGGCATCAGGGCAGCCGCATCGTCCGAGTATTGGGATATTTCAGGTGTTGCATTCGTATCGCTGCTGTACCCCATGCCCCGGTTGTCGTAGATGTATACATGGTACTGCGAGGCGAGGATTCCAAGGAAGGTCCCGTTCCACATGGTATCCATAGTGGCATTGAATCCGCATATCATCAGGAGCGGCTCACCGGATCCAAACTCACGGTACCCAAGCCGCACCCCGTTAACATCGGCGTACTGGACGGGAATGGAGGTAACATTTATTGCAGGGGCCGTATTGACCGCCGGGGCCGCTGCTGGTGTGCTGGTCGTCGTGCTGCTCGTGCATCCGGTAACGAGAAGGATGGACAAAAGGACGGCAGCCGCGAGGAGGGTGGAGATCAGTTTCTTCATAAAAACACCGCCCGATCAATGGAGAGGGGATAGTTCATAGTCGGAGTGCAGAGATATGAACATTCTTATTTCGCGGTCTTTGTGCGTTCCCGGCCGGATGCGTGCAGAAGATATCCTTCGGATATATTATATCGCGGCCCGTGGACATTCTGGATCAATGAATGCCAGAACACAGTTCCTTCTTGCTTTTGCGGTCATGTTCGCGGTACTCGCCATTGTTGCCGCAGGCTGTACCGGAACAGCACCCTCATCCGGGCAGGGCAGCACCGGGACAGCGGCGAACGTGTCATCAGGAAACACGGGTATCCACACGATCTTTGTCGAGCCCAATGACGGCCGGGCGCTGATTCTCAAAACGATTAACGGTGCGCAAAAGACCATCACGCTCACCATCTACCAGCTCGATGACCCGGAGATCGTCGCCGCGTTGGCAGCAGCGCAAGGAAGGGGCGTCTCGGTACGGATCATCTACAACAATGCCTCGTTTGCGGCTGAAAACGTCACGAACCCGAACAACTATGCGATCGCAAACCTTACCCCGCTCGGGGTTCAAATGATGCCTGGTTCTCCCGCATTTGTCCTCACCCACCAGAAGACGCTCACTGCAGACGGATCGGTCTCGATCATCATGACGCTCAACCTGGACCCGGCATTTTTTGGAACTACGCGGGATTTCGGGATTATAACCAATGACCCGGCAGAAGTACAGGAGATTGGGAAGGTGTTCGAAGCCGACTGGAATTACCAGAACGTGACGCCGACCCAGCCATCGCTCGTCTGGAGCCCGGTCAATGCGCGGGAAAAGATCCTCGGCCTGATTAACGGTTCTACAAAGACACTCGACGTCTATAATGACGCAATAACCGACCCTCAGGTGATCGCGGCACTCAGCGATGCAGCCAGGCGGGGGGTTGCCGTACGGGTGCTTGCTGCCTATAATGTGGGCAGCAACGGGACGAACGTGAATGCACCGGCCCTTGCCACCCTCACTGCCAGCGGTGCCCAGGCAAAATCGATTGCGTCGCCATACATCCATGCCAAGGTGGCGGTTGCCGATTACGGGACACCCCGTCAGGTCGCGTACGTGGGGTCGGCATATTTTGCTGCGGAATCCCTGGACCAGAGCCGCAACCTGGGGATCCTTGTGACGGAGCAACCGATCCTCGACCGGATTGAACTGGAATTCAACCAGGACTGGCAGGTTCCCGCCGTCCCGGAACCTTAAACAGGTAAGGGTATCCGGGGCCGGGATATCCCTCTTTCTTTTACGCCACCGGCCCTGTATGCTGCCGGTGCCTGTGTGCCCGGGCCGTGTCGTCATCCGTTGCGGTCCGGTGTCGCGCCCGCCCTTTCCCTGATGGCAGGGTACGTGCAGTGAACCGTTACGGGCCTCTCACGGACGGGGTGATATTGATATCGAGATACTGTCCCTGTGCCCGCGTGTAGTTCGGCCAGGTGATATCCATTCCTCCGTTCGGGTTCCCCGTCTTTGCAAAACGGGTCCAGAGATCCACGACATTGTCGGCCACGGCCGGATCCGTGCTCACCCCGGGGATCCCGAAGAGCAGGACGAGCTCGCTGCCATGGAATGCTCCCTCTGGCTGCCCGGGAATGATGTACCAGTACCGGGTACATGTACGTGTCCGGGCTGATGTCGCTCATCGAGCCTGCCGCAAACTTCACCGAGTCGATGAAATCCCCGTTCTCCATGATCTGGGCAAGCTGGAGCTGGACTTGTGCTGTGGAATTGGCCGGGTACCGTGCGAAGACCGCGCCGGCACCGCTGCCGAACCGGCTCGCAAGGAAGGACCGGTATTCCGCAACGCTCATGTTGGCATCCGCAGAGAGCGTTGTCCCATCATTGGCATTATTCCCTGCCATCAGGGGGACCGCCGCCTCCTGGTGATTGAGGTACAGGTTGTCCAGGGTGTCCGGGAGGACCCACCCGTCAACGTTGGGCTCGAACATGACGGTATGGGTACTCCAGAACTCTGACGGGGACGACGGCGTTGCAGTGATGAGGGCATCGGGGCTGAGGTTTCTCATGCAGGCAATGGCATCCAGGCCGGAGCACCCGAGGCTTTGGGCATACCCAACGCCGAACTGTTCGGCATAATCCTTCGGATGGGTGGCGTTGATGATCGCCCCGTTGGCCCAGAATGGACCGCTCTCCACGATTGCCTGGGAAAACAGCCCCCTGCTCCCGGGAGAGACCAGATGGATGTAGACGCTCTCGGTCCCGGCGGACTGGCCAAAGATCGTTACCCGCGAGGGATCCCCGCCAAACGCGACGATGTTGTCCTGTACCCATTTCAGGGCTGCCTGCTGGTCGAGGATCCCGTAATTGCCCGAGGCATTATGCGGCGATTCACGGTCCAGATCCGGGTGGGCCAGAAAGCCCAGCGCCCCGAGCCGGTAGTTCGTGGTGACGACAATGACCCCTTTCTCTGCAAGGGTGGTCCCGTTGTACATGGGCATGGAGCCTTCAACGCCCGTAAATCCCCCGCCGTAGAAGAAGACCATGACCGGCAGCCTGGCGCTCGCGTTCTGTGTCGGGGTCCAGACATTGAGGTACAGGCAGTCCTCGCTCATGTTCAGCGCGGGGACTCCCGGCAGGGAAGGCTCTGAGCCTTTTTGCGCCTGGGGGCAGGTTGCCCCGTATTCTGTTACCGCCTTCACGCCTTCCCAAGGTGTAACCGGGGCTGGGGGTCGCCAGCGGAGGTCCCCGACCGGCGGGGCTGCGAATGGGATCCCGAGATATACCTGAATGCCGCTTTGGTTTATTCCCGATACGAAGCCGGCATCGGTCTTTACGATCGTTGAGTCCTGCACTTGTTGCGTACAACCGGAAATCAATACCAGTCCGGCAACAATAAGGCAAGCTGCCAGAATATACCCCGCACGATGAATCCCTTGCATACGAAACCTTGCCACCCTCCGTAACCAGAACGTATCAAACCGTATTCCGGCCTGATAACAAAGGACCTGCACATGCCGGCGTCAGCCGATTCTCGGTCTTTACGGTATGGGGAGTATCATGCTGCCGGCGTTTAACTTTTCGGATCTGACTCGGCACATCACACGATTACTACAGTTGACATCCTGATGTCATGAATTCCAGACCGCAGCTCGTTCTCACCGGTGCGGTCATGGTCGCGATCCTTACCGTTGTCGCCGCAGGCTGTACCGGGACGGCGCCCACCCCGGTCCAAGGCAGTACGGCGACAACCGCGAACGTGTCATCGGGAAATCCGGACATCCATACGATCTTTGTCGAATCCAATGACGGCCGTGTGCTGGTTCTCAGAACGATCGCCAGTGCACAAAAAACCATCACTCTCACCATCTACCATCTCGACGACCCGGAGATTGTCGCCGCCTTGGCCACAGCATACCCGGGCGGGGGCCAGTACCTCGATATCAACGATGCCCCGACGGTGATGAGCGGGTATTAAGGCCGCACTTTTTTGGCAGGGGTCAGATATAATCCCTGCCGGCGCGAATGAATGTATGAACAACAAGGAGCTGAAGCCATATGCAGGACCATGAGCAGAAAAACACCTGCGCATCTGTGCCGTTCCGGACAATTGCCCATATCTATGACCCGGATGACCCGTCGCCAGAGGACAGCCGCGAGCTTTCGGACCGGGCCGAAAAAGCGATCTTCCTTACGGTGCTGGAAGGACAAAAAGGAGCGCATAAAGCGCTGTGTAGCCATCTTGAGATTCTTCTCCCGGCACCCGACCTGGCACCCGACCGTCTGGCCGCGATCACCAGAGCGATCCGGTCCCATTTCCAGCGCCGGGCGGATGAGGTGAAACGGGACATGAAACTGACACAAAAGGTCGGGCTCCGGCAGTTCCGGCTTACCCTTGCCGTATGGATTCCCTCATTTGCCGGTATTGCCGTCTGTTCCCAGTTCAAGGGGAACCCGGTAAGCGAGGTTGTTGAGAATGTCTTGGTGATCCTGTGCTGGGTGACCCTCTGGCAGCCGTTCCAGGTGCTGGTCTTTGACCGGTGGACGCAGGCGGAAACCGCAAAGGTGTACCGGAAGATCGCGGAGATGGAGATCGGGGTCCGGGCAGCCTGATTCTGCCGGCTGAAAAAAATAAGGCTCTGGTTTTTTAGCGTTAGCGAAAACAAAAAATACCATGATCGCGCCAGAATCGCTATCCGGCGGGGTGGTAAAAAGTCACGACAACGCGGAAGGCCTAAGCCTGTGAACGCGAATGATCCCCTGCGATATCGCACCGACGATCCATCCGTTCGATCCGGTTTCCCGGTTTCGTTTCCGGCCAATCTGGAACCCCTCTGTTTTCTAGGCTTCCTTTAGGATTCCCGTTTATTTTCCCGTTTATTTCGTTTTATACGAGTAAAAGGAAAGGAAAAAGTTGCAACATTTTCTAAGTGAAAAACCGGAAAATCCGGATCCGGGATCCGGACCGGACCCGGATCGCCGGACCGCCGGATCACAAAAAATATTGCCGCACACAACGAAAATAAAATCAGCAGAAAAATTAAAAGGACTATCAGGAGGGGAATGAGAAATTATGGATCCTAAAGAACAATTTTTACCGTTCTTTCTCTGGGATGGCGATGAAAATCCCACAACGTTAATAGAGAATATTCTCCCGCTAGCATCGAAATTCTCAAACGCTCCTGAAAAGAAATTAAAAGAAATGATTTCAACAGAGGTGTTGACCGTCGTCAAGAGGAAATATGCAAATTTTGAATTCGAGACAACATTCGATGAGAATGGAATTTTTCATTTGAAACGCGATAATTACGATTGTTTGCCCACGTTGTCGACAGGAGACCGGATTGTTCTTTGGCTGTCTCTTCTGGCTGGATTAAGAAAATCTACAAAATGTCAGCTGCCGCTCATCCTGGACAGTCCATTTTCCCATCTCGATATTTTGCACAGAACTTCTCTCATAGACTTCCTCAAGGATACCCTACAGGGTGAGCAGGTAATCTGCATCGGCTCTGAATTGGAATTCGAGTCAGTGATGGATATCTTAACGCCTATCACAAACAGCCATTATCGTCTGGGAAATTAATGAGTTGCCTCTCTCTAAAAGGCCTCACTAATCATAGTGCGTTTTTCAGAAATATATGTTATCTCATATTGATTCGGATAGTGTTTTCCTGCATCTCAAGCAAGGGATTATCGAATTTCAATACTTCTTCTGCCCATTCGTTAATATCGTCAAATGTCGAAGTTAGGCTGATTGCCCCCAGGTTACATTGTATGAGGATTTTCGTAAAATTTTCTGTAGATATCTCTGTTAATCCTTCAATATTTTTTAAAACGGGATAATACCTTGAATCAAGACGATTCAAAGTATCCAGCGGGAATTGTAGATCATATCCTTGATTTTGGTTAACCGCAGGTTTTTCTGTCAGCTGAGAACTGGTTAATTCGGTTTCATCAGAAGAAACACCATCTTTCGAACCGAGTATTGTATCCATTTTGTCTTTGTTTTTATTGTGTTTTATCCGTTTTTCTTCGATCTCTACCAAATTTAACGAAATATAAGTTGGATCAGGATGTAATGTCTCTTCGCTCTCTTGAGTGATGGAGAAATCAATATCCTTTATTGAGGATGCTGTATTGTCAGGCCCAACACTCGGGAATTTAACGAGAGATTCACCCGTGAGAGAACGATCATTATCCGGTTCTTGATCCGTTGTTGTATCAACAAAGGGAATAGATATTTGATTTGGTAAATTATCTTTATCGAAATCGTCGTTATTCTGAACGGACTCTTGATCTTTGAGAGGTTTTACGTCTTCAAAAAAATCGTCCAATTTTTTTAGAGACTTTGCGGCATCACTGTAATCAATAAGATCAGAATCTTGTATCTGCTCATTAGGAATTGATTCATCTTGTAACGGAATGCTCTCTCCACGGTTTGAAGGACCTGATTTTATTATTAGGACTGGATGCGGCCGAACCAATGTTCTCGCTACTTCTTCCGGTGTTGTTTTCATTGCTGAAACAGAACGATTTGTAGGAGTTTCATAAGGTATTTTTGAGGATACATTCTGTTCTTTTTTGATGAGCACGTTTGGTACGACGTTCACCCTTGTGAAAGGTGGGTTCGATGGCTTTTCTGTAGGCTCTGATTGTGTGGACTTCCGGTTGTCGATAGTTTTTTGTTGGTTTTGAGTGTCGATCAATACGGGTGAAATTTCATTTTTTATTTTTGCACCGCAATGAGGACAATATTTTGCAGTGTCGTCAGTAATCAGCATGTAACATTTTGAACACCGAATTGGGTTTTCACTTCTAATTGTTTTTTTATAAGCGGAATGCATACGGGCACTAATAATAAGAAAATAAATGAATGAGATCAGGGTGAGTATGCCAAAAAAACTGAATATGCATTTTATCAAGCATAACTGATAATTTATATTTCTTGGATCTTTTCTTTCATAATTGAGGAAAATGCCGTCCAAAATCAGATTTATCAACAAAATGAGTCCTAATAACATCGCAATAGGACTATGATAATTTGGAGAATCAATCTCAAAAAATAAAGAGAGAAACGCCAATCCAAATAAACCGGATATAACGATATCCAATCCGATAACGCAGTGGAAAATTATCGAATACCTGAAAGATAGATACTGGGTTTTGGCCCCATCCATGTTGAAGAATATATTGTGGGGGGACGTTATATTTTCCCTAGGTCTGATATCGATCTAACAATGATGAAAATACGGCAAATTGTTTTTGAAAAACGCTCAAAATCCGGATTTTTGTAAGAAGGGTCAGGCCGGGATCCGGATCGAAAATTCAGATGTGAGTCTGGAATGAGTGTGAGGAGTAATAGGCGTTTATATCCCGCGCCTCTTCCGGGCTCGATAGAGGGTCATTACAGGGACATTGAAATGCTGTGCGATGTCTTCCCAGTTATCCCCCGCTGCTCTCATCTGTTCAACCACTGCAAAGTCTATATCCGCGCGGGGACGGCCAAGAGTCTTTCCCTCATCACGCGCGCGGTCCAGTCCCAATTTTGTTCTCTCGACAAGGTTATCCCGCTCCCGCTGTGCAACCCAGGAGAGGACCATTAAGAGGAGCTGCCGGATGTTCTTATCTTCCGAGTGAGTAAAGGCCTCGTTTGGTGACAGACTCCATACAAGAACGCCAAGACCTTCGATCTCCTCTATGATGTTGATAGTCTCCAGAGTCGTACGGCCGAGGCGGGAGATCTCATACACATAGAGGTATTTTACCGTCTCCCTGTGCTCTTGGATAAATGATAACAGACGGGAAAAGGCGGGTCTCTCATGGGGCTTCTTGGTCCCGGAGACACCCTTGTCTATAAAGATACAGTCCCGCACCACACCGGCTTTGATAGCTCCCGGCACTGGTTATCCGGGTCCTGTTCCATCGTTGAAACCCGGACATATCCAACTTTCTCACATTTGAATGACATAACAATAACCTATTAACTTAATTGCATATAACAATATCGTTCTTTTTTGTTATATCTCCCCTTAGCAGTACATTAGAATTTATTACGAAATATTTTGTTTTGAGATAAATTATTCAAGAAAATTTTCATAATTGTGTGTACGTAAGGGTAGGCCAGCACCTCGGTGGGGAGCCTCCCTTGCCCACATAGTTTAGACACTAATATAAAAATATTCTGTTTTGTTCGCGGTCAATCCACTACATGAAAGGTTAGTAATGCGTGACGGTTCGTAAAGTTAGAAAATGAATCTACTCTGACCTTGTAAGATATTGTTACCCGGATAAATTACTTTTTATCACTTTCTTAAATTCTTCTAACTTCATTGTCTCTGGTTTAGAAAAACCCGCGTCTTGTAATTTTGATGGAATCCGGTACTTAATCAGGTTCTTATCTGAAGTTAAAAAATAGTTATCAGAATATGCAATTGCATAAGCCAGATGTGTCCGATCTGTGGGTTCACGAATCATCCGTGTATCAATCTCATCTTCTCCCATCTGAAAGCAGAGGATACGCACACCATCATTAGGAAAATGAACCGCGATGTTCCAATCATCAAGGAAGCCGTTTAATGCAAAAATATAATCCATTCCGTTTTCTTTTTCGTGCATCTGGGTAAACGCTTCACCCAAAACCGAAATCGATGTACAAATATTATAACCAGCGTTTAACGCATGTTCCAAAGTTGTTTTTAGCTGCGGTTTCTCAAAACACTGAAAAAAAATAGGTGTATCTAAAAAGAGGGAGTGATTCATGCGAGGATCGCTTTAAGACGTTTCATCATAGCACGGTATTCATCTTCACCAATGGCAGATGATATCTTTCCCTTGGTCACCGAGCCCCCATAGGGAAGCATCCCACGTTGGTAAGGTTTACCAATTACTTCATCCGGATTGAACTTTTTAGTCATATCCAGCCTCCACCCTTCGTTCTGAATATCATGTATGCACATACATGATATTAAATCCTCACATGTTTCATGACACATTTCGTTCCATAGCGTCGATGAAAACTTGATATCATTATACTATCTCTTTCGTTTTTAAGCTTAGAAAAGTATCTATTCAGAGGATTAATGATCCTGGTTTCAAAGTCCCCTCAAAGCCACGGGTAACACTCAAAGTACTCCCACTTTTTAGAGATATACCTCTCGTATATATTTTGTATTTGTTCTTTTATTTTCTATTAGACTGATTTGAGAAAAAAAAGGAGGAGTACTTGGAGTCAGAAAAGAATGTTAAATCAGGCTTTCCGGCTCTGGTTTTACCTCGTTGAAATTTCCATTCCAAGAGTAAGGGCCCTGGTAAACGGGGATGTTGCACTTCCTGTCACCAATTCGTAAAGAGGTCTTAGTAGGGGTGAGCTTGTATGCTTGCAGGTCCCGGGTAAATTTGTTTAGTGAGGGCATCCTTTTTCTCGGATCTATATGTTCGAGATCACAAAACTTTTGGTACTGTTCAAAGAATTTCTTACGGTCGAACATGCAGATGTCGGATGCCCTAGCATTCTCTGTCATCTTATCTTTGATGAACTGGCAGAGCGGATCCGCTGCCATGCTCCAACGTTCCATCACCCCTTCCGCATCCCTGTTTATGGTAAGCTTACCCTTTTTCCTGATGGATCCGATTGCCTCGATTACGAGGTTCAGGAAGCTCGTGTACATCTGATTAGTGAACATCCGGGCCGTGAAGGTATCATCTACTTCGTAAGAGTATGGAAAACGGACATACTCCCATCGTTCCCAAAATGCAGGGTCATACTTCACGTCATCGGGATATTTCGGCGGATGATTACAGGTGAATACGTGCGGACAGGTTATAGTACCCTTGTAGGACTGTCGGCCCTTCCGTTCGATATTATGACGGCAGGACCCGGTAAACGTTTTGAACTTCCCCACATTTTTCAGCGGTATCTCCGAGAGGTCATCGTAGATATTGAGTATCTTACCTTCGAGGTCCCCGGCCACAAAACGATCTTCGCATATTGATTGGAGAGAGCGGGCGGATATTTGATCATTCCCGAAAAACCCGGTTAAAAACTCAATGTACGTACTCTTGCCGGCGTTTGGTTCGCCTTGGGCGATATAGTTCTTCTTGTAAGTCGTCTGGAGCTGTGCCTGGAGGATTGCCTGTGCTGCGATCTGAATCAAGAGCGGAACATCTTCGGGCTCTACCCACGAAAGCAGAAGGTTCCGAGCCGCATCTCCCTTGATACTGGCGTCATAGGTAACGGGAATACGATAGGTGAATAGGTGCTGCGGTCCAGGCGGCAGGAGTTTGCCGGCTCTGGTCTTATCATCGAGTTTCAGGATACCATTTTCTAACGGGATAAGATCCTTTACCTGATTAAATGGGTACTCGCACTGGGGATTTGTGGCAAGAAGATAAGCGAGGATATCCCGGATGTCTCGTGTGATACTACACTTTGCCCCGGTCACTTCAATGATGATGCGGATCGCCTGCTCCAAATCTCCCGCATTTTCCCGATAAATGCCGCTTTCTTTGTCGTAAACAAAGAGTGTTTTGTTAAAGCTCATCGTGTTAAATTGCTCGTGCAGGTGTATTGCTATCGCTGGATGCTCAAGTACGACCGTGCCCCTACTGCTTGTCCTGGTGAAACTGTCTAAAAGTGCGTGCTGCCGCTGTGCCTCCCGGTCCCGCTGCATGATCTCATATCGCTCGCGGACCTTCGGATCTTGTGCTGCCTGAGTAAGAGTCTCTCGGAGGGTATCCGTGTTCATCAAGTCGAACCCTTTTGGCAGGCGCTGGAGTTTATCAAGTGCGGCGCATAGTGCCGGGTGGTCCATGCTGGCGATCTTCGCATCAGGATAATCTGGGTGCTGCCATACTGCCGGGGCTGGTGCCAGTTGCTCGGCTGCGGGTTCTGAGATGGATCGGTTCATGGTGGCGATCAGAAATTCTTGGGTCTTTGCGTCTACGAGTGCTGCCCTGGTTGGTACGGTTTCAATCAATCCAGCGCACCCCCACCTTTATCCCTCATTAAAATTGTCTATCAGTCTCCATCTGCCATCTTTGAGACATGCGACAGCAACCAGATAATGAAGTGGGCTGGTTGCTTTCAGGTGCTCCAGAGTCTCCTGGTCGATGGTGAAGCCCGGGATGGGCCGGGGTTGCGGCAAGGTTGAAGTACCGGAACAAAGAGAGCTCATACGTCCACCTGCTTGTCAGTGCTGGATAGGGATGTCGGGGCCTTGGTGTTGGTAGCATTATCGGCCCCTGCATTGCCTTCTTTCATTTTCCTTTCAAGTGCCAAGCGTAATTCCTTCGATAACGAAATTTCCTGTTCTTTTGCGAAATCTCGAAGATGACGAGGTATGGTCACATTTGTATGAATTAATTCCTCGCCATCTGATCGAATTGTCAGTGTTACCATTTTCACTTCCTGTGGCGTGATTCACACCACAGTTATGTATATCGGTTCTGGGGTCAACATCCCTTTTAAATACAATTCAAATGTGACATTATGCCTCCAACAAAAGGGCTTGCCGGAAGGAAAGCAAAATTTCTGGTAAAAAAAGGACAATTGACTCCTCTCCGAGAATCAAAGCCTCTCAGAATAGAGCTTTATAAGATGTACCTTGAAGCACGGATTGGAAAAGGGAGAGAAGAGCTACCCACTATTTTAAAATTCATAATTGAAAGAGGGAAAGAATCCCCAGATGGATGGGTTCCATATCCTGAAATTTTGACGCATATGAAAGAAGAGAAGTTTGACTTGTCTCGGTCTAGAATGAACCAAATCATGATAGATCTGGAAAAGCATAGGATTACAATCAGACAGAAGAGGAAAAACCTAGTTTTTTACAAAATTTCAGGAGAGGCATTGACTCCAGTTTTAACAGATTATGGAGTTAGAATAGAATATTTACGTCTAAAAAGGGCGAACAACGAACTCTCAAATAAACTAGTAATTGCAGAGTCTATCCTCAGTGAACACGATTTAATGGATAATTACGAATCTGAACTTCAAAGAATACATGATGAAAATGAGAGAAAGAAAGCGCGCCGGAGACGAATGAGCAAAGATGAAATTTTAAGGGATATTTTACAGTTAACTCCAGATGAAATGACTATTAGAAATAAATCTATTGAATCTAGTCAAGCGGTAATTCTGTTAGATGATCTGAAAAAATTAAAACAGACTAAAAATGATAGTTAGGCTTGATTTTTTGCCTGCACCTGTAAAAGTTCCATTTTAAACTTATCGAGTATGGCCTGATATTCCGGCTGAAGTTCTGCCTGCTCTTTCGATTTTTTTACCTTATCCATTGCTTCTTCGGTTAGCTCAAGGCCACAATTTCCACAGAACGACAAGGTTGGACCATTGACTGTGAAACACCGGGGGCATTGTCGGGGTTCCAACGCTTCAGACTTCTTCTTTTTATCAGGTGCAATGACCCCATTCATACGGGCTATCTCATTTTCGGTGTCAGTGTCGGTGAGATGGGCATACGTTGCAAATTGCTTTGTGATGATGTTGCCCCACATCATTTTCTTAATAATGCTCTCGCTGCATCCCTGTTGGATGAGATGAGTTATCCGCGAATGACGGAAGATATGTGGCGTTATATGCTTCTCTATTCCCGCTCTATGAGCTATCTTCGATAATTGTTTTGCTACTCCCCGGTACTGGAGTGATTGATGCTTCCCGTTTGTCAAAAAAACAAACCCTTCATCGGTGATCTCACCGGGGTAATCGTTCTTCCATTGTGCAAGGTATGACCGGGCCATGACAAGGGGGATAAAACGGGGCCTCTCCGTCTTGTCATTGACATTTATTACAACATTCCAGTCAGTAAATTTTACTTGTTTCCAGGTAAGTTTGCCGAGCTCGCCAACGCGGAATCCGCCTTCATACAGACAGGCAATTAGGGCACGGTCCCGGGATATCTGACATGCTTGAATCATTGCCTTGATCTGATCCTCGCTAAGGATCTGTTCAGCTGTCTTGGTCATAGTATCGTACCCGGGGGTATGAATTTTGGACAGTTTCTTTTCATCAATGGTCGAGTAGTGGTTCTCTACAAGCCACAGATGAAACCGTTTTAGAAAGCGGATAAAATCCCCTATAGTGTTTTTCTTGTACCGGAGTGAGCCATCAGGATTTTTTGCATTTTTAATAGTATCTATAGCTGAATAGACATCAGATATGGTGTTTGTACGGTAAGGACCTACAAACTCCCTCAGTTGGGTGAGAACTACATGCAGTTTAAACGCCCGGCTGTTGCTGATCTGGGATATTGCTCTTGCTTCCGCGACAAATTCACGGATGAGCGCGGCGTCATCTTCCGTGATCATTCCACTCTTGATCTTTTTTTCAAGAGTGTTGTTCGAGTATTCCACGTACTTTGCATCACTAGCATGGAAACGTGATGTTTGGATGGTGCTGGTAGCTGCCATAACAGTGAATCAGCATCAAAAGTATATAAAGAAACTGCTTGGAATGTAACCTTATATGTATGTGTCGGGCTGGGGCATGAAATCCTTATTTTGTATCCTGATTTTGATGTACGGGACACTGTGCTCATATTTTCCAAGGTATTCCGGGGATGGAAACGTTGAGATTTGGTCCCCACTACAGGATTTTTTTCGGACGGGCATATTTTTATGCAAGGCGACTACCCATGGATGGGGTGCCCGCTCTCCGGTGCATGATAAGCGATTCTTAAAATGTAAAAAAAAAGGAACTATCCATTAAAAGGATAAAATCCCCGGAACCTCAACTGACAGGAGAATATACCAGGGTCGGGTATGCGGCATTGTAAGCCGTATTTGAAGTGGCATCAAGCACCCAGGTCACAGGAGCAGACTGACCTTTAATCGTTACGGTGTACTTGCCGCCACCGATATTCTGCCATGTTCCGGATCTCATTACCTGACTACCCCCATTCAGGTACCCGGTGAAACTTCCGTCAGCGCCAAAGACAACCTGGGCACTGTTACCGCTGGCACCGGTAATTGACCATTTGCCGACAATAGGATCCTGCGATGCAGCCGCTGCCGGCGTTGAAACCTGTGTTGTGGTCGCAGCCGCCCCCGCACCGGCCGGGGCACTGGTAGTTGTCGTGCTGCTGGTGCATCCAGCCACAAGAATCAGAGCGAGACAAACAATGACAAGAAAGACAAGGGCATTTCTCTTCGACATATGACGGGATAGATCATTTTCCGCAATAACCGTTTCTGTTTTCACCTGATGTTCAGAGCGTTGCGCGGAACCCGTTCCGATCATACCCTTCCCCCACCGGCATAACGGCAGCGGGGGTACTTTCAGCTATCCTGCAGAGAAGAATGCCGGAACCTATAATTGTTCTCACGCCGGTACCTGTATATCGCGTTTACCTGTTGTCAAGTGTTTTTTATGGATCTCATGATTGCCCTTGTCTGTGTGGTTGTCCTGACCATCGCCCTCCTGTTCATCGGCCAGCGATTCAGGTTGCCCAGTGTCGTGAGTTTCCTTATAATCGGGATGCTGGTCGGCCCGTTCGGCTTTGCGATTATCACCGACCAGTCACTCATCAATACAATTGGTGAAATTGGCATCGTCCTTTTGCTCTTTACCATCGGCCTTGAATTCTCGTTCCAGACATTACTCCGATCGTGGCGTGCGGTCATTATCGGGGGTACAGTGCAGATCTGCACGACGATTGTCGCAATTACCCTGATCACTCTCGCATTCCAGATGCCTTTTAACGAGGCCCTGATCTTCGGCTTTGTTGTCTCCCTCTCAAGTACCGCCATCGTGATGAAGGTACTCCAGGAAAAAGGTGAGGTGGATACGATCCAGGGCAGGACATTGTTTGGGATCCTGATCTTCCAGGACCTGGCAATCATACCGATGATGCTCGTTCTGCCCCTCCTCTCCGGGAGCGGGGGAGGCCTGGATCTTTCCACCCTGCCCTACCAGATCCTGAAGATCGCCCTGATCATTCTTGTTATCATCGTTCTCGGGTACTGGGTCATTCCGCGGCTGCTTTTTAATGTGGCAAAAGAGCGGAGCCGTGAACTCTTCCTGGTTACAATAGCCGGGATCTGCGTCATTATCGCGTGGCTGACAAGCGAGGCCGGACTGTCGTTTACGCTGGGAGCATTCATTGGTGGCCTGATCATCGGTGAATCGGATTACAATATCGATGCACTGGGCCACATAATCCCGTTCCGCGATGTCTTTGCGGCCATATTCTTCCTCTCGATTGGGATGCTCCTGAATACAGCAACGGTACTTGACAATTTTGGCTTTGTTGCCCTGATTATCCTGAGTATTTTCTGCGTCAAGATCCTGACCGGTGCCTTCTCTACGGCGGTGCTTGGGATGCCAACCCGGGTCTGCGTCTTCTGCGGCCTCGCGCTTGCCCAGATCGGGGAATTCTCGTTCGTGCTCGCGAAAAGCGGCCTCGATGCAGGGGTTATACAGACACCTGCTTACCAGCTCTTCCTTGCCGGCGCTATCGTCACGATGGCGCTTACTCCATTTACCATGGGTGCATCACCGAAGGTTGTCGATCTGCTCTACCGGCTGTTCCCGAAAAGGTTTGTGCGGGCAAATCTCATTACAGCGGATGAGACCGCAACCGGGGAGGAACTCTCAAACCACATCATCATCGCAGGATACGGGATCACCGGAAAGAGCGTGGCACGGGCAGCAACTCTTGCCGGCATCCCCTATATGGTCATCGAGCTCAATCCCGAGATCATCCGGCAGGAGCGATCCCAGTACCGGCCCAACTTTATTTTCGGGGATGCCGTGCAGGAGGAGGTGCTCGAACATGCGGGCATCCGTCATGCACGCACGCTGGTGGTGGCAGTCTCCGAGGAAGAGGCAATCCCCCGTATTATCCATACAGCCCGGCAGCTTGCTCCCGATGTGCATATCCTTGCACGGACCAGGCACGTCAGGAATGCCCAGCACCTCCTCGATCTCGGGGCAGACGAGGTCATCTCCGAAGAATTTGAATCGGCCCTCGAGATCTTCACCCGGGCCCTGAAACGCTACGAGATCCCGGACGAGGAGGTTGCAAGGATCATACAACGGGCTAAACGCATAGGCGCCGCCCTTTTTACCCGGTGCACCGACCCGACCCAGCACCAGAAGATCCAGAATTTCGAGACGCTTTTCAGGGCGACCCATATCCACACCGTACGGGTGGAGGCCGGATCGGAAGCGGAACGAAAGACCATCGGCGAGCTGGCCTTAAAAGATCGGTTTGGCATCAGGGAGTTCGGTTTCCGACGAGGAACGATGCGCTTTACCGAGCCTGACCCGGCCCTGCGTCTTGAAGCAGGAGATACACTGGTCTTCTTTATTACTGACGAGAAGGCAGGAAAGATCATCCCGCTCTTTTCGGCAGGGAAATAATACCCCGGAACCGTGAGTTCACCGGGACGCAGGACACCATCTTTTCCCCTGACAGGGTGGCCCGGGCAGATGGCCCGGTGCTTTATGGTGAAAATGTGAGACCGGGAACCGGGACTATTCTTTTATGTGACCTTTCTTCCTACGGAGAGGTATAAAAATCACGACAGCAAGAACACTATTCATATGCGCCCCTCGGTTGTTGTCAACGTGGCGATGAGTGCGGACGGGAAACTGTCGACCCGCGAGCGTCGGCAGGTAAAAATTTCCGGCAACGAAGATTTTGCCCGGGTTGACAGGCTCAAGGCCGGCTGTGATGCAGTGATGGTAGGGATAGGAACGGTGCTTGCCGATGACCCCTCGCTCACGGTAAAGAGCCCGGAGTACAAAGCCGAACGGCAACGCAGCGGGCGGCCGGAGCACCCGGTCCGGGTCGTCATTGACAGCGGGGGGCGGACCCCCCCAAACGCCGCGATTCTTACCAAAGGGGACGGGGTGCGTGTCGTGGCCGTATCGGAACAGGCCGATCCTGCGCGGGTGAGCGTGCTCCGGACAAAGGCAACCGTCATTGTTGCTGGGGAGACGGAGGTGGACCTTGTCCGCGTGCTCAACGAACTCGGTGCGATGGGCATCCGACACCTGATGGTGGAAGGTGGGGGTACGCTGATCGCCGGGTTGGTCCGGGCCGGCCTTGTCGATGAGATTTACACCTATATCGGGAGTATTGTCATTGGTGGGAAAGACGCACCGACACTTGCAGACGGCCCGGGCTGGATACGGGAGGCCGATTTTGCCCGGCTCACGCTAGCAGATGTTGCCCGTATGGATGACGGCATTCTTCTCCACTGGACGGTAAAGCGTGTGTAACCATGCTGTACCGAACGTTTCCTTTTCCCTTCCTTTTTTTCCAGCCTCGTGCTGGAGATATTTTCCCCGGATGCCAAGGCTCATCAGCCGGCATCGGGAAATGATCTGATACGTATATCGCGATCATCGTCCTTGCCGCCGTGTGGCTTGTGCTCTACCTGTACTACCGGAAGGAGTGGGCAGCCACCTTTGTCTGCAAGACCGGTCCGGAAACCCAGCCGGATCCCGCCCTCACCCGGCTCGTCTGGTGTTCGCTCGTGATTCTCATCGGCCTTGCGGTCGCCAACATCGCCGCCTCGCTTATCACCGGCGCGATCGTTATCCCCCTGCCACTGATCGGGCTTGCCGCCGCGCTCCCCATCCTTGTCTTGTCATCGCAGAGGCTTCCTGTACTCCGGTCCATCGACTGGTGCACACTCGTCTTTTTTGCCGCGATGTTTGTCCTGATGGCTGCCGTCTGGCAGACCGGCTTTTTCCAGTCTCTTGCCGGTGTCACGGGGGTAACCGCAGTCCCGGCGATCCTCGGAACCAGCGTCATCATCAGCCAGTTCATCTCGAACGTCCCCTTTGTCGCTCTCTTCCAGCCGCTCATCCTGCAGGCCGGGGGAGGGACGGCCCGGCTCATGGCACTCGCCGCCGGGAGCACGATCGCCGGTAACCTCACGATTCTCGGCGCGGCAAGCAACGTGATTATCATCCAGCAGGCCGAGGCCCGGGGGGAGACCCTGACCTTTACCGAGTTTGCGAAAGTCGGGGTGCCGCTGACGCTCATCCAGATTGGGATCTACGCGGTATTCCTCGGGGTGGTGTAGGAAAAGGGGGATGATTTCCCAGTAGCAGGAAACAAAGCCAGGCCGGGGAGTACCACTTTTCAGGAATTACCCGATTCCATCCAAGGTTAGATAATTTTTTTCGGGGATTATCAACAATCAGCCCCCAATATGGTGAAAAATGTATATTTTTTGTCTGTAGAAAAGCGTTTTCGGCTGTCCTTGTTGCCCCTCTCTTGCGCCAATGCGTCCCCCGAGGGAGACGGGGCGCTATTAGCGATGGCACCAGAACAGATAATACAGCACTATCGCAAGGGGGGGTGCCCATTCGGCGGCGGAACCAATCGCTACCGGGGGCATAGGGACATCAGCCTCCATAATCAAAACGTACGGACAATAACTCAGGATCTAGAGGAAGAGGATACCACTCGCTCATGATAATAACACAAATAATATCAGAAAAAGTATAGGGATTTATGCCGTTTTCCGGGGAAGATCACACTTTGTTCGATACATCTCCCTTCATGATGTACTTCACGAGCAGGAAAATCACCAGTGCAATGATAATGAAATTGATCAGGGCACCGGCAAAGTCACCGGGCATGAACTTGACCGGCCCTATCTGAAGTACCGTGGACTGCCAGTCCCCGCCGGGGATAAGAACCCCGACAAAGGGCATGATAATGTCCTTTACCAGTGCGGTGACCAGGGTCGATGCTGCCGAGCCGATGACAAATGCAACGGCAAGCCCGATGACCTGGTACTTCTTTAAGAAGTCCATGAATTCTTCACTGAACCCCTGAACCCCCTTGCTCATGTTCATGACGCCTGCCTTGAGCTCCTTTTCTGCGACTTCAGGTTTCTTGATGTCCATCGTGTATCACCAGCGAGATGTAATCATCCCTGATGGTTGATGGTTTTTACTCACTATTAATATAATTCCTTTTTTTCAGGAGAACTCATATGAGCCACGCAACACGGGATTTGCCCATAATTATGGAAAGATTTGTCTATGGGCCTGGTTCTTGTGGGTATCACAATACCGCATATGACCGGAAAACCCATACGCCATTTGAAGATTGTTACAAAAAAAGTTCAGAGCTGGACCAGCTCGTAATCGCGGGTGCCCATGCCGAGCTCTTCTGCATACCGTAGCTGCCGGGGGCCGTCTGTGTTCGGCCGCATCCCGGCAAACTTGTCCTCGCCCGGGTGGCGGTGCCGGGCAAGGAACGATTCCGCAAACCCCTGCTGCTGGTTGACGAGGTCGCAGGCCGCTGCATCGATCGCCACCGGGTCCTTTGACGCGAGGATGCCGATATCCGGGACGATCGAAGCATCACTCCACGGCACACAGTCGCAGTCCGGCGTGATCCGGGTGAGGAAACTGATATAACCGACCTTGCCGGCCTTTCCCAGCACAGCCCCGTACGCGTACTCGATCAGCCGTTCGGTGAAGAGCGGGATCTCGGTCTCCCAGTCTATATCGATCGCATGCGACGGGCAGACCGTCATGCACTCGAAGCAGCCGATGCAAAGGTTTTTGTCGATACTGGATTTCTCACCGACAAGCGTGATTGCCGACTTCGGGCATACCTCGACGCATTTCCCGCACCCGGTACAGTGGTCGCGGATCGAGAACGGTTTTGCCTGGTGCTGCGCCCGTTTTCCCTGCGGGGGTGCACAGCCCATCGCGAGGTTCTTGAGCGCCCCGCCAAAACCGGCCACCTCGTGACCCTTGAAATGGGTCATCACGATCATGCTGTCCGCAGCCATAATATCGCCGGCGATCGTGACCGTCTTGAAATGTTTTTTATCGATCGCAACGTGAGCGACGTTTTTCCCGCAGAGGCCGTCGGCGATAATCACCGGCGCTCCGACCACCGCGTAGTCGAAACCGTGGTGCACCGCTGTCGTAATATGGTCGACCGCATTCGAACGGCTGCCGAGGTAGAGGGTGTTCGTGTCCGTCACAAAGGGCAGGGCGCCTGCCGCTTTTATCTTTTCCACCACCTGCCGGACATAGACCGGGCTGATGTAGGAGTCATTACCCTGCTCCCCGAAATGGAGTTTTATCGCTGTGCGGTCCCGTTCGTGGATACAGGACGCAAAATCCGCAGCCTCAAAGAGCCGCCGGACCTTCATTTCGGTGCTCTCCCCGGGCGATCGTGCCCGTGAGCTGGCAAACCAGACGGTGCTTTTCATTTCCGGATCATCCCCGGAGGATCATTGTCGCGGCGCCTATCTAAAGTTCGTGCCCGGTCAGACCATGGTATCGAGGTTGCGCTTCCGGCTGCGGTCCTTATTGTACCGCTTGAGATCCCGCGCCCGCTCGAAGTACTGGCGTGACAGGTCGTCCCGGCCCATCTCCTGCACACAGACGGCCATGTTGTTCCAGGCATCGGCATTCGACGGGTTCTTCTCCAGCAGCTTGTTGTAGGTTTCCGCCGCGGCAGACAGGATCTTGTCATCATTGCTGAGAATCCCCATTTTCTGGAGCGTTACACCACAGGTGTAGAGGATCTCCTCATCGGCCGGCGCAAGTTCAAGCGCTTTGGTGATGGACTCGAGTGCTTCCTCGTTTCTTTCCAGTGCCCGGAGGCAGACGCCCCGGTCGTGCCATGCAAAGGCATGCGAGGGATCGATCGCGAGCGCCCGGTCAAAGGCAGCGATCGCGTCCTCGAACTTCCCTTCCCGGTAATAGAGCCGGAGACCTTCCTGGTAGTGCGACTTCGATTTGCCCAGCAGGCGGTCGAACATCTTTCCCTGGCCGGAGGGAGCCCTCGGTTTTTCCGGCTTTTCCGCTGCATCGGACTCCTGCCGGAGCAGAAGATCGGTCCCCACGGTATGGGTGATGTCGCGGACGGCCCCGATGATACCGACAAAGATCCCGCGCCCGTCATACAGGGGGGTCGCCTTCATCCAGAGGACCCGTTCGCTGCTACCGGTGCCCGGCGCCTTTGTCCACGCGGTGATTGCTCCCTCTTCCCGGGCGATAACCGAATAATTATTTTTCGTGATGACCTTAGGGTCCTCAAAGACCATGTCCACAAGGAGTGGCACCTTGCGGCCGAAGAAGGGGATCGCGTACTCGTGGTCTTTTTTCCCGACCATGTCAGCAGCCGCAACCCCGGAAAGGGTCACCATGCCGTTGTTCCACGCGATCACCGCCCCGTCACGGTCGATCGCAAAAGCCGGCTCAGAAAAGAAGTGCACGGCATCGTTTAGGATTTTCTGGGAGGTCCCGATCCCCCTGCCGACTATTTTTCCTTCGACAGCCCGCCGGATCATATGCACCATCTCCCGGAGCTGCGGCTGGATATCCTCGCCTTTTTTCAGGTAAAAGTTCGCGCCGTTGTTGAGCGCCTCGATGGCAGCATGCTCCCGTCCCACTCCGGTAAAGATGATGACCGGCGTCGCGTCGCCTTTTGACCGGAGGATCTTCAAAAACTCGATCCCGTTAATCTCCGGCATATCATAATCGACAATGATCGCATCGAAGGTCTGGTCGTTCAAAACGGTAAGGGATTCTTTGGCCGATAGGGAGGTATGGACCTTCATATCGCCGAACCGCTCCAGAAACAACCGGGTGACGCTGAGCACTTCTTCCTCATCGTCAATGATAAGCACTGAGAGCATTTCAGACCGTTATTCCGTCATTTGACGGCAAAAGATAAAAAAGAATGTATCGTTATTTTCGCTTTGAGAGCTCGTGATCGAGGCACAGGAGGTGCCCGGGAATATCCCCGACGGTCTTGATTTTATCGACGATCAGGGCAGCATTCGCCTCCTCCTCGACCTGTTCCTTGACAAACCACTGGAGCATCTCGAAGGTCGCATGGTCCTTTTCTTTGATAGCAAGATCGACGAGGTTGTTTATCATGCCGGTCACCTTCTGCTCGTGCGCATATACCTCGTCAAAGATCTTGCCGGCCGAGGTCCATTTTGCCCTGGGGGCCTCGATGGCATCAAGGGCAACCTTCCCCTGCCGTGCAATGATGTACTCGTAGAGTTTCATGGCATGAGCTCGCTCCTCGCCCGATTGGACCATCATCCAGTCCGCAAACCCCTTGAGGTTCACAGACTCAAACCAGGCAGACATCCCCAGGTAGAGATACGAAGAATAGAGTTCGCGGTTGACCTGCCGGTTCAGTGCTTCTTCCATGGTTTTTGATAACATACGAAAACCTCCCTGTATGCGCTTGAGATTGGTTTGTTTTTTAATAAGGGTATCGCAGGTGACAACAATCCGGTGACAATGCGGGCATGATTTACGATCTTTCCTGGGTTATCGTATAAAAAAGTCCGGACAATCGGCTGGGGGAAGTGGTATTCCGATAAACCCCACGAGGCAATCTCATCATGGAGAACTCAAGGGCCGGGATACCGTGCCAGCCCGGTGCCGGTTGCCACCCCGCCCTTATTTCCCGACGCGGTTTTTCTCCTCCCTGATATCGAGGAGGATCTCCAGTTCGAGCGATTTTGCATAGGCTATTTCCGCTTCCTCGCTCTTTCCGGTCTCTTCAAGGCAGATCCCCTTGATATACCATGCGGAAGCATCATTTCCGTTGAGGGTGACCGCCCGGGTCGCAGCCGCTAGGGCCGGTACATACTGCCCGAGATGGTACAGTGCAAGCCCCTTCCTTGACCAGGCATCGGCATGGTTCGGGTTGAGCGCAAGCGCCTGGTTGCAGTCGGCGATCGCTTCCGCGAACCGCTCCATCTCGATCTTTGCCGCTGCCCTCTGGCTCCACCCTTCGGCATTCCCGGGTTCGAGCCGGATTGCCTGGTCATACAGGGCAAGGGCTTCCCGGTATTTGGTCTGCCGGACATAGTGTTCGGCCCTTTTCAAGAGGCGGGGCACTTCACTGACCGGCACGATACTGCACCTCCCGGGCTTTTTTCCGGGGTTGTTTGCGGAGGTTTATCATAACTACGAATCTTCAATCAGGTCGCCAAAGATCTTTTTTAAGGCTGCTTTCTCATACGTGGCTGCCTGTTCCTGTGCGGCAAGCAGGTGTTGGGGATTCTCCCATATAAACCAGTCCTTCATCGTCATATAGGCGAGCAGCGCGTTTGTCAGGTTGACCCCGACCTGGTAGAGGCTGGCATAATATTCGAGGGTAGACTCCGCGTTCCAGTCCACGGACAGGTGCTTTTCCATGATCGTGAGCATGACATCGCCAAAGACCTTGGACTGGTACCAGGCCGTATGCGTCCAGCGGGTCGTGAGCATCTCTTTTACTTCGAGATGGTCGAATTTTTTCATCTGGGGGATGTTGACCACCGGCATGAGCTTGTCAGACGGGAGGGTTTTTGCGAGGTAGAGGTCCCTAGCGTAGAACATGGATTTGTCCAGGACAAAGTACCTCCGGGGGACGATATCCATCATATCCGTCATCTCGTCCATGTCCTGCTTGCCGTCTTTTAAAAGGATATAGAGCTGGGTCTTCCGGAGCTGCTCCATGCGGTGGTAGATCCGGGCGTTGACGATCGGGTTCCAGGGGAGTTCGTTGAGGTCCTCGTGGAACTGTCGGTACAGGATGAAGAGCATCTCAATGAGTTTTTTGACCGGGAGTTTTTTTTCCTTCTTTGCCTCGTCCTTGAGCGCATCGAGATAGACCTGGCGCATGCCGCTGTAGACCGAATCCGGCGTATACGAGAGGATACGGTAACCGGATTTCTTTGCTGCCGCACCTTTGATGAGCAGGTGGGTGCACTGTTTTGCAATGACAAAATCCTTTAACAGGCCGATGTAGTTTGCGGGAAAAAGGATGATGTTCTTGTCGACGTTGTAGGTATAGACATCGAGGAGCGTCCCGCCCGGGGGGGCCTCGGGTTTTCGCAGCAGGGTGATCTCGGTGTCGAGTATCCGCTCGGTCTCGCTGATGAACCGGCGGATGGGCTTAGTGAGGGGCATGTTGGTCTTCATGGCCCTTCACCTGACCCCGCCTGCAACGACCCCGCAGATTCGTACGTGCTCCCGCCTCTGACGGGTAGTTTTTACTTTAGACAGGGAAAAACGTTAGGATTATGCTCAAGCTCCGGATGCCGGCGTGCATGCAGCCCCGGGGTTGTTTTTAGTTTTTCTTCCGCGGCCGGGCGAGCGTGTGCAGAAAACCGGTGAACGGGTTGAGTTTCCGGGGCTTAAAGACACCCTGGTTGACGTACCGCACATCTTCGATGGAGAAGAAGGCCCCGGGGTTGGTCTGCTCGATGTACCGGGTGATCCGCGGGACATCGTCGCGGTTGACAAGGGAGATGATCATCGTGACACCGCCCCGGGCACCCTTCGCGTCGAGACAGGTCGTCCCGTACTGCTCGGACTGCAAAAATTCCGCGATCCCGGCGCTCGTTTCACCGGTGGTGATGATGCGCATGATCACCATGCCAATCGAGAGCCGTTCCTCGATCACCAGCCCCACGTAGGTCCCAAGGGCAAATCCGAAGGCATAGGCAATGAAGTTTGCCGGGTTTGAGAGGTTACTCATCACGCCCACGATGGCAAGCAGCCAGATGATGATCTCGAAAAACGCAATAACCGGGGCAAGGTACTTGATCCCCTTGGAGAGAAAGACGATCCGGAGTGTTTCCATGCAGACGTTTGCGATCTGCGCACAGAAGATCAGGGCCGGCAGGAGGATCCAGTTATAGAGACCGGGACTGATGATAAAAAACGCCATACATGCACCCCGGGTCGCGTTCTCCCGTGCCCATGCCGGTACCACCGACAGGTAAAAACGTTGCCGCGGTTTGTATATCAAGGTTATTCAAAAACCGGGAAAAATACGGGAAAAATGAATAGATACAGGTAATCGCGCGGATGTGTGCACCCGGTTTCCCTTTTCACCTTCACGCGTACTTCGCGGGGTCGGCATCGAATTTCTTCTTGCAGCCCGGGGCGCAGAAATAGTATTTCTTCCCCTTGTACTCGCTCGTGAACTTCGCCGTCTTTTCATCGACGGTCATTCCGCAGATCGGGTCGATCGCCATAGTTCTTCACCTAGGATCCTTCTTTTTTGCTTCCGGTATATACCCTTTGAGAAGGAGCGAAAGGGTCACAACGGTGACGGAACTGGCGGCCATCGCAAGGGCGGCGAGCTCGGGGCGGAACATATAGCCAAAGAACGGGTAGAGGACGCCGGCACCCACCGGGATAAGGGCTGCGTTGTAGGCAAAGGCCCAGAAGATGTTCATCCGTATCCTCCCCATCACTTTTTTAGAGAGTTCTATCGCCGCAACCGCATCAAGAAGATCATCCCGCACAAGGACGATCTCCCCGCTCTCGATGGCGACGTCGGTCCCGCTGCCGATTGCTATCCCGACATCAGCCTGCGCAAGCGCCGGGGCGTCGTTGATCCCGTCGCCGACAAATGCCACGACCTCCCCTTTCCCCTGCAGGGCTTTTACTTCCGCCGCCTTCTGGTCCGGAAGGACTTCGGCGACCACCCGGTCAATTCCGAGCGTCCGTGCGATGGCCTCTGCCGTCCTCCTGTTGTCGCCGGTCACCATGACGGTGGCAATCCCGTGGCCCTTAAAGCGGCGGACTGCTTCCGCGCTTGTCTCTTTGACGGTATCTGCGATCGCGATCACCCCGGCAAGCCCGCCTCCCGAAGCAACCAGGACAACAGTCTTCCCGTCCTGCTCGAAGGCGCCGATCCGGGCATCGAGGCCGGCCGGGAGCGCGACGCCGTGGTCCTGCATGAGCGCACGGTTTCCCACGAGAACCTGCTCGCCCAGCACCTCCGCGACGACACCCTTGCCCGCGAGGGTATCAAACTTTTCTGCCGTTTCAGGAATAACATGCCTTTTTTCTGCGGCCCGGACAACGGCCTGCGCCAGCGGGTGGGCGGAATTCTTCTCAACGGCCGCGGCAAGGGCAAGGAGCGTCTCTTCCGTGACGCCGGCGGCAACGAGATCGGTCACCTCCGGTCTCCCCTTCGTGAGCGTACCGGTCTTGTCGAAGATCACGGTCGTCACCTTCTCCGCGGTCTCCAGCGCCTCGCCGTTCCGTACCAGGATCCCCAGTTCCGCCCCCCGGCCGACTCCCACGGTCACCGCCGTTGGCGTGGCAAGGCCAAGCGCACACGGGCAGGCGATCACGAGAACCGATATAAGGGCCGTGAGTGCAAGGAGGAGCGTTGCGTTGAGCACGAAATACCACACGATGAAGGCCGACGCGGCGATGATGAGAACCGCCGGGATAAAGTACGTGACCGCCACGTCAGCGATGCGCTGCACAGGCGGTTTTGACCCCTGTGCCTCCTCCACGAGCCGGATGATCTGCGCAAGCACTGTGTCCCGGCCGATCTTTGCAGCCTTCACCGAGAGGACGCCATTTGTGCTGATCGTCCCCCCCACCACCCGGCTCCCCTTCGCCTTCAGGGGCGGGACCGGTTCGCCGGTGATCATCGCCTCGTCCACGTAGCTCTCGCCCGCCACCACCTCCCCATCGACCGGGATCCTGCTGCCGGGCTTAACCACGACAATATCACCGACCGCAAGATCCCCGACCGCCACCTCGACCTCCTTTCCCCCGCGGATGACGGTCGCGGTCTTTGCCTGCAGGCCGGCCAGTTTCTTTATCGCGTCCGAGGTCCTGCCCTTTGCCCGGGCCTCAAGATACCGGCCAAGCATCAAAAACGCCGCGAGCATGATCGCGGTGTCGTAGAACATGTACTCGCTGGTGAGCACGACCGAGAACGTGCCCATCACGCTTGCGACAAACGCGACGCCGGTGCCCATCGCGTACATGACATCCATGGAGAGTGTTTTGTTCCTGAGCGACCCCCATGCTGCCCGGAATATGGGGTAGGCGACCCAGGCGAAGACCGGCGTGGAGACCACGAGCATCCCGTAGGCGAGCTCCTGCATGGGGATCCCGAGCGGCACCCACATAAGGACCATGAGCGGAATGCTGACCGCAAAACCGATGGAAAACCGCATCAGCTTGTCGTGGAGGTCGGCCTCCCGGGCGGCCTTTTCCACCTCATCGCTCATCTCCCCGGCGATGCCGAGATACTGGTACCCTGCGTCCCCGATCGCCCGCTTCATGTCCGCGACCGCCGAGAGGGATGGGTTGTAGGTGACGTAGGCCTGCTCGTTTCCGAGGTTGACGTTCGCGCTCACGACCCCGGGCAGCGCCCGGAGCGCGGCCTCGATGGTCTGGACACAGGTGGCGCACATCATGCCGCCGACCCGGATCACCACCTCCCGGTTGGCCACTTCGTAACCTGCGCCGCGCACTGCCTGTTCGAGATCCCTGATGGATACCTTTGACGGATCGAACTCCACCCGGGCGGTGTCGGTCCCGAAATTCACCTGGGCCTTTGAAACGTCTTTTACGTTTGAAAGCGCTTCTTCCACCGTGGCCGCACAGGTGGCGCAGTGCATCCCGGTAATTCTGAGTTCCGCGTTTTTCTTCTCCGGTTCCGGCACAGGTCAACCCCCCCGCACAGCGGGTTTCCTCCCCTGCATCTCTCTTTTTGTGTCCATATAACGGTTATGAAGAGGACACCAGGGAACATGTGGAATATTTATTGCGCGGCACGCTAACATGCAGGACTGAGTACGGATACTGGAGATACCATGAAGGTGACCATCGACCGGATGCAGTGCGTGAGCTGTGGTTCGTGCTGGGACTCGTGCCCGGCGCTCTTTGTGCAGAATGAAAAGGACTCATTTTCCCAGATTGTTCCCGAGTACCAGGAGAAAGGAGATCTGGCGGCAAGCATCGAGCTTCCCGAAAGCATCACCTGCGCACGCGATGCTGCCGATCTCTGTCCTGCGTCGATCATCACGATACTCGAGTAATACCAGGGGCACCCGGGACATTCACAAGGAGAGACACAGGATATATGAGCCACCAGGACGCCATTCTCGAAGCAATCCGGTTTTCCGCGGATTGCCTGCTCAAAGAACCGCTCCATGGCTCGATCTGGACAAACGAGGTCCTGGCTGTCCTCGGGCACCTGGGGCATGCAACCGGCGCAGTCCGTGTCTGTGTATTCCAGGACCAGCCCTGTCCCCATCATGACGAAAAATTTTGTATCAGCCTGAAATCCGAGTGGGCACGTCCTTTGGCCCAGCCCTGGACAGGTTCCCCTGCCGCACATACCATCCCGTTCAGCCGGTTGTACCCGGAGGCGTTCTGTGATCTTTTGGATGGCAGGCCGGCCTGCCTGGCGGCTGGCAGGCCGCCCCTCCTGTTCGGCAGGCAGACCGGAAAAACCCGCCACTCTCCCGTAGTGAACATTCCCATACTGGTGGACAACCGCTTGTGGGGGCTCCTTTCCCTCGAACAGGACCGAAAAGACCAGGCCTGGCCGGAGATCGAGATCGATGCCCTCAGGACGATCGCGGATATCCTTGGTTCAGCGATCCATCACCAGATGATGGTCGAGTTCTATCAGGCACCGGTAGAACGTTCCATCGTCGGGATCTTCCTGCTGCAGGACCAGCGCATAATGTTTCTCAACCCCCGGTTTGCCAGGATATTCGGGTATGTACGGGACGATCTCACCAACAGACCATTCCTGGAACAGCTCGTCGCACCGGAAGACCGGGACCTTGTCAGGGGGCATTTGTTGCAGAAAAAAGATGACCCTGATAAGCCCGGGTATTTCACCTTCCATGGCATAAAAAAGGACGGGACGCGGATCATCCTTGAACTCTCCTGCATGCGGGGGGCCTTCCGGGAACAGCCGGCAATTATTGGTACCGTCATGGATATTACGAAAAGAACGCAGGCCGAAGCGGCCCTGGTTACCGGGTATGTGGGAACGGTTGTGGATATCGATAACCGTAAAGAATACGAAAAGACACTTAAGGCATCGCTCGACGAAAAATCCATCCTGATCATGGAGATCCACCACCGGGTGAAGAACAACCTCCAGATCATCTCCGGGATGATCCGGCTCCAGGCACGGCAGATCACCAACAAGCAGGCACTGGATGCACTCCACGAATGCGAGACACGGGTGATCACCATGGCACTCGTGCACGAAAGCCTGTACCAGTCAGATAACCTGGCAAATATCAACGCACGACGACATATCACCAACCTTGCCAATACCCTTGTGATGTCGGATGACCACGAAGCACATATCGATCTGGATCTCGACGTGGAGGATATGACCCTGGATGTAAATATGGCCATCCCTGCCAGCCTCATCATCAACGAACTGGTGATAAATGCCCTCAAACACGCGTTTGTGGGACGCACCCACGGGAGGATCCGGATCAGCCTCCACCATGAATCAGGTACGATACTCTCGCTCATGGTCAGCGACGATGGAGCAGGTTTGCCACCGGGCATGAATATTGCCGAGACCAAAAGCCTTGGGCTCAAGCTGGTCACGAGGCTGGTACGGGATCAGCTCAAGGGAGATGTGACAATCCGGTCGGACAAGGGCACGTCGTTCCTGATGCGGTTCCCGGAGGTAACGGCTGCACCCGCAGCGGTCCAGAAGAGCGCAGGACCTGGTGAGCACAATGCCGGATAAACGGATTCTGATTGTTGAAGATGAGACCATCGTGGCAATGACGATCGAGGACGCCCTCCAGGAGATGGGATACTCCGTCGTTGGCACGGTCTCTACGGCAGAGGATGCCATAAAAATGGCCGGAGATGCCCGTCCCGACCTGATCCTGATGGATATCAGGATCCAGGGTGAAAAAGACGGGATTGCCGCCGCAGAGGAGATCACGGCGCAGTACCACATCCCGATCATCTACCTCACGGCGCACGCGGATGAGAAGACCTTCAAACGGGCGATGAAAACCCAGCCATACGGCTATCTCATCAAGCCGTTCCGGGACCGGGAACTCCATTCCACGATCGAGATAGCCCTGTACAAGCACCGGCTGCTGCAGCAGAGGGATGAGACTGAGCAGGTTGCAGCAGATGAGGGATCTTCCCCGGTCACTGCCCCGGTCCCGGACGAAAGACTGCACTATCCCCGGGCAATTGAGAAAAAGATCCTTGATATGATCGATCTCCCGGTCTTTGCTCTCAACCGGGAGATGCACCTTGTGTATTTCAATACCGCGCTCGAACGGCTCTTCGAAAAGTTGGGCTATCTCACCTCACGAAGAGACCAGTCTATCTTTGAGGTTGCATCCCTTTCATTTCTGGGTAACCCCCGGGATTACCGGGCGGTTCTTGAGTCCCGGCGGATGAAGCAGTCAGAAAAGACGATCATCGTTGATGATCGCCGGGCGACCTATTCCGTGATTCGTATGCCCATCATCGAGGGAGACACGGCCCGTTACGTAGCGGTGATCCTCCGCGACGTGTCACGTGAGCTGGGCAGCGAACAGAAACTTGGCGAGATACAGGAGAGCTGACGAGAAAATGCTCGCGCAGCTGGCGGAGATTACCCGGATTACCGGCGATGACAAGGATCCAAAAATGCAGAAGATTGCGGGGATCATCAGCGAGATCGTCATCACTATGGCAAAGATGAATCCCCGGTAGCCCACGGGCACGTAAGCGGGGCCGGGAGTCATAAAAACGGTACGACCGGTGCCGGGTAAGCCCGGCCATCGGGTTGCGGGACTTATTCCCGTATCATCGTGAGGATCATCTTAAAGCGTTCGTGCGCGAAGACCGCGTGCGGCTTGTCCGCCGGCAGGATTATCATCTCCCCGGCTCCGACCGTAAACGGTGTTCCCGCGATCTGTACCTCAGCCGTGCCATCGGTCACCATGAGCACCGCATCGTAAGGAGCGGTGTGTTCGGAGAGTCCTTCTCCGGCATCAAAGGAAAAACCGGTGATCGTGCCGGCTTTTTTAAAAACGATCATCCGGCTCGCTACCGTGCCGGGCTGGTACTCGACAAGGTTGTTGGCACAAAGGACTTTTTCTTTGAGGTCTTCTCGTCCGCTCCCGGTCATGACAGGTCCCTGCACAGGGTATTTTCCTGCACCCTGATATCAGTGCCGGTCCTTGAGTAAGGTCTTGTGTTTGCTGATCCTCTATCGCGTGCAAAAAAGATCCGGGGACTTCAGGCACCCGGAGAGAAAAAGAACGCACTATCCCGTACTGGTCATGATCTGCGGGCCACCACAAAATAAAAGGGAGCACCTGCCCCAGGGGTTAGAGGGACGCAGGTGGATTCACGATGGCCCGGGGAGCCCGGATCTCCCGTATGATCAGGTAGAGGAGATCGGTGAGGTACCCGAAGAAGGGGAGGATCCCCAATATGGTCCAGACGGGTGCGAGCATCTTCTGTTCTTTTGCGTCCCGGTAGATCAGGAACACGAGGAGTAGCTGGATGACCCAGAGCCCGATCATCATGATCGGCCCGGCAAACGAATGCGTGTGATACATCATGTACGGTGGCATTGTAAAGTATACGTTACCTGATATTATATGTTTTCAGGTGCTGACAGCGTATAGAATTTTTTAGTATCGGGCGGATTCTTTGTTTTGAAGCACTATACACGTTTTTTTGCATGCTCTCTTCCCCCCGGACCGGGTAACTACGACTCCTGCCACAATTGTTTTCCCTGTACAAGGACACAGGAGGTATGAGGAAAGGAAACATGATAGACTGGAAAAAAATCCCACATCTCCCCGTGATACTGATCATCATCGTGCTCCTTTCGGCCGGATGTACCGGCAACCTGCCTGCTGGAAATATCACGGGGCAGCCGGCCGTCTCCCCGGTCGCCATCACCACGAGCCCGGCACTACCCCCCGTTACTGAGGTCCCCACCTCTCTGACCCTGCCTCCGGCGACAACTCCGGAGGTTACTACTCCGGTAACCATACCGGTCGCCACGCTGACCACAAAACCCATACCTCCTCCCACGATATCATCTATCTACATCGACGGTGCCAGTGTTTACGTCTACCCGCTCTCCTTTGACAGCACAGGTTTTCCCACGAAAGGAAATATCACCGTATCCGGAGTGATCGAGTCCCTCTCCTTCTATCCCTTAAAAGTCGTTATGAGAGCACAGGTATATGATCCCTTATCCCCGGATGTTCCGAAAGCCACGGCTTTCGATACGGTAACAATCACCCCTCACGGTGTTTCGGGTTTTAATCTCGAGATGGATGACTTTGTTTTTAACACCCGGCCTGATTATGCGACACTCCAGGACACCTATAACCTGACGGTTATGAATGTCTCGGTGGCATCACCATAAACGGGGGAAAAGATCCCCCGGGATGAATACCGGTTTTTCCCGGTGACTTCTATCCCTGGCTGAAGGGAGGAATATACCCCACAAAGGGAACGGGGGCGATATTCCAAAAGTGCCGGTCTCATCACCGGTGATCGTCTGAACTGGACCCCTCACAGTACCTGCGAGGAGATCATCAGCAGGGCCATGCAGATGAGCAGTACCCCGAAGATACGCCGGACCTGGAGCTCGTTTGTGCGGGTAGCGACAACTGTACCAAGACATGCCCCGAGTGCCGCACCGATACCATAGACAATCAGAAAAGGCAGGGAGATCTGGCCGAGCGCGGCATACGAGATTGAACCGGCAAGTGCGAGGGCAATGATGGTGAACATGGACGTCGCAATCGCGTAGTGCATGGGAACCCCGATGGTGGCAAGTGCAGGTACAAAAATAGTTCCGCCGCTCGTTCCGGTGAGGCCCCCCAGAAGGCCGCCAACCGCACCCCACACGAGGAGATGCGAGTACGGGACGAGGGTGACCGGCTGGGTCTCGTGTGAAGGGACGGTTGCCGAGAGCATGAACGAGGGGCCAAACCGGATCTCCGGGAAGAACCGGAATGCCGGGATCAGCATCTCGAATGAGATCAGGAATAGGACGACCGAGAAGATCCCCACAAGGATACGGGCGTCGACATAATGGGTGATGACCGAGCCGATGACAGAGAAGAGAACCGATGGCGGGATCATGATAAGGGCAATTTTATACAGTATTTTGCCCTGACGGTGATACCAGAACGAAGCAGTGAACGATGTGAAGACTATCACGGCAAGGCTTGTGCCCATCGCCGTTTTGACATCAAGGTTGAAGAGGAAGTTGAGTGTCGGTACGAATAAGAAACCGCCACCGAGGCCTATGACCGCAGATACAATGCCACAGCCCAGCGCGATAATAAATGCGACAAGGTATTCAAACACCGGAAATCCCTCTGAAGGGATATGAACGCACTACTATAATATTCCCGGGTTTTACAGGCTCCGGATAAAATCCATAAAAAACCGGTTACTTCACATGACAGGGAATAATTCCTGTTTGCCATACCATCGTAAAAATCCATATTTTTCCGGATTTTCAAAAAAACATCCGGTTACCCTGCCAGCACTCACCCTCTTATCTCAGTTCTTTAATCCGTACCATCGCGATGATGCCGGCAACCGAAGGCAGTGCGGTACTTGCGAGCGCTCCCTGCCAGCCGATCACCGGCACGAGGCTTTCGGTGACCAGAGGGGCCGAAAGGGCGGCAAGCCCGACCATCAGGTTCAGGATGCCGGATGCAGGCCCGGCATGTTCCGGGCCGACAATCTCCCGGGGCGAGGCAAAGACCGCTGCCGGCGCCAACCCCCACACGATCCCGAGCACGATAAAAAAGAGTGCCCAGGGCAGGAGACCCGGACCAAGGAAGAACATCACCGGGCAGAAGAGGAGCCCCGCCGCCATAGACACGAGGATAAAGGTTCTCCGGGTGCCGGACCTGTCCGACACTATCCCGGTGACCGGGGCTGCCCAGATGATCATCGAGACAGGGAGGATCGCAAGCGCTGACGCCGTGAACAGGTTGAACCCCAGGACCGTCGTGAAATAGGCGGGTGCAAGCGAGGTTACCCCAAGCAGGTAGTAGTTGAGCGCGAACCATGCGACCGCGACGAGCCACACCCCGCGGTCGAGAAACGCGGACACGATGCAGTCGTGGGAGAGGCAGACTGACCGTTCTTCAGCAAAATACCCGTTGGGCCGCGATCCGTCGTCAGCGGGTTGTTTTGTGAGGAGCGCCCATATGACAAGGGACGCGATCGCAAAAAGGAGAGAGAACCAGAGGACCGATATCCAGCCGTACGAAGCAATGAGGACCGGGGCGAGCACGAAGATGAGCAGCCCCGAGACGGGGAGTGTTATCGACCAGATACCTGTTGCAAGGCCCATCTCATCCTTGCGGAACCAGACAGAGAGGGCACCCACCGGCCACGTGAATGCCATCCCAAAGCCCAGCCCCGCGATGAACCGGCCGACGAAGATCCCCCAGAACGTCGGGAACCCCATGGTGACAAGAGCGCCAAGCGTGATCGTTCCGAGGCAGGCGATCCCCGCATTTTTCCAGCCGAGCCGGGGGAAAGGATTGCAAACGGGATCGCCATGACCGAGATCCCGATACCAAAACTGGTCATTGCGGCGAACCCGATACCGGAGAGGGATACGCCCAGAAAAGCGGTCAGGGAGGGGAAGAGCGGCGGCATTACAAAGAGTGCGATCGGCCCGACCATGCCTGCGACGAATGCGGCAAAGAGGATTGCCCAACGATACCGGTAATTCCCGTTCTCCGTCACAGGTACACCCCGTAATGCAAGACCATGGTCATTGGGAATATTTGGCAGTTTCGCCGATCCGGGTCACTTCCCGGGACAGGAGATAATTCCTGTCCATCATACCATCGTGAAAATCCATGGTTGCCCGGATTGTCTCCACGAAGATCCAGCCTGTTACCCAAACTGCCTGAGTGAAACCGGGTTAATGCCTGTCGCTCACCGGATGCGGCGAAACCGGATTACACCTATCGGAACCTTACCGGCACCGGAAAGCTGGTGTTATTTTCTCCGTAAAGTAACCAATGCGATAAAAAGGACCAGAGGCGGGATAAGGATGACAGATGTTTCACTCGGCGTCAGGGATGTTATGGATATGACGCTGGACGTTGTGGGAGCGACGGTCACTTTCTGTGGCGCAACGGAGACCAGCGCGAACATGGAAAGTCCCCCGGGCGATTCACCGGTAAAGACCATATTGAAAGAGTTATCCAGACCGGAAAATTTTGTATCGAGCAGCTGCAGATGTCCCGTCATCTGCCAGCCGGAAGATCTTCACACCGGAGATCCCTCCGTGGTTCAGGACCCATGACGGCGCAATGTCCATAGTAACAACCGATTGGCCAATATAGGCCTTATCTCCAAGGTCCGTCTTTTCCACCTGCGCGGTATAGGCGACAGCATCCAACCGGTATCCCTTGTCATTGACGGTACTTTCCATTAGGGTCATAGTATGGGTATCCGGTTGTTCGAAAAGAGAGAACCCGATTGCGGCATCACCAGGAGGCATATTGTTCATTTCGGAATGGAATGTTGCAGAAACCAGACCTTTTCCGGCAAACTGCGCGGTAACGGGATAACTTTGCATTGAAATTGATGTGATTCCTGCAGAAATTTGTCCGTTATTCACTACCGGGGCCGATTGCGTTGTAACGGTGATGACCACCGGACCCTTCTCCAACGATATGGCATTATTTTGTTGTGAGATTTTCTCTCCTGAACGTTGGGCTTCCTGCACGTTGATGGTAATCTGATTGCTGTTACCAGCAGAACTGACTGTTGAACCCTGGACACCTACCGCAACAAAATAGGATCCCCCGTTTTGAGTTCCTGTCTGAGCCTGTCCCCGATTCCCGCCGGAGTAGCCTCCCTGGTTGTTACCTCCTTGGTTGTTGCCTCCCTGGTTGTTGCCTCCCTGGTTGTTGCCTCCCTGGTTGTTGCCTCCCTGGTTGTTGCCTCCCTGGTTGTTGCCTCCCTGGTTGTTACCGCCCTGATTGTTGCCTCCCTGATTGTTGCCTCCCTGATTGTTGCCTCCCTGATTGTTGCCTCCCTGATTGTTGCCTCCCTGATTGTTGCCTCCCTGATTGTTGCCTCCCTGATTGTTGCCTCCCTGATTGTTGCCTCCCTGATTGTTGCCTCCCTGATTGTTACCGCCTCCGTGGCCACCACCTCCGGACCCACCACCTCCGGACCCACCACCTCCGGACCCACCACCTCCGGACCCACCACCTCCGGACCCGCCACCTCCGGACCCACCACCTCCGGACCCACCACCTCCGGATCCACCGCCCCCGGATCCGCCGCCGCCATGGCCACCACCTCCGTGGCCACCGCCACCACGTGCCAATAAATCCGTGGTGGATGCAGAAGAATCAGGAACAGCCATCGGGAACTGGGATACCGCGTCTCCAAAACGGATATCCGGTGTTCCTGCTCTTACTGAACCCATCGGTGAGAACGATGACGTAAGCACTCCACCATGTGCCGTCATCTGCATGGCACTCAGAACAACAATGAACACCAGAATTTTTCTGATGTTTGTGTACAGATTGGATCCAGACATTCGAATCCTTTCCAGATACTTGTTCTCTTAAATCAAATTTTTGATATTATTATGGACCTTTTACAACCTCATTTTAAAAAATACGCGGTTGAGGGTAGGTTCTGCTATTGTAGTATGGAATAATAAATTTTTCGCACAAGTATTATTGAAAGATCACCACCCTGACAAAATCGTGTGCGAGAAACCCACCGTTTTTCCCTTGAAAAGGAATGGATATGCTTTTCAGATCCGGGATAAAAATGAAAACCCGGTTGCTATCTTATTTTTTCCCCAAGCCGTAATATTTCCGCAGGAATTCGCGGATCTTTTCAGATTCAATGTATCCCTGGTCGAGTTTGCGGACAATCTCATTTATCATTGTCGCCAGCCGGATGAACTTTTCTTTATGGACATCCTCCATCAGATCGGCGGTACCGATAATACCCTGGAGGGGATTTCGCAGCTGATCGTTGAGGATTGCGAACTGTTGCATGTTCTTCTCGATCTGCTGGAATGCCTCCATCTTCAGGCGCTCAACATCCTTGCGTTCGGTGATGTCGCGTGTGATGATAAGAACTGCTTTTTCGCCAAACTCATCAAAGGTCTGAGCAATGACCTCGACAGGGATCAGCGTTCCCTGCTTTGTGCGATAGCTCCCTTCAAACTGGACCTTCCCGTTTGATATAAGCTGCTGTGTTACGGAATCCTGATCCGTTTCATCTTCTGCCGCCAGCAAATCAACCAGCTTCATTGCGGCCAGCTCGGGACGGGAGTACCCGAGTATTTCAACAGCTGCATTATTCGCCTCAATCAACTCACCAAACCCTTCCTGGTTACTGAACCGCCAGACAACAACGGGATCAGCGATGCTGTTAAAAAAGAGATGATAACTTTTTTCTCTCTGGTCCAAGCGGCTTTTGAGATACTGTTGGGACACTTCAAGTTCGCCCAGCATGGAGTTGACATCGGTGGCCAGTTGCGCCACTTCATCGGTTCCGGACACCGAAACACGTGCCGAGAAGTCCCGGGCTGCACCGATGGAGTTCACGCGTTTGCTCACGTACAGGAGCCGGGATATGACGGTTTCATCGAGCAGGAGCAGGATGATCACTCCAAGGGAGATCCCTAAAATGACCAGGAATGCAAAGAAGTAGATAGTGGTCGATTTTCCTTCGGCATAGATGTCCCGGGGTATGGTCAGCCGCATGATAAGCAGCGGCGACCCGTTTATATCCCGTATGAGTGCATAGGTCCCAATATTTTCACTATCCAGGACTGCGACATACACCGGGGCGTTGACGGTGATGGCATCATTCTCCTGAAGCTGGACAAAAGGTTCCGTTCCGTTCTGGAATGAGGCCATGGCCGACTTATAGTCCGCGGGAAGGGCAGGGTCGTTATAGCGGCGTATATCAAGTGGCAGCTGGACCAGGTTTCCGAGCCGCTGGATCTCGGTTGCATCCAGATACCTTGCCATGAGTATATAGCCGATTGGCGGGGTTGATGTGTCTGGACCGTACACCGGTTGAACTGCAAGGAGAAGGGGATCCTGGGGATCTCCCATAATACCGATGAAACCGTTTCCCTGCGACTGCATGGTTGAAATAACAGCCGGGGCCAGGGGTAGGGTTGTGAGGGATGCAAGGACCGGTGTCTCCTGCTGTTTTTCTATGTCGTACCCTGTGCCGGCGATTAATTCACCGGAAGCGTTATAAAAAAGGATATAGTTGAACCTGAGGTGATCAAGGGTTCGGTTATCGAGTTCCGAGAGAAGGCCGGGTTTATCCGTATGCGCGATAGATTCCTCGACAGAACCCCGCGATGACCAATCCTCTGCAACAGCATCGAGCTGGTTGATATCTGATGCCAGTATCGAGAGGGCACGGTTCGTATCTTTCTGGGCGCTCTGGACCTCAACAGTATGAAATGCGTCCATGACGATAGTTTCCGATGCGATCAAAAAGACCAGTAAAAGAGCGATAAGCATTGCAGACAGGATGAGGATGGTCTTTACCCGGATCTTCACAACGTATCCGCCGCCGCGCTGTACTGCTTAGTTCTGGTTATTGAATCCCCGGGAGTTATTACACTATCGCCAGTACATTTCCCTGGTTTTATCCGTATCACCGGCCGATTTTTCCTGGCGGCCCGGAGACCAGAAAATCCGCTGAAATTCCGGATTTACCGGGATCCTGATGCGGAGAGACCTCGCCTATTTTTTCACCGGTTTTTTGCCGGGTGAACCCGGCCGGTTCATCTCTGCTTTGTCAGATCCGAAAATCCCGCGTTATTTATGCATCTCTTTATCGTGTCGCCCGCCAATGTGACACTATCCTTATGCAGAGCACTGAAAAAAAGATAAAATTGATCCGTGACAAGCTGAGCAGGATCGGGATCGGAGAGAAAAATCTTGACGATGAAACCATACTCACTTCTTACAGCATCAACTCGTGCGGGAACCTGTGTTCGGTTCAAAAAAGCCATTAATCCTCTTTTCCCATAACCGGAAATATCCGGAAATTGTCTTCATATCACGTACGGGATCAGCGCTTTGACTTCCCGCTTGTATTTTGCGTATTCCTCACCGAACTCCTCCTCGAGGAACTTTTCTTCTATCCGGAACTTTATCACGAACAGGACGAGGATGAGGAGTACACAACAGAAGACAATAAAATACCCGATACCAATCGCAGTGCCGAGAAGCCCGAGGAGGATCCCTGAATAGATCGGGTGGCGCACGAACCGGTACGGCCCGGTCCGGGTGATCGTGTGATCCTCCCGGATGGTGGGCATCCCGCTCCAGTTTTTTCCCAGGTGGACCCGGGCCCAGACCGCAAACGCGAGGCCGGCGAGGGTGAGGAGGAGACCGGCAAGGGTAAACCCGATCCCATCAGGTATGATCCGCTCCGACAGGAGGTCGGGCGAGAGCCAGTTAAGCAGGAAAACCCAGAGAGCGACCCAGATGATCCCGTACATGAAAAACGAGAGCCGGGACTGCTTCCGTTTCACCGGCGAACGAGTCTTCCACGCGGAGATGAGCCAGAATACATAGAACCCCGCCCAGATGATAATGAAAAGTAATTCCGCAATCTGCATAGTATCTTCCTTTCGTCCGCAGGGAAACGCCGGCACGAAAAGGATCGTTGAGCGATCCTTTCCGGTTCCCTGCCGGGTACGAGTGCCTCACCGGAGTTGCAACCGGAAAGTAATGAAGGTATGCATACCCGGGAGGGCCGATATGCCTGAAGAGGGAGGAAAACGCCCCAAAACCCCCGCATCCCGCCCTCCGGATACCCCTGTTTCACTTGCATGAATCCGATAGAGGCAGATCCGAGATGTTTTCCCGGAAAAACGGATCGTTTTTTGCCTGGAACAGACCCCCTTTATTTTCGGGCCATAGACGCATTTCCAGCCCTCCCGGCGCTCTGCATGGCCAGTTGATCATTCCCTTTTTCGCGATGAAAGGAACGCTGCTAAATTGCACGGTTTTTTTCCGATTAAAACGGCCTGTTTTCAAAAATACCGATTTATAGGAAGAATTTTGTCGGGCGTTGGCACTATTTCCACTGGAACGTTCCGGACCCGGATCCGGCCCGGAAACTCTCCGTCGTAGAAAGGATCATGGGGGACTAGAGGTCCGGACACCGACCCCCCCTTTATAAGGGGGGGCTCTGCCCGAAGAGGGAGGAGACCGCACCCTACCGGGCGTGCGGGTTCGTGTAATTATCCGGCCCCCACCATTCGAGCTCACCCACGGAGAGCTCATGGACCCGGAGCCTTCTCCAGGCCCGCTCGTGCTGGGTGCGGAGCCAGATCTCCCGCGGGATCCACTGAGGGAACGGCAGTGTGCGGACATCACGGAGATCGTCCGGCAGGAGGGCTTCGTAGATCGTATCCGGGTTGATCCGGTACCGGGTCTGCCGGACCCTCACGATACAGGCCGCTTCGGGTTTGAAGATGAAGAGGTCGTACGCGAGATCCGGATCGCTGTTCTCCTGCCACCGGTATCCCATCTGCTCTGCGAATTTTTGTGCTTCGGCGATTGCAGCGACCGGCCTTCTCCCACGGGTCATCCCCGTACTGTGGGAGCCGGGGAGTTGAAGGGTTTGTGGTTGGAGAGAGATAATGCGAGGGAGTGAGAATATATAACCACATATTATCCATAACCGGGTACTGATGTGTTGACTGTCCACTTGTCACTGCATCACGTCCACGAACATTTCCAAAAACCAACCACCAGCGTATCAGAACCAGGTACATATACGAGGCAATCACCATGCTGCGGGGCCCCCGGGCTATCTTCAAACGGGACTTTAAGAAATTCTTAAGCACCCCGGTCCTCATCATATCATCGCTCTTAATCCCCGTTATGTACCTGGTCCTCTTCGGGAGCGCGATAGGAGGGGCCCTCACCCACGTACCGGTCGGTGTTGTACAGGAAGCACCGCCCTATAATGACACGCCGCTCTTTACGAGCGCCGCATACCAGCTCAACCATATCAGCCAGGGGAGCAACAACGATGCGGAGAAACTGCTGGATGTCACGGTTTACACGGACGAGGCGGTGGCCAAACAGGACCTGAACAACGGAAAAATCTCAGCGGTAATCGTATTCCCGTCTTCGGTTTCAAACGATAATGCTGTCCGGGTCTATGTCGACAGCTCGGATTCTGTCACGCCCCCGGTCATCGTTGCAGCGGTGAACTCGATCCTGCAGAGCCTCGGAGCGCACAACCCGGTCACGGTCGACGATATCTACGGGGACATCACGTACATCCAGTTCTTCGGCGTGGGCGTGATCGTGATGGCCATCTTTTCCTCAACCTCGTTTGGCGGCGGGATCGCGCTCATCAAGGACCGGGAGAACGGCATCCACGAAGGCTACCTCGTGACGCCGGTCAAACGATCCAGTATCGTGCTTGGGATCATCTCAAGCGGTACCGTCCGTGCATGTATCGCGGGTTTTGTGATCTTCTGGATCGACCTGCTGGCCACCGGGATCACGCTCCAGAGCTTCCAGGACTTTCTGCTTGTCCTCCTCGTGATCTTTGTGATCAGCGTCGGGGTGACGAGCTTTGTCGTCTCCTTTGCGACCCGGTTTTCCTCGCAGCAGGAGTATGGCCCGGTGATCGCGTTCTTCAACATCACCCTCTTCATGACCTCAGGGGCATTCTACCCGGTGATCGCCATGCCGGGCTGGCTGCGCTGGATCACCGTCATCAACCCGGAGTATTACGGCATCTCGGCACTCAGGAGCATCGTCCTGAAGAACCAGGGGTTGAACGTCATATGGATGGACCTCGTTGCCCTCATAATCTTCTCATCCCTGATGATCATTATCGGGGTCGTGACGTTCAAGAGAACGCTGGAGTAAAAAGGGGTACTTCACAAAAGAGCGAGGAGTGTCGCCGCCCCCGACGGGGCGCCCCCGCGGCGGATCTTGGGAATGTGTATCGGATCTTTACTTGACTCACACGAATCCCTGAGTTAGATGTCAATATACTGAATACGTTGAAAATGTGATGACCTATCCTCCCGGTCAACGAACTATTCCGGATGTGCTTTCGCAAAGAAAAACACGAAAATCAAATTATTATTAATCATTTTGATAAATTAATTGATGAACTGAATCTTTCATAATTTCTGTAAGTGAATTATCTTCATGTAAAACAACAAAATATCCTTTCGAGGAATCAGTAATAATAAACACATTTTTAATTGGTATATGATTTCCAGAGGAGTCGAGATCTTTTAATTCAATTGTCATTTTTCTTGTAGGAATAAGACTTAATTGCCTTAACCAAAAAAAGACAGTCAAAATGCAAAATTCTACAAGTATCAGCATAAAAATATTACAATCAGAGATATATGAATAAAATGCCATAATCAATGTTAATGCCAAAAATAAATCTGGTATAAAAGATCCCGATCCTGATTTAGGTAATCTTCTGAAAGAATCAATAAAATCATAGTTAAAAATTTTGTTATCTGGCGCACCAGTGTCAAAACTTATACCATTATTGTAAAAGTGTTGTCTTAATATAATTGGAATTTCGACTGACATCATGACAGTAATGAATCCAAACACAAAAAGGAATACATCTCCATTCACTGTTTTATTCGTGATAGAATCCAAATATAATATTAATAAACCTCCTCCTATTACAATCGCAACAGGAGACCAAAAAATCGCAGCATATTTTTCTTGAATCGCCGTGCGTTCTGCAAAATATTTGGTATTACTAAAAACATAAAAAAAATATAAATAAATGATAACAATCGAGATAACACCAATCAATCCTGAAAAATTTTCAAAAGATATACTTGCTCCATTTAATACTGCAGAGGAAAAAATGAAATCTTTTAAATTTAAAAGAGATGTTGAATTGTAAATTGGTTTAAATAACGCCAATTTTTCATTTATAGCAATAATTATTGAAATGAAAACGACAAAAAACTCAATAAAAATAAATATTGACAGATATTTTGACCAAGTTTTTATTTTCTGTGCAGGAGTAAAACTTTTCCATTTTTGATATATCCACAAAATCATACCTAATATTATGGATAAAATTAAAAGAGATTCCAATAAAAAAATATTAAATTGATATAGGTCAATAACTGTTTGCATTAGATTATATATCATAAATTAAAGATCCATCTTTCATTTTATTAAAAGTTATAATTATTTGTTTGCCATTGAAATTGGCAATGATTGCGTCACTGATTTATGGGACGCCTCGATTGGACCTTGAATTAAATAATCAAAATTAGCAATTTGTGTTTAAAATGAAAAAAGTTAGGCCTTGAACATCAATGGAAAATATACCATCCCGGCTTTTTTGCCTATTACCTAAATTTACTTAAAAAAGTATAATGACGGTTTAGAAATCAGTCATAACCCGGAACTGGTCGATCTCTTCCCGGTTGAGCTGGTCAAGGAACTCATCGGTTGCATGCTCAATGTCCTTGCTCGCCGTAATACCGCGGCCGACCACGAGGATATCCGCACCGGCCTTGAGGGCGTCTTTTACGACCTCGACCCGGATGCCGCCGGCGGTTGCAACGAGGAGCTTGCCGCCCGCCGCTTTCTTCATCGCAGCGATATCGCCCCACGCATGGGCGGTCTCCTCGGTGTCGATGGCGCGGTGGAGCTCGACGACGTCAGGCTTCACTTTGAGCTTCTCGATGAGCTTTGCCGGGTTCTGCACGTTGAGCATATCGATGATCGAGTAGATGCCCACCTTGCGGGCTTCGGCAATCGCCTTCTCGATGGTGGAGGTCGGGGCAAGGCCGGAGACGACGACCGCATCGGCGGTGGCGTCGGCTGCCATTCGGGCTTCGAGGTTGCCGGTGTCGAGGATCTTGAGATCCGCGATAATAAACGCGTTCGGGCGCAGTTTCCTGATCTCGCCGATGACGCCGAGGCCGAACTTCTTGATCAGCGGTGTTCCCGCCTCGATGATCACGTGGTCGTTCTGCGGCACTTCCTGTAAGACCTGGGCGACCTTGCCCATGTCCACGAGGTCCATGGCCACCTGCAGGTACGGCGGGTCCCAGAGGCGCTGCACCTTGAATCCCATGATACCGTGCGCAGCCCGGTCCTTCTCGTATACGAGCGTCTTCGTGTCCGGGAACTTGTCGAGCGCCCGGCGGATGGCAAGCTTCGTCGCGCCGTAGTTATACCGGTAGATCCGGTTGTAGTCCCGTGCATCCGGGTGGACAAACGCGGATGCAAGGATGACAATATCCTCGATATCGAGGTCCGTAAATACGCCCTCTTCGAGGCTGTCCGCAACCGCCTTTGCGACCGCTGCCTGGACGGGCCCGAACATCTCGTTCACCTGCTCCATGCCCTTCAATGTCACCTTCGGGATGACGACCGTCGCGGGCTTCGTGAGCAGGTTCGGGCGGACGACCGCGAGGAGCGGGGTGTGTCCCACCGATAACTGGGATACCGCGTTTGCAAACGCGCTCCCGACCGGGCCTTCCTTGTTTCCCAGCAGCAGGTCGATGTGCGCGAGTTCCGCGCCCTCGCCGATGAGTGCTTCTCCGACAAGATACATGTGAATCTTTTATCTCCGGTTACTTATGTGACCGTCAACCATGATAAGATTACGGGGGAATCCCCCGGAAGGACGCCGGTCACACCAGCAGCTGCCCGGAGAAGACCTGTACCGCGTGACCGCCGAGGATCACCCGGTCGCCGGCGAGCGTGACCTTCACGGAACCCCCCCGGGCAGAGCACTGGAACCCGGCAACTTCGGTCTTTTTGAGTTTCTCCCCCCAGTATGGCCCGAGGCAGCAGTGGGCAGAGCCGGTCACCGGGTCCTCCGGGACCCCCGCAGACGGGGCAAAGAACCGGGAGATAAAATCGACATCGGGGAGATCGGAGGCGGAAGTCACGATGATCCCCCGTGCGGGAAGGGCGGCAAGGGCAGCCATGTCGGGCTCGCAGTCGCAGACATCCGCGGCAGTGGGCAGCTCCACGAGCAGGTCGAACCGGTTCTTCCCGACAAAGAGGGGAGCAGCCCCCAGCGCCCGGTCAAGCCCGGGGATGGGCGGGACCGCATGCGCCGGCTCGGCGGGAAAATCAAGGTTGATCCATGCCCCATCCTGCCGGGCGGTGAGCGTCCCGGAGAGCGTCTCAAAGGAGATCGGCGATCCCGTTCCAGCCCGGCCGGTCTTCCAGAGCACGAACGCAGCGGCAAGTGTCGCGTGGCCGCAGAGCTCCACCTCCTGTGCCGGGGTAAACCACCGCAGGTCCCAGCCCTTTGCCCCGGGATGGAGAAACGCGGTCTCCGAATGTTTCAGTTCGGCCGCAACCTGCTGCATCCACGCGGGATCGGCCGGTCCGTCAAGGATGCAGACAGCGGCAGGGTTCCCGCGAAACGGGAACCCGGTAAAGGCATCGACAACGTGCAGCTCACAGCTCATGAAAGGGGATTGGTATACCGGCCGATAAAGTATCCGGGGGGGAAAATATGCAGGCGCTTTCCGATGAACGATCTTGAGTGGAATCGCACGAGTGACAAGATAAGAAAAATCACTAAAAATGCGATGTCCGCCCGCCTCAGGGCCCCTCATGGGGCACTGCGGGGCAAGGATATTTTTCCGCAACGATACTGGCAGCATTTTCGTTTCAAACTCATATTAGTCTCTGGCCCGCCGCGGGGGCGCCCCGTCGGGGGCGGCGGGAGCCATCGCTCCGGTGAGAGAGATCGAGACCTGTTCAGAATACTTCACAGAACGGCCTTGCCGGCACGCTCCGCTCAAAAAAAGCAGACATATGAGAAAACGTGGGGTTGGTGAGATTTGAACTCACGATCGACGGGTCTCTCCGACATGCATCAGTGCTCCAACGGGTCATCATCGAATCTCTCAGGAGACCCATTGTTCATCATCTGCGGGCACAAAGAACGCAAAGACCGCTGGAGCCCGTCGCCATTCCGGGCTTGGCCACAACCCCGCCCTTCAGACAGCGCCCCATGGCACAGCTGACTATACAAGATCGTGCTGACGAAATTTAATTGTTTTCCCTGAACGGATAAGGTTCTCCCACACCGGACACCGGTTACCGGGCAGCCCTGCGGGGCGTTCTCCTGCCGGTCCGGCCAGGTACCGTCCAACCGCACACAACCCTGCCCAACCCATCAGCAGCAATATATCCTGCCATTACTCCATATTTTACGATGGACAAGGGCAGCTATACATGCGGGACGTCGGAATTCCCCCTGCTGGGAATGACGATGGGTGAGATGATCGACTATATAGCGACAAAATACCCGGAGACAGAGGCGATTGTCTCTGTCCACCAGAATATCCGTCTGACGTACCGGGAGTTTCTCGAACGGATCAACCTTGTAGCCCGCGGCCTGATGGGAATGGGCGTGGAGAAGGGTGACCGGGTGGGCATCTGGGCGATGAACCATGCCGAATGGGTCGTGATCCAGTTCGCCACTGCAAAGATCGGGGCGATCATGGTCAATATCAACCCCGCCTACCGCACGTACGAGCTCGAGTATGTCCTCAAGCAGGCGGAGATCCAGACCCTCTTCCTGCAGGGGCGGTTCAAGACCTCCGATTACGTCGGGATGTTCTACGAGGCCTGCCCCGAAGCCTGGGAGCAGAAGCCCGGCCATATCTCCTCGGAGAAATTCCCGTTCCTCAAGAACGTGATCTTCATGGGCGACATCCCGTACAACGGCATGTTCACCTGGGACGAATTCGTTAAGAAAGCGGAGGACATCACCATGGACGAGGTCATTGAACGTGGTGAATCCCTCTCCTTTGACGACCCCATCAACATCCAGTACACGAGCGGCACCACGGGATTTCCCAAAGGCGTCGTCCTCACCCACCACAGCGTGCTCAACAACGGCTATATTATCGGTGAAGGCATGCGTTTTTCCGAAAAGGATAAGCTCTGCATCCCCGTCCCGTTCTATCACTGCTTTGGCATGGTTCTCTCCAACATGGCCTGTGCCACCCATGGTTCGACGATGGTCCTGCCCAGCCCCGCCTTCGATGCCGAGGAAGTCTTAAAGACCGTCGAGAAGGAATGCTGCACTGCCCTCCATGGCGTTCCTACGATGTTTATTGCCGAGCTCACTCACCCCAGTTTCTCCAAATACAACCTCAGGTCCCTCCGGACCGGTATCATGGCCGGCTCCCCCTGCCCCATCGAAGTGATGAAGCAGGTCAATACGCAGATGCACATGAGCGAGATCGTGATCGTGTACGGCCAGACCGAGACCTCCCCCGGTGTCACGATGACCACGACAAAAGACCCGGTTGAGCGCCGCGTCACCACTATCGGGCGGGCGTTCCCGCATACTGAGCTCAAGATCATCGACCCCAAGACCGGCAAGATTATACCGGTCGGAGAGATCGGGGAGATCTGCGCCCGCGGCTACTGCGTGATGAAGTGCTATTACAACAACCCGTCGGCCACCCATGCAACGCTCGACAAGGATCACTGGAACCACACGGGTGATCTCGCCACGATGGACGAGGAGGGCTACTTCAAGATCGTGGGCCGGTTAAAGGACATGGTGATCCGGGGCGGGGAGAACATCTACCCCCGGGAGATCGAGGAGTTCCTCCACCACCACGAAAAGATCTCGGATGTATATGTAGTCGGCGTCCCGGACATCAAGTACGGCGAGGAACTCTGCGCATGGGTGAAGATGAAGCAGGGCCAGACCATGACCGAGCAGGAGGTCAAGGACTTCTGCAAGGGAAAGATCGCCCACTTCAAGATCCCGCGGTATGTCGTGTTCGTCAACGATTTCCCCATAAATATCTCCGGCAAGATCCAGAAGTACCTGATGCGGGAAGAGTCCATAAAGAAACTCGGGCTCGAAGAGGCGGAAAACATCAAGACCGCGTAAAGGAAACGGGCGGGATTTTCACTTTTTTTTCCCGTTCACCGGTTGGATTGGGATGGTTCTGATCAGTTGAGAAATGAGCGAGTTGGTCAATCCCGCAACGATGGCTACCGCCGCCCCCGAAGGGACGCCCCCGCGGCGGGCAAGGGGCTAAGAATACTATGAAAAAGATAATGTTCCGGCAATTAGCAGATACCATGCCCAAAAATTGCGAACAACTGCCTTGCCCCGCCGTGCCCCGGAGGGGCCCTGAGGCGGGGAACCATCGTTATCCATAGGAAAAGATTTTCCGGTTTTTGACGAAACGTCCGGGCTTAGCAAAAATGGGGGAACCCTATCCCTCCACCACTCTCTCCCCGCTCCGTCTTCCCCGGGCAAGGGAGAAGAAGATCCCGGCAAGGCACATCACAGTAAAGAGGACAAACGCCCAGTGCAGGCTCTCGGTGAACTGCGGGTAATTCGCGGGCGTGATCTCCACCTGCCCGATCACGATGGCAAAGATCATCATCGCAACACCCATGGAAAGCATCTGCCCCAAAAGGCGCATCGTCGAGTTGATACCGGATGCCACACCGTAATATTTCTTGTCCACGGCGCTCATGATGGCGTTGATGTTCGGGGACGAGAAGAGCCCGAAGCCGATGCCGAGGATGATAAGCACCACGATGATGTACCAGAGCGGGGTCGACTCATTGAGAAAGATGAAGAGGAAGAGACCAAAAGCGGTCAGCCCCATGCCCAGCGACGAGAGTACCTGGGAGTCATGCTTGTCCGAGAGCTTCCCTGCAAACGGGGAGACGATCATCTGGAAAAACGGCGAGGCAATGAGGATGAACCCGGCATATTCCGCCGAGAACCCCTTGGTGTACTGGAGGTCGAGGCTGAGCAGGAAGGCAACCGCGTAAGTAGCGGAATAGTTGATCAGCGCTGCGATATTCGAGAACGCGAAGATCCGGCTTTTGAAGAACAGCTGCATGTTCAGGACCGGGAATGCCTGCCGTTGCTCGTACCAGACGAACACGCCAATCAGAACAACAGCGGCAACCAGAAGGACGCCCCCGGTAATATCGGGAAGCACGGAGAAGCCGACCATGAGTGCGACCAGGCCGAGGCTGTAGATGAGCGAACCGGTAAGATCAAACTTTTCGCCGACGCACTCTGCCCACTCGCCCCGGAGTTTCCAGACGATCAGGATCGCAGCGGCGATCGCGATGGGCACGTTGATGTAGAAGATGCTCCGCCAGCCAAAGACATCGGTCAGGACACCCCCGAAGAATGGCCCGAGCGAGAGGCCCAGGTACACGGAGGTGATGTAGATCCCCAGTGCCCTGCCCCGCTCCCCCGGGGGGAAGACTGCGGTCAGGATGGCAATCGCGGTACCGAAGATCATGGCAGCACCGACCCCCTGGATGATCCGGACGGTGATCATCTGCTGCTCGGTGGCGACCAGCGTCATGATAAACGAGGCGGCGCCAAACACACAGATCCCCCACAGGAAGATCTTCTTCCTCCCGTAGATGTCGGCAAGTTTCCCGAAAGGGACAAGGAAAAGTGCGGAGGCAAGGAGGTAAGCGGTTGCCACCCAGAAGAGGGAGATCGCGTCCATGTGGAACACATTGCCGATCGTGGGAAGAGCGATATTGACTGCTGAGCTGTCAAACGGCGTAAGAAAGCCGGCGAGGATCGCGATCAGGAGGACTATGCGTTTTTCCGTTGAGGTTACCGGGAAGGGCCGGAGTACGGCAGATTGCTGGCTCCTGGTGGCCCGGATCACATTCGGGGAGTTTATCCGTTGACATCGTACACACGGGAGAAATCAGACGTTATCTGAAGGTTGTGGACTGAAAGGACGCGGCAGGGCCGGGCGGTTCACGGCGCCCGGTTGTATCGCGGTTTTTTTAGTACACTGCAGTACCCGGTCAGAACACACCGAACCATGCCATATAGGACAGGATCACCATGATGACCACAAGCCCGATCAGGATTTTGAACCCGCAATGTTCGCAGATTCCAAAGGCCGAAGAATGGCAGTCATGGCAATACTCGGATTTGCAAACCCGGCAGGTCTTTGAGTGCTCATGATCCGGGTGGTTATCGCAACACGTCATATTTCACCGGTTCGGTCTGAAATGGTAAAGATGTGTCGGATTTACCCCTTTTTTTGCCCGTGCCGGACCGGTCCAGGGAACGTACGTCTCCGGGTGAGCCGGCCAGATGGATCTTCCAGGGTTCCGGGTAACCGGTCCTTTCACGCAGGTGTTTGCGCACGCCGGATGAGATCTGCGGCCGCGTGGGCTGCGTGCGTGAGGATCTCCTGCTCGCCGGGGATCTCGCGTTCCAGCATCAGCACACGGCCGTTGCAGATCGTGGTCTCCACGGCAGCCCCGCTGCAGGCATAGACGAGATTTGAGGCGGCGTTATGAAGCGGCGTGGTGCAGGGCAGGTGAGTGGATACAAGGATGAGATCGGCCGGTGCGCCCCCGTCAAGGGTGCCGGTGCCAAAGCCCAGCGCCTTTGCGCCGTTTGTGGTCGCCATCGCAAGCGCAGCCGGCGCCGGGAGAATGGTCGGATCGTTCCAGAAGAACTTCTGCAACAGGGCGGCCATCTTTACTTCCTCGAAGAGATCGAGGTTGTTGTTCGAGGCGCATCCGTCAGTCCCGATGCAGACGTTTGCCCCGGCGCGGGCAGCTCGCGGTACGGCATCGCCCGGTGGGTGGCAAGCTTCATGTTGCTTGCCGGGTTGTGGGCGACGTGCACACCCCTTTTCCCGAGAAGCGCACATTCCGCATCATCCAGCCAGCACCCGTGTGCCGCAATGGTCTTTGGTGTCAGGACGCCGCACTCATCCAGCAGCGCGGCCGGCCGTTTCCCGTGCTGCGCGACACAGTCGGTCACCTCTTTTTCGGTCTCCGAGAGGTGGATGTGGAGGGGGATATCCTGCTCGTGGGCAAATTCCGCGCACCATTTCAGTCCTTCAGGGGAGACGGTGTAGGGGGCGTGCGGGCCGGGCAGCGGCACGGATCCGGGAGTTGTTCTTTTTCCTGATGTGGGCGACCAGCGCCTCGGTGGCTTTGCACTCGCGCTCCCGTTTCTCCGCGTCGCCAAGATCGATGAACCCGTAGCAGAGCAGGGCGCGGATACCGGCCTCGTTCACCGCACGGGCGGCATCCTCCATGAAGAAGTACATATCGTTGAATGCAGTCGTTCCGGTCCGGATCATCTCGGTGCAGGCAAGCTTCGTCCCCCAGTACACGTCCTCCCCGGTCAGGTGGGCTTCAAGCGGCCAGATCTTCTGGTTGAGCCAGTCCTGCAGGATCATATCATCCGCGTAGCCCCGCAACAGCGACATCGCCGCGTGGGTGTGGGTATTTGAGAGACCGGGCAGCGCCAGTGCGCCGTCGCCATCGATGATAAACTCCGCTTCGCCCCGGTGGCGTTTCCGGATGTCGTGGCCGATATCGGTGATCGTCTCCGACGCGTCGATAAAGATGTCCACCGGCCCGTCGCCGTGGATGACGTTTGTGATGAGCACGGATTTGTTCTTCCCGAAGAGGTCGGCCGTTTCTGGTGTTGTCATTCCCGTATCTCCTAATCTTATCCCATCTGCCGGATGATCGATCCGAGGATCTCCCCGGTCCGGTGGCTGTATGCCTTTGATGTGGAGAGGATGTGGTCAAAGGTGAGCACCTCGGCCCCGAGGCCGTTTGCATAGTTGTCAATCGTGCAGAGCGCAGCAAAGTCCATGCCCAGTTCGCAGGCAAGGGTCGCTTCCGAGGCGACCGTCATCCCCACGATATCGGCGATCTTCGCGAGTGTTTTCACCTCGGCAACCGTCTCGATCCTCGGTCCCTTCGTCTGGACATAGACGCCCCCGAGCCGGGCTTCGGACACGACCGCAGAGAGTTTCTCTGCAAGTGCCCGGGAGAGTTCAGGCCGGACATGCTCAATCGCATGGTCGTGGATAGAGGGGATGTCGGTCATGCTGATGTAATCGGTCGGGATGAGGATGGTGCCGGGCGGGATCTCCTTTTTGAGCGAACCCGAGGAGCCGAACGCGACGATCCGGTCGACACCGGCGATTGCCATGGCCGCAAGGTTTGCCCGGAAATTGATCCGGTGAGGCGGCCGGCCATACTGGTGGCGCATCAGCATCACGATCTCGCCGGAGAGAAGGTCTGCGTTGCCAAACGGTGTGGCCACGCTCTCTTTTTTGAGATCGGGGATGGTCGAAAAGAGCAGGCTTGTCCCACCGATGATACCAAGCATCAGGAGATTCCCCCTGCACCTTTGCCGGAAATCCTTTGCATATACACGAGCCGGGCCATGGGTCTTCGAAGAAGGATTGGGTGCCCCGGCTCTAATACCTAGCGAAAGGCGGGACGACCGTCCCGACCATTAAACGTAAAAACGTCCCTGCCCCACTATCTTCTCATGGGCATGTTCGATACCGTCAGCGACGAGACGATAAAACGGGGGGAATGCACGGATATCTATTTTATCCGCACCGAGGAGGTCCTCGCGAGAGAAAAGGTCAACCCGCTCGTGACCATGGAGGTGACGGCGGCGGCGCTCCCGGACAGCTGGGGGATCGCCTGCGGGTTGTCCGATGTGCTCGCGCTCCTTTCCGGAGTTCCGGTCACGGTCGATGCGATGCCGGAGGGGACCCTCTTTTACCCGGGCGAACCGGTGCTGCGCATCACCGGGCACTACCGTGACTTCTGCCGGTACGAGACCGCGATCCTCGGGTTCCTCTGCCATGCCTCCGGGATCGCGTCTGCCACCGCTCATATCATGTGCGAAGCAAAAGGCCGGCCCGTCTATTCCTTTGGTTCCCGGCGGCAGCACCCGGCTATCGCAACCATGATCGAGCGGGCAGCATGGATCGGGGGTGTCGACGGTGTCTCCAATACCTGCGCGCCCCCCGGCATGCCGATCGTCGGCACCATGCCCCACGCGATGGTGATGTGCTTTGATACGCCGGAAGATGCGTGGCGCGCCTTTGACCGCGACGCACCGGCCGATGTCCCCCGGATCATGCTCTGCGACACCTACTGCGATGAGAAGACCGAGTCGCTGCGTGCTGCCGGGTGCGGCGCAACCGCGGTCCGGCTCGACACCCCCCGGTCCCGCAGGGGAGATATGCGGGCCATCATCGAAGAAGTCCGCTGGGAGCTGGACTCGCACGGGTATTCGCAGGTGAAGATCTTCCTCTCGGGAGGAGTGACAAGGGAGGACGTGATCTTATACCGGGACTGCGTCGATGCATTCGGGATCGGCGGCGCAATCGCAAACGCCTCTGTCATCGATTTTGCCATGGACATCGTGGAGATCGGGAAAAAACCCAAAGCAAAACGGGGAAAGAAGAGCGGGACAAAGCAGATCTACCGAGCTCGTCTGCGGGAAACACCGGATCCTTCCCGTGGGGCAGGCCTCACCTGCAAATGCCATTCCGCTCCTGAAACCCTGCATTGTTGATGGCCGCATCGTGCAGCAGCCGGACATGCAGAAAGCGCGAAAACGGGTGCTTGCTTGGATACGCCATGCTACAGAAACGGCCGGGGAGAAGAAGGAGCCGGTAAAAAAGAACGGGAAAAACGGCTCGCAGAAGAAAGTGTCCGCTTCATCTGATGGACGAAACCCCGCTTGAACAGGAAAGATAGAGCAGTACCACCAATTCTTTTAACCTATGCCGTGCAACAATGGTAAAGCGGGCTGGTGGTAAAGTGGTATTACGCTCCCTTGGCATGGGAGAGGCCGCGGGTTCAATTCCCGCCCAGTCCATCCTTTTTGTTTTTCCGGAACGCTTTTTGTGATCGGGTATTTTCCGATCCCCTGGCAACATTTCGGGATCCGTCATCCTTTTCGCGGATACTATTTATACTACAACTCCTCTCGTTATTTTGATACCATGCGCATCCGAGACCTGATCCTGCCTGAAGACCAGATCTTTTTTACCCTCTTCAAGGATATGGCTGCAAAGATCAAAGAGGCAGCGGCGACCTTAAACGAGATCACCCACGAGCTCCCGGAAGGCACGGAGAAATCCCACAAGGTGCGCCAGATCGAGCACCTCGGCGACGAGACTACCCGGCACATCTACGAGCGCCTCAACGAGTCGCTCATCACGCCGCTTGAACCGGACGAGATAGCCCGCCTTGCCCCGGCCTTTGACGACGTACTGGACAAGCTTGACTGGGTGACCCACCAGCTTGCCACCTACGGCCTTTCGCAGTCAAACGACGTCCTCAAGGAATACTCGTACCTGATCGTCATGACCGGCAACGAGATTGCCGATGCACTGGACGCCCTCGCCACCCTCAGCCACCCGGCCGATGTGAGCAGCCACGTCATCGAGATCAGCCGGCTCTATAATCTGTCCGGAGAACTTCTCTCCCGGGCCGTCCTCGACCTTTTCAAGACACAGGACCTGCTCCTGATCATCAAGCTCAAGGATATCTACGAGAGCATGGCAAAGGTGATGGAGAAGTGCAACGATGTCGGGCACGCACTCTCTGACATCTCTATGAGCCATACATGACCATCTTCGATCCCGTCATCCTGTTTGGTATCTTCATCGCGCTGGTGCTGAATTTTTTCAACGGGCTCACCGATTCTGCACAGGGAGTTGCAACGGTGGTCGCAACCCGGGCTCTCTCCCCGGCAAAGGCGGTTTTTTTAACCGGGGTCTGCAACATGTTCGGCCCCTTTGTCTTCACGACGGCAGTTGCCGCAACGATCGGGACTGCCATTGTCTATCCCGATACCCTCACCCCGGCGACCATTATCATCGGCATGCTCGTGTCCATCACCTTAGTATTTTCTGCCACCCGGATCGGAATCCCCCTCTCCAGCAGCCATGCACTCATCGGCGGCCTTATCGGGTCCAGTGTCGCGGCGTTCGGGCTTTCGGCAGTCATCCTCCCTGATGCGAGCGTGGTACTTCACGTACTAGCATGGGGTCTCTTTGGAGGCCTCGTCGGCGCCATTATCATTTTCTTTGTCACGGCAGCCTTCCATGGCGATGTCCGGCTGGCCCTTCTCGTGGGGGCAATATGCGGGGCGGGTCTTGCCATCCCCATCCTGATAGTCCTTGGCGTGCTCAAGGTCACCGGCCTACTGGTGGTTGTCCTGTTCATCTTCATCTCCCCGGTCCTTGGGGCGGTCATCGCATTTCTCTTCGATGTACTCGTCTCGCATCTTTTCCGGACCTCCCGCCAGGACCGGATGAAAAGGATCTTTACGCCGCTCCAGGTCCTTGCCTGCCTCTTCCAGGCTACCGGCCACGGGGCAAACGACGGGATGCACGCGGTGGGTGCGATCACCGCCCTCCTCGTCTCGGCAGGCCTCCTCTCCACCTTTGCCGTCCCGACCTGGGTAATCCTGCTGTCGGCCATCGCCATCGGCCTTGGCACCTGTTTTGGCGGCTGGAAGGTGGTGGACAAGATGGCAAAAGGGATCACGAAGATCCGGCCCTACCAGGGGTTCTGTGCCGGGACCTCCGGTAGTGCGACGCTCGCGTTTGTTACGATGCACGGCATCCCCGTCTCGTCAAATCATATTATCAGCGGTGCGATTGTGGGGGTTGGGGTGACACGGGGGAAAAATGCGGTCCACTGGGATGTCGTGCGCCAGATGATGACGGCATGGGTGATCACCATCCCGCTTGCAGCAGCCTGCGCTTTTATCGGGTACCTTCTCTTTGCGACGGTACACTCGGTTCTCCTGTGAGAACCATATTTCGCTATATTTTTCAGGTCGCTCGACTGATTACCACTGGGTTTGTGTATGGGCTTACGGGAATTGCTGATTCCGCAGGACAAGATATTTTTCGACATGTTTGAACGCCAGGCCGCGACGGTACGGGAGGCGGCGTACCAGCTGGTGACACTGAGCGAGGACTTTACCAATGTCAGGGAGAAACGGCATGCAATCGAACTGCTCGAGCACCAAGGCGACCAGATCACCCACAGCATCTACGAGCAGCTGAACCGGACATTCATCACCCCGCTCGACCCGGAGGAGATCTCAAAGCTCGCATCTGCGCTTGACGACGTAATGGACTACATCGACAGCTCGGCCGAGAAGATGTTCTACTATGGCATCGATAACACCGATGCCCACATGGTGGAACTCTCAAAGCTGATCCATCTCTCAGCCGTCGAGATCGAGGGAGCGGTCAAGGGGATCCGTTCGATAAAAGACCCACGGTATATTGAGGAACGCTGCATCGAGGTGAACAGGCTTGAGAACCTCGCCGACGATGTGCTTGCCCACGCGGTGACCGATCTCTTCAAGACCAGTGACGCGATAGCGATCATCAAGCTCAAGGACATCTACGAGAACCTTGAAACGGCAACCGATTACTGCGAGGACGTGGCAAACGTACTCTCCGATATCGCCATCCGGCACTCGTGAGGTGATGGCGTTGAACCAGACTGTGCGGGGAGGGCTGATATGATCGCACCACCGCTGATCCTTATTGTTGCGATCATTGTCATAGCGCTCGTCTTCGATTTTACCAACGGGTTCCATGATTCGGCCAATTCGATCTCGACCGTGGTATCCACAAAAGTGCTCTCGCCCCGGAACGCCGTGGTTTTTGCGGCTTTTTTCAATTTTCTTGCAGCATTCGGTTTCGGGGTGGCGGTGGCAGACACCATCAGCAGTATCGTCGATCTCAATATCGTGACGCTGACCATTATTCCCTATATCGTCCTCGGTGCGCTCACTGGTGCTATCAGCTGGAACATTATTACCTGGTTCTTTGGCCTTCCCACCTCGTCTTCCCATGCGCTCATCGGGGGCCTCGCCGGCGCCGGAATCTCTGCGGCAGGAATTGCTGCCATCAAATGGTCGACGGTCGGCCAGGTTGCGCTCTTTATGGTGCTCTCGCCGCTGATTGGCCTTGTCTGCGGTTTCCTCTTCATGGCCGCGATCCTCTGGATCACAAGAAAAGCGAGCAAACCGGCGGCAGAAGGGCATTTCAAGAGACTCCAGCTCTGCTCTGCGGCAGCGTACAGCTTCAGTCACGGGACAAACGATGCCCAGAAGACGATGGGGATTATCGTCCCGCTCCTCTTTTCTCTGGGTTATTACGGTGCGAATGCAAATCTCAGTCACCTGCCGGTGCCTTTTTGGGTGATCATCATCTGTTACACGACCATAGCCTTCGGGACTCTTGCCGGCGGGTGGCGGATCGTGCGGACCATGGGATACAAGATCACCAAGCTCCGCCCGGTGCACGGCTTTGCTGCGGAAACTGCCGGGGCTGTGACGATCCTGAGTGCCTCTGCGGCCGGTATCCCGGTGAGCACGACGCATGTGATCTGCTCGTCCATCATGGGCGTCGGTACGACCATGGGCGCAAGTACCGTGAAGTGGGGCGTGGCACGCAGCATCATGATTGCCTGGATCCTTACGATCCCGATCAGCGCACTGATCGGGTATGCAGCCTTTCAGGTGATCCGGCTCGTTGTCGGAGCCTGAAGTTCCTTTTATCCGCTTTTTTCATTAGTAGGTAATTCCCGGTAATACCGGCACAGCGTGTTTATAACGCATTTTGGGCACTGCGGTTTTTTCGCCGTGCAGCAGGCCCGCCCGTGTGCGATGAACACATCCGTGAGATCGCCCCACTCCTTGTGGGGGAACAGGGCCATGAGGTCACGCTCGATCACCTTGACATCATCTGTGTCCGAGAACCCGATCCTCTGTGCCAGCCGGCGCACATGGGTGTCGACGGCGATGCCATGGTTCTTTGCAAAGCCGTGGTACAGGACGATGTTTGCGGTCTTCCTGCCGACACCGGGAATTGCAAGCAGGCTTTCCATGGTGTCCGGCACCTCCCCGCCATAGTCCGCGATCAGTGCCTGTGCCGCCGCAATGATGTTCCGCGCCTTTGCATGGTAAAAACCGAGGCTGTGTATAATCGGCTCCACATCGGTGATCTTTGCATGGGCAAGGGCCTGCGGGGTCGGATAGGCCGAAAAGAGCGGCTCTTTTACCATGAGCACAGCCCGGTCGGTTGTCTGGGCGGAGAGGATGGTTAAGATGAGCACCTCAAAGGGCGTTCCCCGGCAGACCGTCGTAGGTGACTCACGGGCATCGGGGTACTGTTTTAGTAAAAGAGCATAGATCCGGCGGGCATCCTGTGCTTTCATATCCTCATGGGGTAGGGCGGATTCGAACCGCCGTCAAAGCGTCCCAAACGCTCTAGGATGGACCAGGCTACCCTACTACCCCGCGTCCTACAATATTGTCCGTGGCCGCTAAAAATACCTGCCGTTAATGGGTTCCTTAAAATCACAGGAGCCAACCGAATTCTCACCCGACCAGGGAAAGCCGATAAAATAATGTGAGAGTCCCCCGCCTCAGGGCCTCTCCGGGGCATGGAGGGGCATGAACGTTTTGGGTTTTGTATTATCGCTGATCCACCGCGGGGTTGCCTCTCCGGGGGAGGCGGCGTTTATCGTTCACGGGGAGGGGAAGAGCAATCTCCTCACCGCATCGGAACAATCCGGTTTTCAAAAGAAAAATTTACAGCGGGAGAATCTTCTTCTTTGTCCCGCTGACGATGGAACCATCGCATTTTCCAAGAAGAAGGGCGTCGGAAAGGTTCTCCGGTCTCGTACCATCGAGCACCACGAGGGGGATATGGCTGCGCTCCACCACACGGGCGGCGATGATATCGAGGACATTATGGGAGCCGGCGCCAAGGCCACCCTTTCCCACGATCCCGAGCAGCTGCTGCGGGGTAAGGGTCCGGTGGTGTTTTGCCCCGGGATACTTGTTGGGGTCTTTGTCGTAGATGCCATTAACCGAGGTTACGTTCACAAAAACATCCGCCTGTACCCTTTCTGCAAGGACCGCAGCGACGGCGTCCGTTGTCTGGCCCGGGGTGATACCACCCATGACGACGATCTTTTTTGACTCGGCGAACTTCTTTGCCTCGGAATGGCTCTCGGCAACCTTCGGGTATGCAGCCTCGCCCAGCGCGGCAATCAGGAGCGTCGCGTTGAGCCGGGTCACGAGAATGCCGATCTCGTCCGCGGTGCCCTCATCGATGCCCAGTTTCCGTGCCACCGCAATATAGTCTCGTGCCCCGCCGCCGCCCCCGACGACTACGAAGAGCCGGTGCTTCGCGGCGATCTTTGTAAGGACCGGAAGATAGGCCGGGATACGGTTATTTTCCAGTTCCGGGATCAGGATCGAGCCGCCCAGCGAGATAACGACCGTCTTCATTGCACTAGTTTTTGTACAGGATGCTCATATAGAGTTGTTCTAAGGAAGTTCCGACCATGTTGTGCTGTCCGGTCTGCAAGAGCCGCGAGATCTTCCCGGTTGCCGGGGGATATATGGGGCAGGTGTATCTCTGCAAGAACTGCAAATACCGGGGATCGTTTGTCCTTGAAGTGGACGACGAGGCGGCCGGATGTGATGCAAAGGAAGAGCCGGGGAGTTGACGGGCGGGATCGGGTATGCATGAAGCACGCCAGTACGTAAAGATAGAGAACCGGGCGGTGAAGTGTTCGCTGTGCAACCACCGCTGCACGATTGCCGACGGGAAACACGGGATCTGCGGTGTCCGTCAGAATACCGGCGGGACACTGTATGCCAGCACATACGGTCTCGTGAGTGCCGAAGCGGTGGATCCCATCGAGAAAAAACCGCTCTTCCATTACCTGCCCGGCACCCTCTCGTATTCTCTCGGCGGCATCGGGTGCAATTTCCGGTGCGAGCACTGCCAGAACTGGCATATATCGCAGGCAGACGCAACAATCGCCCGCCTTTCCCCGCTCTCCCCGGAAGAGGGGGTCGCCCGTGCCCTCGCAAGCGGGAGCGCGAGCATCTCGTGGACCTATAACGAGCCGACGATCTGGCACGAGTATACGCTTGACATGGGCACGCTCGCACGGGCCCGGGGTCTGGGGACCTGCTACGTGACGAATGGCTACATCACCGAAGAGGCCCTGCGGGAACTCTCTCCCATGCTTGCCGCGTTCCGGGTGGATCTCAAGGCGTTCACTGACGAGTTTTATAAGAAGATCTGTGGGGCGCACCTCCAGCCGGTGCTGGATGCAGCGGTCGTTGCACGGGAGCTTGGCATGCACATCGAGACCGTGACGCTCGTCATCCCCGGGGCGAACGACAGCATGGAAGAGCAGGAGTCCCTCATCCGGTGGGTGATCGAGCACCTAGGCCCCGAAACCCCGATGCATTTCTCCGCGTTCCACCCGGATTACCGGATGAGGGACCGTGGCGCAACGCCGGTCGCGCTTCTCGAGAAGATCTGTACCCGGGCAAAAGAACTCGGGCTCCGGTTCCCGTACCTGGGAAATGTCCCCCACAGCCGGTACCAGAACACGTACTGCCCGGCCTGCGGCGCAATGCTCATCGAACGGCGGGGGTTCTCCAGCCGCATCACAGGTCTTGACGACCGGCAAGTGTACCAGCTGCGGCGAGAAGATCGAGATCGTGCGCCATGCCGGATAACATCGCTTCCCAAGAGACCCGGTTTCTCGCAGACCGGATGCTGGGCACCCTCACCCGGTACCTCCGGTTCATGGGCTACGACACGATCAGCGCAAACGGGTTCCGGACCGGGAATGCCGACGAGGACACCCGGCTCCTTGCGCTTGCACAGAGCGAACACCGGATCCTCCTGACCCGGGACCACGAGCTTGCCCGTCGGGGCGGCGGGCATGCGGTGCTTGTCACGGCTGGCGACGTGCTCGTGCAGGTGCAGCAGCTTGCCGATCTCGGCCTTGTCGAACGGCGCCTCCCCATGAGCCGGTGCTCGCTCTGCAATACCATAATCCGGGTTGCAACCGAAGAAGAGATAGCGTCTGCCGGATACGCGCCGCGTGACCGGACCGGCTACACGTTTTTCTGGTGCGACCAGTGCAGGAAACTGTACTGGAACGGCTCACACGGCAAACGCCTCCAGGAACGCATCGATTCCGGGCTCAGATCCTGATCTGGCGGTTTTTACTCTCTCCTGCACTAATATCACCCGGGGCTCCCCCGGGAGGAAATAAAATAGGTTAGCATTTCCCGTGCCTGAAGGGGTATGATTGCCTGAACGAGGCAGTAAAAAGGGTCTCCCGTCATCCGGATGCCCCCTGCCAGCCGCATGGGATGCTACCGGCAGTGGATCCCGGGTGTTTCTCCGAAAAACCGCACCCGGTTTTGGCTCGAACAGGACCACTTTATTTTCTGGCAATAAACGCATTCCTGGCCCTTCCGGCATCCCGCATGATTAGTTGAACCTCCCGCTTTTTCGCGATGAAAAAAACGCTTATAAATTGCACGGTTTTTTCCTGATTAAAACGGTCATTTTCTGAAAATAATGATTTATAAAGAGAATTTTGTCGGGCGTTGGCACTATTTCCACTGGAACCCCACAGCCCCGGATTTGACCAGGAAACTCTCCGTCGGAGAAAGGATCCCATGAAAGTGTACTTTCAGGTCATGGGCTCCATTAATAAAGCAAATGATGTACCAAATCTGGGGGATTTGCAAGAGGTAGATTTCCTCAGGAACCACTGTCAAAAGCCGGGAGAGATATCAGCATGGAAGAGCTTAGAAGAGGAATTCTTATTGTTCGTCCTACCATAATCACGAGTATGAAAATTATTGTTCCCCTGCTCCTCCTGATCGCAATTACTGCCGCGATCATCGGATGCACACAATCTGTATCTTCAGGCACTGCCCCGGCACCGGTCCAGACCCCGGTAAACACCCCTGCTCCGACACCCTCTCCTGAAGTACAACTTTCCACTCCAACCCCATCTCCGACCGCGATGATCACAACAGGTCAAACACAACCGCCGGGCAATCCCGGAGAGCGCCGGTCTGACTACTATCCGGACAATCATCGGGATAGGCAATGAAACGGTAACAAACGTCTCGATTCCGTCAAGTTACTGGGAACTCTGGTATACTGCAGACCCCCTTACCATGGGAGGACAGAATGCTCAGTCTGTGTCATCGGCTTCTGCGGTTTTTCCCAGCCTCACCATTACGATCGTTGATCATAATTCAGGAAAGATCTTCGATACGGTACAACCCCCGGGAGGCCTGGACTCCACACTCTGGCAGAGAGTGGGCGATCCCCGGCCCTGGTCACAGAAATACTATTCCGGGGATTCGGTTTACGACTTTGAGATCAGCGGGCAGAATCTCCGGTCGTATACCATAGACATTCGTGTCCGGTCGTGAGTTTTTTTTTACACGATACATTACCAATTCAAACCTATTTTCCGTATTTTCCCTCACCAAAATATGCCCGTAAAACCGTCCGATTCCATAGGAGACAAATCAGACGGATTTTATCGCCCAATTTGCCAAAATAAGGCCAAATTGAGCCCCATATAACACCCATAATCGGGCTATAGTGGCCTTTTTTCGGCCTCTTTTTTCGGGATCCATCAATTGCCCGTTTTATGCGAGATTGGCCCGTAAAACACGTATATGTGAACCTTTTAATTTGTCCGTTTGCCAAAATAAGGCCAAATTGGGATTATTATGAAAAGGAGCCCGATACAAGCTCCGTTTGAATCCCGGAAAGGCCAATCCGGGCTCAATACGGGCCCGTATGGGTGGAGAAAGGATCGGGGATGTGCTGAGGGGGGTCCCCGTTGCCTATTAGTTACAATTTAGAATTTTTCAGATCGTTCGGGAGAAGAGAGTACGAATTTTTCGGGAAATTTTGGAAAGGGGGGAGAAATTTCTAAGAATGAGTAACTGCCGGGGCGTTCTTTTTCCGGAATTGCCGGCTCGCGACTCGAACTTTTTTAAAAATCTTCATCTGATGAGTCGCTCTTTTTCCGGAATCCTCATCTCATGACCCGATCTTTTTTGGAAATCTTTGGCAAGGGCCTGAATGGATCATTCGGATCTGGGGGAGGTGAATCATGATGATGGGGGCTGATGCCTCCACGCCCCCACGAGCGAGGAGTGCAGCCGCCCCGAGGGGGCACCCTCCGGCGGATCAGGGAGAAAGTTCGGACACTCTCACTCGCCCCGCCGTGCCCCGCGAGGGGCCCTGAGGCGGGGAGCCATCGCTCAATTATCACAATAGGTAAAAACAGACGAGCCAAAAATGAAAAAGGAATTACTCAATTATTTCTTATCGGCCAGCACCTTCTCAATCTCTTTCCGGAGAAGCTCACTGACAACCTTCCCGTCCACCGATCCCCGGACTTCCTGCATCACCACACCCATGAGGGGGCCGAGCGCCGCCTTCTGCTTCTGGGCGACGAACTCAACACGCCCCGCGACGATCTTTTTGATCACCGCTTCGAGCTCGTCGCGGGAGACGGCCGGGGCAAGCTTGGCCATTGCCTGCTCAGCGGTACTTCCCCCGGCGATGGCCGTGAGGATCTCCGGGATGGCCTCTTTTGCTACTTCCTTATGGAGCGCGGCGGAACCAGATACGCTGACGTGTCCACTGCCGGTGACTGACTTAAGCACGGCAAGGATCGCATCGTCCGTTATCTTATCGGTATCTGCACCGTCACGGCGGATCTCCGTGAGGGTTGCAAGGAGCGTGCGGGACGCGAGGTTTGCCTTGATCCCCGCGGACAGCGCACGCTCGAAGAGGGGGCGGTACTCAGAGAACGCCATCTGCCGCGCAACCGCGGGAGCGAGCCCGAGGTCTTTTTCATACCGTTCTGCCTTGACGGTCAGGAGTTCCGGCACGGTCACTACGTTCCACCGGGCCTTATCGATCCGGACCGGGAGCACATCGGTCTCGGGGTACATCCTTTCTGCACCGGGGAGGGGGCGCATGTACGCGGTGCTGCCCTCTTCGAGCATCTTCCTCGTTTCTTCGGGCACGGGCTTGTCCGAGAGGGCAAGCTTCGCCCGGTTGTGTACCTGGTTCCATGCGCAGCCTGCCTGCTTCTCGTTTGCGCCGGCAACGAGGATTACGCAGTCCTTTTCTTGTGCGTGGACGAACTCCCGGAGGCGTCCGACCTCTTCTGCGGTGACGCCATACGCGGGCAGTTCATCGGTGTGGAAGATCCCGCCGACCCCGCACTTCTTCGCATAATCCGACATCTCGCTCCCGAGCCGCCGGCCGGGCTGGATCTCACGGCCGACAAGGCCGGGAAAGCCCGGCAGAACAAGGGCATAGATCTTCTTTGCCTTTTTGAGAACGGCTGATTTGGTCTCCTTGAAGAGATCCGTGATATCTATCTTATCTGTCCCAACACTTGCGTGGCGCTTTTTCAACTCCGCATGGATGGCAAGCAGCTCCCGCTGTCGCTGGACTTCCCGGCGAACGACCTCCGCGATCAGGGCGAGGTCCTGCACACCCTTGATCTCGACCCGGGCGCCATCTCTGATAGAAATATTGACATCCTGCCGGATCGTCCCGAGGCCGCGCTTGACCGCGCCGGTCGACCGGAGCACCATGCCGATGTACTCGGCGACCTGCTGGACGTCCTCGGGAGTGTGCATGCAGGGCGAGGTCGTGATCTCAACGAGCGGGATGCCGAGCCGGTCAAGCGAGAAGATGTCGTCTTTAACCCTTTGTGCCGCTTCCTCCTCGATACAGATCGTCTCGATGCTCCCGCCATTCGGGAGGGCGCCGTTGATGGCGACAAGGGCCGTCCGCTGGAACCCGCTCGTGTTGGAGCCGTCGATCACGAGCTTTCGCATCGTATGAATCTGCGGGATCGGCGTCATGCCAAACGTCTTTGCAAGAGTGAGGCCGATGGAAAGCGCCTCGTCGTTGAGTGGCGCAGGCGGCTCCTCATCGTTCTCGACAAGGCAGGTTGAGGGGTACGTGTAATACTGGAATTTGCGCACCCGCTTCATCTCCTCCTGTGCGGCCCGGTCGATCTCGCCCATCTCGCTCTCGGTCGCCCGGAGGTACCGGAAGAACTCTCCCGTGTGCCCGGTGGTGTCCATGAGCGTCGTCGGGCAATGGCAGAAGAGTTTCTCTTTGGTGTCGAGCTGCTGGTGGATCTCGATACCGGCCACGAGGCCCACATCTTTATAGTTGGTTTTCGGCAGGACGAGTTTTCCATCCACTATGGATAAGACTGTGTGCCCAAATTCATTACAGTCCATGGGCACTCCTCCGCATGCATTCGCCTTTGAGATCGGTCTTCATCAGCGCCGCTGCTTTTGCCGGGTCTTTCTCATTTGCCAGCACCCACATCTGCTTGACAAGCGCCACTTCGGCGAGCATGTCGCCACCTTCGATGACTCCCGCTGCAAGGAGGTCGCGACCCGTATCGTAGACCCGGTCGCAGACCCGGCCGTTCATGCACTGCGAGGTCATGACCACCTGCGTCCCGCCCGCGATCAGATTTCTTATCTGCGGGATCATGGCCGTGCTGACGTGTCCGAGGCCGGTGCCCGAGAGGATAAGCCCTTTGTATCCCGCGTATGCTTTCAGGAGATCGGGGGACATGCCCGGGTAGAACTGGAGGAGGCCGCAGTGCGGTTCGAGCTTATCGTGCAGGGCGAGTTTGTGCGTACCCCTCCGGACTGCCTCACCGGTCAGGGTCACGGTGCGGGTGGCATAGTCCACGGTGCCGACCGGGGGAATACCGATACTCAGGAATGCGTCGCGCCGGGAGGTATGCATCTTCCGCACCCTCGTTCCCCGGTGGATGGCGCAGGAGTCGTCGTTCGTGGTCGCGTGCATGACAACTGCCACTTCCCCGAGATCGCTTTCTGCCGCGAGCGCCGCACAGACCCCGTTCATCGCATTGTCGCTTGACGGGCGGTCGGCTGAACGCTGGGACCCTACGAAGATGACCGGGACCGGGGTGTCGATCATGAAACTGAGGGCGGCCGCACTGTAGGCCATCGTGTCCGTGCCATGGGTAACGATCACACCCGTTACGCCGTGTTTGATCTCATCATAGACGGCTTTTGCGAGTTCCTGCCAGATCGCCGGCGTCATGTTCTCGGAGAGGATTGTGTAGAGCACCTTTGTGCGGTACCGCCCGATCTCCGCAAGCGCCGGGATCGCGGTCAGGATATCGTCCGCGTCGAACTGGCTGGTCACGGCCCCGGTCCGGTAATCGATCCGGCTTGCGATCGTGCCACCGGTCGAGATGATGGCAAGCTCGGGAAGCTTCGGGTCCTGTCGGATTGGCGCCGCACGGGGCGCAGATGCAGGTGCGGGGGAGACGAGCGTGCAGAACGCTTTTTCGACGCCGATATTGTAACCGCTTGAGAGTTTTACGACCGCCATGCCGTCGCGATCGGTGATGTAGGTCCCGGAAAGTGTTTTGTTGCCATAGGTGCAGGAAATATGGTCGCCGGCAGAAAACGAATGCGTTATGCTACCAGCCTCCGTGCATCGGAGATCAGGTCCTCTTTTGCCTTTGAGATCTTTGCGAGACGCTCATCGATGAACGCCGAGTCCGTGTCGAGAAGTTTCTTCCGGTCCGCTATTGCAATCTTTGTGGCAAACGGTGCCGGCCCACCGGTCGCCCGCCGGAGACCGACCGAGTTTGTCACATCAAGAGCTTTATCGATCTGGTCCTGCGTGAGCCCCTTATTGGCAAGCGAGATCCCGAGATCGAGCTCTTTTGCCGCCGCTTCCAGGGTCTCAAGGGAGAGATTTCCCTTCTGGACTGCCCGGCCGACGATGTTGTGGGCCATGCGAAAGGGGAGACCGTAATCCCGTACGAGGGTATCGGCAAGCTCGGTTGCCGTGGAGAACCCCTTGCCGGCCTCCTCTTTCATGCGCTCAGTGTCAAATGTGGCGCTCGAAAGCATGTCGATGAGGAGGCGCAGGCTTTCTTTAGCATCCCGCATCCCGCGCCAGATGTTGGGGGTGAGCTCCTGGAGGTCGCGGTTGTAGCTCATGGGGAGACCCTTAACCGTCATGAGCGCTCCCGTGAAGGTCCCGAAGACCGACCCGGTCTTTGCCCGCATGATCTCGGCGGTGTCCGGGTTCTTCTTCTGCGGCATGATCGACGAGGTCGAGCAGAACGCATCGTCGAGAGTGACGAACTTCACAAACGAGGTGCTCCAGATGACCAGCTCCTCGCAGAGCCGGCTCACGTTTGCCATCAGGATGGAGAGATCGGCAAGGGTTTCAAGGGCAAAGTCCCGGGTCGCCACGGCGTCCATGGTGTTGACGACCAGACCATCGAACACGAGCAGTTTTGCGATGTACTCGCGGTCGATGGGGTACCCGGTGGATGCAAATGCAGCCGCCCCGAGCGGGCAGAGGTTGACCCGGGCGTACGCGTCGCGTAGCCGGTCGAAGTCCCGGGTGAACTGCTGCTCATAGGCAAGGAGGTGATGGGCGAGGGTGGTAGGCTGGGCGTGCTGCATATGGGTGAAACCGGGCATGACCGACTCCCGGTGCTGCTCAGCAAGCGCGATGAGCACTTCGCGGACCTTGAGGAGTGCCGCCATCTGCTTGAGCATGTCTTCCCGGAGCTTGAGCCGGATACAGGTCGCCACCTCATCGTTGCGCGACCTCCCCATGTGCATGCGGCCGCCGACATCCGGGCCCACAGCCTCGATTAAGAGTGATTCAATCCCCGCGTGGACGTCCTCGAACCGGTCGTCAAAGACCTCCTCGGGGACCCCTTCGCTGTTGAGCTCGAGCAGCGCCGGCAGGAGCTGCTTTGCGATATCGGTGCTGATGATCTTCTGCCGTTCGAGCATCAGTACATGGGCGATATCCACGAGCACGTCGGCATCGGCAATACAGCGGTCGGATCGCATCGATGAGAGGAAGCGCATCATCTCTCCCGTCCTCTCCCCCGAAAGGCGTCCCAGTCTTACTACATCGGTCCGCATCCGTTCTTCCTCACCATACTAATGTACACTCATGTGTGTGCGTGGATCGATTAAATCCACGCCTTCCGGGCGGCAAGCTCGATCGCCCGCTGGACCGATTCCCTAGGGATGATGGTTGCCACCGGCACGTGGACCAGCTGCTCGATGATGCTTGACACGATAGGGGCGCAGACAATCGCAATCGCTCCTTCCCGTTCGGCCCGGACCGCAGCGACAATCGCATCCTCCATCGTATGGACCGGGTACTCCCGGACCCGCATACGGTGACCGTCCACATCGGCAAACCGTTCTTCGATGCTCTCAAGGACCGGCCGTGCGGCAATGAGGCCGATGAAGTTCTCGTCGCCCACGTGGTAGAACTGTCGCAGTGCCCTGACGATCTCCCGCAGGGTCGAGAGATTGGGCGAGCGTTTCCCGTTCAGGATCTTATAGAGCGAGCTCTGGGCAATCCCGCAGTGCTCCGCGAGATCCCGAACGCTGATGCGCAGGTCGGTTTTCAGGATATCGTTTAATGTCGCTACGAATGCCTCATCTGAGGTGAGCGCAGCGCGCATAAGCCGGTCGACCGGGTCCACATGTGCCATAGTAAAGATACAATGAGACCAATTATTACAAGAAAATTTCTTTTTGTCCAAAACCGGTGACCTGCCAATAGAGAAAATTCAATGATTTGTGGACAATACATGCTCATTTATTATCCAATTGTAATTTTTAATCCCTATTTATTATCCAAAAAGATAAAATTTGTGCCGGAATGACGCACTTTTTTATTATCGCCCGGATAAACCATGCCTATGAAATCCATCAAGATTGCGGCAGCTGTGTTCATCGCACTTGCCCTTATCCTTGTACTGCTCGCAGCCGGCTGCACCCAGCCTGCCAGTCCATCCGGGAGTGCTTCGTCGGCACCCAACGGAACCGTCGGCATCCTGGAAACGGCCGGTGTCGGCCCGATGCCGTCCCTGCTCGCCACTGGCCAGATTGACGGGTACATTGCCTGGCAGCCGGTTGTCGAAGCCGGCGTGGAAAGCAATATCGGCCAGGTCGCGGTCTATTCCAAGGACCTCCCGCCTGCCGGGGAATGGAGCGACCACCCGCAGAACGTCTTTGTCGTGCGAAAGGATTTCTACGCCCAGAACCCGGACTTTGTCAATGACTTCTCCGCGCTTAACCTTGCAGCAACCCAGTACATCAACGACCACCCGCAGGAAACTGCCGCGATTGATGCGGACTGGCTGGCCGGCGGACAGAACTTCACCTATGGAAACGTGAGTGTTTCATCGGTCACTGTGGTCAACAACTCCCTGCCGACCATCGAATTCTCGAACAATCCTTCGGACTCATGGAAGGCCAGCACGTCGGATTTCGTGCAGGCACTTATTAACCTGGGGACCGTCAAAGGCTATGTCGCGAACAGTTCCAACCAGGATGCCGTCCTCTACAACTTCCAGCCGTACACCAGTGCAACAGCCATCCTCGCTTCAAAGAACGTAACCAAACCTGCACCCGTGCAGAACACGGTTGGAGTCGGGTACCTCCTGGCAGTCGACCACTCCGCACTCTTTGTCGCGGTCAAGGACTGGCAGTACTTCAATGATACTTATGGTATCGCCCTCAAGCCCGAAGACCTGACAGCAGCAAAACCGGCTGTCGCGGACTTCCTTGTGAACGGCCAGAAAATCGCCACGGTCAACCTTGTGCCGGCAAACGCCGGGCCCAACCTGATGCAGCTTGCAGCCACCAACTCGATCCAGATGTCCTATGTCGGTGTCCCGCCGGCGATCAGCGCTATTGACATAGGCACCCCGATCACGATTGCGTACCCGATCGACAACCTGGGAAGCGGGCTTGTCGTCGCAAACGGCGCACCTGCACAGGACTGGCAGAGTTTCGCCGCATGGGCAAAGGAGCGCTCGGATGCAGGAAAACCGCTGGTGATTGCAGCGCCCGGCAAGGGATCCATTCAGGATGTCATGATCCGCAGCGCCCTGCAGAGCAGCGGAATTGCCGTCACCGAAGTGAAAGTTTGATGAGGATAGCGTGTCATTATAATCAGGAACAATGACACGGCGTCTCGGATTGGTATTGCCCGTACTTCTCATCATCGGGTGGGAGGTCGCGGCAATTATCGTCAACAACCCTTTTTTCCTGCCGAAACTTGAGACGGTAATCCCGGTGCTGCTTTCCCCGTTTTCAGATATCCTCGGCACCGGCAGTCTTGTCGAAAACGCCCTGGTGAGTATCGAACGTGTGGTCTTAGGGTTCGCTCTTGCCGCAGCCGTGGCCATCCCCCTTGGGATAGGCATGGGCAGGTTTGCCGTGCTCAATGATTTTTTTGATGTCACGCTGGAGCTCCTCCGCCCGGTTCCTCCTCTTGCGTGGGTGCCTCTTGCACTGGCTTGGTTCAAGATCGGGATTGTCTCTATCGTATTCATCATCTTTATCGGGGCAATATTCCCTATTCTGCTCAATACGGTAGACGGGGTACGGGGAATCAAGAATACCTGGGTCGAAGTGAGCACGACTCTTGGGGCGAGCGAACGCCAGATCCTCACGAAGGTTGTTCTGCCGGGCGCCGCCCCGACCATCTGGACCGGCCTCCGGGTTGGCTTTGGGATCTCGTGGATGTGCGTGGTGGCCGCAGAGATCCTGCCGGGTCCGACATCAGGTCTCGGTTACCTGATCATGTACGCCTACAATCTGGGGCAGATCAACGTGATCATTGCCGGCATCATCGTGATCGGCCTGATCGGCCTCGCGGTTGACCAGGGCTTCAAAGCAGTGGAGAAACGCTGGTTCGGGTGGAGGGGGCTGGAACGATGACGCTGGTCATCAGTGATCTATCAAGGACATTTTCTTCAGAGAATGCAGAGACGATCGAAGCACTCTCCCATATCTCGCTTTCCGTCAATAACGAGGAGTTCATCTGCATTCTCGGGCCGTCGGGATGTGGCAAGACCACCTTACTCCGCATCGTTGCCGGGCTTGAATCCGCGTCATCCGGGTCGGTATCTGTTGACGGGATGCCGGTGACCCGCCCGAGCCCGAAAATGGCAATGATCTTCCAGGAGTATTCCCTCTACCCGTGGCGGACGGTAGAGGAGAACGTGATGCTCGGCCTTGAACTACGGGGGATGAATAAACCGGACCGCATGACAGCTGCGGAGAAGTACCTCGATCTCGTGGGCCTCAAAGGGTTCGAAAAGAGGTACCCCCACGAGCTCTCCGGGGGGATGAGGCAGAGGGTGGCCGTGGCACGGGCACTTGCCATCGAGCCATCCATCCTACTCATGGATGAGCCATTCGGGGCGCTCGATGCCCAGACCCGTAACCGGATGCAACATGAACTGCTCCGGATCTGGGAGAAGACAAAAAAGACGATCCTCTTTGTGACCCACAGCGTTGACGAAGCCGTGTTCCTTGCTGACCGCATCGTCGTTCTTACGCAGCGCCCGGGCAGGATCAAGGAAACTGTCACCATCCCGGGCGCCCGTCCCCGCGAGCGTACAAGTGAAGAATTCGGCCAGGTCCGGCGTCACCTGCTCGATATGATCCGGGAAGAGTCGGATCTCATCCAGTAAGGTTTAATACGCTCAATCTCTATTTTATAAAAGCAGTTTGTGAAGTGTGCCGGCACGACAGCCTTGTATTATCTGTGTTTTCGTGCCTGCTTTTACGATTCATACACTAGGAGTAGGACGCAATGGTAAGAAAACCGGGGAAGATGTACAGGAACCTTGCAAAGAAGGCCTATACACGGCGTGAGTACATGGGCGGGGTTCCCGGCAACAAGATTGTACAGTTTGAGATGGGAAACCTCTCCCAGGAATTCCCGACAGAGATTGACCTGATTGTCGAGGAGACCTGCCAGATCCGGCATAGCGCCCTTGAGGCATCCCGTATCTCGATCAACAGGAAGCTCTTGAAGGATGTCGGAAGGACAAACTTTCACTTCAAGGTCCGTGTCTTCCCGCACCACGTGCTCCGCGAGAACAAGCAGGCAACCGGTGCAGGGGCAGACCGTGTCTCGGAAGGTATGCGCCTTGCATTCGGCAAGGCGGTAGGGACGGCAGCACGGGTCGAGGCCGGGCAGATCATATTCACGGTTTATTCAAATGCCCAGTACCCTGGACAAGATCAAGGCCGCAATGAGAAACGGGGCCCACAAGCTCCCGACCCCATCCCATCTCAAGGTCCACACCATCAAGGTGAGCGGCAGGATCGTCGCAGCTCCGAAGATCGCCGGTGATAAGATCGCAGCACCGGTCAAGGTCGAGGCTGAAACCGAAGCAGTGGCAGCAGAACCGGCAGCGAAGGGTGCAGAGGCTGCAAAGGGCGCAGACCACAAGGGTGGTGCGCACAAGGGTGCTGAACCCGCCAAGGCAGAACCGGCAGCGAAGGGTGCAGAGGCTGCAAAGGGCGCAGACCACAAGGGTGGAAAGGCTGCCCCGGCCAAGGGTGGCAAGGACAAGAAATAACCGGATCCCCCGGTCTTTTCTTTCCTTTTTGAGACTCTGGAAAGCGGGATCGTCCGGCAGCACGCTTCTTTTTTTAGACTTTTTTTATCTTCTCAAAAGACCGTCTGATAACCCGGCCCCGGCATACTGCATCCCTGCCGCCAGTCGCACAGTATATAACCTCCCTGCCGCCTAACTATGGATAAATGCAGCGAGGGGAGACAGCGGGTCTGCGGGAGGCACTGGCAACCGCAACGTGCAGGGCCATGAGGGATGCGGTCATATACCTGCCCGCTGATGTAAAACAGGCGATTGAACGAGCTGCCGCCTCCGAGACAAATGCAGTGGCTGTAGGGGAATATGAAAATATAACAAAGAATATTGTTGCAGCCGAGCACCTGGGCGTACCACTCTGCCAAGACACCGGTGTGCCGGTTGTCTACCTCACCATGCCCCCAGGTGTGCCGTTCTCCCGGGTTCTTTTTGATGCTATCGCAGATGGCATCCGCCGGGCAACAAACGAGGTTCCGTTGCGCCCCAACGTTGTCAATCCCCTCACCCGTCACAATTCAGGGGATAATACCGGGGTTGGGATGCCTGCAATCCATGTACGGCCCGGTGAGCGGTTTGCAGTGACCGTGATGCCCAAGGGCGCCGGGGCAGAGAATGTGTCCCGGGTGGTGATGCTCCTGCCATCACAGGTTGGGAAGATCGAAGAGGTCGTGGTCGGGACGATGCTGATTGCCGAAGGACGGCCCTGCCCGCCGGTTGTGCTGGGGGTGGGGATCGGGGGCACGTTCGATTCCGCCCCGGCACTTGCCAAGGAGGCTCTGCTCCAGCCGATCGACCGGATGGACGCATTCGAACAGAAACTCTGCGACGCAGTGAACCGTCTTGGGATCGGCCCGATGGGGCTTGGCGGAAATACCACGGCGCTTGCCGTCAAGATAAAGACCGCGGCATGCCATACCGCCTCACTCCCTGTCGCCGTGAACGTGCAGTGCTGGGCAAACCGGCATGCAACCGTGGAGGTGGACTGGTGAGCAAAAAGCTGTCAGGCTGACGACGCCCCTTGGGGATGAGATCCTCGCCCTCCACGCGGGGGACAGGGTCGAGCTTTCAGGCCTCGTCTACACTGCACGCGACGAGGCACATCTCCGTATGGAAAAAGAGGGGATCCCGTTTGACCCGAAGGGGGCCGTGATCTACCATTGCGGCCCGGTAATAAAAGACGACAGGATCGTGGCCGCAGGGCCGACCACCTCGGCCCGGATGAACACCCTCTCCGGCTTCCTGCTCGACCGGGGGGTCAGGGGACTCATCGGGAAAGGCGGAATGAATGCCACCGTGCGTGAGCAGCTCCGGGGACGAGGCGTCTATTTTGCCTTTACCGGGGGCTGTGCGGCGCTTGCTGCATCGCACATGACGCTGAAAGGCGTCCACTTCCCGGATCTTGGCATGGCAGAAGCGGTCTGGGTAATCGAGCTTGACCGGCTGCCCCTCGTGGTTGGGATCGATACACACGGCAACGATCTCTTCGAGGCCGTGCGGGAACATGCACAACATGCATCAGGGCCGGGACAGAGACGGGAATGCACGTAACACATAGATTTTTTTCACCTCACTGGCTACATAGATAGGACAGATCCAGATGAAACTCGCCATTGACGAGACCCGGTGCAAGGGCTGCAATCTCTGTACAAAGGTCTGCCCGTACCGGATTTTCAAAGAGGGGAAAAACCCTAACCGGCGGGGGATCATCGTGCCGGAACTTGACCGGCCGGAGCGCTGCACCAACTGCAGGCTCCGCCATCTCTACGGACGGCAGCTCTGCGGCGTCTGCCAGCTCACTTGTCCCGACCAGGCTATTCACTGGGTAGAGGAAGAACCGTACGAACCCCATAAGGTGGCGATTGAATATTGACGTCGAGACTTGAATTCTGGCAGGGAAACATTGCGTCCGCAGAAGGTGCCCTTGCGGCAGGATGCCGGTTCTTCGGGGGATACCCGATAACCCCCTCGACGGAGGTGGCTGAGCATATGGCCGTGAAGCTGCCGAAAAAGGGCGGGGTCTTTATCCAGATGGAGGACGAACTGGCGAGTATCGCCTCCGTCATCGGTGCTGCATGGACCGGCGCCCGGGCGATGACGGCGACGAGCGGCCCGGGATTTTCCCTGATGATGGAAAATATCGGGTACGCGGCGATGACCGAGACTCCCTGCGTGATCGTGAACGTGCAGCGGGGCGGCCCCTCCACCGGCCAGCCCACGATGGCTGCACAGGGGGATATGATGCAGTGCCGGTTCGGGTCACATGGCGATTATGCAATTATTGCGCTTTGTCCCGCAAGCGTACAGGAAATGTACGATCTCACGGTAAAGGCGTTCAACCTTGCAGACCGGTTCCGGGTGCCGGTTTTTCTGATGGCTGACGAGGTGATCGGGCACATGCGGGAACGCATAATCGTACCAGAAACTGTAGAGAATACCGGCCGGCGTTTGTCCCCGGCACCCCGCCGTTTAAACCGGGCAGCGGGGAGCCTCATTCCCGGGTTCCCCGAATTCGGGAAAGGCTACGAGACACATGTGACCGGGCTCACTCATGATGAGCGGGGATACCCGTGCGCAACAAACCCCGGCCTGCACGCAACACTCGTAAAAAGACTCGTGGACAAGATCGAATCGGCAACAGAGGAACTCGCGGATTTCGATGTGATCAATCCCGATGCAGAGCAGGTGTTTATCGCATACGGCGCACCCGTCCGCACCGTCCAGCAGGTGATCGCCGATCACACGGGGAAGAATATCGGCTTTTTGCGGATCCGTACGGTCTGGCCGTTCCCCTCCCACGCACTGGCACTCTTTCGGCACGCCCGGCGGTTTATCGTCCCTGAACTTAATCTCGGCCAGATCGCCCGGGAGATCGAGCGGCACACGGAGGTGCCGGTCATATCCGTTCCGAAGCTTGGCGGGGACCTGCATACACCGGCAGAACTCTCTGGTATCTGGGAGGCAAAGGCATGAGTTTTGAGGACTGGTTCCGGCAGGACCGGCTGCCCCATATCTATTGCGCCGGCTGCGGGAACGGCACGATCATCAACTGCACGCTTGCAGCCGTAGATTCCATGGGCTGGAGGAAAGAGGATACGGTCTTTGTGTCCGGCATCGGTTGCTCATCACGGGCACCGGGCTATATCGTCACCGATTCGCTCCACACGACCCACGGGCGGGCGCTTGCCTTTGCCACCGGCGTCAAGATGGCAAACCCGAAACTCCATGTTGTTGTCTTTACCGGGGACGGGGATCTTGCGGCCATTGGCGGTAACCATTTTATCCACGCCTGCCGCCGGAACATCGATCTCACCGTAGTCTGTATGAACAACCAGATCTATGGCATGACCGGCGGCCAGGGCAGCCCAACCACCCCCCGGGGATGCCTCTCGACCACCACACCGTACGGGTGCGCCGAGCCGGCCTTCGATCTCTCGGAGCTCGCAATTGCCGCGGGTGCAAACTATGTCTCCCGATGGACCTCCTATCACGTTAAGGAACTCGAGCGGGCGGTGAAAGCGGGTCTTGAGACACCCGGGTTCTCGTTTATCGAGGCGCTGGTCCAGTGCCCGACAAATTTCGGGCGCCGGAACAAGTTCCGTCAGGTGGCTGACCAGATCGAGTATCTTAAGGCGCACTCACTTTTAAAGGCAAAACGGGACCGGATGCTTGAACAGGGCGAGGCGATCCCGGAGGATATGTATATTGTCGGGGAACTGATGCGGCGCAATAGGCCCGCAATGGGGCTGCCACCCCCGGAGGCAAAGCCATGAGGCGCGAGGTCAGGTTCTCCGGGTTTGGCGGGCAGGGAATCATCCTCTCCGCGGTCATTCTCGGGCGTGCGGCGGTGATGTACGACCACAAGTTCGCGGTGCAGACACAGGTCTACGGACCCGAGGCCCGGGGCGGGGCCTCAATGAGCGCGTTGATCATCGACGATGAGGAGATCCTTTACCCCAAGGTGGCAAATCCCGATCTCTTTGTGATCATGTCCCAGGAAGGATTCGAGAAGTACGGTGCCGCCACCCGGCCCGATGCCATCATGATTCTCGACTCCTCTCTCGTCCATTCACGCCCGGACTGCACGTTTTATGAGATCCCGGCGACGGCAGAGGCGAAAAAAACGCTTGGCCGGGATATTGTCGCAAATATCGTGATGCTCGGGGCGCTTGTCAGGTATACACACGTCGTCAGTGAAGAGGCGCTCAAGAAAGCAATCCTCGATTCCGTGCCAAAAGGCACAGAGGCGCTCAACACGAAAGCCATGGAGCTCGGGATAGCTCTTGCAGGAGGGGAAAAACAGCCATGAAACTCCGTGAATACGAGGCAAAGAATGTGATAAAGGCAGCCGGGATCCCGGTCCCGGCGGGATTCCTGATACGCTCTCCGGATGAACTTACTCCGCACCTTGCGGAGCTTGGCGATGCGTTTGTTCTCAAGGCACAGGTGGACGTCGGCGGGAGGGGTAAGGCCGGCGGCATCCTGATGGCTGACAAGGCCTCGGGCGTGATAGTCGCAAAGGAGCTTTTCGGAAAGCAGATCAAGGGCCTGCCCGTGAAGGAGATCCTGAGCTGAGCAGAAGCTCGGGATCCAGCACGAGTACTACCTCTCGATCACCGTAGACCGCTCGAACCGGCAGCCGCTTATCCTCTTCACCGAAGCAGGGGGGGTTGAGATTGAGATCACTGCAAAGGAACACCCGGAGTTGATCCGGAAGGTTGTCGCAAACCCTCTCATGAAAGACCTCCCACCCTTCATGATCCGGGAACTTCTCGGTACGGCCCCAAAGGAGATCGGGCCGATCATCAACAGGCTTTACCGGGTCTTCATCGAGAAGGACGCGCTGCTTGCCGAGATCAACCCGCTGGTCATAACGCCGTCCGGCGTCTTTGCCGCGGATGCGAAGATCATCGTGGACGACAATGCGCTGGGCAGGCAGGGGATCACGGTTAACCGCGATCTCTCGGAGCGGGAGCGGGAGGCCGAGAAGCACGGCTTCTCCTACGTGGAGCTTGACGGAAAGATCGGCGTGATCGGCAATGGTGCCGGTCTCACGATGGCGACGCTTGACCTTATCGAGTATTACGGGGGGAAGGCGGCAAACTTCCTTGACGTAGGCGGCGGGGCCGAGAGCGAACGGGTGAAAAACGCGGTCCGGCTCGTGGCGAGCGTCCCGACCGTCAGGGTCATCGTGGTGAATCTGCTCGGCGGCATCACAAAGTGTGACGAGGTGGCCAAGGGAATCATCGCGGCAGGTATCTCCCAGAAGGTGATCGTCAGGCTCGCGGGAACGAACGAGGATGAAGGGAGGCGGCTTCTCTCCGAAAAGGGTTACGAAATGCTGGACACCATGGACCTCGTGGTGAAGAAGGCTGTGGAGGTGACCGCATGATCTACGGTGACAGGAACACCGGCCTCCTTGTGCAGGGTGCGACCGGCAAGCAGGGCGAGTTCCACATCGGCCTGATGAACGCGTACGCGAAGCAGGTCGGCGGCAATGGCGTCGTTGCCGGTGTGACGCCCGGCAAGGGTGGGCAACAGGTGCACGGGGTTCCCGTGTACAATACTGTGAAGGAGGCCATGAAGGAGCACGACATCGGTGCAGCGGTCATCTTCGTTCCCGCGGGGGCGGCTGCAGACGCCATCATGGAGGAGGCGAACGCCGGCATCACAACTATTGTCTGCATTACCGAGCATATCCCGGTGCAGGACACCATGAAGGCGATCGCGTACGCGAGGATGGAGGGCGCCAGCGTGATCGGTCCCAACTGTCCCGGACTCCTTTCGCCCGGAGAAGTAAAGATGGGGATCATGCCCGCCGGGCTCTTCTCGCGGGGCAACGTGGGGGTCATCTCGCGGAGTGGCACGCTCACCTACGAGGTTGTGGACGAGCTCTCCCGGGCCGGCATCGGCCAGAGTACCGTGGTCGGCATCGGAGGCGACCCGGTCATCGGGCAGACGTTCGTGGACGTCCTGGGGCGGTTCGAGAAGGATCCGCAGACCAAGGCGGTCGTCCTGATTGGGGAGGTCGGAGGGAATCTGGAAGAGGAGGGTGCAACATCCACCAACCTGCCGATCGTCTCCTACATTGCCGGTGTCTCTGCCCCACCGGATAAGCGGATGGGACATGCGGGAGCGATCGTTGAGGGGGGCGAGGGCGATGCGAAATCCAAGATCGCACGCCTTAAGAAGCACGGCGTGCCGGTAGCCTCCCGCGTTTCGGAGATCCCGGACTTGGTCCGGGATCTCTTCCGCTGCCACTGCTGATGGCACGGCAATACACCCCCTCTTTTTACCCGCTAAACGGAGAGTCTTTGTCAACAGTTGTGGGGCACTGAAATCCCAAAAAAAAGGATACTGAACATGGAACCCGCGGCATTACCGCACAACCGCCGACGCATGCGCATCGAACGGGTTTGTCCGCATCGCAAGGGAGAACAAGTAGGGATAGTGCATCTTCAAATGGCGCATGTAGGTCAGCCATTCCATGATCAGCAGGCCGTAGACCCGGTTAATATCTCCTGAAAGATGGGCGAAATCCGATGCCGGGAGGTCAGTGAGCTGATCGCGTGCCGCCAGCTCTTCAGTGAGGTGAAAAACTGCCTGGAGGAGAGGGGTGAAGCCTTCGTTTTCGATAATCTGCGAGTTCTCGAAGAGCGTGAGCAGGATACTCTTGTGTTCGCGCAGGAATCTGTCCAGTCCGGGAAGGTCAAGAGTCCTGCTGTCCAGCATATTCCTGTGATGCTGAAGGTTACCGGAAGCGCGGGAAAAGTCTTCCTCAGTCCACCTGTCTGACACGACAAGTGCAGATCGTACCTGGTCAGATTTAGGGTCTTTCTCAGAGAAGCGCCGCAGCAGGCCGTTACCTACTTCGGAAAAAAAGACCCCGACCAGCAAGTTGAGATTCCGCAACCGCACAGACCGCTCCCTGTTCTCGATCATCAGGTCAAGGCTTGATGCAGCAAGGCCCACAAAACAGCCGACCCCGACAAGGATAATTCCGATCGTGAGCAGTTTACCGGCATCTGTCACCGGGTGGATATCCCCAAAACCTACCGTTGAAATGGTCACGACGACAAAATAGAATGCGTCAAGTGGGGTCCGGTTTTCAAAGGTCATCATCCCGAACATACCTACGAGAATGACGACGATAAGTATCGAGAGGTAGATACGCAAACGGAGATGGATGGTTTTGGTCACGTACGAGATTATATACACCCGGATATATAGGGATTCGTCTGCCGGGAACAATGATACCCCCGACCAGATTCGAACTGGTGTCGCCGGATCCAAAGTCCTGCATGATTGACCGCTACACTACGGGGGTCCTCGACGATAAGACCACTAATCTAACAATTTTCAGATTTCGTGGCTATGTCCCTGTTATATCATTCTCTGATCTCAAAAAAGCATTGATAACCAGACAGGTTATGGGAAATCCGGGATGATGGCCGGATCGAATGGAGACCTTGCCAAGTATTTTCGGTCTGAAAGGGGGATGAGATTATTTTCCCACCTGTTTCCCTATTCAGGAAGGCAGGTTTCACTGGGATACGGTTGGGCACCGCTTGCGAAATTATGCAGCGGAAAAAGGGGAATGGATCCCTGGTTTTTGTAAAAAGAGGAAAAATGGGAAATTTTTGGAAAATGGAAAATAAAATTCCGCTGCTCCACGAGATAAATACATTATTTATCGTTCCCATTAATTTCGGAAAAATGTGGAAAATCCGGATTTTTTTATCATAAAAAACAGCCGGATTTTTTGAGATTGAGCGCACGAAAAACAGGCAGCAGGATCACCCACAAAACCAGAATTCATGAAAACGGAAATGGAAAAAATCCGCCATTTGTCCGGATCCGGTCTAATTCGGAAAAATATTAAGAAAAACCGGGCCAAAAAACCCCAATTTAGTGTATAGCATCATACGGTTTATATATAGTTACTATAATTCTCAAACAAGGGAGAAAAACCCTAGATAAATGCAGTATTCCGGGAAAAGAACCCCAATATAAGGATTTTTAAGAAATTGCGAAATAGTGTAGGAATGAGGAACCGTTACGTATTCGTACATCTTTTCCCGTGGGAAAATCTGACGGGCGCAAGTGAACCTGGCTTATCAGGAAGAGAGGATAGGAGAATTTTCACGAGTTTTCGTTATCGCTGGAGAGCGGGAAGAACTGCTGGTAGACCTGGCGGCGTTCATCGATATCTGTATGCAGGTAAATTTCCGTCGTCTTTATGGAGGTATGGCCAAGATTCTCCTGCACAACCCGGAGATTCTTGGACCGGCGGTACAGTTCGCTTGCATAGCTGTGACGGATCTTGTGTGGGGTGATACCAGGAGGGGCATAATATTTGAAAATATGCTGGATAGCCCTCGGAGAGATGTGCTTACCCTGCTGACCGATAAACAGGGGACCATCGATCCTGTTGCCCGCAAAAGTTCGGATCCCGGAGAGTGTCTCATCATCGACGAAAACAATCCGGATCTTGTCCCCTTTCCCGCGGATACGAATGGTATGTTCATCGAAATCGATATCTTCGATATTCATGTTACAGAGCTCGAGATACCCGGACGCCAGTCGAGTAGATCGTTCTTACGATCAGTTTATCCCTCGGATCCTCGATAGAATCGATCAGGCGGAGTACCTGGTTATGCTTGAGGTATTTTACCTCCTGTTGTTTGATCCGGGGACGTTCAATACCGCTGAGAGGGTTTGCCACAACAGCTCCTTGGGTTGAGAGAAACCGGTAAAATGAGCTGAGGGTAGAAATAATCCGATGAAACGTTTTGGGTTTATAGGTGCGCATCGTGGAGACAAACGAGAGAAAATCGGTTATCATGGATGGCGGCACGTCAACGCTTGTATCAAGCCGGGCATTCTCAAAGTCCTTCCAGAAGAAGACCAGCTTGGTTACTTCGGTATGCCTGCGGAGCCAGACATAATAGCCGAAATGCTTGATCACCTGTTCATAGCTGTCAAGGGTCCGGGAAGAATAGTTGCGCATCCGCAGGTAATTTCGGTAACTTTTGAGCCAGTCCGAAAAATACCCGCTTCCCATGGTCTAATCTTTTTTATCTCAAATTAATAAAGGTTTGCGCAGAATACCTATTCTGCGCAATCCTGAAATTCCAAAAGAGGGGCAGATTCACGGTATTTGGAAGTTGCAATTCAGTGAATTGATCATCTCATTATTCCATTCAATCATGAAGTTTTGGGGGACATACCCATATGCAACGGCCATCTACTCAACGGTATGCTGGTTTCTTTATTCATTCTCATCTTAAGAGCAAAAAGGGCGTTTTTTTCATTTTCACCATACTTTTGCTCATTCAGTCGTACTAATGGGCTGGAAACGCTGCTATTGCAATCTACCGTCGAACGTGGTCTCCGAGGAGGCCTTTGTAACCCAGCCTGATAAAAATTACCTGATAACCGGAATCAGGTATACAACGGGATGCTGAAAACCATTATAGCAGAAACCGGATATTATGCACTACAATTTTCCAAAATGTGGATTATTCCAGAATTTCCAAAATTTCTCCGCCGAGGATATCTGGATTTCCCTTATTTTTCCCAATGTGAACTGTCCAGAACCTGGCCTACAATTCCGATATTTTTTCATGATTTACCCATCTCCTCACGTTGCGAATTATGCCGGTACAGCGTTGTATAATGGATATCCAGAATCCGGAAAATTGCCGCAATGAGGATATTTTTCCCCTGTAATTCCTGTATACGTTTCCACGGGATGACCCTTTTTTGCCTGCCGAGCGTTACCCCTTCCGCTTTCGCCCGGGCGATACCACGTGTTGTGCGTTCGATCAGATTTTTCCGTTCATGGTCAGCAATCCACGAGAAGATCGAGAGCATAAGATTCCATAGTTTTTTATCTTCAATTCTGCTCCAGGATTCGGCTCGAGATAACGACCAGCCCCGGGTCCCGGATTCTCCGAGAGAAAGAAGCATATTCAATGTGTTAAGAAAGGACCGCCCCATCCGCGAAATTTCAAAAAAATACAACATGATTGGTTTCCCGGGATGCGCCCTTATGAACTGGATCATGAGGGAACATCCTTCACGGTTCTGCATGGTGGAGATTCCCGACACAGGATCTACATAGATTAAATCCCGTGAGAGCCCTTCCTCAAGCAGAATCCTGATCTGATTCTCGACATTCTGATTTTCCCGGGAAACGCGGACATGGTCAAAAGGGGGATAAACATTTGGGTATCTTAAATCGCTCATTTTTGATTAATAAAACCGGGAAAAACATGCCCTAAAATGGAAAAATAAACATCGCATCGACGATTTGTATTTGGAAAATCTGGATTTATCCGGATAGTGATCGATTCAAGTTCGCTCGATTGTTAGCCAAGAAAACAGGGGGGGCGTTAGTTTAAAAGAAATGAAGGGGTTCCACAGACAGTAACCAGAAACTGTCTCACTGAACACAAAAAAAGACAATAAAACGCCGCATCTGCCAATTACAGACTCAAAAAGTTTCCTGTTTTTCTATCGTAAACGCGCCAGATAAGCCACAAATAGCCATAAATTCGCAATAGAAATCTCTTCCCAAGAGAGACGTTGAGGGTGTTTGCCTGGGAAAACGGCAAATTCCATATCATCCGAACCAGTCAAAAATTCCGAAATGCAAAAGAATTTTCTATAAATCCCCCGATAAATTGAAGATTTTTTATTGATATAAACCATATGATGCTATACACTAAATGAACAGATATTATCTTAAACTAAGGAAAAAGATTAACGGGAAAAACCGGAGGGGATATGCTCGAAGGCACATATTTTTCATAATGAGAGTAAGAGCTACAACAAAAGAGAAGATATGGAAATATGCAAAGTGGCCTCTGGTTTTGATCAGAACATCTGCAACCATTGACATTTAATAAGCAGCATCAGATCGCGAAAAGATCCGTTTATCCTCAATTCAAACTTTAGGTAGAGAATACGAAGCCAAACAATTATGGTATTAAAGGGAACCATTGGTAATGTAGTATGACAACGGACAACCAGTTCTTAAGTACAAACGAGGTGGCGAAGATCCTTGGTGTTCACCAGAAAACCGTCCACCACTGGCTCCGTACCGGAAGGCTTGTCGGCACAAAAATCTCCTATCGCGCCTGGCGGATCTCTCGTTCGGCATTGGAAGATTTCATCGAACAGAACAGTAATGTACATTCAGGAAATACAATCCCGGCATCACGTGAATCTGACAAAAAAACACCCCATACTAAAAATCAGGGAGACAGTGATCTCCCTGGAACTTCTGGAACCCGTCCCGGAACAGAGATGAAACACTATATCCGGGATATCATGGGAGAAGATAGCAACATGCAAAAAAACAATGGGTAGCCGAATCGGCCGTTTTGATTCAATTTTTGATTCAATAATAGAATAATACTAACGGTTAACGATAACAAAACAATACAAAAAGATACAATATTCCTGAATCAATAAAAGGCGGGTAAATTCCTGGTAAAACACAATCCTCATACAGGGGTGGCTTTTAGGAGAGTCCAATCCAGAGCATTACTCCATCTCCCCCACATGCATCATTGTCGATATCCCCCCACTTTACAGATTCACAGCGAACAGGGATTGGAGAACAGATAAAACGCCTGAAACGCATTTATTTCCTAGCCGCACCGGAAGCCAAGAGAGAATTGATTCGAACACTTCTGAATTCAGAACATATTCATAATTGTCCCCCCTTTTTCCCCGTGGATAAACCGCATACTGCTATATACAAATGGGATCTAACTAGTAACCAGAACAGAAAGACAACAGTCGTTCATTTTACGTTTCACCGACAAAAACAGGATGATCTTCATGGACGATGACAGCCAGAATGAGATTAACAAATATAAGAAATTCAAAAAAGTAGACGGGGCTACCTACCGGAAAGTCAACCAGTTCCTGCGTAAACGCACCTATATCACTGCGAGAGAATGGGCGCTTGCACGGCTGTGTACTGATTTCAGGACATCCGGCGGCGCCGAGATGACCTTTATCGGAAAGCATCTCCCGGAACTGGTTCCCTTCATGGAGGAGCCGTATTCTCCTCAGGCCGTCAACCAGGCCCGCCATTCGTTCAAGAAAAAAGTTCGAAAAGCAAGCGCTACCTTCTTCTATGGGGCGATGTGCGGTTTTTTTACCACAGATGAACTTGATGACCTTCTTTTTGAAGCAAGCGAGGTCTCGCGTTTTCTTCTGGAGGTTGAGGGTACATCTCTCGATATTGACGAAGAGATTGATATCGAAGACCGCATCACCAAGGTGATGCGGAGCGTGGGAGAGACCGCAAAGACCATACTCACCCAAAGGACTGACAACACACCGCCAGATGAGATGAAACCCCAAAAACGAGCCGGTGAAGGTACCAGCCCTTCTCCAGAAACTTCATCAGAGATAACCCATGCTCTCCCGCTGCATATCCAAGCAGAAGATACCTCCATTCTCTCGGGCTCTTCAAATGAGGAACATCCAGACCATGAAACTCAAAAAAATTTGTTAAAGATTCCGATCGCATCCGAACTAGTGGACACATCTTCATCAGGGAAAAATAATTCAAATCTGGATGATACAAACCGTTCCCATAACCCTGAAGAGGGACAGTAATCATGAAAATTATCCCGGTTACCGGTCTTGCGAACTCAGGGAAGACCTCGTTCATCCGGAATCTCATCCCCGTGCTGAAATCTTATGGAAGCGTGGGCGTGATCAAGCATCTCGGGGATCATGAGTACCGTCAGGAAGAGGGGAAGGATACAACCGTGTTTTTTGAGAACGGGGCTGATATCTCGGCGGGCATCGACTCCGGTAAATCCGTCGTTGCCCTCCGCACAATCGATCTGGATGTAATACTCCTTCTATTCAAACAGCAGGGGATCGATTTTGCAGTTATTGAAGGGTTCAAAACGCGCGATTTCCCGAAGATCATTATAGGGGATCTCCCCAGTGATACCTGCATCCTGCGAAACCCAACCGCTGATCAGGTTGTTTCCTCACTCACCCGGTTCGAAGATTATTAAAATGCAAAAACCCGATGAATCTTAACGAAAATGGCAATAAAAAAGATCCAGAAACAGCTCTTTGGAACAAACGGGGTCCGGGGAATCGCAGGAAAAGAGATTACTCCGGAGCTCACTCTCCATATTGGTAAAGCGCTTGGCACGATGCGACCAGGACAGATCGCGGTCGGCCGGGATACCCGGACCACCGGCCCGGTCCTTGCCAATGCGCTCAAGGCAGGACTTCTTGCAACCGGGTGCGAGGTTATTGATTGTGGCATATTACCGACGCCTGCCCTTCAGTACATCGTAAAAGAACACTATGACGGAGGGGCGATGATCACAGCCTCTCACAATCCTCCGGAGTATAATGGAGTGAAAATTATCGAACCTGACGGGACCGAGATGGGTGATGAAGAGACCATCCGGCTCGAAGAGCTGCTGTCAGATCATTCAATACCGGTCAGACCCTGGAATCAGGTTGGAACAGAGGTGACAGCTCTCCATCTGGTCGACGAATATATTCATGCTGTTGCCAGCCAGTTTGAAGAAAATATTGGAAGAGGAATGACGATCGTGGTTGATCCCGGATCCGGCCCGGCCTGCCAGACCACCCCGGCAATCCTCCAGGCGCTGGGATGCCGCGTGCTTACCATCAATGGAGTTATGGATGGGACGTTTCCGGGGCGTTTACCGGAGCCTTCCCCGGAAGGCCTCGAAGGGCTTGCCGCACTGGTTCTGGCAAGTCACGCGGCATTCGGTGTCGCCCATGACGGTGATGCGGACCGGGCCGTGTTCATCGATAACAAAGGCGTTTTTGTGGAAGAGAATGATGAATTTGCACTCATTGTACAGCATATCTGCAAAAACGCGAAAGGCATAATTGTCACACCGGTCAGTACCTCCCAGGTAGTCGAACTGGTTGCCGTTGCCGCAGGATGTACTGTGCAGTACACCCCGGTCGGAAGTATCTATGTCGCCCGGACCATGCGTCAACTCGTAGAAACCGGAAATCCAGTGATATTCGGAGGAGAAGGCAATGGAGGTCTGATCTTCCCGAACCATCAGTTCTGCCGCGATGGTGGAATGACCGCTGCAGCGATGGTCTCGCTTCTTGCTGAAACCGGCAAGAGTCTGTCATCACTCATCGGGCAGTTGCCGAAGCGGTATATGATAAAGGAAAAGATCTCAACAACCCATGGAGCACAACTTATCGAAGGACTCGGAAAATACTATGAAGGGGAGTCTGTTGATCATACAGATGGCCTGAAAATCAAAAGGCACAAAAAGTGGGCATTAATCAGAGCTTCTGGAACAGAACCACTTGTCCGCATCATGGTGGACGCCGCTGAGCGCGATGCAGGACTGGATCTGCTTTCTGAAATAAAAACATCGGTCTCTGAGATCCTTGACGAACTCCCGTGAGCAGGGGGCATTTCCTTCTGGTATCAGGATGATGGAGATAATCAATTTTTTTATAATTATAATATGTTCGATGGGGGATGTTTTAATAGAACGTAACAAATAGACCGAAAAATCATTAAAATACAGATTTTGCAAAAATTTCAATGGAAATTCAAAAACAGAACTAATTTATGATTTATTGAAAACACAAATTATATAAACTATTTGAGTTAATGTCACTTTGCTTCAATGATAAATGCAACAACAGAGTGGCGTAATGATCCTATCTGCAACAGTTACAGAAAAAATACGACAGGCTCTCCTTAAGAAAGACTGGGGAGGGATCGATACAATTGTTGCCGACTCATTGCGGTTTAAGGAAAAACGGGCCCGGGCGCTGATGCAGCGAACCGTAAATGAGGTCATCCTTGATAGTGCAATTCAGAACAATATACCTGAAACACTCCTGGCAATTCGTACTATCCCTCCAGAAGGTGTGGATGATTTTTTCTTGATGGTTTTAAAACAGTATATAAAAACGGGAAATAAAAAATGGTTTGACATACTCTTCGTTCTCTCGGAAAAACTGGGAAAAAAAAGTTTGCAATCAAAGATTGTCGCTCGCGTCGTGCAGGAACTCATCTCAGAAGGGATCACTGAATCTGATCCCTCATATATCGAACGTGGATTGGCAGTTTTGAATAAAATCACGTTCAGGAAGTACCGGTCGGATTGTATTGTTGAATCTGCATTCAAAATCACCAGGTGGACAATTCTCAGTGGTAATAGTAAGCTTCTCTTCCAGGTCCGTGACCTTATCAGCGGGATTAAGGATGTATCAAAACGGGCGGCATTGCATGCAGAGATAGCACAAGCACTGGCCGCAATAGCAATTAAAAACGGAGATTTCCACCTCTTTCTTGAAAGCATTCAATTCACGGCAGAAATTCACCAGAAACTCCGAAGGAGAGACTGCCTTAACCATATTATCAGCACGGGAATGAGATCATCTTTTGGAAAAGATCTTCTTGATGTCCGTGCACTTATTACCCATTTTGAAGAACTCCCTCGTGATATTCAGGAGGAACTGATCAACTCCCTGACGGAACAACTTCTGGAACGGGTAAAAAATAAAAATCAGATCCATGATGATTTCCATTTTCTCAATAAGAAACTGCCCTTTGTTCGTGACCGCCTTATACAGAATCTCTTGAAAATGGCAGAGCGATCCGGTGATCCGTGGTATCTTACAACTGCCGTTGACTTCCTCAAGGACAACCTGTCAGAAGAGAAGTCCGGGGTCAAAGATATCGTTCGGACGGGGATTGCCGTAGCCAGACATACCCACTCAACTCAGGTTCTTGTTAATCTTATACCGTTTGTGGAAAAAGCATGCAGCCGTCATGAAACCCCGGCGATCTATCTGCAGTTTTCGCAAATTATGCTGGAACTGGGAGATTTTGACCGTGCCACCACCTTGTTTTCCCAGATAATACCTCCTTATGAAAGTTCACCCCAGTATTGCGTCTGCCTTGCAAAATTACTCGAAGAGGGGATATCACATGACCAAGGATCGTCACAATTTGAGGAGATGCTGGGGAAAAATAATCCTGCGGTCATTTCAAATGCCATATCCCAGACGATTCACCAGATCGGTCATGTTTCACGGTTTGGAGATATTGTAAAACACAGTGGTTCGTTAAAACAGCTCCTGACCCTGCATACAGGATATGACGCCGATATCGTAGATTTTATCACAGCCCTGACAAACCGGGGATTTCTTGATTCCTGTGATTCTTTTATCCTGGTAGATCTTGCAAAATTAATCCAGAACCCATCGGTCAGGGAACAGGCAATATCAACCGTGGTGATGAAACTCGCGGAAATTGGCGTGAGAACCGGAAACCGTGATTTTCTCCAGCAAGCCGTGGGGATCACCTGTCTGATTGAGAGGAGGGAAATCCGCTCTTCAACCCTGAGCAGCATCATTGACGACGCAGCTCTTCTTGCTGCTACCCAGGGGGACCTCGATCTCCTGTTACGAATGCGAATATGGAGCAGTTCCTTTCTGGACGCCGGCCTTGTAGCGTATGCAATTAAAAACATTATAGAAGGAGTGATAAAATACGCAACCAGCAAACAGGATCCTGATGCCCTTGATGAAGCGTACCGCATCGCTCAGGATATAGAGGATCCATCGTTGCGCTTACAGATGTGCGAGCGCATCGCTGAGTCGTTTGTCAAGATAGGTTGCGACCTTATACAGGATCTCTCCATTACACAGACGAACCAGGTGAATACCACTATCTTGTTAAAACCTTTTAAAAGAAGCCTTCAATTGTTAAAGGCCGAGGTGAAAAAGCCCCAGATCTCTTTGAAAATTGCCGGAATGATTGACATAATACTCTTCTCCTCAAAAAAGAGCACCGGGCGAGATTACATTCTTCCTTTGGCATTGTATTCCCTAGAGATAGAGAAACCCCTGGAACGCAATGCCATGATGTCGCGGATAATCGCCAAACTCAGCGAGGATATTGTTTATCCGGACTCCGCAGATCCCTACGAAGTCCTTGCGTACATTCTCCAGAACTGCTATCGCCTGAAATCAACTCCTGAAACTATTGACCTTATTCATCGACTTCTTGATCTCATGCATGATCCCTTTATACGCCTCAGGGAATTGTGCACCCTTGCAGATTCAGCCTTCCGGATAAACGATCTCGTTCTATGCCAGAAAATTCTCGACGAGGTTTATCTGGCTCTCCCAAGTCTTCCCGCAGAATACCAGAAAATCCTGATTCTCGCGGATTTGACCACCGGATTTCGCGAGATCGACATGGAAAAATCAAGACTCTGTTTACATGAAGGGCTGGATATATTGCGGTTTGTGGAGCCTGACCGGAATACCCTCGTACGCCGGCAGTTGGTATCCGCAATTGTCCGTACGGGCACCCTGCTTCCTGAAAAAATCAGGATGGATCTTATTTTAGAGATAATAGAAAAAATCTCCGATCCGATAGAATATGTAACAGCACTCATTTCTGCATACTCCCTGGAGCGCGAATACAGGGGTGAAAATACCCTGCATCACATTTCAGAAGCAATCGCGCGAATTGACTCTCCGTACGACCGGGCCATACTTATTTTAAAAATCGTACCTCTGGCACTACAGAACGGCGAGGACGATTTTGCCCTTGACCTGTTGGACAAAGCAGAAAAATTATCAAAATCCATAAACATCCAGCATGTGGCTGATTCAATACGCGATGAAATTGCAGGAATTCTGGTGGATTTTTCCAGAAGGCAGGGGGATTCAAAATATCTGAAAAAATCAGCGGAAATTATTGCACTTATAGAAGATGATTATTTACGTCAGTATCGTCTGGCCCAGATAGGTTTTGAGGATGCACTGGAAAATAGCGTCCCCCATACAAAAATCATGTCAATCCTGACACGGATTAATAACGGGGGAGCGCCCGGGCAGATTATGACACTTGAACAGACCGTCCGTTCCATTACCGATCGGGGGAAAAGGGCACTTATCTATTGCAGGCTCTCCATTCTTTCCCGGGATAAGGCGGATCTGAAGACAGCAAAACGGATGTTAAATAATGCAATAAAAGAATCGGATATAATCAGACCCCTTTCAAAAAGGGCATACATACGATGTGATATCGCGATAAAGATGTATACTGCAGGTTATGAGAGCGTTGCACAGGATATCCTTGACGATGCAATAGATGCAGCTACAAACATCAGGCAGTCCATTCTCCGGGACGAGGTCTTTAATGAATTAAGGCTTGCCATGAGAGTAATGCAGGGAGGCGGGCAGGAATGAAAACCCTTGAGATTATAATAACCGGCAGAGTACAGAAGGTAGGTTTTCGTGCCTGTGCAAGAAAGATCGCCATAGATCTCAATGTTACCGGTACGGTTATGAATCTCGCTGACGGGAAAGTTCAGATCTATGCATCCGCAGACCCAATTATTCTTGAAAAATTCATTTCAATGCTCTATAGTTGCCCACGAGCGGTGATAAGGGATATGCACGCAACGGAAATTCTGCCAAGAACCTATGCAGAATTTTCTATCATCAAAAATAATGGAAGAATCAGTACATTACTGTAAAGTCTTCCATTTTTTGAATAACTTTTAAAAAATTATTCACCTGGTTATCGAGTTTTTGATTGTCGATAGATTTTCTAAACGCAGAGATCAGATTTTTTATTAAGTTATCCGAGAGCATGCACCGTGAAGAGGTTTGTTCAAAGTCCCCAGGTTTGAGGGAATCCCGGGCGATGCTGCATACAACGTGATCGATCATCTCCGCCTTGAAAGGTCCGATAAAATCCCGTACAAGCGATCCTGGGCCCTCATGCAAAAGGCCGAGATCGGGATCCAGCCGGGCGCCAATGACAGAGACGCAGCAATTCCCAAAGAGCATCGCATAGCCAAACGAGAAAATAGCATTGATAGGATCGCATTGCGGCTGCATCGTTCGCCTCCTGAAATCGAAACATTTGGGGATATCCCTTGACAGGATCTCATAATACATATTTGCCGTAAGGTCAGATAACCGGCGGAGTTCATCCGGTTTTTCCAGATTCTCGAGATCATGGAGGGCATTATGCAGGATCTGCTGTTCACCCTCGTAAAAAAGATGTGATCCACGCTGCTCCTGAAGAGTCTCGATCGCGATCAGCCGGGATTTAAGAGAAGCCTGTGCAATGGTTCTCGCGTACCGATGCCGGGGCAAGTCCTCCTGCAGGTGTTGAATTTGTTTGTCATGAGCATTTCCAAAGGGTTTTAGGATTCCGACGGGAGTGCCATCAGGTTCAAAAAATGAGATATACGACCCGTTTCTCAGCAGATGAGAGATGGTTGTCGAGCTCAGGTGATGTCCCCCCACAATGAGGAGATTCTTTATCTCATCAAGCGGGTATTCTTCGACACTTCCATTATGGAGGACAATTAATTTTTTTTGCGTGGACTTGATGTGAGCCCCAAACCCATACACTGCCAGCCAAGGGATCGTTCGTGACATAAATGCCCGTGTGAAAAAGATTGATTTAATCTACATAGTGCCCTTTTTTTCCTGATTAAGGCATCGCTTTTGGTCATTAAATCCACATAAACAATAGTTCATTGTTAATTTCTGCAGATTATGTTCACCTGTGAACGAAGAAGTATAAAGGATATAAGAAGCCATACGTACAGTGTCATGCAATAGCATAACAGGTGATGCGGATGTTCTGGGATAAAAAAATGGAGACGCTGAAACCTGCGGCTCTCAAGGCTCTTCAGCTGAAGCGTCTGAAAAAAACCCTTCACGCAGTACAAAATGTTGAATTTTACCGGAAACAGTTTGAAAGCGCCGGGGTATCTGCTGCAGATATCAAGACTCTTGAGGATGTCAGGAAATTACCCTTCACTAAAAAACAGGACCTCCGCGATGGCTATCCTTTCGGGTTCTTTGCGGTCCCGATGCAAAAAATTGTTCGGATCCATACAACCTCCGGGACGACCGGGAAACCCACCGTAGTCGGATATACCCGCGGGGATCTGGATACATGGGCAAATCTTATCGCCCGGAACATGACCATGATCGGCATTGGTGAGAACGACATCTTCCAGAATATGGTCAATTACGGGATGTTCACCGGCGGACTGGGGTTTCATTACGGCGCAGAACTGATAGGGATGACCGTGATCCCAAGTGCAACAGGGAATAGCCGACGCCAGATTGAGATGATTCGCGATTTTGGCGTTACTGCCATCCATTGCACACCCAGTTATGCGATGCATCTGTCCGAGGTTGCCGAAGAGATGGGCGAAACCCTTGAGAGCCTGAAGACCGGTATTTTCGGGGCTGAACCCTGGTCGGATACCATGAGGCATACCCTCGAAGAACGTCTTGGTGTTACAGCATTCGATTCATACGGTATGAGCGAACTTTTTGGCCCGGGTGTCGCATTTGAATGCCCCGAGCGGGACGGCCTCCATATATGGCACGACAGCTTCCTGGTAGAAATCATCGATCCAAAAACCGGCGAATGTCTCCCCGACGGGGAACGGGGCGAGATGGTGGTGACACCGCTGGTAAAAGAGGCCATGCCGCTCGGTACGCTACCGGACCGGTGATGTCACCATGCTCATGGAAGACGGGTGCCTCTGCGGCCGGGGGAAAAAGATCGCACGGCTGCGTGGAAGAAGCGACGATATGCTGATTATTCGTGGCATCAACGTTTTCCCATCCCAGATTGAACATGTCCTGCTCAGGATTCCGGAAGTCGGCAATCAGTTTATGGTATATATAGACAGAATCAATCATCTGGATGAGATGACCGTGGAAGTCGAGATAAACAGGAGCTATTTCAGCGGGGAACTAGCAGAGCTTGCCAAGATCCAGAAAAAAGTGGTAAAAGAACTGCACGATACCCTTGAACTGAGGACAACTGTAAATCTGGTAGAACCGGGTTCGCTACCCAGGTTCGAGGGGAAAGCCAAACGGGTCATCGACCGGCGGGGTGATATCTGATGCAGGTACTGGGATCCAAGAGTGGAAGAGATGCCAGCGGCGGATCTCCGGAAAGTCCAGTATAAATTATTAAAAAGCCTGGTCTGCCGGCTCTACAGCTTCTCACCCTTTTACCATGACCGTATGAAAGAGCAGAAGGTCCATCCGGATGATATCCGGGAGTTATCCGATATCGGAAAACTCCCCTTCATGTTCAAGCGGGATCTCCGGGATAATTATCCCAACAGGATCTTCACGGCTTCACAGGACGAACTCGTACGGTATCATGTCTCCTCCGGGACCACAGGAAAGCCAACGGTAGTGGGCTATACGCAGAGAGATCTCGATCTCTGGACCTCCTCACTTGCCCGGGCGCTCACCTCCATCGGTCTGGGGAGAGGCGACGTTATCCAGGTCAGTTACGGTTACGGCCTGTTCACCGGAGGTCTTGGCGTGCACTACGGGGCCGAGCGAATCGGCGCAACCGTTCTCCCGACCAGCGTCGGGAACACCGAGCGCCAGATTGAATTGATGCAGGATCTCAACGTAACCGCCATTGCCTGCACTCCTTCCTACCTTCTCCATATCGGGGAGGTTGCGGAAAAGATGGGCTTCGATATCAAAAAGGACTCCTGCCTCAAAACAGGAATTCTTGGCGCCGAACCCTGGACTGAAGGGATGCGTACCAGGATAGAAAACTGGCTGGGTATCAAGGCGTACGACATTTACGGAACAAGCGAACTCTCCGGGCCGATGTTTACCGAATGCGCCCAACAGAACGGTTTTCATATCTGGTCGGATATCGCTTATGCAGAGATCATCGATCCAAAGACCGGTGAATCGCTCGAAGCGGGAGAGAAGGGTGAATTAACCATCACGATGCTCCAGAAAGAAGCGCTCCCGATGATCCGTTACCGGATTGGTGATATAGCATCTATAGATGAGGATGTATGCCCCTGCGGCAGAACGAGCCCAAGGATCAACAGGATCCAGGGAAGAGTGGACGATATGCTGATCATCAGGGGAATCAATGTATTCCCTTCACAGGTAGAATACACCCTGATGTCAATTCCCGAAGTCGGGCAGCATTTCCAGATCGTTGTCGAGCGGTCAGGTGCGCTTGATGATATGCTGGTGAGGGTCGAATTGACAAAAGAGTCATTCAGTGACAAGATCACTGACCTCATGAAGATCCGACAGAGCGTAGAACACCGGCTCCGAAACGCGCTGAGCGTAGCCGTGGATGTTGAACTGGTGGAGCCGGGATCACTGCCACGGTTTGAAGGTAAGTCAAAAAAAGTGATCGATAAGAGGGTGTTGTAAGATGGACAGGAAAAAGTATGTAATTAAACAGATCTCGATATTCTCGGAAAACCGCCCGGGCAGGCTGGCCTCGGTCGCCCAGGCACTGGGGGAAGAGAAGGTCAATATCCTTGCGTTCAGCATTGCAGAGGCAAGCGGGTTTGGCGTTATCCGGGCACTGGTTGATCACCCGCAAAAAGCATATGAAAAACTCTCGTCGCTGGGATTCAATGTTGCCTTCACCGATGTTATCGCTGTCCAGATGAAAGACCAGCCCGGGGGGCTTTTTGAAATAGCAAAAGTTCTGGGTGACGCCGGCATCAACATTGAATATTCCTATGCCTATTCAGGGAAAAAGGCCGCGGTGCTCATCCTCCGCGTGGATCAGGTAGACGATGCAATAGAGAAAATACTGGCATCCGGGGCGACACTGCTGGAATATTCAGTCTTCCATTAGTTCCAGTTTCACTTCTTTTCCCATTTTATCAGTTCGGCCACCGCTGAGAGCGTGCTGCCCCGGCGGATCTCCTCGCGGATCCTCGCCTCGGTTTTTTTGACCTCGAGTGCTCTTCGGGCAACTTCATAGGCCCGCTCGCCAGGGATTACAACAACACCGCTTTCATCCCCGACAATCCAGTCACCGGGCCGGATGTATTGTCCGCAACACTGGATCTCGGCGTTGATCTCCCCGAATCCCTTGGGCTCACCGGCATTGGGTACGACAGCACGGGCAAAAAGAGGGAAATTCATCGCACGGATGTCATCGATGTCGCGGGCTGCCCCGTCGATCACGACTCCGGCAATGCCTCTTTGTATACAACTCAATGTTGCAAGTTCACCCCAGGGGGCGACATGGACGCAGCCATCGTTGTTGATCACAAGAACGCTGCCGGGTGCCGCAGCTTCTATGGCCTCCACGGGTTTGGCCCAATCACCGGCTACAGTGCGTACGGTTACCGCTTTTCCCGCCATCTTCACATTTCCACAAAGTGAGACCAGTCCCGGGAGCGCACCCTTCCGGTGCATCGCGTCGCTGATATTGGGGGTGGATACCTGCATCAGAAGCGAATGGATCTCCTCATCCGGGTTCATTTTTTCAGGAGCCACGAGGGATGGCGAATCAAGGGACTGGCGGATCGTGCGGGCCGATCCCGTGACATCGGCAGAACGGGCAATCCACCCGCCGACAATTACGATATCCGCACCCTCCTTCGCAGCCTCTCCTGCAGTAGCAGCATCAAGACCTCCCGCAACTGCAACCGGAATGTGGATTTGGCCTTGGAGAGCCCGGAGAAGGTCCAGGGAGTTCTTCCCGATCATCTGCTGATCGATACCAACATGGGCGGCGATGATATCTACCCCCAGAGATTCAAGTTCCCGGGCACGTACCACAGGATCCCGGACATTGATAAGATCTGCCATCAGCTTGGTCCCGTATAACCGGCTGGCCCGCACTGCTTCTGAGATAACTGCATCGTCCGCATCGGCAAGGATACAGACAATACTGGCCCCGGCTTTTGCAGCCATCTCGACTTCCATGGTGCCAGTATCGGCAATCTTCATATCTGCAACAATCACTGCATCCGGGAACTGCCCGCGTAACGTACGGATAGCCTGCATCCCCTCGCTTTTGATAAGCGGTGTACCGGCTTCAATCCAGTCTGCCCCACCGGCGAGTGCCTCTCTTGCGATGTGCACAGCCCGTTTTAATTCGAGAAGGTCCAGTGCAACCTGCAGGACTATCTTTTTCATAAATTATGATTGGGGTGTAAGGGATGTTTAAGCATTGTGAGGGTAGATCCCGAACGGATCATCAGGAAAAAAGGCAAAAAACAAGAATAGGAGGTTTTGGTAATAATTACTCTTTCCTGAAGACATCAGAAAATACCATATTCTTCGTCTCTTTCTTTGGAGATGGAGTAATCTCAAGGGGCAACCCTGCAGGAACCAGTACGACAAGGGTGTATTTCTCCGGAACATTCAGGAGCTTCCTGATTTCCTCTGCGTACTCCTTCTTTTCACCTGCCACCCAGCAGGAGCCCACACCATAGGCCTGCAGGCCGAGGATCAGATTCTCTGTCGCTGCGCAGCAGTCTTCCAGGTAATATTTTGCATTACGCTCCCCGAAAACTAAAAAACAGAGTGGGGCATCGGCGATAAATTTCCCATGATCGGTCACCGCACCAATTTTTTTGAGCAGGTCCCCGGAACGTATGATACCGATCAGCCACGGTTGCAGGTTCATGGCAGTCGGGGCATGAACCGCACACTCGATGGCATCATGGATAAAGGATTCATCGATCGGATCCGGCTTGAATTTCCGGACACTATGTCGTCCTTTGATGACTGCAGTTATAACATTCATACCGGGATATGGAGAAACGGCAGATAAAAAGTTTATGGAGGGGGGTGATCAGTGCTGTTTTTTAAGCACAATAATCGCGAGGGAACCGAGAGAAACCAACGTCAGGAGGGTACCGAACCCGGGAGATCCGGCAGTGGTTGTCTCCACCGGGATGGGCGTAGTGGGAACGGTAGAGGCCGTAGCAGATGCCGTCGTAACAACGGGAACCGGGGTACTGGGAGTTATCGTTGGTATTGTTGTGGGCACAGCGGTACTCTGTGTCGTGGGCAGGAGGGAAGGAGGTGTTTGTACAGTGCCCCCCGGTGTCGTTGTTACTGCTGTGGGAACATTCACCGAGATCAGCGGGTTCTGTTCCTGATCAAGGAGGGTGTTTTGCTGGCTTATTGTCTTACCAGGTATTCCATAGTTATCATACATATTGTTTATATCGCACTTGGCCCAGATGGTATACGTTCCCGTAACGTACTGGGAGTTCCCGGTGTCCCAGCTCCAAGGAGTTGTATAGTCCGCTTGTGAAATCACGAGGTTTTCAAGAGATTGCGGAGTCCCCGAGCTGTCGAGAAGTGCGGAGTAAGTACCTCCTACAGGAGATTGGACATAGATAGTAATACCTTCAGGTGTCGATCCACCCGATGGTCTCGAGAAAATTTGGTTCAGGTTGGTATCTATCCTGAAAGCAGCCTGATCTCCCCGGGGGATCCATTTGTTTGTCACATCAATATTGACCGTTGTGTCGATGACTCTGATAGCCAGTGAAGGATCGGCGACAACGAAAGCTATACCATCCGGTTTTCCTTGCGAATTAAGCCGGTACCATGTACCGACATATTGTCCGAATGCTGAAGATGACACATAAAAATTCGAAGGTGAGGTAATCGGCATCTGGCTGTCAGGAGAACTCGTCGCGATGGCCGCCCCGGACGCCCACCATCCTATAGAGGAATCACTCCCTATTGCAGCAGTAACATCAAGACCCTGCTCCCCAATGTAAACGGTTCCTCCCTGCTGGATGGTTGTATATGCTCCTGCTGCCATTGCCGGAACGGCAAGTAAGCACAGGCATATAAGAACAATCCCAAGCCGGACTTTTGATACAGCTCGCATAGTCTTCAATGCTGCTTTGGTCTTAAAAAACGTGACGCTTCTCAAAGTAATATTAGTGAGGAGAGCTGGAGGGTAGACCATAGCCGATAATTCCAGGAGAGGATAAAAGGCGGATAACACTATCGCGAAATAGGTTATGGGCAACGTGGGGATCCCTGTGTATTGAAAGAAAAAGAATCGGTACGGGATCAGCCCGGGACATTTTTCTTTCTTTGCCGGTCCGGGACTCCGAACAAAAACACGCGATCTGGTGATGAGGTCACCCCGGAGCCGGAAAAATTGAGTTGGATGTACATGCAACTGTTGAATGTACATGTGACATCGCGTTTTCGGGACAGAAATTTGGCCGGATCAGCTGGACCATTAAGAGACCCCGGGCTGATCGTAGTAGTGCAGCCGCTTCCAATTTCATAATAACAGGACTAGGTACAATCGGTCCCGTACACGATGATCCGGTTCTCTTCTCCCAAAGGTACGGGAACAACGGTCATTTTTTTATTGTTCCGGTGCCCGGTGAGATCCAGAAATATGCCCTCTCCCCGGACTGAGGCAGATAACGCTAATCCAAAATCCGGTGATAGTTATTCTCTGCAAATCGCATCGAAATTTTCGTAAACCCGTTTCCCGTCAACCGTGTGGCTGACCTCAGGATGCCACTGAAGCCCGTAAACCCGTTTCTCCGGGCACGCAACAGCCTCAATGCCGCAGATACCGGAGCTGGCTAAGAGGGTAAATCCATCTGGCACCCTGCAGACCTCATCCGCATGTGACGCCCAGACCGGAATCTTCTCAGGATACCCTGCCAGGATATCGTCATGATCACGTATAGTGACCTCAACCGATCCGTATCCCCCGGATTTTCCCGGATGAACACCGCCGCCAAACTTACTCGCGATGATATGAAGCCCGAGGCAGATCCCAAGAACCGGGAGCCCGAGATCCAGGTACTCAGCGCACACCCCGGCACGCTCGATTGCCGGCCCGCCACCAAGAATAATGCCCCGGTACGCTGCAGCGACCTCCTCTTTAGGGGTCGTATTGGGGATCAGCATCACATCGATATCCAGATCTCTCAGGGCACGGTGTATCAGATGGTTGAACTGCCCATAGTTGTTGACCACGCAGATGGGGAGCATTGTTACAGATCCTTATGATAAAAGGGCTATTAAGCCTGATCAGCTGTACTCCTGGACCGTCCTAAAGATCTTCTCTTTGATCTGGGGCGGGGTAAAGCCCATGACCGAGGCCATGAACATGGCTCCCCCGGCGCCGGTTCCTTCCTTGACCTCCCCGGTACAGTAGCAGGCAAGGCCATCGTGGCCGAGTTCGCCAAACCCGGGGTCGACGTAATACATGGTTACGCCAATCATCGCGGCAAGATCCTGTACATTTGCCGTTCGGTCGTCACGGACATACACGGTCGTGGCGATGGCAGGCAGGAGACCCTTTAGCGCCTTGATCACACCGCATACCGCAAGCATCTGGGTTCCCCCGGCAAGCACCAGCGTCCCGGAATACGTACGGGCAATACCCGCCGCCACCGGGATCATCGGATCTCCGACACACCTGATTATTGCAAGGGGATCCTTGAGGGTATCAGGTGCGATACCAGCGAGAACATCCCGGCAGATCGCTTCTTTCTGAGAAAGAGGGTTTCGGACGAAACTGCTGCTGACCATGGCAGGATACCCGAGAGCCCGGAGCACGCAGAGCGCGGTCGTCGTCCCGCCCGGCACGCACTCGCCAAGGACGAGCAGGTCCCCGGTGCCTGACATGATCTTACCGATCTCCTGCCCATGGGTGAAGAGTTGGTGCGCGAGAGGCACGGCATCCCCGGTCCGCGGATCGTTTCCCACGCCCCCAAGGGCATCCAGGTACGGGACGGTCAGCGGGTACTTCAGCCCGGCATTGATAAAGAGCGGGGCAACACCGGTCAGCTCCATCATCGCACGTGTAATAGTGGCCGGGGTTGGGCAGCCGGTGGGGGTATTGGGCTTGAGATTCAGGCTGGTGATCCGGCCGGTCGCGACCAGTTCGGCGTCAAGGTTCGGAGTCAGGAGCGTTTTTTCGGGTGTCGGGCCGGCGCCGGAGATACCGGGAATGGTGGAGACCAGGGTATTCCCGAGAATGACGCAAAATGCCGGTTTTTTGCAGGAAAATGGGGGCACACCGGTAAGGAACGGCATGAGTACTCAGGATAAGAACATCTTTTGTCCATCTGGTTTGAAGATATCGGCTTGTCGTTTCATAACCCTCTAATAGAAGCGTCCCCCAGTACATGTCTGAAATGTTTGAGATAGAGGCCCGGCTGGAAAAAAAGGGAATTACCCTTGATGCTATGGTCGAAGCGGCCATGGGGCTCTATATCTCCCACGGTATGCCAGACGATCAGGCGGCTGAAAATATCAGAGGAAAGATGCAGAAATACCTCGCGGATCCCAATGTCGCCTCCCTGCTCCTTGGCGCCGTGCTGCTTGAAGAAGAGCTCTGATGAGAACCGGAAAGACTCTGAAATCGCTGAGGATCCGGTTTTTTTGCTCAGCGATGAGATCATCGGCATGGCTATCGCCGAATGTATCGGAGGAACCTACGCACGGTTCGAGTTTACCCGGTACGACCAGAAAAAGCCCGGCATCCTTGCTACGCTCGGACCCTTTCTCGACGATGCCGTGGCAGGCCTGATCGCCGGATGCACCTCCCGCCTGTACAGTGAATGCATATGAGACCGGTCCTGTCGCTTTTACAGTTTACCACCATTATCCCTTTGGGAAAACCACAGGATTTCGATCTTTTTGCACGGCATTCCTGGATATTTCCTGTTGCCGGATATATAATAGCCCTGCTGGTCGCCGTGCCGGTATTTTTTATTGTAGATAAGATTCTTGCCGCGGCCGTTGCTGTTGCGGGTGTCATCCTCCTCTCAGGTGCCCACCATTTCGATGGCCTTCTCGATTTTGGCGACGGCCTGATGGCACAGGGAGATCGGGAGAAACGGACACGCGCTCTCACGGACCGGTACGTCGGTGCCGGGGGCATAGCCGCCGGGATTGTCATCACCCTCCTGCTCTTTGCCGGCCTGCACGCAGCCGCATCCATGATATCAGCCCTGATCATTGGAGAGGTCACTGCAAAATTTTCAATGGCCTTTCTTACCGCATACGGGACGCCGTTCAAAGAGGGAATGCACAGCTACCTCCACCGGTTTGCAAAGCCCTATTTCCCCTTCCTCTCGCTCCTTCTGTGCATCCCCCTTGTTCTTCTCCCGGTATCCCTCTTCCACCTCGCGGTCGCAGCCACCGTCATGATCCTCTGCCCGGTAATGCTCCTTGTCCTATCAGAACGATTTTTTGGGGGCGTCAATGGCGATGTGGTCGGAGCGGCAAACGAGATTACCCGGGCACTTGTTATTGTTGCACTGGCGCTGGCCTGAATAGCTCATATTTTTCCAAGGAGTGCGGAGCCCTCCAATATTCCCTGCCCACAAGGCAGATATCAAAAAATGAACGCTCATACGTCTTGTGGCAACGGTATAGCCCTTGGGTACTGGAAGCGACAGCCGGCTTCCGGATGAGCAGATGGCAGGCATCAGATCTGACAAACGATCTGCAATTTGAAAAATTCATGGGATATAAAAAGAACTATCACAACTTTCCCGTTCGAACAGCGATTTTCAATATAATTTTTGAAAACCCTCATTGTTATCGTCGTCACACTCTATTGCAGTGCCGTCCCGGACCAGTGCATTGAACATCAGTGCAGCGTTCATGAGCGTTTCATCAGCGACACTAAGATGCCGCAGATCGCTGAGCGCTTTTACCTGAGGAGATTGGGTCAGCCGGGTTCCCACGCGGACACCCTGACAGTGCCTGCAGTAAGCACAGTTACTGTATACGGATACACTGCCCGCGGCGCATGAAACAGTAACCCGGTTTTTGGAGGTATCCCGCTGGAACGGTAGTGTCTTCATACACAAAACAATAATCAAACAAACGATATGAGAATATCGATATGAATTATCACCTGAAAAAAAGGTATGGGGAATCAAAACACTTTAAATAGATGCGTCTCATATATGTAATACTCGCATAGACAGACGGTATGCGTATATCCCACTTTGGGAGGAACAATTAATGGCATCTGAGAAGCCCCATATGAATCTGGCTGTCATCGGACACATCGACCACGGAAAGTCAACCACCGTCGGGCGAATGATGTTCGAGACTGGTGCAGTACCTGCACATATTATCGAAGCCTACCGCAAGGAGGCTGAATCGAAAGGTAAGGCGACTTTTGAATTTGCATGGGTCATGGATAACCTCAAGGAAGAGCGTGAGAGAGGTATCACCATTGATATTGCGCACAAGCGGTTCGACACACCCAAGTACTACTTCACAGTCGTAGATTGCCCGGGACACAGAGACTTCGTCAAGAACATGATCACCGGCGCGTCACAGGCCGATGCCGCAATCCTTGTCGTGGCAGCACCCGACGGTGTCATGGAACAGACCAAGGAACACGTATTCCTTGCCCGTACCCTTGGCATTACCCAAATCATCATCGCCATCAACAAGATGGACGCAGTAAAATATGATGAGAAGCGCTACAACGAAGTCAAAAAGGATCTCTCCGACCTTATCAAAATGGTAGGGTACAAGCCGGAAGAAACCCTCTTTATCCCGGTCAGCTCGCTTCAGGGTGCCAACATCAAGGTAAACAGCCCTGAAACCCCGTGGTACAAAGGCCCTGCATTGATTACCGCTCTTGACACCTTCAAAGAGCCGTCAAAACCAACTGACAAGCCACTTCGCCTCCCGATCCAGGATGTTTACAGCATCAGCGGTATCGGAACTGTACCGGTCGGCCGGGTCGAGACCGGGATTATGAAGAAAGGCATGAAGGTTTCATTCATGCCGGCAAACAAGGATGGAGAAATCAAGTCCATCGAGATGCACCACGAGGAAATTCCCCAGGCAGTCCCCGGTGATAACGTCGGATTTAACGTCCGCGGTATTGCAAAGGGAGACATCCGCCGCGGAGATGTCTGTGGCCCCGCCGACCAGCCCCCGACAGTAGCAGATGAGTTCACTGCACAGGTCGTCGTGCTCCAGCACCCAAGCGCAATCACGGTCGGTTATACGCCGGTCTTCCATTGCCACACCACACAGACTGCATGTACCTTTATCGAGCTCAAGAAGAAACTCGACCCGCGCTCCGGCCAGACCAAGGAAGAGAACCCCACATTCTTAAAAACCGGTGATGCGGCTATTGTCCAGATCAAGCCGACCAAACCCATGGTTATCGAGAACGTCAAGGAACTTCCGCAGCTGGGCAGGTTTGCCGTCCGTGATATGGGATCAACGATCGCTGCCGGAATGTGCATTGCGATCCAGCCGAAACAGATGAGATAATATTTTTTGGTGATAGTGATGCAAAAAGCCAGAATTCGCCTGACAGGAACAGATTTCAACAAAGTAGAAACGGTCTGTGACAGGATCCGCGAGATAGCCGAACGCACAGGAGTAAATCTGGCTGGACCCATCCCACTCCCGACAAAAAGGCTTGTTGTGCCCATCCGCAAAAGCCCCGACGGGGAGGGAACCGCAACTTTTGATCGCTGGCAGATGCGTGTGCACAAGAGACTGATTGATATTGATGCAGATGAGCGTGCACTCCGCCAGCTGATGCGGATTCAGGTGCCAAAAGATATCGGAATAGAAATTGTACTGGAAAGTTGAAGGTGCGGCACGTGGAGAAGGCCGCTTTCTTTTCCGATAAAATAAAGAAAATTTTTACTTTCGAGAGAGTTTTTCTTTTAATTTTTCTGGTTGCCATTATCCTCCGATTCTGGCACCTTGATCTCAAATTATTCCATCACGACGAAGCCATCCATTCCTGGTTTTCCTTTACCCTCCTGACAAAAGGTACCTGGGTCTACGATCCCAGTTATCATGGCCCGTTCCTTTACTATGTCACCGCCGGGATGTTCTCGCTCTTTGGCGCCTCAGACCTGGTTGCACGCCTGCTTCCCGCATTGTTCGGCACCATGCTTATCCCGCTGGTGTACTGCATCCACCGCCTTGGGTATATCACCAAAACGCAGACGCTGGTGGTCGCGCTGTTCCTTGCCATCTCCCCTGACATGGTATACTTCTCCCGGTTCCTCCGTCATGACATTTTCATGCTTTTCTTCACGATGCTCCTTCTTGTTGCCCTGCTCTATTACTTCGAGCGGGGGCAGCTGCGGTACGTGATCATCGCAGCATTGGCAGCAGGCGGGGCACTGTGCTGCAAGGAAGAGATGCCATTCATCCTGTTGATCTTTATCTCATTTTTCGGGTTTGCCATCTGGAGAAAAAGGATCAGCCTGCCCCCGCAATGGAAAAATGATCTCATTATCGGAGTGTTGATTATTATAGGGGTTATGGTCGCCCTCTATTCGGCATTCGGGATGCATCCGGAAACCCTGATCGGGCAGAATTTCCAGATAAATACCACCGGATGGTACCAGGCCGTTGATCACTGGGTTTCCATGTCTGACGAACAGCGTCTTGGAGGCCCCTTCTATTTCTATATCCCCCTGTACCTGCTGTACGAAGTACCGATCTTCCTTCTGGCCATCGTTGGGACACTCCAGTTCATAGCCACAGATGCCAGCCTGATCCTTGCCGGTAAACGCCTGAAGAACTGGCTGACAACGAAACGTTTCGCACTTTCGACAGCGGATCTTGCAGCAACAAGCCTGAACCAGCTCAAAACAGCAAAATCTGGCTCGGAAAAATCTGACCTTTTCTTCCAGCTCTGTATCTACTGGATGATCCTGACGATGGCATTTTACGGTTATGTCGGAGAAAAGGTGCCGTGGCTTATCATTCACCAGCTGCTCCCGATGTGTTTTGTTGCCGTGTACAAACTGAACTGGCAGAAGGTTGCATTTGCCCTCATTGGATGCCTGTTTTTGGCCCTGATGACATGGCATGTCGCATTCATTCCCGCAGACATCAATGAACCGATTGTCCAGGTCCAGAACTCAGAGGATCTCAGAACAGTCATGGGTATCATAGATAATTCGAGTAATGTCGTCCTTGCATCGCAGGATTACTGGCCGTTACCGTGGTATTACCGGGGTGATTTGTGGGATAAGTTCACCTTCTACGGCCAGAAGGAAGATATTGCGACACTTACAGCGGAGCATCCGGACACGATCATCCTCCACGATACCGAAAGTTATGATTCAATACCGGGGTATAGTAAACAGACCTACAAACTGGATTACTGGTTCTCATACTATGATAACGAGAACCGGCTGCCGGATTATTATTTCCACCGGGATGGGACCATGGGGAGTATCAATCTCGATCTGTTCACCCTGCAGCACTAAATATCTTTTTTGCTCCGGGGAAATCTGATGTAATCAGATAAAACAACGAATAAAGATCTCATGCCCTCTTTTTATCGCAATTTTTTTGTTCAAACCTGGGGCTATCATTACAATATCCTTGCCCCGAGATATCGGATGTTTGTCCAGGCAGCGCAGAAATGCCAGAGTATTAACCCAGATTGCATCATCCCGCACATCCAATCGAAAAATATCCGCCAAAAAATACTTTCGTGCCTGATTCTCAAAAATTATCTGGAAACCGGCACTAACGGGACTTCATGGGAGATGCCGGAGACATGGATCCGGACCCCGAAATCATGTCGTGGTGAAAATATCTTTGTGCTACTGGAAAATCAGTGGTGCTCCTCCAAAGGATATCCTGACGATCAGAAAAAGGGAACTGCCAAAGGATGGGGATGTAATGAGCCTGATGTTTGCTATTTTCGTCCCTGATGAAGTTTTTCCATGTAAAAAAATATGATAAACTTATCCGAGCTCATCCCATCGAGAGCGTTTACGGTATATGATGATACCGACGATAATTAACACGACAGCTACCACACCAACGACGATGACTAAGACACTGGAACTGAAGATTGAGCCGACCGAGCCAAGCCCTGCAAAGGGATTCCATGTTGCTTCTACTGCAGCCTGAAATGTGAGTGCATCATTGTAGGACTGATTTGCTTCCGTATATGCCTGCTCGGCTTTTGAACGGGCCGATGCATAGTTGCCATTGGTCACGAAATCGTTTGCTGACGATATATAACTCACTGCAATTTCCCGCTCGGTGATAACCGTCGACAATCGCGGATCGTTTGCAGTACTTGAATTGCCCTGGAAATACGCGATAAGGGCATCGACATTATTTACCGGTCCCTGAGCAGTAGCGATCTCAGATTCTGCCCATGCCTTATCGAGGAGAGTCTCGCCATTCGTAATTGATGTTGTAGCAGTGGTGATAGCATTTAACGCATCGGTATACGAACTCGATGGTAACGCCTGGGCTTGGGTGATCTGACTCTGGGCAGTATTGTATTGTGCTTCTGCCGCAGAGGTATCAATACCCAGTGCAGATTTTTCATCGATGTCCGTCTTCAGCTGACTGAGCTGGGTATTTGCATTTGAGATCGCTGTGGTAATATCATTGGTATTGACCACCATGGCGGTCTGGGTATAGGGTGTCCCAATCTGATTGCCGTTGGAATCATCCTCGTAAATCTGGACTAACGTCTGGTTTGATGTCTGCGTTACCGTGGGAGCAACCCCGGACAACGTTACACCGATCGAAACATCATCGCTGGATTTATAGGTCAGTAAAAAACCGCTGATGGTAAGCGTCTTTGACTGAGACTGTGTCGGTGCAGTCGGGTTTCCATTCACGTAAATAATATACGACCATTGTGGTGATCCCAATTGAGTATACATTACAAGATCGTTTGTCGTCGATTGCCCGCTGGGCTCCTGTACGGTATATGAAAGATCTACTGTGGTCCCGGGAGTCAGTGCCCCGCTACTCGGGTTTATCGCCATTGAATTCACTGTATACGCTACAGAGACTGCCGGTACGATGAGTGCCAACAGTGCCACAATCAAGATTAACCGTTTCAATCCCTTTCCCTTCATCATCAACCTCACTCGAACAGCGGTTCGATACTTTCCTCAAACATAGTTGATTTCTTATCTTTGGATTTTATAACCTCTTCTTTTGTTTCCTTTGCAATATCAAGGAGTTCCTTGATGCGGGGTGCATTGCCGACCGTCGCAAGCATGACAACAGCGGCGACGTACTCGCTGTTTACCGGGTAATCCCCTCCTCTCACTTCAACGCCTGCAATATTCTCTTCCACCCAGCTCTTGGCCTTTTCAACGCCTTTCCGGTCCATCTCATCCGGGGGTCCTGCGATAAGAACAAGCGCACGCTCAGCTGTTGAATAATCACAGGGCAGCGTAAGGCGGCCGAGCATTGCTCTTCGGACAAGGGCGACAATCTTCGCTGATCTGTCCTCTCCCATAAGCACTTCCTCATTTGCCTCCTTCTTACCCCCGAAGGTATCCTTGATGTTCTCCCTGATACCCCCCAATATCCCCCGCTGCTGCTTGGTACGGGTGCTGATAACTTCACTGATGGCATAGCCCACAGAGGTGATGCCACCCCCGCGGAGAGTGTTGATGATCTCACTTGAATCCACGACCATCTCACCAACTCCCATCCGGCTTACTTCACCTGCACGGAAGAGTATGGCAAATCTCCTGACAACCTCGTTATTGAGTCGCTGGAATGCACTCTTGACACTCTCGCCCTCGTTTTTCCACGCACTGTTATCGAAAATGAAAGTATTATCCGCCTCGTTGACAAGCGTGGTCAAACTGCGTGCTGCGTTATATGAATAAAGCCGTCCCTCTTCCGGCGCCGGAATGATACCCAGTGCGTAGACAGGTTCCCGGTAGATCCGCTTGAGATGGCGTGCAAGCACCGGGGAGCCGCCGGAGCCCGTTCCCCCGCCAAGTCCCGCAACTATTACAAACGCATCAATATCATGGGTTCCGCGGGAATCTACTGCATTAATGATGCTGTCTATCTCATCAGCGGTTACCCTCGCCCCCGTCACGTTATCGGTACCGACACCATGACCTTTTACCAAGGTCTGCCCGATAAGAATGCGATCTTTCATCTCGATGTGTTTGAGGCCCATCAGGTCGGTCCGTGCGGTATTAACGGCAATACCCCGGAAACTGTTGGTCCCGAGCTTCTTGTCCTGTTCAATGAACATGTCGACAATTTTGCCCCCCGCTTGACCAAAACCAATGAAAAAGACCCGCATCTGGTTACACCCTCCAATGGGCTGACGAGTTAGTATTTTCTTTTAATTCTTTTAAGTTCTTTGTTTTAAGAACTTTAAATTCAACAATACAAAAACTTTCTTACAAATATCGTCAGGTTTCGTCGCTTTTTTCAGAATGGTTACGGAGCCTTTTTCATTTGATCCCGAACAAATAATACCGGTAATACATCATGAAACTCGGGATACTCGGGGGGGGTCTGTGCGGGCTTGTTGCCGCCAATGCATTGGCCGAAAAGCATGACGTTGTATTATTCGAGAAGATGCCTTACCTGGGCGGGTGTCTCTCGTCATACCATATCGATGACTACTGGATTGAGCGATATTACCATCACTGTTTCTCCGGGGATTCCCAGTTGTTTGCCCTCATCCGGGAGCTCGGTTTGTCGGACAAACTTGAATGGAGGGAGGGAAGCACCGGTTACTTTTCAGGAGATACACTCTACCCGCTTACAACCCCCCTGGAGATCCTGCGCTGGCCTGAACTGTCGCTTATCGATAAAGCAAAACTTGCCCTGCTGACCCGCAAAGCTAAAAAAACAGATCCCCTCACGCTCGATGATATACCGGCTGAGACCTACATCCTCGAACATCTCGGTCCCCGTATCTATGCCTCGTTCTTTGAACCCCTGCTGAGAAGCAAATTCGGGAAGAACCGAAGCAAGGTGTCTGCGGCCTGGCTTATCAGCCGCATTGCGATCCGATCAAACAGGGGCGTCGGCGGAGAACATCTTGGTTATCTGAACGGTGGATTTCACCAGATTATTGACAGGCTCGAAAAATCCATCGTGAGCAAGGGGGGGAAAATCAACCTGCAGACACCAGTTACCTCACTCTCCGGAAATGGCCGATCGTGGCAGGTCAATGGCGAGAGCGTGGATGTAGTTATATCAACCATCCCCCCGCAGGAGCTGGGAAATTTATCCGGGATTGCGATGCCGGAGATTCCCTACCAGGGAGCTGCCTGTATGACCATGGGAATCGAACGCGACGTCTGTAAAGGTGTGTACTGGACCAACATGAAAGCCGAAGGACCATACGGAGCGGTCGTGGCTCATACCAATTTCATCCCGCATGAACGATATGGTGAACATATCGTCTATTTAGCTTCCTATTTCACTGGTACCGTTCCTGCGCGGCTTGACCAGAAAATGAAGGAGGATTTCTGTTTACGGTTTGACCTCAAGGAGAATGAGATTCACTGGAGCCGGATGACCGTCGACCCCTGGGCCGGACCGATCTACACAACCGGGTACCACTCATTGATCCCTGCGTACGAAAAACATGGCATCTATCTTGCCGGGATGTTTTCAGAGGAGAACTACCCGGAAAGAAGCATGGAAGGTTCTATCAGGGCGGGCAACCGGATTGCCGGTTGCATCCGGGAGAAGGAACACTGATGGCAGTACCCGAAATCACTGCAATTATCCCGGTGTATAACGACCGGCCTGCACTTGAACACGCAATTCCGGAATCTCTCAGAGTACTTTCCACGATCACGGAACATTTTGAGGTGATCGTTGCCGAAGATGGGAGTTCTGATGGAAGTGCAGAGCTTGTCCAGGAGTATGAAACAAAATCGACCTTCGTGAAACTGCTGCACTGCGACAGCCGTCAGGGAAGGGGGAAGGCCCTCAACAGGGCAATACAACAATCACAGGGCTCGATTGTCTGTTACTATGATGTTGATCTTGCGACCGATATGCAGCACCTTCCCGAGCTCATCGACGCAATACGAAAAGGAGCGGATATTTCCACGGGATCCCGCCTTCTTCCGGAAAGTGACATCCGACGAACTGAAGGCCGCGAAATCGCAAGCCGAACGTACAATTTCCTTGTCAGGTTGATGCTCGGCAGCAGGATCTTCGATCACCAGTGTGGATTCAAGGCGTTTAACAAGGCAAAAATTCTCCCCGTCCTTTCCACGGTTCGATCTGATCACTGGTTCTGGGACACCGAACTCCTCGTCAGGGCACAGCTGAAAGGATATAAGGTCACAGAATTTCCCGTCCGCTGGCGCGCGGGTAAAGGAACAACCGTCCGGATGAAGGATGTATTAGGGATGGGATTATCCATCCTGCGTCTCTGGTGGCAGATTCATGTATCGAAAAATTAGTGCAATCCTGATCCCCAGCCTGATAGCGGTCGGGATCATCGTCTATATGCTCTACCGTGTCTGGGACGATCTGCTCACTGCACTCCAGCACATCGTTCCCGCCTACCTGGGAATGGCGATCATCATCTGTCTTACGGCCTGGTGGCTGCGCGGATGGCGGTACAACCGGATCCTTCTTGGCCTGAATTACCATGTCGGTATCATATTCTCCACGGCATGCGTTTTCGTGAGCCAGACCGTTAACCTCATTGTCCCGGCACGGCTGGGAGATTTTGTCAGAATTTTTATCCTGAAACATGATTACAATGCAACCTATTCAGAGGGAATCTCATCTCTCGTGGTGGAGCGGGTCTTTGATATTGTTGCTATTGCCGTGCTTGGGGCAGCTTCCCTTTTCTTTATCCCCAACATCCCGGGTTGGCTCAATGTTTACATCTCTATCATGATCGTCATTCTCGCGATCGCAGTTGCCTTCTTTATCTTCCTGATCTTTGTGGGGGAGCTGACCACCACGAACAAGTATGTCAGGTACATCCTGACCATGCTCGATGAGATCAGGAGGGCCTCACTCTCCCTTCGGTCTATTCTGATTCTCGGGGTCTCATCCCTCATCATCTGGATGCTTGACATCCTCGTCACCTACTCGGTTGCGACGATGTTTGAACAACAGATCCCGTTTGCCGTGATCGTTCTTGCCATTGTGCTCGGGAACCTGGTCAAGGCAGTACCGATAACACCTGGCGGGATCGGGACCTACGAACTGATCGTATCGGCAACGTTTGCGATAACCGGTGTCTCACCCGGAGTGGCCTTCCTGATCGCCGTGGTCGATGACCTGATCAAGAATCTGGTCACCCTTGCCGGGGGCGTTGTCTCGATCGAATATCTCGGAGACTGGGTGATCCCGACCATCAAGTCGGCCCTCTGGTCAAAACTGGACGGAGGGGATAAACCTGACACCTGAGTTCCAGTTCCTGTCCGTGGCAAGCTGGCTGCTCGTGGTGACATTTCTACAGTTCGCGCTCTACCCGTCTCTCAAAAAATGCCTGAGACAGTATGCTTTCCCGGCCTCGTTTGCCGCATCGCTCCTCCTCTTTACCCTCATTACCTGGTACTGCGGTCTTGCCCGTGTTCCGGTGCAGCTTGCGCTCGTGCCCTTTATCCTGCTCTTCGGGTATCACATTTACCGGCGTGATTACGCGTGGAGCGAGCTGAAGAAAGAGTGGCACTGGGAGCTCGATTTTTCTGATCTTCTTCTTTTTGATGCTCACGGTCAGGTTTGTCAACCCGACGATCTCCTATGCAGAAAAGTTCATGGACCACGCGTTCCTCGCATCCATCATGCGAAGCCCTGTTGTACCTCCTCTCGATCCTTGGTTTGCCGGGGGCACGATGGATGTGTACTATTACCTGGGCTACTGGATTTTTGGCTGCCTTGGTATCGTGAGCGGCGTTCCCTCGAACATTGCGTTCAATCTGTCCCTGCCGACCGTTCTTGGTGTCGCGGCGGTAACCGTCTATGCGATCGGTACGCTCCTGCTTGACCGGTTCCGCTGGCTGCCACTGCTCCTCTTCTTCATCCCCAATCCTTCGCTCTTTTACCAGCTCTTCACCGGAAGCAGTATCAGCTCTGCGCTCTGGAACAGCACCCGCACGATTACCAATACCATCAACGAGTATCCCCTTTTCTCGTTTACCTGGGGAGATCTCCACGCCCATGTCATCTCGATCTTTAACCAGGCCTTTTTGATCTTCCTGCTGATCTATGTGTACAAATACTGGGATTCTCTCGAATCGCGGGGAAGATGGCTGGTATGCGGGCTTGCTGCACTCAGCCTCGGTTCCATGCCCCTGATTAACACTTGGGATGTTCTCATCTACGCCCCGATCACGGTCATCGTCGCAGCATTAATCATTCTGCGGGGCTGGAAACAGGGACAGGGCATGTCATCGTGGGGCCAGCTGATCGCAATTCCCCCCCTTTCTATCCTCATTTATCTGCCCTTTTACCTGATGCTCAAAACAAGCACCGGAGGGATTGGAATCGTAAAAACACCCTCCGATCCCATCCAGTTCCTGCTCGTGAACGGCTGGTTCATCGCCATCTTCCTGCTGTTCCTCATAAAAGACATCCAGGAGCGGCCGTACCTCCTGCTCATCGCGGTACCGTTTGTGCTCGCCGGGTATACGGCAGCGGCAATTGCTGCCGTCCCTCTCATCTATTTCCTTGCAAAAAAGGAGCGCAGCATCCCCGATCTTCTCGCCATCTTCGGGTTGTTGATCCTTATCCTCGTAGAACTATTCTACCTCAAAGATAACATGGGCGACACCTATTTCCGGATGAATACGGTCTTTAAGTGTTACGTGCCCGCGTGGATTATCCTGGGGATCAGTTCCTTTGCCATGGTGGGAACGTGGCTTGCCCGGCCGGGACGCGTGCCGGTGATGCCGGTAAGGAAAAGTGCCGCACTTGCCGTACTCGTCATTGGCTTCCTCTTTGTCGTGCCGTTCCTTGTTCCCCTTGATCTCAATTACGGGGGCCGGACGCTTGACGGACTGGCTTATCTCGATTCCTCACACCCGGGAGACGCCGGGGGTGTCGCTTATCTCAGGAACCTGACCGGGGACGAGCGCATCGTCGAGGCTGTGGGTGGGGACTATACGTATTCTTCCCGGATCTCCTCGTTCACTGGTATCCCCGGGATCCTTGGCGAGCCGTTCCACGAGTATATGTGGCGCGGGGATACCACGGGCTGGTACAGCGCCCGCCCTGCGGACGTCAGGTCCATCTATGAAAATCCCGACCAGACCGTGGCTCTCATGAAAAAATACAACGCAACCCTACTCTATGTCGGGGATCTGGAGAGGGAGACGTACAACGTAAGCCTCCCGGCCACCGGACTCGAACAGGTGTACTCCGGGCAGGGTACCGACATTTATCGTATCGCCGGGTGACGCGCACCTTCTTGGATTTGTGAGATACCGGGCCGGAGATACCTCCATCGCTCACAAACCTTTATTTCTCCTCCTGATGAAATGATATGGCTGCATCACTGCTGACTGATGAGTAATGAAGGGGCAAACTGGCTCCTGAATGAGGTGAGTTATGGCAAAAGGATACGTAAAAACCGAGGCTCCTGAGGAGCTCCAGAACAAGGCGCTCGAAGCCCTTGAAGTTGCAAGAGACACCGGGAAGATCAAGAAGGGTTCAAACGAGGCAACAAAAGCCATCGAACGCAGCGCTGCACTGCTTGTTTTAATCGGCGCTGATGTCGAACCCGCAGAGATCGTTATGCACCTGGCTCCGCTGTGCGATGAGAAAAAGATCCCTTACATCTTCATCAACAAACAAAACGACATCGGTGCCGCCAGTGGCCTTGACGTCGGTTCTGCCGCTGCGGCGATCGTCAAGCCCGGCAAGGCAAAAGAAGTGATTGAGGATCTTGGGAAGCAGCTGGTTGCCTTAAAGGCATAAGGTGCGCTCATGGCAGACGACGCAACGCCCGCAGAAGTCATCGAGGTTGTCGGTTCCACCGGTATGCATGGGGAAGCGATGCAGGTCAAGTGCCGGATCCTTGATGGCAATAACAAAGGTCGCATTATCACCCGCAACACGGTCGGGCCCATCCGGGAAGGAGATGTTATCATGCTCCTCGAGACCGAACGCGAGGCAAAAAAACTGTCGAGGCGGTGACCCTCATGGTTGAACAGCACATCTGCAATTTCTGTGGTGCACAGCTCGAGCCGGGCACTGGCAAGATGTTCATCAAGAAAGATGGCACGATCTTCTATTTCTGCAGCACCAAGTGCCAGAATAACCACAAACTGGGCAGGGTTCCCCGCCGGGTTGAGTGGACGGCTGCAGGACAGAAGGGTACAAACAAGGAGTGATCTCCCGTATGGATCGCACCTTTGTGATGGTCAAGCCGGACGGTGTCCAGCGCGGACTTGTCGGTGAGATCGTCACCCGGCTTGAGGCAAAAGGCCTCAAACTTGTGGCAGCCCGTTTCGAGGTACTGCCCGAGGCCCGGGTCACCGAACAGTACCGGGAACACCTTTCGAAAGCGTTCTTCCCGTCCCTGAAATCCTATATCATGGGAGGTCCCTGCTTCCTGATGGTCTGGGAAGGCAGGAATGTGGTCGCGATCGTCAGGAAGATCATCGGCGCCACAAACCCGCAGGAAGCGGGGCCCGGCACCATCCGGGGCGATTTCGGGATCGATATCGGCAGGAATGTGATCCACGCCTCCGATTCTCCCGAGAGTGCCGCACGGGAGATTGGCATCCATTTCAAACCCGCCGAACTATTCGCATATACCCGGATTGACGAATCCGTGCTATACGAATATTGAAATTCTTTTTTACCAGAACCTCTATTATCCATAAGGACTGTCTTTTCATTATGACCGATGACCTGCTCAGTTTCTCCCTGCTGTGCTTATCCTCCATCATTATCATTGTTAACCCGCTGGGCGCGACACTGACCTACATTGCCCTGACGGAGAACCTGGAAAAGCAGGTAAAGGAGCAGATCATCAGGGATGCCTGTACCATCGCGCTTGCGATCCTCATTCTTGTGGGCATTGCCGGGACGATCATCCTTCAAATCCTGGGGATTTCCCTTGAAGCGTTCCAGATCGCCGGCGGCATCCTGCTCTTTGGGATCGGTATGGAAATGGTCTATGCAAAGACCTCACGCACCAATCTTACGGCAACCGAGAAATATGAATCGCGGGAAAACGAAGATGTCGCAGTGATGCCGTTAGCCATCCCTATGATTGCCGGCCCCGGGGCGATCACCACAACCATCGTCTTCACAGACGATGTAATAGCGGGATCCATCGTTGAGCGGCTCGTGATCTTTGTATCGATCGGGATAGCGATCGCAATCACCTATTTTATGATGCGGAACGCTGAATATATCATACGCAAGATAGGCCAGCGGCAGTACCGGGTAATCAACCGGTTGCTGGGGATGCTGCTTATTGCTATCGCCGTGCAGTTCGTGATCACGGGGATAAAAATTGCGTTTCCGCTGACCGGAGCAACATAATGTCTGACTGGGATTTTGCAACCGTGGCCCTGATACTTGTCGGTTGCAGTATCATTGCGGCAGGGATTATCATAGCCGCCATGCTCCTTGGCTTTCTCCGTTCATCCTCCCAGTTCCTTTTGCTCACTACAATTATTCTCATTGTAATGGGAGCTGCAGTGGTCCTGTATGTTGACCGGAGAAGCACCTGATCTTTTCTGGAGATGGCCCGATGCGATGCTGCAGCGCCCAGGTAAGTGGCGTATGGGAATCTCCGGACCAGACGCTTGAAAAAGCAGAGGAGTGTTTTTCACGTGCTGCCCGATCCGGGGCAGCACTGATCTCGTTTCCCGAGCAGTTTACGACCGGCTGGGATCCCCGTTCTACAAAAAACACCGAAGATCTCACTGGCGAAATCGTGGCCGGGTTCAAAAAACTGGCTAAGAAGCATGCGATCGCCGTCATCGGATCGTTCCGGGAGACATTCTCCCCAAAACCAAGGAACACTGCTATTGCGATCAGCCGCAACGGCGAGATCCTGGCCACGTACGCAAAAATCCATCTCTTTACCCCCGGGAACGAGGATCAGGCTTTTACTCCGGGTAACGAGCTTGCGACATTTACTCTTGAGGGTGTGCATATGGGCCTTGCCATCTGTTACGATCTCCGTTTCCCGGAGATCTTCCGGTTGTACCGGCGCGAAGGGGTGCATGCGGTGATCGTCCCCGCGGCATGGCCACAGAGCCGGCTCCGGCACTGGGAACTCTTCATCCAGTCCCGGGCGGCGGAGAACCAGATGTATGTCGCAGGCGTGAATACGACCGGGACAAATCCTGTCGACCAGTATGCCGGGGTGTCCATGACCGCCGATCCGCACGGGACGATCATCGCACGGGCGGGCGCAGGAAACGAACTTTTGTTTTATGAGATCGATCCCCGGTTCGTGGAGCGGGTCCGCCGGGAGTTTCCTGTGGATAATGACCGCAGGGACGCATTGTACGGTTCTCTCATGGAAAAACGTCAGGAGAAGTAGCCATCTCTTTAACGCTCGCCTATATGTACCCGGAAAACCAATAACTCACCATGTACCATCTCGTATGCGTTCACTGCGGTGCCACGTATCCCGCTGACGAGATCCTCTACAACTGTAAAAAATGCGGCCACCTGCTGGCGGTGAAATACCCCCTCGATACTATCACCGTAAAGCGTACAACCTGGGACGCCCGCCCGCTCTCGGTCTGGCGCTACAAGGAACTCCTGCCGGTGCATATCAAGCCGGTGTCCCTGCACGAAGGGGGCACACCCCTCTACCACTTAAAACGTCTCGGAAAAGAGATGGGCCTCCCTCATCTTTACGCCAAGCACGAAGGCATGAATCCTTCGGGTTCTTTCAAGGACCGCGGGATGACCGTGGGTGTCTCGATGGCGCTCCAGCTCAATAAAAAGAGTGTTGCCTGCGCAAGCACGGGAAATACCTCGGCCAGCCTCGCGGTATATGCCGCAAAGGCAGGGATTCCGGCTGTCGTGCTCCTCCCGGCAGGGCATGTCGCAGTCGGGAAGATTGCGCAGGCACTGATGCACGGTGCAAAGGTCATCTCCATCAGGGGCAACTTCGATCGTGCGCTCGAAATGGTTCACGACCTTTGCCTCACGCACGGCCTGTACCTCCTGAACTCTATTAATCCCTACCGACTGGAGGGCCAGAAAACGATCGGGTTTGAGGCGATCGACCAGCTGGGATGCGTGCCCGACCGCATCGTTCTCCCGGTAGGCAATGCAGGAAATATCTCTGCCGTGTACAAGGGGCTGCTGGAACTCGAAGCACTCGATTTTATCGACCAGCTGCCAAAGATGACGGGTATCCAAGCCGCCGGCTCAAGCCCGGTGGTCAGGGCAATCAAGGAGAACCTGCCCACGGTACTGACTGAAGAGCATCCCGAAACCATCGCATCGGCCATACGGATCGGCGCCCCGGTGAACGCCGAGAAGGCCCTTGTCGCGATCCGGATGACCGGCGGGACTGCGGAGTCAGTGACCGACGAAGAGATCCTTGCAATGCAGCGCGATCTCGCACGCAAGGAAGGTATTGGCGTAGAGCCGGCATCTGCCGCTTCCGTTGCCGGCATCCGCAAGCTTTGCGAAATGGGTGCGATCGATCGCGATGAGAAGATCGTGTGTGTAGTGACCGGCCACCTCTTAAAAGACCCGGATACGGTGATCAGGCAATGCGAACCTCCTGTCGAGATCGAAGCGGACCTGCCCTCGCTGCTCTCTGCGCTGCACTTGTAATCGCATTGATCGCCCCCTCCGCATGGGCGCTCGATGCCACGTACCAGGTGCTGCCCAACGCTACCTCGTATGCCGCCCGGGTGGACATCGAAGATACGTCGAGCTACATGTTTGCCGACACCGACCTGCTGGGAGAGAATGTCCCGATCACCGTCACGAATGTAAGCCTGATAGCAGAGAATGGCACAGCGGTGGATTTTAACTGGACAACCCAGTGGAGCGCGCCCTCGTCAATTACCTTCCCCCAAGGGAACTACACCGTTACCTATGTCGCCCCCCTGCATGACAACCAGTTCCAGGGTTCATTCCTCTCACCCTACAACGTGAGCGTGACCCTGCCCGGGGAGTACGATGTCCGTAACCCACTTCTTGCCGGGCTCAGCCCGGGAGCAAACGTGACCCGGTTTTCGGATAATACCACACAGGTAACGTGGAACCAAACGCAGTCGTTCAATCTCCGGTTCTATGATCAGGCACGGGAAGATCTGCTGTACCTGTTCGCCGAGTTCATGATCATCCTCGCCGTCATCCTGTTAATGCCGTTTTTACTAATGCGAAAGCCGCCTGAAGGATAACGGGATCCTGATCACGGGGAGATTCAGATTTTTTGGTATTATCTCATGAGCCGGCCAATTCCAAAAGAGGGCTGGCTCCCTGAACAAAACAGCAATGCTTATAGCAAGGTCTACCCAGCTCAGGTGAGATGAAACGGGTTACCGCGATGGCAACCGGTAAAGTGCAGGGTGTAGGGTACCGGCAGTACGTGTCCGACTGCGCCCACCGGCTCGGGCTGCATGGCTCGGTGCAGAACATGCGTGACGGTTCGGTGTACATGATTGCGGAAGGGTCTCCTGCTGCACTTGAAGATTTCATCCGGCAGGTTTGGGCCAGGGAAGAGTCTTTGATACATGTCGAGAACCTTCTGGTAACCGAGGGTGGCGCCACCGGGGAGTTCAAGGAGTTTCTGGGTGGAGTGGTAACTGCGGGCGCCTTTGAGATGCGTCATGATCCCCGACTAAAGCCAGACAAGAACCGAAAAAAGGAGAATAATTACTGCAGCCCGAATGACTTCAGGGTCACATCGTTATTGACTGCACCGACATGGTAAACGCTGCCATCAGAGAGCTCGTTGATGACAACCTCGGCCGGGGAGAAGAGCGATGTATCGATCTTGTAGAAGTCATACCCTGCTTCCTTGAAGATGTCGTTGAAGGGCTTACCGTAGCCCTTGGACTTGCTGCTGGGGATCTTCTCGAGATAATCCTTGATCTCCGGCGCATTCATCGTGAGCTGGATCTGGCCGTGGTAAATGGTCGCATCGTTGGTAACTCCCATCGCACGTTTGGCCCCCCTGACCGGCGGAATCGGGGCCGTTCCGATAGCTGCCGTAATCTTTCTCGTGTCAAACCCAAGCTCGTTTAATTTGTAGATCGCCGTCTCCACGCAGCGCCCCGAGACCTGGATCGAACCGACAATCGAGGAAGTCGGCGCAACCACGGCACAGGTATTTGCCACATCGATGTGGCATTCCTCGGCAATCTTCTCCATGACCTCGCCGTTTGGCAGGTGATCGGACTCGAGGCAGATCACCGCGCAGTCGTAGTCATCCTCGTAGTCAATCACTTCAAAGGTGTGCTTGGGCTTGAGGGAGAGCGCCCGGGCCGGGCCACTGCCCATCGCAAAGTAGTTCCCCACCTTGACCGTCCAGCCGGCCTTCTGGGCCCCGAGGCAGGCAATCGAAGGAAAATCGGTATTCACATCGATGAATGGCTGGGGGAACTCCTTTATCTGCCCCATCCTGAAGTTGACCTCTCCAAGACCGCCCATACAGATCTCGGTAAATGCCCTCCCTGCCGCATACCCTCCCCGGGTACTTACACCACAGTCGACGATGCGTGCGCCATTGTCGAGTTCATGGTATGCTGCGTTAAACTCCTCGGCCAGATCGGCGAGGTTGTCAAATATTTCAAGTGCCAGTTCGTTAACACTTAACATAGAAAGACCCCTGTCTCATAAGAAGAGGGTTCACAAATAGATAAGATTTTTGAAAATATTCCGTCGGCCTTATAAAAGATATTCCAGCACCCTGGCCGGTTCGTAACGGAGCGTGATCACCCTGGTCCTGCCTTTCCCTCCCCGGTACTGGAGGTTGACCAGCCGCATCGCATCCATCTTTTTGACAATTTCATAGAAGCGGGTGTACCCGATGGGCACCTTCTCTTTGATGGTTTTGTAGACCTCGCCGGCGTTCATCTCTGCTCCCGTGGCGCTTATCGTGGCAAGTTCCCGGAGGATCCTGCTCTCTTCGTCCTTAAGCGTCTTCAGCGTATATTCGAGATGCAGGTACTTTGAGACCGCGTATGCTCCGCAGATATCCTCGCGCCCGATGCTGCGCCGTGCGGCCCTTTCTGCGTTGAAGGCTGCCCGTTTGAGGAGATCGATACCCACCCGCAGGTCTCCGCTCTTCTGTGTCTGCTCCACGACGAGATCCAGCATCTCGTCGCTCAAAACCCCACTGAAAAAACCCTGCATCACGCGGGCCGTCATAATCTCCCTCACCTCGGCATTCCCATAGGGAGGAAAATAGATCTCGGTGGGGCGGAAGACCGAGGAGACCCGGGCATCCACCGCACGGGAGAGATCCACATCCGGGTCGCTGATGATCACAATAACCCCGATGCGGACGCCGTCGTAGGATTCATGGGCCCGGAGCAGCGTGTACAGCACCTTGTTGAGTTCATTCTCGTAGAGAAGGTAATTGGCATCATCAAGTGCGACGAGCAATACACACTCCTCTTTCTGGAGGATGCGGGCGACCGCGTCAAAGACCTGCTTGAAGGAAGTTCCCGAAGAAGGCGGGAGATGGCCGGAGAGTTTCCGGTAGATCTGGGAGAGAATGGCAAACTTGGTATTGTCGATCTGGCAGTTGATATGGACCGGCACCAGTTTTTTTGTTGTCTCTTCGATCTCCTGAAAGAGTTTTTTGACACTGGTCGTTTTGCCGGAACCGGGCAGGCCTTTGCAGATCGTATTGAGGGGTCGTCCGCCCCGGAGCCCCGGCCGTATCTGGAACGCGAGTTCGCGCATCTGGGTGTCACGGAACTCAAACTGCTCGGGGACATAATCGATCTCGAATACATCGGGGTCGCGGAACAACGACTCGTCCCACATCAGCAGGTTCTTTTTCATCGTTAGTACTCCATCTACGTTGCAAATAATAACAGCTCTGGTGACCGGTACCGGAGCGGACCGCGTAAAGATCTGACCGGGGACCCCTTATCGCTCTGGAAGGATGAAAAAAAAAGAATATTTCGGAGGATAAAACGAAGATCTTCACTCAGGGCCTGGAGAAACGGACGGATCTTGGTTTCTCCCTCTCGCAGGATATCCCCTCGATTATCAGGCTTGTCATTATCGAGAATAAAAAGCCGGGTCGGGTTCACAGGGTGAGCGGGGAAGCCTGAAGATCTGTTAAGATCTGACACCCCACAACGGTTAGCAAGCCGTATTCCTGACTATCGATCCGTATAGGGCGTCAGTACGTTCAGGCGTGTCCCGCAGTGCCGGCAGGAGACCACCCTGGCATTGCGGAAATGATCCTGCGGCATCTTGTTGACAATTGTGCTCTCAGCGGCGCATGAGGGACAGGTGAACCGGATCACGTATCCGGCTCTGGTGCCCTTGATCTCGGGATAGGATTTCTGGGCAGGCATTATCAGGATAATTGGTTTTGTTCTTTTGACCGGCCTCTCCTTTCTGCAGGAGATCCGGGCTGCGATCAAAAAAAGTCTTGCAGGGTACCTGGATGAGGACATTTCCCCGGCCAATTAAGGATGGCAAAACCGTTGATGAGATAGTACTCTTGGTGCCATAGCAGATAGTAGTATGGAATTACTCCCTGAAGCACGATCGTGCAGCAAGATTCCCTATTCGAGGTGGCTCTGAGGAAAAGGGGATCTCCGTATGTCTTGCCCGTGGAACATTCCCGCGAGGATCCCCGTCAGGTAAGCCTGATGTTCCGCATTATCCCGAAAAGTACGGAGTGGGAAATTTCGCCGGAAAAATTTTCCGGAAAGGGTATACATTTTTTAACAATGCACAATTGTCATTCAATAAAAAACGGGACTTGGATCAGGGGGTCCCGGTGGGTTGGAGGAGAAGACGGCCACGGGATGTCAGCCGGAGAACAATCTCGCTGCTGGATTTCCCCCCATCAAGATAACGCTTGGAAAGAAGGACGCGGACCCGGACCGGATAGTGCTCTCGCTTCGGGCAGGATACAACGTGTGCACGACATGATTTATATGGCACCCTTGTTTATCAGCAACTGCCTGGAGGATATCAATTTGGATTGGGGTGGGCACAAATAGTTCGGGAGTTTCAAAGCTGATTTTTTCCATGGTTTCCATAAATTGTCCTGGTGATTTTTTTATTAAAAGCGCAGATGGTAGAGGATATTTGATCCGCCCCGGCGAATCACCATAATATTATAGGGCGTATGAGATGAAGTAACCATGCATGGCACGATCGATTTTTCCGCAGAGAACGTGAGCGCAGAGCGATGATCGGCATTGAGGAATTGCCGGAGATGGTGGAGCGCCTCATTTTCAGGAGAAACAAAATTTATCACTATGGCAATTTAACAATTAAAATTAAACCATCTCCTGGCAGATGATGAAAGTTACCGTATAATTTTAGTTGCAGATACTATGTATTTTAAGGCTTGATTTGAGCCCGAAATATTTACGAACTTTTCCTGTATGACGGTGGAGATACTAAAACCGGCCTTTCTTTCACTTACCGCATACTTTTACCCATCGGCAGGGACTTTTGCCAAAAGAAGTGCCTTGGTGGGGCTTTATTGACGGATAATTGCGGTTACAAAACGGCACGATCCCCGGGGGTTGTAATTGCTCCCCCAGGGAGTGTAAAAAATGCAGTAACGGTGGCGAAGCAGGGGTTCATCGCGGGAAGGTACCGGCCCGCTCGCCCCCGGTTACTGTTTGGCTGGCTTGCCGGTGCAAGGGAGATGGTTCCGGAAGTCTATCCGGTTCCGCATGACTAAAACAAGACTCTTATAAACTTTAAGCACTTTAAGGGGAGGTTTTTCCCGTCAGTAAAAAACGGGTACCGCGGGCTCTGGCGTTCGTTACAGAACCAAGTCGTTCCCCTCAAAACATCCCACAACTAAAGTTCGTGGGCTTTCTGCCTGCTCTGATCGTAAACAGCCTGAACAGTCTGAACAACCGTTTTCAGATGTGGGCCCATTGAGAAAATAAGACTGGAAAGCCCGAAGGTCAATTAGGAAAGTTGAATAATATAACAGTATATATGAGGTGAATTAAGATGATGCCATGTGAAGAAAATCGTTTTGGTTCTTCTATTATTGATAATTGGAATCGTTCAGATCGTTGGGGCATCCCCGGCCCCTGTTGTTGCGGATTTTACTTACACAACGGTATGTGGATACACTTTTCAATTTAGTGATACATCCACCGGCAACCCAATCACATGGTATTGGAGTTTTATGGGGGGTAGCCAAGCTTCACCCGATCAAAATCCTTACGTTTCCATAAATCAGGGTACGCAAACTGTAAGTTTAACAGTAGGTAATGGAACCCAGTATACGTCAACAATTAGTAAAACTGTCGTATCAACACCCCCATCAGTTCCGACTGCAAGTTTTACTACAACTCCTTCATCCGGTACAGTACCCTTAACAGTCCAGTTTACAGATACATCATCGTCTCTTAATTGTCCCATAAACCGCTGGTCATGGTCTTTCGGCGATGGCTCGGGTAGTTCGATAAATCAAAAACCAACATATACATTCACTAAAACCTGTAATCCTAATACCGGTAATAGAACATTTCCTGTAACACTAATCGTTTATACGGGTGGTGGAACCCAAGCCACGACCACAAATAACGTCATAATAACTGCCCCTCCCGATCCAGTTTCTTCTTTTACTGCAAATCAGACCAGTGGGCCAGCTCCTTTAACAGTACAATTTACAGATACATCGAAGAATAATCCAACAACATGGGGCTGGAATTTTGGTGATGGGACTGGATCAAATTTACAGAATCCCCCCACACACGCCTATACCATTTCTGGCGTATATACCGTCACAATGCAGGCTTCGAGTTCCACTACATGTAATCCAACAAATCCTGCTACCTCAACAATTACTGTTCTCTCCCCACTTGCACCCGGAACAACAACCTCCCCGACACCCTCCCTTAATCAAACCGCGACGATCACCACCTCAACGACTCTTCCACCGACAACGGTAACCGAACAAACAACCCTTCCATCTGTAACTATGGCTCAAACTGTAACCGCCACACCCTCGGGATTTTATTATACCCCAAAACCGACCGTCACGACAATGAAGGTATTCACGTCAATTCCAACCAGTACACCGACCCAAAAGTCTCCATTTGGAATAGAGTTTAGTATTTTGGCGATTAGTGCCGCGATTCTAATAGTAAGGAGCCAATACCGGAAGCCATGAGGATCGGGAAATGTCGTTCTTTTCGTTTTGCGGAAAATTTGCTGCCGGGATATCGGTTACGAACATGCTGCCGTAGAGCGACATAAATCACTCACATAAAAAAGGAAATTATTATAGTATACCCAAGAGAAGTATCACTTATGTTTTGCCCGAATTGTGGTGCCGAGCTTCAATATGCAGACGCGGAAATCTGCCCCAAGTGCGGAATACGGATCAAGAGCCCCCCGGCGCCTGTCGGAATGAATAAAGGTCCCCGTGTTGAGGGCGAAGAAATTAAAAGTACAGGGATCGCCGCAATTGCTTCTTTCATCATCCCGGGCCTCGGGCAAATTTATTGTGGTGCGATTGGTCGGGGAATCATGATTTTGATTGGCTTTATCATCGCATGTTTGATGATCCTTATTGTTATAGGGATTATAATTGCCCCGATCGTATGGGTCTGGAATATTTACGATGCGTACACAATGGCAAAAAAGATCAATGCCGGGGAGATCACAATTTAATTTTTAGAGGACTTGCGCCGGTTGGAGTGAGAAAAACGGACCTTACCAGTTTTGCCGGGAAAGTAGTTGTTGGCGTATCCATAGCGATCGTACTGGCTTTTATCGCTCTGATTGCCTTGGCGGTCTTCTGTGTGGGCCTCGGGGCCGTTTCGTCAGTAACAAACCCTCATGTAGCGCAGGACACCCAGCAAGAGGTACCAACAATTACAGGAGAATATCAGCCACGCGCAGGTCGGGATCTCCGGTGCAGTCCAGAATATTACCGGCGGTTGACATCCTAAAACCCCATTTTTCTCAGATTTTTGTGGGAACGGGTAGGCCTAAAAAGGTGAAAATTCCCGGATTTTTATCTGGCCTCCCTGGCAGTATATAAAAATCGTTTTTCGCCTGTGAATCTAGATTATACGGGCTCCGATTTGGCAAATACTCTATGATATTGGCGTTATTTTATGCCCCTTACGAGGTGCAGCCCCATCCTTTCACTTGTTCCTTGATGGCTTCCCGCTCTGCCTGCGTCCATGAGATGTTAAAATAATGCCGCAGCGCCGTTGTTTCTGTGTGTCCCTGTGAGAGAACGATGTTGATTACCTTATCCGGGTAGGCTGCGAGTAGCCAGCTCTCCCACGTCTTCCGGCTCGTGCGGACCGTGATCCCGGTTGGGTTGCTGCTCTCCTCATTCCCTGGTAGTGCCTGAATACGTGCCCGCTGTGCCCACCGGATAAGGTTTGATTGCCAGACATGGGGGGAGCTCGGGACAGAGGGATTTTTCAGATATTCCTCAACTGCGAGAAGCCCTTTATCGGACAGACATACATTCCGGGATATCTGGGAGGCCTTCGCTTTGCCGCTCTTGATCGTGATGGTCTTGCGATCCTGGTCGAATATCCCGGGGTTGTTTGTCAGCTGTTGAACTTCCGCTAATCGCAGACCGGTATAGAGCATAAGGTTAAAGAGTGCCTTGCTTGACGGTTTCTCAATGACATCCCGGATCTTGTCCGCTTCAATGGGAGTAAATACCCGGCTTGAATTGCATGTGAGAGCGCTGCTTGCCATAATAGATAATGGGTTTGTTAGTATTTAAAAGAGTATACTTTAAGATAGAACTATACCCAATATCTCTTCTATTTCTCTTTACTTTGGGAATAATCCAGTTTTGTAACACCGAGTAACACGAAAATGAAAAAGCGTATGCGTGAATAGTCAGGTTTCGTTTCTTGTGATCGAGTCTCGGGACCCTTGGCAGTATTACTTGTTTTAACAAAAGTATGCTTGATGTAAGAATATAATGCGCCGTTTTCATACTTCGGATAGGTACGATGATCCTGGTCATCAGTCGTTGTCAGAAGCGAGTTGTCGGAGGATTTTATGTATCTGAATGAAAAAGTTTCCGGTGATTAAAGAGGGTATTTGTTATTACCTCGATACTATCCTCGTGGTCAGGTACAGGGGGAATCACTGCATAGGGCACAGTACAGAGGGTAGGTCTTCAATTTACCGTTCTTTTCTGTATTATCACCCATTACCTGTCTGTTACCCTTACCCATTCAGAGGCTATTACCTCTATTAATACCTTTTTTTATTATTATAAGAGAGAGAAGGGAAATGCTAATGCATGGTTGCTTGCGCATGGTTGCTTGTATATACGGTTTTGGAAAATAGGGGTAATGGGGTATTAGCGTCGGAGAGGGGGGAAATATTAGGGGTATTGGGGGGGGATTGATGGCCCTCACTTCCTCAGCCAAAAGGTGTGTATGTCGTTTATGCCCGGGATGCTTTCCCGGGAGTATTCTAGTCTTGGTTCGTTCCCCATGAGTCCACCTTTGGGGTTTTGGAAAGTCCCTGCTTTCCCGCGAAGGGCTTTGTAGACGGCTTGTATTGTAAGCCCGGTGCTGTCTTGGATTTCCTGTGCGGTCTTATGTTTTCCATCCGCAAGACACTGCATTACAACAGTCTCGTTCCTTAAGAAGCCCGGTGTTGTACTGTTAATCATCGGTTTGGAGTATGTCAGGAACTGGTCAATAGCGAGAAAATCGGCATCAGTGGTTGTGGTCCTGTTGCATAAGATTGCGTGCGCTTGTACCAGTGTCAAATACCGTTTAAATTCTCGAATTGGGATCTCATTGTCAATCGATTTATGGAGGGTCACGACATCAGGGGCGATCAAAGACCACGCAGCATAGATAATATCAAGGTCCGGCCCGATATCCGGGTGAGGTTCTTGGATAAAAGCGCGGATCTTCGTCATCTGTTCCGGGGTCCTGCGTACTTCAAGCGTCAAGAACCGGGACTCATCCTGCCCTTCGTCAGTCTCTTGTACCACGCTCTCGACAGCCGTGAGGATCAGACTTATCCTGGCGGGGATATGCAGGTTTTTGGGGTCGTGGTTTACGACAGTTCCCCGGTCTACGCCGGTGAACCACGATGTAAGCATATTCCTGTACAGCGCCGCAACGTTCTCAGAAAGAACCGTATCATCCGAAAAAACCAACATGCCTTCATGCAGATCCCCGATTTTACTGGCATGATACAGATACATATCCGAGAATGTCTTGGTTAAACGATCGGCCAGGGGAATAAATAGCAAGGACTTTTTTACACTGTCACTCTTGCCGCTCTGCGTCTGTCCGTTGACAAACAGGTGTATCCCGTCGCTGGCATTTAGAACGCGGATGTTGGCTGCCGTAAGGAGGATCCCCATGAGAATGTGTGTGTCGCCAAACCATACTTTCCCGAAGGTATCGTTACAATATTTCAAGAATCCCCCGCTCTCGTAGATCTTCCGGGCGGTTGTTATAGTCTCTGGGGACAGTTCCGGTGCCGGTGCCTGCTGATTGATAACATCGGCCTTTTTAATGAGTGCCGCTGCTTTTTTCCCCTATATCTATATCCTTCATTGCGGCGGGTGCCGCCCCGGTACATTCACAGGAGTGTGCTCCCCTTTCACCTTCTCGACAGGAAAACCCGGCCGCACATGGCGGGCGGCCCTCCTGGAGAGTTGCGTGAGTTCCTCAACATCATCACGGTTGTTCTGCTTGTGCGGGGGCTTGCAATGCTCCCGGGAGAACTGCCATAGTTCGGCGAGGATGTCCTTTTCCTCATACCCGCACCGGCGCAAGGTGCAGGACATACATAAACAGTGTGTGGTTTCCGTTGGCCTGCCGGGACAGTTGTGTACTTCTTGCAGAATGCCGCAAGGATTGCCGCCGCTCTCTTCTCGGTCGGGATCTCCAGCTCGCTCTCTGGAAGGTTTGAATATTTTTTGATCTCCCTCTGGCGTTCCTGAGTTAAGGAAGACAGGTATTCCGTCAGGGCGTCTGGCTCGGCATTAACGACAGCGAGATTGTGGAGGCCTCATAGAGGCTTGATTCCTGGGGCACTTTTCACGGGTGTTGCTGTAGGTTTGGGCACTGCTGACGACTTGGGGATTTCTGAAGCATTCTGACAGCCTCCTGGCTTATCAGGTCAAAGTCATCACAGCACAAGATGGATATGCCTCGGCTTGATGGATTTTTCCGCTGCCGCTGTCACGTAAGCGCCTCCCGGTATGCCAATTGGCGATTGAATTCCGGATCGCTGGTTGGGAGCGGGTTCCACAGGTCCCCGGTCATGATTATGAATCTCGGGGCACCGCCATAAATTTCCAGGCCCGGTACTGGGTTTGTCGGGTATTCTCTTCCTGATGCCCAGATCAAGGATATGTAGACCCGTCCCCGGATACAGACTTTTCGATGTATGCCCCCTCGCACCGTGAGACGATCCGCACTGCCAGCGGGGTTAGGTTCCCCCGTGGATCGATGCAGTGGTCAAGATCCAGAACCCGGAGCGGATAATCTGCGCCGAGCACGAACGCCGGGTGTGTTCCGATGCAGAACTCAATTGCCGTCAGAACTTCGGGTAAGGTCGCCCAGTCAATCGGATTGTCGCACCGGGCAAGCGTCCCCCGGACGGTCAGCGGGATCTTTTTCACCGATCCGTCTGGCTGGGGGGTGCACCGGAAGACGACCCACCGGCGAGCGCCCTTTAAGGGCTCCGGGATATTATCAGAGTGGATCATGCCTCTTCCTCCCGCTGGAATTTGTTGATCGCGGCGGTCTCGTCCTCCATACCGGCGGTGATATCCCCGTTTTGGATACGCTCGGCGACGGTCCGGTCATCGTCAAGGAGATACAACCGCCGGATAGCGGCAAGTTGTGTGGGAGAGAGCCGGTCGAGGTCATCGTCTTCCCGTCGAAGAAGAGAGAGCATTTCGGTGCGAGTGGTCGGAATATCACCCGCGAACGGCGTGTAGGGCTTATCAGGCGTCCGTTCTTGTAACATGTCCAACACCTACCGGGGCCTGCCGCCCATCGTCGATTATGACCACTCCTTCTTCGCGCATGAACGCAAGCGCGACGCCATCAGGAATCCCGATTGAACGGCCCCAGCTGATGACGGCCCCGCGATGGAACATCGTCATTCCGGTGCCGTGGCTCTGAACTCCGGCGGTCATTCTGCGTCCTCCTCGCCGGGGCTCCTGAATTTTTCAATTAAACGGGTCACAACGTCGTCGTACGTTTCATTGAACCGCCCGAGTTCGCCAAGGCGTTGCACTGTGCTTCTCTGAAGCGCGATCGTGGTTTTTGATCGTGTGTCCTTCATACAGACTATAATTTCTCATTCCGCTTATAGGGCGGTTAAGATATAAGATAACTTAATCAAAAAAGGTATGTTTTAAAATAACCTTTTTGTGCAGGAAGTTATATCATATCATAATTCAAAGATATTAGTATGAAACCCGATGCCCGTAAACGCAACTATGGATGTCTGACCCCCCTCATGCGTGAACATCTACAAACGAGAAACAAGACAGAGCCAATCGACGAGAAAGAAAGGGACAACCGCAAACAATCTGATTTTGTAATAACACGTCACGCAAAACAAGCCTTGAAAGATCTTGCGCTTGTAGCTGCTGCATATCCGGAAAAAAGAACCCAAGATATTTTTTCAATCGATGATCTAACAACTTTGGTAAGTGCAATCATCTTTAAGAATGGAAGTGATGTCACCAATCACGGCCCGTATTACCATGTTCTGATTGACGCCATTATTGCTGCAATGAATTCATCCCCCAACGGAGAGATCACACATCTGAAATTCCATATTGAACCCCAGTTGTACGGTTCGAAGAGCGGCAGACCACTGGATTTAACCAACACACTCACAAAACGGATTTCTGACCCTGTGAAAAAATAGGTTATATTTTTCATTTTTGTATCTGTCTTTGGGGAGTTGTACGGGCACTTTCTAATAAATCCGCCAACCTCCGGAGTTTTGCCGGGTCGGATGCAAAGCGCCGGACATCGTCTTCTTCGTTCGCTGCCTCTTCAGTAAGAGACCTGCCGCACCTGATACAGAATTGAGCCCCGGGTACATTGACGGTTGAACAGTGGGGACATTGTACCGGCTTCATGCTCGGACCTTTTGGCCGTCCTACACGCGCCACTCCCGCTTTCCCGAGAAGGATATCATCAACCCGATCATTGGACAGATGGGTATAGGTTGCCATCATGGGCGTTGCGATATTGCCCCATGCCTGTAATTTAATCACGCTCTCGGGGATCTCTTGTGCAACCATAGCAGTTATCCGGCTATGCCTGAGGATGTACGGGAACACTCCTTTAAGGCCCGTTGCCTCTGCTGCGGTCATTATAATTTTGTCAAAATACTGACGGGACAGTATTTTACCCGTACCCGTGACGAATACCCGCGCGTCCCCTTCCGGAGTCCCCGGGTGATAGTCCGCTTTCCATGCTGCCAGATATGGGGCGTACTGGATAAACCGAATGTACCGGGGTTTGCCGGTTTTCTTTGACGTATTGAAAACCGCGCCGTACTGGTCGAACTTTAACTGTTCCCATGTGGCCTCCCTTACTTCGATGGGTCTTAATGCCCCCTCATACATGAACGCAATGAGAGCCCGGTCCCGGGGGTTCCGACAGGACCGGATCATCTGGTCTATTTTTTCCTCCGGGATCATCTGCGATGCAGTCTTTGTTGCCTTGTCTGCCGCCGGCGGTTTGATGCTGTCCAGTTTCTTAACGCTGATGGTAGTGTTGTATTTCTCATCTATGAGCCAATGGCAGAACTCTTTGAGGTAATAGACCCTTAACCGCCGGGTGTTTTGCTTCCATAGAGGTTCCACGGCATTGATCGCTTTGATAATGTCCTGAGTCGTACATTGTTTGAAGGGGCCGGTCAAATGAGCAAACTTTGAGAGACCCTTTGAGGTTACCAGGGCGGTGGATTCGGATATGTGCTTTGTCGCTTTCCGCTCTTCGCAGAACTCACAGATGAGATCAGCATTCTCCCGGGCAGAGGATCCCGGCCTTTACCTGGCTATCCAGATATGAACCGGCATTGATGACCTTGTAAGGCATGAATGATAATTGGGAGTAAAAGAATACATAGTTACCCCCTCCAAAATTCGGCAGATGATGAAAGTTACCCCCACTGAAGACCGTGATGATGCAGGGGACTGATGCCACCTTACTTTTAAAAAATTCATTTGAACAGGAACGACAGGAATTCTGTTGCTTCCATCGTTCCGAACATCCCGGATTGTGCTTCTTTCTCGGTGAAATGCATGCACCCATCTGTGCCCTTTCCGGTCACCACAAAAGGCACCGGTTCACGGGAATGCGTCTTGATCCGGATTGGCGTCGGGTGATCCGGGAGGACGGCTACGATTCCGTCAAACTTTTCCCGTATTGCACCCACAACCCGGTCTACATTCTCGATGGCCCGCACTTTTTCCTCAACGCTCCCAAGGTGCCCTGCCTCATCCGGGGCCTCGATGTGGACATAGACAAAGTCCAGACGTTTGATCGCATCGAGAGCATACCGTGCCTTTGCCATGTAATCCGTATCCAGGTATCCCGTGGCGCCGGGGACTTTGATGACCTCCATCCCGGCACAGCGGGCGATGCCGTTCAGGAGATCGACAGCCGATATCATTCCCCCCGTGCGGTTATATTTTTGGGAGAACAGGGGAAATGCCGGCCGCCGCCCACCGCTCCACGGCCAGATCTGCGTCGCCGGGGGCTTGCCCACTTTTACCCGTGCCACGTTTACAGGGTGCCCGCTGAACACTTCGCGGCTCTTTTCCATGCAGGACAAAAGGAGATCCGCATCCCCGTTCCTCGGCAGGTAACCTGCGATCGGTTGTCCCACGATATCATGGGGAGGTGTCGAATCCGCTGCCGACCCCCGGGGAACGACAACGAGGTTACGGTAGCTGACCCCGGCTTTTACGACAACTTCAGGCACTTTTGGGGCGAGCGATTCAAAGAGCGCGGCACCTTCGACGCTGGAGATGTGACCTGCGGAAAAATCCGCCATGATCCCGTCCCTGACGGTCACAATATTGCACCGGTATGCAATATCGGCTGGTGCAAGGTCGATTCCCATGCTCAGCGCCTCGAGAGGTCCCCGGCCGGTATAGTACTTCTCCGGGGCGTAACCGAGGATGGACATATTTGCGATATCGCTTCCTGCCTCGAAACCGTCGGGGATCGTGTGCAGCATGCCGCACGCGCCTTCCCTCGCCATCCGGTCCATGTGCGGGGTCCTGGCATATTCAAGGGGAGTTTTTCCCCCCAGGTGCGGGATCGGCTCATCCGCCATGCCGTCCCCGAGAATCAGGATACATTTCATGATAGTGTGTCCCGGAAACCCTTACGCTCCGTCAAGCATTGCCCTGACGGCAATCCTGACGCTTTCCCGTGAACCGACCTGAGGTTTCCAGCGCAGCGCCTTTATCTTATCAATCGCGAGCAGCATCTTTGGCACATCGCCGACCCACCCGCGTTCGCCCCCGGTAAACCGGAATTTTGTATGGGGGAGGTGCATCTCCTCCGTGACGATCTCCGCTATGCTCTTTACATCGATCCAGTCCTCGGATCCAATATTGAATATGTTGACCCTGCCCCGGGCGTGCCCGACGGCAAAGAGCATGGCCGCCACGCACTCGTGCACTTCAAGGTAGGATTTTGTCTGTTTTCCGTCGCCAAGGATCTCAAGTTCAGCGGGGTTCGTTTCAAGTTTATGGATAAAATCGGTGATCACCCCGTGACCGCTCCGGGATCCGATGATATTGGCAAACCGGAACATCCATGCGCTCATGCCAAACGAGTGGCAGTACGCGGAGATCAGTGCCTCACAAGCGAGTTTGCTCGCGCCGTAGACAGAAATAGGTTCAAGCGGAGTATAACTTTCAGGTGTCGGGATAACCTTCGCATCACCATAAACTGTCGAGGTCGAGGTGAACACCATCTCGGGAATGTTGCAGTGGCGCATCGCTTCCAGGACCCGGTAGGTCGCCATAATATTGTTCTGCATCGTCGGATCAGGATTTACCGCGCTTTGGCGGACATCCGGGTCTGCTGCAAGGTGAAAGAGCCGGTCTGCACCGTTTATGGCATCCTGCCACCCGTCACTGAGCAGATCTGCCTGCACGAACCGGATATCGCAAGAATCAATATGCCGGGCAATGGTCTCTTTACGCCCGGCACAGAGTGAGTCAATTACCACAACCTCGTTACCTTGGGCAACGAGAGTATCAACCAGATGTGAACCGATAAAACCAGCACCACCTGTTACGACATCGAACATCAATACCTATTATGTAACCCATGCTATAGGATTACTGCTATGTTCATCGGGATTGACCACGGCACAACCGCCATGCGGTTTGCATCTGGTACGGGCCAGTTCAAGCTGACGCGCGAGGAGGCAACAGGATTTACGGTCGCAGACCTTGGCCGGCTCTGCCCACCCGATGATATCGAGGGAATTGCACTCTGCTATTCGATGGGTGACAATTTTTCGAAGATCAGCGCTATAAAAAAGATAAAAAACCGGGGCATTGTCAGCCGCGAAGGGGCGGGTAAGCACATCGGCGGGGGAACCAAGGTCTTTGATGAGATCAAAAAGAGCGGCATACCCACGGTCGTGATCCCGGGTCTGCACCGGGGTTCCCCGACCGATCCACGGTTCAAGGCCTACTCCCACCAGTCCAGCCCGGAAAAGGTCGGGATCGCTTTTGAGGTCTGCCACGATCTGGGGGACGATATCATCGTCTCCGATGCAAGTTCCAATACCGTGACTCTCCTTGTCTCGGCGGGAAAGCTGATCGGGGCCTTTGATGCCTGTATCTTTGCCCCTGGCACCCGGCATGGTGCACTTGATGTCGATGCCATCCGCCGAATTGATGCAGGCGAATGCACCGCAAACGAGGCCTTCCAGCAGGCTGGTGTGAACTATACACTTCCTGAGGAAGGCAACCTTCGTATGAGGACTGTCGCCATGTTTTCGGCCATGGAATGCGCCGCGCTCCTGCTGCTCAACCCACGCGCGCGGGTCGCCCTTGCCGGTTCACTCGCCCCTCTCATCGCACCTGATGTCGAATCACTTCTTGACACAGATGTTGCCGTCTATGATGAATGGTGCGCGTCCCGCGGCCTGGCCAGGATTGCCACCGACGTCTTTTCCGGGGCGGAGGAGATCCTTGGTCTCGGTGTGGATCTCTAGATTTATATTGATTTATCATGTAAAATTACTAGGGGATTTTTCCTTTGAGAGAACTACGTATCCACGGCAGAGGGGGCCAGGGATCTGTCACCGCTGCGGAACTGATTGCTGTTGCCGCATTTGAAGGAGGCGTTTTTTCGCAGGCGTTTCCGGCGTTTGGGGTCGAACGGCGTGGCGCTCCGGTCCAGGCATTCGTCCGGTTTGATGACCGGAAGATCCGGCTCCGGAGCCAGGTCTACGAGCCGGACTATATCATTGTCCAGGACAGCACGCTCATCAAGGACGTGAATGTTTTTTCAGGAGTAAAAAAGGGCGGAATCGTTATTGTCAATACCGAGAAGGCACCGGATTACAAGGTGCCCGAGGGTGTCAGGCTGATCACCATCGATGCGACCTCCATCGCGCTCAAGGTGATCGGGCTTCCCATCACAAACACATCCCTCATGGGAGCGTTTGCCGCTGCTACCGGTGAGATCAAGTTCGACGCGCTCAAGAATGCACTCAACCACCGGTTCCCAAAAGAGCTTGCCGAGAAAAACATCGAGGCGGCCCGCCAGGCATTTGAATCGGTCAAGGGGGCGGCTGTATAATGGCGCTTGCTGTCGGATGCCGTGCCCGGCCGGGAAAAGGCCGTGACAATAAGACCGGATCGTGGCGGGTTTTTAAGCCGATCTTCGATCACGGGCTGTGCTCCAAGTGCGGGACGTGCCAGGTCATCTGTCCCGAAGGGTGCATAGCAGAGGATAACGAGGGCTTCTTCGATCCCGATTATGCCTACTGCAAGGGCTGCGGCATGTGTGCGGAAGAGTGCCCCAAGAAAGCGATCGCGATGAAACAGGAGGAGAAATAAATGCTCGAAATTACCGAAGGCTCAATGGCGGTCGCCGAGGCGGTCCGGCTCTGCCGTCCGCAGGTCGTTTCCGCGTACCCGATCACGCCCCAGACCCATATCGTCGAGGCACTCGCAGACATGGTGGCAAACGGGAAACTCGACGCGGATTATATCACGGTCGAAAGCGAGTTCTCCGCGCTCTCCGCCTGCCTCGGGGCAAGTGCTGCGGGATCCCGTACCTATTCCGCGACCACCTCCCAGGGACTTGCCCTTATGTTCGAGGTCTGTTTCAACGTCGCCGGTATGCGTCTGCCGATTGTCATGACCATTGCCAACCGTGCACTGGGAGCGCCGCTCTCCATCTGGAACGACCAGCAGGATTCCATTGCCCTGCGTGACGCAGGCTGGCTCCAGTTTTATGCCGAGGACAACCAGGAGGCAACTGATCTCCATTATATCGCCTACCGTGTGGCAGAAAATCCCTCCGTCATGCTCCCCGCGTTTGTCTGCTTTGACGGGTTCATCCTCTCCCATACCTATGAACCGGTGGACATGATCTCCCAGGAAGATGCCGATAAGTACCTCCCGAAGTTTACACCAAAGGAGCGGCTTGATGCAGCAGACCCGATAAGTTTCGGGATGTATGCAACGCCCGAGTATTATCTTGAGTTCCGGTACGAGACCGACAAGGCGCTCAAGGACGCAAAGGCTGTGATCAGGGCCGCAGGTGCTGAGTTCGGGAAAATGTTTGGCCGGGACTACAGCGCAATGGTCGAGGGTTACCAGCTTGAGGATGCGGAAACCGTGATCGTCGCGATGGGATCGATCTGTGGTACCGTAAAGGACACAATTGACGACTTGCGGGCCGAAGGAAAGAAGGTCGGACTCCTTAAGATCCGGGTCTTCCGGCCGTTCCCGTCTGAAGATGTGGCAAAAGCGCTCAAAGGGGCAAAGCATGTCGCGGTGCTCGACAAGAACATCTCCCTTGGTGCGAAGGGTGCAGCCGCATTGGAAGTAAAGGACGCTCTCTACGGCTCCGGTATCCCGGTCTACGATTATATCCTTGGCCTCGGTGGAAGGGACGTGCAGAAGAAAGATATCCGGGAAGTTGTCACGCTTGCCGGGATGGGAAAAGGCGACCAGTTTATCGGCCTGCGCAGGGAGGTGCTTTGATCATGGTTGACAAGACCTGCGAACTCTTTGATTCCGGGCACCGGGCCTGTGGGGGATGCGGGGCGGCCCTTGCGGCCCGGCTCATGCTCAAGGCGGCAGGACCGAATTCCATTGTGGTCTCTTCAACGGGCTGCATGGAGGTCTTCTCCACGCCATATCCTGAAACCGCATGGAAAGTCCCGTGGATCCACTCGCTCTTTGAGAACGCATCGGCTGTTGCTTCGGGTATCGAATCCTCGCTCAAGAAGCAGGGCAGGAAAGAGAAGGTCATCGTGATTGCCGGGGATGGCGCGACCTTCGATATCGGGATGCTCTGCATCAGCGGCGCGTTCGAACGCGGCCACGATATCACCTACATCTGCTATGACAACGAGGCCTACATGAACACCGGTATCCAGCGGTCCGGGGCTACCCCGTATGATGCCAGCACAACCACAAGCCCGGCCGGGTCGCAGTCGTTCGGGAACAAGCGTCCCAAGAAGGACATGCCCCAGATTCTCGCAGCTCACGGCGCTCCCTATGTGGCAACTGCATCCATCGCCTATCCCAACGACCTGATCCAGAAAGTGGAAAAGGCACTCAACACGGTCGGCCCGACCTATGTCCAGATCCATGTGCCCTGTTGCACCGGCTGGGGATTTGAAGGGGAACAGACCATCGCCATCGCAAAACTGGCCATCGAGACCGGCCTGTGGGTAAACTACGAGATGGTAGATGGGAAGGTGACCAAGGCAAAGAAGGTGGTCAGGAAACCCGTTGAGGAGTACCTCAAGACCCAGAAACGGTTCCGCCATCTCTTCAAGCCCAAAGAGGCAGGATGCCGAGATCGCCGCCATCCAGGCGATCGCCGACAAGAATGCCGAAAAGTACGGCATCGACATCAAGATCAAGAAGGAATAAACTCTGTTTCCTTTTTGTTTCCCGGTAACTAGGACCCTAGTACCCACTTCGGCTGCTGATATTAAGGAAAAAGTAAATATTTTGTCCGCGAAGCCGCGAAATTACTTTCTCGGTTTTACATTCATATGTTGGTAACAGTCATAGCAGACGGGTTTTGCGTATGATATCGAATTTTTTTCTTGTCCACAGGAATGACAATATCGTTCTTTATAATTCGGATCTTTGTATTGCACCCAGATAGGGTAGCAATTATTGCGAAGTGGCCTATCTGTATTGAACTTGTCCATAGGTTGATCACATCGAATACAATATGCCTCCTCACCAAGTACAGAATCAACAATATTTCCCAGAAGTCCTTTGTTCTGGGTCATCTTCGGTTTTCGAACGATCTTCGGAGAGCCCGATTTCAGAGTGGCACTTTGGGGATTCAATGTAACAGGCTCGCGTTTTATTTTTGGATTCTCCTTGCTCTGTTTTACGATCATCTGGACTTCATTATAGGCTTCGCCATATATTGCCGGATCGTCAACTTTCGTGAATCTAATACCCATCTCCCAGTTGTAAGCCTGCGAATGTTCGTGAAGATTCATTGAAGTGATGAGACCTTTCTTTTTCATTTAAAAAACATTTTGTGTGAAGATTTTCACAAACTCAGGCGTCTGTATTTTTCAGTCTACGTAAAAATTGTATGTCGTACTCATCGACATTTTTTTCTGAGTTATTCTCGACGCGGGAAATTATTGAAAACTTTATTCCGCGTGTATCTGCATTTTCAATATAATTCTTCGTCTGCTGCGGTATCTTGAGGTATGGTGCAACGATATATAGCTCAACATGAGCACCATTTATGATTTCAGTAATAGCACCGTAGGACATTGCCCCATTCACAAATTTAGCCATCTGATATCAGGCTTCAATTAATTCTTAACGAGATAAAAGTTTGGCATTTTAAACTATTTACTGCACTATAGATCCACATTTTTTCTGAATAAATGAAAATTAAGGTGAAGTTAGTTAACGCCGTTCCCTTCAGCAGATTTCGGCAACAATTTTAATACATTCCAGTCTGACATTAGTAGGTTATCGGGCTCGTGGTCTAGCGGTATGACGTCGCCCTTACACGGCGAAGGTCGCCGGTTCGAATCCGGCCGGGCCCATCTCTTTCTTTCGGTTTGCGCGGGATCTCCATCATCATGATTTCCCGGAACCCGCATGATCCGGACCGGCCTGCTGCAAAATTTTCAAAAACGTTCGTAAACGCGACGGCTCTTTTGGAAAAAGTCCGGATACGCTGCCCGAAGATTTCCAAAAATGGCGAGGAGCGATATCGGACATTCAAAAAAAAGTTCGCGAAGGTTGCCGGACTTTTGTAGAAAAAATCCGGTCATGATCCGGGGATTCCGGGAAAAATCCTGCCCTTACCGGGGGTGCTGGTCCGGCTGACCCCCCAAACCTCCTGATCAAGGCTACGCTCATCCGGGCCCGTATTGAGCCCGGATTGACCCCTGGCAGATCCAATCGGAGCCCGTGTCGGGCTCCTTTTCAAAATAAGCCCAAATTGACCTTATTTTGGCAAACGGACGAAATAAAAGGTTCACATATCAGCGTTTTACGGCCCGATCATGGGGCCGGATGGGTATTTGCATGATCCCGAAAAAAGTAGCCGAAAAAAGGCCACTATGGGCCGTTTACAGGCATTATATGGAGCTCAATTTTAGTGTATTTTGGCAAATAAAACGATATTTCAGCCCTGATTCATTTCCTGTGAAATCGGACGGTTTTACGGGCTTATTTTGTAAGAGACTTGATAACATCTTATTGCGATTCCTCCTCCTCCCTGCGCCGCAGGGAATCGCTCGGCCGCCTCGTCGGGGCCTCGCTGGGCGAGTACGGTTTTCTCCATCGTGCCCCACCATGCCTCTCGAGGGGCCCTGAGGTGGGGAGGCATCGTACGCGGGGGTATTGGGGTGGCAGATCCCATCACACCATTTGAATCACCCGGCCCTTGCCAAAAATTTCCGGAAAATGTTCGACTCAGCTGCTGATGATTTCAAAAAAAGTCCGGCTTGGTTGCTGAGAATTAATAAAAAAAGTTTCAGGGAGTTACCGTTGCCGTGCTACCGGAACTTCCCTTCTGGATGGAATCGATCTTGATATCGAATGTCAGGTTCTGACCAACAAGAGGGTTGTTTCCATCCACTGCTACCCCGGCATCAGTGACATTGAGCACGACAACCGGAATTACACCTCCTGTGTTGCTTTGGAAATAGGCTTTTTCACCCGGATAAATAGTCTGATTTTCCTGGAACAAACTCTTTGGTACAATAGCTACAAGATCCGGATTATAGACATACCCTTGGTCGGCAAGGATCATTACCGTCTTTTCCTCGTTCACTTTCATCCCCCGTACTGCTGCATCAAAACCGGGAAGCACCTGGCCGCTCCCGACCGTGAACGTGAACGGGGATGTGTTGACATTGGTCTGATAGACCGTCTTATTATCAAACATAAGGGTATAGGTGACGTTCACGGTATCCCCGGCCGCCACCACCACGGGCGGCACAACGAACACGAAGTAGATGACAATAACAGCAATGACAAGCACAAGTATCGCTGCCGCGATTCCAACCATCTTGTATTGCTCCTTTCGTACAGCCACCTTCTCCTTGCCTTTCTGTTTCTCGGATTTCTTCATGGTACTCCTATCTAGAATTCGCCGGTAAACAATATACCCTTGCTTCTCAGATAGGTATGCAAAGGCAACGAGCCGGAAACCCTTACGAGGTCCGGCCGTCACGGAAATATCGCTATGGACAGAAACGATCCCGCAAAGAGGCCGGGAACCATCACAACCCTACACAAAACGCTCTGGGCAGAGATCCATACGGAGCGGGAGCGGCACCGCGAGCTGTACGCGTCGGGTACCACCGGCAGGATCACGCTGATCATTCTGGGCGTTGCGATCCTGATCAATATCTTCCTGTTCTTTGAAAATCCGCTCTATCCCCTTATGTTTACCTCGGCAAGTTTCTTCCTTTTTATGTTCTATTTTGTTACACTCCTTATCCCCCACAACCTGAAAGAGACGCCGCTGCCCCAGACAGAGATCTCCCGGTACCTCGTGCGGCTGCGCGAAAACGGTATTATCGTAAGCACCAGGAGGTTCACCCGTGTCTTTCTCAATGCCTTTTTTATCAACTGCCGCCCGCTCTTTTACGGGTTTGCACTGATCTTCTCCATCGATATCGTGCTTGTGATCGCGATGGCTGCACAGGGCGTGCTTTCGTCGTCCAGTACGGTAATAATCCTAATGGAATCAGCTGCCATCATCCTGTTCTACTTCCTTGTCTGGCGACTTGAACCATACACCATCGAATTCTTCTCCGGGGTCTCCGGGGTAAAAGAGCGCCTGATCCAAAAACGGGTTCCCGAGCCGGTGGTCTCCTCCCTGTTTTTTTTGAGCGCAGCACTCGCCCTTGTCGGTATTCTCTCGACACTTGTTCTGCTCCCGGGCATGTCCGTGAACAATATCCTCTCGGTAACAGAACTAAAACAACTCAGCCATTTCTTCCTTGCCATCGGTGTGATTCTTATTACCCAGTACTTCATCATGCGCTACATTCACGGTAATACCAGCCGCGATCTGCTCGCACGGTTTTCGCAAGGCAAGGCTGCCTGTCTCTTCCACCAGATCGAACTTACCGGGCAGACCGGAAGGTCCTCTTCTGGCGCCGCAGACGAGGATGCAGAGGCCGCTGCCGTGTGCAGGGCCGCAGAACTCCTGCTCGAATCGCAGATCTACCAGGTCGATAAAAAGACACTGTTCGGTACGTTTCCGGTCTATATCGTAAATCCGGATTTTTCCTGGGTATTTTTCCCTGCTGTGCCTCACGACGGGGAAACACCCCTCGGCTGATATTCACACCGGTCCCAAGGCCAGCGGCCTGCCCCTCGCTCCGGAGGCAAAAAGAGAGAAACTACCCCGATTGAACTTTATTTATAGATGGAAAACTCATGTAAAACGTAGTGCCTATGTCAGACGAAATAAAGATCGCAGAGGTGGCGGGAAAGAAAGTCCAGTGGGATCCTGCGCAGATGCGGAAAATTCAGGAACACCCCTGTTTTTCCGAGAAGGCATGCCATGCCTTCGGGCGCTGTCACATCCCCGTGGCGCCGAAGTGCAACATCCAGTGTAACTACTGTATCCGGGATTTTGACTGCGTCAACGAGAGCAGGCCCGGTGTGACCACCCGGATCCTCAAGCCGGACGAAGCCATGGACATGGTAAAAAAGGTCGTCGATAAATACGACTATATCAAGGTCATCGGCATTGCGGGTCCCGGGGATCCCCTTGCAAACGAGGAGACCTTCGAGACACTCAAAAGGCTCCACGAGCAATACCCGGGGGTCATCAAGTGCATCAGTACAAACGGCCTGCTCCTGCCTGAAAAGATCGACCTGCTCCAGAAATATGACGTGGGTAACATCACGGTCACGCTCAACGCGATCGACCCGGAGATCGGGGCGAAGATCTACCAGTTCGTCGATTACCACGGAAAGCGGTACACGGGCATCGAAGCGGCAAAGCTGCTCCTCTCGCAGCAACTGAAGGGTATCGAGATGGCAGTGGCACGGCATATGATCGTGAAGATCAATACAGTCTATATCCCGGGCATCAACGAAGATCATATCATAGACATCGCAAAGAAGGTCGGGGAGATGGGCGTCTATACCTTTAACCTCATCCCGCTGATCGCCCAGTACAAGTTCGCCGACATCACGCCGCCAACACCCGAGATGAAACGGAAGATGCAGGATGCCTGCTCAAAGTATGTTAAACAGATGCGGCATTGCCAGCGCTGCCGTGCCGATGCGATCGGCAAGCTCGGGCACGATGTCCAGTCGTGTATGTACGAGAACAAATAATCTCCATCTCATTTTTCCGGCATAACTTCCTCTGCCGGGGATCAACCGGCTGACATGACCGGTGATTTTTCGTGTGCCATTCTTTTTTTGGGGTCCCACAGGAAGTCCTGTGTTCCCTGACCGGATGCTGGTAAATTAACCAAACGCGAGGGGATGAGATCCCACCCCCCAGTGCCAGGAAACGGAACCGGTCGGAAATGAGAGATAATCCAAAAAAAAGTCCCGGGGACCGGTACCAGTGCGTTCAGCAGGGGGCGAGAAGTACGTCCCGTTCTCTTCCCTGTATGTCCTGGGATAGTACCGGGAATCAGGGTGAGATCCCAAGGGTCGGATAGGCAGACTTCTGCGGGCCGGCGTTCCCGAGGATACTGTTCAGTTTATCGATAATCGTCCCGAGTGAAGGGGGGATATCCGTATCCTGGGCAGTCACCGTTTTACCCATATAACTGACTGTATAGGTCATCAGGCCCGGGCTCTGGTGAGGGGCAGGGTAGTTGGCCTGCAGCTGCGAGAACGCTGACTCATTGAACAGCACGGAAATAAGCGCAAGGTCCGTGGCATTCAGCGATATCTCGGTACTGGTCGATTTCCCGGAGATCACCGCTACCCCGTTATTGAAGATCACCAGGCGATCATTGAGACTGGCAACACCGCCGGTCCGGTGGTAATCAACGAGTATTGAAGGCGGAGAGGTTTGGTTGACCGGAAGGGACCTGGTTCCAAGGCACCCGGCACCCGCGAGTACGAGAACGAGAAGAAAAAGAGGGACGATAGGGATTACTTTAATACGCATCACTCCGTAGGGTTCACCAGGATTTCCCTTTTTTTTGGGTTATAACTGGACAACATCCGTTTTTTTGGTTTTTGCTGCCGATTTACGTTCAGGAAAGATTTCCTCAAGGGCTTTTACCAGACTGTCCGCCTTTTCATTGTTGAAAACCGCACGGAATGCAGCAAGTTCCGTTGCATTCATAATCATGATCCCTTTCTTCTTCATCGGGAGCCTGTTTTCCCCGAGAGGGTTGATATCGATCGCAAGCGACGCCGGGCGGTTTTTTGTTGCAGGGAGACGGATGATGGAGACCCCGGCAAGTGTGGTTGCTTTTCGTTCCCAGTCTCCGCCTTCTTCGATAAAGGCCCTGAGGGTTTCAGTTAATTCCATGAGAAGAACTGTTAATTTATATATTAAAAGGCTATCCGTTCCATCGTGAAAATAAAAAAAGTCCCGCAATTCCCGGAACAGGTGATGCCCGCAGAGTCCACGTTATCAGTGCCCGTTATTCTAAAAAGTTTAAAAGCAGATATCTGACCGGACAATTCCATCATGCCAAAGATCACGCTTCGCCGTAACCAGCCGTTCTCTCTCGACCAGACGCTCGGGTGCGGGCAGGTTTTCCGCTGGGACCGCACGCCGGATGGCGGCTGGTGCGGCGTCGTGGGCGACCGGGTGATCCGGTGCCGGCAGAAAGGCGCAACCCTGACCTGCGAGGGCGCGGACGAGACATTTATCCGGCACTATTTCTCCCTTGACCTTGATCTGGAGGCAATACTGGAATCGATTGACTGCGACCCGTTTATCCATGAAGCGATCGGGCGGTGCAGGGGCCTGCGGCTGGTGCGGCAGCCCGCGTGGGAATGTCTCTGTTCGTATATCTGCTCAACAAATTCCAACATCCCCATGATTCGGCGCCGGATCGCAACCATTGCGCAGCAGTTCGGCGACGAGACGGGAACGGGAGATGCGAAGTCCTTTTCGTTTCCCGATCCGTCAAGGATCTCCTGCACCGGGGGATCATCCTCTCTCGCGGAATGCAGGCTCGGGTACCGCACACCGTACGTATTCAATACGGCCGTGGACGTTGCGGCACGAAGAGACTGGGCAGAACGCATTGCCGCGCTGCCGTACGAGGAGGCCCGCCGGGAGATAATGAAATTCCCCGGTATCGGCCCCAAGGCAGCGGACTGTGTCCTGCTCTTTGCATTCCAGAAGTACGAAGCATTCCCGGTCGATGTCTGGATCCGCCGGATAGTACGGGAGCACTACCTCCCAGCACTCCCGCAAAACACGGCCCTGACCGGCAGGGAGTACGACGCGATACGCGCCTTTGCCCGAGAGCATTTCGGTAGGTATTGCGGGATTGCACAGGAATATATCTACGCTGCGCGGGAAGGTAATAAAGACCTGAGTCGTCCCATATTCATCCCATATGTGTGAAAACCCGGGCCCCCGGCGTTTTCCCTGAGATCCTGATATCCATGCAATATCTCCCCTTTCACAAACTGCCAAAACCGGTCATGGCGATCGCAGGTGCTACCATCCTTTTTGGGACGGCAACACCGCTTTTGAAGATTCTTGTCGACGGGATGGCCCCCCTGTTCCTCATTGCCCTCCTCGCCCTCGGGTCAGGTACCGGCGTACTCAGCTGGCGGATGATGAACGGTCCCCGCTTACCTGCGACACTGCCTCGTGCCGGTAAGAGGGAGCGGTATCTCCTTGCAGGTACTGTGGTCGTCGGAGGTTTTGTGGCGCCCGTCACCCAGTGTTTTGCCCTCACCATCACCCCGGCGGCGACTGCGGCGCTTCTCTTAAACTTCGAGATCGTTGCAACCGTCCTGCTTGCGTTCTGGGTCTTCCATGAACCGGCCGACAAACGGATCGGTTTTGCCCTCATCCTCATCTTTGCCGGGAGCATCCTTCTTGGCTGGAACGGTGAGAGTGCGCTCGGTATTTCCCTGGGAGCGCTCGGGATCATCCTGTCGGGATTTTTCTGGGGCATAGACAACAACTGCATGGCGCATATCACGGCCTATCCCCCGGAGCTGATCGGGCTGTACAAGGTGATCTTTGGCGGGAGCATAGCAGCGGTACTCGTGATCGTGCTCGGGGAGCCCCTGCCGGGTGCAGACCTGATCGTGCTTGCCCTCCTCACCGGGTTCTTCTCCTTTGGTTTTGGTCTTATCCTGTTTATCGTGGCCCTGCGGGACATGGGTGCGGCACGGGCAGGGGCGATCTACTCGGCAGCCCCCTTTATCGGCTGCATTGCCTCGCTCTTCATCTTCTCCGATCCTCTCGGAAGCCAGTTCTGGCTTGCCGTGCCCCTTTTTGCCGCAGGGGCGCTGATCGTTATCCGCGAACAATGGACACGAAAAACGTTCCCCGAATAAACACGATTTGGAGGAAAAGAATAGTAAGAGTTCACTTTTACAGGGACAACGAGATAGCACAATCACCGAATATTTAATTTCTCGACAAAGGTAAAAATATAAAAATATTTAAAACATAAAAATTGAATTCAGGTCATGAAAACAGCTGTTTTTCCAATACTCCTTTTTTTGATCCTTGGTGCAGCGATTATTTTCTCCGGTTGCACGGACAAGGCAGGCCCCTCTCTGCCTCAGAGCCCGGCAACGACAACGCCCGTTCCTCATGTAACGCATCCAGATACTTCCAATAACGACATCAGCGTAAGTGATGCAAATACCCGGTTCGCATTTGATCTCTACAAAAAATTAAGTGGTGACCCGGCACATTCCGGAACAAACCTTGTCTTCTCACCTTACAGTATTTCCTCGGCAATGGGTGTCATGTACGAAGGGGCACAGGGCCAGACCGCAGATGAGATTCTCTTAGTGTCCCATCTTCCGGAGAATGATACCATGCGCAGGCAGGAATTTTCCAAAATTTATGAGGATATGAACCATCAGGATGCCAATATTACCGTACTTTGTGCAAATGCGTTATGGGTTGAAAAATCATACCCCCTCCTTCCGGAATATACCCAGACCATCCAGCAATATTACTCCACAAACGTAACGAACCTCGATTTTGCGGGCCATCCCGATGATGCCAGAATAACGATTAACCAATGGGTTGAAAGTAACACAAATAACAAGATCCATGAGATTATCTCTCCCGGGGATTTAGATGCTCAAACAGCAATGGTGTTCACAAATTCAGTGTATTTCATGGGTGCCTGGGAATCCCCTTTTGATAAGACACAGACATTTGATACAAATTTTACCATCGCACCGAATACCACCGTACCTGTGATGATGATGGCTAAAGCAGATTTAACTGCAAATTTCAATTATACAGAAACCGGGGATTTCCAGATGATTGAGATCCCGTACAAATACTCTAATGAAACTGCATTATCGATGTTTGTCCTCCTTCCGGTAAACAATAATCTGACCGCCGCAGAGGATACGTTAAGTGCCCCGACCTTTTTAAATATGGAGGAAAATCTCTCGCGAGAAGAGAAACACCTCTTCCTGCCCAGATTCAGGATTGACACCCGTGAGGATATTTCGGGTACTCTTCAGACAATGGGGATGCCAACAGTATTTACATCAGGGGCAGATTTCTCTAAAATTACTCCGAATTCCGGGATTTATGTTAAAGAAGTCACCCATGACGCCGAGATTGAGGTAAACGAGGAAGGCACCGAATCGGCGGCAGCGACACAGTTTATTTACACACTGGGAATAGAACCAAACTTCATTGCCAACCATCCGTTCATCTTTATTGTACAGGACAGGGAAAACGGCAATATCCTCTTCATGGGGCGCGTGATAAATCCCAATACTACCTAAAAAATAGTTAGTTCGGGGTTTTATGTCCCGATATCCCAGCTGCACTGGTATTGCTTCTGGGCCGCGGTCAGCTCGTCGATGGTGAGACCAAGCGACGCAAGTTTGAGCCGGGCGACCTGTTCGTCGATCTCCTGCGGGACTTCGTAGACCCCGCCCTTAAGGGAATCGCCCTGCTCCGCGATATACCGGGTGCAGAGTGCCTGAAGGGCGAAACTGAGGTCCATGACCTCGACAGGGTGGCCCATGCCCTTTGGCGTTGCAAGGTTCACGAGCCTGCCCTCGGCGAGAACATGGACCGGTTTTCCCTTGATGATATAGCTGGTAATCCCGTCACGTTCGACTGTCGAATCCGCGTGTTTTGCAAGCCACGCAATGTCGATCTCGACATTGAAGTGGCCGGCATTTGCGAGGATCGCACCTGCTTTGAGTTTCCCGAAATGATTCTTTCCGATTACGCTTGTGTTGCCCGTGGTCGTGACAAAGATATCGCCGATCCCCGCTGCCTCGTCCATGGTCATGACATGGTACCCGTCCATGTGCGCCTCAAGGGCACGGCGGGGATCCACCTCGGTGACCACGACCTTGGCGCCAAGGCCGTGGGCTTTCTTTGCAAGTCCCCGGCCGCAGTAACCGTACCCGGCAACAACGAAGTATTTGCCGGCGATAAGCGTATTTGTGGTGATCATAAGAGAGGAGAGCACACTCTCCCCGGTCCCGTGCACGTTGTCAAAGAACCGTTTCATCGGCGTGTCGTTGACCGCAACAACGGGAAACTCGAGTTTTTTCTCTGCCGCCATCGCACGGAGCCGGTGGATGCCGGTTGTAGTCTCCTCACAGCCACCGATCACTTTCTTGAGCATCTCGCGGCGTTTGGTGTGCAGGTAATGGATGAGGTCCATCCCGTCGTCTATCGTGATGGACGGAGCGGCATCAAGCACCTGTTCGATCGCCACGTAGTACTCCCCGATAGTGCACCCGCGCTTTGCGTAGCAGTGGACGTTTTTTACCTCGTTCAATGCCTCTGCCACATCGTCCTGCGTCGAGAGCGGGTTGCAACCGGTGATGTAGACCTTTGCACCCCCGGCAGCGAGCGTCTGGACGAGGTTTGCCGTCTTTGCCTCCACATGGAGGGCCATGCCGATCGTCATGCCCTTGAAGGGCTTGTCCTTCTCGAACTGTTTTCTGATGGAGGCAAGCACGGGCATGTACTGTGCTGCCCAGTCAATCTTCAGCTTCCCGGTACTCATGAAAAACACCTGTGCAGTACCCCGCATGAGGCAGGTACCGCCCGACAACGTACCCGGTACATAAGGTGATGATGGCACATAAACTTCCCCTCGAAGGGAGGGGTGCTGGCAGATAGGTAAATAGCACTTGCGGGAGAAAACAAGAATGAAATGGTGCTGACGCGACGGATCATCCCCTGCCTTGACTTAAAGGACGGCCGGGTCGTAAAAGGGACAAATTTCCTTGGCCTCAGGGACGCCGGGGACCCGGTGGAACTTGCCGGGCGTTACAACGAGCAGGGCGCCGACGAAGTGGTATTTCTTGATATTACTGCATCCAAGGAAAAACGCGGCATTATCATTGAGCTCATCCAGCGTGCAGCCGACCGGCTCTTCCTGCCGCTCACCGTCGGGGGCGGGCTTCGGTCGCTTGACGATATCCAGCAGATCCTCCGGGCAGGCGCCGACAAGGTGAGCCTGAACACGAGCGCCGTGCACGATCCCACGCTTATCACCAGGGGCGCTGAATCCTTCGGGACGCAATGCATCGTGGTCGCGATGGATGTCCGCCGGAATTTCACGCCGAACCCGGCGGCAGTGCCGGTCCGGTTGTGCGACGGAAGTACCTGCTGGTACGAGGTGGTCATCTATGGTGGGAGCAAACCGACCGGGATAGATGCAGTGCGCTGGGCAAAAGAGGCCGAGGAACGGGGTGCCGGCGAGATCCTCCTGACCAGCATGGAGACCGACGGCACGAAGAACGGGTTCGATATTGCAATCACCCGCGCGATCTCAGAAGCGGCAAATATCCCGGTGATTGCAAGCGGCGGGGTCGGGACGCCCGAGCATTTTTACGACGGGTTTACCCGGGGAAAAGCGGATGCCTGCCTTGCGGCAAGTGTCTTTCACTACGGCGAATTTACTGTTCACGACGTAAAAGAGTATCTTACCGGGAGGGGTATCCCGGTACGGCTCTGAGATCAAGCTCAAATGCCGCTACCGGCTGTTCCAGTTCGAACGCGGTGAGCACGGCAGGATGGATCTCGCCAAATACGCCCACTTTGTTACCGGCGACAACAATATCCGCCCGCCTTCCCTCGATGAAGGCCGCATCGGCGGACACTTCCGCGCTGTACGCGATCCCCAGCTCGCGGAGCACGGCGTCGGCATGGGCGTAGGCTTCCGAGAAATCCGCCGCCGGGTGGGTGCTGACAAAAGCCAGCCGCTGGGTTGTGCGGAGATCAGAAAGCGCATCGCCGGTTGCAAAGAGCCGCTGCGGGAGTTCCCGGTGCCGGTTGACCTGGAGCATCTCCAGGAGGAGCGGCAAAATATCCGTTCTCACCACCGTATACTCCTCGCTTATCGGGTGCATGAGGTGGAGGGTGGAAGGGGAACGGGGGCGCTGCAGCTGATCGCAGAGCACCCGTTCATTTGTCAGCGTAAAGGGCATCATCTCCAGGTACCCGAGCCCTGCGAGAATGATGCGCACCTTTGTCGCAATCGCATTTACCGGGTGTTCCGTCCCGATGGAGAACGTTGGCGGTACCTCCACGGCGAAGTTCTCGTACCCGTAGGAGATCGCGACATCCTCGAAGAGATCCCAGTCGTGCATGATATCGGCCCGGTAGCAGGGCACCTGAACCCTGACCCGGCCGGACCCGGCCGGCTGTGCGCCAAACCGCATCTTTTCGAGCAGCCCTGCCATCTGCGAGGCGGTCAGTTCGACCCCGATGAGGTCGCAGCACTCCCTGACGCTGACCATGCGTTCCGTCGGGGCGAGATCGGGAAAAGGAGCGCCGTTGATCTCCACGCTCTCTATGGTTGCGCCGGCTTCGGCCATGGCGGTGCAGATGATGTTTGCCGCAACATTGACCGCACGCTGGTCGGTGCCGGTCACGTCGAGGAGAATGTTTTTCGTTCCGGTTGTCACCCGGGTCCGTTCGCCGTTGATGATCGGCGGGAACGAGCAGACATGGTCCTCGTCGTCAGTGATCAGGGGAAAGAGCGGGAAGTCCCTGACGATCTTTGCATAGTCCCGGCCCTTCGGGTGCTGTTCAAGGATGCCGTCAAGGGTGAGCTCTTCGGTGAAATCAAGCGGGACAAATGTCCTGCCCCGGGGCGAAGCCACGTAATGGAACGGCGGCACGACAGTGTCAAGGTCATGGATGCCGATGGCAACCTTGCTCCTGCCCCTCCCGACCGCCCAGTGCAACGCTTCCTGGAGGGCCATGACCGAGAGGATGGACTCATCGTCGAAGGCGACGTTCCGGATAACGGCAGACGCAAGGCAGGGCCGGATCGCGTCCAGCTTCGGATCAATGGTGAAGCGGATTCCGGAAGGTCTGACCGAATATTTCGGCAGTCCGGTCTCGATCCCCAGAAACCCCCTCATCGCCCGGGCCACACCTTCGACCGAGAAGAGATCGGGGCGGTTGGGGAAGAACTCGACGTCCGCGTGGTCCTCCTCCAAGCGTTCGACCTCGGAGCCGATCATCGGGAGGCGTTGTAAGATCGTTTCACAGCCGGTGCCGGTGAGCCGTTCGAGGTATTTGTAGGGCAGGCTGATGATCGCCATGTTACGCCTTCCTCGCGGCCGCTGCCGGCGCATGCACGGGGCTGTTCCGGATCCATTCGAGGTCGCTCTGGTACAACTGCCGCAGGTCCTTCAGGCCCAGTCGCAACATGGCGACCCGGCTCACGCCGAGACCCCATGCGAGCACAGGGCACTGCACGCCCCATGGTGCGGTGACTTCCTGCCGGAAGACGCCGGCACCACCCATCTCGACCCAGCCAAGACCGTCGACCCAGATCTCGGGCTCGACCGAGGGTTCCGTGTATGGGAAAAAGCCCGGACGGAACCGGACATCGGAAAAGCCCATGCGCTGGTAGAACTCTTTTAAGAAACCGAGCAGGTGGCGGAAGGTGACGGCCTTATCCATCACGATCCCTTCGAGCTGCTCGAATTCTGGTGTGTGGGTGGGATCGATTGCTTCCCTGCGGTAGACCCTGCCGATACAGAACGCCTTGACCGGGGGCTCCGGGTGGGTGGCGAGGTACTGGATCGAGAGGCTGGTTGTATGTGTACGGAGCACGCACTGCTTTGCTTTTTTGGGGTTCCACTTCCCGCCCCAGCCGGTCGAGGAGGTGTCCCCGCCATGCTCGTGCATATCGCGGAGGCACTCCCACCCTTCAGGGAGCGGTGCTTCCTCCCTGAGGTAGAAGGTATCCTGCATCTCCCGGGCCGGGTGATCCTGCGGCTGGAAGAGGGCATCGAAGTTCCAGAACGCGCTCTGGACGATCTCCCCGTGCATCTCGGTAAAGCCCATTTCGAGAAGGATAAGGCGCATTTCGTCGATGAGTCGCTGGTACGGGTGGGACTTTCCCGGGTACACGGTTTTGGGCAGTTTTTTGATATCATACCTGCGCAGGTTTGCTGTCTTCCAAACGCCGGAGAGGATCTGATCCCGCGTGAGCGTGCCGATCTCTTCTTTGAGGTCAAGGCCCTGCTTTGCAAGAGCGATGCCATCGGCGGTAATGGAAATGGCATACCGGACAGTCTCGGATTCTGCGAGTATCCCGCGCTTGATCAACTCTTTTGTATGGGGTTCACCAGAAACCGGATTTCGCAATGAGGATTCTTCTGCTTTCGTTGATGTACCTTCATTTTTTATTACGACGGACCCCTCTACACGAATGAATCCTTTCTTCCGCAGCTGGCCAAACCCGATTTTGAATGCAGGATGACCCTGAAGATCAGCAAGCGTTGTACCCGGTTTGATAAGGTGAAAGATCTGAGTTTCGGGCAGGCCGCTTTGCAGGTAGATCTTACCTTCATCAGTGTATTCGAACGCTTTCTCAACAATCCGCTCGACTTTTGCAAGCCCCTTATCTTCGGCAAGATGCCCCCACTGCACAACTGCTTCAGGTGTCGCATTCAGGAAAGATGCAAGATGTTCCGCATCAGCCTTCTTCTCCTTTACCAGCGCAGCAAGCAGCCGTTTCTCGTTTAAGGTCAGTTCCGCCATCGCCACTCACACCTCAATCGTCTCTGCCGCCACGTCCATCTTCTCCCGGAAATCCTTTAAGAATGCCACGACGCGCTCTGCGGTCTCCTTCTTGCACTGCCCGCAGGTGATCTCTCCCGACCTGCACTTCCGGTGGAGCTCCGCAAGTTTTGCATCGTCGGTGATCATGTGGAACATGTTGAGGAGGTAGAGCGTGCACTTTTCCGGCTCGCCGCCGAGCCTCCGTTGTTCCTCAAGCGTCATCCTGCCGCCGGTAAGGCCGCTCATCACCTTCTTTCGCACTGCCGCCTCAGGCTCGTAGAACGAGATGATGCTCTCGGGAATGCTCGACGACATCTTGCCGCCGGTGAGACCGGGCAGGAAGATGTGGTAGGTGGAGGAGGGGGTGTAGAACGCATAACCCCCGCAGGCCCGTTCGATCTCCCGGACCTTTGCGCTCACATCGGCGCATCCGGCACCTGTGATGTCCACGTGGCCCTCGTATTTTTTCGCGTGCGGGAACGCCTTTTTTATCGCATCGAGCGCCGCATCGGGGGCGTTCTTCGAGCGCACGCTGATGTACCCGTCCCGCTCCTCAACCGTGAACATCCGGAACTTGTGGGCGATCCCCCGGGTGAGCCGGATATGGGGATCCTGGTCGATCCCCACTGGCACCAGCGTCGGGGCCGGCTCCCGCTCGACCTGAGGGTACAGGATATCTGCCACCTGCGTAATCACGCTGTCCGCGTGGGCGAGCGCGGTCTCGGGGGAAAAACCGTAGATCGCGGTGAGTTCGGAGAAGTTCACCTTGGTTGCCGCTTCGAACGCAAGGTCCTTGAGCCGCTCGTTTTTGCTCTGGAAATAGGTCTGGCCTTCAAAGCCCAGGGCAAACAGGCAGGAGAGGTACTCCTTCCCGTACTCCCGGCATTTCTCCCATGAAAGACCACGGACGGCAAAAGCTTCCCGGTCAGCAATCGTCACGTACCCGTTGGCACCCTGCTGCACGTGCCAGACGATTTCCCTCATGAGCATCAGGTGGCCGAGGTGAGGGTGGCCACTCGGCATGAACCCGGTCAGCAGATGGAACGGTGTATGGTTCCGGATCGCGCGGGCGATCGGGAGGTAATCCCGCTGGCCGACCACGATGCCCCGGCGCATGAAGTACGGGATCTCGGGCAGCTCGGGCAGCACCGGGGCGATCGGGTCGATGCCGAACTCGGCAAACATCTTCTCGACATCAAGCGAAGGGGTGCTTGACCAGGGATTGATCGGTGATTCTGGCATACCAGGTACCCTCACAGGAACCGTTTTGGGGGAATGTTTGAGGATTTCATTTCAGAGTTTTATCCGGGCGAATTCGACGAACTGGATTCCGGTAGTATGTACACAGCCAAACAACATCTTCTTTTTGACACTGTGCGCCATCCTGACCGACCGGGAGATGACGCTCATGGGAAGGTCTGCCTCTTTTTCTATCGCATGCACCAGCATGTCGGAGTGAACATTCTTTCCGCAGTAAACGCGGTAGTGATGGCCGAACTTATAACCGGTCCGGGGAATAAAATCGTGCCGGCGCAGCTCGGTATAGACCTTGTCTTTTGCGGCAAGATCCTGGTCGCTCCCGCTTGCGAATGCGAAAAACTCCTGAGGGGTCAGCGGGGCGCCGTCTTTTGAGACCCGGATCGTTCCTTCGCCCATCAGGTACAGAAGTTCGACCGGCGAGATCATCAGCCGTTCTTCATCGAACCGTTTCCCGAAACCGGCCTTCTCAAGGTCGGACCCCGGGGGTACCAGGATCATCGCAGACTTGCCCACCAGCACCGCATCGCAGGAACCGATTTCGGAGGGTGCACAGGCACCGGTCAGTTTCTGGAGCTTGATCTCGTAATAGGTCAGTTCCTCTTCATCATCGACAACTGCAAGGACATACTGCTTGCGCATGTTCCGTGCAGTGATCACTTCCTCAATCAGTTTGGTAAACCGGATCGGGTCGCGTTCCGAAAGGACGCGGACGAGGTACAGCGACTCCCCGGTCCCCGGCTTTTCTCCGCGCCGGAATACCCGGTAATCGTGGGGGCCGGTCTGGACGACATACCCGCGTTCCCGCAGGTCGCGGTAGACAAGAAAACTGCGCAGGAAGTTGCGCTGGTCCGCATATTCGGCAAGGAGCGTATCGAACGTATAGTCAGAAATCTCTATCCTGTGGCGGTGGAGCAGGTACAGGGCCTCCTGCGGCGCAAGGCGTATTCCATCGCCTTCGGGCCGCCCGTACCCGCTCTGGTCGTACAGCACCCGCCCGTCCCTGCCGGTCAGCACCGAAGTGCCTTCAACTGTCGCCTTCACTGCTGGATCTATTGTTGCCGAAGTGTTATAAGAGCACGGGAAAACGGGACCCGGTCCAGCGCGCGTCCCCCTAGCCCCTGATCGAAATCCTTATGAATGGCAAAAGTCCGGAACAATGCCTATTAAATGGTAAAAATCGAACCTGTATAGTCAGATTGTATCTCATAAGTATGCTTATTTGCACGTCCCCGAGGGTGGTTTTCATTCCGGGAATATTCGGGTAATACTATAAGGTACATCGATCACCCACACCGGAATCATTTCAGCAGCCAATACGTAGTGGCGGAAAAATGATGGTGCATCAGACGAACGACCACGGATACCGACGCATGAGTGAGCTCAACCTCGCAGGTTTTCTCGCGAGGTCAGCCGCAAACGGGCCCGGCATCCGGGCCGTCATCTGGGTGCAGGGGTGCCCGATCCGGTGTAAGGAGTGTTTCAACCCGGCGTTCTGGTCCTTTTCTCCGGTCAACAGGGTTTCTGCAGGCGAGATTTCCGGCCGGATCCTTGCTCTCAAGGATATCGACGGGGTCACGTTCTCCGGAGGAGAGCCCTTTGCACAGGCAGACGCACTTGCATCTGTGGGAGAAAAGGTGCAGGAAGCGGGGTATACGGTCGTGACCTATACGGGCTACACGCACGAACAACTCACCTCAAATAATAATCCTGCCTGGGACCGGCTCCTGGGGGTCACTGACCTCCTCATCGCTGGCCCGTATATTGGATCCCAAGCCTGCGACAAACCGTACATCGGGTCCTCGAACCAGCAGGTCATCTCCCTGACCGGAAGAGTCCGCACGGATGTCCCGGACAGACAAGCGCATGGTGAGATCGTTGAATTTTCCATTGCTCCCGGCGGCATGGTCACAACCACCGGTTTTCCCCGGGAACACATGGTCCGGCAGATCGCCGCCCGTTGCCGGGGAGAGTGATACCATGTCGCATTTCAGCCGTATCAGGACAACATTCCGGCGGCGCGAGGCGCTGATCCAGTGCATGCAGGAGCTTGGCTATACGGTCGAGACTGATACGACAATCACGGGATACCACGGCCAGCATAACGTGGATATTGCCGTGAAAAAATCCGGGAGGTACTGCCTCGGCTTCGTGGAGAACCCTGAAGGCACGTACGACATGGTAGCGGACTGGTGGGGCATTTCGGGAAAAGGCGAGAAGAAAATCGCCGAAGAACTGAACCATCAGGCAGAGACCATCCAGAAAGAATACGCAAAAAAAATAGTGCTCGAACAGACAGCCGCGGACGGCTTTGACCTTGTCTCGGAGACCGAAGAGAACGACGGGACCGTGCGGATTGTTGTCAGGAGGTGGAAGTAGGCTATGCAACTTACCGAACCCGATTTCTCCCGCAGGCTGAATGTCTCGCTTCGGGCCCGGGTCACCCTGATTGTCGTGATTACCCCGGAAGAAGAGAGGGTGGTATCGCAAATCCGGGAGGTCTGCGAGAGATGGGATCCTCCCCGTCAGTGCATTGCGTGGGACAGCGTGGATGGTTTTTCCATTATCGTCGGCAATAAAGATTTCCTGAACCAGTCGCGGGACCCGCTTACAGCTCTCGACGACATAGCGAAGACCGGGGAGGATGCCGTCATCATCCTCAAAGACTTTCACGAGTACCTGGAACAACCCGCAGGTGAAAAGACGGATCCGCAACTCCTCGCAGGCATTCCGTTACAACCGGCGCACGATCGTGATCGTGACCCCGACACCCAAGGTACCGGATGAGATCCGCGACGAAGCGGTAATCGTGCATTTTCCCCCACCAACGGCAGCCGAACTCTCTGCCGATCTCGACAACCTGCTTACCACAAGCGGCATTTCCTGTTCGCTCTCCCCTGCCGGCCGGGAAAAGATCATCCAGGCAGCCATTGGTATGACCCTCAATCAGGCACGCCGGGCATTCTCGAAAGCTATCGTCACCCATGGTACGCTTGACGACCGGGATATCGATGCGATCATCGCAGACAAAAAAGATATTCTGAGGGCCTCGGACGCGCTGGAGTTTTACAGTTATACCGAGGCCCCGGAGAACGTCGGGGGCCTTGCAGTCCTCAAGGACTGGCTCTCCCTGCGTGAGCGGGCGTTCACGCAGGATGCGCGCGACTTCGGGCTCCCGGCGCCGAAAGGTATCGCGTTGATTGGCATCCCGGGCACGGGCAAGAGCCTCACGGCAAAGATGATCGCCGACCTCTGGCACCTGCCCCTGCTCAGGCTTGACGTGGGGGCGCTCTTTGGCAGCCTTGTAGGCGAATCCGAGGAGAGGACGCGCCGCGCTCTCTCGCTTGCGGAGACGATCAGCCCATGCATCCTCTGGGTGGACGAGATCGAGAAAGCGTTTGCGTTCGGCAGCGGGGATGCCGGCACGAGCCAGCGGGTCTTTGCCCACCTCCTCACCTGGATGCAGGATAAGACCTCCCCCTGTTTTGTGGTAGCGACCGCGAACAACATCGCTGCCCTCCCGCCGGAACTGCTGCGGAAGGGCCGCTTCGACGAGATCTTCTTCCTCGATCTGCCCACCATTGAGGAACGGCGCGAGATCTTTACCGTGCACCTCAAGAAGCGCAAGTGCATCCCCGCGGAGTTCGACCTCGACACTCTTGCACAGAAGAGCGAGGGCTACGTGGGCGCCGAGATCGAGCAGACGATCATCGACGCGATGTACCGCGCGTTCAGCGAGAACATGCGCCGGGTCACGACCACTGACATCCTTTTCTGCATGAAGACGCAGGTCCCCCTCTCAGTCTCGCAGCGAGAGACGGTGGCAACCCTCCGGGCCTGGCTTGCGGAGGGGCGGGCGCAGTCCGCATCGCGGACAGCCACGCCATCTTCGGGGAACGGGAGAGCGATTGCGCTGGAGACCTTCGACACAGGGCGCCCGTGAGCCTCTATGAAGATTGCCCCCACATTTCCGGTCATCGGCCCCTTGTTCTACCGGCGTTCGGTCAAGGTGATTGCGGGGGCTGTGAAAAAAGGGGACCTGCAGGCAGTCCGGGAACTGATCGCTATTGCCAGAGCGGGGCCTGATGCGCCTGCGCGGGCGATCGCGTTCGATGCCCTGGATACCCTTTCATCGCAGGACGCTGATCGATGTGTTCTGCGGGGAGGTGCTGCTCCAGGAAGACCCGGCACTTGAAAAAATTGCCACCAGCCGGGGATATCTCCCCTCGGAGCCGGGATTCGCGGCGCTCTTTTTGTATATCACCGGGCAGGACGAGGCATTGTGCCGGTTTGATCCCGACAGCCATCATCCCATGCTCTCCCGAGGGTATGCTGCGGCACCGGATGGGATCAAAGCCCGGGCGCTCCACCGGGCCTCCGATACCCGCATGGGCAGGATTCTTGCACATGCACTGATCGGGACGGACCCGGTCCGGGCTGCCGGAACATGGTCGTATGGCGAGTGGGAGACGGTCATCTCCAGCCTGACGGACGAGGGGGCGTGGGACGTGCTGTGGCTGCTGGTCGTTTCCGCGCCCCCGTCACTCGCGGTCGCGGCCCTGAACGCCATGAAGGTGGCCGGCTGGAGACCGGGGGGTGACGGGATGCAGGTCTTCCGCGAACTGGTCCGCGAGCTGCCGGAAGCATGGGCGTATCCGGCGCCTGAAAAACCCCTCCTCTCCATGGGGAACCAGGACAGCCAGTGCCTGATACTTGCATTCTCCCGCGACGGCACACTTCTTGCCTCCGGCGACTGCGACGGGAGAATTGCAATCTGGCAGCGCTCATCAGCCCGGCTCATTACATCCATTACAACAAATGCCGGTTCCATCGGCTTTCTTGCATTCGCAGCAGATAACTCGTACCTGGTTTCAGGAGGGAACAACGGGAAGCTTACCTGCTCTGGCATTCCCTTGGGAAACACGATCTGGTCGTACGCGGACGAAAGCCACCCGGTTTCCTGTGCTGCAATGTTGGGTAACGGAGAGGAGCTGATTGCCGGTGATGATCGCGGAGGGATGATCCGCATCGGGTGCCGGACAGGTAAAACCCTGCTCGCGGTACCAGGGCACCCGTCCAAAGTCACCTCCCTTTCCCCTGCTCCGGACGAAAAAAGCATCGCTTTTGGCCACGCTGACGGGACCACCCGTTGCCGGGACATCTTAACCGGGGGAGAGAGATGGACCGTGCCGGGCACCGGTGACGCGGTCAGGGCACTTGCACGCACAGGACAGGATGATCAGGTGTATGTGGTTTATGAACGTTCCCTCCCCGTACTCAGGGACGGGGGCACCGGTGTGCCGGTGCGGACATACACCGGGTTCTCCGGTCATCCTGCCTGCCACGCGATATCGGCAGAAAATTCTCTGGCCGCAATCGGCAGCGATGATCATGTACTCCGGCTCTGGAACTGGCAGGAGAAGAACCCGGCAACAGAAATTCCCTTCTACAACCGCCTTCCGACATGCTGTGCCCTGACACCTGACGGGAAACTGGCCGCTGCCGGCTGCAACGAGGGCACGATATACTATTTCAGTGTTCCCGAAGGGCGGCGGATAAAAGAATTCCGGGGATACAGGCAGGCAGTCACTGCCTGTGCCATCTCTCCGGACGGCAAGATTCTTGCTACCGCGGGAGGAGATGGCACCGTGACACTCCGGGGCATTCCCTCCGGGGAACTCCTCCGGACGCTCACGAGCCCCGCCGGTGCAGTAACCGCCCTTGCCCTCACCTCCGGTTCGGGTGGCACCGGGATAGTTGCCGGGACTGCTGATGGCAGGGTCCGCATCTTCTCCCAAAAAGACGGCACGCTTGTCAGATCCATCGATGTGTACACGCCATCGGTCAGGGCCCTTGCGGTCAGTCCTGACGGGATATACCTTGCCTGTGCCGGGAAAGACCCCAGCCTCCGCATCTGGGAACTTGCAGAGGGGGGCCTTGTGGCCACGTGCGAAACTCTCACTACCACCGTCCGGTGCCTCGCCTTCCTGCCGGATACAGCCGCATGCATCTCCTGCGGCTGGGACGGGGTGGTAAGAATCTGGGATGTGCCGGGCGGGAAACTGACGGGGACACTGTCCGGGCATTCAAGCATCATCACCTGCTGCTGCGTTGATCCCAGAGGGCGCCTTCTTGTCACCGGGAGTAACGACACGACCCTGCGAATCTGGCAGCGGACCGGTGAAAACAAGAGTGTCGTTCTTGAGGAGGCAAAACATGAGGTGAGCGCCTGCGCGATCTCACCGGATGGCACCCTCCTTGCCGCCGCAGGCACAGACCCCGTGCTCCGGCTGTACCATCTGCCGGAGGGGACTGCTGCCGGGACGATCCCCCAGATCCCGGGAAGACCAACTGCTCTCGTGTTCACCGATGACGGGCTCGCGATCGCGGCTGGATATGACCATGGCACCCTCGCGTTCTATGCTCTCCACGGGCACTTCCTGATCCGGGCCCTGCCCGCCCATGCAGGCGCCGTCACCGGGATCGTTTCCATAAGGGGCGAAGACTGCATCGTTACCAGCGGTACTGACGGGATGATCCACATCTTCCGGGTCCCTTTCATGCGGCCTCTGTCACAAACTACCCTTGCAGACCTTGCTTTCGCACAGGAACAGGAAACAGCCGCAGGTACAGGATGCCATGGCTGAACAGTGGAGGTTTCTCTGCCACCTGCTGTCCATCCGGTTCCAGAACGAGATCGAACTCTGCCCGGCATACCGCGATGCCGGAGTGTACGACATCCAGATCGTCGGGTGATCCCCGTGGACAGGTACGCACATTCCCTCCAACCGGCAGTTCGTCTCGGGGTAGACTTCGGAACCGGAACGCTTGTCATCGGCATCACGGGACAGGATGGCAAAGGGTACCGTACGCTGGAGTTCCCCGGCTGGTCGCGGGAAATGCCCGGCACAGGAGCCGGCGGACCGGTGCACGCAGTACCGGTGTTGATCCATTACGACGAGAAAGGGAACAGGACCATTGGCAACGAAGTGGTGCGTGCGGGTGATTCCGATCACCCCCGGACGGCGCGATGGATCCGGAAATACCTGCTGGAGGAAAGCCCGGTGCGGATCCCGGCCGGTCCGGATCGCCGTATCACGTTCCGCGATGCGGCAACGGATTTCCTCACCGCCGTCCTTACCCGCGCAATACGGGAGTACCCCGGGTGCTCTTCGGTTGTCTTTGCCATTCCCAAGGATGTTCCTGAATGGTATACCGGATGGCTTGGGAGCATTGCCGATGCTGCAGGCATCAGGTCCTGGCACACGCTTGCCGAACCTGCTGCCGTGGTTGCCGGGTACGGGCTGTCTCCCGAAGCGGGGCAGGGGTATCTCATCATCCGCTGGGACGAGACGGACTTTTCGGCGTCCTTTATCCTGTCTGAAGGAGCATCGGACCAGTGCCCTGCCGGGGGCCCGCGGGTGACCGGTACGGCCTGCGATGATACAGGATGCAAGGCTATCGATGGCTGGATCGCACAGGATGTGCTCGCCCGGAACCACATGATGCACAGGGGACCAAAAACACAGAGGATACATGATAAAATCACCGGAAGGATTGGGGAGCTGTACAGCCAGCTGGCAGCAGCAGATGAGGCCATCATCGGGATCGAAGATCCGCTTTCCGGAACCACCTTCCCTGCCCGGCTATCACGGGATGATGTTGGCCGGATCCTGACGGAGCACGGGTTTTTGTCAGTCTTTGACCGTACAATCGGCCGTGCACGTGCAGCTGCCATATCCCGCGGGTGCAAAGAGGTACTGCCCGTCGCCGTCATTATGACCGGCCAGGGGTGTGCGATACCTGCTGTCGAGGATCTCATAAAAAAGCAGTTTGAAGGCGTGCCGGTCCTGTCCGATCACCCGCTCGATGCCGTTGCCCGCGGGGCTGCGCTTTTCCTACCCCATGCGAGCCGGACTGACCGGATCAAAAACGACTATGCGCTCCGGTACTGGGATTCCAAAAGCCGGGAGCACCGGTTCCGGTTCCTTGTGCGCAGCGGGGCCCTGTACCCGAGCGCCGGCCAGGTAGCCCGTATCACCATCAGCGCCGCGTACGATGGCCAGACCCGGCTCGGCATCCCCCTGTTCGAGATCAGCAACTCGGCGGATGCGCAGGCGCCTGCCCTTGAGCTGGTGTCGGACCCTGCCGGGGGGATCCGTCTCGCCATACCACCGGGAGATGCCGGTACCGGGAGCAGGCCGCTTTTGGCAAACGAGCGGACTCCTACGCTGCTCGCCGCTGACCCGCCGGCACTGAAAGGCGAACCACGGTTCGAACTGACGTTCACGCTCGACCGGGAAAAACAACTGCGTGTCACGGCACGCGACCTTGTGACCGGCATGCTCGTGAAAAAGGATGCACCGGTGCACAGGCTGACCTGATACAAGGAGGAAAAAATATGGAAATGCAGGAACTGGAGATCACAATCGATAAGGAAGGCAGAATACAGGTTAAAGTGAACGGGGCGCACGGTGCTGACTGCCTTGCGATGACCAAAAACCTCGAGGAGGCCGCAGGAGTTGTGGAGGAGCGGGCCTTTTCACCGGCGTACTACGAACAACCGATGCATGAAGAGCATTATACCTGTATCCGGCGATACTAAAGAAAATTACCGGGCAAGGTTCCGCACGGCCTGGATGTTGCCCCGGTCATCCCTCCGGTCATCCACCGGTGTCTCGCAGATCAGCGGCAGGCGGGCAAAGGCCGGGTGATGGAGGATACGCCGGAATCCGTCCTCCCCGATGAACCCCATGCCGATATGCTCGTGACGGTCAAGGCCACTCCCTAGATCGCCCTTGGTGTCGTTGGCGTGGATCACCTTCAGCCGATCGATACCCACAGTCTCATCCAGCTGTGCGAGCGTGGCGGCAAGACCTGCTTCTGTCCGCAGCTCGTACCCGGCGGCAAACGCGTGGCAGGTATCAAAACAGATACCTATCCTATTGGATTTTTCTATCCCGTCGATGATCCCCTGAATGTGCTCGAAACTGCTGCCCACACTGTTCTTCTCTCCGGCGGTATTTTCCAGCAGTAGCATGACGTTCGAATCAGGCGATTCAAGCGCCATATTCACCGCTTTTATCACCCGGGCCCTGCCTCCCGCGATCCCGTCCCCGAGGTGATGACCGAGATGGGTGACAAGACAGGGTATGCCAAGACGCCCGCACCGGTCAAGCTCGGCCTGAAGCGTCTGGACAGACTTTTCCCATATGTCTGACTTGGGAGACGCAAGATTGGGGAGGTAAGGCATGTGGTCGACCGGAAGGAGGCCGGTCGTTGTAATTTTCTGCCGGAAAAGGGTGCAGTCAGCATCAGTCAGGGGCCTGAATCCCCACCCCCGGGGGTTGCGCGAGAACATCTGGAAGACATCGCAGCCGGCGTCCTTTGCCCGGTCGACCGCGAGATCGATAGAGCCGGCGATCGATACATGCACGCCAACCTTTACCTGTGCCATGGGTGACCTCCATCCAGTACGGGCATCATCTGCATCTGATCACCATTGTGGCGCACCGGTTCATGGAGGTTGTGATCAGGTTCAGGTAACCGGAGGTCAAAAGAGGGAGAGTTACCGGGTACCTGCATCTTGATGATGAAAGACTGCCAATCTCCGGGTATGCAGGTCACCTTTCTTGGGACAAACGGCTGGTACGATTCCACCACGGGAAACACGGTCTCCGCGCTGATCACGGCACGGGACTACGATATCATTCTCGATGCGGGAAACGGCATCGCAAAGGCCGACCGGTATATTTCGCAGGACAAGCCGGTCTTTCTGTTCATCAGCCATTTCCATCTCGACCATACCGAAGGACTCCATACGCTGGTGAAGTTCAGGTTCAGGAAGGGGCTTGCCATCTGCGGGCAGATCGGCACGAGAGCAGACCTTGCCGGGCTCGTCCGCGAGCCCTACACGGTGCCGCTTGACAAAGTCCCCTTCGCGGTCGCCGTAACCGAACTTGCGGACGGTCCCCACGAACTCCCGTTCAAGGTAACATGCCTGCCGCTTGTCCACCCCGTTCCCTGCCGGGGCTTCAGGTTCGAAATCGACGGGAAGGTCATCACCTATTGTACTGACACGGGTGTCTGCGACAACGCGATCACGCTCGCACGGGGCGCCGACCTCCTCATCACCGAGTGCGGATTAAAGCCCGGGCAAAAGAGCCCCGACTGGCCGCACCTGAACCCCGAAGATGCGATTCATATCGCAAAGGCGGCAAAGGTAAAACGCCTCGCGCTGATGCATTTCGGTGCGGAGGTGTATCATACCCTTGAGGAACGCCGGGCCCTCAAAGGGCAGTTTGAGGAGATCTGCCCGGGACTTATCGTATCAGAAGATGGGATGACGGTAGATGTGTGAGGGGAATGTTCCTTCACGCAACCCCATAAAAAAGACCGGTGATCTGTGGCTGCATACACTCACCACACCCTGGGACCCCGGTCTCATCCGGGTTTATTTCTGCCCCCGACTGGTGCCTGAAACTCCAAAAAAAGTAGGTATCGGGCCCGTCGATATTTTTGCCAGGCCCCGGGCGATTATGCCGGTTCATCATGTCTTATGTAGTGGCACGGTTATCAGTACACTGAGAAACCATGTTCGGGGATATTCTTGGATGGATTATACTGGGAATTGTTATCCTGGTCATCATCATTCTTATCGTCTGGCTGATTGCACGGACAATCGGCATATACAACCATTTCTACATCCTGAAAAATTCGTCCGAGGCGACACTCGGCCAGATCCGGGTTGCGATGAAAAAACGGCTGGACATGATCGAGCAGCTGCTCGGTGCGGTGAAGAGCTACGCAAAGTTCGAGCAGGAGACCTTTACCCGGGTCACCGCCATGCGGGCTGCCGTTGCGACTGCAGGGCCGGGGGACTTAAACAAGGTCGAGGCAGAGTCCCGCTCGATCTTCGGGCGCCTGCTTGCCGTTGCCGAAAACTATCCGGACCTAAAGACCTCCCAGAGCGTCACCTCGCTTATGGACTCGGTCAAAAGCCTTGAGGACGAGATCTCCCGTCACCGGTATACCTACAACAATATCTCGCAGGAGTTCAACACGATGATGGATACGATTCCCTCCAGTTTCATCGGACACCTGGCCCACCTGTCGAAACTTGAGTACCTCCAGTTCGAAGAAGAGATAAAGACACCCCCGAAGATCGAGTTCTGAAAGGAAAAGTACCATGAGCGAAATAAAACAGGTGGTCGTGCTCGTCATCGCCACACTTCTTATCGGGGTAATCGGGCTTGCGGCCGTCCTCACCATCCCCCCGTTACTCCAGGGCGACCTCGTTGCCAGTTCATACGGGGCGGTTCTCTATCCGAATGGCACGCTCCACGAGCAGTATACCTACACTGTCGATAACTCCGGCGAGTACCGGATGCTCTACCGGAGCTGGGAGGCACCGCTGACATTCACGGCTGTTAACCAGTCGTCTATCCAGCTGGTCACAATCGATGCACCGGCCGGGACGATCGGGTACGCGAAGGACTATTCAGGAAATGTCTACCTTTCGACCCCGGGCCAGAGTTCATCTGTTTCAGACCAGGTCGGGTATCTCGCAGATACCGATGAAGTCGGGATCTACGACCCGGATTATTTTGCAGCGGGGACGTATACGGTCGGGTACACCTACACGATCCATCCCCCGATTGAATATGATTCCGCGAACGACCATCTGAACCTCCTGCTGGCGGGCGGGAGCCATATCCCGTACCAGTCCGTCCAGATCACAATCCCTGCCACCGGTGTCACACAGGTATACGCATATCCCCCAAGCCTGACGACAGAAAAGACCGGTGACACGTACACGCTTTCCGGAAGTGCTGCAGCAGATGAGAACGTCGCGGTGGAGGTTCTTACGACCCCCGGCGGACTCGGACAGATCCCCGGGTTCAGGAGTAATGTGGAGGGTCTCGCAGGAAGCACGGCTTCAGGAAGCTTCTGGTACGACCTGCCCTACTATGTTGCGTGGTTCCTCTTATACCTGGGAATGGCGGCAGTGATCCTCACTCCGTTTGTCCTTCTCTTTATCTACCAGCGGTACGGGCGGGAGAAGACCTTTGTCGTCCCTGCATACCTCAGCACCATCCCGGACCCGTCGAAGAAACCCTGGCAGGTGAACCTGCTCTTCAAGGGCGATGCAATGGAGTTTGACAAGGACGGCTTTTATGCCACCCTGCTGGACCTGCACCGGAGAAAAATTATCGCGATCACGGAGAAGGGGGATGGAAAAAGCATCGAAATCCGGAAACTTTCGGCCGCAACCACGGATCCGTACGAGCTGCGGGTGTTGGCCTTTATCGACCAGCTTTCCGAGAATGGCGTCCTCGATACGGCAAAATTCGGGGAACTGACAGCACAAGCACAGTCAGGGTATGCGTCACAAGAAAAGGCGCTGAGATTCCAGGCAAATCTTGCGGATATTACCAGCCGGGCCGATGCCGCCCTTCCCTTCCGGTATGTCGTGGACGGAAGGGATCATATCCTGCCGCTGCTTTTTACCGGCGTCGTGGCGTTCGGGATCACGGTTATCATCGCGCTCGTGGCATCCATGCAGTCTTCCATCCTCTACCCGGCGGTCGTGCTCTGGGGTATCGTGGCCGTACAGGCATTTCTTGCATTCTCAACGCCCCCCGCCCTTTTCGGGCACTGGACCGATGATCACTACAAGGAAAAACTCGAATGGGATTCTTTTGCCCATTTCCTCTCGGATATGGCGATGATACAGAAATATGCCCCCTCCGATCTCTCCATGTGGGGTGACTGGCTGGTGTATGGCACGGCCCTTGGTGTCGGTGAAAAAGTTGAAAATGCAATGAAGTCGCTCAATATCCACATCGCAGAGACCGGAGTCCCGATTGGCGTAGTCGGCATGAGCTACGCATTTATCCCGATTATGATGTTCACCCCGATGCCCCGTGGCGGCGGTTTTGGCGGCGGGCGCGGGGGAGGCGGCTTCGGTGGTGGTGGATTCGGCGGTGGCGGCGGTTTTGGCGGCGGTGGCGCTCACGGCAGGTAAAACCCCGGGTCACTGCGGCGATCAACCGTGCCCGGAAAAATGATGAATCGAAAGACAAAAACCACCCTGTCCGGTTAATGGGATGGGGGATATCCCGTTCTTTTTAATTGGGGTAAGGCACTCTATCAGCGCCGTTTTTCCCTGCTGTAATCCAGATGTCATTATCCGGGAGAAAATCTGCCGACCCCCGCCCCACTCCGTTTCCTCTATTAACCCGGACGCAGATCACTTTGGTATATCAATGGACCTCCGAGCGCTGATCCCGAAGGACGCCCAGGCATTCAGGACCAAGACCATCGACAAGCTCATGGAATGCACCGGTGGCGAGCATGCGCTCAGAAGAGTGCTCTCTCCGCTCGACCTCACGCTCATGGGTATCGGTGCCATCATCGGCACCGGCATCTTCGTCATCACCGGTGTTGTCGCAGCCAACTATTCCGGGCCGGCGCTTGTGGTCTCATTTGGGATCGCCGGCATCGTCTGCGCTTTTGCCGCCCTCGCGTACGCGGAGTTTGCTGCGATGGTACCTGTTGCCGGGAGTGCGTACACGTACAGCTACGCGTCGCTTGGCGAGATCTGGGCCTGGATCATCGGATGGGACCTGATCCTCGAATATGCCGTCTCCATTGCGGCGGTCGCGGTCGGATGGTCGGGATATGTCACAAGCCTCGCCGCGGGTGCCGGGATCACGCTTACCCGCTGCATTGGTCAACCCGCCCGGGACAAGCGGGGGACTGGTCAATATCCCGGCGATGGTGATCATCCTGCTGGTCACCGTCCTGCTCATTATCGGTGTGCGGGAAAGTGCCCGGGTCAATACGGTGATCGTCGCAATAAAACTTGGCGTGATCCTTCTCTTCCTGTACCTGGCCTTCGGCCATATCCAGCCTGCCAACTGGGTACCCTTCATGCCATTTGGCTGGAGCGGGGTCATCACCGGGGCCGCAATCGTCTTTTTTGCCTACATCGGTTTCGATGCAGTCTCGACTGCCGCTGAGGAGGTTAAAAACCCAAAAAGAGATGTGCCCATCGGGATTCTCTCATCACTTGCCATCGCGACCGTCCTTTACATCGCGGTCTCCGCAGTCCTCACCGGGATCGTACCCTACTCGCTCTTTGCCGGGACAAGCGCCCCGGTCGCTTTCGCCCTTGAACAGATCGGGATCTCGTGGGGATCCGCGCTCATCTCGGTCGGGGCAATCTGCGGGATCACCTCGGTTATCATCGTCCTCCTGTATGGGCAGACCCGTATTTTCTATGCCATGTCACGCGACGGCCTGCTCCCCGGCCTCTTCCGGCAGATCCATCCCGTGTACCGGACCCCGGTCAAGGTCACCATCCTTGTTGGAACCGTCACTGCCATCCTCGCCGGATTTCTCCCGCTCACCACTATCGCCGAGCTTGTCAACATAGGGACACTGGCCGCATTCATTATCGTTTCGCTGGGCGTGATCGTGCTCCGTTACACGCAACCATCGCTGCCCCGGCCCTTTCCGGTGCCCTCTTGTCCCCCTTGTCCCAATCCTCTGCATCCTCTCCTGCGGGCTCCTGATCCTCGCGCTCCCGCTGGTGACCCACCTGCGCTTTGTACTCTGGCTTGCTGTCGGCCTTGTAATCTATATCCTCTACAGCCGGCACCACAGCAGGATCAACGAGGATACGAGCGCAGTCGAATGCTGGAAAGGATAAGCACTCAGGAAACATCCCCGGTGCCGCAGCGCAAAAAAGGGTTATTTCCTGAGTTTCTTCATGACCCATGCCATGTTCTCGCCCAGCACCTTCATGGTGTTGAGCCCTTCATCGTCGTTTTCCACATCACCCGGTGCAAGCCCGATCCCCACGTTCCAGTAGCACGAGCCCGGGACCACCATCTGGTTGATGAAGAAGAAATGGTTGATCGTATCAAACGTGTGGATCGCACCACCACGACGCACAGCCACCACTGCTGCCCCGACCTTGCGCCGGAACATACTGTCATTACCCATGGCAACAAAACCCGATCGGTCGATCAGGGCTTTCATTTCAGCACTCACATCAGAGAAATAGGTCGGCGAGGCAAGGATGATCCCGTCCGCCTCGTCCATCTTTGCGATACACTCGTTTGCAAAATCATCGATCACGCAGCGGCGGTCCTGATTCTCCCTGCATTTCATGCACGCAGTGCACCCGTGCACCTTCTTTCCTGAGAGTTGCACAAGCTCGGTCCTGATTCCCGCTTTTTCGAGTTCCGTAAACAGTGCCCGTACAAGGATCGCAGTATTCCCGTCCTTGCGTGCACTTCCGTTGAATGCGACGACTTTCATGGTCTTTTTCTCCGGTAATAAAACCCTATGGCATCGCTATGTACATAATCATATCAGTATCCCGGGGGATATCGGAACCAAGGACATATCCAGAGGGACCGGATTACGGTGCAGGGAGGCGAAGAAGGTTGCCGTTCTCCCGCAGCTGCTGGGGCACCATCTTAAGAGCCCGCGCGCCAAATAGTCGTGCGATATGAATTCAAGGTTGCAGTTTTCCGATCTCTCACTCTCAAAAGAGATCGCGAAAGCCATAGAAACTATGGGCTTTGAAGAGCCCACCCCCATCCAGGCACTCGCCATTCCCCTCATCCAGGCCGGCCGTGACGTGACCGCACAGGCACAGACCGGTACCGGAAAGACTTCTGCGTTTGGCATCCCCGTCATAGAAAATATCGATGCGTCCCAACGGGTCGTACAGGCCATCGTCCTGTGCCCGACCCGGGAACTCGCCATCCAGATTGCCGAGGAGTTTTCCCACCTTCTCGCCCACCTCCCGAAAATTTCCGTCCTTCCGGTCTATGGCGGCCAGCCCATAGAACGCCAGCTCAAGGCCCTTGCACACGGTGTCCACATCGTGATAGGCACTCCCGGGCGTGTGATGGACCACCTCAAGCGCCGGACCCTCTCGCTCGATAATGTTTCCATTGTAGTGCTTGATGAAGCGGACCAGATGCTTGACATGGGATTCCGGGACGACATTGAGCGTATCTTAAAACGCGTCCCCCAGAAGAGGCAGACACTCCTTTTCTCTGCGACGATGCCCCAGCCCATCATCGAGATTTCAAAGCGATTCCAGAACAGGCCTGAGTTTGTCCGGGTCGAGTACCAGGAACTTACCGTTCCTGCCATCGAGCAATCGTATATCGAAGTCAGGGACCGGGACAAGCTCGAATCTCTCTGCCGGGTGATCGATGTCGTTGACCCGCAGCTTGCCATCATCTTCTGCAACACGAAGAGGGGCGCGGAAGACCTTGCCGGCCGTGTCCGGGCACGGGGCTACCGTGCTGAGGAACTCCATGGAGACCTGAAACAGTCCCAGCGCGACCGGGTCATGAATAGTTTCCGGAAAGGCACCATCGACATCCTGATCGCAACTGATGTTGCAGCCCGTGGAATAGATGTGGAGGATGTGGACATTGTGATCAATTACGATGTTCCCCAGGATGTAGAATACTACGTGCACCGTATCGGCCGGACGGGAAGGGCAGGGAAAAGTGGCCGGGCGATCACCCTTGTCACCCCCCGGGATCTCACCAAGATCCGCGAGATCCAGAAATATATAAAAGTCCAGATCCCAAGAAAACCCCTGCCAACGGCTACCGATGTGGTCGAGTCAAAAACAAAGACAATACTCGAGGAGGTACGCGAGATCATACAAAAGGGCGGCATCGAGCCGTATGCCCGTATGGTCGAGCAGGAGAGCGAAGGGGATCTCACCATGCTTGAGATCGCCGCCGCACTCCTGAAAATGCGCATGGAGCAGGGCGCAGACTCCCACAAAGAGCGTGCAGCCCCGACAGACTTTGGCGACACCGGGGCTGAGGCCGGGATGGTGAGGTTCTTTTTGGGCCTTGGCCGCGATCACAATGTCGCTCCCAAGGATATTGTAGGCGCTATCGCCGGTGAGACCGGTATCCCCGGTAAATCCATCGGGGCGATACGAATCCTCGACACCTACTCTTTTGTCGAGGTCCCCCGCGATTGCGCAGAAGAAGTCTACACGATCATGAAGGAGCGCACGATCCGGGGCCAGCCAACGGGAATCGAACCGGCGCAGGGCAGGCGCGAATAAGGACGCCTGCTACACGCAATCCTCAATATCTCGCAGGTCGAATTAAACTGCATGAATTTGAAAATCATCTTTGGCGGAATTGCATTCCTGATGCTTCTGCTTCTCATCGCTGGCTGTACACAAAACGCAGCCCTTCAGGCAACCCCGGTTCCCACGACCGAACCCACCACAGTTCCCGTTACCATTGCCACTGCTGTACCGACCACGTTTGTACCCGCTACACCGGGCCCCACCGACACAATACAAAGCAACTGGGCGGTCAGTGTTCAGGTACAGAGCAACGGACAGTCTGTCAACCCGCAGGTAATTTACACATTCAATGGAGGTATGGGCCAGATTTTAATCCCTGAAATCGATGTCATGCTCACCCGTTCCGATGGGACGGTAGAGACCGGCAATATGACGCAGCCCCTCTCCGTAGGTCAGACGGTCAGTCTCCCGGGAACGACCGGCAATAACGACCGGGCAGAAGTCTGGGTAATAACTCCCCAGGGAGACAGGGTCAAGATCGTTGACAAGTATGTTCCATTCCGCTCTTACAACTAATCTTTTTTTATCCCCGTATATCCAGTAACCAGACGCCAGAACCACCGGGCTTGGTAGGTCAATCTATCGGTATGTCTTCCCTGAAGGATTACTTTGGAGATCCACAATCCCCTTCATGCCCTTTATGCTCCGCGTGGTAACAGGTTATGCTGCCTGTCTGACCTGATCGAAAATGGAATATCTTTTTTCCGGTGGACATCGGCCTTTCTTAAACCCCTGATCTGCGCGGGTCCTTCACCAGACTCATCTTATTGGTCATCCTCAAGGTGAAGGGTCTGCCATTCAACCGCCTTTTCCTCCACGGCTTTTTTTATCACCCGCTGTGTCCGGGAAAGAGTAGCACTGCCGTGCTTCACATCCATGAAAACGATCCTGATACTTGACCCCTTTTCATCGGCAACTGATGAAAGGCCATCGAAAATGATGTAATCGACCGGGGACCCGATGAAACGTGCATCGGCAGGAAGATACCCAAACGAGGGCAGCAGGGGTGCCATCTGTTCCGCGATCTTCCCTTTCAGGGTCGAGCGGGAGCGGTTGACCGAGTCTTTCCGGATCTCTGCTGCAGATTCCGCTTTCCATCGCTCAAGGTCCGCCTTGTAACGCTGCTCGATGGCGTTAATCTGCGCTTTTACAAAGAGCCAGCCAAGCAAAAACCCGGCGACCAGCGCTATGATAATATAACCGAGGATATCTTCAAACGCCATAATGAATGGTGCGGTGCCGGCCTTTTATGCAGATGGGTGGGCGGGGTGAAAATAACCGCTGCATTACCAGGTGATGCTCCCCGTTTCCTCATGCATTGAACCCTGCCTTGTAGCAGATTCCGATTCAGATACACTGACCAGGCACCGTTTGCAAACCTACAGTCTGCGATACCCCCGGATGCTGTCCGAAGCCGGCCCTGTCATCTCCGGAATGACACCATAAAATACAGAAATCTATCACTCTCTTCCGCGTGCCGGTTTTGCATCTCTGTTTTTAAGGATATCTGCAGATATGCATGAACCACAATTCTTTTTTCCCGCATGGTAGACTTAGTGAATGTATAGCTATGCAGAAAACCCAAGCCCGAAAATACCAGGTAGTTGAGGAAGCAGAGATTGATCTCGTCCTCAAGTGCAGGGACAGCCACGAATTTTACGATCAGTACCTCAAAGTATTCCCGGATACAAAAAAAGGCCTCGACAGTATCAGCAAGATATGGAAACGCCGGAGCGAATTTGCCAAAAAACGGCCGCAGATTCTTCCGCAGGCAGAACACGGGACGGCTAATTCCCGGGAGATCCAGGTACTGATCGCCGAGCAGACGAAGATTATGAGTGATATGGCAGCGCTCACCAAGGAGAACCTTGAAGTGAGCAGGCAGATCCTTTCGGCGATCGCTCACCAGAACAGGATCCTGACCGGGCATCATGAGGAAAAACCAAAAGATCCCACGCATGCCGCCCCACCCCCAAAACCACCGGTACAGAAAAAAGCTCCTGAGAAGCAGACACCCATTATGGTCGGTTCGTAAAGTGCTACAATTTTTTGTGGGGGTTTTTTTGCTCCCGCGCATATCTTTTTTTATATGCAAAACTCAAACAAAATCCCACAATTTTGCCGTTTTTTGGGAAATTCGCTGTTTAAAGTCGGGTTAATTTATTCCCCTAGTCTCGGATTATCTTTTAAATTTTATAGTGGGAAAAGCCCTGGCTCCCTCAAAGAACCCTATTCATATATATAGATCCAGACAAAACTTTTTGTATATGCCACGAGGACGGCCAAAAGGTTCCAGAAACCTGAGTGCGTATGAACGCGGAAAAGTGAAACGAATACGCGAAATACTGTCCCAGAAAGGGATCAACGATTTTGACCGGTTTCGGGATCAGCAGGTCCTCAATAATATCTATGTCAACACTGAGGGTGAAATTTTTGTGAAATACGGACTGGATAAAAATTTCACTACAGAAAAGGTCTCCCAGAACCGGAATGGCGAAAAGATCCTTGCAAAACTGGAAAAAAACATCGCTCTGTTGCGTACCGGTACTCTGAAGGATCAAACAAAAATTTTTATCAGGAAAAATATTCAGGATTCAGGGAATATTTTATTTTTCCGGTACTGAACATTTCCTGTCGCGCTGTTTTTGTACCAGTTCCAGATAACCAGCCAATTCTCTTTTGCTCCACGTCAGCGAACCGTAGCACGGAAAAGACGAAAGGTTCTTATGCGAAAACGAGAGGCCTCTCTCTTTAAGTTCCCGAGGGAATAGGCTTCACTGGGATCGACATATCCGTCCTCCGTCAGCACAGAAGAATTGCATAAAAACAATATCCCGTGCCGCCCTACCCATGCGTACATACCGGTGGTTATCGTTTCCCTCATCCCTATACCCTACCGTATTGCTGCCCTCACGGCAGAAAAAAACGCCCTCTTTGAGTACCCTTTAGAACGTCTTGCCGGTGTGATCCGGGACGTCGGGTTCCGGTGCACTGCCTGCGCGAAGTGCTGCACCCGGACATTCAACGGCCATGTCTTTCTGCTCGACCGGGACGTAACTGCGGTTCGGGCTATCGATTCCCATGCGCTCGAGCCGGCCCCGGATCCCGAGTTCTGCGACCAGAACGGCACATTCTATGTCTCCGGTTATGCACTCAGGGTGAGAGAAGATCCCGAAGGGTCGTGCTGGTTCCTTGAAAATGGCAGGTGCAGGATCTATGACCGCAGGTTTGCCATCTGCCGGATCTACCCCTACATGCTCCACCGGGAGCCTGATGCACAGGGAAAGGTGGACTGGCGCCAGATCTCCGGTCTTGACAAGCATGGCGAATACGGGGCAGCGATCCCGGATGATGAATGCATCGCCCTTGCCCGAGAGACCCTGGAATATGAGCATGCATTCCTTGACCACCAGATCGGGTTTCTGGAATGCATGCAGGAATGGTTCACCCGTCACCGCCTCCGGCATGTTCAGAAGATCTACGATGAACATATGCGGCAATACAGGAAAGGGGCATCCATAACGGTCATGGTCTACACCGGCGGACATTTCGAAAAATGCCAGCTCTGCACCGGTTCAGTCACCACCGTAAACGTAAAGTCGGGCCGCAAGGACCGGGAAAATCCCACAAGAGGCGCCGGTCATGCATTTCACGCGGCCGGAAAGAACATTCCGTATTAAACGGCGCGCAGCACTCTCAACACCGGCAATGGTGCTGGCCTGACGACCGCAAGGGACACGAATCCGGTAAAATTCAAAAAAAAGAGGAGATCAGATGTTACCCGGGCCAAACTGCTGCTGGCCTGAAGGGGCAAACGCACTCTCGATTACACCGGGAGGCATAATTCCCGGCGCCGAGCCGGTCTTTGCATACGTGTACAGCGCCACGGTGAAAATCCCCTGCATTGCCGATGCCAGGATCGCAAGGACGGCAATCAGCACGATAAAGAGCGCGAACGCGATGAAAAAGAGCGTTGTACTCCCGATAAATAGTGTGCCGAGCACCAGAAGCAGGCCGACAACCCCAATCGCGGCAAAAATGAGGGAGATCGAGATCGTACCGACAACGCTCTCGCCCCAGGTCTTTTTGAAGAGTTCCAGCGATTCCTTCATCGCTGAAAAGACACCTTTGTCCTCAAATGCCAGCACCGGCACGACAAACAGGGTAACAAGACTCCAGACCCCACCGATAATCGAGGCGGCAATCTGGCCAAGGAACCCGGCCCGGTCCTCAATCATATGCAGGATCAGGCCGACAGTCGCTGCGATGACCGCCCAGGCAAGGATGGAGCCAAGGTGGCTGGTTGCAGCGGCAAGTCCCTCTCTGACGGTCATGTCCTTCCCATTCATCTTTGCATAAACGCAGTCTGATCAGACCGACGTTAAAGAAGATCACGACAAAGTAGCTGATGAGGTAGAAGATGAAGAGGAAGACGATGCCGCCCACGGTATTTGTGGAGAAAGAAAACCAGCCGTTCGAGAAGAATGCAATCGGTATGAAGGTTGCAATCACAAGCAGGGTGACAATACCGGAAATGATGGGGAATGCAAGGAGTTTTTTATCCTCCATCAGGATCCGCCAGCTCGCTTTTACCAGCTGGAAACTACGAATAATCCTGTCTATCATGATTCCTGTATTTGCAGTCCTACGGCATGAATGTTTTTTTTTACCTCATTGGCCGGCATTCAGGCTCACCGGCGTGAAAGGGATTTTTCATGAAACCGGCGCGACTTCCGGGGCATTCATCGCGCAGATCAGTAAGAAAGAAAAACTTCCCGATAAAACAGAAAACTTCGGATTTTTTGCCACTTTCCGGACTACCCCGGCCCGGAGCGTCTTACCTCCCGAACGTCTCCCTCACGAAGGTTCCGGCACGGGCAACCGCATCGCGGGCCTCAGGCACCTGTTTACCAAAGATCTGCCAGAGGTGAAACATACCCTCCCAGATCTCGAACCTCGCCTGCACCCCCGCCCATGTTGCCTTCTTTGCAAATGCAGAAATGTCGTCAAACATGAGTTCACCGGAGCCGGCCTGGATATAGAGCCGGGGGAGCCCGGACAGGTTTGCATGGACCGGTGAAGCACGCGGATCGCCGGGATCGCTACCGGCGAGATACTGGGTGCGTATCGCGGCAAGCCGGGCCGCAGTAAGCCAGTCACTTGCCTGGTTTCTGGTCACCGAATCCCCGCCAAAAGAGAGGTCCACCATAGGGGACATGCAGATGGCTGCCGGGGGCATCAGGAGGTGCTGATCGCGCAGCGAAAGCAGCAGGTCAAGCACGAGAGTTCCCCCCGAAGACAGGCCGACAGGAATTATCCGGTGCGGCGGGCAGCCATGGCGGGCAAGGAAGCGATAGGCGGCAAGCGCATCTTCTGCCTGTGCCGGGAAGGGATGCTCCGGCGCAAGCCGGTAATCGACCGAAAAGACCCGGGCCTGTGCAGCCCGTGCGAGCTCAGCGCAGAATCCCAGATGGTCAGCCGTTGATCCCACCGAGAAAAAACCGCCATGGAAAAAGAGGAGGGTCCGATCCGGCACTGCCCCGGGGACTGAACACCACACTCCCCGCAGGTCGTCCCGAATCGCTACCGGTTCTACGGCCGGTCGTTCATCCGACTGAAATTCTGTAAAAAATTCCGAGAACTCCTGCCGGGCTACACCAGCCGGCTTGTTGGCGTCAGGGACATAGGACTTGAGGATGTCCAGGAACTCCTGCGGTGTTTCACGGATCATGATGTGTGGTTATGGTGCGTAGGGGTGATAAAGTCTGGGGCGGGGAGTGGCCCGCTCCGCTGGTCCGGCACAGGTACAAAGACCCTGTACATCCCTTTTGGCACATGCATCTCAAAGCGGGCGCCCTTTCCCGCCCTGCCGGTCTCACGGATCGTAATACCCGTAATGGAAAGGATCTCACGGACGAGAAACAGATTATGGCTGTGGCCGGAAAAATTCCCGGGTTCTTTGCCGAATATCCGTTCCTTGTCATCCTGCGCAATCCCGATTCCGTTATCCTCGATCACCACCACAAGGCCATCAGGAGTCTCGTATGCGCTGCGCCGGATCTCCGTAAGAGTCGTACCGTGGCGGAGCGCATTATCCACCAGCGTGTAAAAAACCCGATCAATGAGAGGAATCGGTAAAAATCTCCCACCCATCCGGCGCTGAAACGACAACGAACCAGACAGGTACTTCCCGCTGCCTGGCAGACCTTGCAGAACAGGTCGTCAACATTGAACCATCCCGGGGACGACGTGCCGAGGTTCTGGTAGACCCGGGTAAATTCCACCTGAGCGGAAATGGCAGAAACGGTCTCGTTGATCTTTTCCGTGTACATCGAGAAGTACGGTTCAGCCGGGCAGTTCCGGAAAAGGTCGAGATATCCCACAAGCACGGTCAGCTTGTTCCTGATATCGTGGCGGGTAAGATCCGCGAGCAGGTTAAGTTTGCGGTTGGCAAGCGCAAGAGCGTGCTCCACCTTTCTCTGCTCTGTCAGATCCCGTGCGACTGCATAGATCTGTTTCCTGCCTGACATGAATGCCCGCCATTCGAGCCATCGGCAGGATCCGTCCGGGTACGTAATCCGGTTGACAAAGGTAACCGCCTTTCCCCCCCATCCCATGTGCTGGAGTATAGTCCGGGTTGCTGCACGATCGTCGGGATGAACGATCTCAACAAGCGACCGGACATTCTCTTTTCGGGCCGGACAGCCAAGCAGGGCTTCACCGGCAGGGTTGAGCCGTAAGAACCTGCCACCGGCATCAAGGATACAGAGCAGGTCGGGACCGGTCGTGAAAAACCGGTCAGACTCGCCGGTTTTCTCCCTGAGTGTGTCCTGGATGGCCCGGAGATCCGAAATATCATGATATATCCCGATACGCAGCTGACGGTCGGCTACCTGAAGCAGCTTGGTGCTCGCGATCACCGGTATACGGTTCCCGTCCCGGTCAACGATCACCTCTTCAAAAACCCCTGAATCATTCTCGCACTGCTGCAGGATCTGGTCCAACTGATGCCCTTCTCCACCATCAGGGTGGAGCGCGGACTCCCGCATCGCGAGGATTTCAGGAAGAGTCCTTTTCACCAGGTGGAGAGCTTCTGGTTTGCATCAATGAGCATACCGTTCTGCGCATCGGCAACAAAGATTGCATCGCCGGTCTGCTCCAGGAGCGGACTGCAACCGGGTACACGGCCAGAGTGGGCGGTCAACAGAGGGTCGTTGCGGGAGACATCGCGCGCGATACCGTAAAATCCGGAAAAAACCCCTTCCCGGGAAAGAACCGGCATCCCGGTCAGCTCAAGCGTTACTTCCCGGCCGTCCCGGTGCACTGCATGCAGCAGAAGAGACCGGAACGCCTCTTTTTTTTCTATAACCATGGTAAGTTCTGGTGCGATCCGGGCCGTATCTCCCGGGGCCAGAAGATCGACAAATGTCTTTCCCCTCATTTCTGCAGGGCTGTAGCCAAGGATCTCCTGTACCTGCTCACTCGCGCTGGTGATGCGTCCGTCAGGATTACACTCCCAGATCCAGTCTTCGGTTTCCCCGGAAAGCATCTGGTACCGCTGCCCTATGTCCCGTATCGCATAATCGCTCTTTTTGAGCCTCTTCGAACTGCTGCTGCAGCCCGTCTTCATTCAGCATCAGCTGGTGGAACGCCTCCTTTAATTCCTGCTCAGAGCGCCGTCGTTCACTGATGTCCCGGACAAACGCAAATATCTGCGATTCGGATCCTTGTTCGTTGTAGTTGAGCACCAGTTCGACCGGGAGAAACGATCCATCTTTTTTTATGAGGATCTCTTCTATGATGGCGTATTTCCGGGTAAGCAGTGTGCTCCAGCCTGAGGACAGGGAAAAATGGGACAACCCCGGCCTGATATCCGTGACAGAGAGACCGGAAAATTCCTGTGGCGTATAGCCAAGCATGGTGCAGATGGCATCGTTGTAATAGGTAATCTCGCCGTTTATCCGCATCCAGACGATGCCTTCAGACGCATGATCGACGGAAAACTTCATCAGCCGCAGTTCGGTTTCTGCTTTTCTCCGCCGCACAATTTGCCGGATCAGATGGGTAAGCTCCTTGAACTGGGATCGTGGATCGCCTCCTTTCTGGACATAGGAATCCGCACCGCTGTTGATAGCCTCGATAACGACCTCTTCACGACCTCTGCCGGTGAACAGGATAAACGGCATGTCAGGATGCTGCCTGCGTATCGTACGAAGGAACGTAATGCCATCAATATCAGGCATCTGGTAATCGGATATGATGGCATCAAACTTTCCGGTGGCAATAAGGGTGAGCGCTTCACTTACCGATGCTATTGTAGCGACGGAAATATCCCCCTCCTGCTCCAGAAAAAGCCGGCACACATCCAGCAGTGCCGGCTCGTCATCGACATAGAGCAGGGAGATCATTAACGATTGTTCTCACCTGATCCCATTTAAGTATATATCCTCCTGCACCCGGATTCTCGGGTTTTTTCGCAAATGTTCAAAGCATAAAACCCTGATTTATAAAAAGGGGGCGTATAGGCATCCCATGATGCCTGAACATGGTCAAATGACGAACATACCTGCATGGGTCAGGGATGAGGGAGCGGAAGTACGTGAACTCCAGGCCGGGCATCGCCCCTGCCGGGGAACCCGCATGGTTCGTGGGTCCTATTCTGTCGGCACCCCGGCAGGAGTCGCATCCCAGAACCGGGCCAGGATCTGCCAGATCCTGCGGCGTAATTCAGTGACGTGCTCTTCCCTTACGGCGGAATGAGAGATCGGCGAATTTTCACGTTCATAAAGTGCCCGGTTCACTTCTATCTGGATCCAGGGGATGCCTTTACGCCAGTAGTGGGCGTTCGAGATAAATCCTCCGGAAAACGGGGTGTTGATTGCCACTTCTCCAGTCCCGCAGAACTCTTCCCGGAATGATTCTGCAAGATGCACAATCCATTCCGGGGGACAGGTGGTCAGGCTCCCGGGCTTTGCCTGGCCATTCTCGTCACCGTAGTTTCCCAGGCAGATGAGCGGCCGGCATTTCCGGCATCACTCTGTTCTGCCGATCCATAAGGCAGCATCGAATGGCAGTCGAACGCGATGCGTACGGGATAACGATCGATGAGCTCATCAATGCGCTGGTGATAAGGGAAATACCATCTCATCATCAGCCGGTGGATAAGGGGCAGGTCAGGCAGTTGCCCGGGCAGGTAGACCGGCCGGCCATCGACGGTCCTTGATCTTGATGATCCCGTCCGGGTCTTTGGGGGGGAGCGGGAGAGGCGGACGGTTAAGATCGATAACCATCCGGGAGATCCCGGTATCCAGCGTTGCTTCCACCGACCGGCCGAAATCAAAGAGCGTCCGGGTCGCGGGATCGCAGTACCAGGATATCTCCTTTTCCGAAAGAGCGAACCGGCCAGGCAACCTCTGCCGGGATCTCAACGCCACCATGAGGGATCGATATGAGGAAGGGATATTTCATCGTTGATGCTTCTCAGGAGAACCTGAGCCGGGCTTTTTTGTTAATCTTTGGATAGGGATAACCCGGTGGGGGTCGGAAAATTGCCTTTGACCAAAAAAGTGCTTCAATGTACTTCCGGGATTTAAAAAGAGCTCTCTTTTGGTTCATATCTTTGATGCAGCTCCACTCTAAACACTATTTAAATAAGCGCTGATCCGGGCGTTGTACTTAAAACAGGGTAATATTTGCCCCAATCTCCAGTGGAAATAAAGGGGTATAAAAGGATGATCAATTTGCCGGATTGGCATAATATTCATTTTACAAATATAAATTGAAAAAAGCAGCCCGCACGGGTGAAATAAAACCGGCATTGGTAAGTGCAGGGCACCGCAAGCGTTCCAACTCAGGCAATACACATATTGTGCCAAGAAGGCAGAATGTTTATAGCACAAAATGTAAATTATATTTTACAAAAAGATGCGAGAAGCCACCATATCTCTTCCATGCGGTTGGTACCACTGCAACTCCGCGTTGGTAAGTTTACCTGGTAGGCGGCATCGCGAACAGGAATGATAGCATGTTGCACATGATAGGAGAGCACAGGATAGTTGATGAAAGTATGAGTGATGCCCAATGACCACCCGTCACATCCTCCTCATAGGATGCCTGATACTGGTTTTCATCGCCAGCACCGTGGTTGTCGCGGTTACACCTACGCCTACTCCTACAACGGCTACACCTACACCTACTCCTACAACGGCTACACCTACACCTACTCCTACAACGGCTACACCTACGCCTACTCCTACAACGGCTACACCTACACCTACTCCTACAACGGCTACACCTACGCCTACTCCTACAACGGCTACACCTACACCTACTCCTACAACGGCTACACCTACGCCTACTCCTACGGCAACACCGAATACGACTGTAACGGTAACACCGCTTGTTGCAACATTCACGGCATCGCCCATCTCGGGCACTGCACCCCTCACCGTGCAGTTTGAGGATACATCCTCGGGATCCCCTACTACATGGGACTGGAATTTCGGAGACGGGGATTCGAGTACCAATGAAAACCCGTCATATGCGTACACGACCGCGGGAACCTACTCTGTATCCCTTACCATTGGAGATGGTGGTGTTCTTCCCAGCAGTACCAGCACTCAGACCACGACTATAACGGTGAATGCAGGAGCCACGGCAGTCCCTGTCGTGACGGGCGTCTCTCCGACATACGGCCCTGTTTCCACGAGCACTCCCGATAACTATCACCGGGACCGGCTTTGCCGGGGCAACGGCTGTAACTGTAGGCGGCACGGCAGCAACCAATGTCGTGGTTGTCAGCTCTACAGAAATCACCGCAACCACCCCGGCCAGTTCTACTGTTGGACAGGTGGATGTCCTCGTCACAACACCGAGTGGCATATCCTCTTCAGTATCCGCTGACGAATACACCGTCCGCAGAGACAGCAACACCGCTTGTTGCAACATTCACGGCATCGCCCATCTCGGGCACTGCACCCCTCACCGTGCAGTTTGAGGATACATCCTCGGGATCCCCTACTACATGGGACTGGAATTTCGGAGACGGGGATTCGAGTACCAATGAAAACCCGTCATATGCGTACACGACCGCGGGAACCTACTCTGTATCCCTTACCATTGGAGATGGTGGTGTTCTTCCCAGCAGTACCAGCACTCAGACCACGACTATAACGGTAACACCGACCGCAACAGCAACACCGCTTGTTGCAACATTCACGGCATCGCCCATCTCGGGCACTGCACCCCTCACCGTGCAGTTTGAGGATACATCCTCGGGATCCCCTACTACATGGGACTGGAATTTCGGAGACGGGGATTCGAGTACCAATGAAAATCCGTCATATGCGTACACGACCGCGGGAACCTACTCTGTATCCCTTACCATTTGAGATGGTGGTGTTCTTCCCAGCGCTACCAGCACTCAGACCACGACTATAACGGTGAATGCAGGAGCCACGGCAGTCCCTGCCGTGACGGGCGTCTCTCCGACATACGGCCCTGTTTCCACGAGCACCCCATAACTATCACCGGGACAGGCTTTACCGGGGCGACTGCAGTAACTGTAGGCGGCACAGCAGCAACCAATGTCACGGTTGTCAGCTCTACAGAAATCACCGCAACCACCCCGGCCAGTTCTACTGTTGGACAGGTTGACGTCCTCGTCACGACACCGAGTGGCATATCCTCTTCAGTATCCGCTGACGAATACACCTTCGCAGAGACAGCAACGACCGTCCCGTTGCCTCTCTTTATCGCCTCCCCGACATCAGGAACTGCACCGTTGGATGTAACGTTCACGGATGAATCAACGGGCTCCCCGGCATCATGGAGCTGGGACTTCGGGGATGGCAATACCAGCACCCTGGAAAATCCGACGAATACCTACGCAAACGACGGGACGTACTCGGTGACCCTTACGGAAGAGAATTCGCTTGGCACAAACGCGACAACCATGACCGGATACATCGTAGTCGGATCTACGGCACCGGTTGCTTCATTCACGCGAATCGTCCCACTTCAGGCACCGCACCCCTCACCGTCCAGTTCACTGATCAATCCACCGGATCCCCCACCTCATGGGAATGGTCGTTTGGAGACGGGAGTACGAGCAGCCTGCAAAATCCGTCTGAAACGTACCAGAATGCAGGAACCTACACGGTCACCCTCACCTCCTCAAACTCCGAAGGGAGCAGCACGAATACTGCTTCCCAGACCATATCGGTGGATCTCTGGAGCGGCCACAACCGTTCCCACTACGGTGTTCACGACGGCCCCCACCTTTGCGGTCGGCGCTGAAGCCACAACCAGTTCCTCGGTTGATACCTGGCTTGCACAGCAGAACGCTGAAATCGCCACTCCCACAAAAAAGTCACCCGGATATGACGCCCTCGCTGCGCTCATCGGCTGTGGTGCTGTTGCCGGTATTGCCTTGCGCAGAAGGCATTAATCTCCCATCCTCTTTTCCCAAAGAACCGCAGGGAACATTTTCCACGCTCTATCCTTTGCGAAAATACGAGTGGTTTTACAGGGATCAGGGAGATTTCCCGATAGACCTGTCAAACGCTGCTCAAAGAATGAAGAGGAAAAAACCGTCCTGATACCCGGGGATCGCATCTTTTCACCGGTAAAGAAAATCTTCCGGGTCCTTTTTAAAAACCATCCGGGCCTGCAAGGCTCAACAAAGATATACGGTTGATTATTGAATATAATAAGTACGAGAAGGAGAGATCTGATGAGTGACGACACCATGTATGATCAGCAGCCGCTGGGACCAGTTACTTTCGCAGAAAACCCCGAACCCCGGTGTCCCTGCCTCCTGCTGCTGGATACATCCGGTTCCATGGCGGGAAAGCCAATCGCAGAACTCAACGCCGGCCTGCGATCCTTTTACGAGGAACTCCAGAGTGATTCCCTCGCGGTAAAGAGAGTCGAGGTGGCACTGGTCTCCTTTGGGCCGGTCAGGGTCATTTCAGAGTTCAACACCGCGGATTTCTTCCTTGATCCCACGCTCGAGGCAGAAGGTGACACTCCACTTGGGGAGGCAATCATCCAGGGAATCGATCTGGTGAGGAAACGCAAAGAGGAATACCGGGCAAACGGGATCTCCTTCTACCGGCCCTGGATCTTCCTGATCACCGACGGTTCCCCGACCGACGAGTGGCAGCGTGCCGCCGCGGCAGTCCGGGAGGGTGAAAGTTCGAAATCTTTTGCCTTCTTTGCGGTCGGCGTCCAGAACGCAGACATGTCGGTACTCCGGCAGATCACGGTCCGGCAGCCACTCAAGCTCCAGGGCCTCAAATTCCGGGAATTTTTCCAGTGGCTCTCCAATTCCATGAAATCAGCCTCCCGCAGCAATCCGGGAGACAGGATCCTGCTCACTCCACCTTCAGGGTGGAGCGAGATATGACCTGGAAACACCTTTCCTTGTCGGTCACGGGAAAATCGCACAGCGACCGGAACGAGCCGGGACAGGATTACTGCCGCACCGGGGCAATCAGGTTCTCGGACCGGGATTTTTTTATCGGTCTTGCCGCCGATGGTGCGGGAAGCACGACCCACGGAGGGACAGGCGCGGAGATCGCCTGCGAAACAGTGTACCTCCGGATCCTTTCTGCGATCCGGAAGAGAGAGGATATTTCCTCCGTTACAAATGACGAGGTCAAAGCATGGGTCTCCGCGTCCCGGGAGGCTATAGTCGCCCGGGCACAGGGAGACGGCCGGCGGGTAAAAGACTATGCCTGTACGCTGATCGGTGTTGTTGTCGCAGACAATGATGCACTTTTTTTCCAGATCGGAGACGGGTGTATTGTCGTTGGCGACAAAGCCGGTTACCGCACAGTGTTCTGGCCGGACCAGGGCGAATATGCGAACATGACCTTCTTTGTTTCTGACGATGATTTTCTGGAGCATACCAGGATCGCACGCGAGGAAACCCCGCCCGATGAGATCGCGCTCTTCACCGACGGCCTCCAGAACCTGGTCCTCTCGTTTTCCACCCGTACCGTGCACGAGGGATTCTTCCGGCCCCTGTTTACCGCACTCAGGAAAAAACCGGAGAATGGAAGTGCGGATCTCACGACGCACCTGAACGCATTACTCTCCCGGGACGATGTGAATGCGCGAAGCGATGACGACAAGACCCTTATCCTCGCCGTGAACGTCCCCACGAGCTGAAAAACCATGAGCCCGTCACCGTACTATAACCTCTTTGACAGCAGGGGCAACCCTGTCAGTCTCGGAAAAAAGGTGGGGAGCGGCGGCGAGGGGGATGTCTACGAGATCGCACCCCACCGCAGGGACGTGCTCGCCAAGATCTACCACAAGCCACTTACCGGGGAGCGGCAGGAAAAACTCCGGCTGATGGTCAGCGGCTGCAACGACGAGTTGAAGGAATTTGCCGCATGGCCCCTCGACCTGCTCCATGACAGTAAAAACGGCCCGGTCTGCGGGTTTGTCATGCCAAGGATCACCGATTGCGAGCCGATCCACAAGGTGTATGGCCCCTCGCACCGGAAGGCGTCCTTCCCGAATGCAGACTGGAAGTTCCTGGTGAGAACTGCAAAAAATCTCGCCGCTGCGTTCTACATCATCCACAAGTACGGGTACGTTGTCGGGGACGTCAACGAGGGAAATATCCTTGTCACGAAAAAAGCCTGCGTCCGGCTGATCGACTGCGACTCGTTCCAGGTGCAGGCCCGTGAAAAGATCTATTTCTGCGAAGTGGGGGTCGCCCAGTTCACGCCGCCCGAGCTCCAGAAGTCAAAGGATTTCAGGATGCTGCGCACGCAGAATCACGACAATTTCGGGCTTGCGATCCTGATCTTCCTGCTGCTCTTCATGGGCAGGCACCCGTTCTCGGGGGTCTACAAGGGAAACGACGACATGCCTATCGAACGGGCGATTGCAGAGCACCGGTTTGCGTTTGGGAGAGGTGCAGCACTCAAGGCAATGGCGCCGCCGCCAAACTCGGTCGGGCTGTCGGTCGTCCCACGTGAGGTTTCCAGCCTTTTTGAACAGGCTTTCACCGAATCAGGGCATCAGTCATGGGGACGCCCAAGCGCAAACGACTGGTGGAACGTACTCGATGCGCTGGAAAAACGGCTCAAGAAGTGCCCGACCGAATCCATGCACACCTTTTATACCGGCCTTGCCACCTGCCCGTGGTGCGGTCTGGAAAACAGTTCCGGGATCCTCTTATTCCTCAGTTCGGATACGATCTCGAGGATCGATGTGGCCTCGGAATGGCAGAAGGTCCTTGCGATAAAACCGCCGGGGCCCATCCCTGAAATCAGCCCGCGGAAGTACCGGTGCCTGCCTGCACCATTCTCCCTGGATATCGCCCGGGCGGTCAGGCTTGGAAAGGTGCGGCAGGCTGTCCAGATCGTACTCCTTGTCGCCAGCGCCGCCATAATGCTTGTACTGTCAGCAGGATCGGGATTTCCTCATCCTATAGATGCGATTGGCCTGGTCCCGGCAGGCATCGCCGGGCTTCTTTTTGTGCTCCCGGGAAGGGACATGATGGAGAAGAAACGCCGGAAGAAGGAATTCGAGGATGCCCGGTATCAGCTGGCGGCTCTGGGAGAAAAAATGGAAAGCCGAGGCCGGGGACGCGGAATTCACCACCCAGCTGAATGCGCTCACGGGGTCCAAAAGGCGATACGAGGCGATCGAGCAGGAATACAAGAACGCGCTCGCTGCCCTCCAGCACACTTCACGGGAGCGCCAGCAGAAGAAATTTCTGGAGACCCGCTTTATCGATACCTGCACCTCACCCCGGCTCAGCGAGAACAGGAAGGCCGCGCTCCGGTCATTTGGCATAGAGACTGCGGCAGATATCGACCCGCACAAGATCTTGAGTATCCCGGGTTTCGATACCGCACTGACAAACGATCTGGTGAACTGGAGAAAACAGCAGGAGAGCAGGTTTGTCTTTGACGAGGAAAAACGCGTCTCTGCATCCGACATCCAGGGCCTGATCCACACGTTTCAGCCGAAGATCCGGCCGGTCGAGCGCGAGATTCTGTCCGGTGTCGAGAGACTATACTCAATCCAGCAGAAAATCCTCAAAAACCGGGCCAAGTTCCAGCCGATCGTTGAGAAAAGTGCACACGAACTTGCCCAGGCCCACGCGAATCTCTCGGTGGTTACGCTGGCCGGATACTTCTTCTAAAACTTTCCTGAGCGCCCGGTCGTGATAAAAATACCGCCGCAGCCGGCTCCCGGTCTTTTAGTCTGAGATACAGATAAGAAATCACTGGTACAATAAAATCAATAATGAAGTACACGCCACGACATGTGAAAAAATTCCTTGAAGAAGGAAAGATCGATCCGGAACTCTGGAAGATCCACTTCCCTCATCTTCTCCCGTCCCATGTCCCCGAATGCAACGAATGCGAGGATAAAAAGAATAATCTCTGCCAGGGCGGGAAAAACCCGGTAGACTGTTTCCTCGGCATCTATGCTGAAGAAGAGGCAACAAAATCTGCCGGTGCTGAACATAAGGGACGCAAAGAGAGATCCAGGGAATTTTTCCCCGGCGCCAAGGGGAAGAAGGCAAAGGTCCCGGCGGGGGCAAACATCACCTTCGACCAGTCAAAGATGTGAAGGTCGATCCCTCCCGTAATTCCGGGATTGGTGCGGGCGCTCACGCATAAGGGAGCGGGTATCCTGGTACCTTGGATTATTACCTTTCCTTTTAGTGCTCCGATTCGGATTATGCGATAAAAAGTATCCGGTATTTGGGGATCGCCCACGGATCTCCCCCATACTTCTTCGAACTTCCCGTCGATCCCGGCCTGTTTACTCATTAAATTTCTTATACAACCGGTTAGCCACGAACTGGAAGATCAGGATGAAGATGAGGAGCGCGACGATATCCCACACCGGTGAGTACAGCGACGTCCCGGTATAGGCATAGCTGATCATATCGTTTCCATACGTCAGCGGGGAAAAAAGTGCGATATCCTGACCGATCTGCGGTATTTCCGATATCGGGATAAAGACACCGGAGATAAAGATGAGCGGCAGCCGGACGGTGTTGAGCATCGACATCACTTCCCCGACATTCTCGGTCGGGTACGCGGCAAAGAGGGTCCCGAGGGTGGCAAAGCAGAACGCCGTCAGCGCCATCGCAATCACGAGAACCGGTGCATTTTCGATCGGCGTGGCAAACAGGATGATCCCAGCTATGAGCGGGAAACATGCAATACCGAGACTATAGAGAAAACCGCTGAGACTCTCACCGAAAACCAGTGAATGAAGCGAAATTGGTGCCGAGAGCAGCCGGTCGAACGTCTTTACCCGCCGCTCGATGGGGATCGAAACCGGCTCGATCGAAGAGGCCGAGAAGAGCAGGGTGATCGCAATAAGACCAGGGATCAGGGTGCCGGGCGGAGCGTTCTTTCCAATAGCAAACGCAAGAAACATGAAGAACGGGAAGAGGATCCCCATCACGATGATGTTGGGCTTGATGTAGTAGGTGATCATGTCCTTGCGCGAGATCGCCCATGCGGCGGAGAGCTCATGGCTGAGCCGCCCGGCCCATGCGCCGGCCCGTTCGTTTCTTTCAGTCGATGGCATGAATCGTCCCTCCCGTTCTCTGCAGGCCGGTCAGTTTGATGAAAACGTCCTCAAGGCTCGGGCCCAGGGTGGAGATACTGATCACCCTGATGTTCCGGGCCCGGGCATACTCCATCACCGACTCGATCACCGTTGCAGGATCCTCGGTATAGAGCCGGAACTTGTCCCCTTCCTTTACGGCATCGTTGACCATAGAAAGGTGACGGACTTCATCGAACTGGTGCGCGGAGGCATGATCGAATGATACCGCGATCGACTGCACGCTCTGGATCGTTTTCTTGAGTCGTTCCGGTGCATCAATCGCCGCGATCGTGCCGCGGTTGACGATCGCCACCCGGTCGCACATCATGTTCGCCTCTTCGATGTTATGGGTGGTTAAAAATACGGTCACACCTTCATCAATAAGGCCCTTGATCACATCGCGGATGATGAGATTGCTCTGGACATCGAGGCCGGAGGTCGGTTCATCAAGGAAAATAAGCAGGGGGCTGTTGACAAGCCCCATGGCAAGGGTCAGCCGCCGTTTCATGCCCTTGGAAAAGCCATGCGCCTTATCATTGCGCCGCTCGAACAGGTCAAAAGTGGTGAGCAGTTCTGCCGCTTTCTTCTCCCGCAGATCCCTGTGCACATGGTAGAGCTCTGCGGAGAAAATCATGTTCTGCCATGCGGTCAGGTCGTCGTAGACGTTTGAGGTTTCGGAGACGATCCCCATCGACTGCCGCGCCGCAATCGTCTCGCGTCCGATATCATGGCCGAAGATAGAGGCTGTCCCGGAGGTCGGGTACAAGATCCCGGTCAGGATCCGGATCGTAGTGGTCTTTCCCGCACCGTTGGGGCCTAAAAAGCCAAACGTCTCCCCAACGTCGACCGAGAAACTGATATCGTTGAGCGCGGTCAGGGCGCCGAATTTCTTGGTGAGGTGCGAAACCTCGATTGCGTGCATATGATCCCGGATAGGATCAGGGAACGTTTAAAGATCATCATTGCTTCCGTAGGAAAACCAAAATCCAGACCTGTGCGCTCCACGCAGGTTTATCCACCACTGCACCGCCGGGAACGGGGATAATCATAATCGCACCCGGGCGGCGCTCTTCACAGCACGGCACCGGTGAGTCTTCTTTTTGCCCCCATCCGGCAGCGGTTTCCTTTGTACCCTTCAGTATAGGCAACCGGTTCGTACAACGGTCCGTTGTGGGCTTCCTGCACCTCACACAGAGGCGGAAAAAACGGTGGTGAGGTCGCACCGGCACAGGATTACCGGGGTGATTTTTTGGACCGGGTGGGATCTTCCTTTTTTGCAACCTTTCCGGGCCGGGGCCGGTCCTCGTGGATGCCATGATCCAGGTTCAGGTCTTTGTTCTCCGGGCCTGTGTGGGGATAATGTCTGGGTGAGAGTTCCGCCTTTTTCTGCGGGTGATGAGGTGGATGAACGGCGGGAGCTGCCATGGGATGATGGCCACGGTCTTCTGCATGGCGGTTCTTGTCCGGGCTTGCGGAGCTGCTTTTCCTCTTTATGGGGGACGGTGTGCGTGCTGGTGACATAATCAAGGGTTCATTGCTGAGGGGAGATAAAACCACGCTTGTTACGGTGTTTTCGATGAGGCGGGCCGGCAGTCCTCCCTATGACCAGACCCTCTCTTTCCCTGGATCAAGATCCTTCTTATTCTTCCCCGTCCTAATGGTCACCGGAGCAATCGATGAGCCCGGCCCGATCCGTTGTACCCGTGCACTATGTTCCCACAGGCTTTGGCAGCACCGGCTCATCCTGATCTCAATCGGCCCACCCCCATGCCTCACGAGAACCCGGACCAGAATTGCGGCACCTCCAGCCCGGCCCTTCATCCAGCAGACCGGATCCAGAAATTCTTTGTCCGGCCGTTCTTTCTCACGCTGACGATCGGCCTCCCGTTCTGCACCTTCAAGGGGCTCTTTGGCCTTGCCGCCATCCGGGCCGGGACACCGTCAGACCCCCTTCTAGCTGGCGTTGGGTGGCTGGTAGTCACATGGGCCACCATCGATTTTGTCATGAACGCCGTGCGGGCTGCAGGTGACCTCCTGCATATGCCCACCCCACTGGAATATTGCACGCTTGCCGAGGTAGGAAGGCTGGTGCACCGCCCGCTGGTCTTTCTTGCATGCGATACGCTGCTCTCTTTTTCGATCATCTGCCTGATGCTCTGGTCAGGCTGGATCACGCAGCAGACACCGGTAGAGACATTCCTGTGGTACTCGGCTACCACGCTCAACCTGATCAGTATCTCGCTTGTATCGCTCTATAATGAAGCAACGAGAGCGGCCTGAAACGACACCTCTCTCCAGAAAGCGTCCCTTTCATCTGACCCTGGCAATCGCCCCGTTATCACGGGGTGACCAGGCCATGGCGCAGGTAATCCACGATCCGGTCCACGACCTCGGGAGCCCGGGGCAGGCTGAAGGTGGCAGTACTGCCCGGCGTCCTTTTCGAGCGCTGCAGGATCGGAAGGCAGGATCTCCATGTCCGCACCGGGAAGAACAGAATCTGTACGGGGCACGATGCCATCGCCGGCATAGGTCATTCTCCACCGGCCGCCCGGCTGCAGTTCGCAGGTCTTCCCTTCAAAACAGGGGAAAAATGAGGGATTATGGGTGATGTTTTCCGCGCAGAGAATCCGGTACCGGATATCGGGGCGGATCCCTTTCATGCGTAGTGCTGCCATAGTTGCACTCCCCGGACGGCAGGCTTGGACAATGACATCGGCGGCTGGATCAAAATTCCGGGGGATAAAGGTGCCGCATAACCTGCCGGTTATCGCCGGCCCTATCACCGGGTCGCAGAAGAGTTCAGCAAGGGATGAGCCGTTGTTGGGCGGGCCGATCGCGATAAGCTGGCGCACCCGTTCATTCCGGGTGCGGCCATCTGTCACTTCGAAGAGGTAGCGGGCAACGCAGGAGCCTATGGAGTGGCACACCACGTCGATGCTGCCGGTATAATCCTCCTCTTCCCGCCGTGTGGCGATAAACGCTCCCAGGGCTCCCGCGATCTCTTCCATGGAGGCGCCATCAAGAGAGGTGTAATCGAAGATCCATGCGGGGATGTCCGTTTTGTTGAGCTGCGGGGTGAGCCGTTTCCAGATACCGGGATGGCTTTTCCAGCCATGGACAAGGACAACAGGAACAGGGAGGGAGGGCATATGCAGGAAAATGTGGGGCTCAGGGAAGCATAGGTTTTGTGGGGCAGGGCCCTCTCTTTCCTGGTGCCTGGGGGGGGGGGGGGGTGGGGTCACCTCACCATTTTTTTAAATCAGCCCCCACCCGCTCGCGTCCCCTGGGGCACCCCCCACCCCCCTGCGAGTACAGTCACCGTCATAAAATATCGGATTTTAGTTAGATGCGCATCTAACTATCAAATGTACATCTGATAATAAGATGTACATCTAACTCACTGTTTTCGCGGTTTTGTCTCAGCGAGCAGCAGCGCGAGCTCGCCCGCGGGTGTTATCCGGAAGTACTTCTCCCTCCGGCTCTTCTCCGGGCCGGGTTCCTGCCGGATCAGGTTCCCTGCTTCCATTGTAGCAAGAAGGGTGGTAAATGTTCCCTGGCTGAGCCGGGGGATTGCCGGTCCCTTCCTCGAAGGTGTTGCCGAGCTCCTGACCCCTTTCTTTCTTACCGGCACATAAAATGACTCCAGCTGGGTGTACAGATAGGCACGGGACAGCAGGCGGGGCGAACGTTCCTGTTTTCCCGGCGCCCGGTAGAGCAGGGCAAGGATCCGCCCGTAGTTCTTGTTGGACTGCATGTTGCCAACCACCGGGCCTGGTACCGGAAGCAGGGTGGGGCTCCCATCTCTCTTCTGGTCGAAAAATGTATAATATGCCTCACCACCCAGCCAGAGCGAGATCGTAGAGAGTGCGAGGGAGAGATCCTTGGATCCGGCAGTAAGGTCAAACGAGTACGTTGCAGAAGGGTGCTCAGAAACGATCTTTATGATTGCCTGGACCACGGAATCCAGCGCAGGCGAACCGATATAGACCAGGTGCGCAGGAATTTTCAGGAACGCGGCGTGGGTTCTCAGGTGATTGACCGCTTCGCGCGCCGCGGTTTTGTACGCCTTTGCCCTTTCGTTGTCGCGGACTAAATTGGTATAGAGATCGGTATCAGCAAAAACATACGTATGCGTGATCTTCTGCAGATCCCGGACTGCTGCCGCGTAAACCTCGTGGATATGCTCTCCTGCACTGACGATATGGATATGCTCCTGCCGGTCCATGAGGAAGATCGGGAACCGGATTATAAAGTGTTGTCCGTTGGCAGCCCGGGAAGTGCCCTCCGGTTTCCGGGCGGTTCTCCGGCAGGCCCGGGTTTATACGCTGTTACATGCCACGTGTTCACCATGCGAATGCCGTTTCTCGTGCCGGTCCTTATCGCCATTGTTATGGTAACGGGCTGTACCGCAACGGCCCCATACATTCCCGGCGCACAACAGCCCCTGAGCCTGAACCAGCAGGCACAATTTGAGAACAACGGGTATGCATTTGATGCAGGGATCGACAAAATCGACATCCAGGACGCTCAGACAATAGTCGTGACACTCACCATAGTAAATACGGGGACGCAGGGACTGACACTCTCTGCAATGCCCTCGCTCAATGACCCGGTTGGCGAAGCATATCCCGGCCAGGCGATCTTTTTCAGCCAGATCGCACCCAATCACCAGTCTACCCAGAAAGGGACCATCTCCATTCCCGTGGGTACCCTCGACCAGCTCGGTCAGGGATCGACCCTCACAATCCGGTTCCAGGGTACCTCACCGGTTCCCTACGAGACCACATGGAGCATCGATCTCACCAACCTGCCGAAATAAACTGCACCTGGATGCAGGATCGGCAGAAAAAAGGTTTACAACGGCGAATCGTCACCGAGCGATTCCCTGCTCCGCATCTGGTAGAGCACCATCGGGTCCATCTCCTTGTAATCGGCGGGGCTCGTCCTCATAATGACCCGGCTGATTCCGCTGTTGACGATCATCTTGGAACACAGGAAGCATGGCCAGATCTGCGTGAGGTCCCCGGTGGAGACATCGAACCCCGCGAGGTAAAGGGTGCATCCCCGGGCAAGTTTTCCTGCCTGGAGCATCGCGTTCATCTCCGCGTGAACACTCCTGCACCGTTCGTAGTTGGAGCCCGAGGGGATGTTGTGCTCTTTCCTCCAGCAGTGTTTGAGTTCAGTACAGTCCATCTGTTTGCGCGGGGCGCCGGTGTAACCGGTGGATACAATCGTATTGTATTCATCAACAATGATTGCGCCGAAGTTGCGCCGCAGGCAGGTACCCTGGTTGGCACACCGCTGCGCGAGGTCGAGGAAATACTGGTGCCTGTTGGTTCGCATTCAAGGAAATATGACCAGCCCCGGTATTAAAGGATCAGGGTTCCGGTTTCCGGGATACTCAAACTGAGGGGAGAACAAGAGCACCAGCCACGTACAGGATTCCTGCGATATGAAGGAGCATAAAGACCGGTACCAGGTAAAACTTCATTTTCTGGGTTTTGTGCCGGAAGAGAAGCATCGCCCCGTATGCGCCGAAGGGTCCACAGAGCGCCGCACCAAGGAGGGTGTATTCTGGAATCCTCCAGCCACCCGCACGGGCTGTATGTTTGTCGTACCCGTACAGGCAGAATAAAACGCCGTTTACGAGCGCATAAACTGCGATGGCGGCAGGTGCAGGAGGGACAGGGATCATACCAGTACCAGTTTTCGCGTGGCTGGATTTAGGGTTTGAGCCGGATCCTGCCGGCACGAAAGAGAGGTGAGGTATCTCTGCGCAGGGTAATGGCAGGAAAAGCGGCCCAGCATCCAACCATAGAAGGTACTATCAACAATGCAGGGCAGCCGTTCACTTTCTCCCTGCACACCTCCTGTCTTTAATACCCGTGAACCGATCTTCCTCTCATATGATCATCGGTAAAGGGGCATATCTCCGGCAGCTGACTGCGGCGACGACCCAAATGAGATCGGTGGAGGTGGGAAAGGAGATGACCGGCGAGCTCTCCGCCCTCGGTCTTTATCGGCAGCTGGAACTACCCGGATGTGCTTCCCGGCCCGATGATCGCACCGGTCCACGGGGACACCAGAATCATGGACCGGCCCGAGGAGTGGATTTGCGGCAACCTGACCCAGGATGAGATCATCGGGTACCGGATGAACCTTGTCCGGGGCAAGCGCATGACCAATGCCGGTGACCTTGGCAACCGGTTCGTGGAGAAACTCCAGGAGATCGTCCTTGCCAACGGTTCGATCGAGAGCGAGGCTGCATTCGAAAGCGCGCCGGCCGGTCTTTCATTTTCAGAAGAGCATACCCCATTTGGGCCGAGTGCCCCGCTGGAACGGTTCGAGATCGAGGCAAAGCGCTGGGATCCATCCCTTGAAAAGGTCTTTTATGATACTGACCTGACAGCCCGCAATGCTGTGCTCGACCTGCACCGTTCGGGTCTTGCGTTCTCCAGTATCCAGAAGGCATTCTCGGCCGGGACGATGGGGCGGGGGCCCCGCCGGCGCCTCGTTCCTACCCGGTGGTCGATCACCGCATGCGATACGATGATCGGGGACCGGCTCCTCTCCGAGGTAAAAAAGTGCCCGGTGATCGATACCATCAGGATGCATGAATTCGCGAGCCTTCACAACCGGTACGCGGTGATCCTGCTGCCGACAGCGTGGGAGTACGAGTGGACCGAGGCATTCCTTCACGTGCTCGGGACCGAGGAATATGTCTTCTCGGATCATGAGGGGTTCAGGGGAAAGACAGGCTATTCACCTCTGGGCGGGTGCTACTATTCCTGCAAGATGAGTGTGCTCGAGGCGCTTGCACGGGAGCACAGGCAGGCTGGTGCCATCATCCTGCGCGAGGCGCTGCCCGGGTACGTACCCATGGGCGTGTTCAACGTTCGGGAGAATGTCAGGAGCGCGATGCGAGAACCGGCAACAGAGTTCGAAGACCTCAGGTCTGCCCTTGCACGTATCTCTGCAACCTTTACCCTCCCGGTCCAGCGATTTATCACAGAAACCACACTCCTCCGGGAAAGCCTCAGGCAGCGGCAATGCACCCTGAGCGATTTTGCTGTTTCCCCGGTGAAAAGGGGTTTCGCACCGGAGGCCTCTGCACGGTAACGGGAGCCCGCTCCACGGATATCACAAGGGGTAACGGATTCATGACAGGCATTATAGCGGTTAACCCAACCCCCCGGATCATCCTGCACGCCGACATGGACTGTTTCTATGCAGCCGTCGAGATGCACGACCACCCGCAGTATGCAGCCCTACCGGTCGTGGTCGGTGCCGATCCCCAGGGGGGCACCGGCAGGGGTGTCGTTTCTACCTGCTCGTACGAGGCCCGGGCATATGGTATCCGGTCAGCGATGCCTATATCGCACGCATACCGGCTCTGTCCAGATGCCATCTTCCTCCGCCCCCGGATGATCCGGTATGGGGAAGTGTCTGAAGAGATCATGACTATCCTCAGACTCACCGGGGTTCCGGTTCGAGCAGGTGAGCATCGATGAGGCATTTCTGGACCTGAGCCCTGCCCGGCAGTTTTTCGGAGGCACGGGAACTGGCAGAAGAGCTGAAACGGGAGATCCGCGCCCGGTGCGGGATCACCTGTTCGCTCGGGCTTGCCCCGACAAAACTGGTCGCAAAGATCGCTTCGGATTTCAAAAAACCTGATGGCCTGACCGTTGTCGAACCAGCAGATGTACCGGGGTTTCTCGCACCGCTGCCGGTCCGCAGGATCCCCGGGATCGGGTTTAAGACCGAGAAGGAACTGCAGGTACTGGGAATACATACCATAGGCGACCTTGCCGCATACAACATCCAGGGCCTTCTCGGGCGCTTCGGGCGCTCCGCAGTGGGACTGCACGAGGCAGCTCTTGGTGTTGACGGAAGCGAAGTCACGGAGCGCGACGGTATAAAATCCGTCTCAAAAGAGACGACCTTCGGGCAGGATACCGGAGATCCCGACGAGATTATCGCCACCATGGACGCCCTCATCGGAGAAGTGTACCGCTCCCTCACTGAAGAAAAAATCTATTTTAAGACCATTACCGTCAGGGTACGTTTCGAGGGATTTGAGACAAAAACAAAGGCAAAAACCATTCTTCATTACCATAACGACGAGGAGACAATCCGGGGATGTGCCCATGAACTGCTCCGCGAACTCTTCTGCGGCAGGAAAATCCGGCGGTTGGGCCTGCGGCTCTCGGGACTGAAACGGCAGGACGCCCGGCAGCAGACTGCTTTTTGGCCAGGATGACTAAAAAAAGGGAGGGCAAACGAGGGGAGGAACGCAAAAACTGATTAAAAAGGATTCCGAAGGGGGATGCGGGAACCTGGCACTTCCACGGGACACGTTTTTTTCAGGAATCGCCAGGAGGTTCCGCCACTGCAGGTTCCGGGGAGGGTGTGCATGTTGCCGGTGGAAGGAGGCCGAGGACAACCAGTGAGAGGCCGGCAACGACTAATGCCCCGAAGAGGGGCAGATACGGATTACCTGAAAAGAACGTTTCGAAGAGGGGGTAGATCATGAACGCAAGAGCAAAAAGGAGGGTGCCGGCAAGGGCCTTTAGGTTATCGCGAGGCACGTGGTTGAGTCCCGTAATGATGATCGAACCGCTGGCAAAGAAGTAGAGGAGGATCATCAGTGTCTGCCGGGAGATGTCCTCTGTGACGAGAATGGCAAGCGGAATGACGAGCGTCAGGAGCAGGATCGCAAACAGGATCAGTCCCCGGACCTGCCTTTCCGGGAAGAGACGGGAATAAGCCGAGGAGAGGAGCAGGATTGAAGCGACGAATCCCATATCGATAAGGCCGGGGAAGGTGAAGGTGCCAGCCCCGGTAAGGACTGTAGCATACCACGCAATGTTTGCGACGCCACAAAGGGCAAATGCCCCGGCTGCATAGAGCAGGCCGGTCCCGCACCGGTCCCGGAACCAGAGATAGAAGAATACAGCGGCTCCGGCAAAGGCTGTACAAATTTCGAGATCCGTAGCAAGCGAAAGGTAGTTGGCAGAGGGGAGAACAAAAAGCGCGAGGGCGAGGGCGGCTGCCACGCCAAGAACTCCCTCAAAAAGCCCGGAAAGAAAAGTGAGTACGGGGTCCTGAGGCGGCGGAAGGGAGAATGAGGGCATATATTCCGGGTAGGATGCATAACGGGAAAAACATACGTAAATGCACTCGAAAAACCTGCGGCAGGAACGGGCTGGTGCACTGATGGATACGTTAATTATTCGCAACGTCGTTTATATATGTGGAGTTGTTGGCATCACCGATAATACCAAGAAAAAAAGCGACAGTACCGAAATCGGGGCGGCAGACGGTGTGAATCCCGACGGTACTCCGTTCGTCCGGGTCAGGCTGCCAAAAAAATGGAATAATGAGATGTTTGGTTCCGCCGATCTGATGATGGGAGCAAACCACATACGGGTGCGATGTTTTGACGGGGTCACCCGGATGGGACGGATCAAAGGGAAGATAAAAAAGCGCGTCTGGATCCGGGAAGGAGATACCCTGATTATAGTCCCGTGGAGTTTCCAGGACGACAAGTGCGATATTATCTACCGGTATCTCCCTCCCCAGGTTGACTGGCTGCGGAAGAACCGGTACCTGTAATCTTTTTTCGCGATGTTTTTTTTGCCCACCGGAAATCCTGCCGATGCGGGCCCCGATAATCTTATGAAAACTATTCCTCCGGTTTTCAGCCCGCCCACACACGCTCCCAGAGCATCACGACAATCTCGAACGCGATCAGGAGGATCACCACCCATTCGAGGAAATTCGAGTGCTGGATCCTGACCTCATCGGAAAGCATCGAATAGTTCTCGCGTATCACATTGATCTTCCGGCTCACGCTCTCGCTCCATTGGCCGCTCCTGAGAATCTTTAATGCGGCCGCATAGACCCGGGCGTAGTAAACGTCCTCGGTCACCTTGATCAGGTTATCGACTTTTTCAATAGTCTCCGAGATCTCAGCGGACGTCTTCATCTGGTGGCTCATAATGGCATGGTACTTGCGGCTCCGGGCAAACCAGAACAGCCGGTCCGCGTACTCGATATCATCGTACATCCTCGCCATCTCGCGGGTGAGCTCCCGGTCATAATACCGGAGTTCGAGCACCTGCACGTTTGCAAACTCGATGAGATCGATGAGATCCGTCGGGCTCTCAGGACCGCACAACAGGGCGGAATCCCAGGAGATCACCGCAAGATCCTCATCCGAGTAACTGAGGGAATTTTTTATAATATCCTCCCGTACCTGGGACGAGACACGGGTCCGGTCAGCAAGGAGCAGGGGTACCGGGTCAATTGTATCGTCCCGCCGGTCGGTCACATAGATCGTATAGTCTTCGTAGAAGTCCGTGTCTATGGCAAAATTCCTGATATGTGGCCTGATGATCTCCCCAAGCGTCGTAAGATACTGGATGAAGAATTCCGAAAGCCCTTCCTGACCGGCGAACCGGAACGCAACGTCCTCGAGCGCGTGGCGATCTGCCTGCTGGTCCTCGTAGATGAAACAGAGGCTGATAACCCCGATGTCATAGACCCGGGCCACCGCGGAAAATTCAAACGAACGGCCCTCCCGTTCCACCAGGATCGGCAGCATGCGAATCAGGAGAGGAGACGACTCGATCATGATGGACTTGGGCTTGACCCGGACAAAACTGGTACGGGCCGTAAAATAATTCTGGGCCAGAGACTTTTCCAGCCAGTCGATATCGAGCTCCCGGCCGATATCATAGATGCGATAAAACCGGAGTGAAATCATACCTCGCGCTCCTGAGGGGGAAAAACCCGTGGTATGGGAGTACCATTGTGCCCGAAGCACGATAAAACCTTATACGGTCGCAGTGAACAGGTCCGGAACCACTGCAGGGTGGATCGATGGTGACAGCCCCCCGTTTTCATCCGCCGCGGTGCTTTATTATCCCGGCAGCGCAAACCAACGATGGAGAGATTGGAATGATTGCTGATTTTCTGTCCATCGGCATGGTAACGGTCATCGGGCTCATGGCAGGTACTGCAATCGGCCTGTTTATCGGATACCTCGTAAAGACGCAGAGAACCTGCTGGGCAGACATGACCGGGCGTGAAAAAACGATCAATATCGCTCTTATCGTTATCTGTTCTGCGATCTGTATTGCCGGGCTCGCATGGCGTTTTCTCCTGAACTAAATGTCCCATCTACCACGACTGATCTATACTTCAGCCGCTTCCGGGGCAGTGCGCTTTATAGAAGCGGCACATCTTCGCGGTGACAGATTGATGATGCCGGACATGCAACAGGAAACGGTACATGCGGTAACAGAAACAGCGGGAGAGGCAGGCACGTGGATACCGGACCGTTTATCAATGGCATCATCATCGGCGTTGCATTAGCGGCACCGGTGGGACCGATAGCATTCGTGTGCATCCAGCGCTCGCTTGCTTATGGACGCCTTCACGGTATCACCTCCGGGCTCGGTATTGCCACTGCCGATGCCTTTTATGCGGCGGTGACGGCATTCGGCCTTGCGCTCATCTCCGACTTCCTGCTCGCCCGCCAGTGGTTTTTCCGTTTGTTCGGCGGGCTTGCCCTGATCGCTGTGGGAATCCGGATTGTCCTCGCCGCCCCACCAGAGATAACCCCCACTCCCGAGAATGAGTCCTATATCTCCGATTATTCCACGATGCTTGCCATCACACTTGCAAACCCGCTCACCATCGTCTTCTTTACCATCATTATCCCGGGCTTCGGGGTGGTGATCAGCGGAAATACCGGGATCACCCCCGCGATCTTTGTCATTGGCGTCTTCCTTGGAGAGATGGGCTGGTGGATCTTCCTCTGCGGGACGCTGGGTTCCATGCGGGACTACCTGACCCGGGAGCGCCTCCACCTGATCAACCGGCTCGCCGGTCTTGTGATCACCGCATTCGGGGCGGTGCTGATCGCCTCCCTGTTCCTGACAAGCGATATTACCTGAAGCCGGGCAGGTTGCATCCAGCCGCATCATGGCATCCTGCCAGCTCCTCTCATGATCCCTGTATGTTGCCTCACTATGGGGCCGACGGCCACGGATTGTTCTGTGTGCGGAGATGATTCACTGAGGGAATAGTTCACTTATTTAACTATTAAGCCACAAAACTAGTTCCGGGAGTTGACCTCATATGGCTGAAGATATACGGGATCGTGCTGCCGATGCACTTCTTGCGCTCATCCCGCTCTACTACAAGAACGTCATCCGGCACCGGCCATCAATCAACGGTATACAGGTCGCACAGCTCCATACTCTCGGTGTGCTCATGAAATCCAGATCAATGCCCATGTCCGAGATCGGGAACAGGCTCTATATCTCGCGTCCCTACATGACCAGGCTTGCCAACCTGATGATTGCCGACGGTCTGGTGGAGCGTCGGCCGGATCCCGCTGATCGCCGGGTGATCAACCTTGCGATAACGGAGAAAGGAAAAAAATATCTCCGGCAGTCGATTACCTGGTACAGGAAGGACCTCAAGGAGAACCTGTCAGGTCTCAACGATAGCGACATCGGGAAGCTGTGTACGGCACTGGAAGATGCATACCAGATCCTTTCAAAACTCCAGGTAGGGTGAAGAGCGTGCATCTGTTCGGACACGAAAAAATCCACGCACCCGATACCTATGACGCTCATGAGGCCAGTACCGGATCATCAGGAATAATATCCGTTTCTCTCCCTGTGGGACAGGACGCAGTGAATATGACGGATGGATCCGCGATCATCCGGATCGAGCACATCTCCAAGGTCTTTGCCAGCAAGACAAAGACCGTGACCGCTGTCGACGATGTCTCGTTTGAAGTGAAACGGGGGGAGATCTTCGGGCTTCTTGGGGCAAATGGTGCCGGGAAGAGCACGCTTATCAGGATCCTCACAACGCTGCTCTCCCCAACATCAGGTCAGGCATTCGTCAATAATTACGACATCACCAAAGACCCGGAGAAGATCCGGGAGATTATCGGGGTATGTGCACAGAACTACACCAGCGATTCCGAACTGACCGCATACGACAACCTTGAATTCTACGGAAAACTCGAAAATGTCCCGGACAGTATCCTCCCGGACCGGATCTGGGAACTCCTGAAAATGGCCGGCCTCGCCGACCGCGCCTACATGCCGGTGGGCACGTTCTCGGGAGGGATGAAACGCAAGCTCGAGATCGTCCGGGCATTCATCCACCGTCCGCTCATCCTGTTCCTTGACGAACCCACCATCGGTCTCGACCCTGAGGCCCGCAGGGAGGTCTGGCAGCAGATCGCGCTGCTCAACAAGGAGCACACGACGATCATTCTCACCACCCATTACATGGACGAGGCGGAAAAGCTCTGCGGCAGGATCGCGTTTGTGGAACGTGGCAGGCTGATCGCTCTTGATACCCTGGAAAACCTTCGGAAACTGATTCCGGCGGGTGATCTTATTGAAATTGGCGTCGACCACATGGACCCCCAGGCAGAGGAGGCTGTCAGTACACTTCCCCTTATCAACGCGGTATCGGTAGTCGAGCATAAGGTAATGATCTCGGCAACAAACGGCAGCCAGGCGATTCTTTCTATCCTTGCCGTATTCGAAAAATACCAGGTTCCCATCATCTCCATCTCCATTCGATCCCCCTCACTTGAGGACATCTTCATCTACCTGACCGGCAAGGGACTGGACAACGGCAATGGGGACGGAACTGACGCCCCCGGCCCGGCAGGAGGCGGTAGGCATGATGAGGGGGCCCCTTGCCATCTTCAAACGGGACTTCAAAAAGTTCCTGAGCAACCCGTTCATCATCATGATGACGCTCTTTATGCCCATCATGTACCTGGTTGTCTTCGGGAGCGCGATGGGGGGGACCATCAGCCACATCCCGGTCGGCGTCGTCCAGGAAGTCCCGCCATACAATGACACCCCACTCTTCACGAGTGCCGCCTACCAGCTCAACCATATCAGCCAGGGCAGCGATAATGATGCAGAAAAACAGGTGGATGTGACTGTTTATGCAGATGAAGCCCAGGCCAAACAGGATCTGGAGAACGGCAAAATCTCAGCTGTAGTCGTCTTTCCTTCATCCGTCACAAACGATGATGCCGTCCGGCTCTATGTCGACAGTTCGGATTCCATAACCCCCCCGCTGGTTCAGGGAGCGGTAACCCAGGTCCTGCTGGGCCTTGGGGCAACCAACCCGATCATTGTCGATAAGATCTACGGCGATATCACCTATCTCCAGTTCTTTGGCGTGGGCGTTATTATGATGGCCATCTTCACCTCCACCATGTTCGGCGGCGGGATCGCGCTTATCAAGGACCGGGAGAACGGCATCCATGAAGGATATCTGGTCACCCCGGTAAAACGATCGAGCATTGTCATGGGGATCATCTCGAGCGGAACCGTCAGGGCTTTCATTGCCGGATTTACCATATTCTGGATCGATCTGTTGATCACCGGTATGACCCTTCAGAGCATTCAGGATTTCTTTCTCGTCCTCCTGGTCATCCTCATCGCCTGTATGGGGGTGACAAGCCTCGTCGTCTCCTTTGCATCCCGTTTCTCGTCGCAGCAGGAGTACTCATCGGTCATCGCGTTCTTCAATCTCATGCTTTTTATGACTTCGGGGGCATTTTACCCGGTCATCGGCATGCCGGGCTGGCTGCGCTGGATTACGGTCATTAATCCGGAGTATTATGGGATCCATGCGTTGAGGAGCATCATCCTGAGGAACCAGGGGCTCAATGTGATCGGGATCGATCTCATTGCCCTGTTGATCTTCTCGTCTGTCATGATCATCCTCGGCATTGTCACCTTCCGGAGGACCCTTGAATAAGGGGGCTGCTTATGGGAAACAGGCGCCATTGGAATGACGGGGATACCCAGTCCCGCACGCCGGGAAGACGGGGACTAAACTACGGTCTGAACGAAGGGGAGAATGAGAATACGAGGTTACAGAAGCGCAGCTCAGGAGCGGGATATATGATAAGGATTTCAACCGGTACTAAAATTCACACAACTTTTTCGAGGATCTGCATGAATGAAATGAGCCGGACTCTACCATCTTCAACAAGGGATACTGCCGGGACTGGAGAAAGTTGTTATGGGCACCGCACCAACCTGCCGCGGCTCCTGTGCCTCGTTTCGATAGTTCTTGTCCTTCTTGCGATATCGCCGGCGCTGGCCGGGACGCAGATCATGGCGGGGAGTCCTGCGCTGGGAGCGCACATCGCGGGCACGAACGAGTTCTCACCCGGGGACGACGTCAACCTGCAGGTCGTCATCGAGAACACGGGACTCAACCAGTTCATGATCGTGCAGTCAGGGATCATCAGCCCGACCGATCTCTCGAACACGGCAAAACAGCTGACCGCGACATTAAGCCCGGGGGATGCGCCGCTGGTGGTCAAGGCGGACCCGCAGATAGTGGGTGATTTACCAGCGAGCGCCAGTGCCACGGCCACGTTCCACGTCACGGTCAACCAGTATGCGGCGGCCGGGACCTACCAGTTACCGGTGGTACTGAACTACACCTACCTGTACCAGGCCAACCAGGAAGGCAGCGAGACCCTGAACTACCAGTACAAATCTATCAACCAGACGATCAGCATCCCGATCACGATAACCCCCGAGGTGCAAATCGCGGTTCCCGATGTGGAACCCGAGAACCTGAACGCCGGGATCGAGGGATATGTCAATATGACTGTCGAAAACGTCGGGTCAGACGACGGCCGGAACGCGGTGATCCGTGTCCAGCAGAACGGCCAGAGCCCGATCACGCCCACCGAAGGGAGCGTCTATATCGGAGACTTCCCGGTCGGTGCGGTGGTCAACTGCACGTTCCGGGTCATGGTGGCAAGCACGGCCCAGCAGAAGACCTACCCGCTCGACGTGCTGGTCTATTACAAGAATTACGAAGGGGACTACGTGAACTCGCCCATCGAGACCGTCGGGGTCCCGGTCGGCCAGAAGGTGGACTTCAGCGTCACGCCCGCCAGCGCCTCAATTTCGCCGGGCGCCAACGCCGTGATCACGGTCCAGTACCAGAATACCGGCGGCACGACCGCCTATAACGCCGAGGCCCGGATCAGCGCCGTCGACCCGTTCACGAGCAACGATGATACGGCGTTCCTGGGCACGATGGCACCCGGGGATACCCGGACCGCCTCGTTTGCCGTCTCGGTCGACCCGGCTGCGACGGTAAAGGAATACGGCCTGGATTCCGAGGTGCTCTACCGCGATGCGCTGGATAACCAGTTCACCTCCGACCCCCTCAAGGTCAACGTGGACGTGGTCCCGGCACAGAGCGTCGTAACCCAGATCGGTCTCCCGGGGCTGATCGCCATCATCCTCGCCGTGCTGGCCATTGCAGGCTATGTGATCTACATCAAACGGTTCAAACCACGGTAAATAACCTTTTTTTACCCCGCCTGCGGCTGGTTTGGATAGCATGATATTTATGGAGAAATAACCCTCTAAAGCAAGAGCACCCGCGCATGAATCAGACTACACGAACGGTCGCACTCATTCAGATGGAGATCGGGCCGGATCCGGACAGCAACCTCAAAACTGCGCTTGAGCGTGTTGAACATGCCGCACGGAACGGGGCACAGTTCATCTGCCTGCCCGAATTGTTCCGTACCCGGTACTTCCCGCAGCAGATAGGTGTAAACGCAGAGCCGTTTGCCGAGACTATTCCCGGTGAATCGACGCAGGCATTTGCCCGGCTCGCCCGTGACTATGCGGCGGTTATCATTGTCCCTGTCTTTGAACGGTCTCCTTCTGGACAGTTCTTCAATGCAGCAGTCGTGATCGATGCAGATGGCAGTCTCCATGCTTCCTACCATAAGGTACACATCCCCCAAGATCCGAAATTTTTTGAAAAAGGGTATTTTTATCCCGGAGATCACTATGCCGTGCATACTACCCGGTATGGGAGGATTGCCGTTCTCATCTGCTACGACCAGTGGTTCCCCGAGGCGGCACGGTGCGTTGCCCTTGACGGGGCGGAGATCATATTCTACCCAACGGCAATCGGGAATCCCTGCACGGATCCACCATCAGAGGGGGACTGGCAGGAAGCATGGGAGCTGATCCAGCGCAGCCACGCCATCGCAAACAGCGTGCATATCGCAGCCGTCAACCGGGCAGGCCGGGAAGGAGATATCCAGTTTTTCGGGGGATCCTTTGTCTGCGACGCGTTCGGGAAACTGCTCGCCCATGCCGGCGATACCGGGGAGACGATCACTGCCACGATCGATCTTGGGATAAACGACACGATCCGGGATTCGTGGGGATTTTTCAGGAACCGCCGCCCGGACACCTACGGTACCGTTTGTGCCCGTGTGCCCGGATACGATGCGACGGCACCGATTCCCGGGAAAGGGGATACACCGAGGAAACTGGGTTTTTTCATGCCTGCCGAGTGGGAGCAGCACGATGCGGTCTGGTTATCGTGGCCACACAACAAAAACACCTTCCCGAACCTCCCTCCTGTCGAGGATACCTACGTCAGGTTCATTGCCGGGATAGTCCCCTCAGAACGGGTTGAACTGTTCGTTCCCACGCCAGTGATAAACCGGATGGTAAAAGCGCGCCTGAAAAGCGCCGGTATCGAACTGTCCCGGATCACGATCCGGACCATCCCCTACTCCGACGTATGGATCCGCGATTATGGTCCGACGTTCGTGGTAAACCCGGCCCTGAAAAGATCGGCAATGGTACGCTGGGAGTTCAATGCGTGGGGCGAAAAATACGAGGACCAGATCGCTGACGGACATGTCCCCGCTGACATGAACCGGTGGCTTGACCTGCCCGTCTTCAGGCCACAAATTATTCTCGAAGGCGGGTCAATCGACACCAACGGCAGGGGTACGGTGCTGACCACACGCTCCTGCCTTCTCAACCAGAACCGGAACCCGAATCTCACGAAGGACGAGATCGAGGAGTACCTCAGGGAATACCTCGGGGCAATAAAAATTATCTGGCTCAACCAGGGCATCGCGGGCGATGATACCGATGGTCATATCGATGATATCGCGAGGTTTGTTGCGCCATCCACCGTTGTCTGTGCCTGTGAGGAAAATCCTGCCGATGAAAATTACGCGGCTCTCAGAGAAAATTTTGAGATCCTGAATTGTGCAACCGACCAGGAGGAAAAACCATTCACGGTGATAAAACTCCCTATGCCGGCTCCCGTTGTCATCGGTGATGAACGGTGCCCGGCAAGTTACACGAACTTCTATATCGGGAACACCGTGGTAATCGTTCCGGTCTTTGATGACCCCCATGACGGGGAGGCCATCCGCATCATCCAGGAACTCTTCCCGGAACGGACGGTTGTTGGAATAAACGCCCGTGCGATGGTAGAAGGATCCGGGACGTTCCATTGCGCAACCCAGCAGCAGCCCCGGCCGTGAGGTCAGGTGCCGGAACATTATTCACGGTTTTTTTGTTAAGTCCCTGCGTATGGCGGCGAAGTACTGTCCTCCTCAGCCACTGGACAGGAAAAAAAGTTAGTGCCGTTTTGCCAGAACAACGATGACACCGGCGACTCCGATGCCTGAAACAACGGTCACAAGGGAGACCGGGGATTTTGCCGTGGTCTCTGCTGCAGAGGGGGAGAGTGCGGGTGTACCTTGTGCCGGGGCTTCTGCACCCGCAGGAGACGCGGGAGAGGAAACCGTGGTCGGGAGTGTGGTGATGGTTGTTCTATTCATGGAAGGGGAAGCCGTGCCAGCTGTCTCAGTAGCAACCGCTGCAGGGGTTGCAGTTACCAAAGGTGTGGAGGGAAACGTCACCATCCCCGTGACCTCCGTTGTAGTTGTAACGGGTACGGTCCGGGCCATTGCGGAGACCGGCGCCATGAAGAAACATGCTGCCAGAAGCAGGATAAACGGCAGGGCAAGTTTTACCGATAATCTCTTGGTCATAGGGGACAGTTGGATTCCGGGAGATATGAGAGTTATGGATCCCGGGAAACCTGTGATGTCCGTTTAAGATAACAGTGATCCCGGCCGGAAACGCGGAGCAGGAATTATCCGGGATTGCGCGGGCATCCCCGGCCCTGAACGCAGTATAGTCTTCAGGCCGGTTTCTGCTGGCGCAAGGAAGCAATAACTTCCTTGATATCGGGGATGCTGTGAACAGGATAGATCTTCACGAAGGTAACCCGCTGTTCCTCATCAATGAGAATATTAGCCCTCTCTGAGAACCCGTTTGCATCCCTGAAGATCCCGTACATCATGGCAACATGACCGTGAGGCCAGAAATCACACAGCAGGGGGGTTTGCGTGATCCCCAGATTTCCAGCCCATGCCTTCTTGCAGGGAACAGAATCGACGCTGATCCCGACCGCTATGGTGTTAAGGGATGCCAGGACATCCCGGTTATCCTCGAGCGATTTCATCTGGCCGGCACAGAAAGGGGTCCAAGCAAGCGGGTGAAACGAGAGAAGAACCCCTTTTCCTGCATGTTCAAACAGATCAAAGGTCGCATCGTTCTGATCTTTGAGCGAGAAATTCCGTGCCGGATCGCCGGTCCGAATAAGGGGCTGCCCTTCCATGATATCACCAGTACACTTCCGGAATGCAACCATCAGATATGAGGGTTCGCATCCCGGAAGCCTGGCCTGTAGCGACCGCTGTGTCCTTTATCTGGGCCGTGCGCGTCTGGAGGGCGGGGAAAGAAGAGACTTGGCCTTCCTTTTTGGGGAGTCCTCCCGCCGTACCTGTGCAAGTTCAGGCTCAAACCACGCCCCGATACACTGCCTGACCACGCCTAGACACGCATCACTGTCCAGGAATATCGCACCGATGATGGCTTCCATCGTATCGGCAAGGATCTTCTCTTCCCCGGACTTCCAGAGATCCTTTTCCCCGCGCCCAAGCCGGATGAACCGTTTGATCTTCATGCGCCTGCCGATCTTTGCAAGGCTGATATTATCCTCAAGTTGTTCCTTTGTCCGGGTTATCGCACCCTTTTCCTGGAGCCCTTTCTCCATTAAAAACAGGATCAGGCTGGTCTTGAGCACGGCATCCCCGAGAGTACGTATAGGCTTCCTGGGTCAGGCAGATCCGGTTCTGCTGGATAAGTTCGTTTGCATAGGCAGGATGCGTTAGCGCCCGGATCAGGTGCTGCCGCTCGAAAAAATGATAGCCTATGATACGCTCTATGGCCTGAACATCGTCCTTTTTTTCCATAATCTTCACTTAAGCCGTTAGCGGATGACGACATAAAGACCTCGGCCCCTTTGAAGAGGCCGGGTTTTTTTGAGTGGGTGGGGCAGGATCAACCCACTGATCCTATTTCCCGGGCGTCTGCTGGAGGACAAGAGCCGCAGAGTTCATGCAGTAGCGTTTCCCCGTGGGTGGGGGCCCGTCATCAAAGATATGCCCGAGGTGAGCCCTGCACCGTGAGCAGAGGACTTCGGTACGGACCATCCCCTGAGTTGTGTCTTTCCTCAAGGTGACATTGAGCGGAGAAACCGGTGCAGAGAAACTTGGCCAGCCGGTACCAGAGTCGAACTTTGCCTCTGAAAAGAAAAGGGCGGTCCCGCAGCAGGCGCAACGATAGATACCGTTGGCTTTGCAGTCATGGTACTGGCCGGTGAACGGATACTCGGTCTCCTGCTTTCGTGCCACGGCAAACTGCCGGGGGGTCAGCTGTGCCTGCCACTCTGCATCGGACTTTTCGATCGATGCGACATATTCCACATCGTTCTTTTCCGGGTCAAAGATCGGAATGGTACTGCTTATGTTCCTTCCTTCTGAAATGCTCTTCTTCATTTTCAGGAATACTGCCTCCTTCACATTCTCATCGGTACCTGGGATAATATAGACTTTCTGCCGGTCGCCATTGCGTTACATACCAAAGAAACCCAAGATACGGCGTTTTGGATCCTTGTAGAAGATCCTCACTCCGTCTTTGATGTTCCGGACGTCCTCAATGGTGTAGAGGAGGTCCGGATACTCCCGGGAGATGAGGGAGAGCAGCCGGTGTTCTCTGGTTGACCGTGTATAAACCGCATAGAGCTCTATGCAAATCCGGCCTGTTACCACAGCCGGGGTAAACCAAGATCCGTTGAAGTCGCTGTAAAAAACGGGTTAAATGATCCACAAATCAATTAGGAGCTCATTCGGACTGGAAGGAAACACTTTCACCATCCACGGCCGGGGCTTATCAGGGATCCCTTCAGAAAATTACGAGGATGAGAAAAGGTGTGCACCTCGTAATAGGGATAATAGCGTTTTTTACATACGCATACCTGATCAACGATATCCATGCAATTTCCACGGGTTTTTTTGTTCTCGGACTTTTCGCAGTTGTTGCCGGTTCAGCCATGCCGGATGTCCTGGAGGCACCCACCAGCTCAAGACACCGGGGGATCTTTCACAGCAGGCGGGCACTGAAATGTTCTGTGATCATATTCGGACTTACAGCGGCAATCGGTCTGTTATCATCACTGCCTTCATTGAGCACAGCCATCAGCTTTGGACTTTCCTGTTTTTTCCTCGGGTATTTCTTCCATCTCCTGGCAGACTCCACGACAAGAAGGGAACTCCCGGAATAAAACGAAGGAATGGCAGTTCTACCAGATGAGTATGATAGTGCCGGACAGAACAAAACCTGCTAAAATTCTGTTGAGATCGCAGGGTATGAGATAAGGGCCGGTGGCAGCCTCCCGAAGATCAGGGTAGACCGGCTTTCGTAAAGAGACAGGTGGATCTATCCTTTTTTACCCAGAACCCGGATGATCGCATCGCCGAACTCCCGGGTCCCGGCCGATCCCCCGATGTCCCGGGTCCGGATACCGGACGAAAGAACCGTGGTGATGGCAGCCTCTAACCGGGCAGAACCTTCATTGTCCCCAAGGTAGGCGAGGAGCATCGCTGCGCTCCGCAGGGCTGCAACGGGATTTGCACTGTTTTTCCCGGCAATATCCGGGGCGCTGCCGTGGACCGGCTCAAACAAGGCATACCGGTCCCCGATATTTGCGCTCGGCACAAGACCCAAGCCCCCGACAAGGTAGGAGGAGACATCAGAGAGGATATCGCCAAAGATGTTCGTGGTCACGATCACATCGTATGCCCCGGGATGCTGGAGGATATCGAGACTGAGGGCGTCGATGAACTTGTCATTGTACAGTTACTCCGGCCTTTTTTGCCTCCTCAATACAGATATCCCGGAAGAAAACGTCGGATTTGAGCACATTTGCCTTGTGCCCGATGGTGAGTTTTCCCTGCCGCTGACGGGCACACCGGATCGCCGCCCGCGCAATTCGTTCGGTTCCTTTCCGGGTCACCACCCGGAGCGTGGTCGCACGATCAGGACCAATCTCCTCGATTCCTGAGTACAGCCCTTCGGTATTCTCCCTGACGATCATCAGGTCAAAGCCGTCACCCCGGACCGGTCGCAGGTTTGCGAACAGGTCAAGCGCTTTCCTGATCCTCAGGACAATACTCTGGTAATCTTTCATCGGCGGAGTCGTGACCGCCCCGAAGAGGACGGCATCCGCCGTTTTGAGTTCGGAGATGTCGCCATCTGCACAGGGGCATCCGGTCTGCTCCCAGCGCCCGTACCCGACCTCGACCGGGAAATATTCGTACTCGGGATGGAGCAGTTCGAGAGCCTGCTGCGCAACCGGGATCACCTCGTGGCCGATCCCGTCGCCTTCGACAATGGCGATCCGCGTCATTGTGCCCTCCACCGGCTGACCAGTTCCTGCACCGAACGTGCGATCTTTGCGGGACTTGCGCCCCAGTGGACGATCGCCCCGAATTTCCCCTTCCAGGTACCTAGTCCTTCCCGTTCAGACCGGCAACACCGGGCGATAAACGGTTCTTCTGCGACCTGCTCGAGGGGACAGATGTTTTCGAGCACAAAATCCGTCCCGTAGCACTCCGTGCAGAACTGTTTTGCCGTAAGACAGCCGGCTACCCGTTCGCCACCCTGCAGGGGATCGGCATCCAGTGTCCGTGTATACCCGGCGGCCCGGCAGGGATAGACATCGGCAGGCACCGTTGTTATATCCCGGATATGGTGATCGAATACCACCGAGAGCTCCCCGAAGAGGCCGATCGCCTCCATCTCTTTCAAAGCCGCCGACAGGGTCGGCCGGGGCGGGAGAACATCGTAGACATGTACGGTGAGGAATCCCGAAAGATCGGGATCGAGCACAAACGTCATGTTCTCCTCAAGACCCGTGAAAACAGTACACCGGCACCCACTTTCTATCGCGAGACGCACCAGCCGGGCCCGGTCGTTGAGCTGCACTTTCTCCGGGTAATGACAGGCTTCCTCTGGTGTCGCCAGTATCCTCGACGAAATGATCTCCCGCATGACGTGATTTTTTGCCGGATCAAGGGAAACTTCGAGAAGTTCGCACCCCCGGTCTGTCTCCTTCAGGAGATACCGGCTCAGGGTATAGACCCGGTCGCCGCAGGGTCTGGCGGAGGCGACCCCGACAACCTTGCAGTGTTCAGGAAAGATCACCGGTGAGCCCTCCAGTACTCGACAAGGCCGCCGGCGTAAAGGATCTCCTGCATACGGGGAGACAATGGGTGGATTGTATGCCGTTTCCCACCAGTGTCTACCCAGCCACCCGACAGGTCGAATATAACCGGGCTTCCTTCTTCGCAGGCCAAGTCCGACTCGATGAGGGGGAGCCCGATATTGATCGCATTCCGGAAGAAAATCCGTGCAAAAGACGGGGCGATGACAGCGACAACCCCGGCTTCCCGGAGGGCTAGGGCAGCCTGCTCCCTCGAAGAGCCGCACCCGAAATTTTTACCGGCGACAATCACGGCCCCTTTGAGCCGGGGGGCAAGCGCGGGGTCGAGATCCTCCAATACGTGGGTTGTCCAGATGCTCCGGTCCTTGGTCCGCAGGTACCGGCCGGCGATGATGAGATCGGTATCAATATCCGCCGGGAGACACACGGCGGTTCCTCTGCCCTGCATTATCCTGCCTCCGGCGAAGCGATCTCCCCTTCAAGGGCGCTTGCTGCAGCTGTAGCGACAGAGCCAAGATAGATCTCCCCGCCGACACCCATACGGTTCCTGAAATTCCGGTTGGCAGTCGAGAGGCAGACCTCGCCTTCCCCGAGCACACCCATATGGTACCCGAGGCAGGGGCCGCACCCGGGCGTCCCGATGCTGCACCCGCCTCCAACGATATCGGCGAGCACCCCCGTGCGGATCGCCTTTTCGAGAACCAAGGCAGACGCCGGGACGACGATGGTCCGTACGGCCACCTTCCTGCCCCTGACCATCCGGGCGAACCGGGCGAGATCAGAATACCTGCCGTTCGTGCAGGTACCAACAAAGACCTGGTCAAGCGGCAGGCCTGCAAGGGTATCCACGGGCTTGACCGTGTCCACCCGGTGGGGGATAGCAACCAGCGGCACGATGTCGGCAAGATCCAGATCGAGTTCCTGACGGTACGAACACGGTGAGGCCTCCTGAGAGGAGACCTCATGCCCGTGCTCCTTCAGGTATCTGACGGTCACATCATCTGCATAAAAGAGCCCGGCCTTTGCCCCGGCTTCGACGGAAAGATTCGAGAGGACGAGGCGTTCGTCCATGGAGAGGTGGCGCACTCCGTCCCCCACAAACTCGAGTGCCTGGTAGGTCGCCCCGTCCATGCCGAGTTTAGCCACGTAGGCAAGCGCGAGGTCCTTTGCTTCCGCCGCCCCCGTAAACCTCCCGGCCAGGTGGATACCCAACGATTCGGGGACACGGAACCAGGTCTCCCCGGTCAGCCAGATCGCTGCCATATCGGTTGCACCCACACCGGTAGCAAACGCCCCGAACGCCCCCAGCGTGACGCTGTGCGAGTCTGCCCCGACTACTATCTCACCGGGCAGGACTACCCCCTCCCCCATCAGCTGGTGGCAGATCCCGCAACCGACATCGGAGAACTGCATGAAGGAGCTTCTCGCAAAATCCCTCAGCTCGTGCTGGAGGGTTGCCGTTGTGCCGTTGTTGGCCGGGGCGATATGATCAAACTGGATATAATACCCGGTCTCTTCTCCCAGCCGGTCTCCTCCCATCTCTTTCCAGGCTTCCAGAGCAAGGACGCCGGTCCCATCGTGGGCATATGCCCTGTCAACCTTCCGGTCGACGTATTCCCCTGCGGTTGCGCCAAGGATACGTTCGGAGAGCGTGCTCATGCCGGGGTCTCCCGTTGCGCCCGCCGGATCAGTTTCCGGAGTATCTCGGGGGTGATGCTGCATTTCTGTTCGGAATGTTCCTTGACAAGGTCGAGGACGCGGCAGATCTGGGCCCCGGAGAGATCCTCGCCCAGTGACGCGATTACGTGCTCAAGCGCCTTTCTCCCGGTGTGCTTCCCAAGGATGAAGTGACGCTCACTGCCCACCAGGTCCGGGGGGAAGTACCTGGTACGTGGCAGGGTCTTCGAGGATTGCGGCGATGTGGATGCCACTCTCGTGCGAAAAGGCGAGTTCCCCTGTGACCGGCTTGTTCTTCGGGAGCGCTATACCTGAATACTTTTCCACCTTCCGGGAGAGGGCGAAGAGGTGCGAGAGGTCATACCGGTCGATGCCGCCCTTGGTTCGCAGGATGACCAGTACCTCTTCAAGCGAGGCATTACCCGAACGTTCGCCAATACCGTTAACGGTCGTGTGCAGCTGGAAGGCCCCGGCCTGTGCCGCTGTGATCGTGTTTGCGACAGCGCAGCCCATATCGTTGTGGCAGTGGGCGCAGAACGGCCGGTCGACAGAAGAGACAAGATCGGTCATGATCGTGCGCATCTCGTCCGGGATCAGGCATCCCACCGTATCGGCAAAACTGAGCAGAACAGCCCCGTGGTCGGCTGCCCTCCGGTATACTTCCTTGAGAAACACAAGGTCTGTCCGTGACGCGTCCTCTGCTGCAAACCGCACGGCAACCCCGTGGTCCCGGGCAAAATCAATCATCACAAGGGCATCCTCGAGCACCTTCTCCCGGGGTTTCTTGAACTTGACCCGGACGTGGAGATCTGAGGTCGGGATAAAGATGGAGACCATGTCGACATCGCAGTCGATTGCTGTGGTGATATCCTCTTTTTTTGCCCGGGCAAAACCGCATATCCGGGCATCAAGCCCAAGGTTTGCGATGGTTTTTACACACTGTTTCTCGTTTTCAGAGACTGCCGGGAACCCGGCCTCGATTACTTCGACGCCGACACAATCCAGTGTCCGGGCGATATCCACCTTCTCTTCGCAGGAGAATGACACGCCGGGTGTCTGTTCCCCGTCTCTCAGCGTTACATCACAGATCTCAATATTCCACGGTTTCATGGTGTGCTCCCTTGGGGCATTCCGCCTCCACGACAATGGTCTTCGGTGCATCCGGGATATGGATCACCTCGTGGAGGCGGCGTTCATCATTCGCATGACAGAGGACCGGGTCGGCCCAGCGGATGTAAGGGACCGGATCGCTCACCTTCTGACCACCGGTCATCGCGGCGCAGTGATTCTTCATCACGATGCACAGGAGCGGGAGTCCCTTCTCATACACATCGATAAGGGCATTCAGGCCCGAGTGGAGCAGTGCGTAGTCGCCGATCAACGCCACGTGTGTGCTTCGTGCAGCGACCGCGATACTTGACCCCATACCATAGCTGGCAACACCCAGTCCATAGGGGGGTTTCAGCCCGAATACCGAGCAACCCGCGTCGCAGATCAGGTGCATGTCCCGTCCTTTGAGGATATCCAGCAGGGGCCGGTACGGGCAGTCTAAACAGAACGTCCGGCCAAATCCCCGGTCTTTTTGTGATTCCGGCCGCCCCTGCGGTCCCGGTGGCAGGATAGCCCGGTGATCCCGGACAAAGGACCGGCCGTACTCCTTCACCTCATGGAACGGTGCAGCACGGGCCGGTACCGGGTTCACGGTCACGACCCGGGAGTCCCCCGGCGCCGGACCGGCGCCCAGGGTATCCCCCTTCCACCGGTTCAGGGGCGATGCGTCCGACCATGCAAACATCGTCCTAGAGATCTCTGCAGCAGCAGTGACCCTGCCATGCATGGTCCAGCTCCGGTCGGCGAGTCTTCCCATACCCTCATTCCGGAGAGCCGGGATTACCGTGACCTCAGCGTCCAGCAGCTGCGGCGTGAGCCGGAGCATAGCAACCCGGGAGAAGGTCTCCGATGCAGTCAGCGCTGCTTCAACCCCGGCAAAACATGTGGTCTCGTCAGGTTCGATCACGGGAATCTCCGCCAGTTCCCCGTAATACCGGGAGTCCTGTGCCGTCTGGGAGCCTTTAGATTCGGGATCGTCACCGACGACAAGAAGTACTCCACCCCGGATACCCTGCACCGTGGCCTGGACAAGCGGGTCGGCGCAGGCGTTCACGCCAACGTTTTTTATAATGACGGCAGCTCGTCTGCCGGCGAGAGAATCGCCCAGTGCATATTCGAGGGCGGTCTTTTCGTTTATGACAAACTCTGCCCGGGTTAATGTGCCAAGTTCCGTCACCGGGAAACCCGGGACGGTATACTGCCGGTCCGTTCCGGCAGAGATCGCTGCAGCCAGCGCCCCGACTCCCTTCATTCATCCCTCCCGGGCACAAGATCGCAGCCTGCACAGGTCGTGCACATGGTAAGAGCACCGGCGGTATCCAGTCCGGCACGGGCAAGGGCCTGGCGGTGTATGGCAAAGAGTTTCCTGAGCCTCCCGGCAGATGGCCGGGGTCTCCCGGCACATCCCGCCACCGGGTTGAGCGGCCGGAGCACCGGGATCACCCCACGCGACGTGAGCCGGTTGATGCAGGCCTCCATCTCTGCATCAGTCTCTCCAAGCCCTACGATAACATTGGAAAATACCCGGCCCTTACCGAAGAGTTCCACGGACCGGTCGAGAACCCGCCACAGGCAGTCGTAGTCAAGACCCGGGCACATCTCTGCAAAGAGCTCCGGGGTGGCCGCCTCGATATTGAATTTAACCTCTGTCACACCGAGGGCATGGAGCTTATCCGGGGTCTGGTCGGTCGGGTAGATTGACACACCAATGGGCAGGCCAAAGAACTTCAGGTGACCGATGACCTCACAGACATAGGACTCCTCCTCCCCGATGCTCTCCAGGACACCGCTCGTGAGCGATATAGCGCCGACCCGGTGCCGGACCGATTCGACGAGATCCATGATCTCCTTTACGGTTTTACGTTTACCGGCAAGCCGGGGGACAGAGCAGTAGCGGCAGGAGAAGATGCAGCCCTCCGTAACGGTAATAAAAGCCTGGTCCGGGCAGTGAAGCCCCGGCTGGAGGAGCCGGCCCGAAATCTGCCGGTCCTCAAAAAAGAGATCGGCAACCCCGCCCCCCCGGTGGGCGATCTCAACAGGGGACGCCGGGTTGATCGCAAGCTTGACCCGGTGGCTGCCCATGGCAAAAAAGACCGAGCCTTTTCCACCAGCGCCCGGGCCTGCCGTGGATTTTGCAAGGTAATCCTCTGCTGGTTCGCCGCTGAGCCGGGCAGAGCCGGCCTCGAGCAGCCGGGCCTTCAGTTCTTCCCACTGCATAGTTCCAGCGCCTCCTCGTACCGGATGAAGAACGGCAGGGCAGCCACCGCCCCGGTGATCCCCCGCCCGTTCATCACAATGCGGAGATGGGGATCTTTGAGAGTCTGCACACGATCCGGAGTCACTTCCCCGCGTTTTACGTCCTTTGCGTAATCCATGAGCTCGTCTGACAAGGAAAAACCGGTATAGACAGCCATGCCGGTCTTCTCTGAAAGGGTATATTTTTTGAGCAACTCGCAAAACCGCCTAACAAGTTGTTCCGGTACTGTCGTGGCAAATTCAGCGACAAGACTCACGCAGTTCTTGGTCCGGTACGCCACCGGGAAGAGCTGGACAATCGTATGCGAGAGATAGACAGATTGTTCATCCTCAACCGCCCTTGCGATATTGTGGACAAGTGTCCACGTCGCTCCCTCTTCTGCCGTGTCGGTATCATCCACCCCAATCAGAATCCGCTGCCGCCGGGGCAGCCAGAGCGTGGCACCTGCCACTTTCCCCCCGCCGGAAGGATCACACTGTTCCCGCAGCACACCCCGTGCGGCAGCACGGCAGGAGGTTGCACCCACGCCACCGCCACCCATACCGATGTAGGTCACCGCAATCTCATTCCTGCTTACCGAGACCCCGGAGATTCCTGCGGGGAACCGGGATCCTTCGAGCGCAAGATCGACGGCACCGGGACGGAGCAGGTACCGGGATGTCGATCCCACGCACCTGACACTCTTCACCAGAGGGCTCTGTGCATAATGATGCTGGGTCCACATTGCGCCCCCGATACAATCGAAGAATTCGATCAGCTCGACCTGGCTCGCGGTCTCATCCGCCACCGCAACGATCCGGGGATACCGGATCACGTACGGATCAGAGATGCTCGCCATACAGCCCCGCCGCCTCGATTCCCCGGTCTGCCCACAGCACTGCACCGAGCGCTCCGATCCGCCCTTTCCTCCCATTATGGTCGAGATACTCGATGCCGAGCCGCTCTGCCTCTTCCTGTGCATTTTCAACGGTAAGGATCTCCGTCTTGATGGCTTTCATGAACGGGGACTCCTGCCCGGTCCCGATACCCCGCGAGAATGCGATGCCGGTATCCTTCGAGAAGGTATGATCTTCCACGAACGTGCAGACGAACTCACGAAGTGCACTGATGCTTTCTGGCCGGGCGGCAAAGGTGAGGGCGGAACCGACACAGTTTGTCGTTTTGCTGGGGACCGCCGGGTTGAGCTGGACAAGCCGCATGGTGAGGAACTCAACGCCTTCGATATGGCAGGCCTCCGCACATTTTAAGGCCATCACCCATGTGGCACCCTCCTGCCTTGTATCCGTATCATCGATCCCAAACGAGATCTTCTCGTACCTGGGGGATACGATCCGGACGTGGTTGGTCCGTGCACCCCCTACCTTAAGGTCTTCTTCTGCCGGGTATTCCGCCCGGATAACCCCCGGCGCCTGAGGGAGGCATGCAGCAATACCAACACCAGCGCCAGCGATACCTGCCCATGTGGTGATCACCTCATCACCCTTCACTTCCACCGCTTCCAGTGCCTGGCCGCCGATAGTCCCCGCGGCTGCCCCGAAATTGACCGGGTGGTGGCCGAGGCGTGCCTGCATGGTCATCGAGATCCCTTCCACGGCACACGCTGCCACTGCACCACCGGCGCGGGACCGGTTCATGGCATCCCACTCAATCGTTCCCCGGGCGTGACACTGCTCAAGGATCTCGGCACGCCCTGCCCTCTCGTCAACCATCACCAGAAATTTCTTTGAGAAGAGCGGGCCGAACCGCTGCTTCACGCCATCGGGTGTAAGTATGATCATGTTATCGCCGAAATTTTCGTTAACAAAGTATTCGGCAATAACAATATATATAGAATTCCATGACTGAGAAAATTTTTGCAGAAAAAGAGATTAAAGGACCTTTGCCAGTTCAATCTTGAACGGGCCAAGACTGCCGCCAAAATTACCTGCCGAGATAAACTTCACGCCCGGCACCTTGACAGCGGCCCTGATACCTGCCCCCATCGCAGCGGCAACGCTCTTCTCATCAACGCCATCGATAACGATCTCGTAGACTGCCTTGACGCCTGCCGGAACCTTGCTGTCGGGAACTTTTTCGCGGAGCGTGGGGCAGTACTTCTCGTTGGTGGAGGCGGTCATGAATTTGTACTTCAGGCTGCCGACCTTGGAACCGCTTGCGACAATCCCGCCGGGGAAACTTGTGATAACTCCTTTCACATCGGCAATCGCGTCTGATGCTGCCTGGGCCGCCACGAGAGCTGCCATCTGGTTCTCGCCCATGATAAAGAAGTTGCCGCCGGCAACACCCTTCACGATGCCGAATTCCTCTTCCCCGACATACTCACCGTTCATGATCGGGATCGCCCAGCACTTCCTGCCGCCTACCTCTTTCTGGTACTCGTACCCGTCACCGAAGAAATGCAGTTTTACCGGGATCTTCTCCTCGGCATCGGTGATGCCGTTGAAAACCGCTGTCGTAGGTGCCGTCAGCACGCACTCGGCGAGGCGTTCCACGACCTGCTCCTTGAGTTTCTTCTTGCTGGCGCAGATGAGGATTGCAACGCCCGGCCTGCCGTCAGGTGTCTCGCTGCCGGGAAGAACACACTCGATGCCCGCTTCACAGGGGCAGCCGATCGCAGAGGTTGCAAACCCGGTTGCCTCGGTTGCTGACTTGAGTGCCCAGTCTTTTGTCACTGCGGTGATGATCACCCGGCAGACCCAGGTTGGGAATGCCTCCGCATAGGTGTTGTCAATTGTTACGCCGTTGACTTCCATACTAACATAACCTCAGGTATACCAACAGTACCATTATTATTACTGAATAAATTTTCTCATTTGATCGCATATTCTGAGAGCGCACCAGAATATCGTCAAAAAGTATAACACATATGATTGACATGCCCCGGGAGCATATAAACAAAAATTAAAAAAAATTAATAAAATGGCCGGGTTACATCGATATATTTCAGAACATTTATCTACATACTTTTACCACTCTTTTGATAATCGATTCTGAAATCGATCATAGCTGGTGCGTGAACCCATGGCATTTGCAGTGCAGATCAATCCCGTCCATTGCACCGGCTGTAGCAATTGTGTTGTTGCATGTCTTGTGGACGCGCTGGAACTTCACACGGTAGTTCCGGAGTCAACCGAAAATATCTGCACAGCCCGGGATACTGAACCGAAGGTCACGGGCTTCAAAGATGAGCTCCCTGCCGGGGGCAGTGTATGCGTCCAGATGTGTCCGCATGATAGTATCAGGCTGACAGGGCCCTGGGAAACCAGAGCAGAGGCAAAGGTGCAATAGAGGAACAGCGTGAGGGTTATTTCATGGCATTATTTCCAAAGTTTTCCAAAAAGAGGGATGGTGTCAACGTTGTGATGGAGCAGCGCCTCCTTCAGAACGTGAACAACCTGATTCTGAATTCAGAGACCTGCACGGGATGCGGTATCTGTGTCGAGTCCTGTCCGGAGGATGCAATAGTCCTCGGACTTGTCGGTGCAGCCCGCCGCGGTGCCATCAACTACGCGACGCCTATCGATGTTGACGAGACCAAGTGCTCGTACTGCGGTGTCTGCGTGATCATGTGCCCGTTCAATGCATTGACTCTGAAAGTCGACAATCAGGAGCGGCTTCCCATTATTGAAAAAGAGGGATTCCCGCAGTATGACATGAAGGCAGAGATCAATGACGAAAAGTGCGTAAAGTGCACGATCTGCGAAGAGGTCTGCCCGCGTGACGCAATCGACCGGAATGTCCCCGCATATGCAGGGACGTACAAGGGACCGGTTGCCGGGGCAAAGGATCGCCAGGCCGCGATCACGACAAAGACCACCTTCACCGTCGACAAGGAGAAATGCTCCCTGTGCGGCATCTGCGGTGCGCTCTGTCCTGCCATCAGGGTCAAGCACAAAGAATTTACTGCCGAAGCAGGGAAAGTTGAGGGTGATGTGATCTGGGACGAGACCAAGTGCGACGCCTGCAAGGTGTGCGTAGAAGCCTGCCCCGAGGAATGCATTACCATCGAACGCGAAGTCATATCCGACAAGGTAGATGGCAAGGTCAGCATTGTCCAGGACAACTGCTGCACATGTACCTGGTGCTCGCGCAACTGCCCGACCGAGGCAATTACCGTTGAGAAGATCTTCGAAGGCGACATCGAATTCCACGCCGAAAAGTGTCCCGGCGGCTGTTCGACCTGCGCCGATATCTGCCCGGCAAATGCAATCTATCTTCCGAGCGAGAAGCCGGCAGCAGACATGAAAGGCGAGATCGAGCCCAGCATTGCCGTCAACAAGGACTACTGCATTCTCTGTGGTGCCTGCGTGAATGCCTGCCCCGGTGAAGATATCATCATCCTCCAGCGGACCGGCATCCGGATGAAAGGAACGGAGACGGACCTCTTCAAGAAGATCAAGGAGAAACTCTTTGCGAAGAGAACCTCGAAGGTGAAGGAAGGCATTGCCGGACAGGTCGGACTAAAAATGATGGAGAAGGCGTGAGGGAGGACGAACATGGCAAGATCAAAAGGTTACCCGGAAGCGCTGGAGAAAAAACTCCACGATCAGCGGTTTTACCGTGAGGATTCTACACCCGACTTCACAAAAAAGGTCGAGGCATCTTCACGCACCATTGCCCACATGTGCTACCAGTGCGGTACCTGCACCGGATCGTGCCCGTCAGCACCCCGGAGCACCTACCGCATCCGCAAGTTCATGCGGAGAGCAGTCCTTGGGCTCGAGAATGAGGCTCTCACCGATCCCGATCTCTGGCTCTGCACCACCTGTTACAGCTGCACCGACCGGTGCCCGCGTGACATCGCACCCACCGACGTTATTATGTCCATGAGGAACATGGCATTCACCCGCGATATCATACCGGTGAACTTCCTCAAGACCGTGCAGGCGATCTACAGCTCCGGCCACGGTGTGCCCAATAACGATGTCAACCGTGCAGCCCGGGAGAGGCTCGGACTCACCCGCGACCCGCCGACCACCCACATGTATCCTGAATACATGCCGGCGATCAGGAAGATCATCGACCACTACAACCTCAAGGCAAATGCCGACAGGATTGTCAAGGAACGGGAGGGATAAGGGAACATGTCAGAATCCAAAGCAAACCACACGTTCGCGTTATACCTTGGCTGCATTGCACCGAACCGGTACCCGGGCGTGGAATCTGCAACCATCAAGGGATGCAAGAAACTGGGCGTTGATCTTGTTCCCCTCAAGGGAGCAAGCTGCTGCCCGGCCCCCGGTGCATTCGGTTCCATCGACCTGAACGTCTTCTATGCAATGGCAGCACGCAACCTTGTGCTCGCCGAGCAGATGAAGACCGATATCGCCCTTGTCTGCAACGGCTGCTACAAGTCGATCTGGGAAGTCAACCACAAGCTCAAGCACAACCAGGATCTCCGCGATGGCGTCAACGAAGTACTCAAGGAAGTTGACATGGAGTTCAAGGGCACCATCAATGTCTATCACGTGGCGGAACTCCTCTATAATGAGAAATTCATAGGGGTCGATAAAGTCAAGGACTCCGTCGTCAACCCCCTGACCGGTGCACGCATTGCCGTCCACTACGGCTGCCACCTGACTAAGCCCCATAAGGACCGTGAGTTCGAAAAGGAGGTCATGTTAAACACCGAGCACCCGACCTGGATGGAAGAACTGGTCGCAGCCCTCGGTGCCACGCCGGTCGAGTACCGCAACAAGATGCAGTGCTGCGGTGCCGGCGGCGGTGTCCGCGGGTACGACATCGTCCACTCGCTGGATATAACGAACGAGAAGCTGATCAACCTCAAAGAGGAAAAGGTGGATGCGCTGACCGACATCTGCCCGTTCTGCCAGCTCCAGTTCGACCGCGGCCAGATCGAGATCAAGGAAAAGTTCGGTGTCGAGTACAACTTACCGGTGCTGCACTTTGCCGAGCTGCTCGGGCTGGCACAGGGAATGAGCCCGCAGGAACTCGGGCTTGACCTGCACGGGATCAGCTGCGAACCGTTCCTGCAGAAGGTGCTGTGAGGTGGGGAAGATGGTTGAAAAGAAGAAAACAACTACCAAAAAGACCGAGACCAAGAAGCAGGACACAAAAAAGGAGGCTCCCGTGAAACAGGAAGTCAAAAAACAAGCTCCCGCACCGGCAGCAAAGGCAGTCGCAGCACCCGGCGCCACCACCAAGCAGGAAGCCCGGATCGGTGTCTTCATCTGCCATTGCGGTACCAACATCGCCGGTTCAATGAATATCCCGGCCGTGCAGGAATATGCAAAAACCATCCCGAATGTGGCCTATGTTGACAACTACAAGTATATGTGCTCGATGCCCGGGCAGACGGTGATTAACAAGGCAATCAAGGACAACAAGCTGACCGGTGTCGTTGTTGCCGCTTGTTCCCCGCGCCTCCACGAGCCGACATTCAGGACCGCCACCAAAGAGGGTGGCCTCAACCCGTTCCGGTTCGAGATGGCAAACATCCGTGAGCAGAACTCATGGGTGCATATGCATGACAATGCAGGGTCAACCGACAAAGCAAAGGACGCAATCAGGATCGCCGTTGCAAAGGCGTCACTCCTCCAGGACCTCTTCCCGAAAACCGTGCCGGTCGAGAAGGCCGCGATGGTAGTCGGAGCCGGTGTTGCCGGCATGCAGGCAGCCCTTGACCTTGCAGCATCAGGAATCAAGACCTATCTCATCGAATCAACGCCAAGTATCGGCGGCAGGATGTCCCAGCTCGACAAGACCTTCCCGACGCTTGACTGTTCCCAGTGTATCCTCACACCGAAGATGGTGGATGTAGGGCGGAGCAAGGATATCGAGCTCCTGACCTATTCCGAAGTCGATAACGTGGAAGGCTATATCGGCAACTTCGATGTCACCATCCGCAAGAAAGCGCGTGGTGTCCTCACTCCCGCAGAAGCGGAAGCCCGTGGGATTGTCGGCGGCGGCTGTAACGGCTGCGGTGACTGCGAGACAATCTGCCCGGTCATCAAGCCCAATGTGTTCGAAGTCGGGATGAAGCCCCGGAAGGCTATTTATATCAACCACCCGCAGGTTGTTCCCCTTATCTACACGATTGACTTTGATTCCTGTATCAAGTGTGGACTGTGCGTGACCGCATGTGGTCCCGAAAAGAAGGCAATCGACCTCGAATCAAAGGACGAGTTCATGAAAGTCAAAGTCGGGACGGCAATCCTCGCCACCGGCTACGATATCTTCCCCATCGAGAAAAAAGAAGAATGGGGATACAAGCGGTTCGAGAACGTTATCACCAGTCTCGAATTCGAGCGGCTCATCTGCGCATCCGGCCCGACCGGCGGTTACCCTGTCCGCCCGAGTGATGGTGAGAAACCAAAAAGAGTCGCATTCGTGCTCTGTGCCGGCTCTCGTGACAATACGGGTGTCGGCAAACCCTACTGTTCACGGTTCTGCTGCATGTATTCACTGAAACATGCCCACCAGCTTGTTGAAAAGATGCCCGGCTGCGTTCCCTATATCTTCTACATGGATATCCGGTCATTCGGCAAGGCGTACGAGGAGTTCTACTACCGTATCCAGGATGAAGGCGCGAAGTTCATCCGCGGCCGGGTCGCAAACATCCTCGAGGACCCCAAGACCAAGAACCTCCATGTCTATGCCGACGACACCCTGCTCGACCGCCCGGTCGATATGGAAGTCGATCTTGTCGTGCTCGCAGCAGCAATCCAGCCCGCGAGCGACACGGAAAGGACACGGAGACTTTTCGGTGTTTCCTGTACTGGCGACGGCTGGCTCCAGGAAGCCCACCCGAAACTGAACCCATGCGGAACCACCACGGCCGGTGTCTTCCTTGCCGGTGTCTGCCAGGGCCCGAAGGATATCCCGGACACGGTAGCATCTGCCGAAGGCGCAGCATCTGCGGCAAGCATCCCGATCCACAAGGGAGAAGTCGAACTCGAGCCGTACTTCGCTACCTGTATAGAAGAGAAATGTGCAGGCTGCGGCATGTGCGTGAACCTCTGCCCCTACAGTGCCCTTTCTCTCGTAGAGAAGGACGGACGACAGGTCATGCAGGTCACCGAGGCCAAATGTAAGGGCTGTGGTACCTGCGGCGGTTTCTGTCCCGGTGGCGCAATCTGGATGAACCACTTTGCAACCCCGCAGATCGTTGCCCAGATCGATGCGTTCCTGCTCGGGGGTGAGCAGTAAATGTCTGACGAGTGGAAACCCAAGATCCTCGGCATGGTCTGCAACTGGTGTTCCTATGCAGGGGCCGACCTCGCCGGCGGCGGTCGTATCCAGTACCCCCCGGACATCAGGATTGTCCGTGTGATGTGCACCGGCCGTCTTGACTCCCTTTTCGTCCTCAAGGCGTTTGCCGATGGGGCGGATGGAGTCCTCATCTCCGGGTGTCACTTCGGGGACTGCCACTACCTTGAAGGTAACTACAAGGCAGCAAAGAGAATGTTCATGGTCAAGAGACTCATGAAGAGCATCGGCCTCGACGACCGGCGGTTCCGGATGACGTTTGTCTCTGCATCAGAAGGTGCAAAATGGGCAAAAGTCGTAACAAACGTCGTTGACACCGTAAAAGAACTCGGGCCGAGCCCGCTTACGGAAAACAAGTGACGAACGTTCAACAACCTTTGCAAAAACCCTGTCAAATACCAATATTTTTTATAAGAAGCGCACCGGAAAACAGGTGCTTTTCTCATTTTTTGTAAGAAATGATGACACTATTTTAGAGAATCGTCACACTGCGTAAAACAAAGAAAGGGCGAATATATGTAATATTTGAACATTCCTTCAATCTTCTGTAATATTTTTAAAGTTCTATAAAACAATCCTCCGAGATGAAATCGGAACGCTTATAAAGGGAAATTGGGAATTATTCAATGTCCCAATCTAGGGGACGTGCAATAGCGACTTTCAATCACTACCAGTGTTCTGTTATCCACCACCAGTGTTCAGTTACCGTACCGCATAGCATAAAAATCAGATTTGGAGGAATTCACATGAAACAGAAAGACTCAATCGACCTCTACGACGATGAGGGTAAGCTCTTAAAGAGCAATGTCACCATTGACAGGATCAGCCCGCTGGTCAACAAGGGTGCACTCAATGTCATCGATCTGACCAAGAGGACAGTAGCAGTCAACCTCGCCGGTATCGAGGAAGCACTCAAGACCGGTAAGATGGGCGGCAAGTCCAACCAGATCCTCGGCCGCGGCATGAGCTGCAGCTGTGTCAAGGACTGCGACGCACTTTCAGCCAAGATCAAGGAAATGGTCCAGGTCACCGACGGTGACAACACCAAGATCACCAAGGTCGGCGGCGGAAAGATGATCCTCGTCGAGGTCCCGACTGCCCGTATGGATGCAGCAGCAACCTATGATGCAGCATCAACAGCGGTTGCAGCAGCCACAACCTACGCACTGGTTGACCAGTACAAGGTCAGCATGTTCGACGGTTCCTACGTCAAGAGTGCAGTCTGGGGTACCTACCCGCAGACGATGAGCATGGATGGCGGCAACATCGTCACTATCATGTCCATCCCGCAGAACAACGAAGGCCTCGGCTACGCACTCAGGAACATTCCCGCAAACCATGCAGCAATGATGACCCACCGGAATGCCATGCAGGGTGCAGCACTCTGTGCCACCTTTGAGCAGGCCGGCGAATTCGAGATGGGCGCAGCAATCGGCCCGTTCGAGCGCGCCCAGCTCCTGCTCTACGCATACCAGGGACTCAATGCAAACAACATTGTCTACGACCTCGTCAAGGCAAACGGCAAGTCCGGTACCATCGGGTCCTGTCGTGCAGAGCCTCGTAGAGCGTGCCATTGAGGACAAAGTCATCAAGGCAGGCAAGAAAGGCAAGAGCGGCTACATCTTCTACGACACCAAGGACCCGATGCTCTGGAATGCCTACGCATCCGCAGGCACCCTCGCGGCAACCATGGTCAACTGTGGTGCAGGACGGTTCGCACAGGCAGTTTCCGCAACCCTGCTCTACTTCAACGATCTGCTCGAGCACGAGACCGGCCTCCCAGGCTCCGACTTCGGTCGCACGATGGGTGTTGCAGTCGGGTTCTCGTTCTTCAGCCACTCGATTTACGGTGGCGGCGGCCCCGGCGGATTCAACGGTAACCACGTCGTTACCCGGCATGCAGCCGGTGTCGGTATGCCCTGTATCGTAGCAGCATGCTGCCTCGATGCAGGTACCCAGATGTTCGGCCCCGAACAGACCTCGAAGATCTACGAAGACACGTTCGGCCAGCTCGACGCATTCAAGAAGCCGATCCAGGCAGTTGCAAAGGGTATTTAAACCCCCTAAAGGATTCAAATGACCGAAGCCACGTTCCCCCAGTGCAGGATTGTCACTGCACGGCTGCTTAACCCCGAGACGACAGAGCGCCTGCTGAACAAAGTTGTCAGCGTCGCAGGAGTACGGCGGATGGTTCTTAACGGACCCCGCCTTCCCGCAACAATTACCTACGGACCCGCCAAAGGACTCGCCAATCCCCATGTGATGAGGAAGGCGATCCACGTCGGCGACCAGGAAGTGGACCTGCAGGTTCATGTAGGCACTGTCGTGCTCGAACTCGAGAGCCGTGATGTGATCCCCGTACTGAAGGCCGCGATCGAACCGGTTTTTACCGACTTTTCTTTCTATATCCAGGAAGGCAGGTATATGAAGACCGAGCCATCGCTTGTTGATTATTGCAAGTATGGCCCGAACGCGGACAAATCGATGCTCGGACTGGCTGATCCAAGCAGCAAGTCCAGACCCGTAATCATCCAGGGAAATAAATAATGCCGATAGGACGAGTAACCCAGGTTGTTGACTGCCGCGAGGCGATGGGCATGGGTAAAGGAGGCGGGATTGCCCAGAGGGGCACCATCTCCGAATGCCGGTACCCGGACGTGATCGTGGTCGGAATGTCACCAGGACGCCGCCACGTCACAAAGCCGGTGTGCGACATCACCTCGGGGCTGCGACAACAGGGCGTCGAATACAGCATCAGTACTCTTGTATTGAACGCCGGCAGCGGCGTCCCCCCGGACGCCCCCAATATTGCCGGCGGCGTCATCGGCGCCTATTTCGGGCTTACTGACAAGGAGGTTGCGCAGATTGAGAGACACAAGGTCGCCATACTTCACCATGGGAATGTCCGATCCCATGTGGTGCACAAGGTCCGGTTTATTCTCCAGGCCTGTGACGTGAAGGCAGTTGTCGTCTCCCAGTCCCCGATTGATTATGAGGATCTCGCAAAGGAGGGAGTGAAGACTGCGTTCGTGATGCCCCCGGCCGACAAGATCCGTACGAAAGGTACGGTGATGGCGATCGTGAACGGCGTGACCCGTGGTCAGACCCCCACGCGCGAGAAGATGGCGGAAGTCATTTCATCAGTGATGAGAATCGTGAAAAAAAAGTAACATTGGAGTGATAAAACAATGGCATACAAACCCCAGTTCGGTCCCGGCCAGACGCATATCGCCGAGAACAGGCGCAAGCAGATGGACCCGGACCACAAGCTGGAAAAGCTTCGCGATGTAACGGACAAGGACATCGTCCTCGTCATGGGACACCGTGCACCCGGCTCCGCATACAAGAGTGCACACCCGCCGCTCGCCGAGCAGCAGGAACCAGCCTGCCCGATCCGCAAGCTCGTGACCCCGACCGACGGCGCAAAGGCCGGCGACCGCGTCCGCTACATCCAGTTTACCGACTCGATGTACAATGCCCCCTGCCAGCCCTACCAGAGAAGCTACCTCGAGGCATACCGCTTCCGCGGCATTGACCCGGGTACGCTGTCAGGCCGTCAGATCATCGAATGCCGTGAGAGAGATCTCGAAAAGTATGCAAAGGAACTCGTCAACACCGAGCTCTTCGATGCAGCACTCACCGGCATCCGCGGCTGTACCGTGCATGGACACTCCCTCCGTCTCGACGAGAACGGGATGATGTTCGATATGCTCCAGCGCTTTGTCATCGACAAGAAGTCGGGCATGATCAAGTACGTCAAGGACCAGGTCGGCGTTCCCCTCGACTCCGAAGTCAAGGTAGGAAAAGCAGCTGACGAGAAGTGGCTCAAGGCGCACACCACCATGTTCCACTCCGTAGCAGGGACCGGATTCCGCGATGACGCAGAATACGTAGAATATATCCAGCGCATTCACACGCTGAGGACCAAATACGGCTTCATGCCCAAGGAGGCGTAATCATGGCAAAGGCAAAAATCGAAAGGACCCAGAAGCTCTTCCTGAAGGCAATGAAGGAGAAGTTCGGTGCAGACCCGGAGGCAATGTCCACCGTATTCGAGCGCAAGGGTCTCGAGCAGTCCGCACGTAAAGTCGAGTTCATGAAGGCCGGCAAGAAGGCCGAGATGGAACGCGGCATCTCCATGTACGACCCCAAGCGCTGCCACTGCGGCGGTATCCCGCTCGGCCAGCGCCAGCTGACACCCTATGAAGTCAGCACCACGGGCGTATTCGTCGAAGGCGACGACCTGCACTTCGTGAACAACGCTGCGATGCAGCAGATGTGGGACGACATCCGCAGGACGATCATCGTCGGCCTCGACCTCGCCCACGGCACTCTCCAGAAGCGTCTCGGCAAGGAAGTTACTCCTGAAACCATCAACGAGTACCTCCACGTGCTGAACCACGCAATGCCCGGCGCAGCCGTCGTTCAGGAACACATGGTTGAGACCCACCCGGGACTCGTGGACGACTGTTACGTCAAGGTCTTCACGGGCGACGACGAGATGGCAGACGACCTCGAACCCCAGTTCGTCCTGGACCTCGACAAGCTCTTCCCGGCCAAGATGGCCGCACAGACTGAAGGCCGCAGTCGGCAAGTCGATGTGGCAGGCAGTGCACATCCCCACAACCGTCAGCAGGACCTGCGATGGCGGAACCACCTCCCGGTGGTCTGCAATGCAGATCGGTATGTCCTTCATCGGCGCATACAAGATGTGCGCAGGCGAAGCAGCAGTCGCTGACCTCGCATTCGCCGCAAAGCACGCCGGTGTCATCCAGATGGCAGACATCCTGCCCGCCCGCCGTGCACGTGGCCCGAACGAGCCAGGTGGCATCAAGTTCGGACACTTCTGCGACATGATCCAGGCAGACCGCAAGTACCCCAACGACCCCGTCAGGGCATCCCTTGAAGTCGTCGCTGCCGGTGCAATGCTCTTCGACCAGATCTGGCTCGGCAGCTACATGTCCGGTGGTGTCGGGTTCACCCAGTATGCAACCGCTGCATACACCGACAACATCCTTGACGACTACACCAGCTACGGTGTGGACTACGTCAAGAAGAAACACGGTGCCCTCGGCAAGGTAAAGGCGACCCAGGACGTCGTCAACGACATTGCAACCGAGGTCAACCTCTACGGTATGGAACAGTATGAGGAGTACCCGACTGCACTCGAGAGCCACTTCGGTGGTTCACAGCGTGCGTCCGTCCTTGCCGCAGCATCAGGTCTCTCCGTTTCACTGGCAACCGCCAACTCCAACGCCGGCCTGAACGGCTGGTACCTGTCCATGCTCATGCACAAGGAAGGCTGGTCACGTCTCGGCTTCTTCGGCTACGACCTGCAGGACCAGTGCGGTTCCGCAAACTCCATGTCGATCCGCCCCGACGAGGGACTGGTTGGCGAGCTCCGCGGACCGAACTACCCGAACTATGCAATGAACGTCGGACACCAGGGAGAATATGCAGCCATTGCCGGCGCCGCCCACATTGCACGCGGCGATGCATGGACCCTGTCCCCGCTCATGAAGATCACGTTCGCAGACCCGTCGCTCAAGTTCGACTTCTCAGAAGTCCGCCGCGAGTTTGCCAAGGGTGCAATCCGCGAGTTCATGCCCGCTGGCGAGCGCTCACTGATCATCCCCTCAAGGTAAGCACAATCGTCCCCAACCAAATTTTTTTTCTTTTTTGCGCGTGTTCCCTGCCCCGAAGATATCTCCCGTACCGGGAGGCCTGTCCGACGAGGCATGAGCGAAGCCGGGGTCTTCGCTGTCAGGACGGAATACTTTATATGATTTATGCGCATATGAGTAATTATAACACAACAACTACGTCGTGAGTCAATGCCAGAACCAACAAAAACCCCAGCCACTACCAATGAATCAGCATCCCCCGCCCGACGCGGGTGTATTGATGAACATACCTGCGCCTGCGGCGAGAAACACGAAGAGCACGAAGCCGGGGTCAGCCACCGGGAATCCTGCACGTCTCCCTTAAAATTTGGAAATACCTGCTGCTGCCAGTCCGAGGATGATGCCAGAAACGCACGCCCTCCCTGCGGGCATGGGCCGCGCTGTCATTAAAACACCCTTTTTGCACCAGGTTATCCCCATGGAACGGCGAGAGCAATTGACCGGTTCTTTTCTGATCCCGGATCTGCTTGAACAGTATATGGACGAGCGGGGCTGTTCGGAGCGCTGGATTACCGTCCAGGAACTCCGGTCCTGTTTACCGCCGGGCAGCCCGTCAGGTCAGGCAATCTCCGGGTTTTTCGGCAGGAGCCACACCGGGGCCTTCCTGACCTGCCGGTACAAGGTAACACGGGTAAAAAAATTCCGGGACACATCCCCACCCTACCGGATCATCAAGCGGTATCTGGTGCAGGAACAGCCTGTTCACTAAAACCACCCACGTCAGGGGCAGGGGAAAGGTTCCCGGCTGTCCCGGTAAGTCTGTTATACTATTCCGGATACACTCTATCTGTGAGCATGCGATAATGCCCGATGAGATTCCCACCCGGAATGAATGCCCCCGCAGGGGGAGGCCGCGTCTCAGGCGTATCATTACCAGCACGTCGGAATCGCGCTGTTACCAGCCCTGCTGCTGCCCGGAGCAGGACGGCACCGGGATCTCACTGCAGCCCGAGGAGATCGAGCTGATCCGGCTTATCGATCTTGAGGGGCTTGAACAGGAAGAAGCGGCGGAAAAACTGGGGGTCTCCCGGAAGACCGCATGGCGGGACCTGCACGAGGCCAGGCGCAAGATCGCCGACGCGCTGGTGAACGGTAAGGGTATCGAGATGGCAGGCTGCCAGAAAGCGGCAGAAGGCCGGTGCCCGAAGTGCCCCCGGTAATGCAGTCCCCCTTTTTTGAACGTTTCTGACCGTTCCGCCATCTTTTTATGGTTTCGCTCATATGGGTAATTACCCTTCAGAAACGAGGAGTACGAGGAACTGATATGAGTACCGATCAGACCAAAATAGCCGTGGACTATACCGAGGCCGCAGAAAAACTCAAAAAAATACTGAACCTGAAAGGATCGCCGGTCGCCATCAGGTTTGCGCCCACCAAAGTTGATATCCCGGCCGGGATGGTGGAACTCGACAAGACCATCCGGCACTGTTCGATGGTGAACCTGGCCCGGACCGAGGGGAAGATCTTCTACGCTCCTGCCGATAAGCACGAATGCAACGGCGGTGCATGGTCGCTGGGGTTACGGGGGATTACGCCGACCTTAAAAAACGGCGAGTTCTATTTCAAACTGGGAAAATTCGACAGCGCCGCTGCCTGCAAGCGTACCATCGAGAGGATCCCGCACCTTGACACAGGAGAGACGTATGCGACACTCTATGCACCGCTCGAGAAGACGCCCTTTTCCCCGCAGGTCATCGTGATCGTGACAACGCCCCGCAACATGCTCAAGCTCGCCCAGAGCAGCCTCTTCCGGCTCGGCGGGAGGATCCATGCCGAGTTCTCGGGCATCCAGTCGGTCTGCGCGGACGCGACGGCGCAGACCTACCTCTCCGGCCAGGCGAACTTCTCGCTGGGCTGCGATGGTTCACGCAGGTTCTCCGGCATCGGGGACGACGAGATGGTGATGGGATTCCCGGCGGAGATGCTCCCGGAGATCATCGCTGCGTTATCCATCGTCATCGGTGCTGCGGGTTCAAAATAATCCTTAACCCCGGATACCTCCGGGCAGAAGAGCGCCGACGTGCCGGCGCCTCTATGGCAACCGGGGGATACACACGGGGCAGGGCCCTCACCCTTTTTACCAGGTACTCCCGCCGATCATGTGCGGGGGGCGTATGAAAACCCTTATACTCTGACGAAGGGAAAAATCCTCATGAAAAACCCGTTCCACGTCATGATCATCCCGACGCTGGGCTGCCCCTCGAAGTGCAAGTACTGCTGGAGTTCCGAGGAGGGGTCGCCGGTCATGACCGTGGATACGCTCAAGGAGATCGTGGCATGGCTGGGCGATATCCCGAACGACCGGGTGACGTTCACGTTCCACGGCGGGGAGCCGCTGCTTGCGGGGGCGGACTTTTACCGGCAGGCGCTGCCGCTCCTGACTGACGGGCTCGCCCGGATGCACCCGGAGTTTGCGATGCAGACGAACCTCTGGCGGATGACCCCGGAGATCGCGGACGTCCTTGCGGCCTACCACGTCCCCATCGGGTCGAGCATCGACGGGCCCGAGGCGATCACCGATTCACAGCGGGGGGACGGGTATTACCAGAAGTGTATGCGGGGCTACGAGATCGCAAAGGCCCACGGCCTCGACGTGCGGTTCATCTGCACGTTCACGAACAGGTCGGTGAAGAAAAAAGAGGAGATCTTCCGGTTCTTCCTTGAGAAGGACTTTACCCTGAAGCTGCACCCGGCGCTGCCATCGCTCCGGTCCGAGAACCCGAAGGAGTGGGCACTGGAACCGGCGGAGTACGGTGATCTCCTCATCTATCTCCTCGACGAGGCGCTCGGCCACATCGGTGAGATCGAGGTGATGAACATCAACGATCTCTGCCGGTGCGTGTTCACCCGCCGGGGGAGCGTCTGCACGTACGTGGACTGCATGGGGAGTACCTTTGCGATCGGCCCTGACGGGTGCATCTATCCCTGCTACCGGTTTGTCGGGATGCCGGAGTACGTGATGGGGAATGTCAGGGACCACCCGACGATAGAAAACCTGATGGCGTCGCCGGCGGGAAAACTGATGCTCGCCTTCAAGGACTACGTGGATACGGCCTGCGGGAAATGTAAGCATATTAAGTACTGCCGTGGCGGGTGTCCCTACAACGCGATGGCGCCGACACCGGGGAAGATCGAGGGTGTCGACCCGCACTGCGTGGCCTATACCCGGATCTTCGACGAGATCGGCGACCGGCTCAACAAGGAGATGTTCGACGCACCGCCGATGGAGATGGGCGGGTTCGGGATGCCTCGGCCGCAGAAGCCGGTAAAGCCCGGCGTCATGGCGCTGATGCGGAAGAACGCGATGCGGTAAACACGAAAACTCCGGTAAAACCGGCGCTTTTTACCGGCGCTTTTGGGGGCTCGCGCCCCCGCCGCGTGGGCACCCCCATGGAGCGAGAGCGGGAGCGAAAAAAATGCACCAATAAATAACAGGTTTCATGTATCCTCACACCTGATCCTGATCTGTAACCAAAGAACCTGAAACGATGATCTCAATGAACACAATCCTGGTGGTGGACGATAGTCGTGATGTCGTAGATATATTTGTAAAGATGCTTGAAAAAGGAGGGTACGGTACCTTTGCTGCACACGGCGGTGAAGAATGCCTGGAGATCTTAAAAGAGGTTGCTCCGGATCTTATCCTCCTCGATATTATGATGGAGCCGATGGATGGCTGGGAGACGCTGGAAAAGATCAAAAATAATGTGGCTACCGTACCTATTCCGGTACTCATCCTTACCTCAAAACAACTGACTCCAGCCGAAATGGAGAAGTACGGTGACGATATTGAAGATTATGTCCTCAAGCCTGTTACCGACTTTGAGATGTATACTGCGATCGAGCATGTGTTCCACCGCAGGCAGACTATCCGGTCCGAGGTGGACCGGGCCATGAAGCGTGGGGTTGATTCCGGCGTTGTTAATGAATATGCCCTTCTCTTAAGAAGCGTCGATATTAACAAGCAATTCCTGAATATTTTCGAGACCAGGTATAATCTCAACAACTCGAACATCCATTCCAGTGACAACATCTGCCAGGCGCTGAAAAAACTGGATGCTACGATCAGGGTTCAGAAGACCCGCCTCCAGGAGATCGAAGGAAAGATCAGGATACCATAACAGGGTTCTTCTCCTTTCGCACGCTCGTGCTTTTTGCATTTTACCAGGAGATAATCACCCGGAATCACTTCTCCCGGGATAAAAACGAAAAAAAATGAGGGGGAGTTACGCGCTCTTCGCGCTAGTGTTCTTGTCATTTGCAGCGGCCTTCGCGTTTGCCGATGCCTTCTTCGCGGCTGCGACTGCTTTGGTTATCTTCACTGACGTAGTAATCACTTCCTTTTCGTTGATTGTGGTTTATGCCACGTAGTAGTACTCTCTTTATGCCGGGATATACGCCTTCTTATGATTCGGGGATTCTAACGGTTTTACGCGGAGATTTTCGCAACCGGAGCGCGGATAGCGCAGCGGCAGGATCTGAAAAAAAGATACCCCGCCGCGTGGGCATCCCATTGAAGCGATAGTTCTTCAGACGACAATACGCATACCAGACTACTATATAATAACAAAATGTTCAAATGAATCAATAGTTGATGACATGAAGTGGAACACGTGGAAAGGCTGGGCGATAGCCGGAGTACTTCTCGGTCGTCTGCTTCTCCTTGTCTTAGCCCTCTTTTCACTCCAGACCAATCCTCCCTGCCAGTGCGATCCTGCCTATCTGTGCTGTGGTGCTGATAAATTTGGAGCGGCAATCGGAATTCTCTGGATCGTTTATTTTATTGCGATGCTGGGATTTCTCATCCTGAATTTTGTACCGACAGTGATAATGCTGGGAATAAACGGGATCGTGCCGTCCCTGAAAATTGATCAAAATGTCCTTGGCATTTCCGTCCTGTTCTGGGACAGTATTCTATTTGCCATTTTATTTCATCTCCGGGAACAGCATGTCAGGGCAAAAAGAAGGCAGAATAAGGCTTCGTAACCCCTGCGGGCAGACCTCCCCCCGCCTTTCACTTCTTTTCCGGCATCAGAAGGCCGAACAGGTTCCCCTCGGTATCGAGGATCATCGCGGTCAGTCCCACACCCGGGATCACAGTGATGGGCAGTGTAATCTTCCCACCCAGCTTCTCCACCTTCAGGACCACGGCATCGATATCTTCCACCTGCACGAAATCCAGGATCGGCTCCTGCAGGTGCCGCTTGTACATCCCGCCGGTGTTCAGCGTGCCAGCCGCAGCCGGCCCGGTGGTGATCGCGTGGTACTGCATCGCTGCCATCCCCCCGGGATCGGGCGTGGGGACGACCGGCTCGATCGTCCAGCCGAGGAGCGCGGAGTAGAAGCGCCGTGCCCGGTCCACATCATCGGCAGGGATCATGAAGTGCGAAAGGTTTGGCATGAGAAGAGGTAGAGCCGTTGCGGTATTTAGCGGTAAGGATACGGACCGGCAATAACGGAACCGGGGTGGGGGTGACGGGTGGTGTGGAGGGAGGAGGGGGAGGGGGGGGTCCCCCATACCCCCCCTGCCTTCTTTTTTTTAAGTGGGGGGTACCCTCCCCCCCATGTGCCGGCCCAACAGGGGGGTACCCCCCTCCCCCCTCATGACCCGGCCAGACGATCCGCCAAAATCCCGGAAAACCCCACAGACCCCTCCATTCACGGCAGCAATTCCACGCGAACCACAGGATCAGGCCATGCAGAAAAAGGCGCCGGATGCGGACAAGGGGGGGAGGGGGGTCCCCCATACCCCCCCTCCCTTCTTTTTTTCAAGTGGGGGGTACCCTCCCCCCCATGTGGCTGAGAGGGTGGGGGGCCCTCCTCCACTAATGTATGCGGATTCTCAAAAGGCACGTTGCATTACATGAAGAAGAACGCCGAGGGAGATCAACCGTTTACGTTCAATAAGCATGTCAAGGAGCGATTGGATCAATGGGACAAGTGTGTAAAAACAGAGAGCAGATAATGGAAAGAAAATTCTATGCTATAAAAATCAAATAAAATTTTACCAATTATCTTTTTGATTTTGGATTCATCTTAATTTAACAAACTTCATAATTAAATCATTTGGAGAGTTCAAAGCGAGATTAATGTCATAGTTCATTGAAAAATCTGAAAAAAAGAAAAGCATTTCACGAATATTATATGAAAATAAGTTTGTTAATAAATATTTTTCAATTTGTGAGGAAAAAGTGTTTAAAATCTTATCCGGTTTGATCCTTTGCTCAAATACTTCACTTTTCAAAGAAGATAGCCATTTTATTTTTCTTCTCAAAATTTTTTTTGCTTGTTCTATGGCAAAAATATCGACTAATAGCATCCACAAAACGAATTGACCGATTATAAAAACTATAGATATTGGATCGTTCATCGAATTCATTAAATTTTGATTTATTTGATTTGCAAATAGAAAAACGATTAGGCAGAATGGAAGAATATAAACCTGAATTTTTAACCCACTTTTTAGAATTTTATCGACTAAATAGTCAAAAAAATTTTTCAATCTAGAAGGATTATTTTGATATTTTATGCAAAATTTGATAATATGAAAATCTGGGAAAATTAATTCACCCAAAATTAACACTGAAGCTAAAAAAAGGATCACTGTTAACAAAATACTAGTTCGATTTACAAGAATGGTTGGATCCAATTGATAGAAATAATAGCTCAAAACTAAAAAATAAACAAATATTATAATTAAAAGAGATACCAAAAAAGGCTTAATTAAAGAGAATTTGCTTTTTAAATCCAATAAATACAATATTTTTGTTTTTTCTGGATCTTTTGCGGACTTCACTGTTTGACTAGATTTTTGAGAGGATTGACTTGATTCAAAATCATAATATTTTGTCGAAATTTCGTTCATTGACCAAGTGATAATAACAATTAGACTAATGGGAATCCAAGCAGGGAATTGTTTCCCTAAATCGGAATTGTATCCAGAGAAAATCGAAGACTACAATGGTAATTAACAAGCCTGTTTTATCTGCTGTTATTGAAGAAAGTTCGGAAAATAAAATTTCGATATCAGTTTCGATGATCTGTTGAAAATCGGAAAGCGGCAAATTTTCCATTAATAGTTTATCCTTTTTCTGAAACGATATGTGTTTTCCTTCATTAAATAAGAAAGAGAGTCAGCCATAATTTTCATATATTTGATATAAAAACCGCAACCCGCGCGCGAGCCAAGCGAGCCCATGAGCCAGAACAGTGATATCAGAAAAGATGCCGCATGTGATGGGTGGCATTTTGGCAGATACCTATAACCTACCGTAACAATGCGAGCACCCAAATTCGAACCAAAAATAAACTAATTTTATTAAAATTTTCAAAATATTTCGCGCTCCCCCTCCCATCCAACACCCCGGTCACCTCCATCCGGCCCCATCCCGGCCCCCGATTCCCCGGATAACTACCAAATTTTTCGAATCTACCACAGAGCATTTAACCCGCCTTATCCTTGTAAGGATAATCAAAATGGCCCTGGATTTCTGCACACGTCTCACGAGGAAGGTCGCGAAGGCCGGGTACCAAAAGAAGGTCGCCCGCCGCATCGCGAGGTTCTGCTACCTCTCCATGACGCTCGTGTGCGGGCTCTTCGGGCTCTTTGAGAAAGTGAAAGCACCGATCTATCTGACTACCTGTTCCGGGATGCATGCTGCGGGTGCCCGGGCCGGTAACGTATCGCCCGCCTTTTCTGTAATACGCCGTTGACCGCCGGTCCGGTCGTTGCTGGATAAGTACCAGTGAGAGGTTGTGCGGAGCTGATCGCAGAGCGCTTCGCAGAACGGGGTGATGGCTTTGGCAGGGGCCGGGGCTATCGTTCCCTTTACCGGGCCGGCGTTTTTGACATTTTCGGACGAGCGGACGCACTCGTCCCTGCACCGCTGTAAGAATACCAATAATCAAAGGGAGTGATTCACATGACAGATACCAGTATCAAGGGACAGGACGTGAACGCGCCGGGTGGGATCGCATCCGGTGCCCTGTACAGCAACCGGATTAACCCCTGCGGAGCCGTGATCGCCACGGGCGTTCCGTCCGCAGGTGAGACAACCGTTATCCCCCGGGCCGGGGAAGGAGGTGAGATCACTGTCGGTCCGCTGGTCTATACCCGGTGCAACGCGATCATCTTCGATGCAATCCGCATCCTCGAATGCCTCGGGTACCTGCCGGTGCTCGTGCGCAAATCAAAAATCCCCCTCGACATCGTCGGCATCCGGGGGGACGGGGCGCTCATCATCGAGGTCGTCCGTTCCCGCCGGCCGCTACCGGATGCCCGCACGGTCTGCATGTTCTGCAGGACAGAGATCGATTACCTCCGCGACATGAACCCCCCGTCGCAGTTCCGGAAGATGATCTGGGTGTATTCCCCCCGGTGCCGGTGGAGGTTCTACGATGTCTTCCCCGGCGGTATCTGGCTCGCACATGACCTGATGGAGCGGGACCGGAAATAATCTTTTTTTTGCGGAGAACGTCAGATTTTTTTAATAATGTACGGCAATCACTGGTCAGATTTTCACATATCCGAAGGTTTTTACAGGCTCGTACAGCGATACAGGGATAGTTTAAGAAGGAAAAAAACTAACCGGAATCAGCCAAAGATTAACGAGGTAACTGAATGCCAACGAGTAAGAAACAACTGACGAAGCTGAACCAGGTGAAGAAGGCCAAGGCAGAAGAGCTCTCGAAGCAGGCGGCTGCGGGGAGCAAAGACGCGAAGAAGAAGCTCAAGAAACTCGAGAAAAAGATCAAGTGAGCCTTCCTGGATTTCCCCCTCTTTTTATTTTCCTTTTTTAGGTCTCAGAGAAACGATGAGCGCTCTGCACGTCGCACCATGCCCGCACATCACCGCAAAACAGGCGGACAAAATTTCTTTTAAGGCGAGGATTCTTTTTTCAGAGAAGAACGATCTGGTGAATACCTCCAATCCCAGACAGGATAGCCCCCAATCGCTCTTTTTGCACGCCAATAATCCCGGACTGGCGAACCGGGTCAGAACCTGCCCCGGACCGGCACCCCCCGCGAACCCGTAATAATCCCTCCTGCCTACAGGTAGGTGTCAACGGGCGCCCCGAGACAAAGAGAAAAAAGGAGGAATAAACAATGGCAGACTTCAGCCAGAACACCAACGTGAAGAGTGCGGGCCGCAAACTGACGGCCCCCATCGAGGACATCACCTCGTTCAACGCACTCATCCAGTCCGTCATCCTGAACAATCCGTTCGGGTGTGTATCGTATATGAGCTCGGGCGCCAGCCACCCGCCCGTAGAAAAGATCCGTGAGTCCTACACGGCACGAATCGTGTACCAGGACAACGACGCGAAAGTTGTCGGGAGGACCACCGAGACCTACGGCACGATCACCGGGTTCAACACCGGCATTGCCGCCGTCCTCGCAAACACCGCGAACACCACGGCCCACGGCGGCATCCCGGCCTATATGGCGGAGGCCGACAGCTACTCCGCGACCCTCAAATGCCACGACCCCAACGGCGAGCTGTACTACATCAACTTCTCCCGGCAGCAGGTCACCCTCTCGTCCTATGAGGACGACGGCATCAGGAACTGGATCGAGACCTGGGCAGACGGCGTACCGGCACTTGGATAAGCCAATCCCCGCGGGGAACCGATCAGGGGGAGATCATGGACAATGAACTCATCATCATCGGGGCTTTCCTCGGCACAGGACTGCTCGCTTATGTGATCGTCCCCGGCTTGCTCGTCATGTGGGACCGGGTCCTCGACCATATGGAAGAATAAGAAGACAACCGGCATCCGTGAGCGTGAAAACGATAATGGGAGGGGGCTCACTCCCCCTCCCGCCGGGTGCCGGCACAGTTTTGTCGGGTATCAGAAAAAGCAGCTAACGCGAACGATCATCCTCAGAACACCACACCCTGAGCGGTTCCCGTGAACGGATTTTCCGGAATACTGATCGGGTTCTCCCGGACCCTCCGACGGCCAGAACAAGACTGCTTGCCCCGAACACAACCTGTCTTTCATTAACGAAAGTCCAGATGCCTAAAAAAACCATTATCGGCCCTGTTTTTATAATTCGGGCTTTAAATACCCCGATTTCCAAACACAGTTTCGAAACCTTTTAATCAAGATCTCACTAATTTTACACTAACCACAAAGAGTTTAACTCGATGTGTGTGGCATTGCATTTTGAATACTCTCGTGCATTCGCACGCAGGGAGGAGGCTAAATGGAACAAATAGTATTTGGCATTGGAATTACTGCATTGGCAGGAGCTCTTGCCACCGTAGCCGGTTCCGCGGAAGATACTGAATCCAACATCGGGTCGCAGGGAGACCCCAACTCACAGGTTCAGCTCGCTCCGCAGATGGGTTTCGTGCACCGCATCTTCAATAAGGCGGTTGCCGGAGAACCCCCGGCATATGGTCTGTGGTGTGCTCTGGGCGCAGGACTTGCATGGGCCTTTTTGGCTATGCAGATCAACGCGGTTCTCGCGATTGTCCTGGGCTCCCTTCTTGCAGTCTTCGTTCAGGGCATCTATGCGACAACCGCATACCTGGGCAGGACGGCAAGTCTTTCCAAGTTCGGCCAACCGGTATACGTGGACATCTTAAAGTCCATGACAACGGTTGCCATGGCTCACGCCTTTGTAGCAATTTTCTGTACTGTCACCATCTGTTACCTGATCAACGTCGCGCTGGGACACCCGTTCCCGCTGCCGCTGCTCGGGTTCATCTGGGGAATTACCCTCGGTGCAGCAGGATCGGCAACAGGAAACCCGTACTACGGCAAGGAACGCCAGTACCAGAACCAGAAGTTCGGTGCCGGTGTCCCGATCTCAGCATCCGGGAACATCGTCCGGTATGCTGAAGCCGGAGAACGCAACTCGCTCGACAACGGGTACTTCACCTCAAAGTTCGGTGGTCCCGCAGCAGGTCTCTGTTTCGGACTGATCGTATTCCTCGAACTCTGGCGTACTATCGTCTTTGACCAGCTCAGCCCCGGATGGGGAGCGATCATCGTCGGTATCCTGATCATCCTGATCTTCACCATCGTCGACCGGTACATCGAAGTCTGGGCACGCAAGAACTACGGACCCTACACGGCACCGGTAAAGGAGGCAGCACCATGACCGCAGTCGCAGCAAAGCCGGCCGCAGGCTCGGCAATGAATCCCACCGCAATGGTGGTCGGTGTGGTCCTGCTTCTCATCCTTCTCGGGATCGCCTACATGGTCTCTCCAAGTCTCGGCCTCATGGCCCTGATCGGTGTGGTCATCGGCGGTGTCCTGATTGGATTCGGTGTCCACTTCGTGCCGGTCGGCGGCGCACCCGCAGCCATGGGCCAGGCACCCGGTATCGCAACCGGTGTCGCCATGCTCGCAGCAGGTGCAGGACTTGCCGGACTCTTCGGCGGCGCCTGGGCAGCAGACCAGGGCTTTGTCATCGCCATTATCACCGGCGGAGTCGGCGGCGGAATGATGATGGCCATCACCTGTATGATGGTCAACTTCGTCTATGTCTTTGGCATGGGTATCCCCGCAGCCTCAGGCAAGGTAGCAAAGGACCCGATCACCGGGGACACCCAGCCTGAATTCAAATCGCAGGGTACCGAAGGCCACGGTCTTCCGTTCGTCTCGTTTGTCGGCGGTGTCACCGGCGGTATTCTCGGAGGCGCTGGCGGAACGCTCATCTATCTCGAGCTTCTCAGCCTCTACCAGGCAACGCTCCCGACCGTCCTGAACGCATCCGCAACCCAGGTTCTCCCGATTGCAGTAGCTACCGCAGGTATCTTTGCTATCGGCATGTTCCTCGTGAACGCGGTGCTGACTGCCTACAACATCACAGGAACAATCGAAGGCCCGCACGACCCCAAGTTCAAGCGCTGGCCACGGGCCATCGTTGCATCCGCGGTCGCATCGGCGCTCTGCGGTCTTGTGGCGATCCTGATCGTCACGATCTGAGGTGTTGAAATGACCGTAAAAGTTGAAGTAATCGAAGGAGGCATCCCGCACACGAAGATCCTGATCGCAGGACTCATCTGCACGATCGTGTGCCTGTACCTCTCCTATCTTAATGTGGCCACCGGCACCGAGATGTTCTCGTTCTTCGGAGGCCTCGCCGTAATTGCAGCCCTCATCTGGGGGAGCCACACCATCAAGGTGCTGTGCAGTTACGGTATCGGTACCGGTGTACCTTCAGCAGGTATGATCGCATTCGGCTCCGGTGTCATTGCGATGCTTCTTGCTACCAAGTTCGGCATTGCAGCACCCATCGTTGCGCTCGTCCTTGCAGCCATTATCGGGCTCGTCCTGGGGTATCTCTCAAACGATGTCCTCAACATGAAGATCCCGGTAATGATCCAGTCACTCACTGAACTCGCCGTTGTCGGGGCACTTACCCTGATGGGCTTTGCCGTCCTTATGACGGGCAGCTTCACGTTCACCGGCCTTACCACCGGGACTGTCACGCTGTTTGGCGCACTTGCCATGCCCAGCTACCAGATCTCGTTCATTGGTGGCGGGCTCACGGCCGTAGCATTCCTGCTCGGGGCAATCGCAATCCAGCACCCGTTCAACGCGTGCCTGGGACCCGGCTGGAAACAGGACCGGATGCTCATGCTCACCGCAGAGTGCGGATTCCTGAGCATGATCGTAGCAGCCATCATGTCGTTTGCCCTCATCAGCGCAGGATCGGCCATCCTCTCACTCATCATCGCCCTGATAGGCTGGGTATACACCTACTGTGAGTACATCAAGCTCTCGAAGCGTGATGCATTCGCGTGGCTCGACGCAAAACCGATTCCTGAAGTGGAGGGACACTAACATGGCATACGTTCTGGTGCTCCCGGAGTACGGGCTCGTAGCCGATCCCCTTATCGGTATCGTCACGACTGCCGGCGAATCGCTATCCCCGGTTATTGACAGGGTTACACTCCTCGAGGCCTCGGCAGACGATCTGGTCAATATGCTTTCCGGCGAAGGAAACTATGTTGCATCGTTCCCGGGCCGCGAAAAGACCCTTACAATCGGTGGCAGCATCAATGCCTTCTGGTATGGACTTGCCATCGGACTACTCGTTGCAGGAGTCATTGCATTCCAGCTGATCAAGGTGGGCTGATATGGCAGACAAAAAATCACCAGCAAGTGGATGGCCGCTCGTCAAGGGTGACTTCCATTCAGGAGATGCAAACAGCTGTGTTGCTGTCGTCACCTTCGGATCTCACCTCGACGAAGAAGGTATCTGTGGTGCAGGCGCTGCGATGTGCGGGTCCTGTAAGACCGAGAACCTCGGTCTCGAAAAGGTCATCGCCAATTACATCGCAAACCCCAACATCCGGTTCATGCTCTGCTGCGGTACCGAGGTCAAAGGACACCTCGCCGGTCAGACCATGATCGCTCTCCATAAAGGCGGTGTCAAAGACGGCAGGGTCGTCGGCGCTGAAGGTGCTATTCCCTTCATTGAAAATCTCAATGATGCGGCGATCAAGCGTTTCCAGGAGCAGATCGAAGTCGTCAACATCATGGAGAGTGAGGACCTCAACGCCATCAAGGCCAAGATGAATGAACTCAAGGCCAGAGACCCCGGCGCTTTCGCGGCTGATGCTATCGTCGTCGAAGTCAAGGAAGCTGCCGGCGGCACTGAGGAAGCAGGTGGCGAAGTTGCCCCAATCTCCGGCGAGATCGCGATCATCACTGCCCGTATGAAGGTCATCGAGAAGATGGTGACAGATATCGGATACCGCGACAAGTTTGCCGCTGGTGTCTACGCAGGGAAGATCGAGGGGCTGATGATCGGCCTGATCGTCTCCTTCGCCCTGATCGGATTCATGTGGATGGGGTGAAGTGAGATGGCAGAAGAAGAAGCAAAAGTTGCTGCAGGACCAGTCAGGTTGGTTGCAATCGACAATATGGTTGAGAACATCCGCTACAAATCACAGATCCTTGCACGAACCAACAAGGTTGAGTCGGCCAGTTCAACAAACGGCCTCATCGCCTTTGTCGCGGGACTGCTCATAGCTGTGATCCTGATAGTGGTGCCGGCATTACTGATCTGAGGTGAAGACAAATGGCAGACAAAAAATCACCAGCAAGTGGATGGCCGCTCGTCAAGGGTGACTTCCATTCAGGAGATGCAAACAGTCTGTGTTGCTGTCGTCACCTTTGGATCTCACCTCGACGAAGAAGGTATCTGTGGTGCAGGCGCAGCGATGTGCGGGTCCTGTAAGACCGAGAATCTCGGTCTCGAGAAGGTCATCGCCAATTACATCGCGAACCCCAACATCCGGTTCATGCTCTGCTGCGGTACCGAGGTCAAAGGACACCTCGCCGGTCAGACCATGATCGCTCTCCATAAAGGCGGTGTCAAAGACGGCAGGGTCGTCGGCGCTGAAGGTGCTATCCCCTTCATTGAAAACCTCAATGATGCGGCGATCAAGCGTTTCCAGGAGCAGATCGAAGTCGTCAACATCATGGAGAGTGAGGACCTCAACACCATCAAGGCCAAGATGAATGAACTCAAGGCCAGAGACCCCGGCGCTTTCGCGGCTGATGCTATCGTCGTCGAAGTCAAGGAAGCTGCCGGCGGAGTTGAAGTCGCGACAGCAGGGGTGAACCCCCAGTTCCTCGAGATCGAGAAGAGACTCGACAAGATCGAGAAGAAAATCGAGTTCGTGGATGCTGAAGTGGCACAGCGTGTTGGGAGAAAAATCGGGAGAGATATCGGCATACTGTACGGCCTCGTTGCAGGATTAATCGTATTTGTCATGCTGCTGTTTATGCTCCAGAAATTGATGGCATTGGTGTAATGGAGGTGTAAAACAATGTTCAAATTCGAAAAAGAACAGAAGGTCTGGGACTTCAACGGCACTAAGATTGGTGGACAACCCGGGGAGTACCCGACCGTTCTTGCAGCCTCAATCTTCTACAACAAACATGAGGCTGTACTGGACGACAAGACAGGAAAGATTAACAAGCCGATGGCTGAAGCACTCTGGAACCGCTGTCAGACACTCTCTGACGCGACCGGTATTCCGCACATGATCCAGATCCTTGCTGAATATCCGGAGGCGTTCGAAAGCTGACATCAGCTGGTTCGACAGTATCGACAACAAGACTGCATTCCTGATGGATTCATCTGTGCCAAAGGCACTTGCCCATGCATGCAAGTACGTGACTGATGTCGGGCTCGCACACCGTGCGATCTACAACTCAATCAACGGTTCTATTGCACAGGAGAACATTGATGCGTTGAAGAACAGTGATGTGGATGCTGCGATTGTCCTCGCATTTAACCCGGCAGACCCGTCAGTCGCGGGCCGTGAGAAAGTGCTTGTCGAAGGAGGCGTCGCAGGCCAGAAGATGGGCATGATCCCCATCGCAGAAGAGTGCGGAATCACCCGCCCGATCCTTGATACGGCAGCAACCCCGCTCGGTCTTGGTTCCGGTAGTGCATACCGTGAGATTCTCGCCTGTAAGGCAATCCACGGTTTCCCGACCGGTGGTGCATACCACAACATGACCGTTGCCTGGACATGGCTCCGCCGCTGGAAGGGCACCCACAAGACCCCGTCATTACTGGCAGAGGGCTACAAGGGCAACGATGTGCTGCTCGAGCAGATGTCCAAACACTACCTTGGCGGTATCGAGGGTATCAAGCAGGCCGCATGGTCAGCACCCGATATCGGCTGCAACATGATTGCAAGCACCCTCGGTGCCGACCTGATTATGTACGGTCCGATCGAGAATGTCGAAGCAATGATCACAGCACAGGCATACACGGACATCACGGTCCTCGAGGCAATGCGTCCCTTGGGTATCGATGTCAAAGCAGAAAGCCACCCCATCTTTAAACTCATCTAATTTTTTTTTTGAGCGCCCCTAGGGGTAAATTGTAAAAAAGGATTTTTCCCGTTTTTTCAGGTTTTAGTATTCCCGGATTGTTTTGTGCCCCGCCCGGTACCGCGTTACCTGCCAGACACGTGCCGGAGGCTCTCTTCGGCATCCGCATCACGCCCCAGCCGGCGTAGCGCCTCGGCACGGTGCTGCCAGACAAAGGAGTTGATCGGGTTGAGGCTGATCGCCAGGTCGAAGGTGGCAAGCGCATCCGTGCTGTGCCCGAGTCCCAGCAGGGCGATCCCTTTTGCGGTCATGGCCCGGATATTATTGGAGCTCCTTTCGAGGACACGGTCAAAACAGGCGATCGCATCCTCGTACCTCCCCAGCGCATTTAATGCATAGCCTTTGTTTGCAAGGGCGGGTATGTACTCCGGGTCATGAGCGAGGGCCTGCTCGAAACAGGTGATCGATTCCGCGTACCTGCCGATCTTGCGCAGGGCATACCCTTTCTCGTACCAGGTCGTCAGGAGATGAGGGTTTATCGCGAGCGCACGGTCGTAGCAGGCAAGGGCGTCCTCGTGCCTGCCGAGGGCATAGAAGACCTCGCCTTTCTGTTCGAGCGCTGTGGTGTTCTGTGCGTCAGCCGCAAGGATCCTGTCGTATTCAGCAAGAGCGTCGTCGTATCGTCCGACCCAGGCAAGGTGGTGCGCCACCTCAAGCATTGCTGCATTGTCCATAGTGCATCATAGACAGAGTCCGCCCCATCCCTAATAAAATGGCCTCCCGGGAAAAATGATGGCCAAAAAGCAGTTACCGGCGGCCTGACCGGTATATGGCCAGCCCGGCGCAGGCCAGCACCGCGATGACGGGTACCAGGGGCTGGAGGGGAACAGGTGACGGGGTCGTTTCCGCAGAAGGCGGGGCCGCGGAATACTGGGGCACAGGCACTGTCGGTTGCTCAGGGGGAGCAACCGGGAATGTCGGGGTCGGGATCTCGAGCTGACAGCGTCGGCGTCGGGGATACCGTGGTCCCGGAGTCATCCAGGTGCAATGTGTATGAGGAGATGCTGCCCGTGCGGGTGCCGGCGTCCTGCAGGTACACTGAGAGCGTCTTGTACGTGTCGCTGCTGCCCAGATGCGAGTAATCAACCGGTTTCTGGGTCACGTACACGGTATAGGTCCCGGGATTGATCAGCTGTGCAAGCCGTGACGTATCCCATTGCATCGACCACTGCCCGCTGCTGTCAAGATCGACGACAGTGAACTGTCCCTGGTCTGCCCGCTGGGAGATATCGGTCAGGGTCACGCCATCGGTGGGAAGACCGGGGCCGGTCATGAAAAGGTACACCTGTGTGCCCTGGCTGGAGGAGCCATGCAGGTCGATGACATCCCCAAGGTAGCCGGTATAGTATGCGTCGGCGGCACAGGCGCCACCTACCAAAAGGCAGGTCGCCATACAGATCGCCAGAACAACGGTGGTTCCGAAACGAGGGAAAAAGGACGGGTGCACCGGGGTCATTACTGGATATAAACCGCCGGGGGGTATATTTTTTGTGGGTCGGGGAAAAAGTCATCCCTGTACAAATATACGACGAAGATGCCAGAAAAAAAAGAGAGCGGTGAGGGGAGCGGAATGTGCCTGAACTATCAGTACAGGCGGTAGATGAAAAACCCGTCCTGGTAATGTTCGGCCTGGTCGTAGTCTGCGAGCAGGTTCTTGCGGTTCCCAAAGGAGAGCATCCGTTTCCTCAGGGGCTCCATCCCGCACGTATGGAGGACCAGTTTTTTGATCTCTTCGTTTGCCTGCCGGATCTCCTTTGTCTTGACCTTTCCCAGAAGGTCGGGAGGAGAGGCATCGATGTCAAAATAGGCAAAGAGCGACTCGAGGCAGATCAGCCAGAGTTTCTCCTGCACCGCGTTCTCTGCTGCCTGTGTTGCCTCCGCATCGGCAAGCACGAGATATGCTGCATCATTGCCGTGGAAAAAAGCCTTGAACCCGTACAGGTGGCCGTTTGAGATACGGAGCCCGGCTTTATCCACACCGAGGAACCGGGCGAGCACCTCACGTTTCTGCTGCATCACCGGATCCTGGCTCTTGTGCATCTGACACCCCTGTACCACGAGATCGTGTATGTAGTGTGTGCACATTCAGCATGGATGTATAAGGTATTAAGCTACGCCGTTTACGCCCGCATCATACCGGGGGTACCAGACACTAAAAAGGAGAGGAGGAGTTTTAGGGCGTCTTTTCACGATATTATCAGACATCGAGGGCATCGAATCCCTGTTTTAACACCTTCCCAAACTGGACTCTGATCTTCGGGTCCTGGTTACAGACAGGACATTTATAATCTTCTGGAAGATCTTCGAACTTTGTCCCAGGCTTTATGCCATTGTGGGGTTCACCGCGTTTCTCGTCATACACGTACCCGCAGATCACACAGATGTACCGGGTGGGTACCCACTCGTCAAAACCCCATTTGCCGATCTTGCCCTTCCCCTCTAACCCGCAGACCGGGCAGACGTAGCTTTCGGGGAGGTCCTCAAAGGCTGTTCCCGCCGGGATACCGTGGTGCGGTTCCCCGCGGAGCGGCGAGTATATGTAGCCGCAGAGCCGGCACTTGTACCGCTTCAGTTTGTAGGCCGGAATCTTTTTTGCCGGGGATTTTTTTACGGGCTTTTTCCCGGCAGCCTTTCCTTTTTTTGCCACGGTACTTTTCTTTACAACTGCAGCCTTTTTTGCTGGCACTGCCTTTTTCGAAAGTACCCGGGATTTTACCGGGCTTTTCGCCCGCTGTGCTGCTCTGGTTCCGGAAGATCCGGAAACTTTCTTTGTTCCTGGCATGGGTGTTCTCCGGACCGGGCGGTCCGGGCCTCCTCTTAGTCTGGCCCGGTACACATCCGTTCTAACGGATGATAGCCACTACAGGCTATTATATATTATGAATAATGCAAACGGATCGACAGGAATTATCAATGTGTCCCATACTCTGCACATACCAGTCATCCCGGATCCACCTCCCGGACTAAGCCCCTAAAAGGAAAACATCCATGGCACAAACGACCTCCTACCGTCGATCTCTCGGCCTCCTTGAGCTGGTAAGCCTGGGGGTCGGGGGGACAATCGGCTCCGGCATCTTTGTCGTCCCGGGCATAGCCGCGCGGCTCACCGGTGTCTGGTCGCTTGGCGCATGGCTGATCGTCGCTGTCTCCGCATCCTGCGTTCTTTTCTCTCTTGCCTCGGTATCTGCCCGGTTCACGGACTCGGGGGGTTTCTACTCCCTCTTCGAATCTGTCTTTGGCCGGAAGATGGCAGCACCGTTGATCGTCATCTACCTCGTTTCCTCAGTCTTTGGGATCTCGACTATTGCCGCCGGGATCGGCCAGTATATCGGCTACTTCGGGCTTTCGCAGGTACTTGTCATAGAGATCGGGATCATCGCCGGGTTCTGCTGCATCAACATCATCGGGATCTCCCTTGCAGGAAAGACCGAAACCATCCTCACCCTTATCAAGATCGTCCCGTTGATCCTGATCGCGCTCCTTCTTCTCCCGTTTGTCAGGATGGAAAACCTTGCTCCTGCGGCCCCGCTCACCGCCGCCGGCCTGCTTGCGACGGTGATTATTGTGTACTGGCCGTTTACCGGTTTTGAGATCAGTGCCATTCCTGTCGAGGAGACCATGGATCCCCGGCTCATTAAAAAATCCCTGATCTGCGTGATGGCGATCGTCGTCTCGGTCTATCTCCTCCTCAACATCGCACTGATCGGGAGTGTCGGTTCTGCCGTACTCGCCGCGTCACCTGCCCCGGTTGCAACCGCTGCCGCGCTTGTTATAGCGGATGCAGGACCTTTCGTGGTCTGTATCGGTATTGTTGCCATGCTCTCGGCGATCAATGCGTATATTGTCGGCACGTCAAGGATCCTCCAGAACCTCTCGGCCCGGTTTCGCATCCCCCGGCTCCGCGAACTGGGTGGCCGGGGCACACCGATCTATGCGCTGATTGCCGGGTGCGGCATTGCCGCAGCACTCCTGCTCTTCTCCAACCACTTTGATGAGCTCGCAAGCATCTCCGTGATCACGACCCTGATCCCCTACCTGTTCTTCTGCATCGCCTCATGGATCCTTGTTAAGGAGACGCGGATGCGGGTGGTATCAGCGGCAGGAGCCCTTTCCACGTTCGCCATCCTGATCCTCTATTTTTTGTTGTGAGCCCACGGGCACGTTTGACAAAGCCCGCGAATTTATCCATCAACACCGCACATGATCTGAAGGAGAGCTATGGCAGACCTCGTTTCAGGTGTAATCTATGCGTTTGCGGCGCTCTTTGTGATTCTCGATCCGATCTTATCGGTCCCGATCTTTGCAGGCATGACAAAAGGGCAGTCACCACGGGAGATTCACAAGCAGGCATTCATCGCGGTCGCCGTCGCCGGCGTGCTGATGTATATCTTCCTCATCTTCAACACGACGATCTTTAGTATCCTTGGCCTGACGTTATCCACCTTCCAGATCGCTGGAGGGATCCTGTTGTTCCTTCTGGGGATGCAGATGGCGCTTGGTCTGGATATCTGCAGATCCAGGGAACAGGCACCCTCGGCAGCCGGTGTTGTTATTGGTACTCCGATTCTCTGCGGCCCCGGCGCGATAACAACCGTGATGCTCCTGTCAAATGATTATGGCATCCTCATCCCGTTTATTGCCATCACCCTCTCGCTTGCGGCGACCTGGGTAATCCTGTATTTCTCTGCAGGTATCCAGAACCTTCTCGGGACTGTCGTCACGGATATTATGGGGAGAGTGCTGGGTATGCTCGTTGCTGCCATTGCGATAAAGATCATCTTCTCCGGGATTATGGGAACACTGGGCCTCACCCTTCCTCTCTGAACCGGAGAACTTTTTTTGGATCTGGATCCCTTTTCAAAAGGTACGTTGACCACGGTGACCTTGTAATAAATGATCCTTCGGCAGGATCGACCCGGGGATGTTTGAACAGGGATAAAAAAAAGCCGGATGGATCAGGGAATCCGGTTCAGCGTTTGAGCGACCAGACCTCGACCATGTGGTTGGGGTGGTACCGCACCTTGGCCTCGCGGAGGCCGGCGACACCGAGATCGCTCTCCCGGTTGATGTACTCCACTTCTTTTGCCAGCACCGCGGCGGTCTCCTTGTTGATCGCCTTGTAGATCCCTTCACAGTCCGGCAGCCCTTTCTCGAAATGGACAAGAGCCGTATCTGCATTGAGGCGCTCAAAAAGAGAGATGGCTGCGACCTGGGAATTGACCCGGATCAGAAGGCCACGTAGCGATAGTTCGGTGAAATGCTCGATGGCAAAAAAGACCGCTTCTTTCTCGTGGGCAAGCACGAAATCGTTCTCGCACCCCTTCCACTCGCACCACTTCACCAGGAACTCCATCACTTCCCCCCGGTTATCGGCCGTGATCGGCTCGACCGTGTGGGAGCAGTTCTTCCGGAATTTGTTGATCTGGCTGCGGATCTTGAGGTAGTTCTTTCCCGGGAGTTCCGCAAGGTCGGAGGCACGGTACACGTATTCAAAGTGGTTCCGGTCCGGGACAAGCGTGAGGGTGGAATCGAGCTCGCGTATCCACTGCGCTGTTGCCGGGTCGATGAGGACGATCGGGGTATCATCGCCTATCTCCAGCGCAAAGCGGACCAGGTCTTTCATGAGCATAGGGTCCCGGGGACCGATGGGGGGCCGGAACCGGGTCACCCCCGCAAGGGTACTGGCGAGAATGACATTCCCGTTGACGTACGCGTAACGGTACTGGGCGATCTGGTTCCAGCAGACCATATTCGTGAACGTGTTGTCGCTGTGGGACTGGGGATACAACGTATAATGGCGCTCGAAGAACGCCCGGTCGGCAAGCGTCACCGGCCGGAAATCTTCCTGCCGTAACATCAGGATTCATCCCCGTAGATCAGGGGGACATGCCCCTCCATCCGGGTAAACCCGAGCGGGCGGTAGAACTCCTCGGACCCGGGCCCGGCAATCAGGGCGATCCAGGAGATCCCTTCCTCACGGCAGCGGGAGACCAGCCGGGAGATGATTGCGGTCCCCAGGTCCCTGCCCCGGTACCCGGGGAGCACCACGAGATCCTGTATATAGGCATCCGATACCCCGTCCGAGAGCACCCGGCCCATCCCGACGGCACGGCCGCTCCTTTTTTCTGCTGCAACCACGAACGCGAAACTCCCGCTGATAAGCGCGGGGATCTCGGCGGGATCGTATTCATCCTTCCACCAGCCGCCAGCCCGGTACAGCGCAATAATCTCTTCCGCATCCCATGAACGGACGAGCGCGATGCGGATATCCTCCGTGGTCATCGTTCGCAAACCTCCCGGATAAAATGACGGTAAAAGAGAAGATAAAACGTATGCTGCCGGCACCCGGGTTTCGCTGTCATCAGAAGACCAGTTATGCCGTCTTCCCGCAAGCAGCCTGTAACTGCCCGACCGCGGTATCGACAATAGCCCCGAGCTCGTTTACCTCCCAGTGTTCCGAGTTAAGGATGAGATGGTAGATGGAGAGGTCGTTGATATCAATATCATAGTACTGCCGGTACCGCACCGCTTCGCAGTGCTCGCGTTCGAGCGTGATCGCCTTTGCTGTCCCGATATCGGCGATCTGGTCGCGAAACACGATCCGTTCGAGCCGGCAGCCAATGGGAGCAAAGAGCCAGATCCTGAGATCCGCTTTTTCCACCATCCAGCCCGATAGCCGGCCCTCGACTATGATATTGTCTTTTTTCTCCGCGATCTCTTTTTGTCGGGCATCGATCATCTTATCGTAGGCCGGGTCTTTCTCGGCAAGCCGGCCGAATTCGGCAAGCTCCATGTGGTGCTCTTTTGCACACTGCCGGAAGACCTCGCCCGCCGAGATCATGGTAAACCCGTGGCGTTCGGAAAGATATCGTGAGAGCGAGGTGGTCCCGCTGCCGGGAAGCCCGCTCACGGTGATCCGCATCAGATCCCCCCGATATTGAGGGCCTTTCTTATTACCTGGCTGATCGTGATCGAACAGATCATGTACCAGACCATCCAGGCAGGGATGACCCAGATAAGGGGGGCCGTCAGGTTCAGGGTGCCGAAATACGGGAAGGTGATCGTGTTGTTGATCTCGCTTAAGCGGTAGAGGAGCCAGAAGAAGATGGGGACCGTGAGGACGAGGATATAGCCCATGGGCTTGAACTGCTGCTGGGAGAGTTCAAGCTGCTCCTTCATCATGCGATCTTTTTTCACGTCCAGTTTCTTGATCCGTTTTTCATCCTGGGAGAGCATGGCTTCCCGGTACTCTTTCTGGAAATCCTTCATCCGGTCCTGGACATCCGTCATCCGCTCGTAATCTATCGTGTACTTCTGGATGATGGAGGAGTACAGCCCGGTCAGGGCGGAGAGGATCACGATCAGGATGAAGAAGGGGATCCCGAACTCGTTGACGAGCGGGGCAAAAACCCCGTCGATCCCTCTCCCGACATCCGTGCGCAGCCAGGGGACCGTGTAGGTCCACATCATGACAAACATGAAGAGCAACGCGACGTATAACCCGTACTTTTCCCAGAATTTTCCAAAATCCATGAAGCCACCTTACAAGGGATTACCTGAGGACGTCTGCCATATCCGTCGCGGCAAGATCCAGCAGGTGATCGGCGTTGGTGATGATCCGTATAGTACATCCGGTCATCATAGCATAGGCCGCGGCGATAGACCGGTTGAACTGCTGGTGCTCGGCAATCGCCCGCGTACCTTCTTTGTCCCGGGTTCTTGTTTCGTCGGTCATGCGCCGCATGAGGATCTGGTCATTATCCGTTTCAACAAGGATTATCACGTCAGGCATGATCTCGCGGAGCACCCATTCGGGGAGCCCGGCGAGGTATCCCTTGGGGGTTTTCACCGAGGCGTGCGTGTCGATCAGAACATTACCCGGGATCCGGGCAATCGCCTGCGCCGCACGCTGCTGGAGCCGTTTCTGGTCGGCCCGGTCAAGCGACCGCATCTGATCGCGGTCCTGCACAAGTCCCTCGGTTTTGGCTACTTCGAACATGAAAGAACCAAAATTGATGGGCTGGTATTCCACACCTTCGCTTTTGAGCTTGGCCAACGCCTCGTTGACAACCGTGGTCTTACCGACCCCCGGCACACCCGTGATAATGACCTTTTTTCCTGCCATTCCTGTTCCCTTCATCAATCATTCTTTGCCAAAGAACGTCCGCATGAACGGGTACATCTCCATGATCTGCTGGCTGGCGATCTCCTCGTACAGCCGGTACGTGATACTCACGGTCAGTAACAACCCCGTACCGCTTACCGCACCGATGACACCAAAGAGGTTCGCGACAACACTGAGGATACCGATGAACACCCCGCCGATGATCGTGACACGGGGGATGTACCGGTCGAGATACTTCTCCAGTACCTGCGGATTTCTCCGGTACCCGGGGATAGACATGCCGGACATCTGGATCTGCCGTGCGACATCCTTGGAATCGAGACCTGCGGTCTTGATCCAGAAGAGCGCGAAGATTGCGCCGCCGACCACCATGAAGGTGGTATCGATGCCCATCCGGAGGAGGACTTCCCAGGGCGCGTGCCCGAGACCGTACGCCCACCACATCCAGTCGGTGGGACCGTTGATAGGCGCAAGATAGTACATCAGGCCGGACTGGGGCGTTTGGCCGCTGAATTTCCCGAGAATGGTGATGCCGACGTTCGAGAGGAACATCCCCACCATCTGGATATTGGCCTGGAGCACCCTCACAAGGATCATCGGAAGGACGCTGGCATAGATCAGTTTAACCGGGAACCGGGCCCGGGCACCCCTCACCTGTGCATGGGCAAGGGGGATCTCGATGCGGGTGGATTCCACGTACACGATGATCAGGAAGATGATGATGGTTGTCGCGAAGGCCAGAAGATTCGTACCGAAATACTGGACGAAATTCGCACCGTCAAGCACAACCGCGAACAGGCGCGGGAAGAACCCGACCGGGTAGGGGTCGCTGACTGCAGTCCAGTTGATGAACCCGTTGACAAGCGCCTGGGAGATACCGGCGATGATGAAGAGTCCGACACCGGAACCGATACCCCACTTGGTGACCACTTCATCCATCAAAAAGACAAGGACGCCACCGATACAGATCTGGATAAAGATCAACAGCGAGACTGCAAAGAGATTGCCGCCGAAGAACTGTGCCGCGATGGTGGGATCGGGCTGCATGAACCCCCCGATAAGGTTGGGGGCGGCCTCGATCACGATCATGACGAGAATGAGGATCTTTTGGAGACCCATGTACATGACCTGTCCGCGGGCTTCGCTGGTGTCGATATGCAGGATATCGGCACCTTTCAGGAGCTGGAGGACGATGGACGCGGTAACAATCGGCCCGATGCCGAGGTGTACGATAGAACCGCTTGCACCGGCGAGCAGGGCACGCCAGGCCATGAAAACATCCTGCGAACTGGATGCAAGCCCGAACAGCGGGATATTCGTGAGCGCAAAATACAGGATTAAGATTCCCAGTGTCCACATCAGTTTGTTCTTGAAGTGGACATGCCCCTCCGGGCTCTTGACTGCGGGCATCGCAGCAAGAAGGGGTTCCATTCGATCCAGCAGGTCTCCCATTATTTCACCAAAAAATCAGGTGTGTCAGACGACCTGCGCCTTTCCACCAGTCTTCTCGATCTTTGCCTTTGCCTGAGCGGAGAATGCCGCTGCGGAGATGTTGAGTTTCCGGTTGACCTGGCCGCTGCCCAGCACCTTCTCGATACCGAGTTCGGCGGCGTTTATGACAACTGCATCTCCTTCCTGTCTGGCGATTCCCTGTGCAAGGAGGGAGGGCACGATCTGGTCGATAGTCCCCACATCCATTGAGGAAACGGTGACAGCAGGGTTATGGAAGAACCCGTTCTTGCCAAAGACAGGTCCTCCCATTTCCATGTACCACTTGACAAAGTGGTGGGCATTGATGCCTGCGCGACCCCTTCCGCCGCGGTTGCCTGCACCCCGGCGGTTCTTGTGGGTTCCGCCGCCGCACGTCCGCGATCCGCGGTATTTTGAACGTTTGTTGGTTGGCATCTTTTCACCTCATCTTATAGAGGAGAGTATTGATCTCCGGACCATAATAGCCAAGCGCTCCACCCTGTACAAATGTACGCTTGGTGGTCTTGTATCCTTTGCGCGGCGGGTGGAGCCGGAGGACCGGCTTGAGCCCCGGGATGTCCCGCAGCTTCGATTCTCCCTTCGCCAGTGCCTGTGCAAACTCGATGATGCTCGCATAGGTCGAATTGGACTTGATGTACTCGTCCGTCAGGGGATCATCACCGATGACACGTCCACGGGTCGAAAGCAGGGTTTCAAGGGTTGCTGCATCCACTTCGCCATAGGCCACATAATCCTTTACCTTACGGATCATCCCGAGATTCTCGGGAGTGTCTGCCACGAGCACGCAGTGGTTGACGTGGTGCAGACGAAGCATCTTTAAGGTGTCTTTGATGTCCTTGCGTGTATTGACCACGCCGCGGACCTGCACGACTGCGTACATTTATTCCGACCCCCCGGTACGGATCATGTTGGTCTCTTTTAACGCGTTGAATGTCGCCTTTGCGAAGTTAATAGTTGTGCGTGTCTGTCCGCGCGCAAAGGTCCAGACATCCTTGATCCCGGCAAGTTCGAGCACTTTCTTGCTGATATCACCGGTGACAAGGCCAATACCCTGCGGTGCGGGCTTGAGGGTGACCCGGACGCTGCCTGCAGTCCCTACAACTTGCATCGGGATGGAGTGCATAACGTTGCACCCGCATTCCCAGCTGCCGCACCCGCGGCGCACCTTGACAAGGTTCATCTTTGCCTTGGTGATCGCTTTCTTGATTGCGTCACCGACCTGGACGTCTTTTCCCTGGCCAAAGCCGATGTACCCGTTCCGGTTGCCGACAATCACAACAGCACGGAACTGGACACGGCGGCCCGAGTCGGTCATCCTCTGCATCATGGCGATGTCGAGGACCTCATCTTCGAGGTCCGGGAGGAACATATCCACGATCTCGGGTTCCTTGATCGGTCTGCCGCTCTCAAGGACCTGATCAATGTTCTTGATCTCACCTGATGCGACCAGCTTGCCAAGACCGGTGACCGGGCGCCATTCTGCCTTTTCGTATGCCATTTACACCAGCTCCTTCTTTATGGCGGCTGCCACCTGCTCGACATTCTTGACGATATCGCCGGCCTTCTTGTTGTAGGCCGCGATATGTTCACCCTTGAGCCGTTCCTCGGAAGGAATGATCTCCTCGCCGTACGGGATCTCGAGGCCTGCATCGACTGCCCCTTTGAGCGCGGCAAAGACACGTGCTCCGGGGGTTGCCCGGTTGAGCCCGATATCGAGGATCGCGCGGTTCTGTCCGGCTTTTTTTGCCTTTGCGGCAAAGAGCATTCCGGTGAGGTATGCTGCAGGTGTGTTTGCAGTTGCCCCGGTGTATCCGTATTTTTCGAGTTCGGCAGAGTTGGCCGACACAATGGTCTTGTCCCCGTCCATCTCGGCGTTGACCAGCTGGACGATAATGTGCCGGTTGGTCCTGCGTACGACCATGCGCGGCGCATCAGCGACAACGAGCTTGGTTCTCTGGTAATAATCGGTCCTGCCTTCTCTGCGTCTGCGGAAAGCGACAAAATATCGTGGTCCGGTCGCCATGTTACTTCATCCTCCCGGCAATGATCTCCATCTGTGCTTTCATGTGCGCGACACTCCGGAACTGCCCGCCGGCTGCCTTGCGGTAGAGAACCCGGTACAGGTGCCGGTCAATGGTAGCCTGCCTCACGGAGCGCAACGAGCGCCTTCCGGATTGCACGGATTTTCTGGATCCATGCCCGTTTACTAGGGGTCCGTGCGCCAAGGGCGCCTTTCCGTTTCCCGACACCTTTGCGGTGACCGTATGCCCGCTGCGCGGTGCGCACACGAGCCCGGCCACGGCTTACGCCTTTCTTCTGGTGGGCCTTGATCGCACCGTCGGTAATAAGACCGCGCAGGTCCTCACGGGAGATAGCGTTCTCGATGTCAGAGATACGCTCGGGATCGAACCAGACGCGGTTGACACCGCATTTTAAGATCGCTGCGGCGATGCGCTTCTGGCTGGCGACATCACTCATTCTTCTTCACCCCGGTTGAGGGTTTTTTCTTTGGTGTGGCTTTCTCTGCCTTGGATTTCTCCGCAGCGGCAGCCGGCTTCTTTTCAGCCTTTGCCGAAGCAGATTTCCTGGTAGGGGCCTTTGCCGCTTCCTTTGCCTTTGGCTTTGCGGCCTTTTCTTCCTTCTTTTCGGTTTCCTTTGTCGCTGGCTTGGACCTGGAGGCGGCGGCTTTCACCGGCTTTTTCCCCTCAGCGCCTTTCTTTTTAGCACCTTCTGCCTTTGAAGCGCTCTTCTTTGCCGGTGCCTTTTTTGCGGCCTCCTTTGTGTCCTTCTTCGCCTTTGCCGCTTTCTTTACCGGCTCGGCAGGAGTCTCTTCTGCGACGCGTTCCTTGATCACACGGGCGTTAAGGATCTTGAAGCCTGACGCTGCAGCATTCTCCTGGAGGGCCTTGCGCTTGCGTGCCCCGACGCCGGCTGATATCCGGATCGCCTGGGTCTTCACGTCAAGGTTTTCGAGATCTTTTTCCGTGAATACCAGCACTTCAAAGAACCCGCTGGGGTGCATGCCGCGCACCGCAACCGGGCTGCCAAAGCCGGGCTTGGGGAGGTTTCCCTTTGCCTTCTTCTGCTCCCGCTGTTTGTTGTGCTGTCCGCGGGGCTTTCTCCATGAATCGGAGAGCTGTTTCTTCTTGCCAAACCCGTCGCGCTTGAAGACGGCACCCTTCTCTGTGCGCACACGGATCAGTCGCTTGGTTTCAGTTGTCATTGTTCAGTTCAGCCCCTCTGTACCATGTATATGCCGTCCTGGAAAACCCTCGGGTCCCGGTAACGGATATGGGTTGCGTGCTCGATATTTGCCGCGGTATTTCCTACCAGTTCGCGGTCGATGCCGGTCAATACGACCTCGTCGTTTGCCACCTTGGCGGTAACACCATCGGCGATGTCGGCGTACCGGGCCTTCTTCTCGCCCAGGAAATTGGCAATCTCAAGCCGCTTTCCCTGAAGCTTGAGCTGGATCGGGAAGTGGCTGTAGACGACCTTCATGCGGTATTCGAATCCTTCCGTGACGCCTCTGCACATGTTCTTTGCGTGCGCTTCAAACGTCCCGACCATCGCATTGATCTCCTTGCGGTCGGATTCAGTGGCAATGGTAATCTCCTTGCCGTCACAGGTCACGCTGACCTGCGGGAACCGGACGCTCCTGACCAGCTGGCCCTTGGGACCGGTCACTGAGAGCTGCGTTCCCTCAAGCTTGATCTTGACGCCTTCGGGAATCCTGACTTTTCTTATGCTTGCCATGATTCCACCTCTAGTAGACGTACCCGAGCAGTTCGCCGCCGATGCCTTCCTTGCGTGCCTGCACATGCGACATAACGCCGTGCGAGGTGGAAAGGATCATAAGCCCGAAGTTCTTGCCGGGCAGGTACTGCTTCTCCCAATATTCCATCTCATCCAGCTGGACCGAGAAACGCGGTGAGATTGCCCCGCATTTGTTGATCTTGCCGGTGAGATGCACCTTGAGCTGGCCGCCGCGGCCATCCTCAATAAACTCGAAACCGCCGATATAACCGGCGTCCTGCATGATGCGCAGCATTGCGCCGAGGAGTTTGCTTGCGGGTTCGATGATAACCTCAGCCTTGCCGGTGTCACCTGCGTTCTTTAACGCACTCATCCCGTCTGCAATGGTATTTAATCGTGTCATGGTGCAGTCACTCCTCAGTTCATTTTCTTAAAGCCCATTTTATGTGCCCACTCACGAAAGCACTGCCGGCAGAACATGATGTGGTACCGGCGGACAAGCCCCTGCTTGCGCCCGCACATCTTGCACTCGTTTGCACCGCGACCGTAGATCTTCTTCCTTTCGCCACCCATCAGCGCACCTCCACCGAGTATTCTTTCTTGAGGAACGCAATTGCATCCTCCTTTTTCACGCGCTGCTTTTCGGGAAGCTTCTTCTGCTGCATTCTCCGGCGGGTGATCCTGATGCCGTTCCTCTCGAGCACAACGTTAACATCCATCCCGAAAATCCCGATCTGAGGATCGTAGGACATCCCGGGGAAGTCCGTGTGCTCTTCAATGCCAAACGAGAAGTTCCCGCTCTTGTCGAACTGGCTTTCAAAAACCGTCTTGTTCACGATGGCAAGAGCAGTCCTGATAAAGTCCTGTGCCGGTTTTCCCCGGAGCGTAACCTTGCACCCGATCGGGGCGCCTTTCCTGATGGAGAACGCCGGTTGCGTCATCTTAGCGACGCTGCGGATCGGGGTCTGTTTGGTGATCGTCTTCATGATATTCTCGGCCTTGACGAGTTTTTCGCCACTCTCGCCAACGCCCATGTGTACGACGACCTTATCGATGTGGACATCACGCATTGCCGTCACTGGTCAAGCCCCCAGCTGGTTTTTGAGACGGTCTCTTTTCCGATCATGTAGACATAGGGGGAAACCGTGTCAAACCGTTCCTTGGACGCCTCGTCCTCAAGGATGACCTTGTTCGGGACACTGCCCGGCGTCTTGATGATCTCGATGATCCGTGCCACCTTACCGGAGTGCCGGCCACCGATGATCGTTGCCATGTTGCCGGCGGCGAACGGGTAGTGCTCAAGGACCTTGAACCGGTCCTCGGGCTTGAGGGAGATGACGATGGAGTCGTTTGACTTGTAGGAGTTGTCCGCGATGATGTTAGCGCCGTACCTGAGATTCAGCTGGACTTTGCCACCGGCGATAGTCGTCTTGTTCTGGATCTTGCAGAGCCTCTTCTGGGCTGCATCTGCATCGATCTCGACAGTCTTGTGCCGGCCTTTGAGGTCCCGGAGCATCCGGTAGTACTTGCCGATACGGGGAAGAGCGATCACATCGAAGATGCCGATACCCATCTTGGGGTCCCGGCAGGGTCTGCCGTTGATGACGACATCCTTCTGCTTGAGGATCTGCTTGACTTCCTTCATGGTGCGGGCAAGGCCCTGCTGATCACGGAGCCAGACAGCAACCGGCATTGCGTTTGCATTGTGCGGGCCGGGCGCCGTCTTTGCAACAAACTTCGTGGTCTTCTTGGTGATGTGCCACGAATCCGGCGCGTTGAGCCTTTTCAAGTGATCTGACATTATTCTTTCTCCCCGAGTTTTTCGACGCGGCGCTTGTCATCGAGCTTGAGCCTGGTGATCTCAACCTTGGATGGATCGACCGGGCGCGGAACTTCGGTGCCGTCAACCTTGGTGGACGAGACACCGTGGACGATGATCTTCAGGTTACGGGTGTCGATATCGTCGACGAGTCCTTCCTCGCCGACGTGGTCGCCACGGGTAACCTTGACGGTATCGCCTTTGATAACGCGCACGGTCTTCTTCGCATATTGTTCTTTGAGCGTTGCCGAGAGCGGCGCGTTGAGAAACTTGGACTTCATGTGTGAAGGTGCGTCATACCGCGCCTTTCTCTGCTTGCGCGGCTGTGAACTTTTAATTCTGACCATGTCCCGCCACCTCACACAATGATTGTCGCCATGGAGCCGAGCTTCGGGTACCGCTCTGCCACTTCACGGGCGACCGGTCCCTTGATCTCGGTTCCTTTTGGCTCGTTCTTTTCATCGACAACAACGACCGCGTTGTCGTCAAAGGAGACGCGGATGCCATTGGGGCGGCGCATCTCTTTTTTCTGGCGGATGACCACGGCCCGGACCAGCTTCTTGCGCATGTCGGGCGTGCCCTTCTTCACGGTCACCGTCGCGATGTCGCCAAGGCCCATCTTGGGCTGGCGCCGGCGCACTCCATGGTAGCCGAAGACCGAGACGATCTGCACAACACGTGCGCCGGTGTTATCGGCACAGGTCAGCTTGGTTCCCGTCGCAAGCGCCCTCGGCGTCTTGGACTGCTTTGCCTTCATGGCTGCTGCACCTCGACGACGACGTATGTCGTGCTCTTCGATAACGGTCTGCACTCAGCGATCTTCACGAGATCCCCCACCTTTGCCTGGATGCAGGGCGGGTTGTGGGCGTGAAGTTTCGAGATGCGCTTCTCGTACCGGTTGTATTTCCGGACGTAGTGCAGGTAATCCCGGGCAACTACGACCGTTCCCATCATCTTGTCGCTCACGACTTTACCGGTGATCACCTGGCCGCGCACCGGTAAAGTGCCATGGAACGGACAATTAACGTCCTTGCACTCCTGTTTTGGAGCCTGGACGTTCAATCCAATGTTTTGTGCCATTATGGTATCCTCTTTTTTTTTATGCTCGCCTGAGCCTCTTTTCCGGAGCCAGTATCAGTGCGGAACCATGAATCTCAACAAGGGTGTTGTCAGGAAGACAGAGCCGGAATATGGTCCCAGATTTTGGGACCTTCTTTATTCCGGCGAGTGTCTGGATGACAACAAGATTCCTTGTCTCATCGATGATGTGTCCGCTTACCCCCGCATGAAACGGGTTTGTGGCCCCGGCTACCAGAACGTCAAGACCGATCAGTTCGTGCCTCGTGACGTTCTGGCAGGAGATCATACGCGGCTCCTGCGGTTCTTCTCGGTCATCAGGCGGGCGATGGTGCGACGGAGTTCCCGGATGTGCCCGGGGTTCTCGGTTGCGCCACCGGCACTGACCTTTCCGTAGTGCTGGACGAGCTCCATCCGGAGTTTTTCCATCTGTTCCTGAAGTTCGACATCAGTGAGCTGCCCGACATCGTGTGCCCGTAAGATTGCCATTTATTACACCTCTTCGTCGATATTTGCATCAGGAAGGGCAGGCTCGTCGAGAGCGATGTCGCCGATAGCGGTAACCGTTGCCTTCGGTGCCGGGTGCTTCTTTACCTGTTCGATGATCGCAAAGTGGTCGGGCATCTTTGCATCCGCGGGCACAATCTTGACCTGCACACCGATCACACCGAGTTTCTTGATGGCTATCGCATAACCTTTCTCAACGATGGTGTTGCTCGGTTCCCCGCAGTGCTTGATGTAGCCCTCGGTGAACTTCTGGGTACGGGCACGTGCACCGGTCAGCTTGCCGGCGATAACGACCTCACACCCGAGGGCACCGGAGTCCATGACCCGGCGCATGATACTGGAACCTGCCTTGCGGAAGTACCAGCCGCGCTCGAGAGCGTTTGCCAGCCGTTCCGCCATGATCTGGGCATTGAAACTGGGGTTCTGTACCTGCTGGACCTCAATCTGCGGAGACTCGACTCCGTAGTTCTGGGCAAGGTCCTGGGTCAGCTGGTGGACAAGTTTTCCGCCCTTTCCGATGACGATCCCCGGCTTTTCCGCAAAGATGGTGACCTGCGTCCCAAGAGGTGTGCGTGCGATGTCCATGCCGCCGAACCCTGCGCGTTTGAGCTCCTTTGTCAGGTATTTCTCGACGCGGGCCTTCCTGACACCTTCTGAAATAAATTTCCTTTCGACAGCCATGTTATGCCACCTCTCGTACCACAATCTCGATGTTTACGGTTTCGCGGACCTTGGGGGATGCACGGCCCATTGCCCGCGGGAAAAACGCCTTCTGGGCGCGCCCGCGGTTGGCTGAGACATGGATGATCTCTAGGTTTTCGGTGTCAAGCCCGGTATATTCCGCGTTCTTCTTGATCGATTCGAGGATCCTGATATAAGCCTTTGACGCCTTGACCGGGTACCTGCCCGCATCCCAGTTGCCGGGGAGACCACGCTTGTGTGCGACGTTCCGGTTAAAGTGCCGGAACGGGATCGCTTTCTTGAGCGCAACGACATCGGCAAGGTAGTCGAGAGCATCATTGACGCGCTGGTGCCGGATGAAACCGGCGATCTCGATCGAGTGCTTGGGAGAGACAGAAAGCTCGTTTGCTTTGCCTCTGGCGATGTTGTCGCCTTCAATCTTCTTTGAATATGCAATGCGTGCCATTTCCATCACTTCAGCGGTACGTACTTACTGCCCCTTGTTGCACCGATACCGGCGGAACCGTGGGAGACCTTCTTTCTGGTGAGTGCAAATTCTCCAAGGTAGTGGAAGACGGACTCGGGCTGGAACTCAACTTTCATGAATTCCTTGCCGTTGTAGATCTCGATGCTCTTTCCAATCATCTCGGGCATGACTATCATATCACGAACATGGGTCCTGATCTTCTCGTCCCCGCCCCGGATCTTTGCAAGCAATGTCTCTTCGCCGCGGTTGAGCCCGCGGTTGAATTTGCGGCGTGCACGGGCTGGCATCAGGGGGATGAGTTCGCTCAGCCCCATGGCCTTGAGCTCGTCGATCTTATACCCGCGGTAGGTGAACTCTTCACGCCGTCTGGGCATTCTCTTCTGTGTCTTTTTTGGTGCTGCCATACCGTTCACTTCCTGCTCTTACCTGTCTGGCGTGCTGCCACGGATCCAACAGTCCTTCCCGGAGAAGTACCCGGGCAATGGTCTTGGGGCGACCCGTGTGCTGGTGGCCACCGCCACCGAACGGGTGATCGATGACGTTCATCGCGACACCACGGACACGCGGCCAGTTGGACGCGGTGTTCGCCATCTTGTGGTACTTGTTACCGGCTTTTACAAACGGCTTCTCGACACGCCCGCCACCGGCGACAATGCCGATGGTAGCACGGCAGCGTGCGTTGAACCACTTGGTCTTGCCGCTGGGCATCCTGACACCGACGCGTTCCCCAATCTTATCAACAACAACTGCCTGTACCCCGGTGGCACGGACGAACTTGCCGCCGTCATTGGGGCGTGATTCGATGTTGCAGATGTAGGACCCGGTCGGGATGCTCTGGAGCGGGAGTGTGTTCCCGTTCTTGACTTCGACGTCGTTCCCCCATGCTACGGTCTCACCAATACCCATTCCTTCGGTGACCAGCATGTAGACCTTTGATTTATCTTCGAGCTGCACAAGAGCAATCGGGGCGTTTCTCGCCGGATCGTGCTCGATGTCGATGATCAGGCCGCTGATCTTCTTTGTTCCGTCCCCGACATGCTTCAACTCAGCCTTGTACCGGTGGGATGGGGCGCGATAGGTCGGGCCTCCCCTGCCCCGGTTCTGTGTAGTAATTCTATGTCCCATGTTCCCCACCTTACATAATGCCGAGCCGGCTCAGGATTTCCTCGGCGGCTTTATCGTTCTCGAAACTCACAATGGCCTTTTTCTCACCGTGCATGGACATGATCGTGCGGACGCGCTTTACCTTCTGGTCAAATGCCTTCTCAATCTCGCGCTTGATGTCATGCTTGGTCGCTTTCTGGTCGACAATGAACTGGAGTTTGTTCTCGTTTTCCAGGAGCACCATGGCTTTTTCTGTGACAAACGGGTGTTTTAAGGTAGACATTTACCTTCCCTCCAGTCGTATGACGGCACTTTCGGTCCAGACGGTCAGGCGGCCTGCCTGCATGCCCGGGGCGAGGTGCTCGACGTTGAGCTGGTCAACGGTCACCACATCCACACCGGCAAGGTTGCGTGCGGCGCGGAACTCGGGGCCCGAGGTAACAATGAGCAGGCTCTTTCTCTGCTTATACCTGCGGCCACGGAGCTTGCCCCTGCCTGCGCGGACCTTGCGGCTGTCTTTTGCACGCTCGACATCGCTATAAACACCGATGCTTGTCAGTGCGGAGATGACATCCTGCGTCCGTCCGAGGGTTTCAAACTTATCCTCGAAGATCAGGGGGACGTTGCCATCAAAGGTGTGTCCCCGGCTGCTTATGAGGTCGGCGCGGATGCTTGCTGCAACCGCAGAGCGGAATGCCTTCTGCTTCTCTTTCTGGTTGATCTCTTTAATCAGTACCTTCGCGGTGACCGGAGGGTGTGCCTCACGTCCGCCTTTTGCCTGCGGGACCTTTGCTGCACGGGAACCGTTCTTGAGACGGGGTACATGCGATGCGCCCCGGCCGCTTCCCCAGCCTACCGCGGAGGAACAGATGCCGGCAAACGGGTATGAGCCGTGCGGCTGCCGCCGGGTGCTCTGGAGTGCCATCACTGCCTTCTTGATCAGGTCCGGGCGGTACTCTTCGGAGAACATGGCCGGGAGTTCGATATCCTTTGCCACTCCGCCTTCAATTGTCTTAACCTGCGCTTTCATCTCTGATCACCCCTGCTTGCTCTGGACGCTCACAAACTGGATCGCGGGCGAGCGAATAACATGTTCTCCCTGGCGGATTGCCGGGCGGATACGGATAAGGCGTTTTGCCGGGCCCGGGATGGACCCCTTGATAACAACGTACGCGTTCCTGAGAACACCGTAGTTAAGGAATCCCCCTGCCGGTGTGATCTCCGCACCGTTCTCACCGATCTTTAAAATGCGCTTGTTGAACTCGGTGCGCTGCTGGTAGCCCATCTGGCCGCTCTGCGGGACTTGCCACCGCACATGGTGGGGGTTCCATGGCCCGAGCGTACCAACGTGACGCTCTTTCCCACCGACAGCGTGTTTCCTCTTTCGGAGAGCGATTCCCCAGCGCTTGACCGGTCCCCGCGTACCTTTACCGATGGTGATTGCAGTAATATCGGCATACGCACCGGTCTCGATCACATTGTTGAGCCGGATCTCTTTTCCGAGCACCCCTAGGGCAAACTCGTACTGCTTTGCAACATCCCCGCCGGCGATCTTGATCTCCATGATATCGGGTACCTTCTTTGGCACACCGGTCATGGTTGCCGGCTGTGTGTACGCAACCGCGTAGATCTCTGCCACCAGGTTTGCGGCAAGGGCGTCTGCACATTTCTTCTTTGCCGCTGTACTGTCATAGTTCTTGGGCACGGTGACCCTGCGGGAGAGCTGGCTGTCCATCGGTTCTGCCCAGATCTCCGTGAACGCATGTCTGCCGTAGGTGTCCTGCGAATATGCCCGGATGGCTGCAACTTTCATGGTCGGGATCTCTATGATCGTTACCGGGACCATAATCTCCTTGCCTTCTGTCGGGCTGTCTTTGTGGTCATCGACCATGAGAACATGCGTCATCCCCACTTTATAACCGGCAAAGCCAAGCAACGCGGGTGCACCGGTGTGCTCTGGCCATGACTTGTATTTGGGTATGGGGCTCTGTGCACGTTTTCGTGGGCTGAATGCCAGTGAGCCTCGGCGTGGTCTGTTTATCTTTGGCATGTGTCAATCAATCCTTTTCATTCGTGTTTTTTTGGTTTTTTAATGGACACGAACTCTTGAGATGAATCCGAGACTGGAGTGATATCACTTGCCTGTCCGGTAAGCCAACACGCGATCCGGCACCATCGAACAGGGCCCGGATACTACCCGCATTTCGCGAATAGTATCTGTTCCGCCCTTTGTACCGGTTGCCCCGGAAACCGGGCAGCGTGGATAAAGATATCCCGCCACCCGGTGAATTTCCGGTGTTTCTTTTTCTCGCGAAAGAAGACCCTGACATTGACGTATCTCCTGATTTTTTTATCAGGAGAACAGGCTCGTTATGAGAAACGTCCACCTGTACGTCACGGTCAGATCCAACTCTGTCAGCCCGTTGTGACGAATCACAACTCCTTCTCGGGATCCTCCGCATGGATGCGGAGGTCACCAATCGGGGAAATACCCACGGCAGCATCATGCCCTGTGTCAATTCTGGCCTGATTCCGCCGGTGCCGTACCTTCTTTGCAGGAAGGCAGGGCAGGGATACCCCCATATCGGCTTCCTTAAATATTGATTAAAAGGGCATATATATGTATGCCAGTGTTCCGGGGAACCAATCGTCCCGCAACAGCCTGGCGTTCATGAGGACTCACCCGTACACAAACACCGTGCATCTATCCGAAATAGATCTCCCCTTCATCAGTGATATAGATCTGCACATCCTCGCAGATACACCGGGCCTTGTATGACTGGGGGCGCGCTTCCCTGAGACGGTTGATAAGAGAGATTGTATCGTATTTCACCTTGATCTTGGCTTTTTCAGCCTCAGCGAAGATCATGCCCGGGACCTCAAACAGATCGGTTCCGGACGGGATTGTGCAGAGATGCGTGGCATCAAGAGTATACAAAAATTCAAGCGTCTCTTTTGCCCGCCGGATATTTTCCATTGCAGACTTTTCAATCGTGCAGACATTGGCTTTTGAGGTGCTGATGATGTCCGCGATCTGCTGCTGGGTCATTCCCTGTTTCCGGTACCGGAGTACTTCCATCTGCCTGTCGGTGAGAAGACCATCTTTCATAACTATCCATTCCATTCCGGGAACTTAAACACTTTTCGTTAACATAGTACCCGCTGCGAAGATCAATCGGGACCTCATTTGTAATTATAACTTGAAAATATACCTCGAAAATTGTTATTTCACCGGGAAGCTCCCGGCTTTGAACAGGAGAAATCAACAATGAAGAGAAGAAGGCACCCTTTTTTTGCCCTGGATTTTCCGGCCTGGACCAAGGTTAAAGGAGGGGGCCAAATGTTGCAGGTGCAATAAACAAAGAAACCGCTTATCCGGGGTAAAAAGTGATTTCAAAATCTTTATAAGAACACCGGGTCATAATGTGCTATAAAACAAAATAGAGGTGAAATTTCAATGGTTGTTAAAGTAGGTGTTGCCAAGTTAGGCAATATTGCAAGTGGTGTAATGGCAGAACTGCTTCTTGACGAGAGAGCAGACCGTGAAGACATGCAGACATTCATGGCGACCAGCGGTACAAAACTCGAGCCGGCAGATGTTGACCGTGTGGTTTCCAACCTGAAGGCATACAAACCGGACTTTTGTATCGTGGTCTCCCCCAACGGGGTTCTCCCCGGCCCGACAGGTGCCCGCGAACAGCTCGCTGCAGCAGGTATCCCGACAATCATCATCACTGATGATGTAACCACGAAGAAGGAGTGGGAAGGCGTCAAGGCTGACACCAAGTTCGGCTATATCATCATGAAGGCAGACTCTATGATCGGTGCACGCCGGGAATTCCTCGACCCCGTCGAGATGGCTGACTACAACGGCAACCTCGTCAAAGTCCTGGCACTCACCGGTGCATTCCGCAAACTCCAGATCGCCCTCGATAAGGTCATCGACCAGGTCAAGGCCGGCAAGAAGGGCACAGAAATCGAGCTCCCCAAGATCATCATGACCACCGACAAGGCGGTCGACGGCGAGTTCACCAACCCCTACGCCCTTGCAAAGGCACGGGCTGCCCATGAGATCGCCATGGCTGTTGCAGGCCAGAATGTTAAGGGTTGCTTCATGACCAAGGAATGGGAGAAATACATCCCGATCGTTGCAAGCGCTCATGAGATGATGAGGTGCGCCGCAGATCTCTGCGACCAGGCCCGCGAGCTCGAGAAGGGTGGCGACAGCATCCTGCGCCAGCCCCACAAGAAGGATGGAATGCTCGTTCGCAAGAACAAACTCGTTGCAAAATTCGAGTAAATTTATTCACTTTTTTTTTCTTTTTTACTACACTTCGTAATCCTTGACAGGAGTCACCGGCTTTCATTCCGGTAGTACCGGCCGAGATCCTCAGGCAGGGTCAGGATAATGGGTTCGTTGTGGAGACGCTCCATGAACGCCGAGTCGCTGGTGGACAAGGGGTTCGGATTGATCCGGGAGATCAGCGAACAGAATGCAGAGAAATCTCCGGTTGTTTCCCTGCCAAAAACGATAGCCATATTGAACGCGTAGGTACCCAGTTTCCGGTAGAGCGACAGCACTTCGAGAATTCCTTCAGCAAGGGATCCAACATAGCTTTCCAGCTCATCCAGCCGGGTAATCGGCAGGAGGCCCCGCACCTCACGCTCTCCCACCGGCACTGCATGGGCAGACCAGAGGATCTCATCGCCAAAGAGGTACCGGTCCGACGACCGTTCCTGCTCCCGCACGGCATCCCAGTACCGGTTCCCGGTCTTTGCGTGGTGCTCCTTCCCTGCGGACAGGTACCGCTCTGTTATCCACGACGGACGCTGATCGGCGATACCCTGCATATGGGGGTGAACGATGCTCGCCCCTGCTGAAGGCAGATAATTCCAGTTGATGCTGGGATACCCCCCGGACCGGAGAAGCGATTCGGTCTGCGCCTGGAGTGCATCCATAATCTGCTGCCTCGTGAAAACCGGCACGGTATGATTACGGGATATCACCGTTACAATGTGCCACTCCGCAAACGGGAACATGTTGGGAAACGTGACGCTTTCTCCCCGGGTTATGCGGGATCCATCCGGGAAGGTTGGGGTGACTGAGAAAATATTTTCCCGGCAGAACGGGCAGCCGGCCGCTTCACCGGGAAGGGAGAGCGGTTGATCGATATGCCTCTTGAGCCGCTCCGGACTGATCCGGCACCGGAGGCCGGTCAGGTATTCCTCACGGTACTGTAATGTTCCCCGCCCGGTGGCAACGTCAGTTACGGTAAACATGTCCTCTCATGAATAGAGTGCTGTCGGGGAGCAGATAGACATTTGCACGTCACTTCCTATCGGTGCAAAATCTCATAAAAGCCGGTTTTTCTTTAGCAGGGTTATGCCGTCAAAAGAAAAAAAAGATTTACTATCTGCCAGAAGCCTCTTTTGGGGGGCGGTTTCGGCGGGTATTTGCGGCAGATATGCGATCTGCTTATACAACGTACTTGCCGAGCAGGCGGATAGAGGTGGTCATGTCGGGACCGAGTGGTGAACCGAAGATGATCTGGGTAACGCCGGCCTTTGTGAGGTCGTCACACTTTGCCTTGACCATTTCAGGGGTACCTGCAATGGTGAATGCGTCGATCTCCTTGTCACCCACAAGCTCTCCAACGGTCTTGAAGTCGAACTTTCCGAGCGCTGCCTTGATCTTGGCGACATTGTTGAGGTCAAGACCGTGGCGGGTGAGCAGCTCGGGCGGTGATCCTGCGGCGATAAATGCAGCAACAATCTTTGCTGCATTGCGTGCCTTCTTCTCGCTCCGGTCGATAGACATGGCGGTGTACGCACCGACATCAAAGCTCTTCTTGCCAGCTGCATCGCTCGCCTTCTTGATGATCGGGATAGCGATGTGGAAGTCCTTCGGGTTGGATGCGTTGATCAATGCACCGTCTCCAATCTTTCCGGCGAGCTCAAGAACCTTGGGGCCCTGAGCACCGATGTAGATTGGAACGCCCTTCTTTCCGGGAAGGGTAACGCCGGTCAGCTTCGCACCATCGTAATCAAAGAACTTCATGCCGGACTTGTTAACCTGTTCACCGGCACAGAGTTTCCGGATCTGCATAACTGCCTCCTCGAGACGGGCGACCGGCTTCTCACCCTGAATACCGATCTTCGGGAGCGTCGAGAGGTCACCGGGTCCGATACCGAGTGTTGCACGCCCATCGGAGATCTCGTTCAATGTGCAGAAGAACGATGCCATAGCGGCCGGTGTATCGGTAAACGAGTTCATGATACCCGGACCCATCTTAAGGGTACTGGTTGCCTGTGCTACAGCGGCAAGGACTGCATAGCAGTGACGGTTGTTATAGTGGTTCGTGATCCACGCAAAGTCAATATCTTTTGACTCAGCAAGTTTACAGAAGTTGACAACTTGCTTTACATTGACATTTCCTGGTACAAATTCAATTCCATATGTCAAGGCTTGTTCACCTCATGGAGTATTACCGTCCGCGCATTTAAATAAATTATCATTTAACGTTGTGCCCGGTGGATAAGCGGCATGGATTCATGCCCGATGCTCGATATTTAGCAATCATAGGGCGGAAAAGAGTGGCAAATCCGGGAAAAACGCAGGATGAGATCAATATTCAAGCCCCGATTTCGGGTTTACCGGCCCAACAGCCAGGAACGACCGGTATACATTTTTAGATGAGTATATCCTATAAGATATTGAACTTCAGGAGAGAATAATTAATCAGCTGTATACAGGATACTACACGGGGTATCCTGAAGGAAGAACTCATGCGGATAATTGCAATTGGCGTGGGAGGCGCCGGCTGCCGGATTGCCGAAGCCCTCTATGCCAATGACCGGAAAAGCAGTAAAGTTACGTGCGTCCAGGCGCTTGCCGTCGATATTGATAGCGATGCACTAGCGCAGCTGCCGGCGCTCCCTGAACAGGCAAAGATCGATTTTTCGGCAGTTGAGCCTGCTATTTCAAATACGGGACTTGAATCTCCCCAGCCCGCAACGATTGACATAGGGGAGATCATGGCCCGCATCCAGAATCTGGAGAGAGGAGAGACCGATGCCATCCTGATCTGTTGCGGCCTCGGCGGCAGGCTGACGGATGCGGTGCCGCAGCTCATCTCTGCACTCAGGGCATCAGTCACCGAACCGATCCTCGGTCTGGTCACCCTGCCTGCCCTTTCAGAGGGGGAGAAACGGTCGGCAAAAGCAGCAGATGATATCGATGCCATATCTCCCTTGCTTGATGGAACTATCCTTTTTGATAACGAGACCTGGTTAAAGAAGACCGCTGCCCGCCGCGATGCGCTGGTTGAGGAACTATCCAGAGGACCCGGCCTCTTTGGAAGGGGCAGGAACCAGCCAAAACTGACTGCCCAGGAAATCACGTATAAGCTCCTCAACCAGAGCATAATCCGGAGGATCAGCCTTATCCTGCGGGCCGGGGAGTTCCGGGCCGACGGGGGTATCGATCTCGCCGAGGTCGTGATGGATTCGAGCGAAGTGCTCAACACCATAAACGGGATGGGGTTCATCTCGATTGGATATGCCGTGGAGCGGTTGTCCCAGGGGCCGCTGGCATTTCTTTCACGGTTACGCACGGCCAATGCAGCTCTGGAACAGAGAAAGAGCGCAGAACGGATCATCGGACTTGCCAAGCAGGCCATCTACCAGGAGGTCTCTATCCCCTGCGACATGACCAGTGCCGCAAAAGCGTTGATCCTTGTAGCCGGCCCGTCCCATGAGATATCGATGAAAGGTTTCATGATCGTCCGTAAATGGATTGACCGCAGCATTGCAGGAATGGAGATGAGATCCGGTGATTACCCGGTCACCAACTCAGAGAACGTAGCAATCATTGTGGTCCTGAGCGGGCTTGAAAACATCCCGCGGATCACCGAGATCCGGGAGATCCGGGAGCAGTACCGGACCGGTGTCTCCCCGGGCACCGCCTCATCCCTTAACCTCCCGCCGGTTGGAGACCTGCGAAAAGCCGGTGGGGCACCGGAGATCAGAGCAGTGTGGAGTGGTACAGAACTCAGAGATGAGATGATCAGTCTGCCGGGAGAGAGGTCCAAAAAGAGAAGTACCCCCCATCATCCTGATGACGAGCCTGGCCGTTATCCGGATACTCCTTTACCACCGGTCCGGGCACCTCCATCACCTCAACCGGTCAGTTCACGGCAGCAGGGAGGACGTCCACGCATTCTTGAAGAAAGAGGAAAACCGGGCAGTGACAAAAACCCCATCCTTTCCTGAAGAATATGAAATACCCGGAAAACCTGCCATATCACAGAGATCTCCGCCTGTTGCGGTCCCGGTCAAGGGAGAGGAAGAGTCTTATCACCCCCCGCATAAGGAAGTTCATGGCATAGTATACCCGGGGAATGACAGCCAGCACCCTGTGAAGAGATCACTTGAGTCGGGATACGAAGGGAACCTTCCGCTGAAACCCACACCGGTAATGAACAGGAATCCGGATCACCAGATGATTAAGCGGTCTCTGCAGGAGAAGCAGAAAATCATAAAATCCGGGATTCCTGACCGCAGGGACCATCAGGTAACCCCGGTAGAGGCCCGGTCCTTACCACCGGAGACGAAAACCATTATCCGGAGAATTACCGTAAAGACACCGGTTTCCGGGGCTGCAACTCCTGTTCAGCCGGTGGCAAAGGCACCTGCAAAGACTGAGAGAACGATCATCAGGCAAAGGAAAAAGGAGACGGGGACTGATGAGGGATTGGCGTACGAGGAGCCCGTCAGCCAAAAAGACACTGTCCGTCAGGAAGAGCTCGAGCTTGCCATAGAAATGGAAAACTTCTCTTCACCAGCTCCTCCGGAAGAGATGAAAATCGGCATCAAAGATCGTCTCCAGCCGGTGCGTGACGAGATCTTCCAGGGAAAATCTGTCTCGCTCAAAGAGCCGTTGCGGGTAAAAGACGGTGCGCTGCTCCACACGGAGATCAAAACAAAAAAAGGCAGGCCAGGCACAGAGGACGAGGGATCCGCCGGAGAGCCTGGAAGCAATTTCCCCTCTCCCACGAAGAAGACCGGAAAATCATCTGTGCAGGAGGATGAAATTTCCTAAAGTCAGCGATCGATATCCACCACTTTTGAGAAGGGGATATTTCCGGCGCCGATCTCCGTCCGGATCGCAATACCCTGTTCAACGCAGTTACCGATATGGTTGAGGCCGCTGTATGCGACGATCGAGAGCCGGTAGGGATTGTCCGGCAGGTTGAATACCTGGTTACCCATGGTGACCGGATAGACAAAACCACAATCGTTCATCAGCCGGATTGTTTCCTCGATGTCGTTTCGTGCCGAGCTGGGGACTTCGCGGACATTCGCGAGAGCGATGCCGGTCTTTGTACGGGCAAAATCATGGATAGAGGTCAGGCCCGAGGAGATGAAGAGTTCGAGGGGATCGATGGTGGTTCCCCGGTACCCGATCAGGTCGCGGAACCGTCGGGGCACATTCTCCTCGATCTCCAGTCTCCCGCCATACGCCATCTTTACCGGGATACCATTCCTCTGGAAAAGGCCGTCCATCGTGATACTGCACAGGGTGATTACCCCGACACAATCCGGGGGCACCCGGGGATCGTGATCGAGAATCCGGTAGGAGTTAAAGAACCCGCACCCGGCCTGGATGACCTCGTCAAATGCCCGGAGAGCCCGGTCAAGATCGTTTTTATGGACAAAGGAGAGATTGTATGCCACGTCCCCTGTTCCCGTTGCAGGATCAAAGGTGCTCCGGTACGCGAGCCGTTCAAGTTTAGAGATGATAAACCCGATCCGGTCATCGACGAGCGCATTATCGGTTTCCAGAAGACCGGCCGGTGTCAGGATCCGGCCCTGGTTCCCTATCTTCCCGGTAAATCCCATCGAGTCCAGATAGCTGAGGTAGTACTGGACGGCCCGGTCGCTTAAGACAAACCCCCGTTCTGCCATCAGTTCCGAGAGCCGTTTTGCCCCGACCGGATCACGGTGCTCCTTTAAGATGCGCAGGATCTCGATGTACTTGCGTTCAGTTCGTATCATGCCTCTTTTGCTCCCACCGCACCCGTACTGTCCTGGTATCGCCCGGCATATCGATCGCTCCCGTTCCTTACTTCGTGCAGGATCATCTGCACAATACGTTCTGACCGGTGGATCTCGATATCCTTCGACCCCATGTTTGTCAGGCAGAGGGTCAGCTGGCCCCGGAATCCCGGGTCGACAAAACCTGCTCCCATCAGTACTCCCCGCCTTCCAAACGATGACCGGCAGCGAAGTGTCCCGGCAACATCCGGGGGCAACTCAACCCATTCCATGCTCGGTACAAGCATGCATGTGCCCCGGGCCAGACAAATATCATCTGCGGCACGAAGATCGTAGGATGCGGGCTGCTGGCATTCCGCGGCATAGGGAGTGATTCCCAGTTTTTCCTGTGCCTGTTCACTGTAGAGCCGGCGGGTAATCTCCTGCGCAGACAGTATCATTCATTAGTTTATCGGTAGAGAATGCTTAATATCTTTGGATAAAGATACGTTGGGAAGGATCCATGGGGTAGAGGACATCCTCTTGGGCTTCGAACCCAAGGACGCGGGTTCGATTCCCGCTGGGTCCGTTCATTTGGCGGCCGGGAAACCGGTTGCGCAAGGCCGGGAAAATTTCCTGTATAGGGATCCGAACACCATGTCAAGATCTCGCGCTTTTTTCCCAAAGACAGGACGTCACCGTTTTACACGAGTGAAAAAAGAATATCTGGTCAGATTTCGTTCCTTTTTACTGCGTGGTGGCGGTTCCTGTGCCTGGCCAGCTTGATGAGGGCGTACAGGAAAAGCACGATAAGAATACCAATACCGATAAGGGTCACATATCCCCAGCCCGTATTCTTTTGGAGCGTTATGGTAAGGGGGGTTGTCGTATTCCCAAGAGGGATCTCCTGCTGGACCATCTGGGGGAGGTACCCGTCGTCAGTCACAGTGATATTGTAGGATGTGTTATAGGTGAGCTGCGTGTCCAGCTGGCCATGCGGATCGGTGGTTCCCGCAAACGCCCCATTCAGAAGAACGGTAGCATTCGCGATATTTTTCTGGTCTGAATCCTGGACATAGAATGTCTGGCTCACCGTGGCAAGGGAAAGTACCACCGGGAATTCACTGGCACCTGTGGAAATGTCGATCAACTGGTTTACCGGGGTATAGCCGGCCTTGCTCACGACAATGGCATAGCTGCCGGGGACAAGGTTCTGGAGCGCGGCCTGGCCATATGCACTCGTGGTTGCTACTACCGTACCATTGACAGATATATCTGCACCACTGATGGACTGGTTCTGGGAATCGTATACAAAGACAAAGCCGTTGACCGGTACTGGAGTGAGCGTGATAGAATCTACTGCCTGGTTGGTATTGATAGCGATCAACTGATTTACCGTCTGGTAGCCGGTCTTTGTAACCGCAACGGTAACGGGGACGTTCCGGCTTACAGGTGCAGTCAGGATCCCGTGTGAATCGGTCGTTCCCAGCAGCACGGAATTGACACTGATGGTTGCCCCGGATACCGGGGCAAGGGTGTTCTGGTCTCTCACGATAAAGGAGTACTGGTTTACTGACAACAGCCAGTACTGGACATTCTGGTTCGTGGCGTCCACTTCAATCGTATCGCTGCGGGGCTGGTAGTTGGGTGCGGTCATATTGAGGGAATAAAGGGTAAAGGAGGTCACGCCGAATGACGCAGCACCCGTTGGATCAGTAACCGCAGTCTGGGAGGAGTTCGCAGACGTTAAAAACAGGTTCGCCCCGGATACCGGTGCAAGCGTGTTGGAGTCAAAAAGAGAGACATTCAGGTACAGGGTCCTGCGGTTCATGGTGACCGAAAGCGTTGTGGCATTAGTGCTCACTGTTCCCGCCCAGTCATCATAACCACTCATGGTGATAAGGAGGTTGAGATCCCCTTGGCCGGACTGGAGCAGGAACTGGCCGGCATTATTGGTCAGACCGACGTTGGTTCCATCCAGGAATACCGTTGCGTGGGGAATAGATGTGTTGTCAAGATTGTCCTGCACCGTGATCAGCAGGTTCGTTGCCTGTACTGCACTGCAGAACGCGATAATACAGAGCAGCGCAAAAAGGAAACGAATACGAGATGCTTTCATAGTAAATAATCCCTCCCTGCTCGTATTTTATCCCATCGGTTCCTGAATTCCATTACCATCAGATTTCAGAGAGGGATGGCACCCGGTCAAGAAGCATCCCTTCCACCATTACCGGCACGAGATGACGTCCCTCTTCTACGGCCTTCTGGAGCCGCCACTCCCGTTCGGCGTAAATCGTAAAGAGCGGTTCACCGGCCTTGATAAGGGTCCCTTTCTTTGCATGCAGCAGGATGCCGGCCCCACGGTCATGGGGTGCCCCCGCCATACGCGCAAGCGTGATCAGGGATACGTTGTTCATCTCTACAATGTATCCGGATGCCGGGGCGTTGACCACAAACTGGTGCTCGCCGGGCATGATGTCATCTGATCTGACCTTCGGGTCCCCTCCCTGGATCTCGATAATCTGCCGGAATTTCTCCAGCGCTTTTCCCTTGGTGAGGATCTCCTGTGCCAGCTGGGTGCCGGTACCCGGGCCGCTTTGCCGGACATCTCCAGAAGGATCCCGGCAAGCGAGAGGCTTTTCTGGATAAACGAGTTGGGCTCTGTTGAACCTTCGAGAACCCGGAGTGCCTCTTTGACTTCAAGATTGGGGCCGATACTGTGGCCGACCGGGATATCCCCGTAGGTAAGGGCACATTCGACTTTCATGCCGAGACGTTCGCCAAGTTCGATGAACTCGCGGGCAAGTTTCCTCCCATCCTGGACCGTCGGTACCTTGGTATGGTTGCCTACCGGGATGTCGATGACCACAAGGTTTGCACCGACGGCAAACTTCTTTGCCATCACGCTTGCAAGCATCTGGCCACGGGCGTCGATCTTGAACGGGTATTCCTGGAGAATAATGCGGTCATCCGCCGGGGCGATATTGGTAGCACCACCCCAGACAATACAGCCTCCGACGTTCTCGGTCATCTCCTGAACTTCGTGCGCAGAGAACTCGACCCTGGCAAGAACTTCCATGAGATCGGCGGTCCCGCCGGCCCCGGTAATAGCACGGGAGCTGGTTTTGGGGATTTTGAGCCCGCTTGCGGCAATGATGGGAACCACAAGGAGGGAGATCTTGTTGCCCGGTACCCCCCCGATGGAGTGCTTGTCGACAATGGGGCGCGATGCAAATTTTATCTGTTCCCCGGTCTCGACCATGGCCCGGGTGAGATGCTCGACCTCGTCCATGTCGAGGGGATTGATATACGACGCGGTGATGAATGCGGTAAGCTCGGCAGCAGAGATGTCATCGTTGACCACGTCTTTTATGATCGTCAGGGTCTCGTCTTTTGAGAGGCGCCCCCCGTCCATCTTCTTCTTGATGAAATCGAGCGACGCGGGCCGGTCTGCCTCCCTTATGTCAGCCTCTTCTCCATCGGTGAGATTCAGCCGCTGGTTGGTACTCCGGTAAACTCCGGCACTTCCCTGCCCTTCAAGGGTGGTAGTTGTCGCCACAACGGCAGTGACGGCTACGCCGTTTTTCGGGTTAATGATCTGTACCCGGTCGCCATCCAGCACACCAATACTCCGAGCATCGAGGCGGTTGAGCAGTATCCCTCGTCTTGTTACAATATCGAGAATTTTTACGGTAAGTTTCATACAGACTTGCCACGCTCCAAGGATATCCCCCAAGCCGGGGAATGTGCCCCTGTTACTGGAAGATAGGACGGTTCATCATAAAAAATCGTCCCGGACCCGGTGAGGGGGAAATAAAAAAAAAGTTTATTCACTCAGGTTGGGACAGGCATTCTCGGTTATCCCGTTGACTGGGTGAAAATCCGAAAATGCGAAGAGCGACGTACTAAAACAGGAGGGGTAATGATGGCGGAGAACGTGCGGGTTTCCCTAGAAATCCGGTGATATCGACACGTCTGTCAACAGAATAAAAACTTCTGATTGAACCGGGTGAAAAAAGAAAAATTTAGATTTTAGTTCAGTGCCTGCGCACAACGAGGAGCGCAACTGCACCGAGACCAATCAGGGCAACAAGTGCACCAAAGCCCGGCTGTGTGGGGGTCTTGGTGGGTGCTACCGTGGTCGGCATCGGGGTTGCGACCATTGTCGGAACAGTGGTCACGGTTGCAACCGGTGTTGGGGTTGCAGTCGGGGGAGCTGCCTGAAGGACGTTGAACAGTGCAGTGCCTGTTGCCTGCGGCTGGAGAACTTCCTGTGCCGTAACGAGGTACTCGTCGGGTTTGAACGTGGATGCGTCAACATCGAACGAGAGCGCGTTAAGACCGTTGGTGCCCTGCGTGACTGCCACAGTGCCTGATGCGCCGCTGAACTCACCGCTCTGGGTCTTATCAGTCGGCTGGAATGATGATGAGTAGACTGTGAAGAGAACGTTGTCACCTACCGCGAGGTTGGTGGTTGCCGTGATGGTGAACTTGTTACCAACGGCCTGGTCGCCAACCGGGTTGATAGTGATGACTGGCGTCTCAACGAGGAACTGGAGCTTCGTGTAGGTATCATCGACATTTGGACTGTTGATGGCCTGGACCAGTGCCTCTGCTGCATCGGATCCCTGTAAGCTGCCTGCACCGGTGAGTGCGAAGTCCTGAGTCGGGCCTATCGCACTAGCGGTCCCGGACGGAGCTGCAGTCCAGACATACGAGGATGTGGTGTCAGTTGCTGTCGACGGTGATGCCAGTGCCGGTGATGCATAGACATCGAATACGCCGTTCTGCATCGGGTGCTGGACAACGACGAAGTACTGGCCTGCGTACATGTTCAGGGTATCCGTTCCCTTGAGTTCATACGAGAACGAGGAGTCGGAGTTCACGGCTTCCGTTGTGATCATTGCAAAGTTCTTACCGAGGATCCAGATCTGGACACCCAGTGAGGGCTGACCCTGTGCGGTACCGGTGACGTAGACCGGGTCACCCTGTGCAACGGTGGACTGGGAAGCGGTTGCGCTGACGAACGGCTTCTTGATGATGATGGAAACCGTGCCATACGCGACATCATTCAGGTCATCTGTGCCATACGGCTGGCTGACTGCATACACCGTGTAGGTGCCTGCATCCAGTGCAACCGATGAGGTTCCCCACTGCCAGGACCATGTATTGTCACCGTTAACAGCGACATCCTGGAACGTGGTTCCATCCCCATCTGCTACCTTGGCGTTCCTCGGGTCAAGACTCTGGATCTGACCACCGATGGTCGGCAGGTTGGGGCCGGTGATGAACAGGTAGACATCGTTGGATTCGGTGTCGGTACCGGAGAACTGGATCTCTTCGCCGAGATAGTAGCTCTGGGAACCGGCGGCCACGATAGTGACTGCGCCCTTCTGGACCTGGACGATCACTTCATCGCTCTTGAAGCCGGTTGCGCCGCCGAAGTTCTGCTCGACACGGATGGTGTACTGCTGCGCCTTGGTCCAGTTGGTCGTGGAGAACTGGACGGTTCTCGTGCCGGTCTGGTCGAGGGTTACGTTGGCGTAGATGAATGTACCGTTACCGATTGCTGCAGAGATGGGGCCGGCAGTTAAGTAGTCGGAACCATGGGCAACGTACGACCAGAGGCTCTTTCCACCGCCATTCTGGTAGCTGTAGTTACCGTTTACTGCATTCGGGTAGGCGGCATTTCCAATCGTGGTGAAGTCCGGACCAGTTAGTGGATCGAAAACGACACCGGCCTGGTTCGCGGTGATGATGGGCGGCTGGTTGTCGTAGGTGCCATCCATTGAGGAGGTGCCCTTGATGAACAGGTGGTAGGTGACACCGGGCTTGCCCGTGATCGTGACCGAGAACGGCTTGCTGCGGACAACAGAGTCAACGTTCGCGGAGAGCGAGACTGTGTTGGAAGTGATGGTGACCATTGCGGGCTGGCTGACAGTCGCACCGGTGTAGGTTGCGCCACCGTTCAGGTAGTTATCGTACATGCCGTTAAGCCGGGACTGGGCGATAACCGTGTACACACCGGCCGGGTAGGCGTTTTGGCCGGTTGAATCGACTGCACCGGTCGACCAGTTGGGTGCGTAGTTTGCCGCGCCGGGCTGGTTTCCATCAGAAGTGCCCCAGAACCATGAGGGCAGGTTGACATTCTGCTGGGTAATCGACTTGGTAGTCAGGTCAGTGGTGTTGGCAAACAGTGCGGTATACGTGTTACCGGAAGCACTCTTTACCTTGATATCGACGTTACCCGTGTTGGCAGTGTTAATCTGGTCCTGCCTCACGGTAGGCCGGGTTGAGCGCCTGGTCAAGGTTAGAGTTGATACGGAATGCCAGGTAGTCTCCCTGGATTACGGATCCACCGGTTGCCGTGGTTCCCGTAGAAAGATCCCAGACATCGACGGTGATGCTCGGTGCTGCTACACTAAATGCTAACTGGGGCGTTGCACCGACAGGCAGAACATACCAGTTGCCTGCGTATGCCGCCAGTGTGGGCGAGACATAGAAGCTCTGGTTGTTCGTGATCGTGAGTGTCTGCGACGGAGCGGTGGTGTTAATCGGTGCTGCCGATGCCCACCAGCCGACCTGAGTTCCTACAGGAACCCAGGAAAGGTTCAGTCTGCTGTTCGCCGATATAAATTGTTGCACCCGGTGCATAAACCGTGTTGTTGATATCGTAGTAGGTTGCCGATACCGGCAGTACTGCGACAAGAACCAACGCGACCAATGCAATAAGGGCAATTGTTAATCGCTTAGTCATTCGTTTTCCTCCAAAGTTACATCATACATTTCAAGCCGGAGAACCATTTCGACATTTGCCGAATAACGATTCTGCGAGCCCCATACTCCGTTTAAACGGAATATGGAGGAATATTTGTAAAAGAGCCAATATATCCTTTGTGGTTGGATTTATTCCCTGTTCCGGGGCAGAAAACTCCCGCTTTCCCAATTTCACCGTATTTTTGGAGATTTCCCGGTACCCCATCAGCAAGAGTGGTTGCCGGTCTGCGGTATCTGGTTTCTTTATAGGCTCAGCCGGATTCGCGCATGAACCCTGATAGCTGTTCTGTGATTACTGTATGCTTTGCATAATGTATAATGATACACGGTATGGTGATGCTGCACACGCAGGCACATTATATGTAGCATTATATCTCAAGAGGAGAACCGAAGCGGTTCTAACAGGCAAGTCCTGCGCCATGCGAAGGTGGAGTATCCTCTCGGTAAAATATTGTTCTCATGGTGGCAAATCCCGGATGAGTGCAGGCGTTCCATGATCGCACCGGCAGCATATTGCAATACATATATGATACCGGAACCAACCAATGTCCCATGAGAGTCATCCGGGCCCCGTCAATCGGGCGGGCACACGAACTGGTCGTGAAGATGATCCTGGAAAAAGGCCGGGTTCTCCAGACCGAAGATGACGAGGCCACCGTGGAATTTGAAGAGGTGGCCCTGCAGGTCGATACCCCGCTTGCCGGACCGCTGGTGAGCCCCCATTCCCGGTTCCAGCAGAAATTTGTCGAGCAGTACGCACGTGATCTCCTCCACGGCTCACACGCCTCGTTTGAATACGATTACCACGGCAGGCTCTTTGACTGGGGCGAACGGCTTTCTGTGGGCGGAAATCCCGTCCATGTCGATCAGATAGATTATATCGCAAACAAGCTCCGGCAGTCCCCGGTAAGCCGGCGGGCCATCGCCATTACGTGGAACCCGGTGATCGACGAGAAACTCGATGACTGCCCCTGCCTCCAGCTCGTGCAGTGCATTCTCCGCGACGGGAAACTGGCAATGCGGGTGATCTTCCGGAGTAACGACATGCTCACCGCGGCCGGGGCGAATATGTACGCGCTTGTCCAGCTCCAGAAGTCCATCGCGGACCGGCTCGGGGTGACATGCGGCACCTACACCCACATCTCGCTTGTCCCGCACATCTATTACATCCGGGACATGCACGACATTGAACCGTTCTGCGGGAAAGGAGAATATATTCAGCCGGTACAGGACGTCTGCCGGGCCTGCGGGCGCTGCGACCGGTCAAAAAAAGTCTGATGCACCAGTCCACTGACAAACACAAAAGCCGTCACTTTAATTAGGCTCCAGCGGCAAAAAGTATGAGGCAACATAGCCCGGTAGTGTAGCGGTCAATCATGCGAGACTCTGGATCTCGCGACAGCAGTTCGAATCTGCTCCGGGCTACTCTTTTGTTGAACTTTTCAACCGTGACGCAAGGTAATCCCTGTACGGGTACCTGGTTTTCAGAAAAACTCCGCCCCAGTAGCTGGAGATTTCTAAAAATGAGCGGGTCATGAGCTGAAGATTATGAAAAAAGTGCAACACAGCAGCTGAAGATTTTCAAAAAAGATCGACATGGTTCTGCACCAAAATCTGCCAATCCACTAATAATCATCACATTTTCCAACGGAGGATAGTAGAGATCCGCACGTTTGCAAAAAAAAGAGCGAACCAGGAGCAAAACATTTTCGAAAAAGTGCGGAACGCGAGATGAAGATTCCGGAAAATCTGTCACTCAGCTGCTGAAGATCTCTAAAAAAGTTCGGATCACGGGTGGAAGATCTCGGAAAATGATCGCCCCGACTTCTAAAAAAATAGGTAGCAAGGATCGGATCGATCGATTTCAAAATCGATCGGGGTAGATCGTTTTTGAATGGACAATTGAATTCTCTCATGCCATTGCGATTCCGACACTCTACAAGCCATTCCTGAACGGACAGGGAGGGAAAGAGGGTACCGGATCGACTACATGCACCAAGACTACGGCTCCATCTGCTTACAAACAGTCTTTTCGAACGTCCATAACCTACGCAATCAGTGCGGACAGGAGGCACCCGATAAAGATCGCGCCAAACGTTCCCGCACCGCCGATGCTGAATCTCGGCACTTCGAGATCGCCCACGCGGTAAAGGTGCGCGATGTTTGCGCCCAGCAGCGTGCCGACCGTTGCGCTGACAAACGCAATAACCCCGGCGGAAAGCCCGGGTCCCCCGGCAAGAAGAACGCCGCAGAGAAGCGCGGTCAGCCCGGGGATGAAAAGCGGTGCCCGTATCCCCACGCCAACCATTGGCCGGGTCGTCACATAGGCAATCGCCGCGACAAGCAGGATACCGGCAAGTACCTTGAGATACACCATATCCCCGCTCATTACCAGTGACGCACGATCCAGAAGATAGACCGACAGGACAAGGGGAAGGATCGCTCCGCCCAGGTTGACCGCGATGGTCGTCTCCCAGAGCCCCCCGCCTTCGCCGGTTGTAACTTCGTCGGGGAACTGCCCCATCCCGCTGTGGGGCACCCGTATGGTCTCGCGCCGGACCTTCCACATCGGGATATCCACAAAGCTGCAGAGCAGGATAAGGATGACAAGGGCGGTCGCCGTGAGCCATGAGAGGCCGACAAGGCTGGTAATCGCTTTTCCGGCAAGGCCAAGGAACAGCAGCGGTACGATGATAACGACAAGCCCAATGACGACGAGCAGCGCGATGAGGGTCAGGGGGCCGGCAGAATAAAGACGGATTGAATCAGGCATGGTCAGTTCCCAAAACCGAGTGTTCGAGGGTGCCAACAATGGCAGCGTGATCCTGGTGGTACGGCGCAAGCCATGTGCTCTCAGTCACTGTGATTCCTGCGGACATGAGGCTGTCGAGTGTGTCCTGGAAAACTTCAGCCGGTTCTTTCCTGATATCCACGCTCCGGGTCTTCAGCATGAGGATCAACTGACCGCCGGGTTTGAGGAACGCGCAGTTCCTGAGGGCGATGGCCGCCTGGTCAGGCTGGGCCACGTCCTGGTAGAGGAGATCCACGGTCTCCACCAGCGGAGCATACCGCTCCGGGCAGGACGCGTCCGCCATGATCGGCATGACGTTTGTGCGCCGTCGCGCCACCTCGAGCAGGTCCTGCATGGGGCGTGGGGCAAACTCCACCGCATACACCACCTCTACGTAGTCGGCGACATGGGAGACCGTGGTCCCGTTTGCCGCCCCGAGGTAGAGGACCTTCATGCCCGGTGTCAGATCGATACCCCTTCCTGTAAGATACAAAGCGGCAAGCTTGCTCCGGTACGGGTCCCAGACCCGGTACCCGTCAAGCATCCGCTCACCGTAGACCCCTCCCTCGCCTTTCGAAACCAGCACATCGCCGACACGGATCATGGCCGATCCCCCTCCGGGCCTGCTCCTGCCCGGTCGATGCGTGTCTGTGCATCCTCAAGGAAGGATGGGACTGCACAGCCCCGGTAAAAATCCAGCCGGGCAGCAATCGCCAGTTTCCCGGCAAGCACCCGGGCGACTTTTCCCCTCACCTCGCGGGGGGCATTATGCACCCGACGGTGCTGGAAGATAATCCCGTGCTTGGGCGATGGCGCATGGGTCCTGATGTGCATGAAGAGTGCAGTCCTGGCCCCGAGTACCTGGATCGCGCTTGCAGGCAGCCGGGAGAGTTCCTTCAGGCCCCCTGCGTGGGAGAGGAGCCGGGCGGCTACAAGCCCACCGATGAGCGCGCTCGTATTGGGCATCACCTCGCACGCCCGCGCCGACACTTCCTTAGCAAGGGCAGTCCGGGTATCGGCAAGGCTGGTGATCCCGGCGGCAACTTTCCCGAGCGCTCCCCCTCCTCCACCGCGCTCCCGGTTGCGCTCGCCGATGGATTTGACCAGCACGTGCGCCGGAGTCCTGCGGTACTTGCGGGAGAACGAGGGATGCCGGATCTGGTACCAGTCTGCCACCCGTTCCGAGAGCACGTTGATAACCGTGTCCATCTCATCGAGCGTCCTGACCATCTGGAGCAGTTCCACGTCTTTTGCCGCATACTGCTCCCGGACTGCCTGCTCCGATCCCGCGATACAGACCTTCTGAAGCAGGGCAAGGTATTCCAGACGGTCGCGGCAGACCCCGCAGACAACCGCCTTCTGCCAGTCTGGCAGCACAAAGGTATCCATGCTGGCCCGGATCTCCCGGACACGGCGGGCGTAAGCGGCGGCATCGCCGGTGAACGGGATGCATTTCCCCTTATCCACATCACCAAACCAGCAGGACTGCATGATACAGACTAAGGGGCGCCCGGCTAAAAAAAAGAATGGCTCACGGGAACAAAAGGGGCGTCTCGAACGCGCCACGCGACACGTTTGGGATCAAACCCACGCAAGACCAAACGAGTACAGGATCACTGGCACCATGATAGCACCCATGCAGTAGACCCTTGAAACGTTCACGATATGCGGCACGAGCCCGACGATCACCGCAAGGAGCAGGACAAAGATGCCAAAGGGCCCGGTAAGGAGAATGCAGAGCCCCACCACAAACAGGATCACGGCCCGGTTGAGCAGCCGGCCGTTGATCCCGTTAAGCCGCCCTGCTGATCGGGAGAGCCCCACGGTGACAATATATGCGAGACAGGCAGCAAGGACACCGACAATCATGAGCTCGCTCATTGAAGGCAGGGGCAGCTCCGCAAGAGCGACCATAACACCGTTTCTCATCCGGGAAATGGCAAAAAGGGCGGCAAGCCCGATAAATGCATTTGCCGTATTTGCCGCGCTGGTTGCAAGGATGTAAGCCCGGCGATCCTTCTCGTACCCGATCACCGACGCCAGCGTACCGTTTGCGGTTGCAGTCGAGAGCCCGGGAAGCCAGCCGACAGTGATCCCGGCCAGGGTCCCAAGGACCGAACTCTTTGCGACGGTTTTCGTGTCCACCCGCAGGCCCTGGAAATGCTGCGCCGGCAGCGCTCCCTGCGAGGCGACCAGCAGTACCGAGATCCCGAAGAGGCCGGTCAGGAGGGGCATGAGCACAGCCGTCTCCCCGCCAAGCGTATGCCAGCTTAAAAATGCGTACCGGAGGGTAAATGCACCCAACAGGCCGGAGACGGCAAAGATCGCAAGCGCCCACCCGGGCGACTCGCTCATCACGATCATGTACCCGATGACGGCCACGATCAGGATCCCGATACCCCAGTCGAAGAAAGGCTGGAGTGCGGGGAGAAACAGGAAACAGAGCACGGAAACCGGGACGGCAATGATAATGGCGCAGGCGCTCCCGAGCGCGGCGATACGGACAGCCTCCTCACCGTTTCCCTCGAGGCAGAGGGCATGCGCCGGGAGCACAGAAAGAGAGGTGTCCGCATCGGGAATGCCAAGGAAGGTGGCCGGGATGCTCTCGACAAACGTATGCGTGATCAGGGCGGCAAACAGGGTCCCGGCAAGGGCAAGCGGCCCGAGCACGTCAAGGAGGACCACCTGCGCACCCAGCAGGACGCCTGCAAGCGTGTTGACGTGAACCCCGGGGATGAGCCCGCACGCGGCGCCAAGAAGGACACCGAGCAGCGTCCCGATCACGATCTCGATCATTATCCAGAAGGTACAGGAGAATGAACATAAATCAACCGAAATGCATACCCTCTTATCATTAAGGGATGATGAATCCGTAATGAAGATAGCAGTCACCCGTCTTGCAGGAAAGGAGGGCCGGGATGCAGCCCGGTGCGCAGCATACGGGCACGCGTGCTACAGCGTCCACCCGCTCCGCTCCGAGATCCAAAACGAGGTCGTCTCGGCGTTTGTGGAGGCTGTCGAACGCGGGGAGTTCGACTGCCTCTTTTTCACGAGTGCACTTCCGGCAAAGATCCTTGCTCCTCTCCTCAAAAAGACCCCCAGGGTCATCGCGATTGGCCCCGAAACGGCACGGGAACTGGAGCGGTGCAGGATTGCCTGCGAGACCCTGCCCGGCTTCTATTCCCGCGATTTTGTCCCGTACCCTGGGAGACTGGATCAGGGGAAAGACGATCGGTCTCCCCCGGGCCGATGTCCCGAACGCCCCCCTCATCGATGCGATTGCCCACGCGGGAGGAAAACCCCGGGAGTTCCGTTGTTACCGGCTCGCGCCGACCAATGAGCCGCTCGACCTTGACCAGGCCGAGGCTGTCCTTTTTACCAGCGCGATGTCGTATAAAAAAGCGATCTGGACTCCGCGTTCGGATCTGCTGGTGATGGCTATCGGGGAGGTCACGGCCGGGGCGATGATGGGAGGAGGTACGCTGCCGGCGATTGTCGGTGATGGCTCTCTCGAGGGGACGCTTGCGGCGTTAAACGAACATCGGGGACGAATATGGATCATCCGATAACCGCAGCACAGGAATGCCGGGGCCGGGACAAGTGCCTGCCGTGTCGCTCCGGCACGGCGCGGGTATCATCGTGATCGACAAGCCCCGGGGGCCATCGAGCCACCAGGTGGCTGCATGGGTGGGAAAGATGCTCGGCTGCCAAGTCGGCCACGCGGGCACGCTCGACCCGCAGGTCTCGGGCATTCTCCTCGTCATGCTCGGGAACGCGGTGCGCCTCGCGCCGCTGCTCCTGAAACACGATAAGGAGTATGTGTGCCTGATGAGGCTGCACAAGGAGGTTGACCGGGAGCGTATCGATGCGGTTGCGGCGGAATTTACCGGCCGTATCTACCAGCGCCCGCCCCGGAGGAGCGCGGTGAAACGCCTCCTGCGCATCCGCACCGTCCAGCAGTTGGATATCCTCGGCATCGAGGGAAAACTGGTGCTCATGAAGGTCAGGTGCGATGCGGGCACGTACATCCGCTCGCTCTGCCACCACATGGGCCTTGCGCTCGGGACGGGGGCGCACATGCAGGAGCTCCGGCGGACCCGGTCAGGAGCCTTTGACGAGGGTGCCATGCACACGCTCCACGAGCTTCAGGACGCCTGCTATGCTGCGGAAGCCGGGAACCGGGCCGCACTGGATACCATGGTAGTCTCGGTTGATGCCGCAGTCCCCGATCTTCCTGCCGTTATCGTACGGGATACCGCGATCGATGCGCTCTGCCACGGTGCGGTGCTGGCGGGGGTCGGCATGATCAGCTGCGATGAGTTCAGGAAAGACCAGATCGTCGCGGTCCTCTCGCAGAAACGGGAATTTGTCGGTCTCGGAAAAGCGCTCGCCCCGTCAGCCTCATGGAAGCCCGGCAGGCCCGGCCTGCTTGTTGCGACGACCACGGTATTTATGGCCCCGGGCACGTACCCGAAGGGCTGGAAAAAAGCCTGCACGCCGGAAAAGTCAGCCAAGTCCTGACCCCATGAAAGGATAGCATTAAAAAAATACCCGGCAAATACATGGGATACACTTTTTGCTGAGGTAGTCTAGCGGTAGGGCGCAGGCCTGGAAAGCCTGTGGTGCGAAAGTGCCTCGGGGGTTCAATTCCCCCCCTCAGCGTTGTTGTTTTTTTTTAAAGCCTGCACCATCAGTCAAAGCACCCGAAACAGGGGTATGATCTCCCCTGTGCACTAGCAGCGATCCGGACATGCTTGACAGACTCGCGCAGGTGCGGCCTATGGGGGGTCACGCCCGGATCTATTGGGACCGCAGGGCATCCCGGGCAAAGGCAACATACTCCGGGACGATCTCAAAACCAAGGAAATGCCGGCCTTCCTGCTGTGCGACAACCGCAACCGTGCCCGAGCCAAGGAACGGATCGAGGACGAGGTCGCCGGCGTTACTCGAATACCGGATGATCTTCTGTACCAGTTTCTGCGGGAGTTTTGTCGGGGTCTTCTTCTTTCCTTTCCAGTACTCCCGGTTGATCATCCAGACATCCTCGGGATAGTGGTCGATCTTGTTGAAGGTGTAGTCTTTCGGGTCTTTTACCACGTAGAGGATGTGGTAGTGGCTGGTGACATACTTGTTCTTCGTGAAGACCCCGAACTGGTACTTCCAGATAAGGTGGTTTATCGTTGTAAGCCCGGCCGCATCGATACCTTCGAGAATGTCACGGAGCCGGTTCCAGCCGGAAAAAACATACATGCTGCCGGAGGGAGAAAGCACCCGGGCAGCCTGCGTAATCCACCGGTGCGTAAACTCCCCGTATTCTCCGGCAGGGATCTCCCGGTAGCCTTCGATGACGTTACTGCCGGTCCGGTTATAGTTGAGCCTCTGGGCCGTAAAATCGATGGCAAAAGGGGGATCGGTTACGATGAGATCGACTGCCCCCGGCGGAAGTTGTTCCATGAGCGCACGCGAGTCTCCCTCGTACAGGGTATCCGGCTCGAATGCGCCAAGGGATCCCATCAGCGCGTCCTGCCAAATGCCCGTCCCATCTCGAAGGCCCGGGCATTCGCCTCAACAGTTTTGGGCGGGACAAGTTTTTTTGTAGCGGCAAGCAGGGATTCCGCCTTCAGGGGGATCGACCACGATGCCGCACCGAGTATCACCACGTTCTGGGCAAGACTGCTGCCCGCCTCTAAGGCAATCCTGTCGGCATCGATCAGGCAGGGGTCGAACCGGGCCAGCTGCGCGATAACCTCGTCTTCGGTAAGAACCGGGCTCTTCTGCGTAAAGACCGAGGTGGGGAGGACCATGTGCCGGTTGACCACCATCTTCCCGCCGGTTTTGAGGTAATGGGAGTAACGGAGCGCTTCGAGCAGGTCAAAGGAGATAAGGAGATCGGCAGTACCGGGCACGATCAGCGGGCCGTAAAGTCCGTCGATCCTGATATGGGTCTCGACCGACCCCCCGCGCTGCGCCATGCCGTGCGTCTCGGCGCCTTTCACGTGGCGGCCTTCACTGAGACAGGCCTCCCCGAGGACATTGGAGGCAAGGATGGTCCCCTGTCCGCCAATCCCGACGATCAGGATATCGAAACTTTTTGTCATTTCTTTGCCTCCCGGGATATCGCGCCTACCGGACAGAGCTGGGCGCAAACTATACAACCGCTGCACAATTCGTTGATCCGGGCCTTCTTGTCTACGAGCTCAATCGCGGGACACCCGAACCGCACACAGGTGCCGCAACCGGTACAGGTTTCAGGGTTTACTGCATACTTTCCCCGCTTTACCCCGGCGCGGCGGGCCACGATCACGCACATCTGCTTTGCGATAATCACTTTGACGCCCTTCTTTGTCTTTGCCGCCTCCAGCACCCGGAGCATGCCGGTCAGGTCATAGGGGTCGACGGTCTCGACAAACGTCACCCCGCAGGAACGGCAGACTGCATCGAGGGAGACAGGGGGAGTTTCCACGCCGGTTGCAGTTACCCCGGTGTTCGGGTTGGGCTGGTGGCCGGTCATCGCGGTGATGCGGTTGTCGAGGATAACCACGGTCATGTTCGCGCCATTGTAGACCGCGTTCATCAGCCCCTGGATACCGGTATGCAGGAAGGTGGAGTCACCGATCGTGCAGACCACGTCCCGGGACTCGCCGGAATGTGCGATCCCGCTCCCGACCGTGATCGAGGCGCCCATGCAGATGGTAGTATCCACGGCGCCAAGCTGGAGGCCCAGCGTGTAGCAGCCGATATCGCTGGGGTAGATGGCAGACTCGCCAAACACCTTTTTCATGGCGTAGAATGCAGCGCGGTGGTGGCAGCCGGCGCAGAGGATGGGAGGGCGCATAGGGAGGTCCTGGACAGGTGGGGGGGAGTCAAAGGGGTTCTTCTCCAGGAACCCGGCCTTTACCATGATCCCCGCGACAACAGCCGGGGAGAGTTCCCCTTCGTAGGGGGCGTACCCGTTGATCTTCCCGAACACCGGCACGCACCCGGCAACCTGGCGCACGGCCTCCTCGACAACGGGGGCGAGTTCTTCGATGATGAGGATCTTCTCATGCTGTTGTGCAAACTTCCCGAGCCATTCCTCGTCAACCGGGTATGCCCCGATCTTCATGAACAAAACGCCGGGGGGCAGGAGTTCCTGTACATAGGATGCGCCGATCCCGCTTGCGATGATAGCAGTTTTCCCACGGATGGTGAAATGGTTGAGTCCTTTTTCCACGAGACGTTTTTTGAGGGCAGGCTGCTTCTCGTTGAGTTTTTTGTGCAGGATACGGGTATGGGCAGGGATAACGACATACTGGCGCGGGTCCTTGTGAAACTCCCCGGTTCTTGTATTAGGTACAACGTCGCCCAGTTCCACGTCGCCTTTCGAGTGGCAGATCCGGGTCGTGGGACGGAACAGCACCGGCAGGCCAAACTCCTCGGAGATCTCAAACGCAGGAGCGATCATGTCATGCGCTTCCTGCACTCCCGAAGGGTCGAGACAGGGTAGCCGGGCGAAATGGGCATAGCACCGGGTGTCCTGTTCATTCTGGGAACTGTGCGCGAACGGGTCATCGGCACTCATGATGACAAGGCCACCGGTCACCCCGGTATAGGCGCTCGTCATGAGGGCGTCGGCGGCGACGTTGAGGCCGACGTGCTTCATGGTGCAGATCGCCCGAAGCCCGCACCACGCGGCAGCGAGGGCGTTTTCGAGGGCCACTTTCTCGTTCACCGACCATTCCACGTGACAGGTCAAGTCCTTCTGCACACGGAGCACATCGACTACCTCCGATGACGGGGTGCCAGGGTACCCGCTCACAAAACCGACGCCCGACTCAAGACATGCGTGGGCGATGGCTTCATTTCCGAGAAGATAATGTCGTTCCATGATCCCAGATCCGTAAGGTATGTATTTTTTGGCATGGTGCCCTATAGCATTATCCTGTCCACCCGGCCATTCACAACTTATAAAAACTCCGGTGGGATATCTAATACGGTAAATTTAAGGCAATCCTTTTGGGCCCGTAGCATAGCCCGGTGGTGCGCCCGGCTGATAACCGGGAGGTCATGCGTTCGAATCGCATCGGGCCCATTTTCTTATTTTTAAAAGAATTGTTGTCCTGCCCGACCAGGAAAGTGTCCGGACCGCCCTGTAACGCCGGTGTTCCTGCGGGTTTTCTGCGGAAAAATAACAGAGATTCCGGTCAGGCCTTGCGAGTTGTGGCAAAGATAAAGCCGATCACTTTTTCAAGAGCCGAAATTAGGTCCTCTTCAGATTTCATGTAATCGTGCATGCCCTGGTACAGCATGAACATGATATCGTACCCGTATGTATCGATCGCGCCCTTCGGATCGATCGGATTGAGGAACGAGTCCGTGAGAAAGCCGTCGGAGCTATACATAAGTTCATAGAATATGCCCCGTTCTGAAAGGACACAGAACTGGTCGGAGATCTTTTTTGTGGGGTCGTCAGGGCGGAGGGGGGCCGGCTCGCACTTCCCAAGGACGATCATCTTCTCGTTATAGTAATTGGGGTGGTAAAGCTCGCCTTTGGTATCCTGCTTTCCGATCTTGAGCAGTTTGAGGCCGACGGATTTGACCACCGGTTTTGCCATGACTGCCATGCGCCCCAGGAGTTCGCTGTCATGGGTACTGTACCTCTTCGGATAGCCGGGCGTCCGTCTTTTTCATGTCCTCAATCTTTTCCATTATTTTCGTAAACCCGGCTTCGATCTCATCCATAGTATATCACCATAATCCGCCAGCTGGCGTAAAACAAGAATAGTTTATGTTCCGGCTATAAAATCACTCGTCTCTGCCGGCCATCGCACTCAAAGCAGGACCCCGGGAGACGGGGCTCCCCATAAAAAAGTACTTCCGGTCTTTTTTCAGGCATACCTCTGCCTCAGTCCCGACCGGGAGGTCTTGCCCGATGACGACACCCTGGTAGGACGCGGTCCGTGCCATGACCGAGCCGGCTCGGAGTTTTTCTGTCACGACGCAGGAAACTGTCGTTCCAAGAAGAGGGAGGTTGAGAGCGCTATACTGTTCTTCCGCATGTGCATTGAGGAGCCGGGACCGGTCTTTTTTTACCGAGTCCGGAAAGTCCTTTTTCTCGAACGGCCCGGTGAACGGCCGTTGTGAATACCTCGTGACATTGACCTTGGCAGGTTTCAGGCGCCCGACAAGGGCAAGGGACCGGGAAAAGTCCTCTTCAGTCTCCCCGGGGAACCCGACAATAAAATCCGTCGCGATGCTGATGTCGGGATACTTCCTGCGGAAGGCAGAGACGATCTCCTCAAACTCCCGCACGGTGTAATCCCTTCCCATCCGTTTAAGGATGTCATCGGAGCCCGACTGGACCGGCAGGTGAACGAACCGGAAGAGCCGGTCGCTCTCAAATGCGTCCACCAGTTCACCGAGGATGCCGCCAGCGGTCGCCGGGTTCATCATCCCGACCCGGATGCGGAAGTTTCCCGGGAGGGAACACAGGTCTGACAGGAGATCCGGGAGCGTTTGTCCGGTATCCCTCCCCCACGCGCTGGTATCCTGTGCGGTCAGCTGGATCTCGTATGCGCCTGCTTCGATGAACGTCCGAACTTTCTTTCGGATCTCCCCAGCCGGGAAACTTACAAGCTGCCCCCGCGCCGTGCGCGTGATGCAGTACGTGCATCGCCCGAGGCAGCCCTGTGCGATCTGGACGATGCCCACATGTTCCGGGGCAACGGTCTGCACAGAACGGTAGGCCTCGCGGATCGCGTCCGGGGATATGATCACCGGCGAACAGACCGCAAAGATCGCCTCGCGCTGGACAAGCGGCATGCAGCCGGTGACAAAGAGCAGTTTTTCCCGCAGGGCAGCAAGACGCCGGAGCATCCGGCGCTCCGTGGGGCCGACCACCGTGCAGGTATTAATGACGACCGCATCTGCCCGGTCCGGGGAGGGAACGCAGGTACTTCCGTACCGTTTGAGCACCTCCACGAGGTTCGCCGTGTCCCCGAAGTTGTAACGGCAGCCGTAGGTCTCGATATAGACCCGTTTTTTTGCCAGCGCGGCAAACACGTCCTTCGTATCAGGGCCGGGATCCCCGGATCTCTCTTCCATGTATCTCTCCATATCTTTTGGACCCGGAGCAGTTAAAAGTGGTTTTCCCCGAAGATGGCGCCCCTTTTTCCTTATGGCGTTTCCCTGAGGATAACCATTAATCCATGACGCCCATAACCTGTTTACCATGTTACGGATCGGGCTGCTGGGCTGCGGCAATATCGGGCATATCATCGCCCGGCACGCAGACGGGTTTGTAATCCCTGCAGTCTATGATACCATCCCCGAACGGGCCCGGGAGATCGCAGGCCTCTGCCAGGGAACGGCATACGGGGATTTTGCAGCGTTCCTGAACGCGGATACCGGTATTGTGGTCGAAGCAGCATCAGTCGGCGCCGCACGGGCGCATGCACAAGAGATTCTCCTGCACAAAAAGAATCTCGTGATCATGAGCGTGGGGGCGCTTACCGATCCAGCGTTCAGGGATGACCTCGTGGCCATCGCACGAAGGACCGGGACAAAGATCTACGTCCCGAGCGGGGCAATATTCGGGTTGGACAACCTGAAGATCGGGCAGATCTCCCCGATCTCAAAACTGCTCCTGAAAACCACCAAAAGCCCGCAGTCGCTGGGTCTAGGCGTGACTACCCGGCAGCGGATCTTCTCCGGCAAAGCGCACGAGTGTATCAAGTCGTATCCCAAGAACGTGAATGTCTCCGTCGCCATGGGCCTTGCTGCCGGGCAGGATGCGGACGTGGAACTCTGGGTGGATCCTGCAGCGGACAAGAACGTCCACGAACTCTTCATCGAGGGAGATTTCGGCGAAACCTATATCAGGGTGACCAACGTGCCCAGTCCTGAGAACCCGGCGACCAGTTACCTTGCGGCACTCTCCATCCTGTCGCTCCTGAAAAATATCGACAGCCCGCTGGTTATCGGGACATGAGAGGGAAAGGGGATCCGCCATGGTACCTTTGGAATACCTGCTCAGATTCATTGATGAGGACGCACCTTCAGGTGACCTGACTTCAGAATCCATCATTCCCGAAGTGTCCTGCCGTGCGGTTATCCGGGCCGAGCAGGACGGTGTCGCTGCAGGACTTGAAGAAGCCGGGGCACTCTTTTCCTATTTCAGGGTGGACGTGCGGCAGGAGATCGGCGACGGCAAGACGGTAAAGGCCGGGGACGTCCTCCTCTCGCTCTCGGGCCCGGCAAAGAAGATCCTCCTTGTGGAACGTACCGCGCTCAACATCATCGGCAGGATGAGCGGGATTGCCACGCAGACAAGAACCATGGCAGACCTGGTGCGGGCTGAAAATCCCCGCTGCCGGGTGGCAGGGACGCGCAAGACCTGCCCGGGCCTGCGGGAGCTGGACAAAAAAGCGGTTGTTCTGGGTGGAGGCGATCCCCACCGGTCGGGCCTGAGCGATGGCGTGCTAATCAAGGACAACCACCTTGTTCTGGTGCCGGTCAACGAAGCGATCGCGCGGGCAAAGGCGGCAGGCGCCTGCCGGAAGATTGAGATCGAGGTGGAGACCGCCGGAGACGCCGTTGCGGCCGCACGGGCAGGCGCCGATATCCTGCTGTTCGATAACATGACTCCTGACAGTGTCCGGAAAACCATCGGCAATCTCAAGGAAGCCGGGCTCCGGGACCGGGTCACCATCGAACTCTCGGGGGGCATTACTGCAGGAACCATCAGGGAGTACGCGCAGACCGGCGCCGACCTGATCAGCCTTGGCGCACTCACCCATACGGTCAGGAATTTTTCGGTAACGCTGGAGATCCTGGAGTAGTCTTTTTTTCCGATGGATACCGGAAGCATGCGATCCAGCATGCTGAAACCCACGTCAAAATGTTAATTACCCCTTATGGCATACGGTGGGCCTGAGGAGCACGGGATGGAAAATCCAGGGGCACCCGCAGTGGTACCGCTTCAGGAAGAGCCACCGACACCGGAAGAGTTAGCCGCGCGTGAAGAGAACCGCAGGCTGCGGGTACAGGAATATATCCGGCTGCTCAAAAGCGAATATCTTCATTTTCGCTGGCATGCGGCGGAGGCGCTCGGTGAGGAAGAGGATCCGGCAGCGATCGGGCCGCTTATCGAGGCACTCAGGGACCCGTACGTGGATGTTGCATGGCTTGCGGCAAAATCGCTGGGGATGATCGGGGATCTCCGGGCGGTCGAACCTCTCCTTGCACTCCTGGCATCCAATGAAAAATGGCTCCGTACAGGCGCCGCGTGGGGGCTTGGAAGTCTCCGGGACAAGCGTGCAGTCGATTCTCTGATCCTGCTCCTGTCCGATCCAAAGCACGGGGTCAGGAAGACGGCCGCATGGGCACTGGGGGAGTGCGGGGATGACCGCGCCATACCGGCACTGACTGGTGCACTCAAAGATCCCGATGCCGGTGTCCGCGCAGCGGCACAGGAAGCGCTTGACACTCTTGCGAAGACGAAACCGTAATCGCTGCAGCAATACAATAACAGGCGCGCATAAGCGGGCAAACAACCGGGTACGTTACCGGATTTCCTGGATATCATCCGCCGAGCCGATGACGATCTCTTTTTCCCCCGGTATGTCTGGACGGTCCCGTAGAGTGAAACGGTCGTCCCGCTGGCAAAGGCCTGATCACCGGCAACGGTGGCAGGAACAAAAACGGTAACATTATTGACCGAGAGCACTACATGGCCGCCGTTTGAAAGAACAGTTACCTGGTCGATGGTGCCCGACAGGCTGACCAGCGTCCCGTCAGCCGACTGATCGGTGTATGCCGATGCAAACGGCCCTTTCCCGATGTGGACGAGCACGATATGGGCAAGAATGACGGCAACGGCAACCGCGATCAACAGCAGGATCGCAACCCGCTCCTGGCGGCCAAACATACGTGATGGTTGAAACCGGGGATATAAATTACCGACAGGTTGATATGTTAACACTGTTAACATTATCATCATGTATCAGCATACCTTACCACCCTCCTCAAAGACGGTACTGGAGATACTGGGCACCGGTGGTGCCATGACCCACAAAGACCTAGTCAAGAAAAGCCGGCTCGCACCGCGGACCGTAAGATACGCCTTAAAAAAACTCAAAGAGCGTCACCTCATCATCGAGAAGTTCAACTTCCGGGATGCGCGACAGATCATCTACCAGAACAGGCCCGTTATCACCCCTGAGTCCCAACCGGCACTCGTATGACGAAGCACACCTGCACGCTCATGCACTGCGACAGCATGGTCAGAAACCTCCTGCCCCCCATGCGGGCGGAGATGGTATGCCGGCTTGTCAATGACCAGGGCCTCAGCCAGAGCGATGCAGCGAAGAGACTGGGTGTCACCCGCGCTGCGGTATCCCAGTACCTGAGCAGGAAGAGAGGGTACGGGGCGATTGAACTGTCCTCTGAACTCGACGCGATGATCGATCGCTGGGCGCTTGCCGTAATTACCGGAGAAAGCGACATCAATCTCTGCGATGTGTGCCAGTGCGCACTTAAAAAATTCTAAAAAATCTCCAATGGCACTCGGCCACTTGCCGGTTCTGACAGCCGGTTTTTGTTTTTGTGGATGTTACCGACGAGCCCCGGTGCTCCCTGATGAGATATAACCCGACTACCGGATGTGCCGCCGGTAATACAGGACCATGAGCAGGCCGATAACCGTCGCAACACCGGCAATTTTCAGGTAATCCATTGAGGGTTGCGGCGAGCGCACCGCAGGGCTCCAGTCTGCATCGAATACCGCACGGAAATACACCGCCACCTCCGGCTGCTCGATGATGACGCCGGCTTCCCGGTTGAACCCGGGGGAGTTGGTGTTCCAGTTGATGCTGCTCACCAGCACCTCACGATCATCAACAATAACTCCCTTGTTATGGATTTTCTCTAAACCACTTGCTGCAAGATTGGCGCAACGCGCTTCAAGCGGCAGATGTTCGATAGCAGCGATCCGGTTGATGAGCGCCACCATCTCATCGTTGTCCGCCTCATCTGCCGTGTTATACCAGTAGGAATCGAGGAGAATCCGTACATGCACCCCGCGCCGCGAGGCATTGATCGAGGTTGCGAGGTAGGGGTTCAGGCCGGTCTTCGATTCGTTGGTTATATACGCCTGCTGGATCTCGATACTTTCCTGTGCAGAATCCAGCAGTCCGGTGACAGCACTGCTGGTATCCGGGGCGATGACCGGCGTCACCCGCGCACCATTAAAGGTTTTAGGTGTGACCGGCGACGGATAAGGGATTACACGATATGCCTCCGCCGGCCCCTCGCTCCCATATACGGGAACAATTGCCGGACCACCGGTATCGATCAGGTACATGTCCTTAAAATACGTCGCAAGACCAGGATCTTCAAGGTAGACCCCCCACCCCCGGTTCCCGGCCTCCCCTTCCGGGGGAAAACCACTGTGCCCGAAATTTTCGCTGGTCAGGAGAACAGCTACGTCATCGAAGACTACATACTTTGCATGATCGTACCGGTACGGCGCATGCCCTCCTTCCGGTGCAGCCATCTCGTATACCGGGATCCCGCTCTGGTTCAGCCGGAAAATTGCCGCTTTTTCTTCGGCGCTGATACCGCCTACCGGACCTCCTTCGAGAAGGACTTCCACATCCACCCCGCGCTTCTCCGCACCGATCAGGGCGGCCGTGATATTGGCGCTTGAGAGTTCGTAGACATTTACCAGCACCCGGTGCTGTGCCGATGCGACCGCGCTGGAAAATATATCGAGAGAGCAGTCCGGGGAGACAAAAGCGGTAACTGTCACATTTTCAAAAGTCACCGGTAAAAGCCGCGACTGCCCGAGCATGAGCGGCCGGGGATCCCAGACGCCGTTTTCGAGGAAATGCACCTGTCCCTGCCGGGGGCTGACATCCCCGGGCCAGCTGATCTTCTGAACGAGCCGGCTGTTCTCGTAGACCAGCAGTTCGTCACGGGAATTTGCCAGGCGCAGTGTCCCGCGGGAGATAACATCCGGCACCTGCGGGGAATGGTCCTGCCATTCAAAATCCGGGAGACTCCCGTGGGTCTTTTCAAACGCCGGTCCATCCCGTGCGACCGTCAGGGTGCCATTCATGAAAGTACCGTCAGGAAACCGGAAGCTGCCATGGTTATCGGCTATGGCAACGCCATCAAGAGACCCGATGCCTGACAGTACCACGTATTCGTCCGCATCATCGGCAAGGTAGGGATCCGGGCAGAATTCGATGATCTGTACGGCACCGCAGGATACGACGCAGAGACAGAGAAACATGAAGACGGAGAGGGAGCGTGAAAAAGACACGGTATCTTCCCTTTTTATAATCAGGGAATATAACCCTTGGGAAATGAGAGTGCAGGCACAGCACGGGAAGAACATAAAAAAGTCACCCGTCACGGTGGTGAAATTAGGCGGCAGCCTTGCACCACATGCAGGAGAGATCATCCCGGCCCTGCGATCTGCCTCCCGCCCCCTGCTGATCGTCCCGGGGGGCGGGGCATTTGCCGATGCAGTCCGGCAGTCGGGGGCAGATGAGGTTGCTGCCCACTGGATGGCGTGCGCTGCGATGGACCAGTACGGGTGGACACTCGCTGCCAGGGGAATAGGAACAACAACGCGGATCGCACGCCCCCGTTTTCCGTGCATCCTCCTTCCCTACTGCGCCCTGCGCAGGTACGACCCCCTGCCCCATTCATGGGACGTAACGTCCGATACCATTGCGGCATGGGTCGCCGGCAAACTCGGGGGCGACCTGCTGGTGCTCAAGTCCGTGGACGGTCTTGAAACCGCCGGGAAACTCCTCACCTCTATAGAAAAACCCGTGGCAACCGATGTTGTCGACCCCTGTTTCATTCCCTATGTGCTCGAACACCGGATCAGGACATTTATCCTCAACGGAACCGACACCACAGGTATCTGCCGGTGGCTTCGCGGGGGGCAGGTTCGCGGGACCGGCATTGGTACAACCTTTTAAAGGTACTAAAAGAGATACTATAGGAATCCTTACAGGAGCATGTCATGTCAGATAAAAAATGTACGTCCTGCAGCGCTCCGCTTGCAGAAGAGGGCTCAACGGCTTTCGCGTGCCCCGCATGCGGCGTCGAGATCACCCGGTGCTACCGGTGCAGGGAGCAGAGTATTCCCTACGTCTGCCCGAAATGCGGATTCGGGGGACCGTGAGGCATGGGGAGCGTAGCCGTAATCGTCAGGGTCATGCCGGAATCACCGGAAGTTGACCTCGAAAAACTCAAACGCGCACTCAAAGAGAAACTGCCCGGCATCCAGGACATCCAGGAAGAGCCGATCGGCTTTGGGCTCAAGGCAATCAAGCTTGCCGCGATCGTCAACGATGCCGGCGGCGAAACGGATGCCATCGAGGGGAAGTTGAACAGTATCCCCGGCGTCGAGCGGGCAGAGATTGTTGAAGTAACGCTCACGTAGAACCGGGATTTTTTGTATCCCTGTTCCCGCTTTTTTCCATCCGTCAGAATTTACAAAAAGAGCTTATACGCGGGATTTTTTCTGCCGTTTGGGGGCAGGACCTATCTCTTTTTCATTTTCCAGCTGCCCGACAATCTTGTGGATGGTTTCCCTGATCTTCTCGACGGATTCACGGTAAGCGATAACCTCGGATTCATCGATCCTGATGGTCACCGGGAACGCGCCGTTCTTGTTGATCCGGGCCGGTACGCCGATACAGACACCGCCAATACCGTGGACCTCGCTTTTCACATACGATGAAACCGTCAGGATCCGGTTCTCATCACCAAGGACGGTCTTTACCAGCGACGCGATCGCCTCGCCGGGGCCAAATACCGTGGACCCCTTGTTTTTGATGATCTGCTCACCGCTGGACTTCACGGACTGGATGAATTCCTGCACCGGCAGGTGGGCAAATGCCGGGAGGTTGGAAATCTTGATCCCGCCTATTGTTGTTGCCGACCAGAGCGGTACCATGCTCTCCCCGTGTTCGCCGATAATACGGGTGTGTACTTCGCTGACGTGCACTTTGAAATAGGTCGCGATCAGCGATTTTAACCGCATCGAATCGAGATGCGTGCCAAGGCCAAAGACCTGGTTTGGTTTCAAGCCCGAATATTTCAGGGCGACACAGGTCATCACATCAACCGGGTTTGTCACCATGATGATCTTGGTATCCGGTGCAACAGCGCCGATAGTCCGGGCTATCGGGGCAACAATCCGCGCATTCCCGAGCGCCAGGTCAAGACGATCCTGGCCCGGTCCGCGGGGAGTGCCCGCCGAAACGACAACGATATCCGAACCGGCTGCATCCTTGAGGCTGGTTGTCCAGGTGACCCTGATATTTGTCCCCCGGGCCGCAAAGGAGTCGGCAAAGTCCTGGGCGATGCCTTTTAAAAACGCTTCACGTCCTTCACGGCCGTACAGCAGGATCTCGTTGACGTGGGGATCGACAGAAACTGCATATGCGGCAAACATACCGACATTGCCAGTTGCACCGATGATGGTGACTTTCGACATGGTATCACAATAAGCGGGGACGTGTTATCGGTCGACTGTACGTTACTCCTTTTGCCAAAGTACTCATCCTCCGCCCCGTTACCCCATGGGCGCCGGATGTCTGCGGTAAGTCTGCTCCCTTCCGGGCCTGAACCGGTACCCGCAGCGACAGGTCGCCATTCCCTCCGGAATTTTGATCCCTGGCCATCGACCTCATGGGACGAGGTTTCAACGTCAGAATACACAGGCTCCAGCAGATCGTTGCAGCCTTCGTCAAACTTCGCCCCCCGCGTACCGACGGTTTCGGGTTACAAGTGACGCCGAGCCACCCGGGCTAGTCCCCATATAACTTTGTCTGCCGGTCAATAAATCCTTGTCACGCAGGGGACCAATCTCCCCGGGGGATATCCGGAAATCCTCTTCGACTCGTCGCGGTACACGTTTTTTAGGGAATGAATGCTTCCCCACCTATGCGCACGCGCCATTCGCTGATGAGATCGGAGACCTCCTTCTTGTTGTCCTTGTTAAAAATATCCAGCGCGGCTACCGGGTGGGCATCCCGGGGAATCACCTGATCCAGGTGCCGGAGATCTCCCTGGTAAACTTCGATCATCTGCCGTCCCGAGGTCTCGGCAATTTTCACCGGGTCACGGACCACCGGCTGACGGGCCATATCCTCAAGAGTCCTGAGGATGTGCACCTCACCGGTATCCATGTATACATGGTTGACGTTGAGGTTGAACGCCGACCAGAATGCCGAAGCGTACCATGCATCGTTTAATATCACGTGGGGGACGCCGAGGCAGGCTGCCGCGAGGCCCAGCGTTCCCGGCCCCGAACAGGCATCCACAAAAAAAGGGACCGGAGGTGTTCCCACGTGGGCGGCTACTGACCGTAGCTTGGGATATCCTGCGCGCGGGAACTCTACGTGAATCAGGGACTGCTGCTTGTATACGACAAGGGGACCGGTGGCAAGCGGGTAGATGTCGGCCCTGACATCGCAGCCGGCAAGGAGCGTGTAGACCCTCGGAGACTCATCAGGATCAAGTGAGACAAGCCCCGGGATATAGTCTGCGCTTTTGACAACGCCCCGGACTTCGGGGACCTCGATAATGATCCTCCGGGCCGCTTTCTCCCGAACCCTTCCTGACAACAGCAGCAGGGATTTGGCCGGGAGAAACGGTGGGCGGTCCATCGCCATACCGGGATGGATGAGTGGTGATCCGACCGCAATGAGAGGATCCCGGGGGGCGAGATCACCTTCTTCCTGCATGATCACGTACATGTGTGCAAAAACTTCGTCGATAAATCGTTTGCCGCAGGAACAGGGTTTGCCATACTCCAGGGAAGGGAGCGGGGAGCGTTTGTCAAGGACCCGCATGCTGCACTTTTCGCACGGAAGAAACCGTGTGGGAAGATCCCTGAGGATATCCGGCGCCGATTGTACGCAATCACTGCCGCATGCAGGACATTCCATAGAGGTTGCTGGTCTCTCCAGCCATAGATACTTTATTAATTATCTAGGGAACTGCGAATTTATTGGAGTAAACAGACGCAACTGACCAAGAGAAGCTGTGTAAAAGAGAGTCAGAGCGAGGGTTCAATGGGCCTGATGCGATTCGAACGCATGACCGCCCGGTTATGAGCCGGGCGCTCTGACCGGACTGAGCTACAGGCCCAAAAGCGCCGCCAACAGGACTCGAACCTGTGACATGCTGGTTAACAGCCAGCCACTCTACCAACTGAGTTATGGCGGCAACAGTTTCCTGCGCCTTATTAGATTCTTTGTAAGGCTTTTTAAAGGTAACGAAGGGAAGAACATGGACGACAGGCAGGCGGGTACCGCAGGACAGTGGTATACAAAACACGCTATCCGCGAAGGGAATTGCCGGTCAGGGTTTTTTCATCGCGTTCACGAGGTGGATGATATCGTCCAGGTCCTCGTTTAAGTGCGCGAAGAGCTCATGGGTTTGCCCGGTTGCAACCGCCCCTTCCGGGGATGCGCGGATGTACCCCAGCTGCTCGAGTATGTGGAGGGAATACCGTATCCGGTGAGACGGGAGGTCGAGAATCTCGGAAAGCTTCATAATACCGATCGGCTGGTGCTCTTCCACGGTCCGGGCCACTTCAATGTGCCGGCTGAGGAGCTCGATCTCATCCTTCATCCTCTTGAGCATGCCATCGCCGCGGAACTATCCCGCTCCCCCTGTACTTACCTTTACCTCAATGCTCATCAAGCCATGCCTTGGTCAAACGGTAACTGATGACAAAGTACCAGGAGAGCAGGAGGGCGAGGGCGAGCAGGATAATCACGGCAGGAATGCGGTACGGGCCCGGGACCAGGAAAAGGGAAAGTACAGCAAGCGCCGCGAGCAGGATAATCACATTGAGCTGGACCGCCAGCCGGTAGAATTTCCACTTGTACTGTTCTTTTGAGGTTTCGTCCATCACTCGTACGTTAGAATCCGGGAATAAAAGTACTTGACGTTTCAGCGCGTAGATGTACGGCAATGGATCCACTGGATGCGGCCATGAAGAAGTGCGGGGCGGATGCCTTCGTGCACTATGCCACAGGGGAGGATGCCGATATGCGCTACCTTACCCGGTTCGTGATGCATGACTCCTTTGTCTTTTTCAAGAGGCGCAGGCAGCCCGGCACCATCATCGTTCCCCAGATGGAAGCCGAAAGGGCTTCACGGGAATCGACAGCTGCCGTGATGACACGAACACAGGCAGGGCTTCCCGACATCACAAAAAAAGAGAAGGACCCCTGGAAGGCGACCGCGCAGATGATCGCAGGGCAGGCAGGAAAGACCCTGCTTGTTTCACCGGAACTTCCCGCAGCACTTCTGCGGGCACTCGAGGAGCATGGCCGGGTTATCGTTGATGCGGGAACCGTCGGGCAGGTGCGGGCGAAAAAGAGTCCCGAAGAGATCCGGCTCATGCAGGAGGTGCAGAAGAAGACCGAACACGCGATGGCCCTTGGGATCTCGCTTATCAGCCACGCGACGGTCAGGAAGGGCATCCTGTACCATAACGGTGCGCCACTCACCTCGGAACTTGTGCGGGTCGCGATGCACAAGCAGCTCATGGACGAGGGTTGTCGTGCGGTGGAGACCATCATCTCGTGCGCCGGGGATACCGCGTTTCCCCACATCATCGGGAGCGGTCCGTTAAAGCCCCATGCACCCATCGTGATCGACATGTTCCCCCGGGACGAGGCCACAGGATATTACGCCGACATGACCCGGACGGTTTCGAAGGGAAAGCCGGGTTCGCAGATTTCCGAGATGTATGAGGCGGTGCGTGAAGCCCAAAAGATCGGGATCTCGCATATCAAAGCCGGGGTGACGGGAGCGGAGGCCCATAACGCTGTCGTAGATTATTTCAAAAGCAGGGGATACGAGAGCGATACCCGGGGGTTCATCCATAACCTCGGCCATGGGGTCGGGCTCCAGGTCCATGAGATCCCCACAGTAGGACCGGCGGGAGCGGTGCTCGAAGCAGGTCATGTCGTCACGGTCGAGCCCGGGCTTTATTATTCCGGGGTCGGCGGTGTACGGCTCGAAGATATGGGCGCGGTGCGTGCAGGAAAATTTGCGGATTTCACACAATATGAGGAGACGCTGATCGTATGAAGGACGAAATTCTCGAAAAATACTTTGCAGCAGGGAAACTCGCCGCCACCATTCTCAGGGAGAGCGCGCAGGAGATCCGGGTGGGCCGGTCCTACCTTGAGCTGGTCGAATCCGTGGAGGGTCGGGTGAAAAACGAGGGCGCTGACCTTGCCTTCCCGCTCAACGTCTCCTTAAACGAGGATGCGGCGCATGATACGGCATCGGCCGGCGACGAACGGGTCTTTGGCAAAGGGGATGTGGTCAAGCTCGATCTCGGGGTGCAGATTGACGGATATATCGCAGACACTGCGACCACGGTCGATCTCGGGAACAACGGGCTCCTCCTTGAAGCATCCCGCGAGGCCCTCGAAGCGGCAATCCGTGCAGTCAGGCCCGGGGTGACCGCAGGAAAGATCGGGGCGGTCGTGGAAAACGAGATCGCGCGCCGGGGATACCGGCCCATTGCAAACCTCACCGGCCACGGTCTCGACCAGTATGTGCTCCACCAGGACCCGACCATCCCCAATATCGCGATCAACGGCGGGACGGTACTCGAAGAGGGCATGGCATTTGCCATCGAGCCGTTCGCCACGACCGGGAGCGGACGTGTCGGCGAGAAGGCCCGGGTCGAGATCTACTCCCAGATCGCGGAAAAACCGGTCCGGATCCCGTCTGCCAGGTCGGTCATGGAGCGGGTCAGGGACCGCCGGGGGCTCCCGTTCTCCCGCCGCTGGCTTAACGATAAAAAGATGGAGTTCGCGGTTCCCGGCCTTGTGCGGTCCCAGATCCTCCACGGGTATCCCGTTCTTGCCGATATCCCGGGCTCGCTCGTCTCCCAGCACGAGCACACCCTGATCGTGACTGCCGACGGGTGCATCGTGACAACCCGGTGATGGGATAGGTATAAGGATTCAGGCGTTAAATAATAAAGGTTACAGCCATGTCCGGTGATTTGGAAAGCCAGCGCATCATGGAAATCCTGCTGACTGCAGAAATTTTCAACCAGAGCCCGACGCTCGATCTCAATGACCTGACACCAGTGTGCCGGGAGATCTTCTGCTCGGGGGACACAAAATGCATCAAAAGGCCGGTCTACGTCAGCGACGGGCTGATCCGGCGCACGCTCAATATCGCGGATGCGCATGAGAAGATCGCTAAGAACCCGTTCGTATCGTACGAGGACTTCGGGCAACGTATGAAGATCACGACGCTGCGGCCGGCGGCGGAATGGTTCCTTGCACAAGGGGGTAAAGAGCTTATCAGGCAGAACCCGGCGCTCGCCTTTTTCTTTGAGTCATTCGATGGCACAGGGATCTCTTACCAGGACGTGCGCAAAGCAAACCCGCCCTATGAGGATACCCGGGCCAGTCTCGAAACCAGGATTTCCAAACTGATCGGCGAGGACGAGAAATTCCGGGGGGCCCTCGACCTTGTGATCGTGAGCGCACCTGAAGAGGTCGAACAGAGTATGGAGGATCTTGTCTGTTCACCGGAACAAACCGCACTCATCAACAAGATCCACCATGCCCTGCATCACCGGGATTTCCTGAACCGGCACCGTATTTACGAAGTAGGAAAACTCCTTTTCGTCGGCCCGCCCGGTACCGGGAAGACATCCTTAGCGCTTGCGATGTCCCATTCCATGCACATGCCGGTTCTCGAAGTCAGGCTCTCGATGATCACTTCCCAGTATCTCGGAGAGACTTCCAAAAACATTGACAAGATCTTCGAGCTCGCAAAGAAACTCTCCCCCTCAATCCTCTTTATCGACGAGTTCGATTTTGTCGCAAAAAGCAGGGTCACTGATGATCACGGCGCGATGAAGAGGGCGGTCAACGCACTCTTAAAAAATATCGACCGTATCAGCCTCGTCAAAAACGGCGTCCTCCTGATCGGCGCGACGAACCATCCGCAGCTGCTGGATGAAGCGGCGTGGCGGCGGTTCGATGAGGTCGTGGAATTTTCCATGCCAAGTGAAGAGATGCGCAGGGAGATCATAAGAAGCGTCACCTCATCCATGGCCTGCACCTGCGACTACCAGGAGATGGCGGCCCTTACCGAGGGATTCTCGGGAGCGGATATCCGCATGATGGTAAAAGAGGCCCTGCTCTCGGCGCTCATGGACAAGCGCGAAGCCATCAATAGTAAAGACCTCGAGACAGGGATACGCATGGTCAGGAACCGTGACGCGATCCGGAACCTGAACTGGATATAGGATGAAGTTTTCACTGCTCGGTACCGGAGATGCCATCGGAACCCCGAAGATCGGGTGCGACTGCCCCCAGTGCGTGCGTGCGCGGGAGACCGGCACCGGCCGGTTGCGGACATCTATCCTCATCGAACATGAAGGATGTCACATCCTTGTCGACTCCTCCCCCGACCTCCGGCAGCAGCTGCTCAGGAGCGGTTCCCCGCATATCGATGCAGTACTCTGGACCCACGGGCATTACGATCATTTCATGGGTTTCGGCGAGTTCTACCGGGTCCAGAAGTGCCCACCGGTTTTTGCCACGGATCCCGTGCTCCGGTATTGTGGCGAAACATTCCGGTTCCTTGACTTTAAACGAAACACGGTGGAGCCGTATGTACCGTTCGATCTCTTCGGGATCACGGTCACGCCGTTTCTGGTGAAACACCCCCCGGCGTACACCTGCGGGTTTGTCTTTGAGGCGTGCGGGGCGAGGGTAGGATACACCTCAGACACCAACCGGGACATCCCGCAGAAAAGCCTCGGACTGCTTGAAAACCTTGACCTCCTTCTCCTTGACGCCCTCGTTCCCTCGCATATGAAGATTACCAAGCACATGAACTATCTCGATGCCTGCACGCTGGCCGAAAGCCTGCACCCGAACGTGTTCCGGTGCGTCCATATCAGCCACGTGATGCCATGGGAGTACCCGCACCTTGGATTTGACGGCGAAGTCTTCGATTTTCCATAAATTACAGGAATAATCCGACGTGGTTTTCGCCGGAATTATAAAAAATTGTTTGAATAAATGTGAGGGTTCCCCGTCCCAGTGCCTCTCCGAGGCACGGCTGGGCAGGAAATTTTTTGTTATTTTAAAATCGTTGATCCGCCGCGGGGGCGCCCCGTCGGGGGCGGCGGCGTCCATCGTTCATTGGAATGAAGGCAAGAATCTTCTCATTACTTTAGAATGATTCCAATTTCTACAAAACAATCCTTTGTTCCGGCCTCCCTGATACAGGATTTATTCCCGGCGCCGGCCGCCCTCACCCATACTTTAATAGTTCACCCCTCCCCAAACATAGGTGCATGATTGTAAAAGTACTCGAACTCGAAAAAGACAAGGCACGACTCGTCATCCTGGGGGAGGGTCATACGTTCATGAACGCCCTTGTCGAGGAAATCCTGACCGACCCTGACGTTGATGTCGCAAAATACACCATCGAGTTCCAGTTCTCAGACCCCGAACTGCTGGTCACCACGAAGAGCGCAAAGAAAAACCCCCTGACGATCATAAAGAAAGCCTGCAAGAGACTCTCCGGCAACTGCGACGAGCTCCTCAAAGGCCTTGCAAAACAGAAGTAAGTCCCTTCTCAATAATTTTTAAAATTCTTTTTACGGCTCTGGAGATCCGCGCATTCTTCGCTGTCACAAACCTGCAAGCCTGAAAAACAAAGAGGTTTTTTAGGAAGTTTGTGACGAGAAGTGATTGGAAAAAGATTTTTTGGATCTGAACCGGCATGGGCGGTACCAGCGCCAGCATTCACTTGGGATTTTGACCCATCCCTGATCTTTGGGAGGGGACGTTTCCACGCCCAATCCCGGGATCTCCTCCCCGTCGCAAGCGAACCCTGTTCAAATCCCTGTTCAATGGCAAATTCAAGCCCGTAAAACCGCCCGTTTTGATGGTGCTGAAAAATACGCCATTTATTAACCCCGTTTTCAAAAATAAGCCAAAATTGAGCCCCATATAATGCCCTTTGTGGCCCGATAGTGGCCCTGCAAAGGCCACTTTTTTCTTTATCAACAGAAAACCCAAGCGGGCCTTGAAATGGTCCTCAAAACGCTTCTATGAGAACGTTTTAATTTGTCCGATTGCCAAAATAAGGCCGATTTAGGGTTATTTTGAAACGGAGCCTGATACGGGCTTCTTTTAGGATTGCCAGACACCAATCGGAGCCCGGATTGAGCCTGGATTGGATGAGGTCATGGGCAGGGATGTGAAAGGACTATCCCCGGGCCTCCCCGCGCAACCTGTATTCCCTGTTGGTCCGGCCTTACTCGGTGGCCCGTTCGGTAAAGACGATGGAGCCGGATATACGGGAGATCTTGATCTTCACGCTCTGGCCGGGTTTTGCGTTTGCAACGTACATGATGTAGCGGCCCATCTTCACTACGCCGTCGCCACGTTTTGAGAGCGACTGGATCTCGACATCCATGACCTGACCCTCTTCAAGGTTTTCCGAGACCGGTTCGGTCCTTACCTTGCGCTTCCGGACCGGGCGGTGACCACCGCACGCATCACAGCGGAGGAGAAGGACCCGGTCATCCTTGACCAGCCGGGTATCGGGCTTCCCGCACTCGGAACAGATCACGTAATCGTCCACGTAGCTCTTGATAATGTTCCGTAAAAGGCTGGTCTCGAACTTCCCGTTGAAGATCGCCCGGGTCCCATCAATCTTTCCTGACGTCCCCAGCTCGCCGAGAAGGTATTTCATCAGGTGATCCTTGTCGCGACGGACTTTGTCAGCGATCTCGGCAAAATTTTCAAGGATAGTGGTCTTACCCTCGACGTATACCTTTGCCTCGGGCACTACAAAACGTTCCGAGGATATGCTTTTTTCAGATATATGAGAATAAGCCTTTTTTAAGAGATCATCGTAAGAGTCCGTCATACCAGTATAATACAAGGGAGGCGCGGGGGCAAAAGTCTTTCCCAGCACCGGACATGAATCCCTCTTTTCAGCCTTACGTCAGTTTTGGCCCGGCCGCCATCACAAAGGCGACAAGTTCGGCATTGGCTGCATCATTCTCGATATCCTTCTGGTTTACGGACTTAAATCCCGCAAATACCATGCCCCGTCCCTCGATCCACTTCCTGAATACATCCTCGCTCCCTCCGGGCCGCCCGCCGCAGGTGACAAACGCAACCGCCCGCTTCTTCTCGCAGTTGGCAAGCGCATCGATGATCGTGTGGATGGCCGGCGTCGGCTTGAAGGCCCATACCGGGGATCCGAACACGAGAAGATCGTAATCCTTCGCATCCAGGTGGGATGGCTCGATCTCCGTCTTGTCTTCACTCCGTGCAGCCTTGCACTGCATAAGAAAACGTGTCAGGGCAGAGTGCCGGGCACGGTCGGTCACTTCGACAAGGCGGCTGTCTACTGTAACAGACGCGATATGCTGGGCAACGTGCCGGGTGTTCCCTGTCTCAGAATGGTAAATGATGCAGATCCTCATACAGAATAGAACGTACCCCTTCCCCAAAAAGTTTTCATCTGTTTCGGGAAGCACAAATAACGAGCCGCACGCTGGAATAAAATAGCGTATAGGAAAAAAGGGGAGGATTATTTTCTGAATTGGGGCATCATGGCTCGAACTTCCTTACCGGTCTCTTCAAGGAGATGCTCCTCGTCTGCCTTCGTGAGCGCGTTAAAGACCGGGCGGTTGACCATATTCTCAAGCATCCATTCCTTGGCGAACTCGCCGCTCTGGATTTCGGCGAGGATCTCCTCCATCGCCTCATAGGCTTCCGGCCCGATGACGCGGGGGCCCCGTGTCATATCCCCGTACTGCGCCGTGTTGCTCACGTACTGGCGCATGTTCGTGAGCCCGCCTTCGTAGATCAGGTCCACGATCAGCTTGAGCTCGTGGCAGACCTCGAGGTATGCCATCTCGGGGGCATAGCCGGCATCGACGAGCGTCTCGAACCCCGCCTTGATAAGCGAGGCAGTCCCGCCGCAGAGCACTGCCTGCTCCCCGAACAGATCGGTCTCGGTCTCCTCGCGGAAGGTGGTCTCAAGGACAACGGCACGCGTCGCTCCGATCCCCTTCGCGTACGCAAGTGCAGTCTTGTGGGCATTTCCCGTGTGGTCCTGCTGGATGGCAATGAGTGCAGGAACGCCCTTGCCTTCCTCGGTACTGCCGCCGGACCATGAAGCCGGGACCCTTGGGTGCCACCATGATCACGTCGATGTTTACCGGTGGCTGGATCTGGCCGAAATGGATATTGAACCCGTGGGAGAACATCAGGACCTTGTTCTCGGTGAGGTGGGGCATGATCTCGCTTTTGTAGACGCCCGACTGAAGCTCGTCCGGCAGGAGAATCTGGATGATATCGGCCTTCTTTGCCGCCTCGGGAACGGACATGACACTCATGCCGTCCTTTACCGCTGCATCCCAGCTCTTTCCTTTGCGCAGGCCGATGATCACATCGAGTCCGCTGTCCCGTAAGTTCAGCGACTGCCCGCGTCCCTGCGAACCGTACCCGATGACCGCGATCTTTTTGCCCTTCAGCACCGAAAGGTCGGCATCGGATTCATAGTATTTTTTCATCATAGGGTAATCCCTTTGATATCAGCAACAAAGCACATAAATATTATATAAAAAAACTAAAGAAGCACACTTGCACAACCAGCAGGGATGCGATGACTTATTAAACACGCAGCAGTGGACAACGCCCCGGATCAGCCGTTCAGCGGGAAACTGCCCGATGTCCAGGCAACATCTCCCGATGTCAGGATCAACCTCACCCGGGTCGGGGTAAAAAACGTAAAAAAACTCGTTGAAGTTACCCGCCCCGATAAGAGGCCGGTCGTTTTTATCTCGAACTTCGACGTCTACGTGGATCTTCCCGGCAGCCTCAAGGGGGCAAACCTCTCCCGGAATTTCGAGGTGATCGACGAGGTGCTCCAGCAGGCGATCGATGGCAAGGTCAACGAGATCGAGAACCTCTGCAGCGCGGTGGCGCGGAAACTGCTCGACCGTCATGAGTACGCCGATCGCACGGAGGTCCTCATGCGCAGCGAGTTCATGGTCAAGCGCGAGACGCCGGTGAGTCATACGACCTGCCACGAAGTGGTCAAGGTCCATGCGCGGGCGATTGCAAAAAGGACCTTCCGCGAGCCGATCGTGAGAAAGAGCGTCGGTGCCGAAGTCACGGGCATGACCGCGTGTCCCTGTGCCCAGAATATCATGAAGGAGCGGGCAAACAACGTCCTTGAGAACCTGGGTATCGACCAGAATACCATAGATGCGTTCTTTGCCGAAGTCCCGATGGCCACCCATAACCAGCGGGGCCGGGGTTTTCTCTGCATCGAGACTGATGACGACCAGTACGTCGACCTTGAGAAGATCATCCATATTCTCAAGGATTCCATGAGCGCCGGTATCTACGAGCTCCTCAAGCGCGGCGACGAAAGTGCAGTGGTGCTTGCCGCGCACAAGAATCCGCGGTTTGTGGAAGACTGTGTCCGGGAGATGGCAAAAAAAGTCCTGACCGGATTTGACTATCTTCCGGGCGATGCCGTAGTCACCATCAAGCAGACCAATGAGGAAAGCATCCACCAGCATGACGCGTACGCCGAACGGAGGGCTACGCTCGCAGAACTTCAGGATGAGCTTAATGGCGAGAGGAGATTATGAGGCTGAAAAATACAAAAAAGAAAATAATAATGACCAGTAAATAGAACAAAGTTGTATTTTTTTCAACCTGCTTGCGCGGCCGGAAAAAACGATAATTTTCCCACCGTTTTTATTTTAATGGCCGATTTGCCCGTTTATTCCTTTTTCAGGTTCCGGGAAATTAAAACAATAAACGTTATAAAATGGCTCGTTGTAGATAGAGTTGAACGTACTTTGTACGGTCAATTATCTCTAGAGATGAGAGAGTATAGAGTAAATTTTGTACCGCATTACGAACAACTCAACATACTAATGAGGCGATAATATTGTCGAAAGTTGTAGAGATTTCCCCAACCACAAGACACGAAGGACACTCCAAACTTGTCTTGAAGGTTAACGATCAGGGTATCATCGAGACGGGTAACTGGTGTTCTATTACCCCGGTGAGGGGCGTCGAGAAGCTTGCCGTTGGCAAGACCCCCGAACAGGTGCCGAAGATCGCATCCCGTGTCTGTGGTATCTGTCCGATTGCCCACAACATCGCAGGTACCGAAGCGATGGAAGCATCCATCAAGTGCGAGATCCCGAAGGACGCAAAGATGCTCCGTCACATCCTGCAGCTGGCCAACCGGTGCCACAGCATTGCACTGCACGACATCCTGATCCTGCCCGATTTCTATATCCCGGGCACCGAGACCAAGATCAACCCGTTCACGGCAGAAGAGCCGGTGCGCACCGTTGCAAAGCGCATCCAGCGCCTCCGTGAGATCGGCCAGACCATCGGCCAGATCTCCGGTGGCGACTGCATCCACCCGAGAAACACCCGTGTCGGTGGTATGTACCGGAACTGCTCCGAGCAGGCCAAGACCAAGATGTACGACCTCGCGAAGGAAGGACTTGTCCTCGCCCACGCTCAGGCAGAGTTCATGATCGCGGTTATCCGCGCCTACCACAAGAGAGACTCTGTTGATGTCGGCGGCATGAAGGTTGCACTTCCCAAGGATCTCGGCTTCCACGACCAGGGCTACCTTGCAACCCACGCGTTCTACGGCAGCTCGAGCCTGGAAGAGTGCCCCAGCTGGGACATCGACCGGTTCAAGGAAGTCCGGCCGTGGGACTGGTACATGGGTGAGATGGAAGTCTCGCTCGAAGAGCCCAGGTATCCCGTTGGCGGAACCACCAAGATCGGCACCAAGGTCAACCCCCAGATGGAAGCCTGCACCGGTATCCCGATGTACGACGGCCAGCCTGTTGAAGTCGGCCCGCGTGCCCGTCTCGTCACGTACAAGCACTTTGACGAGAAGGGAACCCAGGGACAAAACGTTGCCCGTGAAATGGAGTACCAGGACTGCTTCTATGAGATGATCGACTGCCTTGACGAGCTGAACACGAGCGGTAAGGTCATTGCGGACTACATCCCCGACGGCGACGGCTCTCTGGGCTGGGCATCCAACGAGGCCCCCCGCGGTACCGATGTCCACATTGCACGCGTAAAGGACTGGAAGGTCCAGGTACTACAGCATGCTCGTCCCGACCACGTGGAACTTTGCGACCTGCAGCGCCGCACTCAAGGGTGCACCCTGGCAGCTCGCTGAAGTCATCATGCGCGGGTACGACCCCTGTGTGTCATGTGCAACCCACATGATCGTCGTGGATGAGGACAACAAGTTAGTGGCTCAGAAGCTCATCCAGTGAGTAACCCCACCATGCTGTATCCGGAGATCGTGGTTGCAGGGTGTGGAAACCCCCTGTTTGCCGATGACGGCTTTGGCCCGGCAGTAATCGAAGAGATGGAAAAACTCACGCTTCCCGACAATGTAATGATAGTGGACGCGGGCCTTGGCGGCCCGCACTTTATTTTTACACTGCTCGACCCGGAAGTGACAAAGAAACTCGTGATCGTTGATATTGCTGATTATGGGGCGGAGCCGGGATCGATTACCAAGCTCCGCGTCGAGGATCTCCCCCCGGGATCGTATCGCGATGCCCATTCGTGGGACCTCGCCGAACCATTGCAGCGTATCAAGGACCGGATAGAGATTACGGTCATCGGATGCCAGCCGGCACGGGTTACATCCCCGGAATTTGAGATCGGGCTTTCGGACGAAGTCCAGAAAGCGATCCCCAAGACCATCCGGGTGATACTGGAAACAATCGGAGTGGATTATGGGACTACTATCAAGTGTATTCAAGAAGAACGCCAGCCCGGAACCGCCAAAACCAGCTGCGGCTCCCTCAAAATCAGCTGACGTTGCAGTAAAACCAGCAGAAACAAAAAAGGAGGTTAAGCCTGTGGCTGATAAGATTACATTAGGTTACACACACCTGAGTGGGTGTACCGGTTGCACTGTGGCACTCGCAGACAACTATGCCGGATTATTAACTCTCCTCGACAGATATGTCGACCTGAAATATATGCCAACCCTTGCAGATGTCAGGCATGTCCAGAAGGTCGATGTTTCATTTGTCGAAGGTTCATGTTGTATTAACGACAAACTCGCAGTAGAGGAACTCAAGGAAACCCGTGAGAAGTCAGCAGTGGTCGTCGCCCTTGGCGGCTGCGCCTGCTACGGCAACATTACCCGGTTCTCCCGCGGTGGCCAGCAGAACCAGCCGGCCCACGAAGCATACCTGCCGATAGGCGATATCATCAAGGTCGACGTGTACATCCCCGGATGCGCACCTACCCCGCAGATGATCAGGAACGTCGCTGTCATGGCGTACCTGCTCCTCAAGGGAACCAAGGAACAGAAAGACCTCGCAACTGCATTCCTCAAGCCCCTTATGATGGCGGCAAACGAAGGAACCAGCGCCTGCTTCTGCGACCTGATGACCAAGGTTATCAACCAGGGTCTCTGCATGGGATGCGGCAGCTGTGCATCAGCCTGCCCGGTCAATGCAATTACCCACGAGTACGGCAAGCCCCAGGGCGAGCGCGACCTGTGCATCAAGTGCGGTGCGTGCTACAACCAGTGCCCGCGGAGCTGGTTCAGCTTCGATGTTGTCGAGAACTATGAGGCGATCAACGAGGCCATCATGGCGGCACTCCAGTGAAGGTGATTGAAATGGGAGCAGAACTCGGTAAATACAAGGCATGCGTCTCAGCACGAAGCACCGACAAGGAGATTCTCAAGCACGCCCAGGACGGCGGCATTGTTACATCCCTCTTCGGATATGCACTCGACGCAGGTATCATTGACGGCGCAATTGTCGCTGCAACCAAGGAATTCGCGCACAAGCACCCGGAAAAAGCCATGCGGGACAACTCGAATATGGAGTTCCATGAGCCCTGGAGACCAATTCCGGTCATTGTTACATCAAAGGCGGATCTGCTTGCAGCAGCAGGCACCAAGTACAACATCAGCCCGAACGTCTCCATGATCAAGGAGGCAACCCGCAGCTTCGGCCTGGACAAGGTCGGTATCGTTGGAACCCCCTGCCAGATGCAGGCAATCCGGAAACTCCAGCTCTACCCGATCGGTGCCCGTGACGTTGGCGCCAGCATTGCTCTTGCAGTCGGTATCTTCTGCATGGAGAACTTCCCGTACCAGAGCATCCTCCAGCTCGTGGAAGACCACGCGGCGATGAAGCTCGAGGCCGTCAAGAAGATGGAGATCGGCAAGGGCAAATTCTGGGTCTACGGCAAGCGCGGACAGGTCGTTCAGCTGCCGCTCAAGGTGACCCACAAGTACGAGCAGCCCGGCTGCCACGTATGCCTCGACTACGTTGCAAACCTCGGCGATATCTCCACCGGTTCCGTTGGCAGCCCCGACGGCTGGTCCACCGTCTTTGTCAGGTCAAAGATCGGTGACGCAGTCTGGGCAAAGGCAATGGCAGACGGTGTCTTCGAGACCCAGCCTATCGAGAAGGTCAAGCCCGGCCTTGAACTCGTGACCAAGCTCGCAACCGAGAAGATCACGAAGAACAAGAACACTCTTGAGGCCCGCAAGACTTTCGGTGTTGGCAAGGCTCTCCGGAACCCCTACATCTAAATCTTTTTTTAAAAGAGAAGGCAGCCTTCACAAGGTGCATGTGCGGTAAAACTTAAAGATATGCCAGACTGCAGGTGCCGCCGGTGCAGGGAAAGTTACTGAAAGGCGTCAAACACGCGAAGATGAGCCATCCTCTCTGAACGCGGGTTGTCAGACTCCCCAGTTCCTGATCTCCCGGATCGAGGCGCCCGGGGTCAGGTGCAGGAAAAATCCTGCAATTGCCCCCTGAAGCGCAGCCTCCTTTGAAGGATACGTCCCGGTATCGCGGTGATAGTCCTTGCCACCTTTCTCCCGCACGGCAAGGTTTGCGATCCCGGAATACGTGCTGCCCGAACGTATTATCTTGACCTTGAGGGGGACATCGACATCCCTGATATCGATCTCATAGATCCCGACCAGTTCGCGTACCTGCAGGATATCCGGGTACTGCCGGGCCAGGTCATCATCCGGTGATGGTGTCACACCCCTCTATGGACTGCCGGACAGGAAAAAGGGATCCGTTTTTCTCACATGTCATACACCCCACCGGATTGGGTCCGGGACCCGGAGGATTTGATTTCTTGGGCCATATGGCCAATAAACTGCCGGCTGATTTATACTAAACCAATCCGAACGGGAAGTCCCGCTCTCGCGAAAAAAAATTCCCGTGGGCTGCCGTATTGGTATTTCTCCCCGATTGCGTCGAAACCGCAGTCTTTATGCAGCGACGCAAGGAATTTACTAGAGAAGAACATGGCCAGAAAATGCGGGAACTGCGGCGCTCCTGCCCCCGATACCAATTCGCGGTTCTGCGACCTGTGCGGGGCGCCGCTCATCGAAGAGCCGGTTACACCGCAGGGGCTGCCGGTCTGCCCGGCCTGCGGGACCATCGTCTCCGATAAGAAGGCACAGTTCTGCGATGTATGCGGGGCTCCGCTGGCAAAACCGGTCTGCCCGGCCTGCGGCACCCCGGCACCGTCTTCCCGCTCAAAATTCTGTACCCGGTGCGGTGCCACCTTCGGGCCCCCGGTCCCGGGGAAAAGCCGGACTGTCCCCGCTGTTCCTGTTGCACCTGTTCCAGATCCGGAACCAGAACCGGTTGTAGTCAGGTCACGGAAAGGGCGGCTGCCGGCACCTGGTGATCCCCCGGAGGAATGGGATCCCTGGACTGACGGGGACCCGCTCTATGATATATCGACGCCGCTGCCCCTGCAGCCACAGCAGAGACCTCTCACCGACCTCGAACGCATTGCCGGGGGAATGGTGCCACGGCCCAAGCCTGTCAAAGACCCTGAACCACAACCCCCTGGCTCACAGAAAAAATATGCCCACCTCCCCCTTGTCGCCGATGAATTAAAGCAGGACGCCGAACGCCGCGCCGCTCCCGGAACTGCGAAGGGTGCTGAGCCCGGGAAGAAGGGACGACAGGGAAAAAAGGGCGGGATGTTCAAATTCCTGAAGTGATGGCAGGCTCCCGCACTCATCTCCCTTCTTTTACCGTAGTGCCGGAAACAGGAGCGGCAGTCCTCATTCGAAGTATCGGACAATATTCCGGAAGATTGCCATGTTGAGCGATTCTTCAGGGATCCGCTCGCCGCTCCGCCGCATCTGCTCTTTCTGGAGCGGCCAGTCATAGAGGCCGGTAAACTCCATCGCCCGCTCGGGGTGCGGCATCATACCCAGCACCTTGCCGTCTTTTGAAGTGAGGCCGGCGATATCCTCCATCGAACCGTTCGGGTTGAACGGATACTCACCGCCGGCCGGGCTCAAATCATCCCGGCAGTAGGTGAACGCGATCTGCTTGTGCTTCCTGATTTTCTGGAGAGTCTCCGCGGAGCAGGAGAGGTTTCCCTCCCCATGGGATACCGGGCACCAGAGCTTCACGATCCCGTGCGTCCAGATGGTGTCTGCCGCAGGACGGATTGTCACGAACCGGCATTCGAGCCGCCCGCTCCGGTTGGGCATCAGGGCGATATCCCGGGCGTACGACCGGTCAAATGCAGGGACGAGCCCGAGGTTTGCAAGGATCTGGAACCCGTTGCAGATCCCCAGAACGAGGTTGTCGCCGTCCAGAAATTCCAGGAGATCGTCCCAGAGGTTGTTTCTCACACGGTTTGCGTATGCGTTGCCGGCGCCGGTATCGTCCCCGTAGGAGAAGCCCCCGGGAAAAACCAGGAGCCGGTAATCCGCGAGGCGTTCCCGCCCGGTAATCAGGTCGTTGATGTGGACAATCTCCGCGTCCATGCCGGCCCGGAGGAGCGCCTCCCGTGTCTCCATCTCCGAGTTGATCCCGTACCCGCTCATGATAAGGGCCTTCTCCGGGATAATGGGCTGGCGGGACGAGGGTGATGTATGTGCGGAGGGCATATCAAAATCCCCTGAAGGGCGCTTTGTAGACCTCTTCCAGTGCTGCGATCTCCTGCTCTAAAAGGAGCGTTCGGCCGGTGACCCGGAGCCGGCCCCCCCGGTTTTTCCGAGCAGCAGCGCATCGGCGCCGAGCGCCGTTTCGAATGCCCGTTTATGATCCGGCGCGACGGTAACGACGAAACGCCCGAGCGTCTCGGAAAAGAGGAAGAAATCTGGTCGCAGGGTGCCGGGAATAGTGATATCCATGCCGAGCCGGCCGGCGATTGCGACCTTTGCAAGCGCCACACAGAGGCCCCCATGGCCGACCGGGTACGCAGAGGCCACGAGCTCGTGGGCGATCGCGTCTGACAGTTTGGTGTAGCGCACCCGTGCCGTAGCAGCATCGAGCCGGGGCACGGTGCTCCCCACTGCGCCGAGATGGGCAAAATATTCCGACCCGGCCAGCTCTTCCTCCGTCCCGCCGATCACGTACACGAGGTCTCCGGCAATTTTTGCATCGAGCGAGACGGCCTTTGCCACATCGCTGTGGATCCCGATGGACGAGATCAGGAGCGTGGGCGGGACAGAAACCTTAACCCGGTTGTTTTCCTCGTCGTAACCAGAAAAATCGTTGAACATGCTGTCCTTGCCGGAGATAAACGGCGTCCCGAAGGCTTTTGCATAATCGTAACACCCCATGGCAGCCTGTTTGAGCTGCCACAGGCGCTCCGGCTCATCGGACGAGCACCAGCAGAAATTGTCAAGGAGCGCGATTGATTCCGGAGAGATCCCAATCGCGACAAGCCCCCGGATAGCGGTGTCGATCGCGGCCCCGGCCATGCGGTACGGATCGATCTCGGAGTACGAATGGAAGAGCGCCTGCGAGAGCCCGACGCCTTTTTTCGATCCGGGCACCACTTTTGTGAGCGTCGCCACCGACTGTACACGGCCTTTTCCCTGCACGGGCCCGAGCACGTGGCCGCCCTGCACGGTATGGTCGTACTGGATCGAGACAAATTCCGTCGAACAGATATTCCGGCGCCCAAGCATTGCAAGAAGAGTATCACCGAGCCGGTCCGGGCAGGGCGGGAGAGGGCCGGGCTCCACCGCCTTCACCAGCGTTGTAGTGAGGTGTTTTTTCGGCAGTCCGTCATGCAGGAACGCGAGATCGATGTCCATCACAACCTTCCCGTGGTACTCCACCACGCACCTTCCCGTGTCCGTGAACCACCCGATCACCGTCGCTTCGACCTCCCGGCGGGCAAGGAGCCCGGTGAAGTTCTCAAGCTTGTCCGGCGGGACGGCGAGCGTCATGCGCTCCTGCGATTCGGAGATCCAGATCTCCCACGGGGCCATCCCGGGGTACTTCAGGGGCACCCGGTCGAGCTCCACGTGGCAGCCGTTGCATTCCTTTGCCATCTCGGCCACCGAGCAGGAGAGGCCGCCGGCGCCGTTGTCTGTGATACTCCGGTACAGGCCGAGATCCCGGGCCTCTTTCACAAGCACATCCGAGAATTTCTTCTGGGTGATCGGGTCGCCGATCTGTACCGCGGTGACCGGACTCTCCGGGTCAAGGGCCTCGGACGAGAACGTGGCGCCATGGATGCCATCTTTTCCAACCCGTCCGCCCACCATCACGATAAGGTCGCCGGGCTCCGCTTTCTTCTCAAAGAGTTTCCTTCCCTCATGTTCCCGTGGCATCACGCCGACCGTGCCGGCAAAAACGAGAGGCTTGCCTGCGTACCGGTCATCGAACCAGCAGAAGCCCTGCGGCGTCGGGATACCCGAGCAGTTACCCCCCACACCTACACCCCGCACGACACCGTCGAGGATCTGCCGGGGGGACAGGATGGGGCTTGTACCGTCCCTGCCCCGGTACAGCTTCGGGTCTGTTGCCGGGTCGCCGACGCAGAACCCGTAGATATTGATACAGGGCTTTGCACCGAGGCCAAAGCCGATCGTGTCCCGATTCACACCGACAATCCCGGTGAGCGCCCCGCCGAACGGGTCAAGGGCGGAGGGCGAGTTGTGGGTCTCGACCTTGTGGGTCACGAGATACTCGTCGTCGAAAATGATCGCGCCGGAGTTGTCGGTAAAGACCGTAACGCAGATGTCGCGGTCCCCTTTCTCCGCCCGGATCTCGTTTGTCGCTGCCTGGATGCAGGTCTTGTACAGGCCTTTTGGGAGATCGTCATCCATAGCCGACGCGAAGATCGTGTGCTTGCAGTGCTCGCTCCATGTCTGGGCAAGGGATTCGATCTCGACGTCAGTAGGCGCGCGCCCGGAACGGTTGAAATAATCGCGGATCGCGTGGAGCTGGGCAAGATCGAGCGCGAGCGGGCCCCTACGCTGGCCGGTCTGCGGGTCAATGATCCCCTCCTTTCCCAGCCGTGCGAGCTCCGCATCCGGGATTGCGAGGTCCACCGTTCCTGCGGCGGGAAGCTCATGGAGCCTGACCTGCGGGACAACCCGGTCCATCCCGGCCTCCCCGTATTCCTGACGGGTCTTCGTGCTCACCCGGTTGACGAGCGGGTTTGCAAGGGTCGCCGCGAGACGTGCGAGAACGTCGGGGGCGAGCCTGCCGCGGACGAGGTAGAGGGACGAGGATGAAACGGTCTCGCCCTCACCAAAGGAGATGCCGAGATAGTCCTCGATCATCTGGCGGGCGGTCGCACCCACATTATCGGTCACACCGGGCAAAAACCCGACCTCGATCGCGTACTCGAAAAGTGCCCGTGTCGCTTCGTCCACCACGAAGTCCTGCACCACGGGATTGGTGAGCCGGGCGCCGATCTCCGCGAGTTCGGCACGGGAAACATCCTTCTGAACAGTTGCAATGGTGTAGACCTCCACAAGATGCAGCTCGTCGATCAAAAACCCGAGCGACCGGATCCGGTCCGTACGGATTTTTTCGCGGGGATCTTTTTTATAGTGAACTTCTATGCGGTGGACAAAAGAAGCCATGCGTAATGGTGTGCCCTAAAAGAAGAAAATACGTACCGTCCCGGCCTGCATAGGATCCGGGCATTCCTGAAAGGATGACCAGCGATTCCCACAAGCTCAAGGAAAAACCAGAAAATTATTTTTCCTGCCGCTTCACGGTCACCGGGTCGATCATCGCGTTGATCGCGAGGTCAAACGGCACCACCCCGGTCCAGCCTGCACGGGCAAACATGTCCTGGAAACAGACGCCCACGACCTTTGCCCCGGAGTGACGGGCGGCCAGATCGCGGACCTGCTCTTTTGTCACCGGCATCAGGGGCATCGCGAGCCCGCCCATAATGACGAGAACACGGGGACTGGTCACGGAGACCGGTTCACCCGCAGCCTGCATGCCAACGTCGGGCACGTCATGGATTGCATGCGCCTTTGCCTCGTCAAGCAGTGGCACGAAGGCCTGCCGGAGGTGCAGGCCCCGGATCGCGACAGCGAGCAATTCGGCAAACGGCGTGCAGGTCCCCACGCAGCCGTAGTACACGATAAGATCTCCCTCGCTGAGGTTGAGGCTTTTGATATATTCCTTGAACGGGCGCAGGATGCCGGGGATGCCGCGAAGGGCCTCTTGTTCTGTCATACCAGATCAACCATCGGGGCAAATTGCTATTAAAAGTTCCCAAACCGGCCCGCCAGGCCTGTTTTTCACCGGAACCGGTCATCGGACCTTGTATGGTGTGCATTGTGCGCGACCGGTTCAAGCCAGCCGCAGCGCTTATCGGGATAAGAATCAAAGGCCGGCACATAGGGCTTGATATCCAGGAGCGGCGTGCCATCGAGAACGTCCACATCCTCGATCGAGAGCGTGCACCCGTCAATACCGGTGAGCCGGACAACCGAGAGGCCGATCGCGTTGGGGCGTTTTGGCGACCGGGTCGCAAAAACGCCGCGGGGCACCGGATCGAGAAATGGCGTAACCTTCAGGGAATATCCTGAACACCGGTGGAGGGCATACAGCAGGATAATCCGTGAGAACCCGCCAAGGTCAGTGAGCCCCCCACAGAGGCCGGGTTCGAGCTCGATCGTTCCCTGCACGCCCCGTGCCCCGTTCGGCTGGATGGGCATGCCGGCGATATCCGAAAACGGTGAGTGGATCGTCCCAATCGGATGATATACAATGGCCGGGCCGGAAGCATCGTCCATGGATGAGGGTTTGACCTGTGAAGGTAAAAAATCCCGGTACCACTGGCCGGGAACTTCTTTAGGTATAACGATCAACGCTCCTTCCAAAGGGACACCCGCATGGGACGGAATGCATTTTACCGGAAAGATAATCTCACAATCATCAACGAGGATGTCTTTGCCACCCGTGCCATCCCGGCGAAGGGGATCGACCTCGTGGTCACCTCGCCGCCGTACAATGTCGACATCAGGTACAACTCCCACGATGACAAGCTCACGTATGCCGAGTACCTCGCCTTCTCGAAACGCTGGATGAAGCGCTGTTATCGGTGGCTCAGGACCGACGGTAGGTTCTGCCTCAACATCCCGCTTGACAAGAACAAGGGAGGCCAGCAGAGCGTTGGTGCCGATCTGACCACCATCGCAAAGGAATGCGGGTTCTCCTATCACTCCACCATCATCTGGAACGAAGGCAACATTTCGCGCCGGACCGCATGGGGATCGTGGGCGAGCGCCTCCGCGCCGTTCGTGATCGCTCCCGTGGAGCTGATTGTCGTACTATACAAGGACTCGTGGAAGAAGACCAGCGGATCGCGGCAGTCTGATATCACGCGGGAGGAATTCATGGAATGGACAAACGGCCTGTGGACGTTCAACGGCGAACGCAAGACCCGGATCGGACACCCCGCCCCCTTCCCGGTCGAGCTGCCGCTGCGATGCATGAAACTCTTTTCCTTTGTCGGCGATACCGTGCTCGACCCCTTCATGGGAAGCGGGAGTACGCTTGTGGCGGCCGCCCGCTGCAACCGCACCGCGATCGGGATCGAGATCGATCCGCACTACTGCGGGATTGCACAGCGCCGGATCGCGGAGGAAGGGCGGGAGGAATAAGGCGACCGACGAAGTCGTGCCGATAAATGCCCGGCACCACCAGTGGATTTTTTTTGAATAACACACTGTAAACTGTGATTTAATAAAAAAATATCGAGTTTTCAAGATTTTATTTATACAATTTTTTGTAGCAAGAATAACAGACAGGTTTCCCGAAGGATTGTTTTGATTCCTTTCCGCAAATATGACAATATTTCTCTGGATAGGATTCATCAGAATATTTTGCCCAGATTGGATAGCACTTTGAGCAAAGGGGTTTAGCTGGATTAAGTGCCATTTCCGCATGACACCTTATACAATAACCAATTTTATTATCGGATTTTGGAGCGGGTTTGGCAGATGGTTTTTCTTTTGTGGTTTCTTGTTTGGCTTTTACTGGCTGTTCCTTCTCAATTGTAACTTTATATTGGATTTTTTCTGCATCTTCAATCAATCTTGTAACTTCTTTGAAAATTTGATCGTATATTTCTTTATCCTCGATAGCATCGAAAATGAGACCTACTTCTTTATTATTTTGCTGAGAATGTAGATACAAATTCATTGAGGTGATAATGGCTGTAGATTCGTTAAGATATATTTTTGCGTGAAGCCCCTCGATTGATTTTATCTTTGCATTTTCAAGATTTTGAAGGAAACTGATATCATCGGGAGGCCAGTTGGTATCTTTTCTGCAAACTACTTTAATATCGATTAATGCCTGTCTATCTGCTTCTTTAATCAAACTTCGCAAATTTTTAGAGATTTGCAGATATGGACTAATTAAAAATAATTGTTTGTGAGCATTTTTGACCAAATCGTCTAATGCAGCCGAGATCCCATTAGTTGTATAGAACTTTACCATCTTATTCCCTCAATAAAACCTACTTCTCCCAATAGTATAAATCTATCATAATCTACTCTTAATCATAAACTCAAATTTTTTTAGAAAAGTCTGGAACAGCTGTTACCAACCGTAAAAAATGATTATATCACGCGTCGGGAACCCCCGGAAATGTGCCTCCCGGCAGCCGGACAGTTGCCCTTTCCAGCCTCCGTCGTAAATCAAGCCCAGAATAGCCCTGCATTTTAAAAAATAAGCCCGTTTTGAGCCCCATATAATGCCCCCGGGAGCCCCGTATTCGCGTTCTGGCGGCCTCTTTTTTCCGGATCATGCAAATGGCAATTCCACCCGGGATCTGCCAAAATAACCCCTTTATCGAGGTCGTTTTAATTCGTCCGTTTGCGAAAATAAGGCCGATTCAGGCTTATTTTAAAACGGAGCCCGATACGGGCTTCTTTTGGGAGTGCCAGACGCCAATCGGAGGCCAGATTGAGCCCGGATTGGATTCGGGTCACAGGTGGGTTTTGGGAGAAGGGAAATTCAGGCTCCAAGTACGGAGATCAAATGCAAAATAAGGCGTTGTACCATTCCAGGAATGATCCTGATATTTTTCGTTTCGGATTCTCATTGAAGATTAGATGGGGCCAATAAAAATTGAAAATCATTATTAATTTTTTTCTGTCGGTTCCTCTTTAGGTTGATCCTTTCCTTTTTCCTTTTCTGTCTTATCCTCTTTTTCCTCTTCCTCGTCGTCTTCCTCTTCTTCCTCTTCTTCGGTCTGACTCTTATCTGAGACGAGATAATAAATTATTAACGTTATAATAGCCGCAAGTACTGCGTTAAGACAAAAAGCCAGTGTACCCAGCGAGCTGGAGAACCCGCCGTTGAATACGAACGCTGTAATCGGGAAGTACACTGCCATAAGGACGAAGAACATGCCAAGAATTAGGCCTAAATCCCGTTTTTTCATATCCTGTTAATGTGTCAGTCAAAAACATAACTCTATGGATCACATCTCCAGAATCTTTACGTTGAATGAATCCGGAAGCATTCCAGTAACAGGACCGTATTTTAACCATCCTCAACCAATCGAAGGTTATTAAAGCAAATATTTTTATAATAACCATTAATGGTCGCAAAGGCCGAAATTACACCCTTCGATCAAAGGCTCTTTTTAATCTTCATCGTCACGTTTGCCTCGATGACGGCATTCGAGTTTGTCGGTAAGTTCCTCTACCCGTACGACCCTGACTGGCGCTCGAACCTGATAACCAGCCTTTTTACGAGTGGCCTTGCAGTCATCATCGCTTACTTTCCCCTCAGTTCATATTATGAGAACGCCACCCAGCTCTCCTCTGAGGTGGAGAGGCGTCATGAGGTGGAAAGCGACCTGCGGGAGCGCGAGGAACGGCTGAGGAGAACCTTTGACCAGTCCCCGGTGGGGGCCGCGCTCTGCTCTCCCGACCTCCGGTTCACCCGGGTGAACGGCGCCCTGTGCGTGATCACAGGATATACTCAGGACGAGCTCATTAACCGGTCTATCATCTCCATAGCCGTCCCTGATGAGACTGCCCGCATTCTTTCCTGTGCCGAGGCCCTGAAAAGCGGTGCGGCCGATCTGGACGAACGCGACCTGCACCTGGTACGCAGGAACGGTGACCGTATCTGGGTACGCCTCTCGGTCCGCCTTATCCGGGACGCGGAGGGGGCTCCCCTGTATTTCCTCCCGATGTTTGTGGACATCAATGACCGCAAGCTGGCGGAAGATGCCCTCCAGAAGACCAACAAAAAACTCTCGATGCTCTCCAACATCACACGCCACGACATCAAGAACCAGCTGACAGGGCTTTCCATGTTCCTGCAGATGGTAAAAAATGAGGTCCCGGATAACCCTCTCCTGCAGGAGCATATCGGCAAGCTGATGACCTGCAGTGACGCCATAGAGCGGCAGATCGAGTTCACCCGGTATTATGAGGAGCTGGGAACGGCAAACGCCGGCTGGTTCGACATGCACCAGGGCATCCTTGATGAGGCACGCCAGCTGCCCCTTGACAGGATCACTCTCGACCCCGGGAAGGAGGGGATCTCGATCTACGTCGACCCCCTGGTAGGCAAGGTCTACTACAACCTTATCGAAAATTCCCTCAGGCATGGCGGTCACGTAACGGCGATATCGTTTGCTGCCACCGAGACGGAGAAAGGGCTCGTAATCCGGTATACTGATGACGGCGTCGGGATCCCGTCACCGGAGAAAGAGAAAATATTCCTCAAAGGGTACGGGCGTAATACCGGCCTTGGCCTGTTTTTAATCCGGGAAATTCTCGCGACCACCGGGATCAGCATAACGGAGACCGGGACACCCGGTGCTGGTGCTCAATTTGAGATCCTCGTTCCCAAAGGGAAGTACCGGCTTTCCCCGTCTTAACAAGGGGTCTGCCGATCTTTTGAGGATCCGGCGGAGGAACTAAAAAAAGGTCCGGGAGCTCCCTTACAGGGTAGCGACCGGAGTGATGGTTGTGGTTGGGGTAACCCTGATCCGGTGTTCGGCCCGGTAGGTCTTTATGATACTAGCGAACTGCTGGTTAAGCGTCGCAAGGTCCTCGTTTGCGGCTTTGATCGCGCTCTCGTCACGGCTGGTGAGCGCAGCGTTGAGCACAGTCCCTTCCTGCTGGATCTGGTTCTCGACTGCCTGTGCCTGCGAGACATCGATGCCCTTTGCGGTCAGGTTCGAGAGCACCCCTTCCCTCCGCTGGTCGTTTGTCGCAAACAGATCCATGCGGGCAGTCTGGCGGTCTGTCCACCATGTGTTCTCGAGGCCCTGGAGCGTCGCTGACTGTGCCATGACCGAGGCGTTGATATTCTGCTCAAGCGCTTTGCCGGTGCCGTTGTACTCTTGGAGCGAGGATTTTGCCGTGGACATGAAGTTCGTGCGGTCTGATTTCAGCTGCGATTCCGCCTGCTGGATCTCCTCTCCGGTGGTCATCGACTGCACTGACGTAACGGTGCCGGTAAACTGCGATTCGATTGCAGAGAGCGGGGCGGTGCCGGCGCCATTGCTGATGGTGCCGATATAGCTGATCGCCCCGTCCATCTGCGCCTGTCCCTTGGCCCCGGCATACGCCACGAAGGCCTGCATCGCTGTGATGTGTTCGGGATTGGTATTCCATGCGTTCCCGCCCACGGGAGACGCTGCAACCGGCATGACTGCCGCAACAAGGCAGATCATACAAAGGCTGCCGATCAGGATTATTCTTGTGTGGTTCATCTTTTTCACCCTCGTATTGTTGTCGAATGATGCCCCGTGCACCCCGTGCAGGGACGCATCTGCTCCTGATGTTGCCGGCCCGCGGGTATATATTTCCATGATTGCCCGGGTAACGCCATTGAACCGCAGGGTTAGAAGAGAGAAACCGGTACGGGTACATGCCGGTCCGGGCCGGATACAGGACGCATTCCCCGAAAACAAGACGTCTGCGGCACCATTTGCCGACAGGAAAGGCTGTATACCCTCAAAAGAAATATTAAAGATCATGCAATACACAATCGTCCTTGAACCCAATGCAGAAGGTGGTTTTGCCGCCCGCTGCGTTGAGCTTCCGGGGACTGTCTGCCAGGGTGCAGACAAAGGAGAAGCGCTCGCCCGGCTTAAGGATGCGATCGGGCAGGTACAGGAGGCCTGGCAGGCCGACCTGCACCGCACGATCCAGTCCCTTTCATCCGAGATTATCCGGATCGAAATGGCCGACGCCGCGTAGGGTGAGAGCACCCCACCGGGGGATTTTCCCCCACAGAAATTTATACCCATTTTTCAGGAATTTCAGCGGCATCACGCACGAACCCTGTGCATTTTATGGGGAAGAGATCCTCCTCCCGGGCTGTCACAAGACCTTTGACGTCGAAGATGTCAAAACCGATCAGGTCCGTGGATTTGTTGCAAAAATTCGGTGATGAACGCTTTTGCGATTGCGCAGGTCTTCTCCTTTGCTGCAAGGTCGCGAACTTTGGTCCGGCCGTACTTCATCCCGATCACCATGATGGTACGGGGTGCACCCCCGCCTGGTTGGCAGACCGGCCCGCGACCAGCCGGGGTATACCTTTTTTGTACGTGGAGAGGCCAACACTTGTACCATCCGGCCGCCGGTTTGTGAGTACCATGACGTTTGCCTTTGCCCGACGCATCCAGCATGCCCCGGCATCGTTTCTCGGGGAGCTCTTCAGGGTCTCTGCCGATCCCTCCATCATCTCGTTTGCCGGGGGGCTACCTTCTTCCGCGCTGATCGATACAGGCGGGCTTTCGGACGCCGCACGGGACGTTTTTGATACCGATCCCCGTACCGCCCTGCAGGTACTCGACAACCGACGGCTACCGGCCGCTGCGGGAGTACATCGCGGCCCGGTACCGCAAAAGGCTCGGCATCCCGGCCACCGCCGACGAAATACAGATCACCAACGGCTCCCAGCAGTGCCTCGACCTCTTTGCCAAGATCTTCCTTGACCCCGGAGACAGGGTGGGCATGGAACGGCCGGGGTATCTCGGAGCGATCGAAGCGTTTTCGCTCTACGAGCCGGAATTTACCGCCGTGCCGCTCGATCATGAGGGCCCGGACCCGGGTGCCTTTGCAACGATGATGAGGGAGACACCGGTGAAATTCTTTTACGGCATCCCCAATTCACAGAACCCATCGGGCTGCACCTACTCGCAGGACAGGCGCAGGGAGATCGCGGAGATGCTTAAGGGCACGAATACCGTCTTTTATGAGGACGACGCGTTCGGGGAACTCTTCTTTGATGGCAAGCCCCGGCTGCCGGTGAAACGCTTTCTTCCCGGAAATGCCGTGATCTCCGGATCGTTCTCCAAGATCACCGCACCGGGCATGCGGATCGGGTGGCTGTACGCCCCGCCTGAGATCCTCGCGGCCTTCAACACCGCAAAGCAGGCAGCCGATCTGCACTCGAATTTCCTCTGCCAGCAGATCCTGCACCGGTACCTCACCACAAACGACCTCGATTGCCATATCCGCAAAATTATCGCGGTCTACAGCCGGGCAGTGCCGGCTGATGTGCGACCTCTTCGACGACCTGATGCCAGATCTCTCCCACACGACCCCGGAAGGGGGGATGTTTCTCACCGCTACGCTTCCTGCCGGCCTGCATGCGATGAAGGTTTTTGAAGAAGGGATCCGGCACAAGGTCGCGGTGCTGCCCGGGATGCCGTTCTTTGTCGACGGCGGCGGCACTGACACGATCCGGCTCAACTTCTCCAACGCCGATGAAGAGAAGATCACGGAAGGCATGCACCGGCTTGCAGGGGTTATCAGCGGACTGTCCTGAACCGGCCTGCATCAACTCCGGATCTATGATGATAACCTTTTTTGTGCCCGGAAAAGAACGGGTACCCCATGACTGCACAACGCCTGTTCATTATCCTTGCCTTTCTTGCCTGTGCCCTGCTCCTCTCCTGCGGGTGCACGCAGCCTGCCGGCTCCGCACAAACACAGAGCCCGGCCGCCGCGATACCGGAAACATCCGTGTCCCCTGCGGCAGCTGCTGTAACCATATCAGCACAGGACCACGTCCTGCTCGAAACAACGATGGGGAACATCACCATCGCGCTCGACCCCGGCATGCCGATCACGGCCGGCAACTTCGAAAAACTGGTCAAAAGCGGTTTCTATGACGGAGTTATCTTCCACCGCGTGATCCCCGGGTTCATGATACAGGGCGGCGATCCTACCGGTACCGGCCAGGGAGGCCCCGGCTGATACCATCCCCGACGAATTCACCAGCCATAATCACAACGCCCGGGGCACGGTTGCCATGGCAAATGCAGGGCCCAACACGGGAGGCTCGCAGTTCTTCATCAACCTCGTCAACAACACGTACCTCGATCCGAATTACCCGGTTTTCGGGACAGTCACCTCCGGGATGGACGTAGTGGATGCCATCGCAGCTGTGCCTACCGGTGAGAACAACCGGCCGCTCACGAACGTGACTATTCTCCACGCGGAGATGGCATGAGGAGCCGATCCCAAGGTGGACCCCTCATTCGCACCACACAGGAAAGAATACCTCTCATGAACTACAATTACCGGTAACAATGACATCCACGCAGGCACCCGGTAAACGGGTACGGCTCGAAACGAACATGGGCACGATCACGATCGCGCTCGACCCGGAGATGCCGATCACCGCCGGTAACTTCGAAACGCTCGCACAGAAAGGCTACTACAACGGTGTCATCTTCCACCGCGTGATCCCCGGGTTCATGATACAGGGAGGAGACCCCACCGGCACCGGGAGGGGCGGACCCGGCTATGCGATCAAGGACGAGTTTACTGCCAACAACCGGAACGATCGGGGCACCCTCTCGATGGCAAACGCAGGTCCCAACACCGGCGGTTCGCAGTTTTTCATCAACCTCGTCAACAACAACTTCCTCGACGGCAAGCACCCGGTCTTCGGGAAGGTTGTCGAAGGCATGGACGTCGTCGACAAAATCGGCAAGACCAAAACCGACCATGATGACCGGCCTCTAGAGAAAGTCATAATCCTCCACGCAATCATGGAGTAATCGGTTCCGGAAAGGATCCGGATTTATTTTTTTCACGGATTTCGTTTTTGGCTGGTTAACCGGTTGTCTATACCTTTGCAGTTGTCCAGAAAGAGACAATCACTTGAGGAAAAGAGCACAGACACTAGCCCTGAAAACCTGGGTACCTGCACCGTTTTTTTAAGGAACACCTATGTGCCGGGCACGCGAGACTGTACTGCACAGGTGCGACCATGAAAAAACGTACACCAGACCCTGACCTCGAAGCGCATGCCACAGGGATCATACAGCGCCACCTCGCCCGCCGGCCCCGGGCACAGAAGATGTGGAACCTGCTCACGGGCGATCCCGAGGTGCAGGCCTGCTGGAAGATGGCAAACTACGTTGCCGCAACCAAGATGGGGATGAACGATCATGGCCGGACCCACGCCACGGTCGCCACCGCATCCGCGCTCACCATGCTTGACCTGCTGGACGGTTCGCCGTTCTGCCCGGACATCGTTGCCGGGGGATTCGGTGACAGCGATGACGCGGCGCTCGCGGTGATAACAGCCACGCTCTGCCACGATCTCGGGAACACGGTTCACCGTGAGGAGCACGCGGATCTTGGCGTGGTGATCGCGCTCCCGATCCTCGACCGGCTCCTGCCCGGGATCTACAGTGACCCGGAGAAACGCATTGCGATCCGGTCGTTCATCCTCTCCGCGATGTACTCCCACCACGGGATACCCCGGCCGCTCACCATCGAGGCGGCCCTCGTCTGTATCGCGGACTCAACCGACATGACCAAGGGCCGGGGCCGGGTCGCGTTTGAATCAGGAAGCATCACGATCCACTCGGTCTCGGCGCTTTCCATCGAAAAGGTGGAGATCAAAAAAGGGGACCAAAAGCCCATCGGTCTTGTGATCCACATGTCAAGCCCGGCCGGGATATTCCAGGTACAGGAGATCCTCGCGCCCAAGGTGCGGGCCGGGCCGCTTGCCGACGCGGTGGACGTGGTCGCGGTGACCACGGACGAGGCGCACGCGGCAGGGCAGGGGCTCGTCTCCGGGATCCGGATGCAGGGCGCAAAGTTTGTGCCCCTGCAGCCGGAAAGCGGCCGGGCCCGCCCGGGCGGGAAGAAGCACCGCTGACGGTTCTTCCCTTACGCTTATTTCCCTGCGGTATGAGGCCGGAGCGTGCCGATAAACCCTTCAAGCCCGTCCCGTGCCCCGCGCCGGTCCTTTGCCGAGACAATTTTTGTCTCTGCACCGGCGAAATGCGCCTTTACTGACTCTGACTGTGCGCCGACCGTGTCGCACTTGTTGAGGAAGACGACGAACGGGATCTTTTCCCCGGCAATCGAGGTGTGGAGGTGCTCAACGAACTCATCCACCGGGGAGGTCGCGTCGACGAGCAGGATCGCACCGTCCATGCCCTTCCCAATGATCTCGCGGGCGAACTCGAAGCGCTCCTGCCCTGGGGTGCCGTACAAATAGACCCTTTTATCGCCGATTTGGACCCGGCCGTAGTCAAGCGCGATGGTGGTCGTGCCCCCGGCGCATTCGGCCTCGATGTGCTTTGTCTGCGGGTCGAGCGTCTGGATCAGCGTGGACTTGCCCGCCCCGAACGCGCCAAAAACGACGATCTTGTATTTTTCTTCTGCCATTATGGTACGATAGGCGGCGGGGGTGTTTACCATTTCGGTCTGGCGTAAAGATGCGACGGGACCGGCGGAATTTCCTTTCTTTTTAAAATTTCTGACAAGTGTTAGTAAATTCCAGCTGACAAAAATATGTTTTGGGGACGTAAATTCTTAAAATTCTGGTCCTTCACGAATTCTGCATGCTGTCGCATTCAGGCAGGAGCTCGCTTGGCCCGATGAAGGCCGATACTGTCTAAAATCCACCCCGTGTGTTTTATATCTGTAGTCCATTAATAACAGACTTGTTATAAGGGTCAGCATATGTTCAGAGTACTCTACGTCGATGATGAACCCGGTCCTCTTGAGATCGGCAAACTCTTTCTCGAGAAAGAGGGGCGGTTCTCCGTTGACGTTATTACGTCAGCCTCCGGGGCCCTTTCCCTCATGGAGTCAGCAACCTATGATGCAATTATTGCCGATTACCAGATGCCCGGGATGGACGGCATCGAATTTCTCAAACATGTGAGGAGTTCCGGCAACAGTATCCCGTTTATTCTCTTCACTGGCCGGGGCCGGGAAGAGATCGTTATCCAGGCATTGAACAGCGGGGCGGATTTTTACCTCCAGAAGGAGGGAGAGCCCAGATCGCAGTTTACCGAACTCCTGTCCAAGATACGGAAAGCCGCCTCCCGCTGGCAAGCCGAGAAGAGAGTTGTGGACCTGAACCGGGTCACATCCCTGTTGAGCCAGGTTAACAAGTGCATTGTTCGCATCTGTAACAGTGACGAACTCTTCAAAGCCATCTGTACGGTCGCTGTCGAGCACGGAAAATTCAAAATAGCATGGATCGGGATTGCTGACAGGAGGCGTCCGGCTAATTTCGTCTGTTTGGAAGTTAGCCCTGCATTCAACCGAATCATGGGAACCAAAATGGTTATTGGAAATCCGGTCACCGCTGTATTCCTGGGAATTAAAAACACCTGTCCGAAACTGTTTGAGATCTATGGCGGGGTCTCATTGACCGGCATGCCGGCACGCACTTCTTCACGGTGCCCTTTAAGAAAAAATGAACTGCCCGGCCGTACCCGATATTCATCCGGGATGCCTGCCCGAAAGACTGGAAAAGTGAGTCCGCTATGAAGATTACATACTTATCTGGCATTACCATGACGGAGAATTTCTGGCGGAGCATGATCATTGCGCTATCAGCCCTCGTCATTGCCCTGACGGTCTGGTGCCTGTCTCATGGAATTACAACTATCTTTATGCACCTGTACTATCTCCCGATCGTACTCCTTGCCTACCATTACCGGAAAAAGGGATTCGTTCTCGCACTCTTGCTCAGCCTGACGTACCTCAGCCTTGTTATCGCATTTGTGCCCGTTTACTCCAGTATTCTGGAGGCAGGTGCCCGTACTGCAGTCTTCATTGGCGTTGCCGCACTTGTCTATTATCTTTCTGAAAATCTTGTCCGGGCAGAAGACGCCCTGCGTACCGTATCCCAGATCCAGCTGAGTATTATTCAGAATGCCAATGTCTGGTTGGTTGTAATCGACCTGCACGGACGGATCCTTGAATGGAACAAGGCTGCTGAAGAGACAAGCGGGTATACCGCCCAGGAAGTAATCGGGAGAAATGCTGTCTGGAAAAACCTGTACCCGGATACGGCGTACCGGAAGACTGTTACCAGTACCATCACGAGGATCATCGGTGACAAACAGGTGTTTGAAAATTTTGAAACAAGCGTCAGGACAAAAACCGGTGGCCGGAAAACCATTTCATGGAATACCCGTACGATCCCCGATGCACATGGAAAACCGATTCACTTTGTGGCGATCGGAATTGACATCACCGAACGCAAGCGGGCAGAAGAGCAGATCCGGCAGAACCAGCAGCTGCTTGCCTCGGCGATGGATCTTGCTCAGATGGTGAGCTGGGAGTACGATGTTGCCACCGCAATGTTCACCTTTGACGACAGGTTTTTCGCGTTCTACGGGACGACCGCAGAACGGGAAGGCGGTCACCGGATATCGGGAGAAACCTATGCCCGCGAATTTGTTTACCCCGAGGATATTCCTGCAGTCGCTCGTGAAATCCAGAACGTCCTGTCAATAACGGATCCCAACTTCAGTACGCAGATGGAACACCGGATCGTCCGTCGCGACGGGGCGGTCCGAACTATTATCGTGCGGTACGCTCCCATCTTCGGGGCCGATGGAAAGGTCATAAAGACCTATGGCGCCAACCAGGACATCACCGAGCACAAAAAGGCCGAAGAGGCGATCCGGGAGAGCGAGGCGCGTTACCGAAATCTTTTTACTAACATGCTGGAGGGATTTGCCTATTGCCGAATGCTCTATGATGACGTAGGGCAGCCTTCGGATTTTGTCTATCTTAACGTCAATTCCGCATTTGACCAGATTATTGGTACAAAGACCGTGACCGGGAAACGGGTAACCGAAGTATTCCCAGGCATCAGGGAAGATTTTCCTGAACTGTTTGAAATGTATGGCAGGGTTGTATCATCCGGCCAGCCGGCGTCCTTCGATCTCGATTTCAAACCGTCCGGCAAATGGTTACATATATCCGCCTACTCCCCGGCAAAAGATCACTTTGTTGCGGTTTTTGAAGATATTACCACCCGCAGGCAGGCGGATGAAAACCTCAAAAAAGCTGAAGAGAAATACCGGCACATTTTCGAGACTGCTCTAGAGGGCATTTACCAGATCACCCCCAAAGGGAGACTGCTGACCGCCAATCCCGCGATGGCCCGTATCCTGGGGTACGATTCTGCGGAAGACCTTACCACGACAGTTACGGACACAGCACGACAATTGTGGGCACATCAGGAACAACGCAAAGAATATCTCCGGCAGCTCAGGAAACACGATATTGTTCAGAATTTCGAATGCGAGTTTTATCGCAAAGACAACAGCCCGATCTGGGTATCCTTAACGACCCATACCGTACGCGGAACAGGCGGGAAAATCCTTATTTCCGAGGGGCTCCTTACCGATATCACTCAACGCAAGAAAGCTGAACGCGAACTTATCGACCGCGAGTCGGAATACCGTACAATCCTCCACACTACCATGGACGGGTTCTGTATCATCAGCCGAGATATGCGATTTGTGGATGTCAATGACGCCTTCTGCCGGTTGACCGGCTACTCCCGTGACGAGCTGCGCACCCGGTCCATTTACGATATCGAATTAAAAGAGACGGCCGAAGAGATCGCACAGCATTCCCGGGAGATCCTCCGCAAAGGTGAAGACCGGTTCGAGACCAGCTACCGCCGGAAAGACGGCAGGATCATCGATGTCGAAGTCAGTGTTGTCGTTACTGACCGGCACGGCGGGCAGTTTATTACTTTCCACCACGATATCACGGAACGAAAACGTATCCAGGCAGACCTGGAGAACGCCCGCAGCGACCTGGAGCAGAAAGTCCTTGTACGGACGCGGGAACTCAAAGAGGCCAACGAATCGCTTCTCGCGGAAATTGCGCTCCGGAACAAGGCCGAGAACGATATTGTCGCTTCGCTCAAGGAAAAAGAGATGCTCCTCAAAGAGATCCATCACCGGGTCAAGAACAATATGCAGGTCATATCGAGCCTGCTGTTCATGCAGGCACGGGCGCAGAAGGATGAGAAAATCAAGGGAATCTTAAAGGAGAGCCAGGACCGTATCAAATCGATCGCGCTGGTACACGAAAAACTCTACCAGTCCACCGACCTCGACCGGATCGATTATGCTGATTACTTACGGAAAATTACTAATCACCTCTTCGAATCATACCAGATTGATCCCATGATCATCACCCTGCATCTTAATGCTGAGAAATCGGTGTTGCATATCGACAAGGCTGTTCCCTGCAGCCTGATTGTCAATGAGATGCTCTCCAATTCCTTAAAGCACGCATTCCCCGGGGGGAGAAAAGGGATGATCACGATTGACTTCAAAAAGAGCGCGGATAAGTACATCCTGACATACAGTGATGATGGTATTGGAATACCTGAAAGCGTGACCTTTGACCGGACTGAGTCCCTCGGAATGCAGCTGATTAAAGGCCTCACAAAACAGATCAACGGGTCGATTGAGCTGGACAGGACGGCCGGGACGAAATATACGGTCACGTTTCCCGCGTGAGAAAGGGGTGGATGCATGAGCAAAGAAACAATTCTGGTGGTTGAAGACGAATTTGTCACCGGTTCAGAGATCCAGGCACGCCTTGAAGAGATGGGATTCAATGTGCCCGGGATTGTAGATACCGGCGAAGAAGCCATACAAAAGACCGGCGAACTGAATCCGGATATCGTCGTGATGGATATCACCCTTAAGGGCACCATGACCGGGATCGAAGCGGCCGAACAGATCAGGGCCCGGTACGGGACGCCGGTGGTCTACCTGACGGCCCATTCGGATGAGGCGACCGTGAACAAGGCGATGCTTTCCGAGCCGTTCGGGTACCTGATTAAACCCTTAGATGAGCGGGCTCTGAGGACTACCATCCGGATGGCGCTGTACAAGCACGCGATGGACGAAAAGGTGCGCCAAAGCGAGGAGACCATCCGCGGTCTCTTGGACGCCACAAAGGATGAGGCGGTGCTTGCGAACGGCGACGGGAAGATCCTCGCTTGTAACGAGGCGTTTGCCCGGAATGCTGGTAGACCTGCCGCCGAACTCACCGGCATCGTGATCTATGCGCTGATCGAAACAGGGGGCATTACAATGAAAACCGCAGATACGATGCAGAAGATGAGCGCTTCCTCGCCGATCTCGTTCGAAGAAGAGGCACATGGCCGCTGGTTTGACACGACACTCTATTTTATGCACGACAGCCGCACCTCCCACCGCCAGGTGGCCATTTTCCGTCATGATATAACGGCCCTCAAACATGCAGAACGCGAGCTCGCGGCTGCAAATAAGGAGCTTGTACAGGAGAAGGAACGGCTGACCCTCTATGCTTCAGCGCTCGACCATATGAGCGACTGTGCCGTCATTACCGACGCGATGGGCAACATCATCTACGTGAATGACACGTTCGAGAAGAAGTTCGTGCTCACCCGGGACAGCGTAAAAGGGAAGCATTTCAGCGAGCTCGCTCACGCCGAGAACCGGTACCCCCTCTCAAAAGAAGAGTTCCTCCATTACCGGGATACCGGTAACATCGCGGTCTTTGTAGCAAAGAATGCCTACGGGGTCAAGATACCCATGACTCTCAAAAGCTCGCCCATCCTCATCGAGAACAACCGGCCGCACAATTTCGTCTTCGTCCTCAGAGACAAGACAGGATAAAACTCTTTAAATATACTTGAAAACCTTTCAAAAGAGATGCAAATAATTTTTAGTACGCACTCTCCTCACATGATTGATCTTCAAGAATTGGAGTGATTTAGCCGGTTTCGATCACTTTATCGACGAACGTGATCAACTGGTTCATGAGCATCGGGTCAAGTCCCTTCTCTGCGGCAAGGAAGATTCCGGAAATATCCATGAGCCGGAGTTTGTTGGTTAAAAAATGGATAAATTTAGAGATGGAAGGAGACGAGAGGTATATGAGCATTGTACTTATCGAATCGTAGAGGATGCATACCTTTTCCCCCGTACGTTGTTCCTTGAGGACCTCTGTAACCGCAATCCCCATATCTGTCAGATCGGCCGGACTGTTGATATAACGGACGACTCCACGAATATTTTCCACCTTGCCAATCGAGTGATGGGTAACTGTGTCGACAAAAGACACTTTTGTGAGATCGACCCCACTCTCTTCATACATCTTTTTAAGTATGCTGTAAGGGAAATTCGTCGTGATAACCACCGAATGGTAGCCGAGTGTTGAAAGCTCTTTGATAACCTGGATATTGCGCTCCCGCATGTTTCCCGGGGTTGCAAGGAGGAGGAAGATCTGCTTTATGTCCAGATCCTCGGCGCGGACAATATCCGGCACCCTATTCCCCCGCGAGGAATTTCCGGTATGCTTCAGGTATTTCCTGATGCTTTTCTGCTATTGCCCGCTGGAAATCCTGCACGTTTTGGACAATCTGATCGGCATTACGTATCTGGGTGTCTAGTATCAGGGCAATCTCCTGTGGTTCGAGTTTCCTTTCACGGGTCAGTTTTGTAACATCAGACAGGTTATCCCGGATAACCTCGACCGGCCCCTTGAGTCTCATTGCCATCTCCGTCATATACGAGATCAGGGCCTCCTCTGCCTGCTTTCGTGCCGTGATATCGAGGCCGATGGCAATATCCTGATGGGCTCCCCCGGTGCCGATCTGCCTCGTGTTCCACGCTATTATTTTCTTTTCACCTGATTTTGTAACAATCGTCGTCTCAAAATTCTCAAAAAACCGGTTTTTTCCGATGATATCCATAATCTGCCTAGTTATAGTGCGGCGATAACCGGTATCCGGGTAGAGCCGTTTCCACACATCCCGTTTGCCGATCACTTCGTCCCGTAAATACCCGGTAATGGTCTCTGCAGCCTTGTTCCAGATCATGACGTTTCCTTTGTCAAGAACAGCAATCAGGATATTTGCATTCTCGATTATACTTTCGCGGAAGAGATCGGCATTCCGGAATTCAGTGACATCGAGGCCGACCGCGATTGTCCGGGGCAGATCGCCGTCAATAATTTTTTTGGTATTCCAGAGAATGATCCGGGATTCCCCGGTCCTTGTACGGATAACAGTTTCGAAATTTTCGAAATAATTTTTGGTAGACAGAATCGCCGAGATTTTTTTTGTTATGGAATCCCGGTAATTCTTATCCGGGTAGAGCCGTTTCCAGACCTCAGGTACTCCCCACTACGTCATTGTGTGAGTACCCGGTGATTGTTTCTGCGGCATGGTTCCAGGTCCTGATGCGTCCGTTTATTTCAAGCACCGCTATCATCGCGAGGGCATTATCAAGAATACCCTCCTCAATGCAGGATCTCTTATCTTTCGGTTTCGGTGTTCCCATAAAATTTTCCCCGGAATGTAGGCACAGTTTCTCCGTTTGAGGAGATGCTCGCTTCCCCTATATAAACCTAGTTGAATTTGGCTCTGTCAAGTCTTCGGCAGGGTGTCATTTTCTTCGGAGTGTTAAATATCAGAACTGCCGACAACTTGACAGTGCCCAGGTCTTCGATCACAATAGATAAAGGGATTGGAACAAAATTCAATTATTTTCTTCTTAAACAAACAATTCCTGTTACGATTGCCAGAAGACTAATCCAGATTCCCAGAGGTGTTGAAGTAGGGGCCACGGTGCTCGTGTCCGGGATTGAGACAGATGAACCGAGATCTGATGTGGCAGCAGTCACTGAAGCGGTCTGTATCGTCACTGGTGCAGTGGTCGGGAGGGGCGCACCTGTCACCGCTGCTGGAGGACTGGCGGACACAACCGTTGTATTCAACACTGAGGTATCATCGGTTGCCGTGTTTACGCGGGACGTTATGGCAAAAGACGAGAGCCCTGGCGTCGTTGCCGTAAAATAATACGCATCGCCATTCCGGGTAACAAACGTCGTTGGCAATTCCGACCACCCACCACCGGAGTTCCGCATGAAAACAATGTTGTCAGGAGTCAGGCCGTGCTGGGTAAGCCATGTTCCTGCGACTTCGAAGTTGACGGTGACCTGGCTGACCGATACCGGGTTCACACCGACAAGTTCGATCGTTACTATACCCGCGGTCTGCCGGCCGGGGAGCTGGGATGCATCTGGAGTACCGGCATCCGTCAAAGTCATTTGCGTCGGACCCAGCGATTGGGACGGGACAACCTGGACGCTGATAATCGCATATGGATACTCTATATCGCCCTCCGAGAGGACTTCGTTGATGGCAAAGGTCATGGTCTGGCCGGCTGTAGTCCCGGGGGCAGTAACGGCAAAGGAAGTCGGTCTGTAGAAATTCCCGGATTCGTCATTGCCGCCAGCACCACCGCCACCAGACGGTGAGGTCGGCGTGGGCGTCGGGACGGGATCATACGTGAACTGGTCTGCTGCCGAGGTTGTACCTGGTACCCCCGGGCGTCGTGACCGTTACATCAACCGTACCCGCTGAACCGGCTGGAGAGACGGCGGTGATACTGGTCGCTGAAGCAACCGTATAACTCGTCGCAGCGGTTGTCCCGAACGTCACGGCGGTAGCTCCGGTAAACCCGGTCCCGGTGATCGTAACCGTAGTACCGCCGGCCAATGGTCCGCCGGTCGGCGTTATTCCGGTAACCGTCGGGATGGGATCATACATGAACTCATCCGCTGCTGAGGTCGTGCTGGTACCCCCGGGTGTTGTGACCGTTACATCAACAGTACCTGTCCCGGCAGGGGAAACAGCAGTGATACTGGTCGCCGAAACGACCGTATAACTCGTCGCACCGGTGGTCCCGAACATCACGGTCGTTGCTCCGGTAAACCCGGTCCCGGTGATCGTGACCGGGGTTCCGCCGGCTACCGGCCCGGCTGCCGGTGAGATGCCGGTGACTGCCGGGACGGGATCATACGTGAACTCATCCGCCGGTGAGGTCGTGCTGGTACCCCCGGGCGTCGTGACCGTCACATCAACAGTACCTGTCCCGGCAGGGGAAACAGCAGTGATACTGGTCGCCGAAACGACCGTATAACTCGTCGCACCGGTGGTCCCGAACATCACGGCTGTTGCACCGGTAAACCCGGTACCGGTCACCGTAACCGAGGTTCCGCCGGCTACCGGCCCGGCTGCGGGGGAGATGCCGGTGACTGCCGGGACGGGATCATACGTGAACTGGTCCGCTGCCGATGTCGTGCTGGTACCCCCGGGTGTTGTGACCGTTACATCAACTGTACCCGTACCTGCCGGAGAGACTGCGGTGATACTGGTCGCTGAAACAACCGTATAACTCGTCGCAGCGGTTGTCCCGAACATCACGGCTGTTGCTCCGGTAAACCCGGTCCCGGTCACCGTGACCGAGGTTCCGCCGGCTACTGGCCCGGATGCCGGTGAGATGCCGGTGACTGCCGGGACGGGATCATACGTGAACTCATCCGCCGGTGAGGTCGTGCTGGTACCCCCGGGTGTTGTGACCGTCACATCAACTGTACCTGCCGAACCCGCCGGAGAGACTGCGGTGATACTGGTCGCCGAAACGACCGTATAACTCGTCGCACCGGTGGTCCCGAACATCACGGCTGTTGCACCGGTAAACCCGGTCCCGGTGATCGTGACCGGGGTTCCGCCGGCTACCGGTCCGCTGGTCGGTGAGATGCCGGTGACGGTCGGGACGGGATCATACATGAACTCATCCGCCGGTGATGTCACACTGGTACCACCAGGTGTCGTGACCGTTACATCAACTGTACCCGTACCTGCCGGAGAGACTGCGGTGATACTGGTCGCTGAAGCAACCGTATAACTCGTCGCAGCGGTTGTCCCGAACGTCACGGCGGTAGCTCCGGTAAACCCGGTCCCGGTGATCGTAACCGTAGTACCGCCGGCCAATGGTCCGCCGGTCGGCGTTATTCCGGTAACCGTCGGGATGGGATCATACATGAACTCATCCGCCGGTGATGTCACACTGGTACCACCAGGTGTCGTGACCGTTACATCAACTGTACCCGTACCTGCCGGAGAGACTGCGGTGATACTGGTCGCCGAAACGACCGTATAACTCGTCGCACCGGTGGTCCCGAACATCACGGTCGTTGCTCCGGTAAACCCGGTCCCGGTGATCGTGACCGGGGTTCCGCCGGCTACCGGTCCGGATGCCGGTGAGATGCTGGTGACTGCCGGGACGGGATCATACGTGAACTCATCCGCCGGTGAGGTCGTGCTGGTACCCCCGGGTGTCGTGACCGTTACATCAACTGTACCCGTACCTGCCGGAGAGACTGCGGTGATACTGGTCGCCGAAACGACCGTATAACTCGTCGCACCGGTGGTCCCGAACATCACGGCCGTTGCTCCGGTAAACCCGGTCCCGGTCACCGTAACCGAGGTTCCGCCGGTCAATGGCCCGGCTGCCGGCGTTATTCCGGTGACGGTCGGGACGGGATCATACATGAACTCATCCGCCGGTGATGTCACACTGGTACCACCAGGTGTCGTGACCGTTACATCAACCGTACCCGCTGAACCGGCCGGAGAGACGGCGGTGATACTGGTCGCTGAAACGACCGTATAACTCGTCGCACCGGTGGTCCCGAACATCACGGCTGTTGCTCCGGTAAACCCGGTACCGGTAATCGTAACCGTGGTTCCGCCGGCTACCGGTCCGCTGGTCGGTGAGATGCCGGTGACGGTCGGGATGGCATAGTACGTGAACTGATCCGCTGCCGAGGTCGCACTGGTTCCGCCGGGCGTCGTGACTGTCACATCAACCGTACCCGTGCCTGCCGGCGATGTTATGGTGAGAAAGGTAGGAGAGGCCACGAGCAAACCGGTACCGGCTGTGGACCCGAATTTCACTACAGTTGCACCGGTAAACCCGGTCCCGGTCACCGTAATCGAGGTTCCGCCGGTCAATGGCCCGGCTGCCGGCGTTATTCCGGTAACTGTCGGGATGGGATCATACGTGAACTCATCCGCTGCTGAGGTCGTGCTGGTACCCCCGGGTGTTGTGACCGTCACATCAACTGTACCTGCCAAACCCGCCGGAGAAACGGCGGTGATACTGGTCGCTGAAACGACCGTATAACTCGTCGCACCGGTGGTCCCGAACATCACGGCTGTTGCTCCGGTAAACCCGGTACCGGTAATCGTAACCGTGGTTCCGCCGGCTACCGGTCCGCTGGTCGGTGAGATGCCGGTGACGGTCGGGATGGCATAGTACGTGAACTGATCCGCTGCCGAGGTCGCACTGGTTCCGCCGGGCGTCGTGACTGTCACATCAACCGTACCCGTGCCTGCCGGCGATGTTATGGTGAGAAAGGTAGGAGAGGCCACGAGCAAACCGGTACCGGCTGTGGACCCGAATTTCACTACAGTTGCACCGGTAAACCCGGTCCCGGTCACCGTAATCGAGGTTCCGCCGGTCAATGGCCCGGCTGCCGGCGTTATTCCGGTAACTGTCGGGATGGGATCATACGTGAACTCATCCGCTGCTGAGGTCGTGCTGGTACCCCCGGGTGTTGTGACCGTCACATCAACTGTACCTGCCAAACCCGCCGGAGAAACGGCGGTGATACTGGTCGCTGAATTAACAACATAACTCGTCGCACCGGTTATCCCGAACATCACGGCCGTTGCTCCGGTAAACCCGGTCCCGGTAATCGTGACCGAGGTTCCGCCGGCCAATGGCCCGGCTGCCGGCGTTATTCCGGTAACCGTCGGGATGGCATAGTACGTGAACTGATCCGCTGCTGAGGTCGTGCTGGTACCCCCGGGTGTTGTGACCGTTACATCAACCGTACCTGTCCCGGCAGGGGAAACAGCAGTGATACTGGTCGCCGAAACGACCGTATAACTCGTCGCACCGGTGGTCCCGAACATCACGGCTGTTGCACCGGTAAACCCGGTACCGGTGATCGTAACCGTGGTTCCGCCGGCTACCGGTCCGCTGGTCGGTGAGATGCCGGTGACGGTCGGGATGGCATAGTACGTGAACTGATCCGCTGCCGAGGTCGCACTGGTTCCGCCGGGCGTCGTGACTGTCACATCAACCGTACCCGTGCCTGCCCGGCGATGTTATGGTGAGAAAGGTAGGAGAGGCCACGAGCAAACCGGTACCGGCTGTGGACCCGAATTTCACTACAGTTGCACCGGTAAACCCGGTCCCGGTCACCGTAACCGAGGTTCCGCCGGTCAATGGCCCGGCTGCCGGCGTTATTCCGGTAACCGTCGGGATGGGATCATACGTGAACTCATCCGCCGGTGAGGTCGCACTGGTACCCCCGGGCGTCGTGACTGTTACATCAACTGTACCCGTCCCGGCAGGGGATTTTATGGTGAGAGAGGTGGGGGAGGCTACGAGCAGACCAGTACCCGGCTGTGGACCCGAATTTCACCACAGTTGCTCCGGTAAACCCGGTCCCGGTCACCGTAACCGTGGTTCCACCGGCTACCGGTCCGGCTGCCGGTGTGATGCCGGTAACCGTCGGGATGGCTAAGTACGTGAATTTGTCCGCTGCCGAGATCGCACTGGTACCGCCGGGTGTCGTGACCGTTACATCGACAGTACCCGCCGAACCCGCCGGGGAAACTGCGGTGATACTGGTCGCTGAATTAACAACATAACTCGTTGCAGCAGTGGATCCGAACATTACCGCCGTCGCACCGGTGAAGACGGTCCCGGTGATCGTGACCGTGGTTCCGCCGGCTGCTGATCCACTGGTCGGTGAGATGCTGGTTACGGTCGGGGCGGCAATGTACGTATATTTGTCCGCTGCTGAAGTGACGCTGGTGCCCGAAGGTGTCGTGACTGTTATATCGACAGTACCCGCTGAACCGGCCGGAGAAACAGCGGTGATGCTGGTCGCTGAAACAACGGTATAACTCGTTGCAGCGGTGGTTCCGAATTTCACTGCTGTTACACCGGTAAACCCGGTCCCGGTGATCGTAACGGTAGTACCGCCGGCTGCCGGCCCGCTGGTCGGTGAGATACCGGTGATGGTCGGGGCATACGTGAACTGGTCTGCTGCCGAGGTCGCGCTGGTACCCCCAGGCGTCGTGACCGTTACATCAACCGTACCTGTCCCGGCAGGCGATTTTATGGTAAGAGAGGTGGACGAGGTCACGGACAAGCCGGTACCGGCTGTGGTCCCGAATTTTACTGCTGTTGCACCGGTAAACCCCGTGCCGGTTACCGTAACCGTAGTACCACCGGCTACCGGTCCGGCTGCCGGTGAGATGCTGGTAACCGTCGGGACAGGATCATACGTAAACTGATCTGATGCTGAAGTCGCGCTGGTACCGCCGGGCGTCGTGACCGTCACATCAACCGTACCGGCTGTACCGGCCGGGGAAACGGCGGTGATACTGGTCGCTGAAACAACCGTATAACTCGTCGCAGCGGTGGTCCCGAACGTCACGGCTGTTGCACCGGTAAACCCGGTACCGGTGATCGTGACCGTAGTGCCGCCGGCTACCGGTCCGGCTGCCGGTGAGATGCCGGTGACGGTCGGGATGGCATAGTACGTGAACTTGTCCGCTGCTGAAGTCGCGCTGGTACCGCCAGGTGTTGTGACCGTTATATCAACAGTACCCGCTGTACCGACCGGGGAAACGGCGGTGATGCTGGTCGCTGAAACAACCGTATAACTCGTTGCAGCGGCGGTCCCGAATTTCACCGCTGTTACACCAGTAAACCCGGTACCGGTGATCGTGACCGTAGTGCCGCCGGCTACCGGTCCACCGGTCGGTGAGATGCTGGTGACGGTCGGGATGGGATCATACGTGAACTGGTCTGCTGCCGAGGTCGCGCTGGTACCGCCGGGTGTCGTGACCATTACATCAACCGTACCCGCTGTACCGGCAGGGGATTTTATGGTAAGTGTGGTAGACGAGGTCACGGACAAGGCGGTTCCGGCTGTGGTCCCGAACTTGACTGACGTCGCACCGGTAAACCCGGTTCCGGTCACCGTAACCGTGGTGCCACCGGCTACCGGTCCGGCTGCCGGTGAGATGCCCGTTACTACCGGGACGGGATCATACGTGAACTGATCTGCTGCCGAGGTCGCGCTGGTACCGCCGGGCGTCGTGACCGTTACGTCAACAGTACCTGTCCCCGGCCGGAGAAACAGCAGTGATACTGGTCGCTGAAACAAAGGTATAACTTGTCGCAGGGGTGGACCCGAACGTCACGGCTGTTACTCCAGTAAACTTGGTACCAGTGACCGTGACCGTGGTACCACCAGTCAACGGTCCGCTGGTCGGGTTGATTTTAGTTACGGTCGGGGCGGCAATGTACGTGAACTTGTCCGCTGCTGAAGTGACGCTGGTGCCCGAAGGTGTCGTGACCGTTACATCAACAGTACCCGCTGTCCCGGCCGGGGAAACGGCGGTGATGCTGGTCGCTGAATTAACAACATAACTTGTTGCAGCAGTGGTCCCGAACGTCACGGCCGTTGCTCCGGTAAACCCGGTCCCGGTCACCGTGACCGTGGTACCACCGGCTGCCGGCCCGCTGGTCGGTGAGATGCTGGTGACGGTCGGGGCATACGTGAACTGATCTGATGCTGAAGTCGCGCTGGTTCCGCCTGGCGTGGTGACCGTGATATCAACCGTACCTGTCCCGGCAGGCGATTTTATGGTAAGAGTGGTGGACGAGGTCACGGACAAGGCGGTACCGGCGGTGGTCCCGAACTTGACTGACGTCGCACCGGTAAACCCCGTGCCGGTTACCGTAACCGTAGTACCACCGGCTGCCGGCCCGAAGGTCGGTGAGATGCCCGTCACAGTCGGGACGGGATCATACGTGAACTGGTCTGCTGCCGAAGTCGCGCTGGTACCTGAAGGCGTTGTGACCGTAATATTGACAGTACCTGTCCCGGTCGGAGAGATAGCAGTGATTTTGGTCGCTGAACCAACGGTGTAACTCGTCGCAGCGGTGGTCCCGAACATCACGGCCGTTGCTCCAGTAAACCCGGTCCCGGTGACCGTGACCGTGGTACCACCGATCAACGGTCCGCTGGTCGGCAAGATACCGGTGACCGTCGGGGCTGCAGCAGATGCCGGACCTGCCATGGCAAAAAGAAAAACGATTGCAATAAAAAAAAATATAAAAGATGGCAGCGGTCGGTTCATCTTCTTAATAGTCCTATAACATAAACTGCCTCTATATAAAAGGACTTCTCATATAAATTTATTCCAGGAAATATAACTAACTTTCTCTTTTACACTTACCTGAAGGAGCATTTTTTGCAAATGCACAAGTCTCCGGAATTCCAGTAGTTTATGGGATTATAACCTCATTTATCCGGGGTTTTTTGTTATACGCGTAAATATCCTGTCGTAAATGAGGAAAACATCCGTTCCTGTCAGCATTTTTTTATGTTTTTCCTGATCCGCAACAGGGGCTTCATGCCGGGGTATACCCCCTCGTTGTCCTGACGGGCTCGCGCAACAAATCCGTCTTATAGGAATACCCCCTGCCAATTTTCTTTTGAAAAACAACCGCGGGGTACCCCTGCCGTTACCAGATCACGGGCAGTAGCAGAGCCCGTTATCCGGAGTGGCGATTGGGGTGAGCGTTACCGATACCACGGGCTCCATGGGGCAGTTGCAGATTATTCGCGGGGGAGGCACGAGGCCCGTCGTGTTCGTGTTTTCTGTACCCGGGGTGACCGCGGGGCTTACCACCGGTGGAGCCGTGGGCACCGTGGCCTGCGCCCCGGGAGTGTTCACGCATGCGCATGTACACAGCGAGAGCATAACCAAGGCGGCGAGAATCAGGAAGTGGGGTGTCGTTCTCAGGTTCATCGGTATCATCCTGATATGACAGGAGCATAGGGACATGGTTGCTCACTACCCTGTCGATGGTGAATTTAATGAATTGCCTGCATGGTATGGGGATTTAGAGCGGATGTTCCTGAGCCCGATTATTTATTCATCTTCAGGTCAACACGCCGGTACGCGACTTTTGGCACCATCATCTCAAACCTAGCTCCCTTCCCGGGTTCGCCGGTCTCCCGGATGGAGATTCCGGTGATAGCAAGAATTTCCCGGGCAAGGAACAACCCCATCCCGGTGTTTTTGCCAAACTCCCTTTCAAAGATTTTCTCTTTTTCTTGTGCAGGTACGCCATCACCATCATCTTCGCACACCATACGATGACTGCCGTCGCTTTCATCAGCAGAGAACCGGATAGTGGTAATTTTCCCGCCATGCCGTACCGCATTGTCCATTAAATTATGAAAGACCCTGGCTATCAGAGGATCGGCAAATATTTCCACGCCGGCAGGGATGTCATTTTTTATAACAACCTGTCCGAGCGGGGTCTGGATTGCTGCGTGCTCTACAAGCGCATGGCAGTCATGCCAGGCCGGGGCATTGACACCGATGTTCTCGTATTCTTTCGTGAATTCGATTATGGTGGAGATGCGGATTACAGCGTTTGTCGCCTTCTGGAGACACTCATTGAGTGAGAGTTCGGAGTGCTTCATTTCAAGAATGGTGAGGTACCCCCGAAGCACCGAAAGCTGGTTGTTGATATCATGACGGGTGACACTGGAGAGCAGGTTGAGCTTCTTGTTAGCGAGAAGGAGTGCTTCCTCTGTCCGTTTTTGCTCAGTAATATCCCGGACCATCCCTATCACACCGATGATCGTGCCATGGGCATCGTGGTTAGGGGAGAATATGCTCTTTGCCCACCCTTTTTTGCCTGTGGCCCGGATGACAAATTCGAAATCGGACGACGCCCCAACATTGCCTTCCAGTGCCTGCATCATCAGGAGATCGTTCCCTATTTCCTTGTGGAACGGGAAGAGGTCGAGCGCGTTTTCACCCACCACATCTGCTGCCATAAGGCCGGTCATATCTTCCATGAACCGGTTCCAGAGCCTTATATTCAGATCCCGATCATATACGATGATTCCCTCCTTTGCTCCGGTGATTACCGTGCGCAGGAACTCTTCAGACTCCCTGATCTTCTCCTCGCTTTCCCGGAGTGCAGCCACGGCTTTTTTCCGTGTGGTGATATCCCGGAAGGTGACCTGGACAGACGGGATGCCATGGTATTCGACCGGCATTGCCGCAACATCAACGTCAATCGATGACCCGTCCAGCCGGAGAAATTTTTCTTCCAGAAGATTTACAAGTTGACTTTTTTCAGTCATTATCTGAACGCGTTCGGAGACAATCCCCCGGTAATCCGGGTGGACAAATTCCAGTACCGAATGGCCTAAAATATTTTCGGAACGATGAGCACCGAGCATACTGACACTGGCAGGGTTTGCATAAACAATCCGGCCTGAGGCATGCAAAATAACAGCATCCGGAGAGCGTTCTACCAGCAGGCGGTACCGCTCCTCGCTCTCCCTGAGATCCCTCTCACTTTTTACGAGTGTCTCATATTGCGCCCGCAATTCTTCTTCGGCCGCTGCAAGCTGTTCGTACGCTGCCTTGACCTCGTTCTCTGTCGATTTCCGTTCAGTAATATCAATCCCCTGCAACAGCATGTAGCGACAATTGCCCAGCTGGATGCAGCTCCCCGGAAAAAAGAAATGTGTGGATTGAACCGGTCTTGCTCCGGAGCTGGAGCTCCACATCTCGTATTTTACCATCTTTGCAGACAGCCTGCAGGAGAGTATCCCGGTCTTCGTAATGAACAAACATCCCGAGATCCTTTGCAGTTTTCCCAATAATTTCATCCCGGGAAAAACCGGACACATTCACTGCCGCATCATTAACTTCGATAAATGCATTGGTTTCAAGGTTGGATATGATCGAGACTGCAGGACTCCGGTAAAATACCGATGAAAACTTCTTTTCATTCTCTTTTCGTGATGTGATATCCCGCATCTGGACGATAATATGCTTTTTCCCGTGCCAGTTTATGGGGGCAGCTGCCGTCTCCCCATCGAAGCGCGTCCCATCTTTTTTAATTGCAATAATATCGATAGTACCTTTAAATCCACGCTGTCCCCAATGAAAAATTGCGTCACGGGATTCAGGAGTCATCATAAAATCAAAACCGTTCCGGCCAACAATCTCTTCTTGTGTGTAGCCGAACATTGCGGCGAATTGCGGGTTGCAGTCCACAATAACACCCTTATCATGGATCATAACTCCTTCCAGAGATACATCCGCAAGAGTCCGGAACCTCATCTCACTCTCAAGCAGTTCCTTCTCTGCTTTTTTGCGTTCAGATATATCAATAAAGGATTCCAACAGGACGTTCCTGTTATCGATTTGTATCGGGACGACGGTCTTGATAACAGGTATTTGCGATCCATCTTTTTTGATGAGGATCCGCTCTGAAGAGTTAACCGTCTGGCCGAGATCCGTTACCGGGCATTTTCCCTCTTCTGAGGGACATATGAATTTATGACATATGGTACCGGTAACCTCGTTTTCTGACGCGCTTAGAAGCTCCAGTGCCTTAGAGTTTGACTGAATTATTTTATGCGACCCGGCATCCACGAGAATAATGCCGACCTGGGCTGAGTTGAGGATGGTGCTCAGTCGCTCTTCACTAATGCGGACAGCCTTTTCCATCAGTCTTCTCTGGATGGCCTGGCGGATCTTGTGGGAGAGCTCGGCAAATTGGGGTTTTGGGTCACCGCCTTTCTGAAGGTAAAAGTCAGCGCCTTCATTTAATGCCTGTATGACAACTTCTTCATGTCCCCGTCCGGTGAACAGGATAAAGGGAACCTTATTCCCCGAATTCCTGACCTTCTTTAAAAATTCAATGCCATCCATCTCAGGCATCTGGTAATCAGCGATGACGGCATCGTAGGTCCGGGTATTCAGGAGCGATAGTGCCGATGTGACGGAGGGTTCGGTGTCGACGCTGAACTGACCGCTCCGCTCAAGGTACAGCTTAACGATCTCGAGAAGGGCTGATTCATTATCAACATAAAGAATGCGATAAATGAAGATCCCTCAATATAGTATCCCTATCCTCTAAATTCTAAATAAAACTACCCTACTCTACAATTATGTTCATTTTCATCGCCCGAACCCCCAATCCTGAGGGATCAAAAGTGTGTTCTGATGCCCTCCCGTGACTTTTGATATTTGATAAAGACAGGTGATCGGCAAGAGAGAAATGCCAATAAAAAGCATAGTGGATCGTGCGGTGCATGGCCCCATGGCCACGATGACTTATCTTAGAGTAATCAGCACTGCAGGCGGTAATCCATACGTATGTTTTAAAAATATAAATGATACTTTTGTAATACTTAAAGACTATTTCGTGTTATTAATAGCATTTTTATATTAATTAAACAAATTTTAGAGTAATGGTGGAAAAGGATCCCGCAAGTCGTGGGGAGCGTGTGGCAATCTCCTACAAAATGCCTCCCAATATCTATGAAAAGCTCAATAAACTCGTGTATGAGGAAAAGAAATTCACTACGATCTCCGACTGCATCACGCAGGCTTTGGCATCCTTCGTCGATGATCACCACGATGTGGAACACATCAAAGAAGAGTTTAAGGGCTACATATCATCTGAGGAGGGGCGGGATCTCATGAGAATCTTATTGAAAGATGTGATGCTGGATATGTTATCCAACCAGAAGATCGATCCAAAGTAATGCAAGAGTAATCCATAGAGAACAAACTACCCTCTCCGCCATTTTCATCGGTTTAATACCGCTCTGCCCAGGTCGCATTGGCCATTGTTCCGATGATCGCGGTCTGGCCCCTGGTTTACCGGTTCACGGGTCCTGACGCTTGTCGGGGCTTTTATAAGAATTACTAACCCTGCGACATCAGACAGTAATCCTGGTTGTACTAACCTGCAGGTTCGATCAATTCACCCGGGCCATCCATGGAATATATACTCCCCCGCCCGTGACATGTGGGACATACAAATGTAAAGCTTGGAGAACATGTATGTCCCAACTTGTTATAGAAACTGACGCGATCAAAAAAGCAGTACTCTACTTTTTTGCTATCGCAGGTATCGCAATCATCGGTTGCGTTATGGGGATGAACATCGTGGATCATTACAGCAACCTGCAGGCGCAACAAACGGTTGCTCCTGTGGTTGCTACACCAACCCCGGCTCCCGCACCAACCGTCGCACAGGCACTGTACCCTACCGTCATTGAATTTACGGTGCTGTCAACGACCATCGCGAACGGGCATTATACCGTTTACACAACCACCGGGCAAACCGTATACATGCCGGATTTCTATTCGTGGAATTCTTTGCTGCCGCAAAACACATACTCCGCAACTATCACCGGGGCCGAGGCCAATGGTGCGCTTGATGCAGGTACGGTAAACCTGATCTCTCTCCATTATCCGACGGCTATCGGCCAGTTAAATTCTTATCCGGTCTACTATTACTATAACGGGATGTACTACCAGTACGATGGCCATTCCAGTACCCAGGTGGCGCAAAAGGAAGTTACCGGGCAGAGAGTGATAGAAGGACAGCCACCCAATGTGATTATTGAATGATCCAACCCTTTTTCTCTTACTTTTACTCTGTCTGATCCGCAAATCCCGGGGCCAGGCCACGCGACCGTAACGAACCGGGCGATCTTCCTTTTTTTCATAGTACTAACCTGCAGGTTCAATCACATCACCCGGGCCATCCATGGAATATATGCCAGTCGCCTCGTGAGATGTGAGACATACAAATGTAAAGCCTGGAGAACATTTATGTCCCAACTTGTTATAGAAACGGATACGATCAAAAAAGGAGCACTCTACTTTTTTGCTATCGTGGGCATCGTAATTATCGGATGCATAATGGGGATGAACATCGTGGATCATTTCAGCAGCCTGGAGGCACAACAAACAGTTGCCCCTGTGGCTGCAACACCAACCCCGGCTCCCGCGCCAACAATCGCACAGGAAACGTACCCGGCTAACTTGGATTTTACGGTGCTGTCAGCCACCGCAGCCAATGGGCATTATACCGTTTACACAACCACCGGGCAGACCTTATACCTGCCGGATTTCAATTCCTGGAATTCCATGCTCCCGCAGGACTCCTACTCTGCAACTATTACCGGGGCGGAGACGAACGGAGCGCTGGATGTGGGGGCAGTAAATCGTGCATCCTTTACGGTTACGGTTCCCGCGTTAACAGGAGCAGTTCAGGTATCACAATACCCCTATCTCACAGAATTTACGGTTCTTTCGACCACGATGGCGAACGGCTATTATGAGGTATTGACAACCACCGGGCAAACCCTGTACATGGCGGATTTCAATTCCTGGAATTCTTTGCTCCCGCAGGACACCTATTCTGCTACTATTATCGGGGCAGAGGCTGATGGTGCGCTGGATGTCGGGACGCTCAATGGCGGTACAGTGAATCCGGATTCCCAGGAGATTTATTCAACGACTGCATACCAGTCATCTTACCCGGTATCCTCCTCAGTGAGTGGAGCGATGGCGTTACCCCAGACCTGGACCCTCCTTGGCTTATCGCATACCGGCACCATCACGCTGAACCCGGATGGCACCGGCTCGGCAACGATTGATAATTACCCGACGATCACGTTCCCGTACAAGATGGCAGCAGATGGCACGGATGGTATTGCGTCGTACAGGTTCTGGTCGGTCCCGTTCAGGTACGATCCGGTCAATGATGTGATTACTTCGTCGAATTACCCGGGTGCCGAACTCGTACCAACGGGATAAAAATCTTATTTTAAAAAAGGAAACGTTATTCGCTGTCCTGCGGCGCCTGTTCAAGGTAGAACACATCGGTCGCATACGAATGGATGGTGCCATTGGTGGTGGCTGCATCGACATCAGCCTGCTCATACTGCTGATCAGGTGCTGCGGGAGCGTCGCGTACTGCGGGTCGAGCGTATAATCCCGGATAATGTCGGGAGCGCCCGAATTCCCGGCGTAACTCACCTTCACGAGATAGTGAGCGTTCCCCAGCGCCGACCATGTCCCCGATCCGGATACAGTAGGCGACGGGATCTTGACGTTTCCGGAAACGGTGACTATATTCCCTGCCTTGTAGATGACGGTGCCGTCGGGATAAAACTGGAATTCATAGCCGGTGACCCCATCGGCGTTCTGCCGGATCCAGCGGTGGAGGATCGGGTCGGGTGCAGCCGTGGTCGCGGTCGTTACGACGACCATTGTCGGGGGAGCAGTGTACGGCTGGCTGGAGCATGACATCGTCTGCGGGTTCCAGTAACAGTTGGGAGCGGTTGGCGCCGGGGTGACAGTCACGGTGACATAAATAACCTGCGGGGTCGGCGTGGCTGGTGTGCCCGATGAACCTGTACCGGTGCACCCCGCCGCGAGGATCACCACAATACAGGCAATAAGGAGGATAAGAACGGGGGATATTTTCATACGTTTCTCTGGTCTTTCAGGACACTATAATCGTTGTGATCTGATCACCGGTTTGTCACTCCTGTGGATTTTTTCACTGCGTTTTTTGGCAGGAGAGACAGGAAAAGGCCGGACTGGGATCATTGGCAAAACTCCCGTGGATCCGGGAATCCAAAAAAATAAGTACAGGCCTTTTCACTTTCTGAAACGCGTGAGGATATAACTTGTCAGGGTCTTCCCGCTGATATTGCGGGTGGAGGCATCCACCCGGATAAAGAAGAACTCTTCGTTGCCGGTATCGACAAAGACCGGCTTGTCAGCCGGCAGGATATGCACATGGCAGAGTGTTTTTTCCGAGAGAACCGGGAAGGTGATGTGGATTAACCGGCTCGCTGTTTCATAGATCTCGGGAATATATCGCCGGATTACCGAGTCGATCAGCATCCGCCGGTACCCATCCGGGTTCCGGTCTTTCTCCAGGAGCGGGAATAATCGTCCCCGATTCCCACCACCCGGATCACGTTGTTTACCCGGTCTTCCTCTATACCGATGATGAGGTCCCCGCCGCTGGAATTCAAAAACCCGGCAATAGACCGTGCGATAATAAATTTCGAGGCATTGGTCCGGTATTTCCGCACTTCTGCCGATTCACTGGCATCCGCCTCCTCCTTCGAGAGCCTCGTGCTCCACAGGGCTTTGAATTTGAATTCAACCCGTTCACTTTCCCCGGCGGCGATCATCATCCGTACAGCGACAGCATCGTCTCCGGGCACGGTGATCTGGAGTGCATCCCGCTGTTTCACGACATAGGAAGAAATAACGGCAATGCCGATGAACAGCAGCGCCTGGAAGACGACACCGCCCACGACAAACACATTCGGGGTAAGAAAATACACGGACACCAGCAGGTATGCGACAGCGCAGCTCCCGGCAACATAAATCCCGCGGGACGGGTAGAAATACGTGGCATACAGGATGGGGAAATAGAAGAGCTGCGGGACGATTGAACCATATCCTGCCGCCATGGATATATACGTGACCCCGATGATAGAGGCAGTAATGGAGGCGATCACCCAGAACCTGATAAGATCGTTTTGCGTTATGCGGAACGTGTCCGGCAAATGGTATCCCGGGAAGGCGGGTGTCGGGTTCATTGGTGATGAGGGCTTTGTCCGGGAGGATAATAACCGTATCTACGGCCGGTGCTGCTCCGTTAACAGGACGCAACGAAAAAGACTCCGCCGGTATCAACACCAGTTAACGGGTTCCGGAATGCACCAGAACCCTTTTAAAAAACTCTTCATCGGATCCGGCCAGGCATTCACCCGCCCGGCACGACCCGTATGAGGTTCTCCCGGGAGTGCACCCGTTGAAAAAAGTTTCAGGAGGAGCCGCCATTCCCGCGGTCATCGCGGATCTGCTGCCGGTTGTCCCGGATCTGTTCGCGGTCGGCACCATTGTCCTGCCGGAGCGAGGTGTCCTGCTGCTGGTTCGCGTTGATCTGGGACCAGTCCTGCTGGCTGGCGTTTCTCTCATCCTGTATGTCCTGGTGCGTTGCGGCATTACCCTGCCAGTCCTGGTGGATGTCGGCCCGGTCTGCTGCAATCTGCTGCTCTTCGGCAGTCTGGTTGCCGGTGTCGTTTCTTATGTCCTGCCGGTCGGTGTGGATATCCTCGCGGTACCCGATGTCTGCGGACCGGTTTGCAAGATCGGATTGCTGGTCTGAGCGGACGGTGGCACGGTTCCCGAGGATATCCTGGAAGATGTTGAGGCTGTCCCACCAGTTCTGGTGGATATCCTGGTCGTTTGCGTGGATGTCCTGCGTGAGGTTCCGGTCATCGTGGCGCAGGCCGAATATGCCTTCAATCGAGCCGAGCGGGTCAAAAGCCGGCGGAGTGGCGATGGTCACGGTGGGCGTTACATTTACCTGCGAGGCGTCATCTGCACTCGCGGGGAGCACCAGCGCGATGAGGAGCACGGCGCAGATGCAGGGGATGGCAAGCATTCTGAGGTTCATGGTGTTTTCTCTCCTGATGAGTGGGGCCCGGTTTGGGGCTTCGCAATCAGTCGTTTTCCTGAATGTAATATATATTTGACAAATAGCCGGGGTGCTTCTCCAGAACCCGCGGGTTAGAAGAGTGATGGTAAAAGGTGGGAGGGAGAACTGGTGCGGATTTTTCCATCAGGTGTTCCGGGGCATCACTGGGAAAAAGGGAAGGCCGGGCCTCGCGGCATTACCGGTCATATCCGGAAGATACCTGAGAGCCCGGCATCCGGGATCTCCGGTGCGGTATGACCCTGATCAGGACCAGAGAGCCGGCCCGTCACCCGGCCATCACGCCCGCAGCGTCCACCGCACGGTGATCGCGTGTGCGGGGCAGAAATCGTTGCACAAAAAACACATGCAGCAGAGCTGGCTCTTCTCCGGGTACACACCGTCCCCTTTGATCGACACAAAGACGCCCATCGAGCAGAGGTCTACGCACCGGTGTTTTGCATGGCAATGGCGGGACCGGCTGCAGAGGTCCGGATCGACGTACACCTCAGTCCCTACCGTTGTTGCGGGTCCGACTTCCACGAAAGAGCACCTGTTACCCGGGCCCGGCGGGAGACCGCACCCGGCTTTCTTTCTGAATTATTCGGTTATTTATTATAAATACTGATATTATCCGTACCTGCCGCACGAGACCTGCCGGGAGTACACGGTGCCAAAAAAGGAGAGTTTGAGAGGGGCCTTCGCAGCCGCCTTAGGGGTGTGCCGGGCGCCTGCCCTTCCAGAACCGGTAGCCGGCATACGCCACGCCGGCGATGATGAGAAGCGGGATGATGCTGATCACGAACACGATGATCGCGTCAATAATACCAAAGAAGCCAGCGATGCCCTCGTTGATGGCGGTCACGAAGTCATGGCCCTGCGTGCCCCCGACCGGTGCCGGTTCCTGCAGGGTGACCGTGATGGTCGCGTAGTCGATCTGGCTGTTGAGGTACTTCATCTGGCCGGTGACCCGGTCGAGGTTGGTCTGCACGGTATCGATCTGCTGCTGGATGGCAAGGACGTCCTCGACCTTGGTGGCGTTCTTCATGATCAGGTTGTACTGGGCGATCTGGTTCTGGTACGCGGTGATCTGTGCCTGGACATCGACGTACTCCGCGGTCACGTCCTGGCCCTGCGTGGAGAGGCTGGTCACCTTCCCGATGGCCTGCACACCCGAGAGTGCGCTGTCGAACTGGGCCGCGGGGAGCCGGAGGACCACGGTCCCGTATGGCTGGCTGGTATAGTCAGTCCCGATATTCGTGGTCGATACGTATCCCCCGGCACTGGTGCCGATCGCTTCGACCGCCGCTGCAGCGCTGGTGACATTGCTTACTTCAAGCGTGAGGTCAGCGGTTTTGATGATCTTCGTCTCAACGCCCTGGCCCGGCATTCCTCCTGAGGTGGGGACGGGGACCGGCGGGGAGATCGGGCCGGATGCGATAAGTGCCTGGTCTGAACTGTAACCGGTAGAGGCTCCCCCGCTTTCGGCGGGTAACGGGGCGATCGCGGATTTTGCGGTGCTGCCCTGGAGGCTGGTGCACCCGGCGGCTGCCACGGCCGCGATGCACACGATGAGGATGAGAATGGACCTGTACTGCATACCAGCCTATCTGGCTCGCGGAATATAAATATCCGACGATAACTGCGAATATTCCCGTAGTTATCCCGGGGTTTTTGGCGATCCGGGGGATTTTGCAGGAAATTACCGGCACAATCAAAAGGGAGCCGGCCGGCCCGGCGCCGGATGGTGCCCCTGTTCCCGGGTATCGATAGTATTATTTCCGGAACAGCCCCGGGTTCTGGCGCCGGATCCACCATCTTCGCAGGAGTACGGCGAGGATAATGATGATGACGATGAGGATGAGCCAGGCCAGGTATTCCTGGATCAGCTGTACGATCCTGTCGAGGATTGTCGGTGATGGGACCGGAAGTGGCGGGATCACGGCAGGTGTTCCTGCCGGGGTTTCAACCGGGGTAACCTGGATGGTTTTGGTTGGGCCGGGCCGACACCCAGCGGAGCGGGTTGTTGTCCCTGGTACCCGACTCCCTCATTACTGCCCGGTTGCACCCAGTAATCTGTACGGCCGCCTCCGCCGCCGTTGCCAGGTGATGCCGTTGCAGTTACCTGGACATTTACCGATACATTATAGCCATCAACCGAAGCATTGACGAGGGCGGTCCCGGCAGACCGGCGATGAAAATGGTGTGGCTGCCTGGTGGCCTGTGGTCAGGACCTGCGGCAACGATATCGCTGCTCCCGCCGGCCCGGACCCGATGGAAAAGATGACCGGTATGCCGTCCGGGAGGATGTTCCCGGCCACCAGTGCGCCGGTACTATCGTAACTGAGGTTTGCCTGGATGCTGCTCGCCTGGGACGTTGAGATCCCTGCCGGCATGGCGGTAATGCCGAGGACCAGGTACGGGTACTGGTATAACGTTCCCCCGCCTATGTGTTGTGCCAGGGAAGCTGCCGGGGAGTTTGTCCCCCACCAGTTATCCGGGGCATAGATGTCCCCGCCATTTGTATGGAGGATATCACCCGCACCGGAGGTGGTACTTCCAAACCGGCAGAAGGTTGCATTCACCTGGTTTGATGCATAGACGGCGCCCCCGTTCGTGGTCCCGTGACAGTTGACGAAGGATGACGAACTGACCGCGATAATACCGGGGGTGCTATGTACAGGGCGCCACCTTCAAGTGCGGAGCACGAGGTGAAATTCGAGCCGGTGACCGTCAGGAGCAGGCCATACGAGTGAACGGAGACAGCGCCTCCGCCATTTTTGCCCGGTGCCGTGTCGTTCATAAAATCTGACGAGATGACGCTTGTGTTGGCATAGGAGTGTATCGCGCCTCCGCCATCCGAGCTTGATGAATACCCGTTCCGGAACGTCAGGTCCCTGACGGTAATATTCGTGATCTGCGCACCGGTAGACGAAGTGTTATAGAGTATACCCTCTGCGGTTGGTCCTGGACTGTTTATCCCGTCAAGAATGGTATTCCGGGTCGTGGCCCCGGTCGACTGGTTTGACTGGAAAGTGAGGTTGTTACTGAGGACCACTATGTTATAGTAAAAGTACGTCCCGCTGGCAAACGTGATCGTATCGCCATCAGAGGTTGTATTCAGGAAATTCTGGAATGCCGAAGGGGTGGCATAGGTAGAATTATCGATCGGGTAATTCTTTCCCGCTACCGGTCCGGCACCCATGGACAAGAAGATAACCGCGATCAAAACTGCTGCATACCACTGACGGAAATTCATTTTTTCTTTTCACACCCGGTAAAACTGGCTAAAATAATCGGACCCTGCACAGGAAGGTACTACCAGATGGTAAGATGGGATCCCTATATATGAATGCCGAGATCACGCCCCGGGCCAGCCGGGCGGGATGGACGATCTTTCTTCCTGATTTCCGGAGACGAGGTATTCCCTCCGCGATCCGCCGGCAATTGAGGAACCTTAAAGTGAAATCCACGATCATACTGGTGTGTTCGAGGTCCGGTCCATGGAGCCTTCCCTGAAATGCCCGTTCTGCAACCCGCTGGCGGAAGATATTGTCGCACGAAACGATCTCTGCTACGCCCTCTGGGACCGGTTCCCGGTGAGCAGGGGACACCTGCTCGTGATCCCGTTCCGGCATGTGCCGGACTACTTCTCGCTGACCGGTGAGGAGAAACAGGCGCTGCTTGCGCTGGTGGATGCGGGCAGGGGTATCATCGAGGAAAATTTCCAACCAGCCGGCTACAACATCGGCCTCAACGTGGGATCCGCGGCCGGGCAGACCGTGATGCACTGCCACTGCCACGTGATCCCCCGGTATGCCGGGGATGCCCGGGACCCGAGAGGTGGGGTGCGGTGGGTTGTGCCAAGGAAGAGCAGGTACTAAGAAGGCTGTGGGTGTCCTTTTTTATAACTTCAACCACTATCATTTCATGATATGACCCAGCCGGATATTTACCAGATGGTCCAGTCTAAAAAGGAGGAGATCTCCCGCCTTGCAGAAAAGTATGGCGCTTCCCATATCCGGATCTTTGGATCAGTGGCCCGCCACGCGGCTGATGAAAAAAGCGATATCGATTTTCTTGTCGAACTGGAACCCGGGAGGACCCTCTTCGATCTGGGCGGACTGGCGTATGATCTCGAAAAACTCCTGGGCCGACCGGTGGATGTCTGTACCCTGCCCCTGCTGAGGGAACAGATCAGGACAAGAGTTGTTCTTGAAGCGGTTCCCCTATGAGAGATGACAGGCTGCGGCTGATGGATATGGCAGAGTCCATCAGGAAAATCGAGAAATATACGTCATCAGGAAAACAGGGATTCGTACGTGACGAGCTCGTCCAGGTCTGGGTTGTTTATTATCTCCAGGTTCTTGGGGAAGCCGCCCGTGGGATCTCGGAAGAATCCCAGGGAAAATATTCCCTGATCCCCTGGGGCAGGATCATTGGATTCAGGAATATTCTCGTCCATCACTATTTTGCGATTAATCCTGATGAGATCTGGGCGGTCGTCGAAGTGAATATCCCTCCTCTCAAACAGGCACTGGAACAGATCCTGGCACATTATCCGGCTGACGAGTGATATTGAAAGGGTACAGGAAAGCGTCAGGAGGCTGCACAACCCCATGAAAAACATCATTCTGATCGGCATGCCCGGCGCAGGGAAGAGCACCGTGGGCGTCATCCTTGCAAAGACGCTGGGGATGACCTTTGTCGATACCGATATCGCGATCCAGGAACGTGCCGGGCGGCTCCTGCAGGAGATCATCGATACGGAGGGGCCGGACGCGTTCCTGAAAACCGAGGAGGAGACCATCCAGTCTCTCCATTGCCGCAATTGTGTCATCGCCACCGGGGGCAGCGTGGTTTTTTCGAGAAAAGCGATGAACTCCCTGAAAAAGGAGGGTGTGGTTGTGTACCTGAAGATCTCCTGCGACGAGATGGTACGGAGACTCAGTAACATCACGACCCGGGGCATTGTGCTGTTTTCCGGCGAGAGTCTTTTTGATATGTATCACGAGAGGGTCCCGCTGTACGAGAGGTATGCCGATATCACGGTCGATTGCGAAGATGAGGACTTCGAGGAAGTTGTGGGGAAGGTGATCGGGGAGCTGAAGAGGGAGAACAGGGGCGGAACCAAAAAGTGAAACAAAAAAAACTATTTGAGCGGGATCAAAACGTCAAGCAATGCCTTAATGTCAATCCCTGCCTGTTTCAGAATTGCTTTCAATGTTCCCCGGTCAATCTCGTGATGATCGGGAACAACAATAGTCCGGGTGTCATCGGCACTCTTCAGGATGACATGGCTTCCTTTCTGGTGATCAATGTAAAAGCCGAGCCGGAGCAGTGCATTGATTAGTTTCCTTCGCCGGGAGGAGCGGGAACTTTTTTGTCCGGGTCATACTTCGACGGCGATTTCCCGGATACTGACCCGGCGCTGGTCGGGTACTTTTCTCTGGTGTTTGATGAGCGATTCGAGGTATCCTTCGATTGCTTCCTTTGCGTTCGCTTCTGCTTCCGCGACCGTTTTTCCCTGCGTGATACAGCCGGGCAGGGCCGGGACGGTTACCACGTACCATCCATCTTCGCCGGGTTCAATGACAATATTATATTTTTTCTGCATGGCGCCTGACCCCTTCACCTTTTATAGGGACTTCGCAGGTATTAAAGATTGATTTGGGGGGCTTGTTCCCGGGTACTAGAACCGGGGAGTGAGCGGCGGGCCCGGGAAATTCTGCGGAGGGGATGCCGGTTCCTCGCTTGCGGGCTGTCTCAGGGAGGATGAGAGATGCACCTGTGCGAAGGGACATGAGATGGTCCCGGCCGGCACCCGAAAGGAACATCCCGTGGGGGTACACGGGCATTTAATGTGTGGGGAGATCAACAAGAACTAAAAAAGACAAGATGGCAGTCATCCGGGAGGAATGTATGACCGACACTACGCAGACAGATCTCATCAGAAGTTTTGTGGATTACCTCATTTCGTCACAAAAGCTTGAGGTGTTCAACTATTCGATCTTCGTGAACAAGGAAAAGGATGCTTTTTTTGTCAATGCCGTACCCCATTTTCCCCTTGTCCGGTTAAAGATCGACAATGACAAAAATAAAAAGTCCATTGAGGTGGCGCTCAAAATTACCGAAACTGCAGCAGACAGGCCTGCGGATTCCCTCGACCGGGTCTGTACCATGGGAGTCAGCGTTTCCATGGACAAAGACGGAAAACTCCGGGTCCATACGGACCTGGCACAGGACGCCGTCTTCGCACAATTGCCGGCCCCGGTCACGGATGCGATAAAGAAGATCTATGCCGACCTTGAGAAGGGCAATGCAGCGCTCCAGAGCCAGCTCCAGGCATGGTACAATGAACATGCCCGGTGAACCGGCACACCGTGCGTTTTTTTGGGCAGCACCTGCCTCAAGGGGATAGCCGGGATGAGGCGCTGAAACATAGTGAAGAGGCAATAACCGGGTATATCGAAACCCTCCGGATCCTCAAAAAACCGGTACCGGTTCAGAGAATACTTCGTGGATAACCCTTTTTAGGAATGCAGCGGGTCGATCGGCCAGAACTAAAAAAAATTACCAGTTTTCCACTTCTTTGATTTCAGACTCGTCGGAGAGAAATGCAAAAAATCCGTCTGCGGCATCTTCCAGGGCTTCTTCTTTTGTATTTCGCGGACGCATGCTCCGGTAATAATCAGCACAGCCTTTGCCTTTCACCATCAGGTTTGCAACGCCGATATAGCTCTCCCCGCCTGCATTCAGGATCTGTTGTACCTTGATTTTCAGGGGGCTGTATTTCATGTCCTCTATGTCACATTCAAAAACCCCGACAACTTCCCTGATCTCGCTGATCTTCGTGTGCTTCCGTTGTAAATCGGTTTCTGTCACTACTATCACCACTTGGGACTCTCTTCTTTTTGAAGTATAGATGCTTTCTTTTGGCTCGTTCCGTGTTATGCACCTGACGCTGTTTTTTGGTACGGCCACGGTCCGGAGGGGGAACGCCCAGGCAGGGCTCATCGCCCGGTTCCGGGAAATCCCGGCGACGCACCAGGACCGTTAATTCATCTTCTCTTTCCTTTTCACCAGCACTGACCTGACTGCTTCAGGATGTCCTTTGGGAGAAACCTTTCGCCAGACATCGGTAATCAATCCGTCCGGGCTGATCAGGAATGTGTCCCGTGACGTACCCAGCATCTCTTTCCCGAACAGCGTCATTGGTTTCCAGGAGTCATACGCGGTGAGTACCCGTATGATCGGGGTCGCTCAGGAGAAGGATAGCGAGACTGTATTTCTCGGCAAACTTCTGGTGGCTTTCCTGCGAATCCGTGCTTACACCGATGACCTGTGCCCCAAGATCGACGAATTTCTCCAGTGCCGCATTGAACTGCATCGCTTCGATCGTACACCCGGGGGTGTTGTCTCGTGGATAAAAATACAGGACCACCCATTTTCCCCGGAAGGTATTCAGGCAGAACGACGTTCCCTGTGCATCCGGAAGACAGAAATCCGGTGTCGGTTTCCCGACAAAGGGGTCTAGTTGTAATTCAGGCATACCCATCAAAAGCATGATTGTTACCCTGATTATTAAACATGCGTTTGCTGCGTACAGGGCTCCAAAAAAGAGAACGGAATTTTTTAAGGTGTGCAGCTGCGGGGAGTGACCCGCATACGGATGGATTTATCCTCTGTCTCGTGTATAATGCCTGTGAGGACACACGATGTCTGGCAGGGTAGATCCATTCCATAATGCCCGGTTCCTCGTGGAGATCGACGGGATCACACGGGCCGGGTTCCACGAGGTCCAGTTCGGGAGTGCGGTTACGGAGGTCATCGAGTACCGGGAAGGAAACGATCCCCCGGTCATGCGGCAATTAAACGGCCTGACGCAGTTCCGCCCGATCCGGCTGATCTGGGGCATGACCGGTGCCACCGAACTCTATGGCTGGTACAAGGCTTGCAGCACCTCCGGGCCGGCGGGGCTGCGCAAAAACATGGCCATCATCCTGCTTGACGATAACGGCAACCCGGAGGCGCGGTGGAATGTCGTCAATGCCTGGCCCTGCCGGTACATCCCGCCGGACCTGACTGCACGGGAATGCCGGGTCGCGATCGAGATGCTGGAGATTGTCCATGAGGGGTTTACCCGGGACCTCTGACCGGCCGTTTCCGGTGAGACGAACGGAGGGCTGAAGAGTATGCCTACTGCACAGCGACAGGACCCCCTGCCGGCATTCCGGTTCCGGGTCGAGAAGGAGGGGCTTCCCATCCGGCAGGTGACCGGTGTCACGGGTCTTGTGCTAGAGAGCGGGTTGTCCTTTCCCGCCACGCCCGGCACGGTCCCTCCCTCAAACCCGAACATTGTCCTGCAGCGGGGGGTCACGGACGGCACCGAGTTCTGGGACTGGGTGCAGATGACCCGGAAGGACTATTCCCTCCGGTACGATATCCGCATCGTTCTCATGGACGCAGACGGGAACGATGTCATTGTCTGGCATGTGGTCAAGGCCTACCCGGTCCGGTGGAGCGGGCCGGACCTTTTCGCGGACACCAATGCCGTGGCGTTCGAAACCCTCGAACTCGGGTATGACCATATCGTCTGGGAGCTGCCGGACGGGACGCCGGGTGAGTGAGCCGGGGGATTTTTTGGAGGACGCTCAATCGCCGCGTGGGCTTGGTGCCCGGGGGTTAGCACATCGAAACAACGCTGACCCTTGACTGATATCTGTCTATTATGGAATCGTTAGATCTTTCAAATTTCAAAATGATCCGGGAGAAGCGCCCGGCCAGACCGTGATACACTGCCACGTGATCCCCCGGTATGCCGGGGATGTGCCGGATGCCGAGGAATCCGGGGGATTGTGCCACGGAAGAGGCGGGGTATCGAGAGGATCGCTCTTCTTGCTCGTGCCCCGGCACCGGTCAGTTCCCTTCCGGAGCGGTCTCCGCGGGTGCATCCCGTGCATGCCACGCAAAGACCACCGCGACAAGGCTGAGGCCTGCGGCAAGGAAAAACGCCGCCTGGAAACCGCCCGCGAGCGCCGGCATCGGGACCGCGAACGGATCGTGTAACTGCCCCACGGCCTCCGCGGCAATCAGGGTCTCGGAGAATGCGATCTGGAAGATCACGATCCCAAGGATAATGCCGGTATTGCCCAGCGCCTTCATGACGCCGGATGCAGCGCCCTTCATATCCGCGGGGCTGTGGTCCATGACGATTTTTGTATTGGGAACAAGGAATACCCCGCGGGTAAGCCCGAGGACGATGAGCGCGAGAAGGGCGGGGATGAGCGTGATACCTTGCGTAAACCCGGCGAAGAACAGGTACACCGCGGCTGATCCCGCTGCACCGATAACGCAGAGCGTTCTCGCGCTGAACCGGTCGGTCAAAAGGCCCACCCCCGGGGTGGCAAGGAGCATCACGGCAGCGGGCACGATGACGATGAGGCTCGTCAGTGCATAGGAATAGCCCAGGACCAGGTTGAGGTAGAACGGGAAGAGGAAGACCGGGCCGTTGATGACCAGCTTCATGAGGAAAAACGAGATATTCGCATTCGTGAAGTGCCGGTCCCGGAACAGGGAGATCTCAAAGGCCGGGTCCTCGGTTGCACTCTCGTACACGATCGCAAGCGTCCAGAAGGCAAACGTGAATATGGCGAGGCCTGCCGTGATGAGACTGGTGATCCCAAAGACATTCACCGAACTGATGGCAAGGACGAGCGCGAGGGTGGCGCAGGAAAAGAGGCATGCCCCGAGAAGATCGAACGTTCTTCCCTTCGACGTCCCTTCACCTGCCGGGAGGGTGAACAAGCCGGCTGCGATGATCGCTATCCCGACCGGCACCAGGGCAAAAAAAATCCAGCGCCAGGAAAGCGTACCGGCAATTGCCACACCAAGCGTCGGCCCAAGGATGACACCCAGCACTGCCGCCCCCGTAAGATACGCAAAACCCCTGCCGTGCCAGGCTTCCGGGACATGGCAGGTGACAAACGGTGTGATAACGGCCGCTCCCATCGTTGCACCCACTGCCTCGATGATGCGGAAAATGATGAGCTGGTTTACGGTGCCCGCACAACCGCAGAGGAGCGATCCCAGGGCAAAGAGCGCAGTGCCGAAAAGGAACACCCTGCGGTACCCCCATACGTCGCCGAGTTTTCCGAAAAAGAGGAACAGTCCCGAGAGGACCAGCAGGTACACGATGACGGAAGCGGAGGCAAGCCCGGTGCTCGTGTGGAGATCGCTTGCCACCTGCTGGAGCGGGACCGTGATGCAGCTGGCCGCAAAGGCGCCAATCAGGGCGCCAAGGCAGATGAGGGCGAGGTTGAACCGCCAGTACCGTTCAGGGGCGGCTGCCCCGGGCCGGGCTTCCATACACACAAAAGTCGCCCTGCCGGCTGATATGATGGTTTCAATGGCCCGTGACCGGGACCGGGAACTACCGCAACAACCATGTGGGTGGGAGAAGAGAAGGTACGGATCGACATGGTACTGGACCGGTTCTCCGGGCGGGTGAGGGTGCTGGTTGTTGTCTGCTGCATCCTGCTCGCGGTCGCTGCCGTTATCGTTACCATCGGGTTTACCCAGCAGGTGCAGGTCAGGAAGCAGCTGCTCCAGACTGAACTTAAGGTCACCGCCGCCCAGATCGCAGGCAAGGTGAACGGCGACGGGCTGCTCTCCTTACAACCGGGCGATGAGGGATCGCCGCTCTACCTCTCGTTTGCACGGACGATTTACGAGGCACGCATCAACAACACGCATATCAGCAACGCGTACATCATGCGGGTGGACAACGGCACTATCACGTATGTCATCGATGATTTTTACCTCACGCACGGGCTGGACTCGTCTGTTGCACGGATCGGGGACCCGACGACCGAAGACCAGCCGGTGCTCATGGCCGCACTCACCGGGCCACACAGCTCCCCGGATATCTATACGTCGAAGTGGGGATCGTTTCTCTCCGGGTATGCCCCGGTCCGGGACTCGAATGGCACGGTTGTCGGCATCCTTGGGGTGGACGAGACTGCCGATTTCGTCAACCAGTACGAGTATGCCAATGTCTTCAATCTCGTTGAAGTGACGTGAGGGCCTGCGGTATTAAAAAAAAGGAAGTGCCGGGGGGCTCGGCCGCGGAGCCGGTGTCTGGTGGGATTGTAGGGACCGGGGGATTTTCAGAGGACGCTCAAACGCCGCGTGGGCTTGGGACCGGAGGTTAAATCATTGAGGGGAATTTTTTCTTAACATATCATTACAAAATCCAATTACTTCGGCAACCTTGTTGTTGTGATGGATTTCCGGATTGATGATAATGTCATGGTGTATCCCGGCAATTTTCCTGAACACATCCTCCCACGGGATCCCATCTCCCAATTTTGGCGGGCGGTGCAGCCGGTGGATATGAAAACCTTTGAGACAGTCATCCGGTATCAGGTTAAAAGAGGAAAGGAAGTTTTGTTTTGTCTTTGTCGAGAGCGGCTGGATATCGAGTGACAATACCGAATTTCTCCAGCAGCAACGGGTCATCTTTCATCACGAAGTCCCGGAACTGTGCGATATCGGCTCCTGAAGCGATGAACTGATCTGTCCTGTTTTCAAGAAGGATCTCCGGGACCATGCCAAATACATCGCCATACCGTTCCTGAAGTTTCCTGACGACTGCAACGATATCGGAATATGAATTTCTCCGGTCGCCGGGATGGATCTCGATCTTTGCGGCGGGCATTCCCAGGAAATCCGAGATGTCGATTACCATCCGGATAAAGTGGTCAGTCCATTCCCGGTCATACCATTTGATCGCTGCCTGTGCTTTTACGCCGTGTCCATCGGTCCTGCCGAGTGATGGCTCAGTGTGCAGGATGTAATGGATTTTTCCGGTCGGCGAACCGGATTTTTTGTAAAGGATCTCGATGCTCTTTCTGCTCAGGAACGAACAAAGGTCCTGGCCCGTTGTGGCGGTTTCGGTTTTATTCTTGATCAAATCGGCCGGGACTTCAACAAATGTACATCCCGCCGGCTCCGCAAGTTTCCATCGTTCCGCAAGTTCGCCACGCTGGGGGATTTCTGATGTATTGGGAAAAACGTACGAGATGGACAAAGTAACAAGGAGAATTTTGTATCAAACCGGATTCTGAACCTTAATGCACATAATGTGCATTAAGCGCTAAATGTGCATTCACCGACCGGGAACTATGGAAGAACTTGAAAATACGGTGAAGTCCCGGCTTCACCATGGGAGCAATTCCCTCGATCTCACGATCCCTTCTGAAGTGGTTAAAACCTTCAAAATAAACCCCGGTGATGTTTTCAGACTCGTTGCAAAGACCGAGAAGAATTCCGTTATCCTCCAGTATGAGCGGGTCTATTCCGCAAAATCCGGATAAACGCATCCGTTCCGGAGGAAAAAGATGGAATATTTCGGTCCTGACTGGTGCTCACTTCCCTGGTCCCCGTGGATTCCTTTCACCGCAGAAAGATATGAATTCCGGGATATCCCGAGAGAACCCGGCCTTTACCGCATCCGTCCGGCGGGAAAAGATTTCCTCATGTATATCGGTGAGACCCGGAGAACCGTAGATGAACGGCTGAGCGAACTCCGGCTTACCCTCAACAGAACCGAGCTGATGCCATGGAACGATCCCCACACGGCAGCCCCTTCGCTCTGGGCATGGAAGGACGCGGAAGGTTTCGAATATGAGTGTTCCGGTGCACCGCTTGATGCTGCCATAAACGGGAGAAGAGGGATGGAAAGTTTTCTCCTGTACCGGTACCGGCAGGAACGCGGGGAATCCACGCTCTGCAATTTTGGCCGGTTCCACCCGAGATATCGTAAATCCACGAACCGGAAAGAAAACCTGCGAGGCGGAAAACTGGAAGCGGGCCACAAGGATAACCCGGCCGGAGGGCCGAGCCAGCCACCGCTGAATCCGACAGGAAAACCCGGCGACCCGGACTGGATGGGGCTCTCGTGGAGCAACGGTGAAACTCTTGCGCCGGAGAAAACCCATCTCGCTCCCGCAGGCCCGGGCCTGTATATCCTGATCGATGCCGGTTCACAGGAGATCGTATACATCGGCCAGTCCGCGAATTGTGCAAACCGATTACTGGACCATAGCAGGAAATCTTGGGACGGGAAGGATCTGCAATTTTCCTTTAATGGCGTGGAGAAAACAATTCTCCCGCACCAGCTCAAGGAACTGGAAAATGATCTCATCGGAAATTTCTTTGAGCAATACCGGAAAGCCCCGGAATATCAGTTCAGGAATCAGGGGTAATTTTAGATAAGTCGGTTCCAGTATACATCGGGGAAAGGTTATCTAGGGGGATTGGGAGGATTTTTAGAGGACGCTCATCGGGGCTCTGCCCCTTGCCACGTAGGCTACCCCCGAAGGTTACGATTTGATCAGAATTCGAAAAAAGTTGAATGAAAAAAAATCATCCGCTTATGGTCTTATTCGCTTTTTTCATCAAACCTGCTGGAATTGAGTGATGCAACCGCCAAACGATACTCATTGGTTTGCTTCCTGTATGACTCACATAGCTCTGCAGTTCCTAAACACACATACGGTTGCGAAATATTGTTGATTTTGTTGAACTCCCTCACGAAGAGGAGAACCTTTGAGCCCAAACTTTCATGGTTTATGTATCTCTTCCCAGTTGGCGATGATGCGGATGTTGTACTCTGGGATTGCCAATGGAAAAGGTCTGCATTAATTGCGTAATCATCATACATCGTTGAGGGTGAGAAATGTTTTTCAGATTTATTTAGGGTAATAAAAAAAACATCCAGATTCTTTGCCTTGAGGTAAAGAACGCCTTCTCGTTTACCCGCAACATTCCATTCTTGGGGAGTCCAATGTCCAAGACCCGCAAAAATTTGATCACGGGAATATGTGCAATGGAGGGAGAGGCCGGTTTCGAATCCAAGATCGAGCGGTTCTTCCATAACTTCGGTTTTTTCTTCAAGATACGCAAGAAGACTATCAAGCTCGATATCTCATCCACTCGTTTTCAACAAATGCATTGAGACTGGATTGTAAATCCGGATAATGAATCTCGTTAAGAGGTTGAGAATAGAGTGAATAATACAAAATATTGGTGAATGTTTGTTGTCTCTCACCGTTTTTGACACCCAAATCCACATTTTTTGTTGCAAGAAATTGACGAATGTACCGAATCATTGAGACTGAGTTAAGATGCAACAATCGTTTTGCCGCAGTAGTTATTCGCTCCTCTTCATCGGGGAGGGGAGAGATACAGAGTTTTGCTTCTGCACAGAGTTGCCGGAAACTAGATTTTTGGTAAATCTCGTGGGGATCAAGATGATGATATGATAAAAATGCTCCAACACATAGGGGCTGGTGAGATTCTTGTTCAAATTCGGTAATTTTTTGAATCAATCCCTTCCGCTTCGATAATGACCTTTCAATATGAGAGAGTACGGTCTCTTGTGCAACTTTTTCAAGAGTAATGAAACAGCCACGTGGAAGGGAAAAATTATTTTCTCGAATCTGTTTTATGAGCGGGGTTGTGACATCGCTAAGGAGGGCACGATATTTAGCATCAAACCGGTAGTTTGCATGTTGCCTGCCCACAAAATCGAGAACCGTAAGGCATTCTTTCTCATCACAAAGGCGAAGTCCTCGTCCCAATTGCTGAAGAAAAACGGTCATGCTTTCTGTAGGTCGTAGGAATAGGATGGTATTGACTTGTGGGATATCGACGCCTTCATTGTAAAGATCTACGACAAAGATGAAGTGAATTTCCTTATCACATAATTTTCTCTGAACGGAATTTCTTTCGTCAGAACTACTTTCAGAACTCAAATGCGTGGAGGGAATGCCTAACTTGGTGAATATTTCCGCCATATATTTTGCATGTTCAATGCTCACGCAAAATCCAAGTCCAATAACATCGTCAACAGCCGTGACATATTTCTGCACGGATTGGGCGATGTGATCTGCTCGCTCATCATTACCGGTATATCGCTTTGAAAGGACGGCCTGATTGTATTTTCCTCTGGTCCATTCAACATCGTCAAGATTCACAGTATCCGTGATACCAAAATAATGGAAGGGTGCGAGGAGGTTTCGTCCAATTGCTTCAGATAGTCGGATCTCTGCTGCGATTCGGCCATCGAAATATCCGAGAATATCAAGATTATCCATCCGTTCGGGGGTCGCCGTCAATCCAAGGAGAATTTTTGGCTGATAGAATGAGAGAAGTTTTTGATAGGAGTCTGCTGCCGCATGATGAAATTCATCGACAATGATAAAATCGTAATAGTCAGGCTCTGTTCTGGAAGAAAAATCAGTACTATTGAAAGACTGAATTGAGATGAAAAGATGATCGATCTGCGAGGGGACCTGCCCATGAATACAAAGATCCCCGAAGTTGTGATCTTTCAGAATTGCTCTGAATGTATGAAGACTTTGTTTCAAAATTTCTTCGCGGTGTGCAACAAATAACAGCTTCGCATGTGGATTAATTTTCTCCTTAAATCGACGGAAATCAAATGCTGATATTACCGTTTTTCCGGTTCCCGTTGCGGCAACAATCAGATTTTTTGTATGATTGTGAATTGTTCGTTCAGCTTGCAATCGTTCCAGAATTTCTTTCTGATAATAATACGGGGTAATGTCAAAGAAATAAGGTAATGTTGCATCACCCGATCCCCTCCGTTCTTTTTTGAGGGCCAATTCAAATTGTGCATGATCTTTTTCCTGATAACGGATGAATTCAGGATCATTCCAATAACTTTCAAATGAGGCCTGAATTTTGTGAATAATGGGTTTTGCATCTTTTTCCGTGAGTTTTACATTCCATTCAAGACCCGTGGTAATTGCCGGATTTGAAAGATTTGATGATCCGATATATGCTGTTGAAAATCCGGAAGTCTCGTTTGAAATAATACGCTTTCGCATGGAGACGAGTTCGTTCTGTATCATAGGATATTCGCACTTCGGTATTGGGCAATGATGCGAGAAAATCTATCGCTCGAATATCTGTCGCGCCGGTATAGGCAGTTGTGATCACTCGTAACTGACCCCGTTCGCAGAATTGCGATAGTTCATTCATAAGGAGCCGAATTCCGCTCCATTTAATGAATGAAACAAGCATGTCGATTTTATCAGATGAAACAATCTCTGCTTTAAGTTCCTGAATGAGACTTGGTTCAATCGAGGAACCGGTGAATAAACTACTTTGAGCGAGAGGGGTAACGGGTCTTTGCGTAATAAATGATGAGTTTGAGGTTCTTTTCGGTTCAATAGCGAGCAGAACTTCCCCCAGTTCATTAATTTTACAATAATTGAGGCAATCCTCTTCTGTTTTCGCTGCAAGAAGTTTGATAATTTCGTTGCAACAGGCAATTTGTTCCGAGACATTCGAATCCGCGGAATTCTCTAGAAATTCAAGCGATTTTTTAAGAATAGGGCCGAGATATTGAGAGAGGAGAACCGGGGAGTTGAAATTTTTTAGGGCGTCCTTGCTGATCGTTATTCCCTGTTCCCGAAGTTTTTCTTCAAGATGGGTATTGATCAGCTGTTTCATAAAGTCCATGAGGAAGTAATTTCATGGGACCTACCTTTTAGTGAGATTGTATCCGGAAGAGATTAAGATGCCAGGTTCATTTTTCCATAAGAAGGGACTCATATCTGTAATCTGCAAACCGTACATCTTTTTGTGATCTCGTGAGATGCTTGGGGGAGATGGATAAAGATTCGGATCAACCTTTGCAGAGTAAGCCCACGCGGCACGGGGCGGCAGCCCCGTTTGAGCGTTCCCCTTCCGACCCTCTGAAAATACGCCCGTAAAACCGTCCGATTCCCTCCTCAAAAATCTGTGCCCAATATGTCCGCCCATTTGCTAAAATACGCCTAAATTGAGCCCCATATAATCCCTATTAGAGGCCCATAGAAGCCCCTAAAACGGCCACTATTTTCAGGATCGACCGAAAACACATCCGGGCCCAGAATCGGGCCTCAAAACGCGTCTATGAGATCCTTTTATTTCGTCCGATTGCCAAAATAAGGCCGATTTGGGCTTATTTTGAATCGGAGCCCGATACGGGATTATTTTGGAGGCGGGGGAGGGCAATCGGAGCCCATATTGAGCCCGGATTGGTGTAGGTGGAGGGGGAGGGGATCATACCCTCATCACGATATTCCTGTAAATCAGGCTTATTCAGCTATCGGCAAACCGTCCAGATAACAGTACCGACTGCGGCGGCACAAATTCCGGTATCGCCTCTTTAGGATCGATGGGCTCATCCAATTCCTGCAGGTTCTCGATCCCGATTGCGTATCCCTTCGATCTCCCGGCAAAATAGGTGAAAAATTCTGAATCGTCTATACCGGCATAGTCCCGTACCCTGTCCCAGAGAATGTCCGGGTGATCTTCGAGAATCGTCCCGATCTCAAAGACTGCCACGATCTTCTTGACCGGTGCAGAGGAGTAAATGAAGATGCGGTTGACCGAGCGATCCTTAAAGATCGCCTTCCTGAACTCGTACCGCTTCTCGCCTTCAATGATGGACCTGACGTATTTTGGTTTAATTGACAGTAAAACGTCCATCGATCCCTCCAAGGGTCTTGATAACGGTATATTTCTCATCGCTTATCTGCATTATTGATTGTGGGGGTCCGTTAAGAATCCCGGATTCCAGCAATGTGGCCAGATTCAAAGGATTCCTCAAATGGAAATGATGACGGAAGAGAATGACCGTCAGTGGTTTTAGGCTCTCGTCAATCTCGGCCGTTGAATAGACGGTCCGTTTACCGACAACCCGGATAATCTCATCAGTCTGTGTCAGCCCCATCCGGACCTCCTCGATAACCCCAAGTGATGTCAGGGACTGTGTATCTCTTGACCGGTAAAATAACACGATATCCCCTGCTTTGAGCTGACGGTTCCTTGAATGGCTGAGATAGGCTTTTTTTATGGTATTCCCCTCAATGACAAATTCACCTGCATGCTCATGGAGCAGGGTCTGCCTCGCCCCGTAATCTGTAAAAAGGCGGGCATGGAACTCCGGTTGGATAGGGATGATCCATTTCTTCACCTGGGGGCCATCATAGAATGACGGGTAAAATCTTTTAAGAATTTCAACCGGGGACAGCCCTGCACATTCATCCCGGCCGGCTACCAGTTTCTTGAGAAATATTTCTTCACCCCCTGAATTTACTCCCATTTTTACAAATCCGAATTCGGTAATGAGCTCGACAAGCCGGTCATTTTCTTCGGTAAAATGGGTGAGGAAAATTTCATCGCAGTCATTTTTGATCGCAAGATCAAAAGAGACCTTCAGGAGCAGCTCGCCGATTTTATTCCCGACGTGGGTCACTTTGAGCGTCGCAATCTTCATCCGCCTCTTCTGCGGCAGCGGGGGAGTGACATCTATTGGCTCATCCTCAAATTTGTAAATGAGGAGAGCACCGATCAAACCATCTGGGCGATAGCTGACAAAACATTTCCGGTGCTCGCGTGATTTCTCGTCAAACCAGCGCTCAAATCCAGGATAATCACGTTTGAGACTGTCAAAGATAGGATCGCGGATGTTCAGATTATACATAAAATCTTCTTTCAGCCCCGGGGGTGACGCGATTCTTTCTCTCCTCGGAACAAACGTACGGAAAAACTGTATGGCATCATCGATGTGAAGCACACGGTCACTGATCCCGGCAGCAAAGGCTTTCCTGTGAATCCCGGCATCCTCGGTCAGAAGAAAATCTGAAGCGCCACGGAAAACCGCATAGAGGATTTCGTTATCAACACTGTCCTGAGGTGAAGAAGGACTGCCGACCTTCCTGATGAACTCTTCATCACCCGCCGCAGACGGGGGGTGCTGCAATTGTCTGTACGTCTCGATTTTTGAGAGCATTACCTCTCTTCTGCGTGCATCCCTGTCCCGTTGGACATCTGCCACTGATGCGGGATGAATAAAGATCTCAACAGGTATATCCTGTAAAAGTCCGAAGAGATCCCGCACATTCTGTGAAATGATGCGATCGTCTTCGCGATAAATGAGAATGTTGGTATCAACGAGCAGATGCATGAGTTGTCACTGAATTAACCACGATTTGCTAATATAAATGAACCCACCATGCAGGGTGAAAGAAACAAGAGACTCGTGGCATTCTTTCCGTCCACTCCCTTTCACATTTCGTCTCCCAAACTTTCCATTCCCCCGGTACAGCTAACCAGCACCATCAGCCAAATATATATACGAACCTGCCGTTGTCCATGGGTAAGGGAAACCATGTTCCAGAACTTTTGCACGAGGGTGGCACGAAAATTCCGCAGGCTCGGGATCGCACGAAAAGAGGCGGCCCGGATCGCGAAGTTTTGCTATGTCTCCATGATCACCGCGTGCGGGCTGATGGGGCTGTTTTTTAGTATCCCGCAGGAACTGTTCGAGCCGATCACCGGTGCCGGGACAATACAGGCGGACGCCCGGCCTGGTCTCTTTTCGTCCGCTGTATCTGCTTCACGTCGTTGACCGCCGGTCCGGGCGCTCAAGAGTGATCCTGCACGGGAGAGATGGTTTTAGCCTGCCGTCCGCTTCGTGACAGGAAAGGGTGGCACTCAGGGGAGATGCAACTCTTCCGGGCCGGCGTGGGAAGGCAAAGTCGCGGTGAGGAGCCCTGGCTCCGGGTACCGTAGGGACGGGGTGGTCGAATAAAAAAAATCTAAAAAAGGTGATGGATATGGAAACTTCAGGAACGAATCATCAGGATGTGGCCGAGCCGGGTGGAATGGCATCCGGCGGGGTGGGGACCGGACAGGAATACAGGAACGAAAGGGGGGGCAGGCGGCAGGAAAAAGAAGGAGCGCCGCGACCGTATCGTAATCGGGCTGGGCGTGCTCGATCCCGGGCGGGGAGCGCCCCTGCCGGAAACCCCGGCACCGCATCCCGTGACGCCGGATGGGGACGAGGTCCGGGAAGAGAGCCCCGGAGACCTGGTCTTCACTCTCTTCGAACGCCAGGAACGGATCGCGGAAAGGCTGGACCGGAAGATCGAACGGCTGGCCCGGCGCCTCGACAGGATTGAAGAGCGGGGGCGGGACTAAATGCCACGGAGACCGGCAGAGCTCATACCGGCCGTACCGCTCTACCTTATCCCGCATGTCCTCATGCAGCGGATCCGGGAGGTCGGCGAAGAGCTGGACCGTATCGCGGTAAAAAGGACAGCGCGGCATTTCTACACGGTCAGCGTCAGGACCCGGCCGGTGAAGAGGGAGTACCAGGCCGTGCGGACACACAGGAAACGCGGAGGAGGCGGGGAATGACGAGAGGGCGCCGGCCGACCAGGAACCTGGACGCCGGGATCTCGATGGCGCAGGTACGGGGCATGGCCATGCAGTTTGTGCCGGGCCCGGATTTGCCCTGCACGTTCATGATCCGGGGATCCGGCCGGATCATTTTTGTCCGGGTCAAGCGGTCGGCCCGGCTCCACTGCGGAATTCCGGAGCTGGCCGCTGCCCACAATGAGCCGATCGCCCGGCTCCGTACCCTGCCCGGGACCGGCCCGCTGGTCCGCGAGCTCTGGCTCTATTCCAAGAAAGGCGCCTGGCGGTACTTCCGGGTGACAGAGAGCGGCATCGACGAGACCGGCCCGGACGGGGAACCCCTGGTTACCCCGGGGAAGATACCCTCTGCAGGAAGGGGGGTAGTATCATGACCCCCCAGCCGGGAGAGGTGTACCCGGCAGGAGACGTACTCCCAAATCTCCCCTGTACGGGCCCGGATTGGGGTATCCGGGGGATTTTCGGGGACCGAAATCGCCAAAAAGGGGGCCTGTTGTTCTGCAAAAACCCCATATTGGCGCCGGATTGCCGGATTTCAGGGCATCACGGGCGCCAAAAAAAGACCAAATAGGCCCAATTGGAGGGCCGTTATGTGTGGAAACTGCCAGTGGATTGTGGCCCCAGGAAAACAACAACCGGGAGATCCGGGGTATTTCACGTCGGAGATCGGAAAAACACACAGGAGGTGGAAGGTATGACAACACTCTTTGAAGCACTGGACGGGGAAGCACAAAAAGACCTGCTGCGGGATACCATCGTGGAATGTGTCGCGGTTGTTGTCCGGGCGGTACCAGACCCGGACCGGCCGGATGACCGGCTCACCATGAAGATCGTGAGTGAGGTCTTCGATACATTCGCTCCCGGGATACCGTGGATCGATGCGGAACTCGCCCGGCTCCGGGAGATCTGTGAGGATGCGGCCGGTGACATCACGGTCCCGGTGCAGGACGCGCTGCTCGTTGCCCTCAACCGGCGCAGGAAGGAACAAGACGGCCTTGTGGCAGGAAAGATCGGCGGGCATCCCGCAGCCTGGGCATCTGACCCTCAGTTCATGGCCTTTCCCGGGCCGATTCTCCGGAACGCCCGGGCTACGGTCCCCGTCTGGTGGATGGCCTGGACCGCAGGGATGGAAGACGACGGGATGATGTGCGTGGACTACGAGGACATTTGGTCATATTCCGGCATGGACCCGGTCTTTGCAGAGGACGGGACGGGAGAGACCCGGAAGAACATTCTGAAACGGATGCAGCAGGTGAATGGTGTGGTCGGAAGGATGGTGGAGAGGCTGATGAGGGAAGGTACGTGAGGGGACGCGTGATCATTACATCCTTTGAGCCGGAATGGCCGTAAAAATTTCCGGGGCCGGGCTAGAGGAGTGCTTCCGGTGTGAATGCATTTCCCACAACGGTCAACCGAAGTACCGGCGCCGGGAGTATGCGTGAAGACCAAAAAGGGAGAAGGAACAGGGAAATGATTATCCTCTTCTCTCTCCAAACACACTGACAAGATACTTACCATCGGCGTGAACCTTCAAAGGCCGGGGATTTTTTTGACAGGAAAAATATCAGGGAAAACGAGCAGGGCACTCAAAAAGATCGTGGATATCATCGTACGATCTGCTGATCCCGACCGTATCATCCTCTTTGGCTCACGCTCAAAAGGGACGCAGACACAAAAAAGCGACTACGATATCTGCGTCATCAAAAGGGGAGTAAAGCACCGCCGTGAACTCGCCATGAAACTCTATCGTGACCTGTACGGGGTCGGTGTGCCGGTTGATGTCATTGTCGAGACTCCCGAGACGTTCGAGGAATTCAGGGACAACCCTTTCATGATTTACCATGACATCGCCCGGCAGGGCAGGATCATTTATGAAAAACCGGTCCCTTGCTGAAACGTGGCTTGTCCGGGCCCGGAGCAATCTCATCAGATCCCGTAATAAAAAAACAGTAACCGGTGTAGAGGAAGAATAAATCATGATTCCGGATCGTTGCAGTTTCTGTAAAGGAAAACTCCATCCTGGAAAAACGGAGTGTCTGGCTCACGCTGCCGGTGAAGTAATCGTGATTAAAGATATACCGGCATATGTCTGTGAGCAGTGCGGGGAAGATTGGTACAGTGCCGAAACATCCCGGAAAATTGATGCGGTCATGAGGGATGCCCACCAGAAAAAACTGTGCATGCACCCGCTTCCTGCCGGTGAAGTGTCGCTCAATGGATAACAGATACCTGGAATGTGTTTTCTGAGGGCACCTATCCCTCCCCAACAAGGTACTACAACGTCTTCGCTTATGCGGCGGGGCGGTTAGGGGGGACAGGCACGGCCCCCTCCGTCAATCTGTCAGGGATCCTTTTGTAAAGAAACAAAGATTTCTCCTGATCCTGTTTTTTTTGGATTTTAAAAATCCCGGTAGGCCGTTTTACGAGCCTCGACTTCGAGGACGTGGATGATCAAAACATCATCATGAATCGAAATAAATGCCCTTATACCCCGGCGTATTCTGACTGAGTACACCGGGTGCCGGGGATTTGATCCCTTTATTTTTTTGATAAAGTGATAGGGGTCTTCCCGGATTTCGTGGATCTTCCGGATAACCAGACGGGCGATTTCCGGGGGAAGCCTGCCGAGGTCGCGGTCGGCCCGTGAAGTATACCGGACCTCGTATGGGCTCATTTAACCCCATACTTCTTCATAATCTCTTTTTCCGGGATCAGGTTTCCCTGCCGGACGTCTTTTAAGGATTCTTCGAGACCCGCTATCGCATCTTCACTGAGGGGTTCATCATCGACTGCAAGATTCACGAGGCGCTCAATGACATCGTTGTACGACTCTTTTGGATGGCGTTTTAAGGAGTTCAGCTGGGTTTTGAGGTCCTCCCGGATGTAAATTGAACTTGCTGCCTGCATAGTAACACTACTATGCACCTATAGGTCTTTAACCTGATGGTCTTTTAGCCGGGCACAATCCATACCCGTTGTCCGGCACTCACGATGAAAATCTTCGCTCTGGAGGAACAGGCATTATTCGAAGACCCAGGCATACATGATGAAAAATAATGGGTTTTTCATGGAGAAATCCTCAAAATATTTTTCTTAACGCACTTGGGGGATATGGCATTTGATGCCTCCGCTCCCGCGCCCTTGAGGCACCCCCCATATAGCAATGATCTCCAATCCCCCCATCCCAAGGTACATTTTGTGCACCTTCCAACCACCCCCATCCCTCGCCCGGATAACCAAACTCTCTTTTAAAATCCCCCGGTTTTCCCGAAAAATCGCTTCATAATCAAAGCCCTTCCTCCCCTACCGCCTATAGGGATATGTCAAAGGGGCCCCCGCGACAGGAAAGAAAAGAGACCACAGAAGGGAGCGGCACAAACTCACCGGCTCCCGCCGGAGTACCGGAACAGGCCACCCGAACGCGGTAACCGGGACGGTGCCTTCCCGTGCAGTCCCCTCCACCCCAACGGTCCGGAGGACCGTTCACTGAGGGCTGCAGGAACAAAAAAAGGCGCCAGAAGATCCCGGTCACGCCGCGGTGGTCCCGCCCCCGGCATTCCGAACCACACGAAAACAAGGAGTGATGCAGTATGGGAGATTTCATCCAGAGCTCAGCAGTAAAGTCCGCAACAAGGAAGCTCGCGGCCCCGATCGAGGATGTCACAACGTTCGCAAATATCGTCAGCGGGGTGATCGCGGCAAACCCGTTCGGCTGCGTATCGTACATCAGCGCCGGCGTGACCCACGCCCCGGTCGAAAAGACTCGGGAAAGCTACGTGGCAAAGATCATCTACCAGGACAACGATGCAAAAACCGTCGGTAGCCTGTCCGACAAGTATAACACGGTCGCGGGTTTCAATGCCGGTGCAGCCGCCCTGCTCGCCAGTGCCCCGCTCACCGCAGCCCACGGGGGCATGCCCGCACGGGACAGCGACTCCGAGACCTTCTCGGCGACGCTCAAGTGCTCGGACCCCAACGGCGAGATCTACAATGTCACGATCGGCCGTGAGCGGATCAGCCTCACCTCGTACGAGGACGACGCGATCCGGGCAAAAGTCGAGACCTGGGCCGACAGCGTGCCGGCACTCGCCTGAGGGTGACGACCATGGACAACGAACTCATCATCATCGGGGCGTTCCTCGGTGCAGGACTGCTCGCCTATGTCATCATCCCCGGCCTCATGGTCATCTGGGACCGGGTCCTCGACCACATGGAATACTAAGCGAAAAACGGCAGGGGTACTGCCATGCCCCTGACTCTTTTTTTCAAAGGGGGTCACCCCCCTCTCCTTTTTCCGGGCACCCGCTCCGGAGCATCCGGGCACAGGACTACAAAAAACTCGACATCCCGGAACCGAAGATCCCGTGTTTTGTCTGCAGGAAGAAGGGCGCATGGTTCGTGGAGAAATTCACGAAGGAACGACGGGCGAGAGAGAAAGGCCAGCGGGACGCCCGGCGGTTGTGCCGGTCGTGCCATGCGGCAGCGGTGAAGGCCGAGCAGGAGGCGAGCATCTCCCTGCCGGGGACATTCGATCTCTCTAATATGAAACGGGCGACAGCGGATCTCGGGAAATGCCCGGCCTGCGGGGTGGCAAAAGTGGAGTGGATCGATGAGGCGGCGGGCGTGATGCTGTGCGGACGGTGCTATGAGAGGGAGAGGAGGAAGCATGCCATCACCGCTCAATCCAGATAAGGTGTTCCCGGGTCTTACCGAACATCCTGCACGGGAGGCCGGCCATATTTTTTTCTTACCTGTTCCGGGTAACGGATGGTGAAGATGATCCCGGCTGCAAGGACGATATAGGTGAGCACCTGTGCGATGTTCCCGGCCGGCCCTGGTCTCGCGAACGTGATGGCGTTAAGCCCGAGGTTGATGAGGAAAACACCACCCCATGCACCGGTGATCCGCACATTTGTCCGGATAAAGACCGGGCTCTCCCAAACCGCACGGTCCACCATCTCGCGGGCGTAGGGAAGCGTGAAGGGAGCGCCGGCGACGATGGACCCGATTGCAACCACAGCGAGCGTCCCGTTGATCAGGAGCCCGGTGTACATAAGGATCCCGCCACTGCCAGAAACGAGCGCTGCAATAAGCAGGCCGGTAAAGAGCACAAGGCTCGCCCACGTCAGGATCATGCCTTTTTTGAGATCGGAAAAACCGGTCAGGACCGTGATAATCGTTGCCGCCGCAAGAGCGATGGTCACCCCCACCCCGGGGATCCCGGCGAGGACACCGTACGCGATCAGGGGTGCAAACCCGAGCAGGACACCTGCTTTCATTGCCGGCCACGCTCCCGGGGTGCTCGGGCGAACGGATCGCAGGTTTCTGGCAGTTCAGTACTTTTTTTGGGACCCGGGCACTCCCGGGGTCCGCTGTAATGCGAGGGCGGGGTCATGATCAGTCTTTCCTTGTTTTTGTGATTTTCCGGGAATGTGGTGATCGGATCCACCCGGTTCCCAGGTCTAACTTCTGCCATCGTACCAATTTATGCCAGTATCCCGGGAAACGATTATTCGATCGGGGAACCTCCCCGGCCACCTGGCCGGGACCGGGATACCTGCACTCCGGACGGGATTTTTCTGACGCCCATCACACCCACAACGCTTCTTGAGTACTCCGGCGCCGGCCTCGGGATACTGGGGTGGCTCGGCGTCCGCGAGGTCGGCTCGGCCGGGGCCCAGGAAATTGGCTTTATCGTGTGGATTGCAAGCGGCCTCATCCTGATCGCCTGGGGCTACCATACGAAAGCAAAGGCGATCATGGTTATCAATGCCGTCAACGTGATCATGGCCGCGTCCGCACTGGCAGCGCTCATCTGATCCGGGAAGCAACCCCCGCGAGCTGGTCACCCGTTTTCGTCCTCGGAATCCGCTCAAAAGATCAGGCACTTTTGAGCACGCTCTCAAATGGCTGGACCATATGGTATTTCATATCGGCAAACACTTTTTTCCGGAAACCGGGGATCCGTAAAAGCGGGATGAGGAGTGCATTGAAAAGCCGGGTCTTCAGGTCAGCCTGCGGGAAATCAAACATCCCGTGCTCCTTGTAGTACCGGTAATCTGCCTGGAACGCAATCCTCATTCCGCCGTAAATATTGTCCCGGAATATCTTGTGGCCCCCGACCGCGTAAAACGTGTGCGGGGGGATGTACCCTGATTCTGCGCATTGCAAAATACGTGTTGCCATGGCGTCGAGCAGGAGATCAAGCTCCCCGGACCCGAAACCTCGTCGGTCACAAACTGTGCATTACACCCGCCGTTGTCCGCCCATGCAGTCAGTGCCTCTTTTAAGACGGGGACCTGGTGGAGCGGCCCGGCGATCACAAACCCGATCTGTTTACCTTTGAAATTCGGGATGTGCCCCCGGAAAAAACTCCGGTCGAAAAACTGCTTCCACGTCGACGAGAGATACCGGTCATGCACCGAGCCTGCCATGATAATGATATCCGCGGGCAGCAGTTTGTTTCTGAAAAAGTCGATGTACCCGTCGGTATAGACACAGGTGTTGTCATAGCCGCACTGGCAGCACCCAAGACAGCCGCCTTTCATATTTATGTCATGGAGATTGATCATCTCGACGGAACCGGAAAAAGTTTTGTAAAGCCGGTCTGTCATCACGAAAAGATTGGGTGAACTGCCGTCAGAATCCGTAAGAATGACAACCTTTTTTGAACCGGTTTCCTGGATCTTCTGGTGGGGGCCCGGGATATACGTGATGGCCGGCCACACAAGCGGAGCGTTCTCCCGCTGGACCGGGACCTTCTCCTGCACTGCGGTAAAGAGGAGGGAGACGAATTTCTCCAGCCGTTTTCGTTCCTCATCCTGTAAGAGATCCCGCATTTCCGCGGAATAAAATCCGAGGTACTTCATCCCGAGATCGTCGCTTATGGCATGGATGTAGGCATGGGCGGTCTGGTCGAAGAAATGGATGGAGGTCGAGAGCGATGAGGCATAGGTCCCGGCAAACGCGTCCTGTGCCTTCCTCTCAAAAACAAGTTCAATGAACCGTTTGTACTGGGAGCAGACGACGAGGTAATAGAGGGGAAATGCCCAGAGAACAAGATCTGCGGACCGGACGCTGTCAAGCGTTGTGTTCCAGGCTGCGGCGTCTTTCTCGATCTTCCTTATATCGGCTGCCACATTGAGGATTTCATACCGGTGATCCGGGAACTTTTTCCGGATATAGGCAACATACTGCATCGTGACGCTGGTATCGCCCTTCGGGCTTCCGTTCAGGACAACAATTTTCATGGCTTTAATCCCCCGGTCCGTCCCGCATCACTCGTCCGGTGTCCGTGTACTGTCAAGGATCTTCCGTGCGAATTCCTGGAGGGCATCTGCTTTCACGAGCGCTATGCCGCGTTCGACATCCCCGAGCACCAGCAGGATATCGCCCTGCTTAATCTGAAAGATCTCCCGGGCTTCCTTGGGGATCACAATCTGCCCCCGTTCACCGACCTTCACGCTGCCGAAGAGGTGTTTGGTATTCCCCTTCCGGGGAGCGATCATATCGCTTACAAGATCCTCATTCCCGCATTTCTTACTTTTCATATATGTTATATTTGTGTGATTTATCATATTTATCATTTTCTCGAGCATCTACGGTTGATGGCAGATCTTTCACTTCGCGATAATTTGAGTATCAACCGCAGACGCAACAGAACCCTTTCAATGAGTATACCAAAACTCCCATTATTTCACGGATTCAGTGGACGCAAGTGAACTTTCAAAGGTATCAGCCATCCTGAATTTGATCCTTCAAAGAAAAATAATAAGCCGCCTAAGACCGGGCAAAATTATCGTAGTGCTAAAATAACAACCAGCATGAAAATTATTCAGTCTCATCAAAAAACCAGCAACTCTTTTCGGTAAAACCATTTGTTTACCAGCCATATGAGGATCCCGATAAAAACCCATGATAATTCGGCTAAATAGGTATTAAATACTGCAATTCCTATCGAAATGAGAAACACTCCTGATCCACTCAGCAGGCGTATGACTCTGTAATGCACATACCCTTGCGTGATGTCAGTGTCCGAGAGCCTGCGGTGTTTTGTTGCATACCACCAGAGCGCAGCCAGGACAACCCCGGCACATGCCTGGGTCAGGGCATAAAATATCACTGCAACCGGTGTCTCAGGATACTCGATGATCAGCGAGGTGTGGAATGGGATGAGGGTGATAAAGAAAAGGAATGAAAAGTTCAGTACAGTAACGGTCCGGTCCAGTTTTTTTATATGCTGGAAAATATGGTGATGGGCCATCCACCATTCGCTGATGATGATAAAACTAATGATATAGATTAAGAACGTCGGCCATTCACTGAGAAGACGTACCGGGAGTTCCGCGGCGGTGTTGCCTTTTGTAACAACAGGGACTGCAAGCGAGAGGACCATGAGGGTGATTGCAAATGCGAATATGCAGTCCGTGAGATTGATCAGGCGCTCGAGGTTTTTGAAAAACTGGTACGTTGAATGGGTTTTTTCCGGAGGCATAGTTACCTGATCTCTGTTTCTCTCATTAAGTTTCGCTTCTGGCAAGTTCACGATCGATCTCTTTTCGTTTCTTCTCATAATTGTCTCCCTGCTTGCCCAAGCGCGTATCGAGACCGGGACATACTGGTCGTTTCAAACCCTCTCCATACAGTACCGCCCAGTATACGGTCCTGATGAGGCTGTGGATTGCATTTTTTCCTGCCGAATCTTTGCCGATAACGCTGAAAGCACCATTCCGGTAGGCCTCTCCTTTGATACTCTGGTCGTCATCATATGAGGTGAAAAGAATGAAAGGAGTTGTGCTACCTCTGGAACGTAGTTCCTGTAAAAACTGGAATCCCATTCATCCCTGACATCTGGTAATCGGAGATGATGCATTCATACGTCAAGGAGGCCATCTTTTTGATTGCATCAGATACCGATGATGCCTTATCGACATCTATCTCTCCAGTTCGTTCGAAAAATAAGGTGCAGATCTCAAGCAGGTCGGGGTCATCGTCCACGTGCTCATTGCGCTCGGAGTAACCGGATTTAGAATCTACGCTGAAGATATCGTCAGGCATGCGCCACCGGATCGCCTGGTATAATCCGGGCGGGCGGCAGGCAAATCTTATTATGGAGTGCAGGCCATCCTTGACCGTTGCAGTATGACAAGTGAAAAGATGTTGCAGGAAACCGCGTCACGCCTGAGTGAGTTCCTGATGGCAAGAAATGTCATGGGTGAATCGATCGATATCGGTGACAAGATAGTAATCCCCGTGGCACGGTTTGGATTTGGCTTTGGCGCAGGAGAGGGCAGCGGAAAAAACGGTGGTGGAGAAGGAGCGGGCGCAGGTGGAGGGGTCGAGCCGGTTGCACTCATCATCCTCCACAAGGACGTGAAGGGACCGGAAGGGGTACAGGTTATGTCCATCAGCAAGGAAAACCCTATCGCCCAAGTGATCTCGGCGCTGAGCGAGACACTCGCGCCACAGGTAATTCAAGCGATCAAATCTATGGACAAGAAGATGCCGGCAGGGCAGGATACGAAAAAGTCGAACGATTTATAATAGTCAAAAAAACCGCTATCTGGCGCTGGTATGGACACGATCCTTCTCATCCTTTTTGTTACCGCAGGCATCTGCGGTGTTTTGGTCATCTCAGCGCTCATCATTTACGCGGTCCCGGTTCAGTTCGCCGTCATCTATGTCCGGGAAAAGGGGCGGGAAGAGAGCACGGTAACCGTCTCGTGGGGACCGGCATCTTGTTCTCTATCTCGTGGAGCCCGACAGAGACTCACGCGTGTCCTTTTCAGCGGCAGGATGATCTGGTCCCGTTTGAAGCTAGACGAACCCACGCCGGCAGATACAGCCGAACCCGCATCCCACGGTCCGGGCTTATCAACCGTTGAGATCCTTGATATTGTCCCTCCTATTATTGGGGATGCAGGGACATTTTTGGGGGAACTCTACCGGCAAAGTCATCTTGTCAGAATGACCGGAACAATCCGGATTGGGATGGAGAACCCGGCCGCCACCGGTATGCTCTATGGTGGATATTGGGTCTCCCGGTTCGCTCTGAACGCATCACGGATCTTCATTGAAATGGAACCGGTATTTGGGGAACGGGTACTGGTACTGGACATTACGATGCGCCTCCGGATACACAACACCCTCGCCCTTATTATCCCGGGAATCGCGCTCATACGAAACCCGGCACTTCGGAGATTGTTTATCCTTCTTCGGCATCGAACTACGGGAATAGCAGCATGATAGAACCGGAGATCCGAATCCAAACGCCGATCCGGTCCGGGGGTCGTTTTGTTGTCCCGGTCGTACGGGAGAACGGTTTTTCTGGCAGCTGCGGTACTACGGGGTTCGTAGACCCCGTCGCGCTTCTCTTCGAGGAAGCTGGGTGCTGGTATTTCGTCCCGCTCTTACCTGGTTTTTCCCAGAAGGAACTCGAATCGGCATTTGCCGTTGTAGGATTTGAACAAAAAAGGTCAACCACGCCTGAGAAGAATCCAACACTTGTGAGAAAGTAGTCAGGTGCTGAATTTGTATTTTACCCTTCATTTTTATCTGTTTGATCATTCTTTTTTCGGAGAAATCCCACAACAATGGATCCAACAATAAGAATTGAGATCCCGAGAATAGCCAAAGTGATATAATTGAAGTGCTCCTGAACGATTGGCAGGCTTCCAACGAAATATCCGGCGAGTATGAAAGTACAACTCCACAGGACGGCGCCTACGATGTTATAGGTAATGAACCATCGGTAGTTCATCCTGCCGACACCGGCAAGGAACGGTGCAACGGTCCGGATATAGGGAATAAACCGTGCGATAATAATGGTAAGACCGCCATACCGGGAAAAATATTCCTCAGTTTTCTCCAGATGACCTTTTTTCACATGCTTTTCGAGTACCTTCATCCCCTTCGTTTTTGCGATCCAGTAATTGACCGAATCCCCTAGCACCGCGGCAGCACAGAGTGTGATGATCAGGATCTCAACATTTAAAGAACCTGAGCTCGCAAACGCCCCTGCAATAAAGAGAAGCGAATCCCCGGGAAGAAAGGGAAATATCACAAAGCCCGTTTCGGAAAAGATGAGCACAAAAAGGATCAGGTACGTCCAGAACCCATAGGTCTGGATAATACCCGGCAGGTACTTATCGATGTGAATAATGAGATAAAAAAGAGTGGAGAGATCCATGGATAGTAACGATATACCTATCCGATAAATATAAGATTATCGCAACAAGGTGCTGTTACATCTGCGGTTGGTGGCAGATATTACAAGTCTTAAGAATTTGTGTATCGACAGTAGACACACCAGAACCGAAAAATAAAAAAGAGGATTTTATTTATATGGCTTTTTCGTGATTTGCATAGTGAAGATCTTTACAATAATCATGTAAGTATCCGCCACAATACTTACACGTGCACACGACCTCATTTGTCAGATTATCAATAAGGCGCGTGTTGGATGATCCCGTATGTTTGAGTAATTTATCCCCGCATTCAACGCAGCATATATCTTTTTCAGATATTCCTCCCTCCTCGAGATTCTTGAGATAACGACTGTATGCGGAACTCCCCAGTCCATCTTTATGTTTCTCGTTGTGCACTGCGGCACAAGCATCGTGAATAAACCCTCCACAAAACGGGCATATCCTTCTCTCTTTTTTGGATGAACCAGGTTTATGGGGTACTATTTTACCGCCACATTCACCACAAAAAGCATTCAACCCGCTATCTGGCATCAACGTTTCTCTTGTCATACAATCGGGACTTTGTATTTTCTTAAGACATATAGTTTATTAAAACAGGGTCTGTTAACCTGTTAGGGAATTATCAAATTTCCAATGCCTGATAAACTATCCGATCCCACGTCAGGTTAACAGAACCAAAAAAAAGCAACCTTAAAATATCCCATGAGCAGAATTCACGTATAAACCCTGAGGTAGATTAGTATGCCTGAAACAACTGCTTCTCCGCAACCTTCTGCAGATGTGGAATTGGAAAAGGAACTGGAAGAATTACGTTGGTTTACCAATCCCGGACTCCATCCCTGGTGGGTCGTCCTTCTGTGGGGGATCCTTGCCGTTATCATCGGTATTATGTTCCTCGCATCTCCGGGCATTACAACGCTCGTCTTTGCCACATTCCTTGGTGCCTACTGGCTTGTCAGTGGTATCTTCTCGCTCATCAGTCTTGCCTTCGACAGGAGCCATATGGGATGGAAGATTTTTCTGGCAGTTCTCAACCTCATCGCGGGTCTCATCATCCTCTGTTACCCGCTGGTCTCCACCATCTTCCTGCTTCTGTTCTTTGTGGTCTTCATCGGGGTATGGGCGCTCTTTATCGGTGGTGCTCACCTCTATCATGCCTTTACCTTTAAGGATGCGGGAAACGGCATCCTGGGAATCATCAGTATTATTTTCGGTCTCCTGCTCCTTCTCTACCCGCTGGTCTCAGCCGCGCTCGTTCCTTTCATTGCCGGGATCTTCGCTATTGTAATTGGTATCATTGCCATGGTGGCCTCGTTCAAGGTAAAGGGGACACCCTCCCCTCAGGCGACTGCCTGATACTCATCTTTTTTTATTGCCTGTTCATAGCATGGGACGATTGCCAGACAGGGAAAAAACTGGATTCTACGATCAGGGTTCAGAAAACCCGCCTCTTTCCCCACCCTCTATTTTTGGTTCAGTCACGGCTAAGTATCCCCGCTCCCAATCCTCTTTCACCCAACGGCGCCCGAGGGTGGAGTAAAAGAAATGACTGACTTTGTTCAGACAAGCGAAATCAAGCATGCGGTTCGGAAACTTTCGAACCCGATCGAGGATGCGGTGACGTTCAATAACGTCGTCCAGTCCGTGATCGCTGCGAACCCCTTCGGGTGTGTATCGTATATGACCGCCGGCGAGAACCATCCCGCCGTGGAAAAGACCAGGGAAGCGTATACCGCGAAGATCGTCTACCAGGACAACGACGCCAGGATCTGCGGCACGGGCACGCACCGGTTCATGAGCCTCGGCGGCTATAACAACGGCTCAGCCGCCATTCTCGCAAATGCTGCCCTCTCAACCGCACACGGGGGCATAGCCGCCCACGACTTCGACAGCGACACCTGGTCCGCGAACCTCAAGTGTCACGATCCCAACGGCGAGATCTACAATGTCGTGCTCTCCCGGGACCAGGTTATCCTGACATCCTATGAATCCGAGGATATCCGCACAAAGGTTGAGACCTGGGCCGACAGCGTGCCGGAACTGGCCTGAATTATCGACGAAACGGCAGGAGACCGGGACCTTTCCGGTCAACCCTCTCCCTGCCGTTTTTCGCGGAGGGCCTCAAGAATGGATATCGAATTTTCAATTATTGCCGGGCTCGTCCTCCCACTCTATCCCCTGCTGTTTGCCATCTACCAGAAAATTGGCAGGTACGATGAGATCGTCGAGGAGTTCAAGAAACTCCGGGACGAGCACCAGAATTACCGGGAGAAGTACCATGGAACGTAAAATTGATACTGCACCAGAGGAGGACCGGGCACCTCGTCCGGTCGCCCGGGTCACCGGCCTGTACCGGGGCACATTCGCCGGGCTTGTCCCGCTCACCGTAAAAACCCCGCTGACACCGGACCAGGTGCGCCGGAACCCGATCTTCTACGAACTCGACCTGAACCACGAGTATGCGGACGAGAACCTCATTATCGACCTCGTGTACGACAACCTTTCACCGCGCCGGCTGCCGGACCTTTTCCGGGGAACCGACATCCCCCGGGGCATCCGGTTCTGGCCGGACTGGTTTACCATCCCGCCCTATGACGAGATGCACGACCTCGACGGCCGCCGGGTATATCCCAGAGCGCCCGGCATCCACACCGTGCAGGTCCGGACTGCCTGCCGGAAGTTTGCACAGATAGGAAGGAGCCGGGATTTCTCACCGGAGAATGGCGGCTCCACGAGCCCGGTCTTCGAGATTATGATCGCCGGTGACGATCATGTTTGAGAACGAGACACAGACCCGGTGCGCCATCTGCGGCACCGGGGTCCTCCTCGGCGCAATCTTTCTTTTTGCACATTTCCCGGTCATCCTGCTGGTGGTGCCGGTCGCGGTGCTCTTCCTCGGTCTTGTTGCCGACCCGGAGGAGACCCACGCGGTCTGGTACGGGATGCTTTCCACGATCGGCATCTTTGACCTGTCCGCACTGACGGATGCAGAGCGGTCGTACTACGCTGAGAAACGGCATTATTTCTGGTTCGGCGAGGTCGCGATGGCCTCAGTGCTGGCCGATATGTTTGCCATCCCGGCCGGGATCTTCCTTGCGGGCCGGGCGGAGATGACCCTTGCATTCATCGGAGCGACGGTCCTCTTCCTGCCGCTCTTCGTGTTCCTGCCGAAGCTGATCCAGAGAGCGATGAAAGCGGACGTGGATGCCGCGATCAAGACATTCGGCAAGAACGAACAGGTGAAAAAGGTATTCTGGACTATGTTCGTCGCTATGGCCGGACTGATGCTCGCCCGGGTCCTGGATCCGGCAACGGCGCAGCAGGTCGTGGGGGTGATCATGGGAATGGGTGGGTAAATTCTTTTTTTTTACACGATTCCCCTTTTCATCGTTACGAAAACTTTACCGATGAGGGGTTATGAAAAATCTGTTTTCATCTGGTGACCCGCTTCACCAGATTGAGAGAAGCTCGAGTTCATACAGTATCTCTGGTTAGTCGGCGGCGGGCCGTCATTGAAAACATGCCCCAGGTGAGCTTCGCACCGGGCGCACAGGACTTCTACGCGGTGCATTCCGAACTTATGGTCTTCTGATGTTGTCACATTCTCCTTGGCTATCGGCGCTGAGAAACTTGGCCAGCCCGTCCCGGACTCAAACTTGTCCCGGGAATCAAAGAGATCTGTCCCGCAGCACGCACACTGGAAGATGCCGTCATCATGGGTGTCATGATATGCACCGGTGAATGCGGGTTCTGTACCTTGTCTGCGTGCGACTTCAAAGATCTGGGCAGGGAGAATCGATCTCCACTCTTCTTCAGTCTTCTTAATGGGCTCGACAAATTCAACCTTTCCGGTCGCAGCTGAGTAAATGGGGATTTTTCCGTTTGTCATAATCGCTCCAGCATGAATCTTGTAAGGGTAGCACCGGGAGATAAATCCTGTGGTGGCTATTCGCCAGTTCCCGGTGAAAGTACAGGCTCCCGGTGACCGCCTTTCACTTCCCGGGGATAATTTTCAGCAGGGTCTCCATTTTCTTTCGGTCAAACCCGATGATGAACTCGTTCCCGATCTGGACGACCGGTGATCCGATATGACCAGTTTTCTCAATGACGAGGTTTCTAGCCTCTTCATCCGCAGCCATATTAATCTCAACAAATTTTACATTCTTACTGGTGAGATACTCTTTAACCGCTCGGCAACCGGAGCATCCCGGTGTTGCATAGACCCGCACCTCTTGTGATTCGTCCCACGTTTTGTCAATGAAACCTTCGCGGCCGGAAAGGATCTTGTATTCCTTGTATCGTCCCGGATTTTTCCTGTCGTAATCCTGGTGGTAATCCTCAGCAGGGTAGAATGTTGTGTATTGCCGGATTTCCGTTGCCACCGGTTTGTTGAATTTGCCGGAATCATTCAGCTTTTTCTTCGAATTTTCCGCGATTCGCTTCTGCTCCTCATCGTGGTAGAAAATGGCTGTATGGTACTGGGATCCCTTGTCAGCAAACTGGCCATCGGAATCAGTAGGGTCGATCTGGCGCCAGAATACATCGAGGAGTTTCTCGTATGTGACTTTCTCCGGGTTGTACGTTACCTGCACTGCCTCAAGGTATCCTGTCGAACCTGACGAGACTTCATCGTAGGTCGGGTTCGGTTTCGTGCCGCCGGCATACCCGGCGACCGAGTCAATTACTCCATCTGTCATCCTGAACGGGGGCTGCATACACCAGAAGCAGCCACCGGCAAATGTTGCCTTCATCTGTTTGTTGTCCATGATATCATCCTCGATTATTAACCAAATGTTAATGCAAATGCCAGGAATCCCGGCAGCGGAATGTCCAGCTCCAGCATATGTTCTCCATAGTCAGTCCCTGCTATGTCGCCGTCGTATTAGTGGTGTTGGTCTGTGTCTCCAGTACCTCAGCCCGCTCTTTCAGAAGATCCTGAATCTTCGCCTCGGTCGTATCATAGTTTCCCGCACCGAAATTGTGGTAGACGATGAAACCATTGACATCGATAAGGTAATCCGCAGGCCAGTACTCATTGCCGTAAGATCCCCATGTTGCGTAATCATTGTCGAGCACGACCGGGTATTTTATACCATATTTCTCTACAGCCTGCCGGACATTGCTGATGTCATGCTCGAACGGAGTTTCCGGGGTATGGATACCGATGATCTCAAGACCCTGGTCATGGTACTTGTCGTACCACGTGTTCAGGTACGGGATCTCCATTTGGCAATCGATGCAGTTGAACGTCCAGAAGTGAACGAGGATAACTTTCTTCCCGATCAGGCTCCCGATAGTGATGTTGTCAACATTCACGAATCCCGACGGTTCGGCGATTTCCTGTGCGGACGGGTATATCATAGCCTCCGCCGGATTGCTTGAAATGTTTACCTCTGGAATGACCGGCGTACCGGTGTACGATTTTGAAGGAGTGAACCGCCCGAAGAATACGATGGCCGCTGCAATGAAAATCAGCGCTGCGATGAGTGCAATGGTTCGTTCTTCCATGATTATCCAAAGGTAAACGTATACGCCTGCAGTCCCGGCTGTGGGATGTCCAGCTCCAGCGTGTGCACTCCGTAGTCCGTACCTGCTACGAGCTGGTACAGCCGCTCGTCACTGATCGTTGCAACCCCCCCGGTGACATCCGGCCCACCGATAGCAACAGCAGGTTTGCCGTCAACCACGACGCTTACTTTCGTGGCATTGCTTGCGCTCGCGACGAAATAGACGTTCTTTGCATGGTACTGGAAGACAACGCTATTATTTCCTGTTGTCTCGGCATACTGGTCGCTAAAGTTCCAGGTCCCTCCCAGGTAAAGTGTATTCGAGGAGATCGAACCGGGCAGCACCAGTGTCTGCATGCCGTTCACCGATTGGTTTCCATTCCCCAGGTACTGGTTCTGTGCAGATCCAAAGTAGGTCTCCGGACTGCTGACCTTAGAGAAATCCACACTGACGGCATTCGCAGGTACCGATGTCGTGTTGGAGATGTTGACCTGGATCCCGAGTGCCTGTGCCCGCTCCCGTAAGAGATTCTGGATCTCCATTTCCGTTGTGTTGTAGTTACCCTCACCAATGTTGCGGTCGACAATAAATCCATCAATGTCGATAAGGTAGTCCTCAGGCCAGTACTGGTTCCCGTAGGAATCCCATGTCGCGTAATTGTTGTCGAGAACGACCGGATATTTGATACCGAATTTCTGGACCGCCATCCGGACATTGTTGATATCGTGCTCGAACTGGAACTCCGGAGTATGGACTCCTATAATCTCAAGGCCCTGGTCATGGTATTCTGAGTACCATGTGTTCAGGTACGGGATCGTGCGTTCGCAGTTGATGCAGCTGTATGTCCAGAAATCCACCAGGATGACATCTTTGCCTATCAGGCTCCCGATAGTGATGTTATCCACATTCACGAACCCTGAAGGATCTGCGATCTCTTTTGCGTACGGGTAGAGTTTCGCCTTTTCAGCATTGATTGCAGTCCGGTTACCCGGTGCCACCGAAGTTCCTGTATAGGATCTGTTCGGACTGAACTGTTGGACGTACACAATAGTCCCTGCTATCAGGATCAACACGATTATCAGTACAATTGTCCTTTTTTCCATCAGGTCAGCTCCCTAAAATGTATCCGTTGATCATGGTCAGATCAGCGATGAGTCCGAGCGTTTGTGTGAAGATCAGGATACCGAGAACGATCAGGAGAGCCCCAAAGATGATGTTGATGTATCCCAGGACCCGGGAATATTTGTTAATCCACACGACTGCCTGGGATGCAAAAAGCCCGGTGATGATGAAGGGCAGGCCGAGACCGAGCGAGTATGCCAGCAAGAGTGTGAATGCGAGTGACGGCTGCGACGCTGCAAGCCCGAGAATTGCCCCCAGTGCCGCTCCGACACAAGGCGTCCATCCGACAGCGAATGCAACACCGAAGAGAAATGCAGTGACATATTTCGATTTGATCCCGGTCACCCGGAATTTATATTCCTTCTCAAGCCAGCTGACCCGGATCAGCCCCATAAGGTACAGGCCGAAGAAGATGATGATCAGCCCTCCCGCCCGGGACAGCCAGACCTGAACGTCAGAAGCGACTGATGTCAGGATCGTATTGAGCAGGACACCGAGGATAGCGAAAACAACCGAGAACCCGACAACAAAGAGAATGCTCGCGATAAGGATGTCCCACCGTTTCGCGGCGCCTTCCCGGACTGTAGGTACCGGCAAGATAGACGAGGAAACCCGGCACCAGCGGGAGGACACATGGAGCGAGGAACGAGACGATTCCGGCACCGAATGCAACAAGATAGGATACTTCAACCATAAATCAACTCAGGTAAAGGAGAAACGGCAAGATTAACCGGACTTATTCTCCTGTATTTTTACAAGTTCCATCGGTTCGTTATGACAGATGAGTTCCCCGCCCCCTGACTCTTTTACAACCACAACGTTCCCACAAATATTGCACCGATATACTTCTCCAGCTTTATCGACGTTTACCACGTGTTTGCCTCCGAATGCCCTTAGGGTGAAAATTCATAAGTGGAATATACTATTTATATCCTAGGATACAGCTATTCCCTCAGCAGAGAGAGGAGCGCTAGCGGCGGTGCATGACAACACGGCATTAAAATTTAATTCGCTACCCGGAATTCAGAGGACTATCCTAAACAATCCAGACTTTTCAAACTGAAAGCACCCTGTATAGCTCCACAATCGCGACCATTGTCTTGTATCCTTTGTCTGTGATGATGTAATCGCCACGCTCGTGGCGTTGGAGGATCATACCGGATTCCGTCAGTTTCCTGATGTGGAAGAGAAGGTTCCCACCTTTGAGGCCGGTCAACTGGGAGATCTCCGAGAAGGTCCGGGTCCCGGTTATAAGCGCCTTTACGATCTGGAACCGCTGGGCATTTGCAACAGGTTCAAGGATGTCATTTACCACAGCCTCATCAGGTATTTCAGCGACTAAATCCGCTGTATCGGGACTTTTTTGGTAGATTCCGAGTGTCTTCATCAATGAGACCTGCTTTTCGAAAAGTCGGCTAACTTCAGTAAAACAGGTATCACACCGATCGTACGGCCCCTTCTTCCGGAGTGTCTTCATCTTTCCCCGGTACGACTGGATCAGCTCGTCAGAGATATTCCCCTCTGTGATATGCCGGGCAGAATTCTCCAAAAACTCCATGAATACCTCGTAACAGGTCTTCCGCATAGCACAATCCTCTACCATGCGGGCAGATAGATCGGCCTTCGCAGTACCAATCTGGTTATCCGCGAACACTCCGGCATACTCTTTCTTAACATCTCCGAGTACTGCGTCCAGGTGCTGTTGGTTTGCCCGCTCGACAAACCGCTTCAAATCAGTGCGCAGACCTGTGATCTCCGTCTTTAGCTCGCGAATCTCGGTCATTGTCCCCAGTACTGCTCCCATACTCTCCTCTCGTGTTTGATTGGAATGCTTATGACCATGCGGGTCATTTTTCTGTATCAAAGATACTTTGTGTATTTTTATGACCCTTATCTATATATTAACGACCCTGCAATGGATACCCGGTGAAAAAATTATGACCAAATCAGTTAAGGAACAAATCCATGCACAGATCACAGGAGCACTCAAGGGAGCCAAATTCCCGGTAGCAACGCCAAAAGACCTGATTGCAGCATTCCCGAATGGTGCAGATACGACCTGCCAGGTCGGGGACCTGAAGATGACTGCCGGCGAGGCAGGAAAACTCCTGAAGGCATCGGACTTCCCGTTCAAGAGTGCAAAGGCTGTTGCTGACGTTATCGTCGAACGTGCAGGGTTGTAATCCCTTGGACAATCGCTCATTACCGGTGAATTTACTATGGCAAAATTAACCGCAGAGATGAAAGAAGCGTTTGGTAAGATGAAGATCTTCCCGGTTGCGACTGCATCAAAAGACGGTACTCCAAACGTGGTTCCTATCGGGGTCGTCGAACTCGTCAGCGATGATACGATCTGGATCACGGACAACTTCATGCACAAGTCGCTTGAGAACCTTGCGGCTAACCCGAAGATTGCGCTCTATATCTGGGGCCCGGAGATCAAGGGCTGCTTCCAGATCAAGGGTCATGCGACGGTCAAGACCAGCGGCAAGGATTTCGACGAAATGAAGGTAAAGATGAACAAAAAGAATCCCGCTATGCCCGCACGTTCCCTTATCATTGTAAAGATCACCGATGTATTCGAATGCCAGCCGGGACAAAACGCAGGAAAGAAACTCCTTTAAAGCATATGAGGAAAAACGAACATGCCGGTAATTGGTATTTCAGGATCTCCTGTCCCGAACAGTAATACTGATCGGGCACTACGCATTGCTCTTGACGCAACCGGAGAGGAAACAGAGTTCATCAAATTATCCGATTATTCCTACCAACCGTGCAGGGCATGTCTTGGATGTGAAGAGACAAACGTCTGCGTCCTTAAGGATGATGCTACTGCCCTGGCACAAAAAATCCGGTATGCCGATGCCCTCATTGTCGCCGGTTATCCACCATACGGATATCTTGATGGACGGACGAAATCCTTTCTCGAAAGGTTATGGTGCCTGAGGCACAAACATGGGTTCTTGAGGGGTAAGCCCGCTGGGATTATTATTACAAGTGCTCATCCTCCGGAAAATGACGTGCTGTCCCCGTCGATGGAACATGCAATCTCTTCGGTAAAACATTTTATGAATATAGAAGGCATGGATGTTGTCGGTGCTGTCGGGGTTGTGGGAAATGTGCCCTGTCTCCTGTGCGGTCCCGGGGAACATTGCGCCCTGAGCGGGGTCAAAAAATTTTTCGGGCCGGATGTCGTACGTGCCTCAATAAAAATTCAGAAGCTTGAGGACCAGAAGGATGTGATCGCAGACTTTAGTAACCATGGGCACGGAAATTGGGAAGCGTGTCCGGAATTCTAAGAGGAAATAGCTGCTCATTTATCGCTACCTTTAGGTAAAGATCAACAAAAAGAACCCGGCCATGCCTGCACATTCCCTTATCATCGTGAAGATCGCCGATGTTTTCGAATGCCAGCCGGGCCCGAATGCCGGCAAAAAAATCCTCTGATCCTCTCCATTTTTCATAATCATACGATTGTGATGTGCCACTCCGGTTGGTGTGTCTACTACGGGATCAAAAGACTACAAAATTTTTGTAAGGGTTGCCCGGCTGGGTGGAGAGAGGCATTTGATAAGGCAGCCCTCTAAAAAAATCAGGACACCCTTGAGCACGCTTTCAATCTGTTTTCCGAAGGAGTTCTTCAATAAATTCGAGTTGAAAACTCTGAAATTCCATGAGTTTTTGTGCCTGATTCGTCGCAAGATAATCAATTTTCTTATGAAGCCGGTGAATTTCGGAGTCCGTATGGATGCTCACCTCGAAATCACGTTCGGCGTGGAGACGGTCCCTCACTTCCTGGCGGTTCTGGCTCATGATAATGATGGGGGCCTGGATCGCAGCGACTACTGACAGGACGAGGTTAAGCAGGATATAGGGATAGGGATCGAATGCCCGGGAGAGTAAAATAGTGGAGTTCAAGATAACCCACAAGAAAAGCATGGCGGTAAAAACCCCGATAAACGTCCAGCTCCCGGCGAATTCGGCGAGTCTGTCGGAGACGCGTTCGCCAAAGGTCATCCTCTTTTCATATTCAATATTGTCATTTTTAGGGAGATGATTCTCCACTGTCGTGTCATCACTGACTGTCCCTTTGAACGAGGCATATTCATTTTTTTCCTTCTCCGCTACATCACGGATATAATGTATCCTGAACCGGTTGAGATCAGACTTACAGATGTATCCTTCGGGTGACCACGCTGGATGTTCCTTTGTGACGATATCAACGATCGATGCAGGAACCAGCTCCGCAGGCACCAGGTCGTTTTTCCTCTTATGTATCCCGCAAATCTGGCAGGAGAATGTTCCCTGATCCGCCATCTCTTTTCCTCTCACAACCACCAATGGGTCTTTACATTCTAATTAATTATCGGGACGGGGATAACTCCGGTATACCATTAATTTGTGAAAATTCGCATTTGTCCTGATTTATTTCCCAATGTTACATCAAACTATCAGAAACATCAAAGATGCTGTTGCATCTACGGTTGATGGCAGATCTTTCACTTCGCGATAATTTGAGTATCAGCCACAGACGCACCAGAACCCAATAATGGAAAATTAACAATCATTTTTAGCGACTGTTTTATGAGAAGAAAGATACTATGACTCTTCGTGGCGAATGAAATGGACTATGGAACCATGATCGGGAATTCTTTTACCTATGTAAAAGAGGGTATAATCGACAAAGTGAACACGTGGCTGCTCTTGATTATCGCCACACTTATTCTGGCAATACCCCTGATGGGGTATATCATGAGCGTATACCGGGGTACCAAACCTGCACCCGAAGTGGATGGCTGGAGCACGTTATTTGTTGATGGAATTCTCCTGTTGATTGTCGGATTTATCTATGCGATCCCCATTCTTATATTAGAATTCCTTGTGATTGGTGCAACGTTTGTAACCCAAATGGGGAGTAACCCAACCGCAGCAATGACAGGTCTTGCCGGTGCCGGGATCCTTGCAGTTATCCTGATCATAGTCGCAATCATCATTGCCATTGTCGCGCCCATCGGAATTATCCGCTTTGCACGAACCGGGAGCTTCGGCGAGGCTTTTAATTTTGGTGAAATTTTTGCCACCATAAAAAAGATCGGATGGCTCTCGTATATCCTTGCACTCATTATCGTTGCCATCGTAGTCGGTATCCCGGTTCTCATTCTCTGGGCCATCCTTATGGCACTGATCATTGCCCTGCCAATTGTCGGACTGGTTATTGCAGTAATTATCTTCCTCATAGTCCTCCCGATCATCGAGGTCTTCGAGGCACGGTTTCTTACTCAGGTGTACCAGACTGCCGGAACCACATAATCCCTTTTTAGATTATTCAAAGACAGGTGCTGTTGCGTTGTCGGGATCTTTAGATAGTCAATTTTGCTGGATCACGACGAAATCATTTTCATAAAGTCCCGTTAAAGCAACAGAACCGGATTGGGATACCGTGACTCCCGCCGCCCAAGGGGTCACGCGTGCGCACACGTTCATCCCGGGTTGCCGGCCATCACCTGTTTGATCATCTCCATCGCTTCCTGGATGGTCTCCCGTGCATCCTCCCGCTCGATCCGGTAGAGTTTCTGCAGGGGACCAAGAGCCCGGGGATCCCCGAGCATGCCCAATGCGTAGGCGGCTTTCAGCCGCACCCGTGCATCGTCATCCCACAGGGTGTCGATCAACGGCTCCACGGCCCGGGGATCTCCCAGTCGTCCCAGCGATTCCGCCGCCTGCCACCGCGTCCCTTCATTGTCATCGGAGAGCCTTTCAATTAACCCTTCAAGAGTATTGGCCGTTCTCTATCACCTTCACCAAGCAGTCGGTTGTTCCTGTCTGGGGCATGGCAGGAATCCTCTACGATCCCGTATGCACCAGGGGGTGCTTTATTTTTCCCGTTCAGGGGGATAGGGTGGTGATCCGGGTATACCGGCGATCCCTCTTTTACGCTATTGAATTATCCACCCGACTGCCGGTACGTCCCTTTGGGTACGGTCAGTGCAAACCGGGCGCCATTTCCGGGCTCGCTTGTTTCATTCAGGGAAATTTTTGTTATGGAGAGGATCTCGCGGGAGAGGAACAGGCCAAGACCGGTATTTTTCCCGAACCCCCGCTCGAACAGGTGTTTTTTATCCTCCACGCCGATCCCGGCCCCGTCGTCCTCGCAGGTAAGGACAAGCCCATTATTTGTTTCTGACGCGAAAAACCGGATTTTTGTCATCGCGCTGCCCCCGTATCGCAGGGCATTGTCAATCAGGTTGTAGAAGACCTTCTGGACAAGCGGGTCGGCGAATAGTTCAGTCCCGGAAGGAATATCGTTTACCACCACGGCTTTCCCGGCGGAGACCTGCGCTGTTGCGGTATCCACGAGCGAATAGCAGTCCTGCCAGGCCGGTGCCCTGACGCCGATCTCTTCGTACTCCCTGGTAAACTGGATGATTGCCATTATGCGCTGCAAGGCGGCTTTGATCTTCAGGGAATACTCGTCGCGTGCGGGCCCGGGGGGTTCCTGTTCCTGGAAGACCTGGTACACCTGGAGCGCCGACAGCAAGTTGATGATATCGTGCCTTGTTATCCCCGAGAGAAGGTTAAGTTTTTTGTTCGCCTGGCTGACTGCCTCCTCGGCACGTTTCCGTTCGGTAATATCGTGGACCACCACGCAGGCAAGCGGCGGTGCTCCCTCGCGGGGGATGATGCGGGACGTAAGGTCGGCATACCTGAGGGACCCGTCCCGGTGCCGGAGCTGCACTTCCCCGGACCAGCCATCCGGGGCAAAGAGGTTCCCGCCCCCCGCCCCCCCGGTATCCCGTCCCAGGATATAAAGTCGCCGGGATTCATACCGGTCAGTTCGTTGCCGGTGTACCCGAACACGCGGGCCGATGCCGGGTTTGCTTCGAGGATCGTCTTTGTATCACCTGAGACAAGAAGGATCCCCTCTGCAGCATTGTCGACTATCGCCTGGTAGCGCTGCATGGTCTCCCGGAGCTGTCGGTCGACGGCGTGCCGGTGGAGGGCAAGATCCACGGTAAAGACCAGCTCCCGTTCGTTGAATGGCTTGACAAGGTAATGGTACGGCGAGGTCTCTTTTGCCCGGGCGAGCCGGTTAGTATCGGAATATGCAGTCAGGTATATGATGGGGATGTCGGCGTGCTCATGAATCTGCCGGGCGGTTTCGATCCCGTCGATCTTTCCCATCAGCCCGATATCCATGCAGATAAGGTCCGGCGGGTCTTTTGTTGCCATCGCCACGGCTTCCTCGCCGAATGCCGTTGTGCCGGCGATCCGGTACCCGTTCTTTTCGAGCAGTTCCGCTATCTGGAGCGCGATAATCCCGTTATCCTCCACGACAAGGATCGATTCGCCGGCCATACATCAGTTCCTTTGGATCCGGGACAGGTGTTTGTCCGGGCCGGGATTCCTGCCAATGCTTTCGGGAACAGCGACACCACTGCCTCTTCTCCCCGGCACGCGAAGAGAGGGACCAAAACTCACGTCCGTGTCTTTTGCCATCGTCCTCAACGGTTCTTTTCGGGGATAAACTGGATCCCCTCGTACACAGGCCCGAAAAAATCCTCGTTGCCAACACCGATGTTCAGTTTTCCCATCAGGATGTCGTTAAACTGGTCCTCCAGTATGGAGCGGGGGAAAGCATTTGTCTGTTTCAGGCAGAAACGGACCCATTCCGACCAGAGCAGCATGCGCTGGACGCTCATGATCCGGTTGCGCCGGACATGCAGGGATAAGAATTCGCGAAACAGTGCGGTTTCATCCGGTTCTTCTCCGGCCGTTTCTGGCATTCCGTAGCGTGCGCCGGAGGGATTCCGGCCGGGGTTTCGATCGAGGAGATAATGGTAATCACCTGCAGAGGATTCAGACTCCCTTTTAATAGATTTTTGTCTGAGTATCAGATTTTATCACATATTTTGAAAATGAACGAAATCTATAACTGTCCCTTTATCGTTCCAACGGGACTAAAGCGCTGTAAAGGTACAGGAAACACCGGGGGGCAATCGGGCAGTAAACGCCGGAGAGAACCGGTGAGATAGAGCGGTGCACGATATGCGAAAAATCTCGTCAGGGTAAAAAAACCGGCGGCGGGGAAATCACCTGCCACATGAGCCTATGCACTTGGGAGAACCGGGGAAAAGCACCGGCGGGTAGATGGACGAAAAAAGTACCGATCGTTCTCAAGGGCGGCAGTGCAGCAGGTGGTGGGGGTGATTACCGGGATGGGAGGATAAATTTTTTTAAAGCACCTCAAAGTAAAATCTTCTAAAATGTGTCTTTTTTTCGTTAACGTCTGAAAAGTGCGCATAAAAAAAAGATTTTAATGTATTTTTCTGGTTCAGGCATGGCCCATTGTTGTCAGGAGTGGTAAAATGAGGATTACCACCTGACCTGGGCACCTGCACGTTGATACCGGGGAACCCAGAACGCTACGAATAGGACCATGTACACAATCTCAAAGAGGGTTACGACAAGAACCGTGCTGAATGGTATGTTGTAGGTATAATAAAATACACCAAAGTTCATGACGATCAAGAGTGTCACTGCGTATATGACTAATCTTTTCACAAAGGTAATTGGTAAGATTCTGCCAATTGCATCTTTTTGTTCATCCATCGTACATCCTCCGGTTGTTGTACATCCCGTAAAATCCTGATCCGTGACAGTCTGCGATTATAATTACCATCCATCCAAATCTCATTTTTTTGTACCCGTGGGACCGGTTTTGTCATACCCGAGTGGGCAGTTGGTGACCCGGGATAATTCTCTCTGCATCATGAGACACTTTGCAAAAGACCCTCCCAAGGAAGGAGTGTATTGATCGCAGTGGTTGTGCTCGCAGAACTCCTCAAGCATATACCCACATGAAACGAATGAGGGGTTAAAGCTGATGCCTGAGGTACAACTGAGCTCTGCCCCATTCCCGGGAGTCTCTTATGGCCGACAGGCAGATTATACCGGAACCTGTTTCAGGGTTTCCTGGTGGGGAGAGCAGGTTCCCGCCACGCAAAGCCCGGCCAGCGAAGGAGATATCCGAAGGTCCGGGTTCCCGGTTGCAGCCAACGTGCATCAATAACCCGGCCGGCATATCTGTCCGTGCATACCCTCCTGTGAACCGCGGACGAAAAAGAGGGGCCGGATGGAGGATGAGTGGAGGACTGGTTATTTCAGGACAGGTGCGGACGGGGTTTTCACACCGGCCCCTGCTTTTGGATGGTCCTTCCGGTACTCGTCCTTGTGCGACCCACGTATTAACGCTTTCACGTGTTTTGCAAAGTGGGAGATCACTTTCGGTACCACCGTGGACGGGTGCGCACTCGTGCCAGATCCGGATTTTTGGGGGGCGGTTTCCTGCATTTTTGTATCGGTCATTGTTGTATCGTGTGTTGTTGTATTCTTCATATATGTTCAACTCCTTTTCATAATTCAAAAGCTGATATGATGATTTTCATGAGGTTTTTTTAGGAAAATCGTCCTGATAACCCGTTCGAGTGTTATTTCATACCAAACCGGGTGAATACATGGCGTGTGAGTATAGAGACTTGCCTGTTGTTTATAGGATCTGCTTTTCATGTTCTTTTTTTTAAGATACACTGTTGACAGTGTGTTATTTTTGATTAGAAATTTGAGAATTCTTTACGTTTCTATTATCTTATTTGTTATGTTGGGGAATATTTTTCTGATCCGGTCGGCCCGGAGATCCGGATTTTCCGGTTTATCGGGTCCATTTTCTTATCGCAAGTATTGCTGCTATTGCACCGACGCCGGATATTATTCCAAATCCCGGGGTATTCGTGGGTACTTGATTTGCTGTTGCATTTGTTGAATTTCTTTGGGTGACTGGGACAGACAGGGACCCGGATGTACTCGGCGATATTGTTTCACTTGCAGTAATTATATCCGATACCATAGTTGTCGTGACCGGCACAACGGTACTATTCATCATAGGAGTTGTTGTTGCAGGATTAGGCGTACTTGTAGCAAGCGGAATCTGGGCTGCAACGGGAACCTCCGAGAACAATGGGTTGGGTAATTCACCGCGCCATACGTCATTAAAATGATTGGCAATATTCGAACCCCCCATCAATACAATACTTCCATCCGGCATCGCTAAACTACTCTGGCCGTATCGTGGCGACCACGCAGCATTTGCAGTTATTTCAGTCCACGTTTTGCCACCATCTGTAGAACGCCATACATCATTTAGGAGAACGGTACTATTGTAGGGGGGAATATAACTCAGGCCGCCTATAATCACGATACTGCCATCGGGCATTACAACCATGCTCTGACCGTATCTACCTGGCCACCCGGCATCAGGTGTGACCAGCTTCCACGTTGCCCCCTCATCTGTCGAACTCCACACGTCATTAAGACCGATACCACTGTTGCCCAATCCCCCCATGAGCAGGATACTCCCATCTGGCATCAGTCCGACACTGGGGTACGATCGTGGCGACCATTCTGCATTTGACGTAACCTGAATCCATCGAATACCATTGTCTACTGAACGCCAAACGTCGTTGTAATTAGTATCAGGGTTACTGCTGAGGACATTGATATTGGTTCCACCTATAAGCAGGATACTCCCATCGGGCATGACAAGAGAACTGAAATCTCCTCGTGGCGACCATTCTGCGTTTGCGGTCATCTGCGTCCATGAAGCTCCATAATCTTGTGACCACCAAACGTCATTGAGGAAGTTGCTACCGGTCCAGCCTCCCATAAGCACGATACTTCCATCCGGTAACGCTACACTGTCAAATCGATTTCTCGCTGACCATGGAGCATTCTCAGTTATCTCAGACCATGTGGCACCGGCATCAGTCGAACGCCACACATCATTGGAACCACCGCCCATAATCACGATACTACCATCGGACATCACCAGACTGCTAAAAAATGCTCGTGGCGACCACGGGGCGTTAGCGTTTATCTCCGTCCAGGGACCCGTCGGAGTTGGGGTTGGTGTCGGGGTAGCAAGTGCTATTGGATACGATCTGTACCCAAGTGTCGTGGTTGGCGTAACTGTAGGAACAGGGGTAATTACTGATATTGGATTATACTGATAATTTATTGCCGCGACAGGTAACACGAGTACGAGGCACACAAAGAGAAGCAGGAATTTCTCTCTCATAAGACCCTAATTCCCCCTCTCCAAGTTTAATAGTTTGGATAGTTCATAGCTTTTATCAGGTTCACCTTGGCAACGCTATTCATTTAATAGGAATAAAAAAGAAAAACAAAAAAATGGAGTTGGAGGATTATGGAGATAGTACCGGGAATTCACCAGGTCGATGGTGTAAAGGGTAATTGTTTTATTATTGTTCGGGACGATCTGACACTTATCGATACGGGAATGCCCAAAAACAGCGCAAAAATAGTACAATATATTCAGGATGTTCTTAAACGCAAACCTTCAGACATCAAAACGATCGTCCTGACACACTTTCATGTTGATCACGTGGGTGACGCTTTCGATCTCAAAAAACTGAGCGGTGCGAAGGTGGCCATTCATGAAGCGGATGCGGACTACGTTTCCGGTAGAAAAACCCCGCCTGTGCCGAAAGGTGTTATGGGAATGATCTTTAAAGTCCTCATGCCCTTGTTTTTCAGATCAAAGCCTGTTGAACCGGATATAAAGCTCAACGACGGTGACACCATCGCTGGTCTTGCCACCATTCATACACCCGGACATACACCGGGAAGTATTTGTCTTTTTGATCCGGCATCAAAAATTCTGTTTGCAGGGGATCTCTTGAGGTATGACGGCATTAACATCAAAACGGGACCATTAGCATTAGACACACATGAGGTACAGCAATCAATCAATAAAATCGCCGCACTTGATTTCGCTATCATGCTGCCGGGACATGGAATACCTCTCAGACCCGATGCATCGGTAAAGGTCCGGGAGTTCGCAACGTCATTACCCTGAGTTCGAAAAGAGGTAACCGGGAAATTTCATTACATTTTATTTTTTCATTTTTAACCGTTGGTTATGAGTTATTTATAAAAAAAGTGGGGGGTGAGACAGGAAGCGATTATTACCCCCTGCGCCTGGATGTGCCCTGACTGCGGACACAGGGTAAGGGATTGACAAAAACAGTAAAATCGTACAAAGTGCAGACATACGAAATGAGATAATGAAAAAGTTTGGGTGACCACTATGGCAAACGACTTTTATAATACAAAATTTACCGGGCGCAGAATCAACATAGATTTTATGAGATGCTTTGGTTCTACGCCGATGTTTGAACATACAGGAGGATTACAAAGAAACTGGCGTAGCTGCTGGAATATTCATTTTCCGTTATCTGGAAGAACTCATGCGTTTGTTGCCGGAAAATGGTTTCTGATGTATATTATCGAAAGTTATCAGTAACATTCTTTTTTCTTATAAAATTATTATTGGTTTTGGTTCCGCAAATCCCGGCATTGTTCCAACGGTCATGGGGCCATGCACCGCGCACACATCAAGACCGCAAAGGAAGGCAAGCAAGCTTAGAGCGCGATCCCGTGTCAGGTACTGCCCGGAATGTAAGATGATGCTGCCGGATGAGGATGTACCAGGAATATGAACAGATGCAAAGGTCCTAGAAAAGAAACCCCACATTGGCCTTTGCCATGCCTTTCTGTTGGCAGATAATGAGCTGGACGCAGGAAACATCGTTGAAAGTGGAAAAAGGTTAATTGTGGACGGTCACAAAACCGGGGTAAGTTTTTTGCCAATTGTCATTCATGACGGAATCATAAACGTGATACCCGGCAGGATATCCGTATCCTGTGAGGACAACCTGATCCGCATTCATTATAACGGTCCCATAAGGGGATGAAGTACCAATGACATGGAAACTTACCCAATCACCCGGCTCTAACGCGCTATATGCCTGCCATGGTACGAAATCAGTACCTCCCGGTCTGGTAGGTGTTGATCTGAGAACTCCCGCTGCCTGTGGTCATAGATTGAATCTCCTGTGGACCTGTCCAAAAATCCTGGAATCCTGCCGGCGCCGGGGCAGGTATCGCGGTTGGTTGGGCGATCACTGTTGCCACAGGTGCGGATGCCGCAGTTTGTGCTGTTGCGGCATCTGCCCAGCCTTTGTCATACAGCGTTATCCCTGCGATGATTATTATGGCAATAACTACGATGATCGCTAAAGGAACACGGATCTCGCTCCATATCTTATCCGTATCAATAACGACTTGACTCATCTTCTCATTCCTCCATGTTTACCATTGACTTTCTAAGTACACATAGTTTAAAAGGTTTACCAAGTTAAATAAAGGATATAGGGAACAAACGGTAAACAATCCTGAAATGGTGACGGAACCTCCAAAAATGGTTAAGATATCGCAGCGAAATTATGAACGCCTGCAAAAGTTCGGATGTGCCGGTGAATCATTGAATACAGCTTTGGATCGTGCACTTGATCTCGCTGAAAAGAAAAACGGAAACTCCCGATAACAATTTTAACAATATGACCTTGGATCGAAGGCATGGAGCGCGATCCATTGGCAATTTTGTGACAAGTGCGGGAAATGATGTTAGAATACATCAGATCCCGAAGACATTACAGAACTGCATACGGCATACTAGGGAAGGCATATATTGTCACCCTGACAAGAGACCACGACAAGTCTGATGAATACACCATATAAGGAGATCGAATATGAGCGCATACCATTTTTGTACAGGTTGTGAATACATCAAAACCAGGACGGTCCCGGGACCTGATAAATCGACGGCAAGCCAATGGTCATGCCCGGCCCGGTTCAACCCGAGGGAAGGGAAATGGCCTTCAATAGATGGGGTGAACCCGCACGAATGCCCGCGGAACGAGCAGTTTATGACTCTTCAGAAACAGAGTGGCGACCGCAAACTCCGGTGAAACCCCTGTCTTTCCTGATACCGGGGCTGTATTTTCATCTTCTTAATCTCCGTCGCACTGCTGCATGCAGCGCCAGCATCGCCGGCAGGGAAGCGAACGAGGGGTTAAACCTGATGCCGGGGTAAAACGGGGCTCCTGGCCCACAGGACCGGCAAACGTGTCCAGGGACCCGTTCCATACGGCCTTTGCCATACCGGGGCTGTCACCGGCGGGAATACCAGCATGCCGCAGGGTACGGGTATCCGGGAGCCCGGCTAGTGCAGCCAACACATCACCGCTCCACTCCGTGATCTCTCCCGCAATGACTATTTTTATGTAATTATATTTTTTTCCCATATTCCCGGAAAAGATATTTATTGATCTGAAAAGAATAGGAAAACGTACATCCGGTCACTCATCGTTATGGGATTCATATTTTTGGGGAAGAAGACGTCTTCCCTTAACCTGGAAAATGCTCTCAAGGAATCCGAACTGAAATACCGTCGCCTTTTTGAAACTGCACAGGATGCCATTCTCATCCTCGATGGAGACTCCGGTGAAGTCACGGATGCAAATACCTTCATTCTTGACCTGCTGGGGTATCCACGGGAGTATTTTGTCGGTAAACATCTCTGGGAACTCGGATTTATCAAGGACCAATCCCTTGCCCAACATGCATTCACCGAGCTGAAAACCAAGGGGTATATCCGGTACGAAGATCTGCCCCTGCAAAAAAAAGACGGGCAGGGCATGGACGTTGAGTTTATCAGCAATGTCTACCTTGTGGGCGATAAGAAAATTATACAATGCAACATCCGGGATATCACGGAGCGCAGGCACATTGAAAATACACTCGCTCTTGCCAGCAGGAAGCTGAACCTGCTTTCCGGTATTACCCGGCACGACATCAACAACGAGATAACCGTGCTTTTGGGGAATCTCGAATTCCTTGAAAAAGAGTGCCCTGATCCGTCACAAAATGAATATATCCACAAGGCTTCAGCTGCTGCGTATCGCATTTTATCCATAATCCGTTCTGCCAAGGAATATGAATCACTGGGTATTAACGAAGCAGCCTGGCAGAACTGTCGTACGCTTGTCGATACTGCGGCAAAACAAATCCTGCTGGGAAAGGTTATGGTGAAAAACGATCTCCCCGAAGATTCAGAAGTTTTTGCCGACCCGCTCATTGTCAGGGTCTTTTACAACCTGATGGATAATGCAGTGAAGTATGGCGGGAAGATCACGACCATCCGTTTCTCTCTGGAAGATCGTGATGATGTCCATGTCATCAGGTGCGAAGATGACGGCGTGGGGGTATCGCCGGAAGAGAAAGAGCAGATCTTCAAGCGTGGATTCGGGAAACATACCGGGCTTGGTTTAACCATTTCGCGTGAGATCCTTGATATTACGGGTATTACGATACAGGAGAATGGCAGATTCGGTGCCGGCGCACGCTTTGAGATGACCGTCCCGAAAACGGCATACCGGCTGGCAGGTAATGGCTGATCTTTTTTCACAAAGGTAACGCCAAAGATTCTGGCGGACTTAAGATAACAGAACCACCAGTGCAGACGTGCTGAGAGCGAGAATTTGGCTTTTTTAAAAGGAACGCAGGGTGGCAAAAGTGGAGTGGATCGATGAGGAGGGGGTTCTGTTGCACCCGCTGTTGACAGGTAAATTTATCCGAAGTGAAAAATCCGCTACCCACCGCAGATGCAACAGCACCCCCTGGAATAAGGAGATTCATATGGCATGCGTGGATATTGTTGATATGTCGTGCTTCCGATCATTGCAGCTATGCTGCCTCTTACCAGCCTCTCCACCCCGGGCCCGCTCCTGCAGTACGGGATATGGGTATACCTGCTGGTCTTCATCGTCATAACGCTCGCTTCAACTATCGTCGGCGGACTGATTCCCGACAACACGTTCCTGTTCCTTACCGGGGCGGTAGCCATTGGCAATGGGTTATCTATACTGTGGCTGTTCGTCATAGCGGTCGGTGGCGGGTTTGCGGGCTATGAGATCAACTACTGGAGCGGGAGGATTTTCGGGCTGGCCATCTGCCGGGGGATATGCCCGACAGTCCTCAACAACAGCAATGTCCAAAAGGCCCTCAATGTGATGGACCGGTTCGGTCTGGCCACTATGGTCTTTTCCCGATTTATGCCAGTCCTGAACCTGCCATCATTTATCGCGGGAGTGAACGTGATGGAGTACCGCAGGTACTTTGGGTTTAATCTCATCAGTTCGATACTCTGGTGTGGGTCTCTCCTGATGCTTGGGTATTATATCGGGAGCATATCATTTGTAAGCGATTTCCTCAACAACCTCATGGACCTTTTCCTAGTCATCCTGGTAGTGGCGATAATCATCGCGATAGTTATGTTTGCCCGTGATTACGTGAAACGAAAAGGCAGCTGTTCTCCTGAATAAAAAAAGTCCGGTGTTCTGGTGCATTGGCGGGTGGTGACGACTTTTTCACCTCATTAAAATAATCAGGTAAACCTTCAATGTAACAGCACCTTATTTGCTTTTCACCACGAGAACCATACATTCCGCCGTCCGTATAATGCTCTCGGCGACACTGCCCAAAAGCAGTCTTTCGAGGCCGCTCTTCCCCTGCGAGCCGACAACGATCAGGTCGACCTTGTTTTTTACGGCAAACTTAGTGATTGCATGCGCAGGTCTGCCAGACAGAATGAAGGTCTCTAATTTTACCCCGTCTGCGATTTTTTTCACCTGTTCAATGGCCTTTTCTCCCTCGTCCTTTAATTTCAGATAAACCTCATCCGTCAGTACCTCCACCTGCGAAGATGTAAAAGGCGTTTCGTCGATTACATAGACGACATAGGTTGTAGATCCAAGTTCACGGGCCAGCTCTAAGCCTTTCTTCACGACAGGCTGGTTTTTCACCGATCCATCCGTTGTTATCAGAATTTTCTCAAATATCTTCGTCATCATTTCACCCTTTACCCTTCCGGGAATAAACCTTCTCATTCAGACATATCATAATAAGATTCACTTTCCGGCTCCGGTGTTTCTGCCGGATTTTCGGACTTCTTTTCATCGGTTTCGTACACATACCTCGATCCCCGCAGTGCGCATAACACTGCTGCAACAAAACAGATTGCTGCACCGATATAGAAGGAGATCCTGAGGGAAGGCATGAATGCCTGCGCAAGGGTGACCGGGAACCATGTTATGCCGGTCAGTGTTGTTATCGTTGCCGGGCTCAATGCAGCAACGACAGACTGTGGTACCGCAGCGAGGATGACGCGAACCGGATTATACCCCAGAAATGCTGCAAACAACGAACCCGTCGGGGGGAGGGCACTCATAGGTGCAATGAGACCTGGTGCCCCGGCACTCGTAAGTGATACAGCGAGAACGGGTGGAAAGGTCTGGGTCAGGCTGACGAGGATAATAGTAAAAAACATTCCCATGGAGATGACCATGCCGCTGTTTTGCAGCATTGTCCTCATTCCTGATGCAACACCCCTGTCTTCACTGGGCACTGCATTCATAATGGCCGCAATGTTCGGTGCCCCGAACATGCCATTCCCAAGCCCCATGATCAGGAGTGCAATCGCGAAGATCCAATAATCAAAGTTATATGGCAACACCGCAAGCATCAGGAAAGAAACGGCGGTTAAGACCATCCCACCCGTCGCGAACAACCGGGACCCGTATTTATCAGAGAGCCAGCCGGAAAGGGGCCCCATGATCAGAAATCCGGCGGTGAGCGGCAGCATAAACACGCCGGCCCAGAAGGGTGTTGACTCGTAACTATAACCTTGGAGCGGCAGCCAGATGCCCTGAAGAAGGAGGATCAGCATGAACATCATCCCGCCCCGGGCAATTGCGCTCAGGAATCCGGCGATATTTGCAAGGGAGAAAATACGGTTCCTGAAAAGGCTTAATTTAAACATCGGGTCCTCGACACGGTTCTCGATAAACGGGAATGCAACCAGTAAAATGACGCCGGCGACTATCGAAGCGATGACCCATGGACTGCCCCATCCCATCGGGTCGTTCCCGAAGGGAAGCAGTCCGTACGTGATCCCGATCAACAAGAGGGTCAGGCCGGCAAAGAACGTGAGGTTCCCCCATATATCGATCTTCCGGGCCCGTCTGGGTAACGGGGACTCTTTGAGTTTCAGGTATGCCCATATCGTCCCAAGAATCCCGACCGGCACGCTGACGAGAAATACGTACCGCCAGTTGTAGAACGCAAGAATTCCTCCAAGGATAAGACCAATGAACTGGCCCGACAGGAATGCAATCTGGTTGAGACCCAGCGCCTTGCCCCGTTCATTGGGAGGGAATGCATCGGTGAGAATTGCGGCGCTGTTCGAGAAGGTAAACGAAGCCCCTACGGCCTGGACGAGGCGGAAGACGATAATCTCGATGGCACCGGTGTCACCGGTGCCGGGCGTGAGAAAAAGCAGGATGGATCCGAAGGTGAAAATCGCAAAGCCGATATTGTAGAGTTTCACCCGGCCGTACATGTCCGAGAGCCGGCCGCAGGAAAGGAGCAGGGTCGCGGTGACGAGGCTGTATCCCATCAGCACCCAGATCAGGGTACTGGAACGAGGTGAACGGATCGATATTGATTCCGTTGAATATCGCAGGGAGCGAGATGAGGGTAATGCTGCCGTTCACGGATACCATGAACATCTCGATGGTCGTAATCGAGAGTACGATCCACTTGTAGTCGATGCCCTTTTTTACAGACCCTGTTCCAATGCCTGTAGGTTCGCTGTTTTCCATGAGATCGGGCTACCCCCGGAGTTATACGGGCATTCTCCTGAACCTATAATTTACAGGATAAGATCTTTTCAGACAATAATGTTTTTCAGAATTCCTGCAGAAGATCGATTGCATGACTCCATCAAGGTTGACTATTCAAACGTCACGCAGACGCGTCAGTGCCTAATCATATCGCAACCGGTTTGGTATGAGGCCGGCCATAATAGATCGTATCTCAATTTCCCCAATCCGTACATTTATACGATCATGGATGAGAATGGCTTCCATGCCACTCAAAGAGCAGATCATGGAAGTCATCAGTGGTCCCCATGTTGCAGCGGTTGCAACACTGGACGGCAAGCTCCCGGCGGTCCGATTCATGGTGCTTGCCCGGCCTACCAGACATGACCCTTGTCGGGGCAACGATGAAATCCTCGAAAAAGGTCGAACAGCTGAAGAAAAACCCTGACACGGCTCTTGCCATCTGGTCGGGAAAGGAATATTCCGACCCATATGTCGAGATCAGGGCAAAGGGCAAGGTCCACGAAGATATTGCCACGAAGAAAAAGTACCTGGAACCCGATGCTCGAACAGCACTTCAAAACGCCGGAGAATCCGGATTTTGTCGTGATCGTGTTCACCGCAGGCGAGATTGCGTATCACGGGAAGAATATGTCAAGCATGGAGATCTGGAAACGCTAAAAAAGATTCCGGTTTTGCCGGCAGGAAGTGCATCGTTGGCGGAATGCCTGTTCCTCCCGGACTTTCCCAAAAGGGAAACCACCTCTTTTTAGGTACTCTTCGGGAAGGTATCAGAGTCGCAGGAGGCGTTCCGCGTTTCCGTGCGCTATCCTGTTCTTATCCGCACGGCTCACCGGGAGGTTTTCGAGGAAGGTGCGTGCTTCCGCCATGGAACTGTACGGGTAGTCGGCAGAGAACAGGATCCGGTCGGCCCCGACCTGAAGATACAGGTTGAGGAAGGTCTGGATAAAGTTGAAACCGCTGAACGAATAGTCCACATTCTCCCGGAGGTAGTCTGCGACAGGATGCTCAAGCTTCGTAACGTTCGTGGACAGACCTTTGTCGAGCCGGGGCATCATGAAAGGAAGAGCCTCCCCCATGTGGCCGATCACGATCTGGAGATCCGGGAACTGGTCGAACGCTCCACCGAGGATGAGGCGGAGGACATGGACTGCAGTCTCGATATGCCAGCCCCACCCGTGCCGGGAGAACCCGTTTACTACCTCGGGTGAGAAGCCTGAATAGTACGCCTCAATCACCGGCGCCGGTGGTGGTGTCGGGTGGATGCAGAGGGGAACTTTGAGCGCATCGGCACGCTCTAAGATCGGCCAGAAGAATTTGTCATCGAGGTAGCAGCCCCGGGTGTGTCCGTTGATCCATCCTCCTTTGAAGCCATGTTCTTTGACCATACGTTCCAGCTCATCAGCAGCAATGTCGGGAGCGGCGGTTGGCAGTGTGGCAAATCCGGCGAACCGCCGGGGATACCGCCGTACCGCCTCCGCAAGATAGTCATTCGCTTCGCGGGCCAGTTTTACGGCCCCGGCCGCGTCGAGTTGCTGCACCGAGGGGTCGGTCAGCGACAATACCTGCACGTCGATACCTGCGGCATCCATTTCAGCGATTCTCTTCTCACCGAGATCCAGCAAATCTTCGGCCATACTCCCGGAACCGATGCGACCTGTCATCCTTGGCTGGTCTTTGAGTCTTTGTCCCGGGCCGTCCAGAAATGCAGGGCTCGCATAGTGCTCTTCAAGGGTGATCGTCCGCGTGATTTCGCGATCTCCGGGGTGAGATAATGGTACAGGGGGCCTTCCTTGCCATAATCCACATTCAGAGGCATGTCCTAAAATAAATTCTCATAGATCATAATTCAGGTAAAAAGGGAACGTGAGGATCATGAAACTCAATTTTGAAAAAGCAGTTTCCTATATTGATACCTTATATGAAAATGATGAAGCGTTCAAAAAAAAGTATGTTGAATCCACTGGCCTGAAAAACTTCGGAACCGTAGTGGATAGCGACGTTTCAAGAATGATGCAGATAGTGATACATCTGGTACGACCGCAAAAAATCTTAGAAATCGGGACAAGTATCGGCTATTCAACAGTATCAATGGCAAAAGTTGCTCAGGGATACGGCGGCACAATTACCACGATTGAGTACGATGAGCAGTCAGCACAGCAGGCAATAAAAAATTTCAGGTATAGCGGTGTTGCCGAATGTATCGAGGTAATAATCGGGGATGCAAAGGAAATAATTCCGACTCTCGACGAAAGGTATGATTTGATATTCCAGGATGTCGGGGATAAAACCCTGTATCCTGTTTTGTTTGACCGTTTGGTTGCCCTGCTGAAACCCGGTGGCGTGTTCATGGCTGAAGATTCCCTTTTTCCGGTTATGGACGCGGATATATCCAAACCCGCAGACGTTGATCGAATGAAAAGGATGAAAAGATCCTTTGAATCACTTGAAGAATTCAACAGGATGGTTGCTCATAATCCCTGTTTAAGGAGCACAATACTTCCTATCGGCGACGGGTTAACTATCGGCATAAAAACAGGTTAATATGAGGGGAGCCTGCTGAGGCGTTTATGGTTGGCAACCAGTAATTCAGCTCGTTAAAATATTCACATCAAAAGTGAACGCACCAGCACCTTTGGGAATGGCTGCTCCTTGGATTACCGGGACAATTCCTTTTTCATCCTTGCATGGACCTCTTCAAGGTTCAGCGGGTTGAGCGGTTTACAGAGGATCTCATGGACCCGGAGGTTTTTCAGGTGCTGCGAGGATGCGGCCTGCATGACCAGTGCCGTATCCGATCCTCTTCCTGTGCCGGCGATGGCAATGATCTTCTCACCGCTCTTTACGTGACCGCCATCTGTCGCCATGAGCACAATTTCAAAACAGACCTTGAACCCCTGGCAGAAGCAGCGCAGCAGGTTTGCCATCACGACAGGTGTTGTCGATTCATAGAGGTCGGTGGTGTGAAAAAGCATCGTGCCAAAATGAACCACATGTCCCGCTTCCCTCAATGTCTTTGCCAGATTCTCGGGAAACGCATTGATCTCGCGGTGAAAGTCCCATTGATGAGGAATAACGATCAGCTGTATACCGTCGTTTTTGAAATACTCCATTGCTTTCTTCGCAGTAGCACCGCTCGTAGACGCGATCACTATCTTCCTGATTTCGAGCTGATGAGCACGTTCGCGTGCTAACCGAAACGTGATGTCCGTGTTCTCCGGATCGAGTGTTTCAAAATATGTTACCAGATGTTCCATGATCGGAACTATGGCAGGAGTTGTTGATAAGGTGTTTGATCTGGCAAAATACCAAAAGTCAGGGCCAGGGTGGGACGTCGGGAAACTTCTGCAGGTTTCTCCGTTTGTGAAAATGTATAATTCACCTGATTTCTCTGTGAGGTCCCGTCAACCTGTCGGAACCCTCCAAAGATACCTTTAAACTCCGCCTGTGCAAACATCAGCGAAGAGGGAAATCATGGACAAAATCACGCTCGGCCCGATGCCGTATATGAGTGTCATGCCCACGGTGCTCGTGGGAGCAAACGTGAACGGAAAAGCAAACTATATGACCGCCGGGGCAGCAACGGTCGCCTGCGTGGCTCCACCGATGGTCTGCGTTGCGCTCAACAAGGCCCGGTACACGGTTAAGGGAATCGGGGAGAACAAGACGTTCAGCCTGAATATACCGTCCGCAAGACTGGTAGTCGAGGCCGACCACTGCGGTATTGTATCAGGGGCGCAGGAGGACAAGTCCGGGGTCTTCAAATCATTCTACGGCACACTGAAGACCGCTCCCATGGCAGAGGAATGCCCGGTCAATATCGAGTGCAAACTCTTCAAAGCCGTTGACTGCGGGAGCCACCTGCTGCATATTGGCGAGGTTATCGGGGTCTACGCTGACAAGGGTTGCATAACTGACGGAAAACCGGATGTCACGAAGGTAAACCCGATCGTACTCGCCCAGGCCACCTATTTCAATATCGGAAAAAACGTTGAAAAGGCGTTCTCGGCCGGAAAGAAATACCGGAAAAAGTAAGAGCGGGATTATCCCCCCATTTCCGTAATCACCCCCACCACCTGCCCTGCGACCTTGTACAGGGCTAAAACCGGAAAAGGATCACTCATCCGGTAAATTCCCGGCCCGTCTCTGTCAACGAGTAATAAATCCAGTTCCCCCGGTACTCTCCTTCAATAAGTCCACTCTCTTTAAGAACCGTCAGGTGATAGGAGAGTTTCGGGCCGGAGATATGCATGAATTGGTTGATGACGCAGACACAGAGTGGCTGGTCTTTGAGGAGGTAAAGAATGGTAAGGCGAAGAGGATCGGAGAGTGCGTGATACTTCCGGCTCTGTAAACCGAGCTCCTTTTCTTCCGGAATGTGCCGGGAGAGGGCCTCAACTCCTCCCAGATGTTCGACGGCCTCACGGCCCGCATCGGGATCAGGGGCTGCCCTCTTTCCGGGCCCGGGTTTTCGCGGGCTGCAACAGGACCACGGATAGGTTTTCATTTCAAAATAATATGAAATGCCAAAGTATATACGTTTCACGCCCGGATAAAATTTCAACAAAATTTGAAATGGATGGACTCCATGGCAGCACAACAATGCGCATGCACCTGCTCACCGCCGGTTCCCCGGGCGGCACAGGAATTCATGTACGCGAGCCCTGCGATCACCTTTGCCGACCGGTGGGATCATTTCCTCGCCCGGTGGGGCGTAAACCGGATGGGCCATGTAGTACAGCCCGGGCTGTACAAACTGGGCCTTGCCATCCCGGAATCACCGGTCTTTGCGTCCGCGAACTACACGCTGAGCTTTGATGCGCTCCGTTCGGCGCTTGCCGGCATCGACGCGTATATCCTCGTGCTGGACACCAGAGGTATCAACATCTGGTGCGCCGCGGGCAAAGGCACGTTCGGCACCGATGAACTGGTCCGGCGCATTGATGCGACCGGGCTCTCCGGCATCGTATCGCACCGCAGGATCATCCTCCCCCAGCTCGGGGCGCCGGGCGTTTCTGCGCATGAAGTATCACGCAGGTCCGGCTTCTCGGTCGAGTACAGCCCAGTCCGGGCCCGGGATCTGCCTGCCTACCTCGCCACGCACACGGCAACAAGGGAGATGCGTACCGTCCGGTTTACCCTTGCCGACCGGCTCGTCCTTGCTCCCGTGGAACTGGTGCATATCCTCCTGCCAATGATAGCAGCGGCAGTTGTGCTGTACTTCCTCGCCGGCCCGGTCGCAGCGCTTGCAGCGGTTTCCGCAGTCTTTGCAGGAACCATCCTCTTCCCGGCCCTGCTGCCGGTCATCCCAACCCGGGACTTTTCCACGAAAGGATTTATCCTCGGCGCAATTGTCGCGATCCCGTTTGCGGCCACTTATGCCTTGACCCCCGGACTTTCCGGCATTGGACTGATCATCACCGTGCTTGTCCCGCTTCTGATCATGCCGGCCGTGACAGCATACCTTGCCCTCAACTTCACAGGTTCGACTACGTTCACGTCACGTACTGGTGTAAAAAAGGAGATCTTCCGGTACGTGCCGGTGATGGTGATAATGGCTGGCGCCGGGACCCTCCTCGGGATCGCACTGGGCGTCCTCCATCTCATGGGAGTGGCCTGATGTTTGATTCCTACGCGAAGAACACGCTCCGGTATTTCCCGGAAAAGTGCATCAACTGCCGGCGCTGCACGCAGGTCTGCCCCCATGGCGTTTTCGCCGAAGGGGAAGACCGGGCTGAACTCGTCCGCCCTTCAGGATGCATGGAGTGCGGCGCATGTGCTCTCAACTGTCCGGTACAGGCAATTGAGGTGCAGAGCGGTGTCGGGTGCGCATGGGCCATGATCGGTGCTGCACTCAGGGGAAAGGACATGGACAGCTGCGAATGCAGCTGCGGGGGGCCGGAGAGTTCCTGCTGCGGCGGCGAAACAAAAGAAGAACCGTGTTCGTGCGGGACTGAGGAAGGGGGTGTAATTGCGGACCATGAAATCAGATGAAGCATATGCCACATTTATGAGAGGTTTCTCCTGCTCGGCGGCAGGTACTCAGCAGTTTTGCTGAAGAACTCGGTCTTGACAAAGAAACGGCGTACAAAATTGCCTGCGGGTTTGGCTCCGGGCTTTCCCGGACCGATAATATCTGCGGTGCGGTGTCCGGGGCAATTATGGTCATCGGGCTCAAATACGGCAAGGTAATGCCGAAGGATAACGCCGCAAGGGATAAAACTCAGATGCTCGTGCAGCAGTTCCTCCAGGAATTTACCGTAAAGAACGGCTCGGTCAACTGCACAGACCTGCTGGGATATAACCTTGGCAATCAGGAAGAATACGTCACGGCACGCGACAAGAAACTCTTTGTCACAAAATGCCCGGCGCTTGTGCGGGATGCCACGGATATTCTCGAGAAAATACTTTGAGTGGACACCGGTGAACGCATATGGATAACCCCACGAGGCATCTCTCCGTAATCGATCGGTACCTCACGCTCTGGATCTTCCTTGCGATGGCAGCGGGAATTGCCATCGGGTACTTCTCGCCCGCAGTGCCCGCAATGATCACCGGCCTCTCGGTCGGGACGACATCGATCCCCATCGCGATCGGGCTCATCCTCATGATGTACCCGCCGCTCGCAAAAGTGCGGTACGAAGAGCTCCACAACGTTTTCAGGGACACGAAGGTCCTCGGCCTGTCGCTTGTCCAGAACTGGATCGTCGGCCCGGTCCTGATGTTTGTCCTTGCCGTCGTTTTTCTCCGCGACCAACCGTTCCTGATGTACGGTCTGATCCTGGTCGGGATTGCCCGTTGCATCGCGATGGTGATTGTCTGGAACGATCTCGCGCTCGGGGATTGCGAGTACTGCGCCGCCATCGTGGGCCTGAACTCGATCTTCCAGGTATTCTTTTACTCCGTCTATGCATGGTTCTTCATCACGTACCTGCCTCCCATGCTCGGCATTGGGGCCGGTTCTGCGGTTTCCATCACGATAACCCAGATCGCCGGGAGCGTCTTTGTCTACCTTGGCATCCCGTTCATAGCGGGGATGGTCACCCGGTATGCCCTGCTCCGCGTGAAGTCGAAAGCATGGTACGAGCAGGTTTTCATCCCGAAGATCTCGCCGGTTACCCTTATCGCCCTGCTCTTTACGATCATAGTGATGTTCTCCCTGAAGGGCAGTTATATCGTCAATGTACCGTTCGATGTCGTGCGGGTCGCGATCCCGCTGCTCTGCTACTTCGTCATCATGTTCTTTGCGAGCTTCTGGATGGCCTACCGTCTCGGGGTCGATTACCAGAAGTCCGCCACTCTCTCATTTACCGCAGCGTCCAATAATTTCGAGCTTGCGATTGCAGTTGCCGTCGCAGTCTTTGGCATCGAATCACTGGCGGCATTTGCCACCGTGATAGGGCCGCTCGTAGAAGTGCCGGTGCTTATTGGCCTTGTGAACGTTGCGCTCTGGATTAAGGAGAAATGGTATGGCAATCAGGAAAACAATACGTGCAGCCCTTCGCTGCGATGAAGAGAGAATGGTGACATCATGAAAAAGAAGGTCCTGTTTATCTGCACCCACAATTCCGCCCGGTCCCAGATGGCGGAAGGGTACATGAACGCAAAATATGGAGGCCGTTACGAGGTATTCAGCGGCGGGACCGAACCGGGGCAGGTGCACCCGCTGGCAATCGCCGTGATGAAAGAGATCGGTATCGATATCTCCGGACACCGGTCGAAACTCATCGATGAGTTCTTCGGGAAGGGTATTGAGACCGTGGTCACGGTCTGCGATTCCGCACAGAAAGCATGCCCGTTCTTCCCGGGGGCAACAGAGGAGATCCACCAGGGTTTCCCTGATCCTGCTGCGTTCACCGGGACCGATGAGGAGATCCGGGCCGGGTTTCGTCGCGTGAGGGATGAGATTACCCCGTGGATTGACAAAACATTTGGAAGCGAGTCTCCATAAAGCCCGGCGTTTGCCCGTGGTATCATCCATGATGCAGGCCGGCCATATTTTTTCCGCACCCGTTCCGGGTAACGGATGGGGAAGATGATTCCGGCTGCGAGGACGACATAGGTAAGCACCTGTGCGATGCTCCCGGCCGGCCCTGGTCTCTCGAACGTGATGGCGGCCAGCTACTCAGTTACCGGGACCCTTTTCTCGTACTTCCAAAGAATAGGAGTACCAGAGCAAATCCGATTATTGTTATTGAAGACGTAAAGCCCGGGATTGATGGCGGTTGGCTTTCAGCATAAATGGTGGTATTGAAAAGACTGGTGCCGCTAAAATGCCATTCCGCCTTGTTGCCATTTACCGTTGTCGCGGTGGTATTGACAATGTTTCCCGGCATCTCAAGGTAATAATCCACCGTGATCCCGGAAAGCATCGTCTGCATCATTTCCTGCTCTTCTGCTGCGCTGAACAACGGGGCGAACGGCGTCGGGGTTACTTCAACCTGTTCGTAATTCTGAAGCGTTGTATTGTATACCCACTTCGTCGGTATTGGGGTAGGAATTACTATAATCTCCTGGTAGCCCTGCAAAGTCGCATTCCACACTACCATCGGCGTAGGAGCCGGCGTTGGGACCGGCATCGCAAACGTTGGTGCGGTTCCTATCGCTGCAAAAGCCTGCGATGCCTGTGGTGAATTAAAGGAATTATCCTGGAAAACGATATTATCGCCATCTTTCTGGATGCTTATTTTGGAATCCGCAGGGGGGGAATATGTATCCGTCCTGGTAAGCGAGATCGTTACCGTCTTGTTCTGGGTATTTACTATTTCATTGTAGACTACATTCTCTGTGCCAAGAGACTTTGAGAGATTTGCTTCGATGGCATCTTTTACCGAATCAAACCCCTGGTGTTGGACTCCCATTTCGAGAAGATCGTACGTCTGACAATCCATGGTCAGGTCATATTCGGCACTGGAAATCTGTGCATCCTTGTTAACGGTGAATTTATTGGTGATCGCAAGGTTCAGGCACCCGGCCGTGAGGACAAAAACGAGGATGATACACACAAGGATAAAAATAATTTTCATTTTTTTCATAAAATAATAATTTATTTAAGCCAAAATAAACATTCCTAAATGAATGTCCGGGGAGCATCGTCCCTGCCGGGATACTGTGCCGGATGCCGGTGTGACCTCATATCCGGCAGGCCCAGAAGCCCACGCGGCGTTTGAGTGTCCTCTCCCTTACCGGTCATACGGTCACTGCCACCGATACTTCCACAAGAAATACCAGTCCATACAAAATTTGAGCCATTTGTGGACAGGGGGGTGATCCACCCCCGCAAACGCACCAGAACCGTTTACCTCCTGCATATGCAGGATGTTAACCGGGAGCTCCGGATGCGGAATTCATTTCCATCTTCATCATCGTGGTCGTGTACGGGACCCACACGGAAAGCGTGAAATGCAGTTCATGACCGTCCGGGCCAAAATCCCCGGGTATCAGGTAGCCGCCATAACACGCTTCCCACCCGGTCTGCATCCATGAGGGGCGGCCGGTGGGGGTCTCGCACGGATCGAATCCTGCAACTTTCGTGAAGGGTCCGTAGGGAGCATCCGCAGAATAGAGAAGGAAGAGGTCCTGCCTGTAATCCTTGAAGAAAAGTAAGTATGTGCTGAGCGGAGCATCATAGATCAGGGATAATTCTCCCACCCTAAGATCTTCGAAACCGGGTATGGGTTCGGCCTGGGAGATGTCAGATGTCCAGTGCGGAAAACTATCAGGGCCATAGCCGGTCAGGTAGTGGTATTGTGCCGGGTCCCCGATGCCAGAGGGGAGCACATACGCCAGGTACACCGGGGAATCCCGGTATTTTCCTGACATGGCCATGAATACCGCAGGGGTTCCGTCAGGAAGAGCGCCCAGCACGGGTGCAGTATTGACATGTACCTGGTCTGCCCCCCAGTTTGCTGTTTGTGTAAACGAACCATCAGTTTCCTGCCGGAAAAGAACACCATACCCGGAGACCGACGGGTCGCTCGCGGTTCCCCAATGCGTCACACGCATTGCATACAGGTAGATGGTGCCGTCGAGCGTTATCGCCCCGGCCGGGACCGTAGATTCGTCCACACCTGCTATCCTCTTCGAAGTCAGGGGCTGGAAGTACGATGCCCCCGAGGTCACCCAGGAGAAACGGGAGCAGCTGAACGGGATGCTGGATTGTATCACCGAGCTTCCTCCGGCAGCACCACCGGGACCCGCCATTGAGGTTGAGGATGTCCCCATGGTATCCCCGAATATGAGCCATTGGGAAGAACCCTCCACTATGGGTACTCCAAGATCTGCACCGGCAATCCCAAGAGACCTGGGGGGATTTTCAAAGAGATTACATTCAAAGATGGGGCCTTGTGCTAGGGAGATCTGCGATGTCTGCCCGGGGTTTGAAGACTGGTTTGAAGTGGATTTCGGATTGTTAGAATTTTGTTGTGTCTGCCCCGGTGGCAATTGAGGCGTTGTGGCAGGATTTGAACCTGAAGGTGATGGCGTAACGCAGCCGGCAAGAATAATGAGCAGCGCAATGAACAGAAAACCCAGGTACCTCATGATACTTATTTCTCCTCAGGTATAGCAACTCTCTAAAACCCTGCATCGTCATAACCCTTTCCCCTGCATGAAGGGAATGAAACGGGGAATAGCAGGACGACGACCGCAGGAGAATCAGGATCCCCTTGTACCAGCTCCCCCGGCTGTGGATGAAAAATGCACGCCGACAGGGGTTCTCTCTGTGCCCCTGTTTGTGGTTGTACTCAATGGGTAAAGATCATCGAATCCGGCAGGGCACCATAGTGGGCAAGTACTTCCTTGAGCGTCTTTGAGGCAAGCATCTCTGCCATAATGATAGACCCCAGGGAAACCCCGCGTTCCTTTGCGAGAGGGTCTTCGGGATCGACGTTACCCAGTTCACCCGACATGGCCTGGTCGAACACCTTTTTTATAATGTGGTTCTGGACAAAGGTCAGTTCGGTCATAAATTCCTGGCCAGGCATTCTGGCTGCAGCAAAGGATAAACGGATCGTATCTTCGAGCTGGTGGGACCCCCCTTCCGAAGAAAGTCTTAGAATACAGGTTATCTCGTAGTTCTTCATTTCCTCCTTTTTGAGCGCAGAATGTTCGATACCGAGCATCAACACCCGTTTTACGGGAACCAGGTGGATATGGTGATCCACGTCAAGCATTGCAATACTTTCTTCTGCCACAGCCATACTCCTTTACTGGATGATTCTTCAACCCGGGATAAAGTGTTTGTGCCTTTTGATTGATGTATCCGAAGATGAGGCATGAGAAAAGGGTTCCAACGAATCCTGCACACTTCTCCGTGGATGGTTCGCAAAAAAGATTTTTATGGGAGGTTATGTGCGTTTTTTGGCATTTATTCTTCTTGTGATGTAACCGGCGACGCGGTTCCGGACACGCTTGCTGTCGATAACTGCTGACGATGCCAGCTGTTTCTTGTTCTCATCGAAGTTGTTCGTAAAGTTCTCCCGCTGCTTCGCCAGAAGTGCGGTACCGAGATTTTTAATGTATGACGGTTTGATTCCCATGGACAATCCCTCAGGGTTGTTGTTCTCTCAACGCGACGAGAAGGGATAATGCTATGGTTTGCGGAAACGCCGGGCCGGATCCTGCCCTGACGTCGGGATTGAATTTTTCTTCATGCCCCAGGGGCACCATGATGCTGACCTTTTCCCCCGGTTCGGACACTGGGGATAATGATTTTTCGAGAGTGATCAATCAGCCGTTGTTCCTTTCGGCGTTCCCCTTTTCGGAGATGAACATAATTCTTTTGCGATACTGATTACGGCGCAATGATTGTCAAAAAACCATGCACACTCTTTCCCGTTGCACGGGACTTCGATAAGCAATCCCTCGGTATTGACTGCCGTTCCGAATTTCAGCGGACAAGACTTCTGTGGTGGCATAAAGAAGAATCGGTTTTGACCTGATGAACTTTTCTTATGTCCCGGAAAAAGGGTTTGCGTCAGCGGTTGGTAACTCCTGTCTCACTTCATTACGATTATTCAATCAACCGCCAACGCACCAGTATTATTATTACATTTCTCGCATCTATCCCGCTGCGGGATTCTTGGACTGCGTGACCATCATATCATCGATACGGATGAGCATGATCGCGGTCTCGGATGCGCTCTGGATGGACTGGCGCTTGGACCGGAGCGGCTCAAGCACTCCCTCGCCGAGCATATCGATAACATCACCAGTGTAGACGTTGAGGCCGGCCGTCTTCTCCCCTTTCGCGTGGGCGTTCTTGAGGGCGACCAGCTTATCGATCGAATTGTACCGGAGTTCTCCGCAAGAGTGCGGGGGATGATCTCAAAAGCCGTCGCGTATCCCTCGATTGCCATCTGTACCCGTCCCCCGACCGTCTCAGCGTAATTCCGGAGCTTCATCAGGAGCTCGGTCTCCACTGCACCGCCACCGGCCACGTACGTACCGTCTTCGATTGCGTCCATAACCACGCGGGTGCCGTCAACAACCGCACGCTCCAGCTCGTCAAGAAGATAGTCACTCGTGCCCCGGAGGAGGATGCTGACGGTCTTGGGGTTCCTGCACCCGGATATCCGGGTGATTTCCATATCGTCGTCCTCGTCGACAACCTCGGCAATTCCGAGGTCCTTTGCCGTCAGGTCTTCCGGCTTATTGACAATATTTGCATTCAGCGCACGTGCTGCGTACTTGAGGTCCTTTTCAGGAACGTCCTCAACTGCGTATACGCCGTACTTTGCAAGGAAGAACTGGACCGGGTCTGCAATGCCTTTCTGGCAGAGCACGACATTTGCGCCCGAGCTGATCACGGAATCGGCCAGTTTTCTTAAGGCAGCCCGCTCCTGTTCGGAGAATGCGGAGATCTGCTCAGCGGTCGTAATCTTGATCTTCGCCTTCACTTGGGTCTTGGTGATCTCTAGGGGCATGGCGATAAGTGCGACTTTTGCCCCATTAACCTTCTTTGGCATACCTTCGGTTACCCGTGTCTTGTCCAGGATAATACCGCGGATGAGCTCGGAGTCATCGATTGACTTGCCCTTCTTCTTCCTGATCAGCAGGTCATCTTCGTCGGCACTGTATTTCCCATCGGTCTTTTCTGCGATGGCCATGACCGCATCCACGATGATCCCGTCCAGTTTCTCCTTGACCGATTCGATCGATTTCCCCGTGATTGCGGTGTCGGCGACCTTGATGAGCGTCTTTCTGTCAGCCGGGTCGACCTTAAACGAAAGGGAGCTGGCGATTTCAAGGCCTTTTTCCATACCCAGGCGGTATCCTTCGGAGATAACGGTAGGGTGGATCCCCATTTCGAGCAGTTTTTCCGCCTGCTCCATCAGGGCACCGGCGATGACAACTGCGGTCGTGGTCCCGTCCCCGACCTGATCGTCCTGCGTCCTTGCGACTTCGACCATCATCTTTGCGCCGGGGTGCTGGACCGAGAGCTCATTTAAAATTGTAGCACCATCGTTGGTGATGACAATATCCCCCGTTGAGCTGACAAGCATCTTGTCCATGCCCCGGGGACCAAGGGTGGTCCGGACTGCGCCGGCGATTGCCTTTGCAGCCATAATATTCGAGTGCTGGGCTTCCTCGCCCCGGTTCCGTGTTGTTCCCTGCCTGAGAATGATAATTGGCTGTCCGCCAAGCTGTTGTGACATTGCTAACCTCACTGTTTTTATTTTTGTTCCTGGTATTCCGGCAAAGCCGCTCGTACTCCCGGCCTGCTGTACCGGGTGTTGTGCACTCATGAACAGGGATTATAATCTCTCCCCGTCACGGTTTATCAGGAAGGGATATCGCTCCCGAAACCGGTGACACCGATTCCCTTGTGCACCTGTAACGGGCAAGAGTTGCTTCGCGGGCTCATATGTCTATGGGTCGCCCGGGTCAGGAGGATCTTTGCGCACCACAGCAGCTCAAAATCGATAATTTCACGTCGTAATCAATAAGCCGATGCGTTGAGGACTCATCATCCGTAAAAAAGCAAAAACCGGATCCTGCAGTGCCGAAAATCCGGCGATTGTAATACATCTCTTTATCGTATCACTCGCCAATTAAGCAACCTCCCTATGCAACAGACTAAAAAGATACAATGAGTCCATAACAGGTTAAGCAGAAGGGGTATCGGGGAAAAAGGCCCTTCGCGATGCAGCCATCCTCACGTTGCAGAGCATCAATACGTCCGGCAACCTGTCCGGTCCCAGAGATATCGTATTAAACTATCAGGATCTCGTGAGAGAAGGTGAATAGTGTGCAAAAAGAAGAGTTACTGCATCTCCACATGCTGATGTCCCTTATCAGGACGTATTGCAGAGACGTCATCCATGATGAAATCCTCACGGAGAGGTACGATTCCCTTGGAATCTCTCCTTCCTATATTCATAAAGATAAAATTGCCCACAGGGAGGCTCTCTTCACCCTCGGGGATGAGATCGTTTCCCATATCCACGGCCGGAAAGTGCCGGTGATGAACTATTCCCAATGGACTGCACCACCCCAGGCTGCTGTCGAAAATTAACTTTTTTAGTGATCTGCAGAAAACGGATGTGCACTCTTGAGCAACGGCGACTTACCCCGCGCTGTCAAACATACCATTATCAGCGGTTCCCGCCTTCTTTAAATTCAATTTTTACATCGCCCGATATTTCAACCGGATTTTCACGTTCAGCGTCAGTAAATTCTTCAAGTTTAAGAGCAATTTTTCTCCCGCTTCTTAAGGTCAGGACCGCAATTTTATCACCCGTGTTTATGGGGGATAATTTTATCGGAACCGATTTCCCGTCACGTGTTGGAATTGCCACAACGCGATCCCCTTTTTTAACAGGAGTAAGTTTTACACCAGCGTGTTTCCCGGATGCCGGGAGAATAAGAACCCTCTCATCTTTTTTTAACATAATCCGCACTATGATAACTCCAGCGATAAACTTACTCATCAGGTGAAAATGTTATGACATTTGGCAAACGATCTGCGCCCGATCACCTTCAGCACCACCCGCTGCGTGAGCGGTTGATCCACGGCAGGTGCACCAGGACCACATCTCCGGTCACCTGCCAGTTTTTTTACAGGAGGATTTTCGGGAACCCCGGACTGCCGGCACCGTGACAGAACCGGCACGATGCCATTTTACACCACACTCCAATCACTGCGGTTTCTGCTCGGTCTCCGGTTGCATCTTCTGTTCCTGTGCAAGCGTTTTTGCAAGTGCAATGGTGCCTGTCGTATCCCCAAGCGTCATTGTCTGGAGAGCGGTTGACGGGACAATAACAATGGTGGCATGGCCTCCCTTCAACCCGTCGTACAGCATGTTCATCGCCCGAAGGTGAAGGGCGGTCGGGTTGTTCTCGTAACTCTTCGCTGCAAGTTCAAACTTCTCGGCGATCTGCCGTTCGGAATCCCCGAGAATGACCCGTGCCTGCCGCTCTCGTTCGGCCTGCGCCTGCATGGACATGGCGTCCTGGAGGGCACCGGGGATGACCACGTCGCGGATCTCAACGGAAAGTACCTTGATGCCCCACCCGCTTACGCGGTTCCCGATCAACCGCTGGAGTTCAGCGTCAATTATTTCCCTCCCGGTAAGCATATCGGAAAGGATCGTCTTTCCTATAACATCCCGGAGTGCGGTCTGCGATGCCAGGGAAACAGAACCCTTGTAATCCTTGACTTCAAGCGCCGCTTTCTCCACGTCGATAACCTGCCAGAACAATACCGCATCAACGTTGACCGGAACGGTATCTTTTGTCAGGGTCTGCTCGGCATTGAACGACGTCGTGAGAACCCGGATATCGATCAGGAACGCGACCCGGTTCAGGATGGGGATAATAAAGAACAACCCTGGTCCCCTGATCCCGACGAATCTTCCCAGGTACAGTACGACGACCCGTTCCCACTGGTTGGCAATCCGTATCGACATGGCGAGAAGTACTAAAATGACAATCAGAATTATCGCAACAAGAAACATATCCATTTTTTATCATCCCTGCTCTGGTTATCGGATGGTAGTCATCCCGTGAATGAAAGAGGGTACCCGCAAAAGTATATAGTTATGGTGATACTTTTCACCGGAAAACCCGTGTTTCATCTGCGGGAAGAAGGGTGAAGGCTCACTCTTCCTTTTTGTACACGGCCTGCCCCACGACACCGGCGAACTTGTCCAGGGACTCGTTCCACCCGGCCCGTGTCATATCGAGGCTATCGCCGGCGGGAATGCCGTCATGCCGCAGGGTAAGCCGTGTCCTGCCTGCCTGTACTTCGAAGGTCACGGTCAGGAGCATTTCAGCAGGGAAGTCCGGGCTCATGCCGTAAGAGGTCGCCGGCACCACGTTCCCTTTTTCATCGGCAAAACTGTCCGTGCAGACAATTTTTTTCGGTCTGTCAATTTCCCGGAACACACCGGTACTCCAGTAGTCCTTTCCCTCCGGGGATCGCATGCAGTAAAGGTAGGATCCGCCCACCCTGAGATCGATCCGGCACGAGGGGGATGTGAAGTTTTTCGGTCCCCACCACCGCACAACAAACCCGGGGTCCGTCCATACCTTCCAGACGAGTTCACGCGGGGCATCGAAGAGGCGGGAGATGATGAGTTCCCCGCCGCATGCATCCGTATTGTAACCGCATCCTGCGACGGACGATTCAATCTTGTGGCTCACGGTATTCACCCGGTAGAGCCGCGGGTTGTTCAGTAAATCCAGTGCATTGATCTTCTGGTCAACGAGATCTTCGTAGGAGAAGAAATCATTGACCTCATTTCCCGCATCCGGCCAGAAAACCTGGATACCGTTTGCGTATTTTTTACTGCTGGTAATCTGCTTCATGGTTTTCCTCCCTTTTCATTGCTCCGTCTGTCACAAGACTGCGGTCCGGATAGTTATCACCAGAGATCGATCTCACTCGTGGTTCGGATTAACGGTTGGCATATGATAGGCTCTTGTGCCAAAATCAGATTTTGAAACAAAATTTGAGACACCAACGGTAAACCTTTTCGTGCCCCCGGCACACCATGCAACCGGTATGAACCGGCTGATCGTTCTCTTTTGATGGTACTAACCTGCAGGTTCAATCATCTCACACGGGCCATCTGGGGAATATATAGGTTAATGCCGGAAAACTACATGCCACAGGAGTTCTTCTCATATGAATGAACTGGTAAAGAACGAGTTCGAGATAATCTTTGGAGGTGCGGTATGGTTCGCGATGCTCCTTGCCGGTTTTTCCTTTTTGACGGTGATCGGGGGTTGTCTTTATCTCGGGTTTCTGGGAAGCAAGATGTATTACTAGACCTGCGCTAGGAAATCTTTCTTTACCTGCATGCATGACGACGTCAACATGAACCTTATTTTTTCTCAAAATCGTAATATTTCCGTAAAAATTTCCTGACCTTTTCCGATTCCAGGTACCTGTCGTCAAGCTGGTCAAGGATTACTTCAATGGTTTTCACCTGGTCAGAGATGAGGACATTGGTGTTTTCATCAAGCACCGATGCATCCAGCAAAATAGCCTGTAAGGGGTTCCTGATCTGGTCATTGAGGATCAGCAGTTGTTCCATATTGTCCTCAATCTGCTGGAAGGCCTCCTTCTTGAGATGTTCAACCTGATTTTTTCTCAGTTTCGAAATTTCCGCAAAATGCGAGATCACAACCCCAAGAGAGACAAATACAAAAAACCATGCCGTGTGAACCGCGATCATCATGGCCGAAAGTGTCCCGAACACCCATACCAAGACGAAGTAAATCCCGGCGAGGGTGATGGTGACCAGGACTGCCCGTTCAGGAAAGGCATATGCCGCAAGGATCACCGGGACTAGGAGAAAATAGGGGAATATATCGTTGATGCCATGGGTGAGGCTGAATATGGCCATCAGTATCACGACAAGCGAGGTGGCAATGATGAGGCATGTCCAGATACTGTCATCGTGGATGGAATTACGGGGCATTTCACCTTTCCACCCGGTGAAGTAGCTTTAAGATTTATTATATTTTGTGTTTGGATATAATTCGCCGGGAGGATACTGTTTTAAGCCCCCTGGTGAAGGCCGGTGTTGGTTCCCGCTGTTGGATTCTTGGGGCATTTCTCATGCCCGATCGAAATCCTCTGACTGGACCGACCCCTTTCTTTGATATTGCGTGAGCGCCAAATGTGATCATATCCCAGACCGGATGTCCCGGTTCCCGGGTGGAAGCTAGAGATTTCTCAAACAGCCATAATGGAGATCTTGATCGTGAAGAAGACACGTGCACAGCTTATCATTCTCCTCCTTATTGCGCTGATCGTAATCCCTGTTGCAGCGGGCAGCGATAATACGACAAATTCAACGACGGTTCCGACACCGACGGAAACCAACCTTACATGTAGAGTGCCACAATTAATGTCCGATTTGTTGACAGAGTTTATGTCCGCTTGATAGACATTTTCTGTTTTTATTAAAATTAATTTCGTTGTGATAGACTGATGTCGGAGTCATCCAGTTCAGGATCTCCTGCTTTCTCCAGTTGTTGTACTGGTGGTCGAAGGACCAGAGTTCCCGTTTGAAGTGGCTTAACGAATAGAATTCCTTGAGGGCAATGAGTTCCTGATAGAGAGTCTTGTGATACCGTTCAATCTTGCCACGGCCACGCGGGTTGTACGGCCGGCCGAAGATCAGTTTGATACCGTTTTTCTGTGCTTCAGCTTTGAAGACTTTTGAGACAAACTGTTTCCCATTATCGAGATAAATTTCACGAGGGATTCGTCCGGTGCGGAGCGCCCAGCGAAGAGCGTTGACCGCTGATGCAGCATCTTTGTGAAGATAGACCTTGCTTTTCACCCGATACCGGGAGCAGTCATCAGTAAAACCGGTGACATAGACCTTGCCGACACCCCGGATACGAAACTGGAACGTATCACCCTGCCACATGCTGTCAACGTGACGACGTTGGAATCGTTTGCCGGCTGGCTGAGGTTTTGCTTTGACACGAATGAGAAGTCCATGCTTTTTGAGGATACGATGGACTGTCCTCCAGGAACAGGCCAGATCAAACTGGTACTTGATACGACGGGCGCCCCATGCAGGATATTTCTCTTTGAGCCGGATAATTCGTCGTTCCAGTGACGGAGATATTGCCCGAGGGGATCGTTTCGGCCCGGTCTTTTTGGGTCGCAACCCATCCACCAGGTCTTCACGATGGGCCTTGGCCCAGCGTCTCACCGTCCTTTCGGAGATGCTATACGTCTCTCCGATCTCTCGTGCGCTTCGTATTCCTTCTTCATAGAATACGACTGATTTGGTTCTGATTTCCATGGTCGCTTTCACCCGCAAGCACCTCTTCGGTGCTCTTGAAAGCGGACATAAATACTGTCACTGTTTTAGGACAGAAACTCTGGCACTATACACTTACAACGATAACCACGACATTCCCGGCAAACGTTACCATCACAGAGATCCCGACCAATGCAACGACCGAGCAGGCAGCAGCAAACGCGACGGAGGAAAATACCACGGTAACGACTGCTGTACCCACGGGTACCCCAACGGCCCCGACGACAGGGAATATTACCGTGGCATCATCTCCGCTGGGGGCAAGCGTACTCCTTGACGGGGTCCTCTCCGGGAGCACGCCGGAGAATCTTACCGGCATTGCAGCGGGAAACCACATTATTAGGCTGACCCTGAGCGGGTACTACGATTACGAGGGGACCATTTATGTCGTTCCCGGCCGGGACACTGACGTATTCGGGACGCTCCCTCCCTTAAGTTCTTCTTCCGGGTCAGTCATGGTAGTGGTGACCCAGGCGGCGACTGCTACCCCTTCACCGGTTGTTACGGTGTTGCCCACGGCGACTGCCTCGGGAGGGCTGCTGGAAAATCCGACTATTGTTGCATCCGTCCTCGGGATTGTTGCAGCAAGTATCGGCGCAGTCGCAGCGATATTTCCGCACCTGTCGAAATTCAAGAAATAAAAGCGTTACCGGGACCAGAGCTCATTCTTTTTTGTCCCCTTCTTTCAGAACACCCGGTGCAGGAGACCCTGTTTTCGTGTTCATGGGGATGACGGCAATCGTATTGCCGCTCTCCCGGCAGTAGGTCTTAACCCGCCGGAACACATGCGGCACCATCGACGCCGGCGTGAGGAGGACCGAACACTCGCCAACGAGTGCCCGCAGGATGCCCTTGTCGATCACGCCGTACGTGAAATCGAGCACGATCGATTCGCGCTCGGCAAGGTTCTTTGCCCGGGTTCCCATTGCCCCGCACCTGGTCCCCTGGTGCCCGGCCAGCCACGCCGTGATTTCATCAACGCCGGTTGCATCCACGTTGCAGACCGTGATGGTCCCAAGGGCCCTGTCCGGCCGTGGTATACTCATGCCCTGTTCGAGCGAACTGACCAGCTGCAGGACGGACTTAGGCGACTGCGTTTTTTCCACCATCTGCCGCGAGACGAGCTCCGTGTAGAGTTCCAGCACTGCAGGCATCCGGAGGTTCGAGGAGGTGACAAGCGCGGGGTCTGTAAAGACTTCCTCGGGAGTACCCACGTGAAGAATGGTCCCTTTGTTCATGAGGATGATCTGGTCCGCCCAGAGGTAGGCGAGCTCCACGTCATGCGTGGAGATAATGATCGTCGTTCCCTTCGCATTCAGCTCGTCGAGCAGTTCCATAAGGTCCGCGGCACCGGCGGGGTCGAGCGAGCTGGTTGGTTCATCAAAGACGAGGATCTCCGGCTCCATCGCAAGGGTCCCGGCGATTGCGGCCCGTTTCTTTTCACCGCCGCTCAACTGGTGGGGCGGCCGTTTCTCGTAACCGGTAAGCCCAACCGCTGCAAGCGATCTCGCGACCGCTGACTGGATCTCCTCCTGTGTCATACCGAGATTAAGGGGGCCAAATGCAACGTCCTGGTACACTGTTGGCGCGAAAAGCTGCATATCCGAGTTCTGGAATACCAGCCCGACCTTCTTTCGCACCTCACGCAGCGAGCGGCTGTCATACGCGAGGGGTTTACCATCGAGAAGCACCCGCCCCTTCGAGGGCTCAAGAACCCCGTTGCACATCAGGAGCAGGGTGGTCTTCCCGGCACCATTGGGGCCGACCAGGGCGACTCTGGCTCCTTTTTTTATCGAGAAGGTGACACCGGAAAGTGACTCCCGGCAGTTCGGGTAGGCATAATGAATATCATCAAATTCGAGCAGGTTTGTCATCGTTCACCTGAAAGGCACAATCGTGCTTGTCATAATTGCAACGGTAATGCAGAGCCCCAGGTAGACTGCGATAGACGCGATTGCCACCGGTTTTGGGGGGTTCTGCTGGCCGGGCAGTTCCAGTTTGCCGTCATAGCACCGCGAGTCCATCGCGATGATCAGGTCTTCAGCCTCCTTCCATGCACGGATAAAGAGCATGGCGCCAAGCATTGCCATCGAGTTGATCGATCGTTTAAATGTGGTGTACCCATGCCGGATAGTCTGGGCATTGTGGATGGCGATTGCCTGGCCAATAAAAACGAAGATGAAATGGTAGATCAGCATGGAAAGATCAATAAGCACCGGTGGGACGCGCAGCCCATGCATAACAGAAAAGATCTCGATCATGGGGGTTGTCAGGGCAATAAAGAAGAGCCCGCACATCCCGCCAAAGGTCCGGACCAGTACAAGGAATCCGAGGTTTGCAGAGCCGGACGTGACTGTCAACGGGACGTTAGCGATGGAAAACGTCAGGATTGGCTCGCCGCCACCGCTCAGGAAGAGAATTACAATTACGGATAAGACTGCAAATGTCAGCGGGATCAAGAGGAGTTCTGCGTACACCCCCACCGGTATTTTTGCGAATACCAGCGTGATCGCTGAAAGGGTAAAGAGGATAAACAGGGGGGCGACCGGGCCCGGGGAGACAACACAGATCAGTATCGCCCCAATTCCAAGGATAAATTTGAGATAGCTGTTAACGTCCCGTAAGGCATTTGCCTGTGCATAGTAATCCAGGTTGTCCTCCAGAATTTTCATAAGGAATCCATATCGTGGATCAAAGATGTCAATAAATGAAAGAGAGGTTATGCAGCTTTCGCGCTATCCCGTTTGCCCCGGTAATAGCCAAAGAAGTACCCGATCACGAGCGCCCCGAGGCCGGACTGGATGCTGAAAAGCAGGGATTCGACCTCAGTGCTGGGGGGTGTCCAGAGAGGCTGTATCCATGGAGTATAGCCCGTGGCCTCAATTGCAGCGCTGCCCATATCATCAGAACCCTGCCAGGTCTCCTGTCCGGGTTTGGCGTTTGCCTGGATGTTGGCATTCTGGATGAGAAAGACTGCAGCAAAGACGATGACGACAACCGCAAAGATGATCTCAAGTTTGTACTTCATGAAAAATGTGAGGGTCATTTGAAACTCTCCATGATTTTAGTAACCTGCTCCGGTGTGAGTACTTTGAGTTTGACGAGGATATCACCCCGGCTCTGGACAATGTCACTTGAACACGAGGGCAATGAGTACGCCTTCAAGGATCGCTAAGGGGATCTGCGTTACTGCATAGATGGCAAAGAAGGTCTCCCACGAGACCATAAAGCCGCCGTGCGTTGCCGGGAATGCTGCAGCGAGCTCGATCGACGTAATAACATACGTGAAGAGGTCCGCGACTGCCGTGACGAGGAACACATTGATGAATATGTTTAGGTTCACCGCTTTTCCCAGCCGGTACACGGCATACCCGAGAAGCGGCCCGGCAATCCCCATCGAGAAGACATTCGCGCCAAGCGTGGTGATCCCGCCGTGGGCCATGAAAAGTGCCTGGAATATGAGCACGATCAGGCTGAGCACACAGGTGATGATAGGGCCGAACAAAACGGTCGAAAGCCCGGTGCCCGTGGGATGTGAGCAGCTCCCTACCACGGGAGATGGCATCTTCAGCGACGACAGGAGGAAGATGAAGGCACCCGACACTGCCAGAAGCGAAAGTGTTTCACGTTGTGCTTTAACCTGGCGATTCAGCAGATAAATCCCATAGATAATGAACGGGGCTGATACAAGGTACCAGAAGACGCACCATTGCCAGGGTAAGAATCCTTCCATAATGTGCATTGTACACAAGTGTGATTGCTTTAACTTAATAAAATTTTGTTAAATGGTCCTGGGGAAGTTCCCCGACTTACCAAGATGGCTAAAAGGAACTCTCATTACATTTTATGGAACAATAGTTGATTCCCCTGCAAACCATTAAGATACCTTTCAGATGATTATGAGATGAGGAACTGCAATGGTTAAGCTCACCGATGAGATCAAGGAATCGCTTGCTGCAACAAAGATCGCATACTTTGCCACGGCAGCAAAAGACGGCACCCCGAATGCTGTCCCGATCGGGGCATTCAAGATCCTGGACGACGAGACGATGCTCATCTCGAACCAGTACTTCAGTAAGACGCTCGCAAACATGAAGGAGAACCCGAAAGTCGCCCTCACGTTCTGGGGAGAGAAAGGCGGCTTCCAGATCAAAGGCACGGTGACCATTCACACGAGCGGCAAGATCTTTACTGATGATGTCGCCTGGGTCAAATCGCTCAAGCCCACGCTCGTCCCGAAATCTGCAATCGTCATGAAGATCACCGGGGTATACATCATCAAGCCCGGCGCTGACGCGGGAAAGAAGATCCTCTAAGGCCTTCGGCCATCCCTTTTTACCCGGTATATTTCCCCGGACCCGGCAGTTCAACCGCAGGTTCAAGCAGGCCCGGGCCCGCCGGCTGCGTCCGCATGATTCAGGGCCGGTCTCCGGGGCGATCCCTTTTTAGAAATCGGGCATTTTCTTTGCAAGGTACCAGGCGTGGACGGCGAGGAGGACGTACAGGGGAAAGAGCAGGCCGTACGTGTCTCCCTGTCCCTCGTACTTATAGAGCCAGACGGTGGCAGTGACATCGATCTGGAAGATCATGATCCCCCACCATTTCCCGATGTACCCGTAGCCGAGCCCCGGCAGGAGGAAATTCATGATCGCAGCAATAAACGGGTTTTTTGCCGTCCGCGGCCGGCGGGAGATCCCCCGGGGGATGAACAGAGGATCGATCCCGCACCGGGGTGCGGCAAGGACGGCCTGCCACCGCACCTCGCTGTTGCTGTCAGCAAGTCCCTGCATGAGGGCGGGGATGGCCTTTTCGCTCCCGATCGATCCGAGGAGCTCAATGGCCTTCTGGCGCACCCCCGCATCCCGGTCTGACAGGACACCGGAGAGCGCCGGAATGGCCTCGGGGCCGATCCATTCGAGTGCCTTCCATTCCTGCATCCCGACAAAATAAAATGCCCGCTCCTCTGCAGTTTCGGGTTTCCAGCCGAGCTTTGCAAGCGCAAATGCCGAACCGTACCGCACGTACTTGTCCGGGTCCCGGAGCGCTGCAACGAGCGGCCCGATGGCCCGGGCATCGCCGATCTCCCCGAGCGCAAACGCGGCCTGCCACCGCACCTCGCTGTGGGTATCCCTGAGTGCAGCAATAAGGGGATCAACTGAACGGGGGTCGCGGATGACCGCAAGCGCCCCGATCACCCCGAGCCGGACGTCCTTGTGCTTCTTTTTCAGGGCCCGGATGAGATCGTCCCTCGAGGCCGCCCCGAGCGTGCCTAAGGCCCGGGCAGCTTCTGTCTGGACGGAAAAGTCCGGCGACCGGAGGGCACGGATCAGCCCCGGGATATCCCGCCGCTCCTTCATAACTGGGATATCCTGGGGTTTTACGGCAAACAGGTGGGGAAGGTTCATCAGGCGTTTTCACCTCACAGGTCGTTCATCTTTTTTGCGACGTAGAAAGTCTGGACGGCAAAGAGGGCCGTGATCGGGTAGGCGATGAGGTACGGCAGGAACGGGCCGGCTTCGAGCTGGGCAAGCACGAGAATGCTCGTGTAACTCATGAAGACCAGAAAACCCCACCAGTAGCCAAGGTAGTTGTAGCCAAGGCCGATGAAGAGGAAGTTGAGGATAGCGGCTGCCCACGGGTTCTGCCCGGTCCGCCGTCGCTTGGAGATCCCCCATGGAATCTGGGCAACCGGGACCCGGCATTTTTTTGCCGTAATGACGGACGCCCACCGCACCTGATCGTCAGGATCCTTTAACCCGGCCTCGCAGGCCTGCTGCGCAAGAGGATCGCCGATCACCCCGAGAAGATCGATAATGAGCGCCCGGGTCTTTGGGTCAGGGTCGGAGAGCCGTTCGATCAGCGGCGAAGTCGCCGCGGTCCCCAGCTGTTTTACCGCGTCCCAGTCCTGCAGGGCAATGGCCCGGTACGCGGCTTCGGTCTCGTTTGCGGGTGTCCATCCGAGCCGGTCGAGCGATGTTGCTGCACTGGAACGGATGTACCGTTCGCGGTCCCGGAGGGCGGAAAGGAGGGGGGGATCGCCCGGGGATCGCCAATGTTCCCCAGCGCCAATGCGGCAACCCAGCGCACCTCGATATTATGGTCGTGCTCCATCACGTCAACGAGATGGGGAACCACCCGCCAATCGCGTATGGCGCCGAGCGCCTCGACGGCCCCGATCCGGGCGGCCACGTGCCGGCTGTCCAGCTCACGTACCAGCAGGGGGATGGCCGGGGTTCCGAGCGACCCCAAGGCATCGGCTGCCTGCCACTGGATTTTAGGGTCCCGGTCGTGCAGGAGCCGGATAAGGCCGGGCAGATCCCCTGCTTCTTTCAGTGCGGCGACGTCCGCTTGCCTGATCGAGGGGAACTGCAGGAGGGGCATACAGGGCGAAAAATAATTAAAGCTTGCATGGAGGCGGGCGATATATTAATGTTGTGAAATACGTGGACAACATGAGAATCTGGTCTTTCAAAGAATGTTCTATACGACGGATTGTATCATTATATTTGTAGTTTATTAAAGATTTTTTTTTCAGAGGAAAAATAAATATACTGACGAGCGTCTTTACACTGTTATAATAAATAAATTTATAAATTCTTTGAAGTTGTTTCGAAAGACCAAGGATTGTGTGCTATGGCAGGAAAGAAGATGGTGCAAACTGATGGTGACGCAGGAAAATACCGGGAGCCGGGCCGGGAATGTATCGGAAAAATATTCGGGCGCTGGTGAGAGAGGATGGTGGCGTACGGCAATTATCCCCAAGGACAACTTTTTTCCCCGGCTTTTAACACCAATGTAACCCCTCCAACCCCGGCGAACGCCTATCCAAGTTATCCCACACCAACACAGGGTGAGTCACTCTGTAACTGCCCGCTTATTGCGGGCCTGGCCTCCATTGCATGGGTGAACCGGCAGTTTATTCTCCATAACATCGCTCCCGCAGGTATCGCCGGGAATTATTCCGTGACATTCTGGGATTATCCTGCCGCTGCCTATCCCCCGCCGGTTCCGGTGCCCGGTCAGGGTGCCGGCTGCCAGCTGAACGGTTTATTAGGAGCCGCAGTGGCAGTACCCGTAACGGTCAGTGGGACCATCCCGCTACTCAATGCCAGTCCCGTTGATCCCGCAACAGGTATGACATGTGGTGCCGGTTCATCTAATGTCAATGAAATATGGCCGGCGCTGTACGAAAAGGCCTATGCTAAATTCATGATGTACAAGGCCCAGATACCCTCTCATGAGAAATTGAATGCAGCGGGCAATCCATCACCTTTGCAGATCGGCGACCTTGCGAATCCGGCCATGGATCCTAACTTCGGCGAGGTCCAAAATCTGACTCAGGTCCAGTGGGGTGGAAATGCCGGCGTGGGTCTCTTGTACCTTACCGGGCTGCCCTGCTATGCCTATAATCTGAATTCAGCTGCATTCACGCCCACGGGTCATATTAATGTAGCTACTCCAAGTGTTTTTACGTTTATCAGAAATGGATTTTGTCGCAATACAGCAGTAGCTCCCTATGGCCTGAACAAAACACTGTACCCCTTGGTGGCATGGACATATCTAGATGGAACCCAGCCTGCGGGGGTTGCCTATAACAATGGTATCATAGCAGGTCACTGTTATGCCATTCTCGGGATTATGACGGTGGGTGCTTCAAATTACATCATTCTCCGTACAACCTATGGGACAGGGGGTATCGCGGTAGCCGCTCCCAACCCCAACCCGCTTAACCTCCAGCCCCTTGTGGTGGCACCCGCAATGACCTGTTATGATGCACTATTCACCATCGGAGCGCTTGCACCATTCTATCCCCCAACATTATTACCCCACCCCAACAACATCCCAATCAATTTAACGAACGGGATCTTTGGTATTGAGGCAAGTATCTCCTGTACGAACAATTTAACTACATTCCAGAATTATTTTTCGACGATTGGCTGGGCTGATTAACGGTGATATGGATCTGGTGAGGACATGCAAAGAGGCCGGAAGAAAATTATTGCTTTGCTGTGCGTCCTTGCCACGGTTTTCCTTTGTATCGATATAAGTACAGCAGCCGGAACAGAAACCATCATTACCGCGGGGAACAGCAGCTGGTATCCCCAGCTGCCCAGGATTTCCAGTGACCGTATTGTCTGGCAGGAAGTTGACACTGCTACTGGCAACTACGGTGTTATCTTCCTGTACAATATCACTTCAGGAGTTGAGACCCAGGTGACCGATGCTTCCGGTTTTAAGACAAACCCTGCGATTGACGGGAACCTAGTTGCATTCACCGACTGCGGGCCAGATCCATTTTGTAATTCCCCGTCTGCCATTTACGAATATAACATAGCATCGGGAACAACAACAAGGGTATCCTCGCTCTCAAATTACTTCGATTTCTCCCAGGTGTCAAGCAGGTACCTGTCGTATGGATGAACAATGGCGGTGTAGGCAATTCCCAGATCTTTGTCAACGGAACAGTACCCGGGAACGGAAAGTCCGGTTTCACCTTCGGCAACATACCAAAATACTCCGGCCATTTATGGAAGCCTCGTCGCATGGCAGGAAAGCCGCTATGGGTCCCCGGATATCTTTCTCTATAACCTTACTGCCCACCAGGAAATTCAAATCACCAACAACACAGCATGGAATGAAGCAACCCCAGCAATCTATGGCAACCGGATCGTCTGGTGGGACACCAGGAACGGGGACTATGAGATCTTTATCAACGGGACGACTCCGGGAGGGGAGTACAGTGTTTCGCCAGGCATGGGGGCGTACAACCCGGTGTCACCTGCAATCTCCGGCAGCTGGGTTGCCTGGTCACAAAATAATCCAACTACGCTGGGAAATTCAGATATTTTCGTGAACAATACCAGTTCGGCGCAGACCACCCCTGTTATCCTGAACCGGTTTAACCTTGGAGGAGATCTTTCTCCTTCTATCTCATATTCTCCGGCTCAGTCCTTGTACCGGATTGTCTGGAACGAACAGGTTACAGGAGGCAACAATGTCCATCTTTATACCAGCGGCACGGCCCAGACCTGCCCGGTGGCAAATTTCACAAACGATTTTGCCGGCGGGGGTACACCGATCACGGTCCATTTCTCGGACAGCTCCAGCCAGGATTCTGCAATCAACCACTGGTACTGGGACTTCGGTGATGGGTCCACGTCAACCATTCAGAACCCGGCGCACACCTATTCTGCCAACGGTGGATATACCGTATCGCTCACAGTAAGCGACCCCTACTGCCGGAACACAACGACCATCACGAATGATATCATTGTGGGCGCGCCAGTTGCTGGTTTTACAGCATCTCCCCTCACTGCCGTTGTGAACGTCCCTGTTTCGTTCACCGATACATCTCTCGGAAGTCCAAGCCAGTGGAACTGGAGCTGGGGCGATGGGAACTGGACAAACGGAACCACACCGCTCCAGCAGAACCCGTCGTATACCTATTCATCACCCCGTGTGTACACGGTTGCACTGACGGTAACAAATTCCTGGGGAAGCACTACCATAACAAAGAACAATTACATTACCATCCTTGCCGGTACCAACGTTAACGCAAATACCGCTATCAACGGTATCATTATCCAGAACCCGTTAGGCCAGCAGTTCCTAGTCTATAATTATACTACGCTTCCTCTCTGGACATTTAACCCGAACTCTTCGGTACTCGATTTCGAACCTCTGAGCAGCGGGTTTCACAACATCAGTATCACGACCTCCGACCCCGGGGGGTTCCACGTATTCCCCGTGAACACGACAATAGCCGGCACAATCAGCCACGTCCACCTGCAGACAAATGAAATAATCCCCACCGGATTTTCTGCATCAACCGGAGGGCCGTTCAGCTCAGTGAATTATTCAATTGATCTATCATCCTACCCAATGAACGCAGCACTAAACACGCAGATATGGGAAGGGGCGACTGCATCAGACGCAATTAATTTTAACAATATCGCATCAGGAAGCCATTTTGCGGGAACAAATGGTACCGCCTATACCACAAAGATCATCAAGACAAATTTCCCGATGGGGGGAACGGCCATCCTGCACATGAGCCTGAACGCCTCGTGGGTGGCTTCAAAACCGTTGGGAAGGAACGAGGTCTTTGTCGAGCGGATTGATGACAGCGGCGCGTACGGACAGGTGCTGGGAACTCATTTCCTGTACTATAATTCAACAAGCAACCTTGACTATTTCGAGGCAGATTCACCTAACGGGTTGTCAACGTTCGGCCTCTCGTTCCTTGAAGGAGCCGGCAACCTTTTCCAGCTTATCACTCTGACAGTGAGCAACCAGGTACAGAATCAGGTTCATTATGCTGGCAGTGGCAGCTGGAGCCAGCAAGGGAATGCTCCTGATACATACTCCCCCACAGCAGTTCAGACACAGGTCGTGCCTCAGGCGACGCAGTCTCCCTCCCAGACAGCGGCAGTACCCCCCAGTGCGCCCCCTAACGCCGGGGCATCACCTCCGGCACCTACAGCAGTGAGCACAGATGTAGGAATCATCGGCTGGCTTGCAGAAACCTTCGGCGGACACATCTACCTTGTTGCAGCAGTAGCGATCGTTGTCGTTTCGCTGCTGTATATACGACAGCGAAGACGCCGGTTTGACCCCCTGGGGTAAAATTCACTTCGGGACCGGCGTTCACGGAGCCGGGCCGGCCCGCCCGAGCGGTCTCCCCACTGGGCCGGCAGGTTGGGGTCCTGGACCCGGATCTCGTACTCGTCGTTTGTAAACGATTTCATGGCCGGGACGATGAAGGCGGCCGTGGACATGCCAAAATAGGTCTGGCCCCGGGCTTTCCTTGCACCTTTGTCGAGGTTCGTGTCGACCATGGGCGGGATCAGCTCAAAAACTTTGACCGGGATACTTTCCAGCTGCTGTCGGAGTGCCAGACTGAACGTGTGGACGGCTGCCTTTGTAGCACAGTAGACCGGGAGCGGGGCCATCGGGTGGAGGGGCCGGGCTGCATGCAAGAATTTATACCATACCTCACCAGCAATCCGGATCATGGACAGTGGTGACAGACCATGCTTTACAGGACCATGAAAAAAGCCGATCCCAAACTCTCGATCCTCGGGTTCGGGTGCATGCGGCTCCCGGTGACGGCAGACGGGCTGATTGACGAGAAACTGGCGACCGAAATGATCAGGTACGCGATAGACCATGGCGTGAATTATATCGATACCGCATATCCCTACCATAATGGTGCAAGTGAACCTTTCGTCGGGCAGGCACTTTCCGGGGGATACCGTGAAAAGGTAAACCTCGCGACCAAGCTCCCGAGCTGGCTGGTCACATCCCGCGAAGACATGGACAAATACCTCAATGAGCAGCTCACCCGGCTCAGGACCGACCATATCGATTTCTACCTCGTACACGGGCTCAATGACCCGTTCTGGAAGAACCTCTCGGCACTTAAGGTCACGGAGTTTCTCGACGATGCAATTGCAGACGGCAGGATCCGGTACGCCGGTTTCTCGTTCCATGATAACACGGCGCTCTTTAAGGAGATCGTTGATAGCTACGACTGGACCTTTGCCCAGATGCAGTACAACTTCATGGACGAGCAGTACCAGGCTGGCACGGAGGGGCTGAGATATGCGGCAAAAAAAGGGTTGGGAATCGTCGTCATGGAGCCGGTCCGCGGCGGACTGCTGGCGCGGGATCTCAAGGGGGTCGCGGAGATCTGGCAGACGGCAGAAACCCGCCATGATCCCGCTGAATGGGCACTCCGCTGGGTCTGGAACCACCCGGAGGTGACCGTCGTCCTCTCCGGCATGTCAACGATGGAGCAGGTCAGGCAGAACGTGGCCCTCGCAAAAACTGGGGTACCCGACTCGCTTTCCAAAAAAGAGATCGCACTGTTTGGGAAAGTTAAAAAAGAACTGAAAAAGCGGATCATTATCCCCTGCACCGGCTGCAGGTACTGCGTGCCCTGCCCGAACGGGGTGAGCATCCCGGAGTGCTTCGAGATGTTCAACCGCGGGCACATTTACGAGGACGAGGAGGATGCACGGCAGCATTATACGATGTTCCTCGGCGGTTTCTTCGATGGCATACCCCATTACGCCTCCTGCTGCCAGGAGTGCGGGGAGTGCGAGGAGAAGTGCCCCCAGGCTCTCCCGATCCGCGAAAACCTCAAAAAAGTGGCGGACTATTTCGGGAAATAAAAAGATCGAATAGGACAGCCGTCCGGCGTAAGTAAAACTGCTAGATTCAGGAGAAGAAAAAGATTCGAATGCGGGATCATCAGGACAGATCCCCGGGTTTCCCGGCGGATGGAACGCTCTCCCCGACAAGCCGGATGAGATTCTCCCGCCCTTTTTTTATTTTCTGGATGATCCCCCGCTGGTGGAGATCATTGAGCGTGGAACTAACCGTGGATTTGGGCAAGCCCAGTTCTTTGACGATCTCGGACTGGAACCGCTCGCCGCCATGTGCCTTGAGCAGCCGGGTGACCTTTTCTTCGAGTGTGGCGAGGTCTGCCTCGGAGAGGGCGGGCGATGGCTCCTCAGGTTCCCCGGGCTCACCCTCTGGCACGGGCAGCTGTCTCCTCTTCCGGTAAACCATAAACCCGGCTGTGGTGATAATGGCAACGACAATAACGATGACAAGCGGCAGTACCGGCAATGATGGTCCCGCAAGAACAACCTGCGGTTCCCCGGGGTCAAATGTCCGCTGGCCGTACCAGACAAGGCTGGTGCCCGATTGCTGGTCGGGAGCCGGGTCTGCGGACGTAACCGTATAGCCGTTCGGGTACCGGACGATCAGCGTCGAATCTTCGTCAAGGTACAGGCCGCCGGCAAATGCATCACCGGCGGTAAGACCCCCGTCGGGAACGGAGAAGTTCGTCCATGTAAACGTGTACGTCACCACGCCGAATTCCCCGGTGGGGGACATCTGGGTGACGGCGTTCCCGGAAAAATTGTCCACCGACATCGGCCGGGACGTACCGGAGGCTGCCTGTGCGGCGGAATTCTGCATCAGGGCCTCAAACTGCGGAAGATAGACAGAACTGATATCAGCCGAGTAGTTCTGGAAATTTGCAAGATCGTCATTGGTGACAAGCGGGGTACGGTACTCCACGGACCAGAGCGCCGCACCGTCCGGCTGCAGGTTGATCGTGTAGGTGGTGGCGTACCCCGGGGTGGATGCAGCCCCCGCAAGCGGCATGATGCAGAGCAGAAGAAGGCCGATGATTAACACGTACCATTTTACCGTATCCATGATGCACCCGTTTGTTGATCGTTATCCTGTACCCTATAAAAAATACGCAGCCGGTGATGAGTACCGGTGTGCGGATCCAGAATGGAAGCCTTACTGGTTATGGAACCGGGTATCCCGGTAGCTGTTCCCGTTGGGATACCCATTATTATTGGCATTGCCGCTGTCGTTTCCGTTGCTGTTCCCGTACCTGTTCCCCTGCCCGTTGGATGGGTACTGGCCATGGTCCGGGTTTTCCTGGACATCCTGCCGGTGCTGGTCCTGCCAGGACTGGTTTACCTGCCCGGGATACTGCCCGTTCCCCGTGTTCGCGCCGTTGTTCTGCGTCTGGTTCCATGTCTGGTTCCATACTCCCTGAACAAACCTGTCCGGTACAGTGCCGGTCTGGTTCCAGGAATATGCCGGGACGCTCCGGTTCTGTGCGGCGGCATTCATTAACTGCGGCTGAAACACCAACCTGTTCTCCGCATCACGGTGGAGATCGAACTGCAACCGGGTCTTGTCCTCAAACCTCTGCTCCAAGTCCAAGCTGTTGTTGTATGCCCGGGCGAGGCCCGGGTTCCCGGGGTGAGTGGAGAGGAGGTTTTCAAGGACGTTCTGGTGCACGAGGATCATCTGTTGTGCATGGATAAGGCCTGTGTCCGTGGTTGCCGGAGTGTATCCGGTCCCGTTGAACCTGTCAGTGTACCCGGTGCCGGTATAATTCCCGCCGGACCATGGCGTGTAATTGGCACCGGTATAGTTTGCGCTAAACATTGGCAGGGAGCCGGTATCATTCAGCTGCGAAAGGGTCTGTTGGGTCTGGTTCATATCCTGCCAGGTACCTGGTCCAGTGCCCGGTCAGCCGCATCGGTCTGGTTTGCGGCCAGCGCACTTTCCAGTTCGGCAATACGGTTGTCAGAGTGGTCGATCTCTTTTTCAAGCCTCTCGGTCTGGTTAAAAGTGAAGGAGTCATCAAGATTCTCAAATGCAAGTTTGAGGCCGTAGAGTGAGCTGTTCCGGGCCGATAGGTCCGTTATATGGCTGGATATCGTTTGCGTACTGCATTCCCGGAATGCTCGTATTGTCTGCTGCTGCAGGCCCGATGGCGCAGAGCAGCCCCAGCGCCACCAGCGCGAGAAGCACGCCAATTTTTGTATTCATCATCATTTTCCCCTTTTCCGGCGTGAGCCGTTTTAACTGATTGTTCCCGCCCGGCTCACATAAGGGTCGTTACCGTCCAGATAAATTCCGGTCGTCCCTGCGGTTGAGTTTTACCGTGCAATCGTTCCGGACCGTCCCGTCTGCCAATCGGAGCGGTTTTTACGCGGAGAAAAATCCGGCGATTTTAATGACCGATTCTGTTTTCGACCGAAGCCGGATCGACCGAGCGCGCGAAAAAAAGTCGGGAGGGGCGCCACATGAACCGGCTGGTCCGCAGGTCCCGGGTACATCTGGGTCCCGGCTAAATCCATTACCTTTGCGGGATAATGAGAAACCGGCATTTCATGAAAACCGAACGCTTCACCACCCAGTATCCGTACCTCAGTGCCAGACCGGTTTCCTCGTGATCGTTGTGTGCGTGGTCCTTGGAATCGGCGCAATCAACGAAGTCTTCCTGATGGGAAGTCTCGTGCAGGTAGCAGTCGTCGATTCTGTCCTTGCCCTCACCGGGATCTTCCTTGTTTCGCGTCTTGGCTGGTGGGAAAAGGCTGGTTACACGACGGGGATCCAGTGGGCAGACGTTCCCCTCTTTATTCTTCCCGGGGTAGTGGCCCTGCTCTCGCTCTCCGGGGGCTCCCAGGTAACCGCACCGGTCACCATCCTCGCGTTTGCTGCCCTGACCCTTGTGGTCGGGTTTGCGGAGGAGACGTATTTCCGCGGACTGATCCTCACCTCGCTTCTCCCGACCGGTGTGATCCGTGCGGCGATGGTCAGCTCCTTTTTATTTGCTGCACCTCACCTGCTCAACAGTCTCGGCGGTACATGGGACCCGGCATTCACGGTTGTTGACACCATCGCCGCGTTCGGTCTTGGCCTCACCTTTGCCGCACTCCGCATAAGGGCGGGAAGCATCTGGCCCCTTGTTGGCATTCACGCCCTCTTTGATTTTACCTCGCTCGTTGCGCTCGGGGGAGTCGAGGTGCATGCGCAGTCCTCCGAGGTCCTGCTCTCATCGGTGATCGTCGGCATGGCCTTTGTGGCGTACGGCCTGTTCCTGCTCCGGGGCGTGAAGAACAATGTGCCGGAACAACCGGCTTCCTGAATGGGGAAAGCCGGAAGTGGGCAGTTGGTTTCAGGAACAGTCCTCCATTAAGGGCATAAAAAGACCTGCGTTTTACCGTTTTTTCCCGAGCAGCGAGAGGAAGAGGGCCTGCGCTATGATGGTTCGTTCCAGGTCGCCGAGATCCACACTTTCGTTTGTACCGTGGATGCGCGAACCTGATGCGTCCTCGGCCCCCCACAGGACAAATTCAGCATGCGGTACAGCGTCGTGAAGCGTACGCAGCAGGGGAATCGAGCCTCCGGTTCCTTTTTCAAGGACCGGCTGGCCAAAGGCGGTTGCCAGTGCGCTTTTTGCCGCTGTATACCCGGGACCACCGGTCGGGCAGGAAAAACCCGGTGAATGGCCCACTTCCCTCACCTCAACGTGGGCGTTCCACGGTGCAGCGGCACGGAGGTGATCCATCAGGACCAGAAGCTCATGCCCCGCATCCGCATCAGGGGCGATACGCATACTGATTTTTGCGGCGGCCCGGGGAATCAGGATGTTTGCAGCCGTTTTTAGAGAAGGGGCGTCGATCCCGATAACGGTCACGGACGGCCGGGACCACAAGCGGTCGCCGAGCGGGCCGGTGCCGATGAGATCAACGCCATCAAGCACCCCCGCACTCTCCCGGTATCTGTTGACGGGATACTCACCATCCCCCGGGGCATCCGACCGGAGACCCTGCACGGCAACATTGCCCCGGGCATCGTGAAGCGTGGCAAGGATCCTGATCAGGGCAACCAGTGCATCGGGTGCGGCACCCCCGAACATGCCCGAGTGCACCGCGTGGTCGAGAGTCGAAACCTCGACGATACAGGACGCCTCCCCCCGCAGGGTGGTCGTAAGTGCCGGTTCGTCCACGGAGAGGTTGCCATTATCGGCGATGATGATCGCATCACACGAAAAGAGGTCCGGGCGTGCAGCGACGAGCTCTTCGATGTGGCTGGTCGTCTCCTCCTCGCCCTCGATAAGTACCTTTCACCCCCACAGGGGGTTTTCCTTCGAAGATCCGGAGGGATGCGGCGATAAGAAGGATTCCCGATTTGTCATCGGCGCTTCCACGGCCGTAGAGACGCCCGATCTTCTCTACCGGCTCCCAGGGATGTGTCTCCCACCCGTCCTCTTTTTGTGCCGGCTGGACATCGTAATGGGCATACATCAGGACGGTCGGCTTGCCGGGCGGGGCCGGGATCTCGCCGTACACCGCAGGGTATCCTCCCGGGATCTCGATATGGTGGGCATCAGGAATCCCATACTCCCTGAGCACCGCGACCGTGGCATCCGCCATTGCAAGGACCGGTTTCTTTGGGTAGCCGGGGAAGGCTACGGACGGGTACCGGATAAGACTTTTGAGATCCTGCACAACGCCGGGCATCAGGGCCCGGGTCTTTGAGAGGATCTCTTCGAACGTGAGCTCACCGGCTATAGTTCTCACCCCATAACTTCATGGGTATAACGCCGGTTCCTCTCTCATCCTGATAGGTTATAGGACTTGCGCAACGGCATTTGGCTCGACAGAGGGCCACAATATCTGGATCCGTTCCCACGATGTATGGCCATCTGTGAATCGGTGCCGGATATCTTTTTTACTCAGGAGCCGGTCACCACAAACGGGGCGCAGGAAAACATGCCGGTCACCGGCTTCCCTTTGCGTCCACCGCACCGGTGCAAACCAGGAGAAGGATACGGACGTACACCTCACGCTCGTGAGTGGTGGGCGGGCATCGGGGATCGCACAGGGCAATCTCCACCTGCCGGACAACATCACCGAGATTGGTCATGGGAGGGGGAGTCTCCTGCCTTGAGTGGCGTTATTTCGTTGAGGCGATTCAGGCACGATCATCAGGTCAACCGGGCTTGGGTATATATTGCCAAAATGGTCCGGGTTCGAGGATGGAACCGGGAAGTTAGCTGAAGAGATCCCAAAACCTTTCAAAAAGTCCGGGTGGGTTAAAAATCCCCATTCACCACATGAGGGAATACAGGTTCTCGCGGATCCTGGCAGCCCCGAACTGCTCACGACGTGCCTCTTTATCTGGTATTCCAGAGATAACCACTACGTATGAAATGGCCCCCGTGGTTGAACAACACGGTCCTTGGGGCCGGCCTTGCAAGTTTTTTTGGGGATCTTGGCTATGAGACCGTCACCGTGCTCCTTCCCTCGTTTTTGATCATCCTCGGCGCACCGGTGTACGCCCTTGGGGTCATCGAAGGGCTGAGTGATGGTGCATCCAGTTTCGTGAAACTGTTCTCAGGGTACTTTGCGGACAAATTTGGCAGGCGCCGCGAGTTTGCCCTTGCCGGGTCCATCGCCACCGCGATCTTTCCCGCGTTTATCGCTGCAGCTGCCTCGTGGCTGGTTGTCCTCGCGGGCAGGATTACCGGCTGGATCGGCAAAGGAATCCGTGCGCCGGCCCGGGATGCAATCATTGCCAACTCTGTCGAGAAAAAAGATCTCGGCAAGGCATTCGGGTTCCACCGGGCCGGCGATACGCTGGGGGCGATTGCCGGCCCCGCGATCGCGCTGGTGTTGGTCTCAACGGTCGCGATCCGGACGATCTTCTGGTTAGCCGTGATCCCGGGATGCCTGGCATTTATCACTCTCTGGCTGTTTTTAAAAGAGAGGAATCCTGCGCCGCAGGATCATCCCCGGGAACTGATTCCTTCGCTCCGCGGCCTGCCGTCGCGGTTCAAGGCGTTTCTTGCTGCCGTGCTGGTTTTTGGGATCGCGGATTTCTCCCAGACACTCCTCATCGCGTTTGTGATCGTCGCACTCACCCCATCGCTGGGATTTGTGGTGGCGACAGCGGCGGGTGCAGGCCTGTACCTCATCCGCAACATCGTCTACGCGGCAGCGTCTTACCCTCTCGGCTGGATGGGTGACCGCATCGGCCGGCGTCCGGTGCTCGTTTTCGGCTATGCCATTGCGGCTGTGACGTTCATCGGCTTTGTCCTTGCACCGCCAGATATTATTGCCTATGGGGTCCTGTTCGCGATGTGCGGCTTCTTCATTGCGGCGGAGGATGCGCTCGAAGCGGCACTCTCGGGGGAGATGGTGGGGGAAGCGTCCCGCGGGCTCGGCTATGGAGCGCTTGCAGCCATGAACGGAGTAGGGGATCTGGTGTCGAGCGTCATGATCGGCTTTGTCTGGACGTTTATCGGATACAGCGCAGGGTTCATGATAGCAGCGGTAATAGCGGCGGCGGGGACTATCCTTCTTATCTGGACAACACGGGCGGTAAAACCGGGACGAGTTACCGGATCCGGAGTGTAAAACCCTGTCGCTGGCGTAGGGAAAGAACCTCCTCGTTTTTTTCCGGTTACCTCAGAAGAGATGAATTTTTTCCGGCAATGGGCGGACAGATCCGGGACTGTTAACCAGGACAGCATACGGCTGTGCAACTTTGACCTCAGAGAATGCGTTCCCGGCGCATTTTGCCTTCGCACAGACTGCATATCCAGAGAAATTAATCGCTCTTTGATGATCTGCCGGAGTACCGTATCATCTTCGAGGATGAGGATCTTTTTATCCATCTTCTGTTTTTACCTATCACTTTTCGTTATAAAATAATTCGATCACCTGTGCCAAAGGTGTGCGGCACTTCCTGCGGAATAAGACAGTGGCATGAACAGGAGGGGGATTCCCGGGATGTCAGCGATAAAAAAGGATAGGATATAAGGGTAAAATTTTATACGGACAGGTAATCCGACGGGGTGGGCATCTGTTCTTTCAGGCCCTTTCTCTTGCGGATCGCAACGACGACTTCTTTGACCATGTTGTTCGGGACCAGCTCGAATCCTGAGAACTCGGTGTTCCACATCGCACGGCCTTCGGTCGCGGACCGGATATCGCCGGCAAACCCGAAGAGCTCGGCAACCGGGGCTTTCCCGACCACCGTGATTGTGTCACCCTCGCTCTGCATATCGAAGACCTGCCCGCGCCGTCCCTGGATCTGGGAGGTCGCGGCGCCCATCTGGTCGAGCGGGACCGTGATCTGGATCTTCTGGACCGGCTCCAAGAGCGAATCGCCGGCGATTAGCATACCGCCCTTAATTGCGCCACGCACTGCCGGGATGACCTGTGCCGGGCCACGGTGGATAGCATCTTCGTGCAGCTTGACATCAACCAGTGTCATCTTGAGGTTCTGGACCGGCTCGTCGGCAAGCGGGCCTCCTGCCAGTGCCTCGTTGATACCCTCGATGATCAGTTCCATCGTCTCGTTGAGGTACTGGACACCTTTGGTCATATCAAAGAGCATATTCGTACCCTTGATATGCTTGACATTCTTTGCCTCGTCCTTGTTCATGCCGGCCTTGAGAAGCACGTCACGGCGCTCGATCGCCGGCTGGTTCATCGACACTTCACCGGCCTTAATCAGGTTGACGATCTCGTCGGGAAGGGGCTCGAGGTCGAAGTAGAACCGGTTGTGCCGGTTCGGGGACTTGCCTTCGACCGATTCCACCTTACCGGTGACGGTCTCACGGTACACCACGATCGGTTCGGAGGTGATGATCTCGACACCCTTGTCGCGCTTGATACGGCCCGTGACAATCTCGAGGTGCAGCTCGCCCATACCGGAGATCAGGTGCTCGCCCGTCTCCTCGTTGATGGCGATGCCGAGCGTCGGGTCTTCCTTTGCCACCTGCCGCAGCACTTCAACGAGCTTGGGCAGGTCCTTCATGTTCTTTGCCTCGACCGCCACGGTCATGACCGGTTCCGAGTAGTGCTTGAGAGACTCGAACGGCGCCATCTCCATGAGGGTGGTGACCGTGGATCCGACACTCGCGTCCCGGAGACCAGTGACTGCCGCGATGTTCCCCGCGACAATCTCCTCGACCTCGACACGCTTCGGGCCCATGAAGATACCAACCTGCTGGAGCCGGTTCTCTTTTTTTGCGGAACCCATGACGTAGAGGCTGTCACCCCGCTTCAGGCTCCCGGAGAAGAGACGCCCGGTGGCCACTTCGCCCGCGTGGGGGTCGAACGAGATATCGGTGACCATCAGCCCGACCGGGCCGGTCGCGTCGCAGCTGATCATCGCCTTTCCTTCCTTGGACTCCTTGTCACCGTGCCAGATAACCGGGATACGGCGCTTCTGTGCGACAAGCGGATCCGGGAGGTGGTGCACGACCATGTCGAGCACGACTTCGTAGAGCGGGCTGTTCTTCGCGAGGTACTTCATGTCACCGGAACGGCACTTCTCGTACACGTCCTTGAACGAGACGCCGCTCTTTTTCATGTACGGCACCGAGATAGCCCAGTTGTAGAGCGCGGACCCGAAGGCAACCGTACCCTGCGAGGCATCGAGCTTCCAGCCGTTATTGTAGGACTCCTCGTTCATGCCCTTGATGAGCTTGTTGACCTTGTCAATGACTTTCCCGAGCCGGATCTGCATCTCGGTCTCGTCGACCTTGAGCTCGTTGACCAGCCGGTCCACCTTGTTGATGAAGAGGACCGGGCGGACCTGCTCCTTCAATGCCTGCCGGAGTACGGTCTCGGTCTGGGGCATCGTACCCTCGACCGCATCGACGAGCACGACTGCGCCGTCGACCGCACGCATCGCACGCGTCACGTCGCCACCGAAGTCCACGTGGCCCGGCGTATCGATCATGTTGATCAGGTAATCATTGCCCTCGAACTCGTGGACCATCGAAACGTTTGACGCATCGATGGTGATCCCCCGGGCCTGCTCTTCTGCATCCGAATCCATGAAGAGCTGCTTACCCGCAAGTTCCTCGGAGATAATACCGGCACCCGCAAGCAAGTTATCGGACAGGGTGGTTTTGCCGTGGTCGATATGCGCCACGATACCGATGTTTCTGATGTGCTTGGGGTCCTTCATGAGCTCGACTACGCGCTCTACCGTTTTTTTGCCTCGTGCCATAAAATAACCTCAAAAAAGATGTTTTACCGGGCGGATTTTGCAATCCGCTCTTTTTCTTCCTTTTTCCCGACCGAGTAACATTTTGCGTCGCCTTTGGAGGCTGCAATCAGTTCATCGGCAAGGATCGCGCTTGCGGGCTTCTTGCTCTTGCGCGAGGACTTCAGGACTGCCTCGGCGATGAACCCGATGGCGGAGTCGACACGGCGCATGGGGGAGGTGTCGACGGATTTCGGAACGTTGATGCCACCGTATTTCAGGCGGACTGTCTCTTCCCGGGGACCGGTGTTGCCGATTGCCTCGACAAGCACTTCAATCGGGTTTCTCTTGGTCTTCTTGTTGATGAGCTCGAATGCATCCCGCACAATCCTTATTGCCAGCTCCTTCTTGCCGGTGTTATTCTCGGTCTGCATCAGGCCGTTGATCAGCCGCTCGACAATCATCATATTGGCCTTATTGAACTCCTGGCGTGAGTACTTGCCACAGGAATGGGGGATGATCTGGGGGGTGAGATTGACATACCGGATAAGGCTCGGATCGGTCACCCTGACCTCGGATACATCCCATTTGTTGAAGAGCAGTTTCTTTGCCTGTGGCTTTGCCTCGGTTGCAGCTTCAGTTTTTACTTTTGCTTCTGCTTCAGCCATCACGATCACCTGCGCGGTTTCTCTTTCCTACCGATGACCATCTCATGGAGGCAGACGTTGTTCACGCTCGTTACGACGTACCGGACCCCCGGGATATCTCCCATGGACCGGCCCAGACGGCCGCCGATGCCCTCGATCTCGACTTCGTCGTGCTCATCGATGAAGTTAATGGCACCGTCACCAACTGCAAACGCGGTTACCTGACGGCCGTTCTTGATGAGCTGGACGCGCACGCATTTCCGGATCGCCGAGTTGGGCTGCTTAGCCTCGACACCGACTTTCTCGAGCACGATACCCCTCGCCTGTGGAGCGCCTTCCAGCGGATCCGACTTAACATCGAGGTTGAGTTCGCGGCGTGCGTAGTTCTTATCGCTCCACCGGAATTTTTTTGAGTCCCGAACCAGTTTTCTGGCTGCGAATTTACCCTGTCCCATTAAAGAGCCTCATTTCAGTTGTTTTTGTGGTTATCGATAACCCACACTGAGATATATACTAAAGCGGGGAACCGATTTATAAATTGTGGCATCCGCCTGCCTGTCTTATTCTATTATCCCTGACTCATAATAATATTATATCCTCCTGCCGCCAAACTTAGGGGCAATGACCGTCGCGATTTACAAGGAAGTCCAAATCGATGCGAGCCACCGGCTGCTCCATTACCAGGGGAAGTGCGCGAACCTCCACGGCCACCGCTGGAAGATCGAGGTGTGGATAGAGGGTGAGCCCGACGCGACGACCTGCATCCTACTTGATTACAACGTCATCAAGCTGGCCATCGGGAAGTACGACCACCAGATCATCCTCAACCGCGATGACCCCATGGCAGCCTGCATCGAAAAGTTCCAGCACGTGCTCACGACCCCGGGTGATCCTACAAGCGAGCTGCTTGCGCGGATTTTCAAAGACGATCTCGATGCAATATGCAGGGCGCAGGGTATCGCGGCGCACGTAACGAAGATCCGGGTCTGGGAATCGCCGAACTGTTATGCCGAGATCGCAGAATGAAGGTCGCCGAGATTTTTGAAAGCCTCCAGGGGGAGGGAAATAACCAGGGTAGGCCCTGCCTTTTTATCCGGCTTGCGGGCTGCAACCTGTCCTGCCGCTGGTGTGACACTGCGTACGCGCAGCAGGGCGGAACGGAGACGGACTGCAAAGTGGTCCTCGAACAGTGCTGGCGAAAGAACCCGCACCTGGTATGCATCACGGGCGGCGAGCCGCTGCTCCAGAAAGACGCTCTTCTCGACCTGCTCCCCTCCCTCTCCATGCGCGGGATTGAAATCGAGATCGAGACAAACGGCACGATTGCATTTACCGAGCTGCAGCCGTACGCCTCCATCTGCATGGACGTCAAATGCCCCTCATCGGGGGAGGCAAGCGATCTTGCGCTCCTTGCTGCAATCCGTCCTGAAGACAGCGTGAAGTTCGTGGTCAGGGACGAGGAGGATTGCCGGTACGCACAGGACGTACTGGAGCGCCACCCGATCGCGGGCGGGATCTTCTTCTCCCCTGTGTACGGTGCCGATTATGGGCCCATCATCCGCTACATCCTCGATAACGACCTGCCGGTCCGGTTTCAGCTCCAGCTCCACAAGATCATCGGGATGAGATGATGAACGCGGTCTGTCTTCTCTCAGGAGGAATGGACTCGTCTACCCTTGCGTACCTGGTAAAGAGCAAAGGCTACAAGATCCTCGCCCTCCACGCGAACTATGGCCAGCGCACTGAGAAGAAGGAGCGGGCCTGTGCACAGAAGATCGCTTCACAGCTCGATGCGCGGGACTTCGTTGAGATCGATTTGAGGTATTTCCGGCAGTTCGGGGCGAGCAGCCTGACCGACGAAAAGATCGCGGTCGACCGGTACGACCCGGCCCGGGCGCACCTCCCCAATACCTATGTCCCGTTCCGGAACACAAACCTCCTTGCCATTGCCACCAGTTTTGCCGAGGCCCGCGGGGCGGATGCGATCTTCATCGGCGTGCAGGCGCTCGATTATTCCGGGTACCCCGACTGCAGGCCTGAATTTATCGATGCCTTCCGGAAGGTAATCACGCTTGGAACCCAGGAGACCACGCATATTGAACTCTTCACACCCTTCATCAGTATGACAAAGATGGATATCCTGAAGCTCGGAACAGAGCTCCACGTCCCGTACGAGCACACGTGGTCCTGTTACCAGAACGAAGAGGAGGCCTGCGGAACCTGCGGCTCGTGCCATTTCCGGCGCGAGGCATTTGCCGCGCTCGGGATGACCGATCCAATCCCGTACAAGGAGGAATGATGGAGATCTTCCGCGGCAGACGCCTCTGGATCGAGAAGTCGAATGTACGGTTCCCGAACGGTGTCGAAGCGGAGAAAATAATCGTACACCCCGGCAGCGCGGTTGCAATCCTGCCGGTCACACCAACTGGGTACAAGCTCCTGCGCCAGTACCGGTACGCTATCGGCCAGTACATCTACGAGGTGCCGGCCGGTACCATGGAAGAGGGAGAGGATCCGCAGGAGACCGCGCACCGCGAGCTTATCGAGGAAGCAGGCGTTTCGGCAGGAACGATGATCCCCCGGGGTTTCATCTACACCACGCCCGGTTATACTGATGAGAAGATCTGGCTCTTTGAGGCTCGTGACCTCTCACCCTCGGACGAATTTGAAAAAGACGCTGATGAGGTGATCGAAGTGATGGATGTTACCAGAAACACAACGGACGCGATGGTTGCAGACGGCACCATCTGCGATGCAAAGACGATCTGCCTAATCCACCGGTGCAGGGAGGGATAATCGTGCGAACTTTTCTTATCGCCGCCGGCCTGGCCTGCCTTCTCGTTCTCGCGATCTGTGCCGGCTGCACGAGCTCTTCCACACCTTCGTATTCTGTGGACAGCAACGGCATCCTCTCGGTCACCTGCGCACCGGTCACCACGAGCGAGACCGTGCTCTTTACAAACGAGACCTATACGGAATCACAAATCATCCTCCATACCCAAACCGGTGACGTGACCACGTACCTGAGCTACCCGAAAGACCCAAAAGCCGTGCTGCTGTACCTGCCGGGAGCCGGGGAGAAGATCTCGGGGCATGCAGAAAGGATGGTCACGTACGCGGCAGATGGGTATGCGTTCATGTTCCTCGATTACCGTGGCCGGGGCGGGGAGACGGCCGGCTACCCGTTCAACCCCAATACGGATTACGCGCTGTTCGAGAACAAGGAATGGCCTGAGTATTACCTGACTATCTGCGATGTCTCGTCAGCCCAAGCGATGCTTTCCACCCGGTTCGGGTCCCGGTCTACGCGGTAGGAGGCAGTAACGGCGGCCGGTACGCCGCAGTGGCAGCCGGCGTCGACAAGAACTTTGCCGGCTACATCGGGATCTCCACTGCGGACTGGGGGGTCAAAGAGTCAGTCATCGCACAGGGGGGATCGGGCGACATCCTCCGGTTTGCCGAATCACTAGAACCCAGCACCTACCTGCCGACGATCTCCCCGCGCCCGGTCTGGATGTTCCACAACGCGACCGACCCGATCATCCCATTTGCCGATGGACAGGCCCTCTTTGCGACTGCCAACCAGCCCAAGACCTTCACCGAGTTTAATGGCGACCATGGAATCAACCCGGATGTTGACAACCGGCTTATGGCCCTCTTGGCGCAAATTTATGGTACACAAGCGTGAATAGGTACGAGCTTTAGGAGAGGCTGAAAACCGCTCATGACAGAACCCGGGGAGATGGACGAGGCACGCAGGCGCTACGAGTTCAAAAAGACACTCGAAAAACTGGAGGCGCAGGAAGGGGACGGAACGGAGCTCATCACGCTCTACATCCCTCCCGACAAGCAGATCTACGATGTGACAGGCCAGCTCAAGGACGAGTTCGGCCAGTGCGCTAACATCAAGAGCAAGCAGACCCGGACAAACGTCCAGAGCGCCATCTCCTCTATCCTGTCAAGGCTCAAGTACTACAAGCGTCCACCCGCAAAAGGTATGGCGGTCTTTTGCGGTACCGTCAAGCTCTACGGCGACCGTACCGACCTCCAGTGCACGATCATCGAACCGCCCGAGCCCCTCAATCTCTACATGTACCGGTGCAGCTCGAAGTTCGAGCTCGAGCCGCTCAAACAGATGCTTGAGGAAAAATATGTCTATGGGCTTCTCGTGCTCGACCGGCGCGAGGCGTACTGGGGATTCCTGCGCGGCAACCGTATCGAGCCGATCGGTGGTTCCACCTCCACAGTACCAGGCAAAATGCGAAAGGGCGGCCAGTCGGCGGCCCGGTTCGGCCGGCTCCGCGAGATTGCGATCAACGAGTTTTACACAAAAGTCGGCGAGCGTTCAAGTGCGATCTTTTTGGCCGAGAAGAACTTCTTCGAGCGTTTCAAGGGGCTGTTGATCGGTGGACCGAGCCCGACCAAAGAGGAGTTCGAGGCCGGAAATTTCCTTCACCACGAGGTCCAGAAAAAGATCATCGGACTCTTTGACGTCGCGTACACGAATGAAGACGGCCTGCCCGAGCTCGTTGACGCAGCAAAGGACGCCCTTTCGGGTATGGAGGTTGTCAAAGAGAAGTCCCTCATGGAACGGTTCTTAAAAGAACTGGTAAAAGACAATGGCCTTGCCGCTTACGGGGAGGAGAGCATCCGGAAAAACCTCGAGGTCGGAGCAATCGATACACTCCTCCTCTCTTCGAACCTGAGGAAGTCCCGGCTCAGGATAAAATGCCAGAGCTGCGACTATACCGAGGAGCGGACCGTGAGCATGCCGGTGGGAAAGACCGTGCGGGACATCGAGCTTGGCACGTGCCCGAAGTGCACCGCACCGCTCGTCCTTGACGAGGAGATCGATATTATCGACGAGCTTGCGAAGCTCGCCGATAGCTCCAGTGCAAAAGTGGAGTTAATCTCAGACGATTTTGAGGAGGGATCTATCCTATTCTCAGCATTCGGGGGGATTGCCGCCATTCTCCGGTACAGGACGGGATATTGATGGTTTTTGATACCACGACAATGATTGCAAATGCATTGAAGGAATGCACGGGTACAGCAGACATCCAGCTCACCGACGGCGGGGAGCACGCGGATCTCGCATCAACCGTGGCGTTCTCCCTTGCAAAAGCAAAGAAACAGGCACCGGTAAAAATAGCGCAGGAGATCGCTGCCGCACTCAAAGACAACAAAGATCTCGCGGAGCAGGGTATCTCCGTCGAGGTGAAAGGCCCGTACATCAACTTCATCTTCGGGAGCGCGTACGTCAGTGCCACCCTCAAGGCCGCAACACAACCCGGCTACGGCTCTTTCCCGAAAAAGGAGACCCGGGTCGTACTCGAACACACGAGCGCGAACCCCAACGGTCCCCTCCACGTGGGACATATCAGGAACTCTATTATCGGGGATACCCTTGCCCGGGCGTTCCGGAAGGCCGGCTACCGGCTCGAGGTCCAGTATTACGTCAACGATATGGGCCGGCAGATCGCCATCGTCGTGTGGGGTTTCGACCATCTCGAACACGCACATGCAGAAGGGGAAAAAGAGGACGCCCATATAGCCCGGGTCTACATTGCGGCAAACCGTGAGATCGAAAAAGATCCCGATATCACCAAGCAGGTGGACACCCTCATGCAGCTTGTCGAGGGGGGAGATCTTGAGACCGTAAAAAAATTCCGTAGGGAAGTCTCCCGCTGTCTCGATGGTTTTGCAGTCACGATGAAGGCCCTCAACGTGAAGCATGATCGTTTTGTCTGGGAGAGTGACTTTATCAGGAACGGCGACACGAAAAGGGTCATCAGGAAGATCGAGAAACTCCCACAGGCCCGCACCGAAGAGAACCTGCTCGCGCTTGACCTTGAAGAGTTTGGCTTCAAGAACAAGTATGTGATCCGGCGGAGCGACGGGACCTCGGTCTACGCGGCCCGCGACCTCGCGTTCCATACCTGGAAGAGCGCGAACTTCGACCGGGTCATTGACGTACTCGGCGCCGACCACAAGCTGATCGGGGCGCAGCTCCAGTGCACCATGAAACTTCTCGGCGAGAAAGCCCCGGAGATCGTGCACTTCGAGTTTGTCTCGCTCCCCGAGGGCTCGATGAGCACCCGGGCAGGGAAGTTTGTCTCCGCCGACGACCTGATCACCGAGGTCACGAAACGTGCCTTTGATGAAGTGACCGCACGCCGGCCAGAACTTGACGAGGCAACCCGCAGGAGCATTGCAGGATCGGTCGCCCGGGCCGGCATCCGGTACGATATCGTGAAGATCTCGCCCGAGAAGAGCACGGTCTTTGACTGGAAAGAGGCCCTTGACTTCGAACGCCAGAGCGGGCCCTACATCCAGTACGCCCACGCCCGTGCGTGCAGCATCCTTGAAAAGGGCGGCGCCTTTGCCGAATGTTATGATCTTGCGACAGAACAGGAGATCATTCTTGCAAAGAAGATCGCAAAGTTCCCCGGTGTCATTGAAAAAGTGGTCACCGAGCTCCGCCCTCACCTCCTTGCCACCTATGCCCACGAACTGGCCGACATTTTCAACACGTTCTACCACTACGAACCGGTCCTCAAAAGCGAGGGGAATGTGAGGGCCCGAAGGCTCACGCTCGTAAAGGCCGTACAGAACACCTTACAAGAGTCCCTCGAGACGCTCGGGATCGATGCCATCCGCACCATGTGACGCCCGGAGAAAACAGGGCTACCTCTTTTTTTCGCCAGCGTCGTCTGCTGCCCTCAAGCCGTGCCTCTGGTGCAAACGGGCCCTTACCGGCGGCGAGATGTGTTACAAGCACCAGTTCTACGGGATCGACAGCCACCGCTGTGTCCAGATGACCCCCACCCTGCGCTGCAACCAGCGCTGCCTCTTCTGCTGGCGCTCGTTTGAGCACGAAGTGGCCGATGAGGTGGAGTGCCTACCGGAGACGATCCTTGCCGGCATAAAGAAACTCCAGAAAAAGGCGCTTGCCGGGTACAACGCGGTGCTCGATAACACCGTAACCGAAGAGCGCTGGCAGGAAGCGCTGGCACCCCGGCATGTGGCGATCTCCCTCTCAGGAGAGCCCACCCTCTACAGCAGGCTCCCGGAACTTGTCGATCTCTTCAACGCAAGCGGGTACACCACCTTTGTCGTCAGCAACGGTACGAATCCCGGCGTGCTCGCCCGGTGCCGGCCCTTCCAGCAGTATGTCTCGCTCAATGCGCCAAATACGGAGATCTACGAAAAGACCTGCCGGCCCATGGGCGATGCAGAAGAATTCTGGAGCCGCATCATGGAAAGTCTCGCGCAGCTCCGGGCGAAGAGGTCGGCCGTGCGGATCACGCTTGTTTCCGGCCTCAATGATACGGACCCGCAGGGGTATGCCCGGCTCCTGCAGGACGCGGGGGCCACCTTTGTCGAGGTGAAGGGATACATGTATCTGGGATACAGTAGAAACCGTTTGCAACGGAACAACATGCCGGAACACGAGCAGGTGCGGGACTTTGCAGAAAGAATAGCCGCATCGTGCGATTATAAGATCCGGGATGAAAACCCCTTAAGCAGGGTCATCTGCATGGAGCGTGTGTAAATGAGATTCAACCCGCAGGACTGGAAAGAAAAATCCCACTCTAACTTCGAAGGCGCATGGCACGAGGGTCCGTCCGTGGTCACCCCGCCCGGGGGAGACAAGAAATACCCCCGCGTCCGGTACACACGGGCGCAGGAGCACCCGATCTTTGCCACCGTCAACCGGCTGCGTGAGATCTACCTCTCGATGGGTTTCGATGAGTGCGAGAACCCGGTGATCGTCGAGGAGAGCGATATCTACCGGCAATTCGGCCCTGAGGCGATGGCTGTGCTCGACCGGGTATTCTATATCGGCGGCCTGCCGCGGCCAAATGTAGGGATCGCACGCGCCCAGATCGATGCAATCAATGAGATCCTCAAAAAAACCATGCCGGCTGCGACCGAGGAGAAACTCCGCGAGACCCTCCATGCGTACAAGAAATCGGAGATCGATGGTGACGAGCTGACACACGAGCTGGCAAACGTCCTCGACACCGATGATGGGAACGTGGTTCATATCCTTGACGCAGTATTCCCGGAGTTCAAGGCCCTGGTGCCCGAATCCTCGCGCAGCACACTTCGCAGCCATATGACCAGCGGCTGGTTCATGACGCTTGGCTCCATCTGGGAGCGCACGCCTCTGCCAATAAAACTTTTCTCTGTCGATCGCTGCTTCCGGCGCGAACAGGCAGAGGGGCCAACACGGCTCATGACCTACCACTCCGCGTCCTGTGTGGTCGCGGGAGAGGATGTTACCATTGAAGACGGCAAAGCCGTGAGCGAGGCGCTTCTGTCCGCGTTTGGGTACAAGGATTTCCGGTTCCAGCCAGACGAGAAGCGCTCCAAGTACTATATGCCGGACTCTCAGACCGAAGTCTATGCAAAGCACCCGGTGCACGGCTGGGTGGAAGTGGCGACCTTCGGCATGTACTCCCCATCTGCTCTCGGCGAATATGGGATCGGTGTCCCGGTCATGAACCTCGGTCTTGGCGTAGAACGGCTTGCGATGATCGCGTATAATGCAAACGATGTCCGGCAGCTCTCATACCCCCAATTCTTCCCCCACCTGACAAATGACCGGGAGATCGCGCGTGCCGTGCACTTCAAAGAGGAGCCGGTCACTGTCGATGGAAAAGCGCTCGCGCGTGCCATTGCACAGGTTGCGACTGCCAATGCAACGGCCCAAGGTCCCTGCTCCTTTGATGTATGGGAAGGCACCCTGTACGGCAGGCACGTAAAGGTGACCGTAGAGGAGACCGAAGCGAATGCGAAACTCTGCGGGCCGGCCTGCGCAAACGAGATCTTCGTGCATGAAGGAAGCATCCTCGGCGTCCCCGATGCGGATAAATGGAAAGACGTGCGCACCCAGGGTGTCCCGACCGGTATCTCATACCTTGGCGCCGCCTCCGCTTTTGCGGCAGCGGAGATCGAACAGGCAGCCCGGTGCGGGAAGGGGACTCTCGTGCAGGTCAAGATGGCAAAGCATCCCAGCGACATCAACCTCAGGATAGAAGAGTACGCAATGCGGGCAATTACGGATACCAAGAAGAAAGTCGATGTCCGGGGCCCGGTCTTCCTTGCAGTCAGGTCGCAGGTAACTGAATAATCTTTTTTCCCCGAAAAGGAGGTTCAGCCCTCAGGATGAACGGGTATTACCTGCCCGGTCAGAGAGAGTGACTTTCCCGGAAATACCTCCCTATCCATCTTGGGATCGGCTGATATTTCCGGAGTGCGTGAAATACTCTCTCATCGGAGAGCGCAAAGTACTTTTCAGGAAAGAGACGGATCAGGTTTGATCCTGCAGGAATATTCGCCGGTTGATGATCCGCCATGAGAGGATCAGCTGGACAATATCGGTCGCGGTCACGGTCTTCCGGTTCTCGAACATCGCAATGGGGGTCACCCCGGTCTGCTGCTCAATCGAGAGCTCCAGCTTCCGTACCGTGTCGTAATTCATCTCACCGTCAAAGGTGAGGGCCCGCAGGAAGGGGCACTCGATCCGCCGGGTCGAGAACTCGATAGAGAAATCACTGTCATGAAAGGCAAGAAGTGACGTAAGATCGATAGAGAGCGCGATATCGCGGACTGCCTGGTTCATCGGGTTCTGGAGAAGCGAGATTGAATAAACGTTTTTCTCCGGCCCCAGCTCCGGCCCGTACTTTCGATACCCGATCCGTATGATCGCATCGGCAAAGCAACGCTGGGGCTCGATATATGCCGTGTAATCCGCTTCGCGCCGGGCGATCTCGTCACTGACCTCGGCAGACAAATAGCCCCGCTGCCCGGTATCGCGCTGTCGTTTCCACGCGTACTTGACCTCCCGGTCCGGATCGACAAAAACCGAAAAGTCCATCAACGACCTCAGTGTCGGGGTATAAAGGGTGTGCAGCCCCTCAAGGATAAGGATCTTTTTTGAGGCAAACGGCACCGGAGGATCGAAGGTCCCGGTCACATGGTTGTAGACCGGTTTTTCTATTGCACGACCCTCTTTGAGACGAGCTACATCCGCTTCAAGTTGTGTGAGGTTGTTCGCCTCGGGATTGAGCGGGGTAACATCGCGGCGACGACGTTCATCTCGGTCAAACTTATGATAGTCATCGAGCGTAATGGTAGCAACGAGATCCGGGCCAAAGATCTGGCGGATGGCATTGGTAAATGTTGTCTTCCCTGACCCGCTGTCACCAGCAACACCTATAATAAAGACTCGCGGCGACCGGGCGATGATCTCCTTGAAATTAAGGACAGGGGGCATGTGCACCTGTACGTTCGATGCAATCGGTCTTAAGTTCGCGGATGTGAGGGGAATGTACCGGAAGTGAGATTTCATATTTACTAAGTGTTAGAGATAAATAACATTAAAAGAAATAAGCGTTAGAAATATATAACAATCAGGGTGTGAATGTTCATGCAGACAAGAATCAGGGAGTACCGGGCCATGTATGAGCTGACTCAGGACGACCTCGCAAAAAAAGTTGGCGTGCGGCGGGAGACGATTGTCTTTCTCGAACAGGGAAAATACAACCCCTCGCTCAGGCTGGCACACGATATTGCAAAAGCCCTGCACGCAAAAATCGATGACCTCTTTATCTTCGGAGACGATGAACCGGAGCCGGAGAGGCGGGTTGTGCTCGTGGACTAAACCGGTACGAAATCAGGGAGCCGCAGGTTCCGGCCCGGCCGTGCATGCTCCCTCCATTTCATATTTCTCCGATTCCTGACACAGCTCACAAAGAATTTTTACCGTTGCCTCCTTGTCAAGCGGCACATTGTCATTGCCACACTTGGGTGAGTAAATGCACGAAGGGCAGCCTTTTTTGCATGGGCAGTCACGGACCAGCTCATGCGCGCTCAAAAAAAGTGCAGGAAGAAGGGTAAACGCTTTCTCAGCAAGACCGATACCGCCTTCGTACCCGTCATAAACAAAAATTGTGGGATCGCCATTCTCTCCAAACGCTGGAGATGAGAGGCCACCGATATCCCAACGGTCGCACATCACATGCAGTGGCATAAGTGCGATCAGTGCGTGTTCCGCGCCATGCAGGCCTCCGGCAAGGTCAAGTCCGGCCCTGGATACAGATGTAGCAACCTGATCGGGCATGACAAGCCAGAACGCCTTTGTCCGGAACGTCAGTGGAGGAAGGTTCAGTGGTTCGACGCCGAGGATCGTGTCGCCTTTTTTGATCTTGTAGCCAGTGTACTGCTCGGTCACTTCTACATCGCCAAACGCACATTTTACACCCTTCAATTCACGGGTTTCCTGCGTTTCAATCACGCGGAGATCGACCTCCTTAAGCGGCTGGGTATAATAATCCACGTCAGTCTCGCTCACGCGGATCGTATGCATCTCAAGATCCATCTCGTTGACCACGTAGATCTCGCCTTGGTGGAGCATGATCGCCCCCTTGTGTGCATCGCGGTAGGCCTGCGCACGGTCCATTGTTTCAAGCAGCCGGCCGTTACAGAGTATCCGGAAACTCTCGGCCGCCATGCCATCGAGCCGTACAGCCTCGGCAGCCCGGCCACGGCCGGCGTAAACCCACCCCCGGGGAGTCTTCTTCAAAAGACCGCTCTCCGCAAGCCCGGCGAGAAGCGGAGCAAAAGATTCGCCAAACAGCCCTGCATCCGTTTCCTCGCGCAACGGCTGCTCTGCTGCAGCGCAGAGGAGATGCCCCGAGACGATATAAGGGTTCTGCGTATCAATGATCGCGTGCTCATGCGAGCGGGAAAAGAACGCCTTCGGGTGATGCATAAAGTACTGGTCGAGAGGGTTTGCCTGCGCCACCAGCACCGCAAGTGACTCGGCCCCTTTCCGGCCGGCACGGCCTGCCTGTTGCCGGACCGACATCATGGTCCCGGGGTACCCGTCTATAATCACCGCGTCAAGGGATCCGATGTCGATGCCAAGTTCGAGCGCGTTGGTCGAGACGACTCCCCGGATCTCCCCGCTCTTGAGCTGCCGCTCGATAGTGCGCCGCTCCTCGGGGAGGTAGCCGGCCCGGTACGCTGATATTGATTGGGCAAGATGCGCCGACGTGCGCCGGGCATCCTCCCGTGCCCAGATGGTAAAGAGCTCTGCCATTTTTCTTGAGCCGGTGAAGCAGAGGGTCTGGAGATCCCCTTTGACACAGGAAATGAGGAGGTCCTTTGTTTCCTGGTGGGCGGAGCGTTCGCCGATTCCGTCAAAAAAAGGATTGTAGAGGACAAAGTGCCGGGTCCCATGCGGAGAACCGTCGGTATCGACCAGCGTAAAAGGCCGGCCGACAAGTCGCCCGGCAAACTCCTCCGGGTTTGCAAGGGTTGCCGTTGAGAGGACAAACTGCGGATCGGAGCCATATGCACGGGCCACCCGCGACAGCCGCCGGATCAAAAGCGCGATCTGTGAGCCAAAGATCCCCCGGTACCGGTGCGCTTCATCGATCACGACAAATTTCAGGTGCGAAAAAAACGGGCTCCACTTCGCGTGCCACGAGAGCACCTGGTGGATCTCGTGCGGGTTGGATATGACGATCCGGGAGTTCTCGCGGATCGCCGCCCGTTTCGATTGGGGCGTATCACCGTCATAGATCGCTGGTTTTGCCGGGATTCCAGTAAACTTTTCCATTGCCGCAAGCGTGGAGTACTGGTCGTTTGAAAGGGCTTTTGTGGGATAAAGGTACAGCGCCCGCGCCTCCGGGTCAGCTGCAAGACAGGAGAAGACGGGGATGTTGAATGCAAGGGTCTTTCCGCTTGCCGTGGGTGTGGTAATAATCACGTTTTTTTTCGCGCGAAGAGCGTTAATCGCCTCGCACTGGTGGGAATACAGCCGGATGTTGTTCTGTGCAAGGTATGCATCAAGCGCCCCGGGGAGCGGCGCGTCCAGTATACCGTAACTGGCCGGCTCAGGATCCTGGATCTGTTGGCTGGTGACCCGGCTGCGGTATACCGGATTGGTCCCAAGGAGCCGGATAACATCATCAACAGCCACAGCTCTCCTCCAGCAAATACAGGAAAAGACGGGCGAGCGAGACCACATCCTGCCGGTTGTGGTCGACGATGGGGACAAGAGGGCCGCAATTGTTCGTTCGCAGGTAGGTCTCGTAGAACTCGGGCACCATCTGGCCAGGCACATCATCAGAACGGCTTACCCCGAGAATTGAAGACTCAAGCGCCGAGAGCCGGTATGAAGCCAACTGACCTTTCCACCGGCGCCGCGAGAAATGCAGCATGTCAAAATGCAGGTTGCGGGGAATAGTCCCGAGGCCATAGTAAGCAAGCCGGTCCTGGATATAGGGAAGATCGAACGCTTTTCCGTTGAAAGTCACGAGTGCTGCCCCGTCTGACCCGCACCGGACAGCGGTCTCAGTAAGAGCGGCAGCCTCCTCACAGATATCGCGCAGGAGATACTGTCGGACGATAAGTGATCCCTGTTCGATGGTGCCGATGCCAAAAAGGATGATCGGCCGGGAGAAGAGCCCAAGGGTTTCGATATCGAGAAAGACATAATCCTCAGGTGCAAACGAGCCGGCAGTCCCAAGTGCGAACCGGTGGGACTTCGCGTGCCTGCTGCCGATGAGATCCATTACATCGGAGGGATCCGCACGGGTAAGCCGTTCAAGGACTTCCCGGGCAGCGAACCGGAATTTCGGGTGCTCTGCAAGATCTGCAATTGTCCGGTACCCCCGCACCTTCAGGCGCTGTTCCGATACCCCGCCCACCCCGTGTACAAGCGTGAGATCACTGAGCATGTCCTGTTTCAGGCCCCCGGTGTCAAACACAACCGAGGGCAGATCGTGACGACTCTCAAGCACCATGCAGCTGCCGCCCTCGTTTGAGACCACGTTTCCGGTAAAGAGGGCATCGAACCCGATACCATCGTACCTGGCCATCAGCTGGCCGAGCAGGGCACGGGCTTTATCGTACTCCGAGGAAAAAATGCAGCTGCCGGCAAGGCCTGCACCGAAAACATTCCCGTCGCGGACGACATCATATTCCTGAATGGCGTCCATCCGCTGCTGCCAGAGCAACGCAATCCTGCTTTCTGCCTGCATAGCGGTTACCTGTACAGGACAGTCGGGAAACCGGACAGTTAAAGGCCGGCCGTGGAGGGTGAAAGTGAAGCGAATCCTCATCATCAAGCCAGACACACTTTTTTTAATGATTACGATCCTCCAGCACGGTGAGTACGAACCTGCGGGCACTATCGTGGATTATCTGGATTCCCATCACGAACCGTACCAAATCCTCCGGCTCTACGAAGGCGATCCGCTCCCGGACGATCCGCCCGGCCGGTTTATAGTCCTTGGAGGCCAGATGAGTGCCAATGATGATCGGGAGTACCCCTTCCTTTCCCCTGAAAAAAAACTGGTACGGAGCGCGATCGGGCGGGATTGCACGGTGCTCGGGATCTGCCTTGGAGCCCAGCTGATCGCTGCTGCCTGCGGGAAAAGCGTGTATATGGGGATGGCGGAACTGGGATGGCGGAGCATTGAAGGGTGCAAAGGGTGCGGCGCCCCTTGGGATCAGCTCTTTCCGGCGTCGTTTGGGGTTTTTCACTGGCACCGGGAAACCTTCGATCTTCCGGACGAGGCAAAACTCCTTGCCACGGAAAAGCAGGCGCCCAACCAGGCATTCCTGCTCGGCCACGCGCTCGGCGTCCAGTTTCACCCGGAGGTGACTCTCCCCGTGATCGCCAGCTGGGCACACGAGCTCAGCGCTGATGAGCAGAAACTGATGATCGTAGAATCAGAAAAAAAGATTGGAACAAACCGGCAGCTGTGCAGCGCGATCATGGATGCTTTCTGTACCGGCTGGAGCGGATAAGGCAGGCCCGGAATGACTCTCGAAAACGTGAAAGGATTTCTCATCGATATTGATGGCGTGCTCACGATTGGGGAGACCGCAATCCCGGGAGCACGGGAAGCAATAGAGCTGCTCAAATCCCGGGGCTACCCGTTCCGGTGCATTTCCAATTCTACAAGGAAGTGCCGGGCCTCCCTTGCAGCCCGGCTGGACAGGCTGGGATTCGCTATCCCCAAAAATGCGATATTCACCCCGCCGCTTGCCGCGGTAAAGTACATGGAGGAAACCGGAAAACATCGGGCATATCTCCTAACGACCGGCAACGTTGATCGGGACTTCGCCGGAGCCTGTACTGACGAGGGCTCGAATTCTGTTGACTATGTGATCGTCGGTGATGCGGGAGATCGGGTCACGTATGCGAGCATGAACCGGGCATTCCGCTGCCTGATGGAAGGGGCAGACCTTATCGCATTGGAAAAGGACCGTTACTGGATGGCGCCTGACGGGCTCTCGCTCTCGGCCGGGCCGTTTGTTACGGCCCTTGAATCTGCCACCGGCAAGACCGCAACGGTGGTGGGGAAACCCGCAAAGGCATTTTTTGATCTCGCGATTCGCGACATGGGGCTTGCCGCTGAAGAAGTCGTGATGATCGGTGACGACATCCTTACCGATATCGGTGGTGCACAGGCCGCGGGGATGCGGGGTGTCCTTGTAAGGACCGGCAAATTCAGAAAGGATGTATTCGAAAAAAGCAGTGTACAACCTGCAGCAGTTATAAACTCTGTCGGCGATATTGGATCCCTCATATAACAGAATACAACCATGTCCCGGACCGAACGATCCCTCGTTGTCATCATTATCGTGCTGCTTGCCATCGCCATTGCTGCCGGGTACCTGTATACCCGGCAGGCGGTTGTCGTCCCCCATATTGTTGTGGGATCGGAAGATTCGTCGCCGATTATGGCTACGCACACGTTCTCTTTTGAAAAGAACCAGATCACCATCTCAGTGCCGGTCGATGCAGCAGTCTATGACGGGGCAAAATCCACCGATAAATCGGTCTCCGTCTATGGCAATGTGACGGAGAGTGTATGGGTCACGGACAGTTACCTTGAGATGGTCAATGATCCGGCGCAGGACCAGATGTACACTGACCTCATCGCGCAGTTCCGGAAGATCCGGGATGATGAGGGACTTTCAAGCGATGAATATCTCGAACTGATGGCCGCGTACACCCAGTCTCTAACCTACGAGACCACGCCGGACAACCCGACGAAGTACCCGGTCGAGACTGTCGTTGAAGGGGCCGGGGACTGTGATGACAAAAGCGTGCTGCTGGCCGGTCTCCTCTCACGCGAGGGGTATAAGGTATCACTTCTCTTGTTTTCCCCCGAGTCACACATGGCCCTTGGCGTCGGGTCTCCGGATTCGCTTTACAAGGACACCGGGTATGCCTACCTTGAGACAACCAACCTTTCCTATGTGGGAGTCCCTCCCGATGAACTTGAAGGGGGTGTGGTCCTCACGTCCGAGCCGCTGGTCGTTCCATTGGGGAACGGGACCACCCTCTATACAAGTGGGGCGGAGACGGCATACATCCACACTATGTCCACCCTGGCAGAACAGAAAGTGATGGGCGTGAACGCACAGGTACAGCCGCTCGCTTCCGATCTGACGACAAAACAGAACCAGATAGCTCAGCTCGAATCCCAAATGCAGACAATGCGGGGTGCAGGAAATATCGGGGGGTACAATGCGCTGGTCTCATCCCACAACGAGCTCGTATCAGCCTATAACGCCGAACTTGCGACGTACCGCGATGATGTGGCACAGGGTAACACCTATGCAGAGGTTTATAATTACATTATTTCGCACGCATATGACCGGAAAGGTACCTATGCCTGGGTAATGGCGAACATGCCCGGATAAAGGTGCATCAGGTTAGGGGCCTCTTAAAAAACGGGATTTCACTTGTCAGGCTCTTTAGGCACCGGCAGGCGATGATCCGTTGCAGCCTGCAGGCGCTGTATCGCCGTTTCGCAGTACTGCCGGGAGCTGTCGATCCCGATAAAACGGCGCCCGGACTTTGCTGCGGCAAGCGTGGTCGTTCCCGCGCCATTGAACGGGTCAAGCACGATATCGTTTTTGTACGAGAAAAGTTTCATGATCCGGCGAGGAAGTTCCTCGGGAAACATCGCGGGATGATCGAACTCCTTCATCCGGTGCTCGGGGGTGATCTTCCAGCGGCCGATCACCCATTCCTTGAATTCGTCAGCAGTGATGTCAATATCCTCACGCCGGCCGGTTTTTTTGTGGGTTCCCTTGTCAAAAATCTCGACGAACTCCCAGGTGTATTTGATATAGGGCATCGAGGGCGATTTCCAGCTCCCCCACGCTGTGTACTTGGCATTATAGTTGTTCTTTTCCCAGAGAAACTCCGCCTTCCAGAGCAGCCCGAGCCCCAAGAGCTGGTTCGAGATGATGTGGTGGGTAGGAACATAATCCGAAAAGAGCGGCTGGACATTGACGGCCAGTCTTCCCCCGGGCCGGAGGACCCGGACACATTCCACCCAGACTGAATTCAGGGTAGCGAAGTATTCGTTCCACTCATGCGTATCGTCATGGGGGTCCTGTGCGTAGGCGTGGCCGAAGTTATAAGGCGGAGAGGTGATGACAAGATCGATACTCTCCGAAGGTATTCCCGAAAGAACAGAAAGCGCATCGCCGCAGAGGATCCGGTTCACAAAGGGTTCTATCGCTAGGTTTTCACGGGAGTGTAGGGACTCTTTTTGGTCCTTTGAGCCCTTGCGGACTTTGGCCTTACCCGCTTTATCCTTCACTTTTTCCTGCCGCACGGATCACGCTGCCTTTAGGGTACTGATAGAGCGGAGAAGATAAAGAACGCATCTTCTCACCAGAACCGGAAGCCCAGCCCGGTAATTCTGGTCACAGAAACCACTCAGTCGTTTTTCCGGAACAGCACCGGGTTCTGCCGCTGGACCCACCAGCGCCGGGCGAATACTATTCCCATTGCAATGACCGCAACCCCCCCAATCCAGGCAAAGAGGGTAAAAACCGTGGAGTCGACTGACCCGTCAGTACCTGCGTTCGCGGACGGAACAGTCGTAGGCGAGGTTATCGTAGGAATCGTCCTTTGGGCGGATACCGCCACCGATGTTGTCGCAATACTTATAGGTGTTCGGCTGACCGCTGCTGCCAAGGGAGTGATTACGGTTGCCGCTTCATTCATGGGGATGGTGTTGCTCCTTGTCGTGATGGCAAAATAGGAGAAGCCCGGCGTCGTTGCCGTAAAGTAATGGGCATCCCCGGAACAGTACAGGTATGTAGTCGGTAGTTCGGACCAGATGCCATAATTAAGGCGCATGAGAGTGACCTGTGCCGGGGTAAGCCCGTTTGCCTGGAGCCACGCATCCGCCACGGCAAAGGTGATCGTCCCGGAGCTGATGACGGACGGGTTCACGGCAACCGGCTCAATAGCGACGACACCAGCGGTAGTTCGATTGTTGCCGGGAGGGGGCGTGATCGTGCCGGCCTCAGTCACGATGAGATCGGTGGAGCCAAGCGATCTGGACGGCACGATGGAGACAGAGACAATCGCGTAGGGATACTCCATGCGTCCGGTGCTGTTCGGTTCGCTGACGCCAAAAGACATTCTTGTGCCTGCATTTGCGCCTGGTGATGTGACCACTGTCGAGGAGCCTCGGCGGGATTTTCCGCTCTCTGGAGAACTGCCCCCGTCACCTGAGGTCACTGGTGGGGTTTGTATTGTGGTCGGTTTCGTTGTTGGTACTATGGTGCATTCTGTAGTTGGTATCGTTGTTGGTACTGTGGTCCATTCTATGGTTGGTACTATTGTTGGCAGAATGGTCGGCACCACCGGAAAAACGGTAAAGCCGTTCGCAAGCATCCATTCCTGCCCGTCCGGGTTGGTCACCACCACGTTCCAGCTCCCGGCCTCCTGTCCGGTCAGATCGAAAGTACAGGTAAGCTGCGTTGATAAGAGGGCGGTTACGTTGGTAGCCGCAATATCCGCATTCCCGGTGCGATTCAGTTTCACCGACGGCTTGATCGTAGTATTGAAATTGATACCGGAAAGATTCGTGATACTGACTGCTGTCATGTTACTACCACCCGAAGGAGTGATCCCGGTGATGGCAGGTGGCGGGACCGGGGCGGCGATGATGAAACCGTTTACCAGCATGCCCGGGGCACCCCCCGGGTTAGTGACAACGACGTTATACGCCCCGGGTGTCGCGTTTGTCAGGTCGAAAGTACAGGTTATCGTTGAACCAGAATGCACCGCAACGCTGGTTGCCGGGATGGAGGTCACGCTCCCAATGTCCACGATCTCGAGCGCATTGCCGATCCTGCTCGTCACATACGCATGCGGGCTGGATACATACACTCCTGACGGGACATTCAGCAGTGCACCACCGGCTCCGTTTGTTATGGTGCCAAGGTGCACCGGAACCGCGGGATTTGCAACGTCCACGATCTCCAGTGCATAGCCCCCGGCACTCGCCACATATGCGTAATGATCGGAGATGTACACCCCGGCTGGGTCACCCAGCAATGCATTGCCGACACCGTTTCGTATGCCGGATTTATGTACCGGGATGGCGGGATTTGCAACGTCCACAATCTCAAGGGCAGCATTGATCCCGGAACTGGTAACATAGGCGAAATTTCTGATGACGTACACATCTGTGGGTGTTTTCAGGAAGGGAACGTTTCCGTTACCATCTTTAATGGTACCCTTGTGAAATGGATTGGCCGGGTTTGAGACATCTACGATCTCCAGAGCGTTGTTCCCGGCACTGGTTATATACGCATAATCGCCGGAGACGAACACGCTGGTGGGGTTTTTGAGGCGAGTATCGTCTTTCATGGTGCCTGCGTGAACCGGGGAGGCAGGATCGGATATATCCACAATCTCAAGCGTATTGCTCCCATAACCCGTCACATATACATAACTGCCAGAAACCGTGACCGAACGGGGGTCGGAAAGGAGCGCACCCCCGGTCCCGTTCGTGATGCTCCCCGCATGGACCGGGTGTGCCGGGTTTGAAACATCGACAATCTCCAGCGCATTGTTCCCGGAACTTGCAACATATGCATAGATACCGGATACAACTACACCGGTGGGAGCCTTCAGCAGCGCACCCCCGGTCCCGTGGAGCAGGCTCCCTTTATGGACGGGATGTGCCGGATCGGTTACCTCCACAATTTCGAGTGCATCGCTCCACTTACTGGTGACGTACGCCATGGTACCTGAAGAAAAACCGCCTCCGGGCCATTCAGGAACGGGGCGGTGCTCCCCCCGTCAACGATGCTGCCGGAATGGACCGGGCAGGCAGCGGCCGGCACTATGAGGACCTGTGCACCGGTCGCAAAATCCGAACCAGATATATCTGCAGTGAGGGCACGGGTCGTATTTACCTCTGAGTCAGGAGTGATATCGGCAACGGAGGGCACAGGGACAACAGCACCGGTGATCCCTATTACGAGGGGCAGGAGAATGAGTGCGAATACGGTACGTGCTGACAGGAGTGCGGGAACATTCATGGAACAACCTCATCGTAAACAGTGCGTCAAGGGGCGAACAGGATTCCAGATCCCACAAACGGGTGACAGGAATAATGCATTTTCGGCAATAATACCTAAAATTGAAAGGCAAAATATAATAAATATTGTGAATTGTATTCTTTACAAAAATACAATTGAATATGCTCTTGAGACAAGGACCCTGAACCGGACCAGAAACCGGCACACGCTATCGCAGTCTGGGGGGATACCCCCGGTTGTTCCGGCACATGGGGGGGAGGGTACCCCCTACTTGAAAAAAAGGTGGTAGGGGGGTGAGGATCACCCCCTCCCCCCCTTTTCCTTTTCCTGCCGCCAAATACCGCAGGTTTGACACCACCACTCCGCATGGTATAGTAAAAAGCGTTTAATGCAGACATCGACATACACTGATGCGGTTAATCGTATGCTGGACATCGAAGACCTTCATGTGAATATCGGTGATAAGGAGGTGTTGCACGACATCAACCTCCACATCGATGCCGGGGAGACCCACGTGCTCATGGGCCCCAACGGCTCCGGAAAGACCACGCTCTTAATGACGCTGATGGGATTTTCAAACTATACGATCACCAGAGGGAAGATCACCTACAACGGAGTGGATGTGACATCGATGCATGCCGATGAACGGTCCAAGCGCGGGATGGGGATGCTCTTCCAGCGCCCGCCTACCATATCGGGGCTTAAACTGGGGAAGCTCCTCACGGCCATCTCGCATGAGAAGGCTGTGGACATCCCGGACCTTGCCAAATCGGTTCACATGGGCACCTTTCTTGAACGGGATATCAACAAGGGGTTCTCGGGGGGGAGATCAAAAGGAGCGAGGTGCTCCAGCTGATGATCCAGAACCCGGACTTCGTGATGCTCGATGAACCTGAAAGCGGGGTCGATCTCGAGAACATCTCTCTCATCGGGAACGCCATCGGATCACTGCTCGAAAAAGAGAAACGGATCGGAAAGAGATCAAAAAGTGGCCTTGTGATCACCCACACGGGATTCATCCTTGATTACATTGACGCGGACAAAGGGCACGTGATGTGCGACGGGATGATCAAGTGCCACGGGAATCCCCGCGAGATCTTAAAGGACATCAAGCAGCGTGGCTATAAGGAGTGTCTGGAATGTCGCCAGAGCTGAGTACGCCGGGCATATCAAAGGAGGACCAGGAGCGGCTCGTCCAGTCGGGAATCGAGCTCTCTATGGAAAACCGCTGCGGCAGTTACCTCCAGATGAACCAGGATGTCATCCATGCCGAGTGCCATCAGGAAGGTATCGAGGTTCTCTCGTACAAGAAAGCGATGGAAAAGTATGACTGGCTCAAGGAATACAACTGGAAGGCCGTCGACAAGGATAAAGATGAGATAACGAAATACGTTGCAGCCCAGAGCGATCCCAAAGGCTACGTGATCATCGCCCACAATGGCTCGAACAATATCCTCCCCATCCAGGCCTGCCTCTATCTCGGGCGCGAGACGATCCAGCACGTCCACAACATTATTATCGCCGAGGAGGGTGCGGAGCTCCATATTATTTCGGGATGCACGAGTGGCGGACATGTCGGGCAGGGTGCAGCACATTACGGTGTTTCAGAGTTTTACATCAAGAAGAACGCGAAGATCAGTTTCACCATGATCCACACGTGGACAGAGAACATCGAGGTCTTCCCACGCAGCGCATCCATAGTCGAAGAAAACGGGGTGTTCCTGTCAAATTACGTCTGCATGCAGCCGGTCAAAAAAGTCCAGATGTACCCGACGGCGACCTTAAAAGGCGAGAACTCGGTCGCGCGGTTCTCCACGATCACTATCGCGTCTCCCACGTCATACATCGATACCGGGTCGCGTGCAATCCTTGAGGGGAAAGGCTCAAGTGCGGAACTTATTACCCGTGCAATCACAAAAGGCGGGACCATCATCTCGCGGGGCCAAATTATCGGGAAAACCGCCGGGACCCGGGGACATCTCGAATGTAAAGGGCTGATCCTTAAGGACGGAATCATCTACGCGATCCCCGAAATTGACGGAAGGGTGGTCGGCACCGAGCTCTCCCACGAAGCGGCGGTGGGGAAGCTTGCGCAGGAGGAGATCGAGTACCTGATGGCCCGGGGGCTCTCTGAAGACGAAGCGACCGCGACGATCATCCGGGGTTTCCTCGATGTCAAGATCGCCGGCCTTCCCGAGGCACTCCAGAAGCAGATCGATGCCACCATTGACGTGGCCGAGAAAGCAGGATTTTAAGAATCTGAAAGGCATATGACAGTCCCGTACCCGCGATCGGACGAACGCCGCAGGATGGTGGATCTCCAGATCGCGGCACGGGGCATCCGGGACTCTCGCGTCCTTGCAGCACTGCGGGAGGTGCCCCGCCACCTGTTCGTCCCGCCGCCATACGACCGGGATGCATATGCGGACGCGCCCCTTCCCATAGGGAGAGGGCAGACGATCTCCCAGCCGTATATCGTGGCGCTCATGACCGAGCTGCTCCACCCAAAGTCCGTCGACAGCGTGCTCGAGATCGGGGCAGGGAGCGGGTACCAGGCAGCGATCCTGTCAATACTCGTCCGTAAGGTCGTTACAATTGAACGTATCGAAACGGTGGCAGCGCATGCACGGACCAGCCTTGAGGCAGTCCATGCGGACAACGTGGAGATCGTTCTCGGTGACGGGACGCTCGGGTATTCTCCGGGCGTACCATACAATGGTATCATTATCACTGCCGCAACACCGGAAATACCTGGCCCTCTCAAGGAGCAACTCGCTGAAGGGGGCAGGCTGGTCGCCCCGGTAGGAGATCGCATTCTCCAGGAACTGGTCGTGCTCGAACGGCACGGGAACCGGTTCACAGAGGAGCACCATGGTGGCGTACGGTTTGTACCGCTCATCGGCAAACACGGTTGGGAGGACTGATTATACCATGAAAATTATCGACATCACACGTACGCTCTCCGGCGCCGCGGTCTCGTTTCCCGGGGATCCACCCCCGCAGTTTTCCCAGCGGGATGCGGGGTTGTACCTGATCAGCGACCTGCATATGAACAGCCATTCGGGTACCCACATTGATGCCCCGGTCCATTACTTAAAAACCGGGGATACCATCGACACTATCCCTCTCGATCACCTGATCGGCCCATGCCGGGTACTGGACATGAGCCGTGCCGGGAGTACTATCACAGCAGCAGATCTCAAAGGCAGGCTTGGTACCGCGAAGCGTATTCTCTTAAAAACGATGTTTTCAAACGAAGTCCTGTTCCGGGAGGATTACCCGCATCTGTCTCTTGATGCAGCAGAGCTGCTCAGCGCTAACGGCATTCTCTCTGTCGGGATCGACTCGTTCTCGATCGAAGCGTTTGTCTGCGACGGATCGGTGCACCTGGAATTGCTCGGCAACGGGTGTATTATCATCGAACTCCTCGACCTTTCCGGGGTAACTGAAGGGGAGTACGAGATGGCTGCGCTGCCGCTGCGGCTGGCCGGCCTTGACGGTGCACCCGCCCGGGTCGTGCTCATGCAACACAATGGGGGGACGTAATGGATATTGTCGCAGATTCGGTGATCAGGCTCGAAGAGATCATCCACCACAGCGGCTGCGAGGAAACGGGGGTCCGGCTTGATGTTGATCCCGATGCAAAGACCTGCCAGTACGAGCGGGGTGCCTGCATGATCGCCTCATTCGGGGGGCGCAGTGCGGAATTTGTCACGGACGATCCGATCCGGGCAATGACGAAGATCTCCTTTATGTTCGGGGCGCCACTTGAAACGCCCGGTGTCCGCAGCGCCGCGTGTGCCATTATCAACGTCGCCACGGGATTCTTCTGCCTCTCCCGGGTGATGCATGCCTGCCCTCTTGCTTCGCATGCTGCATGCCTGCGTGAACTAACTGAAAAACTCAACGGGCACCGTGTATTTTGTGTCGGGAAGATCCCGGTACTGGAACGGGCAACCGGTCTGGAAGTGACCACGAATAGTGATGATGCAGATATCATCCTTGTCAACAACGAAGGAATTATTGCACCGGGGACCGGGGACCTGGTGGCAGCGTGGGGCAGGAGAAAACAGATCATCTTCCTTGGGCCATCCACTGCCGGGGTCTCCCGCATCCAGCAGCAGGAACACTGGTGCCCGTACGGGAAGCAAACACCGGATTTCATCCCGGCTCCGTCACTGTAAAAAGGCTAAAACTCTTTTTATACAAACCACCCACCATGATTCATGCTTTTTGGATCATCGGGTATTCGTCAGCGGTTTGACCGGTCGCTGGTGGAGATCGCTCTTGCGGTCGGTGCTGTCATGGGGGAGCGGTACCCGGATTGCATTGTGGGGACCGACACGCGGATCACAAGCCCGGTGCTTGCCCGGGCCATACTTGCAGGAATACTCGGAGCGGGTGGAAACGCACGCTTCACCGGGATCGCCCCCACACCCTCTGTCGCATATAGCGCCCGCACCGCGAAAGCCGGGTGCATGATCACCGCTTCCCACAATCCGGAAGAGTACAACGGGATAAAACTGTTCAACCCGGATGGATCCTCGTTCACGCAGGCCCAGCAGAAAGAAGTAGAGGAATTCCTCAAAGAGCCGCACTGGGCTGACTGGCGCCACCAGGGAAAAGAATGTTCCTTTGACGCTCTCGCATCCCATAAAAAAGCAATCCTGGATGCAGTCTCTATTGACCCCGGCCTTTCGGTCGTCGTCGACTGCGGGAACGGCGCCGGTTCCGTACTGACCCCAGGTCTCCTGGCAGATGCTGATGTGAAAACCGTCTGCCTCACCTGCAACCCTGCCGGGCAGTTCTTCCGTCCCTCGGAGCCACTGGAAGAATATCTGGGATATGTAGGGGAGATGGTCAAAAAGACCGGCGCGGACTGTGCGGTAGTCCATGACGGGGACGCCGACCGCATGATGGCGTTTGACAACAAGGGCCGGTATATTGACGGTGACCACCTGCTTATGCTCTTTGCCGAACATCTGGGTGCAAAAAAGGTGGTCACCACGACCGATGCATCCATGATCATCGAGGAAGTTGCAGAAGTCCACCGCACACCTGTCGGCGATGCATTTGTATCCGAAGAATTGCTTTCGTGGGGGGATTTCGGGGGAGAACCGAGCGGCGCATGGATATTCCCGCATCACTCGTACTGCCCCGACGGCCCTTTCGCTGCGGCCCTCTTCTGCGAGATCGCATCGGGCTGTGATGTCGCCTGCAGGCTGGATGCCATGCCGTCCTACCCAATCTTCCGTGAATCGATCCACAACGAGAGGGCACGCGAGATAGTCACGGGTCTTGGCGCAGGAAACCCGACGGACGGCATCCGCGTTGCACGGGAAAACGGGTGGTATCTCATACGGGCGAGCGGGACCGAGCCCAAGATCCGTATTACTGCTGAAGGCACCACACTTCCGGGAGCAAAAGAGATGCTGGAACAGGCAAAAAACCTCATACGGCAGGGGAAAACTGCTTAAATATTGCAGGATGAGCTGTATCTATGGAATGCGTTGTGCTGGCAGCCGGTGAAGGAAAGCGCATGCGACCCCTCACCGCCCGGCGCCCGAAAGTGATGCTCCCGGTAGCAAACCGCCCGATGATGGAGCACCTCGTGGTCGCGGCCCGGGATGCAGGCATAACAGAATTCATATTTGTGGTCGGGTACGGGGAGCGTGAAGTCCGGGGTCACTTTGGGGACGGGTCGCATTTCGGGATCCACATATCGTATGTCCCCCAACGCCAGCAGATGGGCACTGCCGATGCGCTCCGTTCCGCACAGGGTCTTGTTACCGGGCCGTTCCTTGCCATGAACGGGGACATGATCCTCACGGGAGCCGATATTTCCTGCATGATCCGGACCCCTGCGCCGTGTATGAGCACGAGCACGACCGATCATCCCGGGGATTTCGGGGTTGTCCTCGTGGAAAATGGTCTGGTCACGGCCCTCGAGGAGAAGTCAGAACAGCTCAAATCCACCATCATAAACGCCGGGGCGTACCTGTTTCCTCCCGAAATTTTTGACCTTCTTGCACAGGTCGGACCCTCGTCACGCGGAGAACTGGAACTGACAGATGCGCTGGATATTCTGATCGGGGAACACCGGCTCCGGGCCGTTCCCCTGTCGATATGGATGGACCTTGGCTATCCCTGGGATTTACTCGATGCTAACGCCACCCTTCTGGCTTCGCTTATATCGGGGAATCACGGGACCGTGGAGGAGGGAGTGCACCTGTCCGGCCCCGTGGTTATCGGTAAGAATACGGTGGTAAAACCGGGAACCTGCATTGAGGGTCCCTGCATCATCGGCAACAACTGCCGGATCGGTCCCCACGCGTATATCCGGGGAGCAACCAGCATCGGCGACGATTGCCATATAGGACACTGCACGGAAATCAAAAATTCCATCGTGATGGCAGGGACAAAGATTCCCCATTTTAACTATATCGGGGATTCGGTTATCGGGAGCGGGTGCAATTTCGGTGCCGGGACAAAGATTGCAAACCTCCGGCACGACCATGCGGCGGTCAGGGTTGGGGGAAAGGATACCCGGCACACCAAGTTTGGTGCTGTTATCGGGGACAACGTGAGGTTTGGGATCAACTGTTCGGTTAACGTCGGTTCGGTAATCGGGAGTAATGCGACTTTCGCGCCAAACACGTACATTGACGGAAGTTTTGGCGAGAACTCAACTATAAGGTGAACGTATGCAGGCAGTCATTCTGGCAGCAGGAGAAGGAAAACGGGTCCGCCCGCTCACGTGGAGCCGGCCAAAAGCGATGATCCCGGTAGCAAACCGCCCCATCATTGCGTATACGATCGATGCGCTCATAAAAAATGGCATCCGTGACATTATCGTTGTTGTCGGGTACCGCAAAGAACAGGTGACGCGGTTCTTAAACCAGCTCGACCTCCCCATTGAGGTCGTTGTCCAGGAGAAGCAACTCGGGACAGCACATGCACTCCTGCAGGCAAAATCCCGCGTCAAGGGCGATTTCCTGCTTCTGCCCGGAGACAATTACATAGACGCACAGTCGGTGGCAAAGATCAAGGATGTCAAAAACGCCATGCTCATAAAAGAGCACCCCAGTCCCTCCAATTTCGGTGTGGTGACAATCCGTGAGGGCCGGGTGGAAAGTATCGTGGAAAAACCTGAACATGCGCCCAGTTTTCAGGTCAGTACCGGGATATACTCGTTAAACAAAGACTTTTTCCGGTACATCCGGGGAAATGATATTACAGATGCCATTTCAGCCATGATAGAATCCGGTACAGGCATCAGTGCTGTCACCGCTGAAGACTGGCAGGATGCGATCTACCCGTGGGATCTGCTCAAACTGAACCAGCGTCTTCTTAAACATCTTCCTGCGGCCCGGGAAGGTACCTCCAGCCGTCATGCCACGATCCACGGGCCGGTTCAGATCGGGAAAGGCACCACTATCGGGCCAAACACCGTGATCTCGGGGCCGGTCATCATTGGGAATGACTGCACGATTGGGCCAAACTGTTGTGTCCTTCCCAACACCAGTATCGGGTCCCGGGTAAGTATAGAGCCGCTGAGTCTGATCGGGGACGCGATAGTGATGGATGACACCACCTTCGCCTCACATTCCCGGATCGTTGACTCCGTCATAGGTGAACGCTGCAGGCTTGCCGATCATACATCGACGGGGACAGCAAGCGGCATCCTGGAGATCGAGGAAACCCCGATACGCTCGCAGTTCGGCGCCATTCTCGGGGATAATGTCACCAGCGGTCCGTTTGCCCGGCTCCGGAACTGCATTATCGGGAACAATGTCATTCTCGAGGGAAACCGTGACGTGATCTCCCGCATCATTCCGGATGGATCCCTGGTGATATGACGTGTGTGGGATTGTCGGGTATATCGGGAGAAGGCAGGCAGCCCCTCTCATCCTCGAAGGCTTAAAAAAACTTGAATACCGGGGGTATGATTCATTCGGCATTGCCACTCTCGGGAGCCGGATTGAGATCGAAAAACACAAGGGCCGGATTTCAGAATATGCCGGTACGATCCATTTACACGGGACGTCCGGTATCGGCCACACCCGTTGGGCAACCCACGGGGTTCCAAACGATCTCAATGCTCACCCGCACACGGACTGCACCAGCCAGATTGCCCTGGTCCACAACGGGATCATCGAAAATTATTCCGAATTAAAAAAAGCGCTCATTGCACGAGGGCATGTTTTCCGGTCAGAGACCGATACTGAAGTCATTGCTCACCTCATTGAGGAGCATTTCTCAAAAACACGAGACCTGCTGTCCGCAGTAAGGGATACTCTCCCGCTTCTCAGGGGATCGTATGCACTGCTGGTCATTGCAAACGGGGCAGACTGCGTGGTCGCGGCCCGGAACGGCAGCCCGCTGGTGCTGGGGATCGGAGACAATGAATATTTCGCTGCCTCTGACATGACCCCGGTCCTGGATTACACGGAGCGTGCCGTCTTTCTTGAAGATGGCGATATTGCCTGCCTGACACGAGGCGGCGTTGAGATTTTCCAGGATACCCGGCCGGTGAGCCGGCCGGTGGAACTGGTTGACTGGTCACCTGAAGAGGTCAGGAAAGGGGGCTTTGACCATTACATGCTCAAGGAGATCTACGAACAGCCCCAGGCATTCTTCAACACCCTGAGGGCCATCGATAAACAAACTTTCCCATCCTTTGTCTGCCGATCCTCGTCCGTATCCCTTGTAGCCTGCGGCTCGTCCTACCACGCCGGGCTGGTGTTTAAATACCTGCTTGAAGAGTCCTGCGGGATCCCCGCACGCGTGGATTTTGCCTCGGAATTCAGGTATTTCCACCCGCCACTGGACGGTCTTGTGATCGGGATCACCCAGTCAGGAGAAACCGCGGATACCCTGACCGCACTCAAACAGGCGCGGATACATAACTGCCGGACCCTTACCATAACCAATGTCCTTGGCAGTTCCGCAAGCAGGATCGCCGATGCTACACTCTTTATGCGTGCCGGGCCCGAGATCAGCGTCGCGGCCACCAAATCATTTGTCGCCCAGCTGGCAGTCCTCATGCAGATCATCGATGCCCGCTGTGACGGCAGGTATGAAGATGTACTCCAGCATGCGCACCAGGCAATCGAAGACGTGCTCCTGATGGATCTCTCGGCAGCGGTTGATCTGTGCAGGAATGCCGGGAGCATTTTTTATATCGGGCGCGGGCCATTCTACCCGATCGCGCTGGAAGGCGCCCTCAAGATGAAGGAGATTTCCTACATCCATGCCGAAGGGTATGCAGCAGGGGAATTGAAACACGGGCCCTTTGCCCTCCTTTCACCGGAGACACCGGTCATTGCCATCTGCATGCCCGGCGAGACCTACGGCGTGATGGTCTCCAACATCAAGGAGTGCAAAGCCCGGGGGGCGCCGGTTATCGCCCTGGGCACTGAAGGTGACCCGGAACTTCCCGATATCGCCGACGTCTTTGTCCCCCTGCCCAAGACGCATCCCTTTACCGGAGTACTCACCAGTCTAGTGGTGCTCCAGATCCTCGCATACCGGACTGCCGTAGCGCTGGGCAGGGATATCGATAAGCCAAGAAACCTTGCAAAGAGCGTGACTGTAGAATGATCGAATACGGGATCAATACCAAAGGAGCCGGCCTGCACGTGTTTGAGCCGGTAACACTGGGGTTTCCCTCCCGGGATTACATGGGAAAGACTGAATTTACCGGTACCACGATCGGAAAGGATGCGGTGACTCAGGTCGGGCACCCTCATCTACTGCGATGTCACCATCGGGGATTGGTTCCAGACCGGGCACAATGTCATAATCCGTGAGAAGACCCGGATCGGAAACCACGTTTCTGTCGGTACCGGGGTCATCATTGAAGGGAATACCCGGATCGGGGATAATGTCAACCTCCAGAGCATGGTATACATCCCCACAAATACCTCTCTGGGGGACCGGGTGTTCATAGGACCTAATGCAGTGCTGACCAACGACCGGTACCCTCCGTCGGGCATTGGCGGGCTGGTGGGGCCGGTGATAGAACGCGGGGCTGCCATCGGGGCCAATGCAACCATCCTCCCGGGCATCCACATCGGTGAGGGCGCTCTCGTTGCAGCAGCTGCCGTGGTGACCCGGGATGTGCCGGCGCACATGCTTGCCGTAGGGGCACCGGCAAAAATACAGGATCTGCCATCAGCGCTCGGTCGAAAAAATCAAAAAAATGCCGATCACCGCTAGCCGGTCTTTCCCAGAAGGAGCACGGCACAAACGAGGTACCCATGAAGATTCTTCTTGTCTCCACCCAGGACTATATCCACCATCCCGTCCCTTCACGGCATCACTATATCTTCGAGGAACTCGCCCGTCGCCACGAGGTACATGTTGCACATTTCCATGTTAGCCGGGGAAACGCCCGTCCCACCCGGCTGATCGTTGAGGAAGCCACACAGTTCCCGGTGAAAAGCCCGCTCCTGCACTATACCCTCAACACCCCGTACCATTACCATATCTTCAACAAAATCATCCGGGACAACGAAATCGATATCGTGGTTGCTGCTCACGTCCTTGCCGGGGCTGCTGTCATCTCGGCAGCAAAGAGAAATAACGTGCCGGTAGTGTTCGATCTCAAGGACTGGTTCCCGGATTCTGCCGCAGCCTATTTCAAAAACCGGTTTGTTGCAGGGTGCGTCAGGAAAGGGGTCTGGGAGATCACCCGGAGAAACCTTTCCCGGAGCGACCGGATCACCACCGTCTCTCCGTCGCTGGTGGATAAACTCAAAGGTCTGGGGTTCTCCGCCGAACTCATCACCAACGGTGTCGACACGGATCTCTTCGTACCGCGGGATGGCGTGGAAACACGGCGGGAATTGGGTATAGGGGATGACGAGTTCGTTATCGGCTTTTCAGGGAGCATCGAACGCTGGTACGCCATCGACGAGATGATCCGGGCACTGCCTGAGTTGATCCGTTATCGTAAAAAAACTCGCATCCTCATTGTTGGAGGATCGCTCTTTACCGATTACGAGAAGGAGCTCCAGCAGCTTGCGGAATCTCTCGGCGTCTCCAATCACGTGATTTTTACGGGAACGAAACCCTATGCGGAGCTTCCGCGTCATATTGCCTGCATGGATGTCTGCACGATCCCCCTCTCACCGCCGCAGTGGATGGACATCGCCCTGCCCAACAAGTTCTTTGAATACTCGGCATGCGGAAAACCGATCGTCATGCGCCCGATCCCGGATGTCGCCCGTATCGGGGGGCCGAATCTCTTTGTGTACAGGACGCGTGATGAATTTATCACCCATGTCAAAAACCTGATGGAAAGGCCCGCCACTTTTCATATCAACATGGAAAACTACAGTTGGAAGGAAAAAGCACGCCAGTTTGAATCCGTATTTTCAGGATTATGTCCGTAGGACTATCCAAACGATTAATGCTCCCAAAAACGACCTTTTATCCAGCAAGGTGATACAATGTTACAGCTCGATTTACATAGTCGCCGGAACTGGATGATCGCAGGGCTTGTCGCTTTTTTTGTGATCTTTGCGGTCTGGCTCCGGATTCTGCCCATGTTGTCCATGGGCCACACCGATATCCTCTCGATGGTGGGCAGTGACGACCCGCTCTACAACCTCCGCCAGGTCGAGCAGCTGCTCGCCAACCATTTCGTCTATACCTGGTTTGATCCGATGACCCAGTACCCGGTAGGGAGCACCGTCTACTGGGGCCCGTTGTTCATCTATATCTCGGGTTTTGCCTGCTGGATTGCAGGTGCTACAACCCGCCCGGAAATTATCGGCGTCTGCCTGCTTGTCCCGGTCGCAATGGCGGGAGTGACCGTCATCCTGATGTATTTTGTCGGGAAGATCTGCGGCGACTGGAAGACCGGGCTCCTTGCTGCAGGGTTTACCGCGGTTGTGTCAGGGCAGTTTTTCTACCGGTCCCTGTACGGGTACTTCGACCACCACATCGGGGAAGTGCTCTTCTCGACCCTGTTCTGTCTCGTATACTTGTACATCCTCATATCAGAGAAGGATAGAAAGATAGATCTGAAAAACATCGCAAAGTGGAAACGAACAGCATTGTTGTCGGTTCTTGCAGGCATTGCCTACCTTCTTGGCCTGTTCTTGATGCCGACCATGATCGTGTTTGCCCTCATAGTCGTGCTCTTTACTGTCATCCAGTTTGTCATCAGTGTTTACCGCGACAAACCAACGGAATACCTGCTTGTGGCAAATACCATTATTTTTGCTGTAGCAATCATTGGGCTCATGCTCTTCGGATTCAAAAGCGCCGGTCTTGACCTCGCTTCCTATTCTGTCGGGCATGTCTATGCATACCTCGCCGTCATCGTGGGGACGGTGGTTCTGTACCTGCTCGCCAGGTACCTCAAAGGAAAGCCAAAATACTATTATCCCCTTTCGCTCATTGGCCTGGCGGTTATCTGTACAGCAATCCTCTCTGTTGCAGGCCCGCAGTTCTTCAACCAGCTCATCAATGCAGCGGTCCAGTTCTTCGGTCAGGCACCGGTGACCAATACAGTCCAGGAAGCACGTGGCTGGTCCATTGCAGCTGCATGGACGACCTTCAATTACGGACTCATCCTTATGGTTGGCGGGATACTGGTTATCCTGTACAGTGTCTATCGCGAGGACCGCCCCCATGAGATCTTCACGCTGGTATGGTCGGCGATCATATTCTACTCGACCTGCCAGCACATCAGGTACGAATACTACCTTGCCGTCAATGTCGCATTGCTCTCGGCCCTCTGCGTGAGCTTCGTCTATGAGTGGGGGAGGGAGGACATTCGCCGTCTTCTGGCGGGAGTCACGAGCCGTGCCGGTCTGGATGAGAAAACCAACAAAACTGGAGAGCCGGCAGCAAAACGGAAAAAACAGAAAAAATTGCAGAAGCAGGACCCGGGATCGGCTTCACCCCGGTTCTTTGTTCTCGCACTAGTGGTGGTAGCAGCAGGCTTGGGCATTCTCTTTGTCTATACTTCCGCTACGTACAGTTACGTCAATGCATCCGGTAATCCCCTCATCATGAACCAGGACTGGAAGGAATCACTCCTCTGGATGGCAAACAATACACCGGCAACCGGGGTCGACTATTACACAATCTATGACAAGAGTACGTTTGTCTATCCCAATTCGTCCTATGGGGTTATGTCCTGGTGGGATTACGGCCATATGATCACCTACATCGCACAACGGATTCCTAACGCTAACCCGTTCCAGGCCGGGGTCAGCGGCCCTAATGGCGCTGCCGCCTATTTCATGGCGACCGATGAATCAACCGCGGACACGATCCTCGATCACGACGGTACCCGGTACGTGGTCACGGATATAGAAATGGACACCGGGAAATTCTGGGCGATGGCAACCTGGTTTAACACCACGGCTGCCGCTGAGCAGTACCAGATGACTGTCCTCATCCCCGGGCAGACCGCATCCAGCGGATACCAGTCTGCGATGCTCAACGAGGCTCCGTACTACGATACGATGATCTCGCGGCTCCATAACTTTGACGGGTCCATGGCAACAGCAACTACAGCATACTATGTGGAGTACGCGGACCAGAGCGTCACATATGTCTCGTACCCGGTCCTGAGCGATGCCGAGGCGATGAATGTATCCGCCGCAACAGCCCGGGCAGCGCAATACAACCAGAATCCCCCGCCGGTTACCATGCCACGGTCCTGAGTTCCTCACTGGTTCTTCCGATCACCGATGTTCCTGCGCTGCAGCATTACCGGCTTGTCCATGAGTCCCCCACAAGCGAACTTACTACGAACACAACCGATGTAAAGTACGTGAAGGTCTTCGAATACGTTAAGGGGGCCCACATTAAGGGATCGGGTATCATCGATATCCCCTTGGTCACAAACACCGGAAGGAACTTCACCTACCGGCAGCAGAGTGTCAACGGGGAATTTATCGTCCCCTATTCTACGACCGGCAATACCTATGATGTGAAAGCAACAGGCAAATACCAGATCGAGGGAACCGGCATGACCTTCGACGTGCCTGAATCGGCTGTCATGCAGGGCCTGACCATCAATTAACCTTTTTCGGCTGTACCTGCAAGAGAGAAATCCGGTAAAAGGGTGCAAGCAGGGATCGCGACTGCACTTTCATGCCGGCACGGGCATAATATTTCTATAGTGCCATAGACTCATTCTTTTGTATGCTTGCCGATGAGATCGCATTGGGGATGCGGGTGAGGTATCCCCGTACCGGAACCACCGGTGCCGTGGTCCGGATCGAGCAGATAGGAGGAAACCGGTTTGCCGAACTGGACTGTACTCACCTTCTCTATCTTACTGACCTGTTAATCCCCGCAGGACAGGCAAAACAGGCTGCCACCGCCACGCAGGAAGAAGACGCAAAAGAGATTATCCGGAGAGAGAGGGAATTTGCCGCAGGAAGCGGGCTCCAGGAAGCCCTGAAAAACATCGACCAGAGCTGCGAAGGTGGGGGATAATCCCCGGGGGCTCTGCCGTTCTGCAAGATACTTTAATAATAATCGGGAGTCCTTAGTAGATAGCAAACCATCACGTACCTTCTGGTCTGTGTCTCGTTTGATACCCGGGTGCATGTACCAGGGAAGGAATTAATTCAAAAATACGTGTGTTGATGTTCTTGAGAATTTATAAGATAAGGAGGTTCGATTTCATTTGCATGATGTGACAATCCCCAGTGTGAATATCGGGGTGGTGGGCCATGTGGACCACGGGAAAACCACGCTCGTGAATGCGCTCACCGGCACATGGACGGACCGGCACAGCGAGGAAGTGCGGCGTGGTATTTCTATCCGGCTGGGTTATGCGGATGCGACGTTTTATAAGTGCGGACACTGCGAAGGCCCGGATGCATACTCGACAACGCCGGTCTGCCCGGTCTGCGGTGGCGAGGGGACGCCGTTTCGGTCAATCTCCTTTGTGGACGCCCCCGGGCACGAAACCCTGATGGCAACAATGCTGTCAGGTTCGGCGCTGATGGACGGGGCAATGCTGGTCATTTCCACGACGGAAAAATGCCCTCAGCCCCAGACAAAAGAGCACCTTATGGCGCTGGGCCTTGTCGGCATCAGGAAGATCGTGATTGTCCAGAACAAGATCGATGTTGTCTCCCAGAAAGAAGCTATCGACAATTACCAGCAGATCAAAGCATTCGTGAAAGGAACCGTCGCCGAAAACGCACCCATCATCCCCGTCTCAGCCCAGAAAGGGATCAACATGGGAGCGTTGGTACAGGCTCTTGATATGACCATCCCCGATCCGGTCCGTGACCCCGCAGCAGAACCGATGATGCTCGTCGCGCGATCCTTTGACATCAACAAGCCCGGCTGCAACTGGAAGGAAGTAAAGGGAGGAGTCGTTGGAGGGTCTCTCATCCGGGGCATCCTCCGCGACGGCGATCCTATTGAGATCCGGCAGGCCGGCAGACACAGGTCGAAAACAGGATCAAGTGGATCCCGATTATCACGGAGGTTACCTCCATCAATGCCGGTACAAAAACGGTAAATGAAGCGACACCGGGTGGCCTTCTTGGTGTCGGGACAAAACTTGACCCGGCACTCACAAAAAGCGATGCGCTCGCCGGTCAGGTTGTCGGCCATGTCGGCAAACTGCCACCGGTATGGGAGAAGATCAAGTGCCAGGTGACCCTGATGGAGCGGGTCGTGGGAGCAACGAGCGAACTGGTCATCGAGCCTTTAAAATACAACGAACCGCTCATGCTCTCCGTCGGCACCGCAGTCACCGTAGGGGTGGTCACGAGCACCAAAAAAGAAGCAGTCGAAGTGCAGCTGAAACGACCGGTCTGCGCAGAGCAGGGAGCCCGGATCGCTATCAGCCGGCAGGTGGGAGCACGCTGGCGGTTAATCGGGATGGGTGTCCTCAGCGAGTGAAAGTCCTGCTGGACGCCAACGCGCTTATGATGCCGGCGCAGTTTAAGATCGATCTCTTCAATGAGATCCGTGAACTGCTCGGCAGTTTTGAGCCGGTGGTGCTGCCCGGTGTGGTGCAGGAACTGACCGGGTTGTCCCGGGCAAAAGGCAGTGAGGGTGCCTCTGCGCGTTTTGGCCTGGCGATTGCCGGGCAGTGCACGCTTGCAGAGGGCGGCAGCACCCCCCTGCCGGTAGACGATCAGGTTATTGCTTGGGCCACGGTTAACCGCGGCATGGTGGTGACCAACGACCGTCGGGTCAGGGATGCACTGCTTGCACAGGGTATCGGGGTTATATCCATGAGAAAACAGAAAAAACTCGAGATATTGCGAAGGTAGGTGGGTTATGTATTACAAGATGACACTGGAAGACAAAGTCAGGGTGCCCCCCAACCGGCTGGGCGAAAAACTGGACAAGGTAATACTCGATGTCCTTCAGGAACAGCTTGAAGGGAGCATCGACAAGGAACTGGGGGTCTTTATTGCCGTAACCAGGGTTGATCATGTTGGCGAAGGCGAGATCGTGCCCGGTGACGGCGGCGTCTATTACGATGTAAAGTTTGAGGGGCTCGTCCTCCGGCTCGCCCTGCAGGAGGTCATTGAAGGCCTTGTCGTGGAGACCACAAGCTTCGGGGCATTTGTGAGCCTCGGGCCGATCGATGCCATGCTGCATGTAAGCCAGATCTCTGACGAATACATCAACTTCGATGAAAAAAATGCCCGGCTCATATGCCAGGATTCCAAGCGCTTTATCGGTGTTGGGGATACCGTCAGGGTCAGGGTGGTAACTCTTTCCTTAAACGAGCGCGAACCACGCGACAGCAAGATTGGCCTTACCATGCGGCAGGCCGGCCTTGGCACCTCGCTCTGGCTCGAAGAGGAGATCGAAAAGGAAAAAGAGAGGGCGGCCGCCGGTACAATGGGAGCCCCGAAGGAGAAACCTGAGAAGGCAAAGAGCAAGAGGAAAGACCGTGCCGCCAATGAATAAGAAAAAACAGGGGAAAGTCTGCCGGGACTGCCACCGGGTAGTTGACGGTGAGAACTGTGTGATCTGCGGGACGACAAACCTGTCCGATGACTGGTCGGGATACCTTGTCATCATCGACCCGGAAAATTCTGATGTGGCAAAACGGATGAACATCAAGCTGCCCGGGCGCTATGCGCTGAAGGTTCGCTGAATGTTTGTGCTTCCCACGGAATCGCGCAAACTTTTCAAGGATCCCTTCGGAACGCTACACCAGGATATAGGCACAGTGCTCCCGGAACTTGCCGGTCATACGGTCTACTCAGTGGGCGATGTGGTGACTCACTCCCTGCAGCAGAACGGAATCACCCCTGCGATTGCAGTGGTGGACGGCCAGACCATGCGTACGCCCTGCACAAAGATGCCCCATCTCTCCGGAACCTGCATCCGCGTGAAAAACCCCCCAGGGACCATTACCGATGAGCTGGTTGATGCGCTCACCTACGCAGTTGACCATACCCCCGTCACAATCATTGTAGACGGCGAGGAAGATCTTGCCGTCATCCCGCTTGTCATCGCTGCACCGCTGGCATCGGTCGTGCTCTACGGCCAGCCAAACGAAGGGGTTGTGCTTCGCGTGATCGATGATCGCGCAAAAGCCGCAGCATGCAACCTTCTCGGGCAGTTTGCCAGAACTGATGCCCGACCTACATAAAACAAGAGAATTTTCCTTTTTAATTCCAGGAAATTTCTTCTCTTTTTCAGGACAGGGTCAGGTTTTAAATAACACGGTTCCCAATAATTACAGGATATCGATGGACTTTAAGATCGAGAGCGATAAAAGGAATGAGCTTTTATCACGGAGAGAGATTCAGTTTACTCTCACATACGATGGTGCTACGCCCTCACGCATGCAGATTATCGGTAAACTGTGCGCCCTGCTCAATACAAAAGAGCCGCAGGTTGTCCTTGACACCCTGAAAAGCAACTTTGGCAAGATGGTTATCACCGGAAAAGCGCGCGTGTACGATACCGAGGATGCCAAGAAGAAGACCGAACACCCGTACCTCTCAGCTCGCGGTATGCCCAAACCCAAAGAGGAAGGAGCTGCATAACCATGGCTGCAGCGAAGAAAGCAGCCGCAAAGGGGCCGACACGCAGCAAGTTTTTCAAGGTTGAAGGAGACAAGGTCACCACGACAAAGAAATACTGTCCCCGCTGTGGTCCCGGCGTCATGATGGCCGACCACAAGGACCGGGTTGCCTGCGGAAAGTGCGGGTACACCGAATTCAAAAAGTAAACACTGATGCCTGATTTTGGGCGGATACTTGGCATTGAGGGTACAGCGTGGAACCTCAGTGCTGCCCTTTTTGATCGTGATCTTCTTGCCCTGTGCTCCCACCCCTATTCACCCGAACACGGGGGTATCCATCCACGGGAAGCCGCCCAGCACCATGCCTCTGCCATGCGGGACGTGATGGGTTCAGTCCTTAAGGAACCGGATAAGATAGAAGGAATTGCATTTTCCCAAGGGCCGGGCCTTGGCCCCTGCCTGAGAACGGTCGCCACCGCCGCACGCTCGCTTGCTCTTGCGCTTAATGTCCCGCTTATCGGCGTCAATCACTGTGTTGCCCACGTGGAGATCGGGAGCTGGGCAACCGGGTGCCAGGACCCGATCGTACTGTACGCGAGCGGGGCAAACACCCAGGTGATCGGATATCTCAACGGGAGGTACCGGATATTCGGGGAGACTCTCGATATCGGTATCGGAAACGCCTTCGACAAGTTCGCACGGGCACGAGATCTTCCTCACCCGGGCGGGCCGCTGATCGAGACGCATGCAAAATCCGGAACATATTTCGAACTTCCCTATACCGTCAAAGGCATGGACCTTGCATTCTCGGGACTGGTCTCGGCCGCGAAGGATTCCCGGCAGCCTCTTCCCGATGTCTGCTGCAGCCTCCAGGAAACCGCATTTGCGATGTGCGTGGAGGTAACCGAACGGGCACTTTCGCTCACCGGAAAGGACGAGGTGCTGCTGGTCGGCGGCGTAGGTGCAAACGCACGCCTGCAGGAGATGCTCCATATCATGTGCGAAGAGCGGGATGCACGATTTTATGTCCCCGAGCGGAAATATCTCGGGGACAATGGTGCCATGATTGCTTATACGGGAAAGCTGATGCTCGAGAGCGGCCAGTCACTTGCCATCGAGAATTCGCAGGTAAACCCGTCTTTTCGATCGGATGAAGTTGAGGTGACATGGAAACATGAAACCAGCAATGCCCCGGATTGTGGATACCATGGCAGTGCCGGCCAGAGACGCGGTGCCGAGGCCACCGTCAGTTTCAGGAACGGGAATGCCGTCAAGCAGCGGCTTTCCAAGCCATACAGGGTGCTCCCCCTTGACAGAAAACTGATCACGGAACGGACACGGGCAGAGGCCCGGCTCATTCACATGGCCCGGAAGGGAGGCGTCCCAACGCCTGTCATAAGCGACATCACCCACGATTCCATTGTGATGGAAGAGATCCCAGGCACGCTACTTACCCATGCCCTCACGGAAGCGCATTGCAGGGAGGCCGGACGGATGGCAGGCCGGCTGCACACGGCCGGCATCATGCACGGAGATCTCACTACCAGCAACATGATCCTGCGGGAAACGGATGGCGGGTGTGTTCTCATCGATTTCGGTCTCGCGCAGGTAACATCGGAGATTGAACAAAGAGGCGTCGATATCCATGTCATGTTCCAGACGCTCAAAAGCACCAATCCACAGGAGGCCGGCCTTCTCAGGGCCGCATTTGCCCGGGGATATGCCGAGACGTTTGTGGGTGCAGGAGAAGTTCTTGGACGGGAGCAGGAGATCGAACTCAGGGGGAGGTACCTGTGAACCGGACCCTGACCCTTGTCACCAGCAACCCCCATAAGGCAAAGGAGGTCGCGGCGTTTTTTGGCGGATCGGTCGAGATTAGCCACGTGGCGCTCGACATCCCGGAACTCCGCTCCGATGACATTCAGGAGATCGCCCGCGAAAAAGCGAGGTATGCGTACGATCGCATCCACCGGCCACTTATGGTGGATGATACGGCCTTCTTTATCGATGCGCTCAACGGATTTCCCGGCCCTTACGCAGCCTATGTCCTTTCAACTATCGGCAATACGGGAATCCTCAGGCTCATGGAAGGGGCACGGGATCGCAATGCCCGTTTCACCACAGCCATCGCTTTTGCGGATGAAACCGGCATTTTTGTTTTTTCGGGCACAATCAGCGGAAGGATCATCCCTGAACCCCGGGGGAGCGGAGGGTTCGGGTACGACCCTATCTTTGAGGTGGACGGAAAGACGCTTGCCGAGATCCCGCTTGAAGAGAAAAGCGCCATCTCCCACCGTGCACGCGCACTCACGTCGTTCCGTGACTGGTTCATGAACAGGCAGGACCGATGCCTAGTCGATACAAACCGTTAAAAGATCAAAGAACATTGTTATAAGGGCAGACAGGAGTGTATATCCATGGCAAAGTTCCCTGAAGCCGAAGCCCGGTTACTCAATGTGAAAATTTGTATGCATTGCAATGCACGCAATGCGATTCGCGCGACGACATGCCGCAAGTGCGGGTACAAAAACCTGCGCCCGAAAAACAAGGAGCGAAAAGCGTAACTGAATTTTCTTTGCAATACTATCGTTCTTTTTTTTAGTTATTTGCTTAAATCGAAGAGTTACGCTGAGTAATACGTGACCCGTTTTCCCTTCTGGGCATACTCACCGGCAAACGTCTCAAGATTGCGTTTGTACCCGATCCGGTCAATGAATCCGAGCCTGCGGAGATTCTCCCGCACCCGCATCACATCCGGCTCGTCAGCCCAGTCCCTGGTGTAGATATAGATTACCCTGCGGCTGTCCCGGGAGTCCGGGTTGGGTTTTGCCGTGCTGACCTTTGCCGAAATACCCAGCTCATGTGCCACCGTTGCATCCCTGACTTTTTTCCATGCATCATCTGCTGCCTCGGGATCCTGGAAGATCAGCCATTTGCCGGCATGTTCGTCCTCGATTGCCTCGGGCGCGCTGCCGGGAGCATCCTGCACAATCCAGTACATCTGTGTTGTTTTTGAGGGGAGGACCCCTTCCCCCTCGCAGAGCATGCGGTAGATCGTATCTACCGGTCCAAAACGTGCATGGAGCGCTTCAGCAAGCTGTGGGTATTCATCCACAAACTGCCCGACCGTCTCAGCCAGGTCTGCGGTGAAGTCAATGCCTCCTTCTACGAGCGCATAGAGATACTTTCCCTGCGTCTGGAGTCTCCGGGTGAGAAGGTGATCGAAGATGCCGTATGCCACATCAGCCAGAGCCTCGGAATCGACTTCGTCCATAGTGTACTCGTCCGGTGTTTGGCCGAAAAATAGTTTCTGCTTTGGTGCAGAAACTTTCCGGCACTTCCCGCCTCCGTATGGCACCTTGTCGGGATCTTCCGGACCATAGGATCTTCCCGGAGGAGGCGCTCTCACTGCTATGTTCGAATGATTTAAGAGAAGCGGCAGCAGAAATGTACTAATTATGGAATGGAAAAGAGACTGGGGCCTGACAACCAGAGTGTTGCTGACAGGATTTTTGCTGTTCATCCTCTACCTCGTGTTCATGACGGTACTTGTGGTGTTCTTCCCCGGGGTCAGTATCTGGCTGATTGTCGGTCTGGCGGTAGTAATAGGCCTCGTCCAGTATTTCTTCTCAGACAAACTGGTGCTCTGGACCACACATTCGCGCATTATAACCGATGGTGAATACCCGGAACTTCACCAGACAGTCGAGAAACTTTGCCATGAAGCCGATCTGCCCATGCCAAAGATCGCCATCATGCAGAGCCCGATGCCCAACGCGTTTGCTACCGGCCGTAGCCCGAAACATGCGGTGGTCTGCTGCACCGATTCAATCATGCGCCTTCTGACCAAAGACGAACTTGAAGCAGGTACTCGCACACGAACTCTCCCATGTAAAAAACCGGGACATTCTCACGATGACTATGGCCAGTTTCGTTGCAATGATCGCTTCGATAATTATGCAGAGTTTCTTCTTTTCTGCGCTCTTCGGGGGAAATAATCGCAACAATGGAGCAGGATGGATCATAGTCTGGATAGCCTCGATTATTGTCTACGCGCTGAGTACCTGTTGATTCTTGCGCTCTCCCGCTACCGTGAGTATGCGGCTGACCGGGGCAGTGCACTCATCACCAGAAACCCCCAGGCGCTGATCTCGGCCCTGAGTAAGATCAGTGGCAGGATGGAAGTTGTTCCCCCCCAGGCAAAAGCCAAAGTTGAAAGTGCAAATGCATTCTTTATCATTCCGGCACTCACAGGAAACACTATCATGGAGCTCTTCTCCACCCATCCGCCGATGGAGAAGCGGATTGCCGCCCTTGAAAGGATCGCGGTCGAGCTTCGCGTAACCTGATACCTCTTTCTTTTTTCTCCCGCTTTCCTCATGGATGCATGTGATCCCTTCTTGGCAACCTGTGCAGGAAGGAGGATGGATTTTTTTTATGCGGAAGAAGCAAGCCTTAATACACCACCCCGCCAAAATTGTAGAGCGCAGTGCATCGATGGTCTAGAGGTATGACTTAGGCCTTCCAAGCCTATAGCCCGGGTTCGATTCCCGGTCGATGCATGAGGGCTCGTGGTCTAGTTGGCTATGACGTCGCCTTCACACGGCGAAGATCTCGTGTTCGAATCACGACGGGCCCATATATTTCCGGAGCGGTCCGGTAAGGAAGAGATACCGGTTTTAGGCCGCACTCATTGTACCATCTGTTTTTCGGAGACTTCGCATGAAGAGAATGAATTTACACAAAATACCCCGAATCCTTTGATTTTCCAGTGGAAACAAAGGGGTATAAATATGGACCTATGTTTTCACAATAGATTGCACTTGCATTGCACATGCCATCGTCTAGATTCTCACGAAGTTTCTTTTTATAACGGGATCCCCGGGAATCGATGCCCAGACGGGCTTCACCCAATAAATCGGCATCCGGATGGGATACATAAAAAGATACGTTCCCGTATAAGGGATTACTATGGGGAGCCAGACAGGACCGGATTATACCGGTATTCTGCCTGGCTGCTAACAAACAAAAAGGTGATTGCTTATGCGTTCTTCATCTTGGCTTTTGCGACGAATCCGTCTTTGCCAATGTAATACATGAAGCCCTTTTCCTTGGCAATCTTTTCAGTACCGACTTTCTTCTTCTTGCCGGTCTTGTTGTGCTTCATCGGGGCTGCCCAGACATACCCGTCCTTCCCAATGAAGTACAGGAATCCCTTTTCGCGCTGGATCTTTTCCTTTCCAATTTTCTGTCCCATTTAAACACCTCAAAACCACATTCGGGTTTTGATAATGAGAGTTAACGCCTGATAATATAAAAGGTTTCCGTCGAGAGCACGTCGAAATATCAAATTTGGCCATATTTTCATCGCTATTTTCGTTATTGTGGCGCACTAATAACCCCGATTTAAATGGCTTGAAAAAAACCCGGTTTGCTCAAATAAGCCCAAAAAAAGGCCAAATGCACATTATTTCATCGGAGACTCAATGGTATGAAAGGACACATTAGCGCATGAACCTGCCGCGACTGCGCACCCGGAAAGTGAATGAGAGACAGCCTGCTGTACAACAGGTGATAGGGAAACTTACCGGAAATACTGTGTATATCTTCCGAAAGGAGCCCGCAAATTTATGGGTTGCCGCTTCCCATAACAACAGGAATCTGCTCATGTACTTCCATCTCATCCTCACCGATGACTGTAACCTTTGCTGCCGGTACTGCCGGGCAAAGGCGTTTGATACAGAAGAGGATGGGGGACCGGAACCAGTAGATGTTGAGATCGACACTGATCTCTCACCGGATCTCAATTACGATCCCGAACTGCTCTACCGTTTCCTTGCAGGGGATCCCGCTCCCACCCTCACTTTTTATGGCGGTGAACCGCTCCTTCGGCAGGCTCTTATCGAGCGGATAATCCGTGAGGCGCCGGTGCAACGATTCATGATCCAGACAAATGGTATCCTGCTCGACCGGCTGGCCCCGGAGATTGTCAACCGGTTCTCCACGATCCTTGTTTCCCTGGACGGGCGCGAAAACCTAACCGATGAAAACCGGGGAGCAGGGGTTTTTTCCCGGGTGATGAAGAATGTAAAGAAGATCCGGTCAAACGGTTATCACGGCGAACTGATTGCGCGGATGACCGTCACCGAGCGCACTGACATCTTTGACGCAGTCCGGTACCTCGCAGAGAACCCGGAATACTCCTTTACTTCCATCCACTGGCAGATGGATGCAAACTTCTCACGGGATCTCTCCCATCGCCGGTTTGCAGAATGGGCAGACATGAGTTACAACCCCGGGATACGGGCGCTCATTACCGCGTGGGTCGACGAGATGGAACAGACCGGCCGGGTCCTGTGCTGGTATCCCTTCATCGATCCCATGGAAGATCTCCTGCATAGGAGGGACAGCCTCCTGCGGTGTGGGGCCGGGTATGCAAACTATGCGATCATGACTGACGGCCACATCGCCCCCTGCCCGATCATGATCGGCATGAAACAGTACTATGTCGGCCATATCCGGGACACGGACCAGCAGCACCTCAGCCGGATCCCGGTCGGGGGAGAATGCGGGGACTGCCGGATCCGGACATTCTGTGGCGGGCGATGCCTCTACTCCGCTATTGTTCAGCCCTGGAGCCCGGCCGGCCGTCAGCTGGTATGCGGAACCGTCGAAAACCTGCGCAAAGCACTCACGGACGCACTCCCCCGTGTGCAGGCCCTGATAGATTCCGGTCGCATCAGCCTTTCGGATTTTGCGCATGAGAAGTTCAATGGGTGCGAAATCATTCCCTGAACGCCGTGAAGCAGAGTAACCGGAGAGCCTGATCCGATGGAGATGTATTTATACTCGATGGTAAAATGAATATGTGCAGATATAAACTGCATGAGTAATACAATGGAAAGAAAAGGATTTGGCGGCCCGAGAAATTTCGGTCCCAGAGAAATGACAAAGACGGTCTGTTCAGACTGTGGAAAAGAGTGCGAAGTCCCCTTCAAGCCAACTGAGGGAAGGCCGGTTTACTGCAGGGACTGCCTGCCCAAGCACCGGAAACCCCGGTTCTGATTTCACAAATTTTATTCTTTTTTTGGTTTTCTGCACGGCAAGTATCCTATATGCCGGTCATTATATACCAGTTCCTGCACATACGTCCAATCATGGCTGCATCATGGCGTGAAGCACGAGAATCAGCCCGGGAAAAAAACCTCCCGCAGGTATACCATGATTGCGACACGGATACCTACGGTGCCTGCCACACGGGTGAGCCGCAGGGGAGTTTTAAAAATGGCGTCTTTACCGAGCACCGCTGTATCTGTATGCCGGCACACTTATCGGCAGAAGAACTCGCGGAAAAAGAACGGAAATTCCGGGCGGAGAATCCGGACTGGTAAACGGGAATTTAAAAATAAAACCCTTTTACCACACTTTTTCGCTGAAAGATAGGTTTACCGCCTTTTGATCTCATCTCGGAACCGGTGGATAATATCGTACAGCATCATTCGCAGTTCAGCACCGACATCGTCCCATGATTTCGGGGATGACACGGATACGGCGGGATTGGATGCAGATGCATGGACAACGGTATCGGACTCGTCCCGGATCTTCGCCTTTGCCCAGAGATCGCAGATGATCTCGATAGTACCCGGCCAGGAGCACGATGATAAAGACTACCGGGACGATCACAAAGGAGAGCAGCCAGAAGTAATGGTAGATGTTGTTACCGGTGGCCGAATCGACCCATTCGAAAACCCGGAGCACGAACGCAATGATGAAGACGCTGCCAATAGCCTTGATGATCGGGGCCGGCAGGTTCATCGGGAATGGGAGTGCCCCGAAGATGTCAGCGATAAAGATGATGATGCCGATGAGGATCAGCAGCCAGAAATTCAGGTTCAGGAAATCGACGCCCGCGTGGTACAGGGGATTTGACACGTAAAAGGTCAGGATGTTTGCGAGCACGACAACGATCAGGAAACAGATGATCCCAATCATCCTTGAAACAAAAACCCACCCGAGCGAGTGTTGCTTGTTCGGCCACATGGATACTCACATCAAGTGTATTTCTTAGTATTTGTCGGCGGGGTATATAGTCCTCGTGTACCGCACAGGGAAACGTCACAATCCCTTTATTGTGCCGGCCCAAAGATTCCAGTTTGCGGATCTATTTCGAGCGGTATGCACTCTACCTTCTCCGGTGACAGGCGAGCACCCCGATCCTTGCCGGTGTCGGCATCCTCCTTGAGGGCATGGGATATCACAGCCGCGATTATCGCAAACCTGATCGGCGGCCTGATCTTCTTCTGGGTTGACCCGTTCATCTTCACCTCCCAATCGACTGCAACGCAGTAGGATGTACGGGAGAATATCACCTGCGTGGACTGCGGCAGGGTCACACGGGGGTACCGGCTGGTCCGGTTCGGGGATTATGATAAGAGTAATGATCCTGTCCCCGAGTTCCGGTGCGAGGAGTGCACGAAAAAGAAAGCAGAGACGCTCCGGAGTAAGGGGATAAAAACAGCATAGCCGGGGGGAGGCGCAGTATCCCGTACCCGGTTCCCCGGAGATATGGTTCTTTTTTGCAAACGATCAGAAAGGTGTGACAATTCGCGGACTTTTTGCATAAACAAACAACAATGTATAAATATGTACAATAACAACCAAAACTAAGCGTTGTAGCCGGCAATTGAGAGAGGCGGACATTCACCCAAACGTTCCTGTCCGGAATACTTTCATGAAATCCGGCTGGTGGTGATGCTCTTGGGATGGAGAATGATACTATTCAGACTGCACTGAACCTGAACCTTAGACTGGATGAATATCTTACCGCAGTGGCAGACCAGCCAAAGCCGCTGGTTATTCCGCTCTGTGCTGAACTACCGCTTCCACGGTGCTCGCCACAGGAAGTATTTTTGGAGACCCGGACCGGGGCCGGCTTTCTTCTTGAATCCCTGGAAGGCAGCGAGAAGATAGCCCGGTACTCGTATGTCGGTATAGATCCCTCGTGCGTGATCACGCTGGGCCGGGAAGTGTCAGTGACCGGCAACGACGCGTTTGTCGCCATTGCCCGCGAACCCGAAGGCACGAACCCGGTAGACCGGATCCGGTCGATCCTCTCGCGATTCCATTACGTCAACCTCAGGGCCCCGCGGTTCTTCGGGGGGATGGTCGGGTACTTCTCCTACGATATCGTGCATGCACTCTTCGACCAAGTGCCGGATCACCGGAACCTTCCGGTGCAGAAATGCCCTGACGCCAGATTCATGCTCACCAAGGACTGCATCGTCTTCGACCACCGGGACCGCAGGATGTTTATTTTCTCCAGTCCGTTTCTGACATACGATACGGATCCGATCACGGAATACAATCGCTGTGTTGCTCATATCACAGAACTTGTCGGCAGGATCGCGTCAATCCCAAGATCCCCGGCAGCGCCGGATGCACCAGCGCTCACCGGAACAAAAATATCCAAGAAATCTCCCGCTATCACCGACAACACCGGGCGCGAAGCATTCACGCATGCGGTCAACGGAATTAAAGAGCACATCGTGGCCGGGGATATCTTTCAGGCTGTACTCTCGCGAAGGATGGAATGTGCGGTCACATCAGACCCGTTCCCCATCTACGCGGCGCTGCGGACAATCAACCCGAGCCCGTACATGTATTACCTTGATTTCGGGGACGAACAGGTGATCGGCGCAAGCCCCGAGATGCTTGTGCGGGTCGAGAAACGGCGCGTGACCACGGTCCCGATAGCCGGCACCCGGCCCCGGGGCGCCGACAGGAGCGAGGATAAACGGCTCGCGCAGGAACTGCTGCTCGACAAAAAAGAGCGGGCCGAGCATACGATGCTGGTCGACCTCGCACGAAATGATGTCGGGAGGGTCTGTAAGTTCGGGTCGGTCGATGTCACCGAATTCATGGGCATAGAAAAATTCTCCCACGTCCAGCACATGGTTTCGACCGTGCAGGGCACGCTCATGGACCACCTCGACTGCTGCGATGCGCTCAAGTCCTGCTTCCCGGCCGGGACCGTTTCGGGTGCCCCGAAAATCCGTGCGATGCAAATCATTGGCGAAACAGAACCTGACGCACGCGGGATCTACGCGGGTGCCGTGGGTTACATCGGGTTTGACCGGAACCTCGAATTTGCCATCGCGATCCGGACCGTGAGCGTGAGAGACGGCCGGGCCTCCATTCAGGCCGGCGCCGGGATCGTTGCCGACTCGGTCCCGGAGAACGAGTGGATCGAGACCGAAAATAAGGCCGCGGCGATGATGCGGGCGATTGAACATGCAGGGGTTGTGCCATGAACGCACCGACCGTTCTTATCGTCGACTGCTACGACAGCTTCACATTCAACCTGTACCAACAGGTCGGAAAACTCGGGGCGCGGCCCGTAGTCCTGACCTGTGATACGCCGCTTGCGAAGCTCGAAAAAACTGCCTGCGACCGGATCATCCTCTCGCCCGGTCCCGGAACGCCGGAAGAGTCCGGGGTCTGCCTGGAGGTCATTGATACGATGAGCAAAACGATCCCAACGCTCGGGGTCTGCCTCGGCCACCAGGCCATCTGCACCGCGTTTGGCGGCCGGGTTACCCGGTCGGGGCACCTGATGCATGGCAAGACCTCGGAGATCAAAAACGACGGACGGGGCGTGTATGTGGGCCTGCCAACCCCGTTTACCGCCACCCGCTACCACTCGCTGGTTGCAGAACGGGAGACGCTCCCCTCGGAACTTGAGGTCGTGGCCGAGAGCCTCGACGATGGTTTTGTGATGGGCGTCCGGCACACGAAATACCCGATCGAGGGTGTGCAATTCCACCCGGAGAGCATCCTCTCTCCCGATGGCGATGCACTCATGAAAAATTTTCTCTTTGGATCGCGGGTGAGGAACGCATGACCATGAAGGAAGCCATCGCCGCTGTGGTGGAGGGACGGGACCTTACACCTGTCGAAGCAGCTGAGGTGATGAACGAGATCATGAAGGGGCAGGCAACACCGGCCCAGATCGGCGGATTTTTAATCGCGCTCCGCGTGAAAGGCGAGACGCCGGAAGAGATAGCGACGTTTGCGCGCGTCATGCGGAACCATGCGATCAGCGTAAGACCGCGGGTGCCCGGGACGCTGGTCGATACCTGTGGCACCGGGGGCGATGGGGCGCAGACTTTCAACATCAGCACCGCTGCCGCCTTCGTTGCCGCGGGAGCCGGCATTACGGTGGTCAAGCACGGCAACCGGGGCGTGAGCAGCCGGTGCGGATCGGCAGACGTCCTTGCTGCTCTGGGTGTCGCCATCGCGGTGGACCCGGGCCGGCAGGCAGATATCATGCAGGAGACCGGGATCATCTTCCTCTTTGCGCCCAGCCACCATCCGGCCATGAAACATGTCATGGCCACACGGCAGGATCTTGGCTGCCGGACGGTCTTTAACCTCCTTGGCCCGCTCGCAAACCCGGCAGGTGCAGATGCGCAGGTCCTGGGCGTGTACACAAAAGACCTCACCGGGCCGATCGCGGAGGTACTGCGCATTCTCGGCGTCTCCCGGGCAATGGTTGTACATGGCAGCGGCCTTGACGAGATCACGGTCACAGGCGAGACTACCGTTACGGAGCTTGACGGTAGCCGGATACAGGAGTACACCCTGTCACCGGAGATGTTCGGATTTGCCCGGGCTGCGCCTGCCGATATTCTGGGAGGCAGCCCGGAGGAGAACGCACGCATTATCAGTGCGGTTTTTGCAGGGGAGCTGGGCCCGGCACGCGACATCGTGCTCCTGAACGCGGGAGCTGCCATCTATGTGGGCGGCCGGGCTGCAACTCTTGCAGAAGGTATCCGGCGTGCTGCCGAATCCATCGATTCCGGGAAGGCGAAAGGAAAACTGGATGCGCTCATCAGTGCGACGCGGGGTGCGTCATGATCCTTGACGAAATTGTCAACCGAACAAAAAAGCGGGTGGAGCGGCTGCCGGATACCTTCCCGGAGCCGAATGGGTTCAGCCGCACAAGCCTTGAAGCAGCCATCCGTTCTTCAGAACAGAAGAACCCGGTGATCGCCGAGATCAAGTGCGCCTCGCCCTCCGGCGGGATCATTCGCAGGAACGTGGATATGGGAATGATGGCCGGGGTCCTCGCGAACCATGGCTGTGTCGGGATCTCGGTCCTGACCGAGCCGTATTTCTTTGGGGGCTCGGGAGCAGACATTGCCCGGGTCAAAAAGGCGGTCGGTGTGCCGGTCCTGCGGAAGGATTTTGTCATTGACCTGCGCCAGATCCCTGAGACAAAGGCGCTCGGGGCTGATGCGGTGCTCCTGATTGCCGCAGTCCTCAAGGGCCGGCTTCCTGAGTTTGTCGACGCCGTATACAATGCCGGCCTCGAACCACTCGTAGAGGTTCACACTGCAACAGAGATCGACTGCGCCCTTGCCACTAATGCACAGATGATCGGGATCAACAACCGGGATCTTGCAACCATGACCATCGACCGGTCCACAACACGAAAACTTTCAAACCGGCTGCGGGAAGAAAACCGGCTCATTGTTTCCGAGAGTGGGATACGGTCGGCGGACGATATCCGGGAACTCCGGCCGTACTGCGATGCATTTTTGATCGGGTCATCGATCATGGCAGACAAGAGACCCGATAAAAAACTGGAGGAGTTCTTGTGCGCATAAAGATCTGCGGGATCACCCGCAAAGAAGACGCACGGTTCGCGGAGTTGGCCGGGGCTGATGCAATTGGTGTTGTCATGTTCTCCCCATCCTCGCCCCGCTCGGTGACTGAGGAAAAGGCCCGGGAAATCTTTGGCGCGCTCGGGCCGTTTGTGACCCGGGTCATTGTCACGCACACGCGATCTGATGATGATCTCAAGCGAATTCTTACGCTCCGTCCGGATGCGATCCAGATATCGCACCCATTTGTCTTTGCTGAAGCGCCGGGTGCCCGGGTGCTCCGGGTGATCGGGCGCGGGGACGCCGGGCCTGCGGACTGCGATGCAGTGATCGTGGACGAAAGCATGGGCGCTGGCCGGCACTTCGACCGCGCGTTTGCGAAGGAGATTGTAGCAGAGATCCGCGGTGCCGGTCATCCTTGCCGGGGGGCTCACCCCGGAAAATGTCGGGGACGCGATCCGGGAGATCCGGCCCTACGCTGTCGATGTCGCAAGCGGTGTCGAAGAGAGACCGGGAATAAAGGATCACAAAAAAATCGCGGCTTTCATCGTCGCAGCACGGGTGGCATGATATGGGAGGGAAAGGACGGTTCGGGAAGTATGGGGGGCAGTACGTGCCGGAAACACTCATGAACGCACTCATCGAACTCGAAGAGGCCTACCGGAATGCAGCGCACGACCCGGCATTTGAAAAGGAACTCGCCGCATACCAGTCGGAATACGCAGGCCGCCCGACACCGCTCACGTTCTGCGAAAACATGTCCCGGGACCTCGGTTTCAGGGTGTACCTGAAGCGCGAGGATCTTGTCCACGGCGGGTCGCACAAGCTCAACAACACGCTCGGGCAGGCACTCCTTGCAAAACGGATGGGTAAGAAACGACTGATCGCTGAGACCGGCGCCGGGCAGCACGGGGTCGCAACCGCAATTGCCGGGGCGGTGCTCGGTTTTAAAGTCGATGTCTTCATGGGCGAGGTCGACACGAAACGCCAGGCCCTCAACGTCTTCCGGATGGAACTGATGGGCGCAACAGTCCACCCGGTAAATTCCGGAACAAAAACGCTCAAGGACGCTACAAACGAGGCACTCCGCAACTGGGTGGCAAACGTAAATGACACGCACTACCTGATCGGATCGGTCGTCGGCCCGCACCCGTTCCCGACTATTGTGAGGGATTTCCAGTCGGTGATCGGGCACGAAGCCCGGGAGCAGGTCATGCGAAAAGAGGGAAGAATGCCGGACGCCATCGTTGCCTGTGTCGGCGGGGGCTCGAACGCGATTGGTATCTTCCACCCGTTCCTTGACGATGACGTGGAGTTTATCGGCATCGAAGCGGCCGGCAAAGGACTCGATACGCCGGAGCATTCCGCAACCCTCTGCACCGGGGATCCCGGTGTGCTGCACGGCACGCTCTCGTACCTGTTGCAGGATAAAGACGGGCAGGTGCTTCCAACGCACAGCATTGCGGCCGGTCTCGATTACCCCGGCGTCGGCCCCGAGCATGCGATGCTCAAGGACTCGCACCGGGTTTCCTACCACGCGGTCCGGGACCCGGACGTGCTTTGTGCATTCCGGTACCTCTCGCGGACTGAGGGGATCATCCCGGCGCTCGAATCCTCCCACGCGGTCGCGTATGTCCTGCAAAACCGGGACCGGTTTGACAAGGGTGACGTAGTGATCATCAACCTGTCAGGCCGGGGCGACAAGGATGTTGCGGGAATTGCACCGGAGGTGGAGTGATGGGGCGAATCGATAAAATTTTCCGGAAGAAAGGCGCAACGGCTTTTATCGGTTTTGCCGTGGCAGGGGATCCGGATAAGGAAACCTCGGTCCGTATCGCAAAGGCGCTCATCGATGGCGGGACGGACATCCTCGAACTGGGAGTTCCGTTCTCGGACCCGGTGGCAGACGGCCCGACCATCCAGCGGGCGGACGACCGGGCGCTCGCTGCAGGCACCACGCCCGATACGATCTTTGCGATCGTCCGGGATGTCAGGGCATATTCCGATATCCCGATTGTCTTTCTCACGTACTTCAACACGATCTACCGGCGTGGCATCGACCGGTTCTACTGCGAAGCTCACGAGGCCGGCGTTGATGGCATTCTTGTGGCCGACATGCCGGTCGAAGAGTCCGGCGAGGTCATGGAGATCGCGCAGAAATATGGGATCGATCCGATCTTCCTTATCACGCGAACAACGTCTGATGAGCGCATGGATACAATCGTGCGGCGGGCGCGGGGCTATCTCTACCTCGTCTCGGTGCTTGGTGTCACGGGCGCACGAAAGGAGGTCTCTCCCGAGGCCCTCGCCCTTCTCCACAGGGTCAGGAAACATACAAAGATTCCGCTCGCCCTCGGGTTTGGGATCTCCACACCGGATCATGTGGCAACCTGCCGGCGGGCCGGGGCAGATGGTGTAATCGTCGGGAGTGCCATTGTGGATATTGTCGAGCGGCACCTTGGCGATCCCGATGCGATGGAGACCTCACTTCGTCGATATGTTACCGGGATGAAAGACGCAGCGGAAAAGTGAGATCTTCAAAATGCGGGCTGGATTTGAAGAACGTGAACAAACCCCGAAAAACAATTCGATCTTTTTTTATGACGGACGGGTAAACATTGTTCGATCTGGATCATGAAATCGAGATTCGCTGTAGTTCTTATTCTTGGACTCTGTGTTGCTGCCTGTATCATCATTGCCGGCTGCACCCAGCAGTCCTCATCTGTACCGACAACCGCCCCCACGCCGGCCACGACCCCGACCGTTCAGGCTGTCCCGACCGGGACGGCCGGTATGCCCAATCCCGCCGCGGTCAACTGCGGCAATGTTGGCGGTACCACCGAGATCATGATGAACCCTGACGGCAGCCAGTACGGCATGTGCAATTTCCCGAATGGAACGTCCTGTGAGGAGTGGGCGCTCTTCCGTGGCGAAGGCTGCAAGGCTGGAAACGTAACTGCATAAGCGGAAAACACCTTTTTTTATGAGATTAAATCCCGGCCTGACCGGGAAGAGTCCCTGCCCGCACGATAAAATATACCCATAGTGCCGGCAAACAACATCATCATGCAGGCAGACATCCCCCGGATCGTGATTGCCGGCACGCACAGCGGCTGCGGCAAGACCACGATCGCAAGCGGCCTGATGGCAGCCCTCGTGGCCCGTGGTCTGGACGTCCAGCCGTTCAAGACCGGGCCTGACTTCATCGATCCCTCCCACCACACGCTCATATGCGGCAGGGCGTCGAGAAATCTCGACCCCTGCATGATGGGAGAGTCCGGGGTGCTCCGGACCTTTGCAGATGCAACAACGGGCGCCGATATCGCCGTCATCGAAGGGGCCATGGGAATGTTTGACGGGACCGGGGGCACGGACACCGCCAGTGCGGCCCATATAGCCCGGATTCTCAAAGCACCGGTCATCCTCGTTGTCGATGCGCATGCGGTCTCACGCAGCATCCACGCCGTCATCCGGGGCTTTAAGGACTTCGATCCCCGGGTGACCGTTGCCGGTATCATCTACAATCGGATCGGGAGCGACCGGCACCGGACGATGATCGCGCGGGAAGAGATCGTCCCGGCGCTTGGCTGGGTGCCCCGACACCAGGAGTGCGAGGTCAAGAGCCGACACCTCGGCCTTGTCATGGCGTCCGAATCGCCGGCAATGAAGGCATTCGGTCGCGTGATCCAGGAGTCATGCGATCTCGAACGGATACTCGCAGTTGCAGCAGCGGCCCCCCCGCTAGCGGTTCCCGGAAGCTCAGCGCACAAGCCGCATCCATCGCACCGCCATGCGGTGATCGGGGTCGCGCATGACGACGCGTTCTGCTTCTATTACCAGGACAATCTCGACCGGCTGAGCCGTGCCGGGGCGGAGCTCCGGTATTTCTCGCCTCTCCTGGACACGGAGCCGGAGGTGGATGCGGTCTACATCGGGGGAGGATACCCCGAGCTCCACGCAGCAGCGCTCGAACGCTCGCGGTTCAGGAAGTACCTCCGCAACAGGGTCACGGAGGGCATGCCGGTGTACGGGGAGTGCGGCGGGCTTATGTACTTGTGCAGATCCCTTAAAACAGACAGGAAATACGCGATGGCCGGAGTGTTCCCGGCCCGGGCGGAGATGACAAAAAAACTCCAGGCGCTGGGATATGTTCGCGGCACATTCACTGCCCGGCCCGGCCTCTGGACAGGAACGTTGGCGGTCCGGGGCCACGAGTTCCATTACTCCCGGGTCGGATGCGATGCCGATGCCCGGTTTGCGATCCGGCTCGGGCAGGGGTCCGGGATCCGGGAGGGAAACGACGGGCTTGTGGAACATGCAGCAATCGGCGCGTACACCCACGCGTATTTCACCGACGCGTTCGCGCGACGCTTTGTTGATGCCGCGGCGGCCTCTTCACGACATTAGGGGAGGAACATAAAAAAACGCCCCGTATGAGGGGGATTCCCCTAACAGAAATGGTATAAAGGCTGCAGTCCATCCTCAGAATGTGGACTATGACCGGTAGACTCCGCATCCTCTTTATCTGCACCGCAAACGCCGCCCGTTCCCAGATGGCGGAAAGTTACCTCAAGACGAAATACAGCGACAGGTACGAGGTCTTCTCGGCAGGATTCCGCCCATCCGGGCGGATAAGTACCCGTGCGATTGAGGTGATGAAAGAGATCGGAATCGATATCTCCGGCAACCAGCCGAAATCACTCGATACGTTTAAGGGTGTCCCGTTCGATCTCGCCGTCACGCTCTGCGACAACGCCCGTGCGGTCTGCCCGGTCGTCCCCTCGGCAAAAAGGACGATCCACCGGGGGTTTCCCGACCCCCACCTGACCCCGGGCACCGATGCGGAGATCCTCGAAGGGTACAGAAGAGTGAGAGATGCAATCTGTACATGGATCGATGCCAGCTTCGCGCACGGGCTGCCCCTGTAACCACCCTGTTCTCATAATAAAGTTCATCATGCCCCGCTGCCACCATTGAACTATCGGTGCGTGATTTCCATGACCGGACTGAAAAAAAAGCGGACAAACATCTACGCGGACTCACTTGCATTCCACGAGAAATATCGCGGGAAGATCGAGGTCCACTCAAAAGTCCGGCTGAAAAACCGTCGGGATCTCTCTCTTGCCTATACCCCGGGTGTCGGTGCGGTCTCAAAAGAGATCGCAAAAGACCCGCAGCTCGCTTGGAAATACACGCTCAAGGCCAACACGATTGCGATTGTATCTGATGGTTCCCGCGTGCTCTCCCTCGGAAACATCGGGGGATATGCCGCTATACCCGTAATGGAAGGAAAGGCCCTCCTCTTCAAGAAACTCGCCGGCATCGACGCCTTCCCGATCTGTTTTGAGAGTTACCACACGGAATTTGCTGACGATATCAAAAACATCGCGCCGGTCTTTGGGGGTATCGCGCTCGAGGACATCGCGGCGCCGAAGTGCTTCGAGCTCGAAGAGGCGTTGCAGGGCATCGGGATCCCGGTGATGCACGACGATCAGCATGGCACCGCGGTGGTCGTGCTCGCCGCACTCCTGAACGCTTGCCGGGTGACGGGCAAACCGTTCGGGGACTTAAACATCGTCATCTGCGGGGCCGGGGCGGCGGGCTTTGCTATCACCCGCATGCTCCGGCACATCGGCTACGACCCCGGGCTTTTCCCGAGCGTGAATGATATCATCGTCTGCGATACGCAGGGGATCATCCACCGTGAGCGCGAAGGACTCTACACGAACAAATACAAGTTCATCATTGCCGAGGAGACCAACCGGGGAGGGCGCATGGGGACGCTTGCCGATGCGATGGATGGGGCGGATGTCTGCATCGGTGTCTCGGTGCCGGGAATCGTGACACCTGCAATGATTCGGACGATGGCAGATGACCCGATCATCTTTGCGCTGGCAAGCCCCCTTCCCGAGATCCTGCCAAAGGACGCCCTGCTTGCAGGGGCGGGCGTGGTAGGCACGGCGCGCAGCGAGTACCCCAACCAGATTAACTACGCTCTCGCCTTCCCGGGGATTTTCCGGGGGGCTCTCGACGTATGTGCGACCCGGATCTCCGATGAGATGAAGGTCGCAGCCGCACACGCCCTTGCCGGGTACGTCAAACATCCCCGACGGGATCGTATCCTGCCCCGGGTCCTCAACCGCGACGTGGTCAAAGCCGTGGCAGGGGCCGTGAGCGAAGCAGCGATCGCGAGCGGCTGCGCCCGGGAATTTTAAACGACCGGGCCGGTGTTATGGCTGTTCCGGCCGGATCACCTGACAGATCTGCTTCATGAGGGTATGGTGCCGCCGGAGCTCGGCACAATACGTGCCGCTGCAATCGCTCTTTTCCACCGGCTCCCACAAAAGCCCGCAATCGGTATCCCAGAGCACGAGCCCTTCCGCCGGCGCCGGCTGGATCGGCCGGTTCGCCGTCTCGTTAAGCAGCAACAGGATCCCATCCATATCCAATTCACCGGCGCCAACGGAAAGGAGTGCAGTGGCCATGCACCGCACCTGATGCCAAAGGAAACTTTCGGCCTTCACTTCGAGATACGTGAACCGGCCTTCGGTCCCGATACGGGCTTCGAGAACCTTCCGCCACGGGTTCTTATCCCCCACACGGGCCAGGTTCGAGAAGTTGTGCTCGCCAATGAAGATCCCGGCCGCCGCTTCCATTGACTGCAGATCGCGCACCTGCACGGAATAATAGTACCTGTACGTACGCGACCGGGCATCGAACCGGGGGTGAAAGGCATCTGCGACTTCAGCAGACGCGGTGCACCAGACATCGAGCGGCAGCTGGAGGTTGAGCGCCTGACGGGCGCGGTCCGGATACGACGTGGAAAATGCGATGACCTGCCCGCAGGCATGTACCCCGCGATCGGTTCTCCCGGCAGAGCAGAAACCGGCTGCACGCCAGTCGGAAAAAAGATCGAGGCGCCGACACGCGGCGATAAACTCGCCTTCGACCGTGCGGCTGGACTCCTGCTGCTGCGAGCCATAGAACCGGGTACCGAGGTACGAGACCCGGAATGCAAGCCTCACCGGACGCGGAACCGCCGGGTCAGTCGTTTTATCCGTCTCCATGTGTTGTTCAGCGACTGGCGGGTATACGTGCGCAGGGGCGTCTTTCTCCCGCCGCAGAAAACCTGCCCCTTCCGGATAGCGGTGAAGATGGCCTGGATATCCGGCTCTGCTTCGACAAACGTCCTCCCAAATCCCACAAACCGGGCGTTGTGAGCATCGCTTCCCCCGACACAGGGCTTGTTCAGCCGCGCCGCTATCCGACCAGCCTTGCGGTTGGCCGAACCCACGATGTACCGGCTGTTGAAGGCCTCGACCGCATCCACGATATTCATCGCGACGCGTATTCTCCGGGCGACGCCATGCCGCCAGACGTGGTACGGGTGGGGGAGGATCACCAGCGCCCCCATGCGCCGGGCGATCCTGACCGTCTCGCGCACATCAAGGCCTGCGGGAATAACCTCGGTCACACCCAGCACCAGCAGGTGTCCCTGCAGGGTCGAAACTTCGATGCCGGGGATAACAAGAACCGGGCTGTCGCATGCGAGCGCCTTCTTCGCCCCGTCAACGCAGTCATGGTCGGTAATGGCGATCACGTCGAGCCCGACTGCCTCGGCCTGACGGAGGATCTCTTCGACACTGCTCTCGCCGTCCTTGGAAAAATTCGTGTGCACATGCAGATCGCAGGTCAGCATCTGATCATAGTGTTTTTATCTCTCTGGTATTAAGAAAACGTATGCGTATCCTCCTCCCCACCGGGGCCGCTACGGCTGAGACGGTGCGCCGGGCAGCGGCCGGCTTCGACGCCGAGGTGGTGGTGACTGGAAAGATCGCTTCGTTCCTGACCCCGCATGCACTTCGCAACCTTATCACGAAAGGCACATACGATGTGGTATTGGTCTCCGGGATGTGCACGGTCTCGTTTGAGCGGGTGGAGCACGAGACCGGGGTGCCCGTGTATCGCGGCCCCCGGCACGCGGCTGACCTCGTATGGGTACTCCCGCTCGTGGGAAAGGTCCCGCTCTCGCGAACGGTTCCTGCCGATGATTTCCTCGCTGCAAAAAATGCAGAGGACGCGATGGCACGGGTAACGGCAACCGAGGACGGGGCGGAACCGGAGTTTGTGATCCGGGGCACAAAAATAGGCGGGAATTCACGGATGAAAGTGCTCGCCGAGATCATGGACGCCCACCGGGTGGAGGATATCCGGGCGCTTACAGAACGGGTACTTCTCGGCCGGGGCGGATATCGTCGACCTCGGCTTCGGCTTCGATGCGACACCGGAAGATGTGAAACAGGTCTTTGGCGAACTTGCGGATATTGACCGCCCGCTCGCGGTGGACACGCAGGATCCTACCCTGATCCGGGCTGCCCTCTTCCGGGCCGATCTCGTGCTCTCGCTCCAAGAGAAAAATATAACGCTTGTGGGTAAAGAGGTGGCCCGGGCAGGGGCGGCGGCGGTTGTTGTGCCGGGCGAAAAAACGCTCATGGCAAATATCGCCCGGGCCCGACGGGCCGGGATCTGCTGCATCGTTGCTGATCCGCTCCTCCAGCCTGCCGGCTCGGGGCTCGTCACCTCGCTTGCGCATTTTAAGAAGTATAATTGTCCGCTCTTCTTTGGGGCGGGGAACGTGACCGAGCTTCTCGATGCGGACTCGATCGGTATGAACGCCCTGCTGGCCGGCATGGCACAGGAAGCCGACGCTTCGATCATATTCACGAGCGAGCACTCGGACAAGACCCGGGGCTCGATCCGGGAGATGCACCGGGCAACCGAGATGATGGTGCTTGCCCGGGACCGGCCCTACGCAAAGGACCTCGGTATTGATCTGCTGGTGCTCAAGGAAAAAAGGCGCCGGCGCGAACCGCCGCTCGACTATGAAACGGCAGTTGCGGCAAAAAGGATGCCCGATGAGATCACCTATGACCCCAAAGGCAACTTCCGGATCGGGATCGAAGGAGATCAGATCGTGGCTGAGGTCCACGGGAAGGCCGTGAAAGGGAGCCGCTGGCAGGATGTGCTGTACACGCTGATCGAAGGAGGCCATGTCTCGCTCCTCGACCATGCCGGCTACCTTGGCCGGGAGCTCTACAAGGCTGAACTTGCAATCCGGTACGGCAGGAGCTTCGAGCAGGACGGAGAGTTTTAGCCGTGCGCGACATATTTCTCAACCCTTTTATCTCAAAACCTTCCTATCACTATACATGACCACACAGGTACGCGCATCCCACATCCTCGTAACCAAAGAGGACGATGCACATAAGATCTTAAAACGAATCAAAGACGGCGAGGACTTTGCCGCAGTCGCAAAACGCTTCTCGTCATGCCCGTCGAAAAAGAACGGTGGCGATCTTGGCTGGTTCGGTAAGGGACAGATGGTCCCCGAGTTCGAGCAGGCTGCATTTGCCGCAGAACAGGGTGCCGTCATCGGGCCGGTCAAGAGCCAGTTCGGGTACCATGTCATCAAGGTGACCGGGAAGAAATAACCCGATCACGTGGATGACACAATAATACATTCCAACTTTTTTCCTGACACCGCGTTTGCGATGGCGATATTTGTTGTCAGGGCAGCAAGCAGTCAGCACCGGTTTTAAAAAAGTCCCGGCGTTCATCTTACGATCATGTCGTGGAGGAAATTTCGGTATCCCGGTGCCGTGCTCCCCGGTAAGCTGCGAGCCTTTTTTGCATACCAGAACGAATGGATCGGTACAAGCGCCGGGACGCTTTTTTCGTGTACCATGACGACCATCCGCGGAATCAAACAGGACCTCCTCAGGCTGCTGCTCGAACTGGGCAAAAACAGTCACCCCAAAGAGTTCGCCGCACTCCTCAAAGAGGAAGACGGGGTCATCAGCGAACTCAACCTCCTTCCCGGCACCATCACCGGCAGCGCGTCCGCCTCGATCTTCTTTGATATGATGCCACTTGGCACCCACACCGCGGGAAGCGCCCACTCCCACCCGAATGGGGTGCTCCGGCCATCGAACGCTGATGTGAATTTCTTTCCCCGGGCAGGAAGGTACCACCTCATCATCGGCTCCCCGTACCGCGAACACGACTGGCGGTGCTTCACCGCTGACGGCGAACCCTGCGACCTTGCGGTGATCCCATGACCCCCCGGCGCGTCGTTGCCACCGGCACCTTCGACATCCTCCACCCGGGGCACCTCTACTATCTTTCCGAATCAAAGAAACTGGGTGACGAGCTCTTCGTGATCGTGGCCCGGGATGCAAACGTGAAGCACAAGCCCCATCCGATCCTCCCGGAAGAACAGCGTCGGGCGATGATCGCCGCACTCAAACCTGTGGACCACGCGATCCTCGGCGACCGGACTGACATGTTCCGCCCTATTGAAGAGATCCGCCCCGATATCATCACGATCGGGTTCAACCAGTACTTCGATGAGGAAAAACTGCGAAGCGAGCTCGCGGAGCGGGGGCTTCATGCCGATGTTATCCGGATAGGAAGATATGCAGACGGGGACCTGGCAAGCTCGCGCCTGATCGTCCAGCGGATCATCGAGGCACGGGGCGGCGGAAATCAGCCCTTGGGATAGAAGGGGCAGTCCCGGGTCCGACATTCCTTGTTCATGTCGTAAAACTGGCAGGTCACATTCTGGTTGAGCGGGATCGTCACCCCCAGGTGTTCCTTTACAAAGGCGACTGCTCCCTGTATTGCAAGAAACGTGTTGCGCTTGCAGCAGCGCGGGCCGCCGTGCAGGGCGATCGTCTCAAGGCTCCGTGCCACCGCAAGGTTTGCCTGCTGCCACTCGCGGTGCGAGAGCGGTGTTGCGCCGGTCACAAGCGAGACAAAAATCCCGGTACCCACCGCCGCCCCGCAGTCTCCCATAAAACCGCAGGCACCACCCCGTATCATACCGGCGCGATCGCGGGCTGTGGCGATCATCTTTGCTTTACGGTCGGGCTGCCCGGTGACGTTGCAGTACGCCGCAAGAAGCACGGCCGGGACGAGAAAGTGATGCTCGGGACCGTGCATGTTCACGGCCGGGTTCTGCATCAGGGTGATGGCCATCATAACAGGATCGGTCTCTTTTGTCTGTGCACAGGTACCTGCTCGATCGCATCATCGGCGCCGAGACTATGGCAGCGGTCGCAGACATAGTGACCATTCTCGCACACGGCATTGGTTGTCTGGACCCGGTGGCAGTATGCACACTCGTGCGGTTCGGGCGACTCGAGATACCTGATCGGTTTGCCGCAGACCATGCACCCCGTGCGGTAGTCAGTCATGGGAATCCTGTCTTGTCAAAAGAGAGGGCTCCATACAGGAAAACTTTATCGATCCTGGCGGGTATCCTCTGCATGAGGTGTCCATCGTGGAGGAAATTGCCCGTGAAGTGGAAAAACTGATCAGGCTCGCAGTGGAGCGGGGAGCGCATGCACAGCAGATTGCCACAGGAGATATCGTCGTTGCGCAGTGGGTGAGATTCAAGTGCCGTTACGGATGCAAAGGCTACGGGAAGCACTTCGGCTGCCCGCCCTACGCCCCGTCACCGGAAGAGACCCGGCGGATGGTAGGAGAATACACAACGGCGCTGCTGATTCGCTTTGACGGGGTCCCGGGCCACGGGGCATTCGGGCCGGATGATATCCCCGACGATTTCCACCCGTACTTCCGCGATCTTATCCTCTGGGTGAACGGGACCGTTCATTTCCTTGAAAAGACCGCGTTCTACGACGGGTTCTACAAGGCATTCGGCTTTGGCGGGTATCCCTGCATCTGGTGCGAACACCAGCACTGCGTCGCGGAGGAGGCAGAGGGTGTGGTGGATGAGAGCCTTCGCCGGAAATGCCGGCACATGGACATGGTCAGGCCCAGCATGGAGGCGGCAGGGATGGACGTGTTTGCGACGGCAAAAAACGCGGGCTGGGACCTGCATACGATCTCGTGCAAAAACATGGAGTACGGGAAGATCGTCAACAGCGATGTGCACTCGGTCGGGCTTGTGCTCATCGAATAACGTCAGTGGCCTGCACGGATTCGGTGAGGGGGGGGCCCGTGACGGCGGCCCCTTCCTGTAAATCCGCGTGAAAGCGAGCCGGAGTATTTCGCAGCAAACGAACCCACAAGGGAAGTCACAATCACCATCACGGCAATGGTGGCAGCAACGGGGGGAGACCCGTAGAGAGCGGCGAGCGCGATGGAGAACTCACCACGCCCAATCGTGTTTCCCCAGATCTCAAGGCCGGATCTCGCGGATCCATAGAGCGCGAGGCCGGTCAGCACACCGGAGATCAGCTTGCTTGCGATGGCAAGTACGCAGATGATCGCGATCACACCGAAGCTTACGCTGCCGGACAGGTTGATGGTGATCCCGAAAAAGACAAAGAAGATCACCATGAAGACATCCTTGAACGGCCGGGCATGCTGCTCAAATGCATCCGGGTCGGTAGTCGCAAACGCAGCCCCAAGGGCGATCACCATCAGGGTGTCAGGGACACCGAGGAAGAGGGCGAAGCCCGCTGTCGCAACCACCGCCACGAACGTGAAAAGAACCGGCAGCTCATCATCGCGTTCGAGGATCGAGACCAGGAATTCCTTGCCATAATGGGCGAGCGCGTACATGATCCCAAGGCCGGCGAGGATCTCCACCGCAAAGAGGAGAAGGTTCTCGTTACCGGCCGAAAGAATTGCAAGGATGACGATCAGCACAAGGTCTTCAAAGACCATAAGCCAGATGATGGTCCCCGACTCCCGGATCATCAGTTTCCTGTTCTCGATTAACGAAGTGACCGTCATCGCGGTGCTGGAGCTATAGAATGCAGCCGCGACAATGAGAGCCTCAATAAGCGAAAAGCCGAGGAGGTAGGCAGCAACAAAGCCGATGAACATATTGACGTTGAGATCGATGATCCCGCTCGTGAGCACCTCCGACTGGTTCTCGGAGATCTTATCAATTTTAAGGCCAAGGCCAACAAAAAAGAGTAAGAAGATCAGCCCCATGTCGGAGAAGAAACTGCTGATCTGGTCGGACGCTACGATCCCAAGACCGGCCTGGCCGAGGACGACCCCGGCGATGATGTAGAACGGGATCGCCGGGATGGTCAGGTACTTGCTGACCAGCGCGAGCACGAGACAGACAAAAAGGGCGATTATGAGGCCTTCCATCAATCCACCATGATCTCGCGTTCAAACAGTCTGAGCTGGTCTGACTCACCAATTACCAGTACGGCATCGCCGGCCTCGAACACGAACGATGGCGGAGGGTTGATGATATTCTTATCATTCCTAGAGACCGCGATTACAGTCGTCCCGGTCTTCGCCCGGATCCCGAGGTCTTCGATCGTTTTCCCTGCAATGGCCCGGGGGATGATGTACGAGTGGATAGTGACCCGGAGATCGGCAAGTGCCGAGAACGCGATCTCCACGCTTTCCTGATCGGCCTCGATAATCGCTCCGGTGAGGATATTTCCCAGCCTCCGCGCTTCTACCGGTGTCATCTCAGCCGCGCTTGGTGTGTGGCATCCCTTCTGGAGAGTGTACATCTGGATAGTGCCGGTTTTTGTAAAAAAGATCGCGACCGTATCGCCCTTATCAGTCTCAAATTCGTATTTAGTACCGACACCGGGGAGGTTGAGGGATCGAAGAGCCATAGGAGAGATTAGAGAAGGGATCCTAAAATATATTATGATATCTGCGGCTTTCCCGGGGTTATGCGAACATACCTAAAAAGGCATAAAATGAAAAGGGTGCGGGTGCATGGAAGGGTAAGAGGGTCCCGCTCATGCATCAGACTCAGATCTCTTTCAAGGTTTTTGGTATGAGAGGCCGGGAGGACCAGAATTCGTGCCGGACTGGTGCCAGGCGCGGACTCGCTTTTTCAGGGGTTTGTCCTCCCCATACCAGATGTTGAAAGAACCGGTGTTTAAACCCCAGACCGGGCAGGGTGAAAGTGATCTTCAGGGGGCTACCGGGAAACAACCAGCAACCGGCAAAACAGATCATTTTTTGTCTATCTTGATGATAAATAATGATAGATCCGCGATCGTTTTTCGCGCTCATCCGTTCATTCTGACAACAGATTTTGTGAGGAGTTGGTGATCATCGCTGAAATCCCAAAAGAGGAGTACATAAAAAAATGTACGTCCGCATGCGCCGGGTGCAGTTCGTCCCTGACGCTGCGTTATGTGCTGAAAGCTGCCGGGCCGGATACCGTTCTGGTCGTGCCCGCGTGCTGCACGAGTGTCATCCAGGGGATCTACCCCAACACCGCGATGAACGTGCCCGTGTATAATGTCGCGTTTGCTGCGGCTGCCGCGTGTGCATCGGGCATGTCCGAGGCGTTTTCAGGCATGGGCAGAAAGACCCATGTGATCGTGTACGCGGGTGACGGCGGGACACTCGATATCGGGATCCAGTCCATGTCGGGCGCCTTTGAGCGGGGCACCGATTTCCTGTATATCTGCTACGACAACGAGGCCTACGGGAATACCGGTATGCAGCGCTCGGGCGCGACCCCGCTTGGCGCAAAGACCACAACCACTCCGACCGGAAAAACCGTGGAGAAGAAAGATATCGACGCGATTGCAGCCGCCCACCATCTTGAATACATGGCGACCGCATGCAGCGCATACCCGCTGGATATCTACAAAAAAGTTGCAAAGGCGCTCACGTTCCGGGGCCCGACGTTCATCCATATCCTTGCCCCCTGCCCGCCCGGCTGGCGGTACCCGACCGAGAAGACGATCGAGATAGGAAAACTTGCGGTCAAATCCGGGATGTGGGTACTCTACGAGCGCGAGCACGGGAAACTGACCATCAGCCCCCCCTCTAAGGCAGCGATGAAAAAACCGATCCCGCTCGAAGAATACCTCACCCCGCAGGGCCGGTTTGCGGGCATTGATCCCAAATCGCTTGAGACCCTCAAACAGCATCTTACTGCAAACCTCAAAAAACTGGCCATTGAGGAGGCAGAACCATGAAGAAGATCGCAACGGGCAACAAGGCGATCGCCGAAGCGGTCAAACAGGCGCTGCCCAACGTGGTCGCGGCCTACCCGATCACTCCCCAGACCGAGATCGTCGAGACCATTGCGGATTACGTGACCAGCGGCCAGATGAAGAGCCGGTATATTCCTGTCGAGAGCGAGCACTCAGCGATGGCGGCCTGCATCGGCGCAAGCATCACGGGTGTGCGGACCTTTACCGCGACGAGTGCCCATGGCCTGCTCTATATGCACGAGATGACCAACTGGGCCGCGGGAGCGCGCCTGCCGATCGTGATGGCAAACGTGAACCGCTCGCTCGGGCCCGGCTGGAACATCTGGGCCGAGCACACCGATGCCATGCAGGAACGCGACACCGGCTGGCTCCAGGTGTATGTCTCGACCGTCCAGGAGGCGTACGATACTACCCTGATGGCATTCCGCATCGCGGAGCACAATGATGTCCTGTTGCCGGTGATGGTCAACCTCGACGGGTTTTCCCTCTCCCATATCATGCAGCCGCTGGACACGGTAGAGCCCGGGGACTTCATCCCGCCGATCCACCTACCCCATGCCATCGATACGAAAAATCCGACAGGATATGGCGGGCTCACCGGGCCCGACCAGCACTTCCGGTTCCGGTGGGAGATCGAACACTCGATGCGCGACGCTGTAAAAGTGATCAAAGCATCCGAGAAGGATTTTGCAGGCCGGTTCGGGCGCAGCTACGGCCCGACCGAAAATTACCGGTGCGAGGATGCCGATGTTGTCCTCATCGCCATGGGCACGTTCGGTAAAGAGGCCGAGGTGGCCATCGATATCCTGCGAAAGGAGGGCATAAAGGCCGGCTCGATGCGCCTGCGCTGGTTCCGGCCGTTCCCGAAACTCGACCTCGCCGGAAAGGAAGTCGTGGTTATCGACCGGGACTACTCGTTTGGCTATGGCGGTATTGTTGCCCACGAGATCATAGCAAAGAACCAGTGCGAGGTCTACAGCGTGATTGCCGGTCTTGGCGGACAGGAAGTGACCTACGACGACATGGCGGAGTTTGTCCGGACGCGTCGCATGGGAGAAGAGTTCTGGTTTGGGGTGAGCGGGCATGTTTGAGGTCAGGATCCATTCCCGCGGCGGGCAGGGTGGGGTAACGGCGGCCCGGCTCCTTGCAACAGCGGCACTCCATGACGGAAAGTACGCGACGGCCTGTCCCTTCTACGGTGCGGAGCGCCGCGGTGCGCCGGTCGTCTCGTTTGTAAGGATCGACGACCACCCGATCAAGGTGTACAGCCAGATCCGGGACCCGGATCTCGTGGTGGTCCTCGACGCAAGTGTTATGGAAACGGTCGATGTCCTGAATGGTTTAAAAAAGGGTGGCCGGGTTTTGATCAACAGCGCACATATGCCGGAATTTCCCGGGTACGCTACCTTCAGCGTCGACCTGACCGGGATCGCCCTCAGGGAAAAACTCGTGGTCGCGGGAAGCCCGATCCTCAATACGCCGGTGCTTGGCGCGCTCGCAAAAATGGGGATCATCTCGGCTGAGGCGGCAAAGGCAGCAATCCGGGGGATGTTTACCGATGAGCGCAATGTCAAGGCTGCCGAAGCGGCCTATAAGGAGATGAGCGCATGAGCAGCAGTGCAAAACATGACCGGCTCGCTGTGAGCAGGCCGACAGAGGGCGCAGCAGGTCAGACCGGTTCGTGGCGGGTTTTTAAACCCGTGGTCGACAAGGAAAAATGTAACGGCTGCGGCCTTTGTTCGATGTATTGCCCTGACGGCGCAATCGATGACGACCTCCTTGTGGATCTCAGGTTCTGCAAGGGTTGTGGTATCTGCGCGAACGAATGCCCAAAAAAAGCCATTACCATGGTGCGGGAAGAAAAATAACCCCTTATACAGGATTTCTTTTTAGTGAATTGTTTGACCGGATGCATACCTGAGAATTATTGCGGTAGAGAAAGGCCCGCTTTGGGGGAATAAACGGATCCTTCGACGGAAGATGCAATTCGCAATCTTTTTTATACTTCCCATTAATATACCGCTTCAGGGTGCAGATCTGTGAGCGGCAGGTGTTTCGGGGATACCCGTGATCTCTTCAAATTCGATTTGGTACGGCATATGATGAAATCGCTGCCCGATCTTGCAGGCTTTACTTTCGTCCCGATGCTGACCGGAACTGAAGCAAACGGGCACCGGAAAAATGGTGCAAAAAAAGATCTGGAGCAGGCGTATCGCACCGGAAAAGCCGGCAGCCAGAACCAGAAACTCCGGGAACATCTCGCAAGGCTCCAGGAAATCGATAACGATCTTGAGTATATCAACGGGATCAGCACATATTTCGATAAAGAGATGATCCTGATTGACATCTCCGGCGGGCAGCGGTTCACGAACAATGAACGCATCTCCTATTTCCGGTCTGTGTTTGGCAAATTCCCCAAAAATTCCCTGATATTCATTGACCCGGATACCGGCCTTAAAGATGAGAGCCCGGACTGCAAACATCTGCTCTATTCCGAAATAAAAATGGTCTGCGACCGGATGGACACCGGCTCGATCCTGATGCTCTACCAGCATTTTCCGCGGGGAAAATATGAGGACGCAATCAGGGAGACATCCACCCGGCTGGAACAATGCACTGGTTTAAACACGGCCGTCGTTACCGATAACGAAACGGCCTTTTTCATACTCACAAAAAACCAGAAACTTGAAGATCGCCTTAACAACAGCCTTGAATGCTATGCAGATACCTACCCGGCCCTCCAGTGCATGAACTGCGCGTAAAGAATACAGATTTTTTGTCTTGCGTCGTTATGGGCAGGTTGCATGGCCGGAGACTACGCCAGCCGTTTTGCCACCGGAGGTATCCTCAGCCATATATTCGAGATTGAACCGGTACACGTGAGTGAAACGGCAGTTCCGGCACCGGACCGTGATATTGCGGCAGCTGACCGTCAGGTCGTGAAGCCCGTCAACACCACAGTTCCGGCACGTAGCCGGCACCGCAAGAGACCAGACCGGCCAGCGCCCGGGGTTTGCAAACATCCCGGCTTCGTCCACGTCCTCCAGGAGAGGTACGAAAACCCGGGTTGCGTTGCAGTTTTCACAGGTGACGTCGGCCCGGTTAGGCATAACATGGATATGCTGGTCTGCCAGCTGCCGGCAGTGATAACAATCGGTGTGGTAATTCGTGCTGATGAACCGGTCGCTCATGGAGGAGTGTTGTGCATCCGGGGTATCATTAACCTGTCGCAGCGGGTACATCATGGAATGGGCGATATCGGGGAGACCGCTGGTTTACGCGGTTGTTGTTACGCATGCACCACAATTCAGGTTTTATTTTTGGATTTGCACAGGATTCGGCCGCGAAAAGGTAAATTTATTTAATTATGGAAAATTCATGTGTACTCCATATGAAACTGCTCATGGGATTTATCATCATTCTTGTTGCACTGGTGGCAGTCACCGGGTGCACTCAGACCGCATCGCCTTCTGCACAGACCACTACGGAAACAACTGCCCCGGTCACTGAAGTCACAACGGCAGCAACCACTGCTACCACCGTGGCACCGAGCATGACGGAGACGATGGTGACAAATGTGACGGCACCGGCAGAAAATGTGACCTCCACAGCAGTAATGACAACTGCGGCACCCGCAAATGTCACGCCCACGGTCACACCGGCATCCATGGTCACGACCATCCACTTCACGAGTGCCGGTTTCACCCCCCAGACCGATATCGTCCTCCCGGGCACCGGTGTATCCTTTGTGAACAATGACATTGTGTCTCACTCCGTCATGACGATCGGTAATAACACCGGCGTGTTCAACTCAGGTGCAATTATGCCGAACGGGGCATTCCAGTATACCTTTGACGAAAATTCAGGCACGTACAATTATGCGTTGGCAGATAACACGTCTGTCACGGGAACCATTATCGTCCAGGCATCGCCCTACGCAAATCACAGTTAAGTGCGAACCCCTTATTTTCTCTCTTTTTTAGGATTTTTCACAAAGGCAATCGCCTTATTCGTGATTCCCACAGGCAAGCCCGGGCGCTTTGCCTGGCGGGAGGGTACCGAATAGTCCGGGGATGAAACTTGCGCACAGTGCACCCCATTCGACAAAATCCGGCCTGAATAGCAACGATAGCACCACTCCCGGTTAATTTTGTTACCTAAGATCCGCCCTGCCCTTGAAAATGACACAGTGGAGAATGTGGTTCCGTACGGAGAATCCCGGTTTGCTAAAACCCTGAAAAAGTATTTCCGGCAACTGAAATGATTGCTGTAAGGATTCTGTTAAAAAAAGCTGGGAAAGATTGTTAAGGAGTGACTTAATAGTCGCCCATGCCGGGCATTCCACCCATGCCACCCATGCCGGGGGGCATGCCACCGGCACCAGGTGCCGGGCCGGGTGACTTCGAGGAAGCGATCACATCATCAATGCGGAGGATCATAATCGCAGCTTCTGCAGCCGATGAGATTGCCTGGGTCTTGACACGGAGCGGCTCCACGACGCCGGCTGCCTTCATATCGACGGCTTTTCCTTCGAACACGTTGAGACCGTAGTTCTTCTTGCCCTTCTCATGGGTTGCGCGGATCTCGACCAGCATGTCAATGGGATCGAGACCGGCGTTCTCTGCAAGGGTCCGCGGGATGATCTCGAGTGCTACAGCAAAGGCCTCGATGGCGAGCTGTTCCTTGCCACCGACCGTTGCCGCGTACTCGCGGAGCCGGAGCGAGAGCTCGGTCTCGGGTGCGCCGCCACCGGCGACAACCTTCTTGTCCTCGACAACGACACCGACAACACGGAGTGCGTCATGGATGGCGCGCTCGAGCTCGTCGACGACGTGCTCAGTGCCACCCTTGACGATGATGGAGACCGCCTTCGGGTTCTTGCACTGCTCGACAAAGGTCATCTCCTCTCCGGAAACCTTGCGCTCCTCGACAAGGCCGGCATGGCCGAGTTCTTCCTTGCTGATCGCGTCGATGCTGGAGACGAGGCTGCCACCGGTTGCCCGGGCAAGCTTCTCCATGTCGCTCTTCTTGACACGGCGGACGGCGAATATACCGGCCTTTGCAAGGTAGTGCTGTGCGATATCGTCGATGCCCTTCTGGCAGAACACTACGTTCGCGCCGCTCGCGACAATCTTTTCGACGATATTCTTGACCATGCGCTCCTCTTCATCGAGGAATGCCTGTAACTGCTCGGGGTGGGTGATGTTGATCTCAGCGTCAACCTCGGTCTTCTTGAACTCGACCGCTGCGTTGAGGAGAAGGATCTTTGCGTTGGTGACCTTCTTTGGCATGGCCGGGTGCACGCGCTCCTTGTCAACGAGAACTCCTTCAACAATCTCGGAGTCCTCGATGCTGCCGCCGGTCTTCTTTTCGACCTTGATGTTATCGATGTCGACGGTCCCGTCAGCGTCGGTAACCATGGTGACAGCCCTGACAACGAGGTCGCAGAGCTTGTCCTTGCTCGCCTCAGCGCCCTTGCCGGTCATCGCGGTGCCGGCGATGTTCTTCAAGAGCGCCTTGTCGGTTGATTTGACATCGAACGCGATGTCCTTGAGGAGCGCCTGCGCCTTCTCTGCTGCCATTCGGTAGCCGTGGGCGATAACCGTCGGGTGGACGTCCTGTTCGAGAAGTGACTCGGCCTTCTTTAAAAGTTCCCCGCCAATGACGACTGCGGTTGTGGTCCCGTCGCCGACCTCATCGTCCTGGGTCTTTGCGACTTCGACCATCATCTTTGCGGCCGGGTGCTCGATGTCCATTTCCTTTAAGATGGTGACACCATCGTTTGTGATCACGACATCGCCAATGGTATCGACAAGCATCTTGTCCATACCCTTGGGGCCGAGCGTGGTTCTGACTGCACTGGCAACAGCCATTGCAGCGGTGATGTTCATACCCTGGGCATCACGGCCGCGGGTGCGGTTGGTGCCTTCCTTAAGAATGAGAATTGGTTGTCCTCCAAGTTGTTGCGACATAAAATTATCACCACTTTTAGCACTAAAATTGGTTTGTGGTTCTATATAAATATTCTCTTAAAAGGTTCTGATAGGATGAAGGGACTTTTACCAAAAACCAAACCTCCGATAGATCGCGGGACTTTTTGGAAGAAAGATAAAAGACCCGGAATAAACAAGAGAGCATATAGTGAAAAACCTATGACTGTTTGTATTGCAGCAATATGTGATTCGATATCTCCATCGCCAAAAATTGTATTTGCATCAGATCGATTAGTTTCTGCCGGTGTAAGTTTTGAAAGCGGGGTTTCAAAAAGTCAGTATTTAACCCCCAATGCATGGATTATGTCATCTTCGAACGATGCATTGGCAAGTGATGGTATCATATTAAAAATTCAAAAAATACTTGCGGACTCACCAGACGCAGGTAAACAAATCCCAATAGAACAAATCGCAAATATGATCTCCCAAGAATGTAAAAACAAAATACGTTTAGAGAGGGAAAACCAAGTATTTTCGCAATTTGGAATAAACGAAAGTGATTTTGCCGAAAAATCAATTAAAATATCCACTTTGGTTGTTGCGGATATTTTAAATCGATTGCGCGAATTTAAATATCAATTTGAGGTTGAGTTTTTAGTTATCGGGTTTGATTTTATACCAGCAAAGAATCTATACATGCCTCATATTTATTCGATAAACGAACTTGGAGATATTCTCCCCACGGATCATTTAGGATTTGCTACAAGCGGGAGTGGGAAGTATTTGGCGTTTCCAGAAATTACTAAGTATGCATATCAACCGAACACTCCACTAAGCGAAGCGGTTTTAAGAGTGTACTGGTCTAAAAAAATTGCCGAACGAGTTGGCGGGGTCGGGAAAGAGACAGATTTGTTAATACTTCATGCAATAAAGGATGGAGTTAAATTATGGATTGCCCCGCCAGAAACCAAAAAAATGTTGGATGATAAACTCGAAGCCGTTCGGAAAGATGAAATAAAAATCTCTCTTGAGGTTATAACAGAATTGAATAATACTGTTTTCAATCCGGTAAATCAGCAGAATATACAACAAGAGGTAAAAGAGACAAAGACGATTTCGGAAAAATCTTAATTATTATTCTTTTTTCATCTCAATTACTAATCTATCACCCTCTATTTTCCATTGGAACTTATCTCCGGGTTTAAGATTCATTTGATCCATAATAAACGCCGGTACTGTCGTCCTTAATGAACGCCTTTTCGATGTAGCAAGATTAAGAATTGATTCATCGGTTCTTGGATTTTTCGACATAGTTTACCCTTATGTTCACCCACATATTTATTCTTTTGTATGCCAATTTGTTTACCCACAAATTATAAATACTTATAAGGAGATTATTATGTAGGTAAACAAGTAGGTGAACATGATGCAACAACTAACTAACCCAAGAGAATTAAGAGGCCTTGCGATTCTCTCGCAGCCGAACACGATCATCCAGACTGGCAAGAACGAGTGGGATGTCCGATCACAGAGCAAGGATGCATACTATCAAGTTACACGGAAGTTCCAGGATCGCCACGCCCAAATGCGCGGTCAGGCAATGTGGACATGCTCATGCCCCGATTTCCAGACGAGAAACATGCCCTGTAAACACATTTTTTCTGTCCAATTCTCGTTAAAACTTGGCGGAGATGTGGAGAAAGAAAGCGCGGCACAACACATCGAAACGGCAGAGCCAAAGATCCTTTGCCCCGCTTGCAAGAGTGAGAGTGTTGTAAAACGCGGCATCCGTAAAACACAGTTTGGAGAGGTTCAGAGATTCGGATGCACTGACTGCGGCCATAGATTTGTTGTCGATAAGGGATTCTGCCGGATGAAGTTTAACCCAAAGATCGTCACGCAGACGCTTGATCTTTACTTCAAGGGGCTTTCACAGAGAAAGATCGCGGACCACTTAAAGCAGTTTGAAAGTGTTAGCGTAGCCCAACCCACGATCCTGAGCTGGATCAAGAAATACCTGAAACTTCTTGCAAAGTATTCCGAGAAATACAAAGCAGAAGTCGGCAAGATTTGGCACTCTGATGAAACGACGGTGTTCATCAAGAAAGAGGGGGAGAAAAAGTATTACCAATGGATCTGGAATGTCATGGATGCAAAGACACGCTATCTCCTTGCCTGTCAGATTACCGAGACGCGATTTGTTAAGGATGCGCGCATCCCGCTAAAGAAGGCAAAAAGTGTCACCAATGTTAGACCAGACGCAATTGTTACCGACGGACTACAAGCATACAAGGAAGCCGTTAAAACCGAGTTCTTTGACCACGAGGCATTCATCCAGAACCCCCATATTCGCCTGAAAGACTTTGAGACCAAACCTAACAACAATATCCTTGAACGGTTAAACGGAACATTCCGTGAGAGAACAAAAGTTGTACGGAGTTTTGACAGTGGACTTGGTGCAGCAGAATTTGCAGCGGGAATGCAGACGTATTATAATTATATCAGACCTCATCAAGGCATTGGTGGGATGGTGCCGGCTCAGATGGCAAACATCCCGATCAATCTGATGGGGAATAGATGGGAAACGATGATTGAGTTGGCAATTAGAACCTGATCCTCAGATACAATACTATTTTAAATAGATTTGTGACCCTATTATAAACTCCAAAAATTGTTATTTACCAAAAAGTTAATGAAGTCACAGGGGCACACTCAGTACATTATTGTTAAGCCAAATGGCTATTGCACAAATTACCTAGACTGTGACAGGGGGCGTTATAAAAAATTATGATGAGGAAAGGGGAACCATTAGGGATGCTAAATTGGAAAACTGATAAAATCCATCTTATGACCTCAACAGATAAAAAAACATTCGACGAATTTCGGAAGAAAATTGAAGGGGAACCCCACATTCCAGAATTTTTAATAAAATAAACTAAAACACTCCTTTTAACAAAAGAATTTGTAATATTGCAACGAGTGAAATGGTATAACTTATAATAAATAGTTGCCTATGCGGAATTTCATATTCGTCTCTTAATAATGAGTAATAAAAATAAGCAAACCCCATTAAAACTATTAAAAATTCAACCCCAAAAGTACAATCAAAAGCAAGAGTATCTTGACCTAAAAAAGATAACAATCCATTATGCAAAATAAAAAGTGAAAATATGAGAAATATCAGGGGGATTAAGGAAATTGCTGCAATTGCGGGAGTAACTTCTGCGTAATAAGTAAACCACATTTTGGGGTCTTTCAAAGAATCCCAAGTTTGGGTTAAATAATCAAAATCTTTAGAATCAATCAAAAAATTATATGTTAATCTTCCTTCATTTCCTTTTACAAATGGTTTCCCGCAATCGATTTGCTTAACAATTTCTTTATTGTCGATTAAGTACGAACCATACCCCATTTCGTATAATTTCCTTTGTTCTGGAAAATAGAACGGGGTCTCCAACGCATTGTCCCAACACAATTTCCATCCTTTGGGGAAAGTGAGATAAAATTCCGGTTGAAGTTTACCCCCAATTTCTATAATTGAAGTTTTTTTAGGAATAAAAAAATCAGATAACTTGTCGATAGGATCTCCATTCTCGATAGCCGGATCAATCAAAGTGTACTCAACGCTTATTTTGACATGCTTGAACGAGGTTGTATTGGGAGCATCTGGGAAATCATCTAATGGATCTAAATTTAACAAAATATCAAAATAGTTCCCGTTTGTGTATTCTAAAAACCCAATCTCTTTAGGCGTTCCGTTCCTCGTAATGACTTTTAATCCAATAAAATTTAAATTTTTTAATCCTGCGAGCATTGTAGGGTCATTTGCGTAAATATCCATTACCTGTCGAATTTTTCTCAGCTGCGGTGGGGAAATATACCTCTTCAATATGCCACCAAGTTTGTTGTATCTCTATAGACACAATAACTTAGACGATAATGTTTATCATAAGAGTTTCGTTTTTATTATAATCCCAATATGTGCAAATCCCAGTCTCTCTAAAAAGTCCCGCGATCTATCACCTCTTTCCAAAAGTCCCGAAGTCCCTTAAACCTATCAGAACCTCTTAAAAGGTTCTGTTGCGTTGTCGGGAGATCCGTGCTTTTGGATCTCGCTGGTGCGTTGCGGGAGATGAGAGATCAAGAGATCGAGATACCAACCGCTCCCATCAGCAATCCCAATCCCAGAACAACCAATGCAACAAGTAACAACCCCAGCAACGGGTTTATCTGCATAAGGTACTCCATACCCCACACCATAGTAAGAAGCGGTATGATGAAGAGCAAAAGTCCCGCTATGACGAGTTTTATGATTAAGGGCTTTGTGCTCTCTTTTTTTTCAGGCGATATAACCGGGGGCTTTTCTTTGACAGGTTTGGGGGCCGGGTTTAAGAGGGCTCCGCATCTTCCGCAAAATTTGTTTGGATCCGGGTTACTATATCCACATTTTGGACAGAGCATAAATGATTTCTCTCTCGATCCTTTAGGTAATATAGATTTTGATTCAGGGTTCTGACAGGTTCGCGGTTGGTAAAGAGCGTAGCATATTTCACGCTTTGCTTACCAAATCCGGAACAAACCTCTAAAAATCAGTCGCCCAGCATGTCGAGGAGTTCAAAGCCGTCCGCGATATGGTGGAAGCGATCCTCACCGATCACAAGCGTCCGCCCGATCTTTTTTTCGTGATGGTAATCAGTGATGATGCACATCGCATGCTTCTTTGCGATCTTCGAGAGATTGCTGATAAGGGCGGCACGCTTGACCACCTTCTGCGCCGGGCCGTAACCAGTGAGGATCGTGTGCTTGTCAAACGTGAGAAGGGCTTGGAACGGTGCGCCCCGGAGTGTCTGGAGCTGTATCCCGAGCTGCTCAAAAAAATCGATGGGGATGCCCGGACCCTGCCTTTTCTTTGGTTCCTCCTGCCCGGATTCTGCAGGTTTGCGACGGACAATATCGATGGACTCAACCACTCCCGTATTGAAGTACTCCTCGATACGGATCGCGACATCGAGCGTCAGTACCCATGCCGCTTTCGTATTTGCTGATCGTGCGCCGGGAGACCCCGAGCACCTGCCCCATGTCACCAAGCGACATGCTCCGCCGTTCGCGGAGCTCCCGGAGGGCGTTGCCATTGATGTTCACGTACAGTCCGCCGGGAGAGGCGTACACGAGCGGTGGGATCTTCTCCACAAAGTAATCGTACAGCGTTGCGATGCTGATCGCGTAGATGCCATACCGGACATAGACCGCCCCCCGCTCGAGCTCGGCCTCGCGGGCACGTTCGCCCACGATGAGGGGCACACCACCCAGGTGCTGGGAGATCACGTCAAGATCGAACGCCGCTTCCTCGCTCACCGAATCGATGTGCGTAACGACTTTGATAACAAGCAGCGTCCCGTTATTGCGTGCGATGAGGTCGAAACTCCTCGGGCGGAGGGTAAACTTCTCGGATACCTCAAATCCCGCCGATATCATCACGCTGGTGACCAGCTGGAGCTGGCGATCCTGGGACATGCAGTTACAAATGGATAGAGCGTGCCCATATATTAATATAGACATGCTGATCGGTATTGATGACACGGATTCACCGGCGGGGATGTGTACCACCTATCTCGGCGCGGTGCTCGCCCGGAGGCTGATCCATGAGCATATGCGGGTCCGCGAGGCCCGCCTCGTCCGGCTCAACCCGAACGTGACGTTCAAGACCCGGGGGAACGCAGCGATTGCTCTCGATGTTGAGGGAGACCCGGACCGGGCATTCTCGCTTGCGTGCGCCATCGTGGAGGAGCTTGCCGATTTCTCCTGCGAGAAGACCAATCCCGGGGTCGTGGTTGCAGAAACGCGTCCCGACCCGGCCTTTTACCGTAAGGCGGTGACGGACTTCTGCGAGATCGAAGAGGCCGTGAATCTCCTTGAGGCGGCGGGCGCCCGGTACCGGGGCTGGAAGAACCGGCGTGGGCTTATTGGCGCAACCGCGGCTGTTTCAGGCATCTTTCCCGATACAACGTACGAGATTCTCGCGTACCGCGATCCTTCGAGATGGGGTACACCCCGGGAGGTGGACAGGGAGAGCCTCTTTGCCGCGGAGGAGGCGACATTCCCACACACGTGGGACACGGTGGATCCTGTAAACCGGGTCGTGGTCTGCGTACCGCATACTCCGGACCCGGTCCTCTTTGGGATCCGGGGCGAGAGCCCGGCCTGGGTGATGATGGCCCGGTCGCTCATCCAGTCAGAAAAACCGGCTGTTGAACAGATCTGGGTGACCAACCAGGGGACCGATGCCCACCTCCTTGCCGGGACGTGCAGCTCCCTGCGCGAAGGGCTCTCGTACCGGGTACGTGGCACGGTAACCGGCCGCCCGGAAACCGGACCCGGGGGCCACGTCTCCTTTTCGATCCGGGACAGCGGTGCGGAAGTCCGCTGCATGGCATACGAACCCACGAAGAACTTCCGGGAGATCATAAGGGCGCTCGTGCCGGGCGATACGATCATTGCAGTCGGGAGTTACAAAAAAGGAAGTATTAACTTAGAGAAGATCTGCCTTGTCGTTCCGGCCCGGGACATCCGGACTCAGCCCCCGCTCTGCACTGCATGCAACAAACGCATGACGAGCGCCGGCAAAGACAAAGGTTACAAGTGCCGTAAATGCGGGGCGCACGAAAAAGATCCCGAGGTACAGGAAAGCCCCCGGACGCTCAGTGCCCGGGTGGTACGAAGTGCCGCCGACCGCCCGCAGACATCTCGCAAAACCGCTGTGCCGGGGGGTACCGGAACACCCCTTACCGGGAAGGGTACTGGAAGAATGCCGCCTTCAGGATGGTAATACCCCTCCGTAAGGAAGAGGGGGAGGGGAACTGAAGTCAAATAAGCCCGATACGGGCTCCGTTTGCCAAACGGACGATCCTCATTTCCGGCTGGAGTGGAAATGGTGTCCACACCTGTACAAAATCCTGATTAAACAAGCGCTTTTTTAAAAAAGGAACACATTTGCGGTTTTTCAACCTGCAATACAGAAGCGTTTTAGCGGCCCTGTTTTCCGGGATATTCTTCAGGTCATTTTCCGGGAAAATGGCCGTCCGGAGGGCCTTTTCGGGTATCTTTTTTACGAGGGGGATTTTATCGTCGTAAGGGCTTCTTCCACGACGGCGATCTCATCGACGGTCAAACCATAGATCCCGTACGCGAGCGAATCGATCTGCTTGTCGGGTCCTATCCGCAAAAACAATTATGCTACCAGTTCGGCAACATATTTTTCCCGCTTACTCCACATAAGCGGGAAAACACCATAATTTTCCAGAGCAGTAGGTACTTCTTCCGGGATCCGGCGCTCCTTATCATTAAGAATTGCGTATGCTTTCGAATCCGGAGCACGGACATCTTTGGTATCAATCCATGAAAATGATAACATTTCAGCCTGTGCCCGGTTGGGATTGTTGATGGTCTGGAGAATTCTTTCAGGCTCCTGCCGGGATTTCGGGATGACAAAATCAAAAAGATGATCATAACCGGATTTACCGGTGAATTTTATTTTCGGAGTGTACCTTATTTCCGTCTCATCGAGCCAGGCGACAACATCTTCAAAGAATAAACTGGCGACAACAGGTTCTGAGAGATAGAACAGGTCGTTGACTGCGAGCATAGCCTGTAAGAGATTGTGCTTTTTCTGCGGGAACGACTTGTCGGTTGTTTTGATGGTCAGGACCCCCCGGTCGTTCTGGACGCCAAAACCTTTGAGTGTCGTGGACAAAAGCGCCAGACGTTTATCGGTGTCGATCCTGCATCCTGACATCTTCAGATCTTCTAAAATATACCCGTCATCCGTAAGGACATAGCCGCCATTACTTTTTTTGACGTAGATCTGCAGGAAATCGTTATGCCGGTCAAGGAACGGCGTTGTTATCTCCACCCATTCGTCAACCTGGCGCAGGCTGATCGATTCATTGAGCCAGTGGAGATAATCCTGCAACAGCCGCTCGACGTCAGTGATCATTATTCAATTCCTGCAATAATGTTTGGCTCTTTTACAATATTACAATACGTCATGAAGTCTTTCAATGTCTGCCACAAATCCGTAAGATCTGAAAACGAATCGGATGCTACAGGATATGCCCATTTGTCTGCATATCCTTCCCGATAGAGATGAATGTGTGGCCCGCTGATGAATTCATCATCAGGATTTTTGTGGGGTTTGCCGGTAAGATCCAGCCTGACCAGAATTATCATCTGGTGCGCCCGATTCTGATAGGTTATTTTATTCAGTTCCAGCCTGCTTCTCCATAAATCCAGCACAAAATTATTTCGTTTGTCTTCTGACAGCAACGGGATATTTATAGATGTGCCGCGACCGGGGAAGTGCCATGTGTCGTCATTGAGCCGGTATTTCGGCATCTGGATCAACGCGTCGGCTTCTTCCTGAGAAATTTCAATGTCAACCATGGCCCTGCCCGGTATTGTTACTTTATCTGATATGAATTATATTTGTTCCTTTCATCGTGAAGGGGGCAATGAGCAATCGCATTTTAGTAAATATAATAAAGTCGCCATGGGGGGTGAATGTGTTATTTCGTCGTTTCCTCCACGACGGCAATCTCATCCACTGTAAGCCCGTAGATCCCGTACACAAGCGAGTCGATCTGCTTGTCGGTGGAGTCGATCTCCTGCTGGATCAGCCGCTTTTCCTGATCGGTCTTTGCATGGCTCAGGTGTTTGTGCAGATCCAGCATACCGGTCACGAGCGCAACCATCCGGTCGTGCCGGGCTTTATCATCCGGGTTGTCGAAGTCGATAGTGTAGATGGGGAAATTTTTCAGCACAACGTACGCCGGCATGAAAAAGCCTGCCTGAAGTTTGGGCAAATTCGTTTCAAATAAGAAGTACGTCAATTTGCTGTTTAAAACACCTAATAAATATTTGTCAGCCTTTGGAATTATGAAACATTTGTTATTAGCATAGAATTTTGACTCATCCAGCGTAAATTCGGGTTTTTGACAAATCTCAGGATAGATTATTTTTGGTTTTTCAAATTCTTCATAATAATCAATTGTATCCTGAATTTCATACCATTCGTACAATCCCGGTTTTCGCCCTTTCCAATCCTCCCCTTTCCAATCTTTTGGTCGAGGAGTTAATTTTATTTTAAATTGCTTAAGATAATTCACGATTGCTGGATATTTTTTTATTTCAACTCCATGTTTGGTGAAAATTAAAAATTTCCCGTCATTTGTTAAGGGTCTGTACCGTTTAATATCTCTTCCAACTAAGTATGGTTTAATTAAATCTGCAGAGTTTGGATCTTCACTAATCAATTTCTGTTTAATTTTTTCATCAATAACAAATGCCTCGTTACAACCAGTGACAATTCCCCGGTAAACTTCTCCCATCACATACTCTTCGAGTGGCGTCCCCGCGCTCTTCAGTTTCTTCAGCAGACTCTCCGTCCGTTTGTCCCCGAGTGTCCAGCCGCCGTCCGTGAGTGTTGCCTGCTCAATCGGGTGGCGGTGCGCCTGCACGTATCCCGCAAGATCCGGGAAGTCAAGCGTTTCCACCTTGGATATGCAGAATTCTTTTGCCGGCGTGTTGTTCGAGACCCGGATGATGCACGGGTATGTTGTCGCAGCCTTGAAGACCGGCAGGTCGCCGAAGTCCACGATCTCCTCAATCTGTTTTGACAGGAGGAACTTCCGGAGCGGCTTCCCGTAATTCGCCCGCATCCACTTGTTCGCCACGATGTACGAGAAAATGCCACCGGGGCGCAGGAGCGAGATGCCTTTCTCGATGAAATACGCGTACAGGTCAGCGGTTCCCTGGTAGACCGCATAGCGCGACTGGTAGTACTCTTTCTGATCTTTGATCGATTCCTGCCTGACGTAGGGGGGGTTGCCGATCACTGCATCGAAACCGCCTGCCTTCATCACGAGCGGAAATTCTGCCTGCCAGTCAAACGCATTGACCCGTTTGCGCTCCTCCATGTTGAACGGGTGCGCCTGCCTGAGATCGAAGTAATCCGGTGCAACGAGCGAGTTGCCGCACCTGATGTTATGGTGCAGGGAGGGCAGCGCCCGCTCCGCAAAGAGCTTCAGTTGCTTCGAGACATTCTCCTCGCTCTCTTCCTCAAGTACTTTCAGGAGAAGCGAGAGTTTCGTCACTTCGACTGCCTGTGGATCGATATCCACGCCGTAGATATTGTGCAGGAGGATGCGCTTGCGTTCCGCTGTGGTCAGCCGCCAGTCGCTCCGCATCTTCGAGGGGTCGCTTGTCCCGACCTTATAGATCGGCAATTCGTATGCGCCCTCTTTTTTTGCTTTGCCGGAGGCGACCGGATCCGGCAGGAGCGCCTGAACTTCCGGAGCGGCAGCCGTCCGGCCCTTGAGCACCGGCACGAGATGCTCGATATACCAGTCGCGGTGCCGGTCGAGCAGGAACTGGTAGGCACCGAGCAGGAACGAACCGGATCCGCACGCGGGATCCACGATGGTGAGCTTTGCCACTTCCCGGGGGGTCTTCCCTTTCACCAGTTCGCCCACGGTCTTTTTGACAATATAGTCCACGATATACGCAGGCGTGTAGTAGACACCGCCGGCCTTGCGCACCGCCGGCTTGTCCTCCACATCGGCCCGGTGGGATGCAGAGAGTCTGATCACCTTCCCGAGGAACTGCTCGTATACCTGCCCGAGGATCTCGGCTGGGATCACCGAGAACTCGTACGGGCTCGGATAATAGAGCCGGTTGATGATCGCCTTTAAGACCGAATCGTCGATGACAAGGGATGGCGTGAGCGTATCGGGAATCTCGTCACGCCCGGCCTCCTCTGCAAAATGGAAAAGCCCGGAGTTATACTTGTCATCAGCGAGCCGGAACAGGTCACAGACCCGGGCATACACCGCTTCAGTATGGGACAGGGCATGCAGGGTCTCGTAATGCTCGATCCCCCGGTCCTCGCAGATACGCAAAAAAATGATCCGGTCTATAATCAGCTGGACGGCAGTGTTCACCTCTTCCTGCGAAAGCCCGATATTGCGCAATGCGATGTTACGGGCAAGCAGCAGCCTCCAGTTCTCGATATCCTCCAGGAATTTTTCATCGACGCCGGCAGTCCCGTGTTTCTCACCATTCGTTGCAACGTATTTGTCAAACGAACCTTTCTGGATACCTTCCGGGGAAAAAACCGCAGCGATCCGATCCCATCGTTTCTCGTATTCCGTGTAGGGGAAATAGGCAATCCGTGCTGTTGCAGCCGTATCCTCTTTTCGGAGGGGAACATTGCAGTCATAGACTGCGAACTCCTCGAAGTTTGTCAGGATGGAAAGTTTCAACCCGGCATTCCATGCGTAGCGACGCAGCTGGAGCGCCGCATCCAGATCATCTTTAAGGGCAACGGCAGGCTTTTTTGCCTCGCAGATGAACTTCCGGGCCCCGCCAACCCGGAACGAGTAATCGATATGTTTCGTCTGCCCACGGATGCGGATGGGATCTTCATGGGCCACCTCTTTGTAGGCTTCCGACCAGCTCTTGTTATTATCTACGTCCCAGCCAAGAGCACGGAAGAAAGGATCGAGGAATTCACGCCGCAATTCAGTCTCGTTCTTCTGTCCCTTGTGATAGACCGGACGGTTGAACTCATACCGCTGGACAAGATCAAGAACCGCCTGTGGTGCCGGCATTACAAAAGACGCCTCACGTAGAGTAGAATAAGCAGGCGTATCAGCATCTAGTTTTCGATGACAGAAACATGGTCACTTTTGATCAATCCTACAGGTTTATTGCCAGCGATGGGCATTCACTCTTAAGTGAGATGTGCACGGGTGCTCCTGATGATATCTGTCCTCTACGTCGATGATGAACCCGGACTGCTGGAGATTGGCAGGATCTTTCTTGAACGGGGCGGGCAGTTTTCCGTCGACATTGTTACCTCTGCCCCGGCCGCACTTACCCTGCTCACAACTAAGAACTACGATGCCATTGTCTCTGACTACCAGATGCCGGGCATGGACGGAATAGAATTTTTGAAGAATGTCAGGAACTCGGGAAATACCATCCCATTTATTCTTTTCACCGGGCGGGGACGTGAAGAGATTGTCATACAGGCCATAAACTCGGGTGCTGACTTCTACCTCCAGAAAGGTGGGGAACCGGTGGCACAGTTTGCAGAACTTACTCATAAAATAAAAATTGCCGTCGAGCGGAAACGTGCCGATAACGCGCTGAAACAGAACGAGTACCGGCTTAAGACACTCGTATCTTTTTACCAGATGACCTCTGGTCCGTTAAAAGACATGATGATCTTTGCCGTAGAACAGGCGGTGGAAATCACTGCAAGCTCGATAGGGTATCTCGCATTTGTGTCTGATGATGAGTCCCTTCTTACCATGTACGCCTGGTCTTCACTGGCGATGAAGGAATGTTACATCTGCGAAAAACCCATAGAATACCCCCTTAACACAACCGGGTTATGGGGAGAAGCAGTCCGGCAGCGCCGCCCCATAATTACCAACGATTATGCCGCAGAAAACCCGCTTAAAAAAGGATACCCCAAAGGACATGTTCCCATCATACGGCACATGAATATCCCGGTTTTTGACGGTACCCGTATCGTCATGGTTGCCGGTGTAGGAAACAAAACTTCAGACTATGATGACGTGGATGTACATGAACTCTCCGTCCTGATGAACGGTCTGTGGAATGTCATTAAAGAACGGAGGGCAGAAGAGGAACTCGTTAAGAGAAACGAGGAACTCCGGGTTGCTTATGTGCAGATCGCCGCGAGCGAGGAGGAACTCCGTTCACAGTATGAACAGCTTGCACAGAGTGAACGGCAAATCAGGGAGAGCGAGGGAAAATACCGCACTCTTGTGGAAAATGTCATTGACATCATTTATCGGGCAGATAGTGAAGGTACAATAATCTTTGTGACTCCCTCCATCCTTCCTTTGATAGGTTACGATAATATTGACGAGATAATTGGTCATCCTATTACCTCATTCTGGGCCGACCCGGAAAAGCGTGATGACCTGATTGCCAGAATGAAAGAAAAAGGTTTTGTGAAAGATTATGAAGTTATCATCCTGAAGCGGGATGGTACCGGGATTCCCGTCTCAATAAGCAGCCATTTCTATTATGATGATACCGGGCGCATTGTTGGGGTAGAAGGGATTATCCACGATATCACTGACCGTAAAAAGGCGGAGGAGGAGCTGCGCAAGAGCGAGGAACGGTACAGGAACGTGGTTGAGGATCAGTCCGAATTCATCTCCCGGTTCTTGCCGGATGGCACCCATGTCTTTGTCAATGAAGCATATTGCCGTTATTTCGGTTTGAAACGCGAAGAGATCCTCGGGCACCGGTTCCGGCCAAAGATCCCTACCGACGACCAGGAGCGCTTGAAACAGTTTTTTGCATCCTTAACCCCGGATCACCCTGTCGATAACATCGAGCACCGGATAATTATGCCGGATGGCAACATACGATGGCAGCGATGGAGTGACCGTGCGATATTCGCACCTTCCGGAACAATTGCCGAATATCAGTCAGTAGGTCAGGACATTACCGAACGCAAGCTGGCTGAGAACCAGATCCGGTCGGCTTTTGAACAGCTGACCGCTTCGGAGGAGGAACTCAAAAGACAGTACGATGCCCTGACCGAGAGCGAACGGGCACTCCGATTAAGTGAGAACCGGCTGCTGATGGCACAGGATATCGGTCATATCGGCTACTGGGAATATTCCTTTGAGACCGGCAAAATCTGGGGTTCCGCGGAGTCGCTCCATATCTACGGGTTTCCTTCCGTTTCCGGGTCTTACCCCATCGCTGATATCGAAGCATGTGTCGAGGATCGCGAACGGGTTCAGCAGGCATTTGCTGACTTCATTACCGGCAGGAAGGAGTACGATATTAAGATTACTGTCAACCCCCATGATGGATCTTCCCAAAGAGTTGTCCATTCCATCGCACGACTCGAAAAAGATGCAAAAGGTAACCCGTTCAGGGTCGTTGGTGTAATCCAGGATATCACCGAACGCAAACAGATGGAAATCGCAGCCCGGGAGAGTGAGGAGAAATACCGGTCAAGCATTGATGCTTTTCCCGATGTCATCAGTGTCGTAGACAGGGAGTTTAAGGTAATCCTTGCCAATACCAGCCTCCTTACGTGGCTCCGTCGTCTGGGACAGAGTGACGATATTATCGGAAAACCGATCCTAGAGGCATTCCCCTTCCTCTCACCCTCCGTTCTCGATGAATATCGCACCGTCTTTTTGAAAGGGACAATCATGGTCACCGAAGAATCTTCACCAGTAGGCGATGCGGAGATCGTAACAGAGACCCGGAAGATCCCAATCAAGGCGCATGGCGACGTTGTTGCCGTTATCGCCGTAATCAGGGATATAACAGAGCACAAGCAGGGAGAGGAGTTCACACAAAAAACGCCACACCAGCTCAGCACCCTGCCATCGAAGAGATGACCGGCGTTCAGGCAGCGGAGATGCTGGGAACACGGGATCACGTGTACACAATCCCGGTCTTAGAAAAACGGCACTCGATCCTGATCTACCTGATCCTCCAGCCTGATATGGACATTACCGGACGATATCCACATATCTCCCACGAATGTGAAATCCTGATCGCCAAGACGATCTTACTCCGCCGGAATGGAGCTCAGGTTACGATCAGGAGAGGGCGGGACCGCTTTACAACCGGTACGGCGGGATTGACGGTGCGATCGAATCAATCCGGGATATCACGGAACGCTGACGGGCGGCAGGTCTGCCCGCTACCGCCAACAATACCTTCCCTCAGTGCGGTCAAATACGTATTTGCTAAAAAGAGGGAAACTATGCGCCCTTGATCCCTTTTCCTTTCTTCATCCCACGGAGGATTTTGGCAAAGACCGAGACCAGCGCCAGCAGCGAGACCCCGATGATCGCGTACGTGATGAGTGCAAAGTTCGCCTGGACGATCGGGAGGTTGCCCACGAAATAGCCGGCGAGCAGGAACAGGGACGCCCAGAGGATCCCGCCAAGGACATTATACCCGATAAACCACGTGTACCGCATCTTCCCGACCCCGGCCAAAAACGGGGCAAAGGTCCTTATAACGGGCATGAACCGCGCGATGACGATGGTGAAACCGCCGTACTTTTCAAAATACTGGTGGGTCTCGTCGAGGTGCTCTTTTTTTACAAAAGAGTATTTCCATTCGAGCACCTTCATCTCGAAGGTATAGCCGATCCAGTAATTGAGCGTGTCGCCAAGCACGCACGCGAGGATCAGGGTCGCTAAAAGGATGCGGATATCCAGCATCCCGGCACCCGCGAGCGCTCCTGCAACAAAGAGCATGGAATCGCCCGGCAGGAACGCTGTGAGCACAATACCGCATTCGCAGAAGAGGATCAAAAAGAGGATCACGTACGTCCACAGCCCGTACTGCTGGAGAATTACCGGCAGGTACTTGTCAAAATGGAGTACCAGGTCGAGAATATTGAACGGGAGAACCATCGTACCGGATCATTGAACCGGGTCCGATAAATGGCTTGGGGAAAGCACCGTAATTTCATATCGAAAAAAGCCACCCAGGTATCGTCACCGTGGAGAAACGCCCCTTTTTGCTGTCCGCATGTCCGGGCAGGCATCCAATGATGAAAATCCTTCGGCCATACTGAAACACAGTTATCAGCCCGGAGCGCCAATACCTTAGCAGCAAAAAGTAAGGAAATAAGCGATGAAACACCAGTGCGATGAACCGGTCACCCAGATGCACCTGAAACCGGCCATGACGGTCGGCGAACTGGTTGCTGCCATGGGAAAAGCCGGGGCATACAACGGCGGCTCGCTCTGCCATGCGGCAGAGATCTACGAGCAGATGCTGCGGGATGCGGACGCGACAAAATTCTTCGGGCTTGCCGGTGCGATGGTGCCGGCCGGCATGGGCGGGATCGTCTCCGATCTCATCAAAGACGGCCATATCGATATCCTCGTCTCGACCGGCGCAAACCTCACGCACGATATCATCGAGGCTATTGGCTGCCACCACTTCCACGGCACCGCCTTCTGCAACGACATCGAACTCCGCCACGATGAGATCAACCGGATCTACGATGTCTACCTCCCCAACGAAGCCTTCGAGCACTTCGAGGAGTTCATGCAGGGCGTGTTTGGCGAACTGAAAGCGGGCAGCACCATCTCAATCTCCGGCCTGCTGCAGCACATCGGTTCGCACCTGAAAACCGGCATCCTTGCCACCGCCGCACAAAAGGGGATCCCGGTCTACTGCCCGGCCGTGCAGGACTCGATGGTCGGCCTCCAGGTACTGGCTCTTTTCGCAGACAAACACGGTGACCGTGGACGCGTTTGCCGACATGCCGGTACTCCTTGACACCTGCTTTGCAACCAAAAAAGCCGGCGCCTTACTCGTGGGCGGGGGCGTACCGAAAAATTTCATCCTCCAGAGCATGCTGATGACCCCGAACGGATTCAATTACGCAGTCCAACTGACCGGCGACCGCCCGGACCTTGGTGGCCTCTCGGGTGCAACTCTTGATGAAGCCCGGTCATGGGGCAAGATCACCGAGGAGGCGCGGGCCGTGACTGTATATGGCGATGCCACGATCACGCTGCCGATCCTTGTTGCGGCCGTGATGGAGCGGTTGTCCCATGCCTGAACTTATCCTTGCCCTTGACGTGACGGAAAAGAAGAGGGCACTTGAGATCGCTCATGCCTGCACCCCGCACCTCGATGCGATCAAGGTCGGTTACCCGCTCGTACTCTCTGCCGGCCTCTCCATCGCGGGAGACCTTAAAAAAGCCGGCCTTCCGCTCATCGCCGACTTCAAGGTTGCTGATATCCCCAACACCAACCAGCTCATCTGCGACCAGGTCTTTGCTGCCGGCTTCTCCGCGATCATCTGCCACGGCTTTCCCGGCATGGACTCGGTGAAGGCCTGTGTCGCCTCCGCCCGGGCGCACAAGGGACAGTGCTACGTGGTTGCCGAGATGAGCCACCCGGGAGGAAAGGAGTTCTTCTCACAGGGGACGGCAGAGCAGATCGCAGCAAACGCCGTAATCGCGGGCGCTGATGGCATCATCGCGCCGGCTACCCGGCCGGACCGTGTACAGGTCCTCCGCGGGTTTGTCGGCCACAAAAAGATCCTCTCCCCGGGGGTCGGGGCGCAGGGAGGGGATGCAGACGCGATCGCCGCACTCGTGGACGGTATTATCGTGGGCCGGTCCATCTACGAAGCCCCTGACCCGGCGGCAGCAGCGCAGTCCTATGCCCGGGTCCGCAGAGTGCAGAAACGGTAAACAGCCCTTTTTTACGACCCGATCTCTTTTTTGCGCCCCCGTACGTACCGCGAATGCAATATTACCTTCAGGGCATGGCCTAAAAGTTTTTTAAGGACTTGTGCGATGTAGTAGTATGGATTGGAGCACAGACCAGAGGAAAATTGCGGAAAAATACACGAAACTCGAAGATATCCCTGAATCTGAGCGGAAATACAAGTGCCATACCTGCCATCTCATCGTGGACCAGAACCCATGCCCGAACTGCGGGGAGACCAAGCTCGAGATCATGTGCCCGCTTGACAACTGTCACTGCGCCCACGAGATGATCTCCGGGATAGAGGTACTGCCCGCTCTGCGGCAAGCCTGTCTGTCCCGAATGCGGCTCACATGACGTTGTCCAGATCAGCCGGGTGACCGGGTACCTGCAGGACGTTTCCGGCTGGAATGCCGGCAAGCAGCAGGAGCTCAAGGACCGTATGCGGTACTCGGTTGCATAACAAACCCTGTTTTTCCGGATTTTTATCTTTAAGGCACGATCCGTTGAAATAACCTGCCAGATCCATCTGATAAAAGAGAGCGGAGTTAAATGCTGCATAACAGCGTGGATAACCCCGTACTAAATGGTGCTTCCTCGTAGTACCTGATCTTTTTCTCGATCATCGCCCGCTTGAATTGTGCTTCCGTATGCTCCGGGTTGAGTTCCAGGACTTTCTCATATTTTTTTATCGCCTCATCATACCGGCCCATTTCATCCAGACAGTTTCCCATCGCGTTGTGCGCGTCGCAGAAATGGGGTGCAACGCAGACCGCCATTTTTAAGTACTTCAGTGCGTCCTCTTTCTTTCCGTTTTCCTTAAAATGCAATCCCTGCCGGTAGAGATACTGTGCTTCGAGCGTAATACCCGTTGATCCAGATTGTGCCATTTCTGACTCCTCCCATGAAAAATCTCCACAAGGAAGCATCCCGGTGGATGATCCCTGCTCTGGATGGGGGGGTCATTAAGAATTTGCACTCGGGTATTGCCATGCATATATGGATCCCAGTGTGCCGGGCAAAACGACAGGTGAGTTAATCAGGAGACGAAAAATTATTCGTCAATTCTCCAGGATTGTACACCTGTCTCATGGCAGGCATAGGACAGGAGAACCAAAACCTGACGACAGGATTTTTTTCTGCCCGGCAGGGAGATTGAGGCATTTATCCCCGCGATGAATAATTTTAATACCTTCGTCTGCCGTTCAACTAACTAGTATGGCAGTGATCGATCAAGAGAGGGTCAACCGGATCAAACAGGTTCTCAAATGGAACCCACGAGGCATGACCATCTCGGATCTCACCAAGAAGCTGCAGATTAACCGGAACCTTATCGCAAAAAACCTGGACATGCTGGTCATCTCCGGCCAGGTGGAGATGCAGCCCGTCGGTGCAGCAAAAGTGTACTTCCTGTCGCAGAGAGTGCCGGTCTCGTCAATGCTTGAGTTTTCATCCGATCTGGTGATCATGATCGATCGGGATCAGAAGATCATATTTGTCAACGAGCAGGTACCTGCCCTCCTTGACATGCACCGGGAAGCACTCGTCGGGAACCGGATCGACGAGATCAACAACCAGTTCCTCCGGGATCTCTACCGGAGCGTACCGGACGAGGACCCCAAAGAGCGGCCCGGTAAAGAACAGGTTGCGGAGATGACCAGCCTTATAAAGGACGTACACAGGTATTTCCGCATAAAAAAAGTGCCTACAGCTTTTGAGGACGGGAGCCAGGGAGTCACGTTTATCATCGAAGACATCACCCCACAAAAAATGTACCACCAGATGCTTGAGATCAGCGAGGCGCGATACCGTGGCCTCATCATGTCATCCGGCGAGGCTATCATCGGGAGTGACCCCGACGGCCTGATCACCAGCTGGAATCCTGCAGCCACCCGGCTTTTAGGATATGAAGAGGCCGGGATCCTCCAGCATCCCTTCAGCAAGCTTGTGCCGAAGAAGACCTATGGGGACCTTGAACGGCTTTTAGACGATATCCGACATGGCGAATGCATCCAGCGGCGCGAGCTGCAGATGAAGCGCCACGACGATAAAGTGATCGATGCCCTGCTCACGATCTGCCCCATTAAGGACGAGAACGGGATCATCACGGGCACATCGTCGATTGTCCGGGATATTACCTATGAGAATCGGGACAAACGTGCACGGGAGTATGAAGACCGGTACCGTACCCTTTTCGAGGATATGAGTGTGGGGGTGTACCGGAGTACAGGCGACCCCCGGGGCAGGTTTGTCTGGGGGAATCCCGCGCTCCTCCAGATACTGGGGTACGGATCGATGGAGGATCTTCGGGGGATTGATGTGACCGATGTCTTCTCTGAACCGGACGGACGGAGGCTGCTGCTCGATGAATTACACCGGAAGGGGTTTGTCAAAAACCGGATCCTCTCCCTGAAACGTACAGACAATACACCGGTCACGGTCAGCGTCACGGCCCTCGCGGAATTTGACAAGGAGAATAACCTGGAGTTCATCAATGGGATCGTCCAGGATATCTCGGGGGTGGTGAACCCGGGGGCCGGCCAGACGAGTTTGTCTGGCGGAACCGGGGAGCTGCGTTCGGGCGGACCGGTGCTCATACCGCCGGAAGGACACACCTGATATCCCGTTGCACACCTATCAAAATCTTACTATCGGATGTAAGCGAATAGCAGAATGAAAAGGCGGTTATCGCATGCGCTATTATCTCGATACTACGACGCTTTTTGTCCGTGGCGCATTCCGCGCCGCAAGCACCGGGTTCGCCGGCGGCATCCGGAACGTCACCACCCTTTTTAATCACACGGTTCCCGCCGACTGGAACCATGCCGGCCCGGAAAAAGAGATTGCGCTGGTCACGGCGGCTGCCGGCACCGGGCCGGACGTGCTGGGGTTATTGACCGCAGTCCCAATCCGGCACCTCTGCGTGCTCCAGTACGATTTTGTCACGGTCTTTGTGACTGCCGGCATCAGTCAGAAGCAGTCAGAAGGTCCCGGCACCATCAACATCATCGCGTACAGCAGCGAGGGGATGGAAGATTCCGCGCTGCTCGAAACGATCATGGTCGCGAGCGAGGCCAAAGCCGAGGCCATGCTTGCTTTTGGGCGGGGCTCCGGTACCCCCACCGATGCCGTGATCGCCGCGTGCGAAGGGGAGGTAAAACACCGGTACTCCGGGCGGATCACGGAGCCGGGCCACCGGGTACGGGATGCGGTACTCAGGGGGGTGCCTGAAGCCCTCCGCCGTTTCGAAAGCGGGGCGACACACACGGAGCCTGCCTTTTTCATCTACAGCCGGTTCGAAGGCGGACACTGGGTGGAGTGGTCGCCGGTCAACTGCCCCTACTATCCCTGCCATTTCCCGAGGCAGTCCTGCGACTTCTGCTACTGCCCGTTCTACCCGTGCAAGGACGAATCACTCGGCGAATGGTCAACAGGCACCACAAACGGCCGGGTCTGGAACTGTTCACGCTGTACCCTGCTGCACGAACCGGCAGTCGCGGACTACCTGAAATGTTATCCTGATGCCCCGCTCGAAGAGCTGGTTCGCTACAGAAAGAAACAAAAAAAGGAAGTTATTCCTTGATCCCGAGAGCCTTCAGGAGCTCGGGGAGAGGGATGCCATGTGCCTCGGCGGCCTCACGAATGGTCTCGCCGCGGGCGATGGCGCATCCGACACATCCCATTCCGAACTTGAAGAGGGCCTCGGTGGATTCCGGTTTTGCCTGGAGAAGATCGTAGATCGTAGAGTCTGCGGTTAATTCAGCCATACTACACTTAGTTCCCGTGCGGGGACATAAACCTCACCATCGCGGCGACAGATGCGTAAACATGATTACTTTCACAGCGCACGGTACCTGCTATATACCAGATATGGAATCCGATGTACCCTTGGAGATGTAAGAATGGATTATTCCGAAGCTACTGAGAGAATCTCCCGAAAGTTCAAAAAAAGCGGAAACGAGATCGACCGTCAGAAGGTTGAGGGTAAGCTGCGCCGGCTCATCGAGGAGTTCGGCGTCCAGCCTTCCGAGGCGGAACGCAGCGTCTCAAACGAACTGGCAAAAGAATTCAACATCCAGCCCGCAGGCCCTCAGGGGTCGCCCGGAGCGGGCGGCGCAACCGGGGAAAAAGTGATCGCAGAGGCCCGTCCCGGGGACTGGGTGACACTTGTTGGGAAAGTAGTCTCCCTTGCCACGCCCGCTTCGCCGGCGATTGCCCAGAGCGGGATTCTGGCCGACGAATCGGGCGCGATCCGGTTTGTGGTCTGGACCAAGTCCAATGCGCCGAAAATGATGGATGGCGCATGGTACCGGATCGAATCGGCCGTGGTCGATGAATACAAGAACGTCCCCAACCTGAAAGTGCACTCGGGGACCACGATCACGGAGATCGACAAGACCGATCCGTTGATCCCGGCACCGTCACCGGTCAAGGATCTCCGGCCCGGGATCGGGAGCGTCCGTGCAAAGGTGATCCAGGAATGGGACGCCACGCACGACCGGATGCTCCAGTCAGGCCTCCTAGGCGACGAGACCGGCACGGTCAAATTCGTGATCTGGAAGGAGCAGGGAAAAGAGAAGCTCGTCGTGGGCTCGGTCTACTCAATTTTCTATGCGCAGGTGGACGAGTTCAACGAACGGCTCTCGCTCAACATCACGGGCGCAACGATTATGCAGGAAGAGGGTGACATCGCAACCGCAACCGGCGGTGATGCGGAGATCCGTGGCGCCATCGTGCATGTCGCGCCCGGATCAGGGATCATCAAGCGCTGCCCGGTCGAAGGCTGCAACCGAGCCCTCTCCCGACAGAACTACTGCCCGATCCACGAGATCCAGCCAAAGTTCGTCTACGACTTGCGGATCAAGGGCTGGCTGGACGATGGCGAAAAAACGCACAACCTCCTCCTGAAGCGCGATGTCGTGGAAGCATTGACCGGCATCAACCTCGACCAGGCAAAGGAGATCGCGGAGAACAACCCGCTCGGGATGGACGAGGTCTTTTTGCAGATGCGGGAGAAGGTGCTGGGCCGGTACGTGACCTGTAAGGGCCGCGAGATCGAGAACCGGCTACTCGTGAACACCTGCGAGCGGATGCACTTTGAGAGCGGGGAACATGCGAAGCTCCTCAACCGGGCCGGGGGTGTACCATGAGCACCGCGGCACCGGAGATGGGCCGGCGCGACGGCAGTTTCGAGCGCGAGCCGGCACGCCGGGTCTTTGCAAGCGAACTCCGGGAGTGCAGGTACCAGTTCAAGGTCGGCGAAGACGAGAAGAGCCCCACGTTCGTGCTCCTGCCCACCGGAGAGCGTAGCAACCGGATCTTCGTTGCCGGCACGCTGACCGAGAAGTCCCGGCAGGGCGAGCAAAACATATTCTACCGGGGCCGGGTGATCGACCCGACCGGCACGTTCTTTATCATGGCGGGGAGTTACCAGCCCGAAGCGATGCAGCAGTTGGCAAAGATCGAGACGCCTGCGTTTGTTGCGGTGACAGGAAAGCCGAACCTGTACCAGAAGCCGGATGGGTCATACCTCGTCTCGGTCAGGGTTGAATCGATAACAGTTGTGGACAAGGAGACCCGGGATATCTGGGTGCTGGACACCGCAGCCCGAACACTCGACCGGCTCGACGCGCTCGCCACCGGCACGAGCCCGGATATCGTCAAGGCAAAAGAGCAGTACCCCGCGCTCGACCCGTCAGTGTACCGGAAGATTGTCTACGATGCGCTGGCGCAGATCAAGATGTAATTTTTTTTTTGAATGGCACCTGAATTGCTTTATGATGGGATAAGAGGTGGATATTACCCTACGCCATACCATTCCCTATCCGATAAACAATGTCACATAATTGCTGAATTAATGGCTTCTTTTAATCAGGGTAATTGCGATTCCTGCCGCCGCCCCCGACGGGGCGCCCCCGCGGCGGCTCACAATTGAGAATGCCGGTACACCTCCCTCGCCCAGCGAGGCCCCGACGAGGCGGCCGAGCGACCCCGAAGGGGTGGGAAACTCTCGCATTGGTTCTGTTGCAATACATCCTTCGTCGGCCCACACAATGTACACCGCCCGACCCCCTCCCATGATCCTACCTCTCCATTAACCTATTAACGACGTAAATTATTGGATATTTTGCCAAAAACTGCAGATATGATGGAGGGGGTCGGGCCACTATTTTCAGTCGCGACCCGTGCAAAAGAGAATATATTCAGGAACATTTACGGCAGCACTTTTTAGGACCGTTTCGGAGTGCGAAATGAAGAGTACACCATCAGACCCCCTCTCCACGTTGAAGGGCTTGCAGGTAAAACCTCAAAAAAATTGAGCCACATCCGCTGCACAAACGAAAAACCGGGAGGCGTTTCCCTTTAAGGGCGTGTGAAATCGAAAAATTCAGGGAAAATGGTAAAATGTTCATTAGAGATTTGCATTCTGGTAGACGACTGCCTCGGCGCCATTCGCAAAATTCGCGGTGACGAGGACGTTGTTCGTACCTGAAGAACCGGTGAATGTTCCGCCAGCCCCCGGGTTTGTGCCCAGTGTCCCGGCCTGAGCCCCGTTGATTAATACCTTAAGTCCGGTGATCTCGCCGGCGTTGCAGGTTGTGGTCATGAGCTCAAGCCGTATGGAAGAGGGCGGGACTTTGCTTCCGGTTATCCCAATTGTGCATGTCGGTTGTGACGGGAGAGATTCATCCGCACTCATCGGTTGGACGGTAAGTACCGGTGCTACCGGCGTCACCGGGCCCGGTCCTGCAACCGGGCTCATCAGGACTACCGCGACCACGATAACAACAACGACAATGAGCACGATAATAATAAGGTACGGCGTCAGGGCACTCTTTTTCTTCAGGACAGCCCGGCAGTTCGGGCAGGAGTTCTGGCCGGGTTCTACAGATGCGCCACAGCGGGGGCAGGTCTTCAACGCCATATACACTGGCGTTTGCCGGGATAATTAATAGCAGTATCCATAAAAATGGGAAAAAATGTTACATCCCTCCGAGCGCCCGAAGACTCTTCATAACACCATCGAAACTTTTTACTTCAATAACTGCGGTTGCATGCTCCCGCCGCATGGCAGCCATTACCGGAGGAAAAGCGATGTCCCCTTCTCCCACGGCGCTATGAGAGTCCTGGTTCCCGTTATTATCATGAAGGTGCATATGGCAAAACGTCGTGTCAAGAAATTCCGGCAGGCACCGGTTGAGGTTCGCATGCCCCACATCGAGGGTGAACCGGTGACCTTCGATAAGAGCAAGGTCTTCCGGGGTCCGCAGGTTAAAAAAATTCATGTCCCCCATGTTCTCGAACGAGAACGCGACTGACAGATCGCGTGCGGCACAGGAAAGCTCGTCAAGGGATTTGACAAACTGTCCCGTGGCCTGCTCGCGCTCCTGCTCCCATGCAAAATAGCCCGGGTGGAGGACAACGGCAGCGCCAATCTCTGCCGCCCGCGCAAAGCAGTCGGTCATCACCTCGACGCTCGCGCTGCGGACGGCCTCGAAAAGGCAGGCGATGTTCATCCCATGGTACGGTGCATGGAAGATGAAGTCCCCGGAATAGCTCTCGAAGAGTTCCGGGCTGTCCACAAAATGGGGGCCCTCGTCCATTACCTCGATAAGACCGGTGAGGCCGGACAGCCGGTCCAGTGCAACCGGGAGCGGCTCGTCAAGGAGGCAATAGGTCGAGATGCCGATCATGATGAGCGGTAGCGCATGACGGGATAAATAGATGTGGATTAATGGCCCCCTTTGCGTTCAGGAATCTCCCGCCCGGGGGCAGCAACGACCGGAAGCCGTCAGTATACCGGCATCAGGCCGCGATGGGTCCCGGTCAGGGATCGCCCACCCTGCGGCGTCACGACAAAGGTATTCTCGATGCCGACAAGGCCGACTCCCGTTACTCCCTTTTTCGGCTCGACCGCAAAGACCATCCCTTCCTGCAGCGGTTCATCGAATCCTTTCGCGATCACCGGGCTCTCGTCAATCCACAGACCGATCCCGTGGCCGAGGAACTTCACTGTGTTCTGCCTGTATCCCATGAACCCGTCCCTGAACTCCGGGGTAAGGCCGTCCATGACCGTGGTGTAGATTTCCGATGGGATCGCACCCGGTTTCAGGAATGCTTCAACCTCGTCCTGCACCGCGACGCACTGCTCGTGAACCCGGATCGCCTCTTCCGGGATGGATCTCCCGAACATGTACGACTGCGTCTTGTCAGTATGGTATCCCTCAACACCACAACCGATATCGATCACGACAAGATCGCCTTTTTCGAGTTTTCTCTCCCGGCTCCCGGACATGGGGACTGCGGGATTCAGGCCTGATATGCCCCCGGGTGTGTCAACGCACGTGGGAGAGATTGAACTGGTCCCAAACCCGATCTGGCCAAGGAGCATCTCGTTAAACATCCCAAAACGCATGAGCCCCTGGTGCCCTTCCCGCACCATGACCGAATAGAGATCGGCTGTAAGCGAGATTTCATCGATCCCTTCACGAAGAAGGTCCGGAGCGAGATCCTCAAGCACATGCCGGTGGATCGCCCCGGCCTTTTCCATAAGAGCGAGCTGGTACGGGCTTTTGACCGACCGGACTGCCGCAATGTGTGCGTCAAGCGGAAGCGGCGACGTAAAGGCAAAATGCTTCTGCATGCGCCCGTACTGGGCGAGCGTAACCGAATCGAGTTCGAGATAAACCGGGCCCGTAATCGGGCCGGTCGCCGCTGCCGCGTCCCGGAAGCTCTTCATCTGCCGTATATCGGCAAAGAGCGATTCGCACTGCGCCCGCTCGTAACTTTTCCTGACCCAGAAAATGGCATCGCCATCCCGAGGCACAAGGAGCAGGCCGTCCTGGATGGTGCCGGTGAAGTAGTAGAGGTTCACCTTCTCTGATATGACCGCGACCGACCAGCCTGAGCAGCGGCGATCCATCTCTGCACGGAACCGGGCCATCCGGGCGGTGAGCTCTGTTGCGGGAACCTGCATGATCTGTCTAGAAATTGTGCTGGATTGCTATTTATCGGTGCTCTAAAAACAGGGGATGAGGATCCTGGCCCCGGGACTGCACCCACGTACCGGAAAAATCGGAAATCTTTATTTTTGAGTGATCAAAGGAACATTAAAAAAATTGAAAATCGGGTTTCGAACAAATTTTGAAATGTTCCTGATTTTTCATCCCGATGATTTGGTGGAGATTTATGCCACCCTAACTGGTATGTCTCCAGTTGATATTGGCTATCCTCACATCATACGTTCCGGTTTCTCCCAGCTGGCACCCGTCAATTATGTGAATACTATAGGAGCTTGTGCCTTGCGGATTGATCGTAACGGTATCATCTCCGGTAATCAGTTCATCTCCATAATTATCGTACCCGGTGCCAGTGATCTCTACGTAAAGCACATGATTGACATTACTCTTGACAGTCCCGGTAATACTTAACAAACCTGTGATCTGACATGTCACCATTTTTGTTGTAATTTCTGCAACCGGCATTTCTGCTGGTGCCGGGATCCCGGCATACGCACTTCCGGCAGGAAAGACCTCCGGGGCACTTCCGGCGTTTGAATTGCCCTGCCCGCTAAAGCCTGTCTCGCCAAAAATTATCAAAAATACTATAAGAAGAAATACCCCCACAAGGGCAATTACAACCAGGTGATGCAGGTTATCCTGTTTTTTTATCGGTTCTGCGGACTGCGAACCCGGGGGACGGTCATACGGCCTCCTTATGAATCCTGGCAATCCGGAGAGGGGATCCAGATGAGTACAGCTCCTGCAGCAAAGATAATGCCTGTGCTATCCCAGGCGTTGATCGTTTTGCCGACGCAGAAACAATGAGAATATTTTTTGGCATAAGAATTCCTGGTGCAAACCGGTAAATATACGCAGATTTTTCCCGACCTCTGCATGAAGATCCGGGAAAGGACGTGGTTGACGTTCTCGTCTTTTGTGCTTTCTTCGTACGATACTGGCATAGCAGCATTCGCAATACAATGTATAGCGCATTTTACATTTTGTTATTTAAACATTAGCAATCTTTACAAATTCAGATTCAATGTGGAGTCCGTACGCGATTTTTCCAGATGTTTCTGCAGGCTCTGGTGCATCGGCTCCTCTTTAAAACCAGATAACTATTGATTATGATGGGGCACTCTCGCACACCAGTGTGATGCCAGAATACTACACGCCGGAAGGTGCTTCTCCGGAGGCGGTTTGTCGCATTGTTCTTCTTGTGTCTTGTGATAAGGTGCCGATCTGCAGCGGGGCGCCCCTTTTTTGGCGGCGCCATTCTTCCATTGTACGGGGTTGGAAGACAGACCTGTGACGATGGACCGGGTAGGGAAGCTGAATAAGAAAACAAAGAAACGTTATTCCCGGTGCTTGTCCGCTTCCCACCGCTCCAGCACCTCGTTTCCTTCGACAAAGACGAGGTTGTGGCGTTTAGCGTACTTCTTTGCGTCGGCCTTGGAGAGCGCATAGCCGCTCTCGTCGTCCAGCATCTCGCAGATCGTGACCGAGGGGTTAATGCCCGCCATCTCGGCCATGGCGATCGAGAGCTCGGTCTGGCCGCGCCGGACATCGAGCAGGCCGTCGGCCGCCCGCAGGAGTGCCATGTGACCGGGCGTCCTGAAGATCTCGTGGAAGTTTTCCCCACCGCCATTGAGTGCCCGCTTTACCTGTTCTGCGATTGCGTTCACGGTGAGCGTGCGGTCGCGGTCGGTGATGCCGGTGAAGGTGTTTCGGTGGTTCACCCAGAGCGAAAATGAGGAGTGGTTCTTGCGGTCGTACGGGATGTCCCCCTCGCGCTCGGCCACCGCGGTTGCCCGCAGGGCGTCGCTCGCGAATGGGAGGCCAAGGCGCTGCGCCGCAACGGGATGCATCGCGGTGCAGATCAGGCCGCCACCGTCCTTGCGCATGCGAACGATGTCCCGCGGAGTCACTGCATCGGAGCGGATAGCAAAGTCAGTCTCACCCTCGCGGTCGTCGAAATCGTAAAGGAGGATAAACTTCCCGTCCCGCAGCGCGGCAAGGGCATCGTCGATCACGGCCCCACCTCAACGTTGATGCTGTCGTTGTCTTCGACACCGAGCCTGCGGCGGAGGGCAACCGGGGCGATTACTTCGAGGAGGTCATCGGGATAATGCGTGCGCCCGGGCACTACGATGCCGCACTTGATTGTCCCAATCCGGCAAGGGATGCAGCGGGCATCGCCGAAGGTCCGGCCGTCTGTGGAGAACCCCTTGATCCGCGTCCAGTCAAGCGCATCGATCTTTTTACGGATCGCCAGACTCGAGGGAACGAGCCGGATGTTCAGCGTGCCGGGGTAGGGTTCGAACCCGAGGGCAGCGGTGAACTGCTCTTTGTACGGCCCCAGGCTCATGTAGTACTTGCCCTCACCGATGCCGCTGACCACGGAACCGCTGAGGAGGTAATGGTTTTCGCCACCTTCCGAAAAGATCCTGCAGTACTCCTGGTACTCCCTTATGAGCACCTCTTCGCCGGCTTTTGTCACGGTCACATGCTGGCCGTCCGCCGCGAGGTTCCGGGTGATGAGCCCGGCACTCTCGAGGCTTTTGAGCCGGCGCGACGCGGTCTGCTGGCTGATGCCCAACATCTCGCCGATGCTCTGGGTGGAGACAAAGATGGGACCCCGGCACCCGCCCCTCACTGCAAGGACCTTGAGACACTGGAGATCTTCAGCGGGAATCATAGTTACCAAATTTGAGTTGCTTGCTATTTATGAGTTGCTTTGTGGACAGGCCCCGCCGTGGTTCGTTCGTTGTCGAATGCACGTTCGTTAATTATTTAACAGGCCGGGTCAACTTAGCTGAGCATGAAATCCGGATTGCGCAACCAGCTCGCCGAGAAGATGGCGGGAGAGATTACGCTGTCGGACTCACCGGGGCTTGCGCTCAAAAAATGGCGCCAGAACTTCGAGATCGCGCCGGGCGTCCTCTCGGACCGCCTGGGCGTCTCCCCTTCCGTGATCAGCGATTACGAGAGCGGCAGGAGAAAAAGCCCCGGAACCGCCGTGGTCGGCAAGATTGTCGACACTATCCTCTCCATCGATGAGGATACCGACGGTAAACACATCCAGAAATTTTCCTCCATGCTCTTTATTGGCGTCGCTGATGACGTGATCCTTGACATCCACGAGAACACGAACCCGATCCCACTCGGTGAACTCACCGATGCGATAGGGTGCACGCTGCTCTGCGGGTCGATGGAACAGACCATCTTTGGCTATACCGTGATCAACAGCCTGAATGCAATCCTCCAGCTTTCCGCTGAGGAGTTCAACCGCATCTACGGCTGGAGCACGGAACGGGCGCTCATCTTTACGAGCGTCTCGACCGGAAAATCGCCGATGGTGGCGATCCGGGTCACGCCGTTTAAGCCGCGCTGCGTGATCCTGCAGGGAATCAACGCGGAGAACGTCCACCCGTTTGTTGCGAAGATGGCAGAAAGGGACCACATCACGGTGCTCTGCACGGAGATGGAGATTGATAAAATCGTGAGTACACTGAGGGAGAAAGAATGGTAGGCATCATTACCTACGGTGCATACATACCGAGATACCGGATCAAGGTCGAGGAGATCACCCGCGTCTGGGGCGCAAACGCCTCCGACATCACGGGGGGACTGGGCGTTTTTGAGAAGTCCGTTCCCGATCTTGATGAGGACACCGCGACGATCGCCGTCGAAGCAGCACGAAATGCCCTGAAACGCAGGATCGTCGACCCCGAAAAGATTGGCGCCGTGTACGTGGGCAGCGAGTCGCACCCCTACGCGGTCAAGCCGACGGCCTGCACGGTTGGGGAAGCCATCGGAGCGACGCCCCACATGACCGCAGCAGACTACGAGTTTGCCTGCAAGGCGGGAACCGCCGCGATCCAGACCTGCATGGGTCTGGTGAAAAGCGGGATGATCGCGTACGGTCTTGCCATCGGCTCCGATGTCTCGCAGGGTGCGCCGGGCGACGCGCTCGAATACACGGCAGCGGCCGGCGGCGCGGCATACGTGATCGGGAATGACGACCCGATTGCAGTCATCAACCACACCTGCTCGTTTACCACGGATACGCCGGATTTCTGGCGCCGCGAAGGGCAGGATTACCCCCGCCACGGCGGCCGGTTCACGGGAGACCCGGGCTATTTCAAGCACGTGAAGGGCGCAAGCGAGCTGCTCTTCGGGCAGATGCACAAGACCGCGAAAGACTACGATTACGCGGTCTTCCACCAGCCGAATGCAAAGTTCCCGCAGAAGGTGGCAAAGGACCTCGGCTTCACCTCAGAGCAGATCAAGCCGGGCCTCGTTGTCCCGCACCTCGGAAACACCTACTCGGGCGCATCGCCCATCGGGCTTGCCGCGACCCTTGATATCGCAAAGCCGGGCAACCGGATCTTTGTCTGCTCGTTCGGGTCCGGTGCTGGCAGCGACGCGTTCGACATCACGGTGACCGACGCGATCACGTCCGACGCGTTCCACCGCGATGCAGCTCCTTCGGTGCAGCAACTCTTAAAAGACCCCATCTACCTCGACTATGCAAAGTACGCAAAACACAAGGGAAAGATCGTGATGCAATCATGAGAGACGTAGCAGTTATCGGGATCGGGTGCACGAAGTTCGGCGAGAAGTGGGAGAGCTCGTTCCGTGACATTTTTGTCGAGGCAGGGACGCTTGCTCTCAAGGATGCGCAGCTCTCGGGTGAGAAGATCGATGCGATGTATGTCGGGAACATGAGCGCAGGCCGGTTCATCGGGCAGGAGCACATCGGTGCCCTGATTGCCGACTACGCCGGCATGGCGACCCGGCACATCCCCTCGACCCGTGTCGAGGCCGCGTGCGCATCGGGAGGGCTTGCATTCCGGCAGGCTGTTATCGCGGTCGCAAGCGGGATGGAGGATATCGTGGTCGCAGCCGGTGTCGAGAAGATGACCGATGTCGGATCGGACGAGAGCACCGACACGCTGACCGGCGCGGCCGACCGCGAGTGGGAGGGCTTCATGGGCGCAACGTTCCCGGGCCTGTACGCGATGATCGCAAACGACTACATGCACAAGTACTCGCTGACCCGCGAGCAGCTGGCACAGGTCGCGGTCAAGAACCATTTCAACGGAGCACGGAATCCCATCGCTCAGTTCCAGAGCGAGATTACGCTTGATACCGTGATGAAATCAACGATGGTCGCAGAGCCGCTCCGGCTCTTTGACTGCTCACCGGTGACTGACGGGGCAGCCGCGGTGATCGTGGCGCCGCTTGACCGGGCCCGCGAATTCACGGATACGCCGATCAAGGTGCTCGCGAGTGCGCAGGCAAGCGACACGATCGCGCTGCACGACCGGCGCGACATCTCGACGCTCGACGCAACGATCGCCGCAGGGCAACGCGCCTTCAAGATGGCACACCTTTCGCATAAGGACATCAACATGGTCGAGGTACACGACTGCTTCTCGATTGCGGAGATCTGCGCCATCGAGGATCTCGGCTTCTGCAAGAAGGGTACGGCCGGCAAGTTTACCGCTGACGGCGAGACGGCCCTTGGCGGGAAGATCCCGGTCAACACGAGCGGCGGGCTCAAAGCCTGCGGTCACCCGGTCGGAGCGACCGGCATCAAGCAGGTCTACGAGATCGTGCAGCAGCTTCGCGGCGAGGCAGGTAGGCGCCAGATCGAAGGCGCGAAGATCGGCATGACGCACAACGTGGGCGGGACCGGCGCGACAGTAGCGGTCCACATCCTCGGGAGGGTGTAAGATGACAGTCGCACGGTTCTGGCGGCACCTGCCCCAGCGATATAACATGGTGGGAACGAAGTGCGAGAAGTGCGGCAGGCATTTCTTCCCGCCCCGGACCTTCTGCCCGGACTGCCGCAGGGCCGGGAAAATTGTCGAGCACAAGTTCAAAGGAGAGGGCACAGTCGTGACCTTCACCGTGATCCACACGGCGGCCGAGCAGTACTCGATGCTCACTCCCTATGTACTCGCGATCGTCAAGCTCGACGAAGGCCCGCAGATCACCACCCAGATCGTCATGGACCCGGCCAAGGCGAAGATCGGCATGAAGGTGAAAAGCGTGTTCCGCAGGATCGCCACCGACGGCGAGAGTGGCATCATCCACTACGGCACGAAGTTTGTGCCGGTGGAATAAAGTCTATTTTTTGTTTTGATTTCTACCCGAGCTCTCAATTCTCCACTCTCCCGGATCGTACAATTATCCGGGGAAATGAGATGGCGAGCGTGTCCCAGTCCCCGATATTTTAGGGCCCCTATAAAAATGCCCACAAATTACCCGTATTTTTGAATAATACGCAAAAATAGGGGCGATCCCATAGGAGGGCCATAGAGGCCCTTTCCGCCCGTTTTCTCAGGAAAAATGACCTACAGGTTGTCGAAATGAAAACTCACCCAGATCTTGGGGGTCTTTTCAGGACGGTACTTTTCAGGACGGTATAATCGGATATTTTCGCAATCCGGGCGATTATATCAGGTATTTTCCGGCACACCAAATCCGGGCGTTTTACGGGCGTTTCCGGGGCAGGTTCCCGGGAATCGGAGGCCATTTCTGGCCCGGATTTGGGGGTCTTGGGATGAGGTGAGTCTCGGTCCCGGACCGGCAGGGATTACCGGCGTTGTATGCGATCAGAAAATATCGGAGAGCGAGCCGTCCGGGTTCAGGACAAAGGTCGAGCCGCAGCCGTCAGGGCCGGAGCACATGCAGAAGTGACCGTCAGCACCAAGATCCTCGTGGATAACGACAGTATCGTCCCGCTGACAGACGGGGCATGCGGGAAGTTTGTGGTGGACCATTCTCTATTCTATGGCGCCGGATCAAAAATAGAGATTGCGGTCCGGGCTGGGTTGCCAGGCCGGGCCGCTCGCCGGCATAGCAATCCTTTCGGATCCCTGCCGGGCACTGGAGCGCATGGCGCCCGTCTCCAAACCCCCGCTCCTTCAGGCGTTCTGCGCCGGGACGAAGCTGTTCCCGGTGTGAACCGCCACGGCCCGGGGGAGCTCGAGGCCCAGCGCCTCTTTGAGGACCTCCTCAACGGTCCCGACCGGGACAAACACGAGTTCTCCCCGGACATCTTCGGGCACGTCCTGGAGATCGCGCTCATTCTCTTTTGGCAGGATCACCTTCTTGATCCCCGCCCGGTGTGCCGCGAGCACCTTCTCTTTGATCCCGCCGACCGGGAGAACCGCACCGCTCAGCGTGATCTCGCCGGTCATCGCAAGGTTCGAATCGACAGTCTTCCCGGTAATCAGCGACGCGAGTGCCGAGAAGATCGTCACGCCGGCCGATGGGCCATCCTTGGGGGTTGCCCCCGAGGGGACGTGGATGTGGATGTCACTCGTGATAAAGTTAAACCCGTTCTCCGTGCCCGCGAGCCGGGACCGAATGAGGCTGGATGAGATCGTCGCCGACTCCTTCATCACATCCCCGAGCTGGCCGGTAAGGGTGAGCTTGCCGGTCCCGGGCATGAACGTCCCCTCGATAAAGAGGATCTCCCCGCCGACCGGTGTCCATGCAAGGCCGGTGACAACACCGGGAACCGGCTCTTTCCGTGCGACCTCCTGACGGATCTGCTCTTTTCCCAAGATCGCTGAAAGATTATCCGGGGTGATCACGAACGGCAGCTCAGCGGTCCCGGAGACTATCTTCTCGGATACGTGCCGGGCGATCTTCGCGAGCTGCTTCTTGAGCCACCGGACCCCGGCCTCCCGGGTATACTTCTCGATGATCAGCTTCAGGGCCTCATCCTCGATCCTGAGTTTGTCCGCGTCGAGGCCGTGCTCCTGCAGGACCTCAGGGATCAGGTGGTCCTTTGCGATGGCAAACTTCTCGTTCTTCGTGTAGCCCGAGATCTCGATCATCTCCATCCGGTCGAGCAACGGCGCAGGAATCGTCGCAAGGGAGTTTGCGGTCGCGATGAAGAGCACATCCGAGAGGTCATAGGGGACCTCAAGGTAGTGATCCGAGAACGTGCTGTTCTGCTCCGGGTCGAGTACCTCAAGGAGCGCACTTGCCGGGTCACCCGCGTACGAGGTGGAAAGTTTGTCGATCTCGTCGAGGATGAAGACCGGGTTTTTGGTTCCCGCCTTCTGGATGCCCTGGATGATCCTCCCCGGCAGGGCCCCGACATAGGTCCTCCGGTGCCCCCGGATCTCGGCCTCGTCCCGTACACCCCCGAGACTGACCCGCACGTACTTCCTGCCCAGCGCCTCCGCGATGCTTTTCCCCAGACTCGTCTTCCCGGTGCCGGGCGGGCCGGTAAAGAGGAGGATCGAGCCCTGCTTCTCCTGCCGGAGTTTCATGACCGCGAGGTGCTGGACAATCCGCTCCTTAACCTTCTCAAGGCCATTGTGATGGCTTTCGAGTACGCGACGAGCCTCGGCGATATCGATGCTCTTCTTCTCCTCGGTCACCCAGGGGAGATCGAGCATGAGGTCGAGATAATTCCGGATCACGGAACTTTCGTGGTTCTGGCTGCCGCCGGTCTCAAGTTTCTTTACCTCTGAAAGGGCCTTTTTGCGCACGTCATCCGGCATCTTCGATTTCTCGACCCGTTCCCGGTAGCCCTCGTCACCGGGCGTGCCTTCGCTCGCGTTGAGTTCTTCCTGGATCACCTTGAGCTGCTCGCGCAGCATCGCTTCCCGGTTCGATTTGCTCACCCGGTCGGTGACTTTTTCTGCCATCTCGATCCTTATCCTGATGTGCTCCCGGGTTTTGATGAGGAGATCGAGAAAACCTATGTATCGCTCCTTTACCGAAGGGATTTCAAGGAGGGCCTGCTTCTCGGCAAGGTTCGCCGGCAGAAACGGCATCACGAATCCCATGATCCGGTCGACCGAGTCCATCCTCTCTATCGGCCGGGTGAACTGCTCGGAGCCGGAGAAACGGCGGCTGATATCGAAGATCGTACTCTTTGACATCGGCAAGAATCCTCCCTTTCAGGTCGTCTTCGAGATCCTGAACGTCCGGCACCGGCTCGTATGCGGCAACGAAGTGGCGGTCTTTTTCGGTAAGGGAGACGGCTTTTACCCTCAGTTCAGCCTCTGCGCAGGCCAGGTACCCGTGATCTGCAGGCTGGATGTGCGTGACCCGGAAGAGATTCCCGGTCTTATAGAATGACTCTGTGGTCACTTCAGAAAGCCGGGTCCCGCTTTTGAGCGTCAGGCCGAGTGCAAGCACGGTTCCTTTATCCGCCATGGACGCAATCAGGATCGCACCGGTCTCCGGATCGACCGGAAATTTTGTCCGGCTCCCGGGATAGGCGACGATCTCATAGAGGGGTATGACCAGTTTTTCAGGTGCGTCTTCGTTTTTCTCAGTCTGCATGGTTGCTCCGTTTATTTAGTTTGATTTTACCTAACTAATATCCGGGAGAAAAAAAATTACCGGACTTTCCTCAGGATCCCGACCAAGAGATCCAGTTCGTCTTCATCGAGCACATCCGCCATTTGTTCGATCACCTGGCGCAGGGCGGCCTGTTCAGCCTGTGCAATCGTTTTTCCTTTCTCGGTCAGGTGGATGTACATGATCCGCCCGTCATCGGGGCAGGGTTCGCGGTACACGCATTCCATCCGGACAAACCGGTTGATCATCTCCGTGATCGTGGGCTTTGAGGTGTTGGTGACCTCCGCGAGCCGCGAGAATGTCACATCCCCCTGTTCATCGATCATCCTGAGGTAGGCAATCTGCCTGACCGTCATATCGGAAAGCCCGCATTCAGAGAAGATCCTGCAGGAGCATTCATTCCTGATCCTCGCGAGTTTTTCAAACTCTTCGAAGAGCTGCTCCCGCGGGTCCACCATAGATCGATCCTGATTAGTTAGGATTCACCTAACTATAAAGGTACTGGTCGGGTACTGATGCGGTACCGCACAGGGAAGTAGGTAGGGGAGAGCCGGGCAGAGGATGACCACAAGATACTCTCCTGGCATCCCAAAGCGGTCGACGGAAATGACGGGGAAAAACGGGAGTGTATATATCAATTGTTTGAGTATATGCTACTATGGACGCCAGTGACATCTTAAAAAAGTATGAGAGAATCGTTTATCTTGTCCTTATCATCCTCTTCGCAATCATTGTCACATGCTCAATAGGCGAACTCGTTTATATCGTGTATCTCAATCTTTTTGTCCAGACACCACTTCTTCTTGAAAACAGTGAACTCCTTGGCATATTCGGGTATTTCCTCCTGGTCCTGATCGGTGTCGAGCTCCTGGCAACAGTGGCGGCATACATCAACGAAAAGGTGATCCATGTAGAGGTCGTGATAATGATTGCGATCATCGCAACTGTACGGGGTGTTATCCTCCTTGATCCCACAAGCACTGACGCACCGAGTATGTTTGGGATCGCCGCGATCATCTTCGCGCTCTGCTCCGGTTATTACTTCCTCAAAAAAGGAGGCCTCGCAAGTCAGCAGAAACTGACGTAAACCCCGGGACTGCACCCGAATCAGACAACCCCACAAAAGAATGCGAGTATTCCCCGCAACATAATTTTTTTGCCCGGACACACAGGGATGTTATTTTTATATTTTTTCAGGTGCCGGTGTGCCACAGGGTTTTCTTTTCCGGGGCTTGCGGCATCCATTGGACAGGTGGAGTGAGAAACTGGCTCCTTGCCATATCTGAATAATGTTTAGGGGAGGCACGATAGTTCCCGCGGAGAGCCGGACCCGTACGGTCATGTACAGGCCTTGTATTCAGGCCGGTGTCCGGCAAAACCTGCCGGAATCCCTTGGAACATGTGAAAAAGGAATTACCGGTTAAATGTACTGTTTTTTCCTCAGCCAGTCTGTCTGCGGCTTGAGGTACCGGTAAATAATATCACACTTTTCATCCTGGAAACTCCAGGGAACGATAAGGACGGTATCGCCTTCCCGGATCCACTGCCGTTTCTTCATCTTTCCCTTGATCCTGCCCATGCGGGAGACCCCGTCCATGCATTGGACACGGATGTGATATGCCCCCATCATCGTCTCGGCACGGGCGAACTGCTCATTGTTCCATTTCTTGGGCAGCCGTACTCGGGCGACGGGAGTACCGTCGGGATTCACCGCATTCAGGTCCACTGCTGCTTCAGTATTTTTCTTATGAAAACCGCTCATTCAACCAACTACGTATGCATTCTATATGGCGGCTGACATGTTGAAGAGATGTGTTGAGGGGGACCAGGACATACCGGTAATGTCACGGCTGCGACCCGTATCCGTGCCATGACAGATACATCTTTGAACCCACAGGCCAATTCTCACCCATCACAGCAGAGCGATGAACGCGTACGGATCAGCTGTAAAGCTGGTGACGCCCCGCGACTGATCATGACGGGGCAGCATCATTCCGGATATCATACTTTTCTGTCATGATCGAAACGATCCACGGAGAGGCCGTTGTAATAACCGCGGCATAGCGGGCCCGGGTGTTTTTTTCTCCATAACTCCATGGGAGAAACAAGCCAGGGAATACCCATAAGACGAGGAAGAAAATGTCACAACAGCTTGGCGGACAGCCAATTATTATCCTGAGACAGGGAACGACACGGAACCGCGGGCAGGAGGCCCAGAACAGCAACATAGCCGCCGCAAAGGCGGTTGCTAACGCGGTCCGTTCAACCCTCGGGCCAAAAGGTATGGACAAGATGCTTATCGATGGTATGGGAGATGTAGTCATAACAAACGACGGCGCCACTATCCTCCAGCAGATGGACATCGAGCATCCGGCCGCAAAGATGATGGTCGAGATCGCAAAGACCCAGGATGTCGAAGTCGGTGACGGCACGACATCCGCCGTCATCATTGCCGGGGAACTCCTGAAAAACGCTGAAGAACTCCTGGAATCACACATTCACCCGACTGTCATCGCGGAAGGGTACCAGCAGGCGGCAGTAAAATCGCTGGAGATCCTGTCCGGGATCGCAATCACCGTGAAACCGGGCGATCATGAAATGCTTAAAAAAATCGCTGAAACGGCGATCAGCGGCAAAGGGGCAGAGGCATACAAGGTCCTGCTCTGCGACCTTGTCGTGCAGGCGATCACCAAAGTTACCGATCCTGATGGCACGGTCGATATCAGGCATGTGAACGTGCAAAAGAAGGTCGGTGGCGCTATCGAGGACACCATGCTCGTCGAAGGGATGGTCATCGACAAGGAACGGGCGCACCCGGGAATGCCAAAAGAGGTAAAGAACGCAAAAGTCCTGCTCCTCAACGCTGCCCTCGAATACAAAAAGACCGAGGTCTCCGCAAAGATCAATATCTCCCAACCCGAGCAGGTGCAGGCATTCCTTGACGAGGATGAGCAGATGGTCCACGCTATAGCGGACAAGGTGGTGCGCACCGGTGCGAATGTTGTGTTTTGCCAGAAAGGTATCGATGATGTTGCCCAGCACTACCTCGCAAAGGCCGGCATTTTTGCTGTCAGAAGGGTAAAAAAGAGCGACATGGAGAACCTGTCACGGGCTACCGGTGCAACGGTCATGAACAGTATCGATGCCGTCACAGCGGCCGATCTCGGGGCTGCCGGGCTTGTCGAGGAAAAGAAACTCTCCGGCGATGAGATGATCTTTGTTTCGAAATGCAAAAATCCCCGGGCGGTCTCCCTGATTATCCGGGGCGGATCGGAGCACGTGGTCGACGAACTGGACCGTGCCATCCACGATGCGCTCATGGTCACAAGCGTTGTCGTACAGGACAAAAAGATCGTTGCCGGCGGCGGTGCACCCGAGATCGAGATCTCATTCCAGCTGCACAGGTACGCATCGACCCTCGGCGGCCGGATCCAGCTTGCGATTGAGGCATTCGCAAAGGCGCTTGAGGTCATCCCGCGTGCGCTCGCTGAGAACGCCGGCCTCGATTCCATCGATATGATCGTTGCAATCCGGGCAGCGCACGAATCGGGGAAGAAGACTTTCGGCCTCGATGTCTACGAGGGAATACCTGTCGATATGCTTAAAGCCGGCGTAGTAGAACCCCTGCGGGTGAAGACACAGGCAGTGACGAGCGCTGCCGAGGCCGCGGTCATGATCCTGCGCATCGACGATGTCATTGCATCGTCGCAATCCGGTACACCGGGAGGGATGCCCCACGGAGGGATGGGCGGGATGCCTCCGGGAATGGGGGATGAGTAGGGATGCTTCTTGCAGGAGAAGGGTCCTGGCCCGGCCGGGGATTCGCATGAGCGTCCTTATAAAATTCAGGCATTCCGGGGTGTTCCATACCGGTGATTCTCTCTCCATCGATATCGCCAGAATTTCTGAACTCAGGGTAACACGACAGCGCAATACCTGTGAACTCCTTGCCATCACCCCGGAAAATCACCAGCCGGACAAACCGTATTCGATTGCAACACGGGACAGGGAGTACCAGTTACAGGAAATCATGACCGATCTCAGGTTGTTAAAAAAGGAAAAGAGGGACATCACCTACGAGATAACCGATACCGGGGTCCAGAGGGTAATTAGAGTATAATTTTTTAATCCGGTTTATCCTTTTTCCGGGCATTTTCCCGGAATAACCGGTCCATTTCATCACCACACGCGATTTTATGGATAATGCCGATATGCAGGTTGTTGTCTCCGGACAGGCCGCCTTCGGCTAAAAACCGGATATTTCCCCTACGCCGTCCAGAAAATCCGGGTGATGCAGATGCACACGGCCGCAATACCGACCCAGAACCACCACGTCTTCCATACCGGGTGAGATTCGGTAAAATCATACGAGTGCCTGTCCTCCTCGTTTCTTCCCCTGAACCATTCCATCCAGGTATTTGTCATGATTAAGTCCTTGATTCTGCCGGTGCCAACCCGAAAGGAAAAAACCGGCTGCCTGATCTTTTCCCGGGGTTTTTCGCCGCGCCGGTGATGGAACTCTGGATTGTCAGAGCATCCCCCGGGCTTCGTCAATAAGCTCTATAGTATACCGGTGGGGATAATCGGTTTTTTTAAAGGGTGCAGTCCCCATGATGTAAAAACCAAAACGGGTCTCCCGGATTCGGTTGGTATAAAGAAAATCCAGCATGGCACTGATTGACCTTGATGATGCCCACGACAGATGATGGAATTGTGCAATGTCCCCGGCAGTTACGACGGCCCGGTTAATATGTTTCGTGAGCAGATAGGCGCAGATCAGGTGAGCACAGGTATATCGCCGGTTCGAATCCGTTCGCCTGTGTCCCATTTCCGGCACCTGTCCCGCATTTCTTATGACTCATTGGGCCATCACGGGATATAGGTACGTATTGCCCGCAGATTTTCCAAAAGAACGAGATCCTGCCCGAAAAAGGGGCCCTTATACCTATCACCACATTCCAGTCCTATTCCGCCACGATATCGTATACGGCGTGCCACTGGCCGGGCGAGTACGACCGCACTACCCGTTCGGTCACCTCAACACCGCCCAGCTCGCGAATACGACCGAGGTGCTCACCTTCTTTTGAGACCAGGGAATAGAAATGGATCGTGCCCCCGGGCCGGACGAGCCGAAACGCTTCCGGTAAGAATTCTGTCCCGGCAAGCGGGAGGTTCATGACGATCCGGTCGAACTTCCACGGCAGGATCGCATCAAGCCGCCGGGCATCGGCAAGGAGAGGGAGCACGTTTGTGGCCCGGTTCTTTTTCATGTTTTCAATCAGGAGAAGGACCGCCCGGGGGTTGAGGTCTGCTGCTACCACGAGCGCTGCCCGCGGGGCAAGCGTGATCGCAAACGGGCCGACCCCGGCAAACATGTCGAGGACCAGCTCGTGCTCCCGGGTCTTTTCAGCGAGGCGCTGTCGCTCTGTCGAAAGGCGGGCGGAAAAATAGGCGCCGGCAAGATCGACCGCGAACCGGTGGCCATGCTCCACAACCTCGGTCCGGGTCGTATCGGTCCCGGCGAGCACCACATACTCCCGGGTGCGGAACTCACCCGAGACCTCGCTTGTCGGGAAGAGTACGGTATGCAGCGATGGCCGGGAGGCAAGTATCGCGGCCGCTCCCACCGGATCGTCTTCCTGCATGATCGCGATCCCGCCTACCAGTTCGTGGCGGGGGAGCACGGTACAGTCCGGCTGTTCTGCAAACGAGTAACGTGAGGTATCCCCACGCTCTGAGAGCACCGGGAAGACAAGTGCGTCCCCGTCATGCAGCACCTTGAGCGTAAGATCGAGCGCCCCTTCACGGAGGAGCGCCTGCCGTACCTCCTCGCCCTTTCCTGTCGGAACCCGCACACCCCACTGGTCAGTCGTCATCGATGAACCACTGCACTCATAATAGTGTACGTGCAACAGGTATTCATGGCTGGTGATGACGGGCACCGCGATGCGGGAGTCGGCCGGGCAGGGGACGGCCCGGATCACAGGAAAGAGGCAGAGATACAGGCAAAGCTCAGGGATGGATCCATCAGGCTCTACGAACTTGAAAAACAGCTCCCACCGGTCGATGCTGTCCGGGTGCGCCGGGAGTTCATTGAGCAAGCAACCGGCGCGAAGCTGGAGGATATCGGCATCTTCTCGATCGATGCCGACCGGGCGGCGACCCGGAACTGCGAGAACATGATCGGCACGGTGCAGGTGCCGGTCGGTGTGGCCGGACCGCTTGCCATCAACGGCGAGTACGCGAAGGGCTCATTCTGGCTGCCGCTTGCAACCACCGAAGGGGCGCTCGTCGCATCGGTGAACCGGGGAGCGGGTGCTATCACAAAAGCCGGCGGGGCAGAGGTCAGGATCCTGCACGACGGCATGACCCGGGCGCCGGTCTTTGCGGCGCACAGCGTCGGGCATGCAAAGGAGATTGCTGACTGGGCAGAGACCCACGAAGATGATCTCGCCGCGATTGCCGCGACAACCACCTCCCACGGGAAGATGACCGGCCTCGTCACCTTTGTCGCGGGCACGAGCGTCTTTGTCCGGCTCGAGTTCGATACCAAGGACGCAATGGGCATGAACATGGTCACCATCGCGAGCGCAAAGATCGCTGACGAGATCGCACAGGCCACCGGCGCCCGGCTGATCGCGCTCTCGGGGAACATGTGCACTGACAAGAAGCCGGCCGCGATAAACGGCATCATGGGCCGGGGGCGCAGTGTTGTCGCAGGCGTCGCGCTCTCCCACGATCTGATCGGGAAGGTCTTGAAGACCGATGCAGCCACGATGATCGAGGTGAACTACCGGAAGAACCTTGTCGGTTCGGCCCGGGCCGGTGCGATGGGATTCAATGCCCACGCGGCCAACGTGGTCGCCGCGATGTTTATTGCCTGCGGGCAGGACGCTGCCCATGCAATCGACGGTAGTACGTGTATAACCACCATCGATGCCACGGAGTCCGGGGTCTACGTCGCGGTCACGCTCCCCTCGCTCCCTGTGGGTACTGTCGGCGGCGGGACCGGCGTCGACACCCAGAACGAGTGTCTCAATATCCTTGGCGTTGCCGGCGGCGGGACACCCCCGGGTGCGAATGCAAAGAAACTCGCGGAGATCATCGGGGCCGGCGTGCTCGCCGGTGAACTTTCGCTCATAGGAGCATTGGCCGCCCAGCACCTCGCCCGCGCCCACCAGGAACTGGGAAGGGGAGCGAAGAGGTAAGGCCGTGCCGGCCAAACCTGTTCTCTTTTTTTGCCCGGATAGAAATTTTTTTTCTGCTCTGGAGAAAACCTCTTTATAAAAATTATGCGCCCCCTTTACGCCAGCCCTGCCCCCGAGGGGGCGGGGGCGGAGGCTTGCCGTAGACCTAAAAGAGCGTCAGAAAAATCCTGGAGACCAAAATAGCGTATTTAACATCCGGTCTGTCAGAACCGGAACCACTTCATCATCACGAGCGCGTCCTCACCGTTCGCATAATAGCCGCCGACCTGGAAGACGTTCTCGTACCCGAGGCGTCGGTAGAATCTCTGCGCAGGGGCATTTGATTCCCGTACCTCGAGCTGGGAGCCGCTCGCGCTCTCCAGCGCAAACTGGTGTTCGAGCCGGAGCACGAGCTGCCTGCCGATCCCTCTGCGCTGGGATGGTGCACTCACGGCAAAGTTGCAGATATGGCCGTAGATATTTTCCCCGGTGTCCTCGAGCGCCCCGACAATAAAGCCGGCAACCGTTCCCTCGTACGCCGCAACAAAATAGGTCGTCGGGTAATAGGACAGGGCCTCGGTGAAGATTTCTGCGTCCCACGGGTCGGCAAACGCCTCCGTCTCGATTGCAACAATAGCCGGAACATCAGCAGGTAAGGCCCGCCGGATAAACGGGACGGCCGGGATGACAGCCAGGGGGGGGAACGGATCATGGGTAACGGGTCCTTATGCGTGCAGTAACATCAGTTACCCCGCGGTACAATAAGCATTGCGCCGCAGGCAGGGTCCACGCAGGGCCCGCGTTACCGCGCGGAGGTCTTTGACTATATATGGGATCTCACCCAAATGTATGAGAAAGAACGCCCTTTTTTTGAGGGGCGCTGGTTGGTGTCATGGTAAACGTCTATCGTTTTGCCGCGGTGCGACCCGCACCGGGTGAAGCCCAGTCCATCGCGGCAGTCCCGTACGATGTCGTGACCGCGGACGAGGCGCGGGCGATCATTGCAGAGAACCCGGATAGTTTCCTGACGGTCAGCCGGTCCGATGCGGAGCTCCCTGAAGTCCCGCCCTATGACGATCGGGTCTACGAGCGGGCCCGGGACAATTTCCATGCGTTCCTTGCAAGCGGCCGGCTCAAAAAGGATGACCTTCCTGCGATGTATGTGTACCGGATCCGGCAGGACAATGATACCTTCCTTGGCCTCTTCTGCTGCCTTGATACCGAAGATTACCGCACCAACAGGATCCGCCGCCACGAGCTGACCCGGTACGACAAGGAAGAGGACCGGACCCGGCACATCGACGCAGTCCAGGCCCATGATGGCCCGGTCGTGCTCCTGTACCAGGATCCCGGCACGCTTTTTTCGTTCATCGAGTCTTTGATCGCATATCGCAAAAATCCTGATGCAGAAGTGCATACCCCTCAGGGTGGCATCCACCAGATCTTTGCCGTCACCGACCCGGCGGCACTCGATACGATAGAACACCGGTTCCGGGACGTGGCCAGCCTCTATATCGCCGACGGCCACCACCGCGCCAAGGCCGCGGTCAACCTCGCCGACCGGCTGCGTGCCGAGGGCCGGCCGGCCGATGGCGAGATAGACCGGTTCATGGGCGTACTCTTTGCCCATGACCGGGTGAAAATCCACGGCTACAGCCGGCTTCTTACCGATCTCGGCTCTTTTACCCCGGCAACGTTCCTCGCCGGCCTCGGGAAGCTGTATACGGTCACACCTTACGGCAATGTGGACGGGAGTGGGTACAACATCCGGCCGCATATTTCGCATCCCGAAAAATACCACATTATGCACCTGTATCTCGAAGGAAAATGGTACGAGTGCACCCGGCCGATTGAACCGTCAGCAGGCCCGCTGGACGTGCTCGATGTCGCGGTGCTCCAGAAGATCGTGCTCGAAGGGATGCTTGACATCACCGATCCCCGGGGCGATGCCCGGCTCCAGTTCCTTGGCGGTGCCCGGCCGGTCGCCGATCTGGAAAAACTCGTGGACGACGACACCTACCTGCTCGCGTTTGCGATGCAGCCGGTCCGGGTCGGGACCGTACTTGCAATTGCCGATGCCGGTGGCGTCATGCCCCCCAAGTCCACGTGGTTTGAGCCCAAGCTTTTAAGCGGGCTCGTCATCCACCCGTTTTCGTAAAGCCAAAAGGCCGGAACAGAAACCTGAACCTTTATTGTTTTTGGAGACCGAGGGTGTATGCAATGATCACCCTCGCACTTCCCAAGGGCAGCCTTGAAGCGCAGACGCTCCAGCTCTTCAAGGAGGCCGATCTCGAAGTCAGGCGCACCGACCGCGACTATAACCCCCTCATCGCCGACAACCGGATCGGCAAGGTAAAGATCCTGCGCCCTCAGGAGATCCCAACCTACGTGGACAAGGGGTATTTCGACCTCGGCATCTCCGGGCTCGACTGGGTCCGAGAAACCGGCGCGGATGTCGTGGAAGTGGCAGCCCTCTCCTACAGCAAGACAGGGGAAGGGAACGTGAAGATCGTGATTGCCGTCCACCGCGATGAACCTATGGAAGACGCCGCGCAGATCCGGCCCGGCAGCCGGGTGACAACGGAATACCCGGAGCTCACGAAGAACTACTTCGCTGACCGCAACATCCCTGTCCAGCTCTTCCACTCGTTCGGTGCATCGGAGGCGAAGGTGCCCGATCTCATGGATGTGGTCGTCGACCTGACCGAAACAGGGACGACACTGCGGAAAAACGGCCTCAAGATCATCGGCCAGATCATGGAATCGCACACGGTGATCATCGCAAACAAGGTGGCATGGGCAGACCCGGAAAAAAGGCGCGAGATAGAAGAGATTAAAACCCTGCTCTTTGGGGTTCTCGACGCCCGGCATAGGGTGCTCCTTTCGATGAACGTGCCGACCGCGGCGCTCGAAAAGATCGTCTCGGCGCTTCCGGCTATGAAAAAGCCGACGGTCAGCCGGCTCCACGGCATCGACTACTACAGTGTCCAGACTGTTGTGCAGAAGAGTACGGTCAACAGCCTTATCCCGAAGCTGAAGGCCTGCGGGGCAGAAGATATCCTCGAAATCCCCATCGCAAAGATTGTGCCGTAATCGCAATCTTCGTTTTTCACATTGTCATAAAACCTGTGTGCATGCCGGAAGAGCGGGCAACCAGCCGGTATCCCTTCTGGCACCCTCCATGGCAGTATCCGAATAAAAACAATATTTATATCCCTTCAACCGACTATAGCCCTTTAATGAAAATGATGCGCTTTTCCGGGCTGGCCTGCCTGGCTGCCGGGCTGGTTGTCCTGTTCCTGTTTTGTGCGGCCTGTACCCTCGGGCCCGTCCGGACAGGCTCCGGCAGCAGGGAACACGACGCCGACCACGGGAGGATTTTCAGCGGTTGTCGGAACCACCAGCAGCCAGCATGAGACGTTCACGCTTGAAGAAGCCGAATCCGCCGCGCTTCAGCAGAACCAGTCGTTTTTTTATCTCCGTGGAGAGCACGTAGATAACTCAGGGAAGGCGGAACGGTGGATCTTTGGGATCAGAGAGGGGAATGTATCGTCGATGCAAGTCTATGATGCAACGGGAGTTTCCACGCTCGCCCTGCCGGATGGATTACCCGTTGCAGAAAATATTCCTGCAGGTGTCCTGTCTCTCGCCGATATACTGAAGATCGCCTCTTCTTCGCCCGGTGCCGGTTCGCTGGACCTGAACGGGGGGATGGCCACTCTGGAACTGACGAATGGGGAATATACAATCACAGGACCCGGGTCTGTCAATCAGGGAATCGTCATCAATGCGACAACAGGAGAGTTGATTGCAGCCCATGATTGATGATGCCGGAAACCTATCCATAGATTTTTTGGCGGGTTTCACCATCTTCATGATTACATTGATCTATGTGGCAACCCTGATCCCGACCCTCTTCCTTGGTCTCCAGAGCAGCTCCATCGATTACGATGCCGTCGCCTACCGGACGGGTGTGATCCTTGTGGAGGATCCCGGCATGCCTTACAATCCCTCGTGGGAGACCCTGCCGAATACCTCAGATAGCCAGATCCTGAGGTTCGGGCTGGCCCTGTCAAAAGATACTCCCAATATATTGTCACCCGAAAAAATAAACCGGTTTTTCTGCAGCACCGAATTTGTCTATCCCGATGATTACCAGTCTCGTGCAGTCTTCGGGAATTATCCTTACCTGTTCAATATCTCATTCCAGATGGCAGGATCCAATGTGACGCAGTCGGTGGGTGACATCGTCCCGGAGAACTATGGGTACACCCGGCGGGTAGTCAAGGTAAAGGAGCATAGCAATGCCACCATGGACTTTTCAGGCTTCAATGTGAATCCGATCACGGGCCAGCCCTCGGAAAATTACACGCAGAATGCAACCACCCAGTCATTTTCGGTCTATTTTAATTACACGTACCTGCTCGATAACGGGCCCGACAATAACAACCCGGCATACCAGATCAATCCCCTCGCGCCTTCGGGATCAAGTGGGATCACAGGGGGAGAGGGGGCACTCATCAACCTCACTGACCTGAACCAGATCCCACAGAACTATGGCGGCATTAATACAACCGTAAACCTGTCAGGTATCATGGTATACAGATCAGTTTCACTTGCCCCGCTGGGAACAGGCCAGTCGCCATTTGTAGGTCCGATCTTGAATTCTACGAATCCCATCCAGTTTGAGTTATTCGTCGATGGTAATTCCACACCTGTTACAAACTTACCAATACCGGTTAATGATAGCGTATCGCTCTATATTCCCCCGGGCTTACTCAGCTTCTTAGGACAGGGCGACTCGAGCACTCTCTTAAACGTCACCATGCAGTTCAATCTGAACCAGCAGGACTGGTACATCAACAGTACCCAGATGCCGCCCTATGGTGCTTTCGACTATAACTACACCAACCCCTATATCACCCAGCCACAACTGAAGGACGGTGTTATGGAGGTGGCGGTATGGTAAACGATCATGGCCAGCTTTATACCATCGAGGGCATCGCCGCCGGAATGATTATGCTTTTTACGACATACCTTGTCCTGGGAGCGACGACGGTTTATACACCGGGCGACAGCCATATCAGCGATATGCAGCTGGAACAGACTGGAACGGACGCCCTTATGATGATGAACACGCCGGCGAACGGGACAACGGGAAGCCAGCTTCAGGAAATTGTTGACAATTTGCCGGTGGTTAATGGAGCTATTGCTGCTGCTGCAAATCCCTACGATCTTACAACGAATCCCTTCAATACAATGTTCCCGAATTATGTGAATAATAAGACGGGAAATGAAACGGATAACCTCCACTATATTGCCAGTGTTACGTATTATGATATATCCAATAGAACAACCGGAAGTCTGCTGCTTGCAGCAAATCGCAACCTTAGCGGAGTCGAACATCCGGTCCGGGTGACGGAATGGATGATTATCGATAAACCGGTTCCGGGGGATGTAATGCTGACCGAACCTCGTGCTGTATTAGTTGAGGTACTCTTATGGCGGGATTAAGCGATGATGCACAGTGGATCGTGATGATGGGGTTTGTCATAAGCTTCAGTTTTTTCTTCCTCGCGATGATCCTCAACCAGTCTACGGTGGTCGGCCAGACCACGGCAGAAAGCGTGCTGGATTTTCCTAAAAATGACATCCGCGATGTAAGGAGTGTCATTATCAATTCATCAGAGATCGGGGATCCGGGTTATGTCCATAATGATATCATCAATATTTCGCTGTTCCGGAAAAAGGCCGTGGTGAATTACATCTGTAACCCAACGGGATGTACGATGCCATACACCATCAGCATCCATTACAACAACGGGGTGACTTCATACAATGAAACCTGGGTACCATCGTAAAAACCACGCAGAGGCCGGGGTGAGTACTCTTATCGAGTATGTCATGATAACCACAATTCTTCTGATTCTCTTTGTTGTAGTGCTTCTTTCAGTAAACGCAAACTTCATGCAGGGGCCGGCGGAGACGCTGCAATACAATGCATTTACCGATATCGGAAACGGGGTATCGACGCGGATCGTTGATGTGTACGCCATTGCACCGACAACAGGCAACATCACCTCATCCTTCAATCTTCCTGACGATGTGGCGGGACAGAACTATTTTGTCGATATCTACACGGGGGCAACAGCAGCAGATCAGGGGGTCATGGTCTACCAGGGTAACATTGTCAGCAATATCAGTCTTGCCGGCATCAGCTCAACCCGGAATGTGACCGGGAATACAACAGGTAATGGGATAAACCAGATAAGTTATGATTCGGGAGGGTTCTGAAACGATGCAACAGAAACGAGGGAAGAAAAACAGAGCGGATCGGGCAATATCAGAAGCGATCGGATTTATTATTATTTTCGGGATTATTATCGCCGGGATCGGACTGGTGACGATGTATGGGTACCCGATGCTTTTGCAGCAGCAGTCCAGCTCAAATGAGCAGATCATGGAGAAGAACATGATTGTCCTGCAGAATGATCTCAAGAGTATCGCTTACAAAACAGTACCCTATACAGAAACATCACTGAATGTGGGTGGCGGTGCGCTCACAGTCTATAATATGACGTATGACAATGCTACGGAATCGAATTTTGCAGTTTATGATGATAATGGGATTATTGCATTCCAAACTAATCCTCTGCTCTTCTTCACCGGGGACCTCCGGTATGAATCGACAAGTGCCCAGACCGGCCTGTCGCTTGAGAACGGTGCGGTTGTCAAAAGGATGCTTGCCGAGAGCGGGTCGAGCATGCTTGCAGAACCCCGGTGGTATTATGACAGTCAGACCAATACCGCCGTGATCTACCTGATTGGTTTTACTACCCCCACTACAGATATTCTTTCACAGGAAGGAGTCGGCACCGTGAAAATGAATTTGGATCTGACCAACTACACTTCGTATAATCTTCCGGCTGGTGACGGACTCTATGTCAGGTATCTTCCCAACAACAACGCGGATTATTCAGCAGCGTGGGACAATTATTTTACCGGCACGCTTAACCTGAATTCATTAGGAGGGGGCGTGTATCAATGGCCCCTGAATTCTGCCCAGTCTGCAGAAGTGGTGATCTACCAGTACCAAGTCGCCATAGAGTCGGTATAACGGTCCGGGGAGTACGCAGGAGGCCGGAAAATCCGGCGTATATTTTTGCCCGGATCATTTTGTTGAGGGATTGTGCTTAAACGAGATACCGGCCTTTTGGAAAACAAAGGGTTCTTCGTAAACCGGTTACAGGATCGGAAAATGTATTCATTATATCACTTTTTATGAGAAAGCGCTCTAATTAGTGCTTATTTTCCGTATCCGACAGATATCCCAGAGATTAAACAAATAATAATTTTTATATATTCGTCCTGTCAATACCATACACAAGTGACGGGGTATGCGTGTTCATCTTATTTTGATTGCACTGATTGGACTCCTCCTGCTGGCGGGTGCAGGAAGTGCCGCATTGATACCGGACCAGAATTCGATACTTGTCAGCAGTAATGACTGGGTCGTGGTAAACCACCAGTCAACTATCAGCGTCTTTGCATATAATTCAACAAGCTTAACCCCGGTTCCCGGTGCCACCGTTACTATGGTGCTGACCAACTCGACGACGTTCGGATCGCTGACGATGAATAATGGTACCACGGATGGAAACGGGCAGGCGACCGCGACTTTTTCTGCGGGAACCAAAACCGGCGCGGTCAATATCACGGCAACAATAACCTATAATGACGGCGGAAATATCATCACCGTAACCAATGTTTATACCCAGAAGATCGATCATGACGTTGCACAGAATGCAGCGTTTGACTTCCAGAATGAAGTGACTGTAGGGACGGAGACACCCTTCAACATCAGCTTTACCGATCAGTATGGTAACCCCATTGACAACCGGAACCCCATTGACCCCCACACTATAACGCTCTGGATATCAGGCCCCGGCACCATGGCAGACTTCAATATCAGCGGGAGTTATGTCCAGCAATCGCCGTTCCTGCTGGATGCAAACGGGAACATCTCGGTCAGTGTACGTACGGATACCATGCCGGGCGAGAACATGGTCCTTCTCTATCCTTTCCAGAATGTCGGCCAGCCGTTGGGTATTTATCAGTTTATCTATGGTATAAATGATGGTGTTCCGTATTCCATAGCTGAGTCAATTACCCCCTCAACGTTAACCCAGCCGGCGGACAACAATCCACTTCACGTGTTTGCTATCACCGACACACTCTACGATAAATACGGAAACCCCACCGAAAACCAAGGCATTTTTGTGCAGTCCAACTGGGCCGGGGATCCTTCGGCGAACCTGACGACTAACCCCTTTGGCCAAGTGGTCTACACTTATGGCCCGCACAGCGCCTCAGGGTATGTAGTCCTGACGGCGACCGCCATTTCAAATACATCGGTCAGCACGTCCAAAACGGTCCAGTTCTACAACACTGCCCCGGTGAATATGATATTCTCGGCAACGCCTCAGGTGATGCCAAGCCTCGATGCCAAGCCCGGCCAGACAGCTCAGCTTGTCGCAAAAGTCATGGATATGATGGGAAACCCGGTGCCCAACCAGACCGTAACGTTCAGTATGGGAGCACCAACGTATACCTACCCAAACAGGCTCGATCAGCGGACCAATGCTCCAGAACACATCGGCGATCACCGATGTGAATGGTACCGCCATCGTTAACTTTGTGCCCGGAACATTCGACACGAATAAGGGAAACGTCAGTTACGACCCCACGGATACCGGCTATGTCACCGTGGCGGCAACCTGGAACACGATCAACCAGCCAATCCAGCTGAGCTGGAAGAACTATCCCTACCTGAGCGAGCAGACCACGATCACTCCCCAGAACGTGAATGTAAACGGGATCTTCTCTGTCACGATAAGCCTCACGGCGGATGGTTGGAATCTGACCGGGACTCCTGCGGATGTTGTTATTGTTACCGATCTTGCCGGGGGTATCGGTGGGGCGGGACGACTGGCAAACACCAAAGCCTCGGAGGCCGGATTTATAAAGAATGCAACCGATAATACTTATATCTCTCTCGTGTCCTTCGGGGATAGTCCCACCCCAACCGGTCCCCCCTATGCCTCGGCTGATACGATTGCCCTCTGGAATCTCCAGCTGGCAAATACCTCTCATAAATTAACGCCATTCAATCCCTATGGCAATGTGTGGGACTTTAATCTGGTCAATCCTACCAACTGGAATAGCATTGTTAGTACAAGCACAGATTGTTTTGTATACGGTATAGGAAGCGGACATGCCTGCACCAATGCCACAAACCCGATGAGCTACCAATATCTGAACCCAGGGTCAGATGCACAGATCGATACAGACCTGATGAACGCAGGACCTACCTATCCTGCGAATCAGGGGGCGCTTACCGGTATTGTCAATGGATATACAAGTTATATGAATTACGGAGGGACGGATTACGCAGCGGGGATCAATGCAGCGATCAAGGAGCTCAATTCCAAAGGCAACCCAACCCATAACCAGACCATCATTCTTATGGGGGACGGTATCAACATGATGGCCCCGATAGCTCCCGGGTCCCTCGAATCGTACTGGCCCTCTGACTGGAATCCCCGGAACGGGACCGGTACTTCCGAAGGCCCCCAGCTTTGGTGGTTTGATGAGAGCGATATCGGAAAGGCTGCCAGTGTTGATGCAGCGAACCGGGCAAAGAGTCAGGGGATCACTATCTATGGCATCGGCTTCCCGGATGCTGACCTTTCCGGCCACAACAATATCTCGGATATGGCCTTTTTCGGCAGCATGGTATCCGCGCCGAGTACCCTTGTATTTCGCCCCTGATCCAACCACAATGACAGGCATATTCCAGATAATCGAGGGCGAGATCCAGAATACGGCGGGTGTGAACACCACCATGAATCTGAACATGCAGAATGTCGCCGTGACCTACAACAATGTCACCAATATGACACCGGGTAACCAGACGTTCAATTACATATACGATCCCCTCGCGTCTACCATTATCACAGACCAGAACGGGAATACATACGTTATCAACCAGACCGATGATTGGATTCAGAACCAGACACTGTCATTCGATATCGGAAAGATGACCGTCGGACAAACATGGAGTGCCACATTCGAGCTGCAGCTCCTGCTACCGGGCTCGATGAATCTTCCTGGAAACCAGTCGACCATCTGCTTTAATACCGGAGAGTGCATGCAGCCCAATGGGGGCTCTATTAATGGGGTATATAATTACACCAATACCGGTTTTAACATGCCGGCAATCACTATCACCGATCTCCAAGTACAGAATAACACCATCACAAATGTAGCTCCCCTCCAGTGGAACATCACCTATCCCGGCAGCCAGTTTGCCACGGAAACAGTATACTATAATTCCCAAAGCGACCCCACATGGAAATTTATGTACCAGCAGCCGGTCAATCCAGGGAACTGGACCCAGTCTTATGACTGGAATGTCGGCAGCCTGCCCCCGGGAGTCTATTCCATTGAGGTGATTGCCTATGCGCATGATGCTAACAGTGGTAAGGAAGTTATCGCTGACGCATTAACACTAGGACAATCTCCGAAAGCATTCATCCGACTCCAATAATTTTTTTGAAACCTAAAAACCCTGTCTTCTGCCGGAAGTGATCACCGGCTTTCTGGTTTAAAAACTCTTCTTGTAAAGGGCAGGGCGTAGTTTAATAATAAGGAAATGATCTTTCTCCAGTTTAATTGAGCGGGAAGGTTAGTCCTGAAGGGATACCGGGCGCTGCCGGTTCAGAGGTAATGGCTGCATCTCAGCCACTTGATCTGCGGGCCGGTGTAACGGTAGACGGTGTCGCACTTGGTATCTTGGAAATTCCAGGGGACGATGATCAGGATATCCCTTCACGGATCCAGACCTTCTTTTTGATCCTTCCTTTGATTCGTCCCATCCGGGTCATGCTCATCACCTTTTCAGTGCAGGTGAAATCCCATTTTATATAAACTGAATTCATGTTCTCGCCAACCGAAGATACCAGGTGCCATACAACGGATAGTTGAAAACAAAATCTGCCAAGTTCCGTTTCACCGGCGGTATAACCGGGGACCGGGCCCAAGGATCTCTTCACGAACCCCACGAAAGAAAAATGATCCAGTGCGAGAAGCAGGAGTCGAACCTGCGAACCCCTACGGGAACGGATCTTGAGTCCGCCTCTGTTGACCACTTAGATATTCTCGCGCAAGCTTAGTATTGGATTTCAGGATAGTAAAAGACTTTGACAAAGAGGAGCTCTTGTGCCAGGGCAGGTTATCCGGCCCTTCCGCCTGCCTCCCTTTGGCAGACCGGGATTCCCTCAACATCGGGGATCATCACGGCGGGTGTAAGGGTCGGGCGGGTCACATAAAATCCGCGAGGCCCAGCTGCTCGTGCTTCTCCTCGCCAAACGTCGACTCGATGGCAAGGTCGAGCACCTCGACCCGCTGCCGGGTATATTCTGACACCCTGTACTTTTTCACCATCGCGCGGGAAACTTCGAGGTACTTCTTGACTGACCCTTCATGCACGGTCGGAATAATATTTCCGTTGCAGATTCCCTTACCCTTGAACTTCGTGCACTTGCCGGCAAGCGGCATCCTGCGGTAACTGGCATTGCACTTGGTGCACCGGAACTTCTGCTTGGAGAACGCAGTGAGATTTCCCATCAGGTCGCGGATGAAATGCGTGTTGAGGACACGCTCTGCCACATCATCGGCATCGACCGCCCGGATCTTCTCGGCCAGATCGAGCTCTGCCTCAAGTTTCTCGCTCATGGTCTTGAGCTGGGTGTAGGTGGACTCGAGAGGCCCTGCCGATATGTCCGAGGTATCGTGCGTGAAGAAAAAGCCTTCGAGCTGCTGCGGGGTCCCCAGCCTCCGTTCGACCCGGTCAATAAGCGGCTCGACATCCTTTGCCTTGGCATACACAAGGCCGGCCTCGTAAAGCTCGCGCGGGTAACCGCGCCCGACATCAACGTTGAGAGACTCCTTATCGATCTCCGCCGGGTCGATGCGGCTCGTGAGCACCAACGGCGCATCCATCGTGCCACCCCGGTTCTGGGGCAAAAATGAGCGGGAGAAATTCAGGAGGCCGTCCATGAGGAGCATGATGCAGTCCTCGTCGCCATCACACTGGCCGGTGAAGATGCCGTTTGCGACAAGCGTATGATCGTCTGCCACGGTCATGCAGTACACCCGGTCTTCAAGGGAGGTGACCGTCTCGACTGCCGCGATCCGGTCGGCAATCACCGCCCCGCCCTCGTATATTGGCACAGCATCCCCGGCCTTGATCTCCAGCGCCTTGAGCTTCCGTAAGTACACGGTATCCCAGACCAGCATTGCGTGGTCGGGTGTGACCGTCAGCTGCCTTTTCCGTGAGGTAGTAAACCGGATCAGGTGTACCGGCGCCTGGTGGATGGAGACCGAGGTGATCCTGCGCAGGTGCACCCCGCCGGTTGTGTCGACAGTCCTCGTGAAGTACGGGCGGACCGGATCAGAATAATACGTGCCCAGCCGGTCGAGCCCGGGCTTGCTGACATCGAAGTTCTCCAGCACGAACTTCCGTATGGGGTGGTGTGCCCATGTTTTTCCATCATAAACTTCGATTTCGGTGTCGCCGTAGAAGCAGTTCCGGCGCTTGGCCGCATGGAAAAAGGGGTGGGCATACCCGACATTTGCCCGGGTAAACCCGATGATCCGGGCCAGAACGCCGGCGCTCGTATGGGGGGCAAGGCCGATAACGAGGTGGCCGACCAGGTCGTCACGGGTCTGTATGTTGTAGAAAGCAGGAAGGCCGTAGAGCCGGGTCAACTCGTCATCGATGAACCGGGCGACCTTGATCATGTAGTCCGCACACGAGTCGGAGACAAGGAGATCCTGCGGACGCAGCTCAACGACCTGCTGCCCGTTCTGGAGATCGTAGCCGTCGATGTCTTTGACATACCCAAGTTCGCGCATCCGTTCGACCGGCACCCTCACCTCGTCCGCCCGGATATGCGTTAGCGGAAGGTCGATCATGTCGAACCGGGTCGTGCCGTCCTTAAAGACGTAGATGTCCTGCTGGGCGCGGAGAATGCCCTTTTCCATCGCCTCGACCGTCTTTTCCCGGGAGATGACACCCTTGACACCTTTGACGAGCGCGATGCTCTCTTTTTTTATCCCGAGGCGCTCCATCGCCTGCGCGTATTCCGCTTTTACGTTTAAGGCGATCCTCTGGCTGCAGGTGGCCGGGACGTCACAGTTCGGGCAGCGTTCGGTCGCCACCTCGTGCCCGCACTTGGGGCAGGTGTTGACAGATGTTGTGTGCGTCCCGCACTTCTGGCACCGGTTCAGGAAGGTGATCTCGCCACAGCCGGGACACCGCCGGCGCCCGACCTCGATCTCGATAATTCCCCCTTCCTGCTGGAAGTCTATCTCGGTCGCACGGGCGTCCGATTCCTCAGTGTGGTTCGACGCTTCCTGGAACGACCGCCGGGCGCCCCCGGACTCCCCAAGCGGAAAGAGCCCATGCGGCGGCGGGCTCATCTTGCGCGGCTTGGACTTACCGGGCCGGCCCATCCTCCCGCCGATCCGAAGACCCGACCGGGACCGGAGGGAGAGACCGCTCAGGTGCATGACGAGGTCGAGCGGCAGGGCTCCTGCCGGTGCCGTGTTCCAGGTGTCGCGTTTTTTCAGGTGCTCGTCAAGGCCGAGGCAGGCGACAACCGCCCGGAAGGTCCGGATCCGTATCATTCCCCCGCTCACCTTGTGGGGAATGAGCAGGGTTTCAAGCGGCTCTTTTACTTTTGCATCGAGAGGGATTACCAGCGCACCATCTTCGATCGCGCCGGTGCCGGAAACGATATCGGCAAGAAGCCGTATCTGGTCGGTGGAGATATCGTCCCAGAACCAGGTATACGCCGGGTACAAGTATCCGCCTGTCCCTGCAAGCGCGAGCGCCTCTGCTTCATCCTGCGGCGGTTTTGTCCCCGGCGCCTGGTCAAGCAGCCACCACTCCTCGCAGTAGCCTGCCGGCACCAGCGGGTGGTTGTTCTCCAGGAAGTCCCCGTACGCGATCAGGATCTCGCCGACATCGAGGATTCTTTCAACCTTGTTTACCAGGGTCAGTGCGGTCTTCTCATCGTCAACCCTGATAACTTCGCCACCGGTGAGGCGCACAGTTGGTCCCTCGATGGTATCGACAGGGACGACACCGCAGGCTTTGCCTGGCCGTTCGAGTTTCATCTGGGTGCCAACTGCCAAAAACCCTCCCAGCAGGTGAAGTGTTGCCGGGTTGAACCCGGCCGCCGCAAAGCCGGTGTTCCTCGAACGGCCGTATCGGAGCCGGAAGCCCCCCTTCCTCATCGGGTACGAAAAGACCGGCCTTCCCCCGATGAGATCCCGGAGGTACTTATCCAGCGGCTTGACGCCCGGAGTATGCTCCTCGTCCCCCGTTTTTGCCGCGCCGGCGATGAGCTTGTCCAGCCAATCCCAGCCGGCCATGTTCATCTTCTCGACCTTGCTCTTGAGCTTGCGGGATTTTCCTGCAATCCCTTCCGCGAGAACGAGGGCCATCCCGCCCCTCACGGAGTTTGTCTCGACACGCTCAAGGTTCCGGTGCCCCGAGACCTCCTCCTTCTCCGTCGCCTCGCCATCGATGCAGACCGGGCAGTTCTCCACGATCAGCCGGATCTCGGCTTCGCTGGGGAGGTACTGGAGGTTCATGATCGAGTTGTACTGCCGGATCTCCTCGATGTACCGCTCGACCTCGACCGGGCGGGGGCGGTAGCGCCCGATCCCCAGTTTTTCCCGGACATAGTCACCGACAAGCACCGAGAGCGCCTGCGCCGTCCCGCCGGCGCTCCGGATCGGCCCGGCATAATAGATCTTCAGGGTACAGGCTGCCGTCGTCGTTCTTGCCGGTCCCGACTTTTGCGATCCCTTCGGTCGGTGCCGAGACCACGCCTTCGGTTAAAAGAGCCATCGCGGTGCGTATGGCATGGTCGAGGATTTCGTCATTGTTTTTTTCCCCGAAGCGCCGCGCAATAAAATCGTCGCCGATCCGGAGTGCCGCCTCTTCCCGGGACATCTGTGATTCGAGTTCCCGGATCCGTTCAGCCACCCCTTTGATCCCAAGCAGCGCCTCGACCCGGTCCGCGAGATCGCTTGCAATAGGGATCTCGACATCCATGCTCGGGTCAAGGCCCCGCAAACGCGCCTCCCTGGCGAGTGCAATTGCCCGGGTCAGCCCATCCATCAGGGAGTTCCCGTACTGCTCCATCTCAGGGGAGAGTTTCAGCATCGTGGTACAATCCGGTGGCTTGAAATTTATACTGTGGGATCCGGTGTCCGGCGGTTAAAAAGAGGGGCGTTGGGATGAGGATTAGACCTTTTTTTCGTCCCGGATCTGTTCGACCATGGATGGCAGGCCGGTCTCGCCCATCTGCCAGAGCGTGAGTGTGGCACATGACCGGAGGATTTCATTGGCATCGGAAAGCCGCCGGGTGAGCGGGTCCACTGCGGGTTTGCCGATCCGGCAGAGCGCCCGGGAGAGAACGCCCCGCAGTTCCTTATCGTCACTTGCCATTGCCGTAATAAGAGGTTCGACTGCCGGTTCTCCCATCTCACCGAGCGCCGCCGCTGCATAGCGCCGGAACTCGTGGTCGGTATTCTTTTCCATCGCCGCAATGAGCGGGTCGATCGCCGGCACCCCTGTCTTTGCAAGGGCGATAGCGCGGTACCAGCGGCGGTCGTTGTCGCTGGCATCGGCGAGGGCGCGGATCAGGGGTTCAACTGCCGCCGCTCCCATACCCGCCAGAACGAGGATGGCGTGGTGGCGGTTGTCGATGGAGGGATCGTCGAGCTCGCGGATCAGGATGGGAATGGTATCGTTGCCATTATTGGGGTCATCGGGGGTCATGGGAACACCGGTATATTTCATAGTTGCATGCCACAGCTCATCTGTGTTGTTGCCGGGCGGCCGTGCGCACGTTTTGATCTCGTCAGGCAAGCCCGAGGAAAGCGGGGATGAAGAGGATGCAGAAAAACACTGCCATCAGGAGAAGGCCGAGAGGAATGCCCAGCCGCGCCCATTCCCGGCTCGAAATCCCGGTCTTTCCTGCCGCGATGATGTTGGGGATGTTTCCCGGGATGAGCATGCCCCCCGAGATGAGGAGTGCAAGCAGGGCGCTGGTGATCTGGTTTAAGGAGAGCGCCGGGCTGATCTCGGCAGCCGCAAGGGTCGCGTTATCGAGTACAGCGGAGACCATGTTGGCCCAGTAGAGGGCTTCGGGCGGGATAAGGACCACGTAGCCAAGGATCAGGGGCTTGAACCCCTCCCCGAGGAAGATGAGGGCCATGATAAAGAGGTAGACCTTGCCGGCCCGGATAACGATATAGCGCACCGTTTCGCGCTCGACTGTGCATTTCAGGCTGGTCTCATCGGTCTTACGCTTTTTAAGCACGAAAAGGCCAAGGATCCCGAGGATGATGACCGCGGGAACGATATAGATCGCGAGCTTGTCGAAGAGAAAGAGGAACCCGGCATGGTATGGCTCGCCCCCGAGTTTGGAAATGACGATGGTGGTGAGCGGTTCGCCCAGCGGGGTAAGGCCGGCGCCAAGGCCGATGGAGAAGCAGGCAATGATCGTGATCTCGATCTTCGCTTCTTTTACCAGAGGAAGAGCGTTGACAATCTCCACGAGAATGATCGCGGCAAGGATCGCGGATATGATGCTGGAGATGAGTCCAAGGACGATGATCAGGAGCGGCACGATCAGCGTGAGGGAGAACAATTCGACCGCGGTGTTGATCGCCCGCTCCAGCCGGTGGTGGAAGCAGTAGATGAGTAGGCCCACGATAAGGACGATCTGCACGATCCCGATCGGGATCCCCCAGACCGATGCGATATTCAAAGGGCTGGTGAGGGCTTCTATGACAATCGCCGCGCTCCAGCCCGTCTGTTCACCGGAAAGAGTCGCAAAACCGGAGATGGTGAGCGCAAGGATCCCGCAGCAGAAGAGGAAAAGTTCAAGGTTCTCTTCGATCTTCTTTGCTGAGAACGGGAGAATCAGGACGGCACAGAAGATGACAAAAAGGCCGAGTGTCACTACAACATCCATGCCATCTCACCCCAAGCACGTACGGTACCCTGCCGAACGTTTGTACAGACAGTGTCTGCCCGGCGGGGGATAAGATCTTCCTTTCCGGGCACCCGCCTCACTGCCCCAATAGAAAGTATTTATCCAACCTCTGTGGTATACTGCAAGTGATCATCTCTTCCGGAGGCGGTTTTGGCGATGGCACAGGATCTCGAACAGACCATCAGTGCGCTGCAGACTACGGCGATCGGGAATTGCAGGAAACGCATAGAGGAGGCTGCGCACAAGCCAAAAAAGATCCCCGGTGGCGATCCGGCGGATTCTGGCGCACCGTGCCGCGACAAAAAGCCCGCGCACGGGGTGACTTCGGTCCTCAGGGACAAATACGGGCTCTGACGGGAGGTCGGCATGGACACGGAAAAAACGCTGCTGCAGCAGATACGGGACAAGGAACAGGAGTTTGCACACAAGATCGACACGGCAAAAAAAGAGGCAGACGTCGTGGTAACGGCTGCAAAGACCGAGGCCGAGGAACTGCTCTGCACAGCGGACGCAGAGGGAAAGAAGAGTGCCGAACTGGTCTACTGGAATGTGCGGGGGAAGACCGCTGTTGATATTGAGGCACTCACAAAAGCTGCCGAATCAGACCGCACGGCCGTATCAGAACGGGGGGAGAGAAACATCCCTGCGGCCGCGGAAAGGATCGTCAGGTACGTGACCATGGAATAAAGCCGGGTTCACCCGGCGGAGGGTCGTATGCTCCAGGCAATGAAACGCATCCAGGTGATTGGGCCAAAAGCGGAGTTGGGGCATGCAGTCGACCTCCTGTACGAGGCAGGGACCCTTCACATCGAGAATGCACCGGAACTCATTGCAAAAGACGAGATCAGCCTTGCCGGGTCCGGCAGGAGGAGGCTGAGGAGATTGCCGGGGTCCTTGGCACGATCAGCGCGATCTTTTCCACGCTGCCCGCGCTTGCCGACGACCCCGGCACCCAGTCCGGGATCCGGGCCGAGCTGGAGAAAAAGACCCATGCAGAGCTGGTCGCCCGGGCCCGTGCGATCATCAGCACCCTTGAGACAACAACCCGGGAACTGGCGGCAAAGAAGACTGAACTCACCCTGTCGATCACAACGTTAAACCGGTACGAGAAGGTCCTCGATATCATCCACCCTTTGGAGAAGGAACTGCCGACACTCGAAGGGTTCGAGGTGACGATCCTCCTTATCCAGGAGGAGCACCGGGAAGTCCTTGAGCTGATAAAAAAGGAACTCGACACCATCACCGGCAACCGGTTCGAAATGATCGCGACCACGGTCGATGCCGATACCCTTGCCGCCATCATGGTCTTCCCGAAAAAATACTCCGAGGAGATCCACGCGTTTATCTATTCCGTAAACGTGAACGAGGTGAGGCTCCCCAAAGAGTACACCGGCAGGCCCTTTTATGAGATGTATGCCCTGATCGAGGAGGAGCGGCTCCATACGCAGGAGGAGATCGCCCGCATCGATGCTGAGCTCCTCGCCCTCGCAAATTCCTGGTACCAGGAACTGGTTGTCTTAAAAAACCGGCTCAGCCTGATCCACGCCGAGGTCAACATGTACCGGAACTTCGGGGTGTCGGAATACATGTTCGTGATCATGGGCTGGATCCCGAAAAAATACCTGGGCAGGACCCGGATGATGATACACGACCGGTTCTCCGACAGGGTGATCGTCCACGAAATCCCGGTAACGGAAAAAGATATGGAGAACGCCCCTGTCTACTATAACAATCCCCCGTGGGTAAAACCTTTCGAACTCATCATGCAGCTCGTCGCACCGCCGCGGTACTTTGAGGTCGATCCCACGCCGATTCTTGCCATCTTCTTCCCGCTTTTCTTCGGGCTCATGGTAGGGGATATCGGGTACGGCCTGGTCATCCTCGCGTTTGCACTTGTGATCCGGCACCGGTTCCAGGCAATCGGATTTGCAAAGAACCTTGCCAATATCCTGATCATATCGTCGATCCCGGCTATCATTTTCGGCTACCTTTTCGGCGAGTTTTTCGGGGACCTGGGGGAGACTCTCGGCTGGATTCACCCGGTGCAGGTGCTCGGCATCACTTGGAACCGCGTGGACGCAATGATCCCCATGCTCATACTAGCGATAACCATCGGGGTCATCCATGTCTTCCTCGGACTGTTCATCGGCATCCGGAACGCGATCATCACGAAGAAACGCAAGCATCTCTACGAGAAGACCGGCATGCTGCTGGTGATCACCGCGATCATCGTCCTTGTCGCCATGCTCGCCAAGGTTGTGCCGGCGTTTTCCGTCTACCCGGCGGTCGTCCTCATCGTTATCGGTCTTCCCCTCATCCTTATGGGAGCAGGGGTATTCGGCACCATCGAGGTGATGAGCACGGTCGGAAACATCCTCTCGTATTCCCGTCTCATGGCGATCGGTATGGCTTCGGTGATCCTCGCCATGGTAGCAAACCGGCTCAGCGGTGCATTCGCGTTTGCCATCATTGGGATTATCGTCGCTCTCCTGCTGCACGCGCTCAATGTCGCGCTTGCCATGTTCTCCCCTTCGATCCACGCGGTGCGTCTCCACCTTGTCGAGTTCTTCTCGAAGTTCTACGAAGGGGGAGGGATGCCGTACAAGCCGTTTAAGAGGGAAGTGCCGTAAGCGGGTTCACGTGGCCTGCAGGCAGGGCATTCACGGTACGTCCCGGGGGTCGTACCTGATCCGGGTATGACCCCCAACTTTTACGATATCGGAACCGTCAGCCGTGAACATGTGCGACCCACCCTCCATCAATTTTTGAAAATGCAAAATCCCGGTGGGGGGGTCATACCATGTTCGGATCCGACCCCCCCCCACTTTGTGAGGAACCAGAGCCAAAAACCCGCGAGGATGACCCCTGCAAAGGTTCGTACAGAAAAATCTGTTACCTCCCTTTGGGCAACCCTGCCCCAAGGGGGCCAGCGCAATGGGAGCCACATCGGGGAGGAGGGGGGTTACTTAACCGGTCCAACCCCCATCAAATAAGAGATCACTTCCCTATCTTCTTCATTCTTGCCTTGCGCTTCTTCCTCTCGATGATGCTTTTGACCTTCTTGAGCCGGAACAGGTCCTCACGTTCCCGCTCCTCGATTGCATTCTCGATGTACTTCGCCTGGCCCTGTAATTCCGGGATAAGGATCTGCTCGAGTGCATTCACCCGCCGGCGGTTCATCTGAATCTCGGTCCCAAGCCGCCGCATCGCCGTCTCGATCTCGGCAAGCTTGATGAGGAGATCCAGCTCCAGCTCGTACCGCTCGGCAGTCTCATCGATCCGGGCGCTCGTCGTGATGATGCCGTAGCCCCGCTCCAGCATGGTCTTGGAGACGCGTTTCTTCTCGATCACCGGGACAGGAACGCCCATGATGTTCTTCCCGCTGATATCGATCGTGATCGACCGCCTAGAGGCAAACGACGCGGACCGGAGCGTGACCGGGTCGTCAACAGCCTCCGCGATCATCAGGGCAAGGTCGAGCTGCCTGCGAGACCTGTTCCAGCTCGTCGCGGGACTCGGATACGGAGCTTAAGATCTTGAAAAACTCCTGGATCAGGGCATCCATCTTCTGCCGCAACAGGTCCCGGCCCTGCTCCGCAAGCCGGATCTGGGCCTTGAGCCTCATCAGCTCCATCCGGGTCGGCCGGACCTGCTCCATACGGTGTCTCAGCTCCCCTTGGACGACCCTGTCGCTTCCTGTGCGGCCGGGTGGTATTTCTGGATGTGCTCCTTTTTGATCCTTTTGAGTTCGTCCTCCGGAAGCGTGCTGAAGAGATCCCACGCGATCGAGAGTGTCTTTTCTATCGGCCGGTCTTCGTCACCCTGCGTGATGAACTGACGCTCGAACGCTTCCGCGAACTTCAGGTATTTCCGGTCAAGATCCGTCAGCGCCTCTTCCCCCACAATGGCCACAAGCCGGCGCAGGTCACGCCCGTACGCGTAAGACGCGTACAGCTGGTCTGCCACGCCGCGGTGGTCCTCCCGGGTCTTGCCGGGGCCGATACCGAGGTTCATGAGCCGGGAGAGGCAGGGGAGGGCATCGACCGGCGGATCGCCACCGCGCCGGAAGATGTCCCGCGAAAGGACGATCTGCCCTTCGGTGATGTACCCGGTCAGGTCGGGCACCGGGTGCGTGATGTCATCGTCCGGCATGGTCAGGATCGGGATCTGGGTGATCGAACCATGCCTTCCTTTCAACCGGCCGGCCCGCTCGTAGATCGAGGCAAGGTCGGTATACATGTACCCCGGGTACCGCGCCGGCCGGGCACTTCCTCGCGGGCAGTCGAGATCTCGCGCAACGCCTCGCAGTAGTTGATCATGTCGGTAAGGATCACAAGGACATGGAGGTTATGGGTGAACGCCAGATACTCCGCGACCGTGAGGCCGCACCGGGGGGCCGCCAAGCGCTCGACCGTAGGGTCATCGGCAAGGTTCATGAAAAAGACCACGCGGTCGAGCGCCCCTGTCCGCTCGAAATCCTGCGTGAAAAACGAAGCCTCTTTGTGGGTGATCCCCATCGCCACGAAAACGACGGCAAACTGCTCGTTCTCACCCAGGACCTTTGCCTGCCGGGCAATCTGGGCGGCAAGCTTGCTTGCCGGGAGGCCCGCCCCGGAAAAGATCGGCAGCTTCTGCCCGCGCACCAGCGTGTTGAGGCCGTCGATGGCCGACATGCCGGTCTGGATGAAGTCGGCCGGCTTGTCCCGTGCGGACGGGTTGATCGGCATCCCGGCGATATCGAGCACGGCCTCGGGGATGATATCAGGACCGCCGTCGCGGGCTGTTCCCACGCCGGAAAAGACCCGGCCCAGCATGTCTTTTGACACTGCGATCCGTGCAGGCTCACCGGTGAACCGTACCGTGGTGCCGACAAGATCGATCCCCCTCGTGCCTTCATAGACCTGGATGACCGCATGGTCTTCCGAGATATCGAGCACCTGCCCGTTCCTCACCTCGCCGTCCTGGAGCGTGATCTTCACGATCTCGCCGAAAGATGCCCCTCTTGCCCCGGTAACAAAGATCAGTGGGCCGGAGACGTACCCGATCGTGCGGTATTCCTTTGTCAGCAGTGGTGCCTCTTTCATTTCTCCACCTCCAGTGCCATCATCCGGTCACTGATCTCCCGGATCATACCCCGGATCACCTCCAGATCACCGACGTCCTTCATCCTCCCGATGGAGGCCCGGAGGGGAAGTGCCTGGACCTGCCGGAGGGAAACCCCCCGGTTCATCGCGAGGTTCACCTGCTCGTAGTAGGCCATGATCACTTTCAGCATCAGGTACTGCTTTTCCATGGAGCAGAACGAATCGGTCTCGGAATAGGCGCTCTGCTGGAGGAAGTCCTCGCGGATCATCCGGGTCACTTCGAGGATCGCCTTCTCGCTGTCAGGCAGCGCGTCCGGGCCCACCAGCTGGACGATCTCCTGCAGTTCCACCTCTTTCTGCAGCAGGTACATTGCCTTGTCCCGCAGCTCCCGCCAGTCACCGGCAATCTCCCGGCTGTACCACCCGGCGATGGAATCGAGATAGAGCGAATAACTCTTAATCCAGTTCACGGACGGGAAATGCCGGCGGTAGGCGAGGCTGGTGTCCAGCGCCCAGAACGTCCCGACCACACGGAGCGTGTTCTGGGTGATGGGTTCGGAGAAGTCCCCGCCGGGTGGCGAAACCGCACCGACGACCGTGACCGACCCGGTCCGTTCCCCGGTGCCGAGGCAGTCAACCCGGCCGGCCCGCTCGTAGAAGGCTGCAAGCCGGGTCGCAAGATAGGCCGGGTAGCCCTCTTCACCCGGCATCTCTTCAAGCCTGCCGGAGACCTCACGCAATGCTTCGCCCCAGCGGGAGGTCGAATCTGCCATCAGGGCCACATCATACCCCATGTCGCGGAAGTACTCGGCGATCGTGATCCCGGTGTAGATCGAAGCCTCCCGCGCAGCGACCGGCATGTTCGAGGTATTGGCAATCAGGACCGTGCGCTGGATCAACGGGAGCTTTGTACGGGGATCGATCAGCTCCGGGAACTCCACGAGCACATCGGTCATCTCGTTACCCCTCTCCCCGCACCCTATATACACGACGATCTGGGTATCCGACCACTTGGCAAGGGTCTGCTCGGAGACGGTCTTTCCTGTCCCAAATCCGCCCGGGATCATAGCCGTCCCTCCCTTGGTGACCGGGAACATGCAGTCAAAGACCCTTTGTCCGGTGACCAGAGGCAGGACAGGGTCGAGCTTCTTTGCAACGGGCCGGGGATCCGGACCGGCCAGAACTGCATCATGGTGAGCCGTACCGAGTTGTCAAGGACACAAACGACCTCATCGACCAAAAAGGCACCTTTGAGAACCTCCGTGACCGTGCCGGAAACTTTTGGGGGCACGAGAACCCGGTGCTCGAACTGGAACTCCGCGACGGTCCCGATGATATCTCCGGGCGAGAGGCGATCCCCGGTTTTTACCGCGGGAACAAACTCCCACTTCTTTGTCCGGTCAAGGCCCGGGGCGGTGATACCCCTGCCGATGAAGTCCCCACTCTTTTTGAGGAGTTCCGGCAGCGGGCGCTGGACGCCATCATAGATCGAGGAGAGGAGCCCGGGGCCAGCTCCACAGAGAGCGGTGAGCCGGTGTTTTCCACGCCCTCGCCCAGCGTGAGGCCGGTCGTGTCCTCGTACACCTGGATAACCGCCTCGTCACCTTCGAGCCGGATAATCTCACCGCGGAGCGCCTCGGTCCCGACATGCACCACGTCGTACATCTTCGACCCGATCATCCCCTTTGCGATGATCACCGGGCCCGAAACCCGTGATATTGTTCCTGTTATCATACCATCATCTCTTCAGCACGATATTGTACCCGATCGCCTTGCGGAGCAGCCGTTCGATATAGGTGCGCCGGTCCACTTCCTTTTTCCTCGCCGGGATAGGGATGATGAGCGGACGGTGCATCTTCTCGATCCGGTCCATGAGTTTCTCATCAAGCGAGAGCATGTACTCCTCATTCACCGCAACGATCCCGATGTCATCCTTGTGGAGGAGGGGGGGGATGACGGCCTTCGCCTCTTCTGTGTCCCGTACCTCGAACACCTCGACCCCGGCAAGCCGGAAGCCTGAGGCCCGGTCGCTGTCTGTCACGATCACAAACTTATACATACACGAGTTCCTCCCGGAGGTGTTCGACAGGGAAATCCGCGGTCTTGCAACGCGAGATGACCCGGATATTGGTGATCTCGTTGTACTTTGCCCAAAAGTACCCGATCATGGAGGCAACGCTCAGCGGGTCTCCCGAAAAGGAGCGGGTGCCCTGCATGACAAGGTAACGTTCCAGTTCTTTTTCGATGACTGATATTTTCTGGACCTTCACTGCGGCCTCAGAGGTGGCGGAGAGGAACTGGTACCGGGAGTCAGCCATCCCTGCAAGGACATCCCCGATCGTGTGCAGGGCAAGCAGGCGGGCAAGCTTTTTGAGGTCATATTCCAGCCCCCCCGCGATGAGGAAACGCTCTGCCTCGACCGGATCGATGTGGTCCCGGATCATCCGCAGGACCGTCTTGATGTTGACGACATCGATCTCTATGGCAAGAATATGCCGGATCAGGGCGTTGTTGGGATCAGGACCCTTGACCGCACGGAGCGCCTCCTCGTAATAATACTGGTCGAGCGCACATTCGAGCCTGCTGATATCGCCTTTCTGCGCAAACTCCGGGAATGCGGTGGTCAGGGGCTTTGCCCACGGGATGCGCCACGTAGCAAGCAGGTCGATCACAGCCTTGGGATCCTGCTGCCGCACGAGCTCGGTCAGGGCCGCCTCGTCAAGTTCGCCCGCGGGCACGAGGCACTCGAGGATCTCCTCGTTTGTCACATGGATATTTTTCCCGCGCAGGATCGTCTTGATGTTCTGGACATCCCAGCGGTGAAGGAAGATCCTGATGTACCGTTCGGCTTCCTCTTTCTCTGCAAAGGCGAGGATTTTCCGGAATGTCCGGACAAAATTTGTGCGAAGGGCATACTCTATGCAGGGCATGCCGGCATATCTGCCCCGGGCATCAATAATGTCGTCGCGATACGGTGTCTTCTCAAGCTCACCTATCAGGGATTCAAGGTCGGGCTGGAGGATCAGGTTATCGAGCATGCGGTGATCCAGCAGGCGGCTCTTCATTCCCCGAATCCGGGCATTGATGTATCCCCAGTCCATGTCAGTCACCCAACAAGCGTGGCGTGGATCTCACGTCTCTTGTGCTCCCTTACCCGCTCAAGCCGGGACTCAATCGTGTTGGAGATGGTAATATGCCCGTCCGGGGAACTTGCGGACAGGCCGCCCATGCAAGGAAGATCGGTGCGGATCTCGCAGGACACCTTCATCGCCTCCAGCATCTTTGTGCAGAGGTCAAAGTCCCGGGGATCGACATGGATGACAAACGGACCCTCGCCAGTCGCGCTGATTGTCTCCTCAAGAAGGCGCCTGAAGATACCCGGGTACTTCCCGTCCTGCCGCACGACAGCGAGGCGCTGCCCGGCCATCTCAAAGGCGGTCTCAAACATCTTCTCCCGGGTCATGAGCGCCTGCTCCTTGATTTTGCCTTTAGCGAGGAAAAGCTGCTTGTTCCTTTCGATATCAGCAGCATTTTCGGCTTCTCTTACGGTGCGCTCCACAACCTCTTCAGCCAGTTTCTTTGCTTCCCGCCGGATGGCATCTGCCTGTTTTTGCGCATTCTCCCTGAGCTCCCGCTCTTTTTCCTCTGCGCTCTCTTCTACGGATTTTAAAAGATTTTCATAGGCCATGGCAACATCGACCTTCTGTTATGCAGCCGGTAAACAGCTGCCTGATGCTCCCCGTACCCGGGTATCACGGTCCCATGAGGGGAAAGAAGAATGGTGCACGGGAAACACGGTGTTTTTGTGGTTGTCCCCCTGCACATGCTCTGTGACGTCCGGGTTTTCAGGTAACCATCAGGATGATCATCGCGGCCACGACAAAACCGAGGATGACCAGCGTCTCGGGTATGGCCTCGAGGATGATGATCGATCCCACCGTTTCTGGCCGTTCAGCGATCGCTCCCGCCCCTGCTGCGCCAATCCGGGACTGCGCCCACCCGGTGCCTATGGCGCCACCGGCAAATGCGATGGCAGCTCCAATCGGGACTTCCCAACCAACCATATCTATACCTCCCTCTGATAGAACCTAACCGAGTGCTGATATATTAAGGTATTGCGCATTCATCCGATGGAAGGCCTATTCCACCCGGATTCCGTTATTGCGTGGGAGGGGTGCTCCGTGTATGGGAAAGGATCTCATCCATCTTTTCCAGGGTCGCACAGGGCAGCGCATGCCCCTTCCTCCCTGCCCAGAGAGCAAGGAGATCCCGGATATTCTGGTGCGTGAGTGTCGAGAAGGTGTACCGCTCCCACTTCTCCCGTTCGAGGCACCCCCAGAGTTCGCCGAGAATCTCCCGGAGCAGCATGCAGTCCTCCCCGCAGAGGGCCGGCCAGTTGACTGCTGAAGCGCGCCGTATCTTCTCTATTGCCTCTTCAACCGCCTGTTCCTTTCCCAGCTGGAACCGCCGCCGGCCCAGCTCATCTTCACTGGTACGGGTCATAAGTGTGGTGTATCGGAATTATTCTGTTCCTCTTTATAGTATTTTCTATTGCCCGGAGGAAGCCCGAAAGGGAGAAACGTTTTTCCTTTTGTGCCATACAATCACCGCAAAGTATATGGCTGCACAACTGGATTCACTCTTCATTCCCCTCAATGGGGTGGGAGGAACACCTATGCCGGAAGCAACCCAGGCCGAGGTGGGAAGGCGGTTGTACCACGTCCACCGAGAAAAGAAAGTCGAACATGCGATCAAGCTGATGCAGCAGGGGGCGGGCCCCGAATGGAAGTCATTCTCCGAGGAGGACATCCTTCTTTTGTCACACCTGATGCAGTGCACCTGGAATGTCATCGACCAGGATCGCTGGGAGAAGATCCCCTTTGGCAGCGTAACGGCTGGTGAGATCCGGCAGATCCTTTCGTATGGAGAGGGGGTCAGGCCGGGACGAAATCCGAAATCCGAATCCGTTGAGACGATCAAAAAGATCCTGCTGGGACTCTCCTGAATCTTTTTCTTTTTCCGCCGTTTACACTCTTTCCCTCAGAGGGGAGCAGGTGCGGAAGATCGTGGGAGGGGTTGCTGTTTTAAGGCCCGGGAAGCACTACGGCAGTGTTACTCCGTTGCCACCCGTATGCAGTCCTCAATCGTCCCGATACGGGCCTGCCCGCCGCACATATTGGGCACATAGGCAAGGGCCTTGCCGGAGTTCACCATGATCGAATGGTACCTGCTCCATCGCCGGTGAGACGACCATGCAGGTGTCCGCAAAGACCCGGGCCCCGCTCTTTTCGATGGAATCGACTACTTTCACGTTCCGGTCGATCACACCCTTTGCAGCAAAGACGTAAAGGGGTTTTGTCACGACTTTCCCGGCAAGGAGCCGGGCGATCTCGGCAAGTTCCGCGGGAGAGCAGTGCGGGCAGCCAACCGCAACGGCATCGACAGGGAGCTCCAAAAAGAGGCGGGATATCTCTGATTGTTCGACCGAAATGACATCGAGTCCGGAAAGGTCGTAACGATTTTTCTGTACCTCCGGGGTCGTTTCCTCGACATGGTAGAGCGCAACTGCGCCGGTCGCCGCCATCGCAGCACCGATCGCCTTGAGCTGGTCGGGTTCCGGCCGGATCCCGCGGAAGAAGGGAACCCTGTTACCCACGAGTTTTCCCGCATGGAACCCCAGCGCCCCGAACTCGGCGATGCCCCAGCCGGAGGTGTTGGCCCGGACATCGATTACCATCTGAGGCACGCGGTTTTTGGCAAGGTGCAGGCCATAGCAGGGAGTCTTTCCCACAAGCGCCGCGGCAAGGGCGCTTGGACCGCCCTCCCGGTTGGTCCGGGCCCCAAGAACAGAGTTCGCGTAGCTGACCGCTGACGATTCCGACCATGCGAGGTGATCGCCATACCGGGTCTCGTGCAGGTAATAGGGGGTGCAGGTACAGTCAAGAAGGACCCCCAGACGCTCATACGCGGCGACCACGGCCTGCTGATTTTTGGCAAAATCCGGATCGATCCCCATCTCCTCCCACCGGGTCCGGGGCATGCCGATCGGGTTGAGCACGGCCGGAACCACTGCCTTTGCATCGAGGCTTGCGAGCCATTCAAGACCGTATTTCCCGATCGTCTTGTAGGACGCGCCGCTGACCTGCGCACTCCTGATCGGGACGAGTTTCTCTGCGCCAAACACTTTCCCGAGGGCAACGAGCAGCTCGAGCATCTTCTGCCGGGTCTCTCCCTGCTCGCCGGCAAGGATCCGCTCGTCTTCCGGGTCGAGCTGCATGCCGGTCACCATGTGGCACGCCGGAACTCGTCTTCGTGGCCCAGCACCATGGTCGCATCGACCCCGATTTTGACATTGGTACCATCCTCTTTCTGGCAGGGGTCAAGCGATGATCCCCTGACACCGGTTACCACCATGACGTCCCGGTCACCACTCACCCGGGTCGCAATCGCATACTCGACTTCAACAGGATCCGTCGGATCGATATCTTCGTCCACGACAACCACATGTTTGAGCGAAGTATGTGCAGCAAAGGCTGCCATGATCGCGTTCTTCCCGTCACCCTGCGTGCTCTTTTTGATCTGGATAACCGCGTGGAGGTAACCGCACCCGCCCTTGGTGAGCACAACGTTTTTCACCTCGGTCACACCGGCAACGGCCCGGTAGATCTTGGGCTCATAGGGGCACCCCATCAGGATCTTGTGCTCGTCGCCCCCGGGGAGGATGCTGTGGTAGATGAAACCGGATTTCGTGTACATGCCGGTGAACTCGATCACCGGCTGGCGCCGGACCGGGTCGTAGGTGCCCGTTATATCAACAAACGGCCCTTCATCCGTGACATCCGCACCGATATACCCTTCAAGGACGATCTCCGCGTCGGCAGGGACAAGGACACCGTTACTGCACTCCCTGACCCGTATCGTACCACCGAGCAGTTCTGCTGCATAGGACAGTTCCTTCCCGGCCGGGACCGGGTGCAGCTTGCAAACGTCACTGCCGGGTGCATGCCGATGGCCACCGCGATTGGCAGGCGCTCATTGCAGGCCAGCGCTTTTTTGAGCATCACATGGGTATGCCGCCCTTCCACGAGCCGGGCAGCGACCCGGTGGTCGTCAAGGACGAGCATGCGGTGGATGGACGCGTTCTCCAGGCCGTCCCACTTCGAGAAGACAATACCGGCCGTGAAGTATCTGCCGGCATCTTTGGGGAAAAAGTGCATGACCGGGATACGGGTAAGATCCGGCTTCATCATTACAAATTTCCCTTCGCTGACGATCTTCCCGTCAAATGCGGCGTCTGCGAGTTTGTGCACCATTTCTTTCTCGTTCACGCCAAGCGCAAGCGCAAGCGCACGCCGGTCAGCGGTCACGTTCATGACCGCCCGTGCCCCGCCCATGTTGTGGAAGAACAGGATCTTGTCCGTTGCTGCCGCCTGCTGTGCAGCCTTCATATCATCAGGAGAGCATGGTTCCGTTATATCGACAACGAGCCCCTCTTTGCGCATCTTTTCAATAAACTCACGCATCGTAACCACTCCAGCGTTCCGAGAGTGTATGGGTCACCCCGAGGTGATCGAGTACCCGGGCAACCACCATATCCACAAGATCGTCGATCTTCTCCGGGTGGTGGTAGAACCCGGGACTCGCCGGCATGATGGTTGCGCCGGCTTCGTGCGCCGCAAGCATGTTCTTTAAGTGGACCTGCGAGAGTGGCATCTCGCGGGTGACAAGGATGCATTTCCGGCGTTCCTTCAGGCAGACATCGGCGGTCCTTGTGATCAGGTTGTCCGCGTAACCGGAAGCGATCGCAGAGAGAGTCTTTGCACTGCAGGGGACGATGACCATCCCGTCGTGCCGGTGGGATCCACTCGCAATTTCGGCGCCTATTGTCCCGACATCGTGATAGGTCGCGTGAAAACCGGAAAGGTCGACCCTTTCATGGCGTGCGATCTCCTGCGCGACCTCAGAGATGATCAGATGCACGTGGGCATCCTGGCACAGAACCTCGAGCAGGCGCCGGGCATAGCAGATCCCGCTTGCACCGGTCACTCCGACCACATATTCCTTTTTCATTGTCACGCCTCCACGCTCTCCAGTGGTACCAATGTCGGAGCCCCTAGGTAAAAAGAGTTTATGCGAAAACTGGCCCACAAACCGGGGCAAAAGAGGATCTATTTCCGGACCGGGCCAAAGAAACGGTACCGCACCTTGGACTCCTCGACACGGCGGGCGTGGGACGGGTTGAGATCCCGACGGGCTTCGATGACGAGAGTGTTGAGGATATTATGGAGCCTGAGAGTGTCAAAGTCCTTTTCCTTGTGCTCGTTGAGGAAATCGAGAAGGTCGCTCACGCTCTTGAGGACACCGGAGCTGGCGATGAGGTTGAGCCTGTTGAGGGTCAGTGCCAGATTCTTTTTTGCGATATCCATCTTGTAGCTGTCACTCCCGGCGAGGTTGATCTCGGTCACGGCATTGAGCAGGTCCGTGTACACACGGAGTTTGTAGCTGCTCTCATGCATCTTGCGCTCAGCGGAGCGGAGCCTGATGAAAGTGAGCGCAAGTACGGCAATAACGATGATGACACCGCAGGTAATGACAAATACGTCGCTTGTGATATCAGCCAATTCATTTCACCTCAGGGAAGTCGCTTTGCCATAGTCAGATCCACCTTGACAAGTGTCCCCGTCATGGCAAACTGGTAGAGTCCCGGCGTATACATGGGATATTGCTGGTATGTATCATTAATATATGTCCAGGTAAATGTCTGGTTTTTCTGGGTATCGAGGTTGGTCACGGTCATTGCAAACCAGCAGTTCTGTGGGTTGTCACTGAGGGGCAGAACGGTATACACGATCGCCCATGAGGGGTCATCTATCCGGATCTGCTCGTTAAACGTGATGTTCTGGCCGGAGAAGGAATAGGATTTATAGAGATATTGAGCGCCAAGGGACAGGTTTGGCTGGGTCATCGTCACCGCGGTTGTGGTAACGGCCGCCGCTGCGGTCGGGATCGGGGTAACCGGCAGGCCCGGCCCTGCAGGGCTGTTGCCAGTGCACCCTGCACACAAGACGCCGAAGAGAACGAGAAGCATGCAGGGCATCGGGAAGAGTTTCATCTGCGGATAATGTTGAGAACATAGACTATTAGAGTTTATTATTCGCATGAAGGACCACCGGGGAATCGGCGATCAAAAGAGGGTATCCTGGCGGGTGGGCTTTTTTATGTGCAGGATCTCTGCTGCGGCATCGGCCACGGCATCGCGGTACCCGGGGAGCGTATATATGCCCAGCCGCCACTGCTCGCGCCGGGTCTGGTTGAGGGTCTGCAGGCTGGGAGAGAGTTCGGCAAACCCCACAACGGCGTGCCGGTTTTTCACCTGGACCTCGAGTGACATCTCCCCGGGGATCGGAGGGATGTCCACCAGTACGTCGCTCGGCTGGCACCCGGCTCTGCCGGCAATCTCTCCTGCGACCTCCCGCGCACGTTCCACCGGCCAGCCGGCCTGGAATGCTGCTGCATTGACCTGATCCTGCCCGGCATAGACGGCCCTTTTGTAGAGCCGTCTTTTGTAGAGCCAGCCGGCCATTTTCCGTGCAAGAGGGCTTTTGGAATTTTTGAGTTCGTGCATGCATTCCCCGTCATCGAGTGCACAGATATGCTCAAGGCCGCCGGCCGGGCCGGTCGCCATATGAGCAAGCACCGCCAGCTGGAACATGCACTCACCAATCCGGCTCGACGTGGTGGTAGTAGACACTCGGGCGCATCAGCGTCCGTGCGATGAGGAGCGATTCTGCAGCACTAACGCCGTTTTCGTCAAGTACCGATTCCTTCCGGGGTCAGGTGGATATTCCTGATGAGTCGGTGGGCGTCCACCGTGCCGTACGGGGCGCCAGTGTAGTACGCGTCCCGGAGCAGGTAGTCCATCCGGTCCACATCGAGATCGCCGTGGATAATCCCCGAGAGCCGGTGGCTTCCCTTGACGATTGCGCAGACCTCAGACGGGTTTATTCCCAGCGGTTCTAAAAGCGCCCCGAACTGCTCCTCGGCGATCCCCGCGATATCATCGTGGGTGCGGCCGAGGCGGGCTTCCATGAGGGGCTCGCTCGCGTGGGAGAACGGCCCGTGCCCCACATCATGGAGAAGCGCGGCGATCATCACCAGCAGGCGGTCTTCATCCGCAAGACCGAACTGCCGGGAGGCGACCCCGGCCAGGTGCATCGTACCCACAGAATGTTCAAAACGCGTATGGTTGGCCCCGGGATACACAAGGTACGAGAACCCGAGCTGGCGGATATAGCGGAGACGCTGGATGGCCGGTGCATCCAGAATCGGCAGGATTTCCTCATCCACTTCCACATAGCCATGGACCGGATCCTTGATGATCTTGGGACTCACTCTAAAGAATCTTCTTATACATCGCATAAAAGTATTGAGTAATGATTACGTTCCTTTCGGGCGGGACCGGCACTCCCAAGCTGCTGCGCGGGATGCAGAAGGTGATGGACCGGCATGAGATCTCTGTTGTGGTCAACACGGCCGAGGACATCTGGATATCCGGCAACCACATATCGCCGGATGTCGACACGGTCATGTACCTTTTTGCCGGTGTACTCAACACCGACACTTGGTGGGGGATACGAAACGATACGTTCACCACCCACGATGAGATCCTCCACATGGGCCTCGGAGAGTACATCGCGATCGGCGACCGGGACCGGGCGGTACATATCGCGCGGGGGAACATGCTCCGGGAAGGGACCCGATTAACGAACGCCACCCGGACCCTCTGCGACCGTTTCGGTGTCCGGGAGAATGTGCTCCCGATGTCTGACACCGAAGTCACGACACGGGTAAAAACAGAGCTGGGCCTGATCCATTACCAGGAGTACTGGATCAGGTCCAAAGGCCAGATCCCGATCGAAGATGTCGTGCGCTGCTCAAAGACACCCCCTGAGAGCACCGAGGAGGTAATCCAGGCGGTCGAGGCAAGCGATGTGGTGGTCATCGGCCCTTCAAACCCGATCACGAGCATCACCCCGATTCTTGAGTGCAGGGGAATCAAAGAGGCCATGGCGGACAAGTTCGTCATTGCCGTGAGCCCGTTTATCGGGGATGCCCCGGTGAGCGGGCCGGCAGCCGCCCTTATGAAAGCCTCGGGCTTTGAACCAACCTCGGCAGGCACTGCAGCGTGTTACAAGGACATCGTCGATCTTTTTGTCCATGATATCCGTGATCCGATCGAGGTAAAAGACGCTATCCGCCTCGATACGCTGATGACCGGGGAAGAAAAAAGTATCGAACTTGCAGAACATATCCTGTCCCTGGCAACTAAAAGATAAGCCATCTTTTGCTCTCTTTCGGAAATGACCCTGTGCATTCCCGTCATCCCGACCTGCCTCCATTGCACAAGTATTTTAATTGATCATCATGATAACCTCTCCAGTATAAGGAAAACGGAATGAAGCGGCTTCTCATTATTTCAGCCTTAATTGCCTGTGTTCTCATCACCGGGTGCACATCGAGTCAGATAGTAGGCAAAGGCACCCTCCAGTTTTCAAGCTCACCGCAGGGCGCCCAGATATATCTCGACAACCAATACCAGGGGACAACCCCCAGTACCCTTTCTGGCATATACACCGGAGCACACGCGCTTGAATTCCGTTATCCGGGATACCAGAGCTGATATTGCCAATATCACAGTCACCACGGGTTCATCGAATTATTATGCCGCGTTGACGCCGCTTGCATCCCAGACCGTCCAGCCCAATCAGGGACAGGTATCCACGACAACCGCACCGGTATCCCAGCCCACCATAACAATCCAGCAGGGCCAGACGGTTATGACCATCGGCAGCACGCAGACGTTTTCCGGGACATGCACGGGGAGTGATACCGTCATTTTAGTGCTCTATGGGCCAGGGGCCTATACAAACGGCATGCAGATAGCCCAGGTACCGGTCAGCGCGATCAACACATGGAGTTATACATGGAACCCGGGGTACAGGATTATCTCCGGCACCTACACCATGATCGCCTTTGATAAGTCAATGATTGCCTCGGCACCAGATACTTTCGGTGTCGTCGGTGGGGGATCAGTCAGCATTATCGCGAGCTCCAGTATTGTACCTCCGGGAGGGACTGTGACATATTCCGGTCTCTGCACAACGGGTGCGAACAGCGTGATCCTCACCTTGTACGGTCCGGGACAACTCTCCACCGGTGTACAGGTAGCAACCCTCACGCTCAACGCGGATAATACCTATTCATACAAATACACCTTCGACCTGTCGCGGCCTCTAGGATCCTATACGATGATGGTGAGCGATCAACAACATACCGCTTCAGCATCGGCAACCATCTCCCTGAGCAGTTGACCGTTCACTCGGCCGGCAGAAGAACGGCATAAAAACCCTTTTTGGGTACATCACATTTCAGGAGGGATCTGAAATCCTGCACGGCATAATTTTACCTTGAATGGAAATCAGGCCATATTGTGGGCATCCGATACCTATTTGAAGGATTTTATACAAACAATGAACCCGTGGGAGAATATCCATGGCGATCATAAAGAAAATTCTTAACATTTTCAAGTCCGGGAACCGTGAGGAGGAGGAGGCCCGGCTGCGTGCCCAGCGGGAACGCTATGAAAATTTCCTCAGGGCACTGACCAGCGGCGATCTCGATACCCGCTGGAACGCCGTCCGTTCTGTCGGCGATCTCGGGGAGCCGTTCATCGAGCCGCTCATCAATGGCCTCAGGGACGAGTTCTGGATCATCCGGCGGGGCTCTGCCGATACCCTGGGCAAGATCGGGGCACCTGCGGTCGTACCGCTGATCGGGGCGCTGGCCGATCCGGGCGAAGATGTCCGGCAGGAGACTATCCGGGCGCTCCAGCTGATCGGGGAGCCGGCGGTCAACCCGCTGATTCAGGCGCTCAAGCACAACCACCCCTTCATCCGCCGTGGCGCTGTTCAGGCCCTCGGGATCATGGGAGAGAGCCGTGCGGTGCCAAACCTGATTGATGCCCTGAAAGATGCAGACCCGTGGGTTCGTCACGAAGCCGCGGTAGCACTGGGCAGGGTTGGCGACCCGCACGCCGTGGCTCCGCTGATCGAGAGCCTCAACGATCCCCTGGAACATGTGCGGATGGCTGCGATGGCAACACTCTGCTCCCTGGGGCAGGCATCGATCTCGCCCCTAATACAAGCCCTTGTCGACAAGAACGAGGATGTGTCCCGCCGGGCTGCCCTGGCACTGGCCACTATCGGCGAGCACTCGGTCGAGCCGCTGATCGCTGCCCTGTCGAGCCAGAACCCGGGGATCCGAAAAGAGGCCGCATCCGTCCTTGGCCAGATCGGGAATACCACAGCAATCCCTGCACTCATCGATACGCTTACAGATCCCGACAGGGCAGTACAGGATAGACGTCGTCAAGGCACTTGCAGCACTTGGCGTGCCGGCGATCGCCCCGCTCATGCAGGTCTTCCGCGAGGGAGATGTCCGTACACGGACGGGCGCAATGGAGGCACTCTGGATGCTCGGCCAGCCGGCCACCACACCGCTTATCATGGTGCTCAAGGACGACCAGAGCGATGTGCGAAAACGGGCGGCCCTTCTCCTTGGCGAGATCGGTGACCAGAAGGCTGCAGACCACCTCACCGGCCTCTTGTCGGACGAAAACGTTTCCGTGCGGCGCGAAGCGTTTGAAGCGCTGGAAATGATCAAGAAGCGGGATCGCCAGTAATCCTCAACTATTTTTTTAGCGCACAGAAATTTCATTACTCCCTTGCCGGCTTACCCGGCCCCTTATAACACACATCTTTTATCCGGTGCCTGACCGATTATGAAGGAACCCGCCCGAAGGGACACCCCGGACCATTATGATCGGTGACAAAAACAAAAGAGAATACGTAAAACAGGGAAAAATGTACACTAGTGAGGAAGGCAGCATATGGAGTCAGAAGATATTCTGGATAATACGCTCATCTCAAAGAACCGGCTCGAGGCACTGGTAGACGGGGTCTTCGCATTTGCCATGACCCTGCTTGTGATAGGATTGAGCGTCCCTACGATCCCCAAAACTGAAGCCGCAACCGAACTGCCCGCATATATCGTTTCTATGTTTCCACAGTTTCTCAGCTTCCTGATCGCGTTTTTTATCCTTGCCAGTTTGTGGATCGTCCACCACGAACACTTCCATTTCCTCCGGTCGGTCAACAAGGTCGTGCTCTGGCTCAACGTCCTGATCCTGATATTCGTGGTGCTGGTGCCGTTCTCCACCAATCTCTCCGGGACCTATTCGCATGTCCCGATCGCGCCCCTCATCTTCCATGCAAACATGCTGGTCCTCAGCTGCCTCTTCCTGGTCCAGTGGCAGTACATCATCCGCCACCCGTCACTGCTCACCGGGCCAATCCATCCCGACCGGACACTGGATGCCGTTATGGACCGGGTCCCCATCATCCTTGCTGCGGTCGTCGGGATGGGACTTGTCATATTCAACGCACCCTTCTCCTCCATGTACATGTACATGATCTTCCCCCTCCTGATGAGAGCCGTGATGTGGTACCTCCACTCAAAGAGGGCCGGAAAGAACGGGCAGCAGGCATAATACAAGAACAGCCGGCTGTCCTTTTTTAATCCGCTGACTCATCCCTGCAGCAGACCGGAAAAATCCGTATCTCATTCAAAACAGGGTTTTCTGAGAGGGGTTGAGTTTGAGGTGAGCAAGAGCCGCCGGGGTCGTCTCCCTGCCCTGAGAGGTGCGCTTCACAAACCCGATCTGGATAAGATAGGGTTCGTAGACCTCCTCGATGGTCCGGACCTCTTCCCCGACCGAGATCGCAATAGTCTTGACACCGACCGGGCCGCCGCTGAAATCGTCCGCGATGACCGAGATGATGCGCCGGTCGATGTCATCAAGCCCCAGTTCATCGATCTGGAGCAGCGCAAGGCCATCCTGTGCAATCTCCGCGGTGATAGTCCCATCGCCTTTCACCACCGCGTAATCCCGCACCCGGCGCAGGAGCCGGTTCCCAATCCGTGGCGTCCCCCGGCTCCGGGCTGCGATCGTTGCCGCTCCTTCAGGAGTGATAGGAATCTTAAGGATAGTCGCGCTCCTTTTCACAATCTCAATGATTTCCTCCGGGGAATACAGGTTCAGGCGTACGATGATCCCGAACCGATCCCGGAACGGCGAACTGAGAAGACCCTGCCGGGTCGTTGCCCCGATCAGCGTGAAATGCTCGAGCGTCAGCTTAATCGACCGGGCGCTGGGCCCCTCGCCGATCATGACGTCTATGAAGAAATCCTCCATCGCGGGGTACAGGATCTCTTCGACGACCGGGTTCATGCGGTGGATCTCATCGATAAAGAGCACATCGCCTTTCTGGAGGGCAGTGACAAGGGCCGCAATATCCCCGGGTTTTTCCAGCACCGGGCCGGTCGTAGTCCGGATCGCCGCACCCATCTCGCGTGCAATGATGTGGGCGAGGGTGGTCTTCCCCAGTCCCGGTGGCCCGGCAAACAGGATATGATCGATCGGTTCGCCCCGCTGCTGTGCTGCTGCAATAGCGATCCGGAGCGCATTTTTTGCCGGCTCCTGCCCGACAAAGGCGTCAAGTGTTGCCGGCCGCAACGTGATCTCTTCGGTATCGTCCTCGACCGGTTCCGGGGTGATGATCCGTTCGCTCACCTCCGTTCAGCCTCCTTAAGGAGCCGGAGTGCCGCCTTGATTATATCCTGGACCGACGGCGATGTAAGTCCCCGGGCTGCAGATTTTACTGCTTCATATGATGCAGTCTCGGCAAACCCAAGCGAGACAAGGGCGCTCGCCGCATCCCTGACGGCGGCGTCCCGCTTCCCGGGCAGGGCTGGTGCCATGGCACCCTGCACTTTTTTCATCTTGTCCCTGAGTTCGAGGATCAGTCGTTGCGCGCTCTTTGGCCCGATCCCGGAGATCCGCGTAAGGCTTTTTTCATCGCCGGACAGGATGGCAAGGACAAAATCCTCAAGGGAGATCTGGGAGAGGATATTGAGGGCTATCTGCGGGCCGATGCCCGAGACGCTGATAAGGACGGAAAAGAGTTCGAGCTCGCTCTCGTGCAGGAACCCGTACAGGGTGATCGCATCCTCGCGCACAGCCATGTACGTGTGGAGTTTCACCTTCCCGGGAGCATGGGCAATCTCGCGTATCCCGGGCTCCGGCACGTGTACCCGGTAGCCGATACCGTTGACCTCCAGCACCACCCACCGGTCACCGGTTGCGGCCGGCGTCCCCTCCAGATACGCGATCATTGTACTATCTCATGACGTGGATATGACATAAGGCAATCGAAAGGGCGTCCGCGGCGTCATCCGGCTGCGGCACCTCGCCGAGATGGAGGAGCCGGGTGATCATCTGCTGCACCTGGGCCTTGTCCGCCCGGCCCGACCCGGTGACTGCCTGTTTGACCTGATTTGGCGTGTATTCGGTTACCGGGATCCCCCGCTGTTCCGCGGCAAGGAGGACGATGCCCCGGACTTCGCTGACACCCATCGCGGAGGTGATGTTTTTTGAAAAAAAGAGTTTCTCCATCGCAAGGGCATCGGGGGGGTAGCGATCGAACAGAAAGGAAAGGCCGGTGTAGATCTCGAGCAGGCGCTCTGCCGGCCGGGTTCCTGCCCGGGTCTCCATGCAACCGTAGCAGACCGGCACCGCGGTGCCCCGGTCCACCCGGATCACACCGTAGCCGAGCCGTGCAAGCCCGGGATCAATGCCAATTATCATCATGCACCCTGTCCCTCGGCACTACCACGTATTACGACACCTGCCCATAAAATCCTCTGTTTAGAAAAATCCCCGCCGGGGAACTGAGGATAAATTCTATGTAGGGGGGAGGATAATATGGGGATAGTGGTTATTCATGAAAAATGTCAGACCTCCGACGTACTCGTTTCTCATCCTTGTGATCGGGCTTATTCTTATCAACTCACTGCTGGCAGGGATTTCCCTTTGGACTTTCGCATCTCATCAGCCCCTCACTTTCCACCGGTATCGCAGTGCTCTACATCGCGGCTGCGTTCATGCTGATATTCACGCTCTGGTTTGGGATGTACGGTGCAATCGCCGCGTACGTAGGCTGTTTCTTTGGCTCTGGCCTCCTGTCCGGGATGCCGTTATCCGTTGCGATCTACTTCTCGCTTGCAGCTCTCTGGATGGTGCTCATACCGCTTGCCGCATTCCGTATGTTTGACGTGAAAGTGGGCATCGAGTCCCGTCGCGATCTTTTCCACCTCGTCCTGTTCGGGGCGATCCTCAATAATATCATCGCAGCGGCATGGGCTTCGCTTTCGCTTGCGATAGGTGGCGTCATCGGGTGGAGCAGTGTGATGTCTGCATTCCTGCCCTGGCTGATCGGAAATGCAATTATGATCATCATCATTGCACCGCTGGTGCTCAAGCGCTACACATCCCGGGTCGAAAAATCGAAGGTCTTTGTCAGGAATTACTGGTTCTGACCTCTCCTTTTTTTATAATACCGGTCGATCCCTCCACAACCTTGAACCGTTCAGGTGAACAGATGGAAATGGGATAAGCATGGAAGTTAACGGGCCGGACGTCAGGAAGTATCTCAAGAAGTTCATCTCGGAACCAAAAAAGAAGGTCCGACTGAAAAATTACGACACAGCCTGGGTGCCGCATGAAGCCCTGAAAGAGGGAGGAGAAGAGGATGTAAAGGATCTCCTCAAAGGCCTCCTGGAAAAAGACCGCAGGGAGCTTGCCGAAGCTCAGGAACTCCTTGCCGCATCCCGCCAGTACAGCATTCTGATCGTGCTCCAGGGGATGGATACGTCAGGAAAGGATGGCACGATCCGGCACGTGATGTCCGGGGTGAATCCACAGGGCTGCGAGGTCCATTCGTTCAAGGTGCCCGGAACCGAGGATCATGCACACGATTTTTTGTGGAGATATGAAAAAGTGCTGCCTGAGCGCGGGATGATCGGCATCTTCAACCGCTCCTATTACGAGGACGTGCTCGTCGTCCATGTGCATCCTGATCGCATGGAGGAACTTCCCGAGACAATCGGGCCGGATGCAAAAGGGTTCTGGGAGGGGCGGTACAAGGATATCAACGCCCTGGAAAGGCACCTTGTCCGGAACGGCACGATCGTCCTGAAATTCTTTCTCCACATCTCAAAGGACGAACAAAAACGCCGGTTACTCGACAGGCTCAGCAACAAGGAGAAGTACTGGAAGTTCTCTGTCACCGATATCGCAGAGCGGCAGTACTGGGACGAGTACATGGACGCGTATGAGGAGATGCTGGCCGCGACTTCGACTGCGTATGCCCCGTGGTTCATCGTACCCGCGGACCATAAGTGGATGGCCCGCACCTTTGTCGCCGAGGCTGTCACGTCGGCCATAGAAGGGCTTCACCTCACCTATCCTGAGTTTTCCAAAGACCAGCTCCGGCATTTGAAGGAGGCAAAGGAGACCCTGGAACGGGAATAACCGGACTTACGGTATTCCCTGATCCCTCCTCCGACGAAGAGTGTTCTGGCCGGAACCGTGCCCGCAACGTTCCAGTGGAAATGGTGCCAACGCCCGACAATATTTTTCGTATAAACGGGTATTTTTTGAAACCGGGCATTTAAAACAGGAAAAAACCGTGCAATTTAGAAGCGTTTCTTTCGCCGCGGAAACGGGGAAGAACAAATGGTCATGCCGGGCTCCCGGATGGCAGGAAATGCGTCTGGAGACGAAAATAAAAAGGGATCCTGTACCGGGCAAAAAACGGACCTTTTTCCCGAAAAAGTGAGGGATCCACCCTCCAGATATTCCCATGAGGCACGGTGGGGTATCTGTGTGAAGGGGGATGCCCATGTGTCACCCCCGATCCCTCCTCCGGGCCTGCCTGTACCAGGATCCGGGGTCGGTCGCCCGGGCAACAATAAACGGCAGGCAGGACCAGGGATACGGCAAAGATAATATCGTTCCCACAAGGATTCTTGATCAGGTGCGGGTGTATGGCACGACAGGGATCTTCCGGAACAGCGGTGTATCGTCCGGTAAAACTGGACAGGGCCGGCCTTGCAGCGGCAGCCTTTGGCAGGTTCCGGAAAGAATTCCCGGCACTGTTCAAGGAGGCCAGCGCATACCAGCTCTCACGGGCAGAAGAGGATCTGGGGGATCATATCGATGCGCTGCAGGAATCCCTTGCTACCGGCAGACCGGCCCTGTTTATTGATTATGTCCGGCGGGCCTGCATTTTTTTTATCTCCCGTCACCTCCCACCCCGGTATGTGCCGGACGGTCTCCGTGTACTGCGCGAGGTCGCGAAAGAGAGCCTGGCCGGCGATCTTCGCGACAGCGCTGATAAGATCCTGGGAAAGGGCATTGCCGAAGCAAATGGTGTCCCGGCCGCACTGCCGTCATGCATCGATGACGCGGAGCCGCTGGCGGCCGTTGCCCGTACATACATTGAGGCCCTGATAGGGGCAGATAGCAAAAAGGCCGAAAAGATCATCGCAGACGCAGCAGCATCCGGTGTTCCGGTTAAGGACATCTATCTTCACGTCTTTGTCCCGGTACTACAGGAGACAGGGAGGCGCTGGCTTATACAGGAGTTGAGTGTCGCAGAAGAGCATTACATCACGGCATCTGTAGGGGCCTTGATTACACGCCTTCACGATCGTTTTATCGCAGATAATCGTCGCAGAGCACAGAGAGGGAAGACCGTCGTCGTGGCATCGGTCGAGCGCGACCTCCACGAGATTGGGATCCGTATGGTCGCGGACTTTTTCGAGATGGACAGGTGGGACACGTATTATATCGGGCCCAACACGCCGGCATTAAGCCTGCTGCGCGCAGCACGGGACCGGAAAGCCGACGTCATTGCCATATCCTGCACGATGCCCTCTTTTCTCCCGGCGGTCCATTACCTGATCCGGTCTTTACGGGCAGACTCCGGCACGGCGCAGGCAAAGATCATCGTGGGGGGGCATCCTTTCAGGGTGGATCCCGGACTCTGGAAACAGCTCGGGGCAGATGCCTGTGCAAAGGATGCAGCAGACGCAGTCGCTGCTGCACACCGGCTTGCGGGATAGTTGCCGGTCTTTCTGACCAGAGTACAGATAACAAATCGAAAATTTTGATCTCGACGTCCAGAAGGGACGATCTCATGTCGCCCGGCGATCGGTCAGCCTTCTCGGCCGGCCTCTTGCCGCATGCAGCTCAAGTCCGCCCGGCCGGACATACGAGAATTCAAGGAGAAGGGTCTGGCCGTTGATATGCGGGCCAAGTGCACGCAGGCGCCGGGTGAAACACTCCATAAACCGGTCCTCAACCAGCCGGCGGTCAACTTTCTCAGGATCGGTGCATTCCATCGCGATCTGTATCGTGAGCCTGCCCGGCTCTTCCTCACCAGTGACAAATGCCTCGTATTCCCCGGTGAGGAACTCCATACTCTCGTGCTGGAAGACACCCGCCTCGATATCCACCCGGTTCACCGGTGTACCAAAGATCCATACCGTCTCGGCCTCCCGCTGCGGATTTTTTATGCGCATATGCGTCCGGCCGCAGGCGCATCTCGAACGGGACAGGACTGTGGTCGTGTCCTCGGTATCGTAGTTGAGGAGGAGCATCCCCGCCTTTGTCCCTTGTGGGAGCAGGGTCGTGAGAACCGCTCTTCCGGCACTGCCATCGGACACGAAATCCATCATCTGCGGGTCGTACATGTCGAGGTGAACAAGGTCCTCAGGGACATGGAGCCCGGAAACGGCCGTGCACTCCCCGCACATCGTCCCTTCGGTACTCCCGTACGTGTTGTACACCGGGCATCCCCACAGCTCCGCAAGATACGACCGGGACTCATCCGCAAAGCTCTCTCCCCCTGCCACCAGCCGGAGGATCGAGGTCTCTTTGGGATCGAGCCCTTCCGAGTCAAGCCGGCGGGCCAGCCTGATGAGTTTGAAGACGCTCCCCACGATCGATGTCGGCCGGTAGGCCGTGATCACCCGTGAAGCAAAATTGCATTTCCCGAACGGGATGATGGTCATGCCGATCCGCCGGGCTGCAAGCGTCATCGTATTGGCACCCACGTTCATCCCGTACGAGGCGCAGACGACCACGCGATCTTCCGGCAAAAATCCCTGCGAAACGAAGCTGCGGGCGTATTTTTCCGCATAACGCCGCCAGTCATCCCATGTGAGAAAAAAACTTTTGGGGGTACCGCTGGTCCCGCTCGTCTCCTGAATGGTGAAGATTTCACCCCAGCCTGCGGAAAGGAACCCGAAGTCCTGCGTTACGGGAGGCTGGTGCTCGCGTATGGTACGGCCCGAGATCACGGGGAGATGAAGGAGGTCCTCATGTACCCGGATCTCGTTTGGATCGATACCGTTCTCCCGGAACCAGTGCCGGTAGAACGGTGAATGCTCCTCCGCATACTTCACCGTATACCGCACGCGCTCATCGATCAGGTTATCGAGGCTGCCCCGGTCCATTGTTTCTGTCGCAGCGTTATGGTACCCCGGCATAGTGAGTAAGAGAGAATGGAGAAAAAGAGGGCTTATAGGTTACCGTTCTGGTGCACCGGTTCCGCTATGGATGCGTACGTCCCAAGAAAAGATGTTCCCCGGATCACGTGCCCGCGGAACAGAAAGGTATTCCTGAATTTGTCCCGGCATTCATATGTGTGTCAAAAAAGATCGTACCGTTTTTACGCAACCCTTTCAAGCCTGCGTCGCCATCACAGACGACGGCACCAGCCGGTCGAGCAGGAAAGACGGGATCTTCTGCGATGTCGCCACGGTCAGATCGAAGTTGTCCTTTGTGCCGGTCGAACCGAGATATTGCAGCGTGATCTGGAAATCGGCATTATAAATCGGTATTCCGAAGATCGAGATCGTGGCGTGCCGAGGACTGATGAGCCGGGTCTGCCCCGTAGCCAGCTGCTCACGGTTGCCGTCCACATCGGTGATAACCGAACCGTTATACGCCATCACCGCAATCCGGCTGCTGCCGATCATGACCGCATTCCCATCCGGGAAGGAGACTGAATAATGCGTTTCGAACGGGAGCGACACTCCCGAGGTGTCGGTGGTGACAGTCATCGTGAAGGTCAGGACCGCCACAATGGCAAATACGATCAGAAGACCGGCAATGATACCCAGCAGGATCTTCCTGCTGCTCTTCATGCCGCCATCGCTACGGCCGGCGGGGTGGGAGGATCGGTCCGTCATACTATCATGTTCTCCGGCACGGGCGATAAATATGGAGGATATGAACCCTGATCCGGTCAGGAGCGAACAGGTCCCTGAGTCCCGGATCGTTCTCCACTTGTTATGAGTAAGCAAACGATTGATCCCGGATCTTTCCCATAAAATCCATTATCCCCCCCGTCCAATTGTACTAGGATTTTGATGCGTATACCCATACAATCAGTCACGCCCGAAACCGGCCATGCCGAAGTCTGCGGATGGGTCCACGAAGTCAGGGATCTCGGCGGGCTCGCATTCTTTTTGATCCGCGACCGGACCGGGATCATCCAGGTGACCATCCCGAAAAAGAAGGCATCCGAGGCGGTGCTTGCCGCTGCAAAGAAAGTGTCGCGGGAGTCTGTTGTGCGGATTGCCGGGACTATAAAGGCCATGGAAAAGGCACCGGGGGGCAGGGAACTCGTCCCGGACTCCTTTGAGATCATAAGCCTTGCCGGGACACCCCTCCCGCTTGACGTCTCGGAGAAGGTCGGGGCGGAGCTCGATACCCGGCTTGACGCCCGGTTCCTTGACGTGCGCCGGCCCCGGGTCGCCGCGGTTTTCCAGATCCGCAGCGCCGCGATGCATGCAGCCCATAATTACTTCCACAAGGAGGGCTTCATCAGCATCACCACCCCCAAGATTGTCGCCGCAGCGACCGAGGGCGGGACCGAACTTTTTCCCATCGCGTACTTCGACAAGGAGGCGTTCTTAAACCAGAGCCCGCAGCTTTACAAGCAGATGATGATGGCAGGCGGCTTTGAGAAGGTCTGCGAGATCGGGCCGATCTTCCGTGCCGAGGAGCACAACACCACCAAACACCTCAATGAGGCAACGAGCATCGATATCGAGGTCTCGTACGCGGATCACCATGAGGTCATGAAGATTCTCGAGGACCTGATCATCAAAATCTACGAGTACGTGAACCGGTCCTGCAGTGACCAGCTCGCAAACCTCGAATGCACCGACTTTACTGTGCCCAAAGCCCCGTTCACCCGGCTGCCCTATCGTGAAGCGATCGAGATTGCGCAGAGAACGTGCAGCGAACCGATCAAGTACGGCGATGACATCTCCGCCGCGGCAGAACATGCAATCGGAAACGAGATGGGAAGCCACTACTTCATCACCGACTGGCCGACCGAGATACGGCCCTACTACGCGATGCCGTACGAGGACGACCCGTCCATCTGCAAGGCGTTCGATCTCATGCACCCGAGAATGGAGCTCGCGAGCGGCGCAGAGCGCGTCCACCAGTACGATCTGCTCGTGCAACAGATCAAAAAGAAGGGCCTGAACCCCGAGAGCTTCGAGTTCTACCTGCGCCCGTTCCGGTACGGGATGCCCCCTCACGCGGGATGGGGCCTGGGTGCCGAACGGCTGATCATGACCATGCTCGGGCTCTCAAACGTCCGTGAAGCGGTCCTCTTCCCGCGTGACATGCACCGGCTTGTGCCATGAAGACGTATTTCATCAACAAGGTCCTTGCTACAACGGTTGTCGGTAGTTACCCGGTGGTCAAAGGCACCGGAATCAAAGCAATTTTTGATCCCCTGAAGCCCGCGGTTGAGACTGCAGTTGCCGACCAGCTCGCCGCCGGTATCGACATCATCTCGGACGGGCAGGTCAGGGGGGACATGATCGGGGCGTTTCTGGCAAAGCTGCCCGGGATCAAGGGGCAGGACGTGATCGGAAAGATTCAGCCCGCTTCGGGGGCCATCACCGCAGCGGATACAAAATATGCCCGGTCCAAATCGTTGTACGTCAAGGGCATCATCACCGGGCCGTCCACGCTCGCCCACGGCCTCCATATCAGCACGCCGATGTACCGGAACAGGGAAGAGCTGGCCCTCGATCTTGCGGCGGCCCTTGCCGCCGAGGCCCGGTACCTCGAAGCGGCAGGCGCCACGCTCATCCAGATTGACGAGCCGATCTTCTCGACCGGGGTCGCCGATCTTGCCGTAGGAAAGCAGGCGGTCGAACTGATCGCGGGCGCAGTAAAAATCCCGACCTGCATGCATGTCTGCGGCGGGCTCGAAAACGTTATTGACGATATTTTAAAGATCAACGTACAGGTGCTGGACTTCGAGTTCTCGAAGAACCCCGCGAACCTCGCCCTCTTTGGCTCCCGGGACCTCGCCGGCCGGATGATTGGTTACGGTTGCGTTGATTCAAGTGCAGAGGGGGTGGAGCCGGTTGCAGAGATCAAAAAGCGGATTGAGAAGGGAGTCGAGATCTTCGGGGCGAAATCCATGCTCGTGGACCCCGACTGCGGCCTGCGGATGCGGTCCCGGGAATCGGCCTTCTGGAAACTCAAGAACATGGCAGAGGCTGCCCGGGAAGTGCGGCTCGCGCTGTAACTGCCGGGCCGGAGATTTTCCGGATCTTCAGCTCACATCCCGATCTTTTTTTGGAATCTTTAGATCATGATGCGATCTTTTTTCGAAATTCTCAGATACTGAGCGGGCGTTTTCCGGCAAACAACAACTGGTTGCGAAAAAAGACAACTGTATCCCGGGTGTTCCCCCTGGCGAGACGGGTGTGGCCATGCCACCTGCCGGGCGCGAGGGGGCGGAGGGGGAGTATGCTCGCTCAGTGGAGGATAACGGGCCCAGCACCGGGTCACTCGATCCTACGGCTCATAACAACAGTCACAAAAAAGAAGAGATCCCCGGGAACCTACACAACCCTTGACGTTGTTGACGCTTCGATCCCGCGATCCGTGATAATGAACGGAAGGAGGCGCTGGGGAGCGGCGGAATCCCGTATCTTGTGCACCGTAAGTGTCCTCTCGATCTCGTTCTGGTGGGTTTCAGTCTTGAGTTCAAGGACGATATCTGCCGCACGCATGATCCGTGTCATCTCGACCGGGGTGTGGACGTTGGTATAGACAATGAACATCAGGTTCGCGCCACGTTCCCGCATCATCTCGCGTGCGTGTCGCAGGAACTTCAGCGCTGCATCAATCCCGTACTTTATGATAACGGTGGAAAGAGAATCGATAACGATCCTGCCACCGACCATCTGGGGGAGGTACATATCGGGGTGAAGCTCGGTCACGTCCTGCATGCCGGTCTCCACATCCCCGTCATTCATGAGGTAGGTGCCCTCTTCACCTTCCACTTTCCAGAACTGCATTGCCGCGAGATCTACGCCAGCCAGCGGCGTCCCGTACACCATGATGATAGAGCCTGGCGGAAATCCTCCATCGAGAAGAAGGTTGAGGCCCACAATACCGGTCGATCGCTTCTTTGGCTTACCGGTGATCGGGATATCAACGATCTCGCCTTTTGTATCCACGGCTGGATGCTCCGGCTAATATTATTAACAGGATATTTAAAAGGTTTCCGGAAATTCCGGCAGTTTGTCGCAAAATACCCGCTTAATCCTGAATCAGGGGCCCATTGCGCCGAATTTTTCCCGCAGGGTGCGGCGCAGGAGTTTCCAGCCATGCACCCGGGGAAGATCGTTCACAATGATGAGTTTTCGCGGGACCTTGTAGCCTGCAAGGTGTATGCGGCAGAACGATTCAAACTCCTGCTCCGGGAGCACAGAGCCGGTTTTCAGGACGACCGCAGCCACCGGGGATTCGCCCCGGCGCTCGTCGGGGATCCCGAAGACTGCCACGTCTGCAACAGCCGGGTGCTGGACGATCACGTTCTCCACCTCGGTCGGGTAGATCTTCCAGCCCGACATGATGATCATGTCTTTTTTCCGGTCGGTGATGTAGAGAATGCCTTCAGCGTCAAGGTACCCGATATCCCCGGTCAAAAACCAGCCATCGTGCCGGAAGACCGCGGCGGTCGCTTCGGGCAGGTTCCAGTACCCTTTCGCAACCGATGGCCCCCGCAGCGCAATCTCCCCGGTCTCCCCGGGAGCCAGCTCTCTTTCCGGATCGTCTGCGTCCACGATCCTGACCTCCGTGTACCCGACCGCGACTCCCACGCTCTGGTAGTTCCGGGTGAGTGCGGGATATTCGGGAAGGGTGGTCGTGCCCGATCCGATCACGATCGTCTCGGAAAGGCCGTATGAGTTTGCAACCGGGATATGGAAACGCTTGTCGAATGCCTCCCAGACCGAAGGCAGCAACTGCCCCCCTCCCGAGATGATGACCCGGGCCGTGCGGAGATCGTTTTCTGTCCCCGGTTCGCTGTGGGTGAGCGTGTGGATGACCGGGGGCATACCGGCAAGGACCGTCACCTTGTACTGTTTGGCGAGCGCCAGATACCCATTAGGGTTGAAACGCTCCATCATTACAAAAGTCCCCCCGGCCCGCAGGACCGCAATCCCCCACGAAAGCCCGACATGCCCCATCGGATAAATCCCGAGATAGACATCGTTCGGGTCTGAGCCGGAGGGCCTCCCGCTCTGCATCGAGCGCGGTCATCCAGTTACCGTGGGAGAGCATCGCGCCCTTGGGTTTACCGGTTGTGCCGGCCGTGTACTGGATGTGGCAGAGGTCGTCCATCGCGCAGTTTGCCGCCCGCATGGATCCCGGGGCCGGAGAGAATGATGACCACGCGATAGCGCCGCCGGTCACGGGCCTGGTCCCGGGATCAGCCACGCAGATGACCTGCGAAAGGTCGGGGGCCTTCTTTTGTACCTCGGCGACGATCCGGACACCCCGCGAATCCGTGATGATCGCGCATGCACCGGCATCGCTTACCGCATGCAACAGTTCCTCTTCCTGGTACACGATGTTTGTGGGAACCGCTACCGCACCGATCCGCCAGATCGCAAAGTAGCTGATCAGGTATTCGGGCGAACTGTCGAGAAAGATGCAGACACGGTCGCCTTTTTTTATGCCAAGACCGGACAGGCCGTGTCCGACACGGTTCATCTCCTCCCGGAGTTCTTTGTAGCTGTACGTCCTGTTCCGCGATGGGCAGACAAGTGCCGCTTTTGCCTCGGGTACACTTTTTGCGTCAAGGAGTGTTGTTACGTTGGACATAGCCGCGGAAATGATCTGATGATACGAATAAGACCTTGATGTATATAGGCGTTCATTTTATTGATCTTATCGGAGAGCGCGGACAACAATCGTTCCATGCGACCGCAATTTTGTAATAATTGTGCGCCAAACGTAATCGTAAGGGATACGTGCGGACATGGCGGATATTCGGAATTTTGTCGGTTTTGCCCAGAACGAGACCCTGATCAAGGAGTATGACGGCCTGCGGATGTACTATCCGGTGAAGGCCAAGATCGGCCTTGCCGCGACCAACAAACGGTTCATTGCCTATTCCACGGTCAGGGGTTTCTTTGACGGAAGAACAGAATCGCTCTACCAGCAGGTCAACATCACAGACATCAGGGGCATCGGTGTTGTGCAGTCCAGGCGATACCGTCCCGCAGCGATCGCCCTTGGAATTCTTCTCCTGCTTGCGGGAGTCCTCGTCGCCTTTGTCGGCCTGACCGGGGGAAAGATGCTCTTTGAAGCGGGCGGGATCGCGTGCATCATCGCCGGCATTATCCTGCTCCTTGCGGGATTCCTCTGGAGAAAGAACCTGTTCCGGTTCGAGATCTGGGGAAATGCCTGGGTTCTCTCTCTTGGCGAATTCGAAACTATCAGGCCGGCGATCATTGCCGGCCCGGACCTGCTCAAGGTTGTCGAGGAGCTGGGTGCTCTCATCATCGAGATCCAGGATGGCACCCTGTAACCCGGGAAATAAACAGGCCGGCTCCCATGGACATGCCATGACGCATATCTCCGGATCGCCCACAATCCGGCGCGCACGATCAGCGGGCCGGGAACAATAAGTTTTTTCTGTATCCTGACCCGTATGATAACTGATATCTATGGATGAGGAGACGCATCAGGAACAACCACCCCGGCAGAACAACGACCGGGGGACCTATCACCGTCACAGGCCGGACCGCCAACAACCCGCAGCCCCGCCCGGCGCAGGAGCAGCGGCCGCAGGAGCCGGCCGGTGAGAACCTCGATGCGGCAGAGGATGAGGAAGAACATGCAGAGTCCAGGCGCCAGTCGCACGGGGCCGGCCACCACCGCGGCGGCAGGCCGGCAAAGAAAGTCTACGAAGAGTGGGCAAACGATCCCTACTGCGAATAACCGATAAAAAAATATTTTTTCGCAGGCGCATTCCTGATTTTTGCCGGTTACGGGAAATTCCGGAGCACTTTTTCCCGGATCGCTTCCTTGGGGTACGCCCCGATCACCCGGTCCACCATCTTCCCGTGCGAGAAGAAGACGATGTTTGGGATCGCTGAAATATTGAGCTGCATCGCGAGCTGTTGGTTCTCGTCGGTGTTGCATTTCGCAAACGTAACCTTCCCGGCAAACTCCTGCGCAAGTTCCTCGATTGCAGGGCCGACCCTCCGGCACGGCCCGCACCACTCGGCCCAGAAATCGATGACAAGTGCCGGATGCTTCTGGAGAATATCGCTGATGTGCAGCTGGTCGACCTGAATCACGCTACCTGTAGTACCCTGGTGCTCCATCTTCTCTTTGAGTTCCGCCATCCTTTTTTCGCGGATTTCGTTGAGCTCGTTATCGTCCATACCGGTCAATAGTGCAACACTGATAATTGAATCTAGCGAATGGGACAGGGCATTTGTCCCGTCAGTAAAGTATATCTGCGCCTGTCGTCTATATTATAACCCTGATTATAGGAAGCGAGGTAGGGTAGTCAGGATATCCCGACGGGCTCATAACCCGTAGATCGATGGTTCAAATCCATCCCTCGCTACTTTTCTGTTTTTCCGGATTTTCTCTCCGTGCCACGGTCACGATAAAAGTCCGGTTCCTGTAGACCACATCCACCTCCGAAAACCCGGCTTCGTGGAGCCACCTGAGCTGTACCGAGAGTTTCTCGTTCTTGTCCAGCATGTCCCGGCGCCGGAGGATCTCTGCATGCTCGGATGATGTAAGCGGCCCGCTTTTCAGGAATTCGTCCCAGTATTCCCGGTACCGTTCGGTAAAATACGGCGTCTCCCCTTCGGCCTGGTCGGCGTTGACAAACAGCCCGCCCGGAGAAAGAGCCTGGCACACCCGTTCGAAAAGCCGGTGCTTGTATTCCGGAACGAGGTGATGAATTGAGAGGGCGGAGCAGACAAGATCGTAAGGACCGCCAAGATCCACCCGTGAATAATCCCCGGCCCGGAACCGGACATTTTCCCGGTTCCTGAACCGCTCCTGTGCGACCGCTAGCATCTTTTCCGAGATATCAAGAAGGGTGAGCGTCGCGGACGGATATTTTTCAAGAAGGAGGGCGCTCAACAGGCCGGTCCCTGCCCCGATATCAAGGATTGCCGGGGTAGCGGTCGGGGTCTCCGCCGCCCAGATCGCAGCCCCGTAGTAGTTCCGCATGTCGGGGATGATGTACTCTCGCTGTGCATCGTATTCCGTGGCTACCTCGTCAAAAGCCTTCCTGATATGTTCCATACAACACTCCCTTCTCGGCCGGGAAAAATTCCGGTGGTTCTGTAGTATTCCAAGTTGTCTGAGCCGGGACAAAAATATGAGTTTTTCTGAATGGAGGGGACAAAATGCTCTGGAGAACACCCGAAAGAGGATTACAAAACGCTTTTTTTGGGCAGCCGCCCCCGCCGCGTGGGCATCCCCCGGTTGCGATGATGCCGTATTACTAGCATGCAGATGTGCTCCAAGGAACGTTTCCGATGGAACAGGTAATACCGAGTCCATCGCATACGCCCCCGCCCCCTCGGGGGCAGGGCTGGCGTAAGGGGGGCTGCATTTAAAAAATGAGGCTTTCACCAGAAGATGAAAAAGAAAAAGATTATGTGGTCTCTGCTTCGAACGATTCAAGCCGGGACTGGAAGGTCCCGTCCACAAAATCCACCTGCCGGGGGTTTGCAGTTTCGCCATCGATGGGCAGGGGGTAGCAGCCGGTAAGGCAGCCCGTACAGAGATCGTCGCGATCAAACCCGATCGCTTTCACGAGCGCGTCGAGCGAGATGTGGTGGAGCGAGGTAGCAGTAATAGAGCGACGAACCTCATCTTCCGCCTTGTCGCTTGCGATCAGCTCCTTCCGTGTCGGCATGTCCACACCCAGGTAGCAGGGAGCCTTAATCGCCGGCGACCCGATCCGCATGTGAACCTCCCGGGCGCCGGCATCCCGCATCATCTCGATGATGCGTTTCGATGTCGTACCCCGCACGATACTGTCGTCGACAAGAACGACCGATTTTCCCCGGAGATGGGCCGGGATGGGGTTGAGCTTGATCCGTACTGCCCGCTCGCGTTCCTTCTGCGTTGGCATGATAAAGGTACGGCCCATGTACCGGTTCTTCATGAGGCTCTCCATGAACGGGATCCGGGACCGTTCCGCGTACCCGATCGCGTACGCGGTCCCTGAATCCGGGACCGAACAGACCGAATCCGCAGCAACCGGTGCCTCCTCGTGGAGTTTCTGGCCGATGGTCCGCCGCACATCGTACACAAGCACCCCGTCGATGATCGCATCTGCCCGTGCGAAGTAAATATATTCGAAGATACAGTGGGCGCGCCGGCCGGCGACCGCGATCTGCGTGCACCGGACGCCTTCATTGTCCATCCGGATCAGTTCCCCGGGTTTTATGTCACGCAGGAATTTTCCCCCCAGCGCATCGATCGCCACGCTCTCGGACGCCACGATGTACCCGTTCTCGATCTTTCCCAGGCAGAACGGTTTGATGCCGAGGGGATCGCGGAACGCGTAGATGACGCCATCGATCATGATCACGACCGAGTACGAACCCTGCATCCGTTTCATGCAGAGGTGGACTGCATCCTCCACACAGCCTGATGCGCTGATCTCGTCTATGAGGATCTTTGCAATGATCTCCGTATCGGTGGTGGTGGTAAAGATCTGTCCAGCCTGTTCGTACTCCCGCCGGAGCTCGCAGGTGTTGACCAGGTTCCCGTTGTGGGCGACCGAGATGAAATGATCCTGGAACTGGAAGTTCAGGGGCTGTATATTCTCCGGCAGGTTTGCACCGGTCGTCGGGTACCGCACATGGCCGATACCGGCCGTGCCTTTAAGATCTTTTAAAACAGCAGGGGAAAAAACATCGGCGACAAGCCCCTGCCCCTTGAACTTACAGAGGCTTGTCCCGTCAAACGTGGATATTCCGGCGCTCTCCTGGCCACGATGCTGGAGGGCATACATGGCATAATAGAGCCGGATGGAAACACCGCCAGCATCGACGATGCCAACGATCCCACACATGGTACTGCTCTAATGCGTTGGAGTTTTTGGTCTCTTGCTGTGCCACTTATAGCTCTGCATCTTGGTGCTTCTTCCAAATCCGCAGGAAGAGCAGACTTTCTTCTGGGCATGGAACGAGATTTTGCCACAGCGCCTGCAGGCGATATGGGTCATCTTGTTCATCTTGCCCATTGACGGAGTGCCTTTTGACATACTATTTCACCTTATGATTCCAGCGATGGCGAGATATAGATCACGTTGTCCCCACGGACAATAAGCGTACCTACCTTTACAACCTGCCCGTTCTCTGTTTCTTCAGCCTTATCAAGGACGAGGTTCATGTGAACATCGTAACCCTGAAGAACTCCCCGGATCTCTCTCCCGCCTTTGAGGGAGACGATGACGGGCTGGCGGTTCAGCACCAGATCCAAAATATCCAACGGTCTTTTGGTCATACTTATACCCTGTGTTACCATCGCTCTGGAGTAATATATGTGCGTGAGCACTCTACTTAAACATAGCGTAGATCTGCAAGGGACAAGAAGGTTTCTGGTATCCCGTAGACCGGCTGTTACGAAATAGGCAAAAGGTACTTTCGGGAAACTTATAACTGGATCACAGACCGGGAAAATTTTTAGACTTTGCCCGGGAGATTGTAGAAAGGATAATGAAAAAAATTATTGTAAAAAAACGGCATTCTATCCGCAAAAGCCAGGCACAGGACCTCCTTGACCGGCTCGCGCACCAGATCGGACCTTCTGCCGCACTCTTCCATGCCGACATGATCGAGATCCTGGAAACCAACGCAGATGTGGCCCTCTTCCTCGTGAACAAAAAACCGCTACTGATGGATACGGAAGCGTGGGTATTTCCCACCCTGCGGGGGGCGGTGCAGTGTCCTTTCCCCGAGCGGATGATCACGGTCGATGCCGGGGCAATCCCGTACGTGGTGAACGGTGCGGACGTGATGCGGCCGGGCATCGTCGCGGTCAGCGACGATGTCGTTGCAGGCAGCCCGGTCCAGATCGCGGACGAACGGCATAAAAAGCCGCTTGCGATCGGCGTGGCACTCATGGATGGGCCGGCAATCCGTGCGAGCGCATCCGGAAAGATGTGCAAGAATTTCCATCATGTCGGCGATGAACTCTGGAATCTTGAACTGTAACATTTCTGAAATGAAAAATAAAGATGAAAAATCGGGCCATTTTTGCCTTTTACATCGATACTATTAAATAATTTTCTTCGTACAGTTTTTTTATGGTTAAGATCATTGACACACTTTTAGGAAAAAATTCCACCAGTTCCGACGATGAGTATATGGATCTGGACCTTAGTTCCTATGAGGAGCATGGCAGGGATTCTCCCGCGCTCCTGGTCAAGATTGCAACGATTGGCGATCTCAAGGACACGCCGCGGGTCAAGGACGAGGTTTATAACGGCAATATCGTGATCGTCGATATCTCGCGCCTGAAGATGGACAAGATCTCCTACGAACGCGTCTTAAAGGACTTAAAAGAAGTAGCAAAGGACGTTAACGGGGACATCATCGGTCTTGGCGACCAGCGGTACGTCGTTCTCACCCCGATGTCGGTCAAGATCTCACGCGACAAGATTGGCGGGGCATAACGCGGTGCGCACCATCGTCCCGGGACCGTGTCCATATTGCAATACTGAGATAGAATACCTCTACAAGACGGAAAATATTCCCTATTTTTCTGATATCCTTATCATCTCTGCCATCTGCCCGTCCTGCGGGTACCGGTTCGTGGACACGCAGCTCCTCAAAAATGCCGATCCGGTGCGGTACGAACTCCGGGTTGAGACCCGCGAAGATCTTGATGTTCGTGTGGTCCGGAGCATGACCGCACGCATTGAGATCCCGGAGCTCGGCGTCCGGATCGATCCGGGCCCGGCCTGCGAGGGATTCGTGACGAACGTTGAAGGCGTGCTCGACCGGATCGCCCAAGCCATCCGGACCGCAATACGGGATGGCGACGAGACCGAGAGGGAGAACGGGCGCGTGCTCCTTGATCGGATCGAATGCATCAAGGCCGGGAAGATGCCGGTGACCGTGATCCTCCAGGACCCGATGGGGAACAGCGTGCTCGTCTCGGATAAGGCACAGAAGACACCCTTTGCGGAAGACGAGCCGGAAGCGTGCAGCGAGTGAGGCCAGGATTTTTACCAGCCGGGTGTGCTGTTTTTTTATAACGTTGCGGGATCCGATCCTGCAGGTCAGGGGCCGATCTCCCCCATGTCACTTACGATTGGCATCCGGGTTTTTCTTCAGAAACGCCCCTACCGTAAAACGATTCGGATCATGGGTTTCCCGGACATTCTCCCCTTCATAAGTCCGGTCATGTTTTTGCAAAAGGGACCGCAGGGATTTCTTCAGTTTGTCCGGGCGCTTTGCGATCTTGGATCGCAACACCGGTTTCAGGATGATCCCCTCCTCTGCCTCGTGGTAATGCTCTGTACAGAGAACGACAAGAAGCTGCGCCGGGTTATCATCAGGCCGGTGCGGGGAGCGTGAAAGCATGCCAAGCAAAAAAACCTCGAGCTCATCGGGTGGGCATACGCGATCGCAGTACTCGCACTTCCCGACCAGTTCCCGGACCTGCTTCTTTGTCTTTGTTGAAAGAGCGATGCGGCTTCGTTTGGGTATGCTGCGATCCGATGCGAAATCACTGGTCATCTGTCCCTCACTTCAGGATCCTGCATTTTTCCCCGGACACGAGGCAGGGGAGGATCTGCTGGCGTCTACGTGACCTGCAGATCCCCGAGCCATGCACCTGATTTCTTGGTCACTTCGCCAACCACCCGGGCGCCTTTCACCATCGTTGTCACCGTGTCCACGGATGCCGGAGGCACGACATAGGCGTACCCCATCCCCATGTTGAAGGTGCGGTACATCTCGGCATCGGAGATCTTCCCGGTCTCCTGGATCCACCGGAAGATCGCAGGCGGCTGGAGCGGAGCATCGAACCGGAAGCCAAACGGGCAGAGCCGCAGGAAATTCAGCAGCCCCCCGCCCGTGATATGGCACATGCCGTGTATGGTGCAGCGATCGGCTACCGCGAGGCTCTCGTGGTAAATCCGGGTCGGCGTGAGCAGTTCACGGCCGAGCGTCTTTCCGGTGCTTAGTTTTTCGTCATAGTCCGCATACTTCTCCACGATCATCCGCGCAAGCGAGAGACCGTTGCTGTGGATGCCGGTGGACGGGACGCCAATAATTTTGTCACCGGGCCGGATCTTCTCGCCGGTCACGATCCGGTCCTTTGCCTGCACGCCCACGCAGGTACCGGCAAGATCAAGGCCGTTTACAAGCCCTTTGAGCGATGCGGTCTCGCCGCCCACGATATCGATGTTCGCCTGACGCGCCCCTTCGTTCAGGCCAATGCCGATCTGAGCCATCTTCTCCACCGAGAGCCGGTCGGTGGCGATGTAATCGACAAAAGCGATCGGCTCCATGTGCATCACGTAGAGATCGTTCACGTTCATCGCGATGCAGTCGATCCCGACCGTGCTCCAGTCCGCGAGTCTGTCGGCCACAAGCATCTTGGTCCCCACGCCGTCAGTCGTGAGCGCGAGGGCATGCGTACCGAAATCGATCAGGCCGGCGAAGTGGCCGACGTTCCCGAGCATGGTGTGGTGGCCTTTCCGACGGAATGTCAGGTTTCTGATGAGCGCCTTTATCGCGGTTGCTTCGAGGTCAATATCGACCCCGGCTTCACTGTACGCGTTCTTTGTCACTCGCATTCCTCCGAAAGCCGGAACTCGTCGTGCAGCACACGGACCGCACGCGGCCCGTCTTCCTGCCGGACCACAAACGAGATGTTCGCCTCGCTTGAGCCCTGCGAGATCATCATCACGTTCACTCCGGCCAAGCCAAGGGCGGTGAAGATACGACCGCCCGTACCTGCGGCGCCGGCCATCCCGGCCCCGACCACAGCAACGGCACAGACATCCCTGTTGTTCGTCACTTCCCGTACGATCCCATCGGTGACGAGGAACGAGAGTGCGTCTACCGCAGCGTCAAGGTGGGACTCATCAACAATAAGCGATATGTTGGCCTCACTTGAGCCCTGCGAGATCATCATCACGTTCACTTCCCTGTCGGCAAGTGCGGAGAAGATCGCCTTTGCAACGCCCGGCCTCCCGATCATCTGGGCTCCGTTGATGTTGATCGAGGCAACCTTCTCAATGTACGTGAGTGCCTTTACCACCCGGCTGTCCCGGTAACCGTTTCTCACGATCATGGTGCCGGGGTGGGTGGGGTTGAAGGTGTTTTTTACCCGGACAAGGATGTTCTTTCTCATCGCGGGATCGATCGAGCGGGGATGCATGACTTTTGCGCCGAAGTACGAGAGCTCCATGACCTCGATGTACGACACGCTTTTTAACACCCGGGCATCGTTGATCACCCGGGGATCGGAGGTCATAATCCCATCCACATCAGTCCAGATCCAGATCTCGTCCGCATCGATCCCGGCACCTATGATGGACGCGGAGTAGTCAGAACCGCTCCGGCCAAGCGTGGTGAGGATCCCGTTCTCGGTACAGCCCATGAACCCCATGATGACCGGGATCTCTTTTTTTAAGAGCGGCACGATCTTCTTTTTGATCTGCTCATCACTCCGGGGCAGAGCGGTGGCTTCGCCATGCTGGGGGGTAGTGAGGATGCCGGCCTCGCAGCCGTCGAACACGGTCGAGGGGATGCCGCGCTGGCGGAGGGCGGCGCCCACAACCGGCGCAAGCAGCCGCTCGCCATACGAGATGATGTAGTCCTTGGACCGGGGGGTGAGCTCCCGGAGATTGTGGACCGCAGAGAGGATGTGCTGGAGGCTTGCGAGACGCTTCTCGATGACCTCCCCAACCTCTTTCACATAATCCGGTGCGGCCCCGGCAAGCGAGGTCATGTGCCGCTCCCGGAGGTGGGCGATAAGGGGAGAGACCTCGGCGCAGTCTTTTGCCGCAGGGAGTTTTTCTGCAATGGTGATGAGCTGGTCAGTCACGCCCCGCTGCGCAGAAACCACAACCGCCACTTCGTCGCCGGCCTTATGGTGTTCTTCGAGAATGTCCACCACACGCCCGATACACTGCGCATCGGCAACGGATGTCCCGCCAAATTTCATTAAAAATCTCATGTCGGTTCACTCTGGCATGTACCATTTATTTATGTAACTATACGACGCACAGAATTATAATATGCGTGCAGGTGACGTGGTGGACTGCCACGTGCTGGTGATCGGCAGCGGCGGCGCGGGCGTGCGGGCGGCGATCGAGGCGGCCCGGTACGGTGAGACCGTGCTCGTCTCCAAGACCATCGCGGGAAAGGGAGGGTGCACTCCTATGGCCGAAGGGGGGTACAACGCGGTACTGCGACAGGAGGACTCCTGCGAGATCCACTACGAGGACACTCTGCGTGGGGGCGCATTCCTCAACGAGCCGGACCTCGTCAGGATCCTCGTGAAAGAATCCCCACAGCGGATCGATGACCTGATCCGGTGGGGGGCGGTCTTTGACTTCTCCAATGAGTGCGAGCTCGCACAGCGCCCGTTCGGCGGACAGAGGTTCCCCCGGACCTGCTACGCGGGGGACCGGACCGGCCACGAGATGATGATGACACTTATCGAGCGCTTCGACTCTTCCGGCGCGACAAAAATGGAGGAGGTGACCGTCATCGATCTGCTCAAAGAGGGCGACCGGGTGATCGGTGCTTTTGCCCTTGATGAGAATGGGGACCCCATCGTTATCACCGCAGACAGCACCATCCTTGCGACTGGCGGGGGGGCACGGGTTTACGACATCTCCACAAACTCTTCAAGCGGCACTGGCGACGGCTTTGCCATGGGTTACAGGGCCGGGGCAGAACTGATCGATATGGAGATGGTGCAGTTCCACCCGACCGGTGCGGTGTACCCGTACGATGCACGGGGCAGGCTTATCACGGAAGCGGTCCGGGGTGAAGGAGGAGTTCTTAAAAACGCCCTTGGCGAACGGTTCATGAAGCGGTACGACCCGGTGCGGATGGAGCTCTCGACCCGGGACGTTGTCTCCCGTGCGATCGCAACCGAGATCGCAAACGGACGGGGCACGCCCCATGGTGGGGTGTTCCTTGACATTACGCATCTCCCCAGAGAGCAGATAGAGACCCGGCTCCGGTGATGCTCGAACAGTTCCTGACATTTGGTGTGGACATCCGGACACAGCCGATGGAGGTCGCTCCCACCGCCCACCACATCATGGGTGGCCTGAAGATCACTTCGGATTGTTCGACAACCGTCCCGGGTCTCTTTGCCTGCGGCGAAACCTCCGGCGGCGTGCAGGGTGCAAACCGGCTGGGGGGAAATGCTCTTGCCGAGACCCAAGTCTTCGGGAAGCGCGCCGGCGAGTTTCCCGGCCAGAAAGAGAAACGGGTAAAAAGGATCGATCCAGCACAGGTGTCACAGGTTCAGGCACGTATCGAAAGTTTCTTTTGCGGGACCGAAAACCCGGCGCGGGTCCGGAAGGAACTCCAGTGTGCGATGTGGCAGGGCGCGGGTATTTTCCGGGACGAACCCGGGCTTAAAGATGCGCTTGCCACGGCAGAGCGCCTCCTCCGGGCACCGATTCAGGCGATCTCCCCCGCAGGTGTTGCGGAATGCTGTATTGTCAGGAACATGTGCCTCACTTCGCGACTCATCTGCCGTTCGGCCCTGATCCGGCCCGAATCCCGAGGGGCTGACATGCGGGTGGATATCGTTCAGAACTGGGACGCGGAACACTCGCCCTACGGGCACACGTATATCTCGGAGCACCGCGAGGGCATAGTCAGGCACGGGGTGATCGCGTGAAGGATCTCCGGGTGACGGTCCTGCGATTTGATACCAAAAAGGATCCTGCGCCACATCCTGAGACGTACACCGTGCGCATCAATGAGGGCGCCCGGGTCCTGCACGTCCTGCACGCAATCCACGACGAGATTGATCCCACGCTCTCGTACCGGTACTGCTGTGGGTCAGGGCAGTGCGGGAGCTGTGCAGTGCGGGTTGACGGCGAGCCGGTGCTCGCGTGCATGAAGGAAGCGACCGACGGCATCACGATCACCCCGCTGAACCTCCCGGTTAAAAAGGATCTGGTGGTGGATCTCCTCCCGAAAATTGCAACAATTGCGTCGCTTGTCCCGGCGCAGGGGGAGGCCATGCAGCTGCCCACGATAGCGCAGATCGAGGAGATAAAACCGCTCCGGGATTGCATCGAGTGCCTGGCGTGCGTCTCTGTCTGCCCGGCCATGGACGTCACGAGTTTCCTTGGGCCCACTGCGATGCGGCAGGAAATGCGGCTTGCACTCGATCCCCGCGACACCGGATCCCGTGTACCGGATGCGGTCCGCGACGGACTTTTCACCTGCACGAGCTGCCAGGCCTGCTTTGTGGCCTGCCCCAAAAAGATCCAGATCCCGGGAAAAGCGATCGAGAATCTGAGGGCGCTCGCAAACCGGCAGGGGTTCACCCTGCCCCGGCACCAGGAGGTCGCGGCCCTTATCAAAGAGACCGGGCGCAGCGTTGTCAGAACCGCACCGTCTTTCATGGAGCAGGTCGGCACGACTATCGAGCCGAATGGGCCGGTGAAAGCCACGGTGGGATTCTTTGTCGGCTGCATGTACAACCTGCGCCAGCAGCAGTCCGCACTCGATGCGATCGAGATACTCAGGAGAAACGGCATCCGCGTGATCATCCCCCGCGACCAGATCTGCTGTGGTTCGCCTTTGATCCGCACCGGCCAGCTGGATTATGTCGATACGCTCAAAAAACGCAACATCGATGCGTTCCGGACCCGGGGGATCGATACCGTGATGACGATGTGCGCCGGGTGTGGATCGACCCTCAAGCACGACTATGTAACTCCGTTTAAGGTCATGGACATCAACGAGATCCTGACAAAATACGGGATCGAACTGCCGGCAAAGCTCCCGCTCACGGCGACCTACCACGACCCCTGCCACTTAATGAGGGGACAAGGCGTAAAAGAGGAGCCCCGGGCAGCTGATCCGGCAGGTGGTCGATCTTGTCGAGATGCCGGCCATCTGCTGCGGGTCCGGCGGCGGGGTAAAGTCCGGCCTTCCTGAGGAAGCGGCAGCCCTCGGGGAGAGGCGGCGCGAAGAGATCCGGAAGACCGGGGCCGATATCGTGATCACCTCCTGCCCGTTCTGTGAGTTCCATATCGCAAGCCATTCTGACAAGCCGGTGAAAAATATCATGACCGTACTGCTCGAAGGGTACCGTGAGAAGGACCGGCTGGCAGAAAAGAAGAAGTGATCTCCTTTTTTTAATCGACCATTTTTCCATGTTGAAAGAAACAGGGCCTAGACACCTCCCCAATCTCTGAACTTTCCCCGGTAAATCTGGGCCCAATCTGGTCTCCGATTTCCCGTTTCCGGACCCGGATCTTATCTCCACAGGAACCGATGTCCACGCCCCTAGAAAATCCTGATTTAATCGCTTATTTTTAAAAATGCCTCGATTTAAGGGCCACTTGAACCTGCATAATAGCAGGCTTCTGTTGGCAGGGTTTCTGGAGAGGTCCTGAGGGTCATCTGATCGGGAGATCGGCCGCCCGGAGGCCGCTATGAGCGTTTTTCAATTTTACGTCGGAGAAATCAATTAGAGAGGGTGGAATCGACGGTGAATTATAGTCAGAAAACGCTCTTGGGGGCTACCGCCCCCCTTTGGGAGCAGGGCTGGTGTAAGGGGGGTGCGGATCGCGTCTGCATTTTTCCAACTTTCGCAAGCGATCTTTTTGAAAATTTCGGGCGCGAAAGTTCGTACACCACAAAAATTTCCGGTAAGAAACGGTTCGGGCCGCAAAAAAAGGGGGTTCAGTCCAGCTTCATCAGGGTACTCGGTACGCTTCAAGCGCCGCCTTTGCCCCGTCACCGGCTGCAATAATGATCTGCTTGCTTTTTACCGAGGTCACGTCACCTGCTGCAAAGAGGCCGGACCGGCTCGTGCGGCCATCGATGTCCACGACGATCTCCTTGTTAGCGTTGAGTTCTACCAGCCCATCCAGGATATCCGTGTTCGGCGTCCACCCGACCTCGATAAAAACCCCGTCCACTTCGATGCGCTGATCTCCCTGACCCTCAGTGGTGATGGTGATGTACTGGAGGAACGGGTCTCCGGCAAGCGCGGTGATCTGCGCGTGGAGGTGCACGGTGATATTCTTTATTCCCTCGAGCTTCCTGACATACACCGGATCCGCCTTGATCGTGCTGCGGACGATCAGGCTCACCGATGACGCGATCCCGCTCATTTCGACTGCGGTCTGGAGTGCCGAGTTGCCTCCGCCGACCACCGCGACCTTCTTCCCCTTGTAGAGCGGGCCATCGCAGGTCGAACAGATGGAGAGGCCTCGCCCGAGATACTTCTCCTCGTCTTTTACCCCGAGTTTCCGCGGCTGTTTTCCCTGGGTCAGAATCAGGCTCTTTGCCTTTACCGTAATCCCGGACACGGTCGTGACGGCAAACAGGTTCTCCTCGGGAGTGATGCTGCTCACCCGGTCAAGTTCCAGCCGCACATCGAGGGTCCGTACCTGTTCCTCGAACTTTTTCATCAGGTCTTCACCGGTAATCATCCGGTAGCCCATATAGTTCTCGATCGCCCATGACTCCAGCGCCTGGCCGCCGATGCTTTCCGAAACGACAAGAGTCTTCAGGAGCTTGCGTGCGCAATATACCGCAGCGGTCAGCCCGGCCGGGCCGGCACCCACGATCACAACATCGTAGGTTTCGCTAGAAACATGGGTGCCAAAGAGCTCGTTGAGCCGCTTGGAATCAAAACCGACAATAACCTCGTCGTCGACCATGATAACCGGCACGCCACGCTGGCCCGACAGCGCGATCATTTTCTCTGCCGCCACAGCATCGACACCGACGTCTATGTTGGTATACCGGACGCCCTGCTTGTCGAGAAACACTTTGGCCATCCGGCAGTACGGGCAGTTCCTGGTGGAATAAACGGTGACCGTGCTCATCAATGCGAAAAGGTTAGCGGCCGATATAAAGATTATGCCGTTTCCATGGGAATGCGGCGTCAATCGCAAATTTCTTTTCCCGCAAGCCCCAATACCCCTCCATACAAGGAACAGGATCCAGCCATGCCTTCCAATACCGGCCGTCATCTCCTTTGGGGAATTATCTGGGGGATCGTCATCATGTTGCTGCTCTGCATCCCGCTTGCAGCCGCTGCATCTGATACGACTCCCACCTCGGGCGGCCCTGTGGTGTATCTCAATTTCAACGAAGGCAGCAGCAATCTTGCCCTCGACGCATCCGGCCACGGGAATACCGGGACCATCCATGGCAGCGCATACCGGATCGACAACGGCGGGTGTGTGAAGGCGCTGGTGCTGGGCGGAAACGGAAGTTACGTATCTGTATCGTATACACCGGCAAACCACCCCACCGGTGCCATAACAGTGTCCACATGGTTCTACGTCAACGACACGACACCCCAGGCTCTGGTCTCGACGTATGAGGATGGCGGGGGGTACCGGCTCGGGTTCGATGAGGGAAACGATCTCTGGTGGACCCTTGGTCTTGACAACCCCGCAGGTGGGGTTTCCGTAGTGATCCCGCACGAGACCATCGCTCTCGGGCAGTGGCACCAGGTCACCGGGTCCTACGATGGATCGGTCGCGAGGATCTATCTCGACGGCGTTCTCCGCAACCAGGTGAATGCGACCGGCCCGATCCGGTATGTTGACAACAACTCTGTCATGATCGGCGCTGATGCGGGCCCTGCAGATTCACCCGCTGACAATTCCCCCGACTACTTGACCGGGGGGGTGGACGAGGTCAGGATTTACGACCGGGCCCTCTCGTACAACGAAGAGATGGATGACCGGTACCAGTGTACTGCTGCTCCCGGGACCGGAATCCTGTCGCTTCCCACCGGCACTCCACCGGTATTTCTAACCTCGGGCTCACTCGACCTGGGTTCCGGTGAGACAGCCATGCGGAGGCTGACCTTTTCGAACCAGAGCGATCAGGGTGTCTGGCAGGTGACGGTTCCTCCCGGCTCCCAGCTCTCGGTTGGTGCCACGGCTTCTTATCCCGGCAACTATCCTGATGAATGGTACGTGGAGTCAGGGACCAGGACACCCAGCTCACGCGCATTGTCGCCTTCCCGGTCCCGTACAACTCCCCGGCAACCGGCATTATTGAGTCGGGAAATGCCACTGTGCTCGTCCATTACTTCGGTGGCCCGGGTCGGTTCCCGGCGAGCATGAGTCTCAGCTTTACCTGCACCGGGCAGGAGAGCCCGGTTATGTCCCTGCCAAAAGCAATCCTCGAATACCCGATCATCGTGATCTATTCAGCATCATGGGCGACACTGATTGCCCTTATTGTTGTCATCGTCTGGGCCCACAAGCGTCGCACCAGACAATAACCTTCTTTTATTTTTTACCGTAAAGGCACGAACAATCAACAGTGTCCACGGCTATGAGCATGGCACAATTAAAAAAAGATCAAAGGGTAATTTCACGGAACTGTTTTCCGAATACCCCGCAGATAGGGCACTTGTCAGGCGCCTTGCCGATCTCGATATTGCCACAGACCGGGCAGAGAAAGATTTTCTCCCTGCCAAGATCATGGCCTGCTTTTAAGGCCGCAAGCGCCTTTTTGTACAGCCCCGCATGGACTTCTTCGGCCTTCATAGCGTGAGTGAATGCAAGCACTGCCTCACTCTTCTTCTCGGCTTCAGCCTCCTTGATAAATGCGGGATACATGGAGGTGTACTCGTGGGTCTCCCCTTCGATGCTTCCTTCCAGGTTCTTCTCGGTAGCGTTGACTGCCCCAAGCACTTTTAAAAGCTTCTTTGCGTGGATTGCCTCGGCCTCAGATGCAGCCTTGTAAAGCGTGGCAATGCTGGTGAAACCATCGGCAGCTGCTTTTTCGGAAAATGCAAGATACTTCCGGTTGGCCTGGGATTCTCCGGCAAACGCGTCCATAGCATTGTTCTGGGTTGTCATACGGGAACGTATGGTCTGGTATTTACTTAAATATTTTTCATGAGGCATACCGGGTATAATATCGTCATGAATATCGTCATGATCCCGCGATAAGCGGAATTACATAAGAAAGAGATTATAGATTTTGGCACACCACGCTTATGTATGCGTGAACAGGTGCCGACCCGCGGGTTATTGTGCCCCGGCCGGGTCATGCCATGAAGATGATGAAGGATCTCCCCGCACACGACCGTCCCCGGGAGAAGATCGCACAAAAGGGTGTGCAGGCGCTTACCAATACCGAGCTGATCGAGTCGATCCTCGGGAGAGGAGTCCAGAACCGGGATGTCCGGGCGATCGCCCACGACATCGCTGCGCTGCTGGATGATCCTGCCCGGCAGATCCGGTATGAAGACCTGCTGGAGATCGGGGGTATGGGGCCAACAAAAGCCGCCCAGATCATGGCCTGCCTCGAACTCGGGCGGCGCAGGTATGAGACGGGCAGCGCTGTAAAGATCCAGAAACCAGAGGATGTCCTGCCGCTTGTGGGTTCCTACCGGGAAAAACCTCAGGAGCATTTTATCTGTATCTCACTTTCCGGGGCCGGCGAGGTGATCCAAACCCGCGTGATCACTATCGGGATCCTTAACCACAGCCTCGTCCATCCACGCGAGGTGTTTGCCGGGGCGATCACCGACCGGGCGGCATCGGTCATCTGCGTGCACAACCACCCGTCAGGATCCCTTGACGCAAGCCCGCAGGACATCGCGATCACCCGGCAGCTCCAGGAGGCAGGAGCCCTGCTTGGCATCCAGCTCCTCGACCATATTATTATCACAAAGAGCGGTTTTTCCAGCCTGAAAGAAAAGGGGCTGGTCTGATCTCCGGGCTGACAGAGGCAGCGAGGCCGTGTCTGATATATCCTGTGACGGGAAACGGGAGATTAATTCAGGATTAGTGCGGGCATTATTACGGCTGAGCAAGCGATTTTCCGAGGGCAAATCCCTTTTTGTACGCCGCATCGAGGAGCTCAGGCCGGGTTGCAATATCCCGTATAGTGTCCATGCCATTGATCAGCAGCTCATCCCGGTACTGGCAGTCGATGATATCGAAGAATGCCCGGGTTGTCAGTTTTGCGCCAACGAACACTTCCGGGATATCCATTCCTGATATGCAGATGAAAAGGCCGGCCCGTTTTTCCTTCCGGTCCGGGGAAATTAAAGACTGATTCCGGAGGTACTTGGCCATAAAAAAGACCTGAAACCTATCCATAAAGGCTTTGAGCGTGCCGGGGATCCCCATCGTCATCACGGGTGTTGCAAGGATCAGGCCGTCCATATCCACAAATTTCGGGTAGATCTGCTGCATATCATCATCGAGAATGCAGGTCTCGTGATCCCGGCAGAAAAACATTTCCTGGCAGCCCTGGAAATCCAAGCTGGTCACCGGGACGAGTTCCACGGTGCAGCCGGCGTCCTTTGTTCCCTGCACGGCCCGTGCGAGCAACCGTGCCGTGTTGCCTTCGGGAAGGGGGCTGCCGAGAAGTCCGATAACCTTTGGTGTCATACCGGCATTAGGGGAAAAAAACCAATATAGTTTTGCATAGGTCAAACTTTTCTGACAGGTATACGATGACGTCGTATGCGGGTGCACTAACACAACTGATATATATCTTCGATATAAAAGTGAAGTCTGGTGATACATCTGACCGAACAAAAGACGTATGCAGCAGGCCAGAAAGTCGGGCCGGGAAAATACGTGTGTATCGATTGCGGCAAGGAACTCACGCTCGACAAGAGCGAGCAGGATCTCCGCAAATGCCCGGCCTGCTCCTGCGAGGAGTACCAGTGTTTCCCTATGACCCATATCCGGCCGGATATCAAGACTCCCGAAGATGCTAAAAACCCGCCCAAGCGGGGTAAGAGTTTCCAGTAATTTCTCATTTTTCCGGCAACGGTACTGCCAGTGGTGAACGCCCACGGAAACCTCTGAAAGGGTTCTTCGGGTCCGGTGGTGCAGCAGAACACCACGTCACAAATAACGAGGTTCAGCATGGTGAATGTATCAGCAGAAGGGCAGGTCTTCAAATGCGAGATCTGCGGCAATGTTGTGATCGTAAAAGAAGCCGGCGGCGGAGAACTGGTCTGCTGCGGCGAACCGATGATTCTGGTGAGTGAATGATTATGGTTGTCAAAAAGCCTGTTACAAAGAGCAAAACCGTAAAAGAACTTAAAGGACTGGAAAAGAAGATCGGCAAAGTACCCAAGTTCTTCAAAGAACTGACCGTGAACGATCCCGCGATGTATAACCTTGTCATCAAGATGGAAGACCACATCTGGGATGATGGCAAGCTCACAAGGAAGACAAAGAAGCTGATCGCCATCGCGATTGCAGCGGCACTCCGCGACCAGCATGCGGTTCGTGCCCAGCTGATGGGAGCAGCAAGCCTGGGAGTCACCAAGGCCGAAGTCGAAGAGGCGCTCCGGGTCACCTTCCTGCTCTCGGGCATGCCGGCCTATGTTTATGGCAAGGCCCAGCTTGACGAAGTCATGAAAAAGTAACCCCGTAAGAGCGGTATAATCAATTTTTTGTTTTCCAGATATTTTAGTGCATACTCAATTGTCCGGCCGGGTTGCTGGCGCACACAGCGGCTGCCCAAGGCCGGTAGCGTATCCAATGATTTTTCACCCACCGTATCCAAGCATCATCTATGCCCATAAAGGTCCTCGCGTTTGCCGGCAGCCCGCGCAGGTTTGGCAATTCGGAGACACTGCTCGACTGGACGCTTGCATCCATGGCAGAAGAGCCGGACGTCTCTATAGAGAAGGTTCCGCTCACCGAGGCAAACATTAACCCTTGCCAAGGGTGCAACGCGTGCGAAAAACTCAACAAGTGCATCCAGAATGATGGTATGGATACGTATCACGACAAGATAGTTGAAGCGGACTGTATTGTCCTCTCCTCCCCTATCTACTGTATGGGACTCTGTTCGCAGGTGAAAGCCCTTGTCGATCGTGCACAGGTTTTCCGGTCCCGTAAATATGTCCTCAAACTGCCGATTGTACCGCCCGAACGCAAAGGTAAACGCCTGGGAGTCTTCCTTGCGACCGCGGGGCAGAACTGGCCGCATGTTTTTGATGCGGCAGTGCCCTCGGTCAAGTGCTTTTATCACGTGATCGATATCAATGACGCAGATATCAGGTACCTGATGGTGAACGGTGTTGATGAGATGGGGGCGATCGAGCACCACCCTACCGCCCGCGACGATGCAAAAAAACTGGGAAAATCCGTCATTGCCGAACTCAAAAAACGACTGGCGGAAGGAAAACCTGCATGACTCTAAAGGTCCTCGGTATTTCAGGAAGCCCGCACCGGCACGGGAACACCGAGACTCTGCTCGACAGTTTCCTTGAAGGGGCACGGGCTGCGGGAGCATCGGTGGAAAAGGTGGTGCTCAAGGAGATTAATTACTCCCCCTGCCAAGGATGCAACGCCTGCCACAAGACCGGCGATTGCATCGTCAAAGACGACGCCCCGGGCCTGTACGACAAGATCCTCTCTGCCGACATTGTTGCCGTCGCCTCCCCTATCTACAGCATGGGGATCACCGCACAGCTTAAAGGGTTCATTGACCGGGCGCAGTACCTCTGGGCACGCAAGTTTATCCTCAAGACGCTGGACTTCTCAGAAGACCATATAAAAAGGCATAAGGGAGTTTTTATCTCGACGGCAGGCCAGAGCCTCGATCATGTGTTCGATAGTGCCTTCCCCGCGATCACCGCCCTCTTTCATGGTACGGGGTTTGACTATTCCGACAATATCGTCGCTAACGACATGGACCGCTACAACGGGATCAAAAATCACCCGACTGCGTTAAAAGAAGCATACCAAAAGGGGCAGCAGATCGTCCGCGATCTGGAAATAATCCCCGGGAACAACTGAAATCCCAGGCTTTTTTCGCGCAGATAAAAAGAAAATCAGAGGATATAGAAGGAGCTCACCAGCACCGCAAAGGATGCGCCAAGCAGCAGGACAAAGACTGGCAGGTTCCAGGACAGGACCTTGTTCCCGTCCAAGATGCTGATCGGGAGCATGTTGAAGGCGGCGATCATCGCATTGATCTGGATCCCGAAGATTCCGATCTGATAAAGGAGGGTGTTTGGCACAAGGGAGAGAGGGCCGCTGATGAAAAAGAGGGCGGCAAACGGGATAAAGAGCAGGAGGTTGGTTAGCGGCCCGGCGGCCGATATCTTCCCGTTCTCCTCCCGGGTGAGCACCCTGCCGTCCGGCCTGACGTTATAGATCACGGTCGCACCTGGTGCGGCAAAGACAAAGCCCACCAGTGCCGCAAGGGCGACGGCTACAAGGAGCATGAAGTTGTTCTTCCTGAATTCCGCCCAGAACCCGAATTTTATTGCGGCAAACTTGTGAGCCAGTTCGTGCAGGACAAGGCCAATCCCCGCAGTGAGGAGGGCGATGACAAGGTAGGTGAGGGCCACCATCGGTTCAACTGCCGTAATGGGGCCAAGGACGCCATAGGGAGCCATCTTGATGATGGCAAACGAGAGCGATATGGCCAGCCATGCGGCAAAGAGATCGTATTCCTCGCGCCGGGTAATGTTTCCAAGCATGAAATCACTGGATCAGATAGGGTTTTTATCTGATATGTGTCTTCGCGTACAGACAAACGAAACCGGTGTCATCACGTTTATCCCTTTTTCCTGCGATGTACTTTCCTATGACTATTGAAGAGGTCCGTGCGGAGATCACCCTGATCGATGAGGAGATCATCCGCCTCATCGCACAGCGGCAGAGCTTTGCCGGAAAAATTGCTGCAATCAAGCAGGAGCGGGGGATACCGGTCCACGACAACCAGCGCAAGACCGATGTGCTGGAATACGTGATGAAACTGGCAAAAGGAAACCACATCGACCCGGTCCCGGTCAAGGTGATCTTTGAGACCCTGATCGCCATGAACGAGAAAGCGCAGCGGGCGGCAATGGAAAAACCCATTCCGAAAAGAACGACCCGCAAATAAATTTTTATTACCTGTTTTGTATATCAGATACCTTCCCGGAGTTTTTCATCTGAAAACAGGGAAGCCTGCACCGGAGGAAATTACATGATCAGGGGCCCGACAATGATGAAGACTCCGACGAGGATCATGGCAACACCGATGGCAAACCGGAGTTTCCGGCGGTTTTCCAGCCTCCATGCGTTGACCCGCTCCGGGGGGATGCCTATCACGACCGCGAGAAGGATCAAAATGAGGGGCAGGATGAAGATAAAGTTATAGAGGAGCAGGTAGGGGATTCCCTCAGAGAGCGTGAGTGTACTGCTCATCAGGCTGAGGATAGTCAAGTAGATCCCCCCGGTGCAGGGCAGTTCGAAGATGCCGACAAGGACTCCCAGCACAAACGCGGCGGGCAGCGTTGCTGTCATGATATACCGCTCGATCACCGGTTTTTTCGATTCGGGGATGGCAAGGATGAACCCCTCCTTTTTTATTGCAGCCTCGATGATGTTTACCACCCCGAGGACGATGGCGATGATTGCCGCCGCCAGTGCAATCAGGCTCGAGACACCGGACACATGCACGAACGAGAGGACGCCGATCCCGGAGATGAAATAAAAGAGGAAGACTGCAGCGATGTAGGTAATGCCGACCATCAGCACCTGCCGGCGGCTCTGGAGCGCTATGATGGAGAGCAGGAGGATGATCAGGACCGTGAATGCACAGGGGTTGATGCTGTCGACCCCGGCACAGAAGATCACGAGGGGAATTGTCAGGGTTGTGAACGTTCCGGGACAGTTTTTGGCTGCCGTTATATTCACGGTCCCGTTTGCTTCGCCTGCAGGGAGGGCCTGTTCTTCGATAATCACCTGCACCAGCTGATCCCGGATCTGGTCTTCACCGACCAGCGCATGGTTCCCGATGATGATCGTGGGAACTCCTGCCGTGGCGATGCCGAGATTCTGGTCCATGGCAAGGAACAGGGCCTGGTTGGTGACGTTGTGGTAGACTTCGAGCTGTTCAAGGTCGAAATTCGGGTACCGGGACTGTATTTCCGTAATGAATGGCTTGATATCATCACAATGGTTGCACCCATCGCCATAGAAAAAATACCCGGCTACGGTATGATTTGCACCGGCTGAAAAAGAGGGGGAGGCTGAAGAGTTGCCCGCAGGTGCCGGTTCAGGGTTTACTTTTTTTTTTCAATGGCCTGAAGATACCCCTCAAGCTTTGCGGGGATGTCCACTTCGCCCACGATCACGGTTTTGCCGATGACCACTTCCGGGACGCCCGGCGGGGTTGAAATACCGGCCTCGGCATTTATCTGCGCATAGATCTGCTGGTTGGTCTGGTTATACCAGACTTCGAGCATCCTGATATCAATATCGGGATAGTTCCTAGTGATATTTTCCATGAACGGCTCGATCTTGGCGCAGTGCGGGCACCCCTGGCCGTAGAAATAATAGACAATGCTGTCGTTTACAGCCGATGAAGGGGCAGCGGTGGCTGGCGGGGCAGAGAAAACAACATAGGCCAGGCTGGCAGCGGCGATGACCACAAACAGTGCAACAACAAATTTTATGACCTTATCCATCCGGTGACACCTGCCCGCCTTTTTCCGGGGCGCTGGTTTTCTTATGTGAATGTTGCCGCGTCGTGCAAAAAAACCTACTGGATGGAGATCATCGTCCCTACGCCTTCATGGGTGAAGAGTTCGAGGATCAGGTTATGCTCCACGTTACCGTTGATGATGTGGGAATAACGAACACCGTTCTCCACTGCCTTGATAACCGAAGTCACTTTCGGGATCATTCCCTCCCCGATGGCCCCCGATGAAAGGAGGGCATGGGCTTCATCGACGGAGAGCTTGCGGAAGACATGGGTTCGTTTCGCGTCCATCACACCGTCGACATCGGTCATGTTGATCAGCTTGTATGCCTTGAGCGCGACGGCGATGTCTCCTGCGGCGGTATCTGCGTTGATGTTGAGGCTCCCGCCAAGCCGGTCTATCGCAATGGGGGAGATAACCGGGATATAGTCCCTTTCAAGAAGGGTATTAAGAAGCGCGGGATCGATCCATTCAATCTCGCCGACATGCCCGAGATCCACCTCCTGTTCCACACCTTTCACATTGACCTTCTGGAGCTCCATCTTCTTTGCGATGATGATATTCCCGTCGCTTCCCGAGAGCCCGACACCTTTTGCACCGCACTTTGCGATCAGGGATATGATCCCCTTGTTGATCTTGCCCACGAGCACCATCTGGGCGATCTCCAGCGTCTCCTGATCGGTGACGCGCAACCCCCCGACAAAGACCGATTCTTTCCCGAGCGCCTTCATCTTCTCGGTTATCTCCGGTCCTCCGCCATGGACAAGCACGACGCGAATCCCGACGTAGTGAAGCAGCACAGCGTCCTTTATGGCGTTTTCGAGAACGATCGGGTCGACCATCGCGTGCCCCCCAAGCTTGATCACGATCGTTTTGCCGTGGAACTGCTGGATATAGGGAAGGGCTTCCATCAGGACATCCTCGCGCTTCATCATGTAGTGTACCTCCCGTTGATCTCGACATACTTTTCGGTCAGGTCACAGCCCCAGGCGGTGGCTTCTTCCTTTCCGGCCCCGAGATCGAGCACAAAGATGACCTTGTCCCCGTGCATCGCGGCCTTGGCCTTTGTCAGATCAGCAATGATCTCGCCGGACTTCACCAGCGGGTACTTGCTGTTCCCGTCACTGATCCAGAGTGAGACAGCGTTCGGGTCAAATTTTACACCGGCGCGGCCTGCTGCCGCGATGATACGGCCCCAGTTGGGGTCCTCACCATATACTGCGGTCTTGACAAGTGGGGATTCGATAATGACCCGGGCGACCTTTGCTGCAGCCGCCTCCTTAAGAGCGCCGCGGACCGTGACTTCGAGAAGCTTGCTTGCACCTTCGCCATCGGCTGCGATCTGCTGTGCAAGTGAGCGACAGCACGCCTCGAGCGCACCGGAGAATTCCCCGGCGTTTACTTTCCCGGCTTCTCCGGTGGCGATACAGAGCGCTATGTCGTTTGTGCTCGTGTCGCCGTCAACTACGACCCGGTTGAACGTCCGGGTTGTTGCCCGTTTGAGCGCTTCCTTAAGGGGCTTTGCCCCAATCTCTCCATCGGTATAGATGAATGCGAGCATGGTGCCCATGTTGGGTGCAATCATACCGCTTCCCTTGGCGATCGCTCCTATCGTGAAACCTTCCTTTTGAACAAGCGCGTGCTTGGGCCGGATATCGGTTGTCATGATCGCACGGACAGTACGATCCTCTGCATCCGGCGCTGAAGTCAGGTTGAGTGCTACATCTGCGCACTGGCGCCGGATCAGGGATAGATCAAGATACCTGCCGATGACACCGGTACTTGCCACGCCGACCGCAATGCTGTCCACGCCCAGCGCGGAGCCGGCATACTCCGTCATGGTGACCGCATCTTCGTACCCTCGTGTGCCGGTGTAGGCATTCGCGCAGCCGCTGTTCGCGATGACCGCGTCCAGTTTTCCTTTTTTTATCTGCTTGCGCATCAGTTCTATCGGTGCGGCCCGGGCGAGGTTCGCCGTGAACACCCCTGCCGCAGTCCCGCTTGCCCGGATAAGGGCAAGACCGAACTTTCCTTCCTTAACCCCGTTTGCGGTGACTCCTTTCACCGCACAGAGACTCTTATAGGTCATATTCGTGATCCCTCCAATGGTTGTCGTGATTGCGTGCCTGTTGTATCAGGCTGAATAGGATGCGCCGACTGCCTGTACGATATCGGCACGGGTGAGAATTCCGACCAGCCTTTTCCCGTCAAGCACCGGGAGCCGCGCGATGCCCTCCTTGAGCATGAGGGCGGCGGCGGCCTCGATATCCATGTCCCCGGTTGCTGTAACCACCCGGTGGGTCATCACTTTTTTTACCGGCAGGTCCCCGATATTGCGCAGGGCGTTCTTGGTCTTCTCCCAGTTGACATATTCCCGGATCGGTACCTCGATGATCTCAAGGGGGGACGGGAGCCAGAGGTCATCGGAGAGCTTCTGGGTCTCCAGCTGGGCGATGACATCGGATTCCGTGATGATTCCCGCTAGGGTATCGCCCTCCAGCACCGGTAATCCCCCGATGTGGTGTTGGCGCAGGATCGCAACCGCATCACGGAGCGGGGTATCGACAGTACAGGTTAACGGATTTTTGGTCATGGCTTCTGAAACGAGCATGGGGTATCACCTTTCAGGGCAGCATCCCTGCTGCGTCAAGACCGTCATTCTCCTTGAACCCACACATGATGTTCATGTTCTGGATGGCCTGTCCGCTTGCACCCTTGACGAGGTTGTCGATCGCCGAGACTACTACCACCCTCAGGCCTTCGCTCTCGACCATGATATCGCAGAAGTTGCTGCCCCGGACTGCAGCGAGCATCGGCTTCTGGTAACGGACGAAAAATTCGCCCTTATAGTAATCCCGGTAGAGTTTCTCGACCTCTTTTGTCTCCATGGGCTCCTTTAAGAGAATGTGTGCAGTCGTAAGGATGCCACGGTTGACCGGTACGAGGTGGGGGGTGAAGTAACAGGACGCCGTGGAGCCAAGCGTGGCCAGTTCCTGTTTCATCTCCGCAAGATGGCGGTGGCTGGTCCATTTGTACGGGTTGACATTGTCCCCGACATTGGGATAGTGGGTCGTTGCCGAGGGGTTGTCGCCGGCTCCGCTCACCCCCGTCTTCGAGTCAAAGATCACGGTGTGGGCATATTTGGCGAGAGGAGCGGCGGCTAATGTTGCTCCTGTAGGGAAACATCCGGGATTTGCAACGAATTTTGCGTTGACACAATCCTTCCGGTGCAGCTCGGGAATGCCGTACGGGGCGGGGAAATAATCCGTGTGGGTGACGCCATACACCTTTTCAAATACGTCTTTTGGAAGGCGATAATCGGCACTCAGGTCAATGACCCTTGTTCCCCGCGAGAGCAGTTTTCCTGCAATTGTCATCGCCGCTGTATGCGGAACCGCCAGGAAGGCAACGTCCGCATCAATGGCATCGGGCGCCGGGTTCTCGAACCTGAGATCGGAAAATCCCTTGAGATGGGGATGTACCTCAGAGAGCGGTGTTCCTGCAAGGCTGCGTGATGTGACGCAGGTAACCTCTGCAGAAGAATGGTGGTACAGGAGGCGGACCAGTTCGCCCCCGGCATACCCGGATGCGCCGACTATCGCAACTTTCATATATGGATCTTTTTATTCCTGAAAACTTAACCTTTTGCGGGAAAGCCAGCAAAACGGCGGTTATTTGAAGGCCACAAAAAAGGAGGGCGGTTTTTAGATCTAACAACTCAGCTTTCCAGTTTCCGGGTGTAGATATCAAAGATACGCTGACCGAGAATCTCGATACGCTGGCGGTCTTCGAGGCCTGCGAGGAGATCGGCAGGGATCGCACCGATACCCTTGCTCGCCCCCAGGTACGCCCCGCAGAGAAATCCGATCGTGTCGGTGTTCCCGCCGACATGGGCGGCGACGGTCAGGAGATCGGCAGGGCGCTGGTACCTGTTGATCAGGAAAAAGGCAATGGGGAGCGTCTGGTACAGGGATACGTCGTTGCCGATCTTGAGGATGGCGGTTTCCGTCTCAATGCCCTCTTTTTCCAGCACGATCGCATTATGGATCTTGCCCCCCAGCACCTCGTCTTCATGCTGGGCCCGGATCAACGCCATCGTGACTGGGTCAGAATTCTCATGGATCGCGTAGTACAGCAGCGTAACGAATATAGAGACCGCGGCGTGGGCCGCCGGGTGGGTGTGGGTAACCGAGCAGGCCCGAACAGCCCTCTCAATTCCCTCGTGCACATCGGGATAGACAAGGGCAAAGGAGAGTGCCGCGGGGAGACAGCCGGCGGTTGTTGATTTCACCCCGCAGGAGTGTGCCTGTCCCGCAACCATGTGATCGCAGGCTGCGGAGACCGATCCGTCAGGGAAACGAAGCACCTCCCGGGCATAGAGCTCTTTTAAGGCGAGTCCATACCGCTCGTCAGTGTACTTCCCGTCGGCAAGAAGGGTGGCAACGAGGATCATCATCTGGGTATCATCAGTATACTGGCCGGGGGCCAGACCAGAATTGGGATGCCCCTTGTACGCCTTCCGGAACCCGTACCGCATCTTGGTAAGGCCGGGCATCGTGCTCTCGTTGGGCATGCCCAGGGCATCACCCACCGCCGCCCCGAGCAAACAGCCCTTTATTCGTTCCAGCATTGATACAGTATTGAAAGAATCCGATAGATAATGATTCTTGTATTTTTCTCTTTTTCATGAATTTTCGGGCTCATCATCCGGTGAACAACCGGCCGTACTACAGAACAACATGATTGAATTTATTATCCGGTGAAACAATTTCCCTGTCGGGGAGGATGCTGTATCGCTAAAATTTATATAGCAATTTAACATGATTAATTATGTAGAATTTTTGGGGGAGCAATGAGCGACAACTTTGATGTCAGGCTCGTGGAGAACGCGAAGTACTACACGCCGGATGCGGATTACAAGCGTTCATCGTGGATAGGAGATTACCAGAACACCTACCGGCGGTTCCTTGCCGATCCCGATGCATTCTGGGAGACCATCGCAAAGGAACTCAACTGGATCCGCCCCTGGGACCAGGTGTGCGAATGGAAGTATCCTTATGCCCGGTGGTTCGTCAATGCACAGCTCAACATCACCGCAAACTGTCTCGATCGCCATGTTGCCGGTGACCACCGCAACAAGGTGGCCCTGATCTGGAGGGGGGAAGAGGGCAGGGAGCGGGTATACTCCTACCAGCGGCTGCTGGGGGAAGTCATGAGATTTGCAAACGGCCTCAAGAAGCTGGGCGTGAAAAAGGGTGACCGTGTCAGCATCTACATGCCCATGGTTCCCGAGCAACTGATTGCTATGCTTGCCTGCGCCCGCATCGGAGCTGTCCACAGTGTTGTCTTTGCCGGTTTCGGGACCACTGCTCTGAACCTGCGGATCAAGGAGGCAGAAGCAAAAGTGGTGATCACCTCTGACATCTCGATCCGGCGCGGCAAGGCTATCCCTCTGATCACCATTGTCAAGGACGCGATAGTCAACGCACCCTCGGTGGAACATGTCGTTATCTACCGGAGGCGCAAAGAGCCCCCGGTCGAGATCCGCCCGGGGCGGGAACATGATTTCTACGGGATCATGGAGGACGTACCGGCGGACTGCCCCTGCGAGCCGATGGATGCAGAAGACCCGCTCTTCATCCTCTACACCAGTGGTTCGACGGGTACCCCCAAAGGAGTTGTCCATACCTGCGGGGGCTACATGGTCGGGGCGTATTATACCACGAAAATCGTTTTTGACCTCAAAGAGCGGGACATCTACTGGTGCACGGCGGACCCCGGCTGGATCACCGGCCACTCCTATATTGTCTATGGCCCGCTTGCCGTTGGTGCTACGGTGTTTATCTCTGAGATCACTCCTGATTATCCGGACCCGGCAGCTGGTGGAAGCTCATCCAGGAGCAGCAGATCTCGGTGTTCTATACGGCGCCGACTGCGATCCGGACGTTCATGAAAGTCGGGGAGGAGTGGCCCAACCGGTACAACCTGAACTCCCTCCGCATCATCGGTTCGGTCGGGGAGCCGCTCAATCCCGAAGCCTTCGAATGGTATTACCGGGTGATCGGGAAGAGCAGGTGCCCGATCGTGGACACCTGGTGGCAGACGGAGACCGGCATGCAGATGATCACGACGATGGTCGGAGAGCCTATGCGGCCCGGTTTTGTGGGAAAAGCGGTCCCGGGCGTTGAGGTGGATGTCACCGATCGGACCGGAAAACCGGTGCCCCCGGGGACAGGAGGGTTCCTTGTGATCAAGAAGCCGTGGCCGGCCATGCTGCGCACGGTATACAAGAATGACGAACGGTACCGGCAATACTGGGAGACCATCAACGGGGTGTATGCGGCTGGCGATCTCGCTGTCAAGGGGAAAGACGGGTACATCATGGTGATCGGCCGGGCGGATGACATCATCATCGTCTCCGGGCACAACATCGGGACGGCGGAGGTGGAGAGCGCGCTCGTTTCCCATAATGCGGTGGCAGAAGCCGCGGTTATCGGGAAACCCGATGCGATCAAGGGGAACGCGATCAAGGCCTTTGTCATCCTCAGGGTAGGGAACAAGCCAAGCGAGAAACTGACCCAGGACCTGATCTACCATGTGCGCATGACGCTCGGTCCCATCGCCGTCCCGCACGAGATCGAATATGTCGACAAACTGCCCAAGACCCGCAGCGGCAAGATCATGCGCCGGGTATTGAAAGCAAAAGAGCTTGGGATGGATCCCGGGGATGTCTCGACACTCGAAGACTGACGGGGAAGAATACCGGTAAGAACGATTGAAAACCTGATAGAAGGGAAAAGACCACAACAAGGAAACTCGACCATGCAGAATGAAACACCACAACCGGCAACAAGCGTGAAAAACCTGGATACTACTGCAAACCCGGCACCCCTCGGCCTGCTCGGGTTTGGGATGACCACCGTGCTCTTAAACCTGCACAATGCAGGTTTCTTTGCTCTCGGCTCCATGATCCTTGCGATGGGGATCTTCTACGGCGGCCTTGCACAGATCATCGCCGGTATTGAAGAATGGAAAAAAAACAACACGTTCGGGGCAACCGCATTCACCTCATACGGGGCGTTCTGGCTGACGCTCGTCGCCCTGCTGGTGCTCCCGAAACTGGGGCTGGCCGATGCACCGGACGCAACCTCAATGGCGGCTTACCTTGCGATGTGGGGGATCTTCACGCTGGTCATGTTTATCGGGACCATGAAAGCGAACCGCGCCCTCCAGCTGGTGTTTGCAACGCTCGCGATCCTGTTCTTCCTGCTCGCCATTGGGGAGATCACCGGAAACGGAACTATCACCGTGATCGCCGGATACGTCGGGATCCTCTGCGGGTTCCTCGCGATCTACGCTGGCCTTGCTCAGGTGCTCAACGAGATGTACAAAAAAACCGTTGCACCGCTCGGGTAAAATCCGCCGTTGCGGGACGCCCAGTCCCTTTTTCTTTTTTATACCCCACTCATGAGTATGGGGAGTTCTCCTGCATGTTACTGAGACCGGGAGATCTTCTTCCGCTGGGCGATCCGGTAACCGGAGATTACCTGGATTGATTCCCCGAACTCCCGGTCGAGTGCCGGGTCCCCGGAATCTACATACAGCGAGGGCGTCTCGCGCAGCTTGTGCGGGGTGGCGACCACAATCAGGTTCTGCAATCCCACATTCTTGACCACCGCCGCGCTGATCTGCTGGTTCCCCCGGCCGAGGATAAAACCCTGCGCGCCGATGGGGCTGACGATGATCCTTGTTTCAGGATACCTGCCGGCCAGATCGAGAAGGGTTTTTTCGTCCGCATCCGAAGCCACGAGGCTCCCGTCCCTGATCGCATCCACTCCGAGGAGGGTTTTTACAACTCCCAGCTGCCGGGCAATCGCTTCCGTTGTTGTCCCGGCACCGATAATATAGAGCACGCCGGGGAGCATCACTTCCTGCAGGAAACGGGCGATCTCCTCTTTTGCCCGGTCCTCATCTGCTTCTTCGAAAACCTGTTTTGCGGCCTGCGTCAGATGGGCACGGGCCGGTACACGGGCAATGCCGGACAGGCGCGTCTCAAGCGCCCCCTTCCGGTACGCTTCCTCGTCCACGTCCATCACCTCCGCATCCTGAACTCCGTAGGGTCCGGAGACAAGTGCTGCTGCGGCTGACGGGTCGAGCGCAAATACCGCAGAGTACATCTTTACCCCCGCGGGGATCCCGAGAATCGGGACCGATCGCTGTGTGACTGAATAAACATCCCGTGCGGTACCGTCGCCGCCGCAGAACAGGATCAGGTCAACACCTTCCTGCAGGAATGCTGCAACCGCCTTTTTTGTATCTTCGGCCGTGCTGGTCCCCTGGTACTGGTAAACTACCTGGAAATGGGGTATCCCGCATTCACGCAGGGCCGTTGCTCCCATATCCCCGGAACAGGTGATGAAAAGAAGGTCGGTAAGAGAGGAGAGGAGATGCAACGTGATCGTTGCCCTTTCCTGTGCCCGGGGCAGGGCGCCGCGGCGGCGTGCCTCGTCCGCGTTCCCGTCAGTTCCCTTGAGACCCACGGACCCGCCCATGCCGGCAACAGGGTTGATAAGAAAACCAATGCGGCGCATAAAAAGGGAGGGGGAAGGAGTTCAGGATATTTTCGGGATCCGTCCGATTGCCTGCCGGATCAACTCGTCCGGGTACTCGTAGTCCACCAGCTCACCGCTGTAGAAGGCATCGTAGGCAGTCATGTCAAAGTTGCCATGGCCTGAGCAGTTGAAAAGGATGGTCTTGTCCTCGCCGGTCTTTTTGCAGGCAAGCGCCTCGTCAATCGCAGACTTCACGGCATGGGACGTCTCCGGGGCGACGATGATTCCCTCGGTACGGGCAAAGGTCTGGGCTGCCTCGAACACCTCGCTCTGGTGATAGGCTACCGCCCGCATCACGCCGTCATGGACCAGGCGCGAGACGATCGGCGAATCCCCGTGGTAGCGAAGTCCGCCAGCGTGCATGGCGGGCGGTACAAAGTCATGGCCGAGGGTGAACATCTTGAGGAGGGGGGTGAGGCCGGCCACGTCGCCGAAGTCGTACGTGTAGAGGCCTTTGGTGAGCGTTGGGCAGGAGGCGGGCTCGGCGCCGATGATGTCGATGTCCTTGTGCGTTCCCTTCATTTTGTCCCCGGCAAACGGGAACGAGATGCCGGCAAAGTTGGAGCCGCCACCTACGCACCCGATCACCACGTCCGGGTAGTCGTCGACCATGGCAAGCTGCTCCTTGCATTCGAGCCCGATCACGGTCTGGTGGAGACAGACGTGGTTCAGGACCGAACCCAGCGCGTAGTTGGTATTGGCATGGGTTGCCGCATCCTCGACTGCTTCGGATATGGCGATACCGAGTGCCCCCGGCGTTTCAGGGTCCTTTTCCAGGACTGCCCGCCCGGAATTTGTCTTCGTACTGGGGCTGGGGATGCACTCTGCACCCCAGACATGCATCATCGATTTCCTGTAAGGTTTCTGGGTGTAGCTGGACCGTACCATGTAGATAGTGCACTCCAGATTGTAGAGCATCGTCGCAAAGGCAAGCGCAGAACCCCACTGCCCGGCCCCGGTTTCGGTCGCAATCCGTTCCATCCCGGCCTTCATGTTGTAGTAAGCCTGCGGAATCGAAGTGTTGGTCTTGTGGCTCCCGGCCGGGCTGACGCCTTCCCACTTGTAGTAGATCTTCGCCGGCGTTTTCAGGAACTTCTCCAGCCGGTGGGCCCGGTACAGGGGGCTCGGCCTCCAGAGCCGCAGCACATCCCTCACCTCTTCCGGGATGTCAACATAACGGTCGGTCGTGACTTCCTGCCGGATCAGTTCCATCGGGAAGATCGCTTTTAAGTCATCCGGGCCGACCGGCTTGTGGGTGGCGGGATGGAGGGGAGGGTCGAGAGGTGAGGGCAGGTCTGCCTGGACATTATACCATTTCCGGGGGATCTGCTCCTCATCAAGGAGGATCTTGGTCTGCATACCCGGTTATTTTGTTTTGTACTAATATATACATTGTGGAACACTTTTGTTGTTTGGTGCTTTCAAGTATACGTTTTTGTGAGGGCAGAGCAACAGGGTCCAAACAGGTTCAGATGACCCGGACGGGAAATCCACCCAGACACGTGTATATCCTGAGAGCGGCCGGCTTTCGCTGCATTGTCTTCCCACGCTTATCACTCCCGCTTTTTCCTCCGGTGAGGCCGGGGGAAGGAGAATTCCTCCCCATCGATGAGTCGCTTCCAGTTGAACTGGCTGAAGAGTTTCATCTGGAGAATTGCTCCCTTATTCCGGGTATTGAGGACCGAAACCGTGCTGGAGAAAAACGGCGGTATCATGAGGAGTTCCTCGTCATCAACGATGAGTTCGAGCGTATTTTCGACTCTCATCAGTTTATGGATCTCCTCGAATTCCGGGGGAGCACATGATGGTGGGACACCAAATGTTTCCGCAGGGATCACATGGATATCCGCGTTCTTTCCCGGGAACTGCACCCGCAGTTTTTTCTCAAGACCCGGCTCATCGGATATCACGATAAGCAGCAGGGAAATATCCTTTATCTGTATATTTTCAATGAAAGGAAGGTATCGCTCCCCGATCATGCACCGGATGTGGCTTTTTGCCTTCCCGAAAAGGTCGCGAATCTTATACTCGATGCTCTTATCGCCATAGATGGTCCAGAGCGCCTCCTCTTTCTCGGTTTGCACCTTCTCTTTTTCCAGTTTTTCCAGTGCCACCCGTGCCAGATCGGCTGCCTTCTGATGGTTACCCATGAGCAGGTCAATGGCCATCTGAGGGGAAACCGCGCTGTACCGCGCCGGTTTTGAGACCCTTTTTACGGCCAGCCCCATTTCCGCCAGATGGTCCAGTGCCTCGTACACGCTCGGCTTCGAGATGGAGAGAAACTCTACGAGATCTTTTGCGTCTGCGTTGTCGTACAGGACCAGGGCTGCGTACACATTCGCTTCATAGGTTGAAAGCCCGAGCTCGTTAAGTGATTTTATGAGAGGAGCCGGAATGCTTTCCATAGAGCAATAGTGCTCATTGAGTTGTTAAAAATTTTACTACTTTGCCGGATTTTCACCAACCCCCCCTTCTGCATAGGAGATCATGTCAGGGAGGCCGTCTGGTGCAAAGTTTACTTTACCAAATACCTTTTTAGGCCCCGGGTAAATACTTAGTAAAAAAGTAGTAAAAAAATTTACTACAAGATTGAGGAAATGCAATGGTCAGAATGACATATCCCCCGGCATATCCGGATACCTTGGATTTTATCGCAGGCCACAGACCGGCTCATTCAGGAAAGAGGAATAAACGTTCTCCCTGCCGCTTTGGTCCCACCTGTGTGGTGCTCCTGTTCCTTATTACAGCCATAGGATTTCTGGTTCTTCCTGCAAGTGCTGACGCCATAACCGATGCTGTTCAGGTTGCAAACAACGTATACGTATCAAACTATACGATAGATCCGGCGGTCCTCTTTACCGGGGATACCGCCACGGCAACGTTTTACGTCACCAACGGGAATGCGAACCAGAGCGTCATGGTCAACCATGCGACCTTTGGTGACAACGATATCCTTCTCACCAGCGGCACGTATGATACCAATGTCAATATTGGGCCTCTCCAGACCCGGTCGTTCGTTTTCTCCATCGGGACCCAGAGATCTGCGGGCACCTATTATCCATCCTTCTCTATGAGCTTTGTCGCGGGCAACGGCATGTATTCCCGGACTCCGGTCAAAGTGGACAATACACCCCTTGTTATGACCATTGCCAATAAGCCGGATGCATTCACCCAGGGGGTAAAGGAACCAATAAGTGTACAGGTCTCCAACCCCCGGAACAACGACGTAAAAAATGTCATCTTTCAAGCTACCGGTGATGATGCCACCCTTATGCCTTCTCAGACATACATCGGGTATCTGGCTGCCGGAACCAGTACACTGGTCAATTTTACCGTTACACCGGACTCCCCCACTACCCTCTTTCTGAATGTTGATTACGGTAACGGGGATAATGACCATACTATCAACACGACCCTGCCGATCCTGTTTACGACTGACAAGATGCAGGCTGACCCGGTGATGAGCAATATTGTTATCGCACTCAACAACGGGACATACGATGTCACCGGAGACGTAACCAATGCCGGTCTCTCGAATGCGAATGGTGTCACGGTCACATCAGGTTCTCCGGCCATGCCGCAGGATCCGCAAAAGAATTATGTTATAGGGACGCTCAAACCTGACGACTTCGGCAGTTTTGAGGTCACCTTCACTTCCCCGGACAGCACGACGAGTGTTCCCCTCCAGTTAACCTACAAAGACAATGATGGAAATATCATCACCTCCATCCAGAATATCGATCTGACGCAGGCTAAAACCCAGACGGGCTCACAGCCGAGCATGGTCCCGTCATTAGTCATCGTCATTATCATTGTGCTTGGTGCAGGCGGGTATCTCTACACGAAGAAGCGGAAAAACCAGTAAAGGATGGGGCCTCATGCTGCCGGTCATCCAGTTTTCCGATGTGAGTAAAATCTATCCGCTCAAGGCGGGAGATGTGACAGCCCTTAGTCACATCTCATTTGAAGTGGACCGCGGGGAGTTTATTTCCATCATGGGGCCTTCAGGTTCCGGCAAGTCAACGCTTTTGAACCTTATGGGCTGCCTTGACACACCGACCACCGGGGATATCTTCATGAGCGGGATCGGCGTGCGTGATATGAGCGATGTCGAACTCACAAACCTGCGACGGGATCGCATAGGGTTCATCTTCCAGTACTTCAACCTCTTCCCGCTGTTAAACATCATCGAGAATGTCAGTTTCCCCCAGATGCTCAAATCACAGGCAAGCGTTGATTCGAAAAAAGCCATCGAAGTACTTCGTGCCGTCCAGCTCGAAGAACATCTCTACACCCATACACCGCTCGAGCTCTCGGGAGGCCAGCAGCAGAGGGTTGCTGTTGCACGGGCACTCATCAATGATCCCGACATCCTGCTGTGCGATGAACCGACAGGAAATCTCGATTCAAAGACCGGCGCGAGTATCCTGGAACTCATGACGGAGCTGAACAGGAAAGGCTCGACCATCATCGTGGTGACTCATGACCCCCACGTCGCCAGTTACACGAACCGGACGATCCGGATCGTGGACGGGAGAATTGAAGAATGAGCACCATATTCTGGGAGATCTCGAAAAGGAACATCCGGATCCATATGCTCCGGTCGAGCCTTGCGATGCTCGGGATCATCATCGGTGTTGTTGCCATCGCATCCATGGGCATCCTCGGGAACAGCATGGTACAGGTCGTTTCCGCGAGTCTTTCTTCCGTAGGGGATAGCGTGATTGTTATGCCGTATGTCGGGGGCGGCACGGGCTTTGGCGGCGGTGGGGGAGCGAGCTCGGCGAACCTGATGCTGACCGACCAGAATTACCAGCAGATCAAACGGGTGGTTGCCCCGAACGTGGCGATCCCCGTCCATTCAACCTCTGAACACATGCAATTGGGTGTCGGGAGCGATGATATTGTGGCTACCATTTACGGGCTCCCGCCGGACCAGACAAAAGATCTCCTTCCCGATCTCACCGCCGGCGATTACAACAACGGGAACTCCGGCTGCCTCGTGGGAGCGACCTTTGCAACGGACCACAACGTCAAGGTCGGTTCCCGTATTTCCATCGGGACCGGTGGACAGTATGGCACGCTCAGGGTGACCGGAATTATCGCGGAAAGGGGGATGAGCTTTGATATCAGTACCGATAGCGCCATTGTCGTGACACAGGACTGGTTTGAAAGCACGTACAACGATCAGGATGAATACAACGAAGTGGTCGTGAAGGTCACCAGCGGCGATACAGCAGATGTAAAGACAACGATCGAAAACCAGCTCAACCGGAACATCAAACAAAAGACCGTGACCGTCATCGACAGCAAGGCAACGCTTGCCACCATCTACCAAACCTTTGGCACGATCACGACCTTTGTCACGGCAATTGGCGGTATCTCGATGCTCGTTGCCGGTGTCTCCATCTTCAACATCATGATGATGTCAGTCAACGAGCGGATCAAGGAGATCGGGATCATGCGCAGTATCGGCACCCAGAAAAAGGAGGTGATGAGCATGTTCATCTACGAGGCCGCCATCATCGGTGTGATCGGAAGCCTGATCGGGGGGGTCCTCAGTGTCCTTGGCGGGTACGCGATCAGCGCCCTGATGCTTAAGACGACTGAGTACCTCTTTACCGTGTCGAGCATGATGTCTGTGGTCGAGGGAGTGGGATTCGGGATCATCATCTCCATACTCTGCGGGTTATACCCTGCGTGGCAGGCGGCAAACCTCAGCCCGATCGATGCCTTGCGGCACGAGTGATATTCCTTTTTTTCACAGGGATACTTCTATTACCGGCCGGGTATACCCTTCTCTTATATGGCGGGGATTGTTTTCCCAAAAGACTACGGCGATATTGACTGGAACGAGGTCTGGAAGGCCCGGCAGGACCGGTATGATGCCGCACAGATCCCCGGGGATACCTCGCATGACTGGGACAAAAAGGAGAATGCGGAACGGTACGCGGCACAGTCTGCCGGTGAATTCGAGAAACGGATCCGAATGACCCTTGACGGCCTTTCGGTCAACCGTACGACAAAGGTGCTGGACATCGGCGCCGGGCCGGGGACACTTGCGATCCCTCTTGCCGGGAGAGTACGGGACATCACCGCAATAGAACCCGGTGCCGGGATGATCACGGCGCTCAGGGAACAGGCAGACAAAGAGGGGATCAAAAACATCACCTGTATCCAGAAGAGGTGGGAGGACGTGGATCCCGGCCACGACCTTTCCGGGCCGTATGACCTTGTGATTGCCTCACTCTCCCTGACGATGTACGATATCCGGGAGGCGGTGCAGAAGATGAATATGGTCTCGTGTGGCGAGGTCTGCCTGTACTGGTTCGTGGACCTGCCGTTCTGGGAACGGATGTATGCCGACCTTGTCGTGCCGCTCCACAAGCGGCCCTATTATCCCGGCCCGAAGGCAGACTGCCTCTGGAATGTGCTGTACCAGGCAGGGATCTATGCAAACGTCGAGATGCTCCCGCTGGACAAGGAGTACCGTTTCCCGTCCCGGAGGGAAATGACGGCATTTTTCAAAAAGAGGTTTGGCGTAACGACACAGGAGCAGGAAAAGGTGCTGGATGCGTACCTGTCTCCACTCATGCGTACCGAGGGGGATGATATCGTCATCTCCGGCGAATCCACGTTCGCGAAGATCTGGTGGAGAAAAAGTAAGTTACCCCCTGGGGGTTCGCCTCCGGCTGACGGGACATCCTGTTTTTAGGAAATTACCTCAGGTGCCGACCCCCGTATCTCGTGGCCCCGCATCCAGGACAGCGCCCCGGCGATCCCGATAATGATGACCGACGCGAGGAGGGCGGCATCGATCCCGCTGATGAATGCATTCGAGACCCCGCCCACGAGGTTGGTAGTGCCGATGAAGACCTCGAACGCCACATCCCGGGGTATTGAAGCTGCCGATACCGTGATGGCAATGACGAAACTTCCCAGGACCCCGATATTCTGCACGGTCCGGAGGATGCCGGATATCCCGCCATAGGACCCCTGCGGGGCGTTTGCCATGACCGCACTGTTGTTGGACGGGAAGAACATCGCCGTCCCGAGGCCGGAGATGCCCGATGCGACCAGAACCTCCCAGAGTGGGGTATCGACCCGAAACGTCACATAGACGAGCGTGGCAAGGATCAGCATCACGGTGCCGGAGGTCGCGAGTACCCGTGCCCCGTAGCGGTCGGAAAGCTTACCCATATATGGTGAAAGCAGGCTGCCCACTACGTAGCCCGGGGTGAGGAGAAGTGCGGCATCAAGAGGCGACAGGGCACGGATCCCCTGCAGGTACATCGTGATCAGGAACACCACCGAGAGGTACCCGAGGCTGAGGAAAAATGCCGCCATCATAGAATACCTGAGGATCCGGTTACGCAACGCGGAAAAATCAATAATGGGTCGCGAGGTCCGCCGTTCGAACATCACGAAGAGAGCAATAAGTGCGAGGCCAAGGCAGAATGTAACAATGTTTGTAAGGGCTGTTCCTTCGGTCGCAAAATCCACACCGGCAAATGAGAGGAAGGTGAGTGCTGCACCCAGCAGGATCATACCCGTGAGATCCAGTTTCGCGTGCACCCGGGGATTATCCGTCAGGTACCGGACGCCAAGAATGGTGGCCACGATACCGATGGGGACATTGATAAAGAAGATGTATTCCCAGCCGACATAGGTTGTGATGATACCACCAAGCACGATACCGAGCATCGCGCCGCTCGTCCAGCCAAGGGAGAGATAACCGAACGCGGTCCCCCGCGTATTGGGCGGGAAGGAGTCGGCGATGATCGCACCGCTGTTCGCCTGCATCAACGCTCCCCCGACGCCCTGGATCACACGGGACGCGATCAGCCAATCGATGGCAGGGGAGAGGCCGCAGAAAAGAGATCCCACCGTAAAGATCCCAAACCCGGCGTTGAACATTCGGCTCCTGCCATAGATGTCCCCGATCCGGCCGAGCTGGGTGGTGCAGACCGCGACGACAAGAAGGTAGATCAGGATTACCCAGAGCGTGGCGATGAAGCTGGCATGCAGGGAATCGGAGATGGTGGGAAAGGCGAGGATAACAATGGTAGAATCGAGCGATCCCATGAGCGTGCCGAGCATGAGGACGGATATGATGATCTTCTGCTTCGTGTCCATGTGCACTCTGATGTAAGGTTTATGTGACCTGTTAATCTACCTGTCGAAGAGATCACAGGTGCCTGCGACCGGTTGCGGATGGTGCATGTGCCGGGTTGCGCTCTATGCCGGATCCCTGCACAGAACAGCAAAAGGAGAAACTATCAGGAAACGTGTATTAAAAAAGTGTGGCAGGGCAGGGAAATCAGTTCCCGCCAACTCTTCTGATCCGACTCATCGCCTCTTTGAGCCGGTCCATCGAGGCCGCGTACGAGAGCCGGATCCAGCCGGGTGCATCGAAAGCGGTTCCCGGGGTGGCTGCCACGTGTCCTTTTTCGAGCCACCGGGTCGCAATCTCCATGTCGTCACCGGCTACTTTCACGAATGCATAGAAGGCACCGTCTGCCGGTGCGGTCTCGTAGCCCATCAGGCCGAGTTCGGCCATGACAAACTTCCGCCGCTGGTTAAACTCGGTACGCATCTCTTCCACACAGCGCTGGTCGCCCTTGAGGGCGGCAACGGCACCCCACATAGCAAACGTGGTGGCCTGTGAGACCGAGTGCTGCTGCACCTTGGACATCGCCTTGATGATCTTCTGGGGGGCCACAGCGTACCCGAGCCGCCAGCCGGTCATCGCGTACGCCTTGGAAAAGCCGTTGATCGTGATCGTACGTTCTGCCATGTCACCAATGGCAGCAAGCGAAATGTGCTCTTTCCCGTACACCAGTTTCTCGTAGATCTCGTCGGACATCGCGTAGAGATCATAGTCCTGGCAGAGATCGGCGACGAGATTCATCGATGTCTTATCAAAGACGGCACCCGACGGGTTCGATGGCGAATTGATCACGATCATCTTGGTGTTGGTGTTGACCCGCTCGAGAATCGAGTCATCGAGCTGGAAGGTCTTCTGGTTGACCGCGTGTTTCACGACCTTCCCCCCGGCCATCTGGACGCAGGGCTCGTAGGAGACCCACGCCGGAGTGAGAAGAAGGACTTCGTCACCGGGATTAAGAACCGCCTCCATGCCCTCGTAGATGGCATCCTTGGCCCCGACAGTGACAATCGCCTGATCCGGTTTACAGGAAAACTTGTTCTCTTTTTCGATCTTCTCGCTGATCGCTGCGAGAAGTTCCGGGATGCCGTCACTCGGGGTATAATGCGTCTCTCCCCGGTTCAGGGCGTCAATGCAGGCATCTCTGATGTGTTTCGGGGTATCGAAGTCCGGCTCGCCGATAGAGAGGCTGATGACGTCGATCCCCTCCCGCTGCATCTTCTTTGCCCGGTTGGAGATCTCGATAGTCGCCGAGGGGGCGATCCCCGCAACCTTCTCCGAGAGCGACTTCATTGCAATCGTTTGACAAGCTTTACGGCAGATTCAACGGCGCGCTTCGCATAGTCGATCCGCTCGTTCGCCTCGAGCCGGCTCATGCCGGGCCCGGAGATGCCAAGCGCCACGGGCTTACCGAACTCTAAGGAGAGGTCGATGATCTTCCGGGCTGCGTGCTGCACTACAATCTCATCGTGCTGGGTCGCACCTTCGATCACGCAGCCGACGGTGACGATAGCGTCGACTTTTCCGGCCGCAAGCATCTTTTTTATGGCAAGCGGCATGTCAAAGGCACCCGGCACGTACATGCATTCGGTCACTTCTGCTCCGAGGAACGCGGCATGCTCCCGCGCCTCGATCTCCATCATGTAGGTGATGTCGCGGTTGAACTCCGCAACGACAAATCCCAGTTTTATCGGTTTTGTGTCACACATAACTGATCATCTCATTTTTATCCTCATAAACCTGTAGATAGTCTTATCGCCGGGCCGGGCCGGCGTCCTCAAAGCCCTGCCGCTGGCCGGTGCCGGCATCTCTGGTGAGGATCTCCGGGTGGAGGACAAGGTTGACCGCATTCTCCGCGTGCTCCCGGGTGCGCTGCTCGGCAAGCCACGCAAGTTCCCGGTCGTCCTTTGCCTCGTCCTCGTGCACGAAGACCTCGATAATATGAGTATTGGTCATGAGCTGGCAGAGGATGAGTCCCTGTGATGCCTCGTGGGCGCAGGACTTGTCTTTTTCCTTACCTCCGGGCATCCCCAGCGCCATGACGATCTCGCACCGGCGTTCTTCGATCAGTTTCTTGCAGGCGACCGGAAGGTCTTTTATCCCGGGCACGGTCACCCGTTCGATCGCCACGCTCGCGTGCTTCTTGAGCTCGTCGATGGCGATCGCTCCCATGTTGACGCGTGAGAAGGTGGTGTCGGCTACACCAACCCTCATCCCAGCACCTCAGCTGCTGCTTCGACACCGTCGCCTTTTATTTTGTAACCGGCTTTCATGAGGCCGTGCTGTGTTGCGGCAAGGGTGGCAAGAATCTCGGGGGCGCTCACGGCACCCATGGTCCCGATACGGAAGATCTTTCCCTTGAGGTGGTCCTGGCCACCGGCAATCACGATGCCCATCTTCTTGATGGTCGCCCGGACATCATCGTCCCTGACCCCCTCAGGGTAGGAGACTGCGGTAACCGTCGAGGCATACTCATGCTTTGCATCAAGCTTCGGGAAGAGGGAGAGGCCCCATGCCTGTGCAGCGGCCCGGACCGCCTTTGCCATCTTCTGGTGACGGGCGATCCGGTTTGCAAGCCCCTCCTCTTCGATAATAAGGCAGGCCTCGCGGAGCGCGAGAAAGAGCGGGACGGCCGGGGTGTACGGGGTCTCCATCGGTTTTCCTGCTGCACTCTTTTTGTACGCGGCAAGGTCGAGGTAGTACGGCGGGTTCTTGGTGAGCCGTTCCCACGCCCGGCTGCTCACCGCAACCGCGGCAAGCCCGGCCGGGGCGGCAAGGCATTTCTGTGAACCGACAATGGCGACATCGACCCCCCACGTGTCGGCCTCGAACGTGTCGCCGCCGATGGAGGTGATCCCGTCCACGATGAAGAGCGCATCGTGCTTGCGGGCGAGCTTCCCGATCTCTGCCGCCGGGTTCTTGATCCCGGCCGAGGTCTCGTTGTGCACGAGAGTAACGGCCTGTGCACCCGCCTCGAGCTGTGCTTCGAGAGCAGCAAGGTCGAGCGGTGTTCCCCACTCGGACTTGATCTCGTGGGCCTTTCCGTAGCGCTGGCTTATCTTATAGAGCCGTTCGCCGAACTTACCATTCACGAAGCAGGCAATCTCCTTGTCCCGGCAAAAGTTCGAGACTGCTGCCTCCATGCCCGCCGTTCCGGATCCGCTTATTACAAAAAGGTCGTTTGCGGTTCCAAAGGCAGTCTTTAATATACGCACGCTGTCTGCATATACCGCACCAAATTCGGCACTGCGATGGTTGATCGCCTGGCGCGACATAGCAAACCTGACCCGTTCCGGTATCGGGACCGGGCCGGGAAGCATGAGGAGTGGTTCTTTTTCCATGTGGATCTGCCAATAGTATATTTATATAAACTGGATATAAGTTTGGATAGCGTTTTTATGGCAGACGTAAGCATAATCTGCGGATCGGCGTCCGACGCCGCGATTGCCGACAAGGCAAAGAAGGTTCTCGATGAGCACAAGGTCTCCTGGGACTACCAGGTGATCTCCGCTCACCGCGACCCGGATAAGCTGGATGCTTATGTCAAAAACTCTCCATGCAAGGTCTATATCGCCATCGCCGGGCTCTCTGCGGCCCTGCCCGGCGTTATCGCATCAAAGACCGAGAAGCCCGTCATCGGCGTTCCGGTCAGCGGGACCCTGAGCGGCCTTGATGCCCTGCTCTCCATCGCCCAGATGCCCCGGGGCGTGCCGGTCGCATGCGTGGGGGTTGACAACGGCGACAACGCTGCACACCTCGCGATCCGTATCCTGAAACTGGCAAAGAAATAAGACAAATGTTTTTTCCATGCCGATCCTTTCAGACCCGGTCGTATCTCTCGAAGGGGTCTCGCTCCGGAAGGTTTCACTCTCGACCCTTGACCTTGAGGTGGCGATCCGGGTGGAGAACAATAATCCGGTCGGTGTGACCTTAATGGAATGCCCGTTTAGGGTGCTGTGCAAAAAAGAGGGGAACTATCGTCAGATTGCGATGGGCAACACCGGAAGCGCGAAGATACCGGCCCACTCAGTCACCGTGCTCAACGTACCGGTCATTTCGCATAATGCTGCTCTTACCGGGGCGCTCGTATCTTTTGTCACGGGAGGGAGCATCGAGGTAACCATCGAAGGCAACGCGGTCGTGAAGTTCCTGATGGTAACAAAGACGTTCCCGTTTGCCCGGACCGTGCCGATCACGGTCGCACAGGTCGCCGGGATCGTGACCGGGCAGAAAAAAGACAGATAAGCCGCGGATTTACCGCTTTTTTGTCCCGCTCTTGTTCCCGGTTTTCCCCTTCTTTTCCGTGCCGAACAGTTCGTTCACCATCTTCACGGCGCACAGATCCCCGCACATCGAACAGGTGTCCGTCTCCCCGTCACGGCAGTGGATTGCCCGTGCATGATCGCCGTACAGGGCAAGCCGGAACTGTGCGTCCCAGTCAAGCCGGTGGCGGGCATCCGCCATTTGCACCTCGCACTCCATCCGGTATCCCTCGTGGCGCCGGACAATGTCCCCCACGTGTGCTGCGATCTTTGCGACCCGGGTCCCCTCGATGATGTCCTCAACGTCCGGCAGGGCGAGGTGCTCGCTCGGCGAGACCATGCAGAGGAAATCCGCCCCGTTCCGGCAGGCCTCCGCCCCCCCGATGGCCGCAACCACGTGGTCGTAGCCGGGCGCGATGTCGGTGACGATGGGCCCGAGCAGGTAGAGCGGGGCATGATCGGTGATCTCCTTGATCATCCGCACGTTGTAGCCTACCTGATCAAACGGCATGTGCCCCGGCCCCTCGATCATCCGCTGGACGCCCCGGGCAAGGGAGCGTTGTGCGAGCGTCCCGAGCGTCACGTACTCCACCGATTTTGCGAGTTTGCCTGCGTCCTGAAGGCAGCCGGGCCGCATCCCGTCCCCGAGGCTGATCGTCACGTCATGTTCCGCGAGGATCTCTAAAAGGTAGTCGAACTCGGAAAAGAGCGGGTTCTCCTCGTCACGGAGCATCATCATCGCGCAGTGGAACGTCCCGCCCCGGCTTACCACCCCCATCAGGCGAGGATCGAGCCGGAGGGCGTCAAGAGCCTGCCGATTCACCCCGCAGTGGAGGGTTAAGAAATCCACGCCCTGTGCGCAGTGCTCCCGGATGACCTTAAAGAGCAGGTCGGCGTCAACGTCTGCCGCGTTTCCCGCCCGGCGCACTGCCTCGTACACCGGCACGGTGCCCACCGTGGTATCGAGAGCGAGCATCTTTTTCCGGATCGCCACGAGATCCCCGCCGGTCGAGAGGTCCATGATCGCATCGGCACCGTTTGCGAGGGCTGCCCCGGCTTTCTTTTCCTCAAGCGCATAGTCACACCGGGTGCCTGAGGTCCCGACGTTTACGTTCACCTTGACCGTGCACCCCTCCCCGATGGCACAGGTATGGTGCCGGCGCTTTGGGTTTGCCGGGATCACGATCCGCCCGGCAGCTATTCGCCGGGCCATCCGTTCCGCGTCCATGCCCTCCGCCCGTGCCGCCTCTGCGACGGTATCGGGAATACAGGAAGAGCAGCTGCGGATGAGCATATCCATAACAAACATCTGTTGGGATGCTTTATTATTGTGCATGCAGGTCAGGTGGATCCCCGAACAGGGGGCGTTTGCAAACTCGTATATTTTCGGCACAGTCCTCGTGGACGCCGGTCTCCTTCCCATGGCTATCCGGGAGTACCGGGACGGGATCGACACCATTGTCCTGACTCACTGCCACTTCGACCACATCGCCCACGTAAAAGAGATCGCCCACATGTGTAAGGCGAAGGTTGCGATCCACCGGGACGATGCCGTGGGTCTTATTGAGGATGCACGGAGCCTCTCGATGCATTTTGGCGCCCGCTCACCCGGTATCGTGCCGGACATCAAACTTAACGACGGTGACACCATCGGAGGCCTTAAAGTAATCCACACACCGGGCCATACCCCGGGGAGCATCTGCCTCTGGTCAGAGGCGGACAAGGTGCTCATCAGCGGCGATACCGTATTTACCGACGGGGCGTTCGGCCGCTACGATTTCCCCGGGGGGAGCAGGCAGGCGCTTGAGAGATCCCTTGACCAGCTCGGGCAACTCGATGTTGAAGGGCTGTACCCGGGCCACGGGGAGCCGGTGGACTGCGGCGGGAAACGGCACATTGCCGCGGCGCGGCAGCTCATGAAGGCCGGGTATGGATAAGGGGATCTACTGCCTTGTGTTAAAAAACCCGGCCTGCACGGTGCGGGTGGGGGCTCTCGGCCCTGTTTCGTTTGCGGCCGGCTGGCACTGCTACATCGGTTCAGCCCTCGGTCCCGGGGGCCTGGTGCGGCTTGAGCGCCACTTCCGCCTCGCGGAGCACCGGGACAGGCGCCCGAAATGGCATATCGATTACCTGCTCACGGATCCCCGGTTCCGGGTCGCGTACGCGGTGAGTGCCCCGTCCACCGGGCGGCTCGAATGCCTGCTGGCTTCTGCCCTTGCCCCGGGCGGAACGGCTGTGGATCAGTTCGGGTGCAGCGACTGCGACTGCCCGTCCCATCTCCTGTACCGGCGCAGGGACCCGGAGGACGAGATTGTCGCAGCTTTTACCGGCCTCGGGCTCACTCCCGGGATCAAAACCATCATTACCCCAAAAGGGAAGGGTAACCTATGAAAGTTCTCGGGTTGTCGGGCAGCATGCGCAAAGAGGGGAACACCGCACAGCTCATCCAGGTGATCCTCAGGCAATGTAAGGAGGCGGGGATCAAAACGGAATTTGTCTCCCTTGCCGGGAAAAAGATCCTCCCGTGCCTGGGTTGCCTGAAATGCAAAGAGAAGAAGTGGTGCGTGATCGAGGGGGATGACTGGGGGGGCATCGCGCAGAAGGTGCTTGAGTGCGACGTGCTCGTGATCGGTTCACCCACCTATTACTACAATATCTGCGGCCAGCTCAAGAATTTCATCGACCGCACGTACTCGCTCTACCATGATCACAAACTTGCGGGGCGTAAAGGGGTCGTGGTCGCCATCCACGCCTCGGCCGGCGCTGACCGGACGGCAAAAACCATAGAAGGGTTCCTCAACGCCCACGAATTTTCCTCCCTTGGGACGGTTATCGGAAAAGGGACTGACGAGGGGGACGTGCTCAGCGACGCAGATGCTGTCAGGCATGCCGAGAAGACCGGGGACAGGATCGTCCGTCTGCTCCGCCCCCACCATGACTAAAAGAAACCCCTCAGTACCCGTAGCGTTTCCCGGTCTTTCCTTCGCATAGTGCCGATCTCACCGTTGAACAGGGTACGATAAAAGGATGATAAAAATGCCCGCGCAGGACGGGCGTGGTCAGGCCTTCCGGTAGAGGGTCGTGCGCCGGCAGAGCGTCCGGCCCAGGTCTTCTGCCACCCGCTGCATCTCGGCCGGGTCAAGGTAGTCCGTGTTGGATGCCCCGGCGCCCTTGGAGATGCTCTCCTCAAACATCGTGCCGCCAAGATCGTTTGCACCGCCGAGAAGGCTCAGCTGCGCCATCTTGATGCCTTCCTTGACCCACGAGACTTGGATATTCCTGAAATTGTCTAAAAAGAGCCGGGCGACGGCTACCATCAGGATATCCTCGCGGCCGGTTGCTCCCGCCCGGGCGGTCCCGTTCCGGAAGATCGGGGTGTTCATGTGGATGAACGAAAGCGGGACAAACTCCGTAAACCCCCGGGTTTCGTCCTGAAGCTCCCGGAGGATGGCGAGGTGCTGCACCCTGTCCGCATCGCTCTCGCAGTGGCCGTACATGATGGTCGCCGTCGTGGGGATGCCGAGGTGGTGGGCCTCCCGGATAATACGCACCCATTCTGCGGTCGGGATCTTCTGCGGGCAGATCTGCCGGCGGACAGGATCGACGAGGATCTCGGCTGCCGTCCCGCACATCGAGGCCAGGCCGGCAGCCTTCATCTGCGAGAGCACCTCCTTTGTCGTCATGTGGCTCTTTTGTGCCGCGTACGCGACCTCCATCGGGTTGCTTGCGTGCAGGTGCACGCCCGGAGCTGCATCGGTGATCCAGCGGTAGACATCGCAATAGGATTGCGCGGTAAAGGACGGGTGCAGGCCGCTGACCGTGCAGATCTCGGTCACCTTGCGGGACTTTGCAAGTGCCGCTTTCTCCCGGATGACTGCCTCATCGTGGATATAGCACCCCTCGTCGCCCGGCTTCTTTGAGAAACCGCAGAAACCGCAGGCATTAACACAGATGTTGGTCACGTTGATGTTCTGGTTGCGGACATAGGTGACTGCATTGCCGGCGACCTTCTCCCGCTTTTCATCAGCAGCAGCAACAATCTTCCAGACATCGCGTTCGTGAGTGGTAAAAAGGCGCATCGCATCTTTTTCGCTGATCCGGTCCCCGCTCACTGCATCAGAGAGGATTGTTGAGAGGTCCCTGCCCATGCCGTCACCCTTTGTCTATGTGTGTCACACTGTGTCATACTTAACGTAAACCTATCGGAATGCCCGCCCCCGGAGTACTTATAATGCCGTGGCGCCAATGTCCATTCCGGGAGAGTTATGCAAAAGGTCACCGTTTCGCTGTCGCGCAAGGTCGCCGACGGGTACGTCATCCCGCTGGGGCCGGCAAACCTTGTTGCCATCATCACCGATGTGGGGCTGGTCGGGTGCGGAGCTTTCGATGTGGCAGCACTGGACTCGTTCAGCTACCCTGCGGCAAAAGTCCGCCCTGCAACCGGGCCATCCATCGCGAATACCAACGATATCCTCACCGGTATCATAAAAGAGGTGAACCGGGGGGCGATGGGACGCGGGATCAGGAACGGCATGACCGGCAGGCAGGCACTGGAACTGATGTAACCGGGCCCCGGCCTGATATCAAAAAATCTTTGGTAATTGTAAAACATCCGCCCCAAAAAAAGATAATAAAAAAATCCAATACTCAATCAATTGAAGTTAAAAGATTCAAAAACATGAGGAATTCGCTCTCGGGGGCTCCGCCCCCGCCGCTCAGGCACCCCCCTTTGCGATAGTGCTGTATTACCTGTTCTGGCCCATCGCAATGCGCCCCGTCCCCCTCGGGGGACTGGTGGCGCAAGAGGGGGGCAACAACAGCAGCCGAAAACGCTTTTCTACAGACTAAAAATATACATTTTTCACTACATTGGAGGCTGATTGTTGATAATCACCAAATCTCTTTTATCCTGTTTTTCCGGTTCACACCAGCTCGTAGAGCGTTGTCCGCTGCCGGAGGGTCCGGCCGAGGTCGGCAGTCATCCGTTCCATGACCGCAGGGGCAAGGTAACTGGCATCGCCTGCCCCTGCGTCCACGGAGACTTCGTCCGTGAACATCGTGCCGGCAAGGTCGTTTCCCCCGCACATGAGCGCGAGCTGCGTCATCTTGAGCCCGAGCTTGCCCCACGAGACCTGGACGTTGTCGAAATTGTCGAGGAAGAGTCGGGAGACCGCGATCATCAGGATATCCTCGCGGCCGGTTGCCCCCGCCCGGGCGATCCCTTCAGTGAAGAGCGGGGTATTGGCATGGATATAGGACATCGGGATGAACTCGGTAAAGCCCCGGGTCTCGTCCTGGATCTTCCGGACAATCGTCATATGGTCCACCTGGTCGCGGGCTGACTCGTACGAGCCGTACATGATGGTGGCAGAGGTGAGGATCCCCATATTATGGGCCTCTCTGATGATCCTTACCCATTCCGCGCCGGAGACCTTCCTCGGGCAGATCACTTTACGGACTGGTTCGATCAGGATCTCGGCCGCCGTTCCCTGGAGGGAGCCCAGGCCAGCATCCCTGAGGGCGGCAAGCACCTCGGCGGTCGTAAGCTTGCTCCTCTTTGCCGCATGGGCAACCTCGTCCGGGCTGAAGGCGTGGACATGGATCTCCGGGGCGATCTCGTGCACCGCGGTGATCAGCCCGATATAGCTGTCAAGGTCAAACGCCGGGTTGACCCCGGAGAGGAAACAGATCTCGGTGACATTGCGCTTCTGTGCCAGCCGGACACCGGCCTGTATCGTGTCGCGGTCGAGGCAGTAGGCCCCGGGATCGGTCGCTTTCTTCCCGAACCCGCAGAACCCGCAGAGGTTCTTGCAGATGTTGGTCACGTGCAGGTTCTGGTTCCTGACATAGGTGACGATATCGCCAACCTTTTTTTCGCGCATCTCATCGGCTGCAGCCGTAATACGGAAGACGTCCCGGCCGGTCGCCTTCATGAGGATTTCGCCCTCCTCCGGGGTGAGCCGGTGTCCGGCCAGAACATCGTTCAGGAGAGGGATAAGTGGGGTTGCCATGATCATTACCAACGGGAAGGGGTTATATTATTTGTTTTTCCGGGATCCTTTCTGCGGATTCTTTGATTTTTTGGCCCTTTTGCCGGTGGCCGCTTCCTTCTTCTTCGCGTACCAGTCCCAGACGACCATCGCGATGATCACGACGATGATCACCCACCAGATGTGGAGCGGGAGCAGGCCGACAAGGGGAACCGTAAAGAGGGCTTTCCCTACAATCCATTGGTTTTCCACCGGCTCTATCGTCTGGTTATTGTTGACCGTGAGGTACCCTTCGTCGCTGACCGGGTTGTTGTCTCCCTTGGTGATGTAACCGCCATGGGTGGTCGGGGCGGAGTACCGCACGTAGCCCTGGTTTGCGACCACGTACTGCTCAGGAAGGAAATACTTCGCATCTGCCGTGCTGAATGCCATGCCTTGGGCATCGGCGGTGATATTTTCCGGGACCGTCGCGTTTGTGGGGTACAGGAGGTAGTACCCGAACGCGGTCGTGGTGCTCGTTGCAAGCGGGATATATTCAGTGGGGGTCACCGTCCCTTCATAGGGGTTGAGGTACGACGGTTCGGGCTGCCCGGAATCGACCCAGGTCATGGCCCGGTGAATGATCGGGTGCTGGCTGGAGAGCGGGAGCAGGCCAATCTGCGCCCAGAAGTCGGTGTCGCCATCGGGACGGTAGATGATTACGTCCCCGTAATCGCCGAACTTCTGGTACCCGGTCGCATGTGCCTCATCCCAGGTCTGGAGGGGGCCGAACCGGTCTGGGGCAACCACGACTACCAGGTCGCCAATGTTCATGTGGGGCTCCATGCTCCCCGATTCCACGGTAACGACCGCCGGCCACGCCCCGCAGATCAGGTAGAGGGCGAGCGCGATGCACGCTACGACTGCCACGACCCAGAGGATGTCGCGGGCAAGAGAAACCGCCCAGTGATCGCTTGTGCGGAACGCCTGGATCTTCGCGCGGATACCCCGCGGCTCTTCGTTCTCTGCCATCTCTTAGCGCTCTTTATTGGCGTTTTTTGTTAATATAGCGCACCCATTCCGGTGCGTCCTGTCCCTGTCATGCCGAAATGATGAGGCGCACGATGTAGTAGGCCCCGAAGACCACCAGGAAGAGCCCGCAGGCCATCATGATCCGCTGGTACGCGAGATCGGAGAGGATGGTCTTTCCCTTCGCGATACCGGTAGAAACCACCGTGTACCACCCGAGATCCGCACACCAGTGCCCGGCCATGAAGACGCAGGCAAGGAAGATCCCCCCGGCAAGGCCGGCGATCACCATCGCACCCCCGACCGTCAGCCACCAGATCCAGAAGTACGGATTTGCGACGCTCGTCACAAAGCCGGCAAAGAACGGGCTGGTCGTGACGACAGATTCCGGACTTTTGCTGCCCGCGAGCGAAACCTGCCGGCTCCCGGTGAGGGTGAGGATGCCAAAGAGGATTAGGGCTACGCCCCCGATGACCGCCACTGCAGTCGTGTACCGCAGGGCGACGGTGGCAAGGCCGGCCACGATCAGGATGACGATGATGAGTTCGGAGAGCATGTGGCCGAAGGTGATTCGGGGGCCCACCGTCCAGCCGCTGGCCATCGAGGCGTTGATGGTGGCTACAAGCGTCGGGCCCGGGGCAAGGGCGCCGGTCAGGCCGACGATAAAGGCCAGCAGGAAAAACTGGAGCGTATCGAGCATGGTATCGGGAGTCCCGGAAGGGCCGTGAAGTGAACAGGGTTTAGTGGACGATGATATCAAGGATTCCTTCACGGACGGGTGGCCATGCAGATAGCATCATCTTTTTTCCCGGTGCAGCTCTATACTATTCTATGCTCGATGCGCAGCAGATCACGCTCCGGTTCCTCGACACCCGGCTCCAGGTTCACCCCGATGTGGTGCGGTACATCCAGGAGCAGGACAACCCGGAGCTGATCGACCGCATCATCGCCGGCGTCCCGGAGGATACCGTGGTTGTCTCGGCAAAGCATATCCCGGGCATGAACGCGACCCGGGACGGTATACGTTTTTTAACCGACCCGACCGTCGAGATCGTCTCGGGCGGCCCCGGTACATCGGGAAGCGTCAACGGCACTGCCGATTACCTCCATTATTTCCGGGATCGGTACAGCCGGCTCGGCGGGATGATCCGGAGCAGGTGCGGGGCGATGCCCATCGAAGGGCTCACCCGTTCGCCGCGATACCGTCAGGAGGAGTCCACGGTGATCGGGATGGTCGCCGAGGTCAAGACCACGACAAACGGCCACCGGATCGCCGAGATCGAGGATACCACCGCAAACCTCTCGGTGCTCTTCCGGAAAGACCGTCCGGTCTTTGCCGATGCCGAGCGCCTGATCCCGGACGAGGTGATCGGGGTCAAGGGCAAGCTCTCGAACGATGGCCGGCTCTTTTTTGCCGATCAGCTGTTCCGGCCCGATATCAGGGTCGATAACAAGCCGTTTGTGAGCGAACAGCCGGGAAAAGCGGTTTTTATTTCCGATGTCCACGTGGGGAGCAACACGTTCCTTTCCGGGGCATGGGGCCGGTTTGTCGACTGGCTCGCGGAATCCGGCGCCTCCTACCTCCTGATCGCCGGCGACCTCGTCGACGGGATCGGGGTCTTCCCCGGGCAGGAGCAGGAACTGACCATCAAGAACATCTACGAGCAGTACGACGCCTTCGGCGAGATGATCAGCGCGATCCCGCACCGGATCAAGATCATCGTTGCGCCGGGCAACCACGACGTGGTCCGGGGCGCCGAGCCCCAGCCGGTGATCCCGGAGCAGTTCACAAAAAAGTTTCCCGGGAACTGCATGCTCGTCGAGAACCCGGCACTCTTGAACCTGCAGGGCGTGCGGGTGCTGATGTACCACGGCCGGTCGCTCGATGACATGATCGGCCTTATCCCGGGGGCGTCCTACGAGCAGAGCGGGAAGATGATGGAGGAGATGCTCCAGCGCCGGCACCTTGCCCCGGCGTACGGTAGGCGCACCCCCATTGCCGCGGGAAAGTCCGACCGCTTAATCATCGACCCGTTGCCGGAGATCCTGCACACAGGCCACGTGCACATCACCGGGCTGACAAACTATCGCGGGGTGCTGGGCATCAACGCGGGCACCTGGCAGTCGCAGACCGCGTTCCAGAAGCAGATGAACGTTAACCCGACGCCGGGGCAGGCCGTGATGGTGGACCTCCAGACACTGGTGCCGGAAACGTTCTCGTTTTTGTGAAAAAAGATCAGACCGGAATGATCTTCCGGTTGTGGACTTCGTTGATAACCTGAGCTAACCCGATATAGATCGCAAGGGCCCCGGCCAGAATACCCATCAGGCCGGCGGCAAGTTTGACAAGACCGCTTTCTGTGAGCTCTGCTGCAACGAGAAGGACGATCGTCAGGAACACCGCAAGGACGGTCACCTGGAGGCTCCGGTGCATGTTCAGGGTACAGATCAGGAGCCCGAATGCGACGATCCCCCAGACCGCGAGGAACGCGGCGAGATCGAGCTGGCCCCGGCGCCTTGGCAAGCCCGAGAGCCGGCAGCATGAGGACGCCGGCAAAGGTCATCCAGAAGAACCCGAAACTCACGAAGGTCAGAAAACCGAAGTTGTTGTTCTTCTTCCATTCCATGAGGCCGGCAATGATCTGGGCGAGGCCGCCATAGAAAATTGCCATGGCAAAGATCGGACTGGTGATGCCGATGACCCCGGCATTCCAGAGGCTCAAGAGAATGGTCGTCGTCCCGAATGCGCACAGCCCGAGCGGTGCCGGGTTTGCGGTCTGGTCCATGAGGAAGATGTTATTCCTGTTTGTTTCTTCATTCACCATGATTCCCACTTAACCTGAATATCCTGACGCATACGGACGCTGCTCACATGCATCGTGCACCTGTAATTCCACCGGTTCAGGCAGGACGTCTGTGAGATCGACCAGATGAGACAGTGCATTGATCTCTGTGTCTTGTGTCTTAACCCTTCGTTTGATGATTCCGGTAATGGAGGAATGTTCCCTGATCACAACGTCCCTCGTTGAGATACTCGTGCAGCCGTTCATGTGCCCATGCGGCGGGGGCGGCTGCCCCCGGGAGTGTCCGCTGGAGAGAGTATTCCTGAGTATTCAGTTTTGTGTCCGGCCCCGGTCACCGGTAATGGACGATACCATCCTGATACCCTGTAACGGGCAGGGTATATGTGCGAGAGGGAAAACGGTCGCCAGACCCGGGGGTATCCTAACGGGCCCATGGACTGCGAAGGCCTCTGTTATTGGATTTTCTCGCTGGCCAGACGATCCTCCAGTGCAACCACTTTCTGGGTGATCTTCATCACTGAGTCCGGGTTGAGGGATATAGATTCGATACCCTCCCTGACAAGGAACTCGGCGAACTCCGGGTAGTCGCTGGGCGCCTGCCCGCACAGGCCGGAATGGCGCCCGTTCCGCCGGGCACCCTGTACCGCCATGGATACGAATTTCATCACGCCGGGGTCCCGCTCGTCGAAATCGTGAGCAACCACCACGGAGTCACGGTCGACCCCGAGTGTCAGCTGGGTCAGGTCGTTCGAACCGATAGAGAACCCGTCGAACAACCGGCTGAATTCATCGATGAGGAGGATGTTATTGGGGATCTCGCACATGACATAAACCGATAGCCCGTTTTTACCCCGCACAAGCCCGTTCTTTGCCATCTCGGCCAGCACCTTCTCACCCTCACCGACCGTCCGGCAGAACGGGATCATGATGACCAGATTGGTGAGACCCATCTCTTCGAGGACCCGTTTCATCGCGCGGCATTCAAGGGCAAAACCTTCGCGGTACCTCTCGTCATAGTAACGGGATGCGCCGCGGAAGCCGAGCATCGGGTTTGACTCTTCGGGTTCGAAATATTTCCCCCCGAGGAGATCAGCGTATTCGTTGGTCTTGAAATCGCTCATCCGGACAACCACCGGCTTGGGGTAAAAGGCGGCCGCGATCGTCCCGATGCCCTGCGACAGTTTCCCGACAAAATAGTCTTCCGGGTTCCCGTACCCATAGGTAAGGTCAGCTATCTTTGCCTTTACGGTCTCATCGGTGACTTTTTCCGGGTGGACGAGTGCCATCGGGTGGATCTTGATATAATTATTGATAACAAACTCCATCCGGGCGAGCCCGATGCCGTCGTTGGGGATCATCGAGAGGGCAAACGCCTGGTCAGGCTCCCCGAGGTTCATCATAATCTTTGTTTTCGGTCGCCTGAGACCCTTTAAGGAGACTTTTTCAGCGTGGAACGGCAGGATCCCCTCGTATACAACCCCCTCGTCCCCCTCTGAGCAGTTGACGGTCACTTCCTGCCCGGTTTTGATCTTCTCCGTAGCATTGTTTGTCCCGACCACCGCCGCAACACCGAGCTCCCGGCTGACGATCGCGGCATGGCAGGTCCGCCCCCCGCGGTTGGTAACGATCGCAGCGGCGGTCTTCATGACCGGTTCCCAGTCGGGGTTTGTCGTGTCGGCAACGAGGATCTCCCCGGGCCGGAACTCGCCAAGATGGCTTATATCGGCGATCACCCGCGCTGTGCCGGTCGCGATCTTTTCACCCACTCCCTTTCCCTTCGCAAGCACCGGCCCCCGCTTCTCCATGTGGTAGGTGACAAGGACATCCATTGCTTCCTGCGAATGGACCGTCTCGGGCCGTGCCTGGACGATGAAAAGTTCCCCGGTGATACCATCCTTTGCCCATTCGATATCCATCGGGACGGTCTGGTGCGCTTTTGCGGAATAGTGGTCCTCAATCTTTATCGCATACTGTGCCAGTTCGAGGATCTCGTCATCCGTGATACAGAAACGCCGCCCGTCGGATTCGGGGACGTCTACATTCCGGGTCAGGACCTTGGAGGTCCCCTGCCCGTAGATCATCTTGATCTTCTTGTCGCCGAGGTTTTTCCTGATAATGGCCCGGTGCCCGGTCCGCACCGTCGGTTTGAAGACGTAGAACTCGTCCGGGTTAACGGCGCCCTGCACGATGTTCTCACCAAGGCCGTACGAACCAGTGATGAAGACGACATCCCGGAACCCGGTCTCGGTATCGAGAGTGAAGATCACACCGCTCGACGCCATATCGGAGCGGACCATCTTCATGACCCCGATGGAAAGGGCGACCTTGAAATGGTCGAAGTTCTGGTCGGTCCGGTAGGATATTGCCCGGTCGGTAAAGAGGGAGGCAAAACATTTGCTGCAGGCTTCCCTGAGTGCAGGATATCCCCGGATGTTAAGGTAGGTCTCCTGCTGGCCGGCAAACGAAGCGGTGGGGAGGTCTTCTGCCGTGGCAGAGCTCCTGACTGCAACATCGGTATCGGGCCCGTATTCCTCACAGAGCTTGTCGTAGGCAGCGCTGACCTCGTTCCAGATATCGTCCGGGATGCCCGCACCGAGGATCAGGTCCCGTGCTTTTTTCCCCCGGCCTTCAAGATTGGAGACGCTGGTCTTATCGAGATCGGCCATGGCGACTTTGATCCCGTCGATGACGCCGCCGGTCTTCACGACCCGCCAGTATGCGTCGGCGGTGATGGCAAACCCGTTGGGGATCCTTACGCCCGCTTTTGTCAGATCCTGGAACATTTCCCCGAGCGAGGCGTTCTTGCCCCCGACACTGGCGACATCCTCGTTCCTGATCTCCTTAAACCAGCGGATATAGTGTGCAGTGCCCATACCAGTGTCTCCGGCTGTTGTCGGATATACATTGGCTTTCATGCCAGTTTTTGAAACAAATTTCAAAAACCGACGCGGCACCAGCTCAAGGAAGGATCCAGATACCGTCCCGGAACAGGGAACTCTTATTAAAAAAAAGAAAAAATTGTTGTGGATAATCAGAAGCGGGGCTTCTGGTGCTTGGGCAGGCAGTCCCTGCAATAAACCGGCCTACCCTCGGTGGGCTTGAACGGAACCTCGCACTCTTTTCCACAGTCTGAACATGTAACTTTTGTCATTTCTCTGGGTCCGAAGTTTCTCGGGCCGCCAAATCCTCTTCTTTCCATTGAATTACTCATGCAGGATAATAGCTGCGCATACTCTTCAGTCTGTCAGCATATATACATCTGCACCGGCCCATACCTTTTTCCTCTCCTGTACCACGGCGTTGGCTCTCCGGCTTTTCTGCCGTTAAACTGGTTCCGGGCCTCCTTTCCGGGCAAGGCACTCGCCCCCGGGACAATCCCGTGACCGGGACCCCCCGGTCCTCTACCATGTCAGGGATACCAGGTGGGTCCTGTACGCGAAACCTGGTGCACCGATCGAATCCCCGGGGAACAAAGCCTATCATCAGGAGAGACTTATTACATTTATGGAAATTTCTGAAACCGGTAAGCCGGAAGACCGGATTGCAGCACTGGAAAAAAAGACCGCGGAGATGGAAGCGCTGGTCAAGGGACTGGTCGATGAGATGCTCGACTTCAAGGCACTCGCCCAAGGGATGGCCAAAAAAGCCGGGGAACAACGCCAGCAGGAACCTGCACGGGGACATGTTGTGATAAGCGCCGCACCCCAGGCGCCAGAGAGCCCTGCCGCATCCCCCTCCGTTGCAGCCCCGCAGGATAACCGCACGGTGATCCGCCCGAAGAGCGCATCCCAGCCGGAGGTTCCGGCAGAGCCCGAGATGGTCCGGATCATGCAGACCGACGGCACCATGAAGATGGAAGTCCGTCGCGGGGACAAGAACCCCCGGGACTCCACGGGATCCGGTCGCCGCAAGTAACCTGCGCCGCTGACACGATCAGGCCCGGCACCGCCCGGGAAATTGCGATGGAGGGAAGGGGACCCACCCCCCACCCTTTCTTTTTTCAAGGGGGAGGATTTTAAAAAAATTATAAGGGAGGTTCCGTTTCAGCGGATCCGGGCATCTTCCCGGTCTTTGCAGAGGTGTAAAGATCCAGCGCTGCAATCCCGCCGACCGTTGCCACCACAAACGCAACGATAAACACTGTGAGATAATAGAGGAGACCAAGAGCAATCCACGTGCCGGTGGGATGCGAGGTGACCATCCCGGGGGGCCAGGCCATCCACGGATCGTTATAGCCATGTGCTGCCTGGATGAGCAGGTACGTCAGGAACACACCGGATACGATAACTCCAAGGAAAACGGCGCAGGCAGCGACCTCAACCCAGGTCTTTTTCATCATGGCAAACGATCCCACGACTGCCACCCTGATGGTCTTTTTCCCGAGAACGACAAAGGGCACGACAAACGGGGTCAGGATGAACAGGAGCAGATTGATCGCCGAAAAGATCAGGGCCCACATGAACCCCATAGGATATATCCATAACAGCAGCGATCGTCCTCCATAACCCGGAACCTCGGTAAAGAGGTTCGGATCGAGCGTCAGGTTGAAGGGGAACTGGCCGAGAATGCTGGTAAGGAAAGGCCCGAAGATATAAAAATAACCCCAAATGCGGAAGAGCAGCATGCCTGCGAGTGCCAGAACTACAGACCACACAAAGAGTGTTTTCAGGTATTTTTTTGCCCCTGAAAGCTCCCCAAAAAACGAGGCAGAACCTTTCTTTGACGAGATGCTCATGACAAGGCCCGCCAGTAAAAACACCAGGCAGAACACAGTTGCGAGCTCGAGTAAAAAGTCCAGGACATAACTCACGATGATACCAGGTTGCATGGCCCAGCCGATGTAGAAGAGTGCCGCTTGGCCGATGGTGTTTCCCGCCAGCACGAGCCCGGCAAGGAGCGTAAACCAGAGGAGCTGCCGGTTCCGCACCAGCGTCTTCGTGCCTGACAGGGCGGCACCGATTCCCCACCGGATCGTCCCCGATCCTCCGCCCCCGCCATCCGGGCTGCCCTCGTGGGCGGGTTCTGGCAGGTGAACACAATCTGCCTGCGAGGCGTGGACCAGCGGGGGTTTCCGGCACAGGCCGGACCAGTGTTCAGCGATGTCCGACACCCGGGTCATGGTACCCTCTCCCTGATCTTCGTGAGTAATTCTTCAGCCATTTTTGTCGGGTCGGCAGTTTTCTCAATTGTGATCCCGAGTTCTGAAGCGAAATCCCAGATGAATTCGATACACCGGGTGAATTCATCGCAGGCATGACAGTCGCCGTCATGCTCGTACCAGACCTGCATGCCGTGCTTTTCCGAGACGAAGATATAGGCATTGGTCTGGAACGGGATGGACCGCCCGGACAGGACGCCCTGTTCCACATCGATCTTCTCAACCTGGATCCGGTTTGCGTAGGCCATCTCCCGGAGCGAGGCATCGATCTTCTCGTCCATCGCGCGGAGTGCCTGCGATACACCCTGCCGGGTAATCCCGAGAAGGTTCGCTATTGAGATATTTGACATCCCGCTGCGCCGCATCTTCCAGAACCCGAACTGTTTCTCATTCGTCGGAAGGAACATATGTAAATGTATGGACATTTACAATATAAAAGTTATGTATGGTTGTCGGCCGAGATCTTATACCCGCGGATTTCTATCCTGTCAATTCAAACGATTGGGATGAATCCTCACCGTCAGGATCCCATATATCCGACTGATATCGCACCGGGACCGGAACCCCCGGGACAACCCGGAAAGTAACTGGAATACCTTTCTGCCAGTATCATGCCGGTCCGAACCGGTACGCTCCTTTCGGCACGTTCATTTCGAAACGTGCCCCTTTCCCGGGCTCCCCGTTCTCCGTAATGGTGATGCCGGTTATCGAAAGGATCTCGCTGGAGAGGAAGAGGCCCAGTCCGGTATGCTTACCGAACCCCCGCTCGAACAGATGCGTTTTATCCCCTTTAATAATCCCGACACCATCATCCTCGCAGATAAGGACGAGCCCTTTTTCGGTCTCATGGGAGGAGATGGAGATCTTCGTCATGGTATCTCCGCCATGCCTGAGGGCATTTTCGATCAGGTTATAGAAGACCTTCTCGAACAATGGATCTGCATAAATTGCAAGATCCGACCGGTCAAGGTCCAACCGCACCTCCCGCATGGGCATGGCCGCAACTGCCCGCCGGATACATTCATTGACATTCTGCCAGACAGGCGCCGTTGTTCCCATATCCTCGTAGGCCTTCGTGAAGTCGATCTGGAGCCCGATGGTTTCAGCAATACTCATCTCTTTGTCAAGGTACTCCGAGATGACCGGTATACTACCCTGTTTTTCTTTTGAGAGTTCAAGATATCCTGAAAGGGCGATGAGCTGGTTCTTGATATCGTGCCGGGTTATGGATGAGAGGATGGTGAGTTTTTTATTTACCCGGGAGAGTGCAGCCTCGCTTTCCCGGAGCTCGGTCTGGGTCCGGGCCATATTGAGTAACAGGAAGAAAACCGTGGCGACGATATCCATGAGGATCGTGACGATAAAGAAGATTGAATTTACGGGATCCGGGTTTGAAAGCGAGGTATCCCAGGGGGTGATAATCGCTACAACGATTATCGCGGTCCAAAAAAGGGCCGTGACCAGGAGGGCCATAGCAAAGCCGTACCTGAGCGACCGGGTTTCCTGTTCCCGGAACCGCATCGCGATGAGGGAGGTCGCAACAAAGCAGGGAACAATGAGAAGCCCTATGATCACGCCACGGATGACCGCCGAATCGACACGATACGTAAACCAGAAAAAAAAGAGCGCGGATGGAATGAGGGTGCTGTAGATGATCAGGGGGAGCGCCCTTGACCGGAAATATTTCCCGGTACTGTCAAGCCGCATCATGACCGAGAGCGCTATTAAAAGATCTGCAACAATTGCGGAGAGAAAAACGGGCACGGATCCACTGAGTATAAACAGGAAATACCCGCAGGAGGTGACGAGCAGGGAAAGCATCCATGTCTTGAACCCGTTATAGGTCTTCTGGGTCTTCCAGAAGGAAAAAAGCAGGAGCGTGAGAAAAACGTTAACGAGGAAAAGAATCAGAAAAAGAGTTTTTATATCGGGGATCCACATGGTCTTAAACTCCGCCCGGTGTTACCCCGCCGGACACTAATGATATGGTAATATGTGGAGAATGTTTTCTTCCTGTTATTATGAACATTCGTAATGTAGAGATCCGACCAATTCCTGCTCTGTATTGCCCGCTCAAAAAAGTGTTGGGTGGGGAGGGGGTGATCCCTACCCCCCCTGCCTTCTTTTTTTCAAGGGGGGTCACCCCCCCACCCATATGCCGGAGCGCGTGGGGGGTACCCCCTCTCCATTCCGGCCCGGTCCGGCCCACAGCCACATCCCCAAAACCGGAGCGAGCGGAAACCCTCCGTCGGAGATTCCACGCGAACAACAGGATCCGGCCATGCAGAAAAGGTGCCGGATGTGGACATGGGGGGGAGGGGGGTACCCTCCCCCCCATGTGGCTGAGCGGGTGGGGGGTAGACCCCCACTCTGGTGGTGTAAAGTGGCATCGTGTCTAAAAACAGAAAACATTTGCAAAGGTTTGATTCTGTTCGCCTCTCTAAGATCGTATAAATATAAAATGAAAAATAATTGAGAGGTTAGCTTATGGAAAAAACAACAAAGAGAACAACTCCCCATCAACAAAAGCCCGACCAGGGCACGGACAAAGCTGACGGGGAAAGCGCAGTGCTCGCGAAGATTGCCGCGATGCCTGATCCGTATCGCGCCATGGGCGAGCGGCTCCATGTTATCATCAAAACCAGTGCGCCCGTCCTCTCGCCGAAAATCTGGTATGGGATGCCTGCTTATGCCAGGGACGGCAATGTCATCTGTTTCTTTCGCGACGCTCAGACATTCAAAGAGAGATACATGACGCTCGGCTTCAGCGACAAAGCGAACCTCGACGAAGGCGCAATGTGGCCGACCGCCTTTGCGCTGAAGGAGTTGACTGCCGCCGAAGAGGCAAGGATCGGCGCACTCGTGAAGAAAGCGGTAAGCTGAGGACTCAGGCTCGCTTCTGCCCGGAAAAGAGAGGTGCGAACTTACAGATCAGTACGAAGGGGATCGCCTTCAACCCGTCATTTTTTTTCAAGTGAAGCATCCTAAAAAAACCGGTGTGGGGGGTACCCTCTCCCGTCCCATTCGGCCTTCAATTGGGTGGGATATTTTCATGGATATGGTGAAGGTGTGGTATAAGCCGTTTTAATTTGAGAGGGAAGTCAGTTTATTAATAAAACACAGGATATAATTGATTGGTTCTTCTATGGAACAAGATCATTTACAATTGAATAATTTTGAAAATCTTAATCCCACCGAAAAAAGATTTTATCTCGATTCATTAGCGAGAGTATTTTCAAGACGTGTGATAGTTGAGGAAAAAACCTCCTTTTTTCCAAATCTTAAGGATGAGGTTATCCGAATTAATGAGGGAATCCCTGAAGATTTTACCCTCCCCAATACTGGACCGAAATATGGCGTTTCACCAATAACATGGATTCCTTGTGCCAAGTATAAAATTCTCATAAAAAACGGTTTTATATTGTCGGATACTGAGCAAAGAGTATGGTTTGAAATTATCTTTGATAAAACAATTGAAAAAGACCAAAAGGATGTGATGAAATCCGTAATTCAAGATCCCAAGAGTGTAGTACTATCGTGTCTGGTAATTCCCGAATATAATAATTTTAAAATTGGTTTTCATTTTTACGTTTTGCGTGATGATAACGGTTGGAAAAAAATTAAGGATTATTACTACTACGGTTTTAAAAATTCACACATGGATAACCAGGATTCCGGTAATACGGGCCTCATAGGATTTGATGATTTATCTTCACCAGAAAAGGGATTGCTCGGTGAATCATTGGGTCATATTTTTGCACGACGTTTATTAATTGAAAATAAGACGCATTTTTTCCCACTCTTCGAAAAGGAGGTTATCAGGATAGAGAAGTTGAGATATTATACTGTATCTCAGTCATGGGAGCCTGACATATCATTTCAGATTTTAACTAATGTTGATCCAATCGATTTGACACTGGAGTTAATTCCTAAAAAACATGTTTGCGTTGAGGTAAAAACTGGAAGAAATGCACGTTTTGAAAGATTTCAAAAAGATGACATGCAAAATTCTAGTTTGAAGTCAAATTTAATTATTTTATGTTGTAACATTTTACCCGATTCATCCAATTCGAAATTAAATGTACTGTTTCAGCAAGTGCAATACAAATCCGCTTGGGCAACGGTAGGTCAATATTATTACAAGGATTTCTTGTGATTCTTTATAAAATACATTTCGTTGTTTATTAGTGGCGATTGCAGCATTACCTTAAAAAAGTGAGACTTTTATTCCTTCTTTTCCGCAGCCGCCGGTGCCGGTTCTTTCTTCTTTGGCCCTGCCACCGGTACAATGTACAACCCATGGTGGGCGGTCATCGCTGCCGAATACTGGGTGTCCATCGCGAGGCACTTCGTGGGGCAGACCTCGACACAGCAGGCGCAGACAATGCAGCGCAGCCGGTCGATCTGCCAGGTCTTCTCCTTGACCTCCACGCAGATAGCCTGCGTCGGGCACTTGCGCTGGCATAACCGGCAGGTGATGCAGCCGTCCGGGTTGATGGTCACATGCCCCCGGGAGAGGCTCGTCTTCTTCGCCGGCTTTGCCGGGTACATCAGGGTTGCCGGGCGGGAGAACAGGCTCTTGAGCATCGTCTTTGTCATCTCAAAGTAGGTCATGCCTGTTCACCTCTCCGAACAGCCGACACAGGGATCGATCGAGAGCACGATCACCGGTACGTCCGCCAGTTCGCATCCCTTGAGGAGGGTAACGAGCGGCGGGATGTTCGTGAACGTCGGTGTCCTCACCCGGTGGCGGACGAGGTTCCGCTTGCCGTTCCCCTTGATGTAGTGGACGACCTCGCCCCGGGGCTGCTCCGCACGGGAGAAGTACTCGCCATCGGGAGCGCCGGTCACCTTCACTTCGACCGGTCCCTCGGGGATCTTCTTCACGCACTGCTCGATGATATCGACCGAGGTAAAGAGCTCCTTTGCCCGCACCGCACACCGGGCGTAGCAGTCCCCGGACTGCTCCACGACGGGCCTGAAGTTGATCTTCCCGTAGGCTGCGTAGCCGGTCTGGCGCAGGTCGATCCCGATCCCGCTCCCCCGGGCCGTGGGGCCGACCGCACCGAGGGTGTAGGCATCCCCTTTCTGGAGGATCCCGACGCCTTTAAGCCGGTGGCTGACGGAGGCGTCGTGGAGGAACACTTTTGTCAGGTCGCGGAACGCAGGCTCCATTGCCTTGAGCCCCTTTACCATCTCGTCCAGTTTCTCCGGCGCAATGTCCCGCCGGACACCCCCGACCTTGCAGACACCCTGGATCACCCGGCCGCCCGTGGTCGCTTCCATATCGTCGAGGACGTGCTCGCGGAGTTTCCACGCGTTCATGAACAGGTTCTCAAAGCCCATCCCGTCCGCAAAAAGTCCCAGCCAGAGGAGGTGGGAGTGCAGCCTCGAATACTCCGACCAGATGGTCCGGAGGTACTGGGCACGCTCGGGCACTTCGACCTTCATAATCTGCTCGATGCATTCCGCATACGTGTTGCTGTGGATGTAGCTGCAGATCCCGCAGATGCGTTCCGCGACGTAGATGTACTCGGGGTATTCGCGTTTCTCCACGAGCTTTTCAAGACCACGGTGGACGTATCCGATCGAGGGGATCGCGTCCACCACCCGCTCGTCTTCAAGCACGAGGTCGAGGTGGATCGGCTCCGGCAGCACCGGATGCTGGGGCCCGAACGGCACGGTTATTTGTTTTGACATGAGGTGTCCTCCTTCGTGACGGTGACCGTGAAAGGCTGTTTGATCGTGGTCCGGTAGAACCGGCCGCCAAAATCGATGTTCATCCCGGAAACCGTGATGCCGAACAGGTCGTGGATCTCGTTTTCGTAGACGAATGCCCCGAAGAATACGCCGCTCACGCTGGGGATGACCGTGTCCTGCTTTACGGTGATGCGCAGGTTGGTGAGCACGAAGTCCTTGTCGAATACGTAGTTGATCTCGAAGTCGTCGCCTAGTTGCGTGCAGCCGATCTGGACGAGCCGGTAACCGTCCTTCTTCATCTGGTCGGTCCGGGAGACCAGTTCCCCGATACCGATTAGGATAGTGGTCTGCTGATCGAGGGTCATTGCTGCACCTCCGCAGGTTTTTCCCCGGTGACAGCCGGGGCGGGCTGCTCCCGCGGGACGCCCGACACCATGGCCGTCCGTTTCTCCTCAAGGATCCCCAGCGCCTTCACAATCCCGTCGATGATGGACTCGGGCCGGGCGGCGCAGCCGGGCACGTAGACGTCCACCGGGATGGTCGTATCGATCCCGCCCGCGACGTTGTAGCACTCCCGGAAGATGCCCCCCGAGGTGGCACAGATACCGATGGCCACGACCACCTTCGGGTCCGGCATCTGGTCGTAGATGTTCTTGATCACGTACTTGTTCTGTTCGTTCACCGTGCCCGTCACGACAAAGATATCCGCGTGCTTGGGGTTGCCGGTGTTGATGATCCCGAAGCGCTCCACGTCGTACATGGGGGTCAGGCAGGCAAGGATCTCGATATCGCAGCCGTTGCAGCTCGATGCGTCGTAGTGGATGATCCATGGAGATTTTTTCAGGTATGCCATGATCAGATCCTCCCGAGGAAGTACAGGATCGCGATATTGCCCGCGCCAAGGATGAGGGCAACCGCCCATGAGCTCTTCATGGCAAGCTGCCACTTCACCCTCGCGTTGGTGTTGTCTATTGCAAGTTCGAGCAGGTAGACGATGATGATTGCGATGATACCAAGGATCCAGCTCGCTGCAAAGAAGAGGAAGACAAAGGCGAGCAGGAAGACCACCTCGTACCAGTGCGCCACCTCGATAAAGCCGAGGTTCGGGCCTGAGAACTCGGTCATCACGCCTTTGACGATCTCCTGGTGGGCGTGGTGCGAGGTCGAGATATCAAATGGCGACTTACGCAGCTTGATCGTCAGGATGTAGACAAAGCCCAGAAAGACGCCCGGCAGGAGGATGACAAGAAGCGTCGGGAACCCGGCAATATCGCTGACGTTGAAGGACTGTGTCGCCACGTACATCCCGACCGCCGCAAGGAGGAGCATGGGCTCGTAGGCCATGATCTGGATCAGCTCCCGTTCCGCCCCGATATGGCTGTAGGGGGAGTTCGCCGTGTAGGCCCCGAGAACAAGGAAGACCTCGGCAAGCGTGAGCGCAAAGACCACTAAGAGGAGGTTTCCGCCCGCAAAGAAGAGCGCTCCCGAAAAGATTGCAAAGACAAAGTAACTGATCACGTAGAAGCGCTGGGTCTCGTTCACCACGGCGCCCTCCTTCTCGAAGAGCTTGCCCACATCGTAGAACGGCTGGAAGATCGAGGGACCGACCCGGCCCTGCATGTGGGCAGTGACCTTGCGGTCGATACCGGCAATAAGGCCGCCGATGACCGGCGCAAGCAGGATATACACAACAGCCCAGAGAAGGGAGATCATAGGATCCCTCCGCCGACAACCGCGGCTGCAAACATGATAACGATAAAGACGCTGCAGAGGCAGATGCCGACCCTTGCAAGCCTGGCCTCACCAAACCACGGGCTGACATAGTAGTTGGCGAGTTTCATCTCGGTCTTTGCCCCGAGCGCATTCTGGAAATGCATATCGGGCGTCGCCGGCACCCCGCCCATGTAGGGAGGGAGGGTCCGGTGCTTCCGGTGGGGGAGAAGGATACTGAGAGGTAAGAGGACAAGCAAAAACAGCATCATCACCATGATGAGGATGTTGTCCTGCGAGAGCAGGGCCACGCTGCCGTAGTTTGCCAGCAGGAACGGCTCGATGAGCATGGAGGAGATGACCGGGAAGATAAAGCAGGTAATGACGGTGAGCCCGGCAAGCGAGACGAGCGCTATCCACTCGTTGGTGTCGACCAGTCCCTCGACATTCTCCGCGTCCGGTATGATCACGAGCAATTTTCCCAGCCATTTCGCCCAGAAAAAGAGGGTGAGGGCGCTCCCGAAGATCAGGATCACGACAAAGACAAGTCCGAAGGGTGCATTGATGAATGCCTGGATCGCCGCCCACTTGGAGATCAGCATCCCGAACGGTGCAAGGAACATCCCGGCGATCCCGATCGCCATGATCGCGGCGATCCTGGGTAAACGGACAATCAGGCCGTTCATGTCCTCGATCTCCCGGCTCTTGATCCGGTGCTCGACGGTACCCACGCACAGGAACATGAGCGACTTCGAGATCGCGTGGAATATGATCAGGAGGATCGCCGCCCAGATCGCCTCGGCCGTCCCGATCCCTGCACAGGCCACGATAAGCCCGAGGTTTGCGATCGTGGAGTACGCGAGCACCCGTTTGGCATTGGACTGAGAGATGGCGATTCCCGAAGCGATAAGGAACGTAAACGCCCCGACAAACGCGAGGGTGTACCCGATGACAGTCCCATGGAAGACCGGCGCGAACCGGACAAGGATGTAGACACCGGCCTTGACCATCGTGCTGGAATGGAGCAGGGCAGAGACCGGCGTCGGCGCCACCATCGCACCGACAAGCCACGAGGAGAACGGCATCTGGGCGGCCTTCGTGAGGCCGGCAAAGCCGATCAGGGCCGCCGGGATAAGGACAAGCACTTTCCCGGATACGAGGATCTGGTCAAGGCCGAGCATGCCGGCCGGCTGGTAGGTGAGGTAGACGATGGCAGCGGCAAACGCGATCCCGCCTAAGAGGTTCATCCACAGGGCGGTAAACGCGTTCTTTGTCGCCTCCTCGGTCTTGGTGATCCCGATCAGGAGGAACGAACAGAGCGTGGTCACTTCCCAGAAGAAGAAGACCCAGATGAGGCTATTGGAAAAGACCAGACCGAACATCGCGGAGATGAAGACGAACATAAAAATAAAGAAGGTATTGGTCCGGTCGGGAATCCCGGTATGGTGCTGGTAGAAATGCCGCATGTAACCGAGCGAGTACACGCAGATCAGGCTCCCGATGATCCCCACGATAAGGGCCATGACGATCGAGAACTGGTCGATGAAGAGGGGAGACTTCACCGCCACCGCTGGAGTGGCGGCGGACTCAAACCAGATAATCAGCGCAGTCTCGACCAGCGTGAGGGCGATGACAAGGTAATTGCGGAACTTTATGGCAAAGCCGAGGATGATGACCGTGATCACCATCTCGAGCACGAACATCAGCAGGTTGACCGGCTCCGCGTTGAACCCGTAATACAGGGTCCCCTTGTCAAACTGGGTGACGAGGAGAATGACGGTCACCGCCCCTATTGCCAGTGCGGAGAGTTTTACAATCCAGTTCCGATCGGAATCCCGGCGCACCGCAAGCATGAAGAGCGCCGTGATCAGGGGGAACAGGATAAGAAAGAGTAACAGCTGCACGCTTATATCCACCCGCAGGAGTATGGTAATTTTTCATTATTAATCGTATTGAATTCAACACGTTACGCCGGCAGGACCAAAAACCGCAAAAATGATCCCGGATCTCCGGATTTTCACCGGCATCAGCCCCTGTTTGTGCATAATCGCAACCGGGGGCCGTTCGCGATCCCTCCCGCGCCGGATAATTATGATAAAAGTTTAATGTAACAAAAATGCAGTAATACTGTCCTGATGGCGGGTGGCCGGCGTGGCAGGGTCATACAGGTCCCACAAAGAACATGGCACCATCCTGAAGGGGTATCATTCACACGGGCAGGAACGAAAATCCTGCCGCGTGATCGTCAAACCTGATGTGTTATGGCCTTATTCACAGACCAGCTGTTCTGGAGAAGCATTGTGCAGAAACAGTATCGCGGTCTGTATTCCGTGGTTCCACGACATGGCAGGGAGGTCAGGGAATGTTGGAAATTCCAGTTGTTGTCGGCATAAGCATTATTGCTCTGATCGTTGCGGGGATCCTCGCACGCAGTGTCCTCTCGCAGGACGAGGGGACGCCCAAGATGAAGGAGGTCGCTGATGCAATCCGGGTGGGTGCAGAAGCATTCATCAAGCGACAGTATTCGACCATCGCAGTTCTTGCGATCGTACTCGCCGTGGTTATCTTCTGCGTGTACTACATCACCGGTCAGCAGGCGCTGGCCGCTGACACCGCGCTTGCGTACCTCTTCGGCGCATTCTGTAGTGCCCTCGCCGGGGTCATCGGCATGTCAGTCGCCGTCCGGTCGAATGTCCGCACCGCGGCCGCAGCCCAGACGAGTGCGGCAAAAGCCCTTGAGACCTCGTTCCGGGGCGGTGCGATCTCGGGACTGATCATCGTCTCGATGTCCCTCCTGGGTGTCTCGCTCACCTACTACGCCCTTGGGGCAAACCCGCAGGTCACCCCGTTCATCATCGTCGGCTATGGCTTCGGCGCCTCGTTTGTCGCCCTCTTTGCCCAGCTCGGCGGCGGTATCTACACGAAGGCCGCTGATGTCGGTGCAGACCTTGTGGGCAAGGTCGAGGCCGGCATCCCTGAAGACGATGTCCGGAACCCGGCCGTCATCGCAGACCTTGTCGGGGACAACGTCGGGGACTGTGCCGGCCGTGGCGCCGACCTCTTTGAGTCCACCGCAGCCGAGAACATCGGTGCGATGATCCTCGGTGTCGCGCTCTTCCCGGTCTTCGGGGAGAATGGCATTCTCTTCCCCATCGTGATGTGCGCATTCGGCCTGTTTGCAAGCATCATCGGTATCCTCACGGTCAGGGGAACGGAAAACGGCGATCCGATGGTCTCCATGAACCGGGGGTACTATATCACCGCGATCATCAGCGCAATCCTCCTGTATGTGGCAGTGAACTGGCTCCTGCAGGGCATCATCTGGTTCTACCTTGCCGGCCTAGTCGGTATCGTGCTCTCGGTGCTGTTCCTCAGGGTCACGCTCTACTACACAGACCACCACTACCGGCCCGTGCAGGAGATCGCTGACGCCTCCGAGACCGGAGCAGCCACCAACATCATTACCGGGTTCTCGGTCGCCCTCGAGACCACCGCAATCCCGGCCATCCTTATCGGCGCCGCCCTGCTCCTCGCCTACCAGTTCGGCACAATGACCGGCATCGCGTTCGGCGGCATCTACGGGACCGCAGTCGCAACGATCGGCATGCTCTCGGTCTGCGCCTATGTCCTCGCGATGGACGCGTTTGGCCCCATCGCCGACAACGCAGGCGGCATTGTCGAAATGAGCCAGGCCCCTGAGGACGTCAGGAAACGCATGGACGCCCTTGATGCAGCCGGCAACACCACCAAGGCACTTACCAAGGGATACGCAATTGGCAGCGCCGCTCTTGCCGTGTTCCTGCTCTTCAACGCCTACATGTCCGATATCTCCCGGCTGATCGGGAAAACTTTTGACACTGTCAACATTGCCTCAATCCCGGTCTTTGTCGGAGCGCTCCTTGGCGCGATGCTCATCTTCCTCTTTGCAGGCTTTGCGATCCGGGCAGTCTCGAAGACCGCCCAGTATGTCATCAACGAAGTCCGCACCCAGTTCAAGGACCCGGCCATCATGGCGGGTACCAAGAAGCCCGATTACGCCCGGGTCATCGATATCACCACGCTCGGGGCGCTCAAGAACATGGTGATCCCCGGCATTCTCGCCGTCGCATTCCCGATATTCATCGGCGTAACCATGAAGTACGAAGCGCTCGGGGGGTTCCTCCTTGTCGGGACCATCACCGGTATCCTGCTCGCCCTCATCCTCAACAATGGAGGCGGCGCATGGGACAACGCGAAGAAATACATCGAGAGCGGTGCCCATGGCGGTAAGGGCAGCGAAGCCCACAAGGCAGCCGTCATCGGCGACACGCTGGGCGACCCGTTCAAGGACACGGCAGGCCCCTCGCTCCACGTGCTCATCAAGTTACTGGCGACACTCTCGCTCGTGCTTGCACCGCTGTTTATCTGAAAACCCTCAAAAAATACTTTTTTAGGAGGTGTGCCGGGCAAGGGATCGTATGCGGCTCCGGTATACAGGCTGCCTTCACGACACTCTGTAGTAATTCCCGATCCTGCGGCGCGTGCCAGAGGGGATCAGCGATTCTTATCAGAGAACCGGTACGCAGCCTGTACAGATCTTTTCTGGCTCGCTAGCGCTTCTTCTGCGATGAACCGGATCATGCAGTCGTTGCAGGGATCTGCGAGACCGGCACCTGAGATCGAAGAGTGCGGGTACAGCATCATGAGAGATTTCTTTGAGATTACGCGCAGGTCGGCATCATGATCCACCGCCAGTGCTTTGAGATGCCCTGCCGCCCCGGGATCGCCAAGCGTCCCGAGCATGCCGGCGGCCATCACCCTCACCCATTTATCCTCGGCTTCAAGGCCGCTCACCAGGTACTGAAAGAGGGGCTGCCGGAATTTTTTCAATGCCTCTGCAGGGTCATGGGCTGGTGATATGCCTCCGGCCCTTCTTTTATCATACGGATCGTTCGTCTTCATCAGTACCGCTCTTTTTTTCACTAAAATTGTTCTGGGACGGGGAGATCTTTTCAATATATGCACGCTGTATCTGCGTGGCATAACCCAATAACATCGTGAAGACGGGTTCTTCGGGGACAGAGGTTTGCCAAGAGATAGAAAAAACAAGAGAGTACGGATGGAAGCCAGAAGAGGGGATCGAGCTGCACCCGGTCCAGCCGCAGTGCTTGCAGATCCCCTGGTTACAGCCCTCGCCAAAGTCCAGCGGGTTGTGGCACTCGGGACAGAGCCGCTGCTCCCCGGTCTTTTTGATATCCCAGTCGTTTAAGGTAGCGATGCTCTGGTTTTTTGCCGAGAGCTCGATGCACCGCCCGACCACGTCCGCGCAGGAATGGCCTTCCGAGGAGGGGTTCTTGATCGCGGAGATACAGTTCACTTTCGCGAACTGCTTGACAAACTTGCCGTACGGCACCCCGTTCTGGAGGCCGGTGCTGATGGCACGGCCAAGCGCGCTGCTGTTCGCGTCGCACCCCCCGCTCCCGACCGTCCGGATAAAGACCTCCATGGGCTTTCCTTCCATCAGGTTCACGGTGACGTACAGGCGGCAGCACCCCGACTGGCAGAGGTACGTCTGCAGGCGAGCTCTTCTGGCCGGTCGATGGAGAGCGAGGGTAGCTTCTCCGGCCCCGCCCGCATACCCGATGCAGCCATGGCCGGACCTGCAGGGGATAAAACGGCGGGGCTCTTGTCTTTTAAGGAGAGCACGACATCGTCCCTGCTCCCCGTCCGGTAAATGGTAATCCCCTTGAGGCCGAGTTTCCAAGCCATGAGGAGCGCTTCCTCGCAGTCCTCTTTTGTGGCCGAGCAGGGCATGTTGATGGTCTTACTGATGGAGGCATGGACATGCTTCTGGAAGCTGGCCTGCATGAGGATATGGTCGCGCCACGGGATGTCGAGCGCGGTCTTGAAGAGCGAAAGGAATGCCCGGGGCAGCCACTGCAGGTCCTGCACGGTACCGGTCTCGTGAACATGGGCGATGACCTCCTCTGTCTTCTTTGCCCGCTCGTCGCCGGCAAAACCCATCCCGGACAGGATGTTGGTGAGCGCTTCCTTAAACACCGGGTTGACGATGACAAAGGTCTTTCCTACCGTGTTCTTCCGGGTGTAGGCAAAGGAGAAGATCGGCTCGATGCCGCTCGAGCACCCGGCCAGGAGCGAGATCGTTCCTGTCGGGGCAACCGTGGTCATCGCGGCGTTCCTGACCTTAAAGTCCTTCCAGCTGCTCCCTTTCCACGCGGGGAAGGTCCCTTTTTCCTCTGCCAGCCGGTGCGATTCGGCCACTGTGGTTTCGGTCACACCCTTCATGACCTGCTCGCACCACGCCCGCCCATCGGGAGAATCGTAGGCAAGCCCGATCATGAGCATCGCATCGTGGACACCCATGACCCCGAGGCCGATCTTCCTCGTCCTCTTCGTTGCCTCACCGATCTGCGGGATGGGAAAGACGTTCTTGTCGATCACGACGTCGAGGAACCGGGTTGCCATCCGGGCGATTTCCCGGAGCAGGTTCTCATCAAGGACACCATCGCTGACGCAGGCAGCGAGGTTGATGCTCCCCAACACGCAGCTCTCGTAGGGCAGGAGCGGCTGTTCGCCACAGGGGTTGGTGGTGTCGATATCGCCGAGCAAAGGAGTCGGGTTATGTCGGTTGATCTCGTCGTAGAAGAGGATGCCGGGTTCGCCGTTCTTCCAGATCCCTTCCACGATCCCGGTCCAGATCTGGCCGACGGTAATCTTTTCTCCCGAACCCTCGCGGGTGAGCCAGACGGTGTCAAACTGCTTGCCGGTGACCAGATCCATGAACTTGTCGTTCACCATCACGGAGATGTTGAAGTTCGCGATCTCCCCCTCTTTTTTCTTCGCGGCGATAAAGGAAAGGATGTCCGGGTGCCAGACATTGAGGATCCCCATATTGGCCCCCCGCCGGCGCCCGCCTTGCTTGATCACGTCGGTGGCCGCATTGAAGACCCGCATGAACGAGATGGGGCCCGATGCAACGCCATCCGTGGACTGGACAGGAGAGCCTTCCGGCCGGATGCGCGAGAAGTTATACCCGGTCCCCCCGCCGGTCTTGTGGATGATCGCCCCTTCCTTCATCGCATCGAAAATCCCGTCGATGGTGTCCGGGACCGGAAGGGTGAAGCAGGCAGAGAGCTGCCCGATCTCGGTTCCCGCATTCATGAGGGTGGGGGAGTTGGGCAGGAAGCGCAGCGAGATCATCGCCTCGTAAAAACGGGCGCGTTCGGTCTCATCGTCTGCCAAGGCCGAGGCTACGCGGCGGCAGATATCGGTAAAATTCTTCTCCCCTTTCCGCAGGTAGCGGGCCGAGAGGATGCTGTCGACGACGGATGGTGGGTTCATGGCAGGACCTGTGCTTGTTATTATGGAGATTTAAAAAGGACTATTCAACGGGTGAAATATTGCTCATGAAATAAGTTATAGGTTGTTGTCCGCTGCGCATATGTGCCGGCGGCTCCACCGTCGTTGAGAGAGAGTCGCCCATGAGGAACGCAGGGGATTTTCGGCTCATCAGCACGCGGACCGCGTTTCGGGGGGGCGCGGCCACGTTTACCGGGGGATGACCACGCGGCCGATACCGTGGATCACACCGTTGGTGCAGGCGATATCAGGCAGGGTCACGGGAGCGCCGCCGAAGACCACCACCCCGCCCGCCTCCGTGATCTCAACGGTGATGCCGAGGCGCGTCTTGGGGAAGTTCAGTTTCTTTATCGTGCTGCACGGCAGGTTGCCAAAGAGGATATGGTACTGGAGCACCCGGAGCAGCTGCCCCTGCGGGTCTGATTCGAGCGCGGCAAGGGTTGCCGCAGGCAGCAGCCGGAAGGCCTCGTCGGTCGGCGCACAGACCGTAAACGGTCCCTTCCCGGCAAGCACCGTATCAAGGCCGGCGGCCCGGACGGCCTGTGCCATAAGGGAAAACCTCCCATCTGCAGCCAGCGTCCCGGCAATGGTATCGGTATCGTGTGATGTCATGTCAGAGTTCCCGTACAAACCCGTACTTCGTTTGTCACGGCCGGTGCATCCCCGGGATCATTCAGCAGCCGGATCCCATATCGACCCTCATATCGGTTGCGAGCCGGCTGTACCTCTTCGGGTTCTCATCGAACTGCTTCTTGCAGTAGTTACAACAGAAATAATATTCAGTATCCCTGTACGTGCTCCTGAACTGGGCAATATCCTCGTCAACTATCATGAAACAGACCGGATCGGTAGCCATGTGTGTTCCTCCTTTCGGTATCACACGATCTTGCTTATCTGCCAGATAAAGATGTGGTATATGTACCGAGGATGGGGGCGGTATCGATACCTTATCCCGGCAGCCCTTTCGCGAGCCTTTTGCCCATCTCAAACGCTTTTTTGCAGTCCTCCGGGAAGACCTCCCGGCGCCTGCGGGCCTTTGCCTCCGGGTCAAACCCTGACGAGACGTATTTTGTATAATCGTCAAACTGCAGGGTATCGGTCACCATGAACCAGTCGGAGGGCCCGAAGATCCGTTCCAGCAGCATCTCGGTCAGCCGGAACTGTGCTTCGTATACCATGTCCTTTACCCGGGCTTCGTCTGCTCCCATCGTGTAGATAAACCCGGTGGGCATTTTTTTTGGAAACAGGGAGGATCGCGCCGCATCGTAGACGATGTACGGGAAGACCAGCCGTTCCAGGAATGACCGCATCTCGCCGGTCGCTGTTCCGACATAAATCGGCGAACCGAGGAGAAGGGCATCGGCGTCCAGGATCCGTTCAAGCACCGGGGTCAGGTCGTCCTGCACAGCACATTTCCCGTAGCTCTTCCCGCCCACAAGCTTGCAGGAGAAGCAGCTGGTACATCCCTTGTAGTCCAAGTCGTACAGGTGCACAAGTTCGGTTTTCGCTCCTTTGGATGCCGCCCCTTCGAGAGCGTGTCCGAGCAGCATTGCCGTATTCCACGTCTTGCGTGGGCTTCCGTTGATTGCGATAACTGTTTTCATGATAGTCTCCTGATTGTTTTTGTGCCTAGCACTACCGCCATATTACCTGCACCGGATTCCGGCGCGGGATGCCATAGGTCTTGTACTGCGGGTGGCCGAACATTACGGCGTACGCGTAGGTGCGTCCTGCAGGGAGGGCGAGCGCCACCTGCAGGGGTTTGTGTGCTGCCGCTGCCATCGAGAGGAATCCCGCCCAGCAGGTCCCGACACCGAACGCCGGCGCAACGATATCGAAATGGGTCAGCGCGATAAGGACATCGACGGTCGCGACCGGGTTGCCCTCAGGGATGTGGGCGATCGCGAGATGGGGCGCCCCGCGGCAGACCGGGTCATACCCGGACTCCCACGCGGCGACGAGCGAGGGAATATACCCGCTCATCGGGTGGCTGCTCCCCTGTAACGTCTTCATCCAGTCAATAGAAAGACCGGCAAGCCTGTGAACCTCTGTGGGATCATGCACGATCAGCCACTGGACCGGCTGTCCGTTGCCGCCGGAAGCGGCGTACCGTGCGATATCGAGGATCCCGGCTACCGTCTCCCGGGGGACGGGTTCTTTGGTGAAGTGGCGGACAGACCGGCGCCTTTTCAGGTACACACCGAGATCTTCAGCTGAGATGATCCCTGCACCGGCCGGAAGGCTGGTTTTCTCATCCGGGAGGTAATTTAAGAGGAGCGCCTGCGACGGGCACGAGACCTCGCAGTGCCCGCACCGGATGCACATACCGGCCCGTGCGTCCTGCACCCGGGGCAGTGAATTCTCATCCGCCGGGTCGACGATCGAGACCGGGCAGACGACTGAGCAGATCCCGCACCGGGTGCAGAGATCCTGGTTGACGAGGATTGTGGCCATACCAATTTCGTCCGTTCTGTGTATTGTTATAAAGGATATCGTTTTTTATCGTTATCTAAACCTTCATGGTACAGCACCTATCCCTTATCCCCCGGTCCATCCTACCCTTTTCATGGACCCGGTGATCGTACGTATCCGGCAGGAACTCGAAAGTCTCGCGGATGAGAAGACCCGCACCACGTCGCAGCGGTTCTTTAAAGAGGGGATCTCCTGTTATGGGATTAAGACCCCGGGGGTTACAGCCCTTGCAAAAAAATACTGGACGGAGATCCAATCCCGGAAAAAAGAGGAGATCTTCGCCCTCTGCGAAGAGCTGTACCGGTCGAGACAGCTCGAGGAGTCTTTTATCGTCTCAACCTGGGCGTATGCCCTCTCCGGGCGGTACGAAGAGAAGGATCTTGCGGTGTTCCGGCGCTGGATCGATACGTACATCACCAACTGGGCCTCGTGCGATGGGTTCTGCAACCATACGATGGGAGCGTTCATCGAACGATATCCCCGATACACCGCCGAACTGAAACAATGGACGCAGTCAAAAAACCGGTGGATGCGCCGGGCGGCAGCAGTCTCGCTTATTGTCCCGGCCAAGCACGGCACATTCCTTCCCGAGGCAATCGAAATCGCTGATCTTCTCCTGGCCGACAGCGACGACATGGTGCAGAAAGGCTATGGCTGGCTCCTCAAGGAGGCCAGCCGGCACCACCAGAGAGAGGTGTTTGAGTACGTTATGCGAAACAGGGGGGTTATGCCCCGGACAGCCCTGCGGTACGCGATCGAGCTGATGCCAAAAGAGCTCAAAGAAGAAGCGATGAAAAGAGCGTGGACACCAATAAAAAAGTAAGCGCCGGGTTATGCTGGTAATGCTCTCTCTTCAAAGAGGTTTTTCCAGACCATTGCCGCAATGAGCGCCCCGATGATCGGTGCAAGGATGAACACCCAGAGCTGGGCAAGAGCGGTTCCTCCAACCACCAGGGCAGGGCCCAGGCTCCGTGCGGGGTTTACGGATGTCCCGGTGATCGGGATACCGACCATGTGGATCATGGCCAGTGACAGCCCGATGGCAATCCCGGCAAAGCCTGCAGGAGCTTTCTTGCTGGTTGCACCAAAGACCACCATCAGGAAGATAAAGGTCAGGACAACTTCCGCGATAAAGCCCGATGCGAGGGGGAATCCCCCGGGGGAGGCGACCCCGTACCCGTTCTGGCCAAGGCCGTTCGTGGCAAGATTATAGCCCGGCAGGCCGGTCATGATGGAAAGCAGGACAAGTGACGCGATGATGGCGCCGATACACTGTGCAACGATATACATCACAGCGTCCTTTGACCCGATCTTCCCGTTCGCGAGCATCCCTATGGTGATTGCCGGGTTAATATGACAGCCGGAGATCTGCCCAATCGCGTAGACCATGACGAGGACCGAGATGCCAAAGGCGAGAGCAATCCCGAGAAACCCGATCTCTTTTCCTGCAACAACAGCACTTCCGGTACCGATAAAAACAAGGACAAATGTTCCGATGAGTTCGGCAAGATATTTTTTATATTCAGACACGCACATACCACCCACTTCCGGTTTTTCCTCCGGTGGAAGGGTTTTCAACGGCAGGATTTATACGCATATCGGCACGGGTAACCATGGCACAAAAGAGAGATGGATAACTGCGAAACGATCCGCAGTCAACGCCAGATTTAACATAAACGCCCACCCAGATTCAGCCATGAAATCCTGTACCGGGAAAGTACTGGCTGTTGCATCCCTCCTCATTCTTCTTCTGGTGATGATGGCAGGTTGCACCAGTGCGCCTGCCACCGGCACGTGCACTGGTTGTAATGGCACTAACCTGGGACTGCTGACACCGCCAGCGATCCAGGCCGGCCCCGGACAACCGGGGACCCTGAACATGAGTGTTACCGATGCAAACAACCGGTTTGCCGCAGATCTGTACCGCGAGATCGTACAGAGGAGTGCATCCGGCGATGGCAATATCTTCTTCTCGCCATTCTCCATATCCTCTGCCCTCGCTCTCACCTACGAAGGGGCCCGGGGGAAAACCGCCGACGAGATCCAATCGGTCTTTTACTTCCCTGCAAATGACACCAGTCGCAGGGAAGAGTTTGCCGACATAAATGCCGATATCAACCAGGGGAATACCGGCTATACCCTAAGCACAGCAAATGCCCTCTGGGCGGAGAAGACGTCTGCCTTCCTTCCCGGGTACACCAGTATCGCGCAACAGTACTACAGCGCCACCACGACCAACCTCGATTTTGTTGGCGAGCCCGATACTTCACGCCAGACCATCAACGACTGGGTGGCAGCAAAGACCAACAACAAGATCCTGGATCTCCTGCCTGCCGGCAGTATCAGTTCCATGACCCGGCTCGTGATCACCAACGCGGTCTATTTCAAGGGCACCTGGGAAAAACAGTTCGATGCTAACCAGACAAGCGATGCCCCGTTCACCCGGCCTGACGGCACAACCGTCACCGCAAACATGATGCAGATGACCGGTGAGGATGCCGTCTATCCCTACGCAGAAACTCCTGATCTCCAGATGCTCTCCCTGCCCTATACAGTCACCAGTGGTCAGGGGCTCTCCATGATTGTCCTTCTCCCCAAAGGAAACAATCTCTCCGCAGCAGCGCCGTATCTCGACCCGGCCAACCTCTCGACACTGGAACAGTCCGCTTCATCCCGGCGGGTCATGGTGTATCTCCCGAAATTCAAACTGGAAAGCCAGTATTCCCTGAAAGATGTGCTCAGCTCTATGGGGATGCCGACAGCATTCTCCAGCGCGGCAGATTTCTCCGGCATGGACGGTGCACAGGACCTGTATATCAGTGACGTGTACCACAAGGCCTATATCGAGGTCAACGAGGAAGGGACCGAGGCGGCAGCGGCTACCGGTGTCGTAATGAACATGATGGCCGCGGCACCCGGTTCCGAACAACCGGTACCGGTCTTCCGGGCCGATCACCCGTTCCTCTTCCTGATACAGGACAATAATACCGGCGTAATCCTCTTTGCAGGACAGGTTACGGATCCCACGGGGTCCTGAATAACCCCTCTATTTTTCCCGGCAGGTTGAAACGGCTCCTCTTTTGAAGGTCAGGATCCGTGCCTCTTCGTCTTCGTACAGCACCCCCACCAGTTCTTTCTGCAGTAATACCGGAATTGTGGTGCGGGGATGGCCTCTTTTTGCCATACACGAACATACCTCACTCAGGTCGATAAGGATAGTTCCTCAAAAAAGGTCTACAACGGGCAGACCCGGAGGCACATGCCGCACCGGAGGCCGCCGAGCGTCAAGAACATGTAGTCCCGGCAGGCTTGGGGCCGGAAGGCCCCATCGGGAGAGATCGCACTGACCGGGCAGGCCTTCACGCACCGCTGGCACCCGCGCACTCAGGCCGGAGGAGGGTCGCCTCTGCCGGGTGATCCGCGGAGAGCTGGGCATCGGTCAGGATCGCTGTCATCCGGATCCGGGGACCGGTCTCACGGGTGATGAGCAGCTGGTTGAGGCCGTATGAGCCAAGGCCGGCAAGCCATGCGGCATACTTCAGGGAAATATCCGCCCTGAGGGTTTCCCGGTCAGCGTACCACATCCCGAATTCGGATCCCTCTGTTGGGACAAGGGCAGCAAGATACCCCTGCTTTTCGAGGTCCCGGGCGAGTCGGAATGCGATCACCCGCAGGGTCGCCGTTCCTGCCATCAGGGTGTTGGTGTACTCCGGTCTCCCTTTGGGAAGAGGCTGGACGCATCCCTTCGGGATCACGACACCGATGACGATTACGGATCGAATCCTGGGCATGAAGTCCTGCGGTTTGTTCCCGGTATAGTCCGGGCTCAAAAACCCCGCAGCATCGGCAATACCGACAAAATCCGCCCCAAGCCGGCGCACCTGATCTTTGAGGTCTGTGGTATCCTGCGTCATGGTCATAAGGTGGTCAGATCCCCAGGTCCTGTAAAAACACTTCGTGGAGCCGGAGATCCCCGCCGAGTTCGGGATGGAAGGCCAAGGCCATGTACCTGCCCTTCCGGGCCGCAACGATGCCCTTGTCCAGTGTCGCAAGCACATGCACCCCGGATCCGGCAGAGGTAACAACCGGTGCCCGGATAAAGATCGCATGAAAGGGGCCGTCACCAAGCCCGACAACCGGGATATCGGCCTCGAACGACTCCTTCTGCCGGCCAAACGCGTTCCGGTCCACAGTCATATCCATGAGCCCAAGGGTATGCACTCTTGTGTCAGCAACATGCGTTGCCATCAGTACCATACCGGCGCAGGTTGCAAAGATCCCACCGGGGAAGGTCCGGATCGGTTCGTAGAGGCCGTTCTTGTCAATCAGCCGGGATATGGTCGTGGACTCCCCCCCCGGGATCGCAAGCGCCGTACAGCCGCTGAGATCCGCAGGATGCCTCACTTCAATAACAGAGGATTCCGCCCCGGTGCCACGAAGGCGAAGCGCCGCGGCAAAGGCGTCGATATGTTCACTCACGTCGCCCTGCAACGCAAGCACGCCAATCTTAACGGCCACGGGTCTGCAGCACCTCATCGGGCCTGAGGGTGTGAACATCAAGACCCGGCATCGCGTCCCCAAGACCCCTGCTGACCCGTGCGATCACCGCGGCGTCTTTATAATGGTTAACTGCTTCCACGATCGCCTTTGCCATCATCTCGGGATTCGTAGACTTGAAGATCCCTGACCCGACAAAGACGCCGTCAGCCCCAAGCTGCATCATCAGGGCAGCATCTGAAGGGGTTGCAATACCTCCGGCCGAGAAGTTCACGACCGGAAGGCGGCCGCGCTGTGCGCACTCGATGACCAGTTCGGCCGGTGCCTCGATGGACCGGGCATAGCTGATCCGCTCCTGGTCGTCCATCCCCTGCACCTTGCGAATGTCTCCCATGATCGCCCGCATGTGGCGGACTGCCTCGACCACGTTTCCCGTCCCTGCTTCGCCCTTGGTCCGGATCATCGCCGCACCTTCGTTCACCCGGCGCAGCGCCTCGCCAAGGTTTCGCGCCCCGCAGACAAACGGGACCTTGAACTGCTTCTTGTCGATATGGTATTCCTCGTCGGCAGGGGTCAGCACCTCGCTCTCGTCGATCATATCCACGCCGAGTACTTCAAGCACCTGCGCCTCGACAAAATGGCCGATCCTGACCTTGCCCATGACCGGGATCGAGACCGATTCAATGATCTCTGTGACTTTCTCGGGATCTGCCATCCGGGCGACACCGCCCTGTTTCCGGATATCGGACGGCACCCGTTCCAGCGACATGACTGCGACGGCCCCGGCTGCCTCGGCAATTTTTGCCTGCTCGGCATTGACGACATCCATGATCACGCCCCCCTTCTGCATGGATGCAAAGCCGCGCTTGAGAAGCTCAGTGCCAAATCTCAGTTCTTCGAGTTTCATATACCAGTACTATGGATCAGCCATGCCAATAAAATAAGTATGCTGGCAGCAGTTGCCGCAAAGGCAATGGTCACCGCCCTCACTGCACGAATGATCGCCGGTCCACCAACCTCAAGCGATTGTCCACCATTCCCTATCGAATAAACCCCCGGCTTCTCAAAACGGATGCCACACCCCCCGGCCATCGCTGCCATGACGATCCCCCCGTTAAAGCCTGGGCGGTTCTTCCCGTCCCTGCGCATCACCCGCCATGCACGGAAGCCGTTGCCTTTCGTGAAGAAATAAGCAAGAAGGAAAAAGGCGGTAATCCGGGCCGGAATGTAGTTGAGGATATCATCCATTCGTGCAGAGCACCAGCCGAGCCGAGCCCGTTCGTCCCGGTACCCGAGCATCGCATCCATCGTATTCGCCGCACGGAATGTCGCAGCGGCTGCAAGCCCGAGGCCAAACACTGAGAACAGAGTGAAATAAAAGAGAGGCGAAACGATGCTGTCGGTGAGGTTCTCGGTCACGGACTCGTACGCGGCCGACCGGATATGCTCGGGATCGAGACGTGCGGTTTCCCGGGAGACCATCAGCCTGACCTGATCCCGGCCCGCGTCCACGCCACTCTTTAAAGCTGCCACGACACCCATTGCATGCTCCTCGAGCGAGCGCCACGCAAAACAGCATTTGAGGAGGACAGGTGCGCCGATGAGGTAGATGAGCCAGGGGGCAAAGTGGCCGAACAGGAAGAACGGGAGGGAAAAAAGAATGACCGTCACAAGCCAGAAAAGAGTGCCGGCCGCACGCTGGAGTGATGGGGGGTATTGTGCCGGCCGGCCCCACCAGCCTATGAACCGGCCCATGAGGGCAACCGGATGGTACGGGGAATGAGGATCACCGATCAACCGGTCGACTGCGAGCGCGAGAACGATGACGGCGCTCGCAAGGATTAGGTCTGTCGGTACCATATGAAGAGTGCACCGGCAATCAGTGCGATAAACGCCGCGAGGTTAAAGATCTCGATCCGGGTATAATACCAGGTGCAGTAGAGGACAAGGCCAAGAGCCATCGCCACCATCAGGAGGTGTGGCCGGCCATGGGCTTCAGGCTGGATGGGGAGCTCTTTTGCCAGCACCTGTTCTTCCCGGGAGGGTTTTACGATGACCTCGACCCGCAGGGTAGCCTTCATCGCGCCGTACCCGGCGATAATGTCAACATCGAAGAACCCCGGTGAGCATTCCTTCCTGAGCGGAATACCGAACATGATCTCGTCGATCACGTACATGTTCTCGTGGAAAAAATCGGTGAACATGCCGGCGTTGGATGTCGTGGCTGTGATATGGATGGGCGCGCCCCGGTTTTTGAACCGGATCTTCAGGGTGCTGCCGCATTCGACCTGCGCATTTTCGCGGGGAAGATCGATAGTGTTGATGCCCGACCGGTTAAGATGGATCTCGGTCGTCATCAATTCTGCCGCAGGAGTATCCGAAATCGCGAGAATTCCGACTAGCAAAAGGGGAGGCATCGTCGTACCGGTTATCGTGTGGCCGGGGGAAGGAGGTTGGGGATCCCCTCGTTGATGGGATAGTCCACACCGCAGGCGGCACAGTGCAGGTTACCCTCAAGGATCTCCTTTGCGTCCTCTGTATCGACACGGAGCACGAGATCTCCTTTACAGACCGGGCAGCAGAGAATGTCCATGAGCGAACGTTTCATGCGTATTCTTTCCTGATATCGATGATCTGGGTGAGCTCAGGGCCGGTGGAGATAAGGGTGACGGGGCAGCCGATGTCATCCTCGGCAGATTTTAAGAAGTCCCTTGCCTTCTTGGTGAGCTTGCTGTACTCGGTCAGCCCGAAACAGGCCTTGTCGACCCGGTCGATACCGGTGATCGCTGCCTGCGTGCAGCCGTTGATCATCGCCGAGTACCGGGCCATATCGCCGTCCCAGCCTCCGACACGGCGCTTCCGGTGGGTGACGGTGCCGAACTCCTGGATTCCCATTGCATCCGATTTCTCTGATGCCATCTCGGTGGAGAACGGGCCCTCGCCCACCCGGGTCGGGTAAGCCTTGAACACGACGATGACATCATCGATCTTTGTCGGCCCGACGCCGTTGTCCGCGGCGATCTGGGAGGCGGAAGTGTCCTTACTCGTGACAAACGGGTACGTGCCGTAATAGAGGGAGATTCCGAACCCCTGCGTACCTTCCAGAAGAACGGTCCGGCCACCTTTCAGGGCATCGTTGATGGCGAGGGGAACATCCAGCAGGTACTCGGCAAGTTCCGGCACATCCTTTGCCTGTGGGGCGACTCGCATGACACGGTCGGCGTTGGCCGGCCCGCAGCCTGAGCCGGTGCTCCCGATCTTCTTTGAGAGGTGGGCACTTCCCTTGTCCCGGGCAATGTGGTCCTCGGTGATGATTCCGCAGCGCCTGTCCACAAAGACCCGGCCCCTGACACCCAGCGTCTCGACCTCGTGTTTGAGGACCCGCGGGTCAACGAGGACCCCGCTTCCAATACAGAGTTTGGCTTTTTTATAAACAAAACCGGACGGCACCATTCGGACACTGTATTCATGGTCGCCGACCTGCACCGTGTGCCCGGCATTGGGGCCGACACCGCCACGGGAGATGATTACTGGTTCATCCGCAAATGCGATATGGGCAACAATCTTGCCCTTCCCCTCATCCCCAAAAAAGCCACCTACGATAATTGTACAGCTCATTGAAATATCATGTAGTGTAGGCCGGGTTGGGCAATAAAGTCTGCCCTGAAGTATAAAAACAGCGGGGGCCGGGATTATGGCCGCCGGGCGAAGAGGTCGGGCCGGCGCCCAAGCGGGGAGAGCCGGGCATCCCGGCCCGGGCAGGTTACAAGCCGTTGATGAACGATTCCATCCTGCCCAGGGCCTCGGTGAGCTCCTTTCGGGAGACCGCATACGCGCAGCGGAGATGATACTCGCCGCCAGCGCCAAACACGCTACCCGGAACCACGGCGACCCGCTGCTCACGGAGCAGCCTTTCTGCGAATTCTGCATCGGAGAGCCCGGTTCCCTTTACCGAGGGGAATGCGTAAAATGCTCCCTCGGGCACATGGCAGGAGAGTCCGATCTGGTTAAGGCCGGCAACAAACATGTTGCGCCTGAGCCGGTACTCATTCACCATGCTGGTCTTCTCGTCTTCTGCCGAACGGAGTGCCTCGAGCGCCCCGATCTGGCCCATCACCGGTGCACAGAGCATGACATACTGGTGGATCTTGAGCGCCGCCTCGCAGATCTCCTTTGGCGCACAGAGAAAGCCCACCCGCCAGCCGGTCATCGCATAGGCCTTGGAAAAACCGTTGAGCGTGATCGTCCGCTCCCAGAGATCCTTGACCGTCGCCGCAGCAACATGGGGAGATTCGTAGGTGAGCTCCGAATAGACCTCGTCACTCATGAGCATCAGGTCCCGGTCGGTCACGATATCGGCGACCGGTTCAAGGTCCTCCTTTTTCATCACGGCACCGGTCGGATTGTTGGGGAAGTTGATGATGAGGGCCTTTGTCTTTGGCGTGATCTTTGCCTGGAGCGTGTCCGGGTTGAGCCTGAAATTATCCTGTTCGGTGCATTCGACCGGTACAGGTATTCCCCCGGCAAGGGCGACGCAGGGCGCATAGGAGACGTAGCTGGGCTCGGCGATCAGGTACTTCGTCACCGGGATTGACGATGGCGCGGATCGCGATGTCGAGCCCTTCCGACACCCCGGAGGTGATGATCATCTCATTGTCCGCAGAGTACTGGAGCTGGTAACGGTTCGCAAGGTGTATTGCAAGTGCGTCCCGGAGGGACTGGAGCCCCCGGTTTGATGTGTACGAGGTCGCACCCTGCTCGACCGAATAGATGCCGGCCTCGCAGATGTTCCATGGGGTCCTGAAATCGGGTTCCCCCACACCGAGGGAGATAACATCATGCATCGTGAGGGCAAGATCAAAAAATTTCCGGATCCCTGACGGTGGTATCTGCAGGGCACGTTCCGAGACAAAATTTCGCATCGGCCACCTCAGAACGAATAGGGAAGGCGTTCGGTTTCCTGCTGCTCAAAGAGGGTGTTGCCATTCTCCTTGTAGGACTTCATGACGATGTGCGTCGCCGTCTCGCGGATACGGTCCATCGGGGCAACGTGCTCGGAGACAAACCGGGAAACCTCCTGCATGTTCTTTCCGGTCACCATCACCTGGAGATCATAGGTACCGGTGATCAGGCGCAGGGTGCGCACCTGCCTGAAACGGGAGAGCCTTTCTGCGATCCGGTCGTACCCGAAATCCCGTTCGGGACTCACTTTGAGCTCGATGATGGCTGAAACTTCGCCGTTTCCTGCTTTTTCCCAGTTGATGACCGTGGTGTACTTGCGGATGACCCGGCTCTCTTCAAGGGAGCGGATCCGTGCTTCCACCTCTGCCGGGATAAGGTTGATCATCGATCCGATTTCCTGTGCAGACAGCCGGCTGTTCTCCTCAAGAATCCGGAGGAGTTCGAGATCCTTGTCATCCATCACACTTCACCTGAACCACGTTTTTAACCATTTGGCTTCCATCTGATTTATATCGAGATCTTTTATACCGTTCAACCGGGGGTCCTTGAGGACGACCTCGCGGATCTTGCCGGTATTTGCGTCAAACCACATCTCCTTCGTGCGCCCGTACCGGCCCCTGCTCACGACCCGGGTATTGATCACCCCCAGCATGTTGAGTTCCGATATAAGATCCGTTATCCGGCGATGGGTGAGTATGTCAAGCTGTATACTCGGTGCGATGTCCTGGTAGACGCGGGAGACATCGCCGCTGGAAAAGATATTCTGGCCCAGCTGTTCGAGCGTCAGCATGGAGAAGAGGATAAGCTTGCTCTGGGTGGGGAGGGTTGCGATACACTCGATCATGCTGTCGGTCTCAATTTTTGCCTGCGCCTGTTTCACGTGGACCTCGGTTACCTGCTTAGACTCGTCCCGGTCGGCGAGCTCGCCGGAGATCCGGAGCAGGTCCAGGGCGCGTCGTGCATCGCCGTGCTCCTGCGCGGCAAGGGCAGAGCACAACGGGATAACCCCTTCTCCAATCGCCCCGTCCAGGAACGCCCCTGTGGCCCGCTGGGTAAGGATATCAACCAGCTGCGGTGCGTTGTAGGGAGGGAAGACAATCTCTTCTTCCGAGAGCGACGAGAGGACGCGGGGATCGAGGAAGTCTTTGAAACTGAGATCGTTGGAGATCCCGATGATGCTGACCTTGGAGTTTTTGAGATCGGAGTTGATCCGGGTCAGGTTATAGAGTGTATCGTCACCGCTCTTTTTGACCAGCTTGTCGATCTCATCGAGCACAATCACGAGCACGCCCCCGCCGGCATCAAGCTGGTTCTTCAGCTCTGCATACACCTGGTCCGTCGGCCACCCGGTCATCGGTATGTGGATACGGGTCTTGTCGCTTGAGGTATCATCAGCCCCGTCAATGCACTTGGCAATCTGCGCAAGGACCCGGTACTGCGTGTCTATCACTTCGCAGTTGAGATGGACAATCCGGCAGGTGGTTCCCATGGTGCTGCTTGCCTTTTCCAGCTCCGAACCCACATACCGGACACTTGCAGTCTTGCCTGTTCCCGTTTTCCCGTAAATAAGAATGTTGGAGGGGGTTTCGTTCCTGAGGGAGGGGGCAAGGATGGATGCGATGGTATCGATCTGCGGCTGGCGGTGGGGAAGGATCTGCGGACGGTAGGAGTGCCGGAGCACTTCCCGGTCACGAAATATCCGGTTGTTGGAAAGGTATTTTATAAATAAACCGGTTGAGGGATCTACTGTTTCTGGCATGATGACTCGTGGAGTGAGTCTTAGCGGGGAGAGATTAAAAAAGTACGTGGTTTATTCCTCTTTATAAACCCCCTTGCTTCCTGTGGAAATTCTGTTTTAAATGGCAGAAAGGCAGATTAACGACATTTTTAAGGATTTCATGCTTTTTATTTTTCTTTTTTATTTGCCATGACCCAAGAGAGGTTTCAGAATGAAAAGCCATTTTTTCTCAGATGAACGGCCTCCGGGGGACCCCTTTGTTTCGTGTGGAAACCAAAAAGAACTACCTGTTGGTAATGAAAATATTCAAAAGAAAATAGTCAATCCTTGTATGTTTCTGGATCTATTTAAGGCATCCGAAATAAATCCGGATGGATGGTTAAGAAAGAAGGAGCCTCGGAGATTGTAGAGCCGCATCTTATCGGTATAAAACAGAAGATCTCCACTGGAAACAATGGGGTAGCCCCCTTTTATAAAAAAGAAAGGAAAAAAGAGAGAAATTACCGGTCCCACACTCCAATTAATGTGCAAAAAGCAGTATATTTATTATCATGAAGAAGGAACACATTCGGCCCATATCCGTGGCAGCAGGAATAATAACGGTTTCGACAACCCGGACCAAGAAGACCGATGCCAGCGGAAAGGCCATCCAGGCTATCCTGGCCAAGGCAGATATCCCGGTCCGGCATTATGCGGTGGTTCCGGATCAGGTAGAAGCCATCCGTTACGAACTGTACCAATCCCTCAGGACCTGTAACTGCATCATCATCGATGGCGGCACGGGGCTGACCCATGATGACTGTACGATTGAAGCAATTACCCCCCTCATCGAGAAAAAGATCGATGGCTTTGGGGAATTGTTCCGGATGAAGAGCTACGAGGAGATCGGGACGTCTTCGATGCTCTCCCGGGCTGTCGCCGGTACGGTCCGGGGAAACGCGGTATTCTGCATCCCCGGATCCACCGCTGCCGTGACCCTTGCAACAGAATCCCTCATCGTCTCGGAGATCGTCCACATCCTCTCCCATGCAAATAAATAATCTCCTTTTTTCCCGCAAAACACTGGGATTGTTAAAAACCAGAGTGAAGGGCGTTTTTATTTGCTCACATCCAGGAGTGCAACCCGTTCGAGAACCAGATCCCGGAGGCGATCTTTTCCGGCTGCGGCGAGCTCTTCCCGTGTGATCCCAAACAGGCTCATAAGCCGGGTGGCTTTCGCGGCGGGGATGTCCTCTTGGGGCTCCTCGCAAAAATGCAGGTGGCAGGCAAACTCGTTCCAGATCCCCTGTGGTGCCGGGCAGCAGCAGATATACAGCCGGTTCTCTCCTTCGTGGAGGCCAAACGAGACAGCCGCGCTGCACTGCCGGGTCCCTGCGGCATACAGCAGCGCCTCCATCTCAAACGAGTTGGAGATTGCGTCACCCGAAGAAAAAGACCGGTGCGCATGCCGGAGTGCCGCCACTGCATGCACCCGGCCAGCCAGTTTATCCGCATCAAAGCAGACGATGCGGGAGCCCGCTCGACGGGAGACTTCCCGCAATACACCAAGCAGGGCAGGCAGATCCTGTACCATCACCTCTGCATACCGGATTGTGCAGGGCAGTTCCGATTCGATCATGCCTCACCCGAAGTGTTGCAGGGTGGACTGGCCCCGTGCGGGTGCATCCCCGGTTGGGGGCGTCTCCTCCACCGCAGATCTTCTCTTTGGCTGTAGTTGTTCAAGAACCTGATCCGCAATGCCTGCGCCAAGTATCTTTACCAGTTCCTCTTTTTTGTGCCGGGAAATCTCTTCCGGCGACGTAACGCCATTGTTGAAGAGCCGGCGGGCACGGACCCGCCCGATGCCCCGGAGCCGGATCAGCGGGAGCAACTCGCGCCGGATCCCATTTTTCATACAGATCTCGTAGTCAGCGATCTGCGGGTAAAATGCCGGGGCAAACATCCGGGCCAGCTGGGAGGTTGCGTGGAGCAGCCAGTTGATATTTTCGACCATCCCGAACACATCGCCCGGCCCAACCGCATACCGTTCGCAGATCTTCTCTTCAGCAAGCTCGTCAGTCCAGTCAGCGAGGAGCATCGCGGTTTTTATTGCCCGGTAAAATCTTTCGGCCTCCTCTTCATCTGCTGGCAACGGAAGCCAGAGCTCACCGGCTTTTGCGTCCATCATGCGCGAGAGCGCGGGAAGGTCTGCATTTTTTGCATAGAGCGTTGGCATGTCGGGCGTACTGCAGATGAGCTGGAGGAGGCCGATATCCGCATACGCTCTCTGCTCCCGCAGGGTTGCCACGATCAGGGACGCACTCCGTGGATCGATGTACATCCGCGAGACAAGGGTCCCCAGTTCGGTCGCTCCCAAGTGCTCCCCTATCTCGAGGATCATCTCTGCCGCAATCAGGAATTCGAGGGCAGCGTCCACCGCACGGTGCATGAGCCGGCCCTGCCTGTGCTCGTGGACGTAATACGAGCGGTTCATGAATTCAGACAGCTCGCTTCTGGTTCGCGCAAAACCCGATGCTACGAGGGAAAGGACGTGTGTGTAGAGTGCGGTCGGCGCGGCCAGTCGCGAGTGGACGTCATCGGCTGCGGCTAGGATATAGCACTCGAACAGTTCCGTTACCTGTTCGGCCTCCTTTGCGATCAGCACGGCCTCACCGTACGGGTCGAGGCGGGGCCTTCCTGCCCTCCCTGCCATCTGCCGGTATTCGCTGACCGGGATCGGCTGCATCCCCTCGCCGGCGGAAAACCTGAGGTAATCGCGGATCACGACCCGGCGGGCGGGAAGGTTGAGCCCTGCAGCAAGGGTCGGGGTTGAAGAGATACACGAGATCCAGCCTTTGCGGAACGCCTCCTCGACAATGGATCGCTCGTTCCAGGCGAGACCGGCATGGTGGAACGCAGCCCCTTTTGCCACGCACGCAGCAAGGGTCTTTACCATCTCGGTCGGGGTCCCGGCCAACAGGCGGTCTGCACATGCAGCAAGCGCCGGGTTCTCGCTTTTTATGGCCGTTGCAGCCCGCTTCGCAAATGCCTCGGCGTTCCTGCGGGAGGAGACGAAGACCAGGCATTGTCCCCCCTCGGCAAGGGTGTCTAGGCAGAGGTTGAGATCATCATAGTTCTTTGAAACCTGTTTGACGGGCCGTGTCCCCTCTTCGAACTGGATCCGGTTGTTGTAAAAGACACCCTGGCGCAGTTCCACCGGCCGCCACGAGCTGGTGACCAGCTCCGCATCCAGCCACCCGGCAAGTACCTTGGGGTTGCCGATGGTCGCCGAAAGGCCGATGACCTGCATGGCCGGGTTCCGGTACCGCATCTTCGCGATCACCATCTCGAGCGTCGGGCCCCGGTCCGGTGAATCGATCAGGTGCACTTCATCTACGACGAGGAGGGTGATCTCCGGTATCCAGCGTGCGCCGTTCCTGAGCAGGGAGTCCACTTTCTCGCTTGTGGCAACAATAATGTCGTTCCTGCCAAGGCTGTCGTCCCGCCGGTCGAGGTCACCGGTGGAGATACCGACCTTTACGCCCTTCCCGTTGAACTCCCCGAACTTTTCCGATGCAAGGGCCTTGAGCGGGACAATATACAGGCATTTCCCTCCTGCGGCAATATGGCGGTGCATGGCCATCTCCGCGATCAGCGTCTTCCCGCTCGCCGTCGGGATCGCAACAAGGAGGTTTTTGCCGTCTAAAAGCCCTTTCCCGATGCAGGCGGCCTGCGGCGGGTAGAGCTCGCGGAAGCCCAGCAAAAGGTACTGCTGCTTGAGGGTATCGGGAATGGCAAGATCCTGTATCTGCATGGCACATCCATACGGGATTCGCGTTTTTTAAATCGCGTGTGATCGTTTATTTTCTGTTGAATTGTTTTTTGCGAATTGTACATGGCAAACGGCATTCCCCGCCCTGATCCGGATGAGTGAGGGATGCCCGACCGGTTGCCCGGCTCTCTCCCGGAACTGTTTTTGCGGACTGCATAAAAAGAGGTGGTGCGAAAAGGCGGATGTGCCTCAGTAGTAGTAACTGATCATATCCTGCTTGGCCTCTTTCTTCTTCTTGTCAAGGAATGCAAAGACGTTTTCGTGGGGAACGCCCTCGATGAGCATGTCGATCGCCGCCCGGGCGACCTTCATCTGCTCGGGGTACCCGATCAGGGCCACGGTATGGCCGAAGACCGAGAGATCCACATCGGTCATGTTCTCAATCTGCTCGCGGGCCCTGCCGTCTTTTCCGATGATCCGCCCGCGGAGCCGGTCGAGCTGCTTGATATTATCTGCCGTACGGGAGAGATCGATAATATCGAGAAGGAGATCTTCGTCTTCGATCATCTCGAAGGCGCGCTCAGGAGAAAACCCGGCGTTGATGGCGTTGATGATCTCGACCGCCCGGAGGAGCGGGATTGCGTTTTCCTCTGCCCCCTCCACTTTCACCAGCCCCTCCTTGCTGTCGATGGAGATGGTTGTACTGGTCTTTGATTCGAGCTCCTTTTTCGTCGCCCCGCCTTTTCCGATCAGCACGCCCACCCTGCTTGTTGCAATTTTGAGTTCCTGTATCATAGCTCATTCACCTTTCTGGAATTTCGCGTGATTAGTGTATTGCTTGTTTTAGGGATTTTCACAGATGTCCTCTTACATCTCATGGTGCGGCAACGTTAAGACCAGTCACCGTGTTGAAAATCTCATATTCTGATTTTACTGCGCAGCCTCTTTTTTTAAAGAACCTGTTGATATTACGGATGTCCCGCATCAGGAACTGGAGGGCACGCGGGTGATCGCGGGTGACCGACTGGCCCATATCGATGAGATATGGGTGGTCATGGTATAATATATTGAACTCGCTTAAGTCACCATGCACCAGTTCTGCCTTATTGTACAACGTATCGATCATCACCATGATACGTTCATAGACTTTGGCAGGATGGTCGATCTCTGCATTCTTCAGCTGTGGATACGGGCATTCCCCCTCGCCAAGGAAGGACATGACAAGGATGTTCCGGTCCCACACCAGCGGCTCAGGGACGGGAATTCCTGCCTCCTGTGCCCGTGCAAGATTGGAGAACTCCTTTCTTGTCCAGGCAAAGACAAGCTCCTTTTTGGACTTTTTTACATGAGAGAACCGGCGGTCGCCGGTGATGTACGAGCTCATAGTGGTGAAATTTGCCGACTGGATCCGGTAGATCTTGATGGCGACTGACGCATCTCCGCGGTCACCCAAAAAGACGTTGGCCTCTTTTCCGGTGCTGATGGATCCGCCAATCGCGGTGAGCCATTTCTTGTGGACGAGTTTATACAATGCCAGGAGGGTAACCTCATCGAAGACATTCTCGCTGACCTTGAGGTTGTCCGCGTCCTTGATACGTATTCCCATTTCCGCGAGACGCTGGTCGAATGCTGCCTCCTGTTTTTCGATGCTCACGATCCTGCCCCCGTCTCTTCCTGACAGGTATCTTTTGTGTTCAGCGTATATATTCGCGCACCGGGGCAAGGATCCCGACAAGCCCCTCGCCACAGGCTTTCTTGAGGTCGAGCGGGTGAATTTCTCCTTTGCCATAGGCTGTTTCAAGATCGGTGTACCCGGCAAAGGTGCGGTCCCCCCGAATTTTTCCGGTCGCTTTATGGTGATTTCAGGGAGGCGCGGGAAGATGTGATACTGGAAGATCTGGAGGACCGGGTTTTCGGCAATTTCCGGCGGGCAGAACGCTTTCTGGCATTTTTTCCGGATATCATCCTCGCTGTCAGCAACTGAGATATAGTTCCCCTGCGAGGAGGACATCTTCTTGCCGTCAAGGCCGTTTAAGATCGGCGTGTGAATGCAGACCGGAGAGGGATATTTAAAATTGGGCAAGTGCTCCCTTGCGAGCATGTGGATCTTCCTCTGGTCGATCCCGCCCACGGCAGCGTCAACGCCGAGCATCGCGATATCGGCCATCTGCATGATGGGGTAGACCATCTGCGAAACGGTCGGGTGGTCCATCTGCCTCCCCACCTCGTCCATGCTCCGGGTCGCCCGGGCAAGGGTGATCTGCTGGGAGAGCTGGTGCACGAGCAGCACGTACTCGCGGTTGAGCTGGAGATCCGAACCAAGCACATACTTCACGTTCTTAAGGCCGAGCCCCTCAAAACAGCGGCGGTTGTACTCGGCGAGTTCCTTTACCTTTTCCATGATCCCTTTCCGGTTGAGGAACGCATGCAGGTCAGCAAGGAGGATGGTGACCTCGAAGCCCGCTTCTTGGAGATCGACGAGCTTGTTTATCGTAACCAGGTGGCCAAGGTGGATCTCCCCGCTCGGCTCGTACCCTGCATAGACCTTCTTTGTGGGTTTTGCCAGAAGAGCGCGGAGTTCGTCTTCGGTGACGACTTCGACGGTGTTCCGGGTGACCCGTTCGAATGAATCCATTAAAAAGAATGGGTGATTAAGGGAGTTAATGGTTATTCTGGATGGGAGTAAACCCGAGTGCACTGTTGGTGAGTTTTATGGATGCCGTGGCCTCTTTGGCTAGGCCGGTCATCGCACGGATCGCGTCCACATTCTCAACAACGACATCAGCTTCCTGGTGAATAGCCTGGAAGAAGCAGAGCTCGTTTTTATTCGCATAGACCGACTCCTCGAAGATGCAGTTCTCGTAGAGATCGGCCCGCTGCCGGCCGAGGTCCTGGGCAAATTCCTTGAGTTCAGCGGTACTCTTGATCGCCGCGGTCTTCTTTACGAGGCCCATGCGGGGATGGTTCCTGATAAGCTCGATCACTCTTTCGCGGTTCACGTCTTTTTTTGTCGTGATCCGGATCGCGTGCATGTGCATCATCGTAGTCGGGACGATCATGGCCATGGTCGTGATGGAAATATGCGGGAGCACGGTCTGGACATCAGGGCCATGGTGGCTGGGGACGGTCACCGGGTCAAGGACCACCGCATCGATCGGCCCTTTCTTGATCTCGCCAGGATCGGATCCCCTGCGGACCATGATCGCATGGACGTGGGCGACACCGAACTCCTTGTCAATCTCGTGGATGATCCGGCAAAGGCCGGTGGTGTTGCAGGACACGACCCGGACAAACTGCCGGCCGATCGCATCGGCAAAATTGCAGGACGAGTTGAACGAGAACCCAGCCACCTCGTGATCTTCCCCACCCTGCCAGATCGCCTTTTTTCCGAGTTTTTCATAGAGCGGTTTGTTGGTCGCTCCCACATCCCCGGGGGTTGCATCCACAATCACGTCTGCTGCCTTACACATGTCTTCGACAGAACCGGAGACCGTGAGGCCGGCTTTTTCAAATGCGGCCTTTTTTGAGAGATCAGCAATATAGAGGGGATATCCCCGCTGTTTTGCGATAAAGGCCTCGGCGTTCGGGCGGGTCTTGGAGACACCGATCACTTTCATATCCTTCTGGGCTGCAACCGCATCGGCAACGCGTTTCCCGATGGTACCGTACCCGTTGATGGCAACCTTGATCATATGATGGAACTGTATGAACGAGATGAGATAAAGGTTGCTTGGCAGGGTCGTGAATACAGGCATCTGTCCTTTCACAGAAAGTGGAGGAAAGTTTTACAAAAACAGTGCCTGGTACTTCACGACCTCGGTGCTGTCTTTGGCTGTGGCGTACAGCTCCAGCGGTTCTTTATTGACCTCCAGGAACCGGATGCCCCAGCTGACACAGCCCAGGATCTGTGTTGCCCGCTCCTGTTCCCCGAGGATAAAGAGCGAGGCTGCTATTGCCTCGACGGAGGTTAGCTTGCAGGGTTTCCCGAAATTGACCGGGTTTGCGGCCATAAGAAAGGGCAGTGCCCGCCGGATCCTCCACGAGATGACGGCACCGGTATCCAGCACTTCCCAGGAACAGTCAAGGGCGGTAATGGATTTCACGAATCTGTCTGCCGGCGAGAGTGCCTGCTCGGCAGTCGGGTCCAGCAGAAGGGTGTTCCTTGGGATCTGGGAAATTTTTTTAACGATCCGGAGAAAGCCGGCACGCTCAAGCTTTTTTACCGTGCACTTGCGGGGGTCGCAGCTGTTGTCCCGGTAGGCAATGAGCGGAATCATTGATTATTCTGTGCGTCCACAACTGTATCAAATGTATGTTCTCTGTTCCCCCTGTATTTTGTCCCCGTCGCTCCGGGCCAAAGGTATCACACATCCTTCAGATATTGCCGTCTTTGCACGTTCGATCGGACGCTGCCGGAAGTTCGGTATAGACGTTGTGCCGCTCCCCTGCCCGGAGACCCTGTACCTTGGCCCGGATCGGGAGCCCGGCACGTTTCTTGAGCGGCTGAACAACCCGGAATTTGCCACGCTGCTTGAAGAACTGTGCGGGAAGGTGAACAAAATTATCGAAGAGCGGGGACCGCCCCTCTGTATCCTTGGCGTAAACTCGTCCCCGACCTGCGGGGTGACAAGCACGTATTACGGGGCGGAAGGCGACACACCGGCCAAACGATCCGGCCGGGGGGTTTTCTATGCACAATTCCCGGATATCCCGGCGCAGGACGTCTTCGAGTTTGCGAAATACCGGATCTACCTTGCAGCCCCGCTCTTCTCGGAATCTGAGCGCACCTACAATACCACTATCGCAGCGCTGCTCAGGTCCCATTTTTACGAGGTGTACCTCCCGCAGGAAGCCGGTGACGATCACGCAGTGAGAGACAAAAAGGAATATGCGCAGATTTACCGCCGCAACAAAAGGGCGATCAGAGATGCGGACATTATGATTGCCATCATAGATGGGGCAGATGCAGATTCGGGGACTGCATGGGAAATGGGCTATGCTACCGGGCTCAAAAAGACGGTAATTGCTCTCAGGACAGATTTCAGGACGACCGGAAGCCATGAACGGGTGAACCTCATGCTCGAGCAGGCTTCAAAGGTGGTGTCAACTAAAGAAGAACTTCTTGTTGCACTGGGTGCCCTTCCCGCCAGTACACCGCGGCTGGGACAGACATCTGCATAAACCCCCGGTTTTCTCGTATTTTTCGCAGAGATCGTGGCCTTTTCTGAAGGAGAGACGGGCAAGTTATATCTGAATCCTGACAAATAGGTAGTGAGTGAGATGGCAAAGAAAAAAGAGGGGCGGGAAGCAGGAAAAAAACAGGGTTTTACCGGGGAGTGCGATCTTGACGGAGGATATGAGTCTTCCATTAAAACCTTCCATGATATTACCCTCAAAAATATACAATCCCTTGTTACTGCAAGCCGGTACATCCAGACCCTCATTGTTCTCACCGTCATCGGTATCTTCTTGAGGTTCTACAATCTCGGGTTCAACTCCTTGTGGCTGGACGAAGCCAGCACCTACACAATTTCCGTAAAATCCTTCGCGGATATCTGGCAGGTCACTGCCAGTGGGGAGTTTAACCCGCCGCTCTTTTACTGGATCGAACATGTCATGCTCATGCTCGGGAATAACGAGGTTATCCTGCGCTTCATTCCTGCCCTGCTGGGTGTCCTCACGATCCCGCTCTTTTACCTGATCGGAAAGGAGTTCCTCGACCGGAACGCGGGCATCATCGCTGCTGCTGCATGTACCGTCTCCCCGTTCCTGATCTACTACTCTCAGGAAGCCCGGGCATACATGATGATGCTCTTTTTTGTCGCGCTTGCGACGATCTTCTTCCTTAAGGCTATGAAATCCGGGAGCCTGATTCACTGGATTCTCTTTGGCATCTTCTCGGCGCTGGCCTTCTGGTCGCACTTCTACGCGTTCGTAATGATCGCGGCGCTGGTGCTCTATGCACTCATCGAATGGGCTCCACGGATCCGGACCGAACTTGCTAACCTCAAGATGCTGGTGGCAGGTGTTGGTGTCTTTGTGCTCCTGTCGCTCCCCCTGATTATTGTCACCCTCCAGCTCTTCGTCCTCCGGACATCATCGGCACCCACCTACGGGATACAGGGGCTGGGAATCATCACGGAAACCTTCAGTCAGATATCCGGGATGAACGATATCGCAATGTACCTGCTGGTTGCACTATTCGTTGTCGGGATCATCCAGGCATTCCGTATCGGGAAAAACAAGGGGATCTTCCTTGTGCTGATCACCGTTCTTACCTTTGTTATCAGCTACATTCTCTCGTTCAAGATGCCGATGCTCCCCCGGTACCTTATCTTTTTGAGCATCGTCTTTTTCCTCGGTATCGCGGTATCTTACCGGGTCTTTTATTCTCTATGGAATACCAAGGCGGTGGTTTACGGGTTTGTTATTGTTCTCTTTGTGATCAGCGCTCCGGTCCTTGCCGGGTATTACTCGGGGTATTCAAAGGAAGACTGGAGAGGATTTTCCGCCGCCCTCCAGCAGAAGACCGTGCCGGGTGATATAGTTGTCTCTGTCCCCGGGTACATATCCCAGCCGCTTGACTATTACTACTCCTCAACACAGGCTCAGACAAAAGAGTTAGGGGCAACAACAGCAGCCGATCTGGAAAATATCTCATCAGAGAGTGGCAACAGCACCATCTATTATGTCGTCACCGGGGATATCAGTGCGGCCGATCCGAACGGTGATGCTGTTATGTGGCTTAAGAATAATACCCAATTAGTTGGAACAGATGCCACGCAGTCAATTTATCTTTTTACCAAATCCTGATTTTGACCGGTGTGTGCCCCGATGTATGATCTGACTGTCATCATTCCCACATTTAAGGAAGAGTCCAACATCGGCACTATTATAGAAAACGTGGATGCGGTTTTTTCCCGTAACGCGATCAACGGTGAAATTCTCATCGTTGACGATAATTCCCCGGACCGGACCATTGAACTGGTCAGGGAATTACAGAAAACAAAATCGAATCTCAGTCTCGTTGTCAGAAAAGAGGATTACGGGCTCTCCCAGTCCGTCGTCGAAGGATTCCGCACGGCCCGGTCGGATATCCTCCTCGTCATGGATGCTGATCTCTCCCATCCCCCGGCGCTCATCCCGGTTATACTTGCCGGGATCCGTGACGGTAACGACCTTGTCATCGGAAGCAGGTACATTGAGGGTGGCGGGATAAAAAAATGGCCGTTCAAGCGGCGTATCATTTCTATGGGTGCAACGTTACTTGGCCGGTTGCTTTTTCCTGATATTTCCGATCCAGTGAGTGGGTTTTTTGCTGTCCGAAAAAGTGTTGTAACCGGGGCACAACTCACACCCCGAGGGTACAAAATACTTCTGGAAGTGCTGGGTAAGGGCATTTGGGAGAATGAAAAGGAAATACCATTTGAATTCAGTGATCGGGAGATTGGTACAAGTAAACTGAAGATCAAGACAATCATTGAGTACGCTCAGCAGGTCGTGGCTATTGCGGGTTATTCATTGTTTCATCACAAGAGTGCCGTATGGAAAGAATGGAAAAATGCTATTAAGTTCAGCCTTGTAGGTGTTTCAGGCATCGTGGTAAATGAAGGAATCCTCATCTCTCTCAAGGAATTCGCAGGATTCTCCATTCCATTGGCAAGCGTTTGTGCCATCGAATTATCTATTGTGAATAATTTTATCTGGAATGATTGGTGGACATTTAAAACAAGCCAAGGACACTCATTATCTAACTGGTGGCACCGATTTGTTGTGTTTCAAATTATATCAATTGGCGGTGCATTCGTCAATTTTGCGATTCTTATCACTCTTACCTTAATAGCAGGTATTGATTATCGGATCTCTAACATCATTGGAATCATGATAGCATTTGCCTGGAATTTCCTTATAAATAGGAATATAACCTGGAAAAAAGCAAAATCGTTGAAATGATCATCGGTTAAGTGAAGATAGAAAGTCATTTATCCACTCATTTTTCACATGACAAAACAGGAAAATGGTTTATTGTATACACCAACGAACTTTCAAAAAATGAGTTCTTAATGTAATGTTAGATGAATTTAGGATCTATTCGCGGCAACCGTTTTCTCTCCCAAACCGGGTTATATAAATTCAACAGGAAATAAATCAAGGACGAATTGCACCGAATGTTTAATAAACAAATTTCTTTCAATAAATACTGATTTATTTATTGCTGGAACGAGATTACGCTCCTTTTTTGGCGCTAAAAACGATAATAACGCCACCATTCAGCCGTTCGAGCAAAGAATCAAAACGAATGCTCCAACGGAGTAGTGTTTTTTCTCCCAATAATGCAATCAAAGGAGATATAAAAAACAGGGTTGTATGAGTTCTTTCCGAGTAAGATGCAAAAAAATCCTCAAGTTCCAACACTGAAAAAAATTTCAGGTGTGTTTCCCCGTAGTTCCGACCCCGCCCGAGAACATCCCAAAAAAATTCGTATACCCCCCATACAGACTGCTCATTGGGTGTCGATATAACGATTGCTCCACCTTTTTTAAGCACCCTCTCAGATTCGGCAATCATTTTTTCTGGTTGATGAAGGTGTTCAATAATCTCAGCACAAATAATCTTAGAAAAGGTATCTTTCTTAAAGGGGAGATTTTCAGCATCTGCGATCAGGAACTCAGCATTCGGAAAATTTTTACTTTTTGCATACTGGAGGACACTTCGATTTACATCCATTCCGATTATCAGATTGGGAGAGTTCAAATTCAAAGCATGAAGCTGGACGCCACTTCCGCAGCCTATATCTAGGATCACATCACTGTTTTTTGCATCAAGCATTGTTTTAATGGTATTTGTTCTTCGACGTTGGAAATACCGCTGGACACAAAGATCCGAATTATAGGCTCTCTCATCGATATCTCCATCAATGGAATTATAGTGACTGAGCAGATTCTCCTTTTTTGTATCTAGGGAAAAGAAACTTTGTAGACCAATCAGATCAATTACGATTTCAAGAAATCTCGTGAGGAACGCAAAAGCGGTTGCAGCTGCGAGGCTTACACCGAGAAGAACAAGGATTCCGACAATTCCTGCCTCCTGGATACCAAGCCCGGCAGGAGTGACGGGAATTAAAGAAAGAATTGTAAGCAGCGGATTTAACAGGAGAGCCTCGATAAGGGTGATTGCCATTCCCCCAATCGCTTTTGCAACAAAAAACCATTCGAGTCCGCGGAAAATCCAGCCGATACATGAAACGGAGATGATATAGGGGGATATTTTCTGGATTAACCGACTCTGTTCACCGAGGTCGAGGATATATTTCAGATACGTATTCTTCTGGCAAAAATTCTGCATTACCTGTCCGGGGTACATGATGAGAAAATACCCCGTGATGATGAGCAACAGAAGAATTACAATTAAATAAATAATATACTCAAACGGAAGACCGGTGATCGTGGCGTAGAGATAATAGATTGCAACAATGGCAATAAAAGTTTTGAAGAGAAGATCATAAATATATGTGCTTGTAATAGCTGCTATTCCCTTGGGAAGGGCGACGCCCTTCTTGTTCAGGGCAAAGGCAACATAAAAATACCCGCTTCTTCCTGGAGTAAAATCTGAAAGGAGCATTCCAGCCATCTGAGAAAGAAAGACTATCCGGAACCGGATTTTATTTCCCAGATAATTGAGCACTCGTTTCAATCTGATTGACATGATAATATTATTTAAAAAGTAACAAAGCCCCGCCAGTATGAGAAAGAACCAGTCCAGGTGCAGAAGAATCTGGCTTACCTGAATATAATTGATTGATCCCAAGAGGAGAATAATTATAATTAATGCGATGATCACCTGGATAATCCTAAAAGAATCTCGTTTTAAATCCATAAAGCTCCAGGAAATCAATTCTTTGCTATAATATGACGAAAAAAGATATAAATAATTGGGGAAGCCGGAATCCTTGACACAGAATCCTTTTCTTGATTACCTGTTAAAACATACAGAAATCACATTGATACAAAAAACGATTAGGAAAATTTTTTGAGTTTCCGTTTCAAGTAGTATCTGATGATACCTTTTGACCATATCAGGGAAAAATTCAAGGACTTTTCATCAAAGAATATCCTCTATTATATTTTCCCGGTCCTCATTATCCTGATCCTGTACTTCTCCTTTCTCCCTTTCAACCAGACCTATATTGGTGAATGGCATGATATATTTGCCAATTCATTGTATTATACCATCACTGATCACAATTACTTCACGACGTGGAACAACCTTTGGGCTGGTGGCTTTCCACTCACGGCAAACCCGAATTCCGATAAGTATTACCTCTTCTCCTTTCCGTTCTATCTTATCTTCCAGAACCTGACCATTGTGAATTTCATTATCCTGTTTCACCTTCTGATAGCCTATTTCACTTTTTATAAACTGGGCACTCTCATAACCAAAAATAAGAATGCATTGCTAATCTTCTCGGTTTTCTATGCCTTTTCCGGTATTATGCTCGGGCGCATTTATGCCGGGCACCACCTTCTCGTCTACGCACTTGCCTGGCTCCCCCTCGTATACTACTTCTTCCTCAAAATGGTGGTATATAAAGAGATCACTATATGGAATCTGGTGGGTCTGTCTGTTGTTTCAGCTCTTGTGTACTTTACCGGCGATCTTTACCACTTTATCCTTGTATATCTCGTTCTTCTCGTTCTTTTCCTGTATTACGCAGCAGTTGGAAAAATCAGCAGAAAGATTTTGTATTATCTAATTCTCTCAATCCTCCTGACAACCCTGATCATTTCCGTAAAAGTCATACCGGACATTGGTGTTTCTGGTGCGGTAGTCAGGCAGGATGTTATAGATCCGCTTACTGGAGGCGGCTCTGTTGAAACAGATCTCTCTTCGTTTGTCAACGGTTCAGGAATTGATAGTGTCTGGGCGCAATATGAAAGCGGCGTGATGATAGGAATAATTCCTGTTCTGCTGATGATTGTTGCACTGATATATGGAAGAAAAGAGATCACGATTCCCGCGTATTTTGGGATAATTTTCTCTTTTATCTGGGCAGGTGCCGGGAAAACCATATTCTTTTTCCTCCATCTCCTGCCCATTGTTAACAACCTTCGTAACCCCGGAAGGATATTTGGGGCGCTGTTGCCATTGCTCCTCCTTCTCTCCCTTTATGGGGCAGTCATTCTCTATGACAGGATCAAAAATGGCGAGGGATTCACGCTTTCGGGAGAGCAGAAGAGGCTGGTGGCGCTCGGTATCGGGCTGTTGATTCTGGTGAAACTGTGTGAAATACCGTACCAGGAAATGATCACCCCGGAAACCTTAGTAACCGCCATCCTGATTTTTGCTTTTGTCGCTCTGCTCTATTTCCAGAAAGGAACCGAGAGGAATATCCTGCTGTTCTTCGGGACGGCCCTTATAGTCAACGCGGGGATAATCCTTCTGATTTACCAGGTTATTCAGCCATTTGTTCTTATAGAACTGCTCATTATTGCCCTTTTACTTGCCGGACTCTTCATCTTTATGCAGAAATGTTCCACGGGTAAGAATCAATCTCGTGTACTTTGTGGTATTCTGTTGGCGGGTATTTTTATAATGATGATGGGAAATCTTGGCAGCGGTTATATCAAAGTATACTCGCCACAGCTCAACGAAAGTCCGGCCCAAGAGATCATTCAGCAGGTCAGAAATATTTCACCAAGTAGTGGTCCTCTCGTGGCGTACGAAACAGGAGTACCGATCTGGCATATGGACTTTACGTATTGGGACGTGGTTAATGGAATACAACCACTGAGCGTTTATTCTGCCTATTATCTCGAGACCATGCCGCAGTTGAGTTATACCATCGACAACGTCACCTATTACACCCCTAACTACATTGTTGACACTCAGTACCGTGAGAACGGGCAGCAGAACATCCCTAATACCACATTCAAGGTTCAGAATATATCTGTGTATATCCCGGATCATGTCCTGCCTACAGTGTTCGCCATAAGGGGGGATCAGTTGATCCCGCTCACACTTGATACATTCACTCCGGATGATATCGTGGCATCGGGAGACCTGCAAAAAGGAGATATTGTCGTCCTGAAAGAGAACTACTATACTGGTTGGAAAGTAAATGGTGCGGATGCCGATCCGGTCGGAACCATGATCGGTACCCAGATGCAGGCTGATACCAGCACGGTCAGGTTTACCTTCGATCCTTTGGATTACAAAGTGGGAGCCCTTCTCTCGTTACTGGGAGTTATTCTCTTTATCCTTCTCCTTTTCCGTAGAAAGGATATAGATGAGTATTTCTCCCGGGTTTTGCCACAGGAATCAAAACGACCCACTGGAAATAAAAAAGACCGGAAAAAATAGTTTAATAGTTCTAAAGAACCCTGATTAGACTCGAAAAATGTAGGATTTAAGGGTTCTATAAGAAGAAAGAAACTTCTTTCAGATACGGGAGAACAAAATTCAAATAATTCACTCAAGCCTCATCAAAAATGAGCTTGGCATTCACGCTCCAGATTAAGATAAGGCAGGTCATAGATCCAAATCTATGGTTATTTTAAATCCACTTCTCTGCCTACAATCATAAACTCTCTTATTTCCAGACATCCTATACATCATCATGTCCAACATCACCGTCGCTGTCCTTGCCCCGAACGGCTTTGCGGACGAGCTGGGAAAGAAGGGGACAACGAGCGATATCACCTTTTACAACCTCAAAAGAGGAGAATCCACGGTCACCTTCATCGAACCCACGCGGTACCCTGAAAAACTCTCCTCGCTGTTCTATGCGATCTCCCTTGCGGATCGCGTTGTTCTGGTGGTGGATGAGATCACCGCGACATTCGGGGAGACCGTCCTGATGCTCCAGTGTGCAGGAAAAGCGAACGGGTATATCATCTTCCGTAATTACCTGACCCCGGACCAGATCGCCCCGCTCATCAAAGGCACCGTGCTCGAACACTACGAGGCCATCGAAAACGATCCGCTTGGGTTACGAGAGAAACTGCTTGATGCCGCAGTAAAGCTGACAGCCCACCATAAAGTAAAGGAAGGGACAAGCAATGGAGCAGTTCCCATCGATCACCACTTCAACGTCAAAGGAGTGGGTGTCGTCATTCTGGGATGCGTTGCCCACGGGGTCATCAAAAAACACGATTCCTTAAAGGTGCTCCCGACCGCAAAAACCGCCCAGGTCCGTTCCATCCAGAAACACGAAGACGATGCCGATAGTGCGGTTACCGGGGATCGGGTGGGCCTCGCCCTCAAAGGTGTCGAAGTCGAAGACCTTGACCGGGGCTACGTCCTCACCAACGATCCGGCGATCAAGAGTTCATCTGTGGTCACGGGCAAGGCGCAGCTGGTAAAATACTGGCCGGCGCCGTTAAAGGAAGAGATGGTGATCTACCTTGGCCACTGGATGCAGTTTTTACCCTCGCGTCTCACCCGGGTATCGGGAGAAGGGGACTGGAGGATGCCCGAACTCACCTTCACCCTTGAAAAGGATCTGGTGTATCTTCCCGGGGCCCGGGTAGTGCTGCATTACCTTGAAGGTGGCAAACTCAGGGTCGTGGGAACCCTGACCCTTCAATAGGCCTCTGATATTTTGGATAATTTTTTTATCTTTCTTGTGGTATCCTGTCAAAAGAAGGCATGCCGTCGGCTTACCTCACCTATTATCTGGTACCGCATACATTTCTGTACTGATACCACATGTTTGGCGATATTCTGAGCTGGATCATCCTTATCGTTATTATTCTTATTATCATCGGCCTGATCCTCTGGGCCGTGGGCATCTACAACCGGTTCCAGTCCCTCAAAAACTCGTCCGAGGCAACGCTGGGGCAGATCCGGGTCGCAATGAAGAAGCGTCTGGACATGATCGACCAGCTGCTCGGGGCAGTGAAGAGCTATGCCAAATTCGAGCAGGAGACGTTTACCAAGGTCACCGCGATGCGGGCCAGCGTTGCGACTGCAGGCCCGGGAGACCTCAACAAGGTCGAGGCAGAGTCACGCTCCATCTTCGGCCGCCTGCTTGCCGTGGCCGAGAACTACCCGGAGCTCAAGACATCCCAGACCGTCACCTCGCTCATGGATTCGGTCAAAAGCCTCGAGGAAGAGATCGCCCGCCAGAGATATACCTACAATAACATCTCGCAGGAATTCAATACGATGATGGATACCATCCCTTCAAAATTCATCGGCCACATGACCGGCCTGCCCAAGCTGGAATACCTCCAGTTCGAGGAAGAGATCAAGACCCCGCCGAAGATCGAGTTCTGACGGGTTTTGTCGTGGGTGAAACCAGGCAGGTTGCCGGTCCGGTCACGGATCCCTCGTTCCGGGTGTTCCCGGGCCGGAGACCGGATTTTCTCCCTCTAAAGGGGAAAAGAGATATAAATCCACGTCAATCCAATGAATACCCAGATACAATAAAAGAGCGCCTGTATGCACTATTCAGAAGGCCGGCTCGGCCGGGTATTTGTCCTGACGATCGATGACGGCGAAGATTTTCTGGCTGTCACGCATGAGTTCATACGGAATAAAGCGGTACAGACCGGCACCATCCTCTTTCTTGGCGCGCTCAGGCAGGGACGGATGGTGACTGGTCCTGAGGAACTTGTCATTCCACCGGAGCCGCATAATGTCATGTTTGAAGGCGGCTGGGAGATGGTGGGCCTCGGTACTATTTATCCGGGTGATGCCGGTCCTGCAATCCACTACCACGCCTCGGTCGGCCGGGCAGGCCACGCGCTGACCGGGTGCCTGCGGGAAAAGGCAGTCACGTACATCGTTGCTGAGGCTGTCGTCCTTGAATTTACCGGTCTTGATATCCGCCGCCAGCCTGATGAAAAGACCGGGGTATCCCTGCCGGTTCATACAAAAGCTGATGACTCATCCCGGCAGTCCACCACCCCCGGGATTGACGCACCCCCCCAAGGATCCGCGCCCGGGGAGAAAGAGCCAAAGAAAGAAGAGGATATGCCGGGGGGCCTCGCCGAGATTATCCGCGACCTTACCCGGCGCCCGCGGACCTGACCCGTATAATACCTGATTTATGCGATCCCAACCTCCGTTCCTTCCCGTTTCTCTCACCGAGGCGAAGGCTCTTGGCATCGAACAGTTCGATAGTATCCTTGTCACGGGAGATGCCTATGTCGATCATCCCGCGTTTGGCACGGCGCTCATCGGCCGGGTTCTCTGGGATGCGGGATTTTCAGTGGGCGTCATCGCCCAGCCAGACGTGAAGACCGAACGGGACTTTACAGCCCTCGGGAAACCCCGGCTCTTCTTTGGTATATCTTCCGGCAATGTCGACTCGATGGTCAATAATTTCACCCCCAACCTGAAACGCCGGAGCTCTGACGTATACTCGCCCGGCGGGATTCCCCGGCGCCCGGACCGTGCGATAATCGTGTACGCAAACCGGGTCCACGCGGCATATTCCGGCACGCCCATTGTCCTCGGGGGTATCGAAGCGAGCCTGCGCAGGTTCGCACACTACGACTACTGGCAGGACCGGGTGCGCCAGTCAGTCCTTGCCGATGCCCCGGCCACCCTTCTTGCCTATGGGATGGCCGAACGGCAGATGGTTGAGATCGCCCGGCGTCTGGATGCGGGGGAACCGGCCCGGGCTCTTCGGGATATACCGGGGACGTCGTATACCATAGAAGTGGCCGAATGGCGTGCCGCCCGGCCGGAAGGCATTGTCGAAATCCCGGGGTTTTCCGAGGTATCTTCGGATAAAACTGCGTATGCCCGGGCGTTTGCTGTCCACTACCGGGAACAGGACCCGGTGCGGGGGAGAGCGGTCGCACAGCCGCATCCAAAGACGGTGGTCATCCAGAACCCCCCGGCCCTGCCTCTTTCTGCCGCGGAGCTCGACCAGATCTACGAACTACCGTTCTCGCGCCGCGCACACCCCTCGTACCGCGAGCCCGTCCTGGCCCTCGAACCGGTACAGTTCTCGGTGGTGAGCCACCGGGGCTGCTTCGGGAGCTGTTCGTTCTGCGCCCTCACCCACCACCAGGGGCGTATTATCCAGAGCCGGAGCATTGAATCCATCGTCCGGGAGGTGACCCGGATGGCCGCGATGCCAGAGTTCAAAGGGACCGTCCAGGACGTAGGCGGTCCGACGGCAAACATGTACGGCATGGGGTGCGATCGCTGGGCTGCAGCCGGGGCATGCCCGGACAAGTCCTGCTCGCCGGCCTGCCAAACCCTCCGGACAAGCCACCAGCAGCTCACAGACCTTCTCAAAAAAGTCAGTGATGTGCCGGGCGTGAAAAAGGTGTTCGTCGGCTCCGGCATCCGGTACGACCTTGTGCTTGCAGATGATCCCGACACCCGGTACCTGGAAGATCTCTGCAAATGGCATGTCTCGGGCCACCTCAAGGTCGCCCCGGAGCACATCTCGCCCCGCGTCACGAGAGCCATGAACAAGCCGGATGGTTCGGTATTTGACCGGTTCATCGACCGGTTCGAAACCCTCCAGGAAAGCAAACCCAAGCGCCAGTATCTTGTCCCCTATTTTATGTCCGGCCATCCCGGCTGCACGGTCAATGACATGGTCGAACTCGCTGAGTACATCCGCGATAGCGGGCTCTATACCGAGCAGGTGCAGGACTTTACGCCGACCCCTATGAGCATCTCCACGTGCATGTACTACACCGGCATAAATCCGTTCACGCTTGAACCGGTGCATGTGCCCAAAGGAAGGGAGAAGAAGATCCAGCGGGCACTCATGCAGTACCCGGGAACCGCAGAACCGGGGCCTCGTCATCGAAGGGCTCCGCATGGCAGGCAGGAGCGATCTTATCGGGAGCAGGAAGAAATGCCTTGTGGCCGGGGAGAAGTGCGGTGACCGGTACCCGCCGGGGCCTGCAGCACGATGGAAGCGAACCGGGCGACTGGATCCCGGCCACGATCCGGGATCAACATCAAAAAAGGTCCCGAAAGGAGAATGAACTTTTTCCCGATAGTCCGGGATATTTGTGCCGTGTTTAAATGGGGCAGTACAACGTGATTTCATTGTTACGAAATCAGGATGCGTTGACGGACTTTCACGGTTTTCCCGGCGGGGTGGTTTCTACAAGAATAAAAAAAGGATTTATCCCCATCCCACAAGCTCAGACGTGGTCGAGCCAGTTGAGGAACTCGAGCTCGATCTGCACCGGGACGGGAACGCCGGGTGCCGACCAGAAAGTGACCGTGGCCCCGTTCTCTGATTTGGTGTACTTACTTGCAGCGGGGTATGTTCCTGCAGGGACAGTGACCGACTCAATGCCTGCGAACGTGAGTGTTGACTCCTTGTTGAAATTGGTTGCGGACATCTGATTGAGCTGGGATGCGGGGATAGCTGATGGTCATGGTCTTCCCGTTGACCGTCATGGTCATCGTACCACCCAGGATGCTGTTCATTGCAGAATCATAGTAGTAGTCATACACCCCGTTCATGGCCGAGGAGGTCATGGTGACTTTCATTTCAACGGCCGGTCTGCCCGTTGTACGTGCTGGTGGATCGCTCCATTTTCATGTCTATCGACATCTCCTTTCCCTGATTTGTCGTTGTGGTCTGGTATTCCATCCAGTTGTAACTTGACCCGAAGACGGATGAGGAACTCACCGTCGAACCCACCTGCGGCGTCGACGATGCAGCAGCCGGTGATGAGCTTCCTGACGACGACGTGCCGGATCCCCCGGACGGGGCTGTTGTTGTCTGGGATGCACAACCCGCACATGCGATTGCAATCACGACAAGCATGACTGCAATAATACCGATATATGCTGACTTCATATTAGTCCTCCAAAGATCTGCACAAGAATCGCAAACATCCGTTTTCAGGCACCGGAAAACAGGAATGTCAGGATCTGGTTGATATCTCACACTCTATATAATAAAAGAATTTCGAAATTCATCCAATACTCATTCCCGCATCAAATTCGGGTGCAGCAGAACCAGATTCTCCACCAAAAACAGGAATAATCCGGTCTCTACTTCCTGCCATAATCGTCCTCAAAACGGACGATATCGTCCTCTTCGAGGTATTCGCCGAGCTGCACCTCGATCACTTCGAGAGGGATCACGCCGGGATTTTTGAGCCGGTGCCGGATCCCGCTCCGAACAAACGTGCTCTCCCCCTTCCTGAGCAGTTTTGTCTCGCCGTTAAGTTCCACCTCGGCCGTCCCGCTCACGACCACCCAGTGCTCGCTCCGGTGGTGGTGGAGCTGGAGGGAGAGTTTCTGCCCGGGCTTGACCGTCACACGCTTGATTTTGTGCCCCTCAGAATCCTCCAGTACCGTATAGGACCCCCAGGGCCGGTGGACCTGCCGGTGGAACCGGGTGACCGGGTCGTTTTGCTCCTTAAACCGGTGGACGAGGTCCTTGACCTGCTCCGTGTGCCGGTTGTCGCAGACCAGGAGCGCATCGGCCGTGTCCACCACGACAAGGTTGTCCACGCCTATCAGGCCCACGCGTTTGCCCGGCGCATGCACATAGTTGTCCCGTGCAGACAGGTACTCGGCTGCCCCGGCATTTCCCTCCCCATCGTGCGCCTCGACCTCGTAGAGCGCCGCAAAGGTCCCGAGGTCATTCCACTCTGTATCGAGCGGCACCACGGCCACCTTCTTTGACGGCTCCAGCAGGCCGTAATCGATCGAGACAGAGTCCAGTTTTCCGTAATCCGGTGTGGTGCTCCCGCCAAACGCGGCAGAGAGGCGGGGCTGGTATTTTTTGAGTTCCCTGAAGAATACGGGGACGGAAAGGAGGAAGATTCCGCTGTTCCAGAGGTACCCTTTCTTCACGTAGTCCGTTGCGGTCTTCTCATCGGGCTTTTCCCTGAACTGGTCGACAACAAAGCCTGCGGGGAGCGCCTTTCCGGGTCTGATATACCCGTATCCGGTGTGTGGCGCTGTTGGTTTGACACCGAACGTGACAAGATAACCCTTTGAGAGCGGTTCCGCGGCCCTGATCTGGCTGATGGCAACGTCCCCGAGAAGGTGATCGCTTGGGAATACCACCACAGCGGCGTTTTTGTCCTCTTTTTTGATCTGCTGCATCGCCCATGCGATGGCGGGCAGGGTGTTCTTTTGTTCCGGTTCAGCAAGGATATGGTTATCGGGGATGGCATATCCCAGATCATCCATCTGGTTGCGGACGAGGTACTGGTGGATCTCATTTGTCACCACCCAGATCCCGTCCTCATCCGAGAATTTTTTTGCCCGTTCACAGGTCTTCTGGAATAGGGATCTCCCGTCCATCGGGATAAACTGCTTGGGGAAGTATTCGCGTGAAAGGGGCCACAGCCGCGTCCCCACGCCGCCGGCGAGGATAATGGTTTTCATGAATCCGCCTGGTACCTGTCCCGGGTTTTTTCCTGTCCCGGTCGATATTCTTATAGTACTCTGTCCGGGGTTATCCTTTATAAAAGTCGATCCCGCACGGCGCTGGTTACGATACCGGGGCATCGATAAATTTTCGCAGCCAGAGCTCGGCGCAGGCAATTCGCCAGAGCTCGGGCGAATAGGCGGATGTACCATTAAGGAATGCCTGGTAATCCCGTGCAACTGCACCCGCATCCCAGTAAGGCCGGGATCTGGAAACTGCCGGATGAGAAGATCTCGAGCATAAATGGCCGGAGCTCGTCTTTCATCCAGCATTCTTCCGGGGTGACAAATCCCATCTTGTCCCCCCGGCACCGTACGGACTCGGGAATCCGACCCCGGATGGCCGAGCGCAAGGCGATCTTGGTCACGCCTCCGCGGATCTTCTGCGAGAGCGGGAGCGATGCGATGTACTCCACCAGCCGCACGTCAAGGTACGGCACCCGGGATTCCAGGGAAAACGCCATCGAGTTCCGGTCCTCGTAATGGAGGAGCGCCGGGAGGTTGGTAGAGAGGAGCTCGCGGTGCAGGACGGAATCGAGCGTGCCGTTGTACCGGTCGATCCTTTCAAAATTGCATTTCAACAGGTTTCGCCTCGCCTTACGGATCCGCAATTGCTGCCGGGCGGTAAAGAAGAAGTCCCGGTGTCTCCGGATGCTGCCGGCGATCTCACCAAGCGCCGTCCACCAGTGAAACGTCCGGATAAGCCCCCGGATGTAACTCCCTTGGTAGCCCAGGTACCCGGCAAGGAGCTCGTCTGCCCCCTGCCCGTCCAGCACCACCTTGGCCTTTTTCTGTGCAAGCCTCATCACGCAGGTACTGGGCATAGATGGAGAGCGAACCGAACGGCTCGTCCTGCATGTATACTAACCGGTCGATATCCTCACGGAGCTGGCCCGGTACCGGCTCTGTCCGGTCCGCATCGACGCCGGTTGCGGCAACGACATCGTCGATGTACCGGCTCTCATCGAAATTTCTGTCCGAGAAGACCACCGAGAACGTTTTCTGCCGCGCACCCACACTTTCCGGGGCCTCGCTCCTGATGAGGCTGTTTATCATGGCAGTCAGCGCAGAGGAGTCGATCCCCCCCGAGAGGCAGGTGCCGACGGCCACATCGCTCCTCAGGTGGATCCTGGTCGCCTCAAGGAGCTGTGCCCCAAGGCGTTCTGCGACTGCCTTGTCATTATCGTCTCCCCGTATCCCCGGGTTCACCTTTACGTCCCAGGTACCGGAACGGGGCCTGTATTTTGCCTTGGGAAACCACAAGGGCATGAGCCGGTTCGATCTGGTAAATACCCTTAAACATGGTCCGGCTGCAATGGTCCTGCACGCCCCACGCAAGATAGGTACAGAGCATCTTCTCATCCGGGGTGTTCCCGGCATCCGGGTGGGTGAGCAGGGCCTTGATCTCGGACGCGAACAGGAACGATCCGCCGGCGTCGGTGTAATAGAACGGCTTGATGCCGAACCGATCCCGGGCGCAGAAGAGTTCCTGTTTTTTCTCGTCCCAGAGTGCGAATGCCCACATGCCGTTGAACCGGGCGAGGCAGTCGTGCCCCCATTCTTCGTAAGCGTGGAGGATCACTTCCGTGTCGGATTTCGAGTAGAATATATGCCCTTTGTGCACCAGTTCCTCGCGGAGCTCGACGAAATTGTAGATCTCGCCGTTGAAAACCAGCCAGAGGGAGCGGTCCTCGTTTGTCATCGGCTGGAGGCCGTCGGGGGAGAGATCAATGATGGCGAGCCGCCGGTGGACGAGGCCGGTGCTGCCGCTGACATGCGTGCCCTCGCCGTCAGGACCGCGATGGACCAGCCTCTCTGACATGGCAGAAAGGAGCCCGCGATCCGGCCTTCCTCCGGCATAGCAATACTGCCCTGCGATCCCGCACATTCGTTTGATCTATAGTCTCTGGGAGGATTAAAAATATGATAGGAGGTCGCGTGCTGTGATTTCATGCGTGTGTGCCGGGGTATGGAGGGTGTCGGACGGTGTACTTCTGCAAAGCATTAAACGGCGCTCCTCAGAAATGTCCATCATAAATTCTCATTACACCTCCATTTTCATAACCCGCACACTCAGGAAAAAAGTGACCCGACCCCCTCCGGCCCCTTAGGGATCCGGCCTAGTTCCGGGTTCAGGATTGTACTTTTTTCAGACGATACCAGACCTCCAGGAACAGGAATAGTTCTTATCAGGGTATGGAGGGGGTCGGACGGTGTACTTATGTGATACCCTGCCGGCCCGGCCCTTCTCACGCGGAAAAAACAGTCTGAACAACAATGAGCGATTTCGGAAAAATTTCCTGGAAGAAAGAGAGAAAGCCCCCTCTCGTTCAGATGTCTCTTAAAAGAAAAGACGGATTTACTTCTTCTTCCGGACTGCCCCGGCCCGCTTCTTTGTGCCAGGCTTTTCCTGCACCGATTTTACATCGCAGGGAAAACACTTCTCCAACCGTTCATCGATGACCCGGTAGGCATTGGCGAGCACTGAGGAGTTTGCGATCATCCCCGAGAGCAGGATCACTTCAAGGATCTCCTCGCGGCTCGCGCCCATCTTGATCGCTGCCTGCATGTGATAGCTCGTGCAGTACTGGCATTTCAGGGCCGCACCGACCGCCATGCTGATCAGTTCCACGTACTTGGGGTCGAGCCGGCTGGTCTCGGCCACGGTACCCTTATAGAGGAGGTGGGAGATGAGAACCTCGGGCCTCTCCCCCATACGTTTGAAGATAAGCGGTACCTTCCCGTACTCCTGTTCGATTACCTTAAGCCATTCCTCGGCCGTAGCATCGGCACCCTGTTCGACAATCTTCTTGAGCCGGTCTTCAAAATCGTCTTCCTGCCTGCGTCCCATGGTATCCTCCTATATCACCGTGTTTGTCTCCGAGAACGGCCTGACTTTCAGGATGATGTAATCCCGCATGCGCGAAGGTTCGATGTCCGCGATGTCGCCAATCGTAATCCCATCCTCGATCTCGGTCTTCCGGAGCACCTCTGCGAAGGGATCGTACGGCAGTTTCACCCGGAGCCCCGACATCTGCACCGTGAGCGGGGTCGGCGAGGTTACGTCAAGAATGGCCGGCACCCGCTCCCGGATCACGTCCATGAGCCGGGCCGGTGAAACGGAGAGGGGATCTTTTGCGAGTTCCTCCCGCCGCTTTTCGAGGACGTGGGTGATCTCCGTGACGATCTCGTCAAGCTTGGTGAGTTCCTCGGACTCCTTGGTGCGGTGCATGAACCGGCCGACGTTTCCCACGTACCCGTCCACCTTCGGTTCCACGATACGCTGGAGCACCTCCTTGTCCGGGCCGCCGCAGAGCACGACCGGGACTTCGATCCCCCGGAGGAGCACCGGCATCTTGTGCTCAATGCAGTGCTCAAAGTTCCCGAGCAGGTACACGGCAATATCATGCTCATTGATGACGTCGCGTTCCTCATCGTTGATCCCGGCGATCCGTTTTCCCACGCCCCGGGCCATCCCGACCATGTTGCTCTTGGCACCCAGCCGGCGCACGTACTCCGCGATATCGCAGGAGGGATGCGGCAGGTGGTGGATCTCAAGGCTCATGCTCACAACGGCTATCTCGGTCCCGACCAGGGGCGAATCGATCACTTCCCCGGCAAGCGGTTTCCCGATCGCCCGGATCAGATCCACGTCGTCCTTTGGCACGAAGCACTGGAGCACGACTTCCTGCGCGATCATATGCTTCTGGACGATGTACCCCCCCAGATCCTCGATAAGATCGATGATCTCGTTGTGCCGGTACACCCCCCCCCTGTACGTGATCGGGACAAGGATCATGGCGTCTCTCCCATGAGCGCAAACTTCTCTTTCACAAGTGCAAGGCGGTCCTCGGTCAGCATATCCTCGCTTGCCACAAACGAGAACTTCTCAGCCCCGTAGTTCTCGCTCCTGACCCGGAACCCCTCGGGACAGATGCACCGGAGGGCGTAGACAAGGTCTTTATACAGTGCCTGGCTGGGGTCAGCGACAGCCATCTCCTCGATCTCTTTTGCTCCGGTCGCCACGCCGGTCAGGATGACCGTGAACCGGTCCGGCTGGTCGACATGGTCTTTGCCGAACCGGTCCCAGAACAGCTTGAGCATCGGCGCGAGGTAGGTCTCGTCCGAGATCGCAAGCGTCATCTTCCCTTCCTGTGGGTTGACGTTTGCGATGTCACCCACCCGTACCAGGGTGGTGACTTTTTTGAGGACACCCACAGCGACAAAGATGGGGATTTTCGGGTCGATGTAGATATGGATCTTGTGGATCACCCGCAGGAGGTTATGATCGAGGAGCACGTCGTTTGCGATCTGCCGGTAGTACTCACCGCCCAGTTTCTCCGTGCACTCCACTTCAAAGTACTCAATGGCCTGCATCTGTCCCGTCCCTGATAAACCCTGATGCCAGCAAAGCCGAACCGACCGCACCGATGTACTGTGAATGCGGCGGGACGACAATTTTGATCTTGAGGAGTTCTCCCATCGCGTGCACCAGCCCCTCGATGAGGGAGGTGCCGCCGACCATGATCACGGGCTCCTTGATATCCACTTCCTGGAGCTGCTGCTCGAAGACCTGCTCGGCAACGCTGTGGCAGGCCGCTGCCGCCACATCCTCCCGGGTGCTGCCGGCAGCGAGGGCGTTCACGAGGCTCTGGGTACCGAACACGATACAGTAACTGTTCATGGGCACCCGGCCACCCATGCCTTTCATCGCAAGCGGCCCGAGTTCCGTGATATCGACACCGAGACGCTTTGCGGTCATCTCCAGGAACCGGCCGCTCGCACCGGCGCAGATACCGCCCATCGTGAAGGTGCCCGGGATACCGTCCATGACCGTGATCGCCTTGTTGTCCATCCCGCCGATATCGATCACGGTGGCCGGCCCGTGCTGCTTGCCGGCAAGGTACACCGCCCCTTTGGAGTTCACGGTCAGCTCCTCCTGGATCAGATCGGCGTTGAAATCTTTTCCGACCAGAAAACGCCCGTAGCCGGTGGTGCCGATCGCCTGGACATCTTCAAGTTTCATTCCCGCCTCGGCAAGAGCGTGGTCGACTACCTCCCGTGCGCACTTAAGCACCTCGGTCGTCGGCTGCCATCCGGTGCCGATGATCTTGTTGTCCTTCATCAGGATGGCCTTGGTGGTCGAAGAGCCGGAGTCGATTCCGAGCGTGATCCCTTCCTGAACCTCCCGGGCCAGAAGCGCCCTTCTCCGGGCAATGGTCGTGAGCGCTTCCATGCGGGTGAGGAGCGTACCTGCGGTTGTGCGCTCGGTAAACGAGTAACTGACGACCGGGAGTTTCGAATGTTCGAGGATATAGCGCCTGAGTTCGTTCCGTACGATCGCGGCCTCGGCACATCGGAAACAGGTCGCAATAAAAACTGCGTCAGCCTCCACCCTGCCGTCGACCAGCGCCATCGCTCGCGATATGGCGAGTTTCAGGTCGGGACTCCTGACCTCAAGGCCGAACCCGTTAAAATCCCGCATGATATCCTTGAGCGCGACATCAGGGTAGAAGATCTCGCCGTTCACGGATTTTGCGGCTGCGTTAATTTCCTCCTGAACGCCCGAGTAGTCCGGGCCGCAGGAGAGTTGGGCGATGCGTACCGGAGCGGTCATGGTTTTCCTCCAAGATCGGTCAGGAACCGTTTGATCGCGGCGACAAACTGCGTCCCCTCTTCTTCGTTTTTCGGGTACTCCAGCTCAAGTTTCGGCATGTCCTTTTGCCGGATCAAAAACTTCAGGAGCTCGTTTGTCCGTGCGCAGCCCATGCAGCCGAACGCGAGGTCGGCATTGTTGATGATGATCGCAGCGTCGCACTTCTCCACCATCGGGCCGTACAGGGACATGCGCCCCCGGACGCCGCTCGGGACTTCGACCGCCGCCCAGCGGAGCCCCTTCTTGGGTTCTTCCGGGGTTATCTGGAGCGGTATGGATTCAAGCCCGGCAGTCTGGACGCGTTCCCGGATGGCGATTGCCGCACCAAGAGGGGTGTGCCCGAACCGGGTCACCATATCGGAAAGGATCAGGCTCGTTGCAGGGTAGATGAATATTTTTGCCATGGTCAGGGCTCCTGTGCATCGATCATTTTCTTTAAGCGGTAGACGTCAAGCCGGGGCAGTGCCAGATCGGACTGCGGCACCGGCACGGTCGCGGCATCCCGGGAATCAAGTTCTTCGAGGGCATGGGAGATATACGGGAGGATGGTCATCTCGAACTCGATCCCGTGGAACCCGGGCCGTGCTCCCCCGAGCGTTGCCCGGCACCTCCGGGCATCGCCGGGCGGAAAGCCGCGGTCTTTTACAAAGATATGGGCCGGGTCCATCTTCCTGACCTCGGCAATCACACGGTTGACATCTTCTTCCTTTCCCATGATGACCAGGCCGAAACAGTTCTCCTTGATCATAACGCCTTTTGCCACTTCGTACGCCCGGATCGCAACATCCGCCGGGGTCACCGTATACGATTCTACCACCACGTACCGGGTCACGGTCCCGACGTTTGCCGGGGTGTAGTCAGTCATTGTTTCACCTCGCGGATATACACCGTCTGCCGCTCCTTCACTTTTTTGAGTTTGTCCGTTTCGATCACCCGCCCGATGATATTGGTGCCTTCAAACGGTTCCGAGGTTGGGCCGAACTCCCGGTTTGCTGATAACCGTACCCCCACAAGGCCCGCCCCCTTGCGCGCATCGTTCGTGATCGCAAGGGCTGCGGCCGGGACCTCCCCGACCGGACAGTTCTCGGGATAGATCTTGACGGTCGTCGGGATTTTGGGCTTGAAGAGATACACATCGTCGAAGATAAAGAATGCCGGCATCATGCCGGCATCGTGCTCGGCAAGCCCGGTGATATGGCGGAACACCTCGCAGCTCAGGGGCGCCCGTGCATCATCGAGCACGATATCGATTACCTGTTCGAAGGGTGCCGTCGTTACCTTTGCCGACTTTTCGGCGAGCACATCCAGCGTCGTCCCCGGTTCCTGCGATACGACGATCCGGTCTTTTTTGTCGGTGTCGATCGCAAGGGAAATCCCCCGGTCTGCCGCCACCTTCTTTGCCTCTTCGAGAGGCAGGCCAAGGAGATCGATACGCGAGGGGACGACCCGGAGGGAGAGAACGTCGCCTTCTTTTGCAAGTTTTACGAGTTCGATCCCGTGCACGACCTGCCCGACCACACTGTGGGCCGGGCTGCTGGGAACATCCGCCCGGTAGATATACACGCCGCCGACTGAAGGTCCGCCAGTACGAACGGTGACCGTTCCCTCGCGCCGGGGGCGCTTAAACTGCGCCGGCACATCGGTGCCGACAAGTTTCCGGTCAAGGATATGGGTGCTCGTGGCCCGCCCTACGGTAAATGTTCCGGACTCGAGGGCAATAAGCAGGTGCTCGACGCTGCCGGCCGCCTCGGTCGTGATCTTGTTCGGACTGTACCCCTGCGCTGTCACCTCAACGCGAGTCACGATAAGCATCCCGTCTTCCACGACAAGGCCGGGGTCGGTAGTGGTAAATGACCGGCTGGTATCGGCCCAGCTGATCACCGGTTCAACTTTTGTTACCCGGTCACCGCCCTCCCATCGGTCGAGAACGGCTTTCCCGCTCACGACACGGCCGACAACGCCGCCGGTCTCATCAGCACCATGGTCCGCAACATGCCGGCTTTTGGAAAAGATGAGGTACGAGATCTTGGGGTCGTACCCGCCGCACCCGAGAATGACGTCCCCCCTCTCGTAAAGCCGGGGTTTGCGCAACGGGCGGATGCCGGAAGGAAACGGCCCGAACGCAGCCGCGTACCGGTCCGTCCAGTGCAGGGTGAGACTGATTGCCGCATCCGGGTGGTCGAGCACATCCACTGCAATACCGGCGAGCTCGATAGTGATCTCACCGGAGGTCGTAGTGACCGTGATGCTCTCGGTCTTCTCCTGTTCCTTCGTTGCAGGCCGGATAATGGCGACGGCGCATCCTTTGGGGTGTTCCGGGATGAGGGAGAGAAGCGTGCTCCCCTCGCTTACTGTGCGGAGTTCCCCGTCAAGGTGGATAGGGATCATGGGCGCCTCTTCAGGCGGGAGGCTGGCTCTGGCTCATGATCTTGCGTTCATCCTCGGTCAGGTGCGCGAGTACGTCTGCGGTCTTTCCTGTCTCGACAATCTTGCCTCCCCGCATCAGGGCAAGCCGGTCGCAGATGTCCCGTACGAACTCCATATCGTGAGAGACCACGATGAAGGTCTCGTCAATATCGTCCCGGGAATGCATGATGGAATGCTTGACGTCGATTTTGGTAATCGGATCCATGGTGCCCGTGGGCTCGTCAAGGATCACGATCTTGGGCTCCCGGATCAGCACCTGCGCGAGAGCGACCCGGTGGCGCTCGCCCTCAGAGAGCTGGCTTGGCATCCGGTCGAGGATCTCCTTGCTCTTCTCCTCGGAAAACCCGGCCATCTTCAAGGTGACAATGGCCTTTCGCATGGCGAGCTCCTTGGGGAACTCGAGGCCTATCGCATCGGTCAGGTTATCGAGCACCGTGCGGTGCGGGTAGAGGTCGTACTCCTGGTGCAGCAGGCCGATATATTCCTTGGCCCGGCCCCGCTCCTCGACGCCGGGTTTGGTCATGTCTACCCATTCCTCGCCGATCTTAATGTTGATCTCCCCGCTCGTGGGTTCGATGAGGCCGGCGATGATCCTCGACAGTGTGGTTTTCCCTGCCCCGCTCTTTCCGATGATGCCGAAGATCTCCTTTGTGTACACATCGAAAGTGACGCCGTTGACGGCCTTGACCACGCCCCGGTCGACCGAGATATAGCGCTTGACCAGATCCCGCGCCCCGACAATCTTCTCGCCCGCCTCCGCGTGTTCGAAGGTTTCGGTGTCGTCGCAGCCTTTCATGAACTCACCTATCACGTCCCTGGGCGCTCCGATCTTTGCGATTACGCCATCGGCCAGAAGGATGGCACGGCTTGCCACATCTTCGATCACCTGCGAGAAGTGGGACGTCACCACCATGCCCATGTTATTGGTCTTTGCCGCTTCGGTAAGCATTGAGTGGACGATCTTTGCGGTCCCGGGATCCAGCGTGCCGGTCGGTTCATCGGCAAAAAGCAGGAACGGCTCTTTTGCCAGCTGCCGGGCAAGCACCACGCGCTGTTTCTCGCCTCCCGAGAGGTCGCGGGCGATATGCATCATACGGTGGGAGAGCCGGACCTGGTCGATAAGATCGGCAGCACGGTTGATGGCCTTCTCCGGCGGATAATCGATGTCATCGAGTGCATGAAGGACATTCTCGATCACGCGGTCGTCTCCGTAGAGGGCAAAGGTCCGCTGGAACATAATCGCGGTCCTCCGCATTACCCGCCGCTTCAACATCTCGTTTGTCTCGTTCCAGAGATCCACATCGAGTGCCGCAAGTATGGCGCCGCAATGAGGGCAGGGCTTCCCGGCCGAGCTTGCAACGTCCATGTAGTCGCAGGAGGGACAGGCTGAAACGTGGTAGATGATCCTGCCACTCGTGGGCGGCTGTTCCACCCCACGCATAAGGTGCATCAGGACGGTCTTGCCGGCGCCGCTCCTTCCTATGATCCCCAGGATCTCCCCTTCGGCAATCTCAAAAGAAATATTTCTGAGCGTATGCGTGCCGTCAAAATCCATGCAGATGTTGTCGACCGTGATCAATGGAGCCTTCATAATTCCCTTGTAACTAATGTGGTACTGGGGTTTTATTACCTTTTATATCATGCACGCTGCCGTCACGATCGGGAAGTGGCGGGGTGCTCAAGGAGGGATCCTACGATAGGCAGCACGTCACGAACGTGGCTGATCACGTAGTCGGCAGCGCTGAAGAGCTCCTCAGGGCGGCTGCCTGCCTGCTGCACGGTGAGAATGGCGGTGTCGGCTTTCCTGAACGCACCCCGGTCGTTGATGCCGTCTCCGACCATAACCACATGGTCGTACTCGTTTTTGAGGTCCGAGACGATCTGCGCCTTGACCGACGGGGTCGCCACCCCGAAGACCCGGTCGCGGGGAATGCCGAGGTGATCGGCCATGATCTCCAGTTTTGTCGAACGGTCGCCGGACGCGATAAACGTGGGTACGCCCATCCGGTGCAGGGCGGTTATCGTCTCCTTTGCCCCCTCAAACGGCCAGCCTCCCGCCGTGATGGTGAACTCGATGGATTTCTGTGCCATGTTGAGGATGGCCCCGCTGTTGAGCGTGAGCATGTTCTCCTCCCTGCAGATGCCCCAGACGTTGCGGATGCATTCCTGGAGATCGCCAACCCGCGCCCGGGTGTCGGCGTACAGCATATCCCCGATATCCTCGGCAGTAATGATCTTCCGGGTACAGCTGATCCCAAAGCCGACCTGGTTTTCGGTAAGGTAGGCGGAGAGCAGCATCTCCGGGGGAGCGTTGATGATATGCTTGGAATGGACCGGAATGACGATCAGGACACGTTCCATCGACGCGAAGGTGAGGGTCGTCGTCTCGATTGCGGGCATCAGGACCTGGTGTGTGATATCTTTTGCCACGCGGTAGGTGTTCAGGAGCGTCCCGGCACTGTCAAAAACCACGGCCACTTTCATCGTCTCACCCGTGTAAGTAAACTCTATGTAGGTTCCCCTCTCCATTGAAACAGTGATACTGATGATCGTACCTGAAACTGCAGACAAGATAAAGAGCATGGAAATCCGGGGGGCGGGAAGGATTGCACGGGCGGTGGCCGAAGCCCTCCGGGATCATGCGCTTGCCCTGCCGGCCAGGGATCCCGGTGCGTTCCGGCAGGAGATGGAGCGTGCCGCCGCGATGCTCCTTGCCACACGCCCCACGGCCGTTTCGCTGCCCAACGCCGTCCACATCGTCATGGCCGGCCTTGACCGTGCAACGACCGCAGAAGAGGCACGGGCCGGCGTTGCCCGGCGCGCCGACGAGTTCATCAGGTCATCGCAGCACGCGGTGGAGCAGATTGCGCAGTTCGGGGCAAGCCACATCCGCGACGGCGATACGATCCTCACGCACTGCAACTCGGAGGCCGCGCTCGGGTGCATCATCGAGGCCCACCGGCAGGGAAAGGAGATCGAGGTCTTCGCAACCGAAGTGCGGCCGAGGAACCAGGGGCTCATTACGATAAGGACCTTAAACGAAGCGGGGATTAAAACACATTTTATCGTGGATTCTGCCGTCAGGTCCTTCATCCACGATATCGATCTCGTGATCGTCGGCGCCGATGCAGTGACCGTGAACGGCGCAGTGGTCAACAAGATCGGGACAGCGCAGGTAGCCCATTCGGCCCGGGAGGCCCGGGTCAACATGATCGTGGCCGCGGAGACGTACAAGTTTGCGCCCCGCACGATCCTCGGGGAACTCGTCCGGATTGAAGAGCGGGCGGCGAGCGAGGTCCTTCCTGACGAGATCGCCCGGACCCTTCCCTATGTCACCGTGAGAAACCCGGCCTTTGATGTTACACCCGCCGGGTATATCGACCTGATCGTGACCGAGAAAGGCGCAATCCCGCCGCAGATGGCCTATGTCATCATCCGTGATTACCTCGGGTGGGGGATTGATGAATTTCATCTGGCGTTCGGGCCGGCCACCCTCAACGGGGAGGAGTGAACCCGGCCAGCCCCCGCCGCCGTGGTGGTGCGGGGCGATGCGTTTATTGACGAAAGAATCTCAGGAATGATCAACCGGCATACCGGGCGCATGTAGCACCCCCGCAAACGAGGATTGCGCCAGGATGCCAGAGGCAACACGATGGAGATACCCTTTACCAAATTACACGGGAACGGCAACGATTTCGTCCTCATTGATGAGTATGAAAAGCCTGTCATTCCCGACGACATGAAGGCGCAGTTCGCTGCCCTGTACTGCGACCGGAGGTTCGGCATCGGGGCGGATGGTATCCTGTACCTCTCAAAGTCTGCAACCAGCGCTATCAGGATGCGGATCTTCCAGCCGGACGAGAGCGAGGCCGGAATGTGCGGGAATGGCGTCCGGTGCCTCGCCAAGTACGCGTTCGATGTCGGGTACATAAAAGAGCATTTCACCGTGGAAACCATGGCCGGGCCGGTGGGGGTTTCGATCCGGTCCACGGACGAGGAGTTCACCGCGACCATCAGCATGCCCACGCCGAAATTTGACCGGAAGGAGATCCCGGCCACCGGTGAGGGCGAATACCATGAGCGGATCGGGGAGTTCGAAGTTTATGCGGCAAATACCGGTGTTCCCCATGCGGTTATCCTCGTTGATGCGGTCGACAGCGTGGATATCGGTGCATCCGCCCCGCCCATCCGGCACCATGCCTCATTTCCTGACGGCGCAAATGTGAACTTCGTGGAAAAGACCGGCGCTGATTCCCTGAGGATAAGGACGTTCGAGCGTGGCGTAGAGGAAGAGACCCCCTCCTGCGGGACCGGTGCAACAGCGGCAGCGGCAGTCGTACGCCGGCTCGGCCAGATGGGCGATACGATCCGCGTCGAGACCCGGGGTGGCCCGCTCACAGTTTACTTCGCGGAAGGCGTGAAGATGGAAGGCCCTGCGGTTACGGTCTATACCGGTTTTATCAGCTACTGAACTTTTTTTCAATTGCCGTTACCCGAAGCCTGCACGGGTTGCCTGCCGAGCCACACAGGGAGATGCAGGATATTATAGCGCACGTTTCCGGCAGGACGCCGGAAGACCGGGGTCCCGGAATGTGCGGATCATCCGTTATTCCCGGACGCTTATGGTGGCAGGGACAGGAGCGATCGTGACCGGAGGGAATGGTCACCAGTACATTTCAGGGAACCGGTCCTGCATTCTGCCGGCGTCCTGGCTGTCCTGATGGTCTCGCTTATTTGCCGGCTTCCTTCAATTTTGTTATATCTTCGATAAGAGCGAGCGTTGAGACGATGCGGCCTTGCCGGTCCCTGAGCGGACTGACGGTCAACGCCCCCCAGATAACAGAACCATCCTTCCTGACATACCGCTTTTCCGTGCGGTACCGGGGTATTTCTCCGGCATAGAGTTTTCTGACCTCGGTCATATCGTGATCCAGGTGCTCAGGGTGGGTTATATCCGCAAACGATCTGGTCAGCAGTTCCTGATCCGTGTATCCCGTTATCTCACAGAGCATCCGGTTCACCGAGATAAACCGGAAGTCACTGCCCACGATCGCCATACCCAGCGGCCCGTCCTCGAATATTCTCCGGAACCGCTCCTCGCTCTCCCGGAGTGCCTCTTCGGCATGTTTGCGTGCGGTAATATCACGGCCCTCAGCAATGAGGAGCAGGACTTTACCGTCGGCACCGAATACCGGTTTGATGGAGAAGTCGACCAGCATCGTGATGTTGCCGGCTCCCTGCAGTTCAGCCTCGTACCTGACAAAAGCCCCTGAAGCCGCTTCAGCGATGGCTTCCCGCAGCTTGCGCACCCGCGCGATGTCCCCCCTCCACCAAGAGGCTTCCCCGAAGGGGCGGTTGAGGATATCCTCCCTTTTTATGCCCGCAAATTCCAGTGCGGTACGGTTGGCGTCGATAATAGTGCCATCGGGGGTCATCATGCCGGTGAACTGGAAGGTGCTGTCAAAGACAGCGCGAAGTTTTTCCCCGCTCTCCCGGAGTGCTTCTTCGGCACGTTTTTGATCCGTAATATCCCGGATACTTCCCATGCTGGCCGGACCTCCCTGGTACTGGATAAGGCCTACATCGAGGGAGACAAAAACCCGGGTTGTCCCGTCGCGTTTCAGCAGTCTGCACTCATAGTTTTCCGGTACGGCCTCACCACGATGCCGGCGGTTGCCCCGTTCGAGGACCATATCACGGTCTTCCGGCGCGATGAAAGCTGCGAAATCGTGCATGATAAAATCCGCCGGTACGCCCCCAAGGATCCGGGCAAAGGCCGAGTTGACATACCGGATCAGCCGGCCCTGGATGATGAACACCCCGCTCTGGCTGTGCTCGACAAGGATCCGGTACTTCTCTTCCGAGAGGCGCAGCGCTTCCATCAGCTCCCTGCGCCGGGTGATATCCCGGAACACCACCTGGACCGCAGGCTCGCCGTTATCGGAAAAACCGGTGGCGACGACCTCCACATTGATGGCTGTCCCGTCGAACCTTACAAATTTTTCTTCGGCCACCTCGACCGCCATCGGCTCGTTCCGGCTGGCCATCAGGGTCATCCGTTCCCGGACCATGTCCTGGTAATCCGGGTGGACGAAGTCGAAAAGGTTTCTCCCTATTAGTTCTGCAGGCGACGATGCACCGATAAGACCGGTCGCGGCCCGGTTCGCGAGGGTGACGATGCCATTTTTATGGACGACGACCGCATCGAACGAACGCTGCAGGAGCCTCCGGTACCGCTCCTCACTGCTCCGCAATGTCTCTTCTGATTTTTTCCGCTCCGTGATATCACGGGAGACACCAAGGACTGCCCGGACCGATCCGTCAGGGTTTTTCAGCGGTACAAGCATGTGGTCGAACCACCGCAGCTCCCCTTTCACCGGCATCGGGCCCTCGCTGTGGGATGAAATGCCGGTAACAAAAACATTCTGCAGCATTCTTTCCTGCCGTTCTGCCATTTCGGGAGGGAAAAGGAGCGACCTGACACTTCCTTTCACGTTTCCGGGAGTTTTTCCGAGGATCTCCGCGGCAAAGCTGTTCACGTACTCGACCCGGTCGTCCTTGCCGATCATAAAGATCAGGTCGCTGGAAATCTCGGCGAGCATGCGGTACCGCTCTTCGCTCTCTCGCAGCAGCTCGCCAGCCTTCTTTGCGGCGGTGATATCCTCAAGGATGACCGAGACGCCTTTCTGCCCATGGTCAAGTGCCGTCGGGGCGATCCGGCAGGAGAAGGTAATCCCGCCTTTCACCGGGCCAAGCTCTCCCCGCCACTCGGCGCCGTCCAGTCCCTCTCTCATTCGGGCTAAAAATCCGGCAAAAAGATCGTCAAATGCAGTAACCAGCGGCGAATACTCGATATTTTTCCCGACAAGGTCGCCTGCTAGGGTGGCAAGGAAACGCGCAAATGCATCGTTGATAAAAACGATCCGGGTGCTGTTGTCCAGCTGCAGGATGAGCTCGGAGGAGATGGAGAGGACCGCGGAGACCGGGACGCGGTTTGCGAGTGCATAGATCTTTGCCATGCCGAAGTGGCGCATCTCCACCTGCCCCGAAATGAGCAGTTTTTCGAGATATCTCCCGACAGTATTACGGTTTACATGGACCTCCCTGACGATATCGGTGATACTCAGGCCCTGCGGGTTCTTTTTGAGGACCTCCTTGATCTGTGCGGAGGTCTGCAGTCTCAATACCATTAATGGAATAATATCTGTATGGGGAGATATTAATAATCCAGCAGTTTTTGTTTTTGAAAAATGCCGTTACCGGAAGCAATCTGTTGATTATTCCTTTGCTCGAACTCCGTCCTGCACGATCTCGAAATCAAATGATGCGCCCTCGGGACGCGACCGGTGCTTGACAAGGGTTGCGCGCCGCCACCCGGGCGCTTCGAGCCGGTCCAGGCGGATGATCGCCTTCGAGATATGTTCAAGGGAGGTTCCGCCCAGGCCGGCAAACGTGTTTCGCGTGGTGTCCATGTAGACCTGGTTGGTGACAAGGACTGCCGGCTCGTACCGTTTGGCGTACCCGAGGATCTGGAGCATCTGCCGGGTGAGCATCTGCATGGCGTCCCGGCCCTTCTCCAGGTCTGTCCGGTAGAGTGCGGTTGCAGAGTCCAGGACGACGAGACCGGGCTTGTGCTGCCGGAGGACCTTGTCCGCTTCCGTGATCATGCTGCCCTGCTGTTCGAAGTCCACGGGTTCAAAGAGGAAGAGCCGGTCCGCAATCGCCCCGGTGTCGCTGCCTGCGACCTGCCGGAACCGTTCGATCGAGAACCCTTCGGTGTCTATGAAGACGACCGATCCCCCGGCCCGAAGGCAGGAGACGGCCGCAACCATGCACAGCGTGCTCTTGCCGCTCGCCGGCCCGCCGTAGATCTGGGTGATGGTGCGCAGTTCGAGCCCCCCTCCCAGCAGCCGGTCAAGGGCCGCGTTCCCGCTGGTCAGCCGGTCAGCCTTCATCGGCCACCCGGATTGTCCCGTTGCCGGCGCTTTCCGGCCTCCTTCTCCGCTGCGTTCTGTGCGGCGCGGAGCACCTCACGCACCGGCACACCAAGCTCTTCTGCGAGATCGCGTGCGGTATCGAACTCCGCCTTGCACGAGTATATGCTCCCGTCCATCCACCCGCATTTGACCGGCAGGCGTTTTTTATGCCCGCCGATTATCACATCGACCTCTGAGACGGTTCGCTCTGCGGTAAACCGGTGGATGGCGGGGATGCACCGGACCCCGAGCGTGCCCAGCTCGCGTGCCATGAGCCGGGCAAGGGAAGCGGCCGATGCCGGCGGCGCAATAACGGTGACAAGGTATCCCGGCCTGCCTTTCTTCATGAGGATCGGCGTCGCGCTTGCGTCCCGGGCCCCGGCAGCCATAAACTGTGCCAGCGCCTCGCCGATCACTTCCCCGCTCACATCGTCCACGTTTGTCTCAAGGAGGTCGACGGTGTCCACCGGCATCGCAGCCGGGGCACCGGCTGTCTCCACCATCATCGCCCGGAGCACGTTCGGGGTATGTGGCGGGTCTCGTGTCCCGGCCCCGTACCCCGCTGCGAGAATCGTGTACGCCCCGAGGCTCGCAGGCAACGTGGAGGTAAATTCGGCGAGCAGTGCAGCACCGGTGGGCGTGCAGAGCTCGCCTTCGCCCTCCCCGGGGATGGTGACAAGCCCCGATCCTTCAAGGAGGGCTACCGTTGCGGGTGCCGGGATCGGGAAGCGCCCGTGCGAGCCGGTGGCGGTGCCTGACCCGAGTGCCAGGGGCAGTACCGCTACACCTTCCACCCCAAGCGAGAAGAGTGCGGTGCAGGCGCCGATCACGTCCGCAATCGCGTCATCTGCCCCGACTTCGTGGAAATGGACGTGCGCCCCGTGGACTTTCTCCTCTGCCGTGTTGAGCCGCACGAAGACCCGGTGAGCCATAGCAAGGGCGTCGGCCGGCACCTGCGGGGCTGCGGCATCCAGCCGTTTTTCCACGTCCGCAAGCGTCCGGTGTTCCGGGGTGGCATGGGTGTGTACTTTGATCGCCTGGATCCCGGCCCGGTCAACCGTTTCTACCGTCGGCTCGGCAACCACAGCCCCCATCGCGGCAACGACCCGCTCCCTGTCCGCCCCGCAGGCGAGCAGGGCAGCGGTGATCATATCCCCTGCTGCGCCGTGGAACGGGTCAAAAACAAGGACTCGCATTTACAGTACCTATAAATCCCTGCGTATATGACCTTTAAGGTAATGCCTGAAGTGCAACTGAAGGTCGATTCCGCGTATCCCGGTGACCAGGGCGGGGGAAAAGCGAGACTCGACCCTGAAACCATGCTCCTTCTGAAGATTTCACCAGGGGATCTCGTGGTAATCGAAGGGAAGCGCCGTACCGTGGCAAAGGTCTGGAGGTCGCTTGTCGAAGACTGGAACCAGCGCAAGATGCGGATCGACAATTTTACCCGGCTCAATGCCGGCGTGAGCATCGGGGATACCGTCAAGGTGTCGACGCTCTCCGAGGAGATCGAGGCAAAGCGTGTGGTGCTCGCCCCACCCGAGGACCTGCCAAAGAAGATCCCGATTGCCAACAACCCGCATGTCATCAACGGCCTTCTGGATTTCCCGGTCGTAAAGAACGACTCGATCCCGATCATGCTGGGTCTGCCCTTTGTCCAACCGCAGATTGTCTCGTTCAAGGTTATCGAGATCGAGCCCGAGGAGGCCGTAATCATCACCAAGAACACCTCGGTCGAGTTTTCGGACAAGCCGGCCGCGGGATTCGAAGGTGTGAAAAGGTTTTCGTACGAGGATATCGGGGGGCTGAAAGACGAGCTTCAGCGGCTCCGCGAGACAATCGAGCTCCCCCTCCGGCACCCGGAGCTCTTCCAGAAGCTTGGGATCGAGCCGCCCAAAGGTGTGCTGCTCTACGGCCCACCGGGGACGGGCAAGACGCTTATCGCAAAAGCGGTAGCAAACGAAAGCGGTGCGCACTTCATCCCGATCGCCGGCCCCGAGGTCATCTCGAAATATTACGGCGAGAGCGAGCAACGTCTCCGCGAAGTCTTCGAGGAGGCACGGGAGAACGCGCCCTCGATCATCTTCATCGATGAACTGGACTCGATTGCGCCCCGGCGCGAGGAAGTGACCGGGGAGGTCGAGCGTCGGGTCGTCGCCCAGCTCCTGACCATGATGGACGGCCTTGAGGAACGTGGGCAGGTCGTCGTGATCGGTGCCACGAACCGTGTCGATGCGATCGATGCTGCCCTGCGCCGGCCCGGCAGTTCGACCGGGAGATCGAGATTGGTGTACCCGGAGAGCCAGATCGGATCGATATCCTGAAGATCCACACACGCAATGTTCCTCTGGATATCGAGGGAATCCGTCTCAACCACGATACCTTGACTACGGATGAAAGAAGCTCCATCAACTCGTTCAAAAAGCAGATCGAAGACCTAAAAAAACAGAACGCTCAGGTTCCCGCAGGAGACTATAATTCCCGAGAAAAAACAGAGGATATCGCGAAGAAGATCAATGACACGGAAGCACAGCTGCAGGCAACCGAGGACGGGATCAGGAGACGTATTTTCATTGAGCCCTTTGCCCAGCAGACCCACGGGTTTGTCGGTGCTGACCTTGCGGCCCTTGCACGGGAGGCTGCAATCCGGGCCCTGCGCCGGTACCTTCCTGATCTCGATCTCGACAAAGAGGAGGTTGACCCGGAAACTCTCGACAAGCTCCGCGTGCTCGCAAGTGACTTCCGGAGCGCCCAGCGGGACGTGGGCCCGAGCGCGATGCGCGAGGTGATGCTCGAGGTTTCGCACGTGAAATGGGATGCGGTTGGCGGGCTTGACACGGCAAAAACCGAAGTCCGTGAAGCAGTTGAGTACCCCTTAACCCACCATGACCGGTTCGACGAACTCGGCATCGTGCCGCCCCGGGGAGTGTTACTGTACGGGCCTCCCGGTACGGGCAAGACGCTGATCGCAAAGGCCGTTGCAAGCGAGAGTGGTGCCAATTTCATCCCGGTACGGGGACCGCAGCTCCTTTCCAAGTGGGTGGGCGAGAGCGAACGGGCAGTGCGCGAGATCTTCAGGAAGGCCCGACAGGTATCGCCATCGATCATCTTCTTTGACGAGATCGATGCGCTTGCCCCGGCACGGGGGACATCGGGTGACTCCCATGTGATCGACAACGTGCTCAACCAGATCTTAACCGAGATGGATGGCCTTGAGGATCTCAAGGATGTCGTGATCATGGGTGCGACCAACCGCCCGGATATCGTGGACCCGGCACTGCTCCGTGCCGGCCGGTTCGACCGGCTCGTCTACATTGGTGAACCTACTTTAGAAGATCGCAGGAAGATCATCGGCATCCACACGCAGTTCATGCCGCTTGAAGGCTCGGCGCTCGAAGAGATTGTCGGGTTGACCGAAGGGTATACCGAGGACACGCTTGGAGAGCTGGTCGAGAAACTGGGGAAAGACGCAAAAATTACTGTGGACATTGTAAAAGCGGCCATCGTGCCGGTGAAGGATACAGGTGCAGGGATCTCCAAAGGAGCACGGCGGCGAAGGCTGGTCGACTTAATGTGCGAGAAGAATCTAACGTTCGAAGACCCGGCCCGGAACAAGGACCTCGCAACCCTTGCCCAGATGACCGAGGGTTTCGTGGGGGCTGACCTCGAAGCGCTCTGCCGCGAGGCAGGGATGTTTGCCCTGCGGGAAGGTGCAGCGGTGGTGACCCCGCAGCACTTTGCAGACGCACAAAAGAAGGTCCACCCGACCATGAACGACAACCTGCGGGACTATTACGGCAAGATCCAGCAGCACTTCAAAGGTGGTCTTCCCACCAAGGTCCAGCCACCGGAGTATCAGTAATATTTTTGGGATTTTTCTTTTTTCAATCGACGTTTAATAATACTTAACTACATTTTTGGCATTCAACATGAACATTAATCTGAGTGAGTCTCTTATTTTTTTGAAATTTTTCATCGAAACTTTTCTGTTTTTTATCAACATATTTATTGAAATCAGTTGTATCGGCGAGAGAAGTCATTTGATAATATAATTTAATATCCAATTTGGGCGATTGATCGTTGAAATTATTTTGGAATTTCAATTTATTTATTTCATAAATCCTCTCATGTTTAGGGATGTATCTCCCCCATTCCTGAATCTCATCACAGATAATTAATAATGCTGAATAGGGATCTTTTACCAAATCAACTTGGTAATTATTTTTGTCATGTAGGCAAATGGCAACAAAAGCGTGTATAGCATCAGGAGTCCATTTTCCACTAAAAATTTTGTTCAATCGACTCAATAGTATTTGAGCACTATCTCCTCCGTGAAGATCATGACGGTTTATATACCCGACATCGTGGTAAAATGCCGTTAGATACCATACAAAATAGAATTTATTCTCACTGTTTGTTACAGCATTAATATAACGAGAAAATCCATTGCGATATAGCCAAAGACCTAAGCACCAAACATGAAATGAATGGCAAACATGATCGCGACGTTTTCTATTAGCATTCGCATTTGATTCAAACTCCCATAAATCTTCTAATAAATCTGGAAAATCTTTTTTATATAATTTCCCGAATTTTTTCATGAAGGTGATAATCGTCTCTTTAGTCTCTTTCGAACATTTTCCTGAAGATATTTTTTTCAGTTTTTCGCAATCTTCAATGGAAGGACCACCGGTAGAAAGAAATTTTAGCGATTTAATCACTGAAATTGCTTCATCAATGAACGGGTTCTCTTTGATTAGGAATACCCGATTTACATTTTGAGGATTTTCAATCATTTCAATTCCCCTCTGAACGCCTTCCCCAGCACCGCCTGCGTCAACCGCTCGCACCGCCGGCCCGCCACCTCAACTTCGCGATCAATCGCATCCGCGCGCTCAAACAGCAAACCGACACGCCGGACAATCTCGCGCTGCTCGGCAAGGGTCGGGAGGGGGATTTTAATTTTTTTCACGTCTTTACAATTCAGATGTTTTAAGGTAATTCCTGTCTGAATTTGCCGGGTCGCATTTTGACCGGTTATTGAGGAAAAATATATTGAAAGATAATGCCCATCTAAACTTTCTCCCTTCGGAGTAATTACGATTAATGCGTGACAATTATGCCCTACGTGGTCATCATCAACAACAGCGGTTTGTCCAATGTCTCCAGATTGAACAACTAATACATCACCTTTTTTCAGAATTGATTTTCGATTTTTTTGATTAAATTCTTCAGAAATGAACGTTCTTTGATCAAAAATTATTTTATGTTTTTTTATGTGACGAGCCAGAAGATATGGTATTCCGCTTTCGATGTAAATATCTCGGGTTGGACCAACATAACCATTAGTCAATCTTGAAACATGATTTTCAATTGCCTCAAGTCTCCAACTCTGTGGCAATGAAACCTCTGTATCTTCGTCATTGATTGATTTCTTTTCACATGAATCGAGCTGCACCAACCGTCCCTCAATCGCAGATTGCAAAACAGCTTCTCGGAACCGTTTCATGATCAACGGCACCCGGTTCAGCCGCTCGCGGGTGGCATTGACGTGCGACAGGAGGGCTTCGACACGAGCGACGATGCGCTGCTGTTCGGCGAGCGGGGGGAGTAATATCTGTGTATCCAATAACACTTGCCGTCCGACACTGGATTGAGATACGTGGTTATTGCAGACCGATTTGAAATAACCCTCCCGCCATTTTTGATGCAATACCATCGCACAAAAAACCGGATCGATCAATTCCTTATTGCATCGCAATCTGGTCATATGGTTGGAAAATGCTCGCGGTTCTGGAAGATTGTAGTACGCCGTTTTTCCAACAAGAGCGGGGCTATTAGTGTTGTTAAAAATCACATCGCCTTCATTTACAAATCGTTCCGGCTTTGAACATTCGGATTCAGGAACAAATTTTAAATCTGTCAGATCTATTTGCCCTTTTTCGGTAACATTCATTGGCCGAATATGAGGAATTCCTTGACCGTCACGTGTATTTTTACCACATGCAAACCCCGGTTGGATATCAAGAATAAGATCCTCACAAAGTTTTTTGAGTTCCCATCCGTCCGGAACTTCAGACTCATCAAAAAATTGCGGGGAATCTGATGATTCGATCTTTGCCGGCTTCATCATACCCCATGTGTAGTGTCTGATCCGTTCCCGTTCTCCAGCAGCACCACAACCTTCTGGAGCTCGTCCACCGCCCCCCGCAGTTCCTCTATCGCATCGGTGGCAAGTTCCTCCGGCTCCGGGAGATCGTCCGCATCATCGAGCGAATCGTCCTTGAGCCACTTGAGCGAATCGATCTTGTAGTTCCGCTCCTTGACCTCGCTGATGTGGAACGAGTGCCAGCGATCTTCTTTCGAGTCCGCCACATTGCGTTTCGAGCCGCCGTTCGGATCGGCGCCGTATACTTTTTCGAACTCTGCGAAATATTCCGGTGTTAATGGCCGGTCCTTTTTTGTGATCCCCGGCACGTTCGTCCGGTCGTCGTACACCCAGATCGTTTCTGTCGAGAATCCCTTCGTGAAGAAGAGGACGTTTGTTTTCGTGCCCGGGGAATAGGGCGTGAAGGTGCCGTTGGGGAGTCTCAGGATCGTGTGCAGGTTGCAGTCCTCGGTCAGCACCTTGAATACTTCGCCAGCCTGGTCTGCAAAGAGCACGTTGTCCGGCACCACGACCGCCGCCCGTCCGCCGGGTTTGAGGATCGTCATCACATGTTGCACGAAATTGAGCTGCTTGTTGGACGTGGAAACCACGAAGTCATCCCGGTCCGGTGCCTGGTTTGCACCTTTTGTCCCAAACGGCGGGTTTGTCAGCACCACATCAAAGCGCCGGCTGTCCGGGTTCTCGTAGATCGAGTCCCCGAATTTGATCTCCGGCTCAAGGTTGCGCAGGAACAGGTTCATCAGCGCTAAGCGGCGCGGGCGGGCGACAAGGTCCTGCCCAAAGTAGGTACCTTTCCTCACCCGTTTTGCGAGGTCGCGTTCCAGCGCCCCGCCGGTCTTATCGATCAGCCATTCGTACGAACAGATCAAGAACCCGCCGGTCCCACACGCCGGATCGCAGATCGTAAAATCCGCTTTCTTCCGGGGATCGGGTTTCACGCACCGGACAATCGACTGGATCAGGGTACGCGGCGTGAAGTACTGCCCGGCACCCTTCTTTCCCTCGCTTGCCGCTTTTTCCAGAAGCCCCTCGAACGCCTCGGCCTTCACATCAACGTTGAGTTCGGTCCATGCCGTCTCATCGATCAGGCCGATCAGTTTCTTTAAATTCACCGGGTTCGTGAACCGCGAGAGCGCCCCGGCAAAAATATCGCCAAGAAGGCCGGGCTGCTGCCCGAGTGTCCGGAGCACGTCCACGTAATGATCGGAGAGGTTGGTGCCGGACTTCTCCATGAGGGTTTTCCAGTCGCAGCCTTCGGGAAGTTTCACGCTCCGCTCATCGGCCATCTTGATGAACAGGAGATACGTGATCTGCTCGATGTAATCCCCGTAATCGATCCCGTCATGCCGGAGCGTGTGGCAGAATCCCCAGAGCTTCTGGACAACGTCGCTCATATGTTGTACACTGGTGCAACCGGCTCCCGCATTAACATGATCTTTTCTTCTTTTTGTCGCATCCATGCATACACCAGTAGCCTGATATCCTACACCGCACTACACTTGAGCATGGAGAGCATTCCCATCCGGATCCGGAAAGAGACCAAGGAGTCGCTCACGAAATTCCGGACGCACCCCCGGGAAACCTATGACGAAGTGATCACCCGGCTCATGGAATCCCAGGTTGACGATCTGATGGTCAGCGAAGACACCCTGCATGCAATCGAAGAGGGACTGTCGGATATCCGGAACAAAAAGACCCGCGAGCTCAACGAGTTCTGCGACTCCCATGGGATCTGAAGTGTACTCCGTTCACCTTTCCCGCGGAGCGCAGAAAGAACTGCTGGCGCTCCAAAAAAAAGATGCCCGCCGGATCCGGGCTGCTTTAAACGATCTTGCCGCTCTAGAAAATCCGCAAAGTTGCGTCAAGAAACTCAAAGGCCACGAACACGTGCCACTTTATTCCTATCGCATTGGCACGTACCGGGCGATCCTCACCATCGACAATGGCATCCTCGTGATCTTTGTCATCACCATCGATCACCGGGGAACCGTGTACCGGAACATCTAGGCCTTACGCTGCGATAGCCTCGTTCCACTGCCGGATCAGGTCGGGCAGCTGCCCGTCAAAGACCCGGTTCGCTTTGCTCCACCCGCCGACATTCGTGAAGATTGGGATACTATCAAAGTCGTCCATCCTGATTGAGAGGTTCGCAATTAAATGTTCACGGATTTTGTCAAGCCACTGCTGCTGTTCGGGGGTCAATGTGGTTGAGACGGTCATCTTGTCGAAGACCCGGTGGATCCGCTGCTCTGCGGTACAGAGCGGCTCCTCCTCGCGGGCTGCATGCTTCACCATCGAGATGATATCCACGAGCGCCTTGTTGTACCGCACCTTGTGAGCCATCTGGAGGTTCTCAACCGTGAACCGGTACCGGGTTGCCGCCAGTTTCTGCTTTAACTCGGAGAGGGCATCCGTTCCCCAGTCTTTCGGCCGGTCCAGCAGGATCCGGATCGCCTCGATATGCTCCGGATTCTCTTTTACAAACTGTGAGAACGCGAGAAGATAATCCTCCGGCTTGTACTCGTGTCCCGCCGAATCCCGGATTAAATACCGGGAACTGACTGTATCCACATTCTCATACGCAACCAGCAGCGAGCGCTCGGGCCGGGGATAGTGGAGTAGCAGGTCCTGGAACGCCGGGTTCCGGAGGAGCGTCATCGTCCCCGTGAAATCTTGCCCGAAGGCGTGCGGCAGATCGCTTGCATAGCGTTTCAGGTTGCCTTGCGGGACATATGCAGCGAACAGATCACGGGCATGCCCGCTCATCTCCTTGTCGATCCGCTGGAGTCTCCGGACCAGGATCCGGACATTATAGTCCCGGTCCCGGTTGTCCCAGATATCCTTGATTACCTGCACAATCGATCGTGTTTCCTTCTCGGGCGGCTCTGCGGTGATCCCGGTTGCCTGCCGGAAATATTCGAGCAGCGTCCCGCCAAAACAGTCGAAGACGACAAAGTGGGATTTATCAGTGAACCGTTCGCCTTTGCGGGTCCCCCTCCCGAGCATCTGCTCGAAGAGGATACGGGATTTTACCGGTCGCAGGAACACAATAAACTCAAGATCCGGAATATCAACACCGGTTGAAAGCATGTCTACGGTCACCACAACCGCCGGCATCGGCCGGTTCCTGAACTCGCGGATATGCTGGAGTGGCCGGTCAACCTTGCCCGTGATCTTCTGGACAAACGAATCTCCCTTCCCGAACACGTCCCGCGCAATATCCACCAATTGATCCGCATGGGAGGTATGCGACAGGTCATTCACGGCAAAGATCAGGATTTTCGGGAATCGCCCAAACCGCTGCTCGTGCTCTTCCGCATATTTCCGGATCTCGGAAAGGATCTTCCGGTTGGAATCCGGGGAGGTGATCGACCGCTCAACTTCAGTCGTATCGAACTGCCGCTCGTCCTCCATATTATCGAATGACTGAGCACCCGATGATGCATTGATCATCCCGACCTGCTCGCCGGCCTGAAGGAAGATCCCATTCATCCGCACATTTGAATCGAGGGCAACCGCATCGTAGTCCACGAGGAATCCTTCCCCCACGGCCCGGGCATAATCGTACCGATACACGATCTCCCGGAAATACGCCATCGTGTGAGCCGCCGGGGTCGCCGTCAGACCGATCTTGATCGCATCGAAATGATCGAGTGTTTTGCGCCACACCGATTGCTCCGCAGCGGTATATCCCCGGTGACATTCGTCCGCGATGATGAGATCGAAGGCATGGATCGGGATATCCATCTGCTCCGCATCCTCATCGATCGGTTCATCGCCGGTGCCAAAAACCGCGTTGCGACCGAAGAGGTTGATCGTCATCCGCTGGATCGTGCAGATATAGACAAAAGCATGACCGGGTTTTGGCTCAAGGAGGTAATTCGAGGGAATCACTTTGGGATCGAACTTCTCATCATCCTCAAAATCCTCCCGGAAAAATCGCTGGCTGTAGACCTCGTAAGACTTGTCAAACTTCAGCCCCGGCCGCGCTTCAAAGGACGCAAACGCCTTGACTGCCTGCGCAGCAAGAGCCCGGCGATCTACAAGGAACAGGATCCGTTTTGCAACACCGGATTCCATCAGCCGGAACGTCTCGTTTACCATCGTGTAGGTCTTGCCGGTCCCGGTCGCCATCGCAACGAGCATCTGGCGCTTCCGGTCCCGGATCGCCTGCTCGATCGCCGCGTTCGCTTCGGCCTGGTAGGGGCGGAGCATCGGGTGAACATTTTCCCATTCAAGAAGGCGCTGACAGGAAATCTCAAATTTTTCTTTGAGTCGTTCTGCCAGTGCATCGGGTGTATGGAATTTTGCGATCGTGCGTGAACGGCTCAGTGGATTACGGATATCGTGAAACCAGATGATTTCGCCATTTGTGGAATAGAGAAAAGGTGCACGAAATCCGGAAAAGTTAAACGGACTTTTCGAAATTCCCTGAGCGTATCGTTCGGCCTGAGTAAGGACATTCTGAGGGCCGAGCGTGAGCTTCTTTGCTTCTATCACCGCGACAATTTTTCCCTCAAGACAAAGTGCATAATCTGCCGGTCCGTTATCTGTTGGAAATTCTTCAAGAGCGTACTTGGAGTATTGCGAAAGATCCATCCCTGATTGATAAAGTGTAATGGACCAGCCCGCAGATCTCAGCTGCGGATCAATCCTTTTTTTCCGTGTCACCACTTCAGGTTCTTCGCTCATGGAGATTCAAGACCGGTCAATAATATAGAATTTTTATAAATCCTCAAACGTTATGTGTTACGATTCAAATTATGAAAATATTCGCTCACACATAATCTTCACGAAAATTTTCTGGAACGCCCCTCATTCAAATCCCTCTCTCTCATCCCCTCCCCCTCCCACCGCCTGTCTTAAAAACCCCGCCCATATACCGCCCCATTCGCCAAAATACGCCAAAATTGAGCCCCATATAATGCCCGTAATCGGCCCATAGCGGCCTTTCTGCAGCCTCTTTTTCCGGGATCATACAAAACACAAACGGCCCTGAGATCGGCCAAAGAAACGCGAATACGTGAACCGTTTATTTCGTCCGATTGCAAAAATAAGGCTGAACTGGGCTTATTTTGAAAAGAATCCCGATACGGGCTCCGTTTGGGTACCGGAAGAGTGAATCCGGGCTCAAATCGGGCCCGGATGAGCTCAGCTCAGGACCAGTCCTGCGGGGGGTTGGCGTGACAGGATATGATACATTTTGTACTCAACCGAATACATTCTCAAGTCGTACGGGAGGCGCCCGCCCGTTCGCGAGCCCCGAATGCGATCACGGGGCCGCGGTCCCGGCAAAAAAGATCACAGCTGTGCTGGCCGGTCCTGAACGCGAAAAAAAAAATTCTGCAGGATTCTTATTCGTTATACCGCCGCTCGTTGATCTTTGCGGCCATGATAAAATCGTTGAGGGTCAGCCCTCCGGCCGGGTACGTGTAATACCCCACGTCCACGAACCTCCCCTCCCGCATGGCCAGGTCCGGGATGTGCCCCTCGTCAGTGGACATGGTCAGCACATCGTTTAAGAATTCGATGGACTTGTCGCTGTCATCGAACGTGAACGTGCGTGTAAGGTGGCCGTTTTCAAGGGACCAGCCGGGCACCTCTTTTAAGATCTCTACCGTATCCTTTCGCGTGAGGGGCGGCGAGCCGGGCTTATAGGTTGAGCATTTTTTCTGCGCGAGTTCCATGGATATGTGTCCACCCTGTAACCAAAAAAGGCTTTTCTAAAAAGAAGCAGGCAGGAACTGGATTGCATCCGGCAGCCGCCACGGGGAAAACCCTGGCCCCCGGGAACCCGTATCAACTCCTCAGCAATTTCCGGTAACCCTGCACCTGGCAGGCCGGCTGCCCGCAAAGACCATAACACGCCCGGCACAATGGAGTACTACGAACAGGCCATCGGTATACGCGAGCCTGCATGAGTCCCTCCGGGCGGTCCTTTCCGAGCGGCTGGGCTGGAGCGAACTCCGCGAGGTGCAGGAACAGGCGTATGAGGCGATCCGGGGCGGAAGCGACACGCTAATTATCGCACCGACAGCCGGAGGCAAGTCCGAGGCCGCCCTCATCCCGGTCCTCGACGATATCCTGAAGACCGGTGCAAAAGGTGTGGCCTGCCTCTACCTCTCTCCCTTAAAGGCGCTCATCAACGACCAGGAGGAACGGATCGCCACGTTCTGCCGGCCTACCGGGCTCTCCCTTGCCAAATGGCATGGCGACGTTCCCAAGGGTGAACGTGGGTGGAACCCGGATGATGCCCCGCAGTTTTTGCTGATCACCCCGGAATCGCTCGAAGTCCTGCTGCACGAACACGGGCCTGTCGCAGCTCTGACGCACCTGCGGTACGTTATCGTTGACGAATTGCACGCGTTTGTGGAATCTGAGCGGGGCGTGCACCTCAGGATACTGCTCGACCGCCTCGACCGGATCGCTGCTGCCCCGGTGCAGCGTATCGGGCTTTCCGCAACGGTCGGCAACCCCGAGGAGGTGCTCGCGTGGCTCTCGGGTGGGCGGGGCAGCCGCCGGCTCGTCGCCGTGCCGGCGCCGGCCACGGAAAAAAAGTTCCGGTTTGTGATCGAGCCCGATCCGGGCCGGAGGATCGATGCGCTTGCCGGCCTTGTCTCCGGTAAAAAAGCGCTCGTCTTTGTCAACAGCCGCAGCACGGCAGAGTCGATCCTGCAGGAGGCGGCCGGTCGGATAAAAAACCTGCATATCCACCATTCATCGGTCGCTCCCGCCAAAAAGAGGGAGGCCGAGGAGGCCTCCCACGGCGCCGGGGGGGCATGTATTATCTGCACGAGCACGCTCGAACTCGGCATCGATATCGGGGACCTGGACATCGTGGTGCAGGTCGGCCCGCCCGACTCGGTCTCCTCGTTTTTGCAGCGGATGGGCCGGAGCGGGCGGCGGGATCAGTCAGCGTTTGTCGCGTGGCTCCTTGCCGACCCGAAGGAACTTCTCACCAGCTGTGCGGTGATCGAATGCGCACGGGAAAAGAGGATTGAACCCCTCCGGCCTCCGGAAAAACCCTGGAACGTGCTTGTCCAGCAGATCTTCCTCCACGTCCTTTCTGCGTCCCGGGCCGGCCGGGGAACGATCGTGCGCGATCTTCTCTCGCTCTTTGTCTTTTCGCACTTTTCCGTTGAGGACGTGGACCGGCTCCTTTCTTCCCTTGTCTCTGCCGGCTACCTTTCTGCCGATGGGGAGATGCTGGTGCTGGGGCCTGAAGCCGAGCGGGTGTTCGGGCGGTCTAATTACCGGGAGCTGTACTCGGTGATCCCCGGGGGTGGCGAGTACCCGGGTGGTGACACCGGACGGAGAGGTGGTGGGCAGCCTTGACGCCCGGTTTGCACACCGTACGGAACCGGGGAATTTCACCCTCGGAGGGGCGACATGGTCAGTGGTAAAGTGCGATGAAAGCCACAACCTCGTGGTGGTGGTGCCGGGCGGTCACAACAAAGGCATTTCCCGGGTCTTCTGGTCGGCCGGCGGAGAGGCTGCGCTTTCTCCGGTGATTTGCGGTGCGGTCCAGCGGATTATCGCCCGGGGGGAACTGACCTTCCCCTTAGCGAGACCGATGCGGAGGCACTCCGCGAAGCGATCGGTGCGTTTCCTGCCAGCATCGGCGAACAGGGCCTCTTTGTCCGGAAGGAACGAGGGCATGCCGGCCCGGAGGTCGTGGTGTACTCCTTTGCCGGCAGCCGGATAAACCAGGTGCTCGCCCTCCTGCTCCGGGGGGCGCTCGGCCGGGGCAGGGTCAGGTATGACGATTACCGTGTCCGTGTCTTTGGGGCCGGAAAAGGCCGGGGTTGCAGAACACGTAGCCGATGCCCTTCACAAGATCCCTGCCCTCCCGCCCGGGGAAGCATCTGCGTTTCTTCCCCTGCCCGCCCCGGACCCGTGGAAGTTTGCACGGACGCTCACAGAAGAACAGTTCCGGGCCATGGTCAGCACGGATTATTACTGCACCGCCGATGTCCTCCAGGCCCTGGCGCGTACCCCGGTCGTCGTTCTGCACGGGGAGGAGCCGGGCCCCGGGGCAGGCGCGTGAATGGCAGCGCCGGGGATACACAAGCGCTTTTTGCCGTTCCGGATCAGCTTTATCGGTACAGACCTGCGAATGATCTACAGGAGAACTCCGTCATGAAGTACATGGTCATTCTCTGCACGGCCGCGGCCGCCCTCCTGATCGTCGCCGGGTGCAGCCAGATCTTTCCCCCGCTGCCGGCCCCGGCCACCCCGGCTCCGACCCCCGGCCCGGCAGCAACCACGCCGGTCGTGATCAATGTCAACCCATCTCCGACGGTCACGTACCCGCCTACGTCGCCCCTGCTCTCGTATACTCAGGTCGTCATCCAGAACATGGCATTCAATCCCCCGGTGATCACGGTGAGCGCCGGTTCCATGGTCCGGTGGGTCAACAAGGATACGGTCACCCACTCGGTCCTCTTCCCCGCATCCACGCACATCAGTATGTTCGGGCTCTCCCCCGGCCAGGCATTTTCCCAGACGTTCTCAACCCCGGGCGTGTACAATTATTCCTGCAGCATCTACCCACAGATGCAGGGCACGGTCATCGTCACCCAGTGATACCGGCCTCCGCGGCCGGGGTTTTTGGAGAGGAGCGGGAATAACAGAGCGGAAAAAATGCGGTCCCGGTCAGAAGCCGGCCAGCCGGACCATGGCACCGACAATGATGCCAAACATGGAGGAGGACGCCGATAGCATCCCGAGCAGGATGTACCCGGCCACGACCCCTATTTTAAGCGGTGTATAGGTACGGTTGATGTTGAGGCGCCGTACCGTACGAAAAGGCCTCACATCGGCAGAGATCTTCGGCTTGTTCTTCTTGATCCGGAACATGGTCGTTTTCCTCCGGTGTTTCAATGGGCCGTCCTCTACAGCCCCCGGCCGGGATATCCTGAGATATGCTATACTATGGACAGGACATATTTAATATTTTTTTATTGGGGTAAATAAAAAAAACGTGAAAATTTTTGATTTTATTCTTATTAAGGGCAGAATTTTCAGTTATTTGTAATGTTTAAGGCGATATACCTGAATTAAGGGAGAGTACCCTGAAAAAAAGGGTGTGAATCCATACGCCGAGGGGGAGATTTGAACTCCCGAGGCGCGAAGCGCCAGTAGCTTTCGAGGCTACCGCCTTCCCGGGCTAGACTACCTCGGCACCCGGTTCAGATCATTTTCTTTGCGATTCCACTAATAGTTATCCCTGTATTTTCTCCCGCCCGGCAGAGGCCGGCACTTCGTACAGGAACGGGGGTGCCGCTCGATGGTTTGCAAAAACAGACCATTAAAAAGATGGCTGGATATTTTTGCCCGGGCCTACGCCATGGGCGGCATGGACGGGGCATTCTTGGACTGCGTAATCATCATGTCGTCGACACGGATCAGCATGATGGCAGTCTCGGAGGCACTCTCAATAGACTGGCGCTTTGACCGGAGCGGTTCAAGCACTCCCTCGCCGAGCATATCGATGATCTCGCCGTTATAGACGTTGAGACCGGCAGTCTTCTTGCCCTTTGCATGGGCGTTCTTGAGCGCTACCAGCTTGTCGATCGAATTGTACCCGGAGTTCTCTGCAAGAGTACGGGGGATCGTCTCAAAAGCCTTCGCATACCCCTCGATTGCAAGCTGCACACGGCCTCCGACCGTCTCTGCGTAGTCCCGGATCTTCATCAAAAGCTCGGTCTCGACTGCACCTCCGCCGACAACATAGGTCCCGTCCTCGATTGCGTCCATGACCACGCGGGTACCGTCAACGACCGCACGCTCGAGTTCGTCGAGCAGGTAGTCGCTTGTGCCCCGGATGAGGATGGTAATGGCCTTGGGGTTCTTGCAGCCGGAGATCCGGGTGATGTCGGTGTCGTTGTCCTCTTCGACAACCTCTGCATGACCGAGATCTTTTGCGGTCAGGTCTTCGGGCTTGTTGACAATATTTGCATTCAGCGCCCGGGCGGCATACTTGAGATCCTTTTCCGGGACATCCTCAACCGCATAGATGCCGTTCTTGGCAAGGAAGAACTGGACCGGGTCTGCGATGCCTTTCTGGCAGAACACCACGTTCGCCCCGGCATTAACGATAGCATCGGCGAGCTTCCTCAGGGTTGCCCGCTCCTGTTCGGAGAAGGCAGCAATCTGGTCGGCAGTCGTGATCTTGATCTTCGCCTTTACCTGCGTTTTTGTGATCTCCATGGGAGTCGCGATGAGCGCGATCCTGGCCGCAGTAACTTTCTTTGGCATATCTTCGCTGACCCGTTTCTTGTCAAGGATGATGCCCCGGACGAGTTCGGCGTCGTTCATCGACCGGCCCTTCTGCTTCTTGATCATCACGTCGTCTTCATCGGCGAGGTACTTGCCGTTCGTCTTCTCCGCGATGGCCATCACTGCGTCAACGATGATGCCGTCGAGTTTTTCCTTGACCGATTCGATTGATTTGCCGGTGATCGCGGTGTCGGCAATCTTCAAGAGCGTCTTTCTGTCCCTGGGATCTACCTTGAAGGAGAGCGCGTCGGTAATTTCGAGCGCCTTTTGCATACCCTGCCGGTATCCCTGTGCGATTACGGTCGGGTGGATGCCCTGCTCCAGCAGGTCCTCTGCCTGCTCCATCAGCGACCCGGCAATGACAACGGCCGTGGTGGTTCCGTCCCCGACCTCGTCATCCTGGGTCTTTGCCACTTCGATGACCATCTTCGCACCGGGGTGCTGGACCGAGATTTCCTGTAATATTGTCGCGCCGTCATTGGTGATGACAATGTCACCGGTTGAATCGACGAGCATCTTGTCCATGCCCCGGGGGCCCAGCGTTGTCCGGACCGCACCGGCAATCGCTTTTGCGGCCATGATATTCGAGCGCTGTGCCTCCTTGCCGGTGTTACGCTCCACATTGTCTCGTAAAATGATGATTGGTTGACCAGATAACATAGGTGATCCTCTAATGCTGTAAAAGGTGGAATTGAACTTCTATATATATCATTCCCTTAGTGGTTCTGTTGCGTCTTAGGTTGATCGTTGCATTTGCCCCATGCTGTTGCATCGCGGTTGATATGCGCGCGGGTGTCTTGATGCATTATTCCTATTTTAATAAAAATTATTAAAATAGAAATGGCTATTAGGATTATGAGCTCAATCGAATCATCTTTTGCTAATGTGTGGGATTCGGTTTGTAAACACGAGGGAGAACTTTTCCATACCAAAACAGGATTGCCATTTACTTACTGGACAAAAGGAACCTCGTTATACGTCGATAGAACAACATGGGCAATAAATCGCAAAAACCTATTATATGCCTACGGGTTGTGGCCGGTATCTGGACCCGGTGTTTTTAATAATGCTGTTAGAGGGCCTGCATATGTTTGGGCGATTTTTGCTGATGGTAGGATCATAAAAACCGGAGATTGATATGATTAACGTTATTCTATCGAATTTAGAATCTATCAAGAAACGGCATTATGCCCAAAAAGCAAAATCTACCGGTTATTGGGTTGCATTTTATGAAAGTGTATTAAACAGATATAAAGCACAATTCGGAGAGGATTTTAATTTAATTATATATGGTGACGAGAATCTCCGAGATGATTTTTTCTCCATTCCTTATATACAACTAAAAGATTTCTTGACAGAACCCCATATAGACGAACAAAAACGAAGATGGGTTTTCAGCATTGAAAACAACATACTCCGAGCACATCGAAATCCCAAGAGAGTTGATATAATGGAATTTCGTGGGAATATAATTGACATTCAACCATTATACCAATATCAAACAGTCAAAGATTTGAATAAACTACAGCAGAGGAAAGAAGATACTTTTCAAAAGGACGCCGAATGGTTAAGCCAAGAAGAATTGATGAGGCGGATTCAATCGCTAGATAGGGGGGCAACACACAGGGAAGGGACCACAAAATATTATCAAAGAAGAGCGATTGTATCCGAATATGCTAAGAGAAGGGCAAATGGAATATGTCAATTATGCCAACACCCGGCGCCTTTTGTCGATATAAGGAATAAGCCATATCTTGAAGCCCACCATGTGATTTGGTTGTCCAGAAATGGGGACGATACACCTGAAAATACTGCGGCATTATGTCCGAATTGCCATAGAAAAATGCACATATTGAATATAACATCTGATCAAGAAATTATTTTATCAAGAATTTCTGGTGGGGGAGAATAAACAAAACAGTCCTATTCTCCCCAGTGACCGAATTCAATTAAGTCGCTTAATAAATCAAGACGGCGCTTATTCTCAACGGTATTTCGAGAATATCTGCGATATTCTTGGTAAAATTTCTCGGCCTCTTCTCGCGTCTCGATAATATACATGCCTTTATTCTTATTCGAAGCAATGAATATCCCCTCTCCGCGAAGTTTTCCCAAGACATAAATTTCCCACGAGTGGCGACTTATTTTGTGCCCTCTTTCTTTTAAAACTTTCACGATGGTGTCTGTGGGAACAGCATTTTTTATTCCAATGGAATTCTCCAACAAATAACCAACAGTATCTGTCATAACATCGACATATTTGTCGTCAGATAATTCACCAGCAAATTCGAGAAATTCCTTAGCGGCGGTAACAAATGGCATATGACCATCCCAATATTAAGATGATGCAATTAGTAAATCCCCGGCATATAAAGCCTTATTATTTGAGTTAAATTCTAGCTTTATGTCCATTTGATTAAGAGAATAAAGATCACAAAGTTTCCATCCCACGACTCTCCAATATTTTTCTTTCTCCTCGACAATATTCCATGCGATTAACAGATGCCTTGCGGAAGATTTAATTTTGTTTCCATTTGTGTAGTAAAAAGATCTGAATTGGCTATCCCAATCTTTACTAATGGCCTTTGATTCGAGATATGTAACCCTACCTGATTGATCTTTTATCATAATATCGGGATATCCAGATTTACTCAACAAAGTTGGTGTAAGTACCGATTTTTTCAATTCTTCAACAAAGGCCTCTTCTATCCTTTTCCCAACATCATTTATTCTGCCTCCCTCATACCGTTGATGAGTCCTTGTAGTGTATGCGATAAAATTCCTCGCCGATTTTACAATCTCTTCGTTAAGGGATTTATCTAATTCCGTATTTAGATCAAGTCTAACAACATCAAGTCCCGTCGTCGATTTTACTAGCTCGGGGAATGATATTTGCCCGGTTAATTCGGAAACATCACTCATAAGTCCTTGAACGGTCGGCATAAAACAATAATAGTATTGTAATTATTTTAAATATTTTAAAAGACCTTTGCTCTTTTTTAATCGCTCATTTGAAATTCTCTCATTGGCGAGATCGATGTACTCTTTGTCAATTTCAAATCCGATATAGTTGATACCCAGTCTAACGGCAGCTACGGCTGTTGTTCCAATTCCCATAAATGGATCGAGAACGAGCGTATCTTTGCAGATTCCGTCGTGATCTTTTATACACATCTCGGGTAATCCAACTGGGAACGCACTGGGGTGGGGCCTTGATTCTTGGATCGTTTCATATGGAATGAACCAGGTATTGCCTCGGTCTCTCAAATCGCCGCCATTTGTCGATTTCCATCTTTTTATATTGCTTTTATCTTGATAGGGAACACCGATAGCTAATTTGTCTAGAGGGACGCGGCCGGTTTTTGTAAAGTGGAAAATAAATTCGTGGCAATCGTGGTGAAATCTCTTACTGTTAATTGGCTTATAATGCCCAACGGCAACATCGGCTTTAATGTGTGGGTATTTGCCCATACATTCTTTTGGTATTGCTATCGATTTCACCCAATGAATCATATTCTGAAGGGCGAAATGTTTCCGAAAGACATTTGCAACATCTATTGGTGTCCAAGGATCCGTGACGGTTCCACCAACATTTAGGAAAAACGATCCGTCATTTTTCATTACTTTTTTAGAGGCTATCGCTACATCTTCCATCCATTCAAGATATTCATCCCCCGATTTTGTATCCTGATATGTTTTGTAGGCTATTCCAATATTGTAAGGTGGCGACGTTACAATTAAATCAACAGAATCCGCACCCAGTTTTTCAAATCCTTTTAAACAATCCATTTTGTATATTTTATTGGGGACCAACTTTTCCATGATTGAACGTCACCCCTCCTTTCTGATTGGTTTCACAACTAAATGATCCCCCTCTATAATCCATTCAAGAGAATCGCCTTTCTGCAAGTTGAATTGGTTTTTGATAAACGAAGGTACTGTAGTTCTCAGCGAGTCTCCAGAAGATGTTGCTGGATTTAAGATTGTCTCGTTAGCTCGCGGATTTTTTGGCATAATGTAATGGTATATCTATCTTATACATTATAAATTTTGTTACCTTATATACTATAACTCAATTTACCTTATGGATTGTTTATTTACCTAATGGGTTACCAATAAGTTTATTACCTTGTATGACTTATAGGTAAATAGAGAGGTAAATTAAATGAAGCAACTAACCGACCCAAGAGAATTAAGAGGACTGGCAATCATCAGCCAGCCCAACACCGTTATCCAGACCGGTGAAAATGAATGGGACGTTCGATCACAATCAAAGGATGCCTATTACGTCGTATCCAGAACTTTCCCGTCAGACCGGAAGGCTCGCATCCTCTCACAGGCAACATGGACATGCTCGTGCCCCGACTTCCAGACCCGCCATATGCCGTGCAAACACATCCACGCCGTCATGCTCTCGTTAAAACTCGCCGGGGATGTAGAGGGACACAGCACACCTGCGCAGGTTAAAAATGCCGAGCCAACGATCCTGTGCCCGGCCTGCAAGTCTGCAAGCGTCAGGAAATGGGGGAGCCGCAAGACCCAGTACGGAACCATCCAGCGGTACGCCTGCCATGAATGCGGCCATACCTTTGTGATCGATAAAGGATTCTCCAAGATGAAAAACAGCCCCAAAACGATCACCCTCACCCTTGACCTTTACTTCAAGGGGGTATCCCTGAGGAAGATCGCCGACCATCTTACACAGGTTGAAAGCGTCTCCGTCAATCAGGCAACCATTCTCCGGTGGATTCGCAAGTACCTGAAACTGCTATCGGGATATGCTGAGAAGTACAAGGCTGATGTCGGAAACATCTGGCACTGTGATGAGACAACGGTATTCATCAAAAAAGAAGGCGAGAAAAAGTATTACGAGTGGATCTGGAACCTGATGGATGCAAAGACACGATACCTTCTTGCTTGCCAAGTCACTGAAACCCGGTACATCAAGGATGCGCGCAGACCGCTGAGCAAAGCCAAGGAAGTTACGGAAGTTCGACCGGATGCGATTGTGACCGATGGACTCATGGCATACAAGGACGCGATAAAGGCAGAATATTTTGGACTCGGCAGAATCCAGAACCCCCATATCCGCCTTAAGGACTTTGAAACTAAGCCGAATAACAATATCCTTGAACGCCTGAATGGAACATTCCGAGAGCGCACGAAAGTTATGCGAAGCTTCGACAGTGGGATTGGCGCGGCGGAATTTGCCGCTGGAATGCAGACATATTACAACTATATCCGCCCCCATCAGGGAATCGGTGGAATGGTACCTGCGCAGATGGCAAACATTCCACTGGATTTAACCGGTAACCGCTGGATGACAATGATTGGGTTGGCGGTAAAGTGAGCTTTAAAGGAAACGTTTAATATTTTGATTTTATAATGTTAATTACAAATATACTGTCTGTTAAGGTGCAAAATTGGATTTTTTTATCGATTCTGGAGTTGTTATAGGGTATTCTGACACAGGGGATGAAAAATTTCATGACCCATGCAAAGAATTTATAAGAAAATTCCCTCCAAAAGAAAACGGGTATCATTCGATAAAATATATTGTAAATGAAGAAATACGGAGTACTGAAAAGAAGAGACTCGAACAAAGAAAGAAAAATGCACTCAAACTATTCCCACAACGTGCGAAAATATTTTGTGATTTAATAAACGATGTTGCAAATAAATCGCATTTGTCATTTGATACTCTTTTTAAACAAATACATGATTATTTAATAGCGGTTCGTACTGACCTTAAAAGAAAAGAACACGATGCGAAATTGTTAACGAGTGCTTTTATTTGGGCATATGAAGATGGAACCTTACAAAATCCTCATTTCATTACTACGGATTGGACGGATATTTGTAAAAACAAACCTAAACTTTATAGTTTTGTAACGTCTTGTCTCCCTAAAAACTGTTTAAAGATAAGTTTTGTTATCGACTGCGTCTCTTAACAGGGTTTTAACAAATTAAGTAACTCTATTTTCTCATCTTTATTCATTTGGTTTAAGGATTTTTCAATCTCATAATCCATATCTTCGAGGGTGGGAATTAAATTATATCTTTTCACCTTATCTTTCAGTGCCGTAAAATTATTGGATAGGCCCTCTATCTTTCTTTGAGAATTGGATTCGTATGCCCCCATCTCATATTCAATATTGTCCCCTTTTAACGTGAGAACAAATGGGAAAATAAATGTGGATATTTCGTTTTCATACATGTTATTGAAGTCAGAGAGGATTTCTTTTACATGGTTAAAATTGGTGTCTCTGTTTCTACAAACCATCAAAACACCTTCAAGTAGATCCATGTAATCAAAATAGAGAGGCAAATATTTTTCGTCAACGTGGTTTAATGTGGAATCGAGATTTGAAATTATATCCGAAAACGTATCATAGAATTTTCCTATATCAACCTTTTTACATTCTGACGCTTCCCCAATTATATCATGAAAAGCGTCATGCCATTTGTATAATGCTTGATATTCTGGGGATATCCTATCCTCGTGTGCATATTTTAAAAATTTTTTCCAAGTTCCTGTCATTATTGGTTTCAAGGTGACGATGATGGGCTTTACCATTTCAACAATTTCAAAATTCACAATACTTTTGTTGATATTTGCTCCATGAAGAGAGCGCGTTACAAAAATTGGTTTTGTTATGCTATGCGCCTGAAAAGAAAATTCTCCATGTTTAAAACACCCGTATGAAATTTGACGATACCCAAGATCTTCAATTGATCTTACAACTAGCTTCACAGCTTTGGTTAGAACAACCTTTTTCCTTTTAGTGGAATACTCTTCATGAGCGGCAAAAAGGATTGAGTTTATTATAACACTTGGTGGGAGTTTGTTGATATCTTCGATATCCATTTTCCACCCGAAACTATTGTAGACACATTTCTTGAGAGGATAGATAATCCTTTTGATATAATATTTGATATTAAATAGACGCACTGCTGCCCAATATCTCTTGCTTGCGCGCGAAGGATCAACCTTCATGCAACACCAACCGACAACCCGGTTGATCCACCGCAGACGCAACAGAACCCCCTTAGTGGCTCTCAGGAAAAAGGAATGGATTAATCGATACGGGAGATCTTGAAGAGCGAATAGACCGGCACGCCATCAATATCCTTTATGCCGCGCTTGTCGAAAATGACCCATATTGCTACCGGGACTGCCCCGTGTTTCTTGAGATACTTGACGACCTCCCTCATCGTGTTCCCCGAGGTGATCACGTCATCGACAATAATGCAGCGTTCCTTTGCGACAGGAGCAAAGTTTCCGCTGATCGACCCGACCGGGTGATCGCTCGTGTTCTGCTTCGAAGGATGGTAGATGGCAAGCTGTGCCGCCTCCTGGACAGAGATGATTGTTGCAAGGGGAATGCCGGAAAGAGCAATTCCCACGATAACGTCTGCTGAGGCTGATGCCGGGTCTTCCTGTGCACCGTAATACCGGTTTAAGAGCATCAGGGCAATCCCGTCAAGCAGCGGCGCCTGGCTGCTCACGGCAGTCCAGTCGATATGGACATCCTTTGGCGCTGCCGCCCCGCCGTTTGCCTGGGTTAAAAGCCAGGTCACCGTTTCCATGGAAAGGGAGAGCTCGTCTGCAATCTGGCCGGGGCTGTGGCCTTCGGATAAAAGGAGTTTTGCCCGGGCTATCAGATCATCAAGGGAAGACATGAAAAAAGATTTGTGGTAATCTATTTAAGTTTTCGTTTAATTATTGAGCCGCAGACCGGGCATTCCCCGTCGGTTTTGAAATAACGGCCGCAGCCGCTGCACCGGTATTTCCAGCGGATTTTTTTTGCCGGCCGCTGCTGGAGCGGCTGTACGGGAATTCCGAGGCCGGCCGCTACGTTCTGGATCGCAAAATCGTCCGTGAATATGGTCGCCCCGAGCTCCCCGGCAAGGGCGAGGATATCGCAGTCGGTACCCGATATCACGGCAAGATCTCCTGACCTCCCTGCAGCAGCATGGACCCGGTCAAGTCCTCCGGAGTCCGGCTGGCAGACCCGGAGCCCGGCCTCCACGAGAAGGTCGTACCGGCATTTGCTCGTAAGGTCTTTGAGCTCAGCGACTACGGACGGCGTGGTGTAGCACTCCCCGGTCACCGGGTAATCCGAAAAAAAGACCGTGGCATCAAGGACGCATTTCATGGTCGCTTCTCACCTGTACCTGGGGATAACCGGGTACCCGGTCAGCTCCTCAGGGCAGCCGCAATGCTTACTGCCGCCGAGAGCCGGCTGCATCCCCGCTCGATGGTATCGCTGCAGAATACGTCCCGGATCCCGCTCGCCTTCAGGTGGACGTATGCGCCTCCGATAAGCACGCCATGGACGCAGCCAGCGTAAACGTCGGTCGCACCCTGTTGGTACAGCATTTTTGCCGCCGTCGCTATGGTCCCTCCGGTCGAGATGATATCGTCAACGATAACCACCGGGCGCGAGGCAGCACAGAGCTTCTTTGGCGCCATCTTCACCTCGATACCCGAGAGCCGGGTCTTTTCGAGGTGATCGCAGTCCCATCCTCCCGCGGCTGCGACACCCTGTGCAAAGGCAAGGGCCCCGTCATCGGGAGCGAGAATCAGGGGATTGGACAGGCCCATGGTCCCGATGCAGGCGCCCATATCCCCCGCGAGCGAAATATTGGTGGCAGGCACCGGGAAATACTTCAGTACTGACGGCTCGTGGATGTTGACCGTGATGCAATCCTCCACTCCATTTTTGAAGAGCCGGGCGATGGCGCGGGCGCTGATCGGCTCCCCGTCCCTGAACCGTTTGTCCTGTCGGGCGTACCCCATGTACGGGAGTACGAGGTGATTTTGTGATCCCTCGCAGGCATCGATCAGCAGGAGCAGCTGGACGAGCGCATCGCTTTCGGTGACGCTGCCGACAATAACGGTCTCATCGTCGAGCTCTCCGGCCTCAAGGTAGAGCTCGCCATCAGGAAACCGTGAGAATTTCACATCGACCATGGTCGTGTTCAACGCCGTGGCGATACGGGCCGCAAGAATCTGGGATTTTTCCGTGCTGATCACTTTCATGATAACGTACCTGTCCCCCGGGATGCTGGGGAGTACCTTTCCCTGCCATACTATTACACCCTGCCGGTAGTATTATTTTTGCATGGCTTTTCGGAGGCAAAACAGGGATTTTTGCACACTGCTGAAAGTACTTAAACTATCATGCGTCAAATTATATGCACACTGAAGGGTGGAAAGAGGTAAAATTTCCAATGGAAAATTCAAAACCAGAAGAACCGGTGCATGAAAATGAAGTTCCTCCGGCCCCGCAGCCGGATCTTGCAGCAGCTGCCGTGCCGGCCGAGCCCGCGCCGGGAGCCACGGTTCAGGCTGCACCTGCTCTAGAAGGGGCAACCTCCCAGATTGAGGTCCCGGCAAAGCTGATCGACCAGGTGATCGGCCAGGAGCGTGCGGTCGAAGTGATCCGGAAGGCAGCTATCCAGCGACGGCATGTCATGATGATCGGAAGCCCGGGAACCGGCAAGTCGATGCTTGCAAAAGCGATGGCCGAGCTCCTGCCAAAAGAGGAGCTCCAGGACATCATGGTCTACCCGAACTCCGATGATTCCAACAACCCCATCATACGGACGGTCGCCGCGGGACGGGGCAAGCAGATTGTGGCTGCCCACAAGATCGAGGCCAAGAAAAAGATCCAGTTCAGGAACACCCTTCTCCTGATCCTCATCATCGGCATCATCGGTTATGCGTTCATTACCTACCAATGGCTCATGGGGATCATCGCGGCTGCGTTCGTCTTCATGGCGCTCCGGTACATGATGCCCCGCGAAGAGACGATGGTGCCCAAGCTGCTTGTCTCAAACGATGTGAAGAGCAATGCGCCGTTCATTGACGGTACCGGTACCCATGCCGGCGCCCTTCTGGGAGATGTCAGGCACGACCCGTTCCAGAGTGGCGGCCTTGAGACGCCGGCGCATGACCGGGTAGAGGCCGGGGCTATCCACCGATCGAACGGCGGGGTGCTCTTTATCGATGAGATCAATACGCTTGACCCCCACTCCCAGCAGAACCTGCTGACCGCCCTCCAGGAAGGGGAATTCCCCATAACCGGCCAGAGCGAGCGGTCCAGCGGCGCGATGGTCAGGACCGAGCCGGTTCCCTGCCGGTTCGTGATGGTCGCGGCAGGAAACCTCGATGCGATCCAGGGCATGCACCCGGCGCTGCGTTCCCGTATCCGCGGCTACGGGTACGAGGTCTACATGGCCGAGAGCATGGAAGACACGCCCGAGAACCAGCAGAAGTATATCCGGTTCATTGCGCAGGAGGTCAAAAACGACGGGAAGATCCCGCATTTTGACAAGAGCGCCATCGATGAGATCATCCGCGAGGCCCGCCGGCGCTCAAACCGCAAGGGGCACCTGACCTTAAAACTCCGTGATATAGGCGGCCTTATCCGGGTTGCCGGAGATATCGCCCGGCAGGAAGGGGCAACACTGACAACGGCGGCCCACGTCATCACGGCAAAGAAGACGGCGCGATCGATCGAGGACCAGGTCTCCGACGAGGTCACTCGACACCTCCGCGAGTACGAGATGACCGTGGTCGAGGGGACCCGGATCGGCCGGGTGAATGGCCTTGCCGTCACCGGCAGCGACGCCGGATCGGTCCTGCCGATCATGGCGGAAGTGACCCCGGCCATAGGAAAAGAAGGCGGGGAAGTGATTGCGACGGGCCTGCTCAAGGAGATCGCACAGGAGTCCATCAAGAACGTCAGTGCCATCCTGAAGAAGTTCACCGGCAAGGATGTAAAGAACATCGACATCCACATCCAGTTCATCGGCACGTACATGGGTGTCGAAGGCGACTCCGCGTCCGTCAGCGTTGCGACCGCCGTGATCAGCGCCATCGAGGGGATCCCCGTCCGGCAGGACCTTGCCATGACCGGCTCCCTTTCAGTCCGCGGGGATGTGCTCCCGGTCGGCGGGGTAACCTATAAGATTGAAGCGGCAGTCAAAGCAGGGATCAAGACCGTGCTCATCCCCCGGATGAACATCAACGATGTCCTGATCGAGGAACAGTACAAATCCATGGTGACGATCATCCCGGTCGATACTATCGACGAGGTGCTCAAGCACGCGCTTGTCCCCGAGAACATGGAAGGTTTCCTCTCCAAACTCAAGAAGATGGCGATCCGGTCGACCTCGGTGTTTGCTGATGCCCCGGCCATAAACACTACGACGGCATGATCGAACCTTCCGGTATCCGGTACTATGACCTGCGCCAGGTCAGCGGCCAGTCCACCCATATCGATGTCGATAAGGGTGTTATAGAATCCGCCGGTACCATTTTTTTCAACAAGGCAGTGATCCGGGTTCTCGGGCCCCGCGGATGGGGGATCCTCGAGTTCGATAATTACTCCCATGAGCCCGGGAAAAAATTCGACGAACTGCTTGTGTCGGCCCAAAAACTTGCGCTCGTTGCTGACGATACGGTCAATCTTGGCGACGGATCCCGGATAGTACGCCTGGTCCCCCCGGTAAAGGAGGACTGCCGCGACGTCGGGATAGAAGAGAAAGCAGAGCTGCTCCTAGCGATTGAAAAAGCTGCAGACCTGCCGCTGGTGACCAGCCGGCGGGCAAATTATAGCGAGCGGATTGAGAAGGTCAGGTTCATGGACAGCTCCGGCAATGAATACTGCTACGAGATCTGCCGGACGGGATTTTCCGTGATGGCTGTTGCATCCCGGAACGGGACGGTCCAGATGGGATACGAACCGGATCACACCATCCACGGGTTCAACCTCCGGCACCGGGAGGAGATGGGCAGGAAAGCGGCGGCAACAGCCGTCGCCCTGCTGGATGCCGGTGCGGCAAAGGGAGGGAAGATGCATGCCATCCTTGACCCGGAACTGGCCGGCGTATTCGCCCACGAAGCCGTGGGCCATGCGAGTGAAGGCGACCTTATCGAGGAGGGAAATTCCATCCTCAAAGGCAGGACCGGCGAGAAGATCGGCGACGAACGCCTCACGATCGTAGACGACCCGTCCCTTCACGAGTTCGGTTTCGAGCCGGTTGATGCCGAGGGGATCGCGACCGGCCGGACCGAGATCATCCGGGCCGGGAAGGTCAACGCCTTCCTCCACAACCGGCAGACGCTTGCCGCGATCGGAAACGGCGTTGCCGGCCATGCCCGGGCCATGCCCGGGGAACCTCCGCTCGTGCGGATGAGCAACACCTTCATCGAGACCGGCGATGCGACAGAGGATGAGATCCTCTCGGAATGTAAAGACGGGATCTATCTTGCCGGTTCGCGGGGCGGGCAGGTTGACCCGGGCCGGGGGGTCTTCCAGTTCAATGCGGAGTACGGCTACCTGATAGAAAACGGGGAGCGGACACGGATGGTCCGGGACGTTTCGCTCTCGGGCGAGATCCTCAAGACGCTCCACGGGATTGCCCTGTGCGGTAAAAAGCGGGTTATGCATTCGGGGTACTGCGGAAAGGGTGGGCAGAGCGTACCGGTGAGCGACGGGGCGCCGCTGGTGCTCCTGTGTGATGCGGTGGTGGGTGGCAGTGGCGTGGATTGAAGAGCTCTTTACAGTGGGCGAGCAGCGGGTTGACGAACTCGAGGTGTACGGTTTTTCCGGGACCTCAATCTCTGCTGACCTGAAACAGCGTCGCGTGAGCCTCTGCTCGTCATCTGTCGAGACCGGCCTGTGCATCCGCACTATCGACAAAGGAAAGATCGGCTCATCAAGCACCAACGACCCGCAGCAGTGGCAGGCCTGCCTGGATGCTGCCATCGCCGGCGGCCGGCTTGCCACGCCACAGGAATGGAAAGGTTTACCGGATCCGGTCGCACTCCCGACGACCGATTTTGCCTGGGATCCGGACCTTGTTGTCGAGCCGACAACGGCACAGGAACTGCTTGTCGGGATGCTCGAAGGAGCCCTGGAGTACCCGGATGCCACGGTCACTTCCGGCGGGGCGGGAGTCGCGGTCGGCGAGATTACGTTTGCAAACAGCCACGGCGTCCGGTACACGTCCCGGCAATCGGACGTCTCGATCTCGCTCGAGGCGATCAGCGGCCAGTCCACAGGATACGAATTCGATCACGCCTTTTCGCGGTCTCAGGTGAACCCGCAGCGTGTCGGTGAGCAGGCTGCGTGTCTGGCATCACGATCGGCAGGCGGGAAGGATATCCCCTCCGGGGAGTACGATGTTGTCCTTTCCCCCATGGCATATGCCGACCTGCTCTCTGGGATCTTTGTCCCGGCTCTCTCCGGGAGGAATGTGCTGCAGGGTCGTTCGAAGCTGGCCACTAAGATCGGGGAAACCATCACTGCTCCGCTCCTCTCATTCTTCGACGATCCACACCGGGTGGGCGCCACCGGGAGCACGTGGTTTGATGCCGAGGGAACACCAACCCGCCGGCTCGATTTTGTCAGGGACGGCGTCCTTACCGGCTTTGCCTACGATCTCAAGACCGCGTACCGGGCCGGGCTGCAGTCCACCGGGAGTGCGATCCGGGGCGGGTTTGCCGGGCTCCCCGCGATCGGCCACCACAATTTTGTGGTGGACGGAAAGCGGGATGTGGTATTCGATGAGCCGGCAATCTATGTCCACAGTGTTGTGGGGGCTCACACGGCAAACCCCCTGAGCGGGGACTTCTCGGTTGAGATGTCCAACCCGTTTTGGGTGAGAGATGGCGAACTTGCGGAACCGGTCCGGGGAGCGATGCTCACGGGCAATTTCTTCGATCTCCAACGGCAGGTTGCAGCCCTCGGCAAAGAGAGCCGCGCTGTTGGATCTTACATCCTGCCCCCGGTAAAAATTAATAACGTACGGGTCATTGGTAAGTAACTATGAGTGATATTATTCTTGCCGTCATTCTCATCGTTGCAATCCTCGCCATCGCGTATTACCTGATAAAAAAAATGGCGGTGCTGGTCGTCAATGCAGTCCTCGGCCTCATCCTGTTGTTTATCTTAAATTTTCTCCAGGTAATGCAGTGGGTGGGCCGGCCCGATATCGGGTACAGCCTCGCAACGCTCATCATCTGCGGTGTCGGAGGGCTTCCGGGCGTACTCGTCCTTGTCCTGCTCAATATTTTCGGCATCACGGTCTGATGAAAAAGTACGGATCGTGAAAATGTTTTTGGAAAAATGCTTTTGGGGACGAATGTATCCTGCTGCACCGGTATCCCTTTAACCAGCGCCAGCCTTTTCTTGCTGCCTCCCTGAAAATACGCCCGTAAAACCGTCCGATTCAGTGTCCGGGAAATTTGGGCCTTTATATCCGTCCGTTTTTAAAAAAAAGCCTAAATTGAGCCCCATATAATGCCTTTTACAGCCCCGTATTCGCGTTCCGGCAGCCTCTTTTTCCGGATCGTCCAAATGGCAGTTTGACGTGAGATCGGCCAAAATAACCCCATTATGGGGTTCATTTTATTTCGTCCGATTGCCAAAATAAGGCTTATTTGGGGTTATTTTTAAACGGGGCCCGATACGGGCTCCGTTTAGGTATGAAGGAGGGGAATCGGAAGCCAGATTGGGGCCGGATTAGGAGGAAGTCACTGTGAGATCCCGGAGATACAACACGCAATCAATGCATAATAACGAACATCCCAACAGCGATTCCAATTCCGGCAACGACTACCCAGAGAATTTCTGCACCCAGAAGAAGGGAGATGAATGCCCCTGCCGCAAGAATTCCCGGGAACCACGACCAGGGGACTGCAAGCGCCAGCTTGATGGTCACACTCAGGAGCAGCCCGACAAACGAGAACAGGATTCCCTGGAACATTCTCTGGTACATCTGCGAACTGCGCAGCCAGTCATAATACGGTACCGTACCGACCACAACCAGAAATGAAGGGATAAAAATCGCTATTGTTGCAACGATTCCTCCCCAGAACCCGTAGGTAAGAAAACCGACAAACGTTGCGGTGATAACGATCGGGCCCGGGGTCACCTGGCCCAGGGCAAGCCCGTTGATGAAGGTTGCACTGTCGAGCCATGCATGCACCACGACAACCTCATTGAACATCAGCGGGAGCGAGGCAAAACCACCTCCGAACGCAAACAGATCAATCCTTGCCATGGTAGCGGCGAGGGTGAAGAGATCGGGCTGGAGAAGGTAAAGTACCACGAAAAAGATTACAGCCACGGCAATCAGGATAAAAAAGGAATTTTCCGGACGCGGAAACCTACCGGGAGGAGCATCCTGTTTTTTGTCAGGTGCCGGAAGAAGTGCGATCCCGAGCAGGGCCGCAAGAACAATGACCACGATAGGATTCAATCCGGCGATGAAAAGCACTGCAGCGATCCCGGCAATAAGTACATGAATCCAGCGTTTGAGTGATGTCCGCCCGAATGAAACCGTCGCATACGCGACCAGCGCCACAACGATCGCCTGCAAAGCAAGGAATAACGCCTTCACCGGGGGAAGTTCTGAGGTTGAAACATAGAGTGCTGACAGTGCCATCATCAGGAAAAATGCAGGGAGGCCAAACCCTACAAATGCTGCGAGTGCGCCTGCGGTTCCACGGATACGTAGACCCGTATAAGCGGTGACCTGCATGGCCGTTGCGCCGGGGATAGCCTGACAGAGTGCAACACCATCGTCAAAGACCGCATTATCGATCCAACCTTTTTGCCCGACCGCCATCTTCCGTATGTACGGGACCATGGCAGGGCCGCCGAATGCCGTGATTCCAAGCCGGAAAAACGCAAAAAAGATTGAAGCAAGAGATGGTTGCTGCAATCCGGACGGGGCAGGTTGTTCAGCCATATGATAGGAGAATTATGATCGTGCATGAGATAATGATACTTGAAACGTTCTCCGATGACTGCGGTGGTTGGGGTTGTTACGGGGAGAGGTGTGCCTGATACCAATCGGGGCTCTATTGGACTCAGATTAGACCGGATCCTCCTTGGGGTGGATCCCTCCAATTCTGTTTTTCCATCAGCGCTCAGGGTCTATGCAGGTAATTGCCCGGACAAAAAAGAGGATATATCAAAAATCAGAAGACGTTTGCTTCCGAGTACACCGTCACCTGTGTCTGCTCGATCTCGTAGGGCTTGATCTCCCGGGAATGGGAAGACATCCGCATCTTCACCACTTCGAGCGCAAGGTGGACGTCCGTGAGATCGCTCGAACGGACATAGCGGAGCAGGATGACGGTGTCGGCGAGATACTCGATCAGGCCGTGCCGGCTGGAGAAGACGTTGTCGCTGTCCGTCTCGGACGTCATCATCATAGTGCACTCCTTGTCCCGCAGCCCCTCGATGAACCGGAACATCTCGCGGCGCCGTTCCGCATCGCTTCCGAAGAGATCCTCAAAGAGCGAGATCGGGTCGATCACGACCCGGCTTGCCTTGATTTCGCTGATCAGGTTCGGTAGTTCATTTTTTATCCGGTTGTTTGCCAGGTTGAAATCTGTCGGATCAAGCTTGATGATATAGAGAGACTTGTTGAGGTAAGGCTCCACATCCCAGCCTTTCTGTTTCATGTACAGGATCAACCTGTCCTCGCGCTCCTCAAGGCTGATATAGATTGCCCGTTCACCGCGTTTGAGCCCGTCCCAGATAAAATCGAGGGAAAATGTCGTTTTCCCGGTACCGTACGTGCCGATGATGGCGCAGATGCTCCCGGCAAGCAGGCCGCCCCCGAGCATCTCGTCAAGCCCGGAGACCCCCACTTTCACACGTTTCCCGTTCATATGACCATCCTGATATTGCTCACTTCAAATCCTCCGGTTGTGGATATCCTGACGGCAAACTTAACCAGATCCTGCTCCTCAAGGTGAGGCATGACCCCCCGGAACTTTTCAAAGAACATCACCCGCTGGCGTCGCGAGCCGGTGCTCTCCTCCCAACGGAACAAAAAGACTGCGTCAGCGATATCAGACAGTTCGATCTCATTGGCCACGTCGATTATCCCCCTGCTGAGCAGGAGGTAGATGGTAAAGTTTTTCGTCTTTGCGAGCCGCTGGAGGCCCCGGAGAAAGGCGGTCAGGTCTGCCCAGAGATTGGGGAGGGCAGTCTGGGTCGCAATATCGGTGATCGAATCGACGATGATCATACTGTCCGGCTCGGCTGCGGCAAAGATCTCCGCAAGCCTCATGAAAATATTTGCATGTTCGGAACGTTTCTGGAGCCGGGTCAGTGTATTGCTCCGGCTGTACCAGGAGTCAGGGACGATACTGCGGTCAAAATAGAGATCCGAGAGGTCCTCGAAAGAGATACCCTCCTTCTCCGAGGTCACCCAGTCTGCGTGAAACGACTGGACGATCTCGTGGCGGACGTCGGCCTCCAGCCGGGTAAACGTGATGTACAGGATCTTCTTCGGGCGCAGGATGCCGGGATCAGGAGACCGTTTCATACCCGCGAGCGAGTTTACTATGGAGCTGTAGGCAAATTCGTAGTGTCCGGCCCCGAGTTCCCCGAGAAGGAGGGTCAGGGTTCCCGGCGGAACACCTCCATCAAGGATAGGATCGAGCGACGCGACCCCGGTGGGCATCCTGGTTTCCTGTGGTTCCGGCATCTGGTACTCCGTTTATCCAGTGGTCTGGCGTTTTTAGAAACTCTCATGGGCGCACACATAAAGATATCTGTCATCCTGCGACGGATGTCCGAAACGCCGAAAAATGCCCCGGAATTCCCGTCCGCACGTCAGGTACTGCGTGCCGTACTCCGTAAAACACTATTTATATAAGTATCTGCCGAACTATAAACGGGAAACCAGAAGCAATTCCGAGGGCAGGCAGATGGCACTTTCAGAATTTTTTACCAGACTCAAAGAACACCGGTCCCGGGCTGGGGTGGCCACGGAGGATGCAGGTCTTTCACAGCCGCCGGAGGGGGGTGCCGGCACCGTTCTCCTCTCGTCCGGTAAACGCGAGGCCAGCTACCGGTATTATTTCCGGTTTCTCAGGACCCGCGAGAAGATCCCGGACGAGGAGTATGATCCTGCCCGGCATGGCCCTCTCGTGAGCGCCGAGGTTCCCGCAGGGTACGAGCTGCTCGACCAGTACTGGATCGAGGAGGGCCGGACGCTGGTGTATATCGCCCTCAACCGGAAGACAAACCAGACCGAGTATCTCCTTTTCGAACCGCCACTGTCGGAGTTTGAGTACGAGCTTCTCGAACGCCTCCACGAGGATCTCCTTGACGTTTTGATCCTGACCTCAGACGAGATCAAAAAGGACCGCAAAAAGATCCTGCTTGCAAAGGTGCATGGCCTCCTTGACGATTACGGCCTGGTCCTTGACCAGTCCACGCTTTTCAAGATCGAATATTACCTGATACGGAACTTCATCGGCTGGTCACGGATCGATCCGCTGATGAAGGACCCCAATCTCGAGGATATATCGTGCGACGGCAGCCGGGTCCCGCTCTTTTTGTACCACCGGAAACACCGGAACATCAAGACCAACATCGCGTTCGAATCCGATGTCCTCAACTCGCTCGCCATCACGCTTGCCCAGCGCTCGGGAAAACACATCTCGAGCGGCTCTCCGATGCTGGATGCGACCCTCCCTGACGGCTCCCGTCTCCAGCTCACACTTGGGACCGAGGTAACCACCCGTGGCACCTCGTTTACCATCAGGAAGTTCAGGGAAGACCCGTTTTCACCGATCGAGCTCATGGAGTACGGCACGTTTTCGAGCGATGAACTTGCCTATTTCTGGCTGGCCATAGAAAACGGCATGAGCCTGCTCTTCATCGGCGGGACTGCATCCGGGAAAACCACGTCTCTCAACGCCGTTTCCCTCTTTATCCCTCCTATCGCGAAGGTTGTCAGCATCGAGGACACGCGGGAGATCACGCTCTATCACGACAACTGGATCGCAAGCGTCACCCGCGATGCGCTTACCGAGGGTGGCAACGCCATCAATATGTTCGATCTCCTCCGTGCCGCCATGAGGCAGCGGCCCGAGTACATCATTGTCGGTGAAGTTCGTGGTCCCGAGGCGCAGACGCTCTTCCAGGCGATGAACACCGGCCACACCACGTTCTCCACCATGCATGCCGGCAGCATCGATGCGGCCATCCACCGGCTGGAGAACGAACCCCTCAACGTTCCGCGTAATATGGTCCAGGCATTAAACATTATCAGCGTCCAGGCGCTCATCTACCGGGGGACGGAGAGGGTGCGCCGGGTCCAGGAAGTCGTTGAGGTTGCCGGGATCGATCCGGCGACGGGGAACCTCCGGGTCAACAATGTCTTTGAGTACGACCCGGTCCATGACCGCACCAGCTATACCGGCCGATCGCAGATTTACAATACGATCGCGGCAAAACGGGGCTGGACACGGGAAGAGCTCGAAACCGAGATCGCGGTGAGGAAAGGCCTGCTCGATGCGATGCAGACACAGGGCATCCGGGACTATATTTCGGCCGCATCGCTCTTCCACAATTATAATATCAACCGTGCGGACGTGCTTGCCCACAGCGACGATCTCAGACAGGTACTCTGATGAACGTCCGGCATTCCCTCCAGAAATGGCTGCTGCGAGATCCAATCCGGTACCATGGCATCCACGCCGATCTTGTCTCGTCCCGGTCCGGCCTTACACTCGAACAGTACCTCTGGAAGTCCATCAGGATATCGATTGTATCCGGCATCCTCTTTGCGATTCTCGGGTACATGGTCAGTGAGTTTTTTGCCCAGGAGGTCCGGTCCGGGAAAGGTGTCTATAATGTCCTCAACCTCCAGCTGCCCGGGAGTCTCACCCTCCTTTCCAGTCCGACAGTGGTGGTCTCGGCGAGCGTTGTCGTCTCGTTTGCCGTGGGGGCGTACATCACCTTCCTTCTTCTGCTCCGGCTCCCCCGCATCGAGAAGAATAACCGGAGCGTTAAGATCAACCTGACGCTGCACAACGCAGTCGCCTACATGTACGCGATGCGCCGGGGCGGGGCGGAGCTGATGACAATCTTTTATGCCATCTCCGAGAACGCTCCTATCTATGGCGAGGTCGCGCTCGAGTTCCGGCAGATCACCCGGGATGTCGACTATTTCGGATCCGACGTCCTCACTGCCATCCGGCACCTCTCCGAGACGACACCATCGTCAAAGCTCAAGGATTTCCTTGAAGACCTCCTCTCCGTTATCGGGGGCGGGGGAGATCTCTCGGAATTCCTTGCAAGCCGGGTGAGGCTGTACCAGGAAGAGGCACGCTTCGAACAGAAACAGTTTTTAACTATTCTCTCCATGGTGGCGGAGTCGTACGTCACTCTCTTTGTCGCCGGCCCGCTGTTCTTGATCATCATCATGGTAGTTATGGGCATGCTGGGCGGTTCGGCAGTCCTCCAGCTCTCGCTGGTTATCTATGCGATCATGCCTATCGGGTCGCTGATCTTTATCCTGCTCATCGATCTCATCTCCGGGGAGAGCGGAGAAGGCCGAGCGGTTTGTCCGGGCAAAGGAGCTCAACACCTACGCAGACGTCCAGCGGATCAAAAAGACCGGGGAAAAACCGCTCTTTGACCAGCTCGGGAAGTACGACAAGATACGGACGCTGACCAATTACATCAGCCACCCATTCGAGAGTTTTGTCAACGATGTCAACCACACCCTCTATATCACCGTCCCGGTGGCGATCATCTATCTCATACTGGTTATCGAAAACATCCCCTACTATGCAGACCCGGAACTCTTCATCGAAGTGATCAACGCCCATATCGTCATTGCCCTCCTGATCGTCCTTGTCCCCTACGCGATCTTCTACGAGATCTGGGCCCGGAAGGTCAAGGGGATCCAGGTCATGATCCCGGACTTCCTGGAACGGATGGCCGGCATCAACCGTGTCGGCCTGACGATCGCGCAGGCCATCGGGATCATGGTCAACACCAACCTCGGCCTCCTCAGCTACGAGATCCGGCGAATTAAGCGGGATATGGACTGGGGGGCGAATTTCTCCGAGGCGCTAATGCGTTTTGAACAGCGGATCAGCACGGCGTCCATCGCCCGGACAGTGACGCTGATCACAAAGGCAAGCGAGATGAGCGGACAGATCGGGGAGGTGCTCGCCATTGCTGCAAGCGATGCAAAGATGAGCGAAACCCTCAAGAAGGAGCGCCTCGCCGAGATGTTTATCTATACTGCGATCGTCTACCTCTCGTTCTTCGTCTTCCTCTTTGTCGTCGCCGTGCTTACTACCCAGTTCCTGCCGGTACTTGCCCACATCGGGACAACCGGGATCTCCGGGGCCGGCCCACTCTCCGGGATCGGTTCAGTGCCGGTCAAGGCATTTGACCGGCTCCTCTACCATGCCTGCCTGATCCAGGCGCTCTTCTCGGGCCTGATCGCCGGCCAGATGGGGGAGGCCTCACTTGCTGCCGGGGTCAAGCACTCCTGTATCCTTTTGATCATCGCCCTTGTCACATTCAGTTTCATCATCGTCATCTGACTGCACCGGATCCGGCTTCCCGTTCATGCACCCGCGAAAGACTCTTCCGGCGGGCGTAAACAAACATAAATAAGAGAATGGGGAGATAGGGTAGTGAGGTGATTGGTGCATGTGTAGTGTTGGCGGACCAACGGATATCGATCTCCCTCCTGACCGGGTCACGACAAAAGATTACCGGTGCAAGGAATGCGGCGAACGGTTCAAGGGGATCGGCAAACGGCCCATGTGTCCCTCCTGCCAGTCCGAAGATGTAACCGAGCTATGAACGATTCCGCCTGCGACGACGTCCTGCTCGTGAAAGGCGCCCACTCTTTTCTCCTTGTTGCACCGGTCAGCGAGGATTTTCCGCTGTGTATTGAAGCGAGTCTCGAAGAATATATCCAGGGAGTCCATGCCGGCGACGTGGTAGTGGTATCCGCCCCCGGGGGTGGCCCGGTCGAACCTGCCCTGATGCTCCTTGCGCTGGTCAGGACATATCACCTTCCGCTTATCGTCCTTCCCCGCAACCACCCGGGATCAAAACGGATCCCCTACGTGGTCTCGGTAGCCCCTGAAATCCAGACCAGCTGCTCGATCGTGCGGGGGACGCACCCGGAGCAGCACCTTGTCTGTTCATCCGATGAACTTGCCGGCCTGACTATCCGCATGACCCGGGACGGCATAACGATCGCGCCGCTTCCAGCAACGCTCACGCTGGAACGGCTCCACCCGGGCATGAGCTGCTGATTTTCCTTCTGGCACTTTTTCCCGGAGTGTTTCTCCTCTTAAAAACAGACATGAGAACGTAAATAACAATACATATATTGTGATTTTCACCAAGTATTGTACTGCCGTGAGTGGAGGGTTGGATGAAAACTGAGGTCCTAAACGACATCAAGAAAACTGAAGTCTGAGTATCAGTCGATGATCAGTACGGCGCAGGAAGAAAAGAAGAAACGACATGCCCATGCCGAGCTGGAAGCTGATAACCTGATAAACAAGGCGCAGAGCAATGCTGAACAATACAAGAAGCTGAAACTGGAAGAAGCACGGCACCAGGCAGCACAAAAGCACACTGAAATCCTCAAAGAAGGCAATCAGCGTTCAGCGGCATTGAAAGAGAAGGGCACAAAGAACCTCTCAAAGGCAGTGCAGCTGCTGGTATCGCGGTTTAAGGAGCAGCTGCATGTTAACGGCTAAACCGATGAGCCGTGTGCTCATCGTCGCCTCGCGTGACCAGGCGGTACCTATCATACAGGAACTGTACCGCGGCAACCTGTTCCATATTGAAGACTACGTGGAGCAGGGTCGCGAGGGATACGAGGGTTTTAAGATCGGTACGCCGCTTGAAGGGGCTACGGAGGCATCCACCGAGCTTATCAAGGTCAGGGCCATCGAGAATGTCTTTGCCATCCGTGGCGAGGACATCGAGGCAAAAGAAAAACTGGGCCTGCCTCAGATCCGTTCGCAGATCGAAAAAGATCTCCCCGGCATCGAAAAAGAGGTCGAGGAACTGGCAGGCGCACGCTCGAAACTTGACTCGAAGGTGAAGGAGTACGAGCAGAAAATTGCTGAACTCACACCGTTTTTAGAGATCCCGGTGGATCTTGCACTCCTGAAGGGGTTCCGGCATTTCTCTGTCCTCGCCGGTTACGTGAACCGCAACGTGTCCCTTACTGTCCCGCACGAGATGCAGGTGGTAAAGGGCAAGGACCGGTCGTTTGTGCTCGCAATTGTCCCGGAGAAGAACCGGGCCGAGGCAGAAAGGCTCCTTCAGGATGCGCAGTTCCAGGCAGTCACCATCCCGGAAGAGAACGGTACTGCCCCGGCACGCACCGCGTATTATACGGAGCAGATCGCAGCGCTGAAAAAAGATATTGATGCGATCAACATAAAACTCGCGGCGATCAAGGAGTCCCATACCGGCCTCCTGGTTGCATGTGAGGAAGCGTTCCGGGCAAAGATCGAGCAGGCCGAGGCCCCCTTACGATTTGCCACGACCTCTAAGGTATTTGTGGCAGAGGGCTGGGTTCCGGCTGACCGCACCAAAGGCGTCAGCGAGGCACTGGACAAGGCGACCGGCGGGAAGGTCTTTGTCACCGAACTCCCCGTCGACCCGGTGCATGATGCGGTCCCGGTGGAGTACAACAACCCGTCGTTTGCAAAGCCCGCACAGATGCTCATGGATATTTACTCCCGCCCGATGTACACGGAAGTAGACCCGACGCTGATGCTGGCCATCGTGTTCCCGATCTTCTTCGGGCTCATCCTCGGGGATGTCGGGTACGGCATTCTGCTCCTTATCATGTGCTTTGCGCTTCGCAGGGTGCTCAAGGGTGACGATGCCCGCGAATTTCTTGTGGTGCTCAGGAATGCAAGTATATCGAGCATCATCTTTGGTATCCTGTTCAGCGAATTTTTAGGATTCGAACTGCCCTGGGCACCGATCATCTTCAGCCGGCACCTCAACATCGGGGGAACGGAGGCGGCCGGGCAGGGACCTGCCATTGCCGAACTGATGGTTCTTGCCATCTGGATTGGAATCCTGCATATCACGCTCGGGCGGGCGCTGGGCATGATCAACCATGCACGCCAGGATCACGGGGCACACCGGGTCAAGGCTGTCCTTGCAAACCTCGGATGGATCACCGTTATGTGGGGTATCCTCATTGGCATCTGGTCAATGTTTGCGCTTCCCTTAATGCCGGACCTGAGCAAGCTTCCCGTTGTTGCAGGGCTTCCAGCCGGTCTTGTTGTCGCCGCCGTCCTTATCGTGATGGGTATCCTCTTCATCGTACGGGACGCGGTTCTTGAGATCGTCGAACTCCCGACCATTATTTCGCACGTGCTGTCATATGCACGTCTGGTGGCTGTCGGCCTTTCATCCGTGGCCATCGCGATGGTCGTCAACTACATGTCCATCGGGATGTTCATCGGCCCCGGACTGAAAAATCTCTCGATTCTTGGAATTGTTCTCATTATTGTCGGTGTCATGGTCTTTTTAATCGGACATGCGTTCAATCTGGCACTGGGTATTCTGGGTGGCGGACTCCACTCAATCAGGTTACACTACGTCGAATTCTTCACCAAATTCTATAAAGGTGGAGGCAGGAAGTATATTCCCTTTGGAATGAAACGAAGATTTACGGAGGATTAGATTATGGCAGACGTTAACATGACTCTTGATATGGTACAGGCATCGCAGGTTGGAATGAAGGCAATCGGAGCCGCTCTTGCTGTTGGTCTCACCGGTCTTGGTACCGGTGTCGCCGAGATGGGCATAGGGGCTGCCGCTGTCGGCGCAAGCGCGGAGAACAAGGACTTTTTCGGTCTGGGCCTGCTCTTTACGGTCATTCCTGAAACCATCGTCATCTTCGGTCTTGTCATTGCACTTCTGCTCCTGTTCTAAAGAGGCAGACAATGGGACTGGAAGCAGGTACTGGAAGAGATCAGGGAAAAAGGCAAAAAGGAAGCGGATGCGATCCGTGCCGAGTCCACTGCGGACTCTGATCGGATCCTTGCAGAAGCAAACCGGAAAGTTGGCGGGATCAAGACAGAAGCCGAGGAGGCATCAGCAAAACAGGCGTCCCGGATGATCGCCCAGGAGATCTCGGCGGCAAACCTCCTTGTCAAGCGCGAAATCCTCAACACGCAGAAAGGGCTCCTTGATGATGTGTACGAGGGCACCCGGAAAGAAATTGCCAAACTCCCTGAGAGCTTCCATCGCGAAGCCATCAAAAAACTCCTTACAGAAGCAAAAAAGGAGATCCCCCGGGGCAGTATCCACTGTAACGCACGTGATGTAGGGGCAGCAAAAGTTGTCCTTGCCGAGAAGGAATTCTCCGGCTATACCTTGGGCGAACCAGTCGATATCGACGGCGGGATCCTGATCGAAGGCGAAGGAGGCGAGCTGCAGATCGATTACAGCTACCGCACCTTCATGAACAAAGTATGGGAATCCGGGCTCAAGGATGCATCTGATCTCCTCTTCGGATAGGGCGGTACAGGTATGGCAGGGATGAAAGGCATTTCAGCGCCCACTATCTACGTCTGTACCAGGATGCGGGTGAGGAAGTCAAAGCTTCTGCCCCGCGAAGAGTACCAGCGAATGCTCAACATGAGCCTTCCCGAGATTACCCGTATCATCGAAGAGACATCCTATAAGCAGGAGATCGACGAGCTGAGCACTACCTTTAAGGGGATCGACCTCATTGAGGTGGCCTTAAGCTGGAACCTTGCAAAGGAGTACCAGCAGATCCAGGAGATCACGCCGGGAACCCTCAAGCAGTTCACCCGGGCGTACCTCCGTTACTGGGATATCCAGAACGTGCTCACCATCCTCCGCGGCAAGTCGCAGGGGGAGAAAGCTGGCAGGATAAAGGAAGTCCTTGTTCCGGCAGGGAGCCTTGACAAGGTCGTGCTCGACCGGCTCCTTGCCGAGGACAACCCGGACCGTGTCATCGAGGCCCTCAAGGGGCGCCGGCTCTACCCGGTGCTCGCCCGCGAGTACCAGGTAGCAAAAGAGACCGGTTCGTTTGCCCGGATGGAGAATGAGCTGTACAAGCAGTTCTACGCGGAGATCATCGCGGAATCCAGTGGCGGGGTTCCCGGGGGCCGGCTGTTCCTTGCCTTCGTCCGGCTGGATATCGACAGTAAAAACATCCTGACGCTCTTCCGGTTGCGGGCCGACAAGACCCAGGAAGATGCAAAGGAGATGTATATCACCGGCGGAACGATCACCGCGGCAGATTTTGCTGCGTTGAACACGATCCAGGACTACCGGGAGTTTACCGACCAGCTCAGGGCAAAGGTCCGGACCAAACCGGTGGTTGAACTCTTAAAAGGTCTGGAGACGGAACAGCCGGTTCATGATATTGCATCGCTTCTTGTGCGGGTGCAGATGGAACAGATGGAGACACTCTCCAAGCGTAACCCCTTCTCCATCTACCCGATTCTCGTGTATCTCGAGAAGAAGAAGTATGAAGTGTTCAACCTCCGGGCACTGGCACGGGGGAAGGAATCCAAGCTCTCCCCGGAGATGATCGGGAAATACCTGGTGATGTAACATGGAGATTGCAGTCATCGGCAACAGCGAGTTCATTCTCGGGTTCCGCCTTGCGGGCATCCGCAAGACCTATGCAGCGGAAAACGACGAGAAGCTCAACGAGTGCATCGCCAGCGTCCTTGCGGACGGACAGGTGGGAATCCTGGTATTAAACAGCAGCGACATGGAAAGGCTTCCGCGCCGGCTCCGCGCTACGCTTGATAATTCCGTCAAGCCGACGGTGATTGCTCTCGGCGGCGAAGAAGGGGGGCTGTCCATGAGAGAGAAAATCAAGAGATCGGTGGGTGTTGATCTGTGGAAATGAAGAGTGAAAAAACCAAAGAGGCAAAACAGGGCGTTCTCAAAAGGATCGCCGGCCCCGTAGTTACGGCAGTCAATCTTGACGCCCACATGTACGATGTGGTCAAGGTCGGAAAGGAAGCGCTGATGGGTGAGGTCATCAAGATCCAGGGCGAGAATACCATTATCCAGGTATACGAGGACACTTCGGGTATCAGGCCCGGCGAGCCGGTCGTCAACACGGGGCTCTCGCTCGCAGTTGAGCTCGGCCCCGGGCTCCTCACCAGTATCTATGATGGTATCCAGCGCCCGCTCTCTGTCCTTGTGGAGAAGATGGGAAATTTCATCGAGCGCGGTGTCACTGCGCCGGGTCTTTCCCATGAGAAGAAGTGGACATTCAAGCCGCTTGTAAAGACCGGCGACAAGGTTGAACCGGGCGCGATCCTCGGCGAAGTGCAGGAGACCAACATCGTCCACAGGGTTATGCTCCCGCCCAACGCGAAGGCAGGCGTGGTAAAGACCATCAGGAGCGGTGACTTCACCGTTGACGAGATCATCTGCATTCTCGACGACGGCCGCGAGTACCCGATGATCCAGCGCTGGCCGGTTCGTGTTCCCCGCCCTGTCAGAGAGAAGAAGAACCCGACGATCCCGCTGATCACCGGTCAACGTATTCTCGACGGCCTCTTCCCCATTGCAAAGGGTGGCACTGCCGCAATTCCCGGTCCGTTCGGGAGCGGCAAGACGGTCACCCAGCAGCAGCTGGCCAAATGGTCGGATGCCGAGATCGTGGTCTATATCGGTTGCGGTGAACGCGGCAATGAGATGACCGAAGTGCTCACCGAGTTCCCGCACCTCGAGGACCCGAAGTCGGGTAAACCCCTCATGGAGCGGACGGTGCTCATCGCGAACACCTCGAACATGCCGGTGGCAGCCCGTGAAGCATCGGTCTATACCGGTATCACGATCGCCGAGTATTTCCGTGATATGGGCTACGATGTCTCCCTGATGGCAGACTCGACCTCCCGCTGGGCAGAAGCCATGCGTGAGATCTCCAGCCGTCTTGAAGAGATGCCCGGCGAAGAAGGGTACCCGGCGTACCTTGCAGCCCGGCTCTCCGAATTCTACGAGCGTGCCGGTCTTGTTGAGACCCTGAACGGAGCATCCGGGTCGGTCTCGGTTATCGGGGCCGTATCTCCGCCCGGCGGTGACTTCTCGGAACCGGTTACCCAGAATACCCTGCGTATCGTCAAAGTCTTCTGGGCACTGGACGCAAAGCTCTCCCAGCGCCGGCACTTCCCGGCGATCAACTGGCTCAACTCGTATTCCCTGTACCTGGAATCCCTCCACGACTGGTACGATAAGGAGGTTTCCCCTGACTGGAACAAACTCAGGTCATGGGCCATGGAAGTCCTCCAGAAAGAGGCAGAACTGCAGGAGATCGTGCAGCTCGTTGGATCCGATGCCCTGCCGGAATCAGAACAGGTGACCATCGAAGTCGCCCGTATGATCCGTGAGATCTTCCTCCAGCAGAATGCCTACGACGCGGTTGACACCTTCTGCGACATGAAAAAGCAGTACGACATGATGAAGGCGATCAAGCTCTTCGCGGAGCTTGCCTACTCTGCCCAGATCGCCGGTGTCAGCCCGGCGCAGATCAACGGTGTAAAGTCCAAGAACGAGCTGCCCCAGATCAAGTTCATTAAGGACTACAAGCCGGAACTCGCGAAGATCGAGAAGGATATGGACGCTGAGTTCAACACACTGAGGTCGGCATCATGAAGGAATACAGGACGATCACAAAGATTGCCGGTCCTCTCGTTTTCGTCGAGAAGACCGAGCCGATTGCCTACGGCGAACTCGTCAACATTGTCCTTTTCGATGGCACCACCAAGCGCGGCCAGGTACTGGACACGAGTGACGAACTGGTCGTTGTCCAGATCTTCGAGACCACCACCGGTATCGGCAGGGACAGCGGCGTCCGGTTCACCGGCGAGACCATCAAGATGCCGGTGGGCAGGGAGATGCTTGGCCGTATCCTCTCAGGTGGCGGTAAGCCTATCGATGGTGGCCCGGAGATTGTCCCGGAGAAACGCCTCGACATCACCGGCGCTGCGATCAACCCGTACGCCCGGGGCATGCCGGCCGATTTCATCCAGACCGGCGTCTCCACCATAGACGGCACCAACACCCTTGTCCGTGGCCAGAAGCTCCCGATCTTCTCGGGTGCAGGTCTCCCGCACAACAACGTGGCGCTGCAGATCGCCCGGCAGGCAAAAGTACCCGGCTCGACCGAAAGTTTTGCTGTGGTCTTTGCCGCGATGGGGATCACCAAGGAAGAAGCGAACTACTTCATGCAGGACTTCGAGCGCACGGGAGCTCTCGAACGCGCCGTCGTCTTCCTCAACCTTGCGGATGATCCAGCCGTCGAGCGTATCATTACTCCGCGGCTCGCTCTCACGACTGCAGAGTACCTCGCCTTCGAGCTGGGTATGCATGTGCTTGTCATCCTCACGGATATGACGAACTACTGTGAAGCGCTCCGCCAGATTGGTGCCGCCCGTGAAGAAGTTCCAGGACGCCGTGGCTATCCCGGGTACATGTACACGGATCTCGCCTGTATCTACGAGCGTGCCGGTATGATCAAGGGCCAGAAGGGTTCGGTCACCCAGATCCCAATCCTGACCATGCCCGGTGACGATATCACCCACCCGATCCCTGACCTTACAGGATACATTACTGAAGGCCAGATCGTGGTCAACCGTGATCTGCACCGCAAAGGTATCTACCCGCCCATCAACGTACTGCCCTCACTCTCCCGGCTGATGAACCTCGGTATCGGTAAGGGACACACCCGTGAAGACCACAAGAAGGTCTCCGACCAGATGTATGCAGGGTACGCGGAAGGAAACGATCTCCGCGGCCTCGTTGCAATTGTCGGTAAGGACGCCCTTTCCGAGCGTGACCGGCTGCTGTTGGAGTTCGCTGACCTCTTCGAGAACCGTTTTGTCCGGCAGGGCTATGACGAAGACCGCACCATCGAGGACACCTTAAACCTCGGCTGGGACCTCCTCGCGACGCTGCCGGTCGAACAGCTCACCCGTATTGACCGCGATCTGATCAACAAGTACCACCCGAAGCTCAAGGCCGGTGCAAAGAAGGAGTAAGGGGTATCCATGGCGCTGCGCGATATCAAGCCAACCCGTTCCGAACTGATCAACCTCAAAAGGAAGATCCAGCTTTCTGAACGTGGTTATAAGATCCTCAAGATGAAGCGCGATGGACTGATCTTAGAATTTTTCAGGATCCTTTCCGAGGCAAAGGACAGCCGCGGGGAGCTCCTGAAAAAGTACAAGCTGGCCGTTGACATGATGGCAGTGGCAAACACGGTTGAAGGAGCAATCGGTGTCAAGGCCGCTGCCCTTTCGGTCAAAGAGGTGCCGCAGATCACACTCAGGAGCAAGAACATCATGGGTGTGGTCGTGCCGGAGATCGAATCCTCGAAAGTGAAAAAGACACTCACCGACCGGGGCTATGGGGTGCTCGGAACCTCCCCGGTGATCGACGAAACGGCCTCGGCGTTCGAGGACCTTGTGGAAGCCATCATCGAAAGTGCCGAGATCGAAACCACAATGAAGCGTCTCCTTGACGAGATTGAAAAGACCAAGCGCCGGGTCAATGCGCTCGAGTTCAAGGTCATCCCCGAACTCACCGCCGCCCGGGATTTCATCAAGATGCGCCTTGACGAGATGGAACGCGAGGAGCTTTTCCGGATGAAGAAGATCAAGGCCCGGGGCTCGGCATAACCCCGGGAGGTGTGGCAGCATGCCGATCGGTACCCTCCGGGACCTGGAGTGCAGCAAAAAGACGGTGCTTCTCCGTCTCGACCTCAACTCACCTATCGATCCCACCTCCCACCTTATTCTCGATGACAAACGGTTCCGCGAACACCTTCCTACGGTGCGTGCCCTTTCTGATTCCCGGGTTGTGATCGTCACCCACCAGAGCCGGCCGGGAAAGAAGGATTTTACCACGCTTGAAGCCCATGCAGGAAAACTTGAGGAGCTCCTCGGCACACCGGTCACCTACATCGACAGTATCTTCGGGCACCACGCGAAGGAAGCCGTGCATGCGTCAAAGCCCGGAGATGTCCTGATGCTCGAGAACGTGCGGTTTGCTGCAGAAGAGAACCTCACCATGAACCCCGGGGAGGCAAAAAAGACCCATCTCGTTAAGAGGCTCTCCGCTATGGCGGATTTCTTTGTCAACGACGCATTCGGGACTGCCCACCGGTCCCAGCCGACCGTTGTCGGCCTGCCGCTCGCCATGAAATCCGCGGCCGGCCTCCTGATGGAAAAGGAGGTTGCCACCCTCTCGAAAGTTTTCTCGGGCGCCCCCCGCCCGGTCTGCATGGTGCTCGGCGGCACCAAGATCGATGATTCGATTGAGGTCGCGGGTCACGTGCTGGAAAACGGCATCGCCGACAACGTGATGGTGATCGGTGTCGTGGCAAACGCCTTCTCTATCGCCGCCGGGTACGATATCGGCAAACCCTCCACCCAGCTCATCGAGCAGCTGAAGTACCAGGGCGAGATAAAAAAGGCAAAGGAGATTCTCACAAAATTCGGCGACCGGGTGATCATGCCGTCATCGGTTGCGGTGCGGCAGAACGGCAGGCGTGCCGAGTACCCGGTCGAGCGGATCCCTGCCGATGCGCCGGTGATGGATCTCGGCATGGATGCCCTTCCTGCGCTTATATCGATCCTCAGGAAATCCGGGACCGTGGTCTTCAACGGTCCCGCCGGTGTCTTCGAGGAACGGATTTTGCCACGGGCACGTACGAACTGCTCCGGGCTGCGTCAAAAGTCGAGTTTTCGGTTGTGGGCGGCGGGCATACCGCGGCCGTGATTGAGAAACTCGGGATAGCACGAGACTTCACCCATATTTCCACGGGCGGTGGGGCCTGTATCGAGTTTTTGACCGGAAAGAAACTTCCGGCAGTTGAAGCGCTCGAAGAGTCATACCAGCTCTTCGGGTGAATGACCGCCCGCCCCTCCTCTCTTTTGGGATCAGTTCCTGCCCAGTTGGGGCGAATCTAAAAAAAAAGATCAATATTGCCTGAGCAGAGTCTCGATTACTGTGGAGGGGATGCGCCGGACCGGCTTTGCCTTAGGTGCGACCGGCGATGGCACCTTCACGCCGGCAGTCTTTTCCAGCTGGACCCGTGCCGTCTCGATGGCAACTTCCCGCTCGATTGTAACTATATCATCGCGTCTCCTTTTGAGGGAATAGAGTACGGCAAAAGAGAATGCAAGTGCAATGAACAGGAAAAGAACGGTGGCAAAGATCATGGTTACCCCGGTGATCATCAGCACCCGGTCCTGCTGCAGGACCGCCCAGGTTCCGGACAGGAAAAGAACCCAGAACAGGACAACCGCGATACGGGTGGATTCGATGGGGCTTGCAAGGCTGTGGATTCGTTCTTTTTCATAGTCGGTCGGATACCGGTCGATCATCGTTCCCAAGGCAAGGAGTGCTCCGCTGCAGGGGACGGAGAACACCCCGGCAATCCCGAGCATAAAAAGCAGCAGTTCGTTCACGTCAAAGCACCTCGTTTTAATCTCCTATTACCGGCCGCGCTATAAATAGTATTCCATAAGTATTACATAAAGAATAAAACGGTCCCGCGGGTATTACAAAAAGGGCCATGAACAGGCTATTTATAGTATTCTGGCCCATTTTATAGAGAATGGTAGAGAAAGTACCGGCAAGCCGGGGAGAACGGGTGGCAATCTCCTACAAAATGCCGCCCAATATCTATGAAAAGGTCAATAAGCTCGTGTACGAGGAAAAGAAGTTCTCCACGATCTCGGATTGCATCACACAAGCTTTATTAGCTTTCGTCGATAATCACCACGATATGGGGCAGTTCAAAGAGCTCCTTAAGGATTACATGGCATCAGATGAGGGCCGGGAACTCATGAAAAATATGATGAAGGAAGCATTGCTGGACGTGCTCTCGACCCAGAAAATTGATCCCAAAGAACGTAAAAGTAATCCGTAAGTACCACACATCCACCGCTGTAGGGATCGTTAAGAAGCCCGGCGTCCGGCTCGCCCCCCTGTTTTGTAAAGAGATCCCGTATGCAGGTACGTATCATCGCGGTCGGAAAGATCAAGGAACGTTTTCTCTCTGAAGGTATCGCCGAGTACGAAAAGCGCCTTTTGCCGTACCTGAAACTGTCCATTATGGAAATTGCCGAAGAGCGGCGGGGTGTCCACGCATCCGGCGGCCAGGAGCAGCTTGTCAAGGATCGCGAAGGTGAGCGTGTCCTCGCCGCGATTCCTGACAGGGCATACGTGGTGGCACTCGATGTCCGGGGAAAGGAGGTGTCAAGCGAGGCGCTCGCCACACGGATGCACGACTGGCAGCTTGCGGGAACGAACTCGATTGCGGTGATCATCGGTGGTGATCTTGGGCTTTCTGACGCGGTGCTTGCCCGGGCCGCTCTCTGGCTCTCGCTTTCACCGATGACGTTCACCCACCAGATGGCGCGGCTGATCCTTCTCGAACAACTCTACCGGGCCTGCAGGATCAACAGCGGCGAGCCCTACCATAAATAACCGCGCCGGTTGCTGCGCCTCATGTCCTTCCGGTATGCATTGTCGCTTGCGTTCCGGGAAGTAAGGGTTTGTTTTTAGATCCGGGAAACAACCCGGCGGTTCCCAATCCGCACCTATATCTGCCAGCCAAAAAAGATACATTTTCCATGAGTACCAAGGAACACACCACGAAAGTGGTTGATGAGAAGAGTGGCCTGATGGAATGCATCGTCTGCGGGGAGAAGTACCACACCACGATGAAGGCGGGCCCGGACGGGAAGTTCCTGCCTGAAAACTGGGAATGCGTCAACAAGTGCCGGCTGATCCATAAAGATGAGAGACCGGCCCCTAGGAAGTAAGGGCCTTATCATTTCGTATCTTTTTTCCGGCTCGCTCTCTTCTTTTGCACTTGTCGTTTGAATTCCACTGGAAATAATAACCCACAGGGCGGGGGGTGGTTCCCTGTTGAAAGAAAAGAGGGGAGGTGGGTGGGGGATCACCCCCCTCTCCACAAATGGGATGCCCGCTGTTTTTGCACGTGAAGTGCAGGGTACTTCGAGTGGAGTGTCCGACGGAAGATTTCCGGCCGCGACAATCCCGGATGAAAAAAGAAGAACCAGACCGGTCCGGAGGGGGGAGGGGGTACCCCCTGTTGGCCCGACACATGGGTGGGGGGTAGGGCCATTCCCTCCCTACGCTTTCCTCAGCACGGCCGCCCGGTTCACGAAGAAGAACCGTGACTCAACCAGCCGGAGCCCGGCTTTTTCTGCGAGCGCAAGGCTCTCCCGAAATTCGTTACCGGAGACAATGATCGGGGGTTCGGAATAGAAGAACAGGCCGCCGGGCACGAGCATCGCAGCGATCTCCCGGAAGAGTTTTTCCCGGTCCGGGACTTCGTGGACGACAAAGATGGCAAAGGCGACATCGATCTGCCCGTTCCGGTCCGGAGTAAGATCGAGCGAATCCGGTTGGCAATGGTGTGTGCTCACCCTGGGCAGGAGGCCTTCGGACCCGAGTTTCCCGCGGAGGATGGCAAGCATCTCCTCCTGCAGGTCGGCGGCGATCACAAGGCCGTTCTCACCCACGCGTCTGGCAAACTCGCGGGTGAAAAACCCCGGGCCGCAGCCGAAGTCGAGCACCCGGTCGCCGGGCTTCACGTATCGTACCGCAAGCCGGTCAGGGTGATAGAGAAAGCGCCGGAACCGGGAGTCGAGGTGCCCGGCGTTTTTTGCGGAGAAGACCTCGTGGTGTTTGTGGGGTTTTTCGTTGGGGTCCATTGGAGGAGTGGTTGGGGGTGGGGTGAGATATGGGTTGCGGGGGTGATCTCATCCCGCAGGCGATGCCGCACATACGCAGGCAGCCAACGTCTCCCTCGCGATCACAATGTTGATGCATGCAGTCGCCCATGATTGTCCATGATTCCGGATGCGGATGACGATCCGTTTCCCCATGTCTTTTTGGTCGACCGGCTCTATCCGGAAGAGCAGGATTTTGTTGCCGATGATATATCCCCGCTCTCCCCGTACGAGATGGCAGATCTCGATGAACCGGCAACGAGGATCGACTTAACTCCGCTGCTGCCCGGGGAAGATCCCAACCCCCCCGCAGAAAAAGTTGCAGGTCGTGCCGGTCCCCTGGACGAACCTGCTATGTCAAGGGATATGAAAAAAGCTGACGATCAGGTGACACTTTCTTTTTTCAAAAAGGATAAGGAGAAGCTTCGCCGCCCGTGGGACGGGCCTGACCTTTCCCCAGTAGAAATTACGGACGCACAAAAGAAAGCATAGCGCATGTCTCCTCCCATATACAACCCGGCACACAAGGCGATTCTTGATGATCTATTCCTTGCCATCCCCGGGGTGGAACCGGGAAAGATGTTCGGGTACCCGGCCTATTATGTGAAGGGAAAACTCTTCGCCTGTGTGTACGAAAACGGTGTTGGCATCAGGGTACCGGCCGCAATGGCAGCAGAGCTCGCAGGACAGCCCGGGATCACCTGGTTTGTACCCCTCGGACGCAGGAAGATGAAGGAATGGATCCGGATCGACCGGGACAAATCCGATGAGTACCCGGAACGACCGGGAGATCTTTTCGGCTGCGGCTACGTATGTCTCAACGCTCGCACAATAACCGGCGATAGCCTGCCGGAAAAAAGGGGTCGATCTGCCGGGCGATCAGTTCTTCGATGCTGGTTCGGTACCCGGTTTATCTTTCCCGGCCGCCTCTTCCCCTTCCGCCTGGACACTCTTCATGGACGGGAAGAGGATCACTTCCTTGATCGAGTTGTTGCCGGTGAGGAGCATCACGAGCCGGTCGATCCCGATGCCCACCCCCCCGGTCGGCGGCATGCCGTAGCCGAGCGCGTTGATGTAATCGTAATCGATCATCTGGGCCTCAAGATCGCCAAGCTGGCGTTTCCTGTCCTGGGCTTCGAAGCGCTCCTTCTGATCGATCGGGTCGTTGAGCTCCGAGAAGCCGTTTGCGATCTCCATCCCATAGATGAAGAGCTCGAAGCGTTCGGTGAACCCCTCTTTTGTCCGGTGGCGCTTTGCAAGCGGGGAGTTCTCGACAGGGAAGTCGTAGATGAAGGTCGGCTGAACCAGTTTCTCCTCCACCATGTTCTCGAAGAAGTACACGAGGAACTCCCGTTGCGTCTGAGGTTTGTCGGTATCCTTGAGCCGGTTCTGCACGGCAAGCGCCCGGAGTTCATCGACCGAATGTGCGAAGATGTCGATCCCCGCATACTCCTTCACCGCATCCGCCATCGAGAGCCTGTGGAGCGGCTTGTTAAACGAGATCGTAATATCCTCGAATTTTATCTCGTGTGAGCCGTGAACCTCCTGCACGAGGGTTGCAAGGAAATCCTCCGTGAGGTCCATCATGTCGTAGACATCATGGTACGCCCAATAGATCTCCACCATCGTGAATTCCGGGTTGTGGTGGGTGTCGATATCCTCGTTCCGGAAGTTCCGTGCGATCTCAAAGACCCGTTCGAACCCGCCAACCACGAGGCGCTTGAGGTAGAGTTCGGGTGCGATACGGAGGAAGAGCTTCTGGCCCAGGCAGTTGTGGAACGTGGTGAACGGCCGGGCGTTTGCGCCGCCGTACACCGGCTGGAGGATCGGGGTCTCGAACTCAAGGAAGTCCCGCTCGGTGAGGTACCGCCGGATGGACGAGAGGATCCGGCTCCGGTTCCGGAACCCCTGCCGGGTGTCGTCGTTTACAATCAGGTCGACGTACCGCTGCCGGTAGCGTTTCTCCACATCGGTGAGGCCGTGGAACTTCTCCGGCAGGGAGCAGACCGCCTTGGAGAGCAGGGTGAGCGTGTCCACCCAGATCGTGATCTCGCCCAGTTTTGTCCGGAAGACATGCCCGGTCACGCCGACAAAGTCGCCCCGCTCGATGAACTGGTTAAAAAAATCGAATGCTTCGTCCCCGAGGTCGGCCTTCCTTATGTAGAGCTGGATCTTGCCATTCTCGTCCCCGAGGTCGGCAAAGATGGTCTTGCCATGGTTGCGGATGATATACAGCCGCCCGGCGGTGGAGACGCTCTCTTCGCTCTTCTCGTGGGTGATCCCTGCAAACTTCGTCCTGATATCCGCTATCGTGTTCTTCCGGTCGAAGGTGGGGGGGTAGAGGTCGATACCTTTCTCCCGCAGTGCACGTACTTTGTCGAGCCGGGTCTGGTCGAATGCAAGGGTTTCACAAGGATCGGTCACGGGAATGCTCCGGGGCAGGTTGGTTAAACTGTACCTCATACCTTCGATGTCAAGCGTAATAATACCTTCAGGGGCAGCCGTCTACGCCGGCAATAACCGCGAATGGAAGCAAAAAAATCCCTTCCCCGGCACAGAAAACTCCATGGTGCGGAAGGAGAAAGCGTCCGGGTCCCCGGCTCTTACGGGGGGTTATGTTTCCTGAACAATTCCGAGGCGTACTTCGCAAGGCCATAGATCCCGTCTGATGACGGGTGGACCTCGATGAAATCCTCGAAGTCGTGCACAGAGAAATGCCGCTCCATGAGAAACGCGAGGTACCCGGCGATGACCCCCCCAGCCGGCCCCGCGGCACACATGCCGGTGATATCTCCCGATGCCGGATCGGCGAAGATCTTTGCAAGCCCGGTGTCGCCGTACGGCACCGACCAGTAGGTCCCCGGCCCGGCTGGCCCGGGTAGGGCAAGCGATGCGCTCTCCCCGGCACCGCTTCCGCAGAAAGCAAGCTCGTGGGCGAGATAGATCGCCTGTGGGATCCGGGAGTAATCCATGTGCCGCACTTTTCCCAGAATGTTGTCCGCAGCCACGATCCCTTCGTGCCGGGCGACCGGCGTTAAAAATGGCGCTCCTGCCACGTCCCCGCAAGCATATATGCCGGGCACGCTCGTCTGCATCCGGTCATTGACAAGAATCTCCCCACCCGGCCCTTTATCGATCCCGCTTGCCATGCCGGAGTTGGGCACAAGGCCGGTTGCGAGCAGCACGGTGTCGGCCGGGGACCCGGTTTCCGCCCCCGCCATCCGGTACCGGACTCCCGTGGTAAGGGTAGTCCCGCAGATGCCGGTCGCCTCAGCACCCTCGTGGATCTCAACGCCGGCGAGTTCTTTCATCGCAACGGCCCGGAGGTGTCGGTCAAGATTTTTCAAAAAGCCGCTCCGGGCAAGCACCGTCACCTCGCTCCCGAACTCCTGAAATATATATGCAAACTCCGCCGCCATCACGCCCCCTCCCACAATGGCAATCTTCTCCGGGAGCTCGCGGAGTCTCCAGAGGGAGTGAGGCGTGTGCACTCCCGGGAGAGTAACGCCGGGGATGTCCGGGATATTCGGCCGGGAGCCGGTGGCGATGATCGCGGCCTCCGCATCGACCGACTCATCGCCAACATAGACCTGTCGTCCGTCCACCTGGCCTGCCTTGCCGTAGACCACGTCCACCCCGGCGTCTCTGGTCTCTTCGTCAAGAATCCCGGCGATCTTCTGCTGGACGGCAAGGGTCTCGTCCATGACCTTTGAAAAACGGAGCGCCGGGACGGTATCAATCATCTCGAGCTCATGGAACCTGCGTGCGGTGCTGACAATGCGGGCGATATCGTTGAGGGCACAGACCGGCATGCAGCCAAAATGGAGGCACTGCCCGCCGATCCCCCGGGATTTTCCCTTGGGTTCGACAAGCGTGACTTTCTTTCCTGCCGTCGCAAGCCGTATCGAGGCTATCCGCCCGGCAGGACCTCCGCCAAGAACAACGATCATACGGTTATAAATTCAGAAGACTTCGACGCCCTCATCCATCGGCTCGGAGAGGAGCTCCCCGGTGAAGGCATTGACCTCGACAATCTTCTTGCCCCGGATCTGCCAGACCGGGATGTAGACCTGCCTTGTCTCGACCTTGATGTTCTTGCGGTCAGGCTTGAGGGTCTTCTCTTCGTAGAAGATCGCATCTCCTTTCTCCTGCTTGATCCTGACCTTCTGGGTGAGCCGTTCGATAAGCTCGGTCACCATCCGCTCTGACGCCTCTTCCTTGGTGATGTGCGCATCGGAGATCTCGGCGTTTGACGGGATCTCGGAATCCTCGACCTTGGTCCCGTCAAGGTCGAGCTTGATGCCGTTGATGGCATTGATCGCGCCCCAGCCGTCGGCATCGAAGGGGATGCGCCGGTCCTTGTACACCTGCTCCCCGGAGCTCGTGTAGTGGATCAGGTAGTAGGGCATAAACCGGAGTTTTGCCGCACCTTGGATCCCCGCGGTGCGGATCGCGGCCTGCTCGGAAAGCTTGACCGGGAAGTGGAGGATCGAAACACCGGAGTGCTCGTCCTCGGCTGGTGCTTCCGCTTGCGCAGCGGCCGCCTTCTTTGCCTTGCCCGGCGTGAGGTCGAGGGTGAGTTCGCGCTCAACGATATCAGCGAGCACAGCCTCACCTGCGTACTGGACGAACTCATCGATGCCCCACTGGGTGCAGTTTTCCGTCGCAATATTCTTTTCAAGCGTGAAGAGCAGCTTTTTGCAGGTCATCTCGTGGTCGTCCACCATGAGGCTGTAGTTGGTCTTGTCAAACTGCCCGATCAGTTCGGGATCGTTTGAACAGAGCACAAGGACGCAGTCACCGTCCCGGACTGCAGAAAGATCCAGGGGTTCGTCCACCTCTTCGACCTCAAACCGCGCAGCTTCAAGAATGAGCCTCATCGCATTCTTGGCTTTTTCCCGCATGTCGTGTTCCATCATATAGAGATTGCCATGGGCTTATAGAACAATTTTTCTATTGCAATCGCCGAGATCACTACCATGACCCGGCCACTCAAGTTTGTCGATCAGAACATTGACGACTACGCGATGAAAGTGACCTATGATCCCGTCAAAGGGACAGGAAAACTCGTCTACAACATCTCGCTTGTGAAAAACGAGGATTTCGAGTACGCTGTCTCGGTTCTCAAGGACGCCAGCAAGACCGGGGTTTCCGTCAGCGGCCTCGTCAAATTCGGCTCTTCGGGAGAGAACATTGCCGGGTACGTGGTGCCTGAAGGATGCACGGCCATCTGCACGGTCTGCAGCATCACCTTCGACGGCCTGTTGATCCGGCGCGGTATCCCGATCAACCCGATTGGCGGCGGGGTGGTTGAGGTAGAGGATCGTGCCCCGGTCCGGTTCACGCATATCATCCTCTACGAGCACACCACCATCGATCCGCTGCAGGTGCTCATCTCCCAGCAGATCACCTCGGTGAACGATGTGATGCGAAAGGGAAGCGGTAATATCCTCGCCAATATCCGGGAGTTCCACATGGAAGCAGAACCGCTGGTTGGTCGTGTCCTTGACGAGCTTGCGGACAGCAGCTTCACCGGGATCCTCGAGGTAGGGGTGCCTAACATCCCGCTGCTTGGCGTTCCCGGCAGCCCGCAGTATATCTCCATCGTCGCGGTGGGTGGCACAAACCCGATGGCGGCGATCCGTGAAGGCGGGCGCTGGGTCCAGACCCAGGCTATGAAAGGGCTCATGGATGTCCGGGAGTTCGTGGAGATCCGGGATTACTAAAGACCGGCATCATCTACTCCCCCCACAGGCTCGGCTTGTACCCGTCCGCCACCTCGCATCGATTTATATGATCCCGCAGAAATGTGTACCAGTAACACCTGCACGTGATTCCCGATGAGATACCATATCACAATTGCACTCCTACTTCTCGTGGCAGCCCTGTGCGTTATACCCGTCTTGGGCCAGGAGAAATACCAGGGGGGCTCCCCGCAGATATCGGCCTACATTGCCGGGACAAACGAGTTTTCCCCGGGCCAGGATGCCACGATCACGGTGGTCATCCAGAACAGCGGGACAGCCGCGGTGATGTTCATCAACCAGGGAACCCTGCCACAGGCCGATCTCCCCACGACTGCCAAGCTGGTCACGGTGGGCCTTTCTTCAGGTGGGGCGCCGATCAACATCACGACCGGCACCCAGACCCTGGGAGATATCCAGAGTCCCGGGATCACCAGTGCCAGTTTCTCGGCCACGATCACGTCTGACGCGAACCTTGGGTCCTACACGCTCCCCCTGACCGTGCAGTACCTCGTACCTTTCCAACAGCCTCGCCAACCAGCCCACGAGTGACCAGGTCCAGTCCGTGTACACCCCCGTGACCGTAACGATCCCGCTCAATATTACGATAGAACCGGTCGTCCAGATCGACGTGCTTGATGCCGAGGCGTCGGGCCTGGCCGTGGGAACTGAGGGCTACATCAACCTGACGATCCAGAATACCGGGTACCAGGACGGGACACAGGCCACTGTTCAGATCCTGCAGCACGGTGCCAGCGCGATCATCCCGACCGATGACAGCGTCTATATTGGGGACTTCCCGCGGGGCGGGATTGTCACCTGCCTGTACAAGGTCGCCGTCTCCAGCGATGCGCAGCAGCAGACTTACCCGGTCGATGTGGAGGTGACCTACACGAACTCGGATGGTAATACGGTGACCTCTGCGATCGATACGGTCGGCATCCCGGTGGCTGCCAGACTCTCCTTTGCGGTCATCTCGCCCCCGGCGGTGATTACCCAGGGTTCCGATAGCATGATCGATGTGGTATACCAGAATACGGGCGCGATCACCGCAAACAACGCCGAGGCACGGCTCTCGACCTACGGACCGCTTTCCAGCGCGGATACCCTCGCCTACCTCGGCGATATCCCGCCCGGCGGGAACGTGACCGCCCATTACGCAATCAGCGTTGCAAGCGATGCGGCTCCCGGAACCTATCCCCTGAATACCGAAGTCAGGTACCGCGATGCCCTCGATAACAGCCAGGTCTCCGATACCTTCACCGCAAACGTTCAGGTGAACGCCCGCCCGCCCGCATCACCCCTCATCCTGATCGTTGAGATCTTCATTGTCGCAATGGTGATCGTGGCTGCCGGCTACTATGTGGTTGTCGTGAGGAAGAAGCGGTGAAGTTTGGTTGGAATGGGGCGCTCCCGGCGCCCGGCATACGGACGATCCGGGATATGCGTGGCGTCCTGGCAAATCCGCGCTGCCCGGCAAGCGGGCCCCTCTATTACATGTATCGCGACCTCGCCCGATCAGCGGCGGACCGGCGCTGGCTTGCCGACCAGCAGCTCCGTTACGACATCACCGTTATTCCTCCCTTTGATCTCTGTGGTGAGTACGTCAAGACCAAGGGGCATTACCATCCTGCCGACCCCGCAGGCATCGGCTACCCCGAGCTGTACGATGTGACGGAAGGGAGGGCACTGTTCCTCATCCAGTCACGTACTCTCGACGATGTCATCCTCATCGGTGCGGAGACCGGGGCCCGGATTGTCGTCCCGCCGGGGTATGGCCATATCACCATCAACCCGTTACCGGATGCCACGCTCGTTCTTGCAAACCTCGTCTCCACCGCGTTTGAGAGTGAGTATGGCGAGTATGAGACCCTGCACGGTGCGGCATACTATGTCATGAACGATGGCCGGATCATCAGGAACCGGCACTACCCCGCGGTGCCAAAAGTCCGGCACGTTGCCGCGGTCAGGGGCAGGGATGCCATCGGCCGGGCCAGCACGGGAACGATCTATTCGCTCATCGGCGACCGGGATGCCCTCTCGTTTCTCAACGAGCCGGAGAACCACCCGGACGTTTTTACGGGACTGATAAAAGGCTAGGTGCAGGCAGGCGCTTGTGGGCGTTTTTCTGTGCCCGGGCCAGCACTTTTTCTTCCACGGGTGACCCGGCCTTCCAGCCGTTTCCTTCGAGGTTTTTGAGCGCCGTATCGATCTCGGCATAGGAAAGACCGATCTCGCCTTCGTCACTCTGGCCTGCCCAGAGCCCGGCTGAGGGCGTTTTTTCAATGATCGGCGTCGGGATCTTCATCTCTTTTGCCATCTCGTAGACCTCGGTCTTGTACAGGTGGATAATAGGCTGGAAATCCGCGGCGTTGTCGCCGTACTTGGTGCAATATCCAAGCATGCACTCGCTCCGGTTGGAGGTGCCGCAGACAAGCCGGTGGTCCCGGTTCGCGTGGTAGTACAGCACCGTCATCCGGATCCGGGCCATGAGGTTACCGAGCAGGTACAGTGATTCCACAAAGCCAGGGAGGGTTGCAAAAGCCGCAAGCATGGGGTCGATACTGATCACCCGGTGCTCCATCCCGAGCATGGCACAGAGCTCCTGTGCATCCCGAACGTCCTGCGGGTTGCTCACCGATGTGGGCAGGGAGAGGCCGTGCACCTTGTCCGACCCGATTGCCCGGCAGCAGAATGCTGCTGCAAGCGCTGAGTCGACACCCCCGGAGACCCCGATAACGATCCCCGAGCACCCGCTGTTCCAGTACGCATACCGGATCATCTGCTCGACCTGTCCCATTCTGCACCCGAGTTCTGCGGCCATTTCTGCTTTCCTGTGTTAGAATAAGCGGATAAATTTTTTTAACTGTTCGGTGTTTCCCGCCACGATTACGGCATCCCCTTCCCGGAGCACCTCTGTACCGGGAGGTGAGACCGTGATCCTGCCCGGCCCCTCAATACCGAGCACCCGCACGCCGGTCTTTGCCTCTGCGATCCGAACGGTCAGGCTGGCGTGGCCTGTGACCTGTTTCAGGGCGACAATCTCGCCGTCCGGGAGATCGATGATAATGGTGATTGTCCCGGCGAGCACGATCCTCCCCACAGTCTGCCCTCCGATCCGCGGGAGCAGCGCGACGTAATCCGCCCCGGCCCGGTACAGCTTCTCCACGGCAGCAGGGTCGTTTGCCCGGGCCAGGATGCGGATACCGGGATTGAGGTTGCGTGCCATCAGCGTCGTGAAGATATTCACGTCATCATCGTTGAGCGCGACGATGCAGAACCGGGCCTCCCCGATCCGGGCCTCGTTTAAGATCTCCTCGCTCTCTGCGTTCCCGACAACCTCATTCACCTCATACTTCTTTGCATCGACTACCACGCAGGCGATGCCCGAAGCGATCATCTCGGTGTACGCGGCTGACCCCACGTCGCCGAACCCGGCGATGACCGCGTGGCCGATCTGCTCCCTGTTTACCTCCAGTTCTTCATGGACTGCCCGGCGTATCGCGTCGGCTCTTCCGAATAAAAAGAGCGAGGTCGTGGCATCGATCAGCTCTGAAGGATCCGGCTGTGAGATGAACCTGCCGGCTTTCCAGATAAACGGCACGATGATGCCGTACTGCCCGTACAGGTCAAGTCCGCTAAGCTGTTTTCCTGTGGCCTTGCTATCAGGCATGACGGGGATGTGGATCAGCCGGAGATTTTTCTCCGGGTACTCCTCCCCGTTTATCGAGAGACGGTCAAGCCCGGGAATGGCGGGCGCCGTGTCCCCGACCGGATTGAGGACGGCATGCCGGGCAAGGATCCTGCCAGTCACCTGTTTGGGAGAGAGCACGTACTCCGCCCCGGCATACCTCAGGTACCGGTCAAAAGAGAGTTTGTCGACGATCGAGATGATCCGTGCCGAGGTGATACCCCGTATCCCGAGGATAATGCTTGCCGTTGTCCGCTCGTTCTCGCAGAGAATCACAAAATCCGCGTTCTTGATCCATGCCTGCTCCCACGTCTGCGGATCATCGTACTCGCCCCAGAGGACAAATGCCCTCCTGAGATGCCTGAGGGCCAGGTCGCGTGCAGCTTTCTCATCCTCTTCGACAATGAGCACCTCTTTTTCCGAAAGTGACAGGCTTTCAACCAGTGCACGGGACAGCTCACCATTCCCGACGATCACGGTGTGGTGGTAGAGGGGATGGGGCGTCCGGCGTGCCGGTCCCGAGCGGAGCACTGCGACGAGGTAAGGGGTGAGGATAAGGGGGATGACCATGAAGATCATGATCACTCCCGCAAGCATCATGATCGTCGACAAAATGATGATTGTATCCGAATGGTAGGCAAGCAGGCTTCCGGTGGTCGTAATCGTCTGTATAACGAACAGTAACGACTGCGCCCAGTCGACCGTTTTTCCCTCAAAAGCGGGATACAACCCGTGAAAGATAACCGTGAAGATGGTGATGAGCAGGGCGAAGAGCACGAAGTAGATCAGGACCCGCATCTTTGCCGATGTGTGGATAATCCTCCAGATGACATTTTGTCGTGATCTCATGCCAGCGTCCCCCGGCCGGTATTCCGGCGGATACCGCATCCCTCGCATTTCCCGCCGGAGAGTGGGCTGCCGCACGCCGGGCAAACCGGGGCAGGATCGAACCCGGCCGCAATGCCGGCAAGGGTCCCGGCGAGGTTAGCGAGTGCGAACTTGGTGGCCGGGTGCCGGTGGTCGTAGACGTCAAGCGCTGCCCGTGCATCGGCTGCACGAGAGCTCCCGACGGTGCAGGGGCAGGACGGCAGGAATCCGCAGGGGACGGCTGAGGTGGCGTGCAGTTCCGCGTACCGTGCAACCTCCGCTGCCGGGATCTCCATGAACGGCCGGATTACGGGAATGCCGGATCTCCCCACGAAATGCCGGGGGAACAGGGTGTGTTCGACCGAGCCGGTAAATAAGATCGGTAAAGAACGCCTCTGCGATCTCGTCCACCGACGTGGCGAATGCACACCGGGTCACACACTGTGCAGCTGCTATCTCCCCGATGAGATCGCCTGCGAGCACCCGGCAGGAGCGGCAGGCGGACTCCTGCCCTTCCTGCCGCATGAGTTTGTCCATAGTAACACTATACCGCTCCGCAAACGAGCCGGAGAACCATGGAACACCGCAGGCACCTGCAATCGTTCCGGCCTGCTCCGCGACCGGGTAACCAGTGATCCCGGGATCAACAGTAATCGCAGAGAGCCGGACGTCCCGGCGGTTGGCGGTCAGGTGGAAAAGAAAGGAGAGGAGGGCAGCGCTGGGAGCGTCTCCCGATGAAGCCACGGCGATATGATCGCCCGGGCGGAGCCAGCCGTGGGTCCGTATGGTGCGTTTGGCCTTTGCCTCAAGATCACGGGTGAAATGCACCGGGCAGAGGTGTTTTCCCGAATAAGGCTGGAAGACAACAGCCTCGCGCCTGCACGCATCGCACTGCATGGGTGACAGATCCTGTTCTGATCTGGATGACCAAAGATGTTTAAGGTTGTGATGCTCCGGCGGTATGTACGGAGCCCATGATTTTATAGTCTGCCACATAACCACTCTAGCAACCATGGTCGTGTCCCCGGAGCGGATTCGCAGCCTGCATAAGTACGAGAAGGCGATCCTCCTCGCGCTTGAACGCCAGATGAAGCGGTACGAGTGGGTGCCGCTCGAAAGCCTCCAGCAGGCGACAGAGCTCTCCGAGTCCGAGGTCAATTACCGGTTGTCCCGGCTTATCCAGTGGGGCATGGTGCGGTTCAACCCGGTACCGTACGACGGCTACGCGCTCGTCTTTGGCGGGTACGATACGCTCGCGCTTACCACCCTTACCCGGAAGGGCATCATCTCGGCGCTGGGTACAAAAATCGGCGAGGGAAAGGAGTCCGTTGTCTACGATGCCCTCGGTCTTGGGCCGGTTGCGATCAAGTTTCACCGGATCGGCCAGCGCTCGTTCAACACGCCCCGGATCAACCGGGAGTATCTCCCTGAGACCGGCAGTTGCCCGTGGCTGCTTGCCTCCCGGCTCTCCGCCGAACGAGAATACGCGGCGCTCTGCACCCTCCGCCCGAAGGTCTCTGTCCCGCTTCCCGTGGGCCAGAACCGGAACGCAGTTGTGATGGCGCTTATTTCCGGACCGGGCCTCGCCCGGTGCCGGCTTACCGACCCGGCGGCTACGCTTGATGAGATCCTTGCAAACGTGCGGGCCGCGTACCGGGCCGGTGTTATCCACGCGGATCTCTCGGAGTTCAACATCCTCATGGAGGACAACAGATGCGTCCTCATCGACTGGCCACAGTGGATGGAGACCAGTCATCCCAATGCCGGCACCATCATCGAGCGTGATATCAACAATATCCTCGCCTTCTTTGTGAGGAAGTACAAACTTGCGTATGATCCCGGGGAAGCACTGCGATGCGTGACCGGCTGAGTGTTTTTGGGATCGATATCGTCAAAGGCTCGGTACGTTCGCGATCCCGCCGGCCGATGTATGCCCTCGTCCGGATGGAGGGGCAGGAGATCACAAGTGAGACCACGGTCTCGATGTTCCGGCTCTTCCGGCTCCTCTCAGAGGAACGGCCTGACATCCTTGCCGTCGACAGCCTGCAGGAGATTGCAACCGACCAGCACGGGCTCTTCTTCTTTCTGCAGGGCCTTCCGCCGCAGACGAAGCTCGTGCAAGTGACCGGCGGCGAAAAAAAGGAAACTCTCGGGAAGGTCGCCGCCCGGTTTAACATCAGCTTCGACCGGTTCGACCCCTTTGCCGAGGCCCGCACGACCGCACGGGTTGCATCACTCGGCGCCGGGGCAGAGGTCATCGCGTTCGAGAACGAAAGCGAGGTCGTCGTCAGCCGTCACCGTTCGCCGGGCCGTGGCGGCTGGAGCCAGAACCGGTACGTGCGGAAGATCCACGGTGCAGTCCAGCTCAAAGGGCGGGAAATCGAGATGCAGCTGGCGACGACCGGCCTCCGGTACGAGAAGAAGGAGACGAAAGCGTTCGGGGGGTGCAGCCGGGTGGTCTTCCGGGTCTTTGCCGCCCGGGGACTGGTGCCGGTTTCCACATACCGCGGGGCCGACGTGCAGGTCCGGATCAGTGGCAAGCGCCTCGAACGGATCCGGTTCCGGCCACTCTCGGGGAAACCCCGGTACCTTATTGTGGGCATAGACCCGGGCACAACAACAGCGATAGCCGCCCTCGACCTTGACGGCAACCTCCTGCACCTCGAAAGTTCACGGCAAATGGACATGTCTGGTGTGATCGAGGCCCTGTATAAGGTAGGTAAGCCGCTCGTGATCGCCTCCGACGTCCAAGTGATGCCCTATTCGGTGGAGAAGATCCGGCGGGCGTTCTCGGCGGTTGCCTATACGCCTAAACAGGACACCGCTGTGGAGGCAAAGCTCGCGCTGACGGCAGGTTATCCGTATGCGAACGTCCACGAGCGCGACGCCCTCTCTGCCGCTCTCGACGCATACGTCCAGTACCAACACAAGTTCCGGAACCTCATCAAACGGGTACCCCCGGGCCACGATCTCGACGAGGTCCGGGCCCGGGTGATCCGGGGACAGGCACTCGACCAGGTACTTGTTGATCTTCACGCTGTTACAACGGTTGCCCCGGCAATAGAGGCCCTCGTGGCCCCGGTTGAGGCCCGGCATGACGAACGGGTACGGGTGCTGGACGGGATGGTAAAACGCCTGCGCACGTACGTGGCCGAACTCCAGGAGGAAGTCAAGGCAAAGGAGTACGAGATCCACCGGCTCCAGGGACGGCTCCGCGGCATGCACGAGCGCCGGGACGTGCAGATTGCCAAGGATGCTGAGGTCGCAAAACGGGATGCGATCATCCAGAGCCTGAAAAAACGGCTCAGGAAGGAGGAGCGCCACGGCCGCACGCTTGCAAAACGGGTGGAACGGATCCGGACATTCGCCGAGCTCTCCATCGATGGCGAAGCGCTTCCGGTCAAGGTGCTGGATGCGCTCACCAAAGAGGGGCTGCGCCGGCTCACGGAAGACACCGGTATCGGCGAAGGAGAGATCGTGTACGTGCAGCGCATCGGTGGCTGGGGGCGCAGCGTGGTCAGGGATCTTGCGGGCATCGGGATCCGGGCCCTGATCACTCCTGCTGCCGGAGAAGGCGATCCGCAGATCCACGCAGAATTCCGGGAGGCCGGCATCCCCCTGCTGTCTGCCATGGATACCGGTGTGCAGGTGCGGGGCAGGCAGGGCCTTGCCCCCAAAGACCGTGTCGAATCTGCCCTCTCCCTCTGGCAGGAAGAACAGGCGCAGTTTTTGCATGAGAAAGAATCCAGCCGGATCGAGCACATGTTCAAGGAGTACAAGAGCGAACGTGGTAAGGAAGTGCGAAAAGGGGGGAGCAGCTGACCATGGACGACCGGGAACTCTTGAAGACTGTAATGGCGATCATCGGAGAGGAGAACTGCCGCGATGACTGCGCCATGCTCCCGTGCGGGGACCATGTGATGGTAGCAACGACCGATATGCTCCACAAGACAACCGATTTTGTGGACGGCATGACCGACTGGCAGATCGGCTGGATGAGCGCCGCGGTCACCATCAGCGACATCGCGAGCATGGGCGCAGCCCCGAAGTACGTGCTCATCGCGGTGGGGCTTTCCCGGTGGGAGCAGCTTGCCGGCATCATGCAGGGGGCGCAGGACTGCAGTAAAAAATTCGGCGCTGCGATCATCGGCGGTGATATCGACCACCACGATGAGCTCACGGTCGTGACGACCGGCCTTGGTCTTGTGGACCGGGCGCACCTTGTGCAGCGGACTGGTGCCCGTCCAGGCGACCTTGTCTGTATCACCGGGAGCCCGGGGCAGGCGCAGGCATGGCTCGACGGGTACAAACAGTTCGAAAAAGCACTTTTCGAGCCGCAGCCCCGGGTGGCAGAGGGGCAGGTGCTCGCTCGCGGGGGAGTGACCGCGATGATGGACGATAGCGACGGGATCGCGCTCTCGCTCTACGATCTTATGAGCGTCAACGCATGCGGGTTCTCCATCGACCCGGAGAAACTGCCCCTGCCGCCGGGCATTCCTCGAGTCCCGGGCCCGGGAACTGGCGCTGTACGGCGGCGGGGACTACGAGCTGATCTTCACCCTGCCCCCGGAACGGTACCCCGTACCTGGCGTGCCCTGCAGAGTGATCGGGAGAGCCATACCGGAGAAGGCGGTGCTTGCGGGGGGAAAACCGGTGGAGAAACGAGGGTACCAGCACCGGTGGGCGTGAGCCAGCACCGCGGCAGGTGCCGGCGCATTTCTCTTAAATACAAAAAACAAAAGGTACTGGAGATCAAGGAGCCATTCACCACTCATGGACTCGCTGGAGAGCAAACTGGATCGCCTTTCGGCAGAGCAGCGCCGGGAGGCCGAGGACTTCATCGACTTTCTGATCCAGCGGGCGGAAGGGATCAGGGTGACTGTACAGCTGCCATCGCACGATGTCTCCCCGGCCATGAAATCGGTCGCACCCCCCCTCATCACCCCGGATCCTGTTACTGTGGAGGAGCCGGCAGTATCCCAGTCCCGGGATAATGCCCCTACGCCGGCTGCAGCTGACCCGGTTCCTGAAGCCGAACCGCAGGCCGTCGTCCACGAGATCGAGATCGATGACGGGCTCCTCGACTACGGAAAATTCGAGAGAACAGTCGCAGCGCCGGCCCCGCTCCCCTCATCTCCCGCAGATGCTGCGGTGCAGAAGGTCAAGAGAAAGCTGATCCAGAAGAGCGAGCAGGCATCAAAGAACCAGCTCCTTGACTGGATGGATTAATTTTCAAAAAACTGCTCTAAAGAAATCATGTGTGGGATTTGGAAGAACGCTTCTTTTAGGGCTCCGGCGAGCCTCCGCCCCCGCCCCCTCGGGGCATGGCTGGCGTGAGGGGGGCTGCATATTAAAAAAAATTTTCCCCCGAAAAAAAAGAACAATAAAAACCGATGGACTCGACGGGATTCGAACCCGTGGCCTTCACGTTGCAAACGTGACGATCTACCCCTGATCTACGAGCCCTCTTATGCGGCATATACTTTTCCCGCCGATTCCATATAGTTGTTACTGATCGGCCTGATACTATCGAGGCTCCTGTGGGCTCCCCCGGTTTTCTGGGGTGTCGGCTGGAATTGACGGAGCTGAACATTTTATAAAACCCCGGGCCCAAGAAATGATCAGGATGCCCGGCACAATGCAGCACCCTGCACCCCGTGAAAAAACCGGAGATTCCCCATGGTAAAACTGATCATCGAACCCAAAAAGACAAAGGATGGCCAGATCGACTATATCGTCACGTACCACGATGTAAAGACCGACAACCAGTTCACCGTCACGACCACAAACGACCTCAGCGAGGCTGTGCAACGGTTGAAAGAGACCCTGGAAAACGAGATAAAGGTCCTTACCTCGAAATAAACCGGAAAAACCCGGTTCTTTTTTAATTTTATAAAAACGACATGGACCCGGCGGGATTTGAACCCGCGGCCTCTACGTTGCGAACGTAGCGATCTACCCCTGATCTACGAGCCCGGTGTGGTATTACAATTCTCCCGCGGATGGAATATAGTTGTTGCTGTAGCAGGCAAATCCTTGCGAAAAAATAGAAAAATCAGAGGATGATCTCGATATCGAGCTTCTCTGCCAGTTCTTTGTACCTGTTCCTGATGGTGACTTCCGTGACCCCGGCCACTTCCGCCACTTCGCGCTGGGTGCGCCGCTCGCCTCCAAGGATGGACGAGATGTATATGGCAGCGGCCGCGACCCCGGTCGGTCCCCTGCCGCTTGTGAGTTCACGTTCCCCTGCCTGCCTCAGGATCTCGACTGCCCGGCTCTGGACCTCTCCCTTAAGGGTAAGCCCGGAGCAGAAGCGTGGTACGTAATCTATCGGGGAAGTTGGGAGGAGCTTTAAGCCCAGTTCCCGGGAGATGAACCGGTAGGTCCTGCCGATCTCTTTTCTTGAAACCCGGGACACTTCAGCGATCTCGTCAAGCGTACGGGGCACACTGCACTGCCGGCAGGCCGCGTACAGCGCTGCAGCCGCGACACCTTCGATGCTCCGGCCCCGGATCAGGTTCTTGTCCACCGCGTCACGGTAGACCACGGCGGCGGTTTCACGGACATTCCGCGGGAGGCCAAGCGCTGAGGCCATGCGGTCCAGTTCCGAGAGCGCAAAGGCAAGGTTCCTCTCTGTCGCGTTGCTCACGCGGATCCGGCGCTGCCACTTGCGGAGACGGTAGAGCTGGGCCCGGTTCTTGGAGGAGATGGCCCTGCCGTACGAATCCCGGTTGCGCCAGTCGATCATCGTGGAGAGACCCTTGTCGTGTATGGTAAAGGTCATCGGGGCGCCGACACGGGAACGTTTCATTCGCTGGTCGTGGTCGAACGCACGCCACTCGGGGCCGCGGTCGATGAAGTCGTCATCGATCACCAAGCCGCAGCTCTGGCAGACCAGCTCTGCACGTTCGTAATCGTGGACGAGCTGACGGCTGCCGCACTCGGGACAGACCGTCTCGGTATGGTTTTCTGCTTTCTTTTCCTGCTCTTTAACTTTTATACGGGATTTGAGCGCTTCCCTCTCAGTCTGGAGGAGTTTTAGTTTCTCTACTTCCTGCATCCGGCTTCACCATCAATTATCTTGTTGCTGACCTGAACGGTTCTTTTCGGGCTGTCGCGGGGATGCGGGATTCCCTCGCGAAGACTTTCTCGCCCGGTTTTACGCTGCATGGGCCATGGGAAAGGATAAGGGCATAGGGCGATTTCACGTTCCCGAAGACGTCCATGATCCTGCCCACCGGTTTTGTCCTCCGGTCCATCACTTCGCTGTACAACCCCGGGAGCTGGGCGGCGTCGCACTGGATGATAAACATCCTGCTGCCGTAGGTGCTCATCGCTCGGCCAACAACTTTCACACAACAACCTCGGGGGGTACACAAAGTACTAAACTAATTTAGTAATCTATATATGTAAGACATTGTGGTATTTAAATATTCCGTGAAAGTATAAATAGAAATTTCAGAAACCGAGGAACCGGTCAATATTTAAAGATATAATGTCGGCGGCTTCGTCAGCAGTCAGACCGGCCCCCATCGCCACATTCTCTTTGCCTGTTCTGTCCAGAAGATCGTGCGGCGCATGCGCGTCCGAGTCTACCACAATCTGGCACGAGACCTCCCGGGCGATGCGCACCACATGGCCGTTCGTGCGGTTGTGTCCGCCCCGGGAGGTGATCTCGAGCGCGATGCCGTTCTCGAGCGCGATCTTTGCGTCTTCGCGCGTGATCAAGCCCGGGTGGGCGAGCACGTTCACATCCCGGCAGATGCAGGCCGCGTGATTGGTGCCGGGTGCCACCGGTTCAACCGTTGTCTCCCCATGGACGATCACGATCTCCGCTCCCGCCTCACGGGCCTGCCGTGCGACCGCTGCGATCTGTGTTGGCGGCACGTGCGTGATCTCGACACCGCACAGGAGCCGGACGCCAAAGAGCCGGGCGGATTCCTGCACGTCAAGGAGCGATTCGACGACCGCTGCAGCATTGGACGTATCGACATGGTCGGTGATGGCAACCGTGGTGTACCCGATCACGGCCATGCGCCGCACCAGCTCGGATGGCAACATCTCGCCGTCGGAAAGGATTGTGTGGGTATGGAAGTCGTACAGGCCGGTCACCGTTTCACCTCAATGGCCCGGGCGATTTTTTTGATAAGCGCCCCTTTTTTTCCGGTCCATGTGGCGATAACCCGTCCCTCGTGCCGGGCCCAGTGGGCCGGGTGGTGGTGCTCCTCGGTCTGGCAGGCTATGCCGAGGCGCTTTAACGCCCGCTCGATATCGCCGGCATTCGGTCCTTTCGCTCCGAGCGTATGCGGGACCCTGCGTCCTTCCTCGCGGGAGAGGGCAGCGTTGAAATAACAGGGATAGAGAATGCACTCGCCTTTATCCATTGCGTAAAAAGTATGGGGGTCAAGATATAAACACTGTCCGCTCAAAAAGTAATGGTATGCACCACATCGACGTCAGAATGGAGAAGGATGTATACGACGTCAACAACGCGATTGCGGACGGGAATGCCAGGCACTTAAAGGAACATGGCATCCGTGCTTTCGACCTGCTCGGGGCGATTGGCTCAGGAAAGACCGCACTCATCGAACGTCTTGTCCCGCTGCTGAATGCAAAAGGGCTCCGGGCCGGCGCGATCGCCGGCGATGTGTATGGCGATGATGATTTCCAGCGGATCGTGGCGCAGGGTATCCCTGCCTACAATGCAAACACCGGCAAGGAATGCCACCTCGATGCCCATCTTGTCGAGCACGCGATCGAGCACCTCCCGCTGGACAAGATCGACATTCTCTTCATCGAGAACGTAGGGAACATGGTCTGCCCCACCGACTTCCGGCTCGGTGCTGAAAAACGGATCGTGATCGTCAGCTCGACCGAAGGTGACGACGTAGTCAACAAGCACCCTATGATGTTCAGGGATTGCACGATCGGTGTTATCAACAAGGTCGACCTCGCCCCGCTTGTGGGAGCAAACCTCGCCCGGATGGAAGCCGACATCCACCGGTACAACCCGAAGATGCCGGTCTTTATGACCAACATGAAGACCGGGGAGAATGTTGCGCAGCTTCTCGATGCGATTCTCGCGTAACCATGGAAAGGATGCACCTCCGATCGGGAAATAGTATAAATAACTCCGGAGGGAACATATACAGCACCATTTCCGGAAAAAAGAATGGTTCCGGAAAAAAGATTACAAAGGAGTGACACTATGCTCTGGCAGGGAGAATCAATACGGAAGGTAACCGGCGGCAGGCGCCGCCCGGCACAGGGAAAGCGGAGATTTGAGATCGGGCTTGCACCCGCAGACACTCATATCGGTGAGGACCGGACGAAAAAGGTCCGGATCACGGGTGGGAACATCAAGGTTCGGTCCATGCGGGCGCAGTACGCAAACGTCACCAAACTCTCCAACGGCGAGACCAAAAAAGTAAAGATCGAGCACGTTGAAGAGAACGGCGCAAACCCGAACTACGTCCGGCGGAACCTGCTCACCAAGGGTGCCATTGTCCGTACCGAGATCGGACGCGCCCGGATCATGAGCCGTCCCGGCCAGGACGGCATCATCAACGCGGTGTTACTCGAATAAACCGGTCCGGGGATCATCCCCGCATTTTTTCGTGCGCCCGGCACCCGTCCCGGCACAGTACCTGCTTTTTACCCTCACGGGTGCAGCAATTGTTTTTTTAGGTTAGGCTATCCCATAGTGTAACCATGCGAAGGATCTATTATCGTTACCCGCAGCGGGTGGATCTCTCGTTTGCGATGGGAATGACGTTTCCTGAAACCCTGAAATATATCGCAGAACTGAACGGACAGGAATCCACCAAGACCACCGGGAAAGAACTGGTCCGGATCCGGGTGAAGGTTGAGCTCGCGACAAACCGGGCTGAATTCGGCGACATCACTCCCGATGTCCTGCGCCCCGGCGTCATCACCGAGGCTGCCGATATCAGGATCTCGGTGCTTGCGCTTGCCCTGCGGGGGACCGGGAAGATCCCGGTTGCAAACGACGTTTTCTTTGTACGGCTCACCGACAGGAATACCTGCACTGACATCGACATCGCCCGGCAGGACTCCGGCGAAGGGCTGGACGCTCTTGATATGAAAAATATCCTTCTGGGAAAATCGAATTGACGCTCCGGATCACGGTGGCCGCACCGTTCAGGCATACCCGCAAGACCGCCCTGCGCAGGAACGAGCTCGTCTACTATTACGCGCTCGACCGAAAGTGGATGAGCACAGACCAGGCGGCCGTTTTGCTCCGGCGGGCAGAAGAGGCGGGGCTCCTCCGGCAGGACAACGGCGTTTTTACGATCCTCTTTGACCCGGCCACAGAGACAATCCCCATCGGTTTTCGGCCCACCTCTGCAATCTTCGAGACAAACGATCCTGCTCAGGAGCTGATCGGCCGGATCATGAAGGCAAGGGGTGTACCGGAGACAGAGATAGTCGCCGATATGAACAGGATTATACGGGAGCAGTTTGGCGGGAATCTGCTGCCCCCGGCGGCTCTCGTAATTCTCGCAAAGAAATACGGGGTGCCATACGAGGACCTGCGCGAGACCCTCGTCGCGTCGGTAAAGAAAGGATAATACATTTCACGTTTCCGGTCTCTTTTTTTGGGGTTTGATCCCGGTATTTTTTCATTTGGCGTCTGAAATCCCCCGGAAAAGCCATATAATCAAAAGATTATACAATTACGTATGCAGATGCGAATGCATGGGGGCCGGCGGCGCAGATCGCACGAGATCCCGTGGCTTTTTGTCGCCACGATCATTGGCATCGTGGTGGTTGCAGGGGCTGCAGTCATTTATTTTTCCAGCTCCGGTGGATTATCCACGGGCCATTCCTCTTCCGATGATATGATCGTGGTACAACCGACGACCAGCACCGTGGGGGCATCCGGGTCTTCAACGACGTCGTACTCATCGACCCCGATCGTTATTGCAACGACAGCGCCACCAAACATCCCGGCAACCGGTGTCTCTGTCACTGTCAGTTATATCGGAGGTTTTTCCGGCTCCTATAGCACCGGTGGCATGACAACGACCATAACGCCCAACTCGGGAACCCAGATATATCAGGTGGCAAACGCGACCGGGACGGTGACAGCAACCTTCCAGAAAACCGACAACACCGCCACCCATGCGCTGACCGTAATCATCTACGAGAATGGCAAGCAGCTCGCCTCCAACAGTACGAGCGCCTCCTACGGGAAGGTTACGCTCACGGCAGCCGTGTAACCGGTAGTCAGGGATCTCTCTTTTTACCAGCTGACGCACTCTAAACAGCGTACGGTTTTCGCCTCTCTTTATGAGAACCGTACAAATGCCATCCTTAGAGATCCCGGTTCTCACGAAGAAGCGTACTCATCCTACCCTCCTACGGGAAGGCAAAAGGTGAAAGGGGAAACGGAAACCGATCTCCCCCCAAAGACAGAGGGTGTTTCCGGCCGGCCCGATCCGTCCTGTCCAGGTTCATGTGGTTATCCGCAGTTGGAATATGGGCACCACGCCCTGAACCAGCAGCCGCAGCAGCTGTATCTCAGTCCTTTCGGACATTTGGTTTTGGTTGGCATACAAGGAAATTATTCCGGGACGAAATATATCTGGCGTTGAGCGAAATTTATTCTGCACTCAAAATCGCCGCCGGATGTTAATTCGGGGCGCCCCATGGGGGACAGCGACACGCACGCGTACCGGGAACCTGCACGCCAGAATCGAATCAGAAAACAACTACAAGAAAAAAATATTGTGCCGGCGAATTTACTTCCGGGCCTTTCTCTCTTTTGGCTTGTCAGCCTTCTTTTCGCCCTCGGCCTTCTCCGTCTTCGGGAACATCTCGTCAAGGGACTTCTCGCCGTACGCAGTCACGCGGGCGTTGACCTGCACGAACTCGGGGGTGATCTGGTGGGCGCGGATCATCTTTCTTTTGCGCTCGCCTTCCATTACCGGGTGGAATCCAACGCCTTCCGCGAGCAGGAGTTTCCTTCTCCCTGCACCCGGCAGGCTTTTTCTTGCGGGCGTCCCGGTCTGATCCGAGCCCCCGGTGATCAGGATCTTATACCCTGCAAGCCCAAGGGGGCCGGCGTCCACTTCGTCCCCGATCTTCTTTCCCACGATCGCTCCTGCTGCGCCGGTGCTGGCATCGACATTGTAGGCGCGACCGGTCTTCGGGTCTGATACAACAACCTTTAACTCAACCATGCTTGATTCTCCGTATTGGTTATCCCGGGACGTGCCCGATGTCGGGAGTCCCGTTCACTTTCGGGCTGACGGCGCAATAACACCTGTGCACGTGAAGTACCCATTTAATTATACCGGTACGCTATTAAACCCTCGCGTCCTTTGGGACCGACCATGCATGCCACAATAAACCCCCTGAAGCCGCCCTCTCACTTGCCCCAGAACGGCTCGGCCTTGCGCCGGATCGCAACGAACTCGGCGAGCACATCCTGCGTGCTGATATTTAAGTTCTTGAGCATCTCGCGTTCGAGGACTTTCACGTGCCTCTCCGGGAGATCCACGAGCAGGTCATCGCCCACGTTGAGCTGCCGGCCAATCGTCGCCCCTTCGATCGAGATCGCAACTTCGAGGCCGGCATCCGCCTCCCGGATCGCCTCCTGACGGAGCTGCATGGACTTTAAGTGCCCCACCTTCTTCCCGTCGAGCTTGACGAGGTCGACATCGCTCCTGAGCTTCCCGCCCAGCACCCGGACGCCGACCACTGCCGGGTTGCTCTGCCGGAAGACGCAGTCCGGCAGCAGCCGGATCTTTGCCGGCATCATCACATGCTCGAACTGCGCCTTCTCCGCGATCCGTTTTTGTTCATCCCGGTACGTGACGTACTGGTCGATGAGCTGGTAGATTACCTGCCCCGAGAAGACCTTCACCTGAGTGTAAAGTGGGTCCTTGATCATATCTGCAGCGTCGGGAAGGATTGGCGTGTTGAACGACAACAGGACGCGGAAAGCCGGGTTCTTGATCGTCTCGGTATCGATCAGGTCATGCCGGCTCACCGGGCCGACCTGTGCCCGCATCACCCTGATCTCCTTTGTCTCCAGTTCCTTGCAGAGTGCTTCGAGAGCGCCGATCGTATCCGCCTTGATCACGATGCCTTCTTCGGCAAGGTTGACGTGGATCTCCTGCATCTCCTTTCTGATCCGGGCCGCGAGTTCGTCGGTGTTGCCCCGGACGACAAAAAGCGGTGAGCCGGCGATCACCTTTTCAAGGCCCGGGGCGGAAACCTTGATTCCCGACGCCGCGACAACGGATTTCACGCGCTCGAACCGGTCCTCGACGAGTATCTCCTTCATCGGCCGGGGCTTCAACAGCGACCTGACCTTGGTGATTACTACGTCGTCCTGCGAGGCCATCGCGATCTCGTCGCCCACCGAGAGCGTGCCGTCATACAGGATAACATCAAGGGTCGTCCCGAGGCCCCGCTCCTCCTTAACCTCGAGGACTGTGCCCGCCCCCGGCCCCTCGGCCGAAAGTTTGAGTTCGTCACCCATATACCGCTGGGCAAGCCCGATCATGACCATTAAAAGATCGGCGATTCCCTCTCCCGTGTGGGCGCTCACGGGGACGATCGCAAGGTTGCGCCGGAAATCCGAGACCCTGTCGTACCGGTCGGCAGAAAACCCGAGATCGGAGAGGTTTCCCACGATCTCGTAGGTTTTTGTCTCAATATCGCCGTGCACCCGTTCGTTCTGCTTTGCAAAACTTGACAAAAAAGATTCATCTTTGTTGATTCTCCAGCCGTGGACCCGGTCGATCTTTGTCGCCGCTATCACAAACGGCGTCTTACAGTTCCGGAGGATCTGGAGCGCCTCGATCGTCTGGGGCTGGAACCCCTGGTTGATATCGACCACAAGGATCGCCATGTCGGCAAGTGCCCCGCCCCGGGCCCGCAGCGTGGTAAACGCGTGGTGTCCCGGGGTGTCGATGAAAAGCAGGCCGGGGATATTGAAGGGAACCTTCTCCATCGACCCGCTCATCTTCCGGATCGCATCGATGGGGACGATTGTCGCCCCAATGTGCTGGGTGATCGCACCCGCCTCTGAAGAAACGACCGATGAGCCGCGGATCCGGTCGAGGAGCGAGGTCTTGCCATGATCTACATGGCCCATAACGCACACAATAGGCGTCCTGATCTTCGGGTCTGCCGCCATTTCCCCAACCCTCCCGTTCGTGCGTGCCCTGATCGCAGATTAAAAATCATCCATGGCGCGGCGTCACCGGATGCCGCATGCCATTTATTAACGATATCCTTTCAGGGCCACCTGATAACTTAATGGACTCCCCACCCTATTAAAGTCCTCCCCAGACCGCGAGCGGGCCCGGACGGTTCTTTCAAGGGCGGGACCCTTTCGCGTAAAAGGGAGAAATATTAATCAGAGTTCACGCCCAAATTAACTGGAACATCTGCCAGGGTAGGGTAGTCTGGTTATCCTAAGGGGCTGTGGATCCCTCGACCCGGGTTCAAATCTCGGCCCTGGCCTCATTATCGTAGTTTAAAGTCAAATTCTTTTTTAGTGCTCACATTGATCGCATTTTCTTGCTGGCATTTTCTCGTAAAACAGGCTCCTGCTTTCATTGCAGTCTAAAAAAGTTTTCATGTATTTTTCCTGAGTTTCTCCTCTCAAAAGCTGATGAAGGGTCGCATTGATTTTTATCCTGCCGGCGAATTTTTCCCTCCCGCGGCAGATATTCATAAACACATGTAATATTCATCTTGACAAAATGCCAATACTATCATACATGGACCCGGCAATTACAGATACCATCATGTTCCTTGCGGCAGGGATTTTTGCCGCAGTCGTTGTTCATTTTGTCTTTATCTTCCTCAAGAAGCAGGCAGAGAAGACAGAGACAATGATGGATGATCTTGTGGTGCACTCACTTGGCGCACCGCTCACGATACTCGCATTTTTCATTCCTTTTTTCTTTGCGATCCATCACCTGATCGACCTCTATCCTCAGTACCAATGGCTTCGGGATGCGAATGTCCTTTTATCCGGGTATGTGATCATCGGAACATGGATTGCCGCAACATTTCTCGACGATTTTCTGCGGATCTACGGAAAGGCGCTTGCCGAAAAAACCGAGACCGATATCGATGACCAGATCGTGGAAATTCTCCAGAAAATCGGGAAGTACATCATCTGGTTTACCGGTATCCTCTACATCCTTACCCTGTACAATATTAATATTACACCGCTTATTGCCGGCGCAGGAATCGTCGGCATTGCCATCGCCCTTGCCGCGCAGGATCTCTTCTCGAACTTCTTTGGTGGAGCGGTTATCATCACCGACCAGCCGTTCAAGGTGGGGGACCGGGTACTGATCAACGATGTTCTCGGGGACGTGACTCATATCGGTCCCCGGAGCACCCGTATCATAACACTCGATTCAGATGTCGTGACCATACCCAATACCAAGATTGCAACGAGTGTGGTCCATAATTATTCCCTACCAAACCCTCAGGTCAGGATCCAGATCCCGGTAACGGTCCCGAATTCTCTGGATATCTCTCTGGTCAAAAAGGTGCTACAAGAGATCTCTGATGAGGCGGTAAAGAACCGCCACGATATCATTGCTCACGATCCATCCCCGACAATATATCTCATGAATATGGACAAATCAACAATTACATTCCAGATTACCGTCTTTGCAGCCGGTTTCCAGTATGGCAACATTATCCGGGACTACATGAATGTCCAGATCATCGAACGATTCCGGAAAGAAGCGATCCTTATTGCCTGATAAAGGCCAACACCTCATCCCCCGGTTTTAAACCAATTTCTTTAAAAAGCTAAAAGGAGAAACGGAGAGAATAGCCGGAACGGGTCCTCTTGCATAAGCGCCCGGGATTATTCTGGATCAGGGAAACAATGAGATTTTTCACGTGCATCCTGCTCGTCGCCGTCCTCGGTACTGCACTCCTGCTCACCAGCGTTGCTGCGGATACAACGGCGGGGAACGGCAGTGGTTATATCACGGTTATCAACCTGCCGGTAGCCGGTTTTTACACCAGTATCCGGTACGGCCCGCCTCCGTTTACGGTCAGTTTTGCCGATACATCCCAGGGTTTCCAGCCCATGACCTATCACTGGGACTTTGGCGACGGCACAAACTCGGCGATGCAGAACCCGACGCATACCTATCTTTCCAGCGGTGAATATACCGTCAGTCTGACCGTGACCAACCAGTTCGGTTCGGGTACCAGAACGGTTGCGGATTTCATCTGGGCAGGTTACCCCCCCGAAGCGAACTTTTCCGCTTTACCCTCAGAAGGAATTATCCCGCTCACGGTCGCATTTACGGATCTTTCAAAGAACACGCCCGCTGACTGGACGTGGGACTTTGGCGACGGCACCACCTCCTCGGAACAGAACCCGGTTCATACCTATACTCAGACCGGCATCTATGATGTCAGGTTAAAAGTGAGCAGCGACTTTGGCAGTGACGCGCTCTCCCGGACACATTACATCAATGCAAGCCTTCCGGCCCCGGTTCCGGTCCCCGTCCCGGTAACCCCGGTGAAGGCTCATGCCGGCGGGATCGTCGGCCTGATCCAGGATGCAAAAGGCACTACCGATAAGAACCTCCCCACTGCAGCATTTATCCCGCCGCAGTTTATGGCCCTCGCTGCGGTGCTGACGAGCCTTGCCGTGGTATTCATACAGTTCCTCCTTGTCCATATCGGTTCCCTTGCCCAGCTTGGTGCAAAAGTGGCCAAGTTCTTTGCCGATCTTGCCGGAGGCCATGCAATCGAGAAGATCAGTGACAAAGAGATTGAAGCCCGGGAGATCAAAGCAGAGAGACGGGAACGACCGTTCTTCGGTCTTTCTGCCGTCGAGATCCTTGTCCTTGAGGCCGCCGTCATTATGGTGGCAGTGGCCTTCCTGCTCGCCGATCGAGCTGCCCTGACCCTGCAGATGGTACTTATCTACATTCTTGTCGGTGCGGTATCGGTCATACTGCACGATTTTGCCCACCGGTATTTCGCAAACCGATACGGCCATGACACCGATATCCAGTTCTGGGGCCTTGGCACCGTCATCATGTTCCTGACTGCCTGGCTCTACGGAAATGCATTTGCCCAGTCCTACCGGAACATCGTGGAACGGGATGAGGATGCGGAGGAGACACGCGAGCTGGGAATCGAGATGGTCGCAGGACCTGTTATCAGTATCGTCCTGACGCTGGTCTTCCTGTTCATGGTACAATTTGGAGGGATCTGGGCAATCGCCGGCGGCCTGGGCTTTTCCATCAACCTCATCACCGCGGTCTACAGCCTGATACCCATCTCCACGATGGACGGAAGTGCCATCTGGAAGTGGAACCGCGCCCTCTACCTCGTGCTGTTCATTCCGCTGGTTGCGTTTTATTTCTTTACGTATATGCTCGTGTGATGTCGGTCACCATCATATCAGGGAATATGAGGAATAGTGTTACGATGAGAGTACAGCCTGGATAGTCCAGGGGCCACCTGCATTCACATCGAGATAATACTTTCCCGCGTTCAGTTTCTGGGTACTTATCACGGAACTGGTGCCGATCTTGTTTGCAAGGAGCGCGACACGGCTGCCCACGCTGTCCGTGAGCCAGACGATGAAATTACTCTGGCCGGAGTAGTCCAGGGTAAATACCCACAGGCCGGTCCCGCTTGCGGTGAAGGGAACCACCATGCTCCCGTTCCCGGCAAAGGCCGCTGTTGAAGCACTCGTCGTTCCCTGGTAGAGCGAGTATATGATGCCGGAGGCCGATTGTTTGGTTAAGGTGTTGGATGCCGGGGAGTAGACCCAGATAGTCTTATCCCCATTGTCCCGGGTCACGAGGTACAGGTTGTTTCCCGCTGGCTGCCACGTCCCGTTGTACATGAACCCGGGCTGGTTTGCATAGGTCTCCTGCGTCGTCCCATCCAGTCCGAACACGATTCTGAACTGGTACGCGGGCCCCGGGCTCCTCCACGTCCCGACGATGGGATCGAGGGAGAGCGAGGCCGGCAGGGAGCGGGATGATGACATCGAAATGGCATCAGGAGTAGCCGAAGGGGCGAGGACGGATACCTCTGCAGTTCCGGCTCCCATGCACCCCGCAGTAAGAATAACGCCGATACAGAGAACGGCGAGCCAGACCGGCCCGGCCGCCCGCAGGTTCCGGAGCGGGTGCTCATGTGGTTTGGTCATTCCCGGGTTACTACTCCCTTTGTAAGCAGATACGTTGTCGCCCGGGCTTTTGAGTACTTTCCGGTGATGTAACCTCGAGGTTATATCAATGAAACCAGCGGTTATCCCTGATCCGGGGCGAATGTAACGAAATGGTGGGCATTTTTGCTCACCGATAGTGCGCTATGCCGGAATGGGCAGCCTTTTGTAGGTGCGCCGGCAACCAAACCGTGTGGACTCCCTTACCCATGCGCTGATCGCCGCGATCCTTGCGTACGCGCTCGGCTTTCCGCAGCTCCTGCCATTTGTGGTACTTGGAGCAGTCATCATCGATGCCGACATCCTCTTCTCGCTCCTCTCCCGCCACCACCCTTCGCTCTACCTCTTCATCCACGGCGGGATAGCCCACAGCTTCGCGGGCGCAGTCGTGATGGCCGTCCTCGCGTATGCCGGTATCGCGCTCGTCACTCTCACCGGGTTCATAAGCCCGGCCCAATCATGGGCGCCGGGCCGCTGGCTTTGCGGCTGTGCTGGCCGGTGCATTCCTGCACCTCGCTATGGACCTCCCGGCAACCCCAGGCATCCCGCTTCTTGCCCCGTTATCTGACCGGAAATACGCATTTTTCGTTCTTCCGGGCCCGAGCATTTTCCTGATGGCGTTAAGCCTCTTCTTTGTGATTTGGATGGCGCTGGGCGTTGTCACGCTCGCTGAAGGGATGGTGGTGTACGTGGTGATCTTCTGCTCATTCCTGCTCGTCCGGGTGATAGCGTTTTGTGCATCCCGCCCGGCACTCCGCGGTGCAACGCGTGCGATCCCCCAGGTAAATCCTCTCCGGTGGCTTGCGTTGTATGATACCGGTGATATGTGGACGGTTCAGGAATACCGGGTCGGCTCGGGGTTTTCCGGGCGTACAGGTCTATCCCAGATTCAAACACACGTCCAAGGAAGAGGTCGCCCCATACCTCGCACTTCCTGAAGTACAACGACTGCGGTACCACTCCTCCATAGTGACTGCTGAGAGAGATGGCGACGCCATCACGTTTTCCGACCCGCTCCGGGTCTCGGGAAGGATCTTCTATCCCCCTCACTACAAGCAGGTCCGGGTCGCAGCCGGAGATCTGGCATCTGGTTGATCTTCGGGACAATGGGATGAAAAACACACCGGTATTTCCGGTTCCCTTTGGGAATCGCCGTTCTTTTATACCGGTAACGCCGCACCTGTACCCGGGCATATACGCATGGACAGGGCAGAATACGTCCACGGATATTCGGAAAGGGAAGCGGAACGGCTGAGCGACCAGGCCCGCACCCTGACCTCCCTTCTCCACCACGACACCCGGTACCCTGCCGGGAGCCGCGTGCTCGAAGCCGGCTGCGGTACCGGCGCCCAGACGGTCATCCTTGCGCGGAACAGTCCCGGTGCGGAGATCACGTCAATAGATATCTCCCCCGGATCGATCCGGCATGCACAGGAACGGGTGCGGGCTGAGGGGATCACGAACGTGACGTTTCAGGCCGGGGATCTCTTCAGCCTCCCGTTTGCCCCGGCAAGTTTCGATCACATTTTCGTCTGCTTCGTGCTTGAACACCTTCCCGATCCGAAAAGGGCGCTTACGTCCCTTCGCCCCCTCATCAGGCCGGGCGGCACAATCACCGTGATCGAAGGCGATCACGGGTCGGCATATTTCCATCCCGACAGCGCAGGGGCGCATAGGGCAATCCGGTGCCTGATCGATCTCCAGCGGGAGGCAGGGGGCAATGCACTCGTCGGCCGGGAACTCTGCCCGCTGCTTATTTCCGCCGGATACGCGGATGTGCAGGTCTCGCCCCGCATGGTGTATGTCGATGCGTCACGGCCGGTGCTCGTTGATGGGTTTACCCGTCAGACCTTCACCGCGATGGTCGAAGGGGTCAGGGACACAGTGCTCGGGAGGGGCATGATGACAAAGGATGAATGGGAGAGGGCAATCGCGGACCTGTACCGCACCTGCGAACCGGACGGTGTATTCTGTTATACCTTTTTCAAAGCTACCGGGACCGCTGCAGTACACAAAGATTGCCGCACCTGATTTTGGGGTATTGGATCTACCTTCATCTCTGGCTTGACGGGAACCATGGAAGGGCAGGTGCGGAGGATGGATACGCTGTTACCACATTCACCCCACCTGCCCACCGGTATAAATGGGCAGACGACCCACACGAATGAGGACAGTCACGTTATGGACACTATCACGCTCGTCGGTTTTATTGCCGGGACACTCACGACGGTCGCTTACGTTCCGCAGGTTGTCCGGAGCTGGCGGCTCAGGGAGACAAGGGACATCTCGCTCTCCATGCTCGTGCTCTACGCAGCCGGGGTCTTTCTCTGGCTCGTGTACGGGGTCTGGGCAAACGCTCTCCCCATCATCGGGGCAAATGGCATCTCGCTTGTCCTGATCCTCGTCCTGCTCGGAATCAAGCTGCGGTACCGGTGAGGACGACAAAGAACCGTCTTTTACGGCTTTTTTACGATTGAAAAAAGTGATTTATTCCTGAAGGAGTACGACGCAGCCGGTGACCTTGTCATGGAGCCCCTGCCGCTTCTTCGTGAGACCAATAACCAGGATGTTTGCGATGATGAGGATCACGGCGATGATGATACCTGCCATAAGCACATTGATCAGATACCCCAGAAGAATGAAGATTGCCGGGATGAACACGAAAAAGAACAGAAGGCCGACAAACCGGAGCGTTGCCTGGGCAAAAGAGAGCCGATTGCCTTCAAGGTCAGTCACTTCGAGGCGCATGAGGACTTTGCCCGGGGTGGCCTGTCCCCGCGAGGACTCAAAGCCTGCATAGTAAAGCCAGGGAACGACGATGACGAGAAGTCCGACCGCGGCAACGATCGGGCCAAGGGCCGCTATAGGTGTTCCCGCTTCGGTGAGGGAAGAGATCGGCGCGTGGGCAGCCACGATATAGTAGAGGTACATGATCCCGTTTGCCTGGTTGAAAAACGCAACCACGATGATGCCGAACAGGGCGATAAGGATAAAGTCGACGATAAATGCGACGAACCGCCGCCCGAGACCGGCGTACACCCCGATCTCGGGGGCTTCTTCAGCCTCGGGTGATGCCATGATTGCCGGCCCTTGGGGAACTGCATCTATCGGTGCCCCGCACCACTGGCAGAATTGTCCGGAAGCGTCAGTCTCTTTCCCACATTTTGGACAGAACATTCCTCTTACTCCTGATAGGTAAAGTTAATCCGGGTGTCCTTTTTAATTTAACTGTTCTTATTTCGATTTCCGGAGGATTTTTTCCAGATCCCTGCAGGAAAATGGCAGATCTTTTTCGTTCTGCACATTGGATGCCCGTCTTTTTGTATCCTGCCGGCAGAAAGGCATGAACACAAACCAGAAATATTCCCGGATGAAAGGGTTATCCATGAGATACCTGATCCCCGCTGCTGCCTGTAGTGCGCTTTTGTTCTGTGCGCTGTTTGCCGGGTGCACGAGCCCGACCCAGGCCCAGATCCAGCCGGTCGGAACCACCGTCATGACCCCGGTGCCGGAGAGCCCCCAAGAAACCGTCGCCCCCGTTGCCACCACGTTTGAATCGATCGTCCCGCTTCCCGCAAACCAGATGATCTATCTCTCGCTGACCAAGGACCGGCCTACCGGCAATATCATTTTGCAATGCAGCGGAGGACCCGGCATGAGCTCAGCCCAGGTCATTGATCTCACGGTCACCCGGGCAGACGGGACCGTGGAGGATAAGCAGCTGACGAATGCCAACGATGCCGGCCAGATTTCCAGCGACGCCTCGATCACCCTGCCGGGCACGCTCGGCGGCACCGATCATGCCAAAGTGCATGTCACCATCGGGGGCAATGTCTTTCTGGTCATCGACCAGACCCTGACCTCCACTAACCCCTACTCTTCTACGAACTCTTCCCTCAACTTCAACTCCTGATCTTTTTTACCATCCCCCTGCTCATTTCCCTGACTGCTCCCGCCAGATCCGGCCGGCGTACTTCTGCATCCCGTACCCGAGCACGAGCACGGCAAGACCGATAGCACCAAGAACGACCCATTGCTCTGCGCCTGCCGCCCCGACCGAGAGCCGGGCAACCAGGTTGAGCGGGTTGTAGGGCAGGGCGAGAACGAAAAGCAGGATGACGACAAGAGCGGTTGAAAAGACGAACTGCGCTGCTGTCCGCTCCCGGTAGTGAAGGGCGCAGATGGCCCCAAGAAGGATCAGGAGTGATGAGGCGAGGGTGACGTGGAGAAGGATGAGGCCGGGGTTCGCGATGGCGATCCGGTTTGCAGAGAGGAGGAGGATCCATGCCCCTGCCTGGACCGGGACAAGGATGACACAGGTGAGCACCTTGCCCCAGACCATTTCCGCAAAGGTAACAGGTGTAGAAATGAGTGTCTCCAGCGTCCCGTGCTGGTACTCCTCGGTGACGAGATCGATGACGAGTGCCGCGGAGAGGATCCCCGGCAGGAAGACAAGGAGCGGAACCAGAAGACCGTACACGAACCCGAAGAAATCGCCGCTGCCGGCCGAGGCCGGGACCTGGAGCGGGATCGGTGTCACATCAAGACGGCCGGCCCGGACCGTCCGCAGGTCCTGCTCGTACTGGAGAAAGACAGATTTCAGCCTCACGTCAACGACCGCTCCCTGGAGATCGTCTGTCAGAGTGTAGAGCGTAATCTTTACCGGGTCATCAGAATCGGGCCGGGTGTCCGGGACGTACAGGACCGCGGAGAGCCTGCGCTCTTTTAAGAGTTCGATCGCGGTCGAGAGGTCCATCTGGTGCACCCGCAGGGCCGTATTGCCCTCCAGGTACCCGAGAAGCGGGGTCTCGTTTCCCGCGTACGCGATGTCGTATCGGAAGTGGGAATATCCCGAGAGGGCTGCCGGGTCGTACATGGAGGTAAGCCCAACCATGAGAAACGATGAAAAGAGCGCGATGAAGACCTGGAGCAGGACGGCAAGGAGGATCGTCTTTTCGGATGCGAGCCCGCGGAACTCTTTTTTTGCAACAACTGCGATGTGCCGGGCTTTCATCGGATCCACCCCAGGATATACAGGTTATAGCAGCAGTGGAGCACGGTCGCGGCAATAAGGCCGGGCAGGAGCCCTTTTCTTCCTCCCGCCTTGAGCGAGCAGGCAACAATGAGGACACAGGCAAAGTGGAGCAGGAGGGGCATCCAGAGCACCCCCAGCGACAAAAAGAGGACACTCCCGAAGACGGATTCGGTGATCTGGGTAAGCGTTGCAAAGAGGAGCAGTTTTTCCCCCACGAGGAACCCGATAGCTGTAGCGGCACAGGCCAGGATCAGGTTCTTCCACGAGAAGAAGGAAGGGTCCCGCACAAAGAGTGTGTAGATACCGGCCGTCTTTGCCATCTCCTCGATGAGCGCTGCAAGCACGAGCAGGAGCACGAGCGAGTACGGCATGGGCAGGTTGAAGAAGACGACAAGGCCCATCATCTGGGCCATGAAAACAAACGGGATCGAGAAGACGGCAAGCAGAAAGAGCGCCGCATACGGGTGCTGCTGCGGGATTATGCCGGAAACGAACTCGCGGATCCGGGGCAGGAACTTCTTTTCGGAGAAGAGGCGTTCCTCGTTGAAATTCTGTGCCGCGATATAGAAGAGTACGGCAGCGGTCAGCCAGAAGAGTGCGGTGGCATAGACGTAATCCGAAACCGTCCAGGCGGTTCCCTGGATCGTGAGCACGATCAGCGTAAGCGGGGAGACGAGGCTTATCACGTGGACGTTTGCAAAGATGCTGGGGAAGAAGAGGTATGAGGTAGCAACGGTGGAAAAGAAGATGGAGATGAATGAGAGCTCCTTGAAACTCCGGGCGAGCATCCCGATGACAAGGGCGTTTGCGAGAAAGAAGATGATGATCGGGATGAGAGGCAGGAGGACAAGCGGCGAGGCCCTGATGTAGAGCGTGATCCCGGCGCAGATCGCAAGCATCCCGAGGAAGTACGGGAGCATCTTTCCGATAATGATGGACGAGGTCTTCACCGGCAGGGAGAGGAGGGGCTCACCCTGTCGTTCTATCCGCTCGTTCATGATGCTCATCATGAAAAATTGCGAGGTGAAGTAGAGCGGGAAGATGAAGACAAAGACGAGGATGATCGAATCGAAGGGAAGAGGTGGCGAGAGCTGGTCCGGGGTCACAAACGATCCCATGGCGGCCTGCCCCGGGGAGAGCACATCCGTGTACCGGGAGACCTGGGTGTTCTCCTGCGACGATGTGGCCAGTTCCTGCCGGAGATTGTCCTGCGTGACGCCGAGCGTGGGTGAGGGTGTGGGGACGTTTTCTACGGGGCCCTGCGGTACCGGCGGTCCCCGCCCGGGCGCCACCTGGATAAACTGGCCGTTCTGGGGGGCAGAGAAGTTGAGCTCGCTCTCCACCGACTGGGTATCGATCCAGAGCGGGTACGCGGCAAAGAGGTCGCTCTCGTTCGCGTAGACGCTGTTTTTGTACTGCACATAGTCCCGTTCGAGAACGTTTTCCGCCGACAGCCCCTTTTCCGTCGGGCTTGCGGAGATGACACCTTTGATTATAACAAGATCGTACACCCCGTTGTTGCCGGCAAGTTCGGGATCGCTTGCCTGGTAAACCGTGAACCGTGCATCGGATGCAAAGATGGCGGCGACCTTGGGATCGTCGACACCGATCCGGTACATCCCGTCCTGGATATGCAGGCCGCTCTCCGCGGCAAAACCGGTGACAAGGATAAGGAGCACAAAAAGGACGATCGCGACCGGCAGGATATTACGCGACATGACCGAGAAAGTCTTTTTCACTTCCCAGCGTGCGATGGTCGCAATGTTCCTGCCTGCACTCATGGCTGCACCTCCGGAAAACACCGTAGATAACCAATAGGTGTGGGGAACGGACTCAAATACTGATCGGTGTTAACACGACGGCGCTCTCCACCCTGCACTCATCCCAACGTATATGTCCCCCTCCCCTCAAGTCTACAGTACAACAAAAGGCCGGCCTTCCGGGGACCTGACGTGATCGCAGCAAGCAGCCTGACCAAGCGTTACGACGGATTTACCGCTCTTGACGAGGTGAGTTTTGCGTTTCCCGGCGCCGGGATCTTCGGGATCGTGGGACACAACGGGGCCGGCAAGACCACGCTGTTAAAGATCATCGCGGGGCTGGTCGCACCAACCTCCGGCGAACTGTCAGTGAACGGGATCGATGTTGTCCACGATCCTGTGGCTCTCAAGGAGACTCTGGGCTACCTTCCCGAGGAGTCACGGCTCTACGAGACGATGACCGCGGAGGACTATCTCGCGTTCTTCGGCGAGATCTACGGGATCGATAAAGAGGAGATCACCATCCGCACCCGCCGGCTCTTCACCGCCCTCTCTCTTGAGACCGGCGGGAAGAAGATGGGCGAGTTTAGCAAGGGCATGAAGCGCAAGACCGCGATCGCCCGCTCGCTCATCCACGACCCCTCGTTCCTGGTCTACGACGAGCCGACGAGCGGGCTCGACCCGATGACCTCACGTTTCATCGCTGGGTACTTAAAAAAACTTAAAAGTGAGGGCCGGACCATCGTGCTCTCGGCCCATAACCTGTACCAGGTCGAGGCTATCTGCGACCGGGTGATGATCCTCCGTCGCGGGAAGGTGGTGGCGCTGGGCACCATGGACGAGCTCCGCGAACAGTTCGGCTCGATCACCTACACGATCTGGTTTGCCCACCCCGACCCTTCCCGCATCGACCGGAACACGGTACCCTACCGGCTGGATGACCGGGGACTTGCCTGCGATGCCGGGGATATGGCCGGCCTCAATGCGTGCTCTGCAGCGATCGCGGCTGCTGGCGGGAGAGTGGAACGGATCGAGTCCCGGTACCTGTCACTGGAAGAGATGCTCGTCGCGATCGGGGAGTAGGAAAAACGTTTTTTTATTCGCAGCCGGCAGCCGGGAGGTGTCATGCGATCCTGACTGCTGCGCCGCTGTTGCGTGCGGAGGTGACGAGCGTGGTTCCACCTCCGATTTCCTGAAGGTATGACTGCGCCGCCCTCTCGATATCCTGCATCCCCGTATCGCAGATGGCATACAGGGTCGGGCCAAACGAACTCATACCGGCACCAGCAGCCCCGGCCGCCCTCATTGTTTCAAGGAGGCCGGGGACCTCCCGGGGCTGGAAGGAGAGCTCGATCTTCTTGAACCCGAGCGACTGGATGGCATTGACGGATGTGCCAAACATGTCGAGATCCTTTTCGGCGATGCTGGGAAGCATCCGCATCAGCACCTCGTGGCAGAGCGTCCTGACCTCTTCGAGCGGGACCGGGCAGCAGGCCCGGAAGATCTCCTGCTCCCGCGTCCCACTCACCCCTTCCGGGAGCGCCGGGGTCGCAAGCAGGATACGCCAGTCCCGAGGAAAATCGTGACGCATCAGGACCGGCGGCGGCCGCACGCCTTTTGACGCGGAGGACGGCGCAAAGCCGGTCTTCTCGCAGCCCGGCCCGAACCGGTGGCCGCCGTCAACGATGAAACCCCCGTGATCGAATGCTGCCGTACCGATACCGGAGGTCCCGCCGCGCCCGGCCATCCGGGCGAGGTCTGACGTGGACAGGGTTGTGCCGAACAGTTCACAGCAGGCCCGGGCCGTTGCAAGCGCCAGCTGGGAACCGCTTCCGAGACCGCGGTGGGCAGGGAAGTGTTCACGTACCGTGATCGAGACGCTTCCACCGGCCCGGAGTGCAGCCAGCACATTCTTTGCACACTCCCGGACCAACGCCGCGGTCCGGCTGTCACAGCCGCGGACTTCGAGGGTAGGGCTTGCCTGCGCCTCGAGAAGGACCGCGGGGTCGTCAAGCGTGATCCCTACCCCTCCGTCGACCCTTCCAAGGCTGCCATTCATATCGAGCAGCGTAACATGGATACGCGATGGTGTTCGTACAATCACCCTGTGCTCGTCGAGGAACTGGCTGTACGGGAACTGCTCTTCAATGAAGATGAGCGGCTCGCCGCCGTGGATAATCCGGTACTGGCGAGAGAGCAGCGGCTCGTTTTTACAGATGGAGAAGATCCTGTACATGTCACCTTTTGCCGGGGTTACCCGAGCGGTGAGGATCTCCCGCCGGGCTTCGATATGGTGGCGCTCGATGATCTTTCCGATGGGAATGTCAGCACGCATAAGATCGTCTCGGAACTCCGGTGCCAGCCGGGCAATGGGTGTCTGCGATTTCGCGTAGACCAGCACCTCACCGGTGGCAGCGTCAAGGAGCTCCACGACCCGGTGATTCACCGCATCGCCCGGTGCAACGCCGAGATGTTCTGCGGCATCGGCATCGGCTTTCACGACCTCCTGTTCGCGGGTCCGGACCGCAACCGAATGACCGGTCACTGATTCCAGCAGCTGCGTGACCGACCCATCGGTGCCAAGGAGAATTTTCTGGATCGGTGAGAGCCTGCCTACCTGACCCTCAATCTCGTAAAGACAGCGTGCGATATCCATCCACACAACCTCCGTGCCGGATCACATAAGGTTACGGATCCGGTGCCGGGCGTTACCGTGATGGTTGAGTGTTCAGCGGCGCGAGGGGGGCTGGTGTTTGCCTTTCCCGTTCCGGGAGGTCGCTGGTGCCGGAGCGTGCTGCACCTGTGCGCCGATCAGTTCAATGGCATCCGCGGTGAGCCGGCCTTTGAGGCCGATCACGTCGCCGGCCCGGACCATGCTCACCTTTGCAGTGAGGACAAAACTTTCGCTGAAGAGATCGAGGCCGCCTTTTGAAAAATCGTCAAGCCCGATGGGGATACAGGGAACGTCGGACGGAGGCCTGCTGCTGACCGGGCAGACACAGAGGTCTCCGTTCTCCTTCGCCGAAACGACCACGGCGGGCCGGGTCTTTGCGCCGTGCCTCTCCTCAAACGGAACCGGGGCAAGGATCACGTCGCCCCGGACATAGCGTCCCATGCCCGGAATATCCGGCGTTTTGGGGCATAAGTCCATTGATCGTTTTTCATGAGATCATCCTGTCCCGTTTCGCACCGGAGCGAAAGGAATGGCCGGGTTCTGGTAACAGGAAAACCCTTTACGTGCGGCAGCTGATGATCGCATCAAATCGGAGGTGGTGGAAGAATGCAGTTTGCAGATTGTGTGATGCAACGGTATGCAACGAAAAAGTTTGACGGCAGGACGATCCCCGAAGCAAAGGTGAACGAGCTGGTGGATCTGGTGCGGTTTGCACCGTCGGCGCTGAATGTCCAGCCCTGGAAGATCAAGGTGATAACGGACAAAAAAACAAAAGAAGCGCTCTGCCCGGCTTCCAACGACCAGGAGCAGATTACGACCTGTTCGCACCTGCTCGTTTTCTGTGCGGACGCGGATTACGACAGCCTGATCAAAAGGCTCGGGGCGCTGATGACCGCAAACCACATTCCCAAGGACGTGGTTGACAGGGTGACCGGCATGGCAGCACAGTTTGCCGCGAGCATGTCCAAAGAGCAGCAGGCCGCGTGGTCACAGGCGCAGACCTATCTTGCACTGGGAAACGCCCTGAACGGCGCAAAGTCGCTCGGCTTTGATTCCTGCCCGATGGGCGGGTTCAACCCGAAAGAATATTCGAGGATCCTCAGGATCCCGTCGCATCTTACGCCGGTGATGCTCTGCCCGATCGGGTACGCAGCGGACAAACCGGGGCTGAAGATCCGGCACGCCAGGGAAGAGATTGTGTTCTGAATGCGGGGAACCCTCGCATTTTCTTATTATTTGCTCGGTTACAGGGCCATACCTCCACCAATCATTTCTTTGATATCGACGAGAGCCAGGCCTGGGGTCCTTCGGCCCGGGTGCGGCTCTCGAAGACCGCCGGCCTGATGTAATTGATGGACCACCCGTTGCGGAAGCTGTCCTGTATCTCTTTCTGTGTTACCCTTCTCGGGCCGTACCCGCCTGGCTCCCGTTCGGAAAAGCAGAGCATGAAGTATTTCCCGGCCGGGGAGAGGATCGCTGCAAGGTTCTCCACGAAGACCGGGCGGTCTTCATCGGACAGGGTATGGAAGAGCCCTGAATCGGTGGCGGTATCGAACTTCCTGTCAAGCTTTGAGAGATCCAGTGCGTTCAGGACAAGAAAATGCACCGAGAGTCCTCTTCCGGCAGCCTTCTCCTGTGCCTTCTGGATCGCAAGCGGGGCAGAGTCGATCCCCCACACCTCGTGCCCTTCTGCTGCGAAGAAGAGGGCATGCTCCCCGGTTCCGCATCCTATGTCAAGGACAGATCCTGTAATCTCTCTTCTCCGGGCCAGTTCAACGAACTCCTTCTGGGGCCGGCCGATGTCCCAGGGAGGGGTGCCCTGGTATGCCGCGCCAAAGAAATCCATACTTCACGATAGTTCTTGGTATACATATTGTTATTTCTCCACGAAATGGCGGCTTCCGGAGCGCCACCATTCGACCGGCACGAAACGATACCGGCAATCCTTCCTTCGCGATGGAAAAGGTGTCATCACGAGGGCAGATTACCTATCGTTCAGATAAGATGAGGCGATAGTTATCCCCCACTTGAGTGATTGATTCCGCCGCCCCCGACGGGGCGCCCCCGCGGCGGATCAGTAACAAATGTTCGCATAATCTCCTTGCCCCGCCGTGCCCCGGAGGCGGGTGACCCTCATAAATACCCTGCTATGGTCCCGGAACAGCCGTAAAATCGGCTCATCCTGCTACATAAATACCCCTGTTTCCCGCATAGAAATGAAATACCGGCGGATCTCCCATATTTTCAGGAAAAAGCGGTCCGGTTTTTGCCTGGCACAGAACCCCTTTTATTTTCGTCTCTAGACGGGTTCCAGGCCATCCATAAGCCCCTCATGACCAGTTGTTCTTTCCCATTTTCGCAATCAAAGGAACGCCACTAAATTGCACGGTTTTTTCCTGTTTTAAATGCCCTGTTTCCGAAAATACCGGTTTATATGGAGAATTTTGTCGGGCGTTGGCACCGCTTCCACTGGAACCCTCCGGGCACGGATCCGTCCAGGGAATTCTCCGTCGAAGAAGGAAATCATGGGAGACCGCAGGTCTGGCCTCTCCCTTTCTCGCGCCCCGCACCCCCTACCGGAGCCCTTATTTGATCCCGGACAAGAGTGAGAAAGAGAAATGACACGCTGCGATTTTTGCGGAAAAAGTGTCTCGCTTCCGTTTCATTGCCAGTATTGCGGGAAAAACTTCTGTGACGATCACCGGCTCCCGCCCAACCACGCGTGCGCAGGCATTGCGGAATGGAAAAAGACCCCGGCGCCCGGGGTAGGCATCCGGTACGGTGGGGGTGGGGCGACAGCGTACGGAGGTGGGTATGCGACGGCACCCAAAGACAGGAAACCCGGGCGTGTCCCGTTCTGGAAACACCCGTACTTCAGGGTTGCTCTCGTGCTGGTTGTGCTTTTGGTCCTTATCGTAGTCTTCATTCTTCTGGGCGGATGCCTCCAGACCGGGGAAAAGAGCGGGACAGTCACAGCAAGTCATACTCCCGGGTCGTCTCTTGCCGCCACCGTTGCCACGGCCACGCCGGTCCTTCCCGCAACCACCCCCGTAATCCCGGTAACGACCGTCTCCCCTCCCCTCACCCCCACCTCTTCTCCTCCGATAACTCAGCCCGTTCCTGAGGAGGCCGCCGCAGCTGCGACCGCCACGCCTCCGTTCCTTATAGTGCCGGGAAAACTTTCTGATGACCCGTATCCGATCTCGACATCGTCGCTTGCCGGCCGGATCCACGAGCTGATCAATGACAACCGGGCGGCAAACGGCCTTGCCCCCCTTGCGGTCGACCCGGCGCTTGACGGGCTTGCGCTCAACCACAGCACGGACATGGCGGCGAACAATTACTTCTCGCACACGGATCTCTCGGGAGAAGACCCGACCGCCCGGGGAAATGCGAGTGGGTATACCTGCATCAAGTACTACGGCTCCTACTACACCTACGGGATCGCGGAAAACATCTTCCAGAACAACCTCTACACTTCGGTGACAGACACAAACGGCGTTTATTCCTACGCGTGGAGCACACAGGAAGAGATTGCGCAGTCCACCGTCACCGGCTGGATGAACAGCGCAGGACACCGGAAAAATATCCTCACATCCACTTATGACCGCGAGGGGATCGGGGTTGCTATCGCTTCTGACGACAAGGTGTACATCACCGAGGACTTCTGCTGATCACGGATACCGGGCCGGCAATTGCAGCCCTGCCACATCCTCAAAAAGTACCCCAGCATACCTCTTACCTGATCATGCCAGCCGCACACATCCGCACCTTCCGGGATGGGAAAACCCTTGAAGGCGAACTTGCTGCCGCGATGCACCGGGTCGGGGCGCTCGGGGTCACGTACCCGGAACACTATTACGAAACTCTCGTCGCGAAGTACGAAAAGGATGGCGTTCCCTACCCCCACATCCTGACGATTCTCGGGGAACCCCGGATCCGGGGCCATTTTTTCTATGAACGGGCGCTTGGGCGCACCGGCCCGGATGACAAAAAGTGCGTGTTTGAGTTCTGCACAAAAAAAAGTCCCTGAAAAATAAGTGAAAGAGGTCAGTAGTTCTCTGCTGCCCGTTCGAAGTACGCCGTGGGGTGTCCGCAGACCGGGCATTTCGCCGGGGCAGACTTCCCTTCATGGATGAACCCGCAGTTCCGGCAGTACCATTTTGCGGGAGTCTCCTCCTTGAAAACGGAACCGTTCTCCACGTTTTCGAGCAGTTTACTGTACCGTTGATGGTGATGCGTTTCCACCGTTGCCACCATCTTGAAGAGTTTCGCGATATCAGAAAATCCTTCCTTGTCTGCGGTTGCGGCAAATTTCGGGTAGAGCGTGCCCCATTCCATCTCTTCTCCCGCGGCCGCAGCGGCGAAGTTTTCTTTCGTGGTCCCGATCATCCCTGCGGGATAGGCCGCCGTGATCTCCACGTCACCTCCCCTGAGCAGTTTAAAGAACAGCTTACCGTGCTCCTTCTCCTCATCGGCGGTCTGCTGGAAGATCGCTTGGATCTGTTCGTATCCTTCCTTTCTCGCTGCGCTTGCAAAGAACGTGTACCGGTTCCGTGCCTGGGACTCGCCGGCAAATGCCGCGAGTACGTTCTTTTCTGTCTTACTGCCCCTGAATTGCATCAAATACGTACCTCTTTTGATCCAATCTGCCGGCATACCATATACGCTCTGCGGGACACGGCCCTTCGTTCATGGGCACCCCGTCCGGGCTTCCGTCAGTATGCGTATGCCGGGCCGTTTACCCGGAGAAGGAACGATATCCTCCACCCGGGACCGTGATCTCGAACCGGGCCCCTTTCCCGTGACGCCCGGTCTCATGGATAGAGATGCCGGTGATGGCGAGGATCTCCCGGACAAGAAAGAGCCCGAACCCCGTGTTCCTGCCGAAACCTTTCTCGAAAATCTTCTGTTTCTCGTCGAGAGGAATCCCCTCTCCGTTATCCTCAACCGTTATAATCAGCGTATCCGCGGCTTTTTCGCACGAGACCTGGATATCAGTCACAGTCTCCCCGTGGCGGACCGCGTTGTCGAAGAGGTTGGAAAAGACCTTGTTGATCATCGGGTCGGCAAAGATCTCGGTTGTCCCGCAGGTACAGGTGACTGAAGGGCCACTGGCCGGCCGGGCAGAATGCACCAGGCGCTCGATCCGGAACCACGAGGGTGTTTTCACACCGAGGTCCTGGTACGTCCGCATGAACTCGACCTGTCCTTGGATCGCGGACACGGCACGATCGATCTTGGCAATAAAATCCCCGACGGCCGGGTCGGGTTTTTTGAGCGACGCCATCTGCGCGTATCCCCTTACTACCGTCAATTGGTTCGCCATATCGTGACGGGTGATGCTGGTCAGCAGGTTGAGTTTCCGGTTCGCCTCCCGGATTGCATTCTCGGCCTGTTTGCGTGGGGTGATGTCCAAAAGGACACCATAATACATCAGCTCGCTGTTATGGACGCCCGCGGTGGCGGTAGCCTGAAACCACATCAGTGTTCCATCCGGCCGTATAAACCGGCCCTCAAAATACCAGTCCCTGCTGCCGGTGCTGACCGCAGCGGCGACGGAGTCCAGGAACTTCTGCCGGTCATCGGCATGGACATGGGAGGAGAACCATCCCAGGAAATCCGTCGTCGTGTGGTCGTACCCGAAAATTTTTTCCCCGGCATGGACGTTCACGTACGGGAATTCGATGCTGCCGTCGGGCTTTATGTGCGCCAGGTACACGACTCCCGGCACCGTCGCGGTGATCTCTTCCATCTGCTCCTGGCGCCGCAGGATCTCCTTTTCAGCTTTCCTGCGGGCGGAGATGTCGATGCCTACCCCGGTAAAATAAATCCTGCCGCCGATATCGAGCCGGACTGCGGTGAAATAGTAGGGGACCTTTGTCCCGTCCTTTGTGGTCAGCTCCGCCTCGGTATCCGCGACCCCCTCCTCGTATGCTTTTTTTACCCCCGCGCTGACGAGCATAGAGCTCTTCTCGTCACCTTTGAACCAGTCCATCAGCTGCCAGCCGGCGAGTTCATCGTGCGAATACCCGGTTGAGAGCTCGTGGTTCCGGTTCCAGCGGACAAGGCGCTCGTTTTCGTCGTAGAGGTACAGCAGGCCCGGCACGCTGTCGAGCACGGCATCAGAAAAGGTCATCTCTTCCTGTAGCGCTGCCTGTGCCCGTTTCTGTTTGATCACCTGCCAGAGCCCCTGCATGAGCAGCGACAGCTCCTCGACGTCGTGATCCGTATATTCCTCCGGCTTGTTCGCCACACCGACGACAAGGACGATGTGGTCCCCGTCCATGAGCGGGACGTTCATGTGCCGGAGGATCTGCGGGTGGCCCGGGGGATACCCTTTTTTCCAGGGATTCGGCGCCGCGTAATCGTTGGTGATGACCGCCCGGCGCTGCCTCACCGCCTCTCCCCAGAGGCCGGTCGTCTCCGTTTTGTAGACCAGCGGCTTTTCCTGCATCCCGCACTCGGCCATCGCGGACTGTGACCAACCGTACATCAGGAGTTCGCTCTCGTCATCGCTGACGAGTGCAAGATATCCGAGCGGGCTTCCTGTCATGACCCCGGCCCCTTCGATGGCTGCCATGAAAAGTTCCTGCTCGCTTTTCTGTGCGTTCTCGAACAACCCAAGGAGATACCGGTGCCTGACCTCGCTTTCCCGGATCTGTTTTTCGCTCCGCTCCAGCTCAGCGTACTGCTGCCACAGCTCTTCTTCCGTCGCCGCTATCTGCTCGTAAGTTTTTTTGAGTTCAGTCTCTTTATCTTTAAGGCCGGTGATATCGTGGAGGACTCCTTCAATACCGAGCACTGCACCGTTCCTGTCATAATAGAGATGGCTGCTCGTTGAGACGATAACAGGAGACCCGTCCATGCGCCTGAGTTCGATCTCGAAGTCCTTTACCGAGCCGTCCCGGTATATGGCATCAAGAAATTCCTGCCGTTTTTCCGGGACCAGGTAGATCGAATCAGCGATGGATTTCCCGAGCAGGTCCTCCGGGAAATCATAGCCGAGGAGTGCCGGTCCGCTGGGGCTTACCATGATTAACCTGCCATTGCGGTCCGTGCGGTATACCACATCTTGGAGGTTTTCAACCAATGTCCGGTATTTCTCTTCGCTTTCCCGCAGTTGTTCCTCCCGTAACCGTTCGTCGGTGATATCACGTATCGTGCCAATGGTCGCAGGCTTTCCCAGATAGGTCGCCTTGCCAACGTTTATTGTCACATACTTTCGCGTAGAACCGTCGCGGCAAAGGAATTTACACTCGTACACTTCCGGCAACTGTTCTCCCGCAAGGCGTGAATAGTGCCGGGAGAGCACCAACTCCCGGTCTTCAGGGGCGATAAAACGGTCGAGAGGAGCACCGTCAGGTTCACCTTCTGCATAACCGAGGAGCTCGCGGAACCCCCGGTTATGGAATACTAGCCGGCCGTCCTGCGCAATAAAAATCCCGTCTTTGCTGTGTTCCACGAGCGTCCGGTACTTTTCCTCGCTTTCCCGGATCCTCCGCTCGCCCTCTGCAAGTTCAGTATACTGGGTGCGCAGCTCTTCTTCAGATGCCGTCAGTTGCTCGTTTGCTGCCTGCAGCTCCTGCTCGGACTTTTTCAATTCCGTGATATCGCGGATGGACTCGATCGCACCGACAAGCACCCCTTTATCGTTAAAGAGGCCGCTTGCTGTCCCCCAGAGGCTGACCGCAGGCTGCCCCACTTTCCCGAGCACGGTCTCTGCGGTGATGGTTGTCGTGGTATGCCGGATATAGGTGTAGTGATTTTTCTCGAAAGTGCTGTCGGGGGAAAAGATGAGATCTATCAGCATAGGCCTGCGTTCCCCGTAGAACGCAAGGGCGTACTCATGGTTTCCCCTGCCAAGAACCTGTGCAGCAGCGACCCCGGTCATCTCTTCCATGACCCGGTTCCACGCTATGATCTTCCCGCTGGTATCTATGGCAAAGGTGGCATCCGGGAGGAAGTCGATGATGTCGGCAAGCCGTTTCTCTGAATCGGACAGGGCCTTCTCGGCATGTATCCTGCCAATTGCCTGCCGGATCTTATGCGCCAGCTCGGCAAACTGCGCCTTGGGATCGCCGCCTTTCTGGAGGTAAAAATCAGCGCCGTTGTTGATGGCGGCGATCACGATCTCCTCGCGGCCCCTGCCGGTAAAGAGGATAAAGGGGATCCCGCCATAAGATGCCCTGACCAATTTTAAGAGCTCGATGCCATCCATACCGGGCATCTGGAAATCAGACACGATCGCGTCGAAGCGGTTCTTCTGTAACAGGTCGAGTGCCCTGTCTCCCGAAAGTGCACACGTTACAGCAAATTCACCGTTCTGTTCGAGAAAGAGCCGGCCGATCTCGAGCAGTCCCGGTTCATCATCGATGTAAAGGAGAGAATACATACCGGAACCATCTTTGCCGTGTCTGGTGGCTGTACGACTGACAGGCAATTGTCCTTAATTGTATTGAATCTTGCGAACTTCCCCCGGCTCTTCTGGTACGTGCACCATGGCAAGGGTTTCAGGTTCGGACAGGATCATCACTACCTAGCCCCTCATATCCTTTGCCGGCCAAGTTCAGGTACAAGAAAAGGAGCCATACCAGCAATGAAGATCCTTGTAATCCACGGGAGCCCTCGTGCGATCCGAAGTACCACACGGAGACTTGCCGGTTTTGTACTCGAAGGAGCGGCAGATGCCGGTGCAGAGACTGAAATGATCGACCTTGCGGATTACCGGATCACCCCATGCACTGCCTGTGAAGCGTGCACCCTCAACGGTATCTGCGTCAACGACGACGATCTCCCTGCCCTTGTGGCCCTGATGAACGCGGCGGACGCCCTTGTCTTTGACTCGCCGGTGTATATCGATAATGTCACCGGCCAGATGAAGGTTTTCTTCGACCGGCTTGCGGATGCGATCCATTACCAGCAGTTCTCCGGGAAGTACGGCTGTGCCGTTGCAACCACGGCAGAGTCCGGTGGCGACGGAGTGGTCGCGTACCTCAACCATGTCCTCAATTACCTTGGTGTCGTTTCGGTGGGGGGCATCAGCACAGCCACCGGGGGAAGATCGGAGGCCGTTGAGGAGTTGGAACCTGCAGCCCGGGCGCTCGGGAAAAAACTCGCGGACGCGGTCCGGGACGGGTACTCCGATCCGGCGCAGGAAGCGATCATCGCGGAGAACCGGGCGTACTTCAGGACCATTGTTGAAGAGAACCGGGATCTCCGCACGGAGGAGTACGAGCGGTGGGTGCGGATGGGCTGGATCCGGTGACCCGGGATTTTCTCTCACCCGCCCTGAAACGGAAAGACCGTGACGCCGTTTTGATGCGTGGGGTACCCGGCCTTGAAAGAACGTACTGGTGAATCTGATCAGGAACAATCACAGAAAGAAGCGGGCCTGAAGGGATTTGAACCCTTGACCTGCGGATTAAGAGTCCGCCGCTATGCCGAACTAAGCTACAGACCCACGTAGCCTAATAATGTGGCCGGTACAGCCGAATAAATGTTTTGGAAACCGAAAGTCGGGACTTCCGGAGAATCCTTTTATACGTGGGCATGGCCCATCTTTTTCTTACATGCCTGACACCGCCGCGTTTGAGTCGGCAGCCCCGATAAAATACTGCATCTTCGGGTGCGGGACCAACGGGTACAATATCATTCTCGAACTCGCAAAGGAAAACGAGCGCGTGATCATCGTCGACCGAGACGAGACGCGTGTCCGCCACCTCCGGGACCAGAAGTACGACGCGTATGTACGGGACATCACGGCGTCGGATATGCTGGTCGGGCTTCCCGTGTTCGAGATCGCGTTTGTGATGGCTGGCGATGCAGATGCAAACCTTGCTGCCGTCATCACCATCAAAAAACGGTACCCCTCCGTACAGGTGATCGCCCGGGCCGTCGACCCGGTCAGTGGCGGCAGGCTCACTGCCGCCGGGGCGGATCTTGTCCTCTACCCGCAGGAAGTTGTGGCAAAGACCGCCGTCTTCCAGATCAAGAAGCAGCACGCGAGCCGGATCTCGCAGAGGCTTTTCTCTCTCCTCGCTGGCTGGGACGGCATCCTTGGGATCATCACCCACAAGAACCCGGACCCGGACGCGATCGCAAGCGCCATGGCCCTTGCCGAGATCGCACGGCACGCGAACTCAAAGACGCTGACCACCCGGATCTTCTACGAGGGAAACATCGGGCACCAGGAGAACCGGACATTTGTCAATCTTCTCGATATCAAGATGGAGCACCTGACACCAGAAGCGCTCCAGAAATGCACCTACCTTGCAATGGTGGACTGCTCGGGCCCGGGGGCGAACAACGATGTGCCTCCCCAGACAAAGATCCAGATCATCATCGACCACCACAAGGATGGGAACCACGCGGCCGGCCAAGGCATGTTTATGGATATCCGGCCCGGCATCGGGGCGACGGCGAGCATTATGACCCAATACCTGCAGGAGCTCGATATCCCGGTCGACAAAAGGGTGGCGACCGCGCTCCTGTACGGCATCAGGACAGACACAAAAGAATTCAAGAGGAATGTCACTCCGCAGGACTTAGGCAACGCCGGCTTTTTGCTCCCCCTCACGGACGCGGACCTCCTCGACAAGATCATGTCGCCGTCCATGTCTCAGGAGACGATCGACGTGATGGGAAAGGCGATCCAGAACCGGAAGATCCAGAGCGGGTACCTCTTCGCGAACGTCGGTTACGTGATGAACCGGGATGCCCTCCCGCAGGCAGCGGATCTGCTCATCACGCTTGAAGGGGTGAACACGGCGCTCGTTTACGGGATCACCGATACGTCGATCGTAATCTCGGCCCGGAACCGGGACATCCGGTTGCACGTGGGAAACGCGCTCGCCGAAGCGTTCGGGGACATGGGGGATGCAGGGGGCCACCCGAACATGGCTGCGGCCAACCTTCCGCTCCATTATTTCGGGAACGTTGCAGACAAGGTGGCGCTTCTTGAGATCACCATCGAGCCGATCCTCCAGAAGTTCAAGAATCTCGTCGGCCTCGAGAATGAGGAAAGGAAAAATGAGGAATGATGCCGTGCCGGCCATGTTTTCTGTGGCCGGGCACCGGTGAACCATGGAATTTTCCGCGTGGGAACCCCATTACCGCGAGATCCTTGCCTCTTTCGGGTTCTCCCGCGAGGACGACGAGAAGGCAGCAGCCCTGCTTGCAACCCTCATCGGTCATGATGACCTCCCCGCTCTGGCCCGGCTGGTGAAGGGGCGAACTGTTGTGGTCTGCGGGAACGCCCCCGGCCTCGGACAGGAACTCACCCTCATCCCGAAAGGCAGCGTCGTCTTCGCCGCCGATGCAGCGGCCGATGTCCTCTTCACGCATGGCATCCGGCCCGAAGCGGTCTTCACCGACCTTGACGGTGCGACCGATCTTCTGGTTGAAATGAACCGGGCCGGTACGATCGTGGTGGTGCATGCTCACGGTGACAATATCCCGCTCCTCCGGCACTGGGTGAAGAGATTGCCCGGCCCGGTGGTCGCCACCACGCAGAGTACACCTCTTGAGCATGTCCACAACTTCGGCGGCTTTTCCGACGGTGACCGGGCGGTCTTTGCTGCCGATGCGCTCGGCGCAAAAACGATCACGCTGGTCGGGTTCGATCTCGATGACAAAAATGTAGACCCGGTCAAGCGGGGGAAACTTATGTGGGCAAAGAAACTGCTTGCCCTGATCGGCCATGACCGCTGATGCAGGCCGGAATACAACGGCTATCATCCTTGACGGGTACGTGGACGAACCCGCATGCCTCGGTGTCCCGCCGTACATCTCGCCGTATATCCGGACAGTCGCCGGAATGCTTATCACTCATGGCTTTACCGTCCGGTACTTCACTATTGACCAGCTCAGGAACGATCCGCAGCTGCCTGCAGTGATGGACCGGGCCGGCCTTCTCGTGGCAATTGCGGGTGTGACAGTCCCGGGAAAATACCTTGGCGGAACTCCTGCCACCTTAACTGAGCTCCGGCAGGTGGGCCATATGGTGAGGGGCCCAAAGAAACTGATCGGCGGCCCCATTGGCTTTGGGTATGCCGGGGAGGGCGGGAAAAAGGCCATCCGCGAGCAGGTCACCGGGTTTGACGCGCTGCTCACCGGCGATCCGGCCGTGGCACTCGACCGGTACCTGGGCGGGGGAGAGCCTGCCGGGGTCTTCGATTACACCCAGACCGACCCGTGGAGTGTTGCGGGGGCCGGTATCATCACGCAGCACCCGGACTTCCCGTACGTGATGTGTGAACTAGAGACCGCCCGGGGCTGCTCCCACGGGGCAACGGGCGGCTGCTCGTTCTGCACCGAGCCCTTTTACGGCCGGCCCCGGTACCGGTCCGTGGCCGGGGTCGTTTCTGAGGTTGCCGCTCTTGCTGCACACGGTGCCCGGCACTTCCGGGTGGGCCGGCAGCCGGACATCCTGGCCTATGGGGCAGGGGAGGGCGAGTACCCGGCACCCGGCCGGATCTTCTCGAAGCACTCTTCTCCGGGATCCGTGCAGCTGCGCCGGATCTCAGGACGCTCCACATCGACAACACGAACCCGGCCACCATTGCCCGGCACGAGGAGAAGAGCCGGGAGGTGCTTGCTGCGATCATCCGGCACCACACGCCCGGGGACGTCGCCGCGTTCGGGATGGAGACCGCCGATCCGGCCGTTATCGCGGCAAACAACCTTAAGGCACAGCCGGATGAGGTTTTCCGGGCCATTGAGATTGTCAACGAAGCCGGGGGCATGCGCGGGGAGGGATCCCAGAACTGCTGCCCGGCCTCAACTTCGTCTGCGGGCTTGCCGGAGAGACACCAGCGACCTACGACAAAAACGAACAGTTTCTCTCCCGCGTCCTTGCAGCCGGCCTCATGGTCCGGCGCGTCAACATCCGGCAGGTAATGCCCTTTGAGGGAACACCGGCGTACACCAATAACACGCTCGGGAAACACGACCGGCGTTTCCGGGCCTTCAAGGAGTTTGTCAGGAATAAGATCGATCTTCCGATGCTCCAGCAGGTCTTTCCCATCGGTCCTATCCTCCGCGACGTACGGATTGAGGTCTCCGGTGAAATCTCGTTCGGCCGGCAACCGGGCTCGTACCCGATCCTCGCCGGAATCCCGGTGAACTTCCCCGTCCGGTCTGTGGTCGATGTAGTCGTCGTGGACTGGGGTATGCGTTCGATTACCGCCCTTCCCCTCCCGCTTAACGTCAACACCCTGCCGGCGCCCGCCCTCCGCTGGATGCCCGGCGTCGGGAAGAAGCGGGTAGTGGCAGTGCTGGCAAAGCGCCCGTTTGCAAACGTTGCAGCGTTTGTGAAGGTCGCGGGGAGCTCGCCGCTTGACCCGATGCTTGAGTGCTGAATATTTTAGTATAGGGGAAACACCCCGTATTTTTCCTCGACGCTCTTGGGGGCTTCGGCATTTCAAGCCTCCGCCCCCGCCGCTTGGGCATCCCCCATTAGCGATAGTGCTGTATTACCTGTTCCGGTGCCATCGCACTGCGGCCAATCTGCACCGGGGGACTGAGGTGCGCACAAAGGAAGGTAATGATACCCTCCTTAATCTCCCGAGGTCAGCGGGAAAGGTGCAGGAAAATATCCATGGGGGTCAAGGCGATGCGCCCCTTGGTTTGCCTCCCCCGTTGGGGGGGAGCGGGGGTCACCCTCACATAGCGGCGAATGTCAGGAATACCGGGGCAGGGATGTCTCCCGATCCCCCGGGGCCGTTTTTTAGATCTTCCGTAATTCGGTCACTTTCAGGATATCGGTGCGGGTTACGATACCGACAATACGATCTTCCTGCACAATGGGGATCCGGCCGATGTTTCGTGTGGACATAATCCTGAGAGCGTCCATCACCGGTGCCGTGGGCGGAAGGACGATCACGTCCCGGGTCATGACATCCTTGACCTGCATCGCCTCGCGGTCGATTGACGAAGTGCGGTTCACGTCCGCGAGCGTTATCATACCCACGAGCGTGTCGCGTTCGATCACGGGAAAACCGAGGTGCTTGCTCGAGTACATCATCTCGATCACTTTTGAAAGCGGCAGGTTTGCAGGCACTGTGGCCACGGGAGCGCTCATCATGTTGCCCACGGTCACGTCCCGCAACAGGACGTTGTACTGGACGGCTGTTGACTCCATGCTTGCCCCGATGTAGACAAAAAGGGCGATCAGGATCAAAAACGGCGAGAAGAAGTAAAGACCGACGATCCCAAAGATAACTGCGAATGCCTTGCCGACGTTTGCCGCGATCCGGGTCGCACGGTCGAGCGGCATCCGGGCTGCAAGCACCGCCCGGAGTACCCGGCCGCCGTCCATGGGAAATGCGGGGATCAGGTTGAAGGCAAAGAGGATGATGTTGAGCACGCCGAGGTACCCGAAGATGAATATAAGTACACCCTGCAGTGCCGGGTCCGGGGTCATTCCCGGGGTGATGTACACGAGGCCGCAGCAGACAAGGCCGAAGATGAGGCTCGTAATCGGCCCGGCAAGCGCCATGGGCAGTTCCGTCCGTGGTTCCGGTGTCCCTTCGTCCATCTGGGCGACACCGCCGAACATCAGGAGCGTGATGCTCTGCATCTTTATGCCTTTTGACCGGGCCACGAGCGAATGGGCGAGCTCGTGGACGAGCACCCCGAAGAAGAGGCCAAGCGCGACCACCGTTCCAAGGATCCAGGGCATGTAGCCCCCGATGATGATGGTTGTGTCGATCCCGATGCCAAAGATCTCCCGGAGCATGTCGGTCGTGGCATCGATCTGGCTGCCGATGATATACGCGAACAGCGGGATAATCAGCAAAAACGTCCAGTGGAGCAGGATCGGGATCCCAAAAAGCCGCCCGATCCGAAGAGATCCATCCATAAAGTATGGATTATCTTTTTAACCCATATGGTATATACTTTCATCTGATAACGATGGAAACCCAGATTACGGATTTATTCGGGCTTGCGATTTACACGGATAAGGGCATGTACATCGGCGAGGTCGACGATGTTGTCATTGACGTGGATTCAAAGAAGATCGAGTCGCTTGTCGTGGGCAAGGTAAACGACCAGCTCTTCGAGCTCAAAAACTACAAGGGTCTCAAGATCCCCTACCGGATCATCAGCGCTATTGACGACATTGTGCTCATCCGCCACCTGCCGGGCGCTTTTGCCGGGTCCGGCACGATCGAGGAAGAATAAAGCGCATTTTTTATTAATCTGGTGCGATCACACGGGTGGTGCGGGGGCCCCCACCGTTTTATTTTCTCTCCTGCAAAAATGAAGGCATTCCATGGAAAATTATGAGATCTTCGCGAACCTCGCCACGATCCCCCCAATCTTTGTCCGTCTCGACGGCAGGGCGTTCCACGGGCTGACGAAGAAGTTCGGGTTTGCAAAGCCGTTTGACGACCGGTTCTGCGAAGCGATGGTGAATGCCTGCATGGCGCTTGTGGCCGACAGTGGCCTTGCGCCGGTTTTCGCGTACACCTTCTCGGACGAGATCAGCCTGTACCTTACCGGGCTGCCGTTCTCGGGCCGGGTGGAGAAGATCGACTCGGTGGCCGCCTCGTACGCGGCAAGTATCCTTACAATCGCTCTCGATGCTGATGAGCCGCTCGCTTTCGATGCACGGATAGTGCAGGCTACACCGGCGTTCGCGATCGGGTACATGACCGGCCGGCAGGACGAGGCGTGGCGCAACCATTTAAATGCCTACTGCCAGCAAGCGCTCATCGTAGAAGGGATGGATGCGACCGACGCAGCCAGACAGCTTAAGGGGATGCCGGCGCAGGAGCTCCACGAGATGATGCATAAGCGGGGCGTCAACCTTGCAAAGACGCCGGCCTGGCAGCGCCGGGGGATCCTGGTCTGCAAAAAAGAAGTCGAGAAAGAGGGTTACAACCCGGTTACAGATGAGCACGTCACGGTGACACGGAGCATGGTTGCAGAAGACCGGGACCTGCCGCTCTTTTCGACACCGGAAGGGCAAGCATTTCTCCGGAAGCTGATCTGCGGCGGATAAGTACCTTTTTCAGCGACTTCTTATCCCGGGTCTCCGCGTGCATCACAACATACGCCCGGAAATATAAGGTATCAGCCACGTTTCTCACTACTAACCCTGGTTATAAAGGGAAAAAAATTTAGCAGGCAGTTCATGCCGCCTTCGAGATCCCGATCGTCATCGCTACGCCCTCGACATCCCAGTCTTTTGAAAGCTGGTGCGATGGCACCCGGCATTCCCCGGCAAGGTGGAGCGACAGATCCTTTGCCCTGACCTCGTCAGCGATCCCCGGCTTCCAGCTGGTACCAACAAGCCCGCAGATACGCTGGTCGGCGATGGCAACATCGGCCGAAATAAAATCCTCGACTGCAAGATCGAGCTGCCGGCGCATCTCCTGGATACGGCGGATCACTTCCCGGGCATAGCCCTCCGCTTCGAGATCCGGCGTGAGCGCCACGTCCACGTACACGGTTGCGTCTTCCATGGGGGCCGAGAAGATATCGGACGGGAGTTTCTCCGTAAACGTCACGTGCTCCGCACCGACCTCAAACGTCGCACTGCCACCAGTCAATGTGAAGGTCCGCCCGGCATCCACCGCCACCTTGATCGCGTTCCCATCCGCAGCCTCGATGAGCCCCTTAACCGTAAAGGAATTTTTGCCAAACCCTTTCCCGAGTGCCTTCATCACCGGCTCTGCGTGCCAGCCGATCCGGTCCCACCGGCCCATCACGACCGTGACCCTGCGGGCATTGGCCCGGTCTTTGCAGACCTCGTTGAGCCGGGCGACAGCATCCTTTACCCCGGGCTTCTCCGTTACGATGACGACCTCCTCCACCGGCCAGCGGAGTTTTCTCTTTCCCGCCTGCCGGGCGTTCTGCACTGCGTCGTCGAACGAGCGGACGAGCTCCATTGCGTGCTCCAGTTCTGCGTTTACGAGTGAATCGTCGCAGGCCTGCCAGTCAAGCATATGCACGCTATCGGGATCGTTCCTGCACCGGATGTTCCCGTAGATCTCCTCGGTGATATGGGGGCAGAAGGGAGCCATGAGGCCCATGAGCCGGCGCATCACGTAATAGATCGTCTCGTACGCGAAGAGTTTCTCCTGCGATTCGCCTTCGAGCCACATCCGGGGCCTGACCAGCTGGACGTACCAGCGCGAGAGGTCTTCGAGTATGAAGTTGTTCAGTTCGCGGGTCGCCCGGTGGAGTTGGCACTCCTTTGTCGCCGAGTCCACGACACCGGCGATCGAATTTATCCGGGAGATGATCCAGCGGTCTTCGTCCGGGAGCTGCCGGAGGTGGGCAGAGATGAACGCTTCATCCCAGATCCCGTCCTTTGACTGCGGCTCGAACCGGTCGAGGATCATGTACGGGACCGGGAACCGGTACACGTTCCAGAGGATGTTTACCGCACGGTTGACGGTCGCAACGCCGTCCCAGTTGAACTTCAGATCGTCCCACGGTGCCGAGGAAGAGAGCACGTAGAAACGGAGCACGTCCACGCCGACTTTTGCGATCACTTCCTCAGGCGTCACCACGTTCCCGAGGCTCTTTGACATCTTCTTTCCCTCGGCATCGAGCGCAAAGCCGTGCATGCAGACGCTTTTGTACGGCGCCTTCCCGAACGCGATCGTGCTTGCGCCGAGCTGTGAGTAGAACCAGCCCCGGGTCTGGTCCTGCCCCTCGGTGATAAAGTCTGCAGGCCAGAGTTTTTCGAAGTCAGCTGTCTCTTTTGGGAAGCCGAGCGTAGCCCATGACGCGACCGCAGAATCGAACCAGACATCGAAGATGTCCTCGACCCGGTGCATCGTGCCGCCGCACGTGCACGGGATCGTCACCTTGTCCACGAACGGGCGGTGGGGGTCGGAGACCGCCTTTCCACTGGCCTTCTCAAGCTCCGCGATGGTGCCAATCACCCGGTAGTTGTCGCATTTCCTGCAGACCCAGACCGGGATCGGGATGCCCCAGTACCGCTGCCGGGATATGCACCAGTCCCGGGCCTCCTTGATCCAGTCGTAGAACCGGGCGCTTCCTGCCCACTCTGGATACCATGTGACTTTTTCAACCTCGGAAAGCATGAGGTCCCGGATCTCCGACGCCTTCAGGAACCACTGCGAGGTCGCCCGGAAGATGATCGGTGTCTTGCAGCGCCAGCAGTGGCCGTACCTGTGGACGATCTTCTCGGTCGCAATCAGGTGGCTGCCCAGGGCATCGAGCACGTCCTGGTTTGAGTCCCGGACCCCTTTCCCGGCAAATGCGCCGGCCTCGGGCCGGAACCTCCCGGCACCGTCGACCGGGCAGACAATGGCGAGATTCTCCTTTGTCCCAAGTACGTAATCGTCCCACCCGTGGCCCGGGGCGATATGCACCATACCGGTGTTCTCCAGTGCCACAAAGTCTGCGGCCACGACCCGGTGCGCAATCTCGCGCTGGAGCGGCACATATTCAAGAAGTGGCGAATCGTACTCCCAGCCGACAAGCTCGGCACCCTTCCTTGTTTCCAGCGCTTCGAACTTCTGGTACCGTCCTTTCTTGAGCACCGATTTTATAAGTGGCTCTGCCATCCAGAGGTGTTCCGTGCGGCCATCTTTTTCTGCACGAACCTTTGCATAGACGAAATCCTTTGATACCGCGACCGCGACGTTCGCCGGCAGCGTCCATGGTGTTGTTGTCCAGATCACCAGGTACTCGCCTGTTTTACCCTTGATAGGGAACTTGACAAAGACCGAAGGGTCGGTCTCATCCCAGTACTCTACTTCGGCGTCCGCGATCGCCGTCTCGCACCGGGGGCACCAGTTCACGACCCGGTGCCCGCGTTCCAGCATCCCTTTCTCTTCGGCCCGGGCAAGGGTCCACCATGCCGCTTCCACGTATCCCGGGGTGATCGTCTGGTACGCACCCGGGAAGTCCAGCCATATCCCCAGGCTCTCAAACTGGGTGTCCATCAGGTTTTTGTTCTTTATCGCGAATTCCCGGCATTTATCGATGAACTCCTGTATCCCGAACGTCTCGATATCCTTTTTCGAGGCAAAGCCAAGCGTCTGCTCAACCTTGACCTCGATAGGAAGGCCATGCATATCGTAGCCCGCACGGTCGATCACATTCTGCCCGTTCATCCGGTGGTACCGGAGGAGCGAATCCTTGATGATCTTGTTCCACGCGGTGCCGAGATGAATCTGCCCCGTGGTGTAGGGCGGGCCATCGACAAAAAAGAAGGCCTTCCCGGCACTGCGGAGATTCTTCACTGCTTTGTAGGTTCCCCGGGTGCGCCAGGAGTCCTGCACCCTGCGCTCGATATCCTTTGCATTGAAGTTCGCGGTGACTTCCTTCACAAAATCCCTCTGTTACGATGGCGGGATGCCCAAACGTATCGATGAATGTTGGTGCTTTATGACAAAGTAGTTTTCTTGTACCGGCCGGTCCTGTTACGGGGCGGCATCCGGTGTGTATCACGGACACTGCCTTGAACTCCCCGGGTACGGTGGAAAAAAAGGAGCTGGTGTGCCTCGTCACTCGAAGATCAGGATGTCCGGGGCAAACATCTTCATCAGGTTTTCAATATAGGTATACGCTTTCTTGTGATCGATGTACATCCGGACGCTGGTGCCGTCAGTTTTTCGTATCTCAAGATACCCGGAAAGGAGGACGGGTTTTTTAAGGGTAATTTTTGCGAGATCTTTTCTCTCTGACTCAAAGATCCGGCTGTTTTCGAGTTCGCCCAGCGTTTTCTGGCGCGTATCAGACGCCGTCCCGAAGAGCTCGTCCATGATGAAGGTGCCGAACTGGACTCCCTGCGGGGCGGAGACATCGAGGTCCGGGTTGCGGATGACAAACAGCCTGCGGGTGGTGGCATAGATCCCGTATCCCCCGACTGCCGATCCGATGGCACCGGCAATTGCACCGCCCACCCCTTCGCTTGCTATCTTGAGCGTCAGGCTCGATATCCCGCCGAGATAATCTTCTGACGCGGCCCCGCCCGTCTCATCGCGCGCCTCGCTTACGGTGATCGCTTCGATCGCCGCCATAACCTGGCCGGCCGCATTCTGGACCGGGGAGCATTTGCCCTGCAGGATCATCGGCCTGCCCCGGATGGCCACGTGCTCTTTCTCTCCGATAAACGTGTCCCCTATTTTTTTTGCAGCAGGGATGTCCCGGCCCGCAACTGTCCCCGGGGGCCGGATGATATGATCAATAAGCATCGGCCCGGGCTTGCCATAGAACGGCACTGCATACTCCTGGCCTCCCTTGCCGATCATCTCCACCGCAGGAACACCGGTCAGCTGGGCGAGTTTCGCACTCCACGCAATGATAACCCCGGATGCGTCGATTGCAAAGACGGGGGCGTCGAGAGACTGGAGCGTGGCCATCAGGTCGTTCCATCCTTCCTGTTTTTCCTCCGGAACGCTCCCGGTATCCCCGGCTGCGGCAGAAAGTGTAGTCTCCGCTTCATCAGCCATGCTCCCGCCGATCCGGACAAGAGCGGACGTGTCCCTTCCTGCGAGCTGGTATTCCTGGATCGCTCCTGTCTGGGAGAAGAACCCGTGGTACCCCCATTCGAGGGGGACACTCCTCCCGTCCCCGGCAATGATGTGGTGCTGGAGGAGGCAGTCCGGTTTTTCAGGAGTGAGTCCCTGGATGCAGGTGAATATCTCGGAGCGCTCGCTGTCAGGGACAAAGGCAAAGAAGTTCTCCCGGACGAGCTGGCGATAGGGTTTTTTATAGAGATGAACGCAGGGTTCGTTGACAAAAGTAAACGTCCCGTCGGCCTTGATCCTGCAGATGAGCTCCGCCCCGCTGTCCACGATCGAGTTGTAGAACCTTGCCCATGCGATCAGCTGGTACTCGGCATTCTTCTGCGGGACACGGACCCTGATAAAATCGATCAGCCGTGCCACCTCGTTTGCCATGTCAGCGCCTTTCTGCAGGTAATAATCGGCCCCCGTGTTGAGGGCGTCACGTGCGATGTGCGCCAGCCTCTTTGCCGTGGCCATGACAAAGATCGACTGGCCTCCCCGCGCCCGGATCTCCTTGAGCAGGGCGAGTCCGTCCATGTCGGGCATCGCGTAATCCGCGATAATCACGTCAAAATACTGGCGGTTGAGCACGTCCAGTGCGTCGGAAGCGGTCAGTGCGGTCGTGACAGCAAGGTCCTTTTCCTGTTCAAGCCGTGCCTTGAAAGCATCCAGAAACAAGGGTTCGTCATCTATGCAGAGGAGAGAGATGGTCTGTGGCATTATAGGGCCCCCAGTGTGTATCCAGATACTCGTTGTTCATATTAAATAAATTATTTAATTAATGTATTTTGGTTGCGAGTGGGTGCATGCCCCATCGGCACATTGTCACCTCATCAGGGCCGCGCCGCGCTCCTCCGGCGAACCGAAAGACGGGAAAAAATTGCTGTCCGGTTATTTGAAGCAGCCCAGCTGGCATGCCCGGATCTTGATCCCGTGCGTATTGCAGTATGCGCTGATCTCATCCATCCTGATGCGGTATTTTTCTGCTATTTCAAATGCCTGCTCACAGGTAATCACTTTTACGATCTTCTCCCCGGCAAATGCCTTCCCAATCGTTTTTTCGTCCATAGTACCGGAGTCATGTACGCTCATGCGTCATAGCGTTTCTGAAACCGTTACAAAAGCCCGGAACGCTTCGCGAGGCTTTTCGTGGATCACGGCATAATGAATAACCATGAAGGTAGCGCTGATCAACTCCCGCAAGGATGTTGCGGGATGCAATATCAGGCACCACATCGAGCAGTGCATCGGGGAATCCTCCCCCCGGGGAGCGGAAAGGAGCTATGAGTTTTTTGAGGTCAGCGGACGGCTCATCCACGCGGAAGGAGTCGATGATGGCATCGATGCGGACCTTGTTATCTTCCTCTCGCGCCACTCCAGCGTGAACCCGGTCCCTGTGCTCACGGTTCATGTGACCGGGAATTTCGGGCCGGCAGAATTGGGCGGCAGCCCCCGCACGCTCGCCCCGGCAGCGCCCGCCATGATGCAGGCGACCCTCCGGGCTCTCGCCCGGCACTGCCCGGAAGGCTACCGGGTCTCGTACGAGGTCACCCACCATGGCCCCACGGGTCTCTGCCACCCCTCGTTCTTTGTCGAGATCGGGAGCACAGAGAAGGAATGGGCAGATCCGGCGGCAGGCCGGGCCGTTGCGGAAGCCGTGCTCAGTGCCGAGCCGTCCCACGCCGTCCCGCTGATAGGTATCGGTGGGACTCATTATGCTCCCCGCGAGACCGCTATCGCCCTTTCGAGCCGGGGGGCGTTTGGGCATATCGCAACCTCTAAGCGACAGGTTGCCGTGCTGGACCGGGAGATGGTGCAGGCCATGATGGTACAGAGCGGGGCTGTCGCGGCGTACATCGACCGGAAGGCCATGCCCCACCCCGATTTTTCACGGCTTTCCGGGATCCTCGACGAGTTAAGGATCCCCCGTCTTTCGGAGACCGAGATCGCATCACTCGGGCATCTCCCGTGGGAGACCTATTTGGAGGTACGTAACCTCGCTGCTTCCGTCAGCCCCGGGGCACGGTGCTTTGTCCATGCGCTCGAAGGCACCGGCCCGCTTACGGCTATCTCCCTTGATCCCGTGCTTCTTTCTGAAGCCAAAAGGTGCGATGAATCTGCCCTGATCCACGGTTTCGGACCTCTTTCTGTAGTGCACCTGACCAATGAGGACAACGTACTTCTCCCGCAATTCGTCGCTTTCTCAAAAAATTCTTCGGAAATAATAAATGCTTTAAATACATTGTGCGTAAAAATCATACGTAACAGGGAAAGCACTGCGACGGAAAATGATTACCTGGTCATCAGAAAGGTACGGTTCGACCCCGGAAAAGCGCGCGAACTGGGGGTGCCGGCCGGCCCTGCCTACCGCCAGCTTGCCGCCGGGCAGGCAGTGGAGCACGATGGCCGGGTGATTACGCCCAACCGGGTATCCGTCGTCACCGAGACCAGAATCCACATCCCGGGACTGGAGAACTACTCATGAGGTCTATTGTTGAAGAGGCACTTACCAAGGCGAGAGACGAGACTGCATCGTCGTCCTCGCAGAATAACGAGGATCTTGATCAGATCTTAAGCGAACTCAAGACTGAGGTCACCGTGATCGGCTGCGGGGGCAGCGGTTCCAATACGATCACGCGCATGATGGAGGAGGGCATCCACGGCGCAAAACTGGTCGCCATCAACACCGATGCCCAGCACCTGATCCGCACCCACGCCGACCAGCGCATGCTGATCGGCCGGGCAGCGGACCCGGGGTCTCGGCGCCGGTTCCATCCCGCAGATCGGCGAGGAAGCCGCGCTCGAAAACGAGCAGGATATCCGGGCGGTCGTCTCCGGGTGCGACATGGTCTTTATCACGGTCGGCCTCGGCGGCGGCACGGGCACGGGCTCCGCCCCGGTCGTTGCAAAGGCCGCCCGGGAAGAAGGCGCGCTCACCATCGCGGTCGTCACCCTGCCGTTTGCCTCTGAGGGTACGATCCGCATGGAAAACGCCGAAGCCGGTCTCGAACGCCTCCGGGATGTGGCAGATACGGTGATAGTAGTCCCGAACGACCGTCTGCTTGAAGTAGTTCCCAAGCTCCCCCTCTCCGCGGCGTTCAAGGTTTCTGATGAGGTGCTTATGCGGGCGGTCAAGGGCATCACGGAACTGATCACGATGCCCGGTCTCGTGAACCTCGACTTTGCCGATGTGCGCACGGTCATGGAGCGCGGCGGCGTCGCTATGATCGGCATGGGCGAGAGCGACAGCGAGGATAAGGCTGCCGACTCGGTGAAGAAGGCAATCCGCTCCCCGCTCCTTGATGTGGATATCTCCGGTGCTACTGCCGCGCTCGTGAACGTGGTCGGCGGCCCGGACATGACAATGGCAGAAGCTGAAGGCGTCGTGCAGGAAGTCTATTCCCGCGTCGATGAGAATGCGCGGATCATCTGGGGTGCGCAGATTGACCCGACGATGTCAAACAAGATGCGGACGCTCCTGGTGGTCACGGGCGTACGGTCGCCACAAATATATGGTCGCAATGAGAAGCTTACCCCCAAAGTACAGAAACAATATGAGATCGATTTTCTCAAGTGAACAGTTATGGAAATTTCAAAACCTGATATCAAAGTCGACGTGCATGAGGAGTTATTCCGCAAATACTTCCGTGTCCTGAAACTCGCGCGCACACCCACCCGGGAGGAGTTCACCAAGATCGCGACCGTAGCGGCGGCCGGTATCCTCCTTATCGGGCTGATCGGATTTATCATCTACCTGCTCTTCGAACACAAGACCCTGCTGGGATTTTAGATCCTGATTGCCATGACTGCGGAACCTACTACCGTATCGCCGGCTCCAGCGGCACCTGCCGCCCCCGAGGTCTTCAATAACCGGATTTTCGCGATCAAGACAACCTCCAAGCAGGAACGGACCGTTGCCGACAATATTTTAAAGGCGATCGACACAAAGGCGACCGACATCAAAGTCACCTCGATCATCGTCCCCAACGAGCTGCAGGGATATGTCCTTGTCGAAACCCCCGAGCAGCGGAACAGGATCGAACAACTCGTCGAGATGATCGCCCATGCACGCGCGGTCGCAAAAGGCCAGACGACGCTTGCCGAAGTCGGGCATTTCCTGATCCCAAAACCCGTGGTCTCCGGCATCGACGAGGGCACTATCGTCGAGCTGATCGCAGGACCGTTCAAGGGCGAAAAAGCCGTGGTCAAGCGTGTCGATTCTGCAAAGGAAGAGATCACGGTCGAGCTGTACGAGAGCGTCGTCCCAATACCGATCACGGTCCGGGGAGACAACGTACGGGTTGTTGAGAAATTCAGCGACCGGTAATTCTTTTTTTATCGTTTTCGTCACCAGCGGTAGTGTAACGTGATACCCGGACCAGCAGATGTGGACGGAAGCCGGGATCCCTGCCATTGGTCCGGTATCACTCCGGTCTGAACTTTGCATGTTCAGGGTCCCCGTTTATCCGGTTTATAAACAAACGCTGGCAGACCACACTTTAAATATTACAAAATGTAATGTAAACATTACAATATGCGGGCAAGCCCCGACGTTCTGCCCCCATAGAGAGCATCATCATGAAAACCTTTACCACCTCGATCATTATGCTTCTTGCAGTAACCCTGGTGCTTGCCGGAGTGCTTGTCGCAGGATGCACGCAGAGTAACGGCAGTACCTTCAGGCTCTGCCGGGAGCGGTCAGCAGGCTTCCCCCACGGCGACGTACGCCGGGAACGCAAGCTACGGAGGCCACCAGTTCTCCGGGCAGCGGTTCCTCACCAACACGACCCTGCTCAATGCCGCCGCTGCGCAGCTGGGCGTTTCCGAGCAGGACCTCCAGAATGCCCTGACACCCCAGAGCGGGCAGCGGATGAACCTTACTTCCGCGGCAGCCCAGCTTGGTGTCACACCGCAGCAGCTCCAGGCAGCGCTTTTCCCGGCCGGTGGGTACCAGTTCTCAGGACAGGGCTTCCTTTCCAACACGACCCTGCTCAATGCCGCCGCTGCGCAGCTGGGCGTTTCCGAACAGGATCTCCAGAATGCTCTGACTCCCACAGGCGGGCAGCGGATGAACCTTACGGATGCAGCAGCTCAGCTCGGTGTAACTTCCGACCAGCTCCGTTCAGCGCTCAGTTTCCCGGCCGGCGGCTACCATGGGAACTATACCATGCCCCTGATGACGCCAACATCGGGACAATAACCGAAAACTCCTCCCATTCCTCCCCTTTTTTGTGGCTCTGGCCTGCAATAAAACCCGACCGGCAGATCAAGTCAATACCTTTATTATTGTTATTCTCCGATTCCCCTCCTACAGGAGCAGATGCATATGAAAGTCATTGGAATAAACGCAAGTCCCCGCGGAAAGGACAGCAACACCTTAAAACTCACAAACGCTGTGCTTGCCGGGGCAAAGGAAGAGGGCGCGGAAACGGAACTTATCGATCTCTACACGCTGCGCATCGAGTACTGCACGGCCTGCGGGACCTGCTATGCCACCGGGGAGTGTACCCAGCTGGACGATTTCTCGGATCTCTTCGACCGGATCATGAACGCTGACGGGATCGTGCTTGGCGCCCCCAACTATGTCGATTGCGTGCCGGCCCCGATGAAGGCACTCTTCGACCGGATGGCCGATGCAATCCACTGCCAGATGTTGACCGGCAAATTCGGGTGCTCGGTCTGCACGGCGGGAGGGGCCGGCGAGACGGAGGTCGTCGGGTACATGAACAAGGTCCTCTCAACGCTTGGTGCCAACATCGTGGGAGGGATCGGCGTCGCAATCGGGCGCGACCCGGTGACTCTCGGGAAGGCAGAAGGGGATGCCCATACCCTCGGAAAGACGCTTGCACAGGCCATCCAGGGGGCCATTACCTATCCCGACCAGGACGCGCTTCACAAGCAGAAACGGGAGTACTTCTGCCAGCTGGTTAAGTACAACAAAGACCGGTTCGCCCACGAGTACCGAATGGTACGAACAGATGGGCTGGATGAAGTGAGCCGGGGGAAGCGGTCATGAAGAGCATCACTGCGGAAAAACTCGGGCTTGCACACGAACCGGTGGCAGTCCTCTGGAGCAACACTAAGCCTGAAGGGGCACTCCAGATAAAACCACACGGCCAGACCTGCATCATGCCCTTTTTTGCACAGGTGGCAACGAAGGGGAAGACCGCCGTTTTCGACCGGGAGAGCTATGGCTGTCCCGGCGCCCGGGCCGGGCTTGGGTTCGGGAACGGGTACTACGATGCCTTCGGTGGCGCCGGGGTGGACTTCATGTCCGCCTTCTTTGTGAAAGGAGCAGAGAGCAGCAAGAACCCGGAGGCCTATTGTGCAACCGTGCAGCACATCCCTGAGCGGGAGCGGGAGAAGTTCATCCACGGCGAGCGACTCCACAAAAACACGGAGAAGGCAAAGCGGTTCATGACAGCCGACCTGCCGATCACGGATATTGCCGAGAAGTACGTGATCTTCACCCCGTTGAGCAAGGTGAAGATCGGAGAGCAGCCGGTTGTCGTGGTGTTCCTGGCCGATCCCCTCCAGGTCACCGGCCTTGTCACGCTGGTCGGCGCCGTCCGCGAGGGAACGGATCCGGTCCGGGTCCCGCCCATGGCCGCCTGCCAGCAGATCGGGGCCTTCGTGTATGACGAGGCAAAAAAGGAGCACCCCCGGGCCGTGCTCGGGTACACGGACCTTGCTGCACGGGCGAACGTGGGAAAGACCATCCCGGAACAGATGTTCACGTTTGCGGTGCCGTTCACGCTCTACCGTGAGATGGAAGAGGAAGCAAAGAATGGTGTGTTCGACGGCCCGATCTGGAAAGGGCTTGCGGCGGAAAAGAAAGGAGTGGTATCATGACAGGTGAGGATTTCAGGACGATTGGGTCGAGGCTTGCGTCTGCATTCCGGCTCCAGACACGACCCCTTGCGGTGTACGGAACGGATGTTTTGCCGGCCGGCATCCCCCCGATGGCCGGGATCAACCGGTGTTTTGCGGTTTCCCTGTACCGGATGGCGGCAGGACGCGAAATACCGGCGATCTATGTTGGTGAGGGGGCAAACGAGGGCTGCTGCCTGGGGGGGCTGTTCCATGTGGGATACATCCCGGTGCCGGACGATATCAAATACTTCGTGTCGACCGGCAGGAAGGATGTCCGCGGCGGAGCAGCGGAGTTCTTAAAGGCGAGCCCGGATCTGGTTGACCGCTGCTCGGCGGTGGCCGGGCCGATCCACCCGCCGGGGAAATACCTTGTTGTACAAGCGTGTGACGCTCTTCCCGATCCCATGCCCGATGTCCTCTCCCTCTGCATCTTCGGGAACGGCGAGCAGATCCGGAACATGGCGGCCCTCATTCATTTCGACCGGGACGACCCGTTCTCTCCGGTCGTCGTCCCGTGGGGATCGTCCTGCTCGACGTTTATCACGTTCCCGGCCGGCCTTGCGGAGAATACGCCCAAAAATACCGCGTTCATGGGGCCACAGGACCCTACGCAGAACCATTCTCTCCCGCTGGAGATGATGGCGCTGGGAATCCCCGCGGCGATGGCCGTGCGGATGGCAGACAACCTTGACGCATCGTTTGTTACCCGGCGGCCGCAGGTGGCCTTCCCCCGCCGTGCTGCGCAGCAGTACCGGTAAGCGGTCCCTTTTTTAGGAAGTAATGATATCAGCGGCGGACAGCCAGCAGGTACACGGCCCGGTGCGGCCCGAATTTGCTCTTTACCTCAATAGTCTTCAACTCCCGGATATCAAAATACGGCGAGGTGAGGTTCCGGATCTCGGATTCCGATGAGAAATAGAGCGTTGTCCCGATCCGGGTCGTCCGGTATTTCCCGCTCCCGCCAAACTGGGGGTCGCTCTCATCAAAGCAGACCGAGAAGTACAAAGCCCCCGGGTCGGTGATTTTATGCACATTTCTGATATACGCCTCCCGGTCTTCCGGGAATATGTGGTGCAGGAGTTCCCAGTCATAGGCAAAGTCAAAAGTACTGGTCACTTCATGGAGGTCGCCGAGCAGGTCAGCGACCACAAACCTGCACCGGGCACCCCGCTTTTTTGCATGCTCCTGTGCAATCCTGATCGCGGCAGGAGAGCTGTCCACCCCTGTGACATCGAACCCGAGGCCGGCAAGATAGATCGCATAGTTGCCGGTACCGCACCCGAGATCGACGGCCCTGCAGGGCTGGACAATGCCCTCCTCTACCAGTTTTACCAGCGCATCGGGGGGTGTCTCGCTGTACCAGGGGATTGTGTCGAGGGGCAGGGTCTGGTAAATCCTGTCAATATCAGCGTATTTCATGCATACCGTCCCTGTGAAGTGATTAACCGACAGGAGTTTCAAGGTTTCTCCGGGCCGGCCGCACCCGCTTCCCGTGCGGGAACTGCAATCATTATAGTCCTCAAGGTTCAACGTTGTAAACTGTATTTTACATCCTCCGGCAGATGCCCGGAGGCACCGGGGGCAGCAGGGCCGCATGGAAACGGAGACAGAGAAGACCGGGGCAGGGCCGGTAAAGAAGGGGATCGATTACAAGTGGGTCGTCCTCTCCATTACGACTATCGAGATGTTCATGGTCTCCGTGAACGGGAGCATTACCCTCATCTCGCTGCCCGCGATCTTCAATGGCATCAACATCGACCCGCTCACCTCGTTCCAGTACCTCATCTGGGTACTGATGGGGTATAGCCTCGTCACCGCCACCCTGCTCCTTTCCTGCGGCCGGCTCTCGGATATGTACGGGAGGGTGAAACTCTATAATCTCGGGTTTGCCATCTTTACCCTCGGGTCCATCCTGCTCTTTCTCACGCCGGATAAGGGTAGCGCAGGCGCCCTTGAGATTATTGCGTTCCGTCTCGTCCAGGGTGTGGGGGCCTCGTTTACCTTCTCCAACAGCGCAGCTATCCTCACCGATGCGTTCCCTCCCGATGAGCGGGGCAAGGCGCTGGGGCTCAACACCATCTCCTTTCTGTCAGGACAGTTTGTGGGCCTGATCCTCGGCGGCGTCCTCGCGTTCTACAACTGGCGGTATGTGTTTCTCGTCAGCGTACCGGTCGGTATCCTCGGCACCATATGGGCATATCTCAAACTTCGGGAAACACCGCTTCCCAAACGGGCCCGGAAGATCGATGTCTGGGGCAACATCACCTTTGTCGCCGGTCTCACGATCCTTTTGATCGGCATCACGTATGCCCTTCTTCCCTACGGGAACGACCCGATGGGCTGGGACAACCCGTGGGTCCTTGGTGCGATCATCACCGGCATCCTTCTCCTGATCGCGTTTCCCATCATCGAAAGCAGGGTCGAGGACCCGATGTTCCGGCTTAACCTCTTTAAGATCCGGGTTTTCACGCTTGCAAACACCGCCGGCTTCCTGAGCGCCCTTGCCCGGGGCGGCATGTTTTTTATCCTGATCCTGATGCTGCAGGGCATCTGGCTGCCCCTCCACGGCTACAGCTACGAGTCCACCCCCTTCTGGGCCGGGATCTTTATGCTGCCGCTCACCGCCGGCTTCGTGATCATGGGCCCGCTCTCGGGCTGGCTCTCGGACAAGTACGGCTCCCGGTGGTTTGCCACGTCCGGCCTGCTCCTTATCGCCCTCTCGTTTATCATCCTTGCCGCACTTCCGTATGATTTCGACTACCCCATCTTTGCCGTCGCGCTTCTCATCATGGGGATAGGGAACGGTATGTTCGGCTCGCCTAACATTGCATCCATCATGAATGCGGTCCCTCCCGAGGACCGGGGAGTCGCCTCGGGCATGCGGTCGATGCTGCAGAACAGCGGCATGGTCGTCTCGATGGCGCTCTTCTTTACCATTGTAATCGTGAGCCTCACGCACCTCTTCCCCCCGGAACTTGCGACATCGCTCACCAGCGCCGGGCGCCGGGCCTGATCGCACCCATGAGCGCGATCCCGCCGACCGGTGCGCTGTTCGCCGCATTTTTGGGCTATAACCCGGTCCACACGATCCTTGTCTCCCTGCCCGCAACGGCTGTCGCCGCGATCAGCCCGGTGACAATCACGGTCCTGACCGGCACCACATGGTTCCCGACCACGCTTGCAAATGCCTTCATGCCCTCGCTGCGGATCTCCTTCTACATCGGCGCCCTGCTCTCGGTCATCGCGGCCGTATTAGCCTCAATGACCGGGTCACGGTTCGTCCACGAACTTCAGGGAAAGGAAGGGGAAAAGGAAGGAGAATCCCCGGAAACCGTGGAGGATACCGGCCTGGAAATCACCGGGTAACCGGCAGGCAGGGGTCCATCCCGGGAAGGGGGGCCAGATTTACCTGTTTTTACACAGGGGGGTACAGGAGCACGACCCCCTTTATCAGGCTCCACTTCTTGGTTCTTTCATCCAGTCGTGGGAGAAGATCTCTGCCTCTCCGCTCACGATTCCTGCCACGATCTTTTGCGCCACGAATTCTGCGGGATCCGGCTGATACCTCCCGCCCGGTTCCCGGGTGCCTTCCGGCACGGGCAGAGCATGGATGGTATTCTTCTCGAAATTGGTCAGGGTGATATACGGGTAGACAACGGATACGACGATGTGGTCGGCTTCCAGCTCCTGCCGGGCGGCGAGGCTGATGCCGGCAAGGGCCCGCTTGGACGATGAATACGGGCTCATGCCCGGCAGGTGCATCAGTGCAGTGCCCGAGCTGATATTGACAATCGATCCCCCGCCCAGCGCCCGCATGACTGGGATTACCGCCTGCATGGCGGCGAGAGGACCGATCACGTTCAGGTCGTAGATATACCGGAACGTGCTGATGTTGGTCTTCTCCACGGGCGCATCATATCCCTGCCCCGCATTGTTGACCAGGATTTCTATCCTGCCAAATTCCTTCTGTGCCGAAGCGACCATCTTTTTGACCTGCGGGATCTTTGTCATGTCGGCAGGCAGGGCACGGGAACCGGGCAGTGTTCCGGATAATTCTTCAAGCACCACTTTGGATCGCGAGACAAGCCCGACCCTGACACCGTTTTTTGCGAGGAGCCGGGCGGTTGCAAGGCCAATTCCTGAAGACGCACCGGTCACAATCGCAGTTTTTCCCTGTAATTTTGAAAATTCTGCATCCATTATTCTCTCACACCTCACCCCATTGTGGGTCTACCCGAGTATATACGCGGTAATTATTAGAGATTTACCCGGGATCCGGACATGACTGTCCCCTCTCATATGCCCTTAACAGGTTCCAGTGGTGGAGCATGGATATATGTCCCGAAATAAAACAGGGTTTCACCCAGGGGTTCTCCCGGGTACCCTTTCCTAGATCCCTTTTGAAAGGTTATACTGCTGGATCAGTTTTGCCGCCGCGACGAATACCACGATGACTATTACCAGTACAACAATATCCATGACCGGAGGATAAACCGCAGTGTCGGTGATCGCCCCGTTGAACAGGTCGACAAGGTAAGTGAGCGGGGATATCTCGTTGGTCCATGCCCAGCTCCCGAGCTGACTCAGCGGAATGAAGATGCCCGAGACAAAGATCAGCGGAAGGCGGATCAGGTTGGAGACCATCATTACGTTGGAGGGATTGCTCATGGCCGGGGACGAAAGGAGGGTTCCGAGAGCTGCGAAGGTAAACCCTCCCAGGATTAACGTTACGGCGAGGAGCAGGGGATGGGCGAGGGGTAAGTGAAGAAGGAGCGTTCCTGCCGTCCAGACAATAGTGGTGATGACGATCCCGAAAAGCGCCCCTGCAAGGATGTCGCCAAGGATGATACTTTCCAGCGTTACCGGGAGGGACAGAAGGCGCTCGTAGGTCTTTTCCCGTTTCTCCCACGGCGTGATGAGCGGTCCGGTGGAAGAGGAGGAGAAGAAGAGCATCATGCCAAGGAATGCCGGGAAGAAGAGGACGAGGTTGAGGTTCCGCCCGATAAAAAAGGTCAGGAACATCAGGAAGGGAAACAGGAGACCGAAGATCACGACCGCCCCCTTGTAATAGTAAATCCGCATGTTCTTCTCGGCAACCAGAAGGACGCTCCGGATAAAAAGCCTTGGATCCATCACGCACCTCCCGTGAGATGGACAAATGCCTCTTCGAGCGTCGGGCTCGATGTAGCAACCGAGATTATTTTCAGGTGCTCCCGTTCAGCAAGGGCGGCAAGGAATTTTACGGCCGGGTCAGGGTCATCCGTGTACAGCCTCCACTTGTCGCCGTGATTCTCCACGCGGAAGGCCCCCCCGGTCTCAAGCCATTCTTTTTTCACCGGCTGCTCGAACGCGATCTCCACGTATTTTGCGGTATCGAAGGTCTTTTTGAGTCTCTCCGGGCTGCCGGTTGCCACGATCCGGCCTTTGTCGATGACGCTGATAACCGTGCAGAGCTCGTTTGCCTCCTCGATATTGTGAGTGGTAAGAAAGATGGTACTGCCCTCTTTGTTCATCCTGCGGATAGTATCAAGCACAAGCCTGCGGCTGAATACGTCCAGACCCCCCGTGGGCTCGTCAAGGAATAACACCGGTGGCGAGGGAACGATGGCACAGGCAATGCTGATCCGCTGCCGCATCCCTTTTGAGAAGGTGCGGACAATATCGTTTCTCCGCTCGGTGAGCCCAAGGATCGCAAGGATCTCCTCTGCCCGTTTTTTACGGGAGATGCTGTCCATGCCGTAGAATTTTGCCGTCCAGAGAATATTCTGTTCGGCGGTCAGGTCAGAATAGACCGTGCCGTTCTCGGGTATGATCCCCATCTTCAGTTTGGCTTCGAGCGGGTGTCTTTTGATATCGATCCCGCAGATATGGGCAGAGCCGGCATCCGGTGTCAGCACCCCGGTAAGCATCCGGATGATAGTGGTTTTCCCGGCACCGTTGGGTCCGAGAAAACCAAAGATCTCCCCCTCTTTTACGGCAATACTGGCATCATGAACAGCCTTAAAAGATCCAAAGGATTTGCTGAGATTATCCGCTTCGATAATGTCCATGTATGGTTTCCTATACATCGTTACCGGCTACGACCATATGAGGGTATCCTTTTTTTTATCAGGATACGGTAAGGTATGAAAAGAGTCCGTGTTGTTTTTGTCAATATTCTGATCCACACATGAAATATTTTTTTCACTTAACGACGGCATTATCCCATGATAATTTTAAAAAAGCAGTATGCAAACCGTACAGGGTGTATGCAGCGTTGGCGGAGCCAGCCCCGCGGGGCTTGTCACCGGGATTATTCTCACCTTTTGTCTGGTGGCCGGGTTTACGTTCCTCTTTGCCCTTCTTACGAGCCGCACCCGGGATCGGAAAAAACAACTGACGTTTATCGGCGTCCTGGTCGCACTTATCTTCGCTCTTAACAGCGTTGCGGTTATATTCACGGGACTCTTTGCGGTTTTGCCCATGCATCTCCCTGCATTGACATTCCTCCTCCTGGTTCCGCTTGCGATTGTCCTTGCCGGGTTGCTCTGGGCCTGGCCTAAAAATCATGCCGGGATAACAACCGATGCGGTGCTGTGCTCCCTGATCGTCACCATCGCCGGGTTTGTGCTCTTAGCCCTTTTATCGATCTCCGGTCTTATGGCCCTGCTTGTTCACCCTGCAAACGCTCCTTCCGGCCAGGCTGCAGCCCTCCCGGGGGATTGCACGACGCTGGTCATGGCCATCATCGTATTTGTGCTCACTCTTGTCCTTGCCACTGGCGGTTACAAGCTCCTCGCACTGGTCAGGAGTCAGAAAGGCCAAAAATCTTCATAACGTTTCCCGATGCGGGCCCGGATTGAATAGCAGGGAGAGACGATCATGCGGGTGGTTCCTGCCCATGACGGAAGGAGGGGGTCGGGCGGTGTACTTGAGGGTGATATCCCACGCCTTTTCATTTGTCCCGATCCAGCAGATTTACGAGAAAGATATACCTGACCCGATGCTCTGGATTGCAGTACTCATGCGGCCGCATCGCATCAAAAAAGTGGTCCGACCCCCTCCCTGATAATTTTGTAAAAGGGCAAAATTTTGGATTTTTACGAGAGAGATACTCTATGTTTATACATGGAGGTGGTGGAGGGGGTCGGATGGTGTACTTTGGAGATTTCGGCGTTCCGGGACAGATCGCTGTAATGGCCCTATAATGTCTGATCCCAGAGTCCAGTGAGTGCCCGGAAGCCCCCCGTACAGAACACCGCTAAAGGGGAAAAATAAGTCTATTTTACTGTGTTATTTTTGGATTTCACCCGAAAACTGGAAACTTTTTTCCTGCGGTGGACAAACAGATGCCAACAGGATGTTCACCAGCCATTATGGGGGGTAAACGGAGCTCGGATAGGGCCCGGATTGGGAGGGGGTGAGGGACGATTCCGGGCGGGACAAGGAATATGCGATCAGTATGAGGTTGCCCACCCCCTGATGGGGGTCGCTCGGCCGCCTCGTCGGGGCCTCGCTGGGCGAGGGAGGTTTCTGATTATGGCTTGCTAATTATGGTTCTGTCAAGTCTGCAGGAGTTAGAACCTTGTGCAGTCTCTGTCAAAAGTCGGGAGGTAAAATAACGATTTTGCAATTCAAATAAATACTAATCTATATATGGATAGCAACCTCACGGGACATTTATTAATGGTCATCACTTGGGAAGAAGTAAAAAAATACCTCAAAGAAAAATGCCTTATTACCGTTGCCTTTTTCGTTGAGGTTGTTTTCGAATTAATACGTGTAACTATCGTATTAGTTGGTTTATGGATATTTTTACTCATAGCCAACTGGTTGGGCTTTGAAAATAATTTTTACATTGAAATGCTTCATCAATTTTCATTTATCGGATTTTCTATAATTTATTTGATCGTACTAGTTTATGGAATCATAGACTTCTACAGAATCTTTAATAAGCATCATGAACACGATTCTGTACAGTTAAATCTGGATGAAGTAGGAAGTGGCAAAAATGGGGTTTGATTGTTATCCTATAGATCATCCCGAATTAAAAAAACGCCTTGAGGCATACAAAAAGATAGGTTTCAAGAGAAACTTTGCGTTGTCGATTCTGTACATGGCAGCCGTTTTCATTAATGGGTTCCTTGTCTTGGCAATAATCAACGCAATCCACCCATTGGGTTTGGCCTCCACTTCCGCGACATTGTTAGCTGTTGCTGTTTATCTAACGGTAACGATTGTTGACTTCATTTTGTTATACCACAACAAAATCACACCAGCAATATTAACTTTGATTGTCATATTTGCATGGATTTTACTCCCATACCAGTTTATTTCAGGGAAAACCATATTGGATAAAACAAAAACCCCGATGGAAATTAGAAAAAGTATTTTCCACAAGGTATACCAAAATACGGGCTAAATTTATTTCGCTTGTGCCGCATTCTGGATCAGGCCCCCCACGCATTCTCCCCCGTTAACCACAATCCCGCATGCCTCGGCCGGTGTCTTTCCGTCAAGCCCTTCGTGCGGCTTGATGAAATTGTGATAGATTCGCATCCCCTTGCTATTCCTCATCCCGTGCTCCCCCTCATCCCACGATCACCTTTATTTCCCCTCACGTCAAATGTAACAGACCCAAGCTCGGAACCCGTTTATACGGGACGGCATGGTGCAAAGACTATGGCAGAAGTGGTCGAGGTTTTAGTATCCGGCGGGAAGGCAACCGCGGGTCCGCCATTAGGACCCTCGCTCGGACCACTCGGTATCAACGTGAAGGCAGTAGTCGATGAGATCAACAAGAAGACCGCCACATTCAACGGAATGCAGGTCCCGGTCAAGATCGAAGTCGACGCAAAGAAGAACTTCACGATCTCGGTGGGTATCCCCCCGACGACGGCACTCATCAAGAAAGAGGCCAATATCGAGAAAGGATCCGCAGAGCCCAACGTCAAAGTGGCAGGCAACCTGCCATTCGAGGCCGCAGTCAGAATTGCCAACATGAAACTCGAAGGCATGCTCTCCTACGAGCTCAAGACCGCAGTAAGAGAGGTCGTGGGCACGTGTGTGAGCATGGGAGTCACCGTTGACGGCAAGCGCGCGAAAGAAGTGCTCGCCGACATCGCAGCTGGCAAGTACGACAGCGTCCTTGTGAAATAGATCCGAAGAACACCATAGGAGATCGAAGGGTTCGGTCGCGAACTATGGAGGAATCTGATGGTTGATAGGGCCAAAATTCTGGACGCCGTAAAAACGGCGATTGAAAAGGCGCCAAAGAGAAAATTCTCTGAGAGCATCGATATTACCATCAATCTCAAGAATATCGATATGGCGCAGCCGAAAAATCGTATCGACGAGACGATTCTTCTCCCGAACGGGACCGGGGAAAAGACCGGTATCTGTGTCATCGGGAAAGGGGACATCGTCACGCAGGCAAAGGATGCCAAGGTTGATCTGATCATCGGCCCTGAAGAGGTAGAACGGCTCGGAGGCGCACCCCGCGAAGCACGCAGGGTCGCCAGTACCTACAAGTACTTCCTTGCCGAGACCGCGGTCATGCCGCAGGTCGGTCGTTTCTTAGGTCCCCGGCTTGGTCCGAGGGGCAGGATGCCGATGCCGATCACCGGGCAGACCGATATCCGCCCGATTGTCGAACGTCTCCGGAACTCGGTGAAGATCCGTACCAAGGATAAGACGGTCTTCTCGACAAAGGTAGGATCGACGGCAATGACACCGGAGCAGGTCTCCGAGAACATCGATGCTGTTGTCAAACGTATCGAATCAGTCCTTGAACAGGGTCACTTAAACGTCCGCTCGATTTACGTGAAGACCACGATGGGTCCGTCCGTGAGGCTGGTATAATGGCAGTCTATACCCACCACCTGCCCGCATGGAAAAAGGACGAGGTCGCGGCGATCAAGAAGCACGCAAAGGAGTACACGCTGATCGGGCTTGTCGACATGTACGGCATCCCCGCGCAGCAGGTGCAGCAGATCCGGCGAAACCTCCGGGGCAAAGCAGTCATCAAGGTAACGCGGAACACCTTGATCGAGCACGCGCTCGGCGAGATTGGCGGGGACACAAAAGGTCTCACAAAATTCATCTCCGGCCATTCCGCGGTGATCTTCTCCAACGACAACCCGTTCAAGCTGTATCAAGCAGCTCGAGAAGACCAAGACCAAGATGGCCGCAAAAGCCGGCGAGACCGCACCCGAGGACATCGTTATCGAGAAGGGCCCCACGAGCTTCAAGCCCGGCCCGATTGTCGGCGAGCTCCAGCAGGCCGGCATTCCCGCGGCGATTGAAGGCGGCAAGGTCAAGATCAGGGAGACGAAGACCGTCGTCAAGAAAGGCGCGGTCATCTCGGCGAAACTTGCCGATGTGCTTGTCAAGCTTGACATCAAGCCCATGGACGTGGGGCTCGCCCTCCAGGCAGCCTTCCACGACGGCACCATCTACGAGCCGTCCGTCCTCTCCGTAGACGAGACAAAGCTCCTCGCCCAGCTCCAGCTTGCCGGTATGCAGGCGTTCAACCTGTCGGTGAACGCAGCAATCCCGACCAGGGAGACCATGGTGCCGATCCTGACGAAGGCCGTCAGGGATGCACGCGGTCTTGCGATCGAGGCAGCAATCTACGAGAAAGACGTTGTCGATGCGATTATTGGTAAAGCCCAGAGAGAAAGCCAGGTGTTGAAGACCCTGGTAAAATAAACAGTATTTGAGGTGAATTTGAGATGGAGTATATCTATGCAGCACTTCTCCTGCACAAGGCAGGCAAGAAGGTTGATGAGCACGGCGTCAAGGCAGTACTGACCGCCGCAGGTGTAGCAGCAGACGAGTCACGGATCAAGGCGCTCATTGCAGCCCTCGACGGCGTGAACATTGAAGAGGCAATCAGCAAGGCAGCCGCAGCGCCGGTCGCCGTTGCAGCAGCCGCACCCGCAGCAGGCCACGCAGCCGCAGCACCAGCAAAGGAAGAGCACAAGGAAGAGGATAAGAAGGCAGAAGAAGAGAGCGGCATGGCAGGGCTTGGTGCCCTGTTCGGCTGAATCTTTTTTCCTTCTTCGTTTCCGATCGTACGAGATCGATCTTCTTTTCTGGAATAATCCAAAAGAGCGGATGCGCCGGCATATCCGGCCAGTGTCCTTTTCCTGTCCCGGGCTGGCACGCCTTCTTCTAGACTGGCACGCCCACGTAGATGTTATTCTTCGAGGCGACGATCTTTACCCGGACCTGCCCCGACGTTTTGTCGCAGCCAAAGACCGATACCACCCGGTTCCGTGCGACACCCAGCTGTTCGCCATGGATCCAGCCCGGGGCCCGGATCTCGACCGTTGCCTTCTCTCCTTTTTTGAAGACCTGCGGGAGCGAAGGGCGCCGGACCGTCCTGAAGTCCCGTCCCGGGTCGAGGCGAAGGGGAATGCCCGATGCTTTTTCCCACTCTTTGATGCTCCGGTTGAAGAACTGCCACCAGCTCTGGACCTTTATCCCCTTTGGTGTACGGCCGTACCGGTAGCGTTCGAACTTCTGGATGCCCAGAGGCGGGAACCGTTTTCCCGCACCGCACTCGCGTGCAAAGGCGATCAGCTTCGGGATCTCGGGGTCGTTGATGCCCGGCATATAAACCGGCGCGATGAGGAGGTCCATGGAACTTTGTGCGACCGCCCGTGCTGCACCGGTCACCGTGTCGATATCGTACCAGTCCACCCCGGCAAGCTCCCGGGCAAGCGCCGGGTCGAGCGCGTGGAGCGAGAGGTTGATCCGGTCGAGCCCTGCATCCGCGAGCGCTGCGATCTTCTTGTCGTCAAGGAGCGTGCCGTTGGTCTGGAGCGAGACGACCGAGACGGCATCGATCGCCTTGAGCGCCGCGACCAAGATCGGGGAGCCGGGAGTACATGAGCGGCTCGCCCGGGGAATCGATGTGGCACTCGACACCGGTGCCCTTGAAGGGGGCGATCTCCTCAACAGCAGACAGGAGGTACTCCAGTTCAACCTCGTAACTGGTGGCCCGGGTCTTCGACGACGGCCCGGCATCGACCGAGCAGAACGGGCAGTTCAGGTTGCAGCCGCAGCTCGGGCGCACCTGTAAGAGGCTGGTGCCCCGGTCGATGATACCAAAATAGAGCGAGCCGACGAGGGGAATGTCGGAGTCGGCTGTTATGCGGACATGTGCCATAACTTCATGCACGCCCGGCACAGCTGCCGGTTACCGGAACCTGCATCCCTGCCATTTTCCCCGGAAGACCACCGGGCGGGGGTCGTCCATCTGCGGGAGAAGGGTACTCGAATGCATCCTTGTCCACCGGCTTTTTCCCGTTCTTCCTGCAGAACTGGGCGAAGGTGTCGTACATGATGTCGAGCGGGATGGAACCCGAAGGGTCGCCCACGAGCATCTTCTGGTGGAAGTCCCAGATCCCTTCGAACTCTGCATCCTCTTCCTTAAGGGGCCTGACGATCCCGAAATTGAGCCTCGGCAGTTACACTCTTTTCATCTGCCGCGGCCCTGATCTCGAGGAAGTAGTCGTGCACGGCAGCAAGCCCCTGCCGGAGCTCGGTGAGCTCCTTTTCCAGGCTCTGGATCCTCTTTTCCTGTTCCTGAATGATGTCGAGCGGATACATCGCAAGCCTGATCTCATCTTTGTACTTCCGCCAAGATAAAATGCTTGTTTTTGTGGATTTGCCGATGGCTGGCACTCATTTCCACTCTTTAAGAAGCGTGCCGGCCCAGACGCACTGGCCAAAGGAGACGCACCCGTCCCCCGGGGGATATTCATCGTTGATGAGAAGGGTGAGGCCGGCGCGGGTGATCTCCTCGCGGATGGTCTCCCGGATAGCCCGGTTGGCGACAACGCCCCCGCTCAGGGCCACGAGGGAAATGCCGTCGCGTTCTGCCGCGTGGATGGCAAGGGTTGCGATCCCCCGGGCAAGGTTGGTACTGGATGGATGCCGCGATGTTACGGACAGCGTTTCTCTCGCCCTCTTGTGCGTGAGATAACCGGGAGTGGGCAGTCCTGAGGATCGCCCGCGTGGAGAGCACTTCACACCCGTTGGCCCGGGAGAAGACCGGCTCCCATGTCTCTGCCGTACCCCCGGCAGCCGCTGCCTCGAGTTTCATCGCAGGCTCCCCGTCATAGGTGCGTTCCCGGCAGATCCCAAGGAGGGCCGCTGCCGCGTCGAGTACCCGGCCGGTGCTGCTGGTCATCGTGACGTTGAACTGTGTTGCGACCTGTTTCCTGAGCACGCCGAGTTCAACCTCCGACCAGCCGCGGTGGCGGAGGATGTCGAGGCACGCCTCTTCGGGCAGGATACCGTAGAGCATCCGCTCCGGGAACCGGGTGGCAAGGTCGCCGCCCGGCATCGCCACCGGTTCGAGGTTGGCGACCCGGGTAAGGTCCGGTACCTGCCCGGCAAAAACCTCGCCGCCCCAGACCGTGCCATCGTCCCCGTAGCCAACACCATCGATGGCGATCCCGACGCAGGGCTCGGTCGTGGTCGCCGCGATGTGCGCACGGTGGTGCTGGACCGGCACGAGCCCAATCCCCCGCTCTTCTGCGATCTCCTTTGCAAACCGGGTGGAGAGGAACTGCGGGTGGAGGTCGTGGGCGACCACATCGTATTCGGCCCCCAGCAGCCGCTGGAGCTTTGCGACGGTCTCCTGCAGGTACGCGAGCGTCGCCGGGTTCCGGACGTTTCCCACGTGGGGGGAGGTGATGGCAAACCCCCCTTTGTAGATTGTCGCGTTCGCGTTCAGCTCAGGGCCGACGCCAAGGATGCAGTGCGGGCCGAGATCGATAGCCGTCCGTTTTGGGGCAATCCCCCGGGAGAAGCGCAGGATGTACCCGTCGCGGACGACCGAGTCGTCCACCCGGTTCTGTATGATCCGGTTGTGGACGAGGAAATAGTCCGCATCTTTTGCGAGTTTTGTAAGCGCGACTTCCGTGTCCGTGATCATCGGGTAGCCGGGCATGTTCGCGCTCGTCATGATCAGGAGCGGGTGCACAAGGTGCGAGAAGAGGAGGTGGTGGAGCCCGGTATAGGGCAGCATGCAGCCGATGGTGTGCAGGTTGCTGATGGTGGAATGCGAGGCGTGATCGCGCTTTTCGAGCACTACGATCGGGTGGACAGGGCTTTCCAGCAGCTCCCGCTCCTCTCGTGAGACAAGGGCGATCTGATCGACAAAACCCGGGCGCACCATCACCGCGAACGGCTGCTCGATCCGGCCGAGGCGGGACTTGAGTTCCCCTGAGGATTCCTCGATGCAGCCAAGATGGAAACCCCCGACACCACGGATCGCAAGGATCTTCCCGGCATCAAGGAGGGCCGCCGCCTCCCGAACCGGGTCGACACCGGGAATATCGTTCCCAACCCGGTCCATGAGCCGGAGCCCGGGACCGCAGGTGCGGCAGGCAATCGTCTGTGCATGGTGGCGCCGGGAATGCGGGTCGCCGTACTCTCCCGCACAGGCCGGGCACGGGGGGAATTCGTCCATGCTTGTCCGCTCCCGGTCGTAGGGGATTTCCCGTATGATGCTGTACCGGGGCCCGCAGTTCACGCAGGAGGTTGCCCAGTAACTCTCGTATCTCCCGCCGGGGGTAAAAATATCCGCGATACAGTCGTCGCAGATCGCAATATCCGGGGGGATCATGCCGGAGAAGGAGCCGGTCCCGCTTTTGAGGATAACAAAACCATCCGGGATCCCGGCATCGGTTTTTGTCACGTTGACAGAATCGATCCGGGACATCGGCGGGCCCCGGGAGACTGCTGCAAGAAAATCGGCGAACCGCTCGCCCCGGGCATAGATCTCCACCTCGCTCCCGAGGTTCTTTACCGAGCCGGATATCCCGAACTCACAGGCCCGGGCATAGACAAAAGGGCGGAATCCGACACCCTGGACGATGCCGCGAACCGAAATCCTGCCCTTTTTTTGCATGATGGTGCCGCATAAATTTATTGATTTATACCGCGATATAATTATAGGGTTTTTACTGTGCCGGGTCACATCCGAATTGTCAACGATCCTGTCGAACTTGTTCCGCTACTCATGACGTTCAACAGTCCTGCCTTCAAGAAGGTGTACGAACTGCTGAGCAAATCGTGGATGACCGAGGAAGAACTTCAGGCGCAGGTAAACGATGAATCTGTCCCGGTCTGCCTCCAGATCTTGAAGAAAGGCAACCTTGTGGAGGAACAGTGGCGGATGCCAAAGCCCGGCGAGAAGCCGCTGAAGGAGTTCCGGGGAACCTACAACAAGTTCCGGGCAAATTTCCAGTGCAACCTCCAGGATCTCTCGGACATCCTCTACATCTCGCTTTCAAACGACGAGAACCTCCGGGACGTTGTCGGGCGGATCGAGTCGGAACTGGGAAACGGCAACACGTCCATCAGCGATCTTTCACGGAAATTCGGTGTCAGCCCGGTGTTCATCAGGGGTCTTGCAAAGCGGATACCTCATCTTGACGTGAAGGGACAGGGACTGGTGCTGCTTGACACAGGACGCTAAGGATCCTCTCTATTCTATCCTGCGCAGCAAACGCGAAGTCTCCCGGTTACAGATCCTGGTCGAGATTGCCGAGCACCAGCCGGCGGTGCGCCAGCAGGAGATCGCGACAAAACTCGGGGTTACACCGCAGGCGATCTCCGAGTACATCCGCGAGCTCACTGACGAGGGCATGGTCTCGGCAAGCGGCCGCGGGAACTATGAGGTCACCAAGGCTGGCATCGAGTGGGTGCTCGCCAATGCCGAGTCGCTGGAGTCCTATGCCCGGCACATCCGGCGCGACATCATCCAGCAGGTCTCGATCTGGACAGCGATTGCGGCAGAGAACCTCAAGGCAGGGGACGAGGTCGGGGTCTTCATGAAGGGCGGCTTTTTGTACGCTGCAAAAAAGTCGCAGCCGGCGACCGGGTCGGTTGTTGCGGATGCAAAAAAAGATGAGGACGTAGGGGTTGCCCGGCTCAACGGCATCATCGAGCACCATGAAGGGGCGATCACCATCTGCAAGGTGCCCCGCATTCAGCACGGGGGCTCACGCAGGGTTCAACTGGAACAGTTAAAGGAGATCGTCCGCCCGGCCGGCTTGGTGGCAGCGGTCGGGCTCGAGGCTTACATCGCCCTCAAATCTGCAGGGCAGAAGCCTGACCTGTTCTTCGGTGCCCGGGAAGGTGTCATCGAGGCGGCGTTCCATGGGATCGACTGCGTGATCGTGATTGTTGACGAGGAGTTCACGGATTTCTTAAAACGGCTTGAGGGTGTCGGGCTCTCGTATGTCATCGTCGATCTGATCGCCCCATGAAGATCCTCGTCCAGCCGGTCAAAGGCAGCTACAAACTTCTTTTTTACGATGGGAAGCACGTGCTGGGCGTCGGTATAACGGAAATGACCGACACCCCCAAGGGGCCCCGTCCGGTCAGGTACCGGCTCCGCTGGGGGTCGCACAAGGAGTACCGGGTCACCCCGTCCAAGGACCTGATCGCCCAGCTCCGCGAAGGCGACGTCCGGATGATCAGGCACGACCCGCTTTTCGAGGAGTTCCTGCACTCATTCCAGATCCGGGCCGGCACCGTCAACGCCTGCCGGATATGCCTGCTCGATGACCGGTACACGCCGATCAATGACGACAACTTCGTAATCTTCGGCAAAAACGAGAAGATCTGCCTCGACTGCGGGCGCCGGGAGCTCCGGCGCGAGCTTGCGCCGATCGGGCACATGGGCCGGGACACGCTGCGGCATTTCGAGGAACTTCTCGTTACTACCCGGAACCTTGACCGGGTGCTCGCGCTTGTCCAGCCGGAAAAACTCTCGATGAAGTCCGCCCTCTTCGATCGGATCGAGGCACACCCGGTGCTTACGACTGCAAAAATTTCTGAGCTCCCGCTCCCGCACGAGTTCGTCGTAGCCTCACGGATCGAATGCCTCATGCCGGCACAGCAGCTTGCGGTGGACGCCGGCCTGTTGTACGGAAAAGATCTCCTTGTTGTTGCCGCAACCGCAAGCGGCAAGACGTTCATCGGCGAAATGGCCGGGATGAAGAATTACCTTGCCGGTCGGGGCCGGATGCTCTTTCTGGTACCTCTCGTCGCCCTCGCGAACCAGAAGTACGAACGGTTCACCGAGCGGTACAGCGCATTTGCTAAGACCGGTCTTTTGACCGGTGTCTCGCGCCTCAACCTTCCCGAGACCCGGAAAGTCGGGGACCGGAACCCGCAGGCCCCGATCGTTGTCGGTACCTACGAAGGGGTGGACAACATGATCCGGTGCGGTCAGAGGATGCAGAACATCGCGACAGTTGTCATCGACGAGGTGCAGATGCTCGAGGACCCGGACCGGGGCCACCGTCTCGACGGGCTTGTCGCCCGGCTCAAGTATCTCGCCCCGCAGGCACAGTTCCTGTACCTCTCCGCCACCATCGGATCACCAAAGACGCTCGCGAAAAAACTCAACTGCCAGCTCGTCCGGTATGACGACCGGCCGGTCGCGCTCGAACGCTATCTCCTTTTCACGGAGCGCAAGCAGAAGATCCCGACGATCAAGAAGCTGACTACCGAGGAATACACGAACACGTCCTCGAAAGGGTTCCGGGGCCAGACGATCATCTTCACCAACGCCCGCGCCCGGTGCCACACGATCGCCGATGCGCTCGGGATGCGTGCGGCGGCCTACCATGCCGGGCTCTCCAGCCAGGAGCGCCGCGATGTCGAGACCAGGTTCCTGGGCGGCAAGCTGATGGCGGTCGTGACCACGGCAGCGCTCGGGGCCGGGGTCGATTTCCCCGCGTCGCAGGTGATCTTCGATGCCCTCGCGATGGGCCGGGACTGGCTCTCCGTTCAGGAGTTCAACCAGATGGCAGGCCGGGCCGGGCGGCCTGACTTCCACGATCTCGGGAAAGTCGTGCTCCTTGCAGAACCCGGCGGGAGCTACTCGCGCGAGAACCCGTATACCGAGGAGGAGGTTGCGATGCGCCTCTTAAAGGGCGAGATGGAGGAGGTTTCACCCGTTCACGACCTCGAACAGAGTTCGGAGGAATACGTGGCAAATGCGGTTGCCTGCGGGGGCGATGAGGCGGATCTTGCCCGGATCAACACGATGATGGTGGGGAGCCTTGAGCCGGTGCTCCCGGAGCTTGTCGCCCACCGGCTCGTGCAGAAGAAGGGCACGAAGATCGAGCTCTCCCCCCTTGCCCGGGTGATGTCCGAGCATTTCATCGGGATCGAACGGTTGCTCGAGATCATGCGTCTGGTGGGGGAAATGGATAACCCCCTCGATATCATCGCGGAGCTGGAGAGCGAAGGGATGGAAAAGGAGGAGACGCAGAAAAAAGAGAAGGGCCAAAAACTGCATGGGCATAAGAAGGGACGCGGGAGACGGTAAGTGGGCAAAACAGCGCCGGATGCTCGCCCGCGGGCCTCAAAACCGGGATTTTTTTCAGCCACCCCCGCGGCACCGATGGCAATAAAATCTGCGATCCTAAATCCGGAGCCTCTTTTCCTTTGACAGGATATCCTTTCCCGCATTTCAGGAACTGCGGCCAGCGGGTATCTTTACTTCTCGTTCCCGGTCGTCACGAACCGCCAGTACCCTGCCGGGATCCGGATCTCGAAACGGGCACCTTTCCCGTAAATCCCGTTCTCTTCTATGGATATTCCGGTAATTGCAAGAATCTCCGCCGTCAGGAACAGTCCCATGCCCGTATTCTTACCCACACCGCGTTTAAAGATCTCGCGTTTTTGCCCGGGTTCAACCCCGATACCATCGTCCTCAAAAACCAGCGAGAACCCCTTGTCGGAAATATTTGAATATATTGCGATGGTCGCGATTTTTTCCCCGTACCTGACGGCATTATCCACGATGTTATAAAACACTTTTTCGAGCAGGGGATCCGCATAGACCTCTGTATATTTAAACTCTGACTGGAACGTGATGCCGGATTTTGCAAAATTCTGCACTACTTTGGTGATAAGATCATTGACATTCTGCCATTGCGGCAGATGAACCCCGACTTCCTGGTACTCCTTGGTAAACGCGATCTGGCGCTGTATAACCCGGGTCAGCTCCCTGATATCATCGAGCAGATGCCCTTTTTCTTCAGGAGAGGTTGTGGCTTTTGCCATGTCTATGCATCCGAGCATTCCGGTAATGGTGTTGATAATATCATGCCGGGTGATCTGGTTCATCAGGTTCAGTTTTTTATTGGCTATTTCAATGGCGTCTTCAGCCTTCTTTCGTTCCGTGATATCGCGCAGGATACCGTAAATCCCGACAGGTTTTCCTGATGTATCCAGCCGCAGGGTACTTTTTTCCTCAAACCAGTAGGTAGTGCCCCCTTTGTCCAGGAGCCTGAACCGGGAAACAAACTGCGCATTCTCTTTTAATTCACGGGAAAGGTTGCGTTCTGCCTCATCGATATCTGCGGGATGGATGAAAATACGAAATGGTTTCCCTGTCACCTCCTCCTCAAGAAATCCGAATTTATTGACCTGCGGTGAGACATACGTAATAATCCCGTTCATATCTGCAGAGAAGAGTATGTCAGGTGTATTTTCCGTGAGTGCCCGGTATTTTTCCTCGCTCTCCCTGAGTTCCTCTTCCAGCTTCACCCGTTCGGTGATATCGATCACGCTGCCGCGGAACCCGGATACTGTCCCGTACCGCGTGATAGGCCCGGTATAAATGATGGCGCTCATCAATGTCCCGTCAAGCTTTTTTAAGTGATAGACTTCCCCGGAGGACTTTGAACCGGATAAGACATGCGCCAGTCCCCTCTGCATGCGCCCGATATCCTCCGGGATGAGGTATTCGCGGACGCTGACCCTGTTCTGGATTTTTTCCGGGGTAATCCCGAATACCTCTTGGCCGGCGCGGTTCACATAGGTGAGAGATCCCTGCACATCTATCTCAAAAATCGTCTGGGGGAGAAGTTCGGCAAGGTCGCGGAACCGTGACTCGCTCCGTGCCAGACCGTCATGGAATTTTTCAATGGTCTCGAGCATATGGTTGATCACGGTGGACAGATCAGAGAACTCGTCGCTGCCGCTGCTGTCCAGCCTCCGGGAGAGTACGGCATCCCGGTCGATATCATGCACCTGCCGGCTGAGGTGACTGATCCGGGAGAGAACGAACCTGTCGACCATAAAGAGGATGACCAGACCAAAGAGCAGCCCGGACCCGAGGACGATGAATACATACTGGAAGGTTGTTGTAATTCCCTGCTGGTAAATTTCCCGGGATTCCAGGACCTGAAGAGCCAGCACTCCTCTTCCATTCACATCCCTGATGAGCGCATATCCCGCGATATCACTGCTGTTAAGAGGAATGGCGATCTCCTCGCTGCGATCCTGGCCGGGCGCGAGAGCCGGGAGGAATTCGAGGGGAAAGGACGGGTCGCCAACGGGAATAAAATGGAGGTTTGGCTTTGTCAGTGTCGCAAGGTAGGCCACTTCGTTCGTGCCAAGGTATCTCCCTATGATGACGACTCCCGTGGGCGTCCCGGAATAATCTGAATGGACGATAGGGTGGGACGCGACAACATAGGGTTTTCCATCGAGCATCAGGATACCGGTGGTCGTCACGGAGGAATTAGCCATGGAAAGCAATGGGTTTGAAGGTGTCAGCACCGTGCTGAGGCTCTCCGGTACTGCAAGCATGGTCTGGTTACTGAGATCGTAAAGCCCGGCATAGACAATCTGACCGTGCGCGTCCGTCATGATAACGAGGTTGACCCGCAGGTTGTTGTAGGCAACCGGCAACAGATTTGTGGATACATAATCCGGTTTTTGCCCGTTGACAAAGGCATAGGTATCGTCCCAGGCAGCCCAGTCGACAACAATCGATGTTAATGATGTATACTCGTCATTCAGCCTGTTAACGGTCTGGTTTACATCCTGCATCACGTAACGCTGTTCCAGGGCATTGTAGCTGGTCATCGAAACAAACGAGACGAAAATACTGATCGATGCAAGGATGATAATCAGGAGGATCAGAATGATAAGGATCGTCTTTTCTCGGAGTTTCATGAGAATCGCTGGCTATCTTCCCGATTACGGTTGATTCGATATATATCATTCCATAATGTCCCGGATCGTTACCTGCACTATACCGAAAGCAGAGCATCGCTTGTGCAAAAACTGACAAAATGAATTTTAGATAAAGAGTATTTTTCAGGCCTTCCGCACCACGCAGACCCAGTGGTCGTAGAACGCGTCACAGGGATTTTCCCGTATCTCGACAGAACGCCCGGCCTCGTTGCCCCATTCCCGGATCCGGAACGCTTCCGGTTCCGTGCCCACCGTGATCAGCGTCTCACCGGTGACGGAAAAGAGCCCGGCCGCAATCTGGTGCCACATGTCTTCTGAGAAGGAATTGATCTCGCCCATCATGATCCCGATTCCCTTGGCAACCGGCTGCGTGTATGCCGAGACCTGCGTGGCGTCGATGCACATCGTCTCTTCCGGGAGCAGGCGGCCCTTTTGGATGCCGAGCGTGAGAAGCGATGCGTCGTTGTCGTACGAGAGCGGGGAATACCCGAGCTCGCGGAGCACAAGGGAACCGACGCCCGAACCGCAGCCGCAGTCAATGCACGTCTCGCCCGATCCCTTCCCCCAGACTCCTGCGATCACGTCAGCGAGGATGCCTTTACGTGCCGGGTTGAGGTCCTCCATGGCCGCCGAAATCTCTGCAGCAAGCCGGAGGGAGAAATATTCCCGGACTGCTGCCGCCCAGACCGCCCGGTCTTCCTGGTAGATCTCGCCGTTCACCTGCTCGAACGCATCGATCAGGGCAACGTTCGGGTGCCGGTAGAGAAACGAGCCTGCGATCCATCCGGCGCTCTCGTGGAAGGCGACCGCGACCGGGTCGCTGTTCTCGTCCACGAGCATCCGTCCCTGATCTGCGTTGTCGCGTGCCAGCAGGTCCGTGTACAGCGGGTCGGTGAGCGCGGCAAACGATGGTTCAATGAACGTAACCTCGTCCAGCTTCAAGGATTCCTGCAGCTTTCAGTTCACTCCCCCCATCCGATATGCATCCCGTGCGGGGCCTCGATGATCCCATCGATTTTAGCGTCTTCGTGCAGGAAGATCTCCTTCGCGATCACGTCGCCGAGAATGTGGGCGCCCTTCTTCACGTACACTTTCCCACTGCTCTCAACATTCCCGTGGACGGTGACGCCGCCCGCTACGCTGACCGTGCCCCGCGACCGGAGGCTGCCGAAAATGACCGTGCCTTCAAGGACATCGATGGAACCGGCCCGGATATTGCCGTGCAACCTGCATTTCCGACCGATCTTCATCGAGGACGGGACGGAAAAGACCTTCATGTTGAGCCGGGACCGGGCCGGGATCATGAGCGGCACCTCCACCTTTGCATCGTCCTCGGAGAAGAGGTTGTCAAGGATCCGGTCGAGTTCCCGCTCGTTCTCGATCTGCAGCATCGTCATGAGATAGATGAGGATGAAGAGGAGCACGGGCATCGGGTTCCGGACCGCAATTTCGCCGGTTGCCTCAAATCCCTGAGCGATCTCCACCTTCTCGCCGATATCGAGCGCCCCGCTCACCACGAGTTTGCCGGCGATCTTAACGCCCTCGCCGATGTACGCGTCCTGTTTTGCGACGACATCGCTCCCGATTTCGCAGAGGTTGCCGATACGGGCGTCGCCATTTGCCCAGACGTACTCGCGGATCTTTGTCGACTCGCCCACGTACACGTCTGCGCCCCGCAGCCCGTAATCGATCTGGCAGAATTCGCCGACCACGATATCCCGGTCGGTCTTGAGGCTGTGCTCCTGGAGTTCCGTCCCGTCGGGGAGGAGGCAGTGCCTGTGCCAGTTCTTCACCGATTCCCCGCTCATCTGTCCCCCGCAGGTTCCCGTTTCATCCTGTCATGCCCCGTATTTGTGTGCCTGGTTTACCAGATCGAGCGCGGTCGGCAGCAGTCCTGCCCCCGTGATCCGGCAGAGACCGCCCCGTGCGCAGGAGCGTTCCCCGAATTCTGTTACCTCGTCCACCCGGACCCCGTCCCCGTAGATCAGCACCGGCACCGGGTCGGCGCTGTGGTCCTTGATCGAGCAGGGCGTGGAATGGTCGGCACAGACGACGATTATGCAATCCCTGAGATCGGGGAGCGGTTCGAGCACGGCATCGACCTTCTCGATGAAGGCCTTTTTCTGGTGTGCGAGGCCGTCATGGCCCGACTCGTCGGCCCCCTTGATGTTGACGAGCACGAAATCCTTTCTTTCCAGTTCGCGGACTGCCGCCGCGATCTTTCCTTGGATATTGCTGTCCTGCGAGCCGGTGATCCCTTCCACCGCAACCCGGGTAAGCCCGACGGCAGTTCCGATGCCGGAGATCAGGCTTGCGGCGGCAATAACGCTTCCGGACATCCCGTACTTCTTCTCGAACGGCTCGAAATTCCCCATCTCGCCGGCCCCCCTCATCAGAACTATATTTGCCGGGTTCTGGCCCTGCCGGATCCGCTCCCGGTTCACCGGGTGTTCCGCAAGGATCTCCTGCGACTGACGTACGAAATCGTTACAGACCTCCGCGGTCTTTTTGTCCTGTGCCCGGTCCCTGACCGGGGTGATGGTGAGCGGCGCGACGTGATCTTTTTTCGGGTCGTTCGAGGAGACGCAATGGCCGAGTCCCTCTCCTTTGAGGGCAAGGGCCGCCCGGTGCCCGGCCCCGGACCGGAACACGAACTCCACGCCGGACTTCGAGAGATCTACACCCTCCTGCACTGCCTGCGAGAGTGCTTGTGTGTCATGGATCCGCCCTGCCCGCCGGTCGGTCACAAAGCCTTGCGGTGACAGCGTCGCATAGTTGCACCGGAAACCGATCATGCCCGGCTCCATGCGGATACCTGAACCCACGCATTCGAGCGGGCCCCGGCCGGTGTAGTACGTGCGGGGGTCGTAACCGAGAAGCGCGAGGTGTGCCGTATCGGAACCGGGCCGGATGCCGGCAGCGATGGTGTCCATGATCCCGCAGACCCCTCCGGCAGCGAGCTGGTTGAGCACCGGGTGGTGCGCCGCCTCAAGAGGGGTCAGATCGCCCAGTTCCGGGCAGGGCCGGTCAGATAACCCGTCAATGATGAGGAACAGGATCTTGCGGGCGGTCATTCTTGAGGAATGGTTGGACGCGCGGATTAATTATGTTTCCCGGTTTTACCGCACGCGTAAAACAGGGCAGCCCTGCCAGAATACACCGCCATGCATGACTGGCGGGAAAGGGGACCACGAAAAAAAGGAACGTTAAAGGAATTTACTTGGTCGAGACCGGTGCTGCGACCTGCTCGACCTTGGACTTGATGATCTCGACCCGGCGGGTGGGGTAGAGGGTCTTTACGACCTTGAAGAGGTCGCGGGAGATCTCGCCGGAAACGATCCCGTTCACGAGCGTCGTTAAGTCCCATGCCTGTGCCTGCGTGGCGAGGCTTGCCATGATCGCGTTCCTGAGCGCGTGCTCCTGGGCGATGTTTGCGCGTGCAAAGGTGTAGCAGCTGATCGTGAGCCTGACCTTCTTGTTGTCCTTGGTGACAACCAGCACGTGGCAGTCCACGCGGGAGCTGCGGCGCTTGACAAGAGACCGCAGGTAGTCGCGGGTCACTTCGTGGCCGACAAACTCGGTATATGCGGCGTCACCGGTAACCTCGGCGATCTTAAAACTCATCTTGATATGCTGCTTGGCGTAGTCGTTGGTGATCTCGCCGAGGGTCGACTGCATGATCCTGCCCCTGACGGTCTCCATATCGTTTGCAATGGTGTCTCCGATATACGCCTTGCCGAGGTTGTCGGGGGTGTATACCTTGAACCAGCTCTTGGCTTTCCAGCCTTCAACTCTTCTTCCAACCTGTTTTTTCTTTGCCATGGTATCAACTCACTAATTTTCTTATTCCCTCTGTTCGTTTCTTCCCTGTTTGTGGTGCGGGAGCGCTGTTGTCTCGTCCGCAATTGCCAGATTCATCAGGTAGTCATCCACGGATGCGATGACCGACCGGACCTGCGTGCCTTCGATCACGGTGGTGACCCGGTTGCCGTCCGCGGTAGTGGTCATGCCCCTGAGATTGTCGGGTGCAAGGGATGCCGCCACGCCGGGCGCGTCCTCGTGAGTGGTGGCGATAAGGCCGCGTACCTGCATCATGCAGCAAAGCCCTCCTGCCATCCTTTCACGAACGCCCCGAGCCGGTCGCAGGGGATTGTTGCCCCTGCGCGGGTGTGATGACCCCCGCCGTTCCCGCCGCATGCTGCGGCGAGGTCCCGGACGAGCAGCCCGAGATCGGCGGTGACACCCGTGGGAAGGCGTGCCGAGATCCGGCAGTCCTCCCCCGAGCGTGCGTACACGAGCACCGGTGCCTTGTGCACCCGGTCCCGGGCGAGTACGTCGGCGATGTCGCTCGCAAGCGTAGCATCCTCGCATTCGTAGACCGCGTTGCCTTCCTGTGCGGGGTGCACCGTTTTGATCGCACCGATCACCGCAAGGTGGTGCCGCCGGGTGGCCTCCCATGCCTGTTCGATCTCCGCGGATGAGCGAAGACAGAGCGCAACCGCTAGGTCGCCGTGGCCGGATTTGCCGCAGGCATCAATGACCGCGGTGAGCGCGTGGGCGTCCTCGATCACCTCACGCTGGAGGTGGACGGTGTCGCCGTAGAGCATGCCAAGGCCCTCCGCGGATGCCTGTGGCGCAGACGTGAGCACTGCAAGGCTCAGCAGGACGTCAGTTTTGAGGCCCGCCTCTCCCTGTGACGCAGCGAGCAGGTCAGCGACAGCGGAATCGTCGCCACTGATCCTGTCGAGGTACGGGCGGGTGGCAAGCAGCCACTTCTCGGCCATGTCACGGCCGGCAAGGGTCATGCCCCGGTCCGGGACGATGATCCCGTTTGCCACGCCCTCGTTGAAGATCTCGAGATTTTTGCCGGCAAATTCCTGGCAATCGCCAATGATGCCGGGGATCACGAGGCCGGCAAGGTCGCGGTTGTCCCCCATCTCCTGGGCGACGATATAGGCCATGCCGGCAGCGGAGAGTTCCCGGTCACCATCGATCTTCTCAAGCCGGGGGTTCGCATGGAACTGCCCCGCAAAGAGCGGCAGGTGGTGGTCCACCACCATCGTTTCCGGGGGGAGGTCTTCCCTGCCAGACCCGAGATCGCACAGGAGCGAGGCAGCGTCGCGGGAGAGACCGGCGGAGGTGATCTCCGCGCAGATCCGGAGCCGGAACCGTATGCCCGTCCGGAGCATCGCGTGGCAGAGGATGGCCCCTGCTGCGATGCCATCGGCGTCGTGGTGTGCGTACACCTCGACGTACTGCTGGCGGCGGATCTGGTCCGCGACGGTTTTTGCGGCTTCTTCAAGCGACATGGGCACCCTGGGACAACAAATCTGCCTTATCTGGACAACAGGATCTCAGCGTTCTCCGGCTTGTAGGTGAAGCCTGCAGGCAGCTTTTTCGTGCCGGTATAGTACTTCACGAGACGGCGGATCTTGGCCTCGACGAGGTGGAGCTGCCTCTTGTTGTGCAGGTCTTTTGCGTTCTCGCCCAGGTGCTTGCGTAGCCCGAGCGCCTTGACCATGAGGTCGCGGAGGTCCTCGGGGATCTCGGAGCTGACCTTGTTCTCTTTTAAGATGTCGCCGATACGCTTGCCGGTGACCATCTTGACATCGGGAACGCCGTAGCGGTCCCGCAGGATGAGGCCAATCATACTGCCCGATGTGCCTTCCTTGCGGAGATCGACGATAAGTTTCTCGATCGCTGCCTTGTCCGTGTTGGACCAGGCAGGCGCTTCTTTGCGCGCTGGCCGCACTGAGCTTGATTTTCCTCTTCTTCTGGCGTGCATTCGTGCCATAGTTATACCTCCGGTTACGGTTGTGTAAGTCCAGAAAAGTGCAGTATGCTTACTGACTCTCTGTAATCCCAAAGCCTAAGTTTTGAGGCCGTGCCAAAAACGGCACGTCGGACTTACATCTGTCAGCACCCTGTTAAAAAGTGCTGTCCTACTATTGACTCCTGCAAATATTAAGGGTATCTGTAACCGGGCCGCATTTATGGCCGTGTGCCCGGGATAACCTGACCCCTCATGCCCTATCTTTTTACCGTACGAAACAGAAACGGGATGGTACGATGGACGAAATAAACCGGGAGGTGCCCGATGAGGGGATCGTCATCCGGTTCCGGGACTGTTTCTCTGTGCGATATCTCCAGTCCGCCGCCCTCTTCTGCCGGCTGGGGTTCGGGCTGGAGCAGGAATACGCTCGCACCGGCACACTTTCAGCGGAACAGTGTCTCCGGCATGAAGCATTCGTCCTCAACGCACTTTTCTCTACAGTTGCGTTCCTTGAGTCCACCATAAACGAGCTCTGGTCCGATGCGGCCGACAACGCGTACTTCTTCTCTGATGAGACAACCGAGGCCCTGCTCCGGGCAGTCGGGGAGAAATGGAAGAACGAGAACTATTTTGACCGGACGCCGCTCCCGGCAAAATACCAGAAGATCCTCGAAATAGGCGAAAAACCGCTGTTTGCCGAAGATGACCCGGGCTTTTCCGGCATAAAGGATCTGATCGGGATCCGCAACTACCTGATGCATTACCGGCGGGAATGGGTTGAGATCCGGGCTGGCGGGGCTGCCGGTGCCCATAGCGAGACGCACGCGGAGAAATTCGAACAGCTGTTAAAAGACCGGTTTGCCGAGAACCCACTTGCGGGAAAAAACCTGCCCTTCTTCCCGGACCGGTGCCTCGGCCACGGATGTGCCGAATGGGCAGTCACCACCAGCCTCTCGTTCACCGACCGGTTCTTCCGGGATCTCGGCCTTCCTGCACCCTACGAAGGGATCCGGGATGACCTCGCGACCCGGTGACTGCGGAATACTGGAGTACTGTCTGAAAAATTCAATGGTGAGAGTCCTGCCTCAGACCAGCTGTCAACCTTCCATCACGTAACGAAAAAACGATGTGAAGACCGATCAAAAACAGTAAAAAAGTTTTCTGGCTGCCGAAAGGGGAATAACTTACCGCTTCTTTGCTCTCTTCTTCTTTGGCACGTCTTTTGCCATGGACATGAGATCGATGATGTAACTGCCTTCTTCGTCGCCAACGCTCACGATCCGCTCGTCGCTCTTTGCCATCTTGTCGATATTGAGCTCGTAGGAGCCCGGCCCCACGATCCGGATCGTCTCGACACGGTCGAACATCTCGACCTCTTTTTTCGCCTTGCCCTTGATCTTGGGTTCGACAACTTCGAGGACTTCTTCTTTTGATTCGCCTGCGATCTCCTCGATCGTCTTCTCCTCAAACACGTCCTTGTTGATCTCGGACTCCTTAACGTAGAGGAACTTCTTGCCGCCGCAGCTTGCGCATCCCTTGAGGATCTCGGTAGACCCGTCCTTGTATTCCCTGCCGCATTTGGTGCACTTGTGTGGCATGATTCCTCCGGCGCTCAGGAGAAGCTCTTGATCATCTTCTCGTACAGCTCTTCCGTATTTCTGCCCTCAAGCCCCGAGATCGCAACGACCGGGTGCTGGGGGAATGCGCTCCGGATCCGGGCCGGTGCAGCTTCGGGCAGATCGATCTTATTCGCGACGATGATCACCGGCAGCTTCCGGCTCTCGATGATCCCCACCATCATGATATTGACCTGCATAAACGGATCGAGTGTCGCGTCCAGCATGTAGATCACGCCGTCGATATCCTCGCGGAGCCAATGCATCGCCTCGGCGACCCCCTCGGTTGCTTCCCGGGCCCGGATGATCGCCTCGTCTTTTTCCATCCCGAATTCGAGGAACTCGTGGTAATCGATCTTTGTCGTTACCCCGGGGGTGTCGACGATATCTATCGTTACGGTATGTCCGTTTGCCCCCGTGATCACGATATCCTCACGCTTCCGTGCCCTCCGGGTCTCGTGCGGGATCTCGCTCACCGGCCCGACCGCGTCGCCTGTCCAGTCCCGGGCGATCCGGTTTGCCAAGGTCGTTTTACCGGCGTTTGGCGGCCCGTAGATCCCGATCCGCGTCCGCTTCTTCTTGAAAAACCGCCTGAGAAATATGGATAATCGCTTCTTTGCGCTCCCCAATGTCCTGGAAAATGTCGTCATAGGGCCCTCTTTTTGTCTGTACGGCAGGCCGGTATCCCGGTCTGTCGTCAACCGCTTGTAGTAATGTTTGGCAAGGATTCTTTATTATGTTTCTTGTAATGCCCGTCTGGTGTCTCCTGATTTTTCCCTCCGGAACTGCATTTACTATTACCCGGCCGCATGAGCGGATGCCACTGCCACATGCTATTTATAGAAGGGGCGGAAAGGATGCTAATTGTAATCATCAGCCAGGCACTTTTTAGGAGGTGACTCATGAAAAAGACAACCAACACGATCCGGTTTGAGACCCGCGTCCCGTTGAGCGAGGTGATGAAACGCAACCCGATCATGATCAGCATCGAGGCCAATGTTGCAAAAGCGGCAAAGGCCATGTGCAGTGAAGAGGTCGGGAGCGTTATTATTCTCCGAAGGAACGAGCCTATCGGCATTGTTACCGAGGAGGACATCAACTGCAAGGTGGTGGCAAAGGATCTCAAGCCAAGTACAATCCAGGTGAGTGCAATCATGAGTACGCCACTCATTACGGTGAGTGCGGACAAGACGGTAGTCGACGCAGCCCAGATGATGGTCAAGCACAAGGTCAGAAGACTCCCCGTGGTCGACAAGAGCGGCAAGGTCATCGGTATTGTGACCGTACGGGATCTCCTGACCGTCTCAAACGAACAGAACGCGCTCCTGACCGATCTCATTGAGATCAACCGCGAGGACCATATCGAGGTAGGCATGTGCAACCGCTGCAGTAAGATGTCTGATGATCTTAAGCGTGTGGACGGCGTCCTTCTCTGCCCCCGCTGCAGGGAGGAGGACACCCTTACATGAAAACGGCACGGGATTTCATGCTTGAGATTCCTGTGCTCACGTTTCATGACGGGATAACCAAGGCACGGCAGATCTTAAGAGACGACCGGTTCCGCGAAGCCTACGTCACCGGCGTAAAAAAAGACCTGCTCGGGTATATCGATATCACCGATGCCCTGAGGGTGACCGCTACGAAATCGAACGTGACCGTTGAAGGATTTGTCAAGGAGGCCGCTTGCGTTGGCCCTGAGGCATCCATTGAGAGCACTGCAAAGTTCATGCGGGAATTTGCCACGGACAGCGCTGCGATCATCGATCCCTGCCGCCATATCCTTGGCGGGGTGCTCCTCTCCGACCTGTTCCCGGTCATCATCTCGCGGAGCGAGCTTTCGGGGCGGGTGAGCTCCCGCATGTCAAAGAAGATCACCACCGCTGACCCCGCCGACTCGCTCCAGCAGGTCTACGCGAAGATTGTAGAGAGCGGGTACACGGCATTCCCGGTTATAAAAAAGCGGCGGCTGGTGGGCCTTATCTCCCGCAGGGACCTGATCCGGTCGGGGGGCGTGCGGTCGGCGATTGCCCAGAACAGCACAAAAAAGGTCGGGGATCTGATGACGACTGAGGTGGTGACGGTCCCGGGCAGTGCACTGCTGTCCGAGGCGGCCCGCCTTATGGTAGATAACGATGTAAGCCGGCTTCCCGTTGTCGACGGGGATGCCATGGTTGGGATCATCGATCGCCATGACGTCCTTACCGGGCTTATATAACACGGGCCGGCGAAGAACAGGATATGATAGGCCGGCCGGGATGTAAAGCACCCCGTCCTCATGGAGAAATGACGGGTGCAGCACAGGCCAGCAGGCAGCAACAGGAGGTTATTCATGCACCGGAACGGGCAGGGCGCCAGACAGGGTGACCGGCTCCTGAAAATGCGGGGAAAACTAGACCGTGGCCCGGTCGAGTTCAAATCCCATATCGTACAGCAGGAAGGCGAGGTGATGGCGATCGCGACACGGGATGTCATATCCGTGCCGCCGACGCAGAGCATCATCAGTGCAGTGGCGACAATGACGGAATGCGGGTTCCGCCGGCTACCGGTCACCGATGCCGGGACAAAGAAGCTCCGGGGGATTGTCACGTCGGGCGACGTGATCAATTTCATGGGCGGGGGCGACAAGTACCGGCTGGTCAGGGTCCGGCATAACGGCAACCTGTGTGCGGCGGTCAACGAGAGCGTCCGCACCATTATGACCGCACAGCCCCAGACCCTCCCGCACGATGCCCATATCATCGATGCGCTCCGGATCATCGTCGGCAAAAAGATCGGGGGGCTCCCGGTTATTGCAAACGATGGTACCCTTGCCGGTATCGTGACCGAGCGGGACGTGCTACGGATGCTTGCCACAGAGCACAGTCCGCTCTTTGTTGAGGATGCGATGAGCACCTCCCTTCGGGTGACTGCCCCGGACAGCCCGATAGCTGCAGTCACCAAAGACATGACCCGGTTCCGGTTCCGCCGGCTTCCCGTCGTCAGCGACGACGTGCTCTTTGGCATCATCACCGCGACCGATATCATGCGGTACCTGGGGAGCAGAGAGGTCTTCTCCCGTCTTGTGACCGGTGACATCGCAGAGGTCATGAACCTCCCGGTGCGCACGCTCATGGCCGGCAGCCTTTTCACCACTACCCCCCGGACGCCCGTCAACGAGGCAGCCCGGGAGATGCTTCACAAAAACATCGGGGCGCTGCCGGTCATCGAAAACTCGCGCCTTGTCGGGCTTGTGACGGAATTCGACCTCGTGCGGGCGTTCTCCGAGGAGTAAATCCCATGCCAGTCAGCTCCCTCGTCGCAGGTGATATCATGAGCAGCCCGGTCTTTGCCGTCTCCCCCCAAGACACCCTGGCTCACGCCCGGAACCTGATGGTGCGCCATAAGATCTCCCGGGTCCTAGTCATGGATGCGGGAACTCTTACCGGGATACTCACGAAAAAAGACATCGGGTACCGGCAGCAGCGGGGGGCAGCATGGCGAAGGCGCCCGGCCGACCAGATCACGGTGGCCGAATATGCGACGCCGCACCCGGTCTGCGTCGCGCCCGGGACGCTTGCAAAGGCTGTCGCCGGTATTTTCATGGAAAAAAACATCGGGGGTGTCCCGGTGGTGGACCACGGCACAGTCACGGGTATCGTTACAAAAAGTGATCTGATGAAGTCCGCCCTGAGTCACCGGCCTGGAAGGCACGGTGCAGGACGTGATGGAGGATGCAGAGACGGTCAACCGCTGGCACTCGCTTGCCCATGTAGTAGCGCTCATGAAGGAGCGGGACAAAAAACTGGTGGTGACCAACAACGATGGATCGGTCGCCGGCATCATCACGGAGACGAACCTTGCTTTCCATGATGAGGACCGGAGACGATCCGGGGGGATCCTTTATGAAGAACCCGGAAAAAGACATGAACATACCGGCGCCGGGAGCGCACCGGACGCTCCCGGGAACATCCCGGTAACCGCGGGCGACATGATGACGAGCCCGGCAATAACGATCGCGCCGGTGAGCACACTCCAACTTGCGATCGGACTGATGCACAGCGAACAGGTCAACAACCTTGTTGTCGTCGAACACAACACCCTTGTGGGGATTTTAAAACGTGATGATATCATAAAGGAAGTGGCGAAATGACAAAAGAACTGTTTATTAAAGATATCATGGCAAAACCAACGACCATATCCAAATCCGCAAAGATAACCGAGGCGCTCGACAAGATGCTTGACGAGGGAATAGACCCCCTCATCGCGCTCCATAATTCGTCTGTTGTCGGCACGGTATCCCGTGAGGCCATCGCGGAGAAGCTGGGCAGCAGGCAGAACACTACGCTTGCGCCGGCTGCCATCCACGTGGCAAGTGTGGTCAAGGAGGATTTCACGAGTGTCTATCCTGACGAGACCGTGAATGTACTCATCCCCCTGCTCCAGCAGTATAAACTGGTGGTTGTGTACGACAGCGACCACAACCTGATCGGGCAGGTGACTGCCATTGACCTGTTGAAGAAGTACCCGTACGAAGGCACCATCACCGAAGCGATCGACCGTGCGGTCACGATCGATGCCGAGGAGCGTGTCGTCCACCTCCGGCGACGGATGCTGGACGATGCGATCTCCCGGTTTGTCGTGACCGCAAACGACAAGATGACCGGTATCGTGACCGAGACCGACGTGGCGGTGGCGATGCGGAAGTTCCGGGAGACGGTAAAAGATCATCACCAGGATCACCAGATCCGCAACCTGCTGGTTCGGGACATCATGAGCGCCCCGCTGATCTCGGTTGAGGCCGGGGCGGGCTACCGGCAGATTGTCGACCTGATGGTGGCAAAGAATATCAGCACGGTGCCGATCACCGAGAAGGGAAAACTCACCGGCCTCGTGACCCGGCGGTCACTGGTCCGTGCCCTCTGACGGTCCGGCCTGACCCCCTCCTTTTCCCTCTTTTCAGTGAAGGGACCTGTCAGAAGATCCTTACATGAATAACCGGATCAGGTAGTACAGCCCGACCACCGTTCCGATGGCGACAATGGTCCACCGGAGCGGCCCGGGTCGATCCTGCCGGCCACATGCCCGCCGATCGCCCCCCCGATGAGCGCCCCTGCCGCCATAATGATCGCAAGAGGCCAGATAACGAGCCCGGAGAAGAGAAAGAAGACCGCGGCGGCGACATTGGTGGCAAGCGATATGCACTGCTTGAGCGCATTGAGCCGGGTGAGGGTGTCATCGAGGAAGAGCCCGAGCACGGCAAGGTTGATCACGGAGAGTCCCGGCCCGAAATATCCGCCGTAGACTGCGGCGAGGCCGACCGGAAGGGCCGCGTTCCGGCACCCCCTTCCCTCGGTACCGTCGTGCCCGGTATGCCGGCGGATCCAGTCCCGGACCCGGTCCTGGACTGCAAGCAGAGCGGCGGCAAGGAGGATCAGGAACGGGACGAGGATGTGGAAGACCTGTGCGCTGATATACAGGAGAAGAATGCCCCCGACGAGGCCACCGATGATCCCGGCCGGGATGAGCATCAGCAGCCGCTTTCTTTGTCCTGCGAGATCTTTTTTCTGGGCCAGCGCACCGCCGAGATACCCCGGGCAGAGAGCGACCGTGTTGGTGATGTTTGCCACGACCTCGGGAACACCGAGCGCCACGAGCGCCGGAAACGAGATCAGGGTGCCCCCGCCGGCAAGGGCGTTTACCATGCCTGCGGCAGCAGCTGCCAGTCCTGCAAGTGCAAGTTCGGTTCCGGACAACATGCGTTTTTCCCGTATGATTGTACCTGTGAGGGCCGGTGGTATTATCCCAGCGTCCCGATGAGTGCCTGTGCGTCCATGACACGGACGCCGATGTTTGCCATATCGCGGACGTTTGCCCGGTGGATCTCATCCGATTGTGCGCCGGTCGCATCATCCACGAGAATGACCGGGTAGTTGTACGCGATGGCATCAAAGACCGTGGTGCGGATGCAGTTGGGGGTCTGGACGCCGGTTATTACGAGCACGGTGATGCCGAGCGTGCGGAGCATGAGGTCAAGCTCGGTGCCAATAAATGCGCTCATCCGGGCCTTTTCGATAACGTACTCGCCCGGCAGCGGCCTGATTTCGTCGATCTCCTGAGCTCCTGCCGAACCGGCAACGGCAAACGGGTGCCGGTTAAAAAGATCTTTTCGGGTAATCTCGACATCTGACCCATCGCTGCGGTGGACCCGCAGGACATGAAAGACCGGGTAGTTCTTCATCCTGAAGAACGCGAGCACGTCCCGGATCTTCGGGATGACGTTTTCTGCCTGGGCAACCCGGAGCATCGCCCCCTCACGGACAAAATCGTTCTGCATATCGATGATCAGCAGTGCGGGATGTTCCATGTATGATCATCTAAGACAATGGTGAGCAGGTAATAATGCTTGTGCGCTGGCCGGGGATCTGGCGAAGGGGCGGGAGACCACACAAAGTACACCGCCCGACCCCCTCCACTGCATAAATCCTGTTCCCGTTACCGGTTGAAGTAATTTATCGTCAGAAAAAATGCCGTTTTTCATGCCAGGGGCAGCAGGAATTCATGGAGGGTTGGAGGGGGTCGGACCACTTTTTTTGTCCGGGCGCCGGCATCAGGGACCGGAAAAAATGCGAAATAGCGACGTAAATAGTGGGATAGGGCATGGGACAGCTATCGCAGAAGTACACCATCCGACCCCCTCCATAAGGGGATGAGACCTGATAACGTGTATCTTATCTTGTGAAGCCGGTGGTCTATACATTAAGTACTTTGATAATCTTATCTAGAAGTCTGCAGGCCGCCTTATTCTCTTCTATCATTCCCCATATCCTGTAAGCCCCCTACGCACTTTCCCAATTATTCTATTCTCAGGAAACAAACTCATATTCACGGTCACATATTCAGAAAGGGTACGAAGCTCGGCCTCTATTGGGACAGTCCGGTTCCGGTGGCTGGTTCTTCCCACAACACTTATTACCCCACCCCTACCATAGTATAAAGCACCATTCATGGAGCAGCGGATTATCCGTTGCGAGTGTCTGAGAAGATGCGAGATTCCTCTGTTGAGGTAGCCAAGCCTGGTATGGCGCAGGTTTGCTAAACCTGTGTCCCCTTGGGACTCGAGGGTTCAAATCCCTCCCTCAGCGCTTCAAAGAGACAATCTCAAAATCGAGGGGATTGGATGGCACAGGAAGAAGAAATAAGATACTTTGTACGGATTGGCACGACCGATCTGGACGGCACGAAGTCGGTGCGGGTAGCACTGACCGGCATCAAGGGTGTCGGCAGGCATTCCTCCACGGTCATCTCACGGATGGCCAAGGTTGACGAGTACGCGAAGCTCGGCCTCATGGACGAGGAGTCAGTCAACCGGATCCGCGCCGCGGTTGAGAAATACTCCGGTAACATCCCGCAGTGGATGGCAAACCGGCCAAAAGACCTCTACACCGGCGAGACCAAGCACCTTATTGGTGGCGACGTTGCGCTTGCCCGCGACGAAGACATCAACATGATGCGGAAGATCCGCTGCTACAAGGGCATCCGGCACGAGACCGGCCAGAAAGTCCGCGGGCAGCGCACCAAGTCGACCGGCAGGACCGGCATGACTGTCGGTGTCAAGAAGACCAAGGAAGGAGGCCAGTAAGCCATGGGATACCCAGGCAAGAACCACAAGTCTTACCAGACGCCCAAGCGCCCGTGGGAGAAGACCCGGATCGAGGAAGAGACCCGGCTTGTCATCGAGTACGGCCTGCGCAACAAGCGCGAGGTCTGGAAGGCACAGAGCCACTTACGGAAGTACCGTAAGGCCGCCCGTGAACTGCTCGCCCTTATGTCCAACAGCGCTGATCCGGCGTTCTTCGATGCGAAAAAGACCGAACTTATCAGCCACATGCAGCGTATGGGCCTTCTCGGTCCCGACGCGGACATCGACAACGTCCTCGCCCTCAAGACCCCGGCCCATCTCGAACGCCGGCTCCAGACCCTTGTCTACCGGAAGGGCCTCGCCCGCTCGCCGAAGCAGGCACGCCAGTTCGTCACGCACGGCCACATCGCGATTGCCGGCCGGCGTGTCACCATCCCGGGATACCTCGTGACCCGCGGGGAAGAGACCGGGATCTCCTATTACGGAACATCCCCGTTCCAGGACGCTGCCCATGCAGAAAGGACCCGGATCACCAAGCCCCAGGGCGCAGGAGTGAATTAAGATGGCGGCAAACGACAAGGAAAAGTGGGGCATCGCACATATCTTTGCCTCCTTTAACAACACGATCATCACCGTCACCGATCTTTCCGGTGCAGAAACCGTCACCAAGTCGAGCGGTGGCATGGTCGTCAAGCAGGACCGGAACGAAAGTTCCCCGTACGCGGCCATGCAGATGGCGGCAAACGTCGCCGCAGTAGCCCGCGAGAAGGGCATCGTCGGTGTCCATGTGAAAGTCCGGGCACCCGGCCAGGGCAAACAGCGCAGCCCCGGGCCCGGCGCCCAGGCAGCTATCCGTGCACTTGCCCGGGCGGGCATGCGCATCGGAAGGATTGAAGACGTTACACCTGTCCCGCACGACTCATGCCGTCCGAAGGGTGGCAGACGGGGAAGGAGAGTGTGATGGAGATCGAATTCGCGAGTCTGGACGACACCCTTGCACGATTCACGCTCTCAGGAGCGAAGCCCGGATTTACCAATACGTTCCGCAGGGCAATGATCGGCGAGGTGCCGACCCTTGCCATCGAGGATGTGCGCATCTACGACAACACGAGCGCGCTCTTCGACGAGATGCTGGCGCACCGCCTCGGGCTTATTCCCATCAGGACCGATCTTACCAGTTATTCGACTCAGGACACCTGTTCGTGCGGGGGGGCAGGCTGCCCGTCCTGCACGGTGACGTTCACGCTCAGCGTTGAGGGCCCCAAGCTGGTCACGTCAAGCGACCTCATCCCGCAGGACCCCAAGGCTGCGCCCGTGAACGACAACATCCCCATCGTGAAGCTCGTAAAAGGGCAGAAACTGGTCATCGAAGCGCGTGCTGTCCTCAACAAGGGCAAGGTGCACGCAAAATGGCAACCGACCCTCGTGTGCGGGTACAAGAATCACCCGATCATCACAATCAGCCCCACCTGCGACGCGTGCGGGATGTGCGTGGACGAATGTCCCCGCACCATCCTTGCCGTCAAAGGCAAGAAAGTCGAGGTCATCGAGGGCAAGCTTCCCGACTGCTCCATGTGCAGACTCTGTGAACGGGCCTGCATGGCGAGCGGGATCGGGGAGGAACCCGCGATCAGGATCTCCGCCTCGCCCGACCGGTATATTTTTGCGGTCGAGGGAGACGGGTCGCTGCCCGCAAAAGAGATCATGGTTCAGGCGCTTTCCTACATAAAGGAGCAGGCAAACGAGCTGGAGAGACAGACAAGCGAGATTTCAGGGGAGGAAAAGAAATGACACGACAAGTGGAGAAGACGAACCCCCGTCTTACCAACCTCATTATGCTCTTGAAGAATTCATCACGGGAGAATGAGGCCAAGATCTGGCGCGAAATTGCAGGCAGGCTGGAGACCCCCAACCGGAACTACGCGGAGGTCAACCTGTCCAAGATTAACCGCTACGCCCACAACGGCGAGATCATCCTCGTACCCGGGAAGGTGCTGGGCAGCGGCGTGCTGGAGCAGTCCGTAAAGATTGCAGCGCTGAATTTTTCGGAATCAGCAACGAGCAAGATCAGGGACGCAAAAGGGCAGTGCATGACGATCGAGCAGCTGTTAAAGGACAACCCCAAGGGAAGCGGTGTCCGGATCCTGAGGTGAGAGAAACATGGTTACCGTAATTAACGGGGACGGGCTCATCCTTGGAAGGCTTGCAAGCATCACCGCCCAGCGTGCCCTTGCCGGTGAAGAGATCGCGATTGTGAATGTCGAGCAGATCATCATCTCCGGCAGCCGCGCACGCGTTCTTGACAACTACTACCACAAGCGCGCACGTGGTGCCTCCGGTGACCGGTGGGGACCCTTTGTCCCGCGCCGGCCGGACCATCTCATGAAGCGGACCATACGTGGCATGCTCCCCTACAAACGCCCCCGTGGCGCTGAGGCGATGAAGCGCATCAAGTGCTACGTCGGTGTCCCGGTGGAGTTTGCAGGCGCAACGATGGAAGTCCCTGAAGAAGTTCACATGGACCGGCTCCACAACCCGCAGTTTGTCACGCTCGGAACGGTCTGCACGGCCCTCGGAGCCAAGTTCTAAGGTGGTCACCATGGCAAAGATCATAAACACAAGCGGAAAACGCAAAACAGCAATCGCCCGGGCGACTATAAAGGCCGGCAAAGGCATGATCAGGGTTAACTCTGTGCCCCTCGAAAAGTACGGCACCGAGACCACCCGGATGAAGATCGCCGAGCCGCTCCTCCTCGTCCCCAACGCGGCGAACGAAATTGACGTGACCATCGACGTCTCCGGCGGCGGGGTCATGGGGCAGGCCGAGGCAGTGCGTACAGCACTCGCCCGGGGTATCCTTGAGTGGACAAATGACCCCGCTATCAAGGACGTCTACCTTGCCTACGACAGAACGCTTCTCGTCAACGACTCGCGGCAGAAAGAGACCAAGAAACCGCACGGCCGTGGCGCACGCAAGAAATTCCAAAAGTCTTATCGTTAAACCAAAAGATATATGAGAGGTCGAAAATCTTGATACCCGTACGATGTTTCACCTGTGGGAAGACCATTTCCACCGCGTGGGAAGAATTTAAGGCACGGCGGGAGAAAGGCGAGGATCCCAAAAAGATCCTCGACGATCTCGGTATCACCCGATACTGCTGCCGGCGCATGCTTCTGACCCATAAAGAGATCATTGATGAGCTCAACCCGTACCAGTAATATGACCGAGGGGTCGTGGGGTAGCCTGGACTATCCTATTGCGTTCGGGACGCAGTGACCTGAGTTCGAATCTCAGCGACCCCATTTTCCAGTTGTAAACATGGAACAATTTTGAGGACAAGGAATGCTGGCGCAGACATATACCCGGTATGAACGGGCGAGGATTATTGGAGCAAGGGCTCTGCAGATATCAATGGGTGCACCCTTACTTATCACTACTTCCCGGATCGATCCCCTGGAGATCGCCATCGAGGAGTTCAACGCGGACATTATCCCCATTACCGTAAAGCGAAGATGAGAGGCAAGGCGTTATGACGATCATTGAGGCAATCGAGCTGCGGATGATCCTTGACAGCCGGGGCAACCCGACGGTCGAGGCAGAGATCTCTACCGCAGGCGGGTTTGGCCGTGCGGCCGCCCCGAGCGGTGCAAGCACCGGTGCGGCGGAAGCAAAAGTCCTGCCCCCGAGGGAGGCAATTGACCATGCCATCCAGGACCTGATCCCGGCACTCATCGGTATGGATGCGTCGGACCAGGAGAGTTTTGACGACCAGCTTCGCGATATCGACGGGACCCTGAATTTTTCCGGGATCGGATCAAATGTGGCTGTCGCCCTCTCCCTTGCAAATGCAAAGGCCGCTGCTTCGGCACTGGGGCTCCCGCTCTTCCGGTATCTCGGCGGGGCGTTTGTCCGCGAGATGCCGCTCCCGCTGGGGAACGTTATCGGCGGCGGTGCGCACGCGGCAAACGCAACCGAGATCCAAGAGTTCCTGGTGATACCGGGCGGTGCGGCGGACGCAGAAGAGGCGGTCTTTGCCAATGCCGCCGTCCACAGGACGGTCAAGGATCTTCTCAGGAACAAGGGAATTGCCGCCGGCAAGGGTGATGAGGGTGCATGGGCACCGCAGATTGACGATGCCCTCGCATTTGAGCTCATTGCCGAGGCAACCGGACGCGTGGAAGACGAGATGAATGTCCCGGTTGACGTGGGTATCGATGTCGCAGCAAGCCAGATGTGGACCGGCTCCGGGTACAAGTACCGCGACCGCGTACGCTCGACCGAGGACCAGATCGCGTATATCGCCGAGCTTGTCGACAAATACAACCTCGTCTATGTCGAGGATCCTCTCCATGAGGATAACTTTGACGCGTTTGCCGAGCTGAACCGCCAGGTTGGCGACCGGTGCCTGATCTGCGGCGACGATCTCTTTGTTACCCAGGTCGACCGCATCGAGAAGGGCATCGAGACCGGCTCCGCGAACTGCGTCCTCATCAAGCCAAACCAGGTCGGAACACTCTCCGACACCTTCGAGGCCGTCCGCCTCTCCCACACCCATGGTCTGGATACGGTGATGAGTCACCGGTCAGGCGAGACCACGGATACCACCATTGCACACCTCGCCACCGCGTTCTCCTGCATCTTCTTAAAATGCGGAGTGGTGGGCGGCGAACGCATTGCCAAACTAAACGAACTCATTCGCATAGAGGAACAACTATGACCCCAGTAAACGAGATGGAAATAGAATTAAAGGAACCGCTCATCCCCGTCGAGGAGTACCTGGCAGCCGGTGTCCACATCGGCACCCAGCAGAAAAGCGAGGACATGAAGAAGTTCATCTACCGCGTCCGCGGCGATGGTCTGTATATCCTCGATATCCGCGAGACTGACTCCCGGATAAAGACCGTTGCGAAATTCTTGAACCAGTACGAGGCACCCGATATCCTCGTCGTCACCTCGCGGCAGTACGGCCAGTACCCAGCAAAGAAGTTTGCCGATACCATCGGTGCGATGTCCGCCACCGGCCGGTTTATCCCGGGCCTCTTAACCAACCCGGTCCTTGACGGTTACATCGAACCCAAGGTTATCGTTGTCACCGACCCGATTGGCGACGCACAGGTCATCAACGAGGCTGTCCAGTGCGGCATCCCGGTGGTAGCGCTCTGCGATACCAACAACATGACCAAGTTCGTCGATCTCGTGATCCCCACGAACAACAAGGGCCGCAAAGCGCTCTCAATGATCTACTTCCTCCTCACCCGGGAGATGCTGCGCCTGCGGGGGATCGCGACCGGTCTTACGCAGGAAGATTTCGAAACCGAGATCTAAAAGCGGTTCCTTTCGATCCTTTTTTGGATCGATCGTTACATATAACAGAACGACCAGAGGGTTGATTCGATGAAGACGCGTTCATGCGCAGTTGCGGGCATGTTCTACCCGAAGGACCCCTCCCATCTCGGGCAGCTCCTGGAAGGGTTTTTCACGCGGACCGTCCCGGGCGAAAATGCCCTGGGGATTGTCAGCCCGCACGCGGGATATATTTACTCAGGGCAGATTGCAGCCCACGCGTTTTCCCGTATCCCGCCCGGTTTTTCCGGCACGTTCGTGGTGATCGGCCCGTCGCATCACGGGTATCTTACGAGCGTTTCTGCGGTACCGTGGGAGACCCCCCTCGGGATTGTCGATACCGACACGGAATTTGTCGGGGCGCTGGATATCGGGATCGACGAACCCTCTCAGGAGCAAGAGCATTCGATCGAGGTGCAGATGCCGTTTATCAAGTACCGTTTCCCGCGGTCACGGGTTGTCCCCGTGATGATGGGGGAGCAGGATCCAGCCCATGCAGCGGCTGTCGCAGACAAGATCGTTGCTGCACAGCGGCTGACAAAACGGGAGATCCGGGTCGTTGCGTCCAGCGATTTCTCGCACTATGTGCCCGAGGCGCAGGCAAAGGATGGCGATCTCTACGCGATCGAAGCGCTTTCCACACTCGACGTGAAGGAATTCTACCGGAGAATCCGGGAAAAACGCGTTACGGCCTGCGGGTACGGCCCGATCAGCGTGATGGTGGCCGTGTGCCTGTGCCTGGGAGCCCGGAAAGGCCAGCTGATCCGGTACGGGACAAGCGGGGATGTGACCGGTGACCGGGACCAGGTCGTGGGGTACGCAGCCATTGCGGTGATATAGGTTGGCAACGTGGAGTGCGCCGGGCAAGGTATTTCTGTTCGGCGAGCATGCAGTGGTATACGGAAAGCCCGGCATCGCCATGGCGATCAAGCCCCGGGTCTTTGTGACCGTGAGAAAGTCACGGCGCCCCCAAAGGGCAAAGTCCCCCTATATCGACGGGTGTTTTAACGCGATGGGCGTGGCCGGGAGCGTGTATATCAACTCCCAGATCCCCAGTTCGTCGGGCCTGGGGTCGTCTGCTGCGGTCACGGTTGCGACACTGTCGGCGATAAATGACGAGTTTGCCGTCGGCAAAAACAGGGAAGATATTGCAAACATGGCATTCGATATCGAAAAGACCGTGCAGAAAGGGCGGGCGAGCCCCACGGATACTACGGTCTCCACGTATGGCGGGATCGTTCTCATCAGCAGGGGATCGCGCAGGCGGCTTGCGCCCCAGAATATGTACCTGGTTATCGGAGATTCGCTGGTCTCGCACAGCACGTCAAAGATGGTGGAGCAGGTCGCTGACTTAAAAAAACAGAACCCGGAGATTGTCGACCCGATCCTTGACGCAATCGAAGGGGTGAGCCTCGCGGCAATCCACCACTTGAGCAACCCGAAGGAACTGGGCAGGTACATGAACATGAACCACGCGCTGCTTGATGCGCTCGGCGTCGGGCACCCGCAGCTCTCCCGGCTGGTGCTCGCTTCCCGCTCGGCCGGGGCGTTCGGTGCGAAGATCACCGGGGCCGGCGGCGGGGGCTGCATGGTGGCCCTCTGCGCAAAGCAGGTCAGGCACCGGGTCGCGCAGGCGATCCAGTCCTGCGACGCACGGGCGATTGTGACCGGTATCGACACCGAGGGAGTACGGAAGGAGAAGAATGTCTGACCGCATCATTCTCAAGCTGGGCGGCAGCGTGATCACGGACAAAGGCGCAGACTGCCGCGTCAACCATGCGGCATTGTCCGGCATTGCAGCCGATATTGCCGTGGTACCCGCGACCGGGATCGTCGTCGTCCATGGTGCCGGATCCTGCGGGCATCCCGAGGCACGGAAATACCGGCTTGACCAGGGCGTGGCGGCCGGGCAGACGGAAGGGATCGCGGTCACCCACCGCGCGGTCAGCGCCCTCAACGCGGAGGTCGTTGCTGCGCTCCGAAGTGCCGGTGTGCAGGCACTCGGCGTCCACCCGCTCCATGCAGGTGTCGCAGACAAAGGCCGGCTGGTCGCGTTTGAGAGCAGGCACCTCGAAAAAATGCTCGCACTGGGGATGGTTCCTGTGATCCACGGAGACGTGGTGATGGACCTTTCACGCGGAGCATGCATTGTCTCGGGCGACCAGCTCGTGCGGTATCTTGCGGTTGCGCTGAAGTGCAACCGCGTAGGACTCGCCACCGATGTACCGGGAGTGCTGGATGGAGGGCGCGTGGTTCCGGAGATTACTCCGCAGACCATGTACACCCTCCAGATCGGCAACTCGTCATATACCGACGTAACCGGTGGAATGAAAGGGAAAATTGACGAACTGCTCGGGCTTGCTGCGGCAGGCACCGGATCAGACATATTCGAGGTCTCGCGTCTTGGCGACTTCCTTGCCGGGAAGGACCATGGCGGGACAAAAGTGAGAGGAGGGTAAGGGAAATGGCCGATAAGAAACGGTTCACGTCGTCGCGCAAGCTCGACCACCTGCGTATCTGCGCAGAAAAAGAGGTCGAGTCCGGCGATACAGGCTTTGGTGATGTCAGGCTGGTCCACAATGCGCTGCCGGAATGCGACATGCGCTCGATCGACCTGTCCACCCGGTTTTTCGGCCACACGCTCTCGTCCCCCCTCTTCATATCGGCAATGACCGGTGGCCATCCCGGGACAAAGGAGACAAATGCCCGCCTTGCCCGGATCGCCGAACGTTTCGGCCTCGGCATGGGCGTGGGCTCCCAGAGGGCAGCCCTTGAAAACCCGGCGCTCGCCGACACGTTTTCGGTCGTCCGTGACGAGGCACCCCATGCATTCCTGGTCGCGAACCTCGGCGCTGTGCAGCTCCGCGACCACGGGACTGCCTGGGCAGAGGAAGCCATCGGGATGATCGGCGCCAACGCGATTGCCATCCACCTCAATTTCCTTCAGGAAGCCATCCAGCCCGAGGGGGACCATAACGCTACCGGCTGCCTTGCCGCGATCGCCGCGCTCTGTGCGGAGATAAAGACCCCGGTGATCGTCAAGGAGACCGGATGCGGGATTTCACGGGAGGTTGCCCGCCAGTGCTGGAGTGCAGGGGCGGCAGCGATCGATATCGGCGGCTGGGGCGGGACGTCCTGGGCCGCGGTCGAGAGCATCCGCGCCGATGAGAGCAGGAATGCACAGGACAGGTGCCTCAAGACCCTTGGCGAGGATTTTGCCGGCTGGGGCATACCCACGGTTGTGAGCCTTGCCGAGGTAGCAGGCACCGGAAGCCCGGTGATCGCATCCGGGGGTATCAGGAACGGTATTGATACGGCAAAATGCCTTGCCCTCGGGGCCGATCTATGTGGCATGGCGCTCCCCCTCCTGAAGCCGGCGCTGGAAAGCGACGATGCCCTGGTGAGCACGGTCGAGACGATCCATCGTGAACTGGTGGCCTCGATGTTCCTGTGTGGCGCAGCGCGGGTGCGCGATATGCGCAGGGCACGGCTCTCTATTACGGGGAAGACCCGGCAGATGATGGATGATGGGAATCCTCTCGTGAAGCAGGACAACCCCTGACAGACCGGAAAAATGCAAAAAACGCTAAAGAGCAGGTTTTTGAAAAAAACTACCTGCGCGACAACAAAAACAGGAGAAAAAACATGGATATAGAAATTATTGCAGTGGGCGGTTACGACGAGGTCGGGCGGAATATGACCGCTGTCCGCTGCGGAAAAGAGATTGTCATTTTTGACATGGGGCTCCGCCTTGATCAGGTTATGATCCACGAGGATGCGGAGCTTGAGAATATGCACTCCCTGGATCTGATCAAGATCGGGGCGATACCTGACGACACCATGATGAACTCGGTCGAGGGGACCGTAAAAGCGATTGTCTGCTCCCACGGGCATCTCGACCACATCGGGGCGATCCCGAAGCTTGCGCACCGGTACAACGCGCCGATCATCGCCGCGCCCTACGCGACGGAACTGATACGGCAGCAGATCTCGGGCGAGCAGAAGTTCGGGGTCAACAACAAGCTCTTCGCGCTCAAGCCCGGGCAGCGGTACACGATCTCGCAGCATCTTGTGCTTGAATTCGTACGGGCCCAGCACTCGATCATCGATACTGTGACACCGGTGCTCCACACCCCGCACGGTGCGATCGTCTATGCCTGCGATTTCAAGCTCGACCGGACGCCGGTGATCGGGGAACCCCCGGATTTTGCCCGGCTCCGCCAGATTGGAAAGGAAGGCGTGCTCGCGCTTATTGTGGAGAGTACCTATATTGACCGGCCCGGCCGGTGCCCGAGCGAGCGGATCGCCCGGGATCTCGTACGGGATACCATCACCAGTTACGAGGATGATAAGAGCTCCCTTATCGTATCGACGTTCTCGTCCCATATCGCCCGGGTCAAGACCATCGCGGAATGTGCGCACGAGATCGGGAGAAAGCCGGTCCTCCTGGGCCGCTCGATGGAGAAGTACTCGGTCACCGCGGAGCAGATGAAGATGGTCTCGTTCCCGCCGGACACCAGTGTCTTCGGGAACCGGCGGACAGTCGACCGGACCCTGCGCCGGATGATGAAGGCGGGAAAAGAGAAATTCCTCCCTATCATCACCGGCCACCAGGGAGAACCGGGGTCAATCCTGACACGGATTGCCTTGGGCGACACCCCGTACCAGATAGCAAAGGGCGACAAAGTGCTCTTCTCTGCAAACGTGATCCCCAACCCATTGAATTTCGGGCAGCGTTACATGATCGAGGCGCACCTGAAAATGGCAGGAGCCCGGCTCTTCCAGGATCTCCATGTGAGCGGGCATGCATACCGCGAGGATCACTACGAGTTTGTCAATCTCTTAAACCCGCAGCACATCATCCCGGCCCACGGGAACATAAGGATGACCGCTTCCTATGCGGAGTTCAGCGGTGATCTCGGGTACGTGATGGGCAATGATGTGCATGTCATGCGCAACGGCCAGCGGCTCAAACTGAACTAGAAGGGGAATGTGAAATGTCGGGACTCTCACCCTACCTGAAATCGGTTGCACAGCGGATCGACGGCATGATCGACGAGAATTTCGCCCATGCTACCGGCGAACTCAACAAGGCCTCCGCCCACCTGCTCAGCGCTGGCGGGAAACGGCTCCGCCCTGCAGTGGTCCTGCTCTCGGCAGACGCGGTCAGGAATGGCAGTTCCACGGATATCATGCCGGCGGCACTGGCGCTTGAGCTCACCCACACGTTCACTCTTATCCATGACGATATCATGGACGGGGACTCGCTGCGCCGCGGGGTCCCGACCGTTCACACGAAATGGGATATGCCTACCGGTATCCTCGCCGGGGATGTCCTGTACGCCCGGGCGTTTGAGTCTATCTGCCAGGCAAAAGCCGGCGAAGATGCCAAGGTCCGCGCAGTTGACCTGCTTGCCCGTGCCTGCGCCGACATCTGCGAGGGCCAGCACATGGATATGTCCTTTGAGGACCGGACTGATGTGACCGAAGAGGAATACATGGAGATGGTCGGGAAGAAGACCGGGGTGCTCTACGCGGCGGCAGCGGCGATCGGCGGCACCCTTGCGGGGGGCAACGAGGAGCATGTCCAGGCCCTGTACCAGTTCGGGCTCAATACCGGCATCGCATTCCAGATCCAGGACGACCTCATCGATCTCCTGACCTCGGCTGAGGAGAGCGGGAAGGACCAGGGCTCTGACCTCCGGGAAGGGAAACAGACCCTGATTATGATCCTCGCGCGGAACAAGGGCGTCGATCTCCTGAAGTACCGGCGCGAGCTTTCCCCTGCGGATATTCGGGCGGCAATCAGGGAACTTACCGATGCGGGCGTTATCGATGCCGTAAAAGGCAGGGCGTTTGCGCTGGTCGCGGACAGCAACCGGTTGCTCGGCGTTCTCCCGGCCACAAAGGAGCGTCAGACTCCTCATGGATATCGGCGAATTTTTTGTGACCCGGAGCTTCTAGGATGGCCGGGGACGATATCAGGGCTGCCCTCTTCCTGTGCGCACTCCAGAATGCGGTGAAGCACGGGGGCATCCCCCAGAGCGGTGCGGTTATCGGAATGGTAATGGGTGCGCATCCCGAGCTGCGCAAGCAGGCAAAGGAGGTTTCCGGCCTTGCAAAGGATGCCATCGCGGATGTGGCGGCCCTCTCCCCGGACGAGCGGACCGCAAAACTCCAGGCTCTCTCCCCGGAGATGTTTGCCGCGCTCCACGAGAAGCACGAGCACAAAAAGGTGCTTCCCGATCTTGAAAGTGCAGAGCATGGCGTCGTCATGCGGTTTGCGCCCAACCCCTCGGGGCCGCTTCATATCGGCCACGCCCGGGCGGCAGCGCTCAACGACGCCTACGTGAAGCAGTACGGCGGCCGGTATATCCTCCGGATCGAGGACACGGACCCGAAAAGGGTCGATCCCGACGCTTACGAGATGGTAAAGGAGGATATCAGGTGGCTGGGCCTTGGGATCACCGAGACCGTCACCCAGAGCGACCGGCTTCCCCTTTACTACGATCTCTGCCAACAGCTCATCGGGCGCGGCGGGGCATACGTCTGTACCTGCGAGAACGAGCACTTCAAAGCACTCAAGGATGCGAAGAAGGCCTGCCCCTGCCGCGACCAGCCAGAGGAAACCGCGCTCGCCCTCTGGGAGAAGATGCTTGAGGGGGACTTCAGGGAAGGGGAGGCCTCGGTCAGGGTCAAGACCGATCTTCTTCACCCGGACCCGGCGATGCGGGATTTCCCCATCTTCCGGATCCTCGATGCCCCGAAACATCCCCGGGTCGAGGCACACATCTACCCGCTCATGAACTTCTCGGTGGTCGCTGACGACCACCTGCTTGGCGTTACGCACGTGATCCGGGGCAAGGACCATATCGCCAACACCCGGCGCCAGCGCTACATCTACGATCACTTCGGCTGGGAGGTGCCGGTCTACCGTCACTACGGGCGGATGGGCATCGAAGGCGTCGTGCTCTCCACCTCCCAGATGCGTCTCGGGATAACCGAGGGGAAATATACCGGCTGGGACGACATCCGGCTCGGTACACTCAGGGCGCTTGCCCGCAGGGGGATCCTTCCCGATGCGGTCAAAAACGCGATGCTTGCAATCGGTATCGGCGAGACCGATATCTCGTTCTCGTGGGACAACCTCTATGCCGAGAACAAGAAGCTGGTCGACCCGGTGGCAAACCGGTATTTCTTTGTGCCGGACCCGGTACCAGCCACGATTGAAGATGCCCCGCGCCGGACTGCCCATGCGATGCTCCACCCGGGCGATGCATCAAAAGGAGACCGGGGGCTCTCGTTTGAAGGGTCGGTCATACTGCCCGGAGCCGAGGTTGTACCGGGTGCGGCAATGGTGCGCCTCAAGGATCTCTTCAACGTGAAGATCGCGTGGGACGGTGATGCGCCTTCGTTCTCCTACGGCGGCGACTCTCTTGCCGAAGCCCGCGCAGCAAAAGCGCACATCATCCAGTGGCTGCCGGCGCAGCAGACCCTGTCCTGCACGCTTCTCACGATGGAGGGCGAGCTCAAAGGCGTATGCGAACCTGCCGTAGCAGGAGAGCGGGGAAAGGTTGTGCAGTTCGAGCGGATCGGGTTTGTCCGGATTGACACGGTGACCCGGGACGGTGTCCTGGCATACTTTACCCACACCTAAATCATCCGGGTTCTGCGGGAGAATGGTTCAGGTTCTCTGCACATACCTGCTTTTTTCCGGTTTTTTGTCACCGGTGTGCTGCCAAGCGGCAAGCAATTCATAATATTTTAATAACAATATACCCGATAAGCTTGTGTGGGAGATCCAACCGGTTACTACAAGTTTACTGATGACTTTCCTAGTGTAGCCGAGATAGAGAAATGGGTTGCCGGGCACCCGAACGCCGAGCAGCTTGCACAGATCATCGCCCGGTCGTACGATTACATACAGAAGTTACCCCTCAAAGGGGTCCAGGAAAAATATTTTGATGATGATCTCTCGTTAGCCTGAGGTCATAACGAGAAGGTTTTGCTGATCGTTCGTCTTTCCTTCCTGCCGGAACACAGGAGATATACAATTATCCAGCACACAGGTATCCTGCGGAAGCGATCCACATGACAGGCCGGTCCCGGGAAAAATCTCCTGCATTCCACATGTACCTCGCAGGATTCCATGGCCCGTCCGGAGAGCCTCTGGGGGTGAATCAGACCCCCGGCCCGAATCACATCCGGCAGTACACCGGGGAGTTCTGGACGTCCCGCCAGCGCCAGGCCTCCTCCCTCCATGAGATCTCCTACCGTGCCTGCTTCAAGCCCCAGCTGCCCGGATTTTTTATTGGGCTGCTCACCAGGGAGGGCGATGTCGTGTATGACCCGTTTGGCGGACGGGGGACCACTGCACTCGAGGCCGGGCTCCTCGGCCGGCGGGTGATTGCAAATGATGTAAACCCGCTCTCGAAGATCCTTACCGAACCACGGCTTTCCCCCCCTCGTGCGGAGGAAGTGGTCGGGCGACTCGAAGCCATTCCCCGGGATGGTGACCGGGCAGACCGCGATCTCTCCATGTTTTACCACCCGGATACCGAGCGTGAGATTGTGGCACTGCGCCGGTACCTGCTCGGGCGAAGGGAGGATGGCACCGCCGATGCGGTTGATCGCTGGATCGCGATGGTGGCGACCAACCGGCTCGACCGGGCATTCGAGCGGTTTTTTCTCGGTCTATACCCTCCCCCCCAACCAGGCGGTATCGCAGAAAAGCCAGGAGAGGATCAACCGGAAACGACGCCAGGTGCCGGAATACCGGGATACCCACCGGCTCATCGTGCGCAAGACAAAGAGCCTTGTTTCCGGCCTGACCGCTGCCGACATCGAGAACCTTCACCGCGCCGGCGTGGATGCCCAGTTCTTTACCGGTGACGCCCGGGCGACACCGGGCATCGGCCCGGATACGGTCCGGCTCACCGTTACGTCGCCGCCGTTCCTGGATATCGTCCAGTACCGGGAAGATAACTGGCTCCGGTGCTGGTTCTGCGGGCTTGACGAAGACGCCATCGGGCGCACCGTGACGATGGCGCGGACAATCGGTGACTGGGAAGTGGTGATGGGGGAGGTGTTCAGGGAGCTGTTCCGTATCACCATGCCCGAAGGCTATGTGGCATTCGAAGTAGGTGAAGTGCGAAAAAAGACCGTCCGCCTCGAAGAACACGTGGTTCCGCTCGGCATCGACGCCGGGTTTACCGGTGAAGGTATCATCATCAACCAGCAGTCCTTCTCGAAGACCTCCCATATCTGGGGGGTCGGGAACAACCAGTCCGGCACCAACACAAACAGGATCGTGGTCTTTTCCAAGCCGTAGGCACCCCGGCCTTTTTTGTCATTTCTGCCCTTATCTTTGAATGCGGCTTGGAATCTCTCCGCAGTCCTCCGGCCGGTGCGGAGAATAAGCCAGTGTTAAGTATCCCGGGTGCCAAACTGTATCCATGGTCACCCGTATCCGGCGGTATGCGCAGATCATCGATATCCTGTGGAAGTACGGTTTTGGTATTGCACTGGAGAAAGCGTTCCCGGGCAAGACCCGTTTCCGCCTTCCCGGGACGGAGCAGGCGCAGCCGGACCAGTCCACGGTGTATGAACGGGTGCGTCTCGCTCTTGAAGAGCTCGGGCCCACTTTTGTGAAATTCGGGCAGATCATGAGTACGAGGACGGAGATCTTCCCCCGGAGCTCATCACCCAGCTCAAGAAACTCCAGGATCATGCAAAACCGTTGCCGTTCTCTGAAGTCATCGGCGTGATACGGCAGACCTGCCCGAACCTGGAAGACTGGTTCTGCGAGATCGACGAGGCGCCGGTAGCGTCGGCCTCGATCGGGCAGGTTCATCGCGCGGTCCTCAAAGACGGGACCGTTGTCGCTCTTAAGGTCCAGCGCCCCGGGATACCGGAAGTTATCGAGAACGACCTCGCCATCCTCCAGTCCATGGCCGAGAGGATCGAGGCAGTCTTTCCCGAAAGCCGGATGTACAACCCCGCAGGCCTCGTGCAGGACTTCGCCACCCAGATAAGAAAAGAACTAGACTTCACCCGCGATGGCAGGAATGCGGAGCGGATGGCTCGCAACTTCCGGGACGTGCCGGGGATCCACTTCCCGAAGATCTACTGGGAATATTCATCCTCCCGGCTGCTCGTCATGGAGTTTGTTAAAGGTGTAAGGATCGACAATGTCGAGGCGATCACCGCACAGGGAAGCGACCCGCACGATATTGCGGTCCGGGGCTTCAACGCGTACCTGAAGATGATCTTCGAGGACGGATTTTTCCACGGTGATCCCCATCCCGGCAACCTGCTCATTTCGGAGATGGGAGACCTAGTCTTCCTTGACTTCGGCATTGTAGGGGTATTGCGCCCGGAGAAAAAGCAGCTCTTCATCAACCTGCTCTTTGCCATGACGACCGATGACGTCGACATGATCTTAAAGACGCTCGAAGGCTTTGGGATCTTTGTCGCCGAGGAAAACCGCGAAGCGCTCCGGGACGACCTCTACCTCATGCTGCACGATTTCGGCGGTGGGGACGAGATTGCCCAGTTCAATTTCGGCCTCATGATCAACGAGCTCACCGAGGTGATGCGGCGGTACAGCCTCAAGGTTCCCATGAGCCTTATGCTCCTGTTAAAGACGCTCGTTATGGTCTTTGATGTGGCCGTCAGGCTTGACCCCAAGTTCAGCTTTGGCGGTGAAATTACGCCATACCTGCGCAAGCTTGCTGACTCCAACGTGCTCTCTGCCGGCTACATGAAGCGGGCGTCCAATTCGCTCCTTGAAGCGGTCGATGCGGCCTTTGACCTGCCCCGCAACGTAAACCTGATGCTCAAGCGCCTCTCGACCGGGACCGTCCGGCTCGAAGTGGTCGATACTGACTTAAAGAAACTCCAGATGGCACTTGACCGGGCCAGCGACAAGATCATGATAGGTCTCGTGGTGGCCGCGCTCGTGGTCGGGTCATCACTCGTGCTCCAGGCCTCGGCCATCGCCATACCAAAGGAGGTCATATGGGTTGCCATACTCGGTTATACCGCGGCGGTGCTCTGCGGGTTTTACGCGATCTATCATGTCATATTCCTGAAACTGCGGCTTGAGCGGTGAAGCCAGGGGGTCCATCTCTTTTTACCGATAGCGCTGCGTGCGGATGCATGCCCAGTGCTGTGCTTTTTGTGCCAGGCTCATGCGGGCGTACGCGGGACTGGTCGACGGCAGAATGATACCGGGCAATCCCGGGTTCATCCTTTTAAAGTAACGGCCGGCGGCGTTCCCGTTGAGTGCGATGCACCGGATTGTCGGGTGCACCGCGACAAACCCCCGGATATCGTTGGGGACCGGGTTCCGGATCGCGGTGTCCGCGCTCCTTTCGCGGGTGCAGGTACGAAGGACGTCCCAGAGTGCGATCCGGCGCTCTTTGAGCAGGGAAGTGCGGACGGTATAGGACATGGTGTGGTCAATCCCCAGTCGTAGTTCCATAATCTTCCAGAACTGGTTTTGCGGGTTGCCGTAATACTCACCCTTCGCAAGCGACTGGCGGCTTGGATAACTTCCGAGAATGAGGATCTCAGGGTCCGTGCCGGCGATGGGGGCGAGGCCGGGTTTTCCTGAGGGAGCGGGTGCCGTTCTGATCATACGGAAAATGCCGGTAAAAGAGAAGGTGCTGTTATGGCTTTTTGTAATAGAGCAGGCAGTGGCAGTGTCCTTCTTTTGCGATCTCGTCCTTGTGATAGATGCACGGGCATTCTATGGCACGGTCGCGTTCCTCGTCCCCGCTCCGCAGGCGGCAGGGACAGTAGGGTCTCCCGAACTTCTTTTTGTTCCGTACAAGCCCCCGGATAACCGTACTCAGGTGGCCTTCTTCGGGGTTGAGATCCCATCCGTTCTTGCGGGCGATCCCCTGCGCCCATTTAAGCATATCAGCTTCCGACTCAGAATCTTCTGCCATGGTAGTCCGCCTCATCCCGGTGGTTACGAGTATTTTTTTAGGATCTCTTATGTGTTGTGGAACTTCTGCCGGGTCCGTTTTGAGGCCTTTTTTGGTGCTGCCGCTTTCTTTTTTGGCGTGGCGTCCTTTGGTCTCTTTGTGATCCGTGCTGCAACCCGGTTGTAGGTTGCCATCACGTCACCCTTGTTGAACCGGTACACATCCTTGTCAAGAGATTCACCGGTCTTCTTGTCCCAGAGGCGCATCGAGTCCATGCTGATCTCGTCACCGAGGTAGATGGTCTTACCCTGTCGCCCGAACTCCATCTTGAAGTCCACGAGCGTTATACCCTGTTTTGCGAGCAGGGCGGAGAGGATTGTGTTGATCTTGAGCGCAATCGCTTTTATTTTCATGAGCTCTGCCGGCGTTGCCAGTTTGAGCGCCACGATCAGGTCATCGTTGAGCATCGGGTCGTGCCGGGAGTCATCCTTGTAATCGATCACGATCACCGGCGATTTTAGCGGCATACCCTCCCTGAACGGGTAATTTCTCACGATAGACCCAGCGGCAAGGTTCCTTACGATAACCTCCAGCGGGATCATGGAGAGTTCGCGGACTGCCATCCTGTTCCCGTCCAGCATCTCAAGAAAATGTGTCTTTACCCCGTTCTTCTCAAGGCAGGAAAAGAAGAATGCCGAGACGCCGGCATTGTAACTGCCCTTGTTTTTCAGCGTATCTTTCCTGCCACCGTCAAACGCGGTGATGTCATCGCGGAACTCGACAATCAGCGTTCCTTTCACGTCGGTGTGATAGACAGATTTGGCCTTGCCGGTATAGAGGAGTTTTTTCTGCTTCACGGTTGGGCGCTCCCTCCTCTCATACATTGGTCGAGCCGGTTTATTAGGGGTTGCAGGCCGGGGTCGTACCAGCCCATGCGGATGAACCGGGGGTAGATGCAGAGGCGCTCTTTGAGTGTCGCATCGCCCACGATCTTTCTGAGTTCATCAAGTGCAGGCCAGGGGTGCTCCGGGTTGACATAATCGATGGTGACCGGGGATATGCCCCCCAAGTCGTCGACCCCGCACCCGATGAGCCGGGAGGCATCGATGAGGTTGGGAGCTACCTGGATAGCGATCTCTTGGGGGAGGATCCGGCGTGCCATTTTTATCGTGTCACAGATCTCCTGCGTTTCCGGAACCCGGAACGCGGCCATTGGGGTGTCGTTCTTGGGACAGAAGTTCTGGAGGATGATCTCCTGGATGTGCCCGTACTTCCGGTGGATGTCCCGGATTGCAATAAGCGAAGCTTCGCGATCGGCTACGGTCTCCCCGATGCCAAGGAGCAGGCCGGTGGTGAACGGAATTTTGAGTTTTCCTGCGTCCTCCATCATCGCAAGGCGCACTTCCGGTTCTTTTCCCTTCGATCCGTTGTGTGCTGGTATCCGTGCTGTGGTTTCGAGCATCAGCCCCATGCTGGCATTCACGGCCCGGAGCCGCTTCATCTCGTCATACGTGAGGATGCCGGCATTCGTATGCGGGAGGATCCCGTGCCGTATGGCGAGCCGGCACATCGCCTCGCAGTAATCGAGGATAGTGTCATACCCGGTCTTTTTCAGGTATGCATCAAACCCCGGTTCTTCCTCCGGGTGCTCGCCAAAAGTAAAGAGCGCCTCGGTACAGCCGGCCTCTCTCCCGCGCACAAGGACGCTCTCCACCTCATCCGGCAGCATGAGGCAACCGTCCTGGACAGGAGTGCGGAATGAGCAGTACCCGCACCGGTTGCGGCAGACGCTGGTGAGCGGCAGAAAAACGTTTTTTGTAAAGGTGATCACCCGGTGCTGCATACAATACGGTTCCTTTTGCACAGGTTAAAAACTGGCGGCAGAGGCAGTATACCTGCGGGCATGCGCCACTGCCGGATGGCATTTATATGATCCCGGCGAGATAGAATGTTCATAGGATACCAGGATTATCCCGTGATACGCCGTGATCCCCCTCATTATCATCGATGCAAAGCTCGACCGCTGTGCAGCGCTTGGAGACTACCTTGCCCGTGCCGGTGCGTACCGCGTGATTACCTCCGCTTCACCCGAGGTGACCATCAGCCGGAGCCTCGTTGCCGCCCGGGGCGTGGTGATCGCTGTCCAGGATGAGGGAGGAAACGGCATCCTGTTTTTGAGGAATCTGCGGGAGAAAAAGATTGATCTCCCGGTAATTATCCTCGCTGCAGCGTATGATCCGGACGATTTCCGCATCGCGGTGGCAAACCGCGCAGAGTATATGGTCATGGCAGGGGCCCCGAATTCCTGGTACCCGGTGCTCGTGCAGCTGGTTGAGAAGGTGTCATCCATCCGACGGGCACAGGACGAGGTGGCGTTCCTTAACAAAAAACTCGACCTTGTCGGGAGTGTCACCCGTCACGACGTGATCAACCAGCTTACTGCGGTCAGCGGATATACCGAATTGCTGGAAATGGTCGTTACTGATCCGCAGATGAAATCGTACATTGAAAAAGAACGCTTCGCTCTTGATAAGATCCGGCGGCAGTTCCAGTTCGCAAAGGACTACCAGAACCTCGGGACCGAGCATCCGGTCTGGCAGCCCCTCTCATCCGTGATCCGGCGTGCCACTGATCTCGTGACCATAAAAGGTGTCACCATCACGGATACCTGCGGAAATGCGTCCGTCTTTGCCGACCCGGTCCTTGAAAAGGCCATGGCCCAGCTGCTTGATAACGCCCTTCGCCACGGTCGCACGGTCACGGAGATCCGCATATCAGTGCAGGACGTTGAGATGGGGGGGCTTCTTGTTATCGAGGACAATGGTGCCGGTATCCCGGCTGCCGACAAGGACCGGATCTTCGAGCGCGGGTTTGGCAGGTATACCGGGTGGGGGCTTTTTCTTACCCGGGAGATGCTTGCGCTCACCGGTATGACGATTGCCGAGACAGGGGTGCCGGGCAAGGGTGCACGGTTCGAGATCCATATCCCCCCCGAATCATACCGGAAAGAAGGCAGCGGAAAAACGGCGGCTGCGTGAACGACTGGCGTTGATAGGGATCTGACAGGGATCTTTTCACGGATCCCGGATACCCACGTAGATATCCACCTGCGGGTTCTTTTTATCGGTTAACCGGCTGTCATACACTTCGAAGTCGTAGGTGTACGTCCGGGGCAGGTCAGTTCCCCAGATCCCGGCCCAGATGCTGACCACAGCATCCGGCATCGGTCCCCGTGCAGGGAAATATGCATAGGTCTGGGCCGGGATGTGCCGGACGGTCAGGCCCTTGAGCGGGGCCCCGGTTTTTATGACGCCACAACCGAGAAGATAGCTGTACTCGCCGGTCCAGTCTGACGCATAGTCAGAGTACACCGCGTACATCACCGGCGGGACGATCCGGTGGGGGACGCGTGCCGCCACACGAGTTGCAAGAAATTCTTTCCAGCAGGCCGGGATATCAGAAACGCTCCTGCCATCAGCGTTGCAGGTCCGGTACTCGATCCCTACAACTGTACGTGCAGGGAGCCTGACGGTTGTATAAGGTGGCGCTTCCATATTGCACATTATTGCCGGCGGATGATGTTAAAACCTGTATCCCGGGTATGCGTACGGGAGAAATCAGCACCTTTTTTTGATCGTCCTGCATATGAGCGTATCACATGTGTCCCCATGCACTGATTCCCTTTAAGCCAGCGGGTCCCAAGAGCCGCTCTCCGGGATACTCTCACCGGAGGAGCGGGAAGCATTTGCCCGTGCGATGCTCGAGGACGTTATCGCTGCGGCAAAGGATGCGAACTGCAGCCCGGTGATCGTTGCAACCGAGCTCTACGATTCCGAGGACATCCAGGTTACCATCGCAGACAAGGACCTGAGCGGGGCGTTAAACGAGGTGCTCTCGCAGGCAGTAGGGTCGGTCCTGATCCTCATGGCCGACCTCCCTCTCGCCACCGGGCCGGCTATCCAGCGGGTAGTCACTACAAAAAGCAATATTGCGATCGTCCCCGGAAGGGGCGGGGGAACAAATGCGATCTTTGTGGCCGAACCTGCAAAATTCCACGTCGATTACTACGGGATGAGTTTTTCAAAGCACCTGCGAATCGCACAGGAAGCCGGGCTTTCCTGTGAGGTGATCGATTCGTTCCTGCTCCACACGGACATCGATGAAGAGGAAGACCTGGTAGAACTCCTGACCCATGGGACGGGTAAAAGCAGGAAATACCTTGAAGATCTCGGCTTTACCCTCTCCGCAGAGAACGGCCGGGTCAGTGTGAAGCGGAAGAATGTATCCTCTCCGCGTGCCTGATCCGTTTTTTCTGGATGACAGTTCAGGCAAACCTTTGCACCGCATACCAAAACCGTCTTCCCTTTTTTCAGGCACCACAATACCCGCTGGTACTCTATCCTAAAGTGCATCGTGCGCAAATACATGGAGTGTCAGACAAAATTATCCGGCATATATTCCGGACCGGTGAAGACCTTGGAAACAACAGCACAACCGGAACCAGGTTCCCGCATGCCTGCCGGTGAACCGGCAGCCCCTGCCCGGGAGCCGGGTACAAATGGATCGCGCTCTCGAATACCACGATCGCCATGTTCATGGCGGCGGTGAATGGGAGTATCATCCTGATCTCCCTTCCCGCGATCTTCAATGGTATCAATATTAACCCGCTCACCTCGTTCCAGTACCTGCTCTGGATCCTGATGGGCTACGGGATTGTGACTGCCACCCTTCTCCTCAGTTTCGGGAGGCTCTCGGACATATACGGGCGTGTGAGGCTCTATAATATCGGGTTTGCCATCTTCACGGCAGGCTCCATTCTTCTTTTCCTGACCCCGGGTACGGGTGACGCCGGGGCAATCGAGCTCATCGTCTTCCGGATCATTCAGGCCATCGGAGCGGCGTTTATCTTCTCCAACAGTGCAGCGATCCTTACCGATGCATTCCCCCCTGACGAGCGGGGAAAAGCCCTCGGTCTCAACCAGGTGGCGGCACTGTCGGGACAGTTTATCGGCCTTTTGATCGGCGGGATCCTTGCGGTCTTCAACTGGCGGTACGTCTTTTTGATCAGTGTGCCATTCGGCGTTATCGGGACTATCTGGGCCTTCCTGAAACTCAAGGAGCCGGCTTACCAGAAACGCTCCCGGAAGATCGATATCTGGGGGAATCTCTCTTTTATTGGCGGCCTGACCATTTTCCTTGTCGGCATAACCTACGCCCTGTTGCCGTATGGCAGTGCATCGATGGGCTGGGGGAACCCATGGGTCATTACCGCGCTCGTGACCGGCGTCCTGCTCCTTGTGGCATTCCCCATCATAGAGACCCGTGTCAGTGACCCGATGTTCTGCATGGATCTTTTTAAAATCCGGAACTTTGCCTTCGGGAATGCTGCCGGTTTTATATCAGCCCTTGCCCGGGGTGGGGTGATGGTCGTGTTGATCATCCTGCTCCAGGGGATCTGGCTGCCGCTGCACGGGTACAGCTTTGAGTCGACGCCGTTCTGGGCCGGGGTCTATATGCTGCCGCTTACCATTGGGTTTGTGGTGATGGGCCCGCTTTCCGGTATTATATCAGATAAGTATGGAGCCCGTTGGATCAGCACCCTTGGCATGGTGCTTGTCGGCATCTCATTTCTGATCCTCGCCATACTGCCGTATAACTTCAGTTACCTCCCCTTTGCCCTGGCCCTCCTGATCATGGGCCTTGGGAACGGGATGTTCTCCTCTCCGAACGCAGCGGCGATCATGAATTCCGTGCCCCCTCACCAGCGCGGGGTTACCTCCGGGATGATGTCGACACTCGTGAACTCCGGCTTTGTCCTCTCCATGGGGATGTTTTTCACGATTATCGTTGTAGGTCTCACGAACGCGTTTCCCCCGGCGTTATCGTCTGCACTCGCTGCTGTAAACGCAACGCAGCTGGCCCCTGCGCTCAGCGCCATACCCCCGACCGGTGCGTTGTTTGCGGCATTCCTTGGGTATAACCCGGTCCAGATGACCATGACCGCACTCTCCCCGGCTCTGCTTGCCACCGTCGCTCCGGCGACCATTGCTACCCTCACCGGTGTGGTCTGGTTTCCGGCGACACTCGCAGGGGCCTTCATGCCCTCACTGGCACTTTCATTTTACATCGGCGCAGGGATCTCATTTGTCGCTGCGGTGCTCTGCGCGATGCGGGGCGAAAAATATGTCGAGGAGATCGATGGGACTGCCCGGACCAATGGTTCCGGCACCGATCCGCAAGAAGTATCTGGAGTGAATGTCAAGTAGGAGTGTCTGAATTAAAAAGGGGAGGTACATCGTTCGATGACTGAAGAACTGTTTGGCAGGATCCTGATCGCAACGGACGGCTCAGAGAAGAACCGGGCAGCCCTTGAAGAAGGAATAAGGGTTGCGCGTGCATGCCGGGCTTCTGTGTTTGTGGCCTACGTAATCGATACCGGCACGTTCTCAACGATGTCGGGGGATATCCCACTCGGGGATACCTACCGCGTTTTCAAGAGTGAGGCAGAGCAGGCATTTGCCCGGATTCACTCCCTGGCCGGCGATATGAATGTTGAGACTGCGATCCTTGAGGGTCGTCCTGCAACCGAGATGGTGAAGTTTGCCGCGAGAAAAAAGATCGACCTGATCGTGATCGGAACGCAGGGAAAACGGGGGCTGGAACGCCTCCTCTTGGGGAGCGTGGCAGAAGAGATCATACGCTCTGCTCCCTGCAAGGTGCTCGTGGTGAAGTGACCTCTCCCCTTTTTGCACCGGACTTTTTTGTCATGCACACGTCTTTAAAAGCCCGGCATCCACCTGTATGTAATGTTCCTTCCTGACTGGTTTACCCCCATTCTCATCGGGATTGATGTGCTGGTGGTAATCTACGGGCTCCGGGTAGCCGTCACCGGGAAAAAGGCGTATGGCTGGTTCCTTGCGCTGGCGTTCTTTTTATTTGGCCTCAAGGAAATGCTGCCCTATAACGGGGTTAACCTGCCCCCCGTCCCTGTGCTGGTCCTGTCTGTCGCCGGTCTTGCCTCTGCGCTCTTTGCGTTTTACCTGCTCGTCAAATCGCTTCCCTCGTAAGGGAGGAGCGCGTCTGGTTTATCCGGTAAGTCAAGGCTGTATTCTGCGCCCGGGTCACACCTTTTTTACAAGGTCGGGATGCGAGTTCCGGAACCGGATGAGCCCGTCACAGAACTCGCCCAGGTACTCGTCCATCGAGAGGCTCCCCTCCTGGAACCGGCACTCCTCTTCCTCGATCACCTGGTTGATCATACCTGTTGTCGGGAGGAGCAGGTCTATGGGCACTCCGGATTTTTCCGAGCCCCGTACCAGCGCCTCGCGGAAGAGGCCGATGCAATAGGCGATCCGGTACCTGTACACATGCCGGGTCTTTGCGAGGTATCCTGCCACACGGTCGGTCTCGATCGACAGGAAGTCAGCCTTGACCTTCTCATCATTCACTTTCCCGAGCATGTACTTGTAGTGTGCATAGGGATACATCGTCTCGAGCTCGGCGGGCACGATCCCGCAGGTGCCAAAGATGACAATATGGTACTGTGCCTCATCAAACACCTGCGAGATGATCATCCGGATAAGCTGGTGGCTTGGGCTTGAACTGTAGGGTTTTCTCACCGCACAGGGCATAAAGATCGCGATATCCTTGGGCTGGACTTCGTACTCATTGATGATGTACCGGTAGGACTGCTCGAACTCCTCCAGGTAGAACGGCGGGCCAGTGAGGATAGGCGTGTCCGGGTCGTTGCGGGGTCCGGGTCTTCCCATGGATCTTCCTAACAAGATCAATCACGCACCAGATGAAACAACCGGTCATAACGGATCTGTGCGGGCTTTCCCCGGCTCATCCAGCCGGCTATGATCAGGCCGGGGAGTGGGGTACTCGGCGCTTCATGAACCGCAGGTTTTTATCCCGGGATACCCTTCGTAAAACAGGATAATTGAGGCGATGGATTTTTATTATTTCCATAAATATACTGCTCTACGCATGTACAATACGCTCGATCCTGATATGAAGCACCATACGCTGTATTTTCTGGGCGGTTTCGCTGCGGTGGCTGTCGGTTTTGCCGCGCTGCTCGCAGGTTTTTTTTCTGACCAGGAAGCAATAATGTACTCAGGTGCGGTTTTCATTTGCGGTGCAGCAGCAGTGCAGAGTGTCCTGCTCCTGTCTCAGTCCCGCCCCCGCCAGGATTAACGGTCCATGTTTACAAGAGAACCAGTATCCCCCTGTTCCGGGATCCTTTATGCAGATCACCTGGTCACTATCACCGGTGAGAGCATCACATTTGCGTACTACTCGTTTCCCTTTGCAGGGAGCAGGACGGTCGCTTTTTCTGATATCGATCATATCATGGTCATGGAGCCTTCCCTGATAAACGGCAAATGGCGGATCTGGGGTTCCGGGGACCTGCGCACCTGGTTCCCGCTTGATATCCACCGGCCCTCGCGAGACCGGATATTTTTAATGACCCTGAAGTCCAGGCGCACGAGGATCGGATTTACTGTTGAGGATTCATCACGTGTCATCGCTCTTCTCGAAGAGCACGGGCTGCTCGGCAGTGTATCGTAAAAACACACCGTGTCACCTGATGGATCGCGATGACCGGGCACCACACCGGTAACTCCGCCCCCCCGGGAAAGACCCACCTTGCTATGGTATAAAGCAGACCACGGTACCAGGTGCCGGAGGGGATACCCGCAGTGTACCCTGTATCACCCTGTACAGGCACTCTGTACCACCGAACCATCTGTTTTTTCTCTCTATGCAGGCATATTCTTTTCAGAACAACATCCTGAAGAAAAACACTGGTGAGAAACGATATGCGGTGGTACATCTGGGCCCTGGTACTGGTGATCGCCTGTGCCCTGGGGGCCGGCTGCCTCTCTTCCCGGGGCCAGAATACTCAGATTACGGTCATGAGCGAGGAACTGGACTCATTCAATCCGGTGAACGTCGGGTCGTTCGATTTCTACACTGCCGATATCCGGGTCGAAAATCCCACCAACCTGACATTTGATAACGTCGAGATCCAGGTCCATCTGATGCCAACGACCGCATACTGCCATTCCCAGTCAGCGACCTTTGATATCCCTTCGATGACGCCCTACCAGAAATTGAAGGAGACATTCTCCTTCTCCGAGTTCGCCGATCTGGACTGCGCGTATAACTTCTCCTCATCGGTGACGTCAGATCAGCCTTAGACCCCGAAAAAGCCGGCCATGGGGCCGGGAAAAAGTGAGAAGAACGGGTCGGAATATCATCGCAGGGATTGCCGGGTTTCAGGTCCGGTTGTTGCGGAAGACGCCCATGAAAAGGCATTCGTCTGCAGCAATGGTATCGACGCCCACCAGATCCCCGATCGGCATCCCGAGTCCCCGGACGATCGCGGCAGGTGTGCACTCGTCTGCCTCGCCCATGACGAGTTCGGCGGCCGATGCGATATTGTCGGCAACAGCCCTTTTGGTCACTTCCAGTTTGCGGCCGAATAGGTCGCACCGCCCGCGGTCATCAATGACGGAGGTGATGCCGGCGCAGCCGATGGCCACCCCGGAGCACCCGAGGCGCATCGCGTGCGTGCGGCTGTCAGCGATGATCACCCCGATGTTGGCATGGCACCGGTGGGCGATCTCGTCTTTTATGCGTACAGCGCTTGCATTGGGATCCACGGGCAGGGGCACGATGCACCCGGGGGGAGCGTTCGAGGCATCTACGCCCGCGTTCGGGAGAAGTGTACCCTGCTTCATGCAGAGCAGAAAGCCCGGGATACCGCCGACTATTTCGTCACTCTCGGCTAGGACGACCTCGACGGTGCGGGGGTCCATGTGGTAGCGTCCTGCCAGTTCCTGTGCACGCGGGGAGGGGGTGATCGTATCGAGCCTGACCACGTTTCCTTCGGCGGTAGCTACCGCGGTCTCGGCAAGGACAAGAATGTCCCCGTCCGCAAACCCGCCGCAGGCCGCGTCAGCCGCCGCGATGATCCGGTCGGTGAACGGGTCGTGGGGCCGGATAATGCCCGTGGAGAGGCCGGTGATAGTAAACGAGGAGTTCATGCCCCTTTCACCATCTGCTCGTATACCCTCACTATATCCCGGGTGGCTGCCACGTCATGCGTCCGGATGACCGATGCGCCCTTTTCGAGCAGCTTCATGGTTACGGCAAGCGTGCCCGGCAGCCGGTCCTCCGGCTCGCGGTTGAGGAGCATCCCGATAAAGGTCTTCCGTGAAACGGCTGCAAGGACCGGGCGGTCGAATCGCAGGAATTCATCGAAATGCCGGCAGAGTTCCCAGTCATCCTCTACCGAACGGAACGGGGTCCAGATGCCGACCCCGGGGTCGAGCACGTACTCATTCACCCCGGCCGTTTCGCACCGTTTGATAACTCCTTCGAGCGACGCAATCGTTGCATCGACCCCGATTGGATCTCCCGGTACCCGGTATGTGGCCATCACAAACGCGGGGAGTCCGGCGTCCGCGACCTTTTTTGCATAGGCCGGTGAGACAAAACCGCTGATGTCGTTTGCCGCATGGATATCATGCTTCAGGCAGACATCGAGGACGCCCGGGTGCATCGTGTCGACCGAGAGGGTGATCCCGCTCCCGTCCAGTTCCTTTAAGGCGGCATCGATCCGTTCCGCCTCTTCCTTCCCGCTGATCGGCTGCGTGTTGGGGGCAGTGCTCCGTGCGCCGATATCGATCATGTCAGCGCCCTGCTCGACCATCGCTACGGCGGTCGCATGGACCTCCTCAATAGGGATATACGAATTCAGGTAGAACGACTCGCCGCTGCAGTTGATAACTCCCATAAGGCGTGGCGGGGCGCCCCCACCGATATCGAGTTTGTTGACCCGGCAGGACCTCATCATGGCACCCTCATCGACGCCGCGGCAAAGGTGTTCTCCATGAGCGTTGCAATCGTCATCGGGCCCACACCGCCGGGGACCGGGGTGATGGCCGATGCGATCTTTTTAACCGCTTCAAAGTCCACGTCCCCGACCAGCTTCCCGTTGAGCTGGTTGATGCCGACATCGATTACAACCGCTTCGGGCTTGAGCATGTCGGGCGTGATGAAATGCGCCTTTCCTATCGCCGAGACAAGGATGTCTGCCTGCCTGAGTTCCGCGGGAAGATCCCGGGTCCTGCTGTGGCAGAGTGTTACGGTCGCGTCGGCATTGGTCAGGAGTGCCGCCATCGGCCTCCCGACATCGATGCTCCGCCCGGCAACAACGGCCCTGGCGCCGGCAATGGGGATCTTATACTCTGCAAGCAGGGTCATGATCCCCTTGGGGGTACAAGGAGCAAAACGGGGTTTACCGCTCATCAACAGGCCGAGGTTCGTGGGGTGAAACCCGTCGACGTCCTTCTCTGTTTTTACCGCGGCAATCACCCGGTCGGTATCGATCTGTTTTGGCAGGGGGAGCTGGACGAGGATCCCATTGATCTCCGTATCCTGGTTAAGACGGGTGATCGCCTCGATCACTTTCTCCGTGGTCGCCTCGCCGGGGATCTCGATCCCGACAGAGCCGATGCCCACCCGTTCGCAGGCCCGGTGCTTCATACGCACGTACATCTGTGACGCCGGGTCGCTGCCTGCGATCACGGTGGCAAGCCTGGGGTAAAGCCCCGACTCACCGATCGCTTCCTTGAGGAGTTCGAGCCGCTTTTCCGAAACCGCTTTCCCGTCAAGGATGATGGCCATCGTCACACCCTCACCCGGTATCAGGTCACCGGGTAAATCGGGAACTTCTGTGCCATCCCGGTGACTTCGCCATGGATCTTCCTGATCAGCGTTTCATTCGTGATGTCCTTCACGATCGCAGAGATCCATATCCCGATCTGGCGCATCTCTGCCTCTTTCATGCCCCGGGAGGTGACGGCAGGAGTACCTACCCGCAGCCCGCTCGTGACAAACGGGCTCTTGGTCTCGTTCGGGATCGTGTTCTTGTTGACCGTGATGGCCGCCCTGCCGAGCGCCACTTCCGCCTCAAGGCCGGTCAGGTGCTGGCCGGTGAGATCGATGAGCATCAGGTGGTTGTCTGTGCCGCCTGAGACAAGCCGGATCCCGTTGTCCATCAGGGTTTCTGCAAGGACCTTCGCGTTCTTCACGATCTGCCTGTTGTATTCCTTAAATGAGGGCTTGAGTGCCTCCTCGAAACAGACCGCTTTTGCCGTGATCGTGTGCATCAGGGGACCGCCCTGCATGCCCGGGAAGACTGCCTTGTCGATAGCCTGTGCATATTCGTTGTTGCACATGATCGCACCGCCGCGGGGCCCGCGGAGCGTCTTGTGGGTAGTGGTGGTGGTGAAGTTCGTCACACCGACAGAGGTCGGGTGGATGCCGGCCGCGACAAGGCCGGCAATGTGGGCGATATCGGCCATGCAGTAGGCGTCGACGTCGTCAGCGATCTCCTGGAATGCCTTAAACTCGATGGTACGGGGGTACGCCGAGGCACCACAGACGATAATCTGGGGCTTTTCCTTCTTTGCCATCTCGCCGACAATGCCGTAATCGAGGGTTTCGGTCTGGGGGTCGACGCCGTACTGGGCGACCTGGTAGAACTTTCCCGTGAAGCTGACCGGCGATCCGTGCGAAAGGTGGCCACCCTGGTTGAGCTTCATGCTCAAAATCTTCTCTCCCAGCTTCATGTACGCAAAATAAACCGCCATGTTCGCCTGGGTGCCCGAGTGGGGCTGGACGTTTGCATGCTCGGCGCCGAAGAGTTTTTTCAACCGGTCCCGGGCAAGGTTCTCGGCCATATCATGGAACTCGCACCCGCCATAGTACCGCTTTCCCGGGTAGCCCTCGGCATACTTGTTGGTCATGATTGACCCCATTGCCTCGAGCACCGCACGGCTGACAATATTCTCGGACGCGATCAGTTCGAGCCCGTTTGTCTGGCGGAGCCGTTCCTTCTCAATGATATCTGCTATTTCTGGATCAGTTTGGGAAAGATACGACATATGGATACACGTTCGTCTGGATCAGGTAATACCTTTTCTTAAGAAGGAGCGCGAGGGGTGCATGGCTGGCAGGAGTGCCGTCATAAATCCGGATTTTTTATGCATGATCCCTGCCGGAAAAGGCGCGTAGCGCCCGGATCGGGCGGTTATCCGGGGTCTGAACCCTGTTTTTTGGGTGAAAAGAAGCACAAACCTTTTTTTCTCGTCCGCAGATCACTACTATTATTAATAAGGAGTGCGCCGCACCTGTATATATCAGAACATATACGGGTATCGCATGGTGCAACCGGATGCAAAGATCAGGTATCTTGAGTTCGAACTTGATGAAAAGGAGAAAATGGTCAACATGATGGAAAGTTCAGGAAGCGGTGCAGGTGAGGACCGCGTCGCCGCGCTCGAAAAGAAGGTCAACGAGATGGAAGCACTCGTCAAGGGGCTCACCCAGGAACTCCTTGACCTCAAGTCCATTGCGATGAAGATGTCCAAGCAGACCGAGGAACGCAGCCGCCAGGAACTCAAACGCATGCCACCGATTGTCCAGGGTGCAACTGCGTCCGGCAGTGCCGCCGCACCCCAGCAGGGTGGCAGCACGGTTGTGATCCGCAAGGGTGCCCGGGCGGATTCCGAACCCCAGACCCCTGCCGAGCCCGCGATGGACATGATCATGCAAACCGACGGGACGATGAAGCTTGAGCCCCGGCGCGGGGAGAAGGACTATATCGTCGCATCGGCAGGCTATGGCCGGAACAAGAAAGGGGTTTCGGTCAAGCCCAAGCAGAGCGATTTGATCTACGCAGTAGAAGAAGACAAGTCCGATGCAGCAAAGAAGTAAGGACGATGGGGAGCCGGATCTTTGCACATCACAGAGCTGGAGATAGATAATTTCAAGTCTTTTTCAAAAAAGACAAAAATTCCCTTTTTAGAGGGTTTCACCGTAATATCAGGCCCGAACGGCTCCGGGAAGAGTAATATCATCGACTCAGTCCTTTTTGTCCTGGCACTTTCGAGTTCCCGCAACCTGCGTGCCGAGAAACTCACCGATCTCATCAACCTCAACTCCGGGAAAAATACGGCTGAGGTTGCCATCGAGTTTTCCGACGGGACAAAGATCCGGCGCCGGATCAAACGGACCGGCAACGGTTATTACAGCTACAACTACCTAAACGACCGGCTCTGCAAGCAGAGCGACATTGTCGACCACCTCGCAAAGTTCGGTATCATCCCGCATGGCTACAACGTCGTGATGCAGGGCGACGTGACCCGGATCATGGAGATGAGCGATTTCGAGCGCCGGAAGATCATCGATGAGATCGCCGGCGTCTCCGAGTTCGATACAAAAAAGCAGCAGTCGCTCTCCGAGCTTGATGTAGTAAGAGAGCGCATCGAGCGCGAAGAACTCCTGCTGATCGAACTTACCAAACGGGCAAACGAGCTGAAAAAAGAGCGCGAACACGCGCTCGAATACCAGAAGTGGCAGAAGGAGCTCGGCTTCTACCAGGGGTGCCGGTCCGCCGCCCAGCTCCGCGGCAAGGAGAAGGAGAGGGCTACGCTCCTTGCGTCTGCCGAAGAACAGAAAATTAAAATCTCCCGGATCGAGGCCGACCGGGGCATCGAGGAGAACGAACTCTCCTACCTCGGGGCCGACCTTGCAGATATCGATGAGCTCATCAACAAGAAGAGCGGGCCCGACTACCTGAAGCTGATAGCAGACCTCGAAGAGGCAAAGAGCGGGATCAAGCTCGCGGAGCAGACCATTGCACGGCTCAAAAAGGACAAGGAGACAAACCTCGAAGGGATCAACCGGGTCTTCGCGGACACAAAACGGGCCGAGACCCGGGTCGCAGAGCTCTCTGACCAGATCCGCACGCTTTCCATCGACCGCACGAACATCGCCATCGAAGTGGCAACCTCAAAAGCGCAGCTCGAAAAGATCGAGACCGAGCTCCACCAGTACTCCTCAGACACGGAGGAGGCCCGGCAGAAACTCTTTGCCCTGATGGAGGAGGCGGAAGCAAAGAAGGGGGAGCGCTCCGCGATCCTCCACCAGCAGGACATGCTCATCGAGAAGAGCCGGATGCGCACGAGCGAACTCGAACGCCTGATCGCGCTCCAGAAGCAGCTTGACGAGGAGTATACGGCAAAGCAGGGGCAGCTTGCGGAGAACGAAGGGGCGGTGGCCGAACTTTTGGACCGGAAAAAGAGATCGACCGGAATCTCTCCGAACTGGAGAGCAGCCTCTTTGCCCAGCGTTCGTCCCTTGAACGGCTGCGCGGGGAGATGAAGGACACCGAGCAGGATGCGATCCGGCTCGAAGCCGCACAGCAGGCCCGGGGCGAGTCCGGCGGAAAGGCGATCGAGGCGGTCAAGGCCATAGAGGGCGTCCATGGCACCATTATGGAGCTGGGCTGTACACCCCCAGAGTACGCGACTGCGCTCAATATCGCTGCGGGAAACAAACTCCAGTTTGTCGTCTGCGATACCGACCAGATCGCGGCCGATGCGATCCGGTACTTAAAAGACGAGCGGCTCGGGCGGGTTACGTTCCTCCCGCTCAACAAGCTCAAACCCCCGCAGCTGCCCCCCATAAAGGAGGCCGGTATCATCGATTACGCGGTCAACCTCCTCGACTACGATCCTGTTTATGACAAGGCATTTGCCGTTGCACTTGGGGCAACGGTCGTGGTCGATACGCTCGACCGGGCCCGGAAACTGATCGGGAAGTACCGGATGGTTACTCTCGAGGGAGAACTGCTGGAGAAGAGCGGGGCGATGACCGGCGGCTCGGCAAAGAAACCGGTGAAGGGTTTCGGGGCCGCCGTTGACGATGAGATCGTCCGGATCCGGTCGCACCTTGCCGAACTTTCCGGCGAGGCCGCAACGATCGAGGCGGGCGTCAAACGCATGACCGAAGAGGTAGATGGCAAACGGGCGCTCCGTAACGGGATTGACCAGGACATGGCCCGGGCCGGGGCACTCACCGAGGAATTTACCCGCAGGTTCGAAGCGATCACGGTCGAGAAGCAGACGATCGAGACGGCGGTCGCCCGGCAGAGAGAGGAGACGGGCACCAGCGCGGGAGAACTGTCCGCTCTCGAAGGGGAACTCGACAAGATCACCGAAGCGATCAACCTGATCACAGCCCAGATTGACGGTATCAAGAAAAAGCTGGACGACACCAATATCCCTGCCCTCACCGACCAGATGGAGAAGAAGAAGAAGGAGATCGAGGAGGCAGAACGGCGCCTCAGGAACAAGGAGGCGGACATGAACGATGCCTCCCGCGAGCGCCAGCACTTCACCGCCCGGACCGGGGAACTTTCGGAGGAGCGCACCCGGCTGGACGAGCGCAACCGGCAGATCGATGCGGAGGTGGCCGGGTCAAACGGGCAGATCGATGCCCACAAGGCCGTGATCGCAGAACTCGAGGAGAAACAGAAACAGTTCTCAGGAGAACTCGAAGGCCTGCGGAAGAAACGGGCCGACGTGTCCGGCAGCATCCATGCCTCGGAAACAAAACTGATCAAGTTCGACGCGGACAAGGAGCGTTTCACGATCCAGCTCACCGCCCTTGAGGAGCGGGCTCAGGCGCTTGCAAACGAGATCGCCGCCCTCGTGGCCATTGTCGGGGAGGTCGAGACCGACCTGACGCTCACCGAGATCGAGAGGAAGATCGCTGATGCCGAGCTTGCGCTCCACAAGATCGGCGCCGTCAACATGCTCGCCATCGAGGAGTACGAGAAGATCCAGCGGCAGGTTGAGGAGCGGACGGAACGAAAAGAGACCCTCTCCAAGGAACGGATGAACCTTATCGATCGCATCGAGAAGTACGAGCAAATGAAGTTCGAGGCATTCATGACCGCATTTAAGGCCATCGATGCCAACTTCCGGGAGATCTTTGCGCGGCTCACGAGCGGGAGCGGGAACCTTGTGCTCGAAAACGAGGAAGACCCCTTCACCGGCGGGCTCACGTTTGCGGTCAAGCCCCGGGACAAGAAAGTCCACCTCCTCTCATCCCTCTCGGGAGGGGAGAAATCTCTGACCACGCTCGCGTTTATCTTCTCCATCCAGCACTACATCCCGGCGCCCTTCTACGCGTTCGACGAGGTGGACATGTCGCTTGACGGTGCGAACGTGGAAAGGATCGCGGGTATGATCCAGGAGCTTGCCCCTTCGTCGCAGTTTGTCATCGTCTCGCTGCGTAAGCCCATGATTGAGGCGGCGCAGCGGATCATGGGCGTGACGAGCCGGCCGGACAAGAGCACGCTTGTTACCGGAGTCAAGGTCCATGGCTGAACAGAACGGGAAGCACCGGGTGGATAAGGGTGCAAAGGCAGGAAGGGCCGGCGAACCTGCCCCGGCAAAGTTCCCCGGGGAGCAGCCCGAAAACGAAGATCCCGACCCGGTCGTCATCACCGGTACCCACGATTCAGCCATGTCTGAAGTCTCTCCCGGGGCAGCGGACACCCCTGCCGCACCTGCGCCTGAGATTATCGAAGACCCGGTTGAAATTCTCGTCGGTCTTGCGGAAAGGGGCGAGATCGACCCGTGGAACATCAACATCATCGAGGTGACCGACCGGTTCCTCTCCGAGCTCGAACGGTGCCGGCAGCTCAACCTCCAGATATCCGGGCGCACCCTCTTCTATGCGGCAACTCTCCTGCGCATGAAGTCCGAACAGCTGGACCTTGTGTCAGATGAAGAGGATGATGGTACAGATGGGGAGGGTGAGGACTTCGATTTCGCAGGTGACCTTGACTTCGAGGACGTGGGAAGGTTCGGGCCCATCGAACGGCTGGAACGGGAGATCCAGCGCCGGCTCGACCGGAAGAGCCTGCGAAAGAGCCCGGTCACCCTCTTCGAGCTGATCATCGAGCTCAAGAACCTCGAAAAAGAGGAGAGGAGGCGCCGCCGGCTCCCCCGGCCGAGGACGATTTCCTTGTTGAAGCCGACGATGTCGTGGGCATCGCCCATGAGGAGGGGTACCAGGACTCGGCCCGGCAGGTCATCGAAGAGTGCCTGGCAAATGCCGACCCGGACGCCGAGATCACGCTCGCCGAGCTCTGCAGCGATCTCGGCTGGTGCCTTCCCGATGTGTATATCCCGCTGCTCTTTTTAGCGCTGGACGGTCGGTGTTCGATCCGTCAGGAAGAGTTCTTCGGGGACGTGTACGTACACGCAATGAAGGCGGACGAGGAACAGAACCCGGGCAACACCGTGTCCTGATGCATTAACCCAGCTGTTTTCAGTATCATCTTCCCGGTCCTTCCTCAGGAACGAAACCATTACCCCGATGTGCCGCTGGACATCCGGCCTGCTCCCTCCCTCATACCAGTGCAGGTATCCCGTTCGCCCACGCCTCGACCCGTTTGCGGATCCCGTCATCACTGTAGGACGAGAGGGTCAGCCGGTCCCGGGCGATGGCAAGATAATAGAGCTCACCACCCGGGTCATGGCATTTCAGGATGACAGAGAAGAGATCGGCATCGGGCAGGTGCCGGACCTTTCCGCCATGCGCTGCACTATTTGCCATGTTCGAGATCACGGCAGCAATGCCATTCTGGTATCCTTCAAGGGTGGAATACATGTCCTGCCCGCTCCCGATCCTTTTTCCGGCCGTGTGAGGTACACGAACTTTGCGGTGTACATCTCCCGGACCCTCTCTACGGGCGGGTGCGCCTTTTTTGCACTCCGGTAGGGAGTGCAGCCGAGCGGATTTTTGAGTACCAGCGACTGGATAATCCCGCTGAACGTTGTCACGTCCGCAAACGGGTGTTTAAGAAAACGGCCGGCACTCTTTGTGCCGGGCCTCTGGTTGAACTGTGCCATTGAGCCTTACCTCATCATCAGTCTGCCGCAGCACCTGCGGGACAGGAATGCCGGGTCATTAGCAGGGAGAAGGCACCGGGGCCATATAGTCTTGGTGGTAACATTCACGGGAGCGGGAGGGGGTCGGGCGGTGTACTTTTATCAGGACATGTGCCAGCCGGAATGCAGTATACTCTGTCGCCAGTTCCGTATTTTTCCGGCGTAAGAATTTCGACAATACGCGATCTGTTTCCTGCCCCGGATCCGGTCGATACCGGGCAACAGAAACTCAAAAAAGTGGCCCGACCCCCTCCCCACCTTTTCAGGTTCTGATCAACAGAATCTCTGTTTTATGACGTAAATTACCAGATATTTTCCAAGAATATTCAAAAAATGACGGAAGGGATCGGACGGTGTACTTTGTATCCGGGCCGCTTTGCTCTGGTGCACAGGAGGATCCTGCACCTGGGGCTGCTCTCCCGGAAAATCTCGTTATTATTATAAAGTCACGCCGATCAAGATAGAACATGGATTACGGAGCCATCGTTTCAGATTCAATAGGGTATACCCGGGCAGCGCTGGTAGGAAGGTGGGTCACGTGGCTCATCTTTATCCTCTGCAGCCTGCCGTTTGCCCTCATCCAGTTCGTGGTCGATTCAAAGAAGATCACGGCCGTCATGATCGGGGGGACAATCAACTGGGAGGTCTTCCCGTGGCCCCAGCTTATCGTGCTCTGCCTTGCAGGAATACTCCTCATGTTTGTGGTCTCCGGGTACCTGGTCCGGGTCTATCGCAGGACAACACCGCCCCCCGTTTTCGATTCATGGGGCACCCTTTTCCTTGACGGGATCAAACTCGTCGTCGTCGGTATCCTCTGGTTTGTTCCGGCCATGATCGTCGTTGCCGCCGCGCTCGCTCTTACCTTCTTCGGCACCCATACCGGAGGTGCGCCCGTGGGTCCGATGCTAGGCGCCGGGATCCTTCTTTTCCTTATCGGCCTCATCCTGCTGGTGATCGCCATCCTCTACGGCATTCTTGGCAGCGTGCGCTTCGCCCGCACCGGCAGCATCAGGGAAGGGATCCGATTCTCCGCCATCACCGAGACCATCCAGGCGATTGGCTGGGGTACGTACATCCTCGCGCTGGTAATCCTCGTGGTGCTAGCCCTGCTCTTCAGCGTCGTTATCTCGTTGCTTGCCCTGATCCCGCTCGTGGGATGGGTTATCCAGCTCATCCTCAACCCGTTCATCTCGATCTTCTCCGCCCGGTTCATGAGCCGGGTCTATGACCACAGCATCCTGCAGGCGCCGGTTCCCGCACTGGCCCCCACCGGGTAATTTTTCTGATCGGGAGGGGTGGTTCGGACAGACCAACCCCCCTCTTGTATGTTTACATCCGCATATTTTCTGTTGAACCGGCTGCCGCTTTCCCTCAGGGCGCAGGGTCGGGAATGTGGAAGGGGATCTCCTGCGCGACTCGTCCCGGACGGTATGCATGTGGGATCCCGTTTCCTCTCGAATAAGCGGAATTTCAGGTCATTTTATCAAAATATCGCGAATCTGCCGGCCGATCCGGGAATGCCTGTCCGGTGGCAGACCGCACGGTCCTGATCGTGTGCCGGAAACAAGAGGATTGAGCCCGGAATCCGGTTCTTGGCGACGGGGAAAATTATCTGCCCGGTACATACTTGTCCGGGCACAGGATCAGGGATGGGTAAACAAGATGGTTCGAGAGGAATCTTTAAATGGTAATCTGTGGAATAATGTGATCCACAATTCTGATGAAGACCCGACGAAAACCGCCCCTGTGCGGGTATCGGGTCCGAAGGGAAAGGGAGCAGGCAACAAGGTATAAATAATCCTGTAACCTACATTAAAAGCCCGTGTTTAGATCAAAAACACGACGAAAAACGTGTGATGAAGAACCAACAAAGCCGGCTTCAGTCCGGGTTTGGTTCCGAATGCAGACAATGCAAGTGACAAGATATAAATAGTCTTGTGACTAACATTATGAGCCCGTGTTCAAGTGAACCAACACGACGAACACACGCAAAATTCTTTGATGGAGATCCAACAATACCCGGCGTGACCGGAGTTGGTTCTGACGTTGATACTGGCAATGCGGAAATTTGTTTAGTAACCGCTAATTCCTCGAAATTAAGGTTCAGATATTAGTGTGCGTACGTATGTACAATTTGAATTCTGGTTGATCCTGCCAGAGGCCACTGCTATCGGAGTTCGATTAAGCCATGCGAGTCGAGAGGTGTAAGACCTCGGCATACTGCTCAGTAACACGTGGACAACCTACCCTGAAGAGGGGGATAACCCCGGGAAACTGGGGATAATACCCCATAGACTATGGATGCTGGAATGCTTTGTAGTTGAAAGGTCCGCCGCTTCAGGATGGGTCTGCGGCCGATTAGGTTGTTGTTGGGGTAACGGCCCAACAAGCCTGTAATCGGTACGGGTTGTGGGAGCAAGAGCCCGGAGATGGATTCTGAGACACGAATCCAGGCCCTACGGGGCGCAGCAGGCGCGAAAACTTTACAATGCGAGCAATCGTGATAAGGGAACTCCGAGTGCCTGTAAAATCAGGCTGTCCGCCAGTGTAAATAACTGGTGAAGAAAGGGCCGGGCAAGACCGGTGCCAGCCGCCGCGGTAATACCGGCGGCTCGAGTGGTGGCCACTATTACTGGGCTTAAAGCGTTCGTAGCTGGTCTGTTAAGTCTCTGGGGAAATCTTCCGGCTTAACCGGAAGGCGTCTCAGGGATACTGGCAGACTAGGGACCGGAAGAGGTGAGAGGTACTCCAGGGGTAGGAGTGAAATCCTGTAATCCTTGGGGGACCACCTGTGGCGAAGGCGTCTCACCAGGACGGCTCCGACAGTGAGGAACGAAAGCTGGGGGAGCAAACCGGATTAGATACCCGGGTAGTCCCAGCTGTAAACGATGCGCGTTAGGTGTATCGGTGACCACGAGTCACCGAGGTGCCGAAGAGAAATCGTGAAACGCGCCGCCTGGGAAGTACGGTCGCAAGGCTGAAACTTAAAGGAATTGGCGGGGGAGCACCACAACGGGTGGAGCCTGCGGTTTAATCGGACTCAACGCCGGGAAACTCACCGGACAAGACAGCTGAATGATAGTCGGGCTGAAGACTCTACTTGACTAGCTGAGAGGAGGTGCATGGCCGTCGTCAGTTCGTACTGTGAAGCATCCTGTTAAGTCAGGCAACGAGCGAGACCCACGCCAACAGTTGCTAGCTCGTCCTCCGGGATGGAGAGGACACTGTTGGGACCGCCTCTGCTAAAGAGGAGGAAGGAATGGGCAACGGTAGGTCAGCATGCCCCGAATTGTCCGGGCTACACGCGGGCTACAATGGGTGGGACAATGGGTATCGACACCGAAAGGTGAAGGCAATCTCCTAAACCCATCCTTAGTTCGGATTGTGGGCTGCAACTCGCCCACATGAAGCTGGAATCCGTAGTAATCGTGTTTCAAAATAGCACGGTGAATATGTCCCTGCTCCTTGCACACACCGCCCGTCAAACCACCCGAGTGAGGTCTTGATGAAGCCGTCGTTTTCTGCGGCGGTTGAATCTAGGTTTTGCAAGGGGGGTTAAGTCGTAACAAGGTAGCCGTAGGGGAATCTGCGGCTGGATCACCTCCTAACGAATTTTATTTCGGGTTAAAGCGGTTACTGGACAAACTGTAAAATTGCCGGTGTCGACAAGAGAAGGCTCAGGTGTCTGGAAGGGGGCACACAATCTGGGTTCGAATCCCAGGGAGCTGTTTAGATGCACCTCGAGATGCGAATCACGAGGGAAGGGCTGAAAGTCAAACCAATGACTTTGCGAGGCCGTGTAAAGGTTTGCACTCAGGACGTTAAATGGGTTTAGCGGAGCATTAGTTTAAACCTACCAGTGGATGGCTCGGTTCAAGTGCCGAAGAAGGGCGTGCCAAGCTGCGATAAGCTCCGGGTAGACGCAAGGAATCTATGATCCGGAGATACCCTAATAGGACATCCTAACGCTTAACTGCGTTTATCCGTAAGGATAGGGAACGCCCCGAATTGAAACATCTCAGTAGGGGCAGGAAGAGAAATCAACCGAGATGTCGTTAGTAGAGGCGATCGAACACGACAGAGCTCAAACCGAATCCCGCAAGGGAGATGTGGTGTTATAAGCCCACCGTTACGATGCCGGATGTGAAGCGGAAGTTGCCTGGAATGGCACACTACAGAGGGTGATAGTCCCGTACGCAGAAGCAGACGGCGTCAGGTGGTGTCTTGAGTACCGCGGGTCGGAATTCTCGCGGGAATTCAGGGGTCATCAACCCCTAAAGCTAAATACAACTTGAAACCGATAGCGAAATAGTAGCGTGAGCGAAAGCTGAAAAGTAACCCTGAAAAGGTGGTTAAAAGTGCCTGAAATTGGTAGGTGATCGCGAGTTGCGGCATGAAAGGATCTTCCTTATGAAGGAACCCGTCGCGAGGCGGTAGTACGGGTAAGGTTGCCAGTGTCGCAACGTACGTTTTGAAGAACGGGCCAGAGAGTTTATTCTGTTGGCGAAGGTTAACCTCAAAGGGAAGCCATAGGGAAACCAACAAGTCCGTAGCAGCAATGCGTGGGACGACGTATTAAAAGTGCGTGGAGTCAGCAGGATAAGACCCGAAGCCGGGTGATCTATGCGTTGGCAGGTTGAAGCGTGACGAAAGTTGCGTGGAGGACCGCAAGCGGTATTGATATGCAAATCATTCGTGTGACCTACGTATAGGAGTGAAAGATTAATCGAACCCGGCATCAGCTGGTTCCTCCCTAAACATGTCGCAGCATGACCTAACCGGAGGTCGTTGGTGAGGTAGAGCACTGATTGGGGGAGCTGGGCGGGAAACTGCTCACCCCCCTGTCAAACTCCAAACTCCCCAACACCCTAGATGGTTGGAAGTCCGCATTACGGGGTAAGCTTGTAATGCGTAAGGGAAACAACCCAGACCGTGGTTAATGTCCCTCAATGTAGGCTCAGTGTAAACACTGAAATTGGTCCTAGGTCAAAGACAACTGGAAGGTGAGTCAGAAGCAGCTATCCTTTAAAAAGTGCGTAACAGCTTACCAGTCAAGATTTAGGGCGGTGAAAATGGACGGGGCTAAAGCCTACTACAGAGACCACGGAGCACCGAAAGGTGATCTGGTAGGGAGGCGCTCTGCGTGGGTAGAAGCTGGGGCGTAAGTTCCAGTGGACCGCGTAGTGATGAGAATTCTGGCAGTAGTAGAAGCATAGTTGGGTGAGAATCCCAACCGCCGCAGGGGCTAGGTTTCCTCGGCAACGTTCGTCAGCCGAGGGTTAGTCGGTCCTAAGGTGCGTCGTAACTCGAACGTACCGAATGGGAAACAGGTTAATATTCCTGTACCATGTGGTTTTTAGTCGTAAGACCCTGACGCTTGGGGGTATGCTAAGCGGGACTGTCATCCCGTCCAAGCACATAACTCTGTGGAGTACCGTAATGGTGAGAATCAGAAGAAAGTGTGATGGGGTAACTTAGCAAATTCCCTGAGCCCATGAAAAGGGAATCACATGTCCGTACCGAGAACCGACACAGGTGCCCCTCGCTGAAGAGGTGTAGGCGTGTCGGATTTAATCGTAGTTAAGGGAACTCGGCAAATTGGCCCCGTAACTTTGGGATAAGGGGTGCCTGCCTGGAGATCAGGCAGGTCGCAGTGACCGGGGCGCACTAACTGTCTAATAACAACATAGGTGACTGCAACTCCGAAAGGACTAGTATAGTCACTGATTCCTGCCCAGTGCGAGTATCTGAATACCGGGTTCAACCGGACGAAGGACTCGTAAACGGCGGGGGTAACTATGACCCTCTTAAGGTAGCGTAGTACCTTGTCGCTTAATTGGCGACTTGCATGAATGGATTAATGAGTGCGCTACTGTCCCTAACACGAATCCGTTGAACCTTTTGTCCTAGTGCAGAGACTAGGGACTCCTGATGGGAAGTGAAGACCCCGTGGAGCTTTACTGCAGCCTGTCGTTGAATTACGATAATTCTTGCGCAGTGTAGATGGGAGGCGTTATATCCAGTACTTTCGGGTGCTGGGGAGCCAACGATGAGACACCATCCTAGTTTTGTTGTAGTTCTCACTCTAACGAGGACACCGGTAGGTGGGCAGTTTGGGTGGGGCGCCACACCCTCGAAAAAATATCAAGGGTGCCCCAAGGTCAACTCATGTGAGTCAGAAACTCACAGAAGAGTGTCAAGAGCATAAGTTGGCCTGACGCGATTATGCAAAGCAAATAATCGCGAGAGGAAACTCGGGTCTAACGAACCAATATAGCCTTTTGGTGAGGCTTATTGACTACAGAAAAGCTACCCCGGGGATAACAGAGTCGTCGCCGGCAAGAGCACATATCGACCCGGCGGCTTGCTACCTCGATGTCGGTTCTTTCCATCCTGGCTGTGCAGCAGCAGCCAAGGGTGAGGTTGTTCGCCTATTAAAGGGGATCGTGAGACTGGGTTTAGACCGTCGTGAGACAGGTCGGTTACTATCTATCAGGAGTGTTTGAAGTCTGAAGGTAAGAATGAAATAGTACGAGAGGAACTTTCATTCGGCGCCTCTAGTCGATCGGTTGTCTGACAAGGCAGTGCCGAGCAGCCACGCGCCAAGGGATAAAAGCTGAAAGCATCTAAGCTTGAAACCCGGCCTAAAAAGAGACTTCGTTACAGGACATGGGTAAAAGACCCGTTTGATAGGCTTCGGATGTACGCACGAAGGCAACGACGTGTTCAGTCCGGAAGTACTAACGTCCAATCACTAGTGCTCACCACGCTAAACCCAGACGAAATTCTGAGTGCAAACCTTATATCCGATCCAGTCGGTACTGGATAGGGTATCATCCAACACGGTCGCCAAGGTGGCGGAGCGGCCACGCGGTTGACTGCAGATCAACTACACTCCGGTTCAAATCCGGACCTTGGCTTGGACCGGTTTCCGGCAACGGAAATCCGGTCTGATGGAGAACGAGCATCTACGTTCTTCGGCTGCAAACAAAAAAAGCACATCATGTGGTGATAGCGGCCATAGCTGTCGGGAAACACCTGGTCTCATTCCGAACCCAGCAGTTAAGCTGACACACGTAGTATGCTGTACCGAGGTACGCGAGTCCCCGGGAACCATACCAAGCTGCTATCACCTTTCCTTCTTACACGGTAATTCTGTTCTTGTAATGTTTACTCCAAAGAGCGAATGCTCTCGTTGTTTCATCGTATCGGTTTACCGGATACCGGCAGGTTCACGACCTCGTATGACACGTATTGTATTCTAACAGGTTTTTCTTGAGTGTTTCCCTGTCCCCTTTGCTATCCTGTGGTATTGCCCCGTATTTTTCCCTGCACTGGTGGCATATTCTCCTCGGTCTGTTTCGCCGGGCAGAAATTGCAGATGGAGAAGAAGACCTCTTTCTCCCGGTCCCGGATCAGGCAGTAATAGGTCCCGTTCCGGTCCTCAACCGAAAAGCCCCCCGGGAACGGCATACCGACGGGATGGCCCGGCTGCCCGAGAACAAACATCGTGAATGCAGCCATGAGATAATAGAAGAGCCGGTGTTTCGGGGTGTAGTGAAACGGTGTCCGCTCTGCCTGTTCGTCCCAGGTAAAGCACCCCTCGGGGATCATCGCGCAGAACTTATCGAAGGTTTCGCGGTCCCGGATCGGATCATGCTCCTTCCGGAACGCGCCGGAGCGGAACATCAGGAGGAGACGGTGGTGCGCACCGAAGATCTGATCCTGGAAGAACGGGCGGACCCGGCGCCGGTAGGGTTCGGGCAGGGCGTCCACCTCAAGGAAGAGACGGCCGCCGATCACCTGGAGATCGGCAAGTGAATACATGCCCGCTTCCCGGGCGACAATTTCAGCCAGTTCTCCTTTTGTTCTCGCTGTTGCAAGCCGGCATGCTGTAGCTGCGATCTCCGCTTTTTCTTCGGGTGAGATGATCTCGCTGGCCGTCATTGCATTCATGTTCCGGGCTGGTGTAACTGTGGTACCGTGGGAGCCGGCACCATATTATCCTGCCCGATCCGGTGCATCGCACCCCTTTTAAGGTTCATCCTCCAGCCCATCACCCACCGACATCTTAACCATTGACAGAGGCAAACAGCTGAACAGGTATGTCCTTTCCCGGAAGATCCCCTTCGTATCGCATGGTGGTTGCAATCCTGTTCCTCACCTCCCTGGTCCTCCTTACTGGAGCCCCGGCTGCCGCGACGCAGGTGCTGACAAACGTGTCCTTCTCACCCGTCCTCCCGCTTGCCCCCGGCAGCGTGCAGTACACGACAAGTTCCATCACGATCATTCCTTCGGGTGCCACCACATTCTCACGGTACCACTCACTCCAGATGCAGACCGGACTTCTGGATGCCCAATGGGATATACAGGTGATAGTGAACGGCATTCCCGCTGCACAGCAGCCCGCATCCGGGGCCACCGCGTTTGTGAACGGCTACCTCCTCTCCTACCCGACCACGAGCGATCTCGCGTTTACCGTGGCTATCAACGGGACGGTGCCTGCCAGTGCCGGGACAACCGTGACTGTTTTGCAGGTGACCGAGCTCGATAATGGCGGCGCACCCGTCCCCGGAAGCAGCATTACGGTCACTGCGCCGCTTCACTCCGCACCACCGGGTACACCCGGCAACCCATCGGTCACGGCCACTCCCCTTTCCTCACCTGAGCCGGTCTCTTCATCGCAGGAGGCGCACATGCCCGGGTTTTCTGCCGGGGTCGGAATAGGCGGGGCTGTTTTGGGAGCTCTTGCCTGGGTATCGGTACAGCAGCAGCGCCACACATGACCGGCGGGTCGTACCGGGCACCTGATGAATGCCCCCTGTCGCTAATGGGAAGAACAACAGCTATACAAATCCCCGCACCTCACCTTGTTGCATGGACAATACCGAGGCCGCCCGGAACGCGCTTCGCGGTACGACCCTTTCGGAGAAACTGGCGTCGATCGGCATCGAGCACGGTAGGATGATCGAGATCCGCAATCTTGACGCGGTCGGCCGCGATTATGGGATTGCCGTCTTCCTTTTTTTTGAAAAGGAGCTGGCTACCACCCGCACGCTCGCGCAGGTAGAGGATGAATTCAGGCAGGTTCCCGAGTACGAACGCCCCTATGTGAGGGTCGACCGTTTTCTCCGGTTCACGCAGGAGAACGATCCCTCCTTTTCCCGCACGCTGGACGAATTCCCTCTTATGGTCGAGATCGTGGGAGTCGGTGAACTGCACGATCCCGCAACCGGCCGGACCATACCGGTCATCACCGGCATGATGCCGTTCCTGGACGAGTTCGATGTGGATATCGATCCAGTTGCACGGTCAGAGGAGCACCACCGGTAATTCTCCCTTTCGTCAGCGGAGACCCGGCATTACTTTCCGTTCGTTGTGATGGGGGATTGTATCCATGGCAAAGAAATTCCGCCGGTTCCTCTGGCAGTTCGTTATCGGGTTTGGTTTTCTCTCAGGCCTCTGGACTGCCATCGGTATCAACCCGGAAAATGTTATCATCACTGCCCTTGGCTCTGTGGTCACGACACAGGTTTCGGATCCTGTGATCCGGGCTTTTATTGTGTTGCTGCCCACCCTGATCCTGATAGTATCGGTGATCGGCGCGTACCGGCACGGGAAGATTCCCGGCCTCATCGCCGTGCTGGTCGCCTACGTGGCGGGCCTGGTGATCCTATCGGCAGTTCTCGTAGGTCTCGCAGTACTCTGTGTGGCAGTCATCATTGGGTATTATTCAACCGGATCCCGCAGAAAATGACGCGGACTCCCGGTGCATCTCATCACTATAAATTCCGGCACGACAAAAATAACCGGTCATGAGCCTGTTTCCCAAAAAACACCTTATCTGGTGTTTCGATACGATAGCGCCGAGCAAATACCTGCTGAAATTCAGGAAACTGGCCGTTTTTGAGCCCTTTATGGGATACGATATTGCGCACCGGGGACGACTTTCACATTATGGCTGCGCCGAACGCAAGCAGTTTGCATCGGACCTGAAAAAGATCCGGTCCGATACCGATCTCCTCCTTGAAGACATCGAGGCATACCAGATCTACATGGCTGCAAAGATCACCGGGAAGGTACCCGGGGATATTGCGGAAGTTGGTGTCTACAAGGGTGGTTCGGCCAAGATCATCTGTTCAGCCAAGGGCGACCGGCACCTTCATCTCTTCGATACCTTTGCCGGCCTTCCCCGGGTGGACGACGTGGATACGGTCTGGCCGTTTTATGAGGGGAAATTTGCTGCGTCCTATGATGATGTGAAGACCTACCTGGCACAGGAGAAGAACGTCTTTTTGTACAAGGGTCTCTTCCCCGACACCTCGGCCCCGGTGAAGGATAAGCGGTTCTCGTTTGTCAATCTTGATGTGGATACCTACGAGAGCACGAAGAAGTGCCTCGAATTCTTCTACCCCCGGATGAACGCCGGGGGTGTTATCGTCTCCCACGACTATCTCACGGTACCGGGGGTCAGGAAAGCCGTGGACGAGTACTTCGCCGGAAAGCCCGAGCCCGTAGTCGAGACCGCGGCCTCACAGTGCATTGTTGTGAAAGTGTAACGGTAATAGCACCATTCTTTTTTGGATGACCCGGATCGAAACCTGACTCCGGGAACATCGTGTTTTGAAAAACAGCCAAATAAAAAAATTATTCCTTGAATATAAGGATCCCGAAGATGATGAGCATCAGGCCGGCAAGGAGAACCACGATGCCGATCAGGCCTTTGACAGCCATGATAACGTCGGGCAGGAACATCCCGATGGCATAGACCCCGAGCACAAACAGTACAATACCAACAACCAGTGCAGCAATTCCTGTCTTATCCATAATCTGAAATCTCCGCTATATTTTCTCTGAATTGAATCATATAAGGGTGTTGCCCAAAGAGGTTACGGGCACAACGGACCTCGTATTCTCATGCATGCCCGGATCTTCAGATCCGCACGATCCTGAGTATCTCGACAGCGACCTCCTGCACATCCTTTGTGTGGAAGGCAAACGACCGTTTGATGGGAAATGTGCCGCTGACCCGGCCGGCAACCTTTCCCCTCCCTGCGATATATGCCTCCACAAAGGGGGTCGAGCCGGCGTTGAATATGCCATACGTGACCGGGGCGATCGCAAGGGCGCAGTCGATGAACGGCCGGTCGGCGTGCACCTTCTGGGCGCCAAACGGGGGGTTCATGACAACCGTGTCGCAGGGACCGATCCGTTCCGCACAGGTTTGGGCAGCATCCGCACCGCCCAGACCGGCCGTGACAAACTCCACGCCGGCACCGAGCAGTGCGGCATTCTTTTCTGCGGTGCGGATGGCATCCGGGTCGAGATCTATGGCCCGCACCGTCCGGGCGCCAAGCAGGGCTGCCCCGATGGCAAGGATCCCGGTGCCGCACCCGAGATCCGTGACGGTCTTTCCTGCAATGTCGCCCCTGACAAATGCATCGTAGAGGAGCCGGGCAGCAAGGGGCGCCGGGGTCTGGTACTGCTCCCACGCAGCCCGCGGCTTCTCAAAGCCGGCGCAGCGCTGCAGTGCCATCTCCAGCTGCCTGAGTTTCATACGATCTCGTCTATCGTGTAGTCGTCCCAGTTCCGTACGCCGCAGAGGATCTCGAACTCCTGCGGGGAGAGAACGGGCCTTCCGAACCGTACCTGGTCGTCGTAGGCAAGCCGGGGACACGCGGTGTTCACGTAGCAGTCGAACCCGAGGTTAAGCAGTTCATCCGGCGTCACTTCGCGCATGGTGACGATGACCGCCCCCGGGGAAAGGGCCGCGAGCCGCTCTGCGAGCGCCCGGCGCTGCTGGCCGCTCTTGGTGCTGAGGATGATACCGATGTGCTGTGCTCCCCGGGCCTTTTCCATGACGGCAGACCGCCGGCGCAGGAGCGGGTCGGCGTTGACTTCCTGTGCGGTGCCGGTGAGCGGGTCGAGCGCGATCACCCGGGCTTTTGTGGCAAGGGCGATGCCTATAGGGTGAAAAATGCCGGTGCCGACAAAAAAGATCTCTCCGGCTCCGGTCCGCTTCGCGGCGGCAAAACTGCACCCGAGCACCTGCCCCCGGAGCGGCGTCCGCCCGGCGCCGTCGGCAACCCGGACGTCGTGGCAATGGGATGCAAGGAATGATTCCATGGCCGGGACAAGGTGGGCGTGCTGGACGGTGGTGACAAGGCCGACAGTCTTTTCATGGAGCAGGGGAAGGGCCTGAGCGAGGATCGATACGTCGAAATCAACTGTCCATGGCTCGAAAATGACCTCCCCGCGGTCGTCTACAGGTGCATGCCCGAAATGCACGAGCACGTCCGCCTTCCCTTCTGTCACCGTATCGAGCGCGAGATCGCAGGCGCCGTAGCAGGGATCGCCGCTGATGATCACGTCGAACCCTGCGGTTTTCAGGTCGGAGGAGACAGATCCGGCCTGCCGTTTGAGTCCCTCCGGGAACTGGAGGGCAACCTTATGTACCCCCCGCTTTTTGAGTTTTTTGATCAGGTCAGATGTACCGCTCAACCACATGCACCCGGTCGGTGACATTGATCTTCACGAGCGACTTGTACGGCCGCCCGATATCGGGATCGCCGCGCTGGATTACGATGCAGACGTCCTTAACCTCGGCGCCGGCAATCTCAAGAGCAGAAAGCAACGCCCGCATCGTGCCGCCCGTGCTCACCACGTCATCGATGATCACGACCCGGTCACCTTTGTACACACCGTTCAGGTACAGTTCCCCCTTCGAGTAGCCGGTCTTCTGGTGGACCGGCACTTCAGAGGGCAGCTTGTACTCCCGCTTCCGCATGACCGTCATGGGGATATCGGTCATCACCGAGAGCACCGCACCGATGTGGATGCCCATCGCCTCAACGACCACGATCTTATCGACATCGTTTAAGTCAAGCACCTTGATCATCGCGCTGCACACGTCGCGGAGAAGAGCGGGTTCCACGATCGGGACGCCGTCGGCGATCGGGTGGATGAAATAGTTGTATTCGCCCCGTTTCACCATCGGGCAGGTTTCAAGGGATTCTACCAGCCTGTCAAGCATGCATATCACCACAATCTTTCAAAAATGCCTCTATACTGTCACGCTGCACGTGGGGCATGCAGACGATCCGCAGGTGGCCGTTCCGGGTCCACGAGACCCTCCAGGGTGCGGGAGCGCTGCTGCAGACGAAGGTCGCCACGTTGACGTCCGGGGTGGCGGCCGGCTCGATGCCGAGCGTTCCCATGCCGGCGATAAGGCGCTCTGTATTTTTCATGCAGCCGGCAACGACTGCTTTCATGCCCGAAATGCCCATGTAGTCGAGCACTGCAAGGGCTCCAGCCACCGGGGCCCCCGGGCGGGTGCCGGCCAGCGTATACTCCCTTTTCACCGAGAGATACGGCGTGTCGATGTTGAGCGCATCGAGCATGTCCGGCTCCCGGGTGAGCAGGACGCCGGCCGGGATCGTGCTCATGCCCATCTTGTGCGGGTCGACAGCGATGGTGGTAACGCCGGGCAGGGCAAAGTCAAAGGGAATGGGGCGTTCAAGGAACGGGATCACCATCCCGCCGAACGCCGCGTCCACGTGCAGGAAGATGTCATGCTCGCACGCGATCTTTGATAAGTCTTCGATCGGATCGACCATCCCGTACTCGGTGGTGCCCGCGACACCGACAAGGCAGATGGTGTTCCTGTCGATGAATCCGGCAGCGGTATCGGCATGCATCCTCCGGTCCGGGCCGAGAGGCACGTTCCGTATCTCGAGACAGAGGAGGTCGCAGGCTTTCTTGAACGAGAAATGGGCGGACTCGGGAACGACCACGTTCGGGCAGGTGCTGGGCCGGAGTTCCTTTGCAAGTCGGAGTGCCTGGATGTTGGACTCTGTACCTCCCGAGGTTGCATAGCCGCCGGCGTCCTTGTGATGGAACAAGGTGCCGAGGCGTTCGACAAGCAGGCGTTCCAGCGACGCGGTCCCGGGAAAGAGCCCGGGGTCGCCGAGGTTGGTCTCCATGAACAGGGAGTGTGCCTTCACTGCGACCGGGTGCGGGAGTGTACACATGGAGCTGAGGATATACCGGTAGTCGATGTCCTCTTTCTTTTGAGAGGATAAAAAAGAGAAGAGATCGTCTTCGGAAAGACCGTTACTCAGCATCGCGGTTTCTCGCAGCTTCGAGGATGATGCGTTTCTCGGTCTTTGCGACCGCTTCGCGGATCTTTGCAATGGCATCGATGTTTGCAGAGATGCTGGTGATCCCGTGTTCCACGAGCCAGATCGCCATCTTGGGGTCTGATCCCGCCTGCCCGCAGATCGAGCATTCGACACCATAGGCCCGGCACTCTTGGATCGCGTTGTGAATCAGGGAAAGGACCGCCGGGTGCTGGGGGTTGTACATGTCGGCCACGTTTTCGTTGTTCCGGTCGATGGCGATCGTGTACTGGATGAGGTCGTTTGTCCCAAAGGAGGCAAACTTGATCCCGGCTTTGAGGAAGTCCTCGATCATAATGGCGCTTGCCGGGATCTCGATCATGATCCCGAGGGTCACGTTCTCCACGTCAACGCCCCACCCCCTCATCATCTCTTTTGCCTTGATGAACTGGTCGGGGTGGGAGACCATCGGGAACATGACGCCAAGGTGCTCGTAGCCGGCCTTCCAGAGGCGCTTGAACGCCTCCACCTGGAGCCTGAACTGGTCGAAGCTCTGGAGATCCCGGCGGATACCACGCCAGCCGAGCATCGGGTTGTGCTCGTGGGGCTCGCTCTCGCCGCCCTGCATGTTCCGGAACTCGTCGGTCGGCGCGTCAAGCGTGCGGACCCAGACCGTCTTTCCCGGGAATGCATCGAGCACGATCTTTATGCCGTCGTAGAGCTCTTTTACGAATTCCTCCTCTTTGTGGTTGGCGATGAACCAGCCGGGCGTCTTGTTGAGCCCGAGGATCAGGTGCTCGATCCGGAGCAGACCGACACCGTCGGCGCCGGTTGCCGCTGCCCGGGCCGCTGCCTCGGGGATCGAAACGTTTACTTTCACACTTGTCGCCGTGATAATCGGGCCGCTTCCTCCAGATGCCGCTGGTACGGCTGCGCCAGCCTTTGCCTGTGTCAGCCCGCCAACTGCACCTTCGTAGACAATTCCCATCTCACCGTCGACGGTGACGATCTGCCCGTTTTTGAGCTGCTGGGTCGCCGTCTTTGTCCCGACCACTGCAGGGGTGCCCAGTTCCCTGGAGACGATGGCCGCATGGCAGGTCATGCCACCTTCATCGGTCACGATGGCGGCGACCTTTCTCATCGCCGGCACCATGTCGGGGTTGGTCATGCGGGTGACAAGGATGTCGCCCTCCTTGACTGTGCCGGTGTCTTTTACATCCCGGATGATGACAACTTTCCCGGTCGCGATACCCGGTGCCGCTCCCTGTCCTTTCAAGAGAATCTTTGCGTCCTTGCTCTGTCCTGACATGCCCTTTCCCTCTTTCTTTCCGATTGTGGTGATCGGCCGGGACTGGAGGATATAGATGGTCCCGGCGACAATACCCCATTCAACATCCTGCGGTACGCCATAATGGTTCTCCGCGATCTTGCCGTACATGGCAAGCTTTGTGATCTCACCTTCTGAGAGGACCTGCGCATCCTGTCGCGCAGGGTCAAGGGGGACCAGCTTCGTGCCATGGGAACCGTCGGGTATGATCTCAACTTTCTTGTTTGCGATGGTCGTTTCCCCGACAGATTCCGTCCGCTGGTCAAAGACGTAGTGGTCCGGTGAGACCGACCCGGAGACGACCGCCTCTCCCAATCCCCACGACCCCTCGATGATGGTGAGGGGTTCCCCGCTGATCGGGTGGGAGGTGAACATGACCCCGGCCTTCTCCGAGTGTACCAGCTGCTGGACAACGACCGCGATGTTGACGGTGTGTTCCTCGAATCCCTGCTTTGCCCGGTAGTAGATCGCCCGTGCCCCGTAGAGTGAAGCCCAGCAGTCCTGGACTGCGGAGAGAAGTGCAGCCTCGCCCCTGATATTGAGATACGTCTCCTGCTGGCCGGCAAAACTTGCGTCGGGCAGGTCTTCGGCCGTGGCGCTCGACCTTACGGCGACAATCAGGTCTTTTTGTGCCATCTTTTTGTAGGAGGCTTTGATATCGTCTTTTATCGACACCGGCATCTTTGCCTTGATCACCAGACCTTTTATGGTATCGGCAGCCTTTCCAAGGGCCGCATTATTCTCTACATCGATATTTTCAGAGACCTTGTAGATCTTCTGGTCAAGGCCGGTCTCGACAAGAAACCTCCGGAAGGCCTGGGCGGTGACCACGAACGCCGGGGGCACCGGAAGGCCGATCGAAGCCATCTCGCCAAGGGACGCACCCTTGCCACCCACTGAGACGATATCCTCCTTCCTGATCTCTTCGAGCCATAGAATATTGGGCACATCTTTCATGCTCGCACCACTTATGATCTCACCTCCCCCCTGTTTAAGTATTATCATCTTCCGGCTCCCGATCCGGGGGTGCCCGCGGGGGTCCTTGTGCCGGAACCAAGAATAATCCTGATTAGGTATTGCGCAGATATTGTATGGGTTTTTATGGCAAACGCGAGAGTGCTCGTCAGCGATCCGCTGGCGGAAGAAGGGCTGGCGATCCTCAGGGAGGCCTGCAGAGTCGACGTCAAAACAGATCTCAAGGAGGACGAACTCTGCGGGGTTATCGGCGAGTATGATGCCCTGATCGTGCGGAGCGGGACAGAGGTTACCGCAAAGGTGATAGCGGCGGGGAAACGGCTCAGGTTTATCGGGCGTGCCGGCGTCGGTGTTGACAATGTGGATGTGGACGCGGCCACCCGTCAGGGGGTCATCGTGGCAAACGCACCCGAGGGAAACACCCTTGCGGCGACCGAGCACACGATGGCGATGATGCTCTCGCTCGCACGAAATATCCCCCAGGCCAACGCGAGCCTGAAAAAGAAGGAGTGGAAGCGCTCGAAGTTCATGGGCGTGGAGCTCAACGAAAAGACGCTCGGGATTGTCGGTTTTGGCCGGATCGGTCGTGAGGTGGCAAAGCGGGCAAACGCGATGGACATGAAGTGCGTCGCCTACGACCCGTTTATCTCCAAGGAGCGTGCCGCCCAGCTCGGCGTCAGGGTGATCTCCCTCGAGGAGCTCTTCACCGTTGCCGACGTGATCACGGTGCACACCCCGCTGATTAAGGAGACAAAACACGTCATCAACGCGAAAAGCATCGCAACGATGAAAGACGGCGTGCGGATCATCAACTGCGCCCGCGGCGGGATCATCGATGAGGCGGCGCTCGATGACGCTATCAGGTGTGGTAAGGTTGCCGGTGCGGCGCTCGATGTCTTCGAGACCGAGCCCCCGCTCGAATCGCCGCTCCTCTCGCTCGACAACGTGATCGTGACTCCTCATCTTGGGGCAAGTACGGTCGAGGCCCAGAAGAACGTGGCGATTTCGGTGGCAAAGCAGTGCATCGAGGTCCTCAACGGCGGTTCCGCGAAGTACGTCGTGAACGCACCGATAGTCCCGAGCGAGCATGCCGAGGTGCTTGAGCCGTTTGCCGAACTTGCCGAGAAGATGGGACGCTTTGCGATCCAGACGGTCGAAGGCCGTCTCGCATCGGTCCAGTGCATCTATGGTGGCGAGCTCTCCGCATATGCGGGAAGCATGAAGTTTGTGACCCGGCTGGTGCTCAAAGGGCTGCTTGACCCGATCCTCCAGACACCGGTCAATATCGTCAACGCCGAGTTTGTCGCAAAGGAACGCGGTATCACGATGAGCGAGACGGTGACCGAGGAGGCCCATGGATTTAAGAACCTCATCACGATCAAGGTCAAAACCGACAAGACCGAAGAGACCGTCTGCGGGACGGTGTTCGTGAAGGGCCGCAGCCGGATCGTCTCGGTTGACAAGTACACGATGGACTTGATCCCCGAGGGATACGTCATTGTCTCCCGGCACCTGGACAGGCCGGGTGTGATCGGCAGGGCGTCGACGATCCTCGGGAAGTGCAACATCAACATCGCTGGTATGCAGGTCGGGCGGATCAACCCCGGCGAAGAGGCGCTCATGGTCCTGAGCGTGGACAGCGAGGTGCCCGAGGACGTGATGAAGGAGATCCGCTCGATGCCGGGTATCTTCTCTGCAACGTTTGCCAAAATCTCATCAAAGAAGATCTGACTCTTTTAATACATTTTTGAGGAGTCTGCTGACCCCTCCCGAATACCATCCACGAGCTTCCACTCTAGGGGATGTGTACCAAAAAAAGAATGTCCTAGTGGCATCCCCGAAGATATACATCAGGGATTTTGCACTTCTTCCTCATATACCCTGACGGTCACCGGCAGGATGTTGGGGCGCTTGTCTGTCATGATGTAGGTGTACGCCATCATGTGCACCATGTACTCAAGATATCCTTTGGCAAAATCCGAGAGCCCCTGGTGCCGCCTGCCGAGGATCAGGATATGGAACCACTGGATGACCAGGCAGATGGTAGCAATAAGCCCGTATACAAATGCCACGATTGCAATCAGGATCCAGTAGATAATACGGATAAGCAACTCCAGGCGGCTTGCATCGTGCACGTAGGTGAAGAGCTGGGGGGGTGTCGTTCCTTCGGTCATGATATCGATAGTCCCTCTTTGAGGCCGGGGCTGATAAAACACGTGTTGAATGAAATTTTTTTTGTGGTACAAAATGGTAATCTATGCACCCCGATGAGAGGGGTTGCGGCACGGGTACACTATTTTTTAATAATAGGATGACAGATGTTATAGAGCATCAGAACCACGCGGGCTCGTGGTCTAGTTGGCTATGACGTCGCCTTGACATGGCGGAGGTCCTGAGTTCGAATCTCAGCGGGCCCATCGCGACGCTTTTTTTGTTCTCTTCTCACAGAGCGTGATGCCTGCACTTTCATAGCTGCCGGCGGATACGAATCTCTTCTCAGATTCCGGCATGACCTCCTATCGTTCTGAACCAATAAGCCCTTCACCATCTGTTTTTCCCGGTATCGTTATACAGCAGCCAGATGGCATAGAGCATCGAAGCGCAGGCAGCGAGCAGGATCAGTGAATTCAGGCGGGGAAGCCCGTATGGATAGAAAATTCGGTCCCCTTCAAAAAGGGCAAAGAGCGCAAAAGCGATCGCAATGAGCCAGCCGTACGCCATCTTGTTCCTGGCCGCGATCAGCACCGCGATCACCGCAACCAGACATTCCAAGAGGATAGCAAGAATATTGATAACACCGGTGAAATCCATGGTTCAGGATAGGTATCCCCGGCAATATCTGTTTTCCGGGTGACCTGAAACGGGGCTAAAAAAAGATAAAGGGGTATCTGTTTCTGTTATGCCGTATATCCGGCATAATTTGCCGCAATCTCCTGTGGAGTCAGGGCCCGGTTATAGAGTGCGGTTGACCCTATATACCCGTTGTAATTGAAATCGTTGCCCGGGCTCGCGGCATTTTGTTGTCCGATATTTACCGGGAAGTTATTATTATTCGCAATATTGACCAGACCATTCGGGGTGGGGGGAGTCGTTTGGGTTGAGCCCAGATTCGGTACATTACTGTTGTCATAGACAAGGGGCAGGGCTACACCATTATTATAAATAGTCAGCTGGCCGTTATTGACGGTAGCGGTCACGTAATTCCACTGGTTTGCATTGACCGTCGGAGGAGTTATTGCCTGGTAGTGCTGGCCATCGGTAGCATCGTTCCATTCGAATAACAGCTGGTTTCCCAGCTGGAAGAGCTGGTAATTGTCGTTCTCATTTGCGGCACTGCTCCCGGCGCTGGTTGTCAGACCTTTCCCGATCAGCTGCTGCCAGTTACCGCTGTCGCCCGCTGATCCTGCCGTGGTCGGATCAAACCACATGGAGATGGCCATATTCCCGGTGAAGGCGAGTCCGGTAGAATCCGGGATCGTGATGTATGAGCCACCACTGAACAAGGTCGCCAACATGCCCCCGGGCCCGGTTGGCGTGGTGATGAGATTCCCGTTGACATTCTCGGTTATAGGGTTACAGTTTACATCGTAGAACTGTCCGGTGCCAGTACCAAGGAATCCCCCGGCCACCGGCAATGCTGTTGCCCCGTTCTTTACCGTCTCGGTATAAGACCCCGCAATCACATGCACGTTCTGGTCGATCATCTGGATAGTCCAGGTGCCAAGTGCCATGGGCCGGAGCGTTCCGGTCGGTGGAGTCTGGGATATTGCATAGGTGCACTGCGTTGACGAGGGTGTGTTGTTCGGGTAGATGAAGAGCGTTTTGCCGTACAGTGTCCCGTTCAGGGAACTCGCATCAGGGTACAGCACCTGCCCGGTGGGGCTGATCGCCTGAAGGGTGACCTGCGTACCAGTCGCACCGGAGGTCTGCCCGGTCAGGTAGAAGGGATCTCCTGCTTTTGGCAGGAAGGTCAGTACATCATCCGAAATCCCACCCGGTTGCGGGAGGGTAGCTATGCCCGCACTTCCCGCAACATAGACGCTCTTTTTGAGGAACAGGGGGTTGAGTGCGCCGGTAAATGCAGCATAGGCTATTGCGGCGATCACGAGCACAAGTATGATGATCAGGATCTCTGCGGCGACCTCAGAGATACCCTGGTTTGTCTTCGGATCTCTCATGGATATCAGTGTGTAATAATTGGTTTTCCTGTATTATCTCTCTATTCATGTAATCCGGCAGCCGCCGGCCCCGCCATGTTTCTCATGGTACTGCTGGTGGTACTTCTCGGCCCTCCAGAAGACGGTGGCAGGGATGATCTCGGTGACCACCGGTCGTTTGAACCGGCCGGATCGTTCGATATCTTCCTTTGACTGGATGGCCGCCTGCATCTGTTCCGGGTCATGATAAAAGATCACCGAGCGATAATTTGTCCCGGTATCTGGTCCTTGCCGGTTTTTCTGGGTCGGATCATGGATCGACCAGAAGATGGAAAGCAGCTTCCGGTACGTTACCATGTCAGGATCATACAAAATTCGCACTGCCTCGGCATGCCCGGTCTGACCGGTACAGACCTCCTCGTACCGGGGATTTTTTGTCGTCCCTCCTGCGTACCCGACCTCTGTTACCATGACTCCGGGAATTTTCCGGAATGCCTCTTCAACACCCCAGAAACAACCCGCCGCGAAGGTAGCGGTCTTCAGATCTCCCATTGCATACACCTCCACCGGGATCCTTTTTTTATACCTGTTAAGATTTTCGGTACACTGCAGTTCATGGCCACGAAGGCAACCATCATAATCGATAACAACGAATCCTGTTCTGCGAAAAGGTGGTGCCGGTGGGTTCCGGCTGGACCTGATGGGGATAAACCGACCGTAATCCTGTGCATGGCTGTGGTACCGTGACGGCAGGAACCCGGTGCGTGAGGGAACAAAGGAATGCGGATACTGTTTGTCGTATGCGGCGAGGGACTGGGACACTCGTCCCGGTGCATCCACCTTGGCCATTACCTGGAGCAGCAGGGGCATTCGGTCAGTTTCGTGGCATATGGAAAATCCTATGATTTTTTCCATGACCATGGGTGTATCACGGTCTACCGGGGTGAGCGTGAAGTCTGCCTCGAAGGCGAAAACGGCTTTTTCTCCCTCAAAAAGACTCTCTGGTGCTCGCGGTGGATTGCCCTGAACCTTGTCCGGTCCGGGCTTCGTGTGACAAGGTTGATCCGGGAACACCAGATCGACTGCGTGGTCTGCGATACGATGTATGCGGGAGTCCTTGCGGCCCGGCTCCGGAAGGTCCCGGTCATCTTTATCACCAACCAGAACCGGTTCAGTGGCCCGGGGGGCGGGAAGAACCCGGTCTGGAGTGTCCTCAACTTTTTAATACGGCGTTACCTGAGACTCTCCGCTGCGGTCCTCATCCCCGACTATCCCCCTCCCCAGACCGTAAGTGAATACAACCTCCTCATTCCGGAGGGGGAACGGCGGCACTATCACTTCACCGGGCCGTTCCTTGAGGTCGACCTCTCCCGGTACCACTTCGGACAGGAGACGATCTTTACCAGTTTTGGGGGCGAACCCTACAAGCTCCCGCTCTACCGGCTGCTCCGGACGATCGCCGACACGAGAAAAGACCTGATTTTCGATGTCTTCTACACCGGGGCGATCCTCCCGGAATCTTCGGACAATTATCTTTCGCACGGGTACGTGCCCAACCTCTACGAGCACCTCGCCGAGGCACGAATCGCCATCGTACACGGTGGGCTGACCACCCTTCACGAAGCGCTGCTCTTTTCTAAGCCGGTCCTCATCATCATGGACCCGGGTCACCCGGAGCAGCAGAACAATGCAAAGAAGATCGTCGACATGGGGGCAGGGACGGTCGTGGACGGCCGGACGGTCAACAAGGAGATACTCGAAAAAAAGATCGCGGAGACCATTGCGCTTCCCCCCCGCACCAGCGGCCCCGATCTTGCGTTGGTGAACGGCAGGAAGAATGCCGCGGCGATCATCGAAGCAGTCGCCCGCGGTGCGGCAAAAGGAAAGGTTAAGGCGTCGCTTCCCACAAAAAGTGAGCAGTGAAGGATATGGGGATTTCTGCGGAGATAAAAACCATAAAGCCGGGGGAGAACCTGCACATCTGCCCGGCGTGTGGATATGAGTACGGGTTCCATATCTCCTTTGTCAGCGTGAATGCCGCACAGGACGGGAAAGAGAGCCCGGTGAAATCCACCCGGGACCTCTTCCGGGTGATCCTGATCTGCCCTGAATGCGGAGCCCGGTTCGATGCAGGCTGGAGGATCTCGTTCTGCGAGGAGGAGAGCCACATTGTCAGGGCTGCCGGGATCCCGCACTGACGCAGCGGCCATTGTCCTGGGGGAGGATGAACACAGGGCTGCCATGCAGCCATGGCACTGGAGGGCCTGATGCAGTGCATCCGGTGCAAGGGAAAAGGATTGTGTGGCCTGCCACAGTGTCCGATCACCAGCAGGTTCCTTGCACAGGCAGAAGTGAAACCCTCAGCGAGCTACCGGGGCACAGCTCCATCGGTCTTTATCGGGAGTTTCGGCTACCCGGATGTCCAGGGCGGCCCGCTTCTTATTGATGACAGCGACCATCCCCCGGACTGGCTGGCCCGCAACCTCAGGATCGAGGATGTTGTGGGTCTCCGGGCCAGGACGATCCGCGGGCGATCCCCGGCCCGGCAGTTCACCGGCAACCTTCAGGAGATTGCCCTCTCGTCACGACCCCTCGATGTCGACGTCGCGTTCTCCCGCCCGGTCTCCTTTGCGATGACCTTCGATGGGACGGTCGCGCCGGTGGGGTTCTCGGGGGAGGTACGGCGGTTTGACGTGGTGGGCAGCGCCACCGTTGAACGACTTGTCGACCGGATCACTTCCGATACCGATCTTGGGGCTACCGAAGCCTGTGTCGAACTGTCCCGTGGGGGAAACGATGTCTACAGCATCACAAAGCTCATGACCTCGGGGCTCCTTGGTCGGCACCGGCACTTTGTCCCCACCCGCTGGGGGATAACCGCGGTCGATGATACACTCTCCACAGCATTAAAAAAGGAGATTGCTCGGTACCCTCCTCTCGAAGAGTACCCGGGTCTTTTCCGGGGAGGTCTTTGCAAACCGGATTGTCTGCATCCTTGCCCCGGGGGACTGGCGGTACGAGATGATCGAGGTCTGGGGGAAACAGACGCTCTGGGCCGGGGATACTGAAGCGATCGTGCAGGACCGGGAAGGGATAAAAAAACAGGGGTATTCCCCGATCTCCGGCGCCTATTACTCGGCCCGGCTTGCCGTGTGCGAGTACCTTGCACGGACACGGCGTTCGGCCCGGGTGATTGTGCTGCGGCACATATCCAGCGATTACTGGGCGCCGCTCGGGACCTGGGTGATCCGAGAGGCGGCCCGGAAGGCGATGGCATCTCCACCGGTCTCCTGCGAATCGCTGGATGCAGCCGTAGCTGTCGGTTCCGCCCGGATCGGATTTGGGTACTGGCAGCAGCACAGCACGCTCATCCCCGAGATGCGCACCCAGCGGACCCTCTTCTCGTTCTGATCGGTTATCCCGTGTACGCTTGGGCTGATTTTGACTGCCGATGGTACCTGTCCCTGATGCCTTCGAGCGTCTCGATCTCGGTCGTGTCCTTGTCGTCCCTGATCCGGATGAACCGGGGGAACCTGAGGGCAAACCCCGCTTCGTAGGTCGGGCTGACCTGGAGTTCGGCGTATCCCACCTCAAAGACCAGTGCCGGCTCGAAACGCACCTCTTTCCCGGCGCCTGAGATCACCGTGTCCTTGAGGAGATCGTACACCTCGCCCAGTTGCTCGTCAGAGAATCCGGTGGCTACCCGGGAGAGCGGGATAAGTTTTCCCTGGTCCTGGCAGGCCACCAGAAACGACCCGAAGACGTGCGCCCGTTTTCCCTCGCCCCATTCTGCGCCGATTACGGCGAGGTCGAGGGTATCTACCTCCGGCTTGATCTTGATCCAGTTCTTCCCCCGCTGGCCCGGGGTATATGGCGAATCCGGCACCTTGAGCATAATCCCCTCGTGGCCGGCGGCAAGTGCGTCATGGTAGGTCTGTTCGATGACCTGCGGGTCGGCACTCACTACCTGCGGGGCGACATACTGTGTTACCCTATCCACGAGGATGCTGCGGCGCTCGTGGAACGGGAGATCGATCAGGGTTTTTCCGTCAAGATAGAGAATATCGAAGACATTGGGCACCATCCTGATCTCCTCCTGGGCCCCGGCTACATCGTGACGGCGGCGGAACCTGCGTAACACGGACTGGAACGGCATCGGTCTGCCGTCTTTGATCGCGATCACCTCCCCGTCGAGGATCACATCGTGGGAGGTCGATGCCTGCATAAGCGCAATCACGTCGGGAAGGGCCGCACTGACGTCTTCGAGCCGGCGCGAGTACATCATGGCCTTATCGCCCTCCTTATGGAACTGGAACCGCGATCCATCGTACTTGTATTCCGCTGCCACCTCGCCGTGGTCTTTTACCATGCCGGCAATGGTGCCCTGCTGGGCAAGCATCATCCGTACCGGGTGAAAGAGCGTTATGTGAACATCTGCGAGGGCGTCTGGCCCCATTTTCGCAAGGCGTGCCACCTCTCCCAGGTCATTTATGGCCTGCATCGCGTGCTCGACAAGGACCGGGTCAACCGAGAACGCCTTTGCAATCGCCTCGCGAACGGTCCCTTCACCCACCCCGATACGGAGTTCTTCAAGCATGATCCGTGCGAGGTACCGCCCTTCGAGAGGGGTTGCATCACCCAGCATCAACTTGACCGAACGCATCTTCTCTTTCTGGGAGGTTGCCCCGCCCCGGGCCGCGATGCTTATCAGTCTGGCATTGACCTCGACAAGGTCAAGATCCTGGGATGATAACGATGCCTGCGACTTCTTCGCGAGGAGTTCTTCGACTGCATTTCCCACGTCTCCGGTTTTATTGATCCGGTCGATGACCGCATCCTTCTTTACCCCGGCGACATAACCCACGGATTCATAGAGAAGGTTCGGGCCTATGCCGAGTTTCTGGGCGCTCCAGTCGGGAAAGATTCTCCCCATGATAAACCGGACAAAGACGGGGAGTTCTTCAGATGACAGACGTGGCAGCACCCTGCTGATCACATCGATCATGTCAAGACGGCCGGAGATGTGCTCGATCTCTTCGCAGCACCGTGAGAACTCTGAGAACAGCATGAGGTTTCTGATGTGTGGGTTGGTGACCGGAGAATTAACATTTTGCTGTATCGCGGGATGGGGCGAGGCACCTTCGGATACTGGCCTTTTCCGTTTTTTATAGCCAAGGTAAAAGTATTTTTAATTTCCTACCGATAATTCATGCAGTGCAGGTTGTGGAACAATCCTATGGGTGACGAGTGGCAGCCCGAAGCAGTGGTGAGGCTGAGACTGGAACGTCTTAAAAAGGAATTTAACGAATATATTAACGTCAATAGCGAAAAGATTGACGCAAATATCCCCGTTTTTTTCGGGCAGGTCATCGCCTCCCTTGACAAGACGCTTCCCGGCCTCAGCGATGAGCTCTTCGACCAGTTCATCGATGCAATGGCCTTTGCTGTTCTTGAAGCCTCGAAACGGTCCGAAGAGATCCCCTTTGTCGAAAAACTCTTCGATTACGCAATGCGCAACAAGCGCGGGAGCCGGAATCGTGCAGTTTATGATATCCTCCTTGGCATGAAGATGATCAACACCGGGAAATATGCAGAGGGTGCCGAGCAGCTCAAGAAGTACCGGTCCGTGGACGTCATTATCTGCCCTGCGATCGCGTACTGCTATTTCGTCCTTTCCACCCAGCAGAGCCCTGTCGAGAGGAGCGGGGAATACCAGCGGCTCAAGGATATGGCGCTTGCCGCACGGGAGCAGATGATCGAACTTGTCCGACTCAACCCGCCGATAAACCGGCTCCAGGATCTCGAAATTGCCGAAGATCCGCGGATCAACAAGATCTTCTGGTTCATGATCAAGCAGGCGATCGACTGGTTCCCCAGCGAGCGCGAGTTTCTCCGTATCGGGATCGAGAAGGCGTCCCGGGACGGGGGGCGTGACCTTAAAGAGGAACTCCTCAATATTGCGATTGAACGGTTCTATAACGACATGTTCTTCCTGCGTGAGCTCTATAAACTCAAACTCGAGAACCGGGATGCCGGGGGGGTGGCCGGGGTCGTCAAGCAGATGACCCAGCAATATCCCGACGAGATCGAGCCGGTCTACTATGGTCTCAAGCTCTCGATCATCACCAGCCGCATGGATACCTATTTCCGGTTCCGGAAACTTGCCGTGGACAAGAACATCCCGCTTCAGGCCCTTCTCCTGCTGGACTACTCATTTGAAGTGATGAGCGGCAAACAGGCCGACGCGGCTGCCTGCATGGACGAGATCAAAAAACGCTTCGGCCCGCAGCACTTTTTTGTGACACTGCTGGAATACGTGGCACACGATTTTCATTCTGACGATGCAAAAAAGGTCAAGCGGTCGAAAAAGGCGATTTTTGATGCTGTCGACCAGGACCTGTATGAAACTGCTCAAATTCGAGGCGTTATAATGGCAGAACCTGCGATCCCGGGTGCGGGAGAAGGCAAAAGGAGTTGCCTGCGATCAGAGGGGGGTTACGTATGGCAAAGGTGACAGTTCTTATTGCTTCGGGTGATGCAGCCGACGCTGACAAGCTTGCGGCCCGGGCAGAAACAGCAGGATACGAGGTGAAGGCCCGGGCATATTCCGGGAAAGATGCGGTCGCCCTGGCGGAGTCCCGGCATCCCGATCTCGTCCTGCTGGGTACGCATCCTGGCGGGACCATGGGATTGACCGAGGTGTTGACGAGGATCCAGATGGATAACGGTATTCCGGTCGTCCTGGTTGCTGACTCTGATGACGATATCCTGGCCCTGCACGAAAGCTCCGCTTTTCCGTACGGCTACCTGGTACGGCCGTTTGGCCCCCGGGCTTTCAGGCAGGTAGTCGAGGCTACCGTCTACCGGCACTCCCTTGAACGGGGCAATGGCGGGAAGAAGATCTATCCCGGCCCGATGGTGCGAAAGGTTGCTCACGATATCAACAACTCGCTCTCTTCGGCGCTGGCAAATATCCAGCTTGCACGCCGGTCCCTGACCCACGGAAAAAACCTGTGCCGGCACCTTGACGACGCCGAAAAAAGCGTTCTGCGGGCGCGGGATCATTCCCGCAATCTGCTCGTACCGGCGACGGGCACAAAGAGCGAGGCCAGCGCAGTCAGGAACGCCCAGGTTCCCGCAGCACACCTGAACAGGGTCACCGGGAAAAAGAAAAGTGCTGCGACCGGCTACAGGATCCTCCTGATGGATGATGAGGATGCAATTCTTTCGGCCACCAGCGAAATGCTCTCGTTCTTGGGTCACCTGGTCACGGTTGCGAAAAATGGAGAGGATGCGATCGAACTGTACAGGAAAGCGCATGCCAATGGCCTGTCGTTCGATGCGGTCATTCTCGATATCACGGTACCGGGCGGGCTTGGTGCAGAAGAAACCCTGCCCCGGCTCCGCGAGATCGATCCCGATGTGCGGGCGATCATCTCCAGCGGGTATGCAACCCATCCCCTGCTGACCAGCTGTGCTGCGGGCGGGTTTGCCGCAGCCCTGATCAAACCGTACGGGTTCAAGGAACTCGAAGAATCCCTTGCACAGGTATCCGGTCCGAAATGACTATAACCGGATCTCCTGCCGTGCGCCTGGAGTTGAACCCTGCTGTGTTGCGACAATCAGGTTCTTTTCTTCAAAGAAAAGCCCGAACCCGCCGCGTGCGCTCGCCCGGGCACGCTCCGGTGTATTGTTGATCTCGCTCAGATGGGAGAGTACGACCTGAGGCACGTCTTTTCCAAGGGTCCGCAGCACAGAAGCGGCAGCCGGGTTTGAGAGATGCCCACGGTTTGAGCGTATCCGGCGTTTCAGGGATTCGGGATACGGGCCGTTTGCAAGCATCTCCGGGCAGTGGTTGCTCTCGAGCACCACCGCGTCGCAACGCCGGAGCATGTCAAGCATGTGCGGGGTAACGACGCCGGTATCGGTGCAGTACCCGAGCAGTTCTCCGTGCTCCTGCAGGACAAACCCGCAGGGTTCTGCCGCATCGTGGGATGTGGCAAATGGCGAGATGGTAAATCCCCCTGCCCTGAACGGGGCATCGTAGCGGCATGTGTGCGTTTCGAGCGATTTATCCGAGGTACGCCGGTGACAGAGAAAATCCGCGAGAGTTCCTCCGGTCGCATAGACCGGGCAGGAGAGTTTTCGTGCGAGCACGTCAAGGCCCCTGACATGATCCGTGTGCTCGTGAGTGACGATGATTGCCGCAATCGCATCGGGATCACAACCGTTCTGCGCCAGCCGGAGCAGGGTCTCCTTTGCACTCAGGCCTGCATCGATAAGGATAGCACCTTCGCCGCCGGCGATATACGTGCAGTTGCCTTTGCTCCCGCTCGCAAGAATCGTGCACCGCATCTCTTCCTACATTGGGTGCTTTTTGTATTAACCAGCTTTCCCCGTTTCACTGCCGGGGAATATTAAAAAGGGGGCGGGGTTATTTTTTTGCTTTCATGGCTTCATATTCCGCGAGCACCGGGGCGATGGTCTTTGTGGAGATGGAACGCCGGACAAAGACCGTCAGCTTCCGGCAATACCGGATATGGGCTATCTGGAAACTCACAATCAGGCCGAAACAGAGACACGTGATGCCGATCAGGAAATAGCTTGCAACGTCGACCATGCGGATCCCCTCAGGACTCCCGGGCGAGTTCGTCCACGAGCGGGACAACGGAATCCGTATCGGAGCAGTCTTTTGCAAGCACCATAAACCGCTTCGAGTAGTACATTGTCAGGAGCTGGTACCCGATGATCATCCCGATAGCAAACATAATGATCCCAAAACCGATGTAGATGAGCAGATCCGTCAGCAGGTCAGCCATAGTGAAACACATTGACTGTTACGGCGGGATGCTGATAAATTTATTGAATCCGCGGTACTACCTGGCCGGGGAAAAAGGACCATGCAGCCCGGGTTCCGGCCGAACCGGACACGCGCACGGCCCCGGGCAGATTCACCGGCTGAATAAGGCCCGGATAACGAAACCTTAACAACCTATCCCGCCGATTTTTCCTCCTATGTGGAGCGCGATTGATGTCAAAACCTGGGTCTCGCGGCGCACGTCCCGTCTGGATGAAGTGCACGGCCCGGTCCAGGAGATTATAGAGAAGGTGAGAACAGGGGGGGATGCGGCCTTAATCGAGCTCACCGAAAAATTCGATAAGGTGCACCTGGACACCATCGCCATCGATGAGGATACCCGGGAGGCGGCCTACGAGGCAGTCGATGCACGGGTTACCGAGTGTCTCGTGGAAGCTCGAGGTACGGATCAGCAGGTTCCACGAACTCCAGCTCCCCCGGGGTCTCTGGCTTTCCGAGGTCGAGCCCGGCATCACCCTTGGCGTGAAGACCACCCCGCTCTCCCGGGTCGGGGCGTACGTGCCCGGGGGCCGTGCCGCGTACCCCTCAACCGCCCTCATGTGCACGATTCCTGCACGGATAGCCGGCGTTCCTGAGATCTGCTGCTGCTCCCCGCCGCCTATCCAGCCGCTCACCCTCGTCGCGCTCGATATTGCCGGGGTAAAGGAGATCTACCAGTGTGGGGGGGCACAGGCGATTGCTGCAATGGCTCTTGGGACCGAGACCATTGCGCCGGTAGACAAGATCGTCGGACCGGGGAACGTGTATGTCACCGCGGCGAAGATGATGCTGCGGGAGTTTGTCGAGATCGATTTTCCCGCAGGGCCAAGCGAGATCGCCGTTATCGCGGACGAAAGCGCTGTTCCAGCGTATGTCGCGGCTGACATCCTCGCACAGGCTGAGCACGACCCGCATGCGGCATGCCTCCTGATCACCACCTCTGCCGCCCTTGCCGACCGGGTGGGTGCCGAGATTAAAAAGCAGGCCGAACACGCCCCGCGTAAGGAGATCATGGCCCAGGCACTTAAAAACTCGGGGTACATCATCGCGGGCGATCTTGACGGAGCGGTTGCGATCTCGAACATTGTCGCACCCGAGCACCTCTCCCTTCAGGTTGCCGATCCCCTCCCGGTCCTTGGCGGCATACAGAACGCAGGTGCGATCTTTGTCGGGCCGTACACGCCGGTCGCCTGCGGGGATTATGCCTCGGGCACCAACCACGTGCTCCCGACGGCAGGGTACGCCCGGCAATATTCTGGCCTCGATGTGCACCACTTCTGTAAGACCTCTTCGGTTCAGGTTCTCACAAAAGACGGCCTTGAAAGTATCGGTGAGATCATCGAAACCCTTGCCACCGCCGAAGGGCTTGCTGCCCACGCACGATCCGTGAGTGTGCGGCTTCAGGGAGCCCAAAAGGGCCGGAAGAACAATTCCGGCTGCTGAAGGGAATAACTGTTTTTTTCCGGTGGGCCCGTCACATTTTTCTTATGCGTTTTTCCGCCGGCGGATCATGCAGGAGCCGGCAATGATGGTGACCGTCTGTGCCCCGGCGCCGGGATACATGCCATGAAAAAGAGGAGGGATAGTGCAGCCAGAAGACAGAATCGCCCGTGCATGCTGGTACCCTTCTTTCCGGAACGATAAAACGGTAGCACAACAATCTTTTAAAATTCCACGACCATAACCGCTTCTTCTTCTGCTTTGAGCTCCCCTTTCAGGTGCCCGGTATCGAACTCGTAGGCGTCGGATGGGTTGTAGTCCTCGTAAATCTCGCACTTGTCCAGCACATCGATGAATTCCTTGAGGAAGATCCTCGGGATCACGTCCACCCGGCCGCCAAACCGGCCGGTGAGCTTCTTGATCATGACCCGGATAAACCGGTGGGAGATCCGCTCCCGGTCCACCTCCCGGTAAGCCTGAGAGTACACCTCGATCACTTTGAGGGCCACCAGTTCGAGCTTGCCCGTGTCGAACCGGGAGAGGTGGATCTGGGGCTGGCGGGGATTTTTGTAAGCGTCTGTTCCAGCAACGCTGATCCGGTCATAGAGCGGGGTTGCCGATCGCACGCCCCGCGAACTGTCAAAAAAGGCAGGGGTACCGGTGAACAGGAAGTAACAGTGTGGCATCCTTCCAGCGTCGAGCGCATCAATTATCCTGGCGAGCGTCTGGTAACTTCTCTCCCGCTGGTTCCGCTGGAGCCCCTGCGTGGTCTCCAGTTCATCGATCGCGATGGCAAGCCCCCGGTATCCCGCACCATGGATGATCTCGACAAGCCCCAGGAGGAAGGAGAACGCTGCGTTGTCATCAACCTCACCCTTGATCCCCGCCTTTTGCTTGAAGTCGCGCCCGATGGTAGACTCAGCCGCGATCCAGCCGATGGCTGCCTGCGCTATCGGGAAATCCCCGGCGTTGTTGGCCCGGTAGGTACGTGCGCAGCGCCGCGGCAAGGCCGGTGCTGGTCTCGCTGATGCCGGCCAATGCCGATTCGATCTCTTTTTCCGCGGCCGCTTCGAGCAGCGAGTCTCCCACCCCACCCCGGCCTGTCGAGATCAGCCGCTCCTCGATAGCAAAGATCCAGTTGTCAACAATCGTCTTGAGTGCGTGATCCGCCTCGCTTGTCTTGAGGTTGGCGCAGATCTGCTGGTAGAGTGCTTTTGGTTTCGAGAGCGGGGATGCGGGGGAGACAAAGATGTGGGCGGTGGCAAAGCCCTTGCTTCCGGCAATCTCGAGGGCCCTAGCGACAAAAAAAGTCTTGCCGCTCCCGAAATCTCCCCTGATGAACTTGAGGTCGCCGCCTCCATCAGCGACAAAATCCAGTTGCCTGCTGATCACGCCCTCTTCCATGTCAAGCCCGACCACGATCCGTTCCAGACCAACCGCGGGAACAGTTCCTCTCCTGAGTGCGTTTATGATGTTGAGGCTTTCATGCCGGCTCCGTTCCTTTTGGTCAGGGTCCGCAGTATTCATAGACCTCCCCCTCCGTACTCATACCTTTTTTCTCTATGAGCATAACCCCCTGTGCTTTAGCCTTACGGATCAGGATGTTTATGATCCCGGCAACCCGGCGGGTGTCGAGCAGCCGGCGCAGGTCGGTCTCACTTGCCCGTTTGTGCATGGCAAGGAACGTCACGATCTTCTGCTCGGGATCTGAGAGTGCCATGCGGTCCATCATCTCCTGTATGGTCTGCCCGGATCCCGCCGTCTTTTCCGGGAGAGCCGGGGTTATGACAGGAATAAACGTCAGCATCAGCTCCTTGGTGCGGTTTATCAGGGTGAGGAAATCCTCCGCATGGCAGGTAAGGGAATACGCGGGCAGCACATCGATGCCGCAGAGACAGTTGTACATGCACGCCGCATAGTCGTCTCGCGAGAGTGCATCGGCGGCTTCGCACCGGTATGCTGCTGCAAGGCATTCGCGGTCATTAGAACTGAGTGTCTGCCGCCGCTCCTCAAGGCGCCGGATCAGCTGCCGGGTGAGGCGTCTCATCCGTTGCAAGGCAGCATTGTTTTCTGTAACGGCAGCAGCAACTTTGCTGAGATCAGCGGGTTTCCTGACATTTGCGAGGATATGGAGCAGCACTTTCTCGCACTCCCGGTCGTCACCACCGGTAGCAAGGAACTCCGCGTAGGGAAGGCCGCCGTTCAGGTAATCGGCGCGGTATGCCCGGTAATACCAGGATTTTGCCTCATCGGTCTCCCCCAGTTCACGGTACATCCGGGCGGTCTCTTCGAGGCAGACCACGTTTGTATCGCCCGGGACAAAGGAAAGGAACCGTTTCCGGGCATCTTCTGGCTGGAACTGCTGACTGATATACCTGAGGTACGACCGGAGGACCTGCCGGAGAGCCTCCGGTACAGCAGGAGCTTCCAGTTCATCCCTCACGAGAGTTTCGTATTCTTTAAGGGCATTTGCATGATCGCCCAGCGCTGCAGAAAGTTCGCACGCGAGAAGCCGGTACCGGGGGTGGCTATCGAGTGCGATCAGTTTTTTTACTGTGGCAAGCGCCCGGAGACACTCTCCCCGTTCCCGCAAAAGAAGCGTGTAATCCAGATAGATCCCGGGATCCGGAACCTCCTTAAGTGACGATGCATAGGCAGCGGGAGCGGCAGCAGCATCCGCATGGGCATGTGCGGCAAGGTATACCCTGAGGATCCCGGGGTCACGGGTCTCATTATACAGCCCCCGGGCCTCGTCAGCTGCCTCGCGGTACCTCCCGGCTGCGCAGAGTGCCTCGGCATATTCACGGCTCGTTACCCTGCCGGCTCGCTCGGACGTATAAAGGGCGCAGGCTTCATCTGCACGCCCCGATCGGGTGAGTGCCGCAGTCAGGTGCCGCAGATCGTCAGGCCGTTTCCCGGATGTCCAGAGATGTTTTAAGGCCGGGAGAGCCCCCCTCTCGTCATTTCGCGCGACCAGACCGGCCGCGTAGCTGCGCAACGCATCCTGATTTGCAGGGTCGAGACGGACCGCCGCCGCGTACTCGGCGATTGCATTATCGTCTCCTTCTTGTTCGAGTACCTTTGCAAGGTAACTGTGGATATGGGACGAGTCCGGCATCCTCCGTGCAAGATCCCGGAAGTGGACCTCCGCATCCTCGAGTTTTCCCAGGGAGAAGAGGTTGGTGGCGGCGAGGATCTCAAGGGCCGTGTCCCGTGCCGTTTCCAGCAGCCGGGTGCACAGAGCGAGGGATTCTGCATACAGCCCTGCGTTGTACAGTGCTAATGCCTCCTTCTTTTCCTCTTCAGCAGGTGCCGGGGTCATGGCTTGTCCGGGCGGAACCGCACCCGGAGGAGACCGGCGAGCATCCGCAGCATATCCCCTCTCCTGACCCGGGAATCCCCCTTGTTCTGCCATTCGACAGGAACCTCCTCGATTTGGTATCCGGCCCGCGAGAGTCTCCAGAGCAGTTCGACATCGAACTCAAAACCCTGCGCAATGAGGTGAGGCAGTACAGCATCAACCGCGGCTTTTTTAAAGACTTTTGCGCCGCACTGGGTGTCGTGGAAGGAGAGCCCGAACAGGAGCCGGATGATCAGGTTGAACCCCCGGCTTTCCAGCCGGCGCCTCCAGTCCTGCCGGATCGCAGGAGTGGAACCCGGTACCCACCGGGAACCGATGACGACATCATACGAGGAGAGATGTGAAAAGAGCCGACACATCTCGTCGATCTCCGTGGAGCCGTCTGCATCCACGTACCCTACGAGCGGCGCCCGTGCCGCGGCAAGCCCCGCTCTGACGCCCCCTCCTTTCCCGAGGCGGACAGGAAAGCGCAGGCAGCGGATGGAGAGATCAGGTATGTTCTTTGCCAGGGTCTCAACCACATCTGCGGTTCGGTCATCTCCGTCGCAGACGACAATGATCTCTCCGTCGAACTGCCTGATGGACGCAAAGAGGCCGGCAATCCGGTTTTCCTCATTGTAGGCAGGGATGACCAGGCTGTATCTTGGTTCTGGAACGGGCGACATGACAGGCAGTTACTTGGCACCTGCAGGTGCGAAAATACCGGCGGCCCTGCAGCGGTGCAATCCTTTACCGGTGAGTGAAGAATGCCAATAATATTACTGGTGTTTTCCCAGGTGCCGGGCGAGTGCGGTCTTTTTATGATATTTCTCCGCAATGGCAAGTGCTGTTGCACGGAGTTCCTGGTGATCCTTAAGACAGCTCTCGGGCGGCGGGGACTTGCGCATGATAGCTGATGTATTCTCGGTCACCTGGATGAGTTCGGTTGCGATCAGCGCATTGAGCCAGATCAGGTCAGCAAGCATGCTTTTGAGTTCTGCATCTTCCATGCTACATACTTCGTGAGTACCGGGTAATTAAGGGTAAGGTGCCCGACGGTCTTTGGCCACTAAAGGGAAAGAGAAGCACGGAACGTGGCTCCCCTATCTCCGCCAGCGGAAGTACGGGACCCCCTCTATTACCCGGTACTCGATCTTCTTTTCCTGGAACAGGAGTGGGGCAAGCAGCGTCAGGTCAGCGATAAAGACGTCGAGATGTTTTGTACGGTTCATCCCGGGGCCAATAAGCGCCTCCTCGATCTCATGAAGTGAGTACGCCATGCCGGGGTGTGCCCTGAGCAGGGTCTCGATCCCGTTTGTCCCGGCGGTCCCTTTTTCAAATTCATCTGAGGAAAGAGGCATGATCAAAAATCACCAGTCACCGATTACTGTTCCTGATTCATAAATGTTGGGAGCAGTATTTTTTTATCCGTCACGGGAACCTTAATCCCTTTTTCGTTCCAGACATCTTCCCCGGAGTATCATGAGCTTATCTGGATACTATACGAAAAGACGGGAAATATGCCAACCCTTTCTTCTGCCTGGCAGGAATTGAGGTTGTCCACGCAGAGGAAGGCCTGGCAATCCTGAAAATGGCGGTCCGGCCTGATATGCTCAATGGCGTGGGCTGGCTGCAGGGCGGGATGCTCGTGGCGCTTGCCGATGAGGCAATGGCGCTTGCGCTCTATCCAATGCTCGAAAAGACCGAGGGAATAGCGACCATCTCTGAGTCCACGAGTTTTATCAAGGGCGTTCGGGACGGGGTAATCATCGCTGAGGGCCGGGTGATCCGGAAAGGGCGGCGGGTTGCGTTCTGTGAAGGGGAGGTCAGGATCGAAAATGCAGAAAAGACCATGCTCTCAAGGACAACGGCGTCTTTTGCCGTGACCGCCTGCTCGTAAGTGAAAAAGAAAAAAAGGGTTTCTTACTTTTTATTTTTCTTCGTGCCGGCGTGTTTGTCCGGCTCTTCTTGTGCCTTCCCGCCCGTGGGTGCCTTTCTCGTGACAAGGTACGCGACACCCGCGGCAATAATGACCACCACGACAGCAAGGACGATCAGGGTGACCGGTGGGGCAGAAGCGGCGGCTTTCTCTGCCACGGCCAGCTTCGTAGTGGCGGCTGTATTACCGGGATCGCTCGCAAGTGCTGCCTTGTAGGCGGTTACCGCGTCCTGGTAGTTTCCCAGTTTCTGCAGAGCGTCACCCTTGTTGATCAGGGCAGTGGTAAAGTTTGCGTCGCTGGCAAGCGCCTGGTCATACGAGTTTACCGCATCGGCATAATTTCCGAGGTTGTACTGGGCATAGCCTTTGTTATTCAGGAGGTTCTCATCGCCAGGGTACACCGCGAGGCCGGTATCAAGAGTCGCTATCGCGCCGGTATAGTTGCCCTGCTGGATTTGCGCATAGGATTTATCCTGGAATGTGGATAAGAGCACACCGTCCAGTTTAATCATTGTCGTATTCGATCCGAGTGCCTGGTCGTAGAACGCGACCGCATCAGAATAGTTTCCAGCTGCCAGTGCAAGCTCGCCATAGTTATAGTAGTCAGTGGCGATATCGTGCGTAGTGGTTACTGTCATGTTTCCTGCCATGGCGGGAATGACGGTAACGGCACACAACAGAAGAAGTGCCAGAATTCCCAGAATCTGCCCTCGTTTCATGCCCGGTATATGGGTGCTGTCCTGACATCAATCTTGCTTTCATAATCCCGCTCGTCATGCCGCCGTCGGTGCATTCAGTGGCGGTACCACATAAAAAGGAGAAGGAAGCTACAATAGGCCCCGGCGGCGAGCACGATGATCGTGAGAACTGAAGTATTGAGGATATTTTCCTGGAAAAGCATTTCCCCATACCCGGGAGGGAGCGTTGCCGCAAACCCGGTTGCCCCGAGAATGAGGAGGAACGCAATCCCGGCAACAATGGCGCACCTCTCAAGGAATGGTACCAGGTTCCCGGCATGCATAGTGTAGAATATTTTTCCCGAACTATAAAGTTCGCCCTGTGAAGTCCGTAACGGGTTTCCCCACCCGGGTGGTTCCAAAACCCCGGGCCGTTTCTTCTATCCCGTCGTTAAGATAATAATAATAGGGAATGCGGCTCAAATGGTAAAGCAATCGGGGAGATCACGTGAAGTACATTTTTATCACCGGTGGGGTTATGAGCGGCCTGGGAAAAGGGATCACGGCCGCTTCGGTCGGACGGATCCTGAAAAACCGGGGGTACCGGGTCACGGCCGTCAAAATCGACCCGTACCTGAATATCGATGCAGGGACGATGAATCCTGCCCAGCATGGCGAGGTGTTTGTCTTAAAGGACGGGAGCGAGGTCGATCTCGACCTCGGCAACTACGAACGGTTCCTCGATATCGAGCTCACCGCCTCGCACAATATCACCACCGGTAAGGTGTATCGCACGGTCATCGATAAGGAGCGGCGGGGCGACTTCCTGGGCGAGACCGTCCAGATTATCCCCCATATCACCGAACAGATCAAGACGTGCATACGGCAGGCGGCCGAAGAAGAGTTTCCTGATGGCACGAAAGCAGATTTATGCCTGGTGGAAGTGGGCGGCACGGTGGGCGACATCGAGAGCATGCCGTTTCTGGAAGCCGTCCGGCAGATGCGGGGCGAGGTCCCTGCACATGACTACATCCTGATCCATGTCACGCTCGTTCCTGAAGATGCCATGGGCGACCTGAAGACAAAACCCACTCAGCACTCGGTTAAGGCACTCCGTGAACTCGGGCTCCACGCGGATATCATTGTCGGCAGGAGCGACCGGGTGATCGGCGCGAACACCAAGCGTAAGATCTCTGCGTTCTGCGATCTCCCCATAAATGCGGTCATATCTGCAGCCACCGCCCATGACACCTATGAAGTCCCGATGGAGATGGAAAAGGAGGGGATAGCAGATGTCCTCTCATCGATCCTCGGCCTCGACAAGAAGGAGACCGACCCCTCATGGTACCGGCTTGTCACCAAGGAGTACACGAACCGGGTGACGGTGGCGATTATCAGCAAGTACGGCATCGAGGATGTCTATATCAGTATCAAGGAGGCGCTCAAGCACGCGGGACGGGCCCTCTCCACCGAGGTGAAGATCGCATGGCTGGATGCGGAGCGGTACGAGCGCTGCCAGCTCAAGGATTATGATGGCATCCTCATCCCCGGGGGGTTCGGGAAGCGGGGTATCGAGGGCAAGATCGAGGCAATAAAATTTGCACGCGAGAACAACGTCCCGTTTTTGGGCCTCTGCCTCGGGTTCCAGCTGGCAACCATCGAGTTTGCACGGAACAAGTGCGGTATTGCTGATGCAACAAGCGAGGAATTCGGGGAAGGCTCGCACGTGATCGCACTCCTTCCCGAGCAGGAGAGCGTTACGGAACTGGGCGGGACGATGCGCCTTGGTGACTACACCTCAGACATCCGGGACGGCACCCTCGCGATGAGACTCTACGGGCAGAAACAGATTGTCGAACGTCACCGGCACCGGTACGAAGTGAACCCGCACTATATCGAAAAGCTGGAAAAGGAGGGGCTGGTCTTCTCAGCCACGAACAAGAACCGGATGGAGTGCCTTGAACTCCCCGGACACCCATTCTTCTTTGCGACGCAGTTCCACCCCGAGTTCAGGTCACGGCCGACCCGGCCCTCCCCGCCCTACCTCGGATTTGTCGAGGCATGCGGAGCGACCAAGCGGACGAAATAGGCAGGCAGCAGTCATGGTAAAAACAGAGAAATTTATCCTGCAGGCAATCGAGGAGATCAAAAAAGCCGCCGGCAACGAGAAGGTTGTCGTTGCGCTTTCGGGAGGTGTCGACAGCTCGGTCTGTGCCGCGCTTGCCGCCCGGGCGCTCGGTGACCGGCTGATCCCGATCTACATCGACACCGGCCTGATGCGGAAAGGGGAGACCGAGCGGATAAAGACGGTTTTCTCCGGCATCCGGCTCCAGGTGGTCGATGCGGGCGACGAGTTCCTTGCCGCGCTTGCCGGGATCACTGATCCCGAGAAAAAGCGTAAGGCAATCGGGGAGCGGTTCATCCGGGTCTTCGAGAGGGAGGCAAAGAAGTCTGGTGCGACCTGCCTTTTGCAGGGAACGATCTACCCGGACCGGATCGAGAGCGAAGGGGGGATCAAAAGCCACCACAACGTCGGCGGCATGCCTCTTGAGATGGCGTTTACGAAAGTGATTGAACCTATCCGGGATCTTTACAAAGACGAAGTACGGGAAGTTGCTGGCGCGCTCGGCCTTCCTGTGGAGATCCAGCACCGGATGCCGTTTCCCGGGCCGGGCCTTGCCGTCCGTATCCTCGGCGAGGTAACAAAGGAGAAGGTCGCGGTCATCCGTGAGGCGAACGGGATAGCCGAGTCCGAGATTGTCGAGCAGTACCGGCCCTGGCAGTGCTTTGCAGCCCTCATCGGTCTTGGCACCGGGGTCAAGGGTGACAACCGGATTCACGGGTGGATCGTTGCGATCCGGGCCGTGAACTCCCGTGACGGAATGACGGCCGATCCTCTCGACATCCCGTTTGCCGATCTCACCAGAATCGGCGCGAGGATCACCGCAGAGATCCCGAGTGTTGCACGTGTGGTCTACGATATCACCCCAAAACCACCGGCGACCATCGAATATGAATAATCCCCATCCCTGCGACACGCCGGGGATGCCGGGGGATGTCCCGACGTAAAAACAACAGGAAGCCCACCATAAGAAAAATCATGTGATACCCATGAAAAAGAGCGATATTACCAGCCAGTACAAAGCGCTTGACGACCAGTACTTTATGCCCGCCTTCTCGCGGAACATGGCGATTGTCCGCGGCAAAGGCTCCCTTGTCTGGGATGGCACCGGGAAGGAATACATCGACTGCGTGGCAGGGATTGCCGTCTGCAGCACCGGGCACTGCCACCCGGCGGTGGTAAAAGCGATCTGCGAGCAGGCACACGAGCTCATCCACTGCTCCAACCTCTACTATATCCCCCACCAGGGCGAGCTTGCACAAAAGATCGTGGAGATCACCGGTCTTAAGAAGGCGTTTTTCTCCAACTCCGGGGCCGAGGCAAGCGACGGGGCCCTGAAGCTTGCCCGGGTCAGGACAAAAAAGAGGAAGTTTGTTGCCTTCATGCATGGCTTCCACGGCAGGACGATCGGGTCGCTTGCGGTGACCCACAAGCCTGCTGCCCGCGAGCCGTTCGAGCCCCTCGGGCTCCCGACCACGTTTGTCGAGTACGGGAATCTCGACGCCCTGAAAAAGGCGGTCGATGGCGATACCGCAGCCGTGATTGTAGAGCCCATCCAGGGAGAAGCCGGGGTCATCATCCCGCCGGACAGTTTCCTTGAAGGGATCCGTGAGATCTGCGATGCGACCGGTACGTTCATGATCGTCGATGAGGTCCAGACCGGTATGGGACGGACGGGTAAGTGGCTTGCGATCCAGCATACAAAGGTTGAGCCTGACATCGTGACGCTTGCAAAGGGTATTGCGAGCGGGTTTCCGATGGGCGCCCTTGTAGCCCGCGAGGGCCTGGAGTTTACAAAGGGTGAGCACGGGAGTACGTTTGCCGGGGGTCCCCTTGCCTGCGCTGCAGCACTTGCAACGATTGGTGTGCTCGAACCCCTTCTCCCTGAAGTCACCCGCAAGGGTGAGCGGTTCCGTAAGGGTCTTGCACGGTACCACCCCCGGGTACGCGGCCTGATGATCGGTATCCCGGTCGGGGACAAGTGTCCCGATGTCCAGAAGGAATGCGCCGAGAACGGCGTGATTGTAAATTGCGCTGCGGACGGGAACCTGCGTCTTGTCCCTCCGCTCGTGATAACGGATGCTGAGATCGACCGTGCGGTGAAGGTGATCGATGGAGCGCTTGGTAAGGTCATGTTATAAGCAGGGCGGGTACGTTTTCGCAAAGAAGGCAGGAGCCCTGGCTCACGGTGAGGGCGATATGCGTGTCGCCCGGCTGGCGAGTAACGAGAACCCCGAGGCCCCCTCACCGGCAGCGATAGCAGCAGCGCAGGCCGCGATTCTCGGCGCCAACCGGTACCCTGACGAGCGGGTGGATGTGCTGGTCTCTGCACTCCGTGCCCATTACGGGGAGTATACCTTTGTGACCGGTGTCGGCATGGACGGGGTGATCGAGACCCTGATGCGGACACTTGTTGATCCCGGAGAGACGGTGGCGGTATCGACCCCCACCTTCTCCTTCTACGGGCTCGCCGGACAGGCACAGGGGGCAAAGGTAATTCCGGTCCCGCGCCGGGCGGATTTCTCGGTCGATACCGGTGCGCTCGTGCGGGCCGGGAAGGACGCGAAGATCGTGGTGCTCTGTACACCGAACAACCCGACCGGGAACGCGACGCCTGTATAAGGATATTCAGAAGGTTCTCGAGGGGATTGGTGGCGTGCTTTTCCTCGACAACGCGTATATCGAATTCTCAGGCATCGATTACCTTCCCCTCCTGCGGAAGTACGAGAACCTCGTGATCGGCCGGACATTCTCAAAAGTGCACTCTCTTGCCGGCCTCCGGATCGGGTACGCGTTTGTCCCGGCCTGGCTCCAGCCGTTCTACCTCCGTGCGGGCACACCCTTTACGGTGAACTCGGTCTCGGCAGCGGCAGCGGCAGCGGCACTTACTGACAAGGGGCATGCGGCACGGTATATTACGCAGGTCACCGCATGGCGGAAGCGTTTCAGCGATGCGCTGCACTTACCCGGTCCTGCCCTCGGATGCCAATTTTGTATTGGTCGACGTGGCACCCCACACCAGCGACGAGGTCGTGGAGAAGCTGGCCACGCGGGGCGTGCTGGTACGCTCGTGCAGAAGTTTTACAGGACTTGACGACCATTATATCCGGGTGAGTATCGGAGAGGATTGGGAGAACGAACGGTTTGTACGGGAGTTAAACGCGCTATGATGTGCGGCATCACCGGGACGCCGGGGACCGGGAAATCCACCGTGGCAGATGAACTTGCCCGTCGGGGGCACCGGGTGGTCCATATCTCGGATGTCGTGCAGCCCTACGTGCTGGGAAAAGACCCGGAGCGGGATACGCAGATCATCGATACCGACCGGATGGTGGACGAATTTGTGCCCTTCGATGGCTTTGTCGAGGGGCATTTTGCCCACCTGTTGCCCTGTGACCGGATCGTGGTGCTGCGCCTGCGGCCTGACAAGCTGGCCGCCCGGCTTGCAGCCCGCGGGTATTCTCCGGACAAGATCGGGGAGAACCGGGATGCCGAAGCGCTGGATGTCTGCCTGATCGAGACGGTGGAACAGTACGAGCCTGGCGAGGTTTTTGAACTGGACACGACCGGCATGAGCCCTGCCGGCTGTGCCGATACCATCGAACAGTTTTACCGGGGGGAGATCCCGGCCTCGTTCGGGACGATTGACTGGTCGGCCTATGCCGGGGTGTCACCATGACGCTCGACCAGTTCCGCCCCCACGTCAAGGTCTACTTTGACCCGCTCGTGCGGTTTGCCATACGGTGCAGGATCACGCCCAACGTCCTGACCATAGCAGCGTTCGTGGCATCGGCAGTGGCCGGCATCCTCTTCTTTTTCCGCCTGGAACTCTGGGCGGTCCTTGCGGTCGCCATAAATGCGTTCTGCGATGCGATGGACGGGGCGGTCGCCCGGGAGACAAAGAGCCAGAGCCTGCGGGGTGACTTCCTTGACCATGCGGTCGACCGGTACGCTGACATCTTCATCATCACCGGTATTTTCGCAAGCGGCCTCGTACCCTGGCCGATCGGCGTGCTCGCGCTCACCGGGGTCCTGATGTCGTCGTACCTGGGCACACAGGCGCAGGCGGTCGGCGTGGGACAGGTACTATGGCGGGGTTCTGGGCCGGGCAGACCGGCTCGTGCTGATTATGCTGGCCGGGATCGCCACGCTTATTTTCCCACTGACGATATACAGCCTGAACTGGCTGGGCTGGCTCCTCCTGCTCTTCGGGGTCTTCGGCCATGTCACCGCGTTCCAGCGGTTCGCGTACGCGTGGAGAAAGATGGAGTGAACTCTCCGTCTCCTTAAAACTCTTTTTCTACCCAATCGCACAGCACATGCTGACGGAGGGGACAGTGCCTGTCCCCCCGCACCGCCCCTGCGCGTAGCGATGATGCCGTATTACCTTCCCGGGGGTGATCACTCATAGTGGAATAATCAATGGGGGTCAAGGGGATGCACCCCCTGGGCTGCCTCCCCCTCTGGGGGAGAGAGGGGGTCACCCTCGCATATCTGTGAAATATCAGGATACAAAGATCAGGGAATTTTTTCGGCAGGAACGATTGGTTCACGGATTTTTCTGAAAGGGTAAAGAGCCTGAAAAAACATGCTTTAATCCCTCATTCACGGAATTGTTGTTAATGGTGTGATGCGCTTTTTTCCGCCAGATCCCGGATATATTCCAGCGCCACGATCGCGTCCTCCCGTTTCTGGTCGGCCGGGGAGGCGGCAGCAAAGGCCAGAAAGCGCTCTTTTGTCGCCGCATCGATGGCATCCCCCGCAACAGCTGCGATCTTCGGGTAGGTGCGCTGCGGGTAGAAGACCGAGCGTGCGGCGCCGAGCAGGGCCGCGTGGGCCGTTGGGGTGATGATGCCGGCCGCCTCTGCTTTTTTGAGCGTGCAGCGGATGTTGATGAGCGGCTCAGAGAGCGCATATCCCGAGACCGGGTCAAAGACGAGCGCCACCTCGTCGTCGGACGTGATCGTGCCATCCTTATACATATGGTAAATCCTTCCGATGCCGGTCATCCCCAGCGTATCCATCTCCGCCGCCCGGAGCGCCCCCATGCTGGATGCACCAACCACGGTAATGCCTCCCTTGACTGCAGTAAGGATCTCCCGGTGGGCGACGGCGCAGTCCTGGTGGAAGACCCCGTCGATGAGGCCGATGATATCTGCGCCGTCCGCGACCGCGGCGAGGATATCGCCCCGTTTTGCCGGCGGCCGGTACTCTGCGGCGAGGATCTTTGCTGCCGATGCCTGATCAAGGCTTGGCCCGAGAAAGACGATGATTCTTGGCATGCTTCACCCTCTCCCCCCTCCGTGCCGGGTCCATCGCAAAGACCTCGAGGCCCGGCACGATCACCCTGACCACCGGAACGCCGATCTCCTCCCGGGTCAGGTCGACGACGATCACCCGGTCAAGCCCCTGTTTGTTCAGGGCGTCGATGGCAAACCGGATATCGTTTGCGAAATCGTCGCTATCAAACGACCGGAGGTTCCCGTAGTCCACGCTCCCGTTGTCTTTGAACCAGTACCCGTTGATCCGTTTCACCCGGTCATAGCCCATCTTTTTCCGGAGATCTGCGGTCACCGTGTCCTCACGGGCACCGTGGATCTGGGTGAGCCGGCTCTGCGCCACTTCCGTGAGCGCCCGCATCACCGCGATGCGTGCATTCGTGTGGGTACCGATCCCGATCGTGAGCAGGGTGGGGTCTTTTAAGAGCACGTCGTCTGCTACCGCAGCCATGGTGGGAATGCCGACATCGCTGGTGATATCCCGCAGGGTAACCTCGACCTGTGCATCACTGAACTTCTTCTGCATCTCCGCAAGCATGGGGTCGTCGATACCGGTCACCGCCGGGCCGGTGTCCCGGCAGGCCTCCACGAGCGACCATGCGTCCCGTTCGATCACCTCGCAGAGCGCATGGAAGATCGCCTCCTCCCGGGTGTTCCCCGAGGCAAGGCCGTTCGTTGAAGTCCGGAAGATCTGCCGGAAGTTCCGGGGGAGCGGGTGGAAAACCGCCTGCGCCGGCACGAGCACCGGCTTGTCGTTTGCGATATCCCAGCCCTCGACCCAGGGGAGCACGTGCCCGGTGTCCGTATCTTCGGGGAGGATAAGGTCCTCGGGGTTGACGGCCGGCTCGCGCCCCTCGATCATCTCGAAGGTGTCAAGCCTGACCTTCCGGTCGTGGATCTCCGAGGAATACCGCTCGATCCCCTCCATGATCCCGGAGATCCGCGACTCCTCCACGGTCGCCCCCTTGCCGTTGTAGACCGTGATCGCCCCATCCTCCGCGGTCGGCCTGATGCAGGAGAAGACAGGGATGCCGATCCGGTCGAGCCCGGTGATCTCCGCGACTCTGGTGATACCGGCGGCCGGGATCTTTGGTTCGATACGTGCGAGGGTTTCTTCGAGCGGCACTGCCCGCTGGGTCTCGATGTTGTAGGTCTTTTTGCAGGAGGAAAGGTGCATGGAGGTCACCGGGTGTTGCAGCGTGGATGGAACTGTCCTTTCAATGAGGTTTCACCTTATTGTGGTTTATACATGTTCATCTTTAGGCACAGGAGCGAAGGAGCGGATGGTACGGGTCACCCCCGGGTATATTATCTACCCGCGGCAACGGTGGTATGAACTATGGATTATTCCTACCTTGCCCTGAAATTTCTCATTGGAGGCGGTGTCCTCGTGGGTGTTACGTTTCTTGCAGAGCAGGCCGACCCGAAGTACGGGGGCATTCTCGCAGCAGCCCCGATCACCACGACGCTTGCCATTCTCTTTACCTATTCCGAAGCCGGGCAGGCGACAACACAACAGCTGGTGATGGATGCGTTCTGGTTTGTCATCCCTACCCTGCTGTTCCTCCTTGCTCTCTACCTCCTCATGGCCCGCTATCCCCTTCTCCCCAGTTTCGGGGGAGCATATGGGGTCTGGCTTGCGGCAGTCGTGGTGATGA